>NZ_JAGEMM010000009.1 GCF_017921815.1 Microvirga antarctica | reverse complement strand
TCGGCGGGTTCGACGTGGTTGTGGCGGTCGATCTCGACACGCTACCCGCAGCCATCGCCCTGGCGGAGGAATACGGCGTTCCGGTCATCTACGACGCCCATGAATACTGGCCATACTCGAACCCGGATATGCGTCACTGGGAAATCGATTTTTGGTCTAACCTGGAGAAGTCTCTCGTTGCCCATACTGCTCTACGGGTGGCGGTGTCGCCGCAGATGGCGCACGCCATGGGGAGCGCCTATGAATGCACTTTTGGCTACATTCCCAATTGCACATCGCTCGGGTCTGAGAAGGATATCGATCTGGAAGCCACCCTCGCCAGAAACGCCGAGCGGTCCGACGTCCGTTTCCTTTATCAGGGGAATTTCTCGCCATTCCGAGGTATCGAGAAACTCATTGACGCGTGGGATTCCGTCGACCCGCGCGCGAAACTGTGGCTGCGTGGTCCTGACAGCCGATTCAAGATGACGTTGATTGACCAAGCCAGGAGAAGCGGTCTGCTCGATCATTCTGTCTTCTTTCCTGATGCGGTCGCGGAGACCGAACTCGTCGCAGCCGCGCGTGAATCCGATGTCGGCCTCATCCCTTACGAACCGCAGCATCTCAACTATCGCTTCGCCTCGCCAAACAAGTTATCGCAATATATGGCGGCGGGCATGCCGATCATCACCAATGAGATCGAGTTCGTGAAATCGTTGGTGGTGGCAAACGAGCTCGGGTCGGTGGTTAACTTCAGCGATAAAACAGCACTTGCACATGAGATCAATCGTTACGTTGCCGATCGCCCGTTGCTCCAAGCTCAGTCGCGCAAGGCCAAAGATCTTTTCATGTCCACCTTTAATTGGCAGATAGCGAGCAAGGAAACATTTGAGCAGATCAACGCGCTTGTTATGAAGGGCAATTTGTCTCAGCGAGCATTTAATTTTCCAAAGCTATTGGCGGATCGCCTTGATCGAGGGAAAGCGAACGCAGATCTGACGCCTCATGAGATTCAAGTCGCCGAGTTGGAACACACAAGAGATGGAATGCAGATTGAGATTGACCGAATGCAGGCGCAATTCGACGCTCGAATGGGAGAGATCAATAGCTATTACACCAAAGCAACAGAAGGGCTGAACGAAGAACTTTCGAAAGTAAAAAAGAAACATATAGAGACTATCGACGAAATGAATGGACACGTAGAAAATCTTAACGCAGAGATCGGCCGTTTAAATTCGGTATATATGCGCGAGATCGAGCGCCTTCGAAAGCCAATATTGGTGCGCCTGTTGGGGAGGGGGCGCGCGGCCATTCGCCGGAAGTCTGTTGGTTCCGATGCCGGAGGCTAGATTCCGACGCCCTTCGCGCCTGCCATCTCTTTAAAAGATCGATCGACTTGCGTCTCGCAGGCCGCGGGAGCGAGATGCGACTGGCTCCGGAGCCGCATGAACCAATGAACGGGCCAGAATGGAGCGTAAACTGGGTGACGCACTGTGGTCATTGACGCTCACAAAAGCGGCAACCGAGCCGCAAGCGCGATTTGGGTTTCGAAACACTCCGTATCGCCAATGGTTCATGCTGAAATGGCAGGCCAAGATCGATAAAGATGATCACTACATCGACACTGTAGCACTATGACATGCATGTGCGTGATTAACAGCGCTTCATCTCCATACGCAGTGTAGCCATGTTGACCGAGCCTGCTAATAAGCGACCGCCATTGACACAGCCTCAAGGGCTTCAACTAAGGCTGGCAGAAAGCCTGTCACTTTCGCCACGGCAACGGGAGCTGCCGCCACCAGAGCGGCATCGACGAACTTCGTCGTCCGAGCAGCGCGATACCCGCCCCGGTTGCTTGCACTCTGCGCGCGTCTTCGGGCTGATCGGCGTTCAGGGGCGTGAGTACCATCGGCAATCCATTGGCCAGCCCGGCGAGGACCGTGCCCGTACCGCCGTGACAGACGAGAGCCGCCGCTCGTGGAAAGACCTCGCTCTGATGGACCCAGGACTCAACGGTTACGTTCTCGGGGATGACGCCAAGCAGGGCACGATCGATCTCGGTCCCGGTCGAGAACAGTGCCAGGACCGGCAAGGCGGCGACGGCGTCGAGCGTGTTGCGAAACAGTTCATGGTTCTTTGGCGACCCGGCCGCCAACGTGCCGAAGGTGATGAACACCAGCGGACGTCCATCGTCGAGCGCCCATGCCGAACCGGACTGGCAGGATCCAGTTTCTCCTTTGGAGTCCGTACACGGAGCGGCGCAAGGGCGCTCACCGGTATCGCATCACCATCCAACGACCCAGGAAACGCCGTGAAAGTCGGCGTCGTGCGCAGAGCCTTCCCATTATCCGGGTCAAGTCCAGCCTCCTGACGCAAACGTCGACGGCAGCCACTGCTCTCGCGAGGGCGAGGGCCTCTGTGTGGGCATTGGTGGTGACGACGCTGGCAATGGGAATGTTATTTTCCGCAGCCAGAACAGCGGCGGTGAACTCCGCCGACTCCCGCACGATGAAGTCCGGTTTCCAGGCTCGGACCGTCTCGCGCAGCGCGGGCAAAGCAGCTCTCGGGTTAAGGTCGGCGAAAACCACGCTGACCATGCCACCCGACTTTGTTAGCAGAACGACTTGCCGACCGGCCACATGATGAGGTTGAAGCGCACATTTTGAGCCAAAGCTACCGGTCTTTTGAGCCTCTGGTGGTTCAGACAATAAAGAAGACAGTATCATGGACTTACATTATCATTTCTAAATTCTATCAGAATATGTCAGTTGCGATGCAATCGGACCTGCGTATTAAATTGGATGCTACAATGAGAATTGCAGTCCTCGGAACTGGCAGGGTTGGCCGCGCTATCGCCGCACGGTTGGTGGACCTCGGTCACGACGTTACGATCGGTACAAGAAGTGTGAGCGTGACGCTCTCGCGCACGGAGCCGGGCCCCAAAGCTGCACCGCCCTATTCCGAGTGGCAATCTGCGAACCCAAACGTGCGGCTTGCGTCGTTTGACGAAGCCGCTGCTTGGGGGGACGTCGTGATGAATGCGACCGCAGGAAACAACTCGTTGATGGTGCTCGAATTGGCTGGGGCGCACAACTTGGCAAGCAAGGTTCTGATCGACCTTGCGGTACCGCTAATCTACACCGAGGGGTCACCCCCGCAGCTCGCTTTTGCGAATACCGATAGTCTTGGCGAGCAGATCCAGCGGGCGTTTCCCGCCACGCTCGTTGTCAAAACGCTGAACACGATGCACGTCAATCTGATGGTTGATCCGGCAAGAGTTCCGGGGCACCACAATGTGTTTCTGGCGGGGGACGCGACGGCAGCGAAAGAGACAGTCAAAGAATTGCTAGGCGAATTTGGCTGGGACAGAGATGCGATGATAGACCTTGGGAACATCCGAGCGGCGCGGGCAACAGAGATGTACGCGCCGCTGCTATTTGCGTTGTTTGGTGCTTGCGGTACCTCCGATCTGAACATCGGGGTGATCTGCGCGCCGCGGGTGCTCTCACTGGTCAAATAGTTTCAGAGCCGCCAAGACGTTGACATCGTGAAGTTGGTATCTAAAATCGAACATGCGTTCAAAATTGAGACAACAGCAGCGTTTGGTGCTCGGCGAATGACGGCACCATTTTGAACGACTGCGTCGGGGGAAAGCATGCCGAAAGCCTACATTCTAGCACAGGTCGATGCGGCCGATCATGATGCTATCGCTGAATATCGGACGGGCGCTCCGGTGTCAGTCAAGCGGTTCGGAGGCCAAATGTTGGTTCGCGGGGGGCGAACCAAATCACTTGAGGGACGCGAGCCCAGAAGCAGGGTCGTCGTCATTGAGTTTCCTTCTTATGACAAAGCCCTCGAATGGTATCATTCCGAGGAGTATGCCCGTTTAAGGTCTATTCGCACGGCCCTCTGCGACGGAGACCTGTTCCTTGTCGAGGCATTGGAGAACCCGATTTAGGCTGCGACGCCGGACAGTATCCAGCAGCTGGATACACTGACTTCGAGCCAACCATTGGGTTTTCCCCTCGGGCTTCAGTATGTCGAAAGCGGGCTTGATGCGAAATTTCGAAAGAGCAAATTCAATTGCGGAGTTTCGCGCGCTCGCACGGAAAATGCTTCCCCGCATGGTGTTCGATTTTATTGACGGAGGCTCGGGAAGCGAGGCAACGCTTCTCGAGAACCGAACAGCGCTCGATAGGATAAGGTTGGTCCCCTCGGCACCAATCGACGTATCGACAAGGACACAATCGGTCAATCTATTCGGCAAGTCGTATTCGATGCCGTTAATCATCGGACCCACTGGACTGGCCGCCATAACATGGCCGAAGGCCGAGCTGTTGCTCGCGGCCGCAGCAGGTCAGGCAGGCATTCCATACGTTATGAGCACGGCCGCATCTGCCCGTATGGAAGACGTCGCCAGCGCGGGGAGCGGGTCCAAATGGTTTCAGCTCTATCCCTTTCGCGACCGTGCGATCACCCAAAACATCCTGCGCAGGGCGGATGATCTCGGTTTCGATGTCGTTGAAATCACCGTTGATAATCCCATTCCTGGCACGCGCCTTCGGGACAACCGGAATGGATTCTCGGTTCCTTTCGTGTGGACGTTGCCAAAGTTGGCGAGTGTTGCCGCCCATCCTGGCTGGGCCATGAAAATGCTGAAAGCCGGTGCGCCGCGCATGGAGCTGGTGAGCGAGGCATTCGGCCAGCAGGAGGCACCAACGATTGCAGCTGTCCTGCAGCAGCAACTCGATCCCGCGATAAGCTGGGACTACATCAAGACATTGCGCGATCTCTGGCCGCGCGCGCTGGTCGTCAAAGGCATGCTTGATCCGTCTCAGGTCAGGCACGCCATTTCGGCTGGCGTCGACGGAATCGTGATCAGCAATCACGGCGGACGCCAACTCGACGGCGCGGTGTCGTCGATCGAAATGCTGCCAGAATTCGTCGCGGAATCGGGAGGCAGGCTTACCCTTCTGATTGATAGTGGCTTCCGCACTGGGACCGATATCGCCAAAGCACTGGCTATGGGCGCACATGCAGTCCAAATTGGACGTCCGACCTTGTTCGCGTCGGCAACAGGCGGACAGCCCGCGATCGAACGCGCGCTCTCTTTACTGCGCAATGAACTTGATATTGCTCAGGCGTTAATGGGTGTGCGTTCAATGAGTGAGTTCACGCCTCGCATGGTTCGCCTGTGATCTACGAAAGATCGCTTCAATCACGCGGATGATGGACTGCTGACAACACAACCCGATACCGAGTTTTCACCGCTCTCGTGTGCGGCTGGGTACGCATGTGGGGACGAACGGGCGCTTTGGAGGCGAGGGTGGATTAGAGCATTTCAGAGCGACGTCGAGACCGGCTCGCCTGAAGGCGATGGGACGAGACAAACACAACAGATCGTTCCCGCCATTCAAGGAACCGCCGAAACGGTCCAGCCCCGCGCGACTCCACCTCCAGTGACGCAACGCGGTGACGGCAATTCACATCTCACTGATCGATTTCGTGTGAAGAAATGCGTCCAATCCCTCGATTCCACCCTCGTGGCCATAGCCGCTTTCTTTCACGCCGCCGAACGGTACTTCCGGGCTCGAAACAAGCAGAGTATTGATCCCGATCATGCCCGCATCCACGCCCTCGCCAAGAGCGATGATGTTGCTGTTGGACCGCGTAAACGCATAAGCGGCAAGTCCATAGGGCAGACGGTTGGCCTGCGCGATAGCGTCGTCCAACCCACTCATTGGGTTGATCACGGCGACGGGCCCGAAGGGCTCCAGGTTCATGATGTTGGACTCGGAATTGACGTTGCTGAGGACGGTCGGGCTCCAGAAATTTCCCTGGTTACCGATTCGATCGCCGCCCGCCTCGACTTTCGCGCCATGGCTGACCGCGTCCCCGATCAACTGGCCCATTGCCTGTAGCCGCCGGGGATTAGCAACAGGACCCATCTGCTTCGACTCGTCCAGTCCATTTCCGACCGCAAGCTTCTTAGCAACATTTGCGAACGCTTGTGTGAATCTCTCTAGAACGGGTTCCATGACGTAGAAGCGCGTTGGTGAAATGCACACCTGGCCAGCATTGCGATACTTTCCCATCGCTGCCATCTGGGCAACTTGATCGACGTCAACGTCGTCGAAAACCAAAACTGGAGCGTGGCCTCCTAGCTCCATTGTAGCGCGCTTCGCACCCTGCGCCGCCAAGCCCGCAAGCTCCTTCCCGACCGCTGTCGAGCCGGTGAACGTAATCTTTCTAATGATTGGCGAAGCAATCAGATGGGTCGAAATTTGAGAAGGCGAGCCAAAAACCAGCGACAGGACGCCCTTCGGAAGCCCCGCTTCCTCCAGGGCCTTAGCGATAGCGATTGCCGTCATCGGCACTTCTTCAGATGGTTTGATGATGCAGGAGCATCCGGCGGCGAGCGCCGCGGCAATTTTGCGGGCAGGGCCCATGGCGGGAAAATTCCAAGGCGCGAAGGCAGCCACCGGACCGACGGGCTGGCGGATTGTGATCTGCCGCTGACCGGGGTAACGCGCCGGGATGACGCGGCCGTAGGCTCGGCGACCTTCTTCCGCAAACCAGTCGAATGTGTCAGCGGCGACAATCGTTTCGACGCGGGCCTCGGCGAGTGGCTTGCCCTGCTCCAGCGTCATTCGCGCCGCGATCTCGGAAACGCCTCTGCGCAGAATATCCGCGGCGCCCCGCAACACCTTGGACCTATCGAAGGCCGATACCTTTCGCCAGACCTCGAACCCTTGCTCCGCACCGTCTAGGGCGTCGTCGAGATCCTTGATCGTTGCGTGGGGCAGCATCGCGATTGTATCCCCCGTCGCCGGGTTGAACACAGGCTCGAGTTCTCTGCCGGCGCTGCGCCATTCGCCAGCGACCATGAACGATAGGATTTCCGGAGAAGTCGGCATGTCATAATCCAGTTCTTGCTCACCACCGAGGGATTGTTAGAGGGGCGGCAACAGCTTGCCCGGGTTCATAATCGATTGGGGATCAACGGCCGCTTTGAGCGCATGCATAAGTCGGATCGCGGCGTCGCCGTGCTCGGCGCGCATGTACTTTCGCTTCATCTGGCCGATGCCATGCTCCCCCGAGCATGTTCCCTCCATGAGCAGGGCACGCTCGACCAGACGATGCAGAAAGCCTTCGATGGCCTCAATCTCGGCCGGATTGTCCATGTCGACCAAGGGTACAACGTGGAAATTCCCGTCGCCCACATGTCCCGCGATCGTCGCGATGAGGCCCGTTTCTCGAATGTCGCGCTGCGTGGCCTCTACGCATTCCGCCAGGCGCGAGAGCGGCACACAGACATCCGTTGCGACCGTCTTGGCGCCTGGCCGCAAGGTGTTGCATGCCCAGAATGCGTCGTGCCGGGCAACCCATAGACGGGAGCGATCCTCTGCCGCAGTTGCCCATTCGAACGGCCCGCCGCCAACTTCGGTTACGATCTCGCCAAAGAGCTCGGCCTGCTCGATCACTCCGTTTTCCGTCCCTTGAAACTCAACGAATAGCATCGGTTGTTCGGGCAGATTCAGCTTCGAGTAAATGTTGCAGGCTTTGATCTGCATCTCGTCCATCAGTTCGATCCGGGCAATAGGGATGCCAGACTGGATCGTCATGATCGCGGCATCGCAGGCCGCTTTGACAGTGGGAAAGGGGCAGATGCCTGCCGAAATAGCCTGCGCGATACCATGCAGTTTTAAGGTGATTTCAGTGACCACACCCAAAATGCCTTCCGAGCCGACGAAGAGCCGCGTCAGGTCGAAGCCAGCGGAGCTTTTTTTGGCCCGTGAACCCGTTCTGACGACATCGCTGTTGGGAAGGACCACTCTGAGAGAAAGGACGCTTTCCCGCATTGTGCCATAGCGCACCGCGTTTGTTCCGGAAGCGCGGGTCGCCACCATGCCGCCGATCGACGCGTCAGCACCGGGATCGATCGGGAAGAAAAGCCCCTTGTCACGGAGATATTCATTGAGCTCCTTGCGGGTAACCCCGGGTTCCACCACGCAATCCATATCGTCATCGTGAACTGCAATAATCCGCTTCATCCGAGACGTGTCGATCGAGACGCCGCCGAAAGGTGCGTTCGTCTGACCTTCGAACGAACTGCCCGTTCCAAACGGGATAATGGGGAGCCCCGCTGCGCTGCAAATGCGGACGATGGCAACTACCTCGTCTTCATTCTCGGGATAAGCGACGGCCTCGGGCGGCTGGTTCGTTGCCCAAGCTATCGTATTCGCGTGCTGCTGTCGTAGTATCTCGTTCGTCGTGAAGCGAGCGCGCAGCAGGTCCGACAATTCCTCGAAAGCACGAATTTTGAGCGGGGTCGATTCCTCAGTTCTGGTGACTTCCGTCATTATCCCCCCAAGGTGTTGGCGTCTCATTACCCGAATCCATGACTGAACAAGTGTTAGAATGCAAGCCGATCTGTCATCCCGTGCCCGACGCGGTTTCTTAAATACTGAGGTCCCTCAAATTCGCTTGCAAAAATTTTCTAACGCACGTTTGATAGCAAGACTGGTTATCCCAGGTAAAAAGAATCCTAGCTCGGGATCATCCGTTCTTTCGTGACGCCATACAGAAAGAGCCGCCATTCAAACATGCGGCCATGGGGAGGAACTTATGAAGATTCGTGGACAGATCGGTCTCGACAAACGCACGTTTCTGAAAGGAGCTGGGGCCGGCGTGCTCGTGCTTGCCGCACCCAGCATTGGTCGGGCACAGAGCAAGCGACCCGCTGAGGTCAATATCGGCTCGCTTTTCTCTTTGACGGGTCCGGCAGCTGCTTTCGGCACTTCTGGGAAGAGCACATTCGAGCTGTGCATAGAACAGATCAACAGCCAGGGCGGAATCTGGGGCAACGGCGCCGGGATGATAAAGCTGACCTTCGCGGATGATCAAAGCAAACCCGAGGTCGGCGTGTCGGAAATCGCGCGCCTGGCACGGGACAAGACTATCATCGCGCTGCCGTCGCTTGTTGCTGGCCCGTCGATCCTGCAATCCTCCATTGAGGCAGAGCGTCAACGGATTTCGATCATAAACATGGCGTCGACGCCGCCGGAGATCAATCAACGTGGTCTCAAATATACCTTCAGCACCTGCAACAATGGCGAAGGCATGGTGCAAGCCTACCTTGATTTCACGAAGGACATCATCGCGAAATCGGGCGTCAAACCAGAACGCGTTGCGTTTGTTTTCGAAAACAAGTTCGGCGGACCATCCTATCACCGTGAATTCGAGAAATTGGCCCCCAAGTCGGTCGATTGGAACATCGCCCCCAGCTATCCCTATGATCCTTTGACGTCAGACTTCGGTCCCCTCGTTTCGCGCCTGAAGTCGGATCGCATTGATTTTCCGATTGTCATCTCCTTTCCGCAGGACTCGGTGCTCGTTCTGAAAGCCATGCGTGAACAGGACTACAATCCTCTTGCCATCTCCTCCATTTACGGCGCGATGCCGAACCTCGAATTCATCAAAGCGCTGGGCAAAGGCGCGGACTATGTGATGGGGCAGACCCCCTTTCTTCATGATCTGAAGGCGGAAGCAAGTCAGCGCTTTGTAAAGCTGTTCCTGGAGAAAACGGGCCGGCTGCCTGATCCGTTGGCCGGCGTTAGCTACAACGGATTTAGCGGCGTCGTCGCGGCTATACGCGCGGCGCCAGATCCAAGCGATCGTGATTCGATACGGGAAGCGCTCGCAAGCCTCGACGTAAAGGTCGGCGACCAGAATGTAATCATCCCGGATGGCATCAAAATCAGCCCCAACGGGGCAAATCCTGTTAGTCGCGGTGCCTATTACCAGATCCGGGATGGCGTCCATCGGGCCGTATTGCCCTCGGAGTTCGCGACAACCCAGGTCGTTTATCCGCGTCCCAAATGGGCGGACATCATGAAGGGCTAGCCGCAGGCACACTCTGGCGCGTTAGGCGGATATCGACCGCGAACCAAGGCTGTACGCATGCAACTGTTTCTCCAAGCCCTTGCATCTGGGCTCGTGGTCGGCGCTATGTACGCGTTGATCGCGGTCGGCTTCTCGCTCGTCCTCGGAACCCTGAAAGTGATCGACTTTGCCTACGGGTCATACGTCGTTCTTGCTGGCTTCATTACGTACTGGGCGAGCACAAAACTTTTCACAGGGGGCACCGTTCTGGATGCCGCCCTGTGCATTCTTCTTGCAATGGTTGCCGTGGCTGCTTTCGGAGCATTTGTCTGGGGCGTGCTCCTCCGAAAGCTATTGGAGAGAGACCACCTGCCGCAACTGGTGGGGACCATCGGTATCGCGGTGGTTATCGGCGGTGCGCTGCTGACAAAATTCGGGACGGACATCGTTCTCGCTCAGATTCCCGCTGCTCAAACGACACTGCAAATTGGCCCGACCTATCTCAGCACGGGCCGCGTCGTCGGGGGGCTCATTGGGATCGCCACGCTCATTCTGTTCATGTTCATGCTGAACACACGGTTTGGACAGATGATCCGGGCCACGGCCACCGACCCCAAGGGTGCGGCGCTCGTCGGCATCCATATTCTGCGGATCCGCATCTTAACAGTCTCGTTGGCGGCAGCACTCGGTGCGTTGGCAGGTGGACTGCTCGTCTTGTTTCTGCCGCTAGCGCCGGCCGATTCCAACAAGTACATCTTGATTGCATTCTTTACGATTGCGGTGGGGGGGCTTGGCAGTCTGCGTGGCGCGATGATCGCGGCATTCCTCGTTGCACTGGTGGAGGTTTTTTCGCAGACCTACATGCCAAACATCATCAAGAATGCAGTACCGTACCTTTTCGTGGGCGCCTTCATTGCTCTGGTTCCGCAGGGTCTTGGGAACATCCGTCTGAATTTCGGCATGAAGAAAGAGCGCTGACATGTCCTCATTCAAACCATTTTTTGGTTTCATGATCATTCCGCTTGTGATGTCGGTCTGCTTGCTGGTGCCAAGCTTCAATCTGACGACAATCGATCTGCTCATGAGCTTCGCGGCTTATGCAGCCCTCGCAGTCAGCTGGAACTGGGTGTGCGGTCTCGGCGGCCTCATGAACATGGCTCATATCGCGTTCTACGCAATTGGTGCTTACAGCTGTTCTATTGCAGTGGCAAAGCTTGGAATTCATCCTATCTTTGGGATTCTCGCGGGAACGGTCATCACCGCGACGCTTGCGGGCGTCATCAGTTATCTCAGCTTCCGGCTGAAGGTCACCGAGCTCTATTTCGCGCTTTTGACGCTGATGGCTGCCGAGGGAATTGGTGCTCTAAGCCGAGGCTTTGAAAATGAGTACTCGCTCGGCGGCATTTATCTTCCCTTCGTCAATGACCCCGGCCGCTTCGCATTTCTGGACAAGACATATTACTATTATGCGCTGATCGGGCTAACCGGCGTGCTGCTTGCTCTCCAACTCTGGGTGCAGCGAAGCAAGTGGGGACTGTTGATCACTGCGTCCAGGGACAGTGAACGGGCTGCGTCGTCACTGGGCGTCCCCGTTGTGCGCATTTTGACCTCCGTTGCTGTTGCGAGCGCCATACCCCCGGCGCTCGTCGGATCGATCTTCGCGCTCAGTTCGCTTTTTGTCACCGTCGACAATGTGTTTCCATTCGAACTTCTCCTGTCGACAATTATCGCTACGGTGATTGGCGGGCTCGGAACACTTTGGGGGCCCTTTATCGGCGCGTTGGCAGTGACATTGATCCACGAAGGCGTTCGTCGGGGCGTGGGCGTCACAGACGCCGTAGGACTCACCGACATGGTGTATGGCGCGACGCTCGTGCTCATTGTCGTCGTGTTTCCAGGTGGTTTGATCGGCATCTTCAGGCAGTTGAGAAACGCGAGAAACAGACGGAACGCCGAGCCAGCGTTGCGGCCGGAGCACATCCATGTCTGAGTCCCCCGTACTAGTTGCAGAAAACCTGACAAAGCGCTTCGGCGGATTGATCGCGGTCAATGATGTCTCGCTTGAAGCCATTCCGAGACAAATTCTGGGAATCATGGGTCAGAACGGCGCCGGAAAAACGACGCTGTTCAACACGTTCGCGGGTATCTACAAGGCTGACGGCGGCCGCCTTCTCATGGACGGCGAAGACATCACGACGTATCCGGCATGGAAGCGTTCGATTGCAGGTATCTCACGGACATTTCAGATCCCCCTCCCGATCTGGAGTCTTTCAGTCAGCGAGAATGTGCAGGTCGGACTGATCGCTCACGGTAAATCGAAATCGGACGCCAAGCGGATTGCGGACATAACGCTGGTCGATCTCGGACTGGAAGCGAAAATGAGCAGCCTGCCTAGTGATCTCACGCCGGGACAGCTTCGCCTTCTTGAGTTTGCACGTGCAGCGTCGTTGCGACCCAAATTGCTTCTCCTTGATGAAGTTTTCGCAGGATTGAGCCAAGTGGAGCAGCGCAGCACGGCTGCCGTTGTGCGCAAGCTGAAGGATACCGGCATCGCGATCATCTGGATTGAACACAATGTGCGGCTGATGATGGAACTGGCTGACAGGATCGTCGCGATGGACCACGGCCGCAAGATCGCTGTGGGCTCGCCTCTGGAAATTGCGCGAAACCCCGATGTGATCAGCGTCTATCTCGGACGGCAGAAGACGGCGGGGGCTCAAATATGATGGAGATGAAAGGAGTATCTTCGGGATACTCGATCATCCAGGTTCTGCATGAAATTAACCTATCGCTCGCGGCGGGCGATCGCGTGGCGCTGATCGGACCGAACGGCGCCGGGAAAACGACTTTACTCGAGACCATCGCGGGATTTGTTCCGTTGCGCAGCGGGTCCATCACCATGGACGGCTTCGAGATCGGTCGGTTGAAACCAGAACTTCGTGCCGAACGCGGCATTGCCCTGGTGACTGAAAAAAGAAACCTGTTTTCGGATATGACGACGGGAGAAAACCTGCGACTCGGCCGTTGCGCAGCGCCACGCGAGACGCGGTGGGACAGGCAGAATGTCGAGGCGACGACAGAACGGGTACTGACGCTCTTCCCGAAACTTCGTCAACTCTATCATCGGACTGTTGGCGTCATGTCGGGTGGCGAACAGCAAATGGTCGCCATTGGCCGCGCGCTCATGTCCGAACCGAAGCTTCTGATGCTGGACGAGCCATCGCAGGGCCTCGCCCCTCAAATCGTCGAAGCCGTCTACGGTGCAATCAACTCGATTGCGGAGGAGATGACTGTCCTTCTCGTCGAACAGGACCTTCAGATCGTGTCTTCTACCACCCGCAACGTTCACCTGATCGTAAACGGCACCATTCGGAAACTGGATGCCGCAGAGCTCGATGACGAGGCGCTTCTAACACGAGAGATTTTTGGTCTCGCCTGACAGAAACCAGGCCGACCATCGGCGCATCGGCTAGAGGTCAGCCCGCCGTAATGCCGCCATCGACCGGGAGCAGCGCGCCGGTTATGGCGCTCGCATCCGATGCCGCCAGGAACGCCGCAGTTGCAGCCACTTCGGTTGCCTGAATCAGACGACGCATGGGTATGCCAGAACGGAATTTCTCCGACAGATCGTCCGGCGCCTGAGCACGCGCCATAGCGTCTTTGAACAGTTGCGTTTCAGTCGGGCCTGGGCAAATCCCATTGACGCGAATCCCCTCCGGGGCGAGTTCAAGGGCCAGGCTTTTGACGAGGCCGGCAATTCCATGTTTTGTCAGCCCATACGCCGTATAGCCGGGCCGACCTTTTACCGATTGCACGGAACCCGTAAACAACATCGATCGGTTTGTTCCTTGAGCGTTGGCGCGAAGGGCCGGGAGCGCCGCTTGTGCCATCAGATAAGGACCGACCAGATTCACCTGGATCAGGTTCTGCAGGCTGTCCTGATCCATCCCAAGAATCTCTCCCTCGATCAACATGCCGGCATTGTTGCAGAGAACGTCGAGCTTTCCGAACTGTCGCAGCGTTGCCGCCACCAATGCCTGATTGTCTTCCATCTTCGTGTGGTTGGCACGAACAAAAATAGCCCGTTTGCCGAGATCTGCCGCGAGTTTTTCGCCAGCACCAGTCTGGACATCTGCGATGACGACGCTCGCGCCTTCTTCCACGAAACGACGTGATGTGGCAGCGCCGATGCCAGAGGCTCCTCCGGTTACTATCGCGCATAGTCCGTCGAGACGTGCCATTGTCAGTCCTCTAATACGATCAGAAGGTCACAAATCCGGATAATAATGCGTACCGGTCCATCCGCCGTCGACCGGCAGTACAACGCTGCTGATATACGATGCGGCCGGCGAGGCGAGGAAGAACACGGCTTCGGCAATGTCTTCAGGTTGCCCAAGGCGGCCGAGCGGCGCTGTTCCAACCATTGCTTTTAACAGCCATTCATTGGTCTGTATGCGGTCAGCCGTGCCCGCGGTCACGGTGATGCCGGGGGCGACAGCGTTGAATCGAATTCCTCGACGCCCATAATCCGCAGCCATCTGCCTTGTCAGTCCGATAACGCCCGCCTTTGCGGCGGAGTAGGGCGCACTGCCGCGGAATCCAGTCATACCGAAGACCGACGCAATGTTGACGACGCTGCCCTGCGGCGCCAATCGATCCACGGCCGCTCGCGATAGTCGGAATACGCTCCCCAGATTGAGGTCGATGAAGAACTCAAAATCCGCGTCGGAGGTTTGGGACGCTTCTTTGGCGTTGCCTTTTCCGGCGTTATTGACGAGGCAGTTCGGGGGGCCGAACGAGGCTTGGCAGGCATCGAAAATAGTGGTTCCCGCCGCTGGATCTGTCACGTCGCACTGTATGCCAGCCAACGCTGAACCTGCAGATTCCTGCTTGAGCAGGCTTTCCAAGGTCTCAGAACTTTGCTCTACGGCCAACACATTCCATCCGCCCCTGAGAAATCGGACGGCAATCGCACGCCCGATTCCCGAGCCAGCTCCGGTCACAATTGCAGTTTGCTTATCTTCGTTCATGGCCGAATGCTCCCCAAGGCAGTTACCGTCGGCTTATCGTGCAAAGTTAGTCCTTGTAGCCGACCGTATTGCTCAGCGTGCCGATGCCTTCGACTGTCACGTTCACGACGTCTCCGGACTTGATCTCCCCGACACCAAATGGAGTACCCGTCAACACGACGTCACCAGGTAGCAGGGTCATGATGTGAGAAAAGTAGCTAACCATTTCCTCGATCGTGAACAGCATGTCGCTTGTGTTGCTTGCCTGGCGAACTTCTCCGTTCACAGTGAGATGAATGTCGAGCTTGTTGGCGTCGATATCAGTCTCAATCCATGGTCCGATGGGGCAGAATGTATCGAACGCTTTCGAGTGGCAGAGATACACCATGTTGCCGCCCCGAGCTTGGATATCCCTCGCGGTCACGTCGTTGGCGCAGGTGAAACCGACGATATTGTCGCGAACCTTGTCAACGGGCGTACGGTGCATCTTGTTTTTCACGATCACCGCAAGTTCAGCCTCGTACTCCAGGCGTTCGGATTGCTGCGGGTAGTCGATCGTCGCATCCGGCCCGGTGATGCAGGTCGACGGCTTCAGGAAAAAGACTGGCTCGGTCGGAATCGCCAAACCCATCTCCACTGCGTGTGAGCGATAGCTGATTCCGCCCGCAACAATTTTTGTCGGCTCGCAGGGTGCGAGGAGTGTCACGCTCGAGAGAGGCTCGGACGATCCAGTGCGTGCGAGATCCCCATCAAATGGAGTTCCTCGCACCGCATAGACAACGTCGTCCTCGAGGATACCATAGGATGGGGTAGGCCTGCCTCTGCTTTGAAAACGGACAATTCGCATCTGAGTTTTTTCCTCCATTTATTATTGAACTGAGCTCGGCGGCGGCCGAGTTGGGAATGCTATTGCGCACTGTCCTCAATTGGTGCCGGAGCGAACGGGAAGTAAGGTGGCGGCGTGCCGATTACGCGCATATCGACTTCCACGATCGTCGGCCCGACGACGGCTAGGGCCATCGCGACCGTATTGCCAAACTCATCGGCATCGTCAACGCGCCAGAACGGGACTTTTGCCAGCTTCGCGACCTCGGATAGCTCCGGAGCCAAGAGGTCCGTGTAGTAGCGGCGCCCTTTCGCGGTCGTATCCTGGATATGTTTGATGACGCCATAGCCCCCGTCATTCATGACGATGATCGTGACGTCCAATCCTTCCTGAACGGCGGTCCAGAGCTCACTCATATTAAAGAAGAAGCCGCCGTCACCCGACATGATGACGGTCTTCCGCCCCTTTGCGCCGACGGCCGCGCCAACACCGAGCGAAAGTCCTTCACCGATGCCCGCGCTGACCGGATGGATGCTGCTCCGCGGCGCCAGAACCTCGAACAGTCGATTGCCCCAAGTGGTGTTGCTGATAGTAATGTCGCGGACCCATAACGCGTCTCTCGGCATGACTTTTCG
The DNA here is from genome assembly GCF_017921815.1 of Microvirga antarctica. Classification (GTDB taxonomy): domain Bacteria; phylum Pseudomonadota; class Alphaproteobacteria; order Rhizobiales; family Beijerinckiaceae; genus Microvirga; species Microvirga antarctica. The sequence goes on along the minus strand of NZ_JAGEMM010000009.1, from coordinate 103,617 downwards.
GAGTTGGGACGCGAATTCGCGATAAGGCCCGAGGGACCCTTGAAAGATTCGTTTCGCTCGGCCTTTCATAGCAGCAAATTCTAACTTGAATTCTGGGTCAATGACGTTCGCCGAGGCAATGCGCTGATGAAGCTGCTCCAGTGTCGAGGCCCCGTCCGCGCAGACAAAAAAGGTATTGGAATAGGTTCGACCGTTCGCGAGTGGATCGACATCGATATGAACCAGGTTGCCCGGTAGCTTGATGTTAAAGTCACCGGTCTCGTGCCCGCGCAATCGAGAGCCGACCACAAGCATCAGATCGACGGTTTGATAGAATTCGTTGACGATGGGGATACCGTGACCGCTTAGTGCACCGAGGTTCATCGGATGATCCTCGGGCACGATCCCTCTCCCTGCCAGGCTAGAGACCATGCCAAAGCCAAGATCAAGAAACTTCTCCGCTATCCCTCCCGCGTCGCGCGCTCCGTTGCCGAGCCAGAGCATCGGTCGGCGCGCCTTCGCTACCAACTCGGCGAGGTCATCCAATTCCTGGCTGCTGGCCTGCCTCGCAAGTGGCACGGGCAGGTGAAAATTATCGAGCGTTGCGGGTCGTGCAAGCTGCGCCTTTTGAATGTCGATGGGTATCTCGACGCTGACCGGTCCGAAGGGTGCAGAAAGTGCGTCGACGGCCGCGCGCGTCAGCACTCCGAGCGCTTCGCCTGGTGAGCGAATGCGATAGGCGCTCTTCGAGACGGATTTGAGCATTCCAAGCTGATCGCGGGCGTCGTGCACCATGCCATTGTTGCGGTCGGTGAACCTGCTGTCGGTCTGGCCAGTGATGTGAAGGAGAGGCGTTCCGGCGAACTGCGCTTCGACCAGTCCTGGGACGCAGTTAGCGGCACCCGGCCCGGTGCTGGATATGAGAACGCCCAATTCGCCACTGGCCCGGCCGTACCCGTCCGCCATGTGGCCGGCGCCGACTTCTGCACGTGCCATGACGAAACGCACGCGGTTATGTCGACCGATGGCGTCAAGAATTGGGATGTTGTGAACGGACACGATACCAAAAGCCACCTCAACACCGCAGCCGGTCAGAAACTCGGCGACAAGATCCCCGACTGTGTAGCTCATGCTCGATCCATTTTCTCGTAAGACACAAAGGAGTTTGCAAGTCGGGCAATAATTCACATTGGCGAAGCGTCACTTTTAGAGCGACGACTCGCACAACATAAACGCCTAGCCGATCCCGCTTACACTGACGGGCGGCGGTACAAACCTCGACTGGCATCCCAACTTTCTAACAATCGTTCAACAATTTTGAGATGTCAACCAACGACCGGGCGCACGTTACCGACAAGGATCAGAACATCATGGCGTCTCAAACTAGCGCCGCTGAGGCGGTGCCGTCAGACGAAAGGTTTGAATACTGCGAGTGCGGAGACCAGATCGGTTTGCAGGTTGCACTGCACAAAAGACGTCTCGGTTATCTTGCTCGCGAGCTTGCTCGCGGAGCCCGCGAATCGGTGCGAGCAACTAAGTACTGGGCAATCAGTCGGGCCGGCCGATTCCAAACAGATCCAGAGCCGCTGCAAATGGTCGGACCCAGCTTGAAAAGCAACAAAAGCTTCGTGCGATCAGGCATGCTGGTTACAAAGCTTTACAAAATCGGATGCTGCGATTTATGCGATGTGGATTGCAAAGCTGGTTGTTTCAGAAGACCGTTGAGAACCATCGATGAAAAATCACTCGCGATCTTTTCGATGCTCCCACGGTCGGGCTTAAACCACTCGATAGTCGAATTCAGCGCCCCGAGAACGACGAGATGGACGAGGGTCATGTTGGCTTCCGCGCGAAATTGACCATCACTCTGAGCTTTCTGCAGGATGTCTTGCCAGATGCTCACGTAGGAAACTCGCAACTTCAAATTTTCGCGGCGAATGTCTGCTGGGATCTGTCCAAATACCCGGCGGGTTGCCAGCGTATAGTCGCCGCAGTCAACAATCGCCGACAAATGGGCTTGTATAGCCGTTTCGATCCGGAGCCGACAGTCCGCGTCGGCCGGCAACCGATTTAAAGCCTCTTTGACGGACGAGATCACCGTTCGAGTACCGAGATCGAGAACGGCACGGATCAAGTCGTCCTTCGACCTGTAGTGGTAGTAGAGGCTGCCGGCTTTGAGATTTGATTCTTTCGCCACGCTCCGCATCGTGGTTTGAACATAGCCGGTCTCACGGAAAATTTTGGCGGCGGCATCAAGGACTCGCTTCTGGGAGACCGACGATTTGACAGGCGTTTTCATCATTCCTCGGTGACAGAATATCACTCGCACAATGACCGAAAATCGACTGGGCATCAACTTTGTTGGCTCGTGCACGGGTGAAACAAGCCATGCATAGTAGCAGCCGGAGACGTCGTGGAGAGTTGCGGGTAGGAGCAGAGCTCATGTGCAAGTCGCTTCGACAGGCGGCCTAGATCCGTATCACTATCTGACCGCTCCGCGGAGCAGGGCCGAGCGTGGACATATGGACCGAACAGCGCAGGACCTTCGAACACGACCTTCGCAAGCTGAAAGCCTATCTAGAGGATCCCGAGGCGACCCAGCGCGAGGAGGCGATGGACGACGGCGCGAAGATCAAGCACTGTCTGGAGATTATCCTAGGATGGATGTTATCCTGCGCCATAAAGTACGATCCTTGCCGCCGATCATGCGACTAGCGACATCGGGATCATATAAGCCCTCTCATAAATTGCCTCTTGATGGCACAGACAGGGGCTTGATGGGGTTTCTGGCAAGGCCGGCAAGTGCCCTCAACGCGCTCTAGAAAGCGGTCTCCTGCGCTTCCGTTGGGGCTTGAGGCTCTTTCGTCGCTGATGGCAGGGTTGGACGGCTGCCCTTCCACCTCCGGCCTGACGGCCGTCTCTTTCTGTTGGGGCCATTGTCATCGGGATCCACGTTTCGGCACAGATCTGTTCAGGAAGGCCGATTGGCGGCAAAGCCGCCCGTGGTCCGGTCGCGTTAAAAATGCCTGTTATCTAAGATTCTTCCCCGAAGGGTGTCAGTTGGCCATTTGCGAGAAGAATGATCCTTGAGCATCCTGCCCGCGATAGCGCTCTGGATCCATAGTGGGAATCCGAATTCAACCGCTTCTCGGTGAGGGCAGTCGCGGCTGTCGCCATAGCGAACGAGGCGACGCTCCCTCTCCGACGGCACCCTGAACGGTCGATCCTTGATCATAGAGCGGCGGTCAGCTTCCTAGCCCGTTCATGTGATGCGTCCCGACGCTCGCTATAGCGGTCAGTGAGGTAGTTCGATACATCTCGGGTCAGCAGTGTGAATTTGACCAATTCTTCCATGACGTCGACAACCCGGTCATAATAGGAAGAAGCCCTCATCCGTCCCGCCTCATCGAACTCCTGATAGGCCTTGGCCACCGATGATTGGTTGGGGATCGTCACCATCCGCATCCAGCGCCCGAGAACGCGCAACTGGTTCACCGCGTTGAAGGACTGCGACCCCCCCGAAACTTGCATCACGGCAAGAGTGCGGCCTTGGGTTGGACGAACAGCGCCAACTGCAAGCGGAATCCAGTCGATCTGGGCCTTCATGACAGCGCTCATGGAGCCGTGCCGCTCAGGGCTCGTCCAAACCTGTCCCTCTGACCATAGCGATAAATCACGCAACTCCCGAACCTTCGGATGATCGGAAGCCGTGGCATCCGGCAAGGGCAGACCATGGGGGTCAAACACACGGGTTTCTGCCCCGAAATGTTGAAGCAACCGCTCCGCTTCAAGCGTCAGAAATCGGCTATAGGATCGATCGCGCAATGAACCGTAGAGCAGCAAAATACGCGGCTTGTGAGTCGATAAGGTCTGCGGCCTAAGCCTCGCGGCGGTTGGAATGTCGAGGCTTTCAGCTTCGATGTTGGGAAGATCAGTGAGGCTCATGATTTTGCTCGCACGGGAATGACAGCCGGCCTGCCGCGTTCGTACCAGCCTTGGCTGCGGTTCACGATCCACACGACGGTGAGCATCACCGGGACCTCGATCAGAACGCCAACAACCGTTGCCAATGCAGCACCGGATTGAAATCCAAAGAGGCTGATGGCAGCCGCAACCGCCAGCTCAAAGAAGTTACTGCCACCGATCAGGGCGGAAGGGCCTGCGACGCAGTGTTGCTCGCCGACAAGGCGATTCAGCAGGTAGGCAAGACCGGCATTGAAATAAACCTGGATGAGGATCGGCACCGCCAACATGGCGATGATCATGGGCTGGGCGATGATCTGTTCACCCTGAAAGCCGAACAGCAGCACGAGTGTCGTGAGCAGGGCCACCAATGAGACCGGCCCAAGGTTCCGCAGTACGCCTGCCAAAGCCGCCTCGCCGCGCTTGGCAAGGATACGCCGACGCAGGAGTTGCGCGATGATGACGGGCACCACGATGTAGAGAACAACTGACAGAACCAACGTGTCCCATGGAACCGTGATGGCCGAGAGGCCCAGCAGCAAGCCGACGATCGGCGCGAACGCCACCACCATGATGACATCGTTGAGCGCGACTTGGCTAAGGGTGAAATGAGGTTCACCTTTGGTCAGGTTGCTCCACACGAACACCATGGCAGTGCAGGGCGCGGCAGCCAGGATAATCAGCCCCGCGATGTAGCTGTTGATCTGGTCAGCCGGCAGATAGGGCCGGAACAGGTAGGCGATGAAGAACCAGCCCAATGCCGCCATGGAAAACGGCTTCACGGCCCAATTGATGAAGAGGGTGACGCCGATCCCCCGCCAGTGTTTTCCCACCTGGCCCAGGGCAGTAAAATCGATCTTGAGCAGCATCGGAATGACCATCAACCAGATCAGCACTGCCACGGGCAGATTGACCTTGGCGATCTCCATCGAGCCGATGAGCTGAAAGAAGCCAGGCATCAGATGACCAAGGGCGATCCCAGCGACAATACAGAGGGCCACCCATACGGTGAGGTAACGTTCAAAGGTGGACATGATGGGCTTTCAGAAAGTGAGCGGCTTGGCGAGCACGGTTGCACTAGCTGGGCAAAGATCAGCGGCCTGCCGGGTCGAGAGAATGGCTGCGGGGGCCTCGTCGCGACTGATGGGCTTAAAGCCTTGCGCCTCAAAGAACGGTGCTGCCGTTGTCGTCAGGACATAGGCCGTCCGGGCACCCAGATCAGAGGCTCGTCGTGACAACAACAGCGCAATGTTTCGACCAATGCCCTGACCGCGTGCATCGGGAGAGACGACCATGGAGCGCAACAGGGCATCGGAGCCATAGAGCTCGAACCCGCCAAACCCGACAGGCGAACCTCCGAGTTTGCTGTATCGGAAGAAGGATCGGCCGGAGTCGTTTAGGTCGTCTGTCGGCAGTCCCGCCGTCTGAAGGGCGTCGATCAGCTCCTGGGATGTCTCGATGGCCGTGTCGGTGAGAAAGGGCGAACCCTCCTCCTTGTCGAGATCGGTCATCGCCTCAACGGGTAAGAGATCAAGCACGGTTTCCGACGGCCGGCAGAGCTTCACACCTTTTGGTGTGACGACGATGGGCCGGTTGATCAGGATCGGGTGAGCCATCAGGGCGTCGAGAAGCTCTTCATCGCTCAAGGCGAGGTTGTCGAGCCCCAACTCCTCGAACGGTGTGCCCTTTTCTCGGATCACTGCTCGCACAGGGACGCCCATACGCTTGATGAGCTGGCCCAACAAAGCTCGCGAGGGCGGGGTTTTGAGATATTCGATGACATGAGGCTCAACACCCGTATTGCGAATGAGCCTGAGGGTGTTGCGCGAGGTTCCGCAAGCCTGGTTGTGGTAGACGATGACATCCATAAATCAGGCCGCTCCCTGGCGAGGAGACGAAACTCCCTCAGTTTGGCCGATTTCCCGCAACTGCGATTGCAGAGACGCCCGATCGAGCATGTTAACCGGGAGTGCTGTGAAGGCCACAATCCGATTGCGGAGGTACCGCAGAGCGGTAACGAAGGCGCGCTCCCTCTCGATCTCGGTCCCCTCGACGGCGGCCGGATCCTCAATCCCCCAATGGGCAGTGAACGGTTGCCCTGGCCAATGAGGGCAGGATTCCCCCGCTGCGCTGTCGCAGACCGTGAAGATGAAATCCATCACAGGTGCATCCGGATCGGCAAACACCGTCCAGCTCTTTGAGCTAGCGCCATCGCTTGGGATGCCTGCCTCTTTCAGCACTTTCAGGGCGAGGGGATGAACACTGCCTTTAGGCTGGCTTCCAGCGGAATAGGCTTTGAATCGGCCTTCCCCCAGATGATTGAGTACGGCCTCGCCGATGATCGAGCGGGCCGAATTACCAGTGCAGAGAAACAGGACATTGTAGACCCGCTCAGACATGAGCTTCTTCCTCGACTTGTGAGCAGCACGGGGTGAGATCCGCAATAAGCCCCGCGCAGATTTCCGGTTTTCCGCCGCAGCAATCCTTGAGCAGGAAGCGAGCGATTTCACGCATCTGGTTGAGGTCGGCGCGGTAGATGATCGATCGGCTTTTCCGCTGGGACTGGATCAATCCGGCGCGGGTCAGGATGCCAAGGTGGCTCGACATGGTGTTGTGCGGCACGGCGAGTTGCGAGGCGATCTCACCGGCCGGCAAGCCCTCGGGCTCATGGCGCACCAGAAGCCGGAAGACATCGAGGCGCGTTCCCTGTGCCAAGGCCGCAAAGGAGAGGATTGCAGTTTCGTTTTCCATATGTCGAGCATTATCGACAGATAGGATCTTTGGCAAGTGGGCTTGCTCTATCAGCGGGCTGTCCGAAGGACGAAGGCGGCCAATAGCGCCTAGAGACAGGGGCTGGACGGGATTTCTGGGGAGGTTGTCAAATTTCACCTCAAGGAACGCTCGAAAGCAGCCACCTGCGCCTCCGTTGGGACTGGTTGTCCCCCCTCTCGTCGTCGATCGCAGCCCTGTCGCTTCCGCATGCCTCTTTCTGTTTGCAGTTTGGTGCTCGACCTTAACCAGCTTGTCCCACCATGCCTCTTGCAACTGGGCGGTTCCTGTTTGTCATCCGAGGTCAGGTGTTACTCGGCGCGCCTCGGAAAGATGCAACTATGCTCTAGGTCTAAAATCGTACATGACCGTTGACCTTGCAACGGTGGGAAGGTTTAGGAGTGGCGAATGATACAGATCGAAGGGCGGCATAAAGCACCTTGTCGAAGCAGTCCCTACGTGACACATATCAAGCCCTGACCTTGAGGTGCGTTTTTGCGGCGGATGGCCCCTATCATCGCTGTGCTGCTTGCGATCACCATGGCGATCTTCCCGATCTCCATGCCGAAGGCGGCTGAAGTGGGCAACCAAGAGCATGCCGTAACGTTTGATTCCCACCACCGCCATGACGCTGTAGATGCTTCGTGCGGGCACGGAGCAACTGTATCCTGTGGGGACCAAAAGGCTGGCCACCATGAGGCGACAGGTTCTGGCTGCTGCAGTATGACCCTCTGCCACGCTTTCCAGACCAGCGCAGGCCCCAGTATCCTCTCGCCGTTCAACCGGATTGTCTCCATCCCCGCGGCCAGGGATGAGCAGGTCGAGGGTATCGTCCCCGGCGGTCTTAAGAGACCTCCACGAACCGTCTGATTCAGGCGCGGGCGATTTCGCCCGCACGCATCGGCATGGCTGTTTGCAACGTCAGGCATGCCCGACCTGAAACCCAAGACGGTCATCCTCCGGGGAAATTGATCATAACGCCAGACCCGTGACGAGGCGGTACGCCCACCCGTCACGATAGTCATCACCGCGTCGATCCTGCCCTGGAGGTCCGTACCGAGACGGATCCCATGCTTAAACTGATTTTACTGGCCGCGCTCAGCCTTGGCTTGGCTGCCTGCATACCTACTCAACCCACCTCCTATCTCGTCGCGGCCGCAGATCCCGCCGCAGGCACTCGCCTGCCGGCCTACTCCTCCGTCACAGCAGGGGTGCGCGCATACGAGGTCGTCGATCCTCTCGATTGGCGGGAGCTCAACCGTCGTGTCGCGCCTGGGGCCGGGACTGAAGCCGAGCGTGGCAACAGCAACGATGCCGCCCGCCGGGGCCGATGACCCATGCGCAAGGACAGTAGAATGATGACCGACAATGGACATGCTGGACGGGGGCCCGGGCTGCGGCTGCTCGGGGGCGTGGCCGCTACCCTGATGCTGGGCGGCTGCGTGTCGTTCTCGGCTGATGGCGGGCTGTCAACCGCGCAGACGGTTGCTTACGCCGAGCTGAACAAGGATGTCGTGAAGGTTACCAACGAGGCCGGCGCCCTCGCGACGCAGCAGCAGGCCGAGGTTCTTCTCAAGCGGCCTTTAACCGCGGACAGCGCGGTTCAAATCGCTCTGCTCAAGAACAGGGGATTGCAAGTCGCATTCAACGAACTCGGAGTCTCTGAGGCCGAATACGTCCAGACGAGTCTGCCCCCAAACCCGACGGTGGCCCTGTCGCGACTTGGCGGCAGTCTGGAGCTCGAGATCGAACGCCAGATCCTGATCGGCCTGTTTGAACTGGCCACGCTGCCCGCGCGCACCGCTATCGCCGAGCAGCGGTTCCGCGCTGCCCAATTCCGCACCGCCGAGGCCGTGCTCAGGCTCGCCGCCGAGACCCGCCGAGAATATTACCGGGCCATTGCTGCCAACCAGCAGGTCGCCTTTATGCAGCAGGCGCTCGGGACGGCGGAGACCGCTTCCGAGCTCACCAAGCAGCTCGGCGAAAGCGGCGCCCTCAACAAGCTGGAGCAGGCCCGCGAGCACGCGTTCTACCAGGAACTTGGGGCCCAGCTTGCCCGTTCCCGCATCGAGCAGAAAGTTGCCCGCGAACGCCTGATTAGGCAGCTAGGGCTGTGGGACCGCGACCTCGACTTCCGCCTACCGAATTCCTTGCCACCCTTGCCGGCTCGCATTGCTTCGGCGAAGGACATCGAACGCCAGGCGCTGGAGAAGCGAGTCGACATCCAGGCGCTGCGCCACGACCTGAACGCCGTCGCTGGACAGTACGGACTTACAAACGCTACCCGCTTGGTGACGGATATCGAGCTCGCTGGGATCTCCAGTTATGAGCGCGCCACATCTTTTGCCGTGGGGCCGGAGGGCGTGGCAGTCGATCGTGAGAGGATCAAACGCCAGGGCTTGGAGGTCGAATTTCAGATCCCGATCTTCGACTTCGGCGGTACGGCAGTGCGCAATGCTCAGGAAACTTACATGGCCGCGGCGAACCGCCTGGCCGAGCTGGCCGTGAACGCCCGCTCGGAGACACGCGAGGCCTATCTACGCTACCGCGGCAACCACGACCTCGCCCGCCACTATCAGGGTCGTGTCCTGCCTTTGCAGAAAACCATCCAGGACGAGGCACTGCTTCAGTACAGCGGGATGCTTGTCGACGTCAGCCAGCTCATCCTCGACGCCCGAGCCCGCATCCTCAGCAACGTCGACGCCATAAACGCCCGTCGCGATTTCTGGATCGCCTCAACCGACCTCAAGGCCGCACTCGTCGGGGGTGGGGGCGGCAGCGGCGGTGAAGGTGGCGGCACACCTGTGACTGCTGCCGCTGGCGGCGGTGGCGGTGGACACTGAGAGGGAAAGACCAATGACCGACCTTTCACGCAGGAACTTCCTCGGGGCCGGAGGCCTGACTCTTGCCGGTGCATCCATGATCAGCGGACGCACGCAGGCGGCGAGCCTGCCTGAGGCGCCGACTATGGCGGAGGGCACGATGCAGCCGCCACTCTACCCGAAGAGCGGGCCGGACTACCAACCCGTCGTCACCCTTAACGGCTGGACTCTGCCCTGGCGCCAGAATGGGGATTGGAAGGAGTTCCACCTCGTGGCCGAGCCTGTTGTGCGCGAGCTCGCGCCCGGCATGAAGGCGCACCTATGGGGCTACAACGGCCAATCGCCGGGGCCGACCATCGAGGCGGTCGAGGGCGACAGGGTGCGTATCTTCGTCACCAACAAACTGCCGGAGAACACTGCGGTTCACTGGCATGGCCAGCTTTTGCCCAACGGCATGGACGGGGTCGGCGGCCTGACCCAACCGCATATCCCTCCGGGCAAGACATTCGTCTACGAGTTCATCTGCCAAAAGTCCGGCACCTTCATGTACCACCCCCACTCGGACGAGATGGTCCAGATGGCGATGGGCATGATGGGCTTCTTCGTCGTGCATCCGCGCGACCCGGCCGAGCGCCGCGTCGATCGCGACTTCGTGTTCCTGCTCAACGCGTTCGACATCGAGGCTGGAAGCTACGTGCCGAAGGTCAACACGATGCTCGACTTCAATCTCTGGTGCTGGAACTCGCGCGTGTTCCCCGGCATCGATCCGCTCGTGGTGCGTCAGGGCGACAAGGTCCGCGTCCGGTTCGGCAACCTGACCATGACCAACCACCCGATTCACATGCACGGCTACGACTTCAAGGTCACCGGCACGGATGGCGGCTGGGTGCCAGAAGGAGCGGCGTGGCCGGAGGTTTCGATCGACGTGGCGGTCGGGCAGATGCGGGCGTTCGAGTTCGTCGCAGATGCACCCGGTGACTGGGCGATTCACTGCCACAAGTCGCACCACACCATGAACGCCATGGGCCATGACGTGAAGACCTACATCGGCGTGAACATGAACAAGACGGCCCCCGCCATCAAGAAGCTTGCCCCGGGCTACATGCCGATGGGCGGCAGGGGCATGGGGGAAATGGGCTCGATGGAGATGCCCCTGCCTGACAACACGTTGCCGATGATGACGGGCTTCGCGCAGTTCGGCCCCGTCGAGATGGGCGGCATGTTCTCCGTCGTGAAGGTGCGGCCGGGCCTCGCGGCCGACGATTACAAGGACCCCGGCTGGTACAAGCACCCGGAGGGAACCGTCGCGTACGAGTGGACGGGCGAGAAACTCGCCGAGCCCACCCGGGCAGCCCCTCCCGACAGCAACGTGAAGGCGGCAGAGTTCCGAGCCATCGATCCGCGCAAGCACCCGATCCGCAAGGCGGGCAACCACGACAATCACTGATCCCGACAAGAACCGATGCCAAAGGAGCAATCAATGAAGACACGTAATTCTGCCCTCATAGCCGCCGCCGGGGTGCTGACACTCTCTGCCGGGCTGGCACTCGCCGCCCCTGGTGAGCCGGGCCACAGCCACAAGTCGTTCGCGGCGGGCGAGCCGGGCGACCCAGTGAAACCTGTCGCCCGCACAATCGAGGTCACCATGAAGGAGACCGAGGACGCAAAGATGCTGTTCGAGCCGAACAAGGTCGAGATCAAACGCGGCGAACAGGTGAAGTTCGTCCTCAAGAACGGCGGCAAGGTAGATCACGAGTTCATGCTCGACTCTGTCGCGAACAACGCGAAGCACAAGATCCAGATGGAGAAGAACCCGGACATGGAGCACGACGACCCGAACGGGAAGCGGCTCGCACCAAGCGGCGCTGACGACATTGTCTGGCGCTTCACCAAGGCCGGCACCTACGAGTTCGCCTGCCTAATCCCGGGCCACTACGAGTCCGGCATGCACGGCATCGTGGTCGTGAAGTGACGCACAATCGCGTCATGTTATTCAAGAAGGGCTCGTAAGGCCCGATCGTCCCGCGCAACCGACGTTGCGGGGCGATCCTTCCGGACGAGAGGCATTATTATGAACCGCTTTACCGTCACCCTCACCGCCGGTGCCGTACTGATTATCGGCGCCATTGGCACGAATGGATTTGCGCAGGCACAGCCCGCTAAGGGGGCATCGGCCGCCTACGAGCGCGTCCGCGAGGTCATGGACGACCGCTTCAATAATATGAAGCTTGCAGGCGATCCTGACAGGGACTTCGCGGCGCTCCTCATCGCCCACCATGAAGACCTGATATTCCTTGCAAGGACGCAGCTTGAGCACGGCGCCGACGAGCAGCTCCGCCGAGTCGCACAGAAGATCCTGGACGAGCAGCAGAGGCAGATTTCCGAGCTTAAGGAGTGGCAGGTCCGCAACCGCCAAGGGGACTATCGTGCCAAGGCAGACCAGCCGCCACATGGCTCTGGTCCCCTTGATCAAAAGGCCGGGCAGACCGCGCAGATGCAGGCCGCTGCCCCGGCCCCGGCCGCCGCGCAGCCAGCCATCGCAAGCCAGTTGCCCATGGTGTCCGGCATGGTGGAGAAAGTCGACGCAGGCGCAGGCAAGGTCACAATCGACCATGGCCCCATTTCCAACCTCGACATGGATGCCATGACCATGGTGTTCCGGGTTCAGGATCCTGCTCTGCTCCAAGGCGTGAAGGCTGGCGACAAGGTACAGTTTCAGGCCGACCGCGTGAACGGACAGATCTCCGTCGTGCGGTTCGGATCCGGCACGTCACAACCGATCTCGGCCCAGACTGCGGCCCTGCCGGTAGCGGCGGCAAATATCCCCACTGTCTCCGGCACTGTCGAGAAGATCGACGCCGCTCAGGGCAAGGTGACTATCGACCACGGGCCCATCCCAAACCTGAACATGGATGCCATGACGATGGTGTTCCGGGCGCAAGATCCAGCAGTCCTGAAGGGCGTGAAGGCAGGCGATCGCATCCTATTCCAGGCCGACCGCGTGAACGGCCAGATCAGCGTCGTCCGGATCCAGAAGCGCAAGTAGAAGACGCGTCGGCAGATCGCCTAGGCGGCGACTTGACCTTCCCATTATGGGAAGCCTCAGTCTGCTTAACAGGGAAACGCAGTGGAGAACGACCATGAGCGATGACCAAGGCACAAATGGGCACGGCCACCACCACGGCCATTACGCGTACGGAGGCAACCACCATCAGCCTGCAACGGACGCGGGGAAGGTGAAGGATCCGGTCTGCGGGATGATGGTCGACCCGCAGACCACCGCTCACCGGGCCCAGCACGAGGGCAAGCCGTATTACTTCTGTTCGTCGGGCTGCCAGTCGAAGTTCATGGCCGAGCCGGCGTCATACGCAAACCCCGCAACAGAAAGGAACGCGGAGCCGGTATCTGAGGGCGTGATATACACCTGCCCGATGCACCCCCAGATACGCCAGATGGGGCCAGGTGCCTGTCCTATCTGTGGCATGGCGCTCGAACCCCTGCTTGCGACTAACGAGACAGGTCCCAGTCACGAACTCGTCGACATGACGCGTCGCTTCTGGATTGGCCTTGCCCTTTCGCTGCCCGTGGTAGGGCTGGAAATGGGCGGCCATTTGACAGGTCTCAGCCACTACATCGGCCAGCAGACCTCTAATTGGATTCAAATGCTTCTGGCGACCCCGGTTGTGCTCTGGGCGGGCTGGCCCTTTTTTGTACGAGCATGGCATTCGCTGCTTACCCGCAACCTGAACATGTTCACTCTGATTGCGATGGGCACCGGAGTGGCTTGGGTTTACAGCTTGGTTGCGACAGCAGTTCCGGACGTGTTCCCGGCCGCCTTCCGCGGCCCTGGCGGTTCGGTCGCCGTGTACTTCGAGGCGTCCGCGGTGATCACGGTGCTAGTCCTGCTGGGGCAGGTCCTCGAACTGCGAGCCCGCGAGACTACGAGCGGCGCCATTCGCGCCCTCCTCGATCTCGCGCCGAAGACAGCGCGCATGATCATGCCTGACGGCACCGAGAAGGAGGTCCAACTCGATACCGTGCAGGTCGGCGGCCGTCTCCGGGTGCGCCCGGGCGAGAAGGTGTCTGTCGACGGGGTGGTTATGGAGGGGCGTAGCGCAGTCGACGAGTCGATGGTAACCGGCGAATCGATGCCGGTCACCAAAGAGGTCGGCGCGAAGGTGATCGGCGGCACCATGAACCAGTCTGGCAGCCTTGTCATCGAAGCTCAGAAGGTCGGACGCGACACGATGCTGGCACGCATTGTGCAACTCGTTGCCGAGGCCCAGCGCAGCCGCGCCCCGATCCAGCGGCTGGCCGACCAGGTTTCGGGGTACTTCGTCCCGGCTGTGATCGGAGTGGCGGTGCTTGCCTTTACTGCTTGGGCGATCTGGGGACCCGAACCACGGTTCTCTTACGGGCTTGTGGCGGCTGTGGCGGTCCTGATCATCGCCTGCCCGTGTGCGCTGGGCCTCGCTACGCCGATGTCGATCATGGTTGGCGTTGGCCGTGGCGCGCAGGTTGGTGTGCTGATCAAGAACGCCGAGGCGCTGGAGCACATGGAGAAGGTCGACACGCTGGTAATAGACAAAACCGGGACGCTCACTGAAGGCAAACCGGCGGTCATTGCCATTGTGCCGGCTCCCGGTTTCACCGAAGCCGAGGTCCTGCGCTTGTCGGCCAGTGTCGAGCGGGCGAGTGAGCATCCGCTGGCGGTAGCGATCGTCGCGGCCGCCGAGAGGCAGAGGCTCGCGACAGCACCGGTCACGGATTTCGACTCCCCCACTGGCAAGGGTGCGCTCGGCACGGTCGAGAGCCGGCGAATCGTACTAGGCAACAAGGCATTCCTGGCCGAGCACGGCGTTGACGTCGCTCCACTCGCGGAAGCCGCCGACAAGCTTCGGGAGGACGGTGCCACCGCGATCTTTGTCGGCGTTGATGGAAAGGTCGCGGGCGCCATTGCGATCGCTGATCCGGTGAAGCTCTCGACCCCCGAGGCCCTGGCTGGCCTAAAGGCAGAGGGCGTGCGAGTGGTGATGCTCACCGGGGACAACTGGACAACGGCCAAGGCCGTTGCGCGTCAGCTCGGGATTGACGAGGTCGAGGCCGAGGTCCTGCCCGACCAAAAGAGCGCCGTGGTCGACAAGTTCAAACGTGCGGGTCGGGTTGTGGCCATGGCGGGCGATGGTGTGAACGACGCTCCGGCCCTCGCGGCTGCTGATGTCGGCATCGCCATGGGGACTGGTACCGACGTAGCTATGGAGAGCGCGGGCGTAACCCTACTCAAGGGCGACCTGACCGGGATCGTGCGGGCGCGGCGGCTGTCGCGAGCCACCATGGGGAACATCCGCCAGAACCTGTTCTTCGCCTTCGTCTACAACGCGCTCGGCGTACCGGTGGCTGCGGGAGTACTGTACCCATTCTTCGGCATCCTGCTTTCGCCGATCATCGCAGCAGCGGCCATGGCACTGTCATCGGTGAGTGTGATAGGCAACGCCATCCGGCTCCGGACGGTGCGCCTATGACGAAATTCTCGCACGGTGTTAGATCAGCCGGTTGTAGGGTCCCCGTCATTGGTCCCGAACAAACGGGATCTTGCGAAGGACTATAGCGAGCCCCGAGAACCAAGGCGGGGCTCGCTATCGCTAATGCGGCCCTTCCTACTTCGTGTTCTTCTTCAGCCATTCCTTCATCTGAGTGATCTCTTGCCCCTGATCCTTGATAACCTTCTCGGCCATCATCTTGGCCTCTGCATTGTCACCGGTCTTGAGGGCGACGTTAGCCATGTCGATGGCGCTCTGATGGTGGGGGATCATGCTGCAGATGAAGGCGACCTCAGGATCCTTGATCATCATTCCGGTCATCATAGGGCCATGCATCTTCATCATAGCCTCCATGTAGCCCTTCCGAGCCTCGCTCATGTTGGCCATCATGCCCTGCATGTTCTGCATCATGCCTGACATGTCCATGCCCTGCATGTTCTGCATCTGCCCGTCGGCCTGGACCGCAGCCCGGCACTCCTCCGGCAGGCTCTCAGCCGACATGGTCCTCTGTCCGCCTGAGGGGCGCTGCATCTGAGCCGGTTGAGCCAAGGCGCTCCAGGCACTGACCGACAGGACGGCGCTGGCGAAAGCAATCATTCGAATGGTCATTTGGGTATCCTTCCAAGGGCGGTAGGTTCATCGATCACCGCGGGCGCGGCGGGCGCCGAAGGGCCGGCTTCCATCAGGAGCGGCGTGCCCCTCTGACGGGACTCACGCGGGTTTCGGTGGATGGTCGATGCGGGAAGGTATGGCCGACACGGGGGCCAGGTCCGGCGGGATTGGAACTACTTCGGATATTGGCTCGCTCTGTGCCAAGTTTATCGGGGTCGGCAAGACGGCCATGATGCAGCCGGGATGGCAGCAGATCTGCCCGACCCCGTAAGTCCTTAAGGCACCGCTGTGGTGGTGATTGGGCTGGCTATGGGATGCGTGTGCGGATTCCACCTCATAGGCAGATGGGGCATGAAGTAGAGCATTAGCTTGAACAACCGCATACAGAGGCGCACTGCTAAGGCCGATGGCCACCAGCGCGATCATCAGGCGACTGAACACGAAGCGGATCACATGCACGGCATCGTCCCTGGGATCATAGCGCCAACGATGGCCTTAGTGTTAGGTTCCGTAGGCGGGTGAGGGACTGTTGCCTGAGGAGACTCTTATGCTTGACCGCCGCCATTTTCTGACCGCTCTCGGCACGACGGGGGCCGTCCTGACCATGAAACCCGCCTTCGGCCAGGCGGGCCTGCCGAAAGTGGTTGTAAGCAAGGACCCGTCCTGCGGCTGCTGTTCTGGCTGGGTCAACCACCTCAAGGCCGCGGGCTTTCCAGTCGAGATTCATGAGACTGCCGAGGTCAATCGAGTGAAGGTCCGGCTGGGCGTTCCGGATGCCCTCGCCTCTTGCCACACGGCCGAGGTCGGCAGCTACGTCATCGAGGGGCATGTTCCTGCTGATGCGATCAAGCGTCTCCTCGCCGAGAAGCCCAAAGCTAAAGGTTTGGCGGTTCCCGGCATGCCCGTCGGCTCACCTGGCATGGAGGTCGAGGGAGTCGAACCAGACACCTATGAGGTGGTCCTGTTTGGACCGTCTGGCCAAACGACATTTGCCCGGTACCGGGGACCCAGCGCGGCCTGATGCCAGAGCCGACCAAGCGGCAAAACCTTGGGGTCATGCGGACCAAGGGTGGAAGTCTCTTGGACCTAGGTCCGTAAGCCAAGTTTGCTACCTCCTACTCCCAAATAACGAAAGCGGTGAAGGACGGCCGCGGACAAGGGTTGGACGGGATTTTTAGCGAGATTCGCGAATTCCCTCAGGGCGCGTTCGAATTCGGCCTCCTGCGCCTGCGGTAGGGCTTGATAGCCCCCGTTCACTCCCGATTACCGTCTTGGCGCCCCTCTTCCCGATTCCGCCCAAGCGTTTCCGAATGCCTCTTTTTGTTTTGGCCATAGTGGGCCTGCTGCATGGTGCATCAAAGGTTTTTGCAGGGAGGCCGATAGGCGGCTTTGCAGCCCCTTGGACATTCGCGTTGAAAATGGCCTGTTATCGAAAGTTCTTCCCCGACGGGTGTCAGTTGGCCATTTGCGAGAAGAACGATCCTTGCGCATCCGGCCCCCGATAGCGCTCTGAATCCATAGCGCGACTCCGAATTCGACCGCTTCCCTATGCGGGCGGCGATTGTCGCCATGGCGCACGGTCAGCTCAGTCATCAACACTCCACCCATTGAGACCCGCACGCAGGAAAGCAGGGTTTTGCCACCCTCCTATTTCAGAGGCACCCCCGGCTCTTTACATGAGATACAAATGCGGGCACGGGCCATCCCCTCGATGAGGCAAGAGTTCTGCCGAGCAAGCGTGTGTCTCCCAGCAAAGCGAACGAGATCTAGCAGACGGAGCGGTTGCGGCCATTGTAGGGGCAAACAGACTTAGAAAAAAATTTGGTCTTATCTATCAGGGAGTTAGAATGGAAAGTTGGCGGAGGGAGAGGGATTCGAACCCTCGATACGGTTTCCCGCATACACACTTTCCAGGCGTGCGCCTTCAACCACTCGGCCACCCCTCCGTCATACGCGCCCTGCGGGGCGCGCCACACCAGCGCGGTTCCATCGGAGAATGGGGCTGGTGTTTCTCCGCGTCGTCGGCGGAGGAGGGTCCTGTATCGCCAAAACCGGGCGGAAGGCAAGGTCGAACTTCAGGGAAGGCTTTGCCGGCGTTGGAAAACAGACTAAACTGTAGCTCTTGGTTCTGGCAGGGGTGTCCCGTTGAAGTTTCTGGCGCGCAGTTTGGGCCTCCTCCTTGTCGCCGCGGGGTTCGTCGGTCTGGTCATCGACGGGACGCGATCGATCGTCAATAACGCGATCTCCTTCACGTCGGTGGCCGGGATGATCAATTCCGTGTTTCCCGCAGGGGTGACCGGCCTTCAGGCCAAAGTGACGGCTCAGCTTCATCCGGTGGTGTGGGACCCGGTTCTGGTTCACCTCGTGCAGTTGCCGGCCTCCGTGACAGCATTCTTTATCGGGGCGTTTCTCCTGTGGCTCGGCCAGAAGCCGCTGGAGCCCATCGGTTATCTCGCCGGTCGGTAAGTGGCCTGGTTGAACGCCACACTCTCGCGTTTTGGCGGGAAGTCCCTACATAAGGGAGACCCCAACGAGAGAATGCGCCATGTTCAAGAATCTCAAATCCCTCGATATCCCTCATGCGGCCGATGCTCTTCCGGGACGGCCTGATGCCATCCCGACCGCCGCGGAGCATTTCGTCAACGGGAGCCGGCTTCATGGCCCGTTTCCCGCCGGCGTCGAGACCGCCGTGTTCGGTCTGGGCTGCTTCTGGGGCGCGGAGCGGAAATTCTGGGAAATGGGCGACGGAATCGTGACGACGGCGGTGGGCTACGCCGGCGGCTCGACCCCCAACCCGACCTATGAAGAAGTCTGCAGCGGCCGGACCGGCCATACGGAAGTGGTGCTCGTCGCGTTCGATCCCCACAAGATTTCCTATGAGACCCTGCTGAAAGCGTTCTGGGAAAATCACAATCCGACACAAGGCATGCGCCAGGGCAACGATATCGGCACGCAGTACCGGTCCGCGATCTACGTGGCGGACGAGAAGCAGCGCCGCGCTGCCGAGGAGTCACGGCGCATCTATGGTGAAGCGCTGGCGGCCAAGGGCCTTCCGGCCATTACCACTGAAATCACCGATGAAGGCCCGTTCTACTATGCTGAGGCCTATCACCAGCAATATCTCGCCAAGAACCCGAACGGGTATTGCGGTATCGGGGGCACGGGCGTCGCTTGCCCGATTGGGACAGGCGTCAAAGCTGCGTAAAGCGATATGAGCGGCGGCCGTGGCCGCCGCTTGGCTCGCGGCCAACCAGTCTGTCGGCTCGCGGCAGGCGGACCTATGGCGCCTGGAGCACGCGGCGGCACTCGGCCGGCAGTTGCGCCATGGTCAGCGGCGGGCGGGGCTTGCCCGGGGTCGGGTGAAGCATCTGGGGGGTGAACCAGGCTGAAAGCTCGGCTCCGCAGCCATCGCCGCTTGGCGGCGGATCCTGATCCGCACATGATGCATTCCCGGCCGGGCAGGCAATCCGGATGTGGAAATGGTAATTGTGCCCGAAGATCGGCCTCACCTTGGTGAGCCAGCCCCGGTCCGCGCCCGCCTCTCGGCACAGCGCCTTCTTGATCGCCGCGTTCACGAAGACCCGGGCCACTGAGGGCTCGCTCGCCGCCGCCTTGATCAAGGCCGTGTGCTGCGGCGTCCAGACAGACGGATTGATGTCGAGCAGATCAGACCGAACCATGTCGGTGGCCGACATCTCCTCCCGCTCGGCGCGGGTCAGCCGCCGGTCAGGCATGGGCCTGAGCCAGATATCAGCATCCAGGCCGACCTGATGCGACGCGTGGCCGGTGATCATCGGCCCACCGCGCGGCTGCGAAATGTCGCCAACCAGCAGGCCGGACCATCCGTTGATCTGCGGCAGACGGGACGACAATCGCTGCAGCATCCGGATCAGATCGGGATGGCCCCAGTTCCGGTTTCGCGAAAGCCGCATCACCTGCCAGGTGTCCCCGTCGATCGGGAGATGAGCCGCGCCAGCCACGCATCCCCGCGCGTAGCTGCCGATGGCCTGGGGCTGAAGCGCCGCAGCTGTTGCCGCGCGTCCGAACAGTTCCTTGGCGGCGACCGTGGGGCTGTCCGGGTTTGCAAGCGGCGGGAGCGGTTTTGGGTTCAGCGTACCCTTGTCCTGGGCGGACGCCGACAACGCGACGAGACAAAAGGAGACGGCGACAAGGCATCGAATCGTATTCATGCCGCCACGTTATCGCGCTTGCGCACGGACGGGAACGGGTCGCCTCGAACCTGCTGTCCCAAGGGCGGTTCTCGGATTGAGGCGCCGCCCCACCGAGCGCACCAAGCGCGGCTGTCCCGGAACCGGACTTTTGCGCCACGCGTTACTGTCGCATCTCATACCAGGAATGGAGGACGAGCATGCAGACGGCACAAAGCGGCGATATCCGCGAAACTCACAGCCTGATCGCCAGTGATAAGGTCGAAGGCACTCCCGTACGCCGGACCGATGGGGACAAGATCGGCACCATCGAGCGCGTCATGATCGACAAGCGATCCGGAAAGGTCGTCTACGCGGTGATGAGTTTTGGTGGATTCATGGGCCTTGGCGAAGAGTACTACACGTTGCCCTGGGGCGTTCTGAAGTTCAACACCGACCTCGACGCCTATGAGCTCAACCTCACCGAAGACCAATTGCGTGGCGCGCCCCGGCGAACGGCAGAGGGCCACGACTCGTCCTACGATCGAGAGTGGGAAGAGCATGTTCACCGGTATTACAGCGCGACGCCCTACTGGGGCGAGAACGATCCCAAGCGATAAGACCTGTTCCATCCCGACCCCAAAAAAATCGCCCGGATCATCCGGGCGATTTTCTTAAGTGCCGAAGCGGCGATGGGCCGAAGCGCGTCGCGGCATCGGCACGCTTGGCTTAACGCTTGCCCTTGGCCGAACCCTTGCGGGCCGTGCTGGTACGCTTGGCAGTGCTTGTCCGGCTCGTCGCGCTGGCCGCACGCTTAGTCTTTGCGGCGCCCTTTGCGGCGGTTTTGACCGTCCGCGATGCCGTCTTGCGGGTTGCGACCTTACGGGCGCTCGTCGCCTTCTTGGCAGTGGATTTGCGGGCGGTGGACTTCTTCGCGGTGGCTTTCTTGGCGGTCGAACGCGAGGTCGTCTTGGCTGAAGACCGCTTGGCTGCTGCCCGTGGGGCCGCTGCTTTCCGAGTCGTCGTCTTCTTGGCCGCTGACTTCTTAGCGGCTGTCTTCTTGACCGCGCTCTTCTTCACCGCACCCTTCTTGGCAACGGTTTTCTTCGCCGAGGTCTTCTTGGCAACGGTCTTCTTGGCAACGGTTTTTTTGGCGGTGGCTTTTTTGGCCGGGGCCTTCTTCACGGCCGTTTTCTTGGCGGCCGTCTTTTTCGCTGCGGTCTTCTTGGCGGCCGTTTTCACGGTCGATTTCTTCGCGGCGGACCGTGCGGTGGATTTCGCAGCGGTCTTAGTGGTGGCCTTCTTGGCAGCCGTTTTCTTGGCGGTCGCCTTTTTGGCAGTGGTCTTCTTGGCTCCGGTCTTAGCGGCGCCAGTCGTCTTCTTCGTGCTGGTAGAGCCGCGACGTGCGCTGCTCTTCTTTGCGGATTTCTTGGTGCTGGTCGCACCAGTGTCCCCCGTGAACAACATCGTCAGCGGGTTTGACTTTTCGTCTATCGGCATAGCCGCCTCCTTCAAGGGCCTTCGCGTGCAACCGTCACGCTTGTAAGGCAACGTCGTTATACCAAGCGGGTTCCGATTAACGGAAAGTGTAGAAAGTAGATCGCCGACGATTTCTGTGGATACTTCGCGTGCGGCGCGCGCTCAACTTCGCTCGTAGAGGGCGGAGCATGATCGCCCCAGATGAGACTCGTACACGTTGCTTTGGCGTCATCATCGTCGCGCAAGAAGTGAGAGATGAAGCGCGCGCGAAGGTGCAAATAACGGTTTTCCGGCAGCGGTTTAGCGCCTCCGAAACAAGTCGCGTAATCTTGACGTGCGCTGTTCCCTCCGCCTTCCCGGGCGACGCGAAACTCTGTCGATCTGGACGCCCATCGCGGGCGAAATCAGAACTTCCCGAGCACACAAAAAAACTTTCGCACGGATTCAAAAAATCTGTGGGTTGTGCGTCCGAAGAGTGCTTCAGGATGGCAAACCGGTGAGAGAATCACTTGCATCGCGGCGAGAGCCATTGTGCTTGACGCATCGGGAGCTTCGTCGCAGGACGATAATCGCCGATTGGCTCCCCGTCTTGCGGCGTCGCTGCCGCTTCACGCGATACGCTCGGCGGGCTATGCGACAGCTCCTCCAACACGCGGTTCACATCGTGCCAGCTTCCAACGTTCTGAGGGTCATCGTCTGGATGACCGGGGCTCTCCTCGCCTTCTCGGCGACCGCCGTGGGCGTGCGGGGGTTGTCCCGGGCGTTCTCGGTGTTCGAGATTCTGGCGATGCGCAACGCGCTGGGCGTGGCGATCCTGCTCGCGCTCGTGCTGGTCAAGCCGCGCCTGCGGCACGAGTTGAAACCGCGACGCATCAAGACTCACCTCGTCAGGAACGTGCTGCACTTCCTTGGCACCGACGGCTGGGCCTATTGCATCGCCGTCCTGCCGCTCGCGACCGCCTTCGCGCTCGAGTTCACGGCGCCGGCCTGGGTCGCGCTTCTGGCGATCCCGCTTCTGAAAGAGCGGCTGACGCGTCCCCGACTCGTGGCGATTGTTGCTGGTTTCACGGGCGTTCTGATCATTCTGCGGCCCGGCGTCGAAACCTTCCAGCCGGCGAGCGCCCTCATGCTGGTCGTGGCGTTCGTGTTCGCCCTCGTGGCCATCGTCACCAAGCGCCTCACCCTGACCGAGAGCACATTCTCCATCGTCTTCATGATGAATGTGATCCAGCTTCCGCTCAATCTCATCTGGGTCGACGGCGCTTTCTGGCAAAAGATCGAGCTGGTTCATGCATGGCCGATTGCCGGCGTGAGTCTGGGCGGCCTCCTGTCCCATTACTGCCTCACTAACGCGTACCGGTATGGGGATGCCAGCATGGTGATGCCGCTCGACTTCCTGCGCATCCCACTCATCGCAATCGTCGGCTGGAGGCTTTACGGGGAAGCGCTCGACCCCTACGTGTTCGTCGGGAGCGCGTGCATCATTGCGGGCCTCTTTTACAGCCTGCGTCGCGAAGCAAGAACCACATGACCTGGTCCCCCCAACAGGATGCCGCCTTGAAGGCGGTTTCGGATTGGCTGCGCAAGGGCGACAAGCCCTTGTTCCGGCTGTTCGGCTATGCCGGCACGGGCAAGACGACGCTTGCGCGCCACCTCGCCGAAGGCGTCGACGGCGACGTGGCGTTCGGCGCCTACACGGGTAAGGCGGCGCTTGTGCTGCGCTCGAAGGGCTGTGCCGACGCGTCGACGATTCACTCGATGATCTACCGCTCCCGGGAATCGGACGAGAACGGTCCGCAATTCGTCCTGAACCGCCAGAGCGCCGCCGCGAAAGCGGACCTGATCATCATCGATGAATGCTCGATGGTGGACGAGGAACTCGGCCGCGATCTCCTGTCGTTCGGGCAGCCGGTGCTGGTACTCGGCGATCCCGCCCAATTGCCCCCCGTCAAGGGCGGCGGATTCTTCACCGACGCGGAGCCCGATGTGATGCTCACGGAGGTGCATCGCCAGGCCAAGGACAATCCCATCATCCAGATGTCTTTGACCGTCCGCGAGGGCGGGCAACTCGCGCACGGGGCCTATGGGCACAGCAAGGTGATCCGTCGGAGCGAGATCAATTCGACGATGGTGATGGCGGCCGACCAGGTCCTGGTCGGATTGAACAAGTCCCGCCGTCTCTACAATACCCGCCTGCGCGAATTGAACGGCTATCGCAACCTGATGCCTGCGGCCGGGGAAAAGCTCGTCTGCCTGCGCAACGACAAGACCAAGGGTCTTCTCAATGGGGGGACCTGGACGATCCAAACGCTCCACGGCATCCGGAACGATTTCATCCGCATGGATGTTTTGCCGGACGGGGATGCACGCGGAAAATCCGTCGAGGTCTCGGTCCACAAGGCCTTCTTCGAGGGGGCCGAGGAAGACATCGCATTTTCGATCCGGCGCGAATCGGACGAGTTTACGTATGGTTATGCGCTGACGGTTCATAAGGCGCAGGGGTCGCAATGGGACAACCTCGTGCTTTTCGACGAATCCTACGCGTTCCGGGAGCATCGCAGCCGCTGGCTCTACACGGCGCTCACTCGGGCCGCGGAGACGATCACGGTCGTCATGTGACGCATGGCCCCCGTGCGCGCCGGTTGCATCTGGCGGGTTTGTGGTTGAAGTCCTGGGCCGCGCGCCCTATCCCTAGGTCAGATGTCGTGGAACCCGGGATATGCGCCGTCCGGCGGAGGTATTGCGTTGAAGGATAACCTCACCACTGGGTTGCCTGTCGACGATCCCCTGTCGCAGGCGTCGCTTCGACAGCAGATTGCTGTCTTGACGGAGTCGGTCGCCGCGCGCGACGCGTTCCTCGCGGTTGCCGCCCACGAATTGCGCAATCCGATGACCCCTATCCTCGCGCATGTGCAGCGTCTGGCGCGCATCTCGGCCGTGAGCGGTGACCCCGAAATGGCCAAGGGCTTGAAGCGGCTTGAACGGCTCGTCGAGCATTACATTCGCCGCGCCACAGCCTTGCTCGAGGTGTCCCGCATGACCACGGGCAAGCTCGTCCTGAATCCGGAACGCTTCGATCTGGCCGACCTGCTGCGCGACGCGGTGGAGGCGGTGCGACCCGCGGCTCTCTATGTCGGCTCCACTCTCTCGCTCGAGGCCCCGGATGAATGTTCCGTGGTACTGGATCGCCTGGCGGTCGAGCAGATACTCGACAATCTCATCTCGAACGCGGTGAAATATGGCGCGGGCCGGCCGGTTGAACTCATCCTCTCGACCGGACCCGCGCATGCAGACATCCACGTCAAGGATCAGGGAGCGGGGATTTCGGCAGCCGATCAGTCGCGCATCTTCGATCGTTTTGAACGGGCGGTCTCGCAAGGGTCGACGATCGGCGGCTTCGGCGTCGGGCTTTGGGTCGTAGGCCAATTGGTCGACGCGATGGGGGCGGACATCAAGGTCGACAGCGTGGTGGGCGCCGGCACCACATTCACCTTAAGCCTTCCTCTGGAGGCATCGAGACACACATGACAAACCGGGCGAGTAACCAGCCGTGAGCGAAGACAGGCGAATCCAGAAGCTGCCCACCGGCATTGAGGGTTTTGACACCATCCTTCACGGAGGCGTGCTGCGAGGGGGGATCTATATCATCCTCGGAACGCCGGGTGCCGGGAAGACGATCCTCGGCAATCAGCTGTGCTTCAACCACGCGGCGGCTGGCGGGCGCGCGCTCTACGTGACCCTCCTGGCGGAGACGCACGGCCGCATGCTCGGCCATATCGGCCAATTGGCGTTCTTTGATGAGGCGCTGATCCCCGACGGCGTGTCGTACCTGAGTGCGTTCCGCATTCTCGAGACCGAGGGTTTGAAGGGGCTCGCCGACGCGTTGCGGCGCGAGATACGAGCCCGAAAGGTCGACCTTCTTGTGCTCGACGGTCTTGTCTCGGCCGAAGAAAGTGCCGGAACACCGCGGGAATTCAAGAAGTTCATCCACGAACTGCAGATTCAGGCAGACCTTGCGGATTGCACCATGATGTTGCTGACGAGCGCCGCGGCCGATCCGAGCTTCGCATCGGCCGAGCACACCATGGTCGACGGATTGATCGAATTGCAGACCCGCATGCGCGGTCGCCGGTCGGAACGCGATCTGGTGGTGCACAAGCTGCGGGGCAGCGGCTTTATCCGGGGCGTTCACTCCTTTGCGGTCACCGACGAAGGAATCACCGTTCAGCCGCGGATCGAGGCGGTTCTGAGCGAGCCGAGCAAACCGATCGTCATCGACGGGCCGAAGATTTCCACGGGCGTCGCCATGTTCGACGAGATCATGGGGGGAGGGCCTTACCGGCGTTCGGCGACCCTTGTCATGGGCGCTGCCGGCACCGGCAAGACAACGGCAGGCCTGCATTTCCTGGGCGCCGGCAAGGATGAGCGCGGCATTTTCGTCAGCTTCGATGAGGCGCCGGCGGCGATCCGGCTGAAAGCCAAGTCGCTCGATCTGCCGGTGGGCCGAATGTTCGAGGAGGGACAGGTCGAGTTCATGTGGCGGCCCTCGACCGAGGCGGTCTTCGACGAGGTGTTCGGCGCGCTTCTGGAACGGGTCCGGGCCGGAAAGGTGCAGCGGATCTTCATCGACGGAATCAACGATTTCGCGCAGATGACGGGCGAAGAAGCCCGCATGACTCAGGCGTTGACGGCGCTGACCAACGAGTGCCGGACGCTCGGGGCCACGACGATGGTGAGCCTCGAGCTCGCCTTCAATGGCGTGGTTCCCGGCCAACCCCTCGCAGGCCTGCCTGTTCTCGGGCTGTCGCCGGTCGCTGAGAACATCGTCCTGATGCGCCTCGCGGTACTCGGTGCCGACGTCCACCGGCTGATTATCACCCTGAAGGCGCGGGACAGCGCTTTTGCACTCAAATTCCGGCGCTACGACCTCACGGCGCGAGGCCTCGAGATCGAGCCCGATTCCGTTCAGGCCGACATCGTCCTGTCGCGGCTTGTCCAACCGACGGGCGTCGCGCCGTCGCCCTTCGGCGCCATCGCCCCTCGGCTTCCCGGAGATGCGGCGTGAAAACCATTCTCGTTGTCGATGACGAGTGGGCGATCGCCGAGGTGCTTGAATCGCTCCTGAGCGACGAAGGCTATCGGGTCATCATCGCCAACAACGGCAAGCAGGCCCTCGAGCGTCTGGGCGAGTGGCCGCCCGATCTCATCATGATGGATTTCATGATGCCCGTCATGGACGGGCGCGCGACCCTGGCAGCCCTGCAGAGCGATCCAAAGACAGCGGCAATTCCTGTCATCGTGATGAGCTCGCTTCCGGAGCAGACCATTGCCGAGCGCTGCACGGGATACGTCGTGTTCCTGCGCAAGCCGTTCCGCGTCGCTGCCGTCCTCGACGCCGTCGAATCCGCCCTGCGCTGACGGAATTCGAAAAAGTCCGACGCCAATGGATGCGTCGAGGGAACCTTAGCCGTTCCGGGACTTTAAGCCCTTCGTGAACCCTGGATTTCGAAAGGCCTGAACCATGCTCAAGTGGGCGCTCATTTTCCTCGTCATTTCCCTCATCGCCGGTGGACTCGGATTCACAGGCGTTGCATCCGGCGCGAAATCCATCTCGAAGATCCTCTTCGGGCTCTTTCTCGCAATGTTTATCCTGCTGATCCTGCTAGCGTGGGGCGCAGGCGAACTGGTCTTCTGACCACCCGTTGACCTCGGCCAATCCGACGCCAGAAGCGCGTCCGGATTGGCACGGCGAGGGCCATGGCGGCGATCAAAGAAAGAGGCACGTTCGGGTGCCGGGCAACGCAAGGACGCAGCGTGGCGCAGGGGACACCGACAGCTTCAGGGCGCCTACTGCCCCAGATTGGCGGCTGTCTCGCCATTGGCGAGTTTGGTGGCGAAAAATCCGACGGTGCGCGAATAGACCTGAGACTTGTTCCATTCCCGCAGGGCGTCGAAATTGGCGCTGCCCGGTTCCCAGTCTCCGCCGCGCACCCAGCCGTGCCCCTTTAGATAATTGGCCGTGGACGCCAGCACATCGGTGGGGCTTCGGAGCAGGTCGGCTCGCCCGTCCCCGTCGAAGTCGACTGCGTATTTCACGTAGGATGAGGGCATGAACTGGGTCTGGCCCATTTCGCCCGCCCAGGCCCCCCGCATTTCCGCCGGCTTCAGGTCGCCATGTTCGACGATGCGCAGTGCATCGAACATCTGCGCCTGAAACATCTCGGTGCGCCGGCAATCGAAGGCCAGGGTGGCAACCGAGCGGATCACCGGCAGATTTCCCTTCACGGCCCCAAAATCGCTCTCCAGCCCCCAGATGGCGACCAGCACGGGGCCAGGTACGCCGAATTGCTGCTCGATCCGCGCCAGGGTGGGGGCATGCTTCTTCAGCTGCGACGCGCCGACCCTCAGGCGGTTCGCCGAGACCATGCGGCCGGCGAATTGCTCGAAGCTCTGCTTGAAGACGCCCTGGCCACGATCCCGCTTCAGGA
This sequence comes from Microvirga antarctica, assembly GCF_017921815.1. Lineage (GTDB taxonomy): Bacteria > Pseudomonadota > Alphaproteobacteria > Rhizobiales > Beijerinckiaceae > Microvirga > Microvirga antarctica. The sequence goes on along the minus strand of NZ_JAGEMM010000009.1, from coordinate 75,817 downwards.
TGCCGGGATCATACGTCACCCCCGTGAGGCCCGCGTCGACCGCGGCCGGCGCAATACCCTTGGCGACAGCCTCCTGCCGGACATCGCCGAGCCATTTGTCGAACCCCGCAGGATCGCGACAGGTCAGGGCTTGCGCCTGCGAGGCCACAAGAATGCCAGCCATCGCCCATGAAATCCGCCACACTCCGACCATAGACGCCTCCCGAGAAATAAACCTCCACGCGAGGTAGGGCCGGTTTGCCCTCTCGCAAGTGGATCAGCCGGCAACTTAGCAGCCTGATCGGCGTTTCATTAACGGTTTGTTGAGGAATGGAGTGACCGCATGGGAAAAATGACCGAAAAGAGACCCATGCGATCTCTGGTCCCCATGTTCCTGCTGTCGGTCTTCATCGCCCCGCTTGCGAGCCCATCGCAGGCGAGCCTCGCCGAGAGGACGCTCGAGGGGACGGCCGTCACCTACATGGCAGGGCTAGATGAGACCCATGTGTCGACGCAGACCGGTTCGGTCTGTGTGGCGCTGGCTCTTCCCAAAGAATGGCGTGGCGGCACGAATGACGACGGACAGCTCACGCTGCGGGCCTCCTCCGGTGAGGGCGAGCTGGAGATCGTCCTGCGGCCCGTCCGCGACCTGACGGATTGGTCCGATGCGGATGCGGTCAAGCGCGATGCGGCCTTCCTCCAGCGCGATCATGAAAGTCTCCTCGGCAGACCGGCCCAAGCAGTCAATTTGGAAGCTGTCGGGGCTGCAGCCCGCTGGACCGCCACCTGGATCGACGCCAGTCTGCCGTCGCCGAGCCATTCCATGACGGTCGAGACCTATATTGTGCCTGCTTCGCGAGACTGGCTCGTCGAATTGTCCGTGTCCGAAATCGATGATCGGCGTCTTCACGAGGCGCTGGTGGCCCGCATCCTTTCCGGTCTTCAGACCACGTCCCGGTGCGCCCGCTCGGATTGATTCCGCGACCGAGCCCCAGCGTTCAGAAATCCATTATCAGAAAGGAACCGCTCCATGGAGCTTGAGGGAAAAGTAGCGCTCGTGACGGGTGCCGGCTCTGGCCTCGGCAAAGCCGCTGCCCTGCGGCTTGCCCGCGAAGGCGTCAAGGTCGGCGTTCTGAGCAGGACGGAAAGCGAGATCGACAAGACTGTCGCGGAGATCGAGAGGGCAGGCGGGACGGCCATCGCCCTTTGCGCCGATATCGCCGATTCTGAGCAGACACAGAAAGCCGTGGCCGATCTGGTCGGCGCCTATGGGCGCCTGGACATCGTGTTCGCGAATGCGGGCATCAACGGCGTATGGGCGCCCATCGACGATCTTCAGCCGGACGAGTGGGACCGCACCGTCAACATCAATCTGCGCGGCACCTATCTCACCCTTCACTATGCGGTGCCGCATCTGAAGAAGGCCGGCGCAGGGTCGATCATCATCACGTCGTCGATCAACGGCACCCGCACCTTCACCAGCCCCGGTGCGACGGCCTATTCCTGCACCAAGGCCGCTCAACTGGCGATGACCCAGATGCTGGCGCTCGAACTCGCCAAACACCGGATCCGCGTCAACGCCATCTGTCCGGGCATGATCGAGACCAACATTCCCGACAGCACCGAGAAGCGCGATACGGCGGAATCCGGCGTTCGGGCGGAGTATCCCGACGGCGACATCCCGTTGACCAATGGAAAAGCCGGCACCAGCGACGAGGTCGCGGATCTCGTGCTGTTTCTCGCCTCCGACCGGTCCCGGCACATTACCGGAACGCCGGTCTGGATCGACGGCGGGCAGTCCCTGCTGGTTTAGCGGGCGCTGGCGTCAGCTGTCCATCTTGAGGGCCGCGATGAAGGCTTCCTGCGGAATGTCGACCTTGCCGAACTGCCGCATGCGCTTCTTGCCCGCCTTCTGCTTGTCGAGGAGCTTGCGTTTGCGGGAGGCGTCGCCGCCGTAACATTTGGCGGTGACGTCCTTGCGCAGGGCGCGGATCGTTTCGCGGGCGATGATCTTGCCGCCGATCGCCGCCTGGACGGGGATCTGGAACATGTGCGGCGGGATGAGTTCTTTCAGCTTCTCGCACATGGCGCGGCCGCGGCTCTCGGCGCGGTTGCGATGGACCAGCATCGAGAGCGCATCCACCGGCTCGGCGTTGACCAGAACCGACATCTTCACGAGGTCGCCTTCGCGGTAATCCGAGATGTGATAATCGAACGAGGCGTAACCCTTCGAGATGGATTTCAGCCGGTCGTAGAAATCGAACACCACCTCGTTCAGCGGCAGGTCGTAGACCAGCATGGCGCGCTTGCCGACATAGTTGAGATCGACCTGAACGCCGCGGCGGTCCTGGCAGAGCTTGAGCACCGCGCCCAGATACTCGTCGGGCGTCAGGATGGTGGCGCGGATCCACGGCTCCTTGATGGTCTCGATCTTCATCACGTCCGGCATGTCGGCCGGGTTGTGAAGCTCCTTGATCGTCCCGTCGGTCATCCTGAGGTGATAGACCACGCTCGGCGCGGTGGAGATCAGGTCGAGGTTGAACTCGCGCTCGAGGCGTTCCTGGATGATTTCGAGATGCAGGAGGCCGAGGAACCCGCAGCGGAAACCAAATCCCAAGGCCGCGGACGTCTCCATCTCATACGAGAAGCTGGCATCGTTGAGCCGCAGACGACCCATGGCGGCCCGGAGCGTCTCGAATTCGGCGGCGTCAACGGGAAACAGGCCGCAGAACACGACGGGCTGGACAGGCTTGAAGCCAGGCAACGCCTGGGCCGTCGGCTTGCGGTCGTCGGTGATGGTGTCGCCGACCCGGGTATCGGCCACTTCCTTGATCGAGCCGGTGAAGAACCCGACCTCGCCCGGCCCGAGAGAGCCGATGTCGCGCATCTTGGGCGTGAAGACCCCGACCTTGTCGACCCCGTGCGAGGCGTCGGTGCCCATCATCTTGATGGTCATGCCCTTCTTGAGGGTGCCGTCGATGATGCGCACCAGGACGACCACGCCCAGATAGGCGTCGTACCAGGAATCAACGAGAAGCGCCTTCAACGGCGCGTCAGCATCGCCCTTCGGCGCCGGCAGTTTCTTGACGATGGCTTCGAGCACCGCCTCGATATTGAGGCCGGTCTTGGCCGAGATCGGCACCGCATCCGAGGCGTCGATGCCGATGACCTCCTCGATCTGTTCCTTGATCCGGTCCGGATCGGCAGCAGGCAGGTCGATCTTGTTGAGGACGGTGACGATCTCGTGGTTGGCGTCGATCGCCTGATAGACGTTGGCGAGCGTCTGCGCCTCGACACCTTGGGATGCGTCCACCACCAGGAGCGAACCCTCGCAGGCGGCGAGCGAGCGCGATACCTCATAGGCGAAGTCCACGTGGCCGGGGGTGTCCATCAGGTTGAGAATGTAAGTCTTGCCGTCCTCGGCCAGATATTCGAGGCGGACTGTCTGGGCCTTGATGGTGATGCCGCGTTCGCGCTCGATATCCATGCTGTCGAGCACCTGCTCGGTCATTTCGCGCGCCGTCAGTGTGCCCGTCGTCTGGATGAGACGGTCGGCCAGCGTCGATTTCCCATGGTCGATATGGGCCACGATGGAAAAATTGCGAATGTTGTCAAAGGTGCGCGTGGTCATTCATGAACTCGGGCGGGTGTGAAACCCTGTTGGGGCGGCAATAGCAGTCCAGCCCGCGAAAGCCAAGGGAAGGCGGTGTCGCGCGAAAGGAACTCTCAGCGGCCAGTCGTGAAATCAACCGGTGACCTACGGCAACGCTTCGTGGTTGAATGCGTTGTCTGGCAGTCGCCGCGCCGGGAGGATTGCAATCCTGCAGGTGGCCCCGACACCCCACCTCATCAGGAGATCGCCATGGCCAAGGTCCGTGCCCTCGACCCCAGCAAGACAGCCAGCTCGCTCGACACACCGACGGATCTGAAGCCGGATGGGGTGGCGGCGGTCTCGAAGGCGCTCAATGCGCTGCTGGCCGACACGTTCGCGCTCTATCTCAAGACCAAGAATTTCCACTGGCACGTGAGCGGCCCGCATTTCCGCGATTATCACCTGCTGCTGGACGAGCAGGCGGACCAGATCTTTTCCACCACGGACGATATCGCCGAGCGCGTCCGCAAGATCGGCGGCACCACCCTGCGGTCGATCGGCCAGATCGCGTCTCTTCAGCGGGTGGTCGACAACAATGCCGAGTTCGTGCCGCCGGTCGAGATGCTGCGCGAACTGATGAACGACAACAAGGCGTTCACCGCCAATCTGCGCAAGGCGCACGAGCTGTGCGACAAGCACGACGATGTGGCGACCGCCAGCCTGATCGAGAACTGGATCGACGCCACTGAGCGCCGGACCTGGTTCCTGTTCGAGGCGAGCCGCGCCGGGGACAATAGCGGCCACTGACCGGGGGGCGTGGCGCAGGATCGGCCCTGCGCCTATCGGCCCTGCTCGATGATCCGCGAGATCACCTTGGCGGTGTAATCCACCATGGGCACGATGCGCGCATAATTGAGCCGCGTCGGCCCGATGACGCCCAGAACGCCCACGATCTTCTGGCTGGCATCGCGGAACGGCGCCGCGATCATCGATGATCCCGAGAGCGAGAACAGCTTGTTCTCGGAGCCGATGAAAATCCGCACCCCTTCGCCGCCCTCGGCCCGGGTCAGAAGGTCGATGACGTCGGTCTGCGTCTCGAGATCGGCAAACAGCAGCCGCACCCGGTCGAGATCCTCGGCCGCCTTGAGATCCTCAAGCAGATTGGCCTGTCCTCGGATAATGAGCTGTCGTGTGTCGGCGGTCCCGACGGTGGTTGCAAGGCCCGCTTCCACGAGCCGTGCCGTCAGCGTGTCCAGCTGCGATTCCATGTCTTCGCGGCGCTGGCCGACTTCGCGCTTGAGATCCGCCAGGGTCTTGCCGCGGATTTGCGCGTTGAGAAAATTGCCGGCTTCCACCAGCGCGCCAGCTGGCAGGCCCTCCGGCAGATCGAGGATGCGATTTTCCACCGAGCCGTCTTCGCCTACCAGAACCACCAGCGCCCTGCGGGGGTCGAGCCTGACGAATTCGATGTGCTTGAGGGTGGGGTTGGATTTCGACGTCACCACGACGCCTGCGCCCCGCGACACGCCCGAGAGCAGCGTCGAGGCCTCGGCCAATGCGGTCTCGAGCGTATGACCTGAGGCAGCGGCCTTCATCTGCGCCTCGATCCGCGCGCCTTCCTCGCTGCCCACATCGCCGATCTCCATCATCGCGTCGACGAAGAAGCGCAGGCCGCTCTGGGTCGGAAGCCGGCCGGCGCTCGTATGCGGCGCGAAGATCAGGCCTGCGGTCTCGAGGTCGGACATGACGTTCCGGATCGAGGCGGGCGAGAGCGCCATCGGCAGGATTCGCGCGAGATTGCGCGAGCCGACCGGCTCGCCGGTCATGAGGTAGCTCTCGACGATCTGCCGGAAAATCTCCCGCGAGCGGTCGTTCAGCTCCGCGATGGCGCGGATGTCGGAGGGGCTGGAGAAGTGGCCGGGTCTGTGCATTCGCGTGACATTCAACCCTTGGGCGACCGAGAGGCAACGCCGTTATATGTGCTGGCCCGGAGCCGATAACGCAAGCGCCGCGCTTGCCGCGCCCGGTTGCACCTTCTAAGAGGCTGCACCTGATCCGGCCCCAAGGAGACTGACCGCCATGCGCCCATCCAACCGCGCCCTGAACGAGTTGCGCCCCATCTCGCTCGAGCGCAGCGTCGCGCGCTACGCAGAAGGGTCCTGTCTCGTGTCCTTCGGCAACACCCGCGTCCTGTGCACCGCCTCCCTCGAAGAAAAGGGTCCGCCCTGGCTGCGCGGAACCGGCAAGGGCTGGGTGACGGCCGAATATTCCATGCTGCCGCGCGCCACCCATGAGCGCACCCGTCGCGAGGTCACGTCCGGCAAGCCGTCAGGGCGCACGCAGGAGATTCAGCGCCTCATCGGCCGTTCGCTGCGCGCCGTCGTCAATCTGCCGGCCATCGGCGAACGGCAGATCGTGCTCGATTGCGACGTGATCCAGGCCGATGGGGGCACAAGGACCGCGTCCATCACCGGGGCCTGGGTGGCGCTGCACGAATGCTTCGCCTGGATGCAGAGCCGGTCGATCATCTCCATCAACCCGCTGCGGGAGCCGGTCGCGGCCGTGTCGTGCGGGATCTACCAGGGCAAGCCCGTCCTCGACCTCGATTATGCCGAGGATTCGACCGCCGAGACGGACGCCAATTTCGTCATCACGGGTTCCGGCGGCATCGTCGAAGTGCAGGGCACGGCCGAAGGCAAGCCATTCTCCGAGGAGGAGTTCCTGGCCTTGCTACGGCTTGCCAAGGAGGGCGTCGCCCAGCTCGTCGATCTCCAGAAGAAGACCGTCGCGTAGGAGAACCCGCCATGGCCCGCCCCCTCACCGGAAAAGTCGTCATCGCCACGCACAATGCCGGCAAGCTTCGGGAAATGCGCGACCTCCTTGCGCCCTATGGGATCACGGCGGTGTCGGCAGGCGAACTCGGCCTGCCGGTTCCCGACGAGACCGGGCACATGTTTGCCGCGAACGCCGCCATCAAGGCGCATGCGGCAGCAAAAGCCACGGGCCTGCCGGCCATCTCGGACGATTCGGGGCTCTGCGTGGAGGCGCTTGACGGCGCTCCCGGCCTGTTCACGGCCGATTGGGCTGGCCCGACCAAGGATTTCCCCGCCGCGATGGGGCGGGTGGAGCAGGAGTTGCAGAAGCGAAGCGACGGTATGGAGCCCAACCGGCGGGCCCATTTCGTCTCGGCCCTGGTGGTGGCCTGGCCGGATGGGCACGAGGACCTGTTCGAGGGCCGGGTGCACGGCAAAGTCGTCTGGCCGCCGCGCGGGGAAAAGGGCTTCGGCTATGACCCGATGTTCCAGCCCGATGGTTTCGAACAGACGTTCGGGCAGCTCACGGCCGAGGAAAAGCACGGGATCGTTTGGACGGACGGGGTGGCGAAGGCGCTGTCCCATCGCGCCCGCGCCTTTCTCAGGCTGGCCGAAGGCTGCCTTCGCCGGGCCTGAGCCTCAAACGAAGACGGGGCGCCGAAGCGCCCCGTTTTGATGACCGGCATGGCCGGTTCAGATGTCGGTGCCGCCGCCCTGGTCGTTGCGGCGCCGTGCCATGAAGGCGTCGAACTCCTCGCGATCCTTGGCCCGCTTCAGCTCTTCGACGAAGCCGCGGAAGGCGCGCGCCTCCTCGTCGAGCTTGCGACGCTCCTCTTCGAGGCGCGCCAGTTCGGCCCGGCGGTAATCCTCGAAAGCGGCGTTGCCGGTGCCAGAGCCGAAGCCGCCGCCGGGAGCGGCGCGTGACGCAAAGAAGTCACCGGCCCCGCGGCCGAAATTGCTCTGCAGGTAGGCTTTCGCCTCGTCGAATTTCGGATATCCCATGACTTTCCAGACCAGATAGGCCAGCGCGAGCGGCCAGAACCAGATGAAGGCCAGCACGACGCCGGCGATTTCCAAGAGCCGGCGCGGTGGTTTCCCGCAGCGCCGGTGAGCGCCTGTATTCCAGGCAGGTGAGGCAGAATCAGACATCTCGGCTCCCGCATGTTAATGATAACAACATTTACATACGGATCGATTCCGGCGCTTTCAAGGGCGGCATCTACAAATTCGGAAGTGCCGAGATGCTCGCGGTCTCCGCTGCCTCCCTGACGTCGAGGGAAGCTGAACCGACTCCCAGCTAGGTAGGCCGTCGCGCCCCGTGAACGAGGGCGAGGACACCGGCCCTGAGCAACTCGAACTTGTCGGGCAACCCCGGCCCCTTCGGCAACTGTCCTGCGGCCGATAGCATCGCCAGGCCATGGGACAGCGCCCAGACCTCCACGGCGATGAACCTGACGTCGACGCTCGTGAAGCCCTCCGGAAAGGTGTCCGACAGCGCCTTGACCAGGAAGTCGAAGGCCGTCTGCTGGGAGGGCGGGCCTGTCACCCCGCAGCCGGCCGGCTCATCCGTCGCGGGCTGATTTTGCGGTGCGAACATCGCGGCGTAGAAGCCCGGCTCCTGCTCGGCGAAGGTCAGGTAAATCTCGCCCATCCGCGTGAAGCGTTCCAGAGGCGTGCCCTCGCTGTTCAGCGCCCGGCCCAGCCGTTCGGCCAACTGGGTGAACCCACGAAAGGCCACTTCGGCTACCAGCGCGTCGCGCCCGCGAAAATGACGGTAGAGGGCTGCCGGAGTCACGCCCACGAGCTTGGCCGCGTCCGCGAGGGTGAATCCCCCCAGGCCGCGCTCGGCGATGAAGCGCTGCGCCGCCTCGATCAGCGCTTCCTTGAGGTTGCCGTGGTGGTAGCCCTGTCTGTCGAACGGGGCGCGCCAGTGCCGCATGATCGCTTCCCTGTCTGGTACCGAGCCGCGACCCTAATCGCTTGGCCGGACTGAGGCTAGACTCGTGACGCCCTGAGAGTGAACCGCCCCACAGGCGGATGGTTGCGTCACCGGTGCGCGATGGCCGGACGTGACGCTGTTTGAGGAACCTGCCATAAGCCTCCGATGATCGATCACCCGACGCGCGATGCCGGTTTTGGCGTGTATGTCCATTGGCCCTTCTGCGCCTCGAAATGTCCCTATTGCGACTTCAACAGCCATGTCCGCCACCAACCGGTGGACCAGGAGCGTTTCCTTGCGGCCTTTCGGCGGGAGATCGCCCACACGGCGGCGCGGATCCCGGGCCGGACAGTCACGAGCATCTTCTTCGGCGGCGGCACGCCGTCCCTGATGAAGCCGGAGACGGTGGGGGCGATTCTCGACGCCATCGGGGCGGCCTGGAGCGTCGATGCAGGGGCCGAGATCACCCTTGAGGCCAATCCGACCAGTGTCGAGATGGAGCGTTTCCGCGGCTACCGGACGGCGGGTATCAACCGGGTGTCGCTTGGCGTCCAGGCGCTGAACGACACCGATCTGCGCCGGCTTGGCCGCATGCATTCGGTCGACGAGGCGCTGGCCGCCGTGACCATCGCGGCGTCGATCTTCGAGCGGTCGTCGTTCGACCTCATCTATGCGCGACCCGATCAGACGCCGCAGGCCTGGCGCGCGGAACTGGAGCGGGCGATCGGCCACGCGGCCGAACATCTGTCGCTCTATCAACTCACCATCGAGCCCGGCACATGGTTCGAAAAGCTTCACCGCGCCGGCAAACTGACGGTTCCCGACGACGACGCCTCGCGGGCGCTTTTCGACCTCACGCAGGAGATCTGCGAGGCGCGCGGGCTGCCGGCCTACGAGGTCTCCAACCACGCCCGGCCGGGTGCTGAATCCCGCCACAACCTCGTCTATTGGCGCTACGGCGAATATGCGGGCATCGGACCCGGCGCGCATGGGCGTCTTGTGACCGGCAATGCCCGGCTGGCGACCGCAACGGAAAAGCACCCGGAAACATGGCTTGAGCGCGTGGAGCGCGACGGTCATGGAATCATCGACGAAGAGGTGCTGACGGCGGATGCCGAGGGTGACGAATTCCTGCTCATGGGGCTTCGCCTCAAGGAGGGGATCGATCCGCGCCGCTATACCCGTTTTACCGGCCGCACCCTCAACGAGCGCCGCATCCGCACGCTTGAAGACCACGGCCTGATTGTTCGCCGGGCCGATTCACGCCTGACGGTCACCCGCGAGGGCTTTCCGGTGCTGAATGCGGTGATCGCCGAACTCGCGGCCTAGGCGCTACGGCAATTTCGATTCGATTGCGTCCCAGAGCGTGATCGCCAGATCCGGGCCGCCCAGACGCTTGATGGCGCGAAGCCCGGTGGGCGAGGTCACGTTGATCTCCGTAAGATTGCCGTCGATCACGTCGATGCCCACGAAGATCTGGCCCATTTCCTTGAGCTTGGGACCGATGGTCTCGCAGATCTCGATCTCGCGCGGTGTGAGGTCGGTGGGCTTGGCGGCGCCGCCGCGCACCATGTTGGAGCGGATGTCGTTGAGCGCCGGCACCCGGTTGATCGCGCCGGCCGCGACGCCGTCGATGAGGATGATGCGCTTGTCGCCTTCGGTGATCTTCGGCAGGAACCGCTGGATCACCCATGGCTCGCGGAAAGTTGCGGAGAAGAGGTCGAAGAGCGATCCGAAATTCGGGTCTTCCCGCGACACCTTGAAGACGGCCGCACCCCCGTTGCCATAGAGCGGCTTCATGACCACGTCGCCGTGTTCGCGCCGGAACGCGTCGATCTCGCTTTTGTCGCGCGAAATCAGCGTCGGCGGCATCAGGTGCGGATAATGCGTGACGAACAGCTTTTCGGGCGCATTGCGCACATGGGCGGGGTCGTTGACCACCAGCGTCTGCGGATGGATGCGCTCGAGCAGATGGGTCGTGGTGATATAGGCCATGTCGAAGGGCGGGTCCTGCCGCAGCAGCACGACGTCCACATCGGCAAGATCAACCCGCTCCGCCTCGCCCAGCGTGACGTGATCGCCGTCCACATCGCGCACCTCGGCGGGTTCCGCCATGGCGGTGACGCGGCTGTCACGCATGCTCAGGCGATCGGGCGTGTAATGGAGGAGCCGGTGACCGCGCCGCTGTGCTTCCAGCAACATCGCGAAGGTCGAATCGCCTGTGATCCGGATGTTCTGGATGGGGTCCATCTGGACCGCGACAGTGAGCGTCATGGCGTCGAATCTCCGATATGGTCGGGTTATCGAACCGAACCGGTAGAATAGCAACCAGTCTGAACCAAGCCACGGTCAAGGTGTTGACGTGGTCGTATCCAGCCAGCTGAGCTTGAGAACCCTGTGCCCATCATGTCCCGCCGCGCCCTTCTCATCGTCAACACCAAGAGCCGCAGCGGCGCCGATGGCTGCGAGACGGCCAAGAATGCACTGCTGGCGCAGGGCGTCACGCCGATCCATGTGGAATGCGGCCGTCGCGAGGATCTGTCGCCCTTGATCATGGCCTATGCGGGCAAGGTCGACCTCGTGGCGGTGGGCGGCGGCGACGGCACCCTCAACGCTGCAGCCTTCGGCGTGATGGAGGCGGGTCTTCCCCTCGGCGTCCTGCCCATGGGCACCGCCAACGACCTGGCGCGGACGTTGGGCATTCCGCCCGATATCGGGCAGGCGGCCGGCATCATCGCGCGGGGGCGGACGCGCGCCATCGATCTCGGGCTGGTGAACGGGCAGCCCTTCTTCAACGTGGCCAGCATCGGCCTGTCGACGGAACTGGCGCGGCAATTGACCAAGGATGTGAAGCGTCGTTTCGGCCGCCTCGCCTATGCGTTCACGGCCCTCAAGGTCCTGTCGCAGGCCCGTCCGTTTCGCGCCACGATCACGAGCGAAGAGGGCAGCGTGCGGGTCAGGACCCTGCAGATCGCTGTCGGGAACGGGCGCTATTACGGCGGTGGCAACGCGGTGGAAAAGAACGCCGCCATCGATGACGAGCATCTCGACCTCTACAGCCTCGAATTCCGCCGCGCCTGGAAACTTGCGCTGATGGCCCGGTCGTTTCGATACGGCGAGCAAGGTGCATGGGACGAGGTGCGGGCGATCCGCGCCACCGAATTCGAGCTTCGCACGAGGCGGCCCCGCTCCGTCAACGCGGATGGTGAGATCGTCACCAAGACGCCCGCCCATTTCTCCCTCAAGCCGGGGGCCGTGACGGTGTTTGCGCCCTAGGAAATCTCGAGCTCGAACGCCGCCTTCAGATGACGGGGCCAGCGTCCCGGGGCCACGAAAACCGCATCTGCCCGCCACGTCCGGCCAGCCGCCCAGCCATTGCGGGACAGCCAGGCTCGCGCGGCGCGCGAAAACCGCCGTCGCTTGGTCGCCGTGATGGCGGTGAGGGCATCGTCCATCAGCCCTCGCGCCTTGACCTCGACGAACGCAATCGTGTCGCCGCGCGACACGATGAGGTCGATCTCGCCCCCGGCCGCCGAAAAGCGGCGTGCGATGGGGCGGTAGCCCTTGGCCAGAAGATACAGGAGAGCGATCCACTCGGCCTGATGTCCGCGCAGAAAGGTCGTCCGCCGCCGCTCCGCCGCGCCGGTCATTCGGCCTTTTTGGCGAGGGCGAGGGCGCGGGCGTAAATCTCGCGCTTGGGCATGTCGAGTTCGTCGGCGACGATCGCCGCCGCGTCCTTGATGGAATGGTTCTTGAGGGCGGCCTCGAGTTTGCCGTCGAGTGCTGCATCCACTTCGACCGCCTGCATGGCTTTTGTGGCCTCGCCGATGAGCACGACGATCTCGCCCTTGGGCGGCCCTTCCGCCGCGAAGGTCGCGGCGAGGTCCGGCAGGGAGCCGCGTCGAATGGTTTCGAACATCTTGGTCAGCTCGCGGGCGACCACCGCCTGCCGATCGCCCAGAACAGCCGCGGCATCCGCCAGCATCTCGGGCAGCCGGTGCGGCCCCTCGAACAGCATGAGCGTGCCGGGAATGCTGCCGATCTCGGCAAGACGCGCCCGGCGCGCGGCGCTCTTGGGCGGCAGGAAGCCCTCAAAGAAGAAGCGGTCCGTCGGCAGCCCCGAGACCACGAGCGCGGTCAGCACGGCCGACGGGCCGGGAATCGGGGTCACCGGCAGGCCTTCGGCGATGGCAGCCTGAACCAGCTTGTAGCCGGGATCGGACACGAGGGGCGTGCCGGCATCCGAGACCAGCGCCAGGGCCTGCCCCTCGCGGATCCGGTGCACCATGCGGTCGCGGACCGCGTCGTTGGAATGCTCGTGATAGGCCACCAGCGGCGTGGTGATGCCGTAATGGGCCAGCAGGGTCTTCGTGACCCGGGTGTCCTCGGCCAGCACCGCGTCGGCTGCGGCAAGCGTGCTGAGGCCGCGGAACGACACGTCCTTCAGGTTGCCGATGGGGGTGGCCACCACATAAAGGCCCGGCGGCAGGGGCTGGGCTTCCGCGGCAAGGCCAAAGGCCGTGAAGGTGCTGGTGCGGCCGGACGGCTCACGCCGGCGAGTCCGATTGTCGATTCTCTGTGTCATCGCGGGCAGTTTCGCATGGGGACGGGCACAGGCGGAAGCCGGATATCCGGTTGGAAACAATGTTTACCTTTTCTTTCTACCATGGGCAGGCTCGACAGAAGATTGCTTTCGCCAGGGGGCCGAACATGGTGCGTTTATCCCGTGTCGCGTGGCGTGCCGGTATCGGTTCGCGGATCGCGGTTCTGGCTGGCCTGTGTCTATCCGGCTGTGTCGGCTCCGGCAGCATGATTCCGCCCGGTCGGGTCGGCCGGGATGCCGGTCCTCCCGATCTTCCGCCTGCCAGCGTCGCTGCCGCGCCGCAGCAAAGTGCGGCCGGTTCCACAATCGGCACCGGGCCGGTGCGGGTCGCCCTGATCATTCCGCTTTCGGGACAGGGGCAGGGGGCGGCCGCTGCCCAGAGCATGCGCAATGCGGCCGAACTCGCGCTGGGCGAGACGCCGAACGCCGAGATTTCCCTGATGGTCAAGGACGATCGCGGCACGCCGGAGGGCGCGCGCGAGGCCGCAAGCGAAGCAATCGGCGAAGGCGCCGAATTGATCATCGGGCCGCTTTTTGCCGGATCCGTTCGGGCGGCGGGGCAGGTCGCCCGTCAGGCCGGAAAGCCCGTCATCGCATTTTCGACCGACACCACGGTGGCGGCGCGCGGCATCTATCTGCTCAGTTTCCTGGTCCAGGCGGAGGTCGACCGGATCATCACCTACGCGGCCTCGCAAGGACGCCGGTCCGTCGCAGCGCTGGTGCCGGAGACGACCTATGGCAGCGTCGCCGAGGCGCAGTTCCGGGAGGCCGCCGCCCGACAGGGCCTGCGGGTGGTGGCGATCGAGCGCTATGCGGAAGGGCAATCGCAGGCTGCCATTCAGCGTCTGCGCGCGGTGATCGGCGGATCCGCCCCGCAGGCGGATTCGCTCTTCGTCCCGGAGAATGCCGATGGCCTGCGCGCCGTCGCGCAGAACCTCCAGGCCGTGGCCTTCGATCCGCAGAAGGTGAAGCTGCTGGGCACCGGCCTGTGGAATGAGCCCCGTCTGTTCGATGTGGCGATCCTGGACGGGGCCTGGTTCTCGGCGCCGGACAATCGCGGGTTCAACGCCTTTGCGGCCCGCTACCGGGGTCGGTTCAACAGCGATCCGATCCGCCTTGCCACCCTGTCCTACGACGCCGTGACCCTCGCGGCCGCACTCACACGGGTCCAGGGCTCGCAGCGCTTCACGGATGGCGTGCTCACCAACCCGGCGGGCTTTGCCGGGGCCGACGGCGTGTTCCGTTTCAAGGCCGACGGCACCAATGAGCGCGCTTTGTCGGTGCAGGAAATCCACACGGGCGCGACCGCGACCATCAGCCCTGCGCCGCGGTCGTTGAGCGGCAACTAAGCGAGAGGTCTCAGGCGCGCGACAGGGTGCTGGTCAGCTCGGGGCGGTGGTTGAGCGTCTGGTAGACCACGCAATAGCGCTCCGACAGCTTGAGCAGCTGATCGACCTTCTCCTGCGGCGCGTCGGTGTCCACCTCGAAGCTCAGGCGAATGGCCCGGAAGCCCACCGGCGCCGTCTTGTCGACGCCGAGCGTGCCGCGGAAATCGAGATCGCCCTCGGCCTTCACCACGCCGTGGCGGATGTCGATCTCGAGCGCTGTGGCGACCGCCTTCAGGGTCACGCCCGCACAGGCGACGAGCGCCTCCAGCAGCATGTCGCCCGAGCACAATTCCGCACCGGTTCCGCCGCTGGCCGGATGAAGCCCTGCGATGGCAAGGGCGCGTCCCGTCTCGACCTTGCAGGCGATGCTCTGGTCATCGAGGGTGCCCTGCGCCTTCAACGTGACGACGGCCGATTCCGGCGCTGCCCGATATTGGTCCTTGAGCGGCGCCTGGAGGGCGCGCAGTTCCGTCGATTCCATGATGCGTTTCCTGAATTACCACCAGAGCCCGGCCGCCTCGCGGTCGCGCTCGCGTTGCGGCGATGTTTGCACGGTGTTGAGCGAATGGTCCAGAGCGCCCATGACGCGCCGGACCGCGCTCTCGAAGGGGAGGGAGGAGCGGTCGCGCGGACGGGCAATGCCCAGCGGCAATTCGTCGAAGATGCGCCCGGGCTTGGGTTGCATGACGATGGCGCGATCAGCAAGCGTCACCGCTTCCTGAACGTCGTGGGTGACGAGGACGACGGTGGGGCGCGTCTCTTCCCAGAGGCCAAGCAGATGCTCGTGCAGGCTGGCGCGCGTGAAGGCATCCAGCGCCGAGAAAGGCTCGTCGAGCAGCAACACCTTCGGGTTGGCGACAAAGACCCGCGCGATGGCGACCCGCTGCTGCTGCCCGCCGGAAAGATCCCGGGGCCAGCGCGTGGCGTGTTCGGCAAGGCCGATCTTGTCGAGGGCGTGGGCGACCCGCGCGGCGCGCTCTGCCGGCGCCACCTGGTCGAGGCCGAACGCCACGTTGTCCGAGACCGTAAGCCAGGGCAGCAGGCGCGGCTCCTGAAAGACGATGCCGATGGCCGGATGCGGCTCTGTGATGATTTCCCCGTCGAGGCTGATCTGGCCCTGACTGGCGGTATCGAGGCCGGCGATGAGACGCAAAAGGGTGGTCTTGCCGCAGCCCGAGCCGCCGATCAGGCCAACGATCTCGCTCTCGCGCACCGCCAGATTGATGTCCGACAGGGCCCGCGTGCCGTCCGCATAGACCTTGGAGAGATGCGCGAGATTCAGCATCAGAGCGTTCCCCGCGCCGTGTCCTGCCAGCGCACCAGGGGTTTCGTTGCGCCAACCAGAAGGCTGTCGGCGAGCTTGCCCAAAATCGCGAAGGCGATGATGGCCGCCAGGATATGGTCCGGACGGCCCATCTGCTGGCCGTCGACGAGAAGATAGCCGAGCCCTTCCGACGCGCCCATGATCTCGGCGGCGACCACGAACATGAAGCCGAGGCCCAGCCCCGACCGCAACGCGATCAAGGCTTCGGGCAGCACGGCGGGAAGCAGGATCCGGCGGGCCATTTTCAGGCGCGACAGGCGAAACACGCGGCCGACCTCGACGAGCTTGCGGTCGACCGAGAGGATCGCGCCCGTGATGCCGAGATAGACGGGGAAGAACACCCCGATGGCGATGAGCGCCACCTTCGAGGCCTCGAAGATGCCGAGCCAGAGGATGAACAGCGGCACCCAGGCGATGGACGGAATGGCGCGCAGGGCCTGGAGGGTCGGGTCGAGCAGCCTGCGGGTCGTCTCCGAGGATCCAGACAGTGCGCCCAGCACGATGCCCGCCGACGCACCGAGAACGAATCCGACAAGGACCCGCCACAAGGTCGCACTGACATGCGTCCAGAGTTCGCCGGTCGCGGCAAGTGCGCTGAGCGTGGCGAAGATCCGGCTCGGGGGCGGGACGAGCCGGCCCTGCGCGAAGCCGAAATGGACCGCGGCCTCCCATGCGAGCGCCACGATCACGGGCAACAGAAAACCGAGAAGCACGCGCCACTCGAAAGGGCGCTGCTTCCCGGCAGGTGGAGGAGCCGCGAGAGCGGCGGCTTCCTCGACAGAGGACCAGGCTTGGCGTTCGGCTTTGCCTGTCACGGCGCTCTCCCGTGGTGAGGTCTCAGCGAGACGCGGTCGCGAAACGGGGATCGATAAGGGAGTCGACGGCAGCCTTCACGTTGGTGTCGGCCGCGATCACGCCTGCTTCCTGAAGCGCCAGACCGGCGGCAAGGATGGTCTCGGCCTGCGCCTTGCCGATGGTCGAATGCGTGAGTTCGGTGCGCGCAAGCTGACGGTCGATGACCGCGTCCGGCAGCTTGGTATAGGCGATAAGGGACTTCTTCAGCTCGGCCGGATTGGCGAGCGCGTAGGCCCGCGCCTCCTCGTAGGCCTTGAGCACTTTCTGCACGAGGGCCGGGTTGTCCTTGGCAAAGGACTCGCTGACGTTCAGCACGCCCCACGTATTGGCGGGCGCATTGCGGTAGAAGAGTTTCGCGCCGCTCTCGACTTCGGCTGCCGCCATTAGGGGATCGAGACCCGCCCAGGCATCGACGTCGCCGCGTTCCAGCGCGGTGCGCCCGTCAGCGTGCTGGAGCAGGACGAGCTTCACGTCCTTCTCGGTGAGCTTGGCTTCCTGCAGCGCGCGCACCAGGAAGATATGCGGGTCGGTGCCTCGGGTGACAGCCACGCGCTTGCCCTTGAGGTCGGCGACCTTGGTGATGGTCGAGTCCTTGCCCGTGACGAGCGCCGTCCATTCGGGGCGCGAATAGACATAGATCGAGGTGATCGGGTTGCCGTTGATCTTGCCGATCAGCGCGGCTGCGCCCGCCGTCGAGCCGAAATCGATCGAGCCGGCATTGAGACATTCGAGCGCCTTGTTGGAGCCCGCCGACAGCACCCAGCGCACCGAAATGCCGTCCTTGGCCAGTTCCTTCTCGAGGAAACCCTTGTCCTTCAGGACGAGACTGACGGGATTGTATGTCGCGTAATCGATCCGCACTTCCTTGGGCTGGGCGAACGCGGTGCTGGCGAGGCCTGCCGTGAAGGCGGCAACGAGAAGGAGACGGCGGGAGACGCTCATGAGGAATGTCCTGGGTTCCGCGCTTTGGAGCTTCGGCCTTGATCGGCTGTCGCTACCCGGCGCTTTAGCTGCACTTGTTTCGCGCCCGCAAGCTGCATGCTCAAATCGGCGCGTGTCCTTTTTGTAGGACGTAGTGTTTCTTATGTCAAACGTGGAGTTCAAGAAAGAACTGTGCTTCCTGCATTGCACACACCGCATGGGCTTGTGAAGGGCGAAATGCTATGGCGGAGGCGAGACAACCAAGGCCGCTCATGCTGACCACGTCCTCCGCCCATGTCCTGACCGCCCTGAAGCAGGCCACCATTCGCGATACGAGCGATCTGCGACAGGTGCTGGTGCCTGAACTGCTGCGCCAGCTTTCCGAAGGGCATGCGGAGGCGGAGAAAAACCTTCTCGCGCACCAGGATGGCCTCGCCTGCGCCCGCACCTTGTGCGCCGACATGGATGGCATCGTCCGCACCATCTACGACGCGGTGGTGGGCCATCTCTACCCCGCCGCCAACCCGTCATCGGGCGAACGGCTCGCGGTTGTGGCGACCGGGGGATATGGGCGCGGGACGCTCGCTCCCGGCTCGGATGTGGATCTCCTATTCCTGCTGCCCTACAAGCAGACTGCCTGGAGCGAGAGCGTCGTCGAAGCGATCCTGTATGTGCTGTGGGACCTGAAATTAAAGGTCGGCCACGCGACCCGGTCGGTCGAGGAGTGCATGCGCGAGGCCGCAGGCGACATGACGATCCGCACCTCCCTGCTGGAAGCGCGCTATCTCTTTGGCGATCTCGAACTCTACGACACGCTGGTCGAGCGCTTCGACCGGGAACTGGTGGCCGTTTCTGCTCCCGCCTTCGTGGACGCCAAGCTCAAGGAACGCGACGCCCGCGTGGCGAAAGCCGGTGTGTCGCGCTACCTCGTGGAGCCCAACGTCAAGGACGGCAAGGGCGGCCTGCGCGATCTCAACACGCTCTTCTGGATCGCCAAATACGTCTATCGGGTGCGTGAGCCGGAAGAGCTGGTGCGCGCGGGCCTGTTCACGCCGGAAGAATTCCAGCTCTTTGCCCGCTGCGAGGAATTTCTCTGGCGGGTGCGCTGCCATCTTCACTTCGTCACCGGCCGCGCGGAGGAGCGCCTGACGTTCGACCTGCAGCGCGTCATCGCGGAACGGATCGGCTACAAGGGGCGCGGCGGACTGTCCGGCGTCGAGCGCTTCATGAAGGCGTATTTTCGCGTCGCCAAGGATGTGGGCGATCTCACCGCCATCGTCTGCGCGGAACTCGAAGCCCGGCAGACCAAGCGTCGTCCTGTCCTCAACCGGTTGTTCGGCCATTTCCGCCGTCAGCGCGGCGGCGCATTGGTGGCGGACGATTTCATCATCGACAACAACCGCATCAACGTCGTCGATGACCTCGCCTTCGAGCGCGACCCGGTCAATCTCATCCGCCTGTTCTGGCTCGCCGACAAACACAATTTGCCGATCAACCCTGACGCGACGCGCCTGGCGACGCGCTCGCTCAAGCTCATCACCCCGACCCTGCGCAAGGACCCGGACGCCAACCGGATGTTCGTCGACATCCTGTCGTCGAAGAACGCGCCGGAGGTGGTGCTGCGACTGATGAACGAGGCCGGCGTGCTCGGGCGCTTCGTGCCGGATTTCGGCCGCATCGTGTCGATGATGCAGTTCAACATGTATCACCACTACACGGTCGACGAGCACCTGCTGCGCTCCATCGGGGTGCTGACCGAGATCGAGGCCGGACGGCTGGGCGACGATCACCCGCTGGCCAACACCATCGTGGGCACGATCCGCAACCGGCGGGCGTTGTTCGTGGCGGTGTTCCTGCACGATATCGCCAAGGGCCGGCCGGCCGATCATTCGCAGGCGGGCGCGATCATCGCCCGCAAGCTCGGTCCGCGCTTCGGCCTGTCAGAGGCCGAGACCGAGACCGTGGCGTGGCTGGTGGAACACCACCTGTTGATGTCCAACACCGCCCAGAGCCGAGACCTGTCCGATCCTGCCACCATCAAGGCCTTTGCCGCCGTGGTGCAGACGATGGAGCGACTGAAGCTGCTGCTCGTGTTGACCATCGTCGACATCAAGGCCGTGGGCCCGGGGGTGTGGACGGGATGGAAAGGGCAGCTGCTCCGCAACCTGTACCACGAGACCGAGATCCTTCTCGGCGGCGGGACGGCCGATATCGCCCGCTCCGAGCGCGTGAGGCTGGCACAGGAGGAACTCCGGCAGGAACTTCCGAGCTGGACGGCCGAGGATTTCGACGTGTATGCGGCGCGTCTCTCGCCGGGCTACTGGCTCAAGACCGACCTGTCCCGGCGCATCAAGCAGGCGAGGTTCGTGCGCGAGGCGGAGAAAGCCGGACGGACGGTGACGACCCACTATGAGACCGATCCCTTCCGGGGCGTCACAGAATTGACGGTGCTGTCGCCGGACCATCCCCGCCTGCTCGCCATCGTGACGGGCGCTTGCGCGGCAGCCGGCGGCAACATCGTCGATGCGCAGATTTTCACCACGAGCGACGGCATGGCGCTCGACACCATCGTCCTGTCGCGGGCCTTCGACCGGGACGAGGACGAGCTGCGCCGGGCAGGCCGCGTCGCCAACGCCATCGAGCGCGCCCTGAAGGGAGAAGTCCGGATCGCCGATCTGGTGGACGGCAAGCGACCCGCGCAACCCCGCGTGAAGCCGTTCAACGTGCCGCCTGAGGTCACGATCGACAATTCCCTGTCGAACCGGCAGACGGTGATCGAGATTTCGGGCCTCGACCGCCCGGGTCTTCTCTACGACCTCACGACGGCGCTGGGAAAGCTCAACCTCAACATCGCGTCAGCCCATATCGTGACTTTCGGCGAGAAGGCCGTGGACGTCTTCTACGTCACCGATCTGACGGGCACCAAGGTCACCCATGCGGGCCGCCAGGCCGCCATCCGCCGCGCCGTTCTGGACGTGTTCAAGCGCTAGCGGGCCCTTGGCGTGGTGCAGGCGCTTGATTTGTCGGCGCGACGGTCTGATATGTGCGTTGAAACCCATTCCTCGATTGCAGTTGATGTATGATGAATCAAAACGACACCGACCCGCAAAACCAGACCGCCCAGCCCGATTCCGTCGCGGATGCCCCGGCTGCCGACCCCATCGCGGCGCTCGAGGCCGAAAAGACTGAACTCAAGGACAAGTTCCTCCGTCTCATGGCCGATATGGAAAACCTGCGTCGGCGCACCGAGCGCGAGGTCGCCGACGCGCGGACCTATGCGGTCGCGAATTTTGCCCGCGACATGCTCAACGTGGCGGACAACGTGCGGCGTGGCATCGAGAATGTCCCGGCCGACGCGCGGGAGAGCGCCGAGGGCGCCTTCAAGGGTCTTCTCGAGGGGATCGACCTGACCGAGCGCGACCTCCTCAAGACGCTTGAACGCCACGGCGTGCGCAAGCTCGATCCGCAGGGCCAGAAATTCGATCCGCATGTCCACCAGGCGATGTTCGAGGTTCCCAATCCCGATGTCCCGAACGGAACGGTCGTGCAGGTGGTGCAGTCAGGCTATGTGATCGGCGACCGCGTCCTGCGTCCGGCTCTGGTCGGCGTCGCCAAGGGCGGCCCGAAGGCCGGGGGCGGCGACGCGCAGGACAACACGACCCCGCCGCTGAACTAGGCGCGTGTTTCCCGACCCCGTCAGCGCGGAAACTGTCGGGGTCGCGGTGTTCGCCCTGTCGGGTGCCCTTGTGGCTGCCCGGCGCGGCATGGACCCGTTCGGCTTTGCCATGCTGGCGACCGTTACGGGGATCGGCGGCGGCACTTTGCGGGACCTGCTGATCGGGACTCGCCCGGTCTTCTGGGTCAGCGAGCCACGCGACCTGCTGGTTTGCCTGTTCGTCGCCGGGGCGCTGTTTCTGCTCGGGCCGCGCCGAGTCCGCGTCTTTGACGGCGGCCGGCGGGGCCTTGCCCTTTTGTGGGCGGATGCCCTCGGCCTGGCGCTCTTCGCCGTGATGGGGACGGCCAAGGCACTGGCGGCGGGCGCGCCAGCCCTGTCGGCCATCGTGCTGGGCACGGTCACGGCCACGTTCGGAGGCATCCTGCGGGACATCCTCGCGGGTACCACGCCCCTCGTGCTGCGACAGGAAATCTATGTCACCGCAGCGGCTCTCGGGGCTGGCGTCATGGTCGGCTTGAGCAGCCTGGGACTCGATCCGCAGATCTGCGCGATCGCGGGCTTTGCGGCGGCTTTCGTGCTGCGGGCGCTCGCGATCAGTCGCGGCTGGTCGCTTCCCGCGTTCCCGCGCCGGGATTGACCGTCACGGGGCCATGTCGACGCTGTCGATGACGTTGCGAAACCGCGGGAGTGTGTCGGCTCGCTGCGCGACCCGGGCGATCCCCACCATCCGCACGTAGCGGTCCGGATCGAACCGAATGCTCTGCATGACGATGATCGGCTCGCCCGAAGCGGTGTCGACGGCCTTGGCGACGATCTCGTGCCAATCCTGCCCTTTCAGGCGAAACGACTCGGCGCGTTCGATCGCCACATCCTTGATGCTCTGGTTGGAGGTGAGCGCGTTGCGGGCGAAACGGTCCCGCTGCTCGGTGGTGTAGGGCGGCGGCGCGACGGAAACCGCCAGGATCAGGACGGGCTGTTCCACGGCCTTGATGGTATCGAGCGGGCCCTCGGTCAGCAGCACGGAATTGCCCGCCAGCACCCTCACGGGCCGGAAGCCGGCCCTGTCGGCGATGCGGAAGGGCAGGGCGGAGATCTGCTCGTCGAGGGAGACCGGCCCGCGCAGGGCCACGCTCGTCAGTGCCTTGCGCATCTGCTGTTCGCTGTAGCCGTCCCCGCCACCTTCCACTTGGGCAATCAGGAGCGCCGTCATGTCGGCGCCCTTGACGGCCAGCACCCATTTCCGCCCCTTGACCGGGCTTGTCATGGCGCCCGAAATGAGGAGGCCCGAGGACGCTCCGACCTTCACGGTCTCGCGCGACGTCACGGTCAGGCCCTGGCGCTTGAGGGCGTCCTTGGTGAGGCCTACGACCAACTGGTCGTAGGCCTCCCGCGGCATTTCCGAGATCGTGATCGCAGCGGCCTTTTCCGCATTCTCGAACCCGCTGAAGCGTTTCGACAGCACCATGTCGTCGAGCGGCACGAGACCGACCCGGGAAGCGGGGGGAAAGACCGGCTCGGCTGAAAACGCCGCCTGAAGCGACAGCAGAACAAAGGCGGCGGCCAGGGGAGCTTTCATCGTGGTCTCCAAACCCTCTCGAAGAAGCGCCCATAGGAAATGCCCGGCGCGGCCTCGGCTATCTCACGCGGGCGAACGATGCCCGATCCCTCAGGCTTAGAGCGCCCGCACAACCTTGCGCAAGGTGAGATTCAGCCGCCCCCCTTGCGGCAGGAGGTCCGAGCTTCCCGGCAGAAGCCGGTCGATGCCGTGAAAAGCGAGCCGCGCCGGCCCGCCGAACACCACAGCGTCGCCGGATTTCAGCCGGATCGAGCGGGTCGGGTCCTTGCGGTCGAGGCCGCCATAGCGAAACAGGGCGGTGTCGCCGAGCGACAGGGAGACAACGGGCGCGCCCAGTTCATCCTCGTCCTTGTCCTGATGGAGGCCCATCTTCGCCGTGGGTTCGTAGAAATTGATCAGGCAGGCATCCGGCGGATGGGGGAAATCGCTGAGCGTTGTCCAGGCCTTAAGCAGAACCGGCGGCAGGGGCGGCCAGGGCGCGCCGGTCTCGGGATGGGTGGGCTGGTAGCGATAGCCCGTCTGGTCCGACACCCAGCCCAGCGGGCCGCAATTGGTCATGCGCACGGAGAACGGCTTGCCGGTGCGCGGCATGCGCGGCGTGTAGAGCGGTGCAGCCCGCGTTATCGCCCGGATGGCGTCGAGCAGGGCCTCCTGGACCGCACGGTCGAGATAATCGGGGTAATACGTGAAACCCGGCGCCAGACTCAAACCCACGCGACGGCTCCTCCCTGGAGATGATCAGACGGCCTTCCAGAAAATCGTGGTGTCGCAAAAGGCTCCGTCCGGGAACAAGGCGTAATTGGGAATGACACCGGCCTTCGTCCAGCCCAGCCGGGCGTAAAGCCGCTCGGCGGTCGAGCCGGTGACGGTGTCCAGGGTGAGCAGGCACAGGTTTCGCCGCCGGGCCTCGTCCTCCAAACTGCTCAGCAGCCGCCCGGCAACACCCTGGCCGCGTCCGGACCTGTGGACCAGCAGCTTCTTCACGTCGCCGCGATGGCGCTGGTTGCAGGGGCCGTCGAGCCCGAGCTGCACCGTGCCCACCAGGACATCGTCGCGATAGGCCCCAAACAGGATCGTCTTGTCGGCCGCAACCGAGTCGAGCACCCCGACCCACCATGCGGCGGCATCGTCCACGGAGAACGGCCACATAAAACTGACCGATGCGCCGCCCTCGACGCAATCGGCCAGAACCTCCGCAAGCCGGCGCTGCTCGCGACGGGCGCTCTCAGCGTCGAGCATGCGGACGTCGATCACGCGTCGAGAACCTTCTTGTCCTCGACCGTGGTGTCGGCCTTCAGGCGGTAGACGAGCGGGATGCCGGTCGAAAGCTCCATCGACGGGATCGTCTCAGGGGTCAGTCCGTCCAGCACCATCACCAAGGCCCGCAGGGAATTGCCGTGGGCTGCCACCAGCACACGCTCGCCGCGCATGACCCGGGGCAGGATCTCGCGCAGGTAGTACGGCAGCACCCGCGCCACCGTGTCCTTGAGGCTCTCGCCGCCCGGAGGCTTCACGTCGTAGGAGCGCCGCCACAGGTGGACCTGGTCCTCGCCCCAGCGGGCGCGCGCGTCATCCTTGTTCAGCCCCGAGAGGTCGCCGTAATCGCGCTCGTTGAGCGCCTCGTCGGCGAGCGTCGGAAGGCCGGGCTGGCCGAGCGCCTCGAGCAGCAGGGTGCAGGTCCGCTGCGCCCGCGACAGGTTGGACGTGAAGGCCACATCGAACTGCACGTCCATGGCTTTCAGGCGACGCCCGGCGGTGATCGCCTCCTCGATTCCGAGGTCGGTGAGGTCCGGGTCCTTCCAGCCGGTGAACAGGTTCTTGAGGTTCCAATCACTCTGGCCGTGACGGACGAGGACGAGAAGGCGGTTCATCGTGAGAACTCCGGGACAGGGAAACAAAGAGCGAGGGCGGACAGGTTTGCGGTTTCAAAGACCGGGCGGGGCCGGAGCCCTCTTTACCGGCGGTTCCCGCCCGGCGTCAAAAGCCGAGCACGTCCGCCATGGTGTAATAGCCGGGCTTCTTGTCGAAGGCCCAGAGCGCCGCCTTCACGGCCCCCCGGGCGAACAGGCTGCGGTCCTCGGCCCGGTGGGTGAGTTCGATGCGCTCTCCGTTGCCCGCAAACGTGACCGTATGGTCGCCCACCACGGTGCCGCCGCGCAGGGCCGCAAAGCCGATATCGCCGCTGCGGCGTGCGCCCACATGGCCGTCGCGCGAGCGCACGGAGCGATCCTCGAGCGAGATCCCGCGCCCCGCTGCTGCGGCCTCGCCCAGCAGGAGCGCCGTTCCCGACGGGGCATCCACCTTCATGCGGTGGTGCATCTCGACGATCTCGATGTCGAAATCCTCGCCCAGGGTCTCGGCGGCCTTGCGCACGAGACCGGCCAGCATGTTGACGCCTAGCGACATGTTGCCGGACTGGACGATGCGGGCATGGCGGGCGGCCGCCTCCAGCGTCTCGAAATCCGCCGGTTGGAGGCCGGTGGTGCCGATCACGTGGACGATGCGAGCTTGCGCCGCGAGCCCCGCGAACGCGGCGGTTGCGGCCGGACTGGTAAAGTCGAGGACGCCATCGGCCGCGGCGAAAACCGGCAGCGGGTCGTCGGTGATGGTGACGTCGAGCAGGCCGACGCCGGCGATGAGGCCCGCATCGTGGTCCAGCGCCTCCGATCCGCCGCGTTCGATGGCGCCGACCAGGCGACAGCCGTCGGTTTCAGCGATCGCCCGGATGAGGATCCGGCCCATGCGCCCAGCGGCGCCGACGACGACGAGACGCATCT
Source organism: Microvirga antarctica (assembly GCF_017921815.1). Classification (GTDB taxonomy): domain Bacteria; phylum Pseudomonadota; class Alphaproteobacteria; order Rhizobiales; family Beijerinckiaceae; genus Microvirga; species Microvirga antarctica. The sequence goes on along the minus strand of NZ_JAGEMM010000009.1, from coordinate 50,374 downwards.
CGGTCATGGCTCTCGACTCCCGTATCCCTGCGCCAGACGGGTCAAGCCGGTCCGGCGGGTTCTCAGACCTCGGTGCCTTCGATCACGATGATCTCGGCGGTGGCGTGTCCGTCGCGTTTGGCCTTCACGGCCTGGTAGTCGGCGGAATCCCAGCAGGCCTGCGCGGCCTCAACGGAGGGAAACTCGAGCACGATGTTGCGGCTTCGGCTGGGGCCCTCGACCGCCCGGAACGGGCCGCCGCGTACGAGGAAGCGCCCGCCGAACCTGGCGAAGACCGGGCCGTTGCTGTCGACATAGGCCTGATAGGCCTCCGGATTGGCCACATCGACGCGTCCGATCCAGTACCCCTTCTTCATCAGTCGGCTCCCTCGACGAGCACGAACTCGGCCACGCAGGCGCCATCGCGCTTGGCCTTGGCGGCCTGATATTCGGGCGAGTGATAGTAGCGCCGGGCCTGCTCCATGGACTCGAACTCGATCACCACGTTGCGGGCCCGCGCCTCGCCCTCCAGCGCCTCGAAGGCGCCGCCGCGCACGAGCGGCTTGCCGTTATACTGGCGGATGGCCGCCGTCGCCCCCTTGGCATATTCCGCATAGGCTTCAGGGTTTGTCACGGTCACGCGCGCGATCACATAAGCTTTGGGCATGGATGGTTCCTCGGTGTCGGATCGGCACGGAACGCCAGGGACACCCCGGCGTCAACCTGCCGAGGCGGCGGAAATGTCGGCAACGATCGCCTGCGCGACCGCCCTGGGATCGACAGCCTGGATGATGGGCCGTGCGACAACCAGATGATCGGCGCCGCCGCGAATGGCCTCTTGCGGCGTCATCACCCGCTTCTGATCGCCGGTCGCGGCGCCCGCGGGGCGAATGCCCGGTGTCACGATGAGCCTGTCAGGCCCCAGAAGAGCACGCACCCGCGATGCTTCGGGGGCAGCACAGACAATGCCGTCAATGCCGATGTCGCGCGCCTGGACCGTCCTGCGCGCCACGAGGTCTGCCGCGTGGCCGGGGGCGTAGCCTGCCTCGACGAGATCATCGTCGTCATATGAGGTGAGCACGGTGACGGCGAGGATCTTGAGCGCCGTCCCTTCCCGCCCCGCCACGGCCGCCCGCATGGTCTGGGGATAGGCATGAACGGTGAGGAAGGTGACGCCGAGCTGGGACACGGCGCGAACACCGGCCTCGACCGTGTTGCCGATGTCGTGGAGTTTCAGGTCCAGAAAGACCTTCTTGCCGGACTCGACCAGCTCGCGCGCGAAAGAAAGCCCGCCCGCATAACCGAGCTGATAGCCGATCTTGTAGAAGGTCCCCGCATCGCCGATCCGGTGCACCAGCGCGCGAGCGTCCTCCACGGACGAGAGATCGAGGCCGATGATGAGGGAATCGCGAGGGTCTTTGACCGGGAAAGGCTCACCGGCATGGGCCGCTGTCGCGCTCACGGGGTCTTGACCTTGTTGTAGACCCAGACCCGTGCCGGCGGGAGGTTGCGCCAGACCCGGTTGGACCCGCGCGCGTCGTAGAGTTCGGACCGGGCCGGGATCGGCGGGACGACCGCGTAGGTGAACTGGATGAACGGGGCGTCCGGATGCATCATCGCCTGGGCGGTCTCCAGCAGGTCGAGGCGCTGGTCCATCGGCTTGGTGAAGAGCGGCAGGCTGGACACGGTGGCGGCTGGCTGCTCCGTCAGGATCCCCGACAGGGTCTCCTTGAGATCGTAGGCGTCGCCCTGGATGATCGTCGCCTTCGGAAAGCGCCGCTTGAGAAGCTGGCAGAACTCGGGATTGAATTCGATGAGGACCAGCCGGTCTTGGGCGACCCCGCGGCGGATGAGGGCGTCGGTGACGGGGCCCGTGCCGGGCCCGAGCTCGAGGATCGGGCCGGGGATACGGGGATCGACGTAGGACGCCATGGTCCTGGCCAGCGCCTTGCCGGAGGGCATGACGGCCCCGATGGCGAGCGGACGTTCCAGCCAGAGCCTGAGAAACTGCGCTTCGTCTTTGAAACGATCCTTGCCAAGGGGCAATTTTCGGTGACTGGGTCGTTGGAACGACTGTAGCACTGCGTTAGCCCCTTGAACGGCAGATCACGAAGGTTCTTTAGAACTCAATGAAAACGACCGTCAAGCTAAGTTGATCCACTGAACCCGTCGAGGAATTCGCGAACCCGTGCAAAAAAGCCGGAACTCTCGGGATGATTGTCCTTCGACGATTCCTCATCGAACTCCGCCAGGAGTTCGCGCTGCCGCTTGGACAGGTTCTGCGGCGTTTCCACGGCGACCTGGATGTAGAGATCACCGACATCCCGCGAGCGCAGGACCGGCATCCCCTTTGCCTTGAGACGGAACTGCTTGCCCGATTGTGTGCCTTCCGGGACCTTCAGGCTCGTATCCGCTCCGCCGATGGTCGGGACCTTGAGCTCGCCGCCGAGGGCTGCCGTGACCATGGAAATCGGCACACGGCAGAACAGGTCCGCTCCATCGCGCTGGAAGAACTGATGCGCCTGGATCGACAGGAAAATGTAGAGATCGCCTGCCGGGCCGCCGCGTGTTCCGGCCTCGCCCTCGCCGGCAAGCCGGATGCGGGTGCCTTCCTCGACACCGGCCGGAATGTTCACGGACAGAACGCGCTCGCGGGTCACGCGCCCTGCGCCGCCGCAATCCGCGCACGGATCGTCGATGACCTCGCCGCGGCCGTGGCAATTGGGGCAGGTCCGCTCGATGGAGAAGAAGCCCTGGGTGGCGCGCACGCGCCCCGCGCCGCCGCAGGTCGGGCATTGCTTGGGCTTGGAGCCGGGCTTGGCGCCGCTGCCGCTACAGGATTCGCAGGTGATGGAGGTCGGGATCTTGAGTTCGGCGGTCTTGCCGAGAAAAGCTTCCTCAAGAGTGATCTCGAGATTGTAGCGCATGTCGGCGCCACGTTCGCGGCCGCCCGTACTGCGCCCGCGCCCGCGGGTCTCGCCGAAGAAATTCTCGAAGATATCGGTCATGAATTCGGAGAAATCATTGCCGAATCCCGGTCCGCCCGCGCCGCCGCCATTGGCGAAGGCCGCGTGACCGTAGCGGTCGTAGGCCGCCCGTTTCTGCCCGTCGGACAGGGTCTGGTAGGCCTCGTTGATTTCCTTGAACTTCAGCTCGGCTTCTTCATTCCCGGGGTTGCGGTCCGGGTGAAACTGCATCGCAAGCTTGCGGAAGGTGGTCTTGAGCTCCACCTCCGTGACCGTCCTCGACACCCCGAGGACCTCGTAAAAATCGCGTTTGGACATTGTGCTCCGCCCCCTGGACCCGACGACGTCCGGGCTGAGATCACGCAGCCCAAACGGTCAGATAAGGGTGCCCCTCTTCATGAGCAATCCCCGGGACCAGCCCGGGGATTGCGTCGTTTTCTGGATCAGGCGCGCTTCTTCTTGTCGTCGTCCTCGACTTCCTGGAAGTCGGCGTCGATGACATCGTCTTTCTTCTTGGCCTCGCCGTCCGGAGCCTCTTCGCCCCCTTCAGCGCCCTGGGTTGCCTGATACATGGCCTCGCCCAGCTTCATGGAGGCCTGCATCAGATCCGTGGTACGGGCCTTGACGACCTCGGCATCGGTCCCGGCCAAGGCCTGCTTGAGCGCCTCGATGGCGGTCTCGATGCCCTGGCGGTCGCTCTCCGAGACCTTGCTGCCGTATTCGGCGAGCGACTTCTCGGTGGCGTGAACGAGGCTTTCGCCCTGGTTCTTGGCTTCCACCATCTCGCGACGCTTCTTGTCGTCGGCGGCGTTGGCCTCGGCGTCCTTGACCATCTTGTCGATGTCGGCCTCGGACAGACCACCGGATGCCTGGATGCGGATCTGCTGCTCCTTGTTGGTGGCTTTGTCCTTCGCCGTCACGTTGACGATGCCGTTGGCGTCGATGTCGAAGGTCACCTCGACCTGCGGCACGCCGCGCGGGGCCGGCGGAATGCCCATCAGGTCGAACTGACCGAGCATCTTGTTGTCGGCCGCCATCTCGCGTTCGCCCTGGAAGACCCGGATCGTGACCGCGTTCTGATTGTCCTCGGCGGTCGAGAAGACCTGGCCCTTCTTGGTCGGGATGGTCGTGTTGCGCTCGATCAGACGGGTAAACACGCCGCCCAGGGTCTCGATGCCAAGGGAAAGCGGGGTGACGTCGAGAAGCAGCACATCCTTGACGTCGCCCTGGAGGACGCCGGCCTGGATGGCAGCGCCGATCGCCACGACTTCGTCCGGGTTGACGCCCTTGTGAGGCTCCTTGCCGAAGAACGACTTCACGACTTCCTGGATCTTCGGCATGCGGGTCATGCCGCCGACGAGAACGACCTCGTCGATTTGACCGGCGGTGAGACCGGCATCCTTAAGGGCCTTCTTGCACGGCTCGATGGTCTTCTGGACGAGATCGTCGACCAGGGACTCGAACTTGGCGCGCGACAGCTTGAGCGCCAGATGCTTGGGACCGGAGGCATCTGCCGTGATGTAGGGCAGGTTGATTTCGGTCTGCTGCGTCGAGGACAGTTCGATCTTGGCCTTCTCGGCCGCTTCCTTGAGGCGCTGCAGGGCAAGCTTGTCCTTGGTCAGGTCAATGCCCTGCTCCTTCTTGAACTCGGCCGCCAGATACTCGACGAGACGCATGTCGAAATCTTCGCCGCCGAGGAAGGTGTCGCCGTTGGTGGACTTCACCTCGAACACGCCGTCGCCGATCTCGAGAACCGAGACGTCGAAGGTGCCGCCGCCGAGGTCATAGACCGCGATGGTGCCGTGTTGCTTCTTGTCGAGGCCGTAGGCCAGCGCTGCCGCCGTCGGCTCGTTGATGATGCGCAGCACTTCGAGGCCGGCGATCTTGCCGGCATCCTTGGTGGCCTGACGCTGGGCGTCATTGAAATAGGCCGGAACGGTGATCACCGCCTGGGTGACGGGCTGTCCGAGATAAGCCTCGGCCGTCTCCTTCATCTTTTGAACGATGAAGGCGGAGATCTGCGACGGCGAATACTGCTTGCCGTCGACCTCGACCCACGCGTCGCTATTGGGTCCCTTGACGATCTTGTAGGGGACAAGGCCCATGTCCTTCTTGGTCATGGGGTCGTCGAAGGTGCGCCCGATCAGGCGCTTGATGGCGAAGAAGGTGCGCTCTGGATTGGTCACGGCCTGCCGTTTGGCGGCCTGCCCGACGAGACGCTCGCCGTCATCCGTGAAAGCGACGATGGACGGGGTCGTCCGCGCGCCTTCGGCGTTTTCGATTACTTTTGGCTGCGCGCCTTCCATGACGGCAACGCAGGAATTGGTGGTTCCGAGGTCGATACCAATAACTTTACCCATGGCGGGATCCCTCACTTTCAAGCAGACCGCCGAGCCCCGAAGCGGCACGGCCCATGGCTGGACGTTGATGATAGTCGGGAGCCCTTCCAATGAAGCGCCCCCGGTGCAATCGCTGATATAAGAAGGGGCCGAGATGGCCGCAAGTCGATCTTGCGGCCTCATTTGCTTCAATTCGCCAATGGGGGCGCCAAAGCAGGGCGGGCATGCGTCAAACGGGTGTTCGAATTGCCCGCAAGCCCTTGATTTTCAATCGCTCGCCAGTGGAGGGTGGCCGGTCACAGGCCGCGCTTGACCTCAGCCAGGGCCCGACTGAACGCCTCGGCGAAACTCTCCCGTTCCGGGGGCGAAAGGTCCCTGGCGATGACGACCTCCTGCCCACGCGAGGAGAGCGCCAGGCGCTGGAGCCCGAAATCGGCATCGTCCTGCCGGTCGAGCCGTGTCCAGAGGGGGTTGAACAGCCATTCCCGGGCCACCCCGCGGGGATCGACCTTGCGCAGCAGCAATCGCACCGGGGTCAGTTCGAGAACCTCAAACGCCAGGCCCTGCCGGTAGCTGACCCGAAACGCGATATAAAGCCCGAGAAAATCGAGGCCGAAGAACCCAACCACCGGCCAGAAGCCGAGGATCACGAAGGGCAGGCTGACAACGATCGAGGCGACGCACAGGAGCATCATCAGGACCCGGAAGCCCTGCGGGCCGAGGGAGCGATGGGGCCGGATCTCGGCGCAGAAGACGGGGCTGTCCGATCGATGCGGGGAATCGTATGCCATCTTGCCGGTCCCTTCGCGGTGGTTATAACGCGTTCATGCCCGAACTGAAACGGTCGCCACGCCGCATCCCGAAGACCCCAGGCGAGTCCCCGGCCAAGCCGACGGTTGCGCGCCGGCCCGCCAAGGCCGTTCGTCCGCCAAAGCCCGTCGACCAGGCGACATTGGTGGAGATCTTCCGGCGCTTCCACGCCGAAAATCCCGAGCCAAAGGGGGAACTGGACTACACCAACCCCTACACCCTGCTCGTCGCCGTCGCCCTGTCGGCGCAATCCACCGATGTGGGGGTCAACAAGGCGACCCGGGCGCTGTTTGCCGTCGCGGACACGCCGCAGAAGATGCTCGACCTCGGCGAGGAGGGCCTGCGCGAGCATGTGAAAACCCTGAACTTCTTCAACACCAAGGCGCGCAACGTCATGGCCCTCGCGCGGCGCCTGGTCGATGAATTCGGCGGCGAGGTGCCGGACAGCGTGGAGATCCTGGAAACCCTGCCGGGCGTTGGGCGCAAGACCGCGAGCGTGCTGGTCAATGTCGCGTTTGGCGACCCTCGAATCGCTGTGGACACGCATATCTTCCGGGTCACAAACCGCATCCCGTTTGCGATCACCAGAACCCCGCTCGAGACGCAGGTCGCGCTGGAGGCGCGGATTCCGGACGCCTACCGGCTCCATGCCCATCACTGGCTGATCCTGCATGGGCGCTACGTCTGCAAGGCGCGAAAGCCCGAATGCTGGCGCTGCCTGATCGCCGATCTGTGCCGCTACCCGGACAAGACCCTCCCGGGATAGCTCAGCCGAAGACGATCAAGCCGGCCAAACCCGCCGACCCGACGATGATCCGCCACCAGGCGAACGGCGTGAAGCCGTGCCGGGAGACATAATTCAGCAGGGTGCGGACAACGAACAGTGCGGACACGAACGCCGCAATGAACCCGACCGTGATGATCCGGACGTCGTCGGCCGTCAGGATGCTGTAATTCTTGAGGAGGTCATACGCGAAGGCGCCCGCCATGGTGGGGATCGCCAGAAAGAACGAAAATTCGGCCGCCGCCCGCTTGTCGGCCCCGAGCAGCATGCCGCCGACGATCGTCGCGCCCGAGCGCGACACCCCCGGCACCATCGCGAGGCATTGCAGGAAGCCGATCTTGATATACATCGCGATCGGGAACTTGGTGGCGTCCTTGTAGGTCGCGCGAAGCGGCATGGAATCCACCATCATCAGCACGAAGCCGCCGGCGATCAGCGTCATGCAGACGATCCAGGGATTGAACAGCACGTCCTTGATGAAGCTGTGAAGCGCCGCCCCGATGATGGCGGCCGGCAGGAAGGCCGCCAGGAGGCCGATCACGAAGCGGCGCGCGTCCGGGTCGTAGGGCAGGGCGCGGGCAATCGCCCACAGCCGATTGAAGTAGACCGCCAGGATCGCCAGGATGGCGCCCAGCTGAATCAGGACCTCGAAGGTCTTGCCGGTGGATTCGAATCCGAGGAAATGACCGATCAGGAGGAGGTGCCCGGTGGAGGACACCGGCAGGAATTCCGTCAGGCCTTCGACAAGGCCGAGAAAGAGCGCCTCGAACATTTGCGACATCGTTGACATTCCTCAGACCGGCGCCACTTGCAGGGGGCTTCATAACCCTGTCAAGGTCGATTGCGCACCACGCGCCCGACGCCTGCGTCGAGGACATGTGATTCACCAAAATTCCTTACGAACTCTTAAGGAAACACGGCCTTATTCTCGCCGCCTGTTTCGCGTCTGACACGCTCATGGCCATCCTGCATTCCTATCCCTTCTGCCCGCAATCGCGGTTCGCACGCCTTGTCCTTGGCGAACACGGCATCGAGCCGGAGATCGCCGACGAGAAGCCGTGGGAACGCCGCGTGCCGCTGCTGGAGATCAACCCGGGCGGCAACCTGCCGGTCTTCGTGGACGAGAACGGGCTGGCGGTGCCCGGCGCCCATGTGATGGCGGAGTATCTCGAGGATACGCGGGGCGAGGCGATGGGCGACCGACGCCTGCTGCCTCCGGGCGCGGCGGCGCGTATGGAGGTCCGCCGGCTGATGGATTGGTTCCTCGTGAAGTTCAACGAGGAGGTCTCGGACTATCTCGCCACGGAGAAGATCTACAAGCGCTTCATGCCGCTGGATCTGGGCGGAGGCCCGCCCGATATGGGGGCGATTCGCGCGGCACGGGCCAACGTGCGATATCACCTCAACTATATCGGATATCTCATCGCCTCGCGGAACTGGCTTGCGGGCGACCAACTGACTTACGCCGACCTTGCGGCGGCGGCCCACCTCTCTGTGGTGGATTACCTCGGCGACGTGCCATGGGACGAGAACGAGACGGCGAAGCATTGGTACGCGCGGGTGAAATCCCGGCCGTCCTTCCGCACCCTGCTGGCCGATCGGGTTCCGGGGATGGCGGCCTCCGAACAATACGACAACCTCGACTTCTGACCGGCGAGGGCCTCAAGCGCGCCCTCGTTGAGCGCGCGAGGGCGCTCGGCTTCGACACCGTCCGGGTCACGCGCCCTGACGCAATGCCGCTGGCGCCCGAACGGCTCGCCGCGTGGCTCGCGCAAGGCTTCCAAGGATCGATGGACTGGATGGCCGACACGGCCGACCGGCGCGCCGACCCGCGCATTCTGTGGCCACAGGTCCAGAGCGTCATCCTGCTGGGGCTGAATTACGGCCCGACGACCGATCCGCTCGCCGCACTCGCCCTCAAGGACCGGGCGTCGATCTCGGTCTATGCCCGCAACCGCGACTATCACGATGTCATCAAGGGAAAGCTCAAGGAGGCCGCGGGCCTCCTGGCGGTCCGCGGCGGTTCGGACGTGAAGGTCTTCGTCGACACCGCACCGGTGATGGAAAAGCCATTGGCTGAGGCGTCAGGGCTCGGCTGGCAGGGCAAGCACACGGTCGTCGTGTCGCGGGAATTCGGCAACTGGCTGTTTCTGGGGGCGATCTTCACCACTGCGGACTTGCCGGTGGACGAGCCGGAGACGGACCATTGCGGCTCCTGTCGTCGCTGCCTCGATGTCTGCCCGACGAACGCCTTCCCGGCGCCTTACCAACTCGATGCGCGCCGCTGCATCTCGTATCTCACCATCGAGCATAAGGGCCATATCGCCGAGGAGTTTCGCGCGCCGATCGGCAACCGCATCTTCGGATGCGACGATTGTCTGGCGGTCTGCCCGTGGAACAAGTTCGCGCAGGCCGGCCGCGAGGCGCGGCTCATGCAGCGCGAGGATCTCGCGGCTGTTCCGCTCTCGGAACTCGCCCGTCTCGACGACGCGGATTTCAGGATCCGGTTCGCCGGCACGCCGATCAAGCGTGCGGGGCGGGACCGTTTCCTGCGCAACGTCCTCATCGCCATCGGCAATTCCGGCGATCCGGCCCTGGCGGCCGACGCGGTGGCGCACCTCGACGATTCGTCTCCGCTGGTGCGGGCCATGGCCGTCTGGGCAAGCGCCCGCCTGCTGACGCCCGGCGAGATCACCGCCTTGCGCGACGCCCGCCAGGCGCGCGAGACCGACGATGACGTCCTGCGGGAATGGTCCCGGATCTCCCCCTCTCATGCCGCCCGCGAAAGCGCCCCATGAATCTCTTTGTTTTCGGCCTCGGCTACGCGGCGCAGGCGCTCATCGCGCGCGAGGACTTCCCCTGGACATCGGTGGCCGGGACCGTGCGGGATGCCGAGAAGGCGGATCGCCTGAGGGCCGAGGGCATTGACGCGCTGGTCTTTGACGACGTGAGGGCCGTCACCGCGTCCTTACGCTCCGCGGACGCCATCCTCGTCTCGACCCCGCCATCGACCGGCCAGGACCCGGCCTTTGCGGCGTACGCGCCCATCGTGGCAGCAACTGCCGCAAACGCCTCATGGCTGGGCTACCTCTCGACCACCGGGGTCTATGGTGACCACAAGGGGGCGTGGGTCGACGAGACGGCGCCCGCCGAGCCCCGCAGCGAGCGTTCGGCACGCCGCGTTGCGGCCGAGCAATCGTGGCTCGCCTGGGGCGAGGCCGCCGGGCCGGCCGTTGCGATCTTCCGGCTGTCCGGCATTTACGGGCCGGGCCGGAATGCCTTCGTGTCCCTGGCGCGCGGAACCGCGCAGCGAATCGTCAAGGAAGGGCAGGTCTCCAACCGCATCCATGTGGATGACATCGCCACCGTCCTGGCAGCCTCTATGCGTCGGCCGCGCCGGGGGGCCATCTACAATGTGTCGGATTGCGAACCTGCCCCGCCGCAGGACATCATCGCCTATGCGGCCGAGCGGGCGGGAATTCCGGTGCCGCCGGCCATCGCTTTCGCGGACGCGGTCCTCAGTCCCATGTCGCAGAGCTTTTATGCAGAGAACAAACGCATCTCCAACCGGCTCATCCTGTCCGAGCTGAATGTGCGCCTGCGCTACCCGACCTACCGGGAAGGGCTCGACGCCCTCTTTGCCGAAGGGGCCGCCGATCAGGCCAGGTGACGGGTGGCCTCGGGGCCGAAATGGTCGATATAGCGTGGATTGATCTGGGCGACCGGCATCACGACCAGCACGTCGGTGGTGCCGAATTGACGGTCCACCACCGCCCCCTGGCCGAAAGTCGCGCCGATCCGCAGGTAGCCCTTGATCAGCGGCGGGAGGGCTCTGAGGGCTGATTTCGGGTCGACCCCCTCGGGCGGCAGCAAGTCCATGGAAATGGCCCGATCTCGCAGGGCCGGCGCCCGCCACTCCGCGCTGGCGCCCGCATGGTGATGCAGGAAACTCAGCGGCAGCGCGAGCTTGCGGGGATCGGTGCCCTCGAGGCTGGCGCATCCGATCATCACATCCACCCGGTGGTGCAGCACATAAGCCCAGATGCCGTGCCACAGCAGTTCCACCGTCCGTTTGTTGCGATAGGGCTTCGACACGCAGGACCGGCCCAGTTCCAGGAACCGCAGGTCTGGATGAGCGGCGATCATGGGAGCGACGTCGAACTCGCCAGCGGTATAAAAGCCCCAGTTGCGGTCGGCCACCTCCTGCCGCAGCAAGCGGTAGGTGCCGATGACCTTGGGTTTGGCAGTCCGAAAGCGCTTCGCCTTCACCGCATGGTCGAGGACCAGCAGGTGGTCGCACAGAAGGTCGAAATCGTCGATATCGCGGCGGGACAGCCTGGCAGAGGCGCTGGGAGCGGCCGACATCTCCTCGAAGAACACCTTGTAGCGCAGCTTCTGGGCGCGGCGGATATCCTTGGTGGTGGTGGCAAGCCGCACTTCCAGGGATCCCAGTCGGCCCAGCAGCGGATTGAGGGTGCCATGGTCGCGAACGATGCGGGTTCGCCCCGGCAGAAGATCGCCCATGCGCCCTGGACGCAGGAGCGGAACCGGATAGGCCGGTGTCAGGACCGGGAGAGGTGAAACCGTTGGGGTCATCGGGGAGGGGATCATCGAAACCTCGCTCGCCCGCGCGCCAGTTCCCGGGCCATCGGACGGTGAGACCGTCTTGTTTCGTGACATAGGGCTCATTTCAAACGGTAATGTGACGACGAATTCCGTGGATGACGAGAGGGTTACCCGTCCTTCGATAAAAAACTGTCACAAACCGGCGTCGTTGCATCCCCTCTTTCGCGGCGTCAGGCGGCGTTTGGCCGGCGATCCGATTGCGCCCGGTACGACAGGGCCTCGGCCAGGTGAATCCGGCGAACATGCTCCTCGCTGTCGAGATCGGCCAGGGTTCGCGCGACCTTGAGCACCCGGTGAAATCCGCGCGCGGAAAGGCGCATCGCATTGGCGGCGTCGTGAAGCAGGGCGGTCCCCTCGCGATCCGGTTGGGCGATCTGCTCGATGACGGCAGCAGGGCAGGCGGCGTTCGTGGAAATGCTGTCGAGTCCCAGGGCCGCGAAGCGTCTCGCCTGCCGGTCCCGTGCGATCTTGACCCTCGCCTTCGCCTCGGCGGAGCCCTCGGTCGGCGGTGGAAGGATCAGATCCGAGGCTGCAATGGCCGGCACCTCGATGGACAGGTCGATGCGATCGAGCAGCGGTCCCGAGATACGGGCCTGATAATGCGCCATGCAGCGTTCATTCGGCTGACGGCGACAGACGTATCCCGGTTCCCTCGCCTGTCCGCACCGGCACGGATTCATGGCCGCCACGAGCTGGAAGCGGGCCGGATAGGTAACCCGGTGATTGGCGCGCGCGATGAGGATTTCGCCCGCCTCGAGAGGCTGGCGCAGGGAATCCAGGACTTGCGGCTGAAATTCCGGCATCTCGTCGAGAAACAGGACGCCATGATGCGCAAGCGAGGCCTCGCCGGGACGGGCGTTGAGCCCCCCGCCCACCAGCGCCGCCATGGAGGCGGAGTGATGGGGCGCGCGGAACGGCCGACGGCTCGACAATGCGCCGTTCGCCAGCAGGCCCGCCACGGACTGGATCATCGAGACCTCGAGCAGTTCGCGGGGCGTCAGCGGCGGCAGAATCGACGGCAGGCGTTGGGCCAGCATTGACTTGCCGGCGCCCGGCGGACCGCTCATGAGCAGATTATGCGCGCCGGCGGCCGCAATCTCGAGGGTCCGCTTGGCGCTTTCCTGTCCCTTGATGTCGCGCAGATCCGGTTGCGGACCGGAGCTCGGCAAGATGGCGGGTTCGGGGCGGGCCATCACCTGCGTTCCCTTGAAATGATTGGCGAGCTGAATCAGCGACCGCGGCGCCAGTATCTCGAGGTCGCTGCTGGCCCACGCAGCCTCCGGTCCGCAGGGATGGGGGCAGATCAGCCCATGACCGTTTCCGTTTGCCGCGATGGCGGCGGTCAGGACGCCCGCCACTGCCGTGATCGAGCCGTCGAGGGCAAGCTCTCCCAGCACGGTAAAGCCGTTCAGCGCGTCGGCCGGAATGGCCCCCATGGCGGCCATGACCCCGAGCGCGATCGGCAGATCGTAGTGGCTGCCCTCCTTGGGCAGATCTGCCGGGGCAAGGTTCACGGTGATGCGCTTGGCGGGAAGCGAGAGCCCGGATGCGATGAGCGCCGAGCGGACGCGCTCGCGCGATTCTGCCACCGCCTTGTCGGCAAGCCCGACGATCATGAAGGCGACGTTCCCGGGCGCAATCTGGACCTGAACGTCGACCGGTCGCGCCTCGATGCCCTCAAAGGCGACGGTTGAAACCCGCGTGACCATGGTTGGCCTCCCTGCCGTTCGACGTGTGTACCGAACGCGCAGGAAATGCGATAGTGTTTCAATTCACGGGATGACGAGTTTTGTCGCAGCGCAAAAGGGCTGGGAACCGTGGGGATTCTCGCCCGTTGTGAGAGATATTGTCGCGGCAGGCCCCGTCGTGGCCTACACGGCCGCCGGCCCTTCTCACGGAGCGTGGCGTCAAACCAGGGAATATCATGCCGGCCAAGTCCAGCCCTCTCGATCAAATGGCTCGGCCACCCCCGGACAGGACAATCAGCGACCCTTACAAGGCCATCTTCGACACGGCTCCTGTCGCCATTTCGATGCTGGACCCTCACACGCACAACACGCCGGTCGTATTCGCCAATGCGGCTTTCTCGAGGCTGACCGGTTATGACTCTGCGGAAACGCAGGGGCGACCGGGAGATTTCCTCCACGGCCCCGAGTCGGATCCAGAAACCGCAGCTGCTATCCATCGGGCGCTTGCGTCCGGCGTAGCGATCGAGGCCGAGATTCTCAGCTACCGCAAGGATGGGTCTTCGTTCTGGAGCGCGGTCGCCATTCGTCCGATCGCCGACGCAGACGGCCAACTGATCTATGTGTCCGTGTCACAGCGCGATGTGACCCCCATGAGGCATCAGGCGTTGGAGAGTGCGGAATCGCGGCGCATGCTTGAGCGCGAGATTGCTCGCCGGACGGCCGATCTTCAGACCGCTCTCGACCAGAAGACCGCCTTGCTCCACGAAGTCGATCATCGCGTCAAGAACAGCCTCCAGGTCATCGCCTCCCTGGTGCTGCTGAAGGCAAGGCGTGTCCGGAGTCCTGAAACCCGGCGCGTGCTGAACGAACTCGCCGAGCGAGTGGCAGCCCTGTCGACGGTCCATCGACTTTTGTATACGGGCGGCGATCTCGGACGCTTCGACCTCGGTCTGTTTGCCCGCGAACTGGTGACCGAGATGGCGTCCCATCTTCATCCGGATCAGGTCACACTGAATCTTAACGTCGATGCTGTCAAAATCCCCGCTGCGAAGGGAGCGTCCCTGGCGCTGCTCCTGAACGAACTCGTGGGAAATGCGGTCAAGCACGCGTTCCCGGACGGGCGCAAAGGCGTCCTGACTGTGGAGATCCGCAATCGGGGCGACCGGATCCACATCGTGGTGGATGACGACGGCGTCGGCATCGACCACGCTCCTCCGCCCGAAGGGTGCTTCGGCCGGACTTTGATCGACCTGCTGGTGCGGCAATCCAGCGGAGAGCTGGCCTGGAGCGATCGCGGCGCAGGAACCCGCGCAGAGGTTGTGCTGCCCGTCGGCACAGAGGAGATTCGCGCGTGAACACCGAAAGATCGCTTCGTATCCTGATCGTGGAGGACGAGGTCCTGATCGCTCTCGAGCTGGAAAGCCTGCTGCTGGATGCGGGCCACGATGTGGTGAGCGTCGCGACCTCTTCGGTCGAAGCCCTGCGGCAGGCCGAGCAGTTCAGCCCCGACCTCGCGCTCGTTGACATTCACCTGACGGATGGGCCCACCGGGGTCGACGTCGCCCGCCGGCTCGCGGCCGAACGCGGCATCACGGTGGTGTTCATGACCGCCAACGCCAAGCGCATTCCGGCCGATTTCGCCGGCGCCAGCGGCGTTCTCTCGAAGCCTTATACCGAGCGGGGTGTCAAAGAGGCCCTGGCCTACGTTCTGGCGGCCGAGAGCGGCAGGTCACCTGCGCCGCCCACCACGACCTTCATCCCGTTCGTGGCGGGTGCACGCGCCGACACCCCGTCGGTCGTCTGATCACCTCAGCCGGCGGTCGCTTTCAATCGATAGAGCGCCTCCAGAGCCTCCCGGGGCGTCATCTGATCCGGATCGATCTCCTGCAATGCGATCCTCAGCGTGTCGCTCTGCGGCGGGCTGGGCGGTGCCCTGACCGGAGCGGCAAACAGCGGGAGATCGTCGAGCAACGCCTGTTTGGGACTTTCCCGGTCGGTCCGCTCCAGCTCGCTGAGAATCGCGCGGGCGCGCTCGACGACGATGGCCGGCAGCCCCGCCAGTCGGCCCACTTGCAGCCCATACGACCGGTCGGCCGCCCCCGGCACCACCTCATGCAGGAACACGACCTCGTTGTTCCACTCGGTGACTTTCAGCGTGACGTTCTCGATCCGATCGAGCCTGTCGGCAAGCGCCGTCAGCTCATGGAAATGGGTGGCGAACAGCGCACGGCAGCGATTGGTCTCGTGCAGATGTTCGATCGACGCCCAGGCAATCGACAGGCCGTCGAAGGTGGCGGTGCCGCGCCCGATCTCGTCAAGGATCACGAGCGAGCGCGCGGTTGCCTGATTCAGGATAGCGGCGGTTTCCACCATCTCGACCATGAAGGTCGAGCGCCCGCGGGCAAGATCGTCCGCTGCCCCGACCCGCGAAAACAACCGGTCGACGATCCCGATCCGGGCGGATCTCGCGGGCACGAAGGCGCCCATCTGGGCGAGCACCACCATCAGGGCGTTCTGGCGCAGATAGGTGGATTTGCCGCCCATGTTCGGGCCGGTAATCAGCAGGATATGGCCCGCATCATCGCCGGACAGTTCCGAATCGTTGGCGATGAAGGCCGTCCCGTCGCGCTTGAGCGCGGCCTCCACCACAGGGTGTCGGCCGGCCTTGATGGAAAACGACAGGCTGTCGTCGATTGCCGGCCGAACCCAGTCCCGATCGACGGCAAGTTCTGACAGCGCCGCACAGACGTCGACCACCGCCATCGCCTCGGCAGCGGCGGAAATCTCGGCGGATTGCAAGACGAGGCCCGCGGCCATGCTGTCGAAGTGACCGAGCTCGATCCGCATTGCGCGGTCCGACGCGGAGGCGATCTTGGATTCGAGTTCGCCCAGCTCCACGGTGGAGAACCTCATGGCGCCCGCCATGGTCTGGCGATGCACGAAGGTTTCCTTCCACGGCTCCTTGAGCAGGTCCTCGCCGATATTCTGCGGCACCTCCACGTAATAGCCGATCATGTGGTTGTGCTTGACGCGCAGCGTGCGGCAGCCGGTCTCGCTCGCGTAGCGCGCCTGCAGGGCCGCGATGAACCGGCGGGAATCCTGCTGCAGCTCACGCAGCTCGTCGAGGGTGGCGTCGTAGCCCGCGCGGATGAAGCCCCCGTCGCGCTTCAGCAGCGGCATCTCGTCCGCCAGCGCCGCCTGCAGCGTGTCGGCGATCTCCGTCCGCAGCGAGCCGAGCGTCGCGGCAGCGGCCGCGAGTTCGGTCGGCAGGGCGCTTCGGGCCAGCAACGCGCCGAGATCGCGCGCGGCGAACAGGGCGTCGCGGACACAGGCGAGATCGCGGGGGCCGCCACGGCCCAGTCCGAGACGGGACAGGGCCCGGGCGAGATCGGGCGCGCGTTTGAGGTTCCGCCGCGCGGCGTCCCGCAGGCTAGCGTTCTCGACCAGGTAGGCGACCGCGTCGTGGCGATCGCGGATCAGGCCGGTCTGCGTCAGCGGCCCGGCAAGCCGCTCGGCCAGAAGGCGGGCGCCGCCCGGCGTGACCGTGCAATCGATCGTCGCGAGCAAACTGCCGGCACGCTCGCCCGAGAGCGTACGGGTCAGCTCGAGATTGGCGCGCGTGGCCGCATCGATGGCGAGCGCAGCCCCAGTCTGGTTGCTGGTCGGCGGGTGGAGGACCGGGCGGCTGCCGATCTGCGTCTTCTCGATGTAGAACAACGCCGAACCCGCCGCCGCGATGGCGGCGCGGTCGAATGCCCCGAACGCGTCGAGGGTAGCGACGCCGAAATACTCCTTGAGCCGTCGTTCGGCTGAGGCAGGGTCAAGCCCATCCCGCGACAGGGGCGTCAGCGAGGCGCGGGTCTCACGCCAGAAGGCCGCAAGGTCCGCGTCCTCGGCGATGCTGTCGGGGAGAAGGATCTCCCGCGGCTCGAAGCGCGCGATCTCGGCCGGAAGGCCTGCCGCATCGGTCTCGCTCAGGGCGAAATGCCCGGTCGAGATATCCACCGCCGCCAACCCGTAACGCCACGCCGTCTCCGACAGCCTCCGCCGCGCGATGGCGAGGAAGAAGTTCGGCCGGCCGGGATCGAGAAGGCGCTCCTCGGTGATGGTCCCGGGGGTGACGAGCCGGACAACGTCGCGACGCACGACCGATTTGGCGCCCCGCTTCTTAGCCTCGGCAGGGTCCTCCATCTGCTCGCAGACCGCCACCCGATGGCCGAGACCGATGAGACGCTGGAGATAATCGTCGGCGCGGTCGATGGGTACCCCGCACATGGGGATGTCCTGGCCCTGATGCTTGCCCCGCTTGGTCAGGACGATGCCCAGTGCCCGGCTGGCGGTCTCCGCATCCTCGAAGAACAGTTCGTAGAAATCGCCCATCCGGTAGAACAGCAGGCAATCCGGATTGGCGGCCTTGATCTCCACATACTGCGCCATCATGGGCGTCACGCGGTGATCGGCGGGGGCTGCTTTCGCGGCCGCGTCGTCGGGCGGGCTGGCTTCGGGGGGCTGACAGAGCGCTTGGGATGACATCCCGCCTGTCCTAGCAAACCCGGCCGTTTGTTTCATCCGCCGATTGGACTTGGGCGCCGGGCATGTGGACAAGTCTTGAGGTTCTGCGCGTCAATGGCCTAAGGTCGCAGCCCCACCTGGAAACGCCCAACCATAAAGTCGCAAGATAACCTCATGACCGACACCCCGCCGATTCGCCGCACGCGTCCCACCTTCACGGACCAGGAGGCGCTGCAGTTCCACTCGCAGGGGCGTCCCGGCAAACTCGAAGTGGTTCCCACCAAGCCGATGGCGACGCAGCGGGACCTGTCGCTGGCCTATTCGCCGGGCGTCGCGGTGCCGGTGCTGGCGATCGCGGCCGATCCGTCGCTGGCTTTCGACTACACGACCCGGTCCAACATGGTGGCGGTCATCTCGAACGGCACCGCGATTCTGGGCCTGGGCAATCTTGGCGCCTTGGCGTCCAAGCCCGTGATGGAAGGCAAGGCCGTCCTCTTCAAGCGGTTTGCGGATGTGGATTCCATCGATCTCGAGGTCGACACCGAGGACCCGGACGCGTTCATCAACTGCGTGCGCTATCTCGGCCCGTCCTTCGGCGGCATCAATCTCGAGGACATCAAGGCGCCCGAGTGCTTCATCATCGAGGAGCGCCTGCGCGAGCTGATGGACATTCCGGTCTTCCATGACGACCAGCACGGCACCGCGATCATTGCGGCCGCGGGTCTCATCAACGCGCTGCATCTGACCGGCCGCGACATGTCGAAGACGAAGCTCGTGGTGAACGGGGCGGGTTCGGCCGGCATCGCCTGCACCGATCTGCTCAAGGCGATGGGCTTTGCGCCCAACAATGTCGTTCTGTGCGACACGAAGGGCGTGATCTATCGCGGCCGCACCGAGGGCATGAACCAGTGGAAATCGGCTCATGCGGCCGACACGCCCGCGCGGACCCTCGCCGATGCCATGAAGGGCGCCGATGCGGTCTTCGGGCTCTCGGCCAAGGGCGCGTTCACGGACGAGATGATCCGCTCGATGGCCCCCAATCCGATCATTTTCGCCATGGCCAATCCGGACCCGGAAATAACCCCCGAGGACGTGGCGCATATCCGCGACGACGTCATCATCGCCACCGGCCGGTCGGATTATCCCAACCAGGTCAACAATGTCCTGGGCTTCCCCTACATCTTCCGCGGTGCGCTGGACGTGCAGGCGACCACCATCAACATGGAGATGAAGATCGCCGCCGCCGAGGCGCTGGCGGCGCTCGCCCGCGAAGACGTGCCCGACGAGGTGGCGGCGGCCTATCAGGGCTCGCGCCCCCGGTTCGGGCGGGAATACATCATCCCGGTGCCGTTCGATCCGCGCCTCATCCACACCATTCCGATGGCGGTGGCCCGCGCCGCCATGGAAACGGGCGTCGCCCGCCGTCCCATCGTCGATATGCGCGCCTACAAGGCCCAGCTGTCCGCCCGTCGCGATCCGGTCGCCGGAACGCTGAACGGTATTTTCGAACGCGTGCGGCGGTTCCCGAAACGGGTGGTGTTCGCCGAAGGCGAAGAGGAGAAGGTCATCCGCGCGGCAATCTCCTACGTCAATCAGGGCCTCGGGCGGGCGATCCTCGTCGGTCGCGAAGACCGCATCCTGGAGACCGCTGCCAATGCGGGCATCGAACTTGAAGGTCGCGAGGGAATCGAGCTTCACAACGCCCGCCTGTCGCAGCGCAACAGTACCTACGCGCAGTTCCTCTACGAGCGCCTGCAGCGCAAGGGGTTCCTGTTCCGCGATTGCCAGCGCCTGATCAACCAGGACCGCAACCATTTCGCCGCCTCCATGGTGGCGCTGGGGGATGCCGACGCCATGGTGACCGGCGCGACGCGCAACTATTCGACGGCGCTCGACGACGTGCGGCACGTGGTCGACGCCAAGCCCGGCCACCGGGTCATCGGCATCTCGCTGTGCCTGGCGCGCGGCCGGACCGTCCTGGTGGCCGATACCGCCATTCACGAGATGCCCAATGCTCAGGAACTGGCGGAGATCGCCATCGAATCGGCAGGCGTCGCCCGCCGGCTTGGCTACGAGCCCCGGGTCGCGCTCCTGTCCTTCTCGAATTTCGGTCATCCCAAGGCCGAACGGGCGGAGCGGATTCAGGAGGCGGTGCGTATCCTCGACACGATGCGGGTCGATTTCGAGTACGATGGCGAGATGTCGGCGGATGTCGCCCTCAACCCGGAACTGATGGCCCAATACCCGTTCAGCCGCCTGACTGGGCCGGCCAACGTGCTGGTGATGCCGGCATTCCACTCGGCGTCGATCGCCACGAAGATGCTTCAGGAGCTGGGTGGCGCCATGGTGCTGGGTCCCATGGTCATTGGCCTTGATCGCCCCGTGCAGATCGTGTCGCTGGGCGCAACCGATGCGGATATCGTCAACATGGCAGCTCTCGCCGCCTACAACATTGGCGGATGAGGCTTTCCGCGATGAATCCCCGCGTCACCATCCGGGAGTGCCCGTGAGCGCCCGCAATCCCACCACCGTGGTCTTCGACGTCGGCAACGTCTTGTTGCGGTGGGACCCTCGCCATCTCTATCGCGCGATCTTCGACGACGACGCGGAGATGGAGTGGTTCCTGTCTTCCGTCTGCACGCCGCCCTGGAATCTGGAGCAGGATCGGGGGCGGGATTGGGAGGAGGCGGTGGCTCTCCTGACGAAGGACCATCCGGCCCACGAGAGCGCAATCCGGGCCTTCCATGAAAGGTGGGAGGAGACCGTCTCGGGCCCTATCGACGAGAACGTCTCGCTCTTGGCCCGGATTCGTGCGGCCGGCATTCCGAATTACTGCATCACCAATTTCTCGAGCCCGAAATTCGCGCTGTCGCAGGCGCGGTATCCGTTTCTGACGGGTTTTGACGGGATCATCGTGTCCGGCGACGAGTGCCTCCTGAAGCCGGAGCCCGCCATCTACAATCTGCTGCTGGACCGCTACGGCCTTGAGGCGCAGGACTGCATCTTCATCGACGATTCCGGGGCCAATGTCGAAGGCGCGCGGGCGGTGGGCATGCAGGCCATCCATTTCGTCGAGCCGATGGATCTGGCAGCGGAACTGCGCGCCCACGGAATCGCTGCCTGACCAGACGGCTTGCCCCGCAGCCCCGCATGGGCGATCACGCAGGGATGCGGGAATTCGACACCTCTCTCCCCATCGACGATGTGCTGGCCGATCTGTCGGCCAGTTTGCGGGCGCGTGCGAACCTCGTGCTCGTCGCGCCCCCGGGCGCCGGCAAGACCACGCGCGTGCCGCTGGCCCTCCTCGACGAACCCTGGGCCGAAGGCCGAAAGCTGATCCTGCTCGAACCGCGCCGCCTTGCGGCCCGCGCGGCTGCCGACCGGATGGCCCGGACCCTCGGGGAGGGGGTGGGCGAAACGGTGGGTCTTCGGGTTCGACTGGGGTCGAAGATCAGCCGGAAGACGCGGATCGAGGTGGTCACCGAGGGCGTCTTCGCCCGCATGATCCTCGATGATCCGACGCTCGACGGCGTCGCCGGAGTGATCTTCGACGAGTTTCACGAACGCTCCCTCGACGCCGATCTGGGCCTCGCGCTTGCCATCGATGCCCAAGGCGGATTGCGGGAAGATCTCAGGCTTCTCGTGATGTCGGCGACGCTGGACGGCGCCCGCGTGTCCCGTCTCCTGGGGGATGCCCCCGTCATCACCTCGGAGGGCCGGGCTTTCCCGGTCGAGACCCGGTACGTCGCCCGCGATCCGAACCGGCGCATCGAAGAGCAGGTAACGGATGTGGTCCTGCGGGGGCTTCGCGCCGACACCGGCTCGATCCTCGTCTTCCTGCCGGGGCAGGGCGAGATCAGGCGAGTCGATCGGCTGCTGCGCGAGCGCCTTTCCGACCCGGCGGTTGATCTGGCGCCGCTCTACGGGGCGCTCGATCGCGCCGAGCAGGACCTGGCGGTGGGGCCAACCGCGCCGGGACGCCGCAAGATCGTGCTCGCCACGTCCATTGCGGAGACCTCCCTCACCATCGAGGGTGTGCGGGTCGTGATCGATTCAGGCCTCGCCCGCATTCCGATTTATGAGCCCGATATCGGGCTGACCCGCCTGGAGACCGTACGCGTGTCGCGGGCTGCGGCCGACCAGCGTCGCGGCCGGGCGGGACGCACCGAGCCCGGCATCTGCTACCGCCTGTGGGAGGAGGCCGGCACCGGCGCGCTTGAGGCGTTCGCCCGGCCCGAGATCGTCTCGGCCGATCTGGCGCCCCTCCTGCTCGATTGCGCGGCCTGGGGCGTCACCGATCCGGCGAGCCTCGCGTTTCTCGATGCGCCGCCGGCGCCTGCCCTAAAGGAAGCGCGGCAGCTTCTTCAGCAGCTCCACGCTCTCGATGCCGACGGACGTATCACCGAAACCGGCCGCAGGCTGCGCGAACTCCCGCTGCCGCCGCGGCTTGCCCGCATGGTCCTGAGCGCCGGCGAGCGGGGCCAGGAGCGGGATGCGGCCGATCTGGCGGCAGTTCTCGTGGAGCGCGGCCTTGGTGGCGACATGGTGGATCTGGGGGAGCGGGTCGACCGGTTCAGGCGCGACCGCGCAAAGCGCGCAGACGACATGCGGCGTCTCGCTCAAGGCTGGGCGCAGACGGGCCGGGCCGCCAAGCCGGTCGCGCTGTCCGCCCCTCTCTCGCTGGGCGCGCTCCTGACGCTCGCCTATCCCGATCGCATCGCCAAGGCCCGGGGCAAGCCCGGCGAGTTTCTCATGGCCAACGGCCGCGGGGGCGCGACCGAGCCCCATGATCGCCTCGCGAAAGAGCCTTTCCTGGCAGTGGCCGAGATTGCCGGTGGATCTGCGGCGGCCCGCATTCTGGCGGCTGCTCCGATCAGTGCCGACGAGATCGAAGAGGCGCTGGGTGACGACATCGTCCAGCGCGACGAGGTGACGTTTGACCGGCAGGCGCGTGCGCTGCGGGCGCGGGCGATCCGACGCTACGGAGCTCTGGCGCTGAAGGAGCGGCCGTTGCCGGTGCCCGCGACGGAGGAGGCCGCCCGTGCTCTGGCGCAGGGGATCGTCGCGCTGGGAATCGACGCCCTGCCGTGGTCGAAGGGCCTGGCGCAATGGCGCGAGCGCGTCATGTTCCTGCGCAAGGTCGAAGGCGACGTGTGGCCGGACCTGTCCGACGCTGCCCTTGCGGCCACGGCCAGCGACTGGTTTGCGCCCCACCTTGTCGGGAAAAGCGGGTTGAGCGACGTCTCATCTGAGATTCTCGGCGAGGCGATGCGGGCGCTGTTGCCCTGGGCGCTCCAGCGCCGCCTCGACATCGAGGCGCCCACCCATGTGGAGGTGCCGACCGGATCGAGCATTCCCGTGGATTACGGAAGTGCGGAGGGCCCGGTTCTTGCCGTCCGGGTCCAGGAACTGTTCGGTCTCACGACGCATCCGGCGCTCGCCGGCGGCCGCGTGCCGCTGATCCTCCATTTGCTCTCACCGGCGCAGCGCCCGATCCAGATCACCCGCGACCTGCCGGGTTTCTGGCGGGGTTCGTGGGCTGCTGTCCGGGCCGACATGCGCGGCCAGTATCCGCGGCATCCCTGGCCGGAGGACCCGGCCGCGGCTCCGCCGACCCGGCGCGCCAAGCCGCGCGGAACCTAGAGGCTACAGGACGAAGCTGGCGATCAGCCGATCGGCCGTGGCGCGGTTGAGCGCCATCGGGATGTTGTAGACGAGGCTGACCCGCATGAGGGCCTTCACGTCCACATCGTGCGGATGGGGCGAGAGGGGGTCGACGAAGAAGAAAAGCACGTCCACCTTGCCCTCGGCAATCATCGCGCCGATCTGTTGATCGCCGCCCATGGGCCCGCTCTTGAGGCGGGTCACGGACAGGCCGGGGCAGCGCTCCATGACCCGGGCACCCGTGGTTCCGGTCGCGTACAGGGAGAACTGGTTGATCGTGGTTTCGTGCATGGCGATGAAATCCGCCATGTCGTCCTTCTTGGCGTCGTGCGCGACGATCGCCAACGTGAGTTGTTTCATTCTCAGTCCAAACTGGCCGGTCTAGTTGTTCCAGCGCTCCCGCCACTGCATTTCGCCCGTATAGCAATTGGCGCGCGGCGTATTCTGGATGGGCTCGATCAGATGTGGGGCCGGCATCAGGTTGGCCACTTCGAGGAGGATCTTCGTCTTGATGGCATTGACGAACTGATCCCGCTCACGAACCGGAACCATGAAGGATCCCTGACCTCCGATCACACAATCCTTGTAGTAGGTGTCGAGATCCGAAATGTCGAGATAGCCCGGTTTGCGCAGCATGATCGGCAGGCCGTTCACGATGATGCCCTTGGCGACAGCGTCGTCGCGGGCCTGTTCCACTGCGCGGCCCTGGTTGTTCGGCCCATCGCCCGAAACATCGATCACCCGACGGGTCGCCTCCACACCGCTCTGGTCGAGCAGCTTCACGCTGAAATCGATGGCGCTGGAAATCGAGGTCCGCTGGGCGCGGCTGAGGGGCGTCGCGGCGATCCGATCGGCCAGTGCCATCAGGCTTTCGGGGTCATCCACGATTGTCCACGGGATGATGACCTTCTGGTCCGTCACGCCGGCCCATTCCATGTAGGTCACGGCGATCTTGCCGAGCAATCCGCCGCGGATGGCGTCCTGCACGAGACGCGACCGAAAGGCCTGGGCAAAGCCCTCCCGCTGGAGACTCTGCTCTTCCGGGTCCATCGAGAACGAGATGTCCACGGCCACGACGAGGGCCAGATCGACCTCCGTCTCCGCGCGCGCAGCCGGGATCCACAAGGTGAATGCGAGCGCTAGACCCGTGGCGAGACGCGCGAGGCCTTGCCGAACCATCGTTGTCTCCTTTGAGGAGCCGAACCGGTTCGGGAAGTGTGGCAGCTTCTCGTCACGACGCAAGGTCCGTTTTGCCGGTCCTGGCCGCCACCAGCGCCAGCGCCGCCTTGAAGGCGGCCTCGGCGTCGAGATGGGTGGTGTCGAGGGTCAGGGCGTCGGCGGCCGCCTTGAGAGGAGCGGTGCTGCGGGTCATGTCGCGTCCGTCGCGCCTGAGAATATCGCTGAGAATCGTGTCGTAGGCCGTATTCTCGCCGCGGTTCTGCAACTCGAGATGACGCCTGCGCGCCCGTTCCTCCGGGGCTGCCGTGATGAACAGTTTCACATCGGCGTCCGGGCAGACCACGGTCCCGATATCGCGGCCGTCCAGGACTGCGCCGGGTTGCTGTCGGGCGAATTGGTGCTGGAACGCCAGCAAGGCGTCGCGGACCGGCTGGTAGGCGGAAATCACCGAGGCGAACTCTCCCATGGCGGCGCCGCGCAGGCGGGGATCGGCCAATTGCTCCGGCGTCAGGGTTTCGGCCGCGTGCGTGGCTGCCGCGATGTCGGACAGGGCGGTCTTCCGGTCGATCAGCGCGCAGGCAACGGCCCTGTAGAGCAGCCCGGTATCGAGATGGGCGAGGCCGAGATGGTCGGCGAGACGCCGGCCGAGGGTTCCCTTGCCGGAGGCCGCGGGCCCGTCGATGGCGATGATCATCTGCGGCCTCAGTCGCTGATCGCCGCGCCGAGCGCGCGCATCAGCGGCAGAAAGGAGGGAAAGCTTGTGGCGATCATGGCGCCGTCATCCACGGTCACCGGCGCACTTGTGGCCAGGCCCATCACCAGGAACGCCATGGCGATGCGGTGGTCAAGGTGGGTCGCAATCGGTCGTCCGCCGCCCGGGACCTTTCCGTCGCTGCCGCGCACGATGAGATCGTCGCCTTCAATCGAAAAATCGACCCCGGTTTCGGCCAAGCCTGCCGCAACGGCAGCAAGGCGATCCGATTCCTTGACCCGCAGCTCATGCAGGCCCTGCATCCGGGTGGTTCCCGTGGCGAAGGCAGCAGCGACCGCCAGAATGGGATATTCGTCGATCATGGCAGGGGCCCGCGCGGCCGGAACGGTCACGCCCGTCAGGCGGCTGGCGCGCACATGCAGGTCTGCGACCGTCTCGCCGCCCTCCTCGCGTTCGTTCAGCCGTTCGATGGAAGCTCCCATCTCGAGCAACGTGGTGATCAGGCCGATTCGGAGGGGATTCATCATCACCCCTTCGATGACGATGTCGGAGCCTGGTGTGATCAGGGCGGCCACCAGGGGAAAAGCCGCAGAGGACGGATCTGCCGGCACCACGACCCGTGCGCCGCGCAATTCCGGCTGTCCCTCGAGGGTGATCGACCGGCCATCCGCCCCGTGCGGGACCACTTCGACCTTGGCGCCGAACAGGCGAAGCATGCGCTCCGTATGGTCCCGGGTCGCCTCGCTCTCGATGACCGTGGTGCGTCCGGGAGCGTTGAGTCCGGCAAGCAGGATGGCGGATTTGATCTGGGCCGAGGCCGCCGGGGTTTCGTACGTGATGGGAATCGTCTCGCGGGGCCCCCTGAGGGTCAGCGGAACCCGGCCGCCCTCGGCCTCGCTCACCACGCCGACCCCCATCTTGACCAGCGGGTCGAGAATGCGGCGCATGGGACGCTTGCGTAAGGATGCGTCGCCGTCGAAGGTCGCCGTGATCGGGTGGCTGCCGGCAACGCCCATCATCAGGCGGGCGCCGGTCCCGGCATTGCCAAAATCGAGAGTTTCAGCGGGTTGGCGCAAGCCGCCGATGCCGACTCCGACGACGCGCCATTGCCCCGGGCCCTCGCGCGTCACCGTCGCGCCCAGCGCCCGGCAGGCGGCGGCCGTCCGCAGCACGTCCTCGCCCTCCAGCAGCCCTTCCACATGGGTCTCGCCGATCGACAGAAGACCGAAAATCATCGATCGGTGGGAAATGGATTTGTCGCCCGGAACACGGATCCGCCCCGTGAGAGGTGTTCCTGGCATGCTTGTGACCGGCGCTGCCGGGGCGTGCTCGTGCGACATTCCCGCTTCCTATCCGACGTCCGCTTGGCGGCTCCTAACACGGTGTTACAGGGACGTCATCCCGAAGCGGGGCCAAGTGAGGCGACGTATGGAAATTTCCCATTTGACAAGGCATCCCCCCGCGACTAACGGAGCGCTTCCATTTCAATTCACGTGAAGGCAATCACCCGTGGCCAAACCTGAACTCGGCTCGAAGCGCCAGTGCATGAGCTGCGGCGCGAAATTCTACGACTTGAACAAGGACCCGGCGATCTGCCCGAAATGCGGCACGGTCTTTCAAGCGGTTGCCTTGAGCCGCGCAGCGGCTCCCGTCGTGGCGCGCGCAGCGAAGGACGATGAAGAGGCCGAGATCGACACAAGCGGTCCCGAGCTGGTTTCTCTCGATGAGGTCGAGGCTGAAGAGGCCGAGAAGGATACCGTCTCTGACGACGATATCGACGTGGCGGACGAGGATGCGGCGGACGACACTTTCCTTGAAGACGAAGAGGAAGGCGACGACGACGTTTCCGATCTGATCGATAGTGACCTGGAAGACGACGAAGAGACTTGAGTCTCGCGTCGGACCCGACTATAGAAGCGCCGCTGCTTCGGCGGCGCACCTTCCGCAGTGTCCCCAAAACACCGCGGCTCAGTGGGGCCATAGCTCAGTTGGGAGAGCGCTTGAATGGCATTCAAGAGGTCGGCGGTTCGATTCCGCCTGGCTCCACCAAACACTCCCCAGTGAACCAATGGTTTCTGGGTGATTCCCCAAAATGACGGTTTCTCAGGTGCTTGGCCGCGTCGCGGTCCGAAATTCGCGGTCTCTGCAGGCTGAGCAGGCGGGGCGCAGTTGGCCTTTTGGGGGGCGGGTTCCCGAGGGTGGTTCGCGGATTTTCTTCGCAATCCTTCACTCCTTTCAGAGGCCGGTTTGATTCGCTGCCCGGCTATCATGCGCAGCAGGTCCGGTGGTGATCCAAAAGTCCTGTTCTCCAACTTGGCTTTGGCACCGATCGCGATAATTCCTCTCATTGTCAGCATTGTACCCCTGTGAACCGCAGGGGCCGCATGCTCGATCTCATCGACGCGTTCACTCGCGAATGCATCGCGATCAGGTCAGCCGGAAGCTGTCGATGTGATTGACGTGCTCTCGGACCTGTTCCTCTTGCGGGGCGTCCCGGGCCACGTTCGATCGGATATCGGTCAGGAATTTATCGTCAAAGCGGTTCGCGATTGATCAATGCGGCGGGCGCGAGGGCAGCCTGTATCGAGCCGGGAAGTCTGCAGGTCGATCTGGCGCAGCAGAACTACGATCGCCCAGCCGGACTGTTCCGGCCTTTTGCCTTCGAGCAATCCGTGGCTTAGGCCTCATGCATCCCAGGCCCATTGATCCAGCAGCGTACCTTGTGACCGTTGCTTTCGAAAAGAGGTGGCATCTCTATTCTGCAACGGTCTACGGCAAGCGGGCATCTCGGGTGGAAATGGCAACCCTGCGGGGGGTCTATGGGGTTTGGAACGCCACCTTCCAGCACGATATCCGTTTGCTCGACGCTTGGGTCTGGTACAGGGACAGCCGCTAGAAGAGCCTGGGTATAAGGATGCCGGGGCGAGCGATAGAGAATGGCCGTCGGTGCCTCTTCCACGATTCGACCGAGGTACATCACAGCAACGCGGTCGCTCACGTGCTCGACCACACGAAGGTCATGCGAAATGAAGAGATACGAGACGCCGAAAGCCCGTTGTAGGTCCTCGATCAAGTTAAGGATCTGAGACTGGATGGAAACGTCAAGGGCTGATACCGGCTCGTCGCAAACGATCAGTTTGGGCTCGAGTGCGAAGGCCCGAGCGATCCCGATGCGTTGACGCTGGCCGCCGCTGAACTGATGCGGATAGCGATTATAATGCTCCCTGCGGAGACCGACGATATCCAGGAGTTCCATAGCGCGCGCCTGTCGGCTGCGCGCGTCGCCAACCCCGTGAACGATCAGCGGTTCGCAAATGGTCTCGCCGATCGTCTTCCGCGGATTGAGTGACGAAAAGGGATTCTGGAACACCATCTGGATCCGGCGGCGCACAGGCTTCAACTCGCCTTCGGACAACATCGAGATGTTCTGTCCTTCGAAGATGACGTCGCCAGCAGTTGGCTCGTCGAGGCGCACCAGCATTCGACCCAAGGTTGACTTTCCGCAACCGCTCTCACCAACCAGCCCTAATGTCTCGCCTGCACCAATCGTGAGGTTCACTCCGTCGACGGCCTTGACTTTCCGGGAACTCTTTCGAAAAAGGCCGTCAGGCAACGAAAAATACCGCCTCAAGTCCGTTGCGATGAGCAACGGCTCTTGGCTCGCCTCGTTGTCAGCGTGCCTGCCGGAATCCGGCGATGCCTCGGCAGAAACAGGCGGCTTTGATATCACGACTCTGTCTCCAGTCATTGGCGGTGATCGAGGTGCAACCAGCACCGCACCTTCTGGGCACTTCCCGCAAGAGGCCCAACCGTGGGCTGGGACAGGGGCGGCTCTTCCTCCCGGCAGCGACCATAGACGTGGGGACAGCGGTCGGCGAAGCGACACCCTTGCGGCAGCTTCGCGAGGTTGGGCACGAGCCCCGGTACCGTATGGAGGCGTCGACGTTCGCCACCCGCCCGAGCGGAGGGAATGGAATCAAGCAACCCTTGCGTATAGGGATGGAGGGGCGTTGCAAAAATGGCACCGACATCGGCCTCTTCGACAATCACGCCCGCATACATCACGCAGACTCGCTTCGCCATCCGCGCGACGACCCCGAGATCATGAGTGATCAAGAGAAGTGACGCGCCCGTCTCCGCCTTGAGGCGATTCATCAACCGGAGGATCTGTGCCTGAATCGTGACGTCGAGTGCCGTCGTCGGTTCGTCGGCCAACATGAGCTTCGGGCGGCAAGCCAATGCAATAGCTATCATCACGCGCTGTCGCATTCCGCCGGAGAGCTGATGTGGATAGGCCTTATACCGTTCGTGGGGCGATGGGATCCCCACAAGATCCAGCATCGCAATCACGCGCTCACGCGCTTGCGCCTGCGGGATGCGTTCATGAACGCGGATGGCCTCTTCGATCTGCCAACCTATCCGAAAAACGGGATTCAGCGACGTCATTGGCTCCTGAAACACCATGGAGACGGATTGTCCGCGGATCTCACGCATTTGCCGCGGAGTTCGCTGGGCAAGATCACCCACTCCCTGCAGCATAACGCGTCCGCCCACGATCCGGCCTGCGGGTTTTGGCAGCAAGCCCATGATGGCTAGCGCGGTCATGCTCTTGCCGCATCCGGACTCGCCGACAATGCACAGCGTCTCGCCTCTGCTGATGGTGAAGGAGACGCCATCGACAGCGCGGACCACTGCGTTTCCCACATGCAGATGTGCTTTGAGATCCTCGACCTGAAGAACGTCCTCGTCACTCAGAAGAACGGGAGTCGCTGGAGAAGCCGAGTTCATCTTCGGACCCAGGATCATTCGCCCCAGACCTCGCGGTAGACACGCAACAGATTGCCGCCCATCACCTTGTCGATGGCATCAAGAGCAAAGCCTCGTTTCCGAAGCGCGTCCACCAGACGTGGAGTTTGGG
The DNA here is from genome assembly GCF_017921815.1 of Microvirga antarctica. Classification (GTDB taxonomy): domain Bacteria; phylum Pseudomonadota; class Alphaproteobacteria; order Rhizobiales; family Beijerinckiaceae; genus Microvirga; species Microvirga antarctica. The sequence continues at coordinate 20,197 of NZ_JAGEMM010000009.1, read as the reverse complement.
CGAGACTCTCGTACCCTTCAGTAAGTCGGGCCTCGAACTGGAACCATGGGCCGAGCACCGCGGTCACTTCCGGATAGATTCCGCGGGGACCGAAGCTCTCCTGCCATTCCGCCTCAGATTTGTATTTGTTCTCCGAAAGGTCGCTCCCGAAGGCCACATGCTCGATGCCCACAAGGTTGACCATATAGACAATTTGCTCGGCCCAATCGTCAACAGTCGGGCGAGATTCGTGACGGACCATTGGGGGCCAAAGGGTAGCGCCCACGGTTCCACCGGTTTTGGCCGCCGCACGGATGAGATCGTCTGGAATATTACGCAGGCTGTTGCAAAGCGTGCGGGCGTTGGAATGGCTGAAGATCACCGGACGCTTGGAAAGGGCCAGTACGTCCGCGGCCGTGCGATATCCTACGTGCGAAAGATCAATCAGGAGACGGAGTTCGTTCATGAGCTCCAACCAACGCCGCCCTTTTTCGGTGAGCCCGTCATCCCCACCTTTAGCAAGCACACCGCAGCCGAGACTGTTTCGTTCCATGTAGGTGGGTTGCAGAATGCGAAATCCGATCCGTTGCAAAATGCGCAGTAGTTCCACGTCCTCTTCCACAACAACCGAATTCTGCGCACCCAGGATGATCGCGAGCTTACCCTCCACTTGGGCGTTCTCGATGTCACGGACGGAACGTGGGATACAAGCGACATCCGAATTCATTTCAATGTTCGACAAGGTCCGCGACAGGTCCCTCATCGCAGTATCGAAATCGTGCGGAGGCCTTATAGCGGTCAGGTTGATGGCCGTAACTCCTCCTTCAAGGGTACGGAGTATTTGATCCCTTGTCGTGGGCGCGCAATTTAATCCATCGACAACGATGGCGTTTTGCGACGAACTGGCATTGTGCATAATCCGGTCTCCCCTGATGTTGCGATAATCGCGAACTGGTACTGGTCGGCACGGCCCGATTGAAATGTTGCTTTAGAGTCGTTCGTCGAGTTGAGGGTCGAGCGCGTCACGCAAGCTGTCGCCAAGGACATTGAAAGCCAGAATGACAAGGGCGATCGCAACTCCAGGTATCAGCGAAATGGCCCAGGACTGGCTGATGTATTTGCGGCCGTCACTGATCATTCCGCCCCATGTGGGAGTGGGTGGCTGCACGCCGAGGCCTAGAAAGCTCAGCGTCGCCTCCAGGAGGATCATCCGCGCAATCTCGAAGCTCGCATAAACGATGATTGCCGACATTATGTTCGGAAGGATGTGTTGGCTCATGATGCGCACCCGACTGGCGCCGATCGACCGTGCGGCATCGACGAATTCGAGATGGCGAACAGTCAAAACCGAGCCGCGGACCACGCGTGCAAAACGGGGCCAACCGGACAATCCCATCACGATTATCAGGTTGGTCAAGGAGGGCCCTACGACCGCCACGACAGCGATGACCAAGAGAATCAGAGGAAATGCGAGCTGAATATCGATCAGTCTCAGGATAATCGCATCCGTCTTGCCGCCGTAGAAGCCGGCGGCGAGACCTGCCGCCACGCCCACGAGCCCTGAAACCGACACTGCGAACAGACTGACCAGAACTGTAATGCGAGTTCCCTCGATGATCCGCGAGAGGGTGTCCCTGCCGAGCTGGTCGGTCCCAAGCCAGTACCCAGGAACACCGCGCTCAGACCAGGCTGGTGGTACAAGTCGAAGCGATAGATCCTGCGCGAAAGGGTCTCGCGGGGCAACAAGCCCGGGGACGAGCGAGCAGATGACAACAAGGACGAGAATCGCCAAACTGATCTTCGCGGGCCAGGATTCGATCACCCGTGATGCAACCAGTCTGAAACGACTGATGGGGATCTCATCTGCCGGAGTGAGCAGGCGCGAAGTGTCGGTCAATTCGTTTGGTTGAGCCATCTGTTCTTACCGGTAACTGATGCGCGGGTCGAGGACTGCGTAAAGCAGATCGACGATGAGGTTCACCGCGACAAAGATGACCGCAAAGACAAAAACGACCGCCTGAACCACCGGGAAATCACGCGCGTAAATCGCCTGAATTGCGAGTCGACCGACGCCAGGCCACGAGAAGATCGTTTCCGTCACCACCACTCCTCCCAACAACAGGCCTACCTGCAGACCGATGACGGTGAGAACAGGAATGAACGCATTGCGCAAAGCGTGCAGCCACACCACCTTCGTTTCTGAAACACCTTTGGCACGCGCCGTGCGCACATAGTCCTGTTTCAGCACGTCCAACATGCAGGACCGTGTCACGCGCGCAATGAGCGCCACCAGATTGAAGGCCAGCGTTGCGGCAGGAAGCACCAACTGGCCGAGACTGCCCCTTCCTCCGGTCGGCAACCACCGCAGCCAGACCGCAAAGACGATGATGGCCACCACTCCCAAGAAGAAGGACGGCACCGCCTGACCGAGCAGGGTCACCAATCGGATTGAAACGTCCGTGCTCGTTCCACGCCACACGGCCGCAACTACACCGGCTGGTATTCCCAAAAGAAGCGCCAGAGCCATCGTTGCGGCCGCGAGTTCGGCCGTGGCGGGAAGGCGCTCCAGCACCAACGTCATGGCTGGCTGTCCAAACCGAAGGGATGCGCCGAAATCTCCCACAACAGCGTTGCCGGCAAACCGAACGAATTGGGTCCATAAGGGCTGGTCGAGACCGTGCACGATGCGAAAAGCCTCGCGGGCTTCGTCGGTCGCATTCGGCGGTAGCATCAGGTCGGTGGGATCACCGCTCAGACGCGTCAGCAAGAAGGTAATCACCAGGATGCCGACCAGCACCGGTATTGTGAGAAGGAGGCGTCGCGCGATATAGGCTCCCATGAGCGATGACTCCTTCTCCGCTTCGTCGTCCGAAGTTCGGGCTTCGGCAGGGTCTCAACCAAAGTCGCGCACCACGCGGATCCGGAAGCATCCGTGGCGATGAGCGTTTCAGGGCTTGAGAGAAACGTTCTGCAGGAAGAACCTCTGGTCGCCCCGCGGCACGATACCTTCAAGCTTGTTGCTGACGCCGTAGAAATCGTATCCCCCGAAGAGAAACACGACCGGGGCCTCATCATGCATGAGCTGTGCAGCTTTCCGGTAGATGGCCGCGCGTTTGTCGCGGTCGACCTCTTTCGCGCCAGCATCGATCAATTCGTCGAGAGCTGCGTTCCGAATGTAGGAGTAGCGCCAGGTGGAGCGATATTGGGCGAGTTGGAAATCAGGATCGTCGAGAGGCGCAAGTCCAAGATAGGCCAGGGGCCAAAGCTCACGGGCGCGAAGCTGGCGAAGAAATTCACCAGGTTCCAGCGAAGTCATCTTCGCACGCACCCCCACTTTCGCAAGCATTCCGGCGATCGCTTCAGACACTTCCCTGTCTTGAGCGTAGCGTCCTGACGGAAACTTGAAAACGATCTCGAAACCATTAGCAAATCCTGCATCACGCAGGAGCGCCTTCGCCTTTTCCGGATCATAGGGATAATCCTTGAGCGAAGGATCGAAGCCGAGTTGCTCTTTTCGCAGCAATTGTCCGTTAAGCGCAAAGGCACGTCCGGCGAACAGATTATCGATGATAGCCTTCTTGTCGATCGCATAGTTCAGGGCCTGCCGCACCCGCTTGTCGGCGAGTGGGCTCCCATGCTCTTCAAGCGATGATTGGATCAGCTGGAAGATTCGATAACTGGGAGTCTCCACCACCTTCCGGTCAGGCTGGTTGTTGATTTCCTCGATAGCCGAGATCGGAATATTGGTAGCAAGATCATATTCACCCGTAACGAACCCTGCGACCCGCGACGTGTCATCGGGGACGGGACGCCAGATGATCCGGTCTATGCCGGACGGACCTTTACCCCAGTAGGCGCTGTTTCGTTCCATCACCAGGCGATTGTCCTTGACCCATTCGGTCAACTTGAATGGTCCTGTCCCCACCGGTTTCTGCCCGAACGCCTCAAGGCCGATTTTGGCCCAGTAATCGGGCGGAGTGACATAGACCTGGGTCAGCATCAATTCGAACGGCGGATAGGGATGCTTCGTGTGCACCGCGACCGTCAGGTCGTCGATCTTCTCCACCTTGTCCAGCGCCGCTGCATAATTCGCGTAGGCTGGCGCCTGCTTCGGGTCCATAAAGACCCGGAAACTGTGCACCACGGCGTCTGCATTCATTGGCTCGCCATTGCTGAAGCTGACATTGCCCCGCAACGTCAGCTTCATCGTGGTCGGTGAGGTTTGCTCCCACTTCTCGGCGAGCAATCCTTCGTTCTTCCCGGTTGCCGGGTTGGTCCACAGAAGCGACTCGACAATCGCGCCTCCCGCATTGAGATTATCCGACGCGGTCGTTCCATTGGGCCAAAGCGTCTGCGGATCGAAGCCCTGAGCGATCGTCAGGGTTTTGGGCGCCTGGGCCCGAGCTGCGGGCGCTAGGCCGGCAGCCGCAAGCAAAGCGGAGGCGACAAGGAGCGAACGTAGTGCTTTGTGCATGGATAATCTCCCGTTGCGGCGCGTGATCCGAAGCTGACCCCTGAGATGGACCGTGTTGTAATTTTTTTTATGATACGCAGCGTCAATGAATTTACAAACAGATTTTTCACTTTATTCTCGCATTCTGTAGCTGGAGGTGAGGGAACGTTGTCCGAAAGAGCACAAGTGCGTGTCGAGCCAGCCAGCGGCGAACCGACGAATCTAGCGCTCGGCGAGCGGATCCGCCATTTGCGCAAGGCGCGCGGGAAATCTCTCAAGGATCTCTCCATCGAGACGGGCCTCTCCATCAGCTTCGTCAGCCAGATCGAACGCGGGCTATCTTCAGCGTCTGTGCGGACCCTTGCGCGTCTCGCCGATGCGCTCGAGGTTGGAATTGGAGAGTTGTTCGGACCGGCAGACGACGAAGTCGATGCCCATCATCGTATCGTTGCACGCCCGGCGGAGCATAAGAGTCTGGAAATGCCGAGCACCGGCGCGGAGAAGCGGTGGATTACGCCGTTCGAACAGATACCGCGACTGGACCTCTACCTGATCTCGCTGGAGCCGGGAGGAAGCTCCGGTGACGAAGCGTACGTCCACGACGGTGAAGAGGCGGGAATGATCCTGGAGGGGGGAATGGAGCTCATCGTCGACGGACGCAGGCACGTGCTTGGGGAGGGCGACACCTTCCGCTTTTCTAGCCACAGACCGCATCGCTTTCTGAACGCCGGATCTCGAACTGCGCGCATCCTATGGGTTAATTACCGCGACATGCCGGCCTGACGCGGCCGTCGCCACCTTTGTTCCAGCATCCATCACGGGGGAAACTTGATGTCTTTGCAGACCGCCACTATGCCCACCCGCCAGCCGTTGATTGTTGACGGCCTCAACTGCGCAGCGGTAACGCGCGAACAGTTCGAGCGGACGCTGCAGGGAGGAATCTCGGCGATAAATCTCACCGCCGTGGAGCCATGGTCGGATTTGCCAAAGAGCCTGAAGGAGCTTGAGGCCAATCTCGCCGCCATCGAGGCAATGGACGACATCGCATTGGTGGTCCGATCGGTCGACGATATCACCACGGCGCATCGAGAGGGCAAGCTCGGAGTGATTGTCGGCGCGCAGAACTCGCTGATGGTCGCAGACGATGTCGCGCTGCTTGCAACATTCAAGCGGCTCGGGATGCGGATCTTGCAACCCACCTACAACGAGCCCTCCGTTTTCGGGCAAGGAGCGCCTGATATGGGCGAGGCCGATAAGGGAATCACCGAGGCCGGTCGGGCCTGGGTCGCCGAGATGCATCGTCAACGCCTTCTCATCGACCTATCCCATTGCGGGCACCGCACGAGCGCAGACTATCTGGCTGAATCGAAGGAACCTGTCGTCTTCAGCCACGCCAACGCCTTCGCGGTCTGCCCAAGCCCCCGCAATAAACCGGATGATCTGCTTCGCGGAATCGCCAAGAACGGTGGTCTGATCGGCGCAGTTCTCTGGTCGCCCGCTGTGAAGCACGAGACAAGACCGACATTGAGCGATTATCTCGACCACGTGGATCACATGGTGAATATCGCAGGTATCGAACACGTGGCCTTCGCAAGTGATATCGCTGAAGGTTACACACCGAATCGGGACAAATGGGAGAAGTCATTCGGCCCTCGGGGCCTTTATCCCAACATCACTGGTATCCTTGGATCCTGGTACGAATGGGACACCCGCCTCAACATCGATTTTCAGTCGATCGTCTCCACTCCGCGCGTCGTTGAAGGCCTGCGTCAGCGAGGCTACTCGGAAGCTGATGTGGAAAGGTTGATGTCTGGCAACTGGCTCCGGGTGCTAAAGGATGTTTGGAGCTAGCTCTCAATCAACGGTCGACGGGTGTCGCTCAGACCTAGCAGACAACCACTGCTGAATCGACGAAGCCAGGACAGGTGTTTCCGACAAGGCTGATCTTGCCGGATTCGGCCGATTTCTCGATAGGACGTGCCGACATTTCCGCGGTCGCGCGCAGCGGCTTGCGATCGTTGTGACGAACCAGGAACCCAACCATCCTACAAATTTTACGGAAACGCCGAACCGGCATCACTCGCGTTATGCTGCGGCCAAGCAGTTCGACGAGATCTCGCCGACAGTCCGGACACCGGTCAGCGCCATCGCTACCCGCATTTCCCGCTCCAGAAGATCGAGAAGGTTGAGCACGCCAGCCTCGCCGGCAGTCGCCAGCGCGTAAACAAAAGGTCGACCGATCATGACCGCATCGGCGCCCAGCGCGATCATCCGGATGATGTCGAGACCCGAGCGCACACCCGAATCAGCAAAAAGTGTCAGTCTACCCTTCACTACCTCTGCGATCGCCGGCAGCGCGCGGGCACTTGAAAGGACGCCATCGAGCTGGCGTCCGCCGTGGTTAGAGACGACTATGCCGTCCGCACCGAATGCGAGTGCTTCCTTTGCATCGGCAGGATCGAGGATCCCTTTGATGATCATCGGCCCCTGCCAGAAGTCCCTGATCCATTCGAGATCCTTCCACGAAATCGAAGGATCAAAATTTTCCGCCAACCACGCAATGTAATCTGTCAGCCCGATGGTCTTCTGCAGGTAAGATGAGATGTTGCCGAGGTCGTGTGGCCGTCCGCGAACGCCGACATCCCATGCCCATGCCGGATGAGCCATCGCTTGAAGAATGCGCCGTGCCGGGCCGGCCGGGCCGGACATCCCGGAATGCCTATCGCGGTACCGCGCGCCTGGCACAGGCATGTCGACGGTAAAGACGAGCGTCTCGACACCAGCGGCCTTCGCCCGCTCAAGCACATTCTTCATGAAACCGCGATCTTTCAGCACATAGAGTTGAAACCAGATTCTCTGTGCCGTAGCGCGCTGGACTTCCTCGATTGAACAGACGGCGACAGTCGAAAGTGTGAAGGGAACGCGCTTTCGCTCTGCTGCTTTGGCGGCCTGGACTTCACCTCGCCGCGCATACATCCCTGCGAGACCTACGGGCGCGATGACGACCGGCATCGCAATACTCTGAGCAAGCAGCAGGGTTTCCGTGCTGACGCCGGAGACATCTCGCAGCACGCGCTGGCTGAGCGCGATGGACGCGAGGTCGTCCACATTCCGGCGCAACGTCGTCTCGGCGTAGGCACCCCCATCCGCGTAGTGAAACAGAAATGGAGGCAGGCGACGCCTCGCGGCGGCGCGGTAGTCATTGGGTCCAGAAATGATCATCAGCGCTAATCAGCCATGCATTAAAGCGAGACAAGATACTTTACACAAATGTACGCTCATCCATCGCTGCATGAGAGTGTCAAATCGCAGGAAGAGTTTTAGAATCGGTCATGCCGCGCTTCAATTGATGAACGAGGCGGTGCCGCTTTACGATCGAGATCCCTGGTTTACAACGGCGATAGCATCGATTTCGATGAGGTATTCCGGCAACGCGAGAGCAGCGACGACGATCAATGTGGATGCCGGCAGATGGGGCGCGTGGAAATACTTCAGTCGGATATCGTTGACAATATTTCGATGCGCTCGATCGGTGATATAGGTGGTTGTCATGACGATATCGTTCATGCTTCCGCCGGCTTCTTCGACCACCTTACGCATATTCTCGAAACACTGGATGGTCTGTGCCGCGATGTCGCCCGAGCCGACAAGGCTACCGTCCGCCTCTCGCGAGATCTGGCCCGCAAGCCACACCACGTCGCCTGTTCGAACGCCATAGGAATAGGCAGCGTTCCGCGCGCGCGCCGTGTTGAGTCCAGGCGGCATCAGATATTGGCGATCGCCATCCACGGGTAGGCCGTTGACCGGATGCATAACTCCGTCTCCTTCAAACTTCTGCGATAACGGTGGCCCAGCAACTGTCGATGCCTTCGATGAAGAGCGGGATCGCGCTCAGGCTCTTCGGAGTTGGCAGGTCTGCTGGGAGATTCAGATCTTCGATGATCATGCGGTCGGTGCGCGGCTGGTTGGGGTTTAACCAGAGCCGATGCGTCTCATGATTTTCGTCATAGCGTTTCATGGCGCCAAGCGAGACGTTGTCGAAGCCGATTGCTCTCAGGCTCGGAAAGCGCTCCAACAGGTAACGGATCGCGTCGGGGCTGATGCCTGGATTGCTGCTGGTGTAGCGCTCGGGATCGGTCCGGCGGATCTCGGTCCATCCGCTCCTGACCAAAATCACGTCCGGATCGACGAGATCAGCGGTCGCGACCTGCATCGCTTCGAGCGAGGCCAGGTCCGAGTCGCCCATCGGGATGTCGATGAGCGCAGGCCTTTCGAAGAAGAAGCTGTCCAAAGGAAACTCATGCAGCTTTTTCCAGGAATCGTCGGCATGGTTCGGGCCGTCGATATGGGTGCCGTGATGGTTCCACATTTCGAGCCGGTAGCTGTTGAACAGATCGCCGCGCTCGATAAGCCGGACCCCATACATCACGATTGGAGGGCTGAAGCGGTACGTTGGCGTATTCTGACTGAAGGGATAGGACAGGAGCCTGCGCATCGGATCTCCGGAGGCTAAGATTGATTGGCGGGGATTGGCTGAGGATGGTCGAGTACCTCAGCATTGATGCATGATGACGGGCGACTGCCTTCAAGCAAATGATGCACGTGCTCCGCGGCCAGTAGAGCGGCGCGACGCATGGCTTCAGCGGTGATGCCGCCCATATGCGGCGTGAGAATTACGTTGGGCAGTGAGCGGAGCGGGCTCTCCGCAACGAGCGGTTCCTTCTCGAACACATCGAGCGCGGCGCCCGCGATGACTCCGTCACTCAAGGCGCGCCACAAGGCATGCTCGTCCACAACGCCGCCACGCGCCGTGTTGACAAGGAAGGCACTCCGCTTCATCCGCATCAGCGCATCGGTGTTGATGATGTTGCGCGTCCTGGGTGACAGGGGAAGGTGCAGAGAGATGAAATCCGATTTCCGCAAGAGCCTTTCGAAGTCGACATAGGATCCGTCGACCTCACGCGCGAAGGCCGGATCTTGTGTGACGTCGTATAGGAGCACCGCACAATCGAAGGCTCTCACCCGCCGCGCGACATGCCTCCCGATCGCCCCCGTCCCGACCAGCCCTACTGTCTTGCCTGAGAAATCGATGGCGTTGGGCCGCTGGAAGAGACCGCGATCAGCGATATCGGCGTGGGCCGGCACGATTCCGCGCGCCAGTGCGATCATCAACCCGACTGTGAGATCGGCGACCGCGCGGTCATTGGTGCCCAGCGTGGTACAGACCGCCACGCCCCGTTCGGTCGCTGCGGCAACATCGATCTCATCGTATCCGACGCCCGTCCGGGCGATGGCACGAAGGTCGGGCAAGCTCTCCAGGACGCGTCGGGAGTAAGGTTCGGGACCCGCAATGACACCGTGGACGCCCTGTAGTGCCGCGAGTACCTCGTCTTCGCTTGGCCGCGCCGAGAGCGTCCGAAATTCCGCCTGCCAGCCCCGGGCAGCGAAGCGCTCCAAGATGTCCGGGTATCGTGCTGTCTTGGAAACGATACAGACCTTCCGCACAGTCATCGCCTTTGAACCGATAGATGCAGGTCCGGGATTGGAACCTCCTGCATTGAATGGGAAGAGGGAAGCTGCCTGGCAGAGATCATTTTTTCTGCGTCAGATCGGCTGGCAGCGACTGTTTCACTCGTTCAGCACGCTCGAATGCGCTCATCACCACATTGCGCGTATCCGTGAGATGCTGCTCGATGATCACTGACGCCATGCCCGCATCATTGCGGCGATAAGCATCCACGATCTCGCGGTGCTCCGTTTGAGCCTTGGCGAGGTTGTCGACTTCCGTCATGAACACGCCGAGATACGGGCGGGCTATGGCCCACAGACTGACAATGATATGACAGAGTCGCGGCAGAGACGCGGCCTGATAAATCAGAAGATGGAAGTCCTGATTCAGACTGAGCCAAGCAGAGGTGTCGACCGTCTTGTCCATCTCGGCTATGAGCTGATCGAGCCGCTTCAGATCATTTTTGGTGAGATGTGATCCTGCCTCCCGGGCCGCGAGACTTTCCAGAACGATCCGTATGGCGAACGTCTCTCGGAGCTCGTCGATGGAGAGGGCCTTCACGACGGCTCCCCGATTCGGGGTGAAGGAAATTAGCCCTTCCGCTTCGAGCGCCCTGAGTACTTCGCGCACGGGGACGGGACTTACGTTGTAGTACTTGGCGAGCTTGTTGATGTTTAGCCGCTCGCCCGGCTGATACTGTCCGCCGAGAATGGCCTGGTGCAATTTCTGCCGCAGAATTTCCTGGAGCGAGCGGTATCCGAGATTCTCATCCATCTTGATCAACCCAATCATAATTATCGTAAATCATATTTGAAAGATTCTGTCAAATCATCTAATGTCCGCGGATTGCAGACTCAGGCTGAAATGTCGCGTCTGTGGCTCAACTTTACGGGGAAGACAATGGATCTGCCGGTCAATGCGTTCAAACGCGCCATTCAGTCCGATCACCAGCAAATCGGGATTTGGTGCAGCCTATGCTCGAACTATTCGACGGAAATTATCGCGGGCAGCGGATTCGACTGGCTACTCATCGACATGGAACATTCACCCAACGAGATCGATACGGTTTTCAATCAACTCCAGGCGGTCGCTCCTTATCCCACCCACCCGATCGTCCGAGTTCCCTGGAATGATATGGTTACGGTGAAAAGACTGCTCGATATTGGCGTCCAGACGCTTCTCTTTCCTTATATCCAGAACGCCGAAGAGGCTGCTATGGCCGTGGCCTATACCCGCTATCCGCCAGAAGGCGTGCGCGGCGTCGCGGCCGCCGTTCGCGCCAACCGCTTTGGCCGCGTCAGGAATTATCCTTCGCAGGCCGCCGAAGAGCTCTGCGTCCTGGTCCAGATCGAGAGCAAGGCCGCCTTGGACCAGCTGGAGGCTATCGCCAATGTCAAGGGCGTCGACGGCGTGTTCATCGGCCCGGCCGACTTACATGCCTCGTTCGGTTTGAATGGTGAAGTCGAAAACCCGACTATTGTCCCGCTGATCGAGAATGCGATGCGTCGTATCCGCGCCTTCGGAAAAGCTCCCGGAATCGTGACTGCCAATGAGGAACTGGCACGACTTTATATCGAGGCCGGCTGTCTCTTTACGGCTGTCGGTTCCGACGTCGGTCTTCTGGCGCGCGGATCGGAAAAGCTCTGCAGTGCATTCAAAGATCCTGTGAGGAATGGATAGCAGCCTTTTCCGAAACATGGCGGGTATCACCTATTGATCGAGCGACAGCGCGTACTCATAGGCCTGCGCTGTCTTATGCGGAGAGCAAAGATCACGCCTTGGAGGGAGCAACTGCTACATCGGCGCTACTTCGGCAGCGACCGAGTGCGTGGCTGTCGGACCTTGGGACCTTCATACCCGGGCCCACCGGGCGCCAAGAGGGTATATCGCTGGACCGCAGCGGGCGTGCGAAATCTATGGCCCATCGACACGGTCAACAGTCGCCCAGCGCCGATTTCTACCCGCCTGTTGGATCGCGTGCATGACCGCCTGGACCGCCAAACCGTCACGAAAGCCGGGAACGATCGTCGACCGATCTCCCTTGATCAGGCCGACGACGTGGGTGGCCAATTCGATGAAGGCAGCGAGCATCGGCGGGTGGCTTGCATCGGCAAGCCCATTGCCAAGAGATAGCTCCTGCAGTTTCATGGCGCCCCCGGCGGCGCCATAAAGAAGGCGCTCGTCGTTCTCGATCACGAGCGAACCTTTCGGCCCGTGGGCCTCAACACGGCTCCCACGTACGCCAGCGACAGCCGTGAGGCTGAGATTGATGACAGCCCCACTCTCCATCCTCAGGAGGACTGCTGTTGTGTCGTCGCTCGTCACAGCGCGCAATTCATTCGTATGAGAATCGGGACGGAATGGCACCCGGGCATCGAGTACCGAAGCGACCTCTACGATCGGACCGAACCACCACAGCAGGCAATCGATGTAGTGAGAACCCACCGCTCCGAGAATCCCCCCACCCTTCGTCTCGCTGGACCACCAATCGTACGGGCCAGGTTGCCCATTCGGGCCAAGGATGGCGTGCCACTGAATCTGAACCTGATGAGGCGTTCCGATATCACCGCGCCGGATGCGCTCCCGAAAGGCGGCGCGAACAGGGAGGAAGCGGAATTCATGGTTGACGGCGGCGATGACGCCCCGTCGTTCCGCCTCAGCCACCATCTCTCTCGCCTCTTGGACGTTCAGCGCCAGCGGCTTCTCGCAAAGCACATGAATCCCGCGCTCGATCGCCTCTAGAGCCATCGAATGGTGCAGGTAGGGCGGAGTCGCGATCGTGACGAGATCTGGCGCAACGGTTGCGAGCATCTCGCTGTAGTTATCGAACGCATTCGGGATCCCGTGGCGCTCTGCGATTGATTGCGCTCTGTTGCGACGGGAACTGACGATCGCGACGACGTCTACATCTCTAAGCAGACGAAACGCCGGAATATGAATGTTTGCACCAAAGCCCGTTCCGACAACGGCCACACGCAGTGTCATGAGCAGACTTCCTTATTGGGCGGTCAGGCCACCATCGACGGGCACAGTAGCGCCGGTCAGAAACCCCGCACCCGGGTCCAGCAGAAAGGCTACGGTTTCGGCGATTTCGCGCGGCAATCCGATTCGTCCGATGGGGTGGCGCGAGCGCAAGGCGCTTTCCCGCTCGGGATGGGCACTAATGAATGCATCGATCAACGGTGTTTGAACAGCGCTCGGACAAATGCAATTGAAGCGGATCCGCTCAGGGGCATAGGTGACCGCTGCTGCTCGTGTAAGGGCTATTGCGCCGCCCTTGGAGGCGGCATAGCCGTGTGTCGCGACGCCGCCCGGCGACCCGACCAATCCCGCAACCGACGCGATGGTGACCGCCGAGGAAGGTGCGCCTTCGCGCAGAAGAGGCAGAGCACACCTGAGGCTGAAATAAACGCTGCTCAGATTGGCGGCAATAAGATTTGACCACACCTCGGGGTCCAACATCTCCACGGTCGAATCTCCAGCTTGGCCTGCGCCAAGACCGGCGGCCATCACCAGCCCTTGAATGGCTCCGCCGGTTGCAATCTCATCGAACGCAGCCTGGGTGCTTCTTAGATCCGTCAGGTCGGTCTCGATGATGGCGCCACCCGGCCGCCCGTTGGGTCGACGGTCCAGCCGAATGACCTCGTGACCTCTCTCGTCAAGCAGCTCGACCACGCTCTGGCCAATTCCTCCACATCCCCCGGTCACCACAATACGCATCGGCCCACTCTCCTGAAAAAAGGCTGCAGTGAAATCAGATCCATTGAAGAATCTTCTTGAATTTCAAATATCATATGTGAAATATGTTAGCAAGCTGGCGCAACAGAGGGCGCCTTCTGTGCGACATGGCTCGTCAACCAGCCGGAGGAGAAGCAGATGATCGTGAATTCGAATGACAGATTGCGCGTTCGCCGATACGTCCTGGCGCTGTGTCTTGCGCCGATCTTCGGAGCTTCAAGCGCAGGGGCGCAAGGCAATGTGAGCTGCGCCGACGCTGCCACCCAAGGCGCCGGAGGGCCTGACATCACGATAGGCGTCAATGGCGGGTTTACAGGGCCATCGGCGAGCTTCAGTCAGGGAATGAAACGCGGCATCGAAATCTGCACCAAGGAATACAACGATGCGGGTGGCTATAAGGGCCGCAAGGTCGAGATGATCTATCTGGACGACCAGGCCAAACCAGAAGTTGCGATCAACAATATCAGCCGCTTCATCCAACGTGACAAGGTTGTCGGTATCCTGGGTCCGGTCAATTCCGGCAATGCGCTCGCGTTCCTGCCCAAGACAGAAGAGGCCGAAACGCCCGTTATCGTGCCCATCGCTTCATCGGTTGGCATTGTCTATGTGGATGCTGACGGCAAGCCAGTCGCCAATTCCACGGCACCGGGTGCAAAGCCGCGCAAGTATACTTTCCGCACGTCCATGCAAGACGACTTCCAGATCGAAACCGTGCTGGCCTACGCCAAGCAGGCGGGCTGGGACGCGATTGGAATCATGCACGATACTTCCGGTTACGGATCGCAGGCGAAAGCCACCGCCCAACGGATCATCGCCGGCCAGGGCCTGAAGATTCTCGCGACGGAAACCTACAATGTTGGCGACACCGACATGACCTCGCAGCTTCAGAAGATGAAATCCGCCGGCGTGAAGCAGATCATCAATTTCGGACTGGCAGCGGAGCTTGCCGGTCTTCTCCGAAGCGCTCAGAAAATTGACTACAAGGTCCAATGGGCCGGTCCCTGGGGATACGCAGATCCTGCGGTCGGACGCCTCGCGGGCCAAGAGTTGATGGAGGGTGTGCTGGCAGTCGCTTCATTCACAATCGATAGCAGCCCGGCTGCCGCTGACTTCCATCAGAAGATGCTCAAGTCCTTCAACGAAAACCCCTTCCCGATGACCGCCGCGCTCGGCTACGACGCGGCCAAGCTCATGTTGACGGCACTTGCCAAGTCAGGCCCCGATCAGGTCAAACTCAGGGACGCTATCGAAACACTCGAGGGTTTCAGCGGCGTCTCCTCAATCCCCTCGCGTCCTTTCTCTCCCACTCGTCATCATTCGCTCGACTCCAACGACATGTTCGTCGCCACGTGGCGCAATGGCGATCTCGTCAAAGCCAAGTAGCAGGCTCACTCGCTGGCGTTCGCGATAAAAATCGGACGCCAGCTCTTACAGATCTTGATGAGAGTGGGAGGGGCATTTGGATCTCGCGTCCATAGCCGAAATGCTGGCACAAGGATTGCCGCAGGCCATCGTAAGTGGGTTGGTCTATGGCAGCATCTATGCGCTGGTCGCCCAGGGCTATTACGTCACCTTTTCGACGACCGACACTCTGAACTTTGCCCAAGGCGACTTTCTCATGATCGCCGCCATGCTGAGCTTCACGGTGCTCGGAGGGTTAGCGCTGTCAGGCGTATCCCTGTGGCTCGCCCTCCTGGCGGCGATCGCTGTGGTCGTTGTCGTGCTGGCGCTGATGGGAATAGCCGTCGAGCGCATCGCCATTCGGCCCCTCCGAGGAATCTTCTCGTTCGGCTGGATTCTCAGCACGGTGGGCGTGGCTGTGATCCTGCGGCAGATGGCGGAAATCATCTGGGGGCGCGAGCATATGCGCGTTCCCTCGGTTTTCGGGGACGTTCCGATACGGCTGAATCTTGGGACGGTCCAAATCGGGATCCTGCCGCAGGAAGTCTTTATCCTTGCAGCGTCCCTCGGCGCGATGATCGCGGTATTATTCTTCTTGAAGAAGTCGCGCCTTGGAAAGGCGATGGCGGCCGTCGCGTTCAATGCGCCGGCTGCAGCGCTGATGGGGATCAACGTGCGCCACATCGTCGTCCTTTCCTACGCTTTGTCCAGCGTCCTCGCGGGCTTGGCCGGCGTACTCGTTGCGCCAGTCCTCTTCGCCCACGCGCATATGGGAACTCTCCCCGGATTGAAAGCCTTTGCAGTCGGCATCATTGGGGGTCTGGGCAATCCTGTTGGTATTCTGGTCGTCGGTCTTGCTCTTGGTATCGTGGAATTTGTGGTCGCGATCTTCAATGCATCGCTCCGGGATGCGGTCACGTTCCTGATTTTGATCGCCATCCTTGCTTGGCGTCCGATGGGTTTGTTCGATAAATCCGGCCGCGAGAAGGTATAACCTATGGTTTCCCATTTGATGAAGGTCGAAGTGCAGAAGCGAGGGTTCGAGCCAAATGGCGGGATTCTCCGAAAGCGATTGAACCTGCCGATTTTTAACGACGTCTCCATCGGACAAATCGGGCTTTTTCTCCTGGCAATCGTCGGCATTGTGGTAGCACCGCTCGCGCTCTCCGATGGATATTTTCAGCAGATCCTCCAAACGATCGCCTATTACAGCATCGCTGCAATCGGCCTGAATATCCTCGTCGGTTATCAGGGACAGGTGTCGCTTGGCCATGGCGCTCTGTTCGCGATCGGAGCCTATGCATCCGCTCTCCTGACGACGAGCCTCGGCATATCCGTTTGGTTGGCCTTCGCGCTCTCGACGGCGATCGCTGCACTGGCTGGCTTCCTGATTGGCCTTCCGACGCTCCGGGCACGAGGTCACTTCCTTGCGATGGTCACGATCGCATTGGCAATCGTCACGTTCGTTATCGCGCAGACGTGGACGGATCTTACGGGCGGTCCTGCTGGTTTAGGGGGAATCCCGCGGCCCGATTGGTTCGGAACCACGATGGGGTCGCTCCGAAAGTTTCGTCCCTTTGGAGCAGACGGCCCGATCCTGACCGGACAGGTCCTCTACTTCTGGGTCTGCGCAGGCTTTCTCGTTCTCGCGCAGCTTCTGGCTATCAATCTGCTGACAGGAAACTGGGGACGAACCGTGAGCGCCGTCCGACAGTCCGAGATAGCGGCGGAATCTGTCGGCGTTTCTGTATACCGAGTAAAGCTCGCGACATTCACGTTGAGTGCGGCATTTGCTGGCCTTGCCGGCTCGCTGTTCGCGCATCAGCAGGAATACATCGTCTCGGATACGTTTACGTTCGAAAAGTCCGTGGAGTTTCTCGTGTTCGTCATTCTGGGCGGAGCCCGCAGCCTATTTGGCCCACTGATTGGAACGGCAGTCCTCGTCGTGCTGCCTGAAGCGTTGAAGACTGTGAGCGCATACGGGATCCTTCCAAGCTCGGACTTGACGATACAAGTTACACTCTTGGTTCTTGCCCTTTTCGGTTCCCTGGGTTTGTTTGTTTTTGCCAGACAAGGAGGAGGGATCCGTTCGCTTCGATTTGTTTCTGGCGTCGCAGTTGTCGTCGGTCTTATCGGCTTCATGCTGGTCACGCCGCAGATCGTCGAGCACTATCTGCTCGTCTACGGGGTGCTTCTAATCCTGTTCCTGATCACGATGCCGACAGGTATGGCAGGGTTTCTGTCCGGCTTCTTTTACTTCGGTCGAAAGACCTTGTCGAAAGCGGATTGGCAGCCTCGTTTCGACGCTCGTCTCACCGGCGAGGTTGAGAATCCCATTGTCGCTGCACCATCGCGCGATGAGCTCGTGATCAATGACGGACGGATGAATTTTGGCGGCGTTAAGGCACTTGACGGTATTACCCTCGTCGTGAAGCCCGGCACGGTTCATGGGCTTATCGGCCCCAACGGTTCGGGTAAGAGTACGCTCGTCAACATCGTGACCGGCGTCTATGCGCCGACTGGAGGCCAGATTCGGTTGGGAGGGCGAAGGATCGATGGCTTGGCGCCATTCCGAATCGCACGATTGGGGATTGCGAGAACCTTTCAGAACATTCAGCTCTTCAAGGACCTGTCGGTCTTGGACAATGTCATGATGGGCTTTTCCAAGCATCGCTCGGCGACGTTCTTCGACCAGGCACTTCGGACGCGACGCTTTGCCAGGGAAGAGCACGCGTTTCGTACACGCGCGCTTGAACTCCTCGAATTTCTTGAGATTCGCCACCTTGCACACGAAGAGGCGGAGTCACTTCCGTATGGCTTCCAGAGACTCGTCGAGATTGGCAGGGCGCTTGCAACGTCTCCCTCCATCCTGCTGCTCGACGAGCCCGCCGCAGGCATCAATTCGAGTGAGCTCGGCAGACTTGCCCGCGTCGTCGAACGTATCCGGGATGCCGGTGTGACTGTGTTGATCATCGAGCATCACATGGAACTGGTCATGGGGGTGTCAAGTCGGATCACTGCTCTCGATTATGGCCAGAAAATCGCCGAAGGTATTCCGGGTGACGTGCAGCGCAATGCCCGTGTCATCGACGCCTATCTCGGAAGCGCGGAGCATTCCTTTGCGGAGCTGAGGCGCTCCAAGATGTCAAAGACGGCGGAGTGACGACGATGAGCGCAGTCGACGAATACCCGACTGGTAAGGTTCCACTTCTTTCCGTGCGCAACCTCGTGGTCGAATACGGATACGTCCGAGCGCTCCACGGATTGTCCATCGATGTCCATCAAGGTGAAGTCGTCTGCCTGATTGGATCGAACGGCGCCGGCAAGAGCACCACCTTGAGAGCGATCTCAGGGATGATCCCATCCGCCGCGGGAAGCGTCACTTTCAATGGAGACGACATCACCGGCGTCCCGGGCCACGACATCGTCAAGATGGGTCTTGCCCACGTGCCAGAAGGCAGGCAGGTCTTCGGTGACCAGTCTGTCCACGATAATCTCATTCTCGGCGGCATTACCCTATCTCGTGACGAAGGACGGGCACGGGCCGAGCACGAACTCGACCGCTTTCCGATCCTGCGGCAGAGGCAGCATCAACGTGCCGGCACATTGTCCGGAGGCGAGCAGCAGATGCTCGCGATTTCCCGAGGTCTGATGATCCGTCCGCGGCTTCTGCTGCTCGACGAGCCGAGCATGGGCCTCGCGCCTCGGCTGGTGCATCAAGTCGGCGAGATCATTATCCAACTGCAGAAACAAGGCATGACGATCCTTCTGGTGGAGCAAATGGCAACTTTGGCGCTCGCGGTCTCCGACCGAGCTTACGTCATCCAGAACGGCGAGGTCCGGCTTTCCGGCCGGAGCGAAGAGATCGAGAATAATCCCGAAGTGGTGAGCGCGTATCTCGGTGGCTCTTCAACTTCAGATACGGTTCAGCAACATCAAAAGCCCGCCCAAAGTGGCAAGGAGCTCCAATGAACGCCAAGAGCAAGGAATTTCCTGTCCTGATGGTGACGGGCGGAAACCGCGGGATCGGTCGCGCGGTCGCCCTGGCAGCTGCTGCGGCCCGATATCGTATCGCCTTTACCTATCGGTCTGATCAACAGGCCGCGGAAAAGACCGTGGCGGCGATTGAATCCCTCGGAAGCGAGGCAATCGCCGTTTATGCCGATGTGGCGCGGCAAGACGATGTCAGGGCCGCCTTCGCCTCGGCCAAAGAGCGATTCGGCCGATTGGATGCGCTCGTCAACAATGCAGGCATTATCGGAGAGCCTCGGTCCATCATTGATGTAGATGAACAGCATCTTGATCTCGTGTTTCGAACGAACGTGTTCGGTGCCTTCTACTGCGTGGCGGAGGCGGTGCGGCAAATGTCGAAGCAGGCAGGTGGCGAAGGCGGGGTGATCGTCAACGTATCGTCCGCCGCCGCACGCCACGGCGGCATGCCGCAGGAAGCCCATTATGCTTCCTCAAAAGGCGCGATTGATAGCCTCACGCTCTCTCTTGCGAAGGAGCT
The DNA here is from genome assembly GCF_017921815.1 of Microvirga antarctica. Lineage (GTDB taxonomy): Bacteria > Pseudomonadota > Alphaproteobacteria > Rhizobiales > Beijerinckiaceae > Microvirga > Microvirga antarctica. The sequence goes on along the minus strand of NZ_JAGEMM010000009.1, from coordinate 607 downwards.
CGCCCCGATGGGAATCCGCGTCAATGCTATCAGGCCGGGTCTAATCGACACGGCGATCCATTCCATTCATGGCGGCGACGAGGCTATCCGCAGGATGGCTCCCACAGTGCCGCTCGGCCGTGCTGGCACTGCGCAGGAGGTGGCCGACACGGTTCTCTTCCTGCTTCAGGACAAGTCGAGCTACATCCACGGTGCGCTGATCGACATCTCTGGGGGGCGTTAGCCAAAAGACCTGGATCAGCGCCACCGATCACCATACGCCCTCCATGTCGCCTGATATCGCCATACCTGCGGCATTCGACGACGCCATGTTGATCGGCGCTGCTGAACATGTTTTCGAAAGCGTAAGGAAAAATTCCGATGTTCGTTGTGTAGAACATCGCCGGGGCTGCGCCGGTAAACGTCACCCGGATCATCGCTCAGCCGATGTGTGAGCCTCTGAGTCTCAATCGCCGGAGCGGAAACCATTTCCCAATCACCCCTAGGGTCAGGACCCATTGATTTAAGATGCTCGATCTGATTCAGGTTCCGCAAGGAGACTGAGCATGAGCGACCTTTACTGGCTGACGGACGAGCAGATGGCACGGCTTCAGCCGTATTTCCCCAA
>NZ_JAGEMM010000099.1 GCF_017921815.1 Microvirga antarctica | reverse complement strand
AAAGCAAAAAACCCGCCAGCTTACACTGACGGGTTTTATGAAGAGATGATACTGACCGATAAGCCGCTTTCTTTCGGGTATAGCGTCGTGGACAGTCATTCATCCTGCCGCCCTGTAAAAGCAAAAACCCGCCAGCTTACACTGACGGGTTTTATGAAGAGGTGAAACTGACCGATAAGCCGCTTTCTTTTGGATATAGCGTCGTGGACAGTCATTCATCCTGCCGCCCTGTAAAAGCAAAAACCCGCCGAAGCGGGTTTTATGAAGAAGTGAAGCTGACCGATAAGCC
>NZ_JAGEMM010000098.1 GCF_017921815.1 Microvirga antarctica | reverse complement strand
CTGGTAAAACTCTGGCGCAACTGTTCCGTGACCACGGACTGCCCCCGACAGACGTTTATGCAATGGCGCAGGTAGAAGGCGCTGGCAAGCCGCTGAGTAATCTCAAAAATGGTCAAATGATTAAAATTCGCCAGAATGCCAGCGGGGTGGTGACAGGTTTAACGATAGATGGCGATAACGGTCAACAGGTGCTGTTTACGCGTCAGCCTGACGGCAGTTTTATTCGCGCACAGTAACGCCGGCTGCGCCTTACCCCGCCTATACCCTATTCGTTCAGGTGAAGCATTAC
>NZ_JAGEMM010000097.1 GCF_017921815.1 Microvirga antarctica | reverse complement strand
GCCGATAATAAACGCCAGCGGCGCTTCGGGGCCCTGTTCTTCGCGCCATGCTTTCAGCGTTTGCGCAGTGTAAGAGGGCGCGTTTCGCTGTAGCTCGCGTTCATCCAGCGTAAAAAGCGGCTTATCGGCGATAGCCAGCTCCAGCATATATTTACGCTGCGCGCTGGAAGCTTCCGGCTGGGGGCGATGCGGCGGCACATTGTTAGGCATAATAATCACCCGCGATAAGCCGATCAGATTCGCCAGCGTTTCAACAGGTTTAAGATGTCCATAATGCACCGGATCAAAG
>NZ_JAGEMM010000096.1 GCF_017921815.1 Microvirga antarctica | reverse complement strand
TAAAGCCCGCCTCAAACGCCGATGGCGCCAGATATACGCCTTCCTCCAGCATCAGGTGGAAGAAACGCTTAAAGCGTTCAACGTCGCACGCCATCACGTCCTGATAGCAGGTTACGCTCTCAGCGTCGGTGAAGAAAATCCCGAACATGCCGCCGACATGGTTAACCACCAGCGGAATATTCGCTTCTTCGGCAGCTTCCAGCAAACCTTCCGCCAGGCGGGTGGTGAGCTCATCCAGCGTTTCATGAATGCCGGGCTGGGCGACTTCATTCAGGCAGGCGAAACCGGC
>NZ_JAGEMM010000095.1 GCF_017921815.1 Microvirga antarctica | reverse complement strand
AGACTGTCCAGCGGTTCACCGGCCTTACGGCTGAAGAGCTTCAGGATGTTAGCCACTAACGCGGTTCCAGTCTGAATGTTGCAGGCCCGGTGCCCGCCGGGCAACGCTCTCTATAATTATCGCTGATAACCGCACGAATATACCGAACTTTACCGATAGCGCCAGCCATCTCTACTACCCTTATTGTTCTGAGCGGCATTTCCGGCTGCCTTAATGACGATAACAAGGAGACATGTGATATGGCTTACCAGACAGTGAATCCTGCCAATAATCAGCTCATTAAAGAGTA
>NZ_JAGEMM010000094.1 GCF_017921815.1 Microvirga antarctica | reverse complement strand
TCGCTCATTCGCGAGGCGCAGAGCTACTTACAGAGTAAATAAGCGTATGACTCGTTTGTCAGAAATACTTGACCAGATGACCACCGTCCTGAATGACCTGAAGACGGTGATGGACGCCGAGCAACAACAGCTTTCCGTAGGCCAGATTAACGGCAGCCAGCTACAGCGTATTACAGAAGAAAAAAGCTCGTTGCTGGCGACGCTGGATTATCTGGAACAACAGCGCCGTCTGGAGCAGAACGCGCAGCGTAGCGCAAACGATGACATTGCAGAGCGCTGGCAGGCGATT
>NZ_JAGEMM010000093.1 GCF_017921815.1 Microvirga antarctica | reverse complement strand
ATTTGCGTGTTCATCGAACCGCCTGCGCTCTGACGAATGGTGAAATCCGTCGGTGCGCGCTCCCATACCAACGACGCGTGTTCAACGCTGTCAATGCGCGCCAGCGGCGGGCAATCCTGATAGAGCGCGGCAATAAATTGCGACGGATCTTCCAGCAGCCGAACGACGACGCCGTCGCCGTCATTACACACGTCGCCGTGTAATCGCAACTGCTGCGCCAGCTGCCAGACAAAAGGACGAAAACCGACGCCCTGTACTTTGCCCCGAATGCGTAGCTGTACGCCGGAAG
>NZ_JAGEMM010000092.1 GCF_017921815.1 Microvirga antarctica | reverse complement strand
GATTCTTAATACCTGTATATTCCCCTTTTTCAGCATTCTCAGTCAACTCACAGTCAGGGAAACGCATACCCTGTCGGGCATAATAAGCACCCAGCGTAATACCCAGGCTCTTATTTATGCGATATTCCACATCTGCGCCACCCATGAATCCTGCCTGATACTTAGACTCTAGTGAGGTTCCATCCAAAGTTTCCAGAGTCAATCCGCTCCAGTTAGCCAGAGATACACCAATACGAGGAATTACCGAGAATCTGCCTACCGGATTCTCCACTTCTTGTGCCTTTGCTCC
>NZ_JAGEMM010000091.1 GCF_017921815.1 Microvirga antarctica | reverse complement strand
CTGAGCGTACCTGACGGCGTACCGGGCGCCAGCGTATCGACAATCACCGTCGCGGCGGTGGAGACGCTGCCTGTACCGTTGGCGTTAGTCGCGGTGGCGGTGAAGGCGTGGCTGCCTTCGGTCAAATTGCCTGTCGGGGTAAAGCTCCAGTTTCCGCTGGCGTTCGCCGTGGTGGTGCCGAGCAGCGCCCCGTTGTTATAAATGCTCACCGTGGCGCCCGCCTGAGCGGTACCATTCAATGTGGGTTGTGCGTCATTAGTGACCTGACCGTTGGCGATAGCGCCGGTATA
>NZ_JAGEMM010000090.1 GCF_017921815.1 Microvirga antarctica | reverse complement strand
CCCGATCAGATTGATGAAGAGAGACTAGGCCAGCAAATCTGTATGCATGAGCTGGCGCCTGTGGATTTAGTAATTAGGACTGGGGGAGAGCATCGCATTAGTAACTTTTTGCTTTGGCAAATTGCCTATGCCGAACTTTACTTTACGGATGTTCTTTGGCCCGATTTCGATGAACAAGACTTTGAAGGTGCGCTGCATGCCTTTGCTAATCGAGAGCGTCGTTTCGGCGGTACCGAGCCTGGTGATGACAAAGCCTGATGGGGGTTGCTTTTGCTGAAGTATCGCCTGAT
>NZ_JAGEMM010000008.1 GCF_017921815.1 Microvirga antarctica | reverse complement strand
GCCGCTCGCTGTCGCCTTCGCGGGCACGGAACGGACGGTCGCCTGCGGGTCGGTGGGCGCGCTCGCCGACATCGGGACGGGCGCGGAACGGCGGCCTGCCACCCTCACTCCTGCCACCTTCGGGCCGGGGCCCGCGCGGCCGCTCGCTGTCACCGTCGCGGCTGCGGAACGGACGATCGCCTGCGGGTCGGTGAGCGCGCTCACCTGCCTCGGGACGGGCGCGGAACGGGGGGCGCTCGCCGCTCGGCCGAGCAGGGCGGTCGTCGTCGCGACGTGGCGGACGGCTATCGCTGCTGGTGAAATCACGCCGGGGCGCGGATTCGTCCCGCTCGGGACGACGGCGCGGACGGTCATCGCCGCTGGGGGCGCGATTGCCGAAGGCGCCGCGCACTTTCACCCGGCGGGGCTCCGCCGCCGGCGCTTCCTCGCGCGGTGCGCTGACCAGACGTTCGACCATGACCTTGCGGCCCTCGCCGGATTCGATCGCGCTCATGCGCTCGCGCGGACGTTCGCCCGAGGCCGTGCGGGCAGCACGGGGATCCGCGCCTCGGCGGGGGATCTTCTTGCTGCCGGCATCCTCGTCCGCATTGGCCCGCCAGATGCTCGTCTTGTTCTCGAGACGGGACGGGAACTTGCGCGGGGCCTCCTCCTCGTCGCGGCCGCGACGGGGACGATCGTCGTCCTGGCGCGGCCGGGCAGGGCGATCCTCGCTGCGATCCCGGAATGGCCGGGCCGCACGGTCGTCGCCGCGTTCGCGCGCCGGACGGGCCGGGCGGTCCTCGTTGCGCTCGCGCGACGGACGGGCCGGGCGGTCGTCGCTGCGTTCGCGAGCCGGACGGGCCGGGCGCTCGGCGTGCTCGTGGTTTTCGTCCTTGGACGGGCTGCCGAAGGGCGCAATGAGGTCGCGAACCGGGCTTTCGAAATCGACACCGGCCTCAATCGCCAACGCTTCGCCGAGCTGGTCGCGCAGGATCTTGGTCTTGACCTCCTCGGCCATTCCCTCCTCGAGTTCGCCGAGCTGGAAGGGACCGAAGGACAGGCGGATCAGGCGGTTCACCTGGAGGCCGAGATGCTCGAGGATGCGCTTGACCTCTCGGTTCTTGCCCTCGCGCAGGCCGAGCGAGATCCAGGCATTGTCGCCCTGGACGCGATCGAGCCGGGCCTCGATGGGGCCGTATTCCATGCCGTCGATGGTGATGCCGTCGCGCAGCTTGTCGAGTTCGGCCTGGTTGACCTCGCCGTGGGCGCGCACCTTGTAGCGGCGCAGCCACCCGGTATTGGGATGGGCAATCACGCGCGCCAGCCCGCCGTCATTGGTGAGCAGCAGCAGGCCTTCCGTGTTGATGTCGAGCCGGCCGATCGCCACCACGCGCGGCAGATCCTCGGGCAGGTTGTCGAACACCGTCGCGCGGCCTTCGGGATCGCGGGCGGTCGTCACGAGACCGCGCGGCTTGTGGTAGAGCCACAGGCGGGTGCGCTCCTTCACCGGAAGCGGCTCGCCATCCACGGTGATCAGGTCGGCGGGCGTCACATTGATGGCGGGCGACTCGAGCACCTTGCCGTTGAGGGTGACGCGGCCTTCGGCGATCATCGCCTCCACGTCCCGGCGCGAAGCGATGCCCGCGCGGGCGATCACCTTGGCGATCCGGTCCTCGACCGGCTCCATCGCCTGGGCTGCGAGTTGCACCTCGCGGGCGGAGCGGGGAGCCTCGGCGGCGCGCGGCGCGGCGCGGGGCGTGCGGCTCGCGGAATCACGGCCGCGTGCCGGCCGGTCGCTCTCCTCGCGGCGGGGGCGGAACGGCGCATCGCCGGTCTCCGGGCGCGGCCGCATGGGACGGCTGGTGCCCTCGGACCGGGGCTTGAAATCGCCGCGCGGCTTGAAGGCGCGGTCGCCCTCGGGACGCTTCGGGCGGAACGGCTTGTCGCCGGTCTCGCCGCGGGGCCGCGCGAAGCGCTCGCCGCCTTCGCGGGGCGCCCACGGCTTGGCGTCGGCCTCGGGGCTGTTGAAGGGATTGTCACCGGAATCCCGAGCGGTCTCGGGGCGGTGGCTCGTCGGGCGGGCGCGGAACGGCTTGTCGCCGGTCTCACGCCGCGGGCGCTCGCTGTCGGAGCCTGCTGCCCGGAACGGGCGGGCGCTGCCCTCGCGGGGTTTGCGGTACGGTTTGTCGCCGGGTGATCCGGGTTGGCCAGGGCGTCCTCGCGGACGGCCTTTCTTGCCATCGTCATTGCTGTCGGTCATGCCAGCCTGATAGCAGAGGAGCGCAGGAGAAGCGAGTACGATGGACAGCTCCGAGAGCCCCGCCGACGATCCGATGAGCGTGGCCTTTCTTGAGGCACGCGCGGCCTTCGCTCGCGGGGAGGTGCCGGTCGGCGCGGCCATCGTCAAGGACGGTCGCGTGATCGCTGCGGCGGGCAACCGCCCGCGCGAAATGCGCGACCCCTCCGCCCATGCCGAGATGCTGGCGATCCGCTTCGCCTGCGAGGCCCTGGCCGACGAGCGCCTCACCGGGTGCGATCTCTACGTGACGCTGGAGCCCTGCACCATGTGCGCGGCGGCGATCTCGTTTGCGCGGATCCGGCGGGTCTATTTTGCCGCCGCCGATCCAAAGGGCGGGGCGGTCGAGAACGGCGTGCGGTTTTTCGCCCAACCGACCTGCCATCACGCCCCCGAGGTTTATGGCGGCATCCGCCAGAGCGAAGCCGCCGACCTGTTGCGGGAGTTCTTTGCGCAGAGGCGCTAAGTCGACAGGAACGCGGTCAGCGCCGCCAATGTTGCGTCTGGTGCTTCCTCGGCAACGAAATGACCGGATGCAATGCCCTGGCCGGTGGCTGCGGGTGCGAAGCTGTCGCGCCACACAGCGAGGGGGGGTGTCGTCTCACCGCTGGTGCCGCGCACCAGGTAGAAGTCGCTCGAGAGCAGCAGCGTCGGGCAGGCAATCGTGCGGCCCGCCGCGCGATCCGCCTCGTCGGCCTCGATGTCACGGCTCGCACCGGCCCGATAATCCTCGCAGAAGGCGTGAATCCGCGACGGCTCGTTGAAACCCTGTCGATAGGCCGCCATGGCGCGCGGGTCGAAGGCGCTGAGATCGCCGGTCCCCGACCAGGCTTTCATCAGGCCCTCGAAATAGGCGATGGGATCGCGTCCGATCTCGTCTTTTGGCGCCGGTTCGGGGCGGGACAGAAAAGCCCAGTGGGCGGCCGGCACCTTGCCGGCTTTCATCTGCGCCCAGACATAGGAGGTCGGCAGAATGTCGAGCAGCGCCAGGCGCTCGACGCGGCCGGGATGGTCAAGCGCGAGACGGTAGCCGACGCGCGCGCCCCGGTCGTGGCCGACCACCGCAAAGCGAACGGCACCGAGGGCTTCCATGACGCTCACCACATCGCGGCCCATGGCGCCTTTGGAATAGGTCTCGTGGTCCGCGTTGCCCTTGGGGGCGGTGGACCAGCCATACCCGCGCAGATCCATCAGCACCACGCGGTGGGTTTCGGCCAGGGCGGGAGCGATGCGGTGCCACATCACATGGGTCTGCGGAAAACCGTGCAGCAGCACCAGCGGCGGTCCCTCGCCCTTGGAGCGTGCGAAAATCCGGCCCGCTTCGGCGTCGATCCAGTGGGAGTCAAAGCCCGGGAAAAGGTCGTCGCTCATGGTGTGCTCCAGAATGGCGGCGTCGTCGGACAAGACGGTTTGCCCGTCAGGTGCGTTCCCGCTGGATGGCCCGCCAGCCGATATCGCCGCGGCAGAACCCTTCGGGCCAGTCGATGCGGCCGACGGCCTCGTAGGCACGATGCTGGGCCTCGGTGATCGTCCGGCCCATTGCCGTGATATTGAGCACGCGGCCGCCATTGGCCAGCAACCGATCGCCATCCTGCCGGGTGCCGGCATGAAAGACGAGCACATCGGGCAGCGCTTCCGCGTCAGCCACCCCATGAATGGCTGTGTCCTTCTCGACCGTGCCGGGATATCCGCGCGCTGCCATCACGACCGTCAGCGCCGCGCGGTCCGTGAAACGGAGCGATACGGTGTCGAGCGCGCCGTCGACGGCCGCGAGAAGTGCCGTCAAAAGGTCCGAAGACAGGCGCGGCAGCAAGACCTGCGTTTCCGGATCGCCGAAGCGGGCATTGTATTCGATCAGCTGGGGGCCGGACTCGGTCAGCATCAGCCCGGCATAGAGAATTCCCGTATAGGGCGTGCCGCGCTGGCGCATGCCGGCGAGCGTCGGCTCGATGATCTCGCGCATCACGCGCGCCTGCAACTCGGGCGTCAGCACGGCCGCCGGCGAATAGGCGCCCATGCCGCCGGTATTGGGACCCTCGTCGCCGTCGCCCACCCGCTTGTGATCTTGCGCGGTGCCGAACGGCAAAGCCGTCGTGCCGTCGCAGAGGGCGAAGAAACTCGCCTCCTCGCCCTCGAGAAAAGCCTCGACCACCACTTCCGCGCCAGCCTCGCCGAAGCCGCCGCCGAACATCATGTCGACGGCCTCCTGGGCTTCTTCGATGGTGCTGGCGACAACGACGCCCTTGCCGGCCGCCAGGCCATCCGCTTTCACCACGATGGGCGCGCCGTGGTTCGCAATGTAGGCTTTCGCCGCCTGCGCGTCAGTAAACCGCCGATAGGCAGCGGTCGGGATGTTGAACTCGGCGCAGAGATCCTTGGTGAAGGCCTTTGATCCTTCGAGCTGCGCTGCCGCCTTGCTCGGACCGAAGGCCTTGATCCCGGCCTGTTTGAGATCGTCCACAAGTCCCGCCACCAGCGGGCCCTCGGGACCGATGACCACGAAAGCGATTCCCATCGTCCGGCAGAACGCGATGACAGCCTGCGCGTCCGCAATGTCGAGCACCACATTGGTGCCATGCTGCTCGGTGCCGGGATTGCCGGGTGCGACGAACAGGCGGTCGCAGAGCGGGCTCGCCGACAGGCTCCAGGCAAGCGCGTGTTCGCGGCCACCGGCACCGATGAGAAGAATGTCCATGCGAGATCCCCTGCGCGTTCGAGAGGACGCATTAGATCGTCTGAAGGCTTCGCGCAAACGCTTCGCGCGGCAGCCTTCGGCGCGTGGTGCTAGATGACGAAGAAATCGTGCCAGGTCAGCTTCAGGTTCTTCGGCAGGAACGCGATCGGGACCGCCGCGTGCCGGCCGTTGCCATCATCGTCGAGATACAGGACGCCGGTCTTCTTGTCGTAGAGGATGTGGTCGAGCTTGGAGTCCACCTTCATCGTCGGCGAGAACATCTTCTTGTCGAGGGCTGCGGGCTTCGCGGGGGTGCCTTTTCGGCCCAGGGCCTTGAACACGGCATTGTCGAGATAGATGCTGTCGTCCCGCACGTTGAAATCGCCAATGGTGTCGAGGTTGGTGCGCAGGTTCGGTTTGGTGTCGAAGACGAAGATGTCCTTGCCTTTTCCGCCGACCAGATAGTCCTGGCCTGCGCCGCCCGAGAGTGTGTCGTTGTTCAAGCCACCGATGAGCTGATCGTTTCCGGCCTCGCCGAAGAGGAGGTTGCTGCCGGTTCCCCCGTCGAGTTGATCCTTCCCCATGCCGCCATGGAGCACATCATTGCCGTCGCTGCCGGCCAGGGTGTCGTCGCCGGCATCGCCGAACAGCAGGTCACTGCCAATGCCGCCGTCGAGCCTGTCATGGCCGTCGCCGCCCCAGAGGCTGTCATTGTCGGCGCCCCCCGTGAGGGTGTCGCTGTCAGCCTCACCGCGGAGGGCATCCGCGCCGGTTCCTCCGTCGATGATGTCATTGCCGGAGCCACCCACAAGATTGTCCGCATCGGCTCCTCCGAGGAGGGTGTCGTTGCCCGCATCCCCCTGCATGGCATCGGCGCCGGAGCTTCCGTCGAGAAAATCGTTTTCACCGCCGCCCGACAGGGTGTCGGACTGCGCGCCGCCATAGAGCGTGTCGTTGCCATCGTCGCCGACCAGAACGTCGGTCCCGTTTCCGCCATCGAGGCGGTCGTTGCCGATGCCGCCCGCGAGGTTGTCGGCGTCGTCGCCACCGCTGAGGGAATCGTTCCCGTCCTCGCCGCGTAGCATGTCCGCACCGGCATTGCCGTTCAGGACGTTGTCCAGCGCATTTCCGGTGATGATGTCCGCGAGGCTCGAGCCCGTCACATTCTCGATCCCGGTCACCGTGTCGCTGCCGTAGCCTGTCGCCTGGGCGGTCGTGATCGAGAGATCGAGGGTGGCGCCCACGAGGCCTGAAAAGACCAGCGTGTCGAAACCCGCGCCGCCCGTGATGGTGTCGCCATCGCTGATGGTCGCCTTGGTGATGAAGTCATTGCCGTCGCCGCCGTCGATCAGGTTATGGCCGGCTCCCGCATCGAGGCGATCGGCGCTGCCGCCGCCCATGAGGGTGTCGTTGCCCAGCCCGCCGTCGATGGTCTCGGCGCCAGCGCCGCCATAAGCCTCGTCATTGCCGGATCCCAGATGAATCGTGCCGCCGATCGTGCCGCTTTCGCCGTGGTAGATGTCGTCGAGGTTGCCGAGGCTCAGATAGCCTGTGATCGATCCCTTGTTGGTGATGTGGCTCACCCCGCCCACATTCGTGATGCTGCCGATGATCTTGCTGGTATTGTCGAGGGTGAGGATATCGGAAGCGCTGTTTCCGGCCGCTGCGATGGCAGAGCCCCCGGTGCCGCTGATCGTTCCGGCGTTGGAAACGGTGTTCTTGCCGGTGAGGTCGAGACCGATGGTGCCGCTGACCGAACCGGTGGCACTGACCGTGAGCGTGCTGTCGCCGATCAGCACGATGCCCTTTCCCCGCAGGCCACCGCCTGTGACTGTTCCGTCGATCGTGAGACTGTTGCCGGTTCCTGACGCATTGATCCCGTTTGCGTCCGAACCATCAGCCAGGATCGTGACGTTGGCGTGCACCAGAACCGTGTCACCAGTCACCAACGCGACAGCATGCTCAGCCGTGAGATGCTTGGCGATCGAATTCGTGAGATCATAAGCCGTCATGACGCTGTCCCGCTCCTGTGCGATGACACCTCACTAACGTCATAACGTAACGTACACAACACCCGATCTGCGCTTTTGCCTCATCCGCCGCCTTTGCAGATCGTCGCAGGTGCGGATAGTTTCGCCGCATGATCGCTGACTCGCCTCCCTCCAACGCGTCTGAATGGTCGGTTTCCGATCTCGCCGGCGCGCTCAAACGCACCCTTGAGGATTCGTTCGGCCATGTGCGGGTCCGTGGCGAAATCTCAGGCTTCAGGGGACAGCATTCCTCCGGCCATGCCTATTTCAGCCTCAAGGACCAGAACGCGCGCCTCGATGCGGTGATCTGGAAGGGCACCTATGGGCGCCTGCGGATCAAGCCGGAGGAGGGGCTCGAGGTCATCGCCACCGGGCGGATCACGACGTTCCCGGGCAAATCGACCTACCAGATCGTCGTCGATTCGCTCGAGCCCGCCGGCATCGGCGCGCTGATGGCGCTGCTGGAAGAGCGCCGCCGCAAGCTCACCGCCGAGGGTCTGTTCGAGACCGCCCGCAAGCGGCCGCTGCCCTATCTGCCGCGCGTGATCGGGGTGGTGACCTCGCCCACCGGAGCGGTCATCCGCGATATTCTGCATCGGCTCGAGGATCGCTTTCCGGTCCATGTGCTGGTCTGGCCAGTGCGCGTGCAGGGCGAGACGAGTGCGGCCGAGGTCACGGCCGCCATTCGCGGCTTCAACGCCCTCTCGGCGGACGGGGCCATCCCGCGCCCCGATGTGCTCATCGTCGCCCGCGGCGGCGGCTCGATCGAGGACCTGTGGGGATTCAACGAGGAAATCGTCGTCCGCGCGGCTGCCGAGAGCGCGATTCCGCTGGTCGCCGCCGTCGGGCACGAAACTGACTGGACGCTGATCGACCACGCGGCCGACCGCCGCGCGCCGACTCCCACGGGGGCGGCCGAGATGGTGGTGCCCGTGCGGGTCGACCTGTTGGCCGGCGTCAACGATCTGGCGCGACGCCACGCGGAATCCGTGCTGCGCATGCTCGATCGCCGGAAAACCGATCTGCGGTCCGTCGCCCGTGGCCTGCCGGGTCCCGATGCGCTGTTTGCCGCCAAGCGGCAGAAGCTCGATCTGGCAGCGACCAAACTCGCGCCGGCGCTCGCTCGGAATGCGCGCGATCACGAGATCCGGTTGCGCGACGTGTCCGGGCGGCTTGCGGCGTTCTCGCCGGCGGCCCGGCTTGCCGGCCTGCGCGCGAGGCTCGATGGAATCGGCACGCGGCCGCAGGATGCGGTGGGACGGTTGATCGACCATCGGACAGGGCGGCTTGCCGAACTCGCCACGCGCCTTGCCGCCGGACGGGCTGTCGTGGTGCGGGCTGAGATCGGCCGCATTGCCCAGCAGCGCGAGACCGTTCTGCGCCTGACCGAGCGGCTGGTCCCCGCGCTGTCGGGCCAATTGGCGCGCAAGCGGACGCGCTATGGGTCATCGGCGCAACTCTTTGACAGCCTCAACTACAAATCCGTGCTCGCACGGGGCTTTGCCATCGTCCGCGACGCCGACGGACGCATGCTGCGTCAGGCCTCCGCCGTCACGGACGGGCAGGCGCTGGTTCTGGAATTCGTCGACGGGACGGCCGAGGCGACCGGGGGGCGGGGCACAAAGCCAAAAGGCGGGGCCAAGACCCGCACCCCGCCTGCCGCACAGGGCGCCCTGTTCTGACAGGGGATTAAAACTTGAGGCGGCCGCTTCCATATGAAAGGAAGTGGGATGTTTGAAACAGCAGCGATGCCGAGACCATGAACAAGATCGAACGCAGCAGTGGCGAGGCGCTGATCCAATATCTCGACGCGGATCTGCGCATCCTCAAGCCGGGGACGTTCGTGCGCTGCGCCGTGACGGGCGAGGCCATTGCGCTCGACGATCTGAAATACTGGAGCGTGGCTTTGCAGGAAGCCTACGCAACGCCCGAGGCGGTCATGGCCCGCGTCACGGGGCAAGCCCCCGTCAAAACCTGACGGCTCATGCTGTCGCGCGGGCCGGTCTTTCGGCGATCCGGGCCAGCAGGAGCGCCCGAAACGCGCTTTCATTCTCGATGACGAGGCTCACGCCCAGCGCCGAAAGCGCCTTCCATGCCGGCCCCTGCCAGTCGCCTTCGAGGCGAACGAGATCCTTCTCGGTTGTGACTGGGGTGAGGCCCCGGCTTTCGGCGAGGTGGCGCAGAGCCGCGATGTCCGCTGCCGTAAAGTCATGGTGATCCGGGAAACTGCGCGTCTCGCCAATGACGATCCCCGCCTCCCGCAGGGTGGTGAAGAATTTCTCCGGCCGCCCGATTCCCGAGAACGCCAGGACTGGTTGGTCCGCCAGGGCGGTCAGATCCCGCGCATCCGGCACGAGCCGGCCCGAAAAGACGGCCTTTCCGAAGTTCGCGGCGGTGCGCGCCACACGCGCCCCGGCTTCCCCTTCGCCAATCACAAGCACCGCGTCGATGGCGGCCCATTGCGCAGCCATCGGAGCACGCAGGGGTCCGGCCGGCAAGGTCAGGCCATTGCCGATCCCGGTCGCGCCATCCACGACCGCGATGGCGCAATCCTTGATGAGAGACGGGTTCTGCAGGCCGTCATCCATGATGATGACGCTGGCGCCCGTCTGAGCGGCAAGCGCCGCGCCTGCCGGCCGGTCGCGCGACACGACGGTCGGAGCGAACCGGGCCAAGAGCGCAGGCTCGTCGCCCACATCCCGCGCGGTCAGCGCCGGCGAGACGAGGATCGGCCCGCGCTCCCGCCCGCCATAGCCGCGAGACAGAAACGCCGGGGTCTCGCCCGCCGAGGACAGGATGGCCGCGACCGCCATGGCGGTCGGCGTCTTGCCCGCGCCCCCTGCGGTGAAATTGCCGATGCAGATCACGGGGCGGGGCGCTTCCAGTCCGGGCCGTCGCATCCGTCCTCCCGCTACGGCGCCATAGATCAGGCTCGACGGGTAGAGGAGAAGGCTTTGCAGGGAGGAGCCGGTGCGCCACCAGAAGGCCGGCGCGCGCATCAGCGGCGCGCTCCGAGCTTGGCCTGCACGATGAAGGGCTCGATGGACTGCATGGTCCGCTCGACCGCCCCGCCGAGGGCCTGGACCGCATCGGCCGCTGCCCGGGCCATGTCCCGCGTGACCGCAGGGTTGGCGAGCAACTCGCTGACATTTCGGGCTAGCTCCGCGCTGTTCTCGACCATGATCGCGCCGCGCGCTGCGCGGATGCTGGCATAGATGTCCTCGAAATTGTGGACATGCGGGCCGTGCAGGATCGCGGCGCCGAGCTTTGCCGGTTCGATGGGATTCTGCCCGCCATGGGCCACAAGCGATCCCCCCATGATGACGATGGGAGACAGCCGATAGAAGAGGCCCATCTCGCCCACCGTATCGGCGATATAGACATCGATCGCCCGGTCGGGCGGAACGCCTTCGGACCGTCGTCCGGCCCGCAAGCCGGCTCGATCCGCAAGGGCTGCGATTTCCGGGCCGCGGTGCGGATGCCGGGGCGCGATGATGGTGAGCAGGTGCGGGTGGCGCTGGGCAAGCGCCCGATGGACCGTGAGGATGGCGCTTTCCTCGCCCGGATGAGTGCTGGCAGCAAACCAGACCGGCCGGCCGGCAACCAGCCCCGATAGATGGGCCACGAGCCTCGGATCCGCCGGCGGCGGTGGCGAGTCGAACTTCAGGTTCCCGGTCACCAGCACCCGGGGCGCGCCGAGAGCCGACAGCCGGTCGGCGTCGTCGTGAGTCTGCGCGAGGCAGATCGCGAACCGGTCGAGCAGACTGCCGATGATGTGCGGCACCTTGAGCCAGCGCTGATACGAGCGATCGGACATGCGGGCATTCACGAGCACGAGGGGAATGCTGCGCTGATCCAGGGCCAAAATGGTGTTGGGCCAGATCTCCGACTCGGCCACGAGGGCAAGGTCCGGCTGCCAGTGATCGAGAAACCGGCGCAGGTAGCGCGGCACGTCGACGGGAACGAACTGATGTGTGGCGCCCGGCGGCAGCCGCCGTGCGATGAGAGCAGCCGAGGTGCGGGTGCCGGATGTGACGAGCACGCCGAGACCCCGTTGGGTCAGCCGCTCCACCACCGGCAGCAGGGAGAGCGTTTCGCCGATGCTCGCGCCGTGCACCCAGACCAGATGGCCCGCAGGCCTCGTCCGGCTCGGATGCCCCCGCCGTTCCCCCAGGCGCGTCCGGTCCTCGCGTCCCTGGCGCTGGCGCCAGTAGAGCAGGGCGAGGACGGCCGGTTCGAGAATGGTCGTGGCGGTCCGGTAGGATTTGATCAGAAACGGCAGGCTCATGGCCGCGCACTTCCGGCCAGATGGTCCGCCTCGCCGGACGCGGCAAGGTGCGCGCCGGGATCCGTTGCGCCGACCAGGGCATAGGCGCGGGCGTGAACGCGGTCGAGCTCCCGCTCGACCCGCACGCGCAGTGTTTCGAGGGTGTCAGTGTCGGCATCGCGCGGCACCGCGATAGGCTCGCCCAAAACGATGGCGCCGCGTCCGAAGGGCAGGCCGATGCTGGCGCGATCCCAGCTCTTGAAATCGATGCGGCGGCTCGTCACCACGGCGACCGGGACGATGGGCCGGCCTGAAAGTTGCCCAAGCGTCACGATTCCAGCGCCGCAGACCCGCGCGATTTTCGGGATATCGGCCGTCATGACCACCATCTCGCCACCGGAGAGCGCGCGCAGCATGCCACGCATGGCCGCGGCCCCGCCCTTCTTCCGGATGTCGCGTCCCCGTGCGCCGGAGCCGCGGATCGCCCGGATGCCCAGGTGCCGCAACGCGATGGCGTTGAACTCGCCGTCGCCGGAGCGCGACACGAGGCTGGCCGCAGGGTCCTGCGGCCGCTTGGCGAAATGAATCATGAAATGCTGGCCGTGCCACATGGCGGCGATGACCGGCATCATCGGGCCGATCCGGTCATAGGCGTCCGGCGGCTCCATCACGAGGCGGTTGGTGCGGTGCACGAGCCTCAGATAGCCAGCCACGCAAAGACCAAGGCTCTCCTGGACGACCCGCGACCGTGTGATGCGCTTGAGGAGACCCATGGGTGCTTGGCGCTCAGCCCTGATGCGGCTCGAGCAGGCGGTGCAGGTGCACCACGAAATACCGCATCTGGGCGTTGTCGACCGTCGCCTGCGACTTGGCCTTCCAGGCCGCCGAAGCGCTGGCGTAGTTCGGGAAGATCCCGACGATGTCGAGCTTCGACAAATCCTTGAAATCGTAGGAGTCGAGGTTCTCGAGTTCCCCGCCGAAGACGAGGTGAAGGAGTTGCTTGCCTGCAGTGTCGGTCATGGCATCAGGTCTCAATGGATAGGGTGTCAAATCGATCGCGGTCCGGGACCAGAATTCTAAGCTCTCATGGCCTCAATAGCGCGCGGATGCAACCATGCCCCAGCGGCAAGCATTTCGCCATGGTGCGGGGCAGGACGGTTGTAGGCCAAGGGCTGCCCGGCGAAATCCGACAGGATCGCCCCGGTTTCGTGCAGGATGAGATCGGCTGCCGCCACATCCCAGTCGGCGGCATTCGCCGAAACCAGCCCAAGATCGATTGATCCTTCGGCGACGCGGACCAGCCGCAAGGCGAGAGACGGGACCTTGGGGAGGTGGTCGGCAGCGCCCCAGCGACGCTCAAACCGCTCCACCAGGGGACGGGGGCCGGCGACGCGCAGCGGGGGTGTGGCGGGCAACAGCCCCATGGGCTGGCCGTTACAGAACGCACCGCCGCCCGACGTCGCCTCGTACAGGCGGTCATGCACGGGCGCATGAACGACGCCAAGGATGGGTCGCCCTTCATGCACAAGAGCGATGGAGACGGACCAGTCGGGATGGCCGCCCGCGAAGGCGCGGGTTCCGTCGATCGGGTCGACGATCCAAACAGAAGAATGCCGAAGGCGCGCAGGATCATCGGCGGTCTCTTCCGAGAGCCAAGCCGCCTCGGGCAGAAGGCCCGACAGGTGGGATTTCAGGAAGGTGTCGACGGCGATGTCGGCCTCGGTGACCGGCGAGGAGCCGGCCTTCATCCACACCCGGGCGGCCGTGTCTGCGCCGGGGCGAAAGAATGCGGCCGCCATGGCGCCGGCCTCTCGGGCGGCCTCGCGAACGGCATGGATCAAGGTCGGGGCAAGAGGCGGGACGGTTGCGAGCATGGACTTCCAAGATGGGTTCGGTCGCGTCGGAATACCATAACGCGGGCGGTTTTGGGGGCGGTCAGGTTCACCCGGCTAAGGTTCTGTTGAGCATCCTCCACGAAAACATCGAAGCAACAAACCCTTAACCGAAGCTCTTAAGGTCTTCCCGAGACTTGCATGCGACATTTTGGGCTCGGCCGGAATGGGTCGGATCGACACCGGCCTCCTCTCCTTAAGGCGCCCACCATGACACAGACTGCCTCGCCTTCCGCACTGGTCCGCATCCTCGACGCGCGGCGAGCCGCTCCGCGGGTGGTCGGCCCCTATGGACGGGCGGCGACCGGCCTCGCGATGCAGGTCGATCCGCAAGGTCCCGGCTTCCACCTCGTTCTCGTGAACGGCGCCCGTGCGCTGATGAGTCTCGGGCCCTACGCGGAGGAGGACGTGGTGGCGGAGTGGCGCAGCCTCGGGGACAAGACAGGCCTTCCCCTGATGGTCAGGCTTGCAAATGGGGCGACGCTGACGCTGATGCCGCAGATCGGGCCTGTGCGGGTCGGCCCAGCCGAGCCGGCTTATCGTAAGGGTATCGTTGGAGGGCGCCGTCCCCGCTTTCTCGCCAGCCGCAAGATCGGACGCGGCCCTGTGCCGGCCTTCGACCCGCGCGAGGGGCAGGGCGGTTAGGCAACACGCCTCTAGCCGGGGAAAAACCGGATTGCACTGTCGAGCACAAGGGCGGCAAACAGCATGAGCCCTGCATCGCGATTGGACCGGAACAGGCGAAGGGCACCCTCGCCGTCGTTGCGGTCGATCCGCGCCACCTGTCGCGCCAGGTGCAGCACGAAGACGACGAGGCCGGCAAAGCCCACCCATCGCGAGCCCGCCACAGAGAGTGCGCCACCGAGGAAGAGCGCGGTCAGGGCGTAGCAGATGCCAACCCCCAGCCTCACATTCGCACCGAAGAAACGGGCCGAGGAGTGGATTCCCACCACTTCGTCATCCTCGATATCCTGTAGGGCGTAGATCGTATCGTACCCAACCACCCAGGCGATGCTGCCCGCATAGAGAAGCACAGGCGCGAGGCTGAGGCTGCCGAAGGCAGCGGCCCAGCCCATGAGGGCGCCCCAGGCGAAGGCGAACCCCAGCACGATCTGCGGCATCCAGAAGAAGCGCTTCATGAAGGGGTAGAGCGCAATGATGCCGAGCGATGCGAGCCCGGTGCCGATGGCGAAGGGGTTGAACTGCAACAGGACCGTGAGGCCAATCAGAGCGAGCGCGACCAGAAAGGCGACCGCGCCCCTGAGGCGCACCTGCCCCGACGGAAGCGGCCGCTGACGGGTGCGTTCGACTTTCGTGTCGAGGTCCCGGTCGACGATGTCGTTGTAAGTGCAGCCCGCGCCACGCATGGCGACGGCACCGATAAGGAAGAGCAGACAGTGGAGCGGATCGGGCCACGGTAAGCCTGCGGCGATAGCAGCCAGAGCCGCCGACCACCAGCACGGCAGGAGCAGCAGCCACCAGCCGATCGGCCGCTCGATGCGGGCCAGTCGCAGATAGGGTCTCAGGCTCGGCGGCGCGATCCGGTCGGCCCAGTGGCCCCGCACCGCATCCGGGAGCGCCGCAGCGCCTGTCGGCTTCACGGCCGCGCCGTCTCTAGAGCGCGCCCTTGGGCATCGAGTAGGTTCCGGTCAGGCCGCCGCCGCCCAGCAATCCGCCGCCGCCGCCGCCGCCGCTCTTCGCACCTTCCCGCGCCTGCTTTTCCATCTGGGCCATCTTGGCTGCCGCATCGCAAGCCTTGCCCTTCATCTCGACAGCCCGCTTGTGGTCATCGGAAAAGTTGGTGGCAAACTGGTCCGGCACCTGGCACCAATCCTTGTTGGCGGCGATCCATTTCACGCCGGCAGAGCCGTTATTGACCAGCTTGGTGAAGATTCCGCAGGCCGCGCGGGGGTCGACCGTCTTCTTCTTGCCGCCGCCGCCGAGCTTGTTGATCTGCTGGATCAGGCTCTGGCGCTCGCCAAGGAATTTCTGGGCCTCCTGGCAATCGCTGGACTGGGCGAAAGCGGGCGCAGCCACAAGAACACCGGCAGCCACGAGGGCGGCTGCGATCGACGAACGGATGTGCATCATCGGCAAGATCCTCAGTAAGATGCGCGCGACGTCTCGTGCGCAATGGCTCTGTTAACAGAATCGGGGGCGTGAGGCCAAGGGGCGATTGACCGTTTCGCCCTGCATTCAAGGTCGCGGAGCCTTGGCGGGTCGGTGTGGCGAAAAGCAGGCGAGCGCGCGGGTGACCGGCCGGCGGAGGCGCCGGTCGCCTGTGCAGATCGCCGAGTTGTGATAGGTCTGCGGCCGTTCCACACGGGGGTCCCATGGCTTCACACGACTTCAACGCGCCGCGCCTGTTCGTCGATTCGCCCTTGATCGCGGGTCACCGGATCGGCCTTGATCGCGCCCAGGCCAATTACCTGTTGAACGTGCTGCGCCTGAAGGGGGGTGACGCAGTCCTGGTCTTCAACGGGCAGGACGGTGAGTGGCGGGTGGAGATCGCCGTGGAGGGCCGAAAGGCGGCCGATCTCGTCTGCGTCCAGCAGACGCGCGCGCAGACCCCCCGGCCGGATCTCATCTACGCCTTCGCGCCCCTCAAACATGCCCGCCTCGACTACATGGTCCAGAAGGCCGTCGAGATGGGGGCAGGCATCCTCCAGCCGATCCGGACGCGGCGCACCCAGAGTACAAGAGTCAATTTGGACAGGATGCACGCCAATGGTATCGAGGCCGCCGAGCAATGCGGCATTCTCACCCTCCCGGAGATCCGGCCGGAGATTGATTTCGCTGCCTTCATGCAGGGGGTGGAAGGTGATCGCGCGCTTGTGTTCTGCGACGAGGACGCCCCCCTCTCGAGTCCGATCGCGGCCCTCGCCACCGCCGCCCCGGAAAGCGGGAACCGCGCTCTGCGATGCGTCGTTGTTGTCGGCCCCGAAGGAGGCTTCACCGCCGAGGAGAGAGCCCTTGCTGCCGCCCACGAGAGATGTGTTCGCGTGTCCCTTGGACCGCGCATCCTCCGCGCTGACACGGCCGCCGTCGCAGCGCTCGCCCTGGTCCAGGCAGTGCTCGGCGACTGGACATAGTGCCCTCCATGGGTCTTCGCCGCCGCTCACTCACCTTACACGATCGCACCGCCTCATGACCTTGGCGGGCTAGAAAGGCATTGCCGCATTCTCGCCGCCTTTAGAGGCAGGTTGGGCGCGTTGATGGATAATCGAATCAAAAGCGGATACTAACCCGCAGAAAATAATCACAGGGAACGTCTTTGATGAACGAAGATTACAAGTTCGGAATTGAAGAAGAATACTTCATCAACGATGCCGTTAAACGTGATATCGCCAAGGGAAGGATTAGGGAGTTCTTCAGAGGTTGTCGCGAACATCTGTCAGGAGACATTCAGCCGGAGATGCTGGAACCGCAGGTCGAGATCGCCTCGACCCCCACGACCGATTTTGCGGATGCGCGCCGGCAACTGGTCAATCTCCGCACGGCCGTGGGGTCAATCGCGCGCGAGAACAATCTCGCCATCATGGCGTCAGGCACGCATCCCCTGGCGATGTGGACGCGCGTGCGCGCCACGGCGCAGCCGCGCTATGGCAAGGTCATGCACGACCTCCAGATGGTCGGAGCCCGCACCATCGTGTGCGGCATGCACGTTCACGTGGAAGTGCCGGACCTCGCGGCGCGGGTCGACATCATGAACCGCATGCAGCCCTATCTGCCGCTTCTTCTCGCGCTCTCGACATCCTCTCCCTTCTGGCAGGCGCAGCGAACCGGGCTTCTCGGCTACCGGCTTGCTGCCTATCGCGAGTTGCCCCGCACGGGCTTCCCCGAATTGTTCGACGATGCGGCCGATTACCAGCGCTATATCGACACGTTGATGGCCGCGCGCGCGATCGAGAATTCCAGCTACGTCTGGTGGATCATCCGTCCGTCCCTGAAGCATCCAACGCTCGAATTGCGGGTGGCCGACAGTTGCACCCGCGTCGACGACACCCTTGCCATCGCGGCGCTGTATCGGTGCCTGGTGCGCCGGCTGGTGCGGGACCCTGCGTTGAATGCAGGGCAGACGGGCGCCTCCCGCGCCATCAACGAGGAAAACGGATGGCGCGCCCAACGCTACGGCATCCACGGGAGCTTCGTCGACGAGGCGACCCGCAGCGCCTTGCCGGTCCGCCAGAACCTCGAAGACACGCTGGCGCTTGTGGCGGACGACGCAAAGGAACTCGGCTGCCAGAGCGAACTCGACCTGAGCCGGTGGATTCTGGCCCGCGGGACCAGCGCCGACCGCCAGCTGTCGCTCTATACGGAGGCTCTCGGGCGTGGCCGATCGAGCCGCGAGGCCCTGACCGATGTGGTCGACTGGCTGTCGTCCGAGACCGTGGGCGAGGGAACCGTTCGTCACTGATGAGGCTTTGTCGGACGCGCTCATTGCAGCTTGACCCCGGCGCCGCTATCTACACCGGACTTGTTTCAGCGCGGACCCGTCCGCGCCTTTTTCATGAGGTGATGCATGGCGCGCGACGTTTCCGATGCGACCCCGCTCGGCGCGCGGTCCGAACTCGTGGATTGGGTGGCGTCGGGTGAAAAGCCCCGGGCTGCCTGGCGCCTCGGCACCGAGCATGAGAAGGTCCCGTTCTACACCGCCGACGCCACCCCCGTTCCCTATGAGGGGCCGCGTGGGATTCGGGCGCTGCTCGACGGCATCCAGGCGCGCACCGGCTGGGATCCCATCCTCGAGGAGGGGAGGCCGATCGGCCTTTTCGACGAGGTCGGTGGCGGGGCGATTTCCCTTGAACCGGGTGGACAGTTCGAGCTGTCAGGCGCGCCGGTCGAAACCTTGCACGAGACCCGCGAGGAGACGGTCAGCCACATAGCGGACGCCAAGGCGGTGGGTGACACCCTCGGACTGGGCTTCCTGACCCTGGGCATGAGCCCGCTTTGGACGCGCGAAGAAACGCCGGTGATGCCGAAAGCGCGCTACCGCATCATGACCAATTACATGCCGAAGGTCGGCACGCTCGGCCTCGACATGATGTACCGCACGGCCACCGTGCAGGTGAACATGGACTACGCGTCCGAGGCCGACATGGTGAAAAAGCTCCGGGTCTCGCTCGCGCTGCAGCCGGTGGCGACGGCGATCTTCGCCAATTCGCCGTTCACCGACGGCAGGCCCAACGGCTTCCTGTCCATGCGCTCGGAGATCTGGCGCGATACGGACCGCCATCGCACCGGCATGATGGATTTCGCCTTCGAGGACGGGTTCGGCTACGAGGCGTATGTGGATTGGGTCCTCGATGTGCCGATGTATTTCATCAAACGCGGGGCGGTCTATCACGACGTCGCCGGGGCTTCTTTCCGGGATCTGTTTGCCGGCAAGCTTGCCCAGTTTCCGGGCGAGCGGGCGACCCAGTCCGACTGGGCAAACCACGTTTCCACCGTGTTCCCCGAGGTGCGTCTGAAGCGCTATCTGGAAATGCGTGGAGCCGATGTGGGCGGGATCGACCATATCACGGCCCTGTCGGCCTTCTGGACCGGCCTCCTCTACGATCAGGAGGCCCTCGATGGGGCCTTCGACATCATCAAAGATTGGAGCGCCGGTGATCGCAACGGTGTGCGCGCCGAGGTTCCGCGCCTCGCCCTGAATGCCCGCGTGGGCGGGCGGACATTGCGGGAAGTGGCCCGCGATGCGCTCGTGCTGTCGCGCGGCGGGCTGGAGCGGCGCGGATTTCGCGACGGCGCAGGCCGGGACGAGACCCATCACCTGGATTATGCGCAGGCCGTCGTCGATTCGGGCAAGACCGCCGCCGAGCGGTTGCTTGAGTTGTATCACGGCACCTGGCGTGGGTCGGTGCGGCCGGCCTTCGACGCCTGCGTGTTCTGATGGCCGGGCGTCACGCGGCCTTCGAGACCGCCACCCGGTTGCGTCCGTCGAGTTTGGCGCCGTAGAGCGCCTTGTCGGCCATGGCGATCAGGTCCTTTGGACCGATGCTGATGGGCTCGGAGGCAGGAAATAGGGTGGCGGCCCCGATGCTGATGGTGACGACACCGGCCGGCAGGCTGTGCTTGTGGGGAAGGCCCATGCCCTGCACACCCGAGCGGATGAATTCGGCGATCCTGGCCGCACCCTTGGCGCTGGTGACGGGAAGCAGAACGGCGATTTCTTCGCCGCCGTAGCGGGCCACGAGATCCCCGGGGCGCCTGACACCCTCCGCCAGCACCTGCGCGATGGATTTCAGGCAGTGATCGCCGGCCTGATGGCCATAGGCGTCGTTGAAGGCCTTGAAGCAGTCGATATCCACCAGCAGCAGCGACAAGGCGGTGTCTTCCCGCGCCGCCCGCAGCCACTCGCTTTCCAGGTGACTGTCGAAGGTGCGGCGGTTGGCGAGCCCCGTCAGGCCATCGGTCGCCGCCAGAATGGACAGCTCCGCCTCGGCCCGATCCCGGCGTCGCAGCTGCCGGGCGAGGCTCCACCCCAGCGACGCGATGGTGACCACCAAGGCCATCACGGCGATCAGCCGATAGACAAACGCGCGATACCAAAGCGTGAGGGATTCCTCTTCAGACGAGGCTGCCAGCACGACCACAGGAAAGGTCTCCGACCGCCGATAGCCGCTCAGGCGCTCCACACCGTCGACCGCTGACACATACCGGTACGATCCGGACGAAGCCTCCGGGAGATATTGCGTGAACAGCCGGTCGGAGGCCCCGCTGCGGCCAATCACCTGTTCATTGAGCGGGTAGCGCGAGACGAGCGTGCCCTTGGCGGTGAAGAGCACCAGGGACCCCTGCGCGCCGACGTCGTATTTTCCGTAATACTCAGTGAAGTAGCGCGACTCGATACTGGCGACGATGACGCCGCCAAAGCCGCCGCCCGGTTCGTCGAAACGCCGTGACAGGGTGAGCACCCATGACCCCTCGAGCGGGTCGCGGATCAGCGGGCCGAAGAACCACTTGGCATCCTTGTCCGTCCGGTGATGGTCGAAGAATTCGCTTTGCCGGACGTTCACGTTGCCGGGTTCCACCGCCAGCGAGCTGGTCACCAGCATGCCGTCCGGCCCGTAAATCGCCAGGGTTTTGAGACGGGGCAGGGTCTTGATGCGTTCGACGAGAAAATCGCGCAGCCGCGCCGTACGGGCTGGACTCCAGTCGATGGCCGTTGCCCGGTCCACCAGGTCCACCAGGACGGCGTCTGCCAGCTCGAACGTGTCGTCGGCATGCTGCGCCAGGGAGCGTGCGAGGCTCGCCATCGCGCTCTCGGTGCGCACAAGCTCGTCCTCGCGCTCGCTCCAGTCACGCCATCCCTCCAGGAACACGATCACCAGGCACACCACCACCACGAACGCCTTCAGCCAGCTGGCGGAGGAGATCGAGGCGATGGGGCGGGGCGGGATCATCGGGTGGAGACCATGGAGAGGTTGGCCCTTGTCTGTCTTGTCAGCCGGCTGCGAATTTGAGGCCGAGGATGCCCACGATGATGAGGCCGATGCAGGCGAGCCGAAGGGCCGTTGCGGGCTCGCCGAGAAGGACGATCCCCAGGATGGCGGTTCCCACCGTGCCGATGCCGGTCCAGATGGCGTAGCCGGTGCCGACAGGCAGGGAGCGCAGCGCGAGACCGAGGAGAACGACGCTGATGACCATGCTGATGGCGGTCAGGACCGATGGGATCAGGCGGGAAAAGCCGTCGCTGTATTTCAGGCCGATCGCCCAACCGATTTCAAACAACCCGGCAAGCACAAGATAAGTCCATGCCATGACAGGACCTCCGTCACTGGCAGGGTCGTCCCCACCGCCTTTCGGGAAAACACGGGGTCGTCCCGCGTGCCCCTCCAGCTATAGAGGATTGCCCGCGACGGCTCAAGTTGTCCTAAAATCCAACGCCCGCCTCAAAAGTACCGACGTGCAGCGCTCGCTTGAGAGGCGGCTAGTCGGTCGTCGGCGAGGGGGGCGCCGCCTCGGTGGATTGGGGGGCAACGGCCTGCGGCGTCGGCTCAGGATCGGGTCGGCTCCTCGCGCCGCTGAGCGCATCCAGCGGATTGAAGGGGGCATACACCTGGTGCTTCCAGGAATCGCCGCAATGGGTGCAGATCGACCGAACCCAGTAATCGCTCCGCTCGAGGCGTTTGAGCAGCTTTTCCTGCCGCACCCGGGGATCGTCCGGATTTTCGTAGGCCGACGGCCTGACCGTCAGAGTCATGGGTTTGCCGGCCGGCTCCGTCTGCGCCTGAGCGGGCGCAAGAACGCCCAGCGCCAACGCGGCCAAGGCCACGGATCGACCCAAGGCAAAGGCGCCACGACGAATCCTCATCCCCGCACAAAAGCGCAGGTAATAGTGTTTCGTCAAGGCCGGCCGCGCTGCGTGCCGGCCCTCAAGACCCAGGCGTTGCCGCCTCGCGCTCAATCGGCTTTGGGCCGCTTGCCCTCGAAGCCGCGCGGCTTTCCGGCATCCGCGTAAGGCTTCTTGGGACCGGGCTTTCCCTTAAACTCGCCTTTCGGCGGACCCTTGAAGCCGGGCTTCGGGCCGTCCTTGAAGTCCCGCTTCGGGCGATCGGCGAAATCGCCCTTGGGTTTGTCCTTAAAGGGAGGCTTCGGGCCGTCCTTGAAGGAACCCTCCTTGAAGGTGCTCTTCGGCCGATCCTTGCTGAAGCTCTTCTTGGGCGGAAACGCCTTGTCGTCGCGGGCAGCGCCCGGCGAGCCCGCGGGCTCGATGCGGATCTCTTCGTCGTTGGTCTTGCGGACCGCGGTCGTGAATTTCGGGGCCGCCGACTTCACGATTTCGAATTTCGTCTCGCCGTCGAAGATCCGGATGGTGCCGATCTCGGTTTTGGTGACGTGGCCGAGCCGGCAGATGATCGGCAACAGCCAGCGCGGATCGGCGTTGTTGCGGCGTCCCACATTCATGCGGAACCACACCATGTCCTCGCCGCCGCCGAAGCTCTCGTCACGGCCGGCGCGGGTGCTGCGGTGGTCGCGCTCGCCCTCGCGGGCGCGCTTGTCGAGCCGCTCACGCGGGCCGCGATCGACCGCCACGTCGACCATCTCCTCCGGAGCCGGCAGGCGCGCCCGGTGGAAGCGCGCGAAGGCGGTGGCGATTTCTTCCGGCGAGCGTTCGGCCAGAAGCGCCCGCCCCATGGCGACGTCTTCTTCTGTCGACTCCTCGGTGAAGGCAGGGTCGGACATCACCCGTTCGCGGTCGCGCTTGCGGATTTCCTCGGCGGAGGGCGGTCCCGCCCATTCGGCGTCCACGCCGGCCGATGCGACCAGCCCTTCCGCCTTGCGGCGACGGGTATAGGGCACCAGCAGGACGCAGATTCCCTTGCGGCCCGCGCGGCCGGTGCGGCCGCTACGGTGGAGCAGGGTTTCGTGATCGTTGGGCAGGTCGGCATGGATGACGAGGCCGAGATCCGGCAGGTCGATGCCGCGGGCCGCGACATCGGTCGCGACGCAGACGCGAGAGCGGCCGTCCCGCAGGGACTGGAGGGCGTGGTTGCGCTCGCTCTGGCTCAGCTCGCCCGACAGGGCGACGGCCGAAAAGCCACGCTCCAGCAGGCTTGCCTGAAGGTGACGCACCGCCTCGCGGGTGCTGCAGAACACCATGGCGGCGCGCATTTCATAAAAGCGCAGGACATTGACGACCGCGTGCTCGATTTCGTTGGGCGCGATGCGGATCGCCCGATACTCGATGTCCCCGTGCGGCTGGTTCGACACCAGCGTGTCGATGCGCAGGGCATCCTTCTGGAACTTGCGGGCGAGCGCCGCGATGTTGCGCGGGATGGTGGCCGAGAACAGCAGGGTGCGGCGCTCGGACGGCGTGGCGTCGAGAATGAACTCGAGGTCTTCGCGAAAACCGAGGTCGAGCATCTCGTCGGCCTCGTCGAGGACGACCGCGCGCAGCTTCGAGGTGTCGAGACGGCCACGCTCCAGATGGTCGCGCAAGCGGCCGGGGGTTCCGACCACGATATGACAGCCATCGGCGAGCGCGCGCTGCTCGCGTCTCACGTCCATGCCGCCGACGCAGGACGCGACGCGCGCACCCGCAGGGCCATAGAGCCAGATCAGCTCGCGGTGGACCTGCAGGGCCAGTTCGCGCGTCGGCGCGATGATGAGGGCCAGCGGTTCGCGTGGGGTGTCGAAGCGTTCGGCTTCGCCCAGAAGGGTCGAGGCCAGAGCAAGCCCGTAGGCCACGGTCTTGCCCGAGCCGGTCTGAGCCGAGACGAGAAGATCGCGTTCCTCGGCGTCAGCCTGCAGGACGGCAGCCTGGACGGAGGTCGGTTCGAGGTAGCCCCGATCGCTGAGCGCGCGTTCGAGGCTGGGATTTGTTTTGGGAAACGGCATATGAGCGCGGCGGAGCCGCTCCTTGTCAAAGGAGCTGTGTGCAAGCTCCGGGTGTCATGCGCGAAATTACGCGTCGTCGGTGTCGTCGTCCATCTCGTCGATCAGGGCGAGGAACATCACGTCGATGCCATCTTCCTCGTCGTCCTCATCGTCGAACTCTTCGTCGTCTTCCATCGCCTCGTCGAACGCTTCGATCTCATCGTCCGTGGCGCGGCGAATGGTCAGCTGGGTCGAGCCATCCCAGAGGGGTTTGCCCTCGCTCGAGAACGACTTGAGGTCGTCCTTGAAGTCTTCGCTCATGAACAATTCATGGGCCTGATCCTGGTCCGCATTGGTGATGGCGATCGCCTTACCGGCGATTTCAAGGATGTACATGGCTCTTCCTTCTGATGTCGGGGCGTTCTCGAGGCTTAACGCCGATATACGCCGTTCCGGTCAAGTGCCGCCGACAATGGGCAGGCTCATGCGCGCTTCATACAGGCAGACGGGCGTTCTGAACAGGGTCCCGGCGCGACCTTTTTTGCAGGATGAGCGAGCCGGGCCACACCGGGCCGAAACCGGTAGCCAGAAGGCGTCGCAGATGTTATAAAGTTTCTTAAATAATAACTCCGAAGATAGCGCCTATCCCTAATGAAGAATTGCCTCTACCGCCTGATTCGATAGGGAGAACTGAAGGGAAGCTTCTCCATGGCCAACGAACAGATCTTCACCTGGGAAGGAATTTCATTGCCATCCTATTGGGGCGGCAACTGGGGTTCGGCCACGGCTGACGTAGCGTTCGACCAGATTCGCGACACCGGGGCGAGTTCGGTGGCCATCATCCCGAACTTCTACATGGACAACAAAACCAGCAATACGATGGGCCTGCGCGCGAATCAGAGCGAGACTCTGGCGCAGACCAAGGCCGCCATGCTGGACGTCACCTCCCGCGGCATGAACGTCATGCTGAAGCCCCATGTGGAATCGGGCGATGGGACCTGGCGCGCCGAGATCGCGCCGAGCGACCCCAATCTGTGGTTCGCCAACTACAAGGCCATGATGCTGCAATATGCGGCGCTGGCGCAGGAGACCCACGCGCCGCTGTTCTGCATCGGCACCGAAATGAAAAGCATGAGCGGCGCCGCCTATCGGGACAAGTGGGTCGACCTGATCGACTCGATCCGTGGCGTCTATGACGGGCAGATCACCTATGCGGCCACCTATGACGAGGCGAAGTCGGTCAGTTTCTGGGACAAAGTCGACCTCATCGGCGTCGACGCCTACGTGCCGCTGACAACCTCCAACGCGCCCACCGTCGACCAGTTGGTGAAGGCCTGGACCGAGACCCCGGTCAACGATTACGTGAAGACGATCTATCAGGGCAAATCGGTCGTGGAGACCTATCAGGCCCTGTCCGAGCAATACGGCAAGAAGATCCTGTTCACCGAGGTCGGTTATCGCAGCCTCGACGGGACCAACAAGGACCCGGGTGTCTGGTCCGGCAACGGGACGGTCGACCAGCAGGAGCAGACAGACGCCTACGAGGCCCTGTTCAAGGTCATGACCACCTATGGGGGGCAATGGCTCGATGGGGCGTTCCTGTGGAGCTACCACCCCTTTGAGCATCCGACCGACGCGGGGATCCACACCGACGATTACACCACGCAGGACAAGCCCGCCAACGCGGTGATCGTGGCCAATTATTCCAGCCCCGCCCACGTGACCGGGCTGACCCGCACCGGCACGGCTTCAGGCGACAAGCTCGACGGCGGCTATCACAACGACGTTCTCAACGGCGCGGGCGGCAATGACGTCCTGTGGGGCGGAGCAGGCCACGATCTGCTCAACGGCGGCGACGGCAACGACACGCTGACCGGCGGACGCGGCGACGATCTCCTGCAAGGCGGTGCGGGCGACAACCAGGCGGTCTTTTCCGGTGCCAAGGCCAGCTACACCATCGTCAAGAGCACCAGCGGCACGGTGACGATCAGCGATCTGCGCGCCGACCAGGACGGCACGGATGTGCTGACCGATATCCGGTACGCGAGGTTCAGCGACCAGACGGTTGATCTCCTCGCGGGGTCGCCGGCAACGACCCCGACGACAACGACGCCCACCCCCACGCCGTCCACGGGCGGTACCCTCGTGCTCCAGATGCGGGGTACGGCGGGCACTGACAAGCTGGTGGGCAATATCGGCAACAACGTCGTGCATGCGCTGTCTGGCAACGACTGGGTCGACGGGGGCGACGGCAATGACACCCTCTGGGGCGAGGCCGGCAACGACAAGCTCTATGGCGGCAACCACAACGACATCCTGCGGGGCGGGCTCGGCAATGACAGCCTGAGCGGCGGCGCCGGCAACGATCAGCTCTGGGGCGAGAGCGGCAAGAATGCCCTGTCGGGCGGCGCGGGACGCGACGTTTTCGTGTTCAACGCCAAGCCTTCGGCCGCAACAATCGACCGGATTGCGGATTTTATCGTGAAGGACGACTCGGTCTATCTCGATAACGCGGTGTTCAAGAAGCTGGGCGGCGGCACGCTCACGAAGCCCGGCAAACTCAACAAGGCATTCTTCACCATTGGCAGCGAGGCCAAGGACAAGAATGACTACCTCGTCTACGACGGGACGAAGAAAACCCTGTTCTACGACGTGGATGGGTCCGGGGCCGGCAAGGCGGTGGCCATCGTGTCGTTCGCGCAGAAGCAGAAACTGACGGCGCTGGACTTCTTCATCATCTGAACCGGTCGGAACGTCGATCCGATCAGGCCGTTGTCTCGAGACCGTTCAACGGATGGGTGCGCCATGTTGACCGAGGCTGATCTGAAATCGCCGGCACGTCTGGCATACGTCGTCCAGGGTGCAAAACTCGATCTCGACCGCATCGACTGGTCGGGCGGCATGGCCTGCCAGACCCTGCGCGAGGCCCTGCATCGGGCCGTAACCGACGAGCCTCCGGCCGCCCGTCATGCGGTGATCCGGGCTGCCTCCGGCACGATTGTGACCCCCGACCAGCTGGATGAGATCTGGGCAAGCGTCCAGGGACCCTGAGCGCAAAGCGAACTTGCGCTGAGAGGTTCCCGGGTCGACGATCCCCGAAGCCTCCCGTTGATGCCCCCGTCATTCCGTGCCATCGGGACGGGGCAGGGCCAAACGGCCGTGGTGTTGTCCCGAAAGGCATTCCTTGGACCAGTTCGACGTGGTGGTGATCGGCGCAGGTGCCGCTGGCTTGATGTGCGCGATCGAGGCGGGCAAGCGCGGACGCTCCGTCCTCGTGCTCGACCATGCCCGCGCGCCCGGCGAGAAGATCCGGATCTCGGGGGGCGGCCGGTGCAACTTCACGAATCTGCACGCCGCGCCGCGAAACTTCCTGTCGGCCAATCCCGGTTTCTGCATCTCGGCCTTGCGCCGCTACACCCAGGCGGATTTCGTCGCCCGGGTCGAGCGGCAGGGCATTGCCTATCATGAGAAGACCCTGGGGCAGCTCTTCTGCGACGGCTCGTCCCGACAGATCGTCGAGATGCTGGTCGACGACCTTCAGGCTGCCGGCGCACGCCTGCGGCTCTCCACCAGCGTCACCGCCGTCGCCAAGAACGATGCGGGATTTGCCCTCACCCTGTCGGAGGGGCGTGTGCAGGCCGGCGCGCTCGTGGTGGCCTGCGGCGGCAAGTCGATCCCGAAGATGGGCGCGACAGGCTTCGGCTACGAGCTGGCGACGCAATTCGGCCTGCGCGTGACCGAGACCCGCCCGGCCCTCGTGCCGCTCACCCTCGAGCCCACCATGCTGGCACGCCTCGCGCCGCTCGCGGGAGTCGCGGTCGATGCGGTGGTGTCCCACCGCAAGACGCGCTTTGCGGAAGCGATGCTGTTCACCCATCGGGGCCTCAGCGGTCCGGCGATCCTGCAGATCTCGTCGTTCTGGCGCGAGGGCGAGGAGATCGGCCTCGACATGCTGCCGGGAACCGATCTGTTCGAGGCGCTGCGCAGCGCCCGGGCCGAGAACGGCCGGCAGGCGCTGCACACTGCGCTCAGCGCGCATTTGCCCAAGCGCCTGGCGCAGGCCATCGCCGAGCAGGACGGCGCGCGGGGCAACCTTGCGGATCTCTCCGACAAGGCCCTGCGGCGGGTCGCCGATGCGGTGAAGGCGTGGCGGTTCAAGCCTTCCGGGTCTGAAGGCTACCGCACCGCCGAAGTGACGCTGGGCGGGGTCGATACGCGCGATCTCGATTCGCGCACGATGGAGGCGGTTGCCGTGCCGGGGCTGTATTTCGTCGGCGAAGTCGTGGATGTGACCGGCTGGCTGGGCGGCTACAATTTCCAATGGGCGTGGTCATCCGGCTGGACGGCAGGCCAAGTGGTCTGACCCCGACCGGGCTCACTGCCCCTCGACGCCGCACAGGTCATTCCCGCCATCCGCTTGCGGCCCGGGAACGGGAGGGTCATCATGCGGCAACAAACCGGGCGCAGGTTCAACCCGTCGACGCTCTTCGCCGCCGGGTTCAGGGAGGCCTCCATTCATGACCGACGAGATCGTTTTCTATCATAATCCGCAATCGCGGGCCCAGATGGCTCATTGGATGCTTGAGGAAGTCGGCGCGCCGTATCGCATCGTCCCGATCAGCTTCGAGAAGGGCGAGCACAAGACCCCGGAATTTCTCGCCATCAATCCCATGGGGAAGCTGCCGACCATCGTGCATCGCGGCGTGGTCGTGACCGAGACGGCGGCCATCATCGCCTATCTGGCGGATATCGTTCCGGCGGCCGGCCTCGCGCCGGGGATCGGCGATGCGAGGCGCGGAGCGTATTATCGCTGGCTGTTTTTCGGGGCCGGGTGTTTCGAGCCGGCGCTCCTCGATACCATGTTGAAGCGCCCGCCGGTCGAGCGGAAATCCGCCGTCGGCTACGGCAGCTACGAGGATGTGATCCACGCCCTCAAGATCACGCTCGAGAAGGGTCCCTACCTGCTCGGAGACATGTTTTCGGCAGCGGATGTGTATGTGGGCTCGCAGATCAACTGGGCGCGCATGTTCGATGCGCCCGGCCTCAAGGGCGATCCCGTCTTCGATGCCTACATCACGGCCATCACCGACCGACCAGCCTACAAGCGCGTTGCGGCGGCCAGTCAGCCCGCCTAGAGGCGGTCCTAGAGACCACGACCAGCGGCAGCGACGCGCCCTGCTGTCGCGCCGTCGGCCACCGCGCAGGCCTCGTTATCCCGGTCGAGCTGCGTTTCATGCCGCATCGCAACCTTGCAACGGCGGCGGAAGCGCTTAGGTATGTGACCCCGACGCCACCCCCGATTGTGTCAGTAGCCCTGCATGAACCCTGTGATTTCCGTCTCCCGCCTGTCGAAGACCTACGCGTCCGGCTACAAGGCCCTCAAGGAGATCGACCTCGATATCCGCCCGGGTGAGATTTTCGCGCTGCTGGGGCCGAACGGCGCCGGCAAGACCACCCTGATCAGCATCATCTGCGGTCTCGTGAGGGCCAGCGAAGGGACGGTCACGGCCGACGGCCACGACATCGTGCGCGATTACCGCGCGGCGCGCGCCAAGATCGGCTTGGTGCCGCAGGAGCTGACGACCGACGCCTTCGAGACCGTGTGGGCGACTGTCACCTTCAGCCGCGGGCTGTTCGGCAAGCGCGCCAATCCGGCCTATGTGGAAAAGATCCTTCGTGAGCTCTCGCTGTGGGACAAGAAGGACAGCAAGATCATGACCCTGTCGGGGGGCATGAAGCGCCGCGTGCTGATCGCCAAGGCGCTGTCGCACGAGCCGCAGATCCTGTTCCTCGACGAACCGACCGCCGGCGTCGACGTGGAGTTGCGGCGGGACATGTGGAACGTGGTGCGCGGCCTTCGCGATTCCGGCGTCACCATCATCCTCACCACCCACTACCTCGAGGAAGCCGAGGAGATGGCGGACCGCATCGGCGTCATCAGCAAGGGTGAACTCATCCTTGTCGAGGAAAAGACCGCGCTCATGAGCCGGCTCGGCAAGAAGACGCTGACGGTGCAAATGCCGTCGCGGCTGGCGGAGGTTCCCGCTTCCCTCGCCCCCTACGCGCTGACGCTTTCCGCGGACGGCACCGAACTCGTCTACAGCTACGATGCGGGCGAGGACAGCCGGATGACGGCCTTGCTCCAGGATCTCGCCCGCGAGGGCATTTCATTCAAGGACCTGCGCACCGAGCAGAGTTCGCTCGAGGATATCTTCGTCAGCCTCGTAAAGGACAATCGATGAACTTCCACGCCATTCGCGCCATCTATCTGTTCGAGATGGCGCGCGCGGGACGCACGCTGCTGCAGAGCGTGGTGTCCCCTGTGTTGTCCACGTCCCTGTATTTCGTCGTGTTCGGTGCCGCCATCGGGTCGCGCATGGCCGATATCGACGGCGTGAGTTACGGCGCGTTCATCGTGCCGGGCCTGATCATGCTGACCCTGCTGACGCAGAGCATTTCGAACGCGTCGTTCGCGATCTATTTTCCCCGATTCACCGGGACCATCTACGAGGTCCTGTCGGCGCCCGTCTCGTATGCCGAAATCGTCATCGGCTATGTCGGCGCGGCCGCGACGAAATCCATCATTCTGGGTCTCATCACGCTTGCGACCGCCAGCCTCTTCGTGCCGCTGCAGATCAATCATCCCTTGTGGATGCTGAGCTTTCTCGTGCTGACCTCCATCACGTTCAGCCTGTTCGGCTTCATCATCGGCATCTGGGCCGACGGCTTCGAGAAGCTGCAGCTCGTGCCGCTGCTGATCGTGACGCCGCTGACATTTCTCGGCGGCAGTTTCTATTCCATCGACATGCTGCCGCCGGTCTGGCGCACCATCACGCTGTTCAATCCGGTGGTCTACCTCATCAGCGGGTTTCGCTGGAGTTTCTATGGCGTGTCGGATGTGAGCGTCGGCATCAGCCTGACCATGACGCTCGTGTTCCTCGTCGCCTGCCTGGTTGCCGTGTCGTGGATCTTCAGGACCGGTTACCGGCTGAAGTCCTGAGCGGATCGGCGGTCCGCGTCTCGGCGGCGCGGCGCGGTTTGCGGTCGCCACGCCTGCGGAACTTGCGGTGGGCGGCTTTCAGGGCGGCGGGAATGCGCGGCCGGATGTGGTCTTGGTAGAACGCCGTCGCGCCGACGCGCGAGAGCTGAAACAGGATCGGCACGAGGCCGGGGCGCACGAGGTGGATATCGGTATAATCGTCTGAATCCATGCGCCAGAACTGATGCCAGGCGGCGTTGCTCATGTGGTTGATCTCGTCCACATCCGAACGGGCAAATCCATCGCGGATCACCTCCGCGCTGAGCAGGTTGCCCGGCATGCAATCGGTATAATCCTCGTCGAACGCGATCTTGGGGAGCATCAGCGAGCGTCCGCAGCGGATGCCCATCCCCGCGGCCACGAGCCTTCCGTCGAGGCGAATACCCTGCCATTCGAGCCGTCCCGTCGCGGCGATGTTGTCCAGAAGCGCGATGTAGAAGGCGAGCGCTCCCGGATGGTTGAGAAGGGCAGTGTCATTGCGGCCCTTCCAGCCTGCCGCTTCCAGCGCAAGAAATTCGTCGCGGAACGGGTCTCCAGGGGCGACGCCCCTGCGCATCTCGACAGTGACCGCACCGCGACCGTCGAGCTTCTTGCGGTAGCGTTTCAGGTTGCGCCTGAGATTTCCGAGGCTGGCGAAATAGGTCTCCGCGTCGCCCGACACGTCCAGGAATGAAAATCGTGCCCGCAGGCCGTGTCTGACATGGTCGCCGCCGGCTGCTGTCAGAGCGCCCCACAATGGCGAGCTCCGGCGCACGGCGCGAAGAGCAAGCCCGAGATGGGCGGGCTCGGCCGCCCGGGCCTCCGCCAGCAGAGCCTGCAGGGCGAGTTCCGCATGGGCCGGATCAAGCAGGAGATCCCCCGACGGCGTCAGCGCATCAAAGGGCGTCGATAGCAGCGGACGGAAGCGGCCCAGCACCGGGTGGGGCGCAACGACGGCCGGAAGCACGCCCACCAGCGCGTCGCCCCGATACGCAAAGCTGCAGAACCATTTTTCGCGGGGCTTCAGCCGGTGACGCAGAAAGGCCTCGACCCAGGAGGGCAGGAGGTTGGCGACTTGCTGCGGCGCACTCCAGGCCAGCCTGTCCCAGGCGGCCCGATGCGGCGCCAACCCATCGAAATCGCGGACCGTGACCGTGCGGAGTTCAGCCGAGGGCGCGACCGCGATGGCACGCACGTCCGCTGCCTCGTTGTGGTCAATGCCCATGGCGTACCGACATGCCTCGTCGGGAGCGGCCGCTTGTTTGCTCGACACGCGCTGAACCCTCCGCCGCAATGGGAGCATTGTTGAAGGCGCCTGTCGAGGGGAGGCCGCAGCGCATTGGGGCTAATGGTCGCGCTCAAACGGGAGCAGATGAGCCAGGGGTGGCGGCGGTCACGTTTCCTGACCTGTGCTTGCATTCCCAAAAGAAAGGGTGCTAAGCCTTGGACTTCGACAGGGGTGCTCCGTATCGCCGGGGCTGAGATGATGGCGCAATGCCAGCGGACCCTACAGCTGATCTGGGTAATACCAGCGGAGCGAGGCGACTGATGTTTTCCGGCGCACAAATCTCATTGTATCCCATGACGAACGATTTCGTCGGGGTCATCCTCGGCGCGATCGATGCGCTCGAGCCTTATCGGCCGACGTTTCGCATCGAGACCGACGACGTCTCCACGCTCATCGTGGGGCCGCCGGAGCAACTCTTTCCCGCCATGCGCGATCTGTTGGTGAGGGCATCGACGGGCGGCGTCCATTGCGTACTCGCCGCGACCGTCTCGCGCGGGTGCCCCGGCGAGCCGGACGATCCGATCTGCACGCCGACCGGGCCCACGCGTCACGACAAATCGCTCACCGAGCGCATCGCTGCCGCCCGCCTTCATGTGGCCGACGCGCCCCGAACGGGCTTGTCAGTGGCCGCGCAATTCTCGCTCTATCCGCTCGGTGACGGGCATCACATGGACGAGATCTACGGCTGCATCGACTTTCTCAAGCAATCCGGCGTGTTCGACCGCTCGAAGAATTTCTGCACCAAGCTGCGCGGCGATGCGGGACCGGTTTTCGCGACGCTGAGCGAAGCCTTTCTGCGGTTTGGCGCGCCGGAAGGCCATGTGGCGCTCGACCTGAAGGTCTCGGCCAACAGCCCGAGCGCCGCCTGACAACGGCCGGCGATTTCTCACGCCCGCTTTTTCGATTCCCGCTCCTCAACGATTGGATCGTCGACATGACCGACAAACAAGGCTGGACCCTGCGCGAAACCCTCATCGTGACGGTGCTGGGCGCGGTATTCGCGGTGCTCTATCTCGGCTGGGTGCAGGTGTGGCTGATCGCCCAGGCGGTGTTCGGCTCCCTCACGATGGATGTGGTGATGGGCTTCTGGTTCATCGTCTCGATCGTGGCCGCAGCCATCATCAGAAAGCCCGGCGTGGCCTTCACGGCCGAGGTCCTGGCAGCTCTCGTGCAGATCCTGCTCGGCAGTCCGGCGGGCCTGTTGCTGCTTGTCACGGGTGCCGTCCAGGGAGCCGGTGCCGAGGCCGTGTTCGCGGCGACGCGGTGGCGCAATTATTCGCTTCCGGTCCTGATGGCGGCCGGTGTCGGCGCCGCAATCTTCTCCTTTGTCTATACCTGGATCCGGTTCGATTACGGGGCGCTGCAGCCGACGATCGTGCTCAGCATGTTTGTGCTGCGCTGCCTCAGCGGTGCGTTGCTCGGCGGCCTGCTTGGCCACCTGATCGTGCGCGCGCTCTACCGGACCGGCGTGCTGTCCGGCCTTGCGATCGACCATGACGTCCGATCCGCTCTCGCCTGAGGGTCCACCCGCCGCGCAATGGCGGGCGGTGAGCGTGCGCTACCCCTTCGCCGGGGCGGCCGCCGTGGGTCCGGTCGATCTCGCCATTCGCCGGGGAACGCGGGTTCTGCTGCTTGGCGCCTCCGGCTCCGGCAAGTCGACCCTGCTGCTCACGCTCACCGGGCTGCTGCCGCACAGCATCCCGGCCAAGGTCGAGGGACGCATCGCCATTGACGGCGTGCCGATCGAAACACGCCCTCCCTCGGGCTGGGCAGCGGACGTCGCGCAGTATTTCCAGGACGCCGACCGCACGTTGTGCGGCATGCGGGTCGAGGACGAGATCGCCTTCGCGCTCGAGAACCAGGCCGTGCCCGTGGCCCGAATCCGGAACGCGGTCGCACAGGCGATGGAGGAGGTCGGCCTGCCCGAGGCCTGGCGTCAGCGGCGCACCGCCACGCTCTCCGGCGGCGAGCGGCAACTGGTGGCGCTCGCCGCCACCCTCGTTCAGAATGCGGGCCTGTTCGTGGCCGACGAACCGACGGCGCATCTTGCGCCCGTCGCGGCGACGCGGTTGCACCGGCTGCTGACGGAAGGCCGGCCGGACCGCACCATGCTTGTGGTGGATCACCGGCTCGACGGGCTGATCGACGCCATGGATCGGCTGGTGGTGCTCGGACCGGACGGCACCATCGTTGCCGATGGCGAGCCCCGCGCGATCTTTCGCGAGAAGCGATCCCTGCTTGCAGCTCTCGGAATCTGGTGCCCGGCAGCAGGCGACCTCGATGAAGGCCTCGCGCGGGTCGGACTCTGCGCGCCGGTCGCGCCCCTGTCCGTGGCGGATGCGCTTGCGCATCTCAACCCCGAGACGGCCCCGCCTGAGGATCTCGCGCGGGCGCGTCCCATCGTGGCGGCGTTCGTCGCGAAAGCCAGCGCGGAAGCGCCCGCTGCGGCTGCGGATGCGCCGGTGATCGCTGCTCTGGTTGGAGCGGATTGTGCGCCATTCCTCGGTCCGGTGGTGCTGCGCGGCGTGTCGCTCAGTGTTCGACAGGGCGAGGTCGTGGGGATCCTCGGCGCCAACGGTGCCGGCAAGTCCACTCTCGCGGCGTGCCTGGCCGGGCTCCTGCCGCTTAAGAGCGGCGTGCGGGAGGGCGCGAAAGGCGGCGTTGCGTTTCAGAACCCGGAAAGTCAGTTCGTCGGCGGCACGGTTCGTGACGAACTGAGCGGCGCGCTGCCGCGGCGAATGGACAATGATGAGCGCGAACGCCGTGTCGCCGCAACGCTCGATCAATGGGGACTGGCCGGTCTCGCCCTGCGCCATCCTTTCGAGTTGTCGCAGGGCCAGAAGCGGCGTCTCGCGCTGGCCATGCTGACCATCACCGACCGATGGCCATTGCTCGTTCTCGACGAGCCGATGGCGGGCCTGGACGCTGCCGGCGCTGCTGCGCTGTCGGCGCGCATCGACGATCTGCGCTCGGACGGACGCGCGGTCGCGGTCGTCACCCACGATATGGACTTCGCCCTGCGGGTCTGCCCCCGCAGCGTGGTGGTGGCGGAGGGGCGCATCATCGCCGACGGGCCGACGCCGGATCTCCTCGCGGACGCAGACCTTTGCGCCCGGGCCAATCTGAGCGAGCCTTCCTCGGCTGCGGCCCGCCGCTGGTTGCAGGCGACGAAGTCATGGTGAGAACACTCAATCCACTGAGCAAGGTCGCGGTCTGCGCGGTCTGGCTCGTCGCCGCTATTCTGATCTTCGATGCGCGGTTCCAGATCGGCGCGATCCTCATCGTGTGTATTGTCCTTGTGGCCCTCGAGCGAACCTCGCCGTTGCTGTTGCTCGGGCTGATGGTGCCGTTCAGCCTGTTCGGGCTCGGCTTTCTCACCACTGCGCTCCTGTTTCGTGAGGACAGCGCCTTCGCCTTGCATGTGGCAGGCGAGTCGGTGTTCGGCTCACCGGCTGCCTCGGCTGGCGTGACTCTGTTCCTGCGCGCTGTTGCCTGCGGGATGATCTCGGCGTTCTTTGCCCTGACGACAGATCCCGGCGCGTTTGTGAGGGGATTGATGGCGCATGCCCGCTTGCCGCCGCGCTTTGGCTACGCGCTGTTTGCGGCGCTCCAGCTCGTGCCGGATCTGGCTGCGGAAGCGCAACAGATGCGCCTTGCCCGGGCCATGCAATCCGGGCGGGTCCTGCGCCGTCTTCCCGGACCGGTCGAGGCGGGAAGCCTCGTTATCCCGCTGCTGGCCTTCGCCATCCGCCGCGCCGGGCGCACCGCCATTGCCATGGAGGCTCGCGGTCTTGATGCGCATGGCCCGCGCACCATCATGGCCGTGCCGCCTTTCGAATGGCGGGATGCGGGCTTCGCGGCTGTCGCGATGATCGTTCTCGGGGGACTGATCGTTCTCTGCGCGAACATGTGACGTCCGGGGAATTACGGAGGCGTCTGTCTCGACAGGGTTGCGGGCGGACGGCGGGCCGCGGATGAGAAGACGATCGCGCCGCAGACGTGCAGGCGATCAAAGGCCTCGATGATGAGTCGCGCCTGATCCCGATAGCGATCCGACACGACGCGAACCATGCCGCCGTGTTGCCGGCCCGGATACCAGGAGGTCCCTCCCACTTTGGCGAGTTCCTGAGCAACGATTTCGATCTCTTCGTCAGTCATGGCTGGTCTCACCTCTCGATTGCGATCACCGATCCACAGGTCTTGCCGAGGAGTGTCCCGCGCTTGCATTCGACGCTATCGAGGATGCGCGCGAGGCGGTGGATGTCCGTCTCAAAGCTGCCAGACGGACGACAGTTCGCTTGATCATCCGCTGTGCTCAGAACCAGTGCCATTGCTGGCCTCGCTGTTCCGCAACCTGAACGCGCCCGGGTCCCATCAGGCGCGCGCGGTTTGAATGATCCGCTCTCTTAATTCCGATCGCGTGTGCCCCGGGGCGGACCCGGCGCTCCGCCATCGGAGCTGACGAAAGATGATCCCGATCCGGGAGATTGACAATGCAAATCGTTGCTTTGTCTCAAAACGTACCGAACAAGGCTGGCCATAACCCGCGGATGTGTCGGTTTTATCAGTACTCGCGGGAGGTCACAAAGAACGCGTGCCTCGGTAGACTGATTTTGCCGGCGTCACAACTGGCTTGACACCATGGAGCCAAGGGTTGACGGCCCGTCGCTTGCCGCGGCGTGGGCCGTCCCGGCTCCTTCGAGGCGACCCCGCTCATCGGGATTGCCCGCGCCGGTCTCTGGAAGGGTTTTCAAGTGCCGCAGCTTGGGAGACGGCACCCGCCCAGCCACGAGCGCTTACTTCCGAGGGCGTGAAGTCGTCAGTCTTCGCGCAGCTTCGAAATCCCGTCATCCCCCGGCTTGCCAAGCGATCCGTATTTCGATAAGTCTCGACATATGGACAACACCGATGTGATAATTGCCCTTGCGGCGCTGGCCCAGCCGACCCGGCTCGACGCGTTCCGGCTGTTGGTCCGGCACGAGCCTGCCGGTCTGCCGGCGGGGACGGTCGCGCGGGACCTTGCGGTGCCGCACAACACCCTGTCGTCCCACCTCGCCATTCTCTGCCGCGCCGGGCTCATCCGGGCCGAGCGGCGGAGCCGCTCCATCGTCTACCGGGCTGATCTCAATCGCTTTCGCGCCGTTGCGACCTTTCTGCTCAAGGATTGCTGCGGTGGGCGGCCGGAGATCTGCATCCCGCTCGTGGCCGATCTCACGCCCTGCTGCCAGCCGGAGGCCTCTGCCCATGAGTGAGCGCATCTACAACGTCATGTTTCTGTGCACCGGCAACACCGCCCGCTCGATCCTCGCGGAAGCCATCCTCAATACGGACGGCGCGGGGCGGTTTCGGGCCTATTCGGCGGGCAGTCATCCCAAGGGCACGGTCAATCCGTTTGCCATCAAGGTGCTGAATGATGCCGGCTATCCGACGGCGGGATTGCGGTCGAAGAACTGGGACGCGTTCGCGGCTGCGGATGCGCCGGTTATGGATTTCGTCTTTACCGTCTGCGACAACGCCGCCGGCGAGGCCTGCCCGGTCTGGCCCGGCCATCCGGTCACCGCCCACTGGGGCATCGAGGACCCGGCCGCGGTGGAGGGCTCCGACGTTGAAAAGCTGGCGGCATTCCTTACCGCCTATCGCTATCTGAAGAACCGCATCCAGGCCTTTTCCAGTTTGCCGATCGCGAGCCTCGACAAGGCTTCGCTCCACGCGCGGGTGCGGGCCATCGGCGCCGCAGAGGGCCACACGAGAGCCGCTGCGGCGAACGGGTGAGGACGGCCGCATGTCGATTTTCGAACGCTATCTGACCGTTTGGGTCACGTTGTGCATCGTTGCCGGAATCGCGCTCGGCCACGCCTTTCCGGCTGTGTTCCAGGCGATCGGCGCGGCGGAGATCGCGCGGGTCAACTTGCCGGTGGCGGTCCTGATCTGGATCATGGTGATCCCGATGCTGTTGCGGATCGATTTTTCCGCCTTGGGGTAGGTGGGCCGGCACTGGCGCGGGATCGGCGTGACGCTGTTCATCAACTGGGCCATCAAACCGTTTTCGATGGCGTTGCTCGCCTGGTTCGTTATCGCCCATCTGTTCCGACCGTATCTGGCCGCCGACCAGATCGCGAGCTATACGGCCGGGCTCATCATTCTCGCCGCCGCGCCCTGCACCGCCATGGTGTTCGTGTGGAGCAACCTGACGAAAGGTGATCCGCATTTCACGTTGACGCAGGTCGCGCTCAACGACGTGATCATGATCGTCGCCTTCGCGCCGATTGTCGGCCTGCTGCTCGGTTTGTCGGCCATCGTCGTGCCGTGGGGCACGCTGGTCCTGTCGGTCGCGCTCTATATCCTGATCCCGGTGATTGCCGCCCAGTGGCTGCGGCGTTGGCTGATCGCACGGGGCGCAGACGGCGCCCTGCAAAAGGCCCAGCAGATCCTCGGCCCGCTCTCGCTGGTGTCTTTGTTGGCGACGCTGGTGTTGCTGTTCGGCTTTCAGGGCGAACAGATCATCGCGCAGCCCGCCATCATCGCCGTGCTGGCGGTGCCGATCCTGATCCAGGTCTACCTCAATGCGGGGCTCGCCTACTGGCTCAACCGCGTCGCGGGCGAATCGCATGCCATTGCGGGGCCGTCGGCGCTGATCGGCGCGAGCAACTTCTTCGAGCTGGCCGTGGCTGCCGCCATCAGCCTCTTCGGCTTCACGTCCGGCGCGGCGCTGGCGACCGTCGTCGGCGTGCTGATCGAGGTGCCGGTGATGCTCACCATCGTGTGGATCGTCAACCGCAGCCAGGGCTGGTATGAGCGCGCGCCCGCACGCACCGCTCAAGGCGTCGTCCAGACGCCACCTTCAGGCACCTAGACCGGGACGTTTTCGGCGTTGCGGCGGGCCACCTCCATGCGCACCGCGGGTGCCACCTCCGTGCCGATCAACTCAATGGCGCGCATGATCTGCGCATGCGGCATGGTGCCGACACTGAGCTGCATCATGTACCGCGTGTTTCCGAAAACGCTGTGCTGTTTCAGGATTTTGTCGATGGCCTGCTGCGGCGTGCCGACGATCAGCGCGCCGCGCGGGCCGATGAGCTGATCGAAGTGCGGCCGGCTTGTCGGCGCCCAGCCCCGCTCGCGTCCAAGCTTCGTCATCACGTCCGCATAGGATGGAAAGAACGCGTCGGCGGCCTGCTGCGCGGTGTCGGCCACAAAAGCGTGCGCGTTGATGCCAACCTGCAGGTGGTTCGCATCGAAGCCTGCGCGACGCGAGGCTTCGCGATACAACGCGACGAGGGGCGCGAAGCGCTCCGGTTCTCCGCCGATAATGGCAAGCGCCAGCGGCAGGCCGAGGCTCGCCGCGCGGACAATCGATTGCGGCGTTCCGCCGACCGCGATCCAGATGGGGATCACATGCTCCGGCCGGGGATAGACGGCGAGGTTTGACAGCGCGGGGCGATGCTGGCCCGACCATGTCACGCGCTCGCTGTCGCGGATCTTCAGCAGCAGGTCGAGCTTCTCGGAAAACAGCGCGTCGTAATCGGCAAGATCATAGCCGAAGAGCGGAAACGACTCGATGAAGGAGCCGCGCCCCGCCATGATTTCCGCCCGCCCGCCGGACAGAAGATCGAGGGTGGCGAAATCCTGGAACACGCGCACCGGGTCGTCCGAACTCAGCACCGTGACGGCGCTCGTCAGGCGGATGGTCTTGGTGCGCGCCGCCGCCGCTGCGAGCACCACCGCCGGTGAGGATGCCACATAATCGGCGCGGTGATGTTCGCCGATGCCGAACACGTTGAGACCGACCTGATCGGCGAGTTCAATCTCCTCGATCAGGTCGCGCAGGCGCTGCGCCGGACTGACGAGAAATCCCGTTTGCGGATCGGGCGTTGTCTCGACGAATGTGTAGAGGCCAAGTTCCATCACGATCTCCGCGAATGCGCCGGACGGGCCTACAGGATCGAGCGCACGACGCCGCCATCGACCCGCATGGCTGCCCCCGTCGTGGCGCTGGCTGCCGGGCTGCACAGATAAGCCACGAGGCTTGCAATCTCGTCAGGCCGGATCAACCGTCCCAGCAGTGAG
This sequence comes from Microvirga antarctica, assembly GCF_017921815.1. GTDB lineage: Bacteria > Pseudomonadota > Alphaproteobacteria > Rhizobiales > Beijerinckiaceae > Microvirga > Microvirga antarctica. The sequence goes on along the minus strand of NZ_JAGEMM010000008.1, from coordinate 165,376 downwards.
GACGGGCGGTTCTCGCGAATGAAGGCCGCGCCCGCTGCATCGAGATCCTGCTCTCCGCCGCCAGCCGCCATCTGGCGCATGAACACCTCGACACCCTCCGACAGGGTCGGGCCGGGGAGCACGGAATTGACGGTCACGCCGCTGCCAGAGACCGTCTCGGCAAGTCCGCGCGCGACGGCAAGCTGCGCGGTTTTCGTCATGCCGTAATGCACCATCTCGACGGGGATCTGCACGGCGGATTCACTGGAGATGAACACCACCCGACCCCAACCCCGCGAGACCATGGCGGAGGTGTAGTGCCGGGCAAGACGGATGCCGCTCAGCACGTTCACGTCGAAGAACCGCCGCCAATCCTCGTCGGGGATGTCGAAGAACGGCTTCGGCTCGAAGATGCCCGCGTTGTTGACCAGGATATCGAGGGCCGGCACCGCCGCCGTGACGGCCGCCATGCCGTCATCCGTCCCCACGTCTCCGGGGGCGGCCACAAACTGTCCGTCGGGAATCGCCGCACGCAGTTTGGCGATGGCCTCGTCGACGCGACCGGCGGTCCGTCCGTTGATCGCCACCTTGGCGCCCATGCGCGACAATTGCGTTGCGATTGCAAAGCCGATTCCCGCGGTGGATCCCGTCACCAGTGCGCGCCGCCCTTTCAGATCGAGGTCCATCGTCATCGTCCCCTGCTGCTGTCCATGCGCGGGACGCTAGCCCCATCGCGGGTGCGCCACCAAGGCACATTTTCGCGATGCTGCCATCCCGTCCAGGCGGGGCGGCGGCCTTGACTTCACCGCCCTGAAAGCGGCCTACCTGCGGGGAACGGTTCCGGCGAGGAGCACCTCGCGCCGGCCGGAACGGGCGGGCCGCGCGGTGCGGCTTTTTTGGAGCAGGACAATCATGCCACTCTCGATGTACCAGGCCTCGGTGCCGGTTTTCACCCGGGGCCTCACCATCCTCGCGACCATCCTCGAAAAAGGCGCCGCCCACGCGGCCGAGCACAAGATCGCGCCGAGCGAACTCATCGATGCGCGGCTTGCCCCCGACATGATCGCACTCGCCGGACAGGTCCAGCGCGCCAGCGACACGTCGAAACTCTCCATCGAACGGCTGACCGGCGTCGCCTCGCCCAAGATGGCCGATACGGAAACCTCGTTCCCCGAACTGCTCGATCGCGTCGCCCGCACGATCGCCTATATCGAGGGCGTCGATGCGGCGTCGTTCGAGGGGAGCGAATCCCGCGTGGTGACGATCAATGCCGGCGGCCTCAAGCCCTCGATGTCCGGGGAGGCCTATCTGCTCTCGTTCGGCCTGCCCAACTTCTATTTCCACCTCACGACCGCCTACGACATCCTGCGCCACAAGGGCGTCGTCATCGGCAAGCGCGATTTTCTCGGACCGTTCGGCTAAAGGCGCTAAGGGCCTGGGCCGGCGTGAGGCATCAGCATTCCGTGGCATTCCAATGATAATTTATCATTGGAACTGATAAATCAGGATCGGTAAGGAACGATCTAAACATTGGATCGTTTCATGCCGCAGCCGACGGAACATCCCCGATCGCTTTCGCTGTCGTCGCCTGCGCCGGTCTCCCGCAGCGGGGAACCGCCGGCCGGCGCCCGCCTCGACGGGTCGACGCTTGCCATCTATGCCGCCACCATCTTCCTGTGGGGGGTGAGCTGGATTGCCATTCACGGTCAGCTCGGCGTCGTGGCGCCCGAAATGTCCGTGCTGTGGCGCTTCGTGCTGGCGGCTGCCTGCATGTGGGGCTGGGTGGGCGTCGCCGGCAAGCCGGTGGCGTTTCCGCTTGCGGACCATTTGCGATTCATCGCGACCGGCTTTTGCCTGTTCTCCCTGAATTTTCTCTGCTTCTACTATGGCGGGCTCACCGTCCCGTCGGGGCTTCTGTCGGTCGTCTTTTCGTTGACGTCGATCTTCAACCTGATCCTCGGCTTTCTGGTCTTTCGCCAGGCGATCGATCTGCGCGTGGCGCTCGGCGCAGGCCTCGGCGCAACCGGAATCGGCCTGCTGTTCCTGCCGGAGATCACCGGCGCTGGCTTCAATGCCGGGGCGCTCCTGGGCCTTGGCCTGTGCGCCCTTGGGACGCTGCTGTTCTGCAGCGGCAACATGGTCTCGACATCTCTGCAACGACGCGGCATCCCGCTCATCTCGGCCAATGCCTGGGGGATGACCTATGGCACCGGCATCCTGCTGGTGATCAACCTGGTGCGCGGCAATGCCTTCATCGTCGAGCCGACGCTCGTCTATCTCGGGGCATTGCTCTACCTCGCCATCGGAGCGTCCGTCCTGGCCTTTGCGTCCTATCTGACCCTGCTGCGGCGTCTGGGGCCCGCGCGCGCCGGCTACACGACGGTGCTGTTTCCCATCGTGGCCCTCGGCGTGTCGACCCTGGTCGAAGGCTACGCGTGGACGCCGATCGCAGCGCTCGGCGTCGTCCTCGCGCTCGTCGGCAACGTCATCGTGCTGCGCAGGCCCGCTTTGAAAGCCTGATCACTCGGCAGCCGGCGCCAGCAGGGGCCGCGTGGAGCCGAGATTGTCGAGCGATTGCTTGATGTGAAAACCCAGCGCATCGGCGAGCGGATTTTCCTGCTGCCGGGCGCGGATGAGGCCGATCTTGCAGGACGGCAGCGCGGGGAATCCATCCGACGGACCGAGGATGCGCATGCCCGGCCGCACGGCGCTCTCCGGCAGAACGGAGACCGCGAGCCCGGCCAGAATTGCCGCTCCGACCGCGGTGGAGTGCCAAGCCACGTAAAGGATGCGGTACGGCCGATCGGCTGCCTCGAGAACTTCCGTGGCCGAATGACGCCAGTCGCAATTGGGCCGCCCGAGGGCAAGCGGGATCGGTGTTTCCTCATGCACGGAATGGCGAGCGGAGGTGACCCAGAGCAGCTGTTCGATGCGCACGATTTCCGACGGACCGCGCCGATCCACATGGGTGATGATGGCAAGGTCGATATCGCCGTGCTGGACGCGCTCGATGAGGTTCTGCGTCGGCTCGCACATGACCGTGACCTCGGCCTTGGGATTGGAGCGCGAAAACCGCGCCAGGATCTCCGGCAGGTAACGGTCGGCGTAATCGTCGGGCAGCCCCAAGCGGACCCGGCCGCTCAGCTCGTTGTCGTTGAAGGCCGCCATGCATTCGGTGTTCAGGCGTACGATCCGGCGGGCATAATCGAGCAGCCGCTCGCCTTCATCCGTCAGCTTGGACAGACGGCCGTCGCGTTCAAAGATCACCCGGCCGACGCGCTCCTCGAGCCGCTTCATCTGCATGGACACCGCGCTCTGGGTCTTGTGGACCACATCGGCCGCGCGGGTGAACGAGCCCGTGTCAGCAATCGCCACGAAGGTGCGCAACTGGTCGATATCAAGGAGGTGCATGGTCGTTTCCTGCATCATCAATCAAACGAATGATATCTATCTCAAACAATCGTTTCAAGTGATGAAACGCCTTGTGGTAGAGATTTGTCAAGCCGTTGGTAAGTCTGTTGATTTCCCAAACGGAATGCTTCCGCGTCGCATGACGAGGGCGATTGATCGGTCTCGATTTCGCAAGTCGATGAATGGGTTGATTGTTCTCTGCATTCTCCGCCGAAGGTGACACTCAGCAAAAATCGCCATGTCTGGAGACCCGCGATGACCCACCTCAGCTCCACCGTTTCGATGTCCCTGAACCTGACCGCGCTGAAGCGCGTCGTCGCGGCTTTCGGCACCGGCGCGACGGTGGTGATGAATCGCTGGCAGAGCCGCCGTGAAATCCGTCACCTGGCCCAATTCGACGATCGCATGCTCAAAGACATCGGGCTGACGCGCGGCGAGGTCGAGGGGGCGCTTGCCGAGATATTTCTCCGGGACAATGCGGTTAATCTGCATCGATGGGACGAGAAACAGTCCCGTTCTCCGGCGGTAAGGCATGATTCAGGCCAGCGGCCCATGGTTCCCCTCGCGCCCCGCTCAGGATACGCGGGCTAGCTCTTGTCTGCGCCGGCCTTCTGCGCCTCGTCGAAAATCGCCTGGAGGGACGCGAGATACTGCTTCTGCAGATCGCGTCCCTTTTCCATCATGTCCTCCCAGGCCGGAGGTGCGTTCGCATTTACGTGACGCTCCCGAGGGTCGGCGGGCGCTGGCTTGAATCCGGCCATCATCGCCTCGAAGGGCGAGACCTCGGGCTTGGCCTCGACGGGGGCTGCCCCGGTCCAGGCCGTGCACAGGCGGCTCCATGACTCGGCCATGCTCTTCGGCGTCAGGGACGGCGCCGGCTCTGCCTTCTGCGACATGGCGCGAGTCTGGCCGGACAGCCAGTGATACAGGCCGCCGGCATAGATCCCTGCGAGCACCGGCAGCATCTGCCGCATGACGTCGGCATTGACGCCTGTCACGGACGCCGCCTGCTGGGCGACTTTCCGGCTCACGTCGTCCGAGCCAAACAGCTGATCGAGAATCTGCTCGCCGTTGCGGCGGGAATCCGGCGAGAACGCCTGGGCGCCGTTGAGCCACAGGGACTGATAGGCGCCGCCGAACAGTCCCGCCATCATCGGGTTGGGCGAGGGTGCGCCCATCGTGTGCTGCATCCCCATGGCGAAAGCCGGCAGGAACGCCGCCAGAGCCCGCTGGGCCTGATCGCCGCTGACGTTGAACTGGCGCCCGAGGAGCGCGGTGGCGGCGTTCATCTGCGCCTGGCGCATGAAGTCGAACCAATCGAACATCGCCGCCTCCTGTGTCGGACCGCGCTAGAGCGGGACCTGAGCTTGGCGCTCCAATCGCCTGACTGTCCAGAACGAAGTGATGACCGCCCCGATCCCGAACGCAACCGACCCCGCGCCGATTCCCACGAGCGCGCCTTTGGGACCCGCCATCTGCGCGCCCAGATAGGCGAAGGGAATCATGCCGAGCGTCGCCCGGCCCCAGTTGAAGAACGTCGACAACAGCGGGAAGCCGAGATTGTTGAAAGCGGAGTTGGACACCAGCACCAGGCCGATGAAGAACCAGATCAGCCCGCTGATCTGACAGAAGAACTGCACGATATCGGCCGTCAGCGGCGGCGCGTTGAAGGCCTGCGTCAGCGGCACGCGGATGAGATAGAGCATCAGCCACACGGCAAGGATGTAGAGAACCATGACCAGGAGCGTGTCGCGCAGGGTCTGGCGAACCCGGCCGAAGCGCCGGGCGCCCCAATTCTGGCCCATCACCGGCCCGATCGCCGCCGCCATCGCGAACAGCCCGCCAAAGGCCACCGGCGTGACCCGGTCGATGATCGCCGAGGCGGCGATCGCCTCATCGCCGAACCGCGAGATGATGCCGGTGAAAAACGCCGACGAAACTGGCGCCGCGACGTTGGTCAGGATCGCCGGGATCGCGATGGCGAAGAAGGGCCGTGCATCGCGCATTACGCCCGCAACCGTCGGGCGCGAAAGAAGCGCGTAATGGCCGATGACATAGCGATACCCGACATACGCATAGACGATCCGCGCGACGTTGATGGTGATGGCTGCCCCGTTCGAGCGCAGGTCGAGGCCGAAGATCAGGATCGGGTCGAGCAGCACCGTGACGATGGCGACGGACAGGCTGGCGAACATGCTGCGCCTGGCGTCGCCTGCGGCGCGCAGGAGCGTGGAAAAGGCCATCCCGAGGGCCATCAAACCGTTGGTGGGCAGCATGATCCAGAGGAAATGCTTGGCCACCTCGCCGGTCTGTCCCGTGGCGCCGAGAAGGGTCAGCAGACGCGGCACGAAAGGCAGGAGGAGGGCGCTGATTCCTGTCGAGACCAGCACCATCAGGACGCAGGCCGACGTCGCGAGTTCCCGCGCCCGCTTGTGGTCGCGGGCGCCGAGCGCACGCGACACCAGCGCGCCGATGGGAATCATCAACCCCACATTCATCGACATGGTGAGGAACATCACCACCGTGGCGAGCCCGACACCCGCCGTCATGCTCGGGTCTTTCAGCCACGAGATGTACATGAGCGATACGAGGTCGACGAGGAAGATGGCGATCAGTCCGGCAGCGCCGGTGCTCGACATCACCAAGACATGCCGCATGGTCGAGCCGACGACGAAGCGGGGCGTGCCCGCATCGTCGGGAGGCGCCGTCTCGGTCTTGGGTTGGTCCACTAGAACACGCCTTCGCCGAGGATATCGCGGGTCTCGGCGTTGAGACCGCGCGCCTTGCCGGCCGGCGTTACGAGCGGTTCCGGCGCGATCTTGGCACCCACGATGAGCTCGGCGCCGCCCATCGTGTCGCCGCCCTTCTGCAACATCAGGCGGGCTGTGTCACGCTTGCGCACGTCATTGGCCGTCAGTGCTGCCGCATCAGGCTCGACGCCGAGTTCTTCGAGCGCGGCGCGGCCGAACGTGACGGCGGATTCGAAGACCTCGCGAACCTGGAAGTCCACGTCCATGTTCAACAGATCCACGGCGTGGATGCGGTCGTAGGCGCGCACGAAGCTGCGCGCATTGGCGAAGTTCTCGTGGATGATCTCGACGATCTTGACGGTTGCGTCGGGATGGTCGGTGCAGACACAGATCATCTCGGCCCTCGACGCGCCCGCCGCCCGCAGCACGTCGAGCCGCGTGCCATCGCCGTAATAGACCTGAAGTCCGAACCGGCCCGCATCGCGGATGCGCTCCACGTCGTTGTCGATGACGGTCGCGTCGATCCCCTGGGCGAGAAGAACCTGGTTGACGATCTGGCCGAACCGGCCGAACCCGATCACAAGGACGCGGCTCGACAGCTCGCCCTGCTGGCCGGGCGCGGCGCCCTCTTCAGGCTCCGCCTCGAAGCGGTTCCCCATGGCCTTCTCCAGCAGAGTGGCGGCGATCGGCCCAAGCAGCATCGTGATCGCGGCCAGCGCCGTCACCAGCTGTCCGGTCGCGGGGTCCAGCAGGCCGAGGCCGAGGGCGACGGGCAGCAGCACGAAGGCGAATTCTCCGGCAGGCGAGAGCAGCGCGCCCGAGCGCAACGCATCCCGTCCTTTCGCGCCGAACAGCCGGGAAAGAATGATGACCAGAAGCGACTTGACGATGACGACCGCAGGCGCGGCGATCGCCAGGATGAGCCATTGCTGACGCAGCAACGAGAGGTCGATCGACATGCCCACGCTCATGAAGAACAGGCCGAGCAGGATGCCGCGGAACGGCTCGATATCGGCCTCGAGCTGGTGGCGGAAATTCGATTCTGCGAGAAGGAGGCCGGCCAGGAAGGCCCCCATGGCCATCGACAGGCCGACTTCCTGCAGAAGCAAGGCCGCGCCCAGCACGACCAGCAGGGCGGACGCGGTCATGACCTCGCGGGCGCCGCTGCGCGCGAGCACCCGGAAGAATGGGTTCAGGCCGTAGCGCCCGATCAGGATCACCGCAACGATGGCGGCGACCGCCGTGCCGAGGCTGACGAGTCGGTCAGCCATCGATCCGGTCTCAAGCGCCGCGGCACCGGTCGCCAGAACCGGCAGAATGGCCAGGATCGGGACGACCGAGAGGTCCTGGAACAGCAGGATCGCAAAGGAGCGCTGGCCGTAGGCGGTCTGGATGTCGCTGCGCTCGTCCAGCATCTGCAGCCCGATGGCGGTCGAGGACAGCGCCAAGGCGAGTCCGGTTACGATGGCGGCGTTGGTGGGGAAACCGATCAGGTAGGACGCGCTTCCCAGGCACAGGGCGGTGAAGACGACCTGCGCGAGACCGAGCCCGAAAATGTCGCGCTTCATCGACCACAGATGCGTGAGCTTCAGTTCAAGCCCGATGATGAAGAGCAGCAGCACCACGCCCAGTTCGGCCACGGTCGCAATGGTCTCGGGCTCGCCGACGAGGCCCAGTCCGAACGGACCGATAACCACGCCGGCCGCGAGATAACCGAGGACCGCACTCAGGCCGAGAAGACGAAAGAGCGGCACCGCCACAACCGCAGCGCCGCAAAATGTCAGGATCGGCGGCAGAAAACTGACGTGAGAGACTGAATCCGCCATTATGGTTTCGCAAGAGGAGAAGGAATGCCCACCTTTCTAGGGTGTCTCGGGCTCAAGTGCGAGCGATTCTTGCCGCTCCCACCGGCGCGAATAGCGCCGCTCGCGGCTTGACAGAGCAGGGTTCGTCTCGCCACATCGCCGGATTATGACCAAGCCGCCTCTCCTCATCCTCCTGTGCGCTCCGCGCGGATTCTGCGCCGGGGTCGTGCGCGCCATCGACGCGGTCGAGCGCGCGCTCGTGCTGTATGGGGCGCCGGTCTATGTCCGGCACGAGATCGTTCACAACAAATACGTGGTCGAGGGCTTGCGGCGGAAGGGCGCTGTGTTCGTCAAGGAACTCGACGAGGTTCCGGACGGGGATGCGCCGGTGATCTTCTCCGCCCACGGGGTGCCCAAATCCGTGCCCGAGGCCGCGTTGGCCCGCCGGCTGTTTGGCATCGACGCCACCTGTCCCCTCGTCACCAAGGTTCATCGGGAAGCACTGCTGCATCACAAGCGCGGCCGGCACATTCTCCTCATCGGGCATGCGGGCCACCCCGAAGTGGTGGGCACCCAGGGGCAGCTCCCGCAAGGCGCCACGACCCTGGTCGAGACGCTCGAAGATATCGCAACCCTGTCGTTTGCCGACGAGTCGGCTCTCGCCTTCGTCACCCAGACCACCCTGTCGGTCGACGACACCAGCGATATCGTGCGCGCGCTGCAGGCGCGCTTTCCCGCCATCGTCGGCCCGCACAAGGAAGATATCTGCTACGCCACCACCAACCGCCAGGGCGCCGTCAAACGGGTGGCGCCCCTCGTCGAGGCGATGATCGTGGTGGGTTCGGCCAACTCTTCCAATTCCCAGCGCCTGCGTGAAGTGGCGGAGCGGGAAGGGTGCCCGGTGGTGCGTCTGCTGTTACGTGCGGACGATATCGACTGGTCGGTGTTCGGCGGGATCGCCACCCTCGGCATCACCGCCGGGGCATCCGCGCCGGAAGTCCTGGTCGAGGAAATCATGGACGCGTTCGCGGCCCGCTTCGAGGTCACGGTGGAGACGGTCTCGACCGCCGATGAGAGCGTGTTCTTTCCGCTCCCGCGCGAATTGCGCGAGCAGGCGGCAGAATAAGTCATGGCAGTTTATACGGAAGTTCCGGACGACGAGCTGGTCGCCTTCGTGGCCGGCTACGAGATCGGCGAGGTGTTGTCCTACAAGGGCATCGCCGAGGGCGTCGAGAACACCAATTATTTCCTCCACACCAGCCGCGGCTCGTACATCCTGACGCTCTACGAAAAGCGTGTGAACGAGGCCGACCTGCCGTTTTTCGTCGGCCTGATGCGCCATCTCGCCAGCAAGGGCCTGAACTGCCCGCTGCCGCTCGAAAACCGGCACGGCGAGACCCTCGGTCGGCTCGCCTCCAGGCCCGCCGCGATCTTCACCTTTCTGGACGGAATCGCGGTCCGCCGCCCGACCGCCCCGCATTGCGGCGCGCTGGGATCAGCGCTGGCGCGGCTCCATGTGGCGGGGGCGGATTTTGTCATGGTGCGCCCCAACACCCTGTCGCTTGCCGGCTGGCCGCCGCTTTTCGCGCAAGCCGAGGCCGAGGCCGATCGCGTCTCGACCGGGCTTGCGGAACGCACGCGGCGGGAGCTTTCGGCGTTGCAGCGTGATTGGCCGACGGATCTTCCGGCCGGGATCATTCATGCGGACCTGTTTACCGACAACGTCTTCTTCATCGGGCCTGCGGTGTCGGGGCTGATCGACTTCTACTTCGCCTGCACGGACGCGCTCGCCTACGACGTGGCCATCTGCCTCAACGCGTGGTGCTTTGAAATCGACGGCTCGTTCAACCTGACAAAGGGGCAAAGTCTGTTGGCCGGATACCAGGCGGTGCGCCCGCTTCAACCGGCGGAAATCGACGCCCTGCCGGTGCTGTGCCGGGGCTCTGCCATGCGGTTCATGCTGACCCGGCTGGTCGACTGGCTGAACGTGCCGCCCGGCGCGCTGGTGAAGCCCAAGGACCCGCTCGAATATGACCGCAAGCTCAACTTCCACAAGCATGCGCGCAATGCGCGCGAATACGGCCTGGACGTATGACAACCTCTGACAGGGTCAAAATCTATACCGACGGCGCCTGCTCGGGCAATCCCGGACCGGGCGGCTGGGCCGCGATCCTGTCGTTCCGGGGCAGCGAGAAGGAAATCTCGGGCGGCGAGGCGCATACCACCAACAACCGCATGGAATTGCGGGCCGCCATCGAAAGTCTGAAGAGCCTGAAGCGCGACTGTCCGGTCGATCTCTACACCGATTCTCAATATGTCCGGCAGGGCATCACGTCGTGGATGGCGAACTGGAAGCGGCGGGGATGGCGGACGGCCGATAACAAGCCGGTCAAGAACGAGGATCTGTGGCGCGACCTCGAGGCCGTCACGGCGCGGCATGAGGTTGCCTGGCACTGGGTCAAGGGCCACGCGGACGATCCGACCAACATCCGGGTCGACGAACTCGCCGTGGCGGCCATGAAGCCGTTCAAGCAACTGGCCAAGGACGCAGCCCAGTCATAGGGCTGGCGGCCGGGCGCAGGGGCGCCCGGCGTGATCTCTCAGAGGCTCTTGAGCAGGTTTTCGGCACCCGAAATCTGCGCCTTGGCGGGGGCGTCTTCCAGGTTGATGGACTTCACGACGCCGTTTTCCACCACCATCGAGTAGCGCTGCGAGCGGGTGCCGAGGCCGAATCCCGAGCCATCCATGCTGAGGCCGATCGCGCGGGCGAAATCGCCGTTGCCGTCGGAGATAAACTCGATGCCTTCGCCGCCGGCGGCCTTCGACCAGGCCTCCATGACGAAAACGTCGTTGACGGCGGTGACCAGCACCGCGTCGATGCCCTTGGCCTTGATGGCCTGCAGGTTCTCGACGTAGCCGGGCAGATGGTTGCGGTGGCAGGTGGGCGTGAAGGCACCCGGAACCGCCACGAGGACGACGTTGCGATCCTTGAAGAGATCGTCGGTGGTCTTGGCCACGGGCCCGTCCGCCGTCATGACGCGGAAGGTCACTTGCGGCAGGTTTTCTCCGACCTGGATGGTCATCGGCAGTTCTCCGGTAGCGTGAGCAAAAGGTGCCTCTTCCCTATCGCGGCTTGCCGGTGGCGTCGAGCTTGACCTCGCTCTCGACGGCGTTTTGCCCGGCCACCAGCGTCAGGGTCACCGTGACCGGGCCAGCCGCATCCTTCGGCTTCTCGTCGAGGCTCACCGAGACACGGTTGTGGTCGTCCGGTTTTGCGGTGGAAAAATACCAGCCTTCAGGTGCCTCGACGAACAGGTTCGGCGCCTCCCCGGGTGGGCTTTTGAGCGTCGCGGAGAAGCCGGGTTTGCCGTCGGTGTTGGGTCCAAGCGAGAGGATCGAGACAGGCCCCGGCGCGCCGATGGCCTGGACCCGCGGAACCTTGTCGTGCAAGGCAGCCGCAATCTCGGCCTGCTGGGATGGCCCGGCCCCGAGCGTCAGCGCGAGCGTTGCATTCGCCGGGATGCAGATATCCTTGCAGATGCCATACTCGATCGACAGGACGAGCTTTACCGGCTTTGCGACGTCCACTGCCTGGACGACCAGCGGCAGCAGGACGTTGTCATGATAGACGTAGGACACCCCTGCGCCGTCCTCGGACCGCGAGGGTGCGGGCCATTTCACGTCCACGGAGGCGACGTTTTCGGATCCGGCCCAGTCGAATCGCGGCGGCAGGCCGCTCTCGCCCGGGTTTCGCCAATAGGTCTTGAAGCCGGGGTCGAGCGCCATGTCGATGCCGGCGAGCCATTGCGTACCTGTGCGGTCCCCGGACACGAGCCGCACGCGGGAATGCAGGCCCTGCGACCAACCCGGCATGCCCTGCGCCACCCCAAGCGAGGGGAGCAGAAGGAGGCCGAGACAAAAAAGGCTCGAAATGGAACGTAACCGAAATACCATGGAACTCATGACTGTTCGTGAGGCTTCCCCATACAAGATTTTAGCAGCCCAAGGCCATCCACGTTCCCGTGATGGCGAGGGCCTGTCCCGATAGAGGCCACTATGTCCGTTTTGCCGACCGAGTCCGATATGTCCGAGGGGTATCTCGATGGCCAGCTTCTGCTGGCGATGCCCGGGATGACGGATGAGCGGTTTGCCCGGTCAGTGATCTATCTGTGCGCCCATTCGGCGGAGGGCGCCATGGGGATCGTGCTGACCAAGCCCGCTCCCAACGTGAGCATGCCGGATCTCCTGGTCCAGTTGGAGATTGTACCGGAATCCGAGCGCATCAGCCTCCCGAAGACCCTCGAGGCCATTCAGGTCCTCATCGGCGGCCCGGTCGAGACCAGCCGGGGCTTCGTCCTGCATTCGCCCGATTTCCACATGGATCAGTCCACCCTCCCCATCGACGACGGCGTGTGCCTGACCGCGACAGTCGACATCCTGCGCGCCATCGCCAGGGGCGAGGGCCCCAAGGATGCGATTCTGGCGCTGGGATATGCAGGGTGGTCCGCCGGCCAGCTCGAGGGCGAGATCCAGGCCAATGGGTGGCTGAACTGCCCGGCGGATGTGGATCTCCTCTTCGGCACGCCGGTCGATGCCCGGTACGAGGAGGCTCTGAGGCGGATCGGCATCGAGCCCGCCATGCTGTCGAGTGAAGCGGGTCACGCTTAGGGACGATTGCCGGTCAGGCCGCTTCTGGCGCCGCTCCGACGAGTTGACGGGCCTGCAACATCGACATCGGCTCTCCGAAGACCGGCCCTTGGGCATATTCGCAGCCGAGCTGATAGAGCTCGATCGCCTCCGATTCGGTCTCCGCTCCCTCCGCCACCGTCTCCATGCCGAGTTCGTGCGCCATCTTGATGATCGAGCGCAGAATGATCGGCTTGTTGTCCGCCATCTGCCGAACGAAGGATTCGTCGATCTTGATCGTGTCGAAGGGGAAGCGCAGCAGATAGGACAGGGCCGAATAGCCGGTCCCGAAATCGTCCAGCGACAGCCCGGCGCCAAGGTCACGCAAACGGGACAGGATCTGGGCCGAGTATTCCGGATTCTCCATCACCAGACTCTCGTTCATCTCCAGCTTCAGCGACCCGGCCAGAACGCCCGTTCGGGCGATGACGGCCTTGACGTCCTGCAGCAGGTCATGCCGGAGCAGATGATGGCTCGACATGTTGACGCTGGCGAAGATCGGCGGCTCGACCTCGAGCGCATCCTGCCAGGCGGCAAGCTCCCGCGCGGTCTGCTCGAGCAGGAAGAAGCCGAGATTGACGATGAGGCCGGTTTCCTCGGCGATGGACATGAAGTCTTCGGGGCCGACGCGGCCAAGGCGCGGGTGGTCCCAGCGCAGCATCGATTCGAAACCCGCGATGGTCCGGTCTTCCAGCCGGACGATGGGTTTGAACAGCACCTTGATCTGATTGAGATCCAACGCGCGCCGGAGATCGTTCTCCATGGTGAACAGGTCGCTGCGGTCGGAGCGCATGTTCGGCCGGAACACCTCGATGCAATCGCCCCCGTTGCGCTTGGCATGCGACATGGCGATTTCGGAATTGCGCAGCACTTCCTCGCGCCGGGCGGCGATCTGCGGATCGTGCAGGGCAAGCCCGATGGAGGCAGTGAGGAAGATCTCGCGCTCGGCATAGGTAATCGGCGTCGTCACCGCCCGCCGCACCATGTCGGCGAAAGCGATGATGCGGTCTGGCTCGCGCTCGGAGAGCAGGATCATGGCGAATTCGTCGCCCGAAATGCGCGCCAGCGTATCCTGCGGCCGCAGCAGACGGCTCAAGCGGCGAGAGAGCGTGAGGAGAATCGAGTCGCCCGCCGCGTAGCCGACCGCGTCGTTGGTGGTCTTGAACTGGTCGATATCGATGACGAGCACGGTGGGACGCAGTGAATCGTCCTGGCTCGCATAGGTGAGGGCTGCCTCCAGCCGATCGTAGAACAGTTGCCGGTTGGGCAGGCTGGTGAGGTTGTCGTGCACGGCGTCGTGGAGCAGGCGCTCTTCGGCGGTTTTTGATTCGGTGACGTCCGACAGGGTGCCGACAATGCGAATGACCTCGCCGTCCGTCCCCACCAGCGGCCGGGCCCTGAGGCGGAACCAATGATGGGCCCCGGACGAGCCGCGCAGGCGGAAATCCTGGTTCAGCCGCCCGCGTCGTTGCTCGATGACGGCGTCGAGCGACAGGCGGTAGCGGTCCTTGTCGAAGGGATGAATGAGGTCGAGCCAATCGGTGGCGGACCCCTCGAGCGCGCCGCGTTTCAGGCCGAGCTGCTGCTCCACCTCTGGGCTCACATAGATCTTGTCCGACGTCACATCCCAATCGAACACGATGTCGCCCGCGCCGGAGAGCGCCAGCGCCCGTCGCTCGGTGTCGTTGACCTGACCATGCGCGAAGGCCCCGCCCGCAAAGGCGTGCTGCATGACCGTGAAGCCGATGAGCATGACGATCAGAACAAGGCCGCCGATGAGCGCAGGTGGAACCAGATCCGAGCCGAGCTGGCCTGTCACCGTGAAGGTCGCGGCCGTCACCCAGGCGATCAGCAACAGCCAGGTCGGCACCAGCATGACAGCGCGGTCATAGCCGTGGGTTGCCAGATGCAGCACGAGAATGAAGCCGATTCCAGCCACAGCCGCGATGGAAATCCGCGCCACGCCGGAGGCCACCGGCGGGTCGATGACCGCGAGGCCGACCAGCGCGCCGAGGAAGACCAGCCAGAATGCCGTCACGTGACTGTAGCGCACGTGCCAGCGATTGAGGTTGAGATAGGCGAAGAGGAAGACCAGCAGCGTGGCGGCGAGCACCGCCTCCGCACCGGCGCGATAGACCTGCTCGGCCTTCTCGGTGATCGGGAAGATGCGCTGGAAGAACCCGAAATCGATGCACGCATAGGCAAGCACCGCCCAGGCCAGCGCCGCGGCCGCGGGGAAGATCAGCGCGCCCTTCACCACGAACACGATGGTGAGAAAGAGCGCCAGCAGACCCGCAATGCCGATGATGATGCCCTTGTAGAGGGTCAGGCCGTTGATGCGGTCCTTGTAGGAATCGGCGTTCCAGAGCTGCAGCTGCGGCAGCTCGGCGGAGCGCAGCTCGGCCACGAAGGTAACGGTCGTGCCGGGATCGAGGGTGATGAGAAAGAGGTCGGCGTCCGGTGAATCGTCCCGCTCGGGGCGAATGCCCTGGCTGGCGGTGATCGCCTCGATGCGGGTGGAGCCGAGATCCGGCCAGATCACGCCGGACCCCGTGAGGCGGAAATGGGGGGCCACCAGGAGCCGGTCGACCTGTTCGTCGGTATCGTTGGTGAGCGCGAAGACGATCCAGTCCGGCCGCGTGCCGGATTCGCGGGCCTTGACGGCAATGCGACGCACGATGCCGTCGCGGCCGGGCGCCGTTGAAATGCGGATTTCGTCGCCGTCCGACTTGTACCGGTCGACCATGGGGGCGAGATCGATCGCCTTGGTGTCGGGGTCCACGCGAACGGATTCCACGGCCTGACCGGCGGTCGGCACGGACACGCACAGGAAAGCGGCGATCAGCAATGAGATGGCGAAAGAAACGATCCGCAACGCTTCCGTCTTTCGTCCGTGACGCATGAATGGAACGGGATTGGTATCGGTCAGGAGCCCAGAGGGCAAGGCGCTCCCGGGAGACGGGGTCGACTTGTCCGCAGGACTCCGGAATCGAGCTTGGCGACTAGGCAATGGGGGCCGTTTGCGGCGGGATTGAGGAGGCCGCTCCCAACCGAACCGTTCATGGCTGTCCTACCCTCTCAGGCGGGTGGTAATTTTCGCCATGGACGGAAGGCCCTTGATCGGTCCGATGGCGGCAATGGTCGGCGTGCCGCGCAGAAGCTGCCGCCCCGCCTCATGGACGTCCGCCGCCGTCAGCGCATCGACCTTGGCGACGATCTCCTCGCTGGGAACGATCCGACCCCAGGACAGGAGCTGGCGCGCCATCCGCTCGATCCGCCCGCCGGGCGTCTCCAGCACCGTCAACAGCGCCACCTTCATCTGCGCCTTGGCGCGCACCATCTCGATATCGCTGATATCCTCGGCGGCCTGCCGCATGCAGGCGAGCGTCACATCCATCAGTTCGGCCACGTCCGCCCCGGATGTCCCGGCCCCGACGCCGAACAGGCCGCAATCCGAGAAGGGCCAATGGAAGGCGTCGATGGAATAGGCAAGCCCCCGTGTCTCGCGCACCTCGTGCCACAGGCGCGAGGTCAGGCCGCCGCCCAGGATATGGGCGAACAGATGGGCGGCGTAATAGCCCGGATCCTTGAAGGACAGGCCCGGCAGGCCCAGCACGATATTGGCCTGCTCGAGCTTGCGGGAAATCCGGCGTTCGCCGCCGGTATAGAGGCCCGGTTCCGGCTCCTGCGCTCCCACGGCCGGCATGGACCCGAAAGCGCGTTCGGCAGCTTCAACGATCTGGGCGTGCTCCACGTCGCCGGCCGCTGCGATCACCATCTTGCCGGGGGTGTATTCGCGGGCGAGGAAAGCCCTGATGGTCGCCTCGTCGAACGCCTTGATGGTATCCGGGGTGCCGAGGATCGGGCGACCGATGGGCTGGCCCGCATAGGCCGATTCCATGAACGCGTCGTAGATGAGATCGTCCGGCGTATCCTCGACGGCCGCGTATTCCTGGAGGATGACGCCCTTTTCGCGCGCCAGCTCGGCGGCATCGAAGGTCGAGTGGATCAGGATGTCGCCCAGCACGTCGAGCGCCAGATCGGCATTCTCTCCCAGGACCCGGGCGGTATAGCTGGTGTATTCGACGCTGGTGGCGGCGTTGATGTCGCCGCCGACATTCTCGATATCCTCGGCGATCTGCCGGGCGCTTCGGCGGGTCGTGCCCTTGAAGGCCATGTGCTCGATGAGGTGGGACAGGCCGTGTTCGTGGGCCTGCTCGTGGCGCGAGCCGGTCCCGACCCAGACACCCATGGTCGCGGTGGCGATCTCTGGCATGCGCTCGGTGGCAACCGTGAGGCCGTTTTCGAGCTGGGTGATGTTGATCCGCCCGGGCAGGAGAGTGTGTCGCGTCATGCCGCGACGCCCGAGGCTGACCGGGCACGCTGGCGGATGAAGGCCTCGACCGCCGTCGGGTCGAGGGGCAGGACGGTGAACCGCTCCTCCCGCGTCATCAGGTCGGCCATATGCGGCGGCAGGGCAGGGCGCTGGCCGGTGGCGCGCTCGACCGCATCGGGAAACTTGGCCGGGTGGGCGGTCGCCAGCGCAATCACCGGAACCTCCGGCCGTTCGGCGAGCAGCGTGCGGGCCGCCCGTGTGCCGACGGCGCTGTGCGGATCGAGCACGTAGCCTGTTTGCGCATAGGTCTCGGCCATCTCGGCCGCGACGCCCGCCTCGTCGACGGCGCTGGCGGAGAACTCGGCCCGGATGCGGCTGAGGGGCGTCTCGGGGATCGTGAAGGATTTCGATTGCGTCAGGCCCGCCATCGCGGCCCGCACCGCGCCCGCATCCCGGCCGAAGGCCTCGAACAGCAGCCGCTCGAAATTGGACGAGATCTGGATATCCATGGAGGGCGAGTCGGTGGGCGTGACCCCACGGATCTCGTAGGAGCCGGTGGCCAGCGTGCGGGCCAGGATATCGTTGGCATTGGTGCCGATCATCAGCCGCTCGATCGGCAGGCCCATGCGCTTGGCGACCCAGCCGGCCAGGATGTCGCCGAAATTGCCGGTGGGGACCGAAAACGAGATCCGCCGGTCGGGCGCGCCGAGCGCCACCGCGGCCGTGAAATAATAGACCACCTGGGCTGCCACCCGCGCCCAGTTGATGGAATTGACCCCCGACAGGTGAAGCTCGTCGCGGAACCGCGCATGGTTGAACATGCCCTTCACCAGGGACTGGCAGTCGTCGAAAGTGCCTTCGACCGCCAACGCGTAGACGTTGGGCGAGGTGACCGTCGTCATCTGCCGGCGCTGCACGTCCGAGACGCGGCCATGCGGGTAGAGGATGAAGATGTCGACCTGATCGAGCCCTTTGAAGGCGTCGACCGCGGCACTACCCGTATCGCCCGACGTGGCCCCGACGATGGTGGCGCGGATGCCGCGTGCCCGCAGCACATAGTCCATCAGCCTGCCGAGCAGCTGCATCGCCACGTCCTTGAACGCCAGCGTGGGGCCGTGGAAGAGTTCGAGCGCGAACAGATTGTCGTCGAGCTGCACCAGCGGGCAGATCGCGGGATGCCGGAAGCCCGCATAGGCCTCGTCGATCATCCGATGGAGGTCGGCCTCGGGAATGTCGCCATCGATCAGCGGACCGAGCACGGCCTTGGCAACCTCCGCATACGGCAGGCCGGAAAACCCGCGGATCGTGGCCTCGGAGAGGGTCGGGAAATGCTCGGGCATGTAGAGGCCGCCGTCCCGCGCCAGACCGGCCAGCAGGGCGTCGGAAAAACCGAGCGCGGGGGCATCGCCCCGGGTCGAAACGTGGAGCACGTCAGATCTCCTGAAATTTCGCGGACATTATGAGCCACGACCGGCAAGGACAAGGACTAAGGGACGATGGCGCTCAGCGCCGGAGCCGCGCCATCGTGTAGGCATCGACGAAGGCGCCCCCGCGAAACGCGTAATCGGCAAGCGTGCCCTCGATGTCGAAGCCGTGGCGCCGGTAGAGCGCGAGGGCGGGCGCATTGTCGACGAAGACGGTGAGTTCGATTCGCCGCAGGTTGAGCCAGTCGTCGGCGACGTCCAGAAGGGCTGCCAGCAGGCGCGAGCCGATGCCGCGTCCCTGATGATCGTCATGCACGCCCATGCCGAGAGAAGCCGCGTGGGCGCGGCGCCCCGATTGCGGGTCAAGACCCGCGCTTCCCACGACCTCGCCGCCCCGCAAGGCGATGAGGAAGACGCTACCCGCCGGGCGCTTCTCGATCAGCGCGCGCGTCTGCGCCGGGCTCTGGTAGGGCAGCCGCAGCGTGCCCCAGCGGTAGCCCGGCAGGCAGGCGAGGCTTGCCAGCCCGTCACTGTCGTCCGGCCCGGCGGCGCGGATGATCAAATCGTCGTCTTGTCGGTCGGGCAATCGGGATGGCAAGGGGGGCTTCGGGTCCATGGTGTCTCTCCTTGAGGAGGCGGAGACGGCACGGACCCTGCGAGCCCTGCGCGTCTCCGCAGGGCTTCGGGGGCAAGTCCACGCTAGACGGCGCGCGACCTTTCTCCCCCGCGCCCTGCAAGGCACGTGGTGAGATGGGCGGTCGTCATGGCAAGCGCGAACATGGGGAAAATGATACAGATTCCGATCAGACAGGCAATCGGGATGTGGAGGCGACTTCCATGCGCATGACGCGGATCGACTGGATTCTGCTGCCGTTCCTTGTCGGGACGATCGCCCTTCTCCTGGTGGTGGTCTTTGCCGTGGCGGGGTTTCTGGGGCTGGGAGTGCTAGGCCTTCTCGTCGGCCTGATGGCGCAACGGATCGAGATCGAGAAGGACGGCGCCACCAGCGGTGACATGACCACGTCGCTCTATGCCGAGCAGTTCAAGGCCCGGCAGGCCATGAGCCGTGCCGAGCGGGCCGAGCACCACGCGCAATCGGATCGGCTGCTCGCCTATCTCGGCGTCGCCAAGATCATCAGCGCCGGGATGGTCATTCTCGGCTTCGGCTTCTTCGTGCTGTTCCAGCTCTGAGGAGCTGGCCGGCGCAGGGCGAGTTCCTTGCGCCGGCCGGGTCTGTTTCGTGGTCGTTACGGAGCGAGGCGCTCGTCATATTCCGTGCGGAGCCGCGTCCAGGCGCTCCAGAAGGGGCCGGGATCGCGGTCTGCCAGGCGCGCGGCCAGGACATCGAGATGGGCGTGCCAGCCGGCGCTGACGCTGAGCAGGGCATTCCGATCCGGCAGGCGGCGATGGGTGACGGTGAGCAGGACGTCGCCTCCCTTGGGCTCGAGCTCGAAAGTGACCTCGCCGCTGTTCCAGTCGAAGGTCAAAAGACGCGGGGGATCGATCCGCGTAATGTGGCTCTTCATGCTGTGTTCGGCCTCCATTCCCGGCGGCCGCGTTTCCTGGTGCGGGCTCAGGTCGTCATTGCGCCAGACCAGCTCCATCGCGCCGCCGACTTTCAGGTCCATGGGCCCGGAGGCCAGCCACTGACGGCGCAGGTCGCTTTGCGTCAGGTAGGCCCAGACCCGCTCCATGGTGCCGGGCAGCAGGCGCTGGATCCGCACCGTGGCCGGCGCGGTCTGAACGCCGTAATCGCTGAGTGTCGCAACGTCATTCATGGTCGTCTCCTTTGCTGTTGGGGGGTGTCTCCTCCCGGAGCAGGCCCTCGAGGATGTCGAGGCGGTTGCTCCAGAACGTCTCGTAGAATCCGATCCACGCATGCGCCTCCGAGAGAGCGGCCGCATGGAGCCGGCAGACATGGGTGCGGCCCATGACCCGGCGCTGGATCAGCCCGGCGCGCTCCAGTGCCTTGACGTGCTTGGAGGCCGCGGCGAGCGACATGTCGAAGGGGGCGGCGAGATCGCCGACACTGCGCTCCCCGTCGGCAAGGGCCCGCAGCATCCGGCGGCGGGTGGCATCGCCGAGGGCGTGGAAGACGGCGTCGAGCCGGGAGGCATGTAATTCAACCATGTGGTTGAGAATGACGGCGAGGGACGGAATAGTCAACTGATAGGTTGAATAATTTTAGCGAGTCGAGGCGGGGCCGGTGGGGCGATCAGCCTATCGAAAATCCGGAGTGTCGGAGGGGGCGACCGGGCCCTTGAGCCGTCGAAACGCGAAGGCACCAAACACGCCGATGAGCGTGAGACCGATGCCGAACCACGTCACGGCGTATTGCAGATGGCTGTTGGGCAATTCCAGCCGGGTCTGACCGCCCTTCGGCCAGCCGCCAGGATTGGGCGACGCATCCGCCTCGATGTAGAACGGCGCGACGCGCTCCAGGCCGTTGGCGCGGGCGATGGCCTGCGGGTCGCGCGAATACCAGCTCTTGCGGGCCGGATCGTCGGTGGGCGTGAAGGCGTTGCGCTCTTCCGGTGCGCGCACCAGCCCGGTCACGGTCACCGGATTCTCAGGCGGCTTGTCGGGCCGGCTCGAGGGCTCGCGCAGCTCCGTGGGGACAAAGCCGCGATTGACCATGACGACGGACCCGGAGGCGAGGCGCAAAGGCGTCATCAGATAGAAGCCCTGAACCGGCGCGCCGCGCTGCCCGGGCGCGAGGCCGTAGACGGGGGTTTCCAGTTCGTTGAGCAGCGTGCCGCTCACCCGCACCTTTCGGAATTCGTCCCGCGCCGGATCCCAGGCGGTCCAGCGTTCCGGCGGCAGGATCTCGCCCGCTTCCCCATAAGCGCGCGATTCGATCTGCCCGATGAGATCCTCTTTCCATGCCTTGCGCTGCAACTGCCAGATCCCGAGCGTGCACAGGATCGCCAGCGCCACAAGGGTCGCAAGGCCCGGCACCAGCAGGGAACGCCAGCGGGACGAGGCGGAGGTCACTTCTCGAAACGCCCTTCCTCGGCCTTGTGGTGATATTGCAGGGCCGCCAGCACGCCTTTCAGCGGGCGCACGAGGCCGAGGCTGAGGATGGCGGTGAGCGAAAACCACATGACGAGATGAAGCCAGATCGCCGGCTCGAAGGTGAATTCGACCCACAGGGCCAGACCCACCACGATGATGCCGACGATGGACATCACAAAAAACGCCGGGCCGTCGCCCGTATCGGCGAAGGTGAGATCGAGCCCGCACACCTCGCAGGAGGGGCGCATGCTCAAAAAGCCCTTGAAGATGTGACCCTTCCCGCAGCGTGGGCAGCGTCCCTTGAGGCCCGTCAGGATGGGCGGGACGGCAGGCATGTCATGCGCCACGGCAGGTGCTCCGGTATGCGAAAAGGCTTGAGGCCTCACATGGGGGCGAGGCCTGAAAAAACGAAGGGCGGCTTCTCGCCGCCCCCGCTCGATCGTTTGATGGGGAAGCGGCGCCTAGTGGGCGCCGGCAACGGGCCCGCCATAGCCCCAGACGTAGATGGCGGCGAAGAGGAAGAGCCAGACCACGTCGACGAAATGCCAGTACCAGGCGGCGAATTCGAAGCCGAGATGCTGCTTGGGCGTGAAGTCGCCCCGATAGATCCGCAGGAGGCAGACGATCAGAAAGATGGTGCCGATGATGACGTGGGCGCCGTGGAAGCCCGTCGCCATGAAGAAGGTGGCGCCGTAAATGTTGCCCTTGAAGCCGAAGCCCGCATGGCTGTACTCGATCGCCTGCACGCAGCTGAAGATGATCCCAAGCGCGATGGTCAGCCAGAGACCAATCTTGACGTCCTTGCGGTGACCCTCGAGCAGGGCATGGTGCGCCCAGGTGACGGTGGTGCCGGACGTCAGCAGGATCAGGGTGTTGAGGAGCGGCAGGTGCCACGGATCGAAGGTCTCGAGGCCCTTGGGCGGCCAGACGCCGCCGAGGCTTTCGAGGCGGGTGTACTGCATCGGGTCGCCGGCATAGAGCGCGGCGTCGAAATAGGCCCAGAACCAGGCCACGAAGAACATCACCTCCGAGGCGATGAAGAGCATCATGCCGTAGCGGTGGTGGAGCTGGACCACGCGGGAGTGGAATTCGCCGCTATTGGCCTCGTTGATGACGTCGGTCCACCAGCTGAACATGGTGAACAGCACGCCGATGATACCGGCGCCGAAGATGAACGCGCCCGGATGGGTCCCGGCGATCGCCATGCCCCTCCACCAGACGATGAAGCCCGATGCCATCACAAAGGCGCTCATCGCGCCGATGAGCGGCCACGGGCTCGGGTCCACCAGGTGGTAATCGTGATGTTTGGCGTGGGCCTCGGCCATGTCGTCTCGTCTCCGTGCCTCGAAGGTGTGAACGCTTTAGAGCGCTTTGTCGTCGGATGGAACATCCGAACCACAAGAATCCGCTCCAAATCGTCACGCTCGAGCCTGTCGATGGCGGAAAGATCAGACGATCTCTCCTCCACCTGCTCTACGGCGTTTCCGCCGGGGTTGTCACGTCCGTTATCGGACGATCTGCGTCGCCTTCGGCGTTGCCGCCTGGGCCACCGGCTGCCCGCCCTTGGACGGGAAGTAGGTGTAGGACAAGGTGATCGAATCGATGTCCTTCACGTCCGGATCCTGCGCAATGCGCGGGTCGACATAGAAGACGACGGCCGATTCGAGGGTCTCGCCGGGCTGCAGGGTCTGCTCCGTGAAGCAGAAGCATTCCAGCTTCGAAAAATAGGAGCCGACGAGATCGGGCTGGACGTTGTAGGTCGCAATCCCGGTCGTCGGCTTGGAGCCATTGTTGGTGACCTTGTAGAGCACCGTGGTGGTCTCGCCGAGCTTCACCTTCACCTCGGGCTGCTCGGGCGCGAAGACCCAGTTCAGGCCCGGCACCACATTGGCGTCGAAGCGGATCGACATGACCCGGTCCGACGTGTTCGAGGTGTTCTCGGCGCTGCGCACCGGCGTGCCGCCAAAGCCCGTGGCCTTGCAGAACAGGTCGTAAAGCGGCACCGACGCATAGGCGAGGCCGGCCATCGAGACCACAATCGCCCCGCAGGCGACGACGGTGCGGCGGATCTGGCGTTGAAGCGGGTCGGGAGCCGTCATCTGAACCTCACAAGGGCCGCTGCAGAACGCCGGGGCCGAGCTTGGCGATCGTGACCACGTAGAACAGCAGCACCAGGGCGCCGAGACTGAGCGCCAGCGCGAGCGACCGCTTGCGGCGGCGTTTCTGTTCTTCAGGGCTGAGGCGGCGTGCGGGCAGGGGCTTGTTCATGGAATCAACCGAAAACCGGCCGGAAGAACCCAAGCCCATGCTCGGCGAGCAGGGTGGCAAACAGCAGGAAAAGATAGAGGATCGAGAAGGCGAAAAGCTGCTGCGCCACGCGCATGGCCGCCTCGCCCTTCCGGACGCGGAACACCTGGAAGGCGAGCGCCAGCATGCCGAGCCCGCCGATGGTCGCGATGATCGCGTAGGCGAGCCCACCGAAGCCGAACGCCACCGGGGCGAGGCCCAGCGGCGCCAGAACGACCGTGTAGGCGAGGATCTGGCGACGGGTCGAGTCGGGACCGGCGACGTTGGGCATCATCGGGATCCCGGCGCGGGCGTAATCGGCCGATTTCACCAGCGCCAGGGCCCAGAAATGGGGTGGCGTCCAGATGAAGATGATGGCGAACAGGATAATGCTTTCCCAGCCGACATAGCCGGCGACAGCGGCCTGCCCAACGATGGGCGGCAGCGCGCCCGCAGCCCCGCCGATGACGATGTTCTGCGGCGTCGAGCGCTTCAGCCACATGGAATAGATGACGGCGTAAAACACGATGGTGAAGGCAAGCAGGCTCGCCGCCAGCACGTTGCTGACGAGGCCAAGCACGATCACCGAGCCGACCGACAGGGTCATGCCGAAGGCCAGCGCCTCGTTGGGGGCAATGCGGCCTGCGGGGATCGGGCGGCCGCGGGTGCGGGTCATGATGGCGTCGATATCCGCATCCCACCACATGTTGAGGCAGCCGGACGCGCCGGCGCCGACCGCGATCATCAGGAGCGACGCAAAAGCCACCACCGGATTGACGTCGGGATGCACCACGACCATGCCGACCAGCGCGGTGAAGACCACGAGGAACATCACGCGCGGCTTCAACAGCGCGAAGAAATCCGACACGTCGCCCTGCGACACGCCTGCCGTGGCAAGCGTCTCGGTTGGGGTTTCGGTCAATGTGTTGGTCGCAAGGGTCATATGGCTGAACTCTCGAAGCGCGCCGGGGCCGGCATGGAGCGCTTCCGGGCTGTTACTCCTCGCCGGAAGGCTTGAATGCCAAGCCCTCGGGGGAGGAGCGGGCGGCCAAAGCCGCCCGACTCAACGGCCGTTAGTGACCGGTATCCGCAATGCGCGGGAGGGTCTCGAACTGGTGGAACGGAGGCGGCGAGGACAGCGTCCATTCCAGGGTGGTTGCGCCTTCGCCCCACGGGTTGCCGGCTGCCTTTTCCTTGCGGATGAAGGCGTAGATGACACCGAAGATGAAGACGAGCAGGCCGAAGGCGAAGATGTAGGAGCCGATCGACGACACCATGTTCCAGCCCGCGAAGGCATCCGGATAGTCCGCATAACGACGCGGCATGCCCGACAGGCCGAGGAAGTGCATCGGGAAGAACAGCACGTTGGAGCCGATGAAGGCGATCCAGAAATGCGTCTTGCCGATCCATTCCGGCATCATGTAGCCGGTGATCTTCGGGAACCAATAGTACATGCCGGCGAAGATCACGAAGACCGCGCCAAGCGACAGCACATAGTGGAAGTGGGCGACCACGTAGTAGGTGTCGTGCATGTAGCGATCGACGCCCGCATTGGCGAGCACGACGCCGGTAACGCCGCCAACCGTGAACAGGAACACGAAGCCCACCGCCCACAGCATCGCCGCGGTGAAGCGGATCGAGCCGCCCCACATGGTGGCGATCCACGAGAAGATCTTCACGCCCGTGGGCACCGCGATGACCATCGTGGCGAACACGAAATAGGCCTGGGTCTGGAGCGAGAGGCCGACCGTGTACATGTGGTGGGCCCACACCACGAAGCCGACGACGCCGATCGCCACCATCGCGTAGGCCATGCCGAGATAACCGAAGATCGGCTTCTTGGAGAAGGTCGAGATGATGTGGCTGACGATGCCGAAGGCCGGCAGGATCATGATGTACACTTCGGGGTGACCGAAGAACCAGAACAGGTGCTGGTAGAGGATCGGATCGCCGCCGCCCGACGGGTCGAAGAACGTCGTGCCGAAGTTACGGTCCGTCAGCAGCATGGTGATGGCGCCCGCCAGAACCGGCAGCGACAGCAGCAGCAGGAAGGCGGTGACCAGCATCGACCAGGCAAAGAGCGGCATCTTGTGCAGCGTCATGCCAGGAGCGCGCATGTTCAGGATGGTGGTGATGAAGTTGATCGCGCCCAGGATCGAGGCCGCACCGGCAAGGTGGAGGGCCAGGATGCCGAAATCGAGCGCCGGGCCGGGATGGCCGGTGGTCGAGAGCGGCGGATAGACGGTCCAGCCGCCGCCGAAGCCGAGCGACCCTGGCGCCCCTTCCACGAAGAGGGAGCAGATCAGCAGCAGGAAGCCCGCGACCGTCAGCCAGAACGAGATGTTGTTCATGCGAGGGAAGGCCATGTCCGGCGCCCCGATCATCAGGGGCACGAACCAGTTGCCGAACCCGCCGATGAGGGTGGGCATCACCATGAAGAACACCATGATGAGGCCGTGGCCGGTCACGAAGACGTTGAAGGCCTGCGGATTGGAGAAAAACTGCAGGCCCGGCTGCTGCAGCTCGAGCCGCATCGCGATCGACAGGGCGGCGCCGACAAGGCCCGCCGTGAAGCCGAAGATGAAGTAGAGCGTGCCGATATCCTTGTGGTTCGTGGAGAGAAACCACCGGCGCCAGAAGGTCGGGACGTGATCGTGGTGATCCGCGTGAGCGGCGTCAGCTGCATGTGCCATGATGAGACCTCTGTGGTCCTTCTTTCGGAATTACTGTGCGGTCGCGAGCTTGATCGGGGCAGTGCCGTCGGTTGAAGCATACTTCTGCTTCGCCTCGGTCAGCCAGGCGGCATATTGCTGCTCGCTGACGACGCGGATCGTGATCGGCATGTAGGGATGCCCATTGCCGCAAAGCTCGGAGCACTGGCCGTGATAGATGCCTTCCTGCTCGGCGCGGAACCAGGTCTCGTTGAGACGGCCCGGAACGGCGTCGACCTTGATGCCGAAAGACGGCATCGCGAAGGAATGCAACACGTCGCCGGCCGTGACCTGGACCTTGACGGTCTTGTTCACGGGCACGACCATCTCGTTGTCGACCGTCAGCAGGCGGAGCTGGCCGGGCTTGAGGTCCTTGGCGTCGACGAGGTTCGAATCGAACTTGAATCCGCCACCCTGGTCGGCTGCGTATTCGTAGCCCCAGTACCAGGAATACCCGGTCGCCTTCACGACGATATCGGCCGGCGGAATGATGAGCTGCAGGCGCAGCAGCCGGAATGACGGAATGGAGATGGCGATGAGGATCAGCACCGGCACGATCGTCCAGGCGACTTCCAGCCAGGTGTGGTGGGTCGTCTTGGACGGGAGCGGGTTCTTGGACTCGCGGAACCGGAACGCGATGATCAAGAGAAGGGCCAGCACGAACACGCAGATCGCGGTGATCAGCCAGACAAGATAGGTGTGAAACTGAGACAGGTTGCGGCCCACTTCCGTGACCATGCCCTGCATGCCAGTTTCCCAAGGGGTAGGTACGCCGGTGCCGGCCGATGCCGCACTGATGCCCAACACAAATGCGACCGCCACCGAGAGGAGGGGGATCGCCGATCGAAGTCCTGAGGTCTCGATCCGCATCGGTGTTCCAAAGCTCCTAGATAGAGTGGCCGTGAGGCCACGAAACCAGTGAGGCGGGGACGAGCGCGCGCAAAAAAAGCGGTGCCCAGCCTGCGCCCTCACCATCGTTCAGGTGTATGACCACAGGATGCGCAGGAGCGCAACGGTGCAAGCGTCGCAATTTGTGCGTCATAACGGCCAAAGCCCCCTTTCCGTGGTCCCGCATGGCCCTGTCGCTTGACATCCTCGCCCCGGACATGGTCCCAACGGGTCGAACGATTGAATCGGCTCGGCTTTTGGGCCGCAGCCCGCGCAGGCCGGTCCTGCCGGGCGCGCAAACGGAGGTGCCTGTGAGCATGTCACGATGGGTTCGCTGCGCCTTTGCAGCATGGGCCGGTCTTTCGGCCGCGACGTTCGCCGGTCAGGCCAACGCCCAGGGAATGGTCAAGAACACATTCGGCGACTGGCAGATGCGCTGCGAGACGCCTGCAGGCGCCACCGCCGAGCAATGCGCGCTCGTGCAGAACGTGGCCGCCGAGGATCGCCCCAACATCACCCTCGTCATTATCGTGTTGAAAACTGCAGACGGCAAAAGTCGTCTCCTGCGCATCGTGGCGCCCCTTGGTATCCTGCTGCCGTCGGGTCTCGGCCTGAAAATCGATCAGGCCGATATCGGCCGGGCGGGGTTCGTCCGCTGCCTGACCACGGGTTGCGTCGCCGAGGTGGTGATGGAAGAAGCCCTGATCAATCAGATGAAGACCGGGCAGACCGCCACCTTCATCGTGTTCCAGACGCCCGAAGAAGGCATCGGAATTCCAGTCTCGCTGAACGGCTTTGGGGCCGGGTTCGACGCGCTTCCGTAAGGTCGCGGACGGTCGTGAATTGGGGGAAGTCATGAGTGGATTTGGCCAAAAGGCCGCGTGGATCGTTGCCATTCTGGGCACATCGGCGCTGGCCGGGTGCGGGACACCGGGCGAGGGCGGATCGACGCTGGGCAACATGGTGCTGTTCGGGGGAACGACCGTTCCGCCGGCTGCCAAGAGCGTGATCGAGGACGTTTTCTGCCCACCGGTCGAAATCAGCGAGGGCGGCTCGGCCATCCAGGCGTTTTCCGGGGGACGGGTCGGCGACGCGGCGGGCCTGCGCAGCCAGATCGCGCTCGGCGAGACGGCCCGCGAATGCGTCGGCCAGGCCGACGGTTCGACCATCGTCAAGATCGGCGTCCAGGGCCGCGCGCTCCTCGGTTCGGGAGGCTCCGCGGGCCGCTATGACGTGCCGGTCCATATCGTCGTGAAGACCCCGACCCGGACGATCGCCAACATCAATCGCCGGCTCAGCGTGGCCATTCCCAGCGGCGAGCTGCAGGGCACCTTCTCGGTGGTCGAGGAGGGTATTCTCGTGCCGGCCTCCGAGGCCAGCATCTTCGAGATCGAGGTCGGTCTCGGCGGCGGCGGCGCCCAGAAGCCGGCAGCGCGCCGACGGCGCTGAAACCGTTGCCCCGCACGATCATCCTGCCGTAACGCGAGGTCCGGTTTCGGGCCTCGCTTTCTTTTGCGTGTTACCCGGTCGGCGATGCGGCGCCCGCGCGCTGCATCAGCGACGAGGCCAGAATCTTGTCGATGCGCCGTCCATCGAGGTCGATGACCTCGAATCGCCAACCGAACGCATCGACGTGTTCGCCCTCGTGCGGCAGGTGCTGCAACTCGCTGATCACGAGACCGCCCACCGTCTGGTAGGTGCGGCTGTCCGGCAGCGAGATGCCGATGATCTCCTCCATCTCGTCCACGGGCATGGAGCCCGCCAGCAGCCATGAACCGTCCTCGCGGCGGACGGCATCCGGCTCGGGAGTCTCGCTGTCTGAGCGGAAGACGCCGACGATCGCCTCAAGGGCGTCGGCTGGCGTGACGACCCCTTCGAAATGCCCATATTCGTCATGGACGAGGGCCATCGGCACTTCCGCATCGCGCAAGAGCGACAGGGCATCGAGCGCGTACAGGGTATCGGGGATCACGGGCGCGACCCGCACGTGCTTGCGCACATCGAGCTGGCCGCCGGCCAGGATCGCCGCCAGCAATTCCCGCGACTGGACGACGCCGATCATGTTGTCAGCATCGCCTTCGCTGACCGGGAGGCGCGAATGGGGGGTCGTGATGAGGAGGTCGCGGATGGAATCGGCGTCGTCCGCCAGATCGATCCAGTCCACATCGGTCCGGGGTGTCATGAGGGCGCGGACCTGCCGGTCGCCGAGGCGCAGCACGCCGCCGATCATCCGGCGCTCCTCTTCCTCGATGACGCCGGCGCTCTCGGCCTCGCCGACGAGCATCTTGATCTCTTCTTCCGTCACCGTGTTGTCGGTTTCCGAACCGCCAAACAGCATGAAAATTCCGCGGGTCGAGGTGTTGAGCAGCCAGATGGCGGGCGCGGCCACCTTGGAAATCAGCATCATCAGGGGCGCTACCGCACAGGCCACGCTTTCCGGGTGACGCAACGCGAATTGCTTGGGCACCAACTCGCCGATGACGATGGAGAAATAGGTGATGAGGCCGATGACGATGCCGAAACCCAGCGGCTCGGCGACGCCCTGCGGCACACCGTTCTCGCCCAGGATCTCGGTCAGCCGGGCACCCAGAGCAGCCCCCGAGAAGGCGCCGGCCAGGATGCCCACGAGGGTGATGCCGATCTGGACGGTGGAGAGAAAGCGCCCCGAATCCTCCATCAGGGCCAATGCGAGCTTGGCTCCCGGACGGCCTTTCTCGGCCATGGCTTTGAGGCGGGGGCGACGGGCGGAAACGACGGCAAGTTCAGACAGGGCGAAAACCCCGTTGAGGGCGATCAGGCAGATAGCGATGATGAGTTCGAACAACGATCTCCGGAGCTGCCGACCACATCAGGCCGCGTTTCTCCCCCTCTGTGAAAAGATGAATTCACCATGAGGCTTGGTCGGGGGGCCGTCAATTGTGAAGTGGACAACCCGCCGCGGCGCCGGGCTCGATTGACAGGCCGGCAATTCGGCGGCACAGGTTGAAAGCCGCTGATCCCCGCGGAAGAGACCGGGCTTCGAGCCCGGCGCCGAAGGCGCAACCGCCCCGGAAACGCTCAGGCAAACGGACCGCGGGGAGATGGCACTCTGGAAAGCGGCGGCGTCGTGTGACGCCGCACACCGAAGGGCGTAACCGGGCCGCGAAAGCGGCACGGGAAATCTCTCAGGTCATGGGACAGAGGGGGCGTGAACGCAGGCCTTTGCAGGGTCTGATGAACCGCGCTTTCAGGGGAAGTCCATGGCCGAGCCGATTCACGCCGACGCAACGCTCCAGACGACGCCCCTCCATGAAGCCCATGTGGCCCTGGGCGCCCGCATGGTGCCGTTTGCGGGCTACGACATGCCCGTCCAATATCCCACCGGCATCCTGACCGAGCATAGCTGGACCCGCGAGCATGCGGGGCTGTTCGACGTGTCGCATATGGGCCAGGCGGTTCTGAAAGCAGCCGACGGCAGCCACGAGACCGTCGCGCGGGCGCTCGAGAGCCTCATCCCGGCCGATATCGTCAACCTCAAGCCCGGCCAGCAGCGCTATTCCCAATTGCTCGACGACACGGGCGGCATCCTCGACGACCTGATGGTGAGCCGGCCCCTCGATCCCGCCGATTCCGGGACGCTGCTGCTGGTCGTCAACGCCTCCATGAAGGATGCCGACTACGCCCATATGGAAGGCCGCCTGCCTGCGGGCGTCAGCCTCACCCGGGCGGATGATCGCGCGCTGATTGCTCTCCAAGGCCCCAGTGCCGCGGATGTCATGGCCCGGCTCGCGCCGGAGGCCGCCGACATGACGTTCATGGCGTCCCGCCCCATGACGGTAGCGGGGTTCGCCTGCCACGTATCCCGGTCCGGCTATACGGGCGAGGACGGCTATGAGATTTCCGTTTCGGCCAGCGACGCTGCTGCCCTCTGGCAGGCCCTGCTGGCCGATCCCGAGGTGAAGCCCATCGGTCTCGGCGCGCGTGATTCGCTGCGGCTCGAGGCGGGCCTGTGCCTCTACGGACATGACATCGACACCACCACCTCACCCATCGAGGCGGGCCTGATCTGGTCAATCCAGAAGCGGCGGCGCGAAGAGGGCGGATTTCCGGGGGCGGAGCGCATCCAGCGGGAGATCCGCGACGGCGCAAGCCGCGTCCGCGTCGGCCTCAAGCCGGAGGGACGGGCGCCGGCCCGGGAAGGCGCGATCATTGCAACGCCCGACGGGCGTGAGGTCGGCCTTGTCACCTCGGGCGGCTTCGGCCCCACCGTCAACGGCCCGGTCGCCATGGGCTACGTGTCGCGGGACGCGTCCGCCCCCGGCACCGAACTGCACCTGATCGTTCGCGGAAAACCCATTCCGGCCCGCGTCGCCCCCATGCCTTTCGCTCCCCATCGCTACAAGCGCTAACCTGCAAGGAAATCGACCATGACCACGCGCTACACCAAGGATCATGAATACATCCGCCTCGAGGGCGACACCGCCACCGTCGGCATTTCGGATTATGCGCAGGCCCAGCTCGGCGACGTCGTCTACGTGGAGCTGCCGAGCGTCGGCAAGGCCCTGACCAAGGGCGGCGAGGCTGCCGTCGTCGAAAGCGTGAAGGCCGCGAGCGAAATCTACGCGCCGGTCTCGGGCGAGGTGGTGGCGGTCAATGCCGAACTCGAATCCGCGCCTGCGACCGTCAACGAGGATCCGGCCGGGCGCGGCTGGTTTCTCAAGATGAGCGTCAAGGACCCGGCGGAACTCGAGGCGCTGATGACCGAAGAGCAGTACCAGGAATTCGTGAAGTCGATCTCGTAAGCGAAAGCACGCCCATGTCGCACGCCTACACAGCCACGGTGCTCTGGAGCCGCAACGGAGAGTCCTTCTCCGACGGGCGCTACAGCCGTGGCCATGTGTGGCGGTTCGACGGCGGCATCGAGGTCGCGGCGTCCTCCTCGCCCTCGGTGGTGCCGCTGCCGATGTCGCGCGCGGATGCGGTCGATCCCGAGGAGGCGTTCGTGGCGGCGTTGTCGAGCTGCCACATGCTGACCTTCCTCGCCGTCGCGGGCAAGAAACGCTTCACCGTCGATCGCTACGAGGATCGGGCGACCGGCCTGATGACGAAGAATGCCGCCGGCAAGCTCTTCGTGTCGCAGGTCACGCTCGATCCGATCATCGCTTTCTCGGGCGAGAAGGTGCCGACGCCTGAGCAGATCGCCGAACTTCACCACCTGTCCCATCAGGAATGCTTCATCGCGAATTCCGTGCTCACGGAGATCGTCGTGAAGGGCATTCCC
This sequence comes from Microvirga antarctica, assembly GCF_017921815.1. Lineage (GTDB taxonomy): Bacteria > Pseudomonadota > Alphaproteobacteria > Rhizobiales > Beijerinckiaceae > Microvirga > Microvirga antarctica. The sequence continues at coordinate 132,825 of NZ_JAGEMM010000008.1, read as the reverse complement.
TCGCACTAACGCACAAGGTTGTTTCCGATGCGCTATCTTCCCCTGACCGACACCGATCGCGGCGAGATGCTCGCGCGCATCGGCGTCAACCACGTCGACGATCTGTTCGCCGATATTCCCAAGAACGCCCTGCTGAAGGCGCCGGTGGATCTGCCGCGCCGCAAGGGCGAGATCGAGGTCGAACGCATCCTCTCGCGGATGGCGGCCAAGAATGTCCCGGCTTCGTCCGTGCCGTTCTTCGTCGGCGCCGGCGCCTACAAGCACCATGTGCCGGCCACCGTCGATCACCTGATCCAGCGCTCGGAATTTCTCACCAGCTACACGCCCTACCAGCCCGAAATCGCGCAGGGCACGCTGCAATATCTGTTCGAGTTCCAGACCCAGGTGGCAGCGCTGACCGGCATGGATGTGGCCAACGCCTCGATGTATGACGGCTCCACCGGCACGGGCGAAGCGGTGCTGATGGCGCACCGCGTCACCAAGCGCCGCAAGGCGGTGCTGTCGGGCGGGCTGCATCCGCACTACGTCGACGTGGTCAAGACCCTGTCGACCATGGCGAGCGACGATGTGGTGGCGATGGCGCCCGATGTCGCGGCCACCGAAGATCTGCTCGCTTCCATCGATGACAGCGTGTCCTGCGTCGTCGTGCAATCGCCCGACGTGTTCGGCAATGTGCGCGACCTGAAGCCGATTGCCGACAAGGCGCACCAGCACGGCGCGCTGCTGATCGCGGTGTTCACCGAGGTGGTGTCGCTCGGCCTCCTGCAATCGCCCGGCAGCATGGGCGCCGACATCGTCGTGGGCGAGGGCCAGTCCATCGGCAACGCGTTGAATTTCGGCGGGCCTTATGTGGGCCTGTTTGCCACCAAGTCGAAATATGTCCGCCAGATGCCGGGTCGCCTGTGCGGCGAGACGGTGGATGCGGATGGCACGCGCGGGTTCGTGCTGACGCTGTCCACCCGCGAACAGCATATCCGCCGCGACAAGGCGACGTCGAACATCTGCACCAATTCGGGTTTGTGTTGCCTCGCCTTCACGATTCACATGACGCTTCTGGGCGAGGCCGGCCTGACGCGGTTGGCGCGGATCAACCACGCCCATGCGGTCAAACTCGCCGATGCGCTTGCGGGCGTGAAAGGCGTCGAGGTTCTCAACCGGAGCTTCTTCAACGAGTTCACCATCCGGCTCACGAAGCCCGCCGCCGAGGTCGTCGAAAAGCTTGCCGAAAGGCGAGTGCTTGGCGGCGTGCCGGTGTCGCGCCTGCTGCCGGGTGCGGGTCTCGACACGCTCCTTCTCGTCGCCTCCACCGAGGTGAACACCGATGATGACCGCGCGGCCTTCGTTGCCGCCTTGCAGGAGGTTCTGTGATGCTGAACCGTCAGGGACGTCCCACGAATGCCGGCGCAACGAGCGCCGAGGCGCATCCGACCTTCACCGGCAACAAGGCGCTGGCGCAGATCGAGCCGCTGATCTTCGAGATCGGACATGCGCAGACCACCGGCGTCGACATGGACGAGCCGGCGGCGTTCACGCCCCGCCTCGGTGGTCTGGAGCGCAAGGATCCGATCGGTCTGCCCGGCCTGTCCGAGCCTGAGACCATGCGGCACTATGTGCGGCTGAGCCAGATGAACTACGGCATCGACACCGGCCTGTTTCCGCTCGGCTCCTGCACCATGAAGCACAATGCGCGCCTCAACGAAAAGATGGCGCGCCTGCCGGGGTTTTCCGATGTGCATCCGCTGCAGCCGGTCTCCACCGTGCGCGGTGCGCTGGAGGTGATGGACGAGCTGTCGCGCTATCTCGTGACGCTCACCAACACCACCACCGTGGCGTTGTCGCCGAAAGCCGGCGCGCATGGCGAATTGTGCGGCATGATGGCCATCAAGGCCGCCATCGAGGCGAGAGGCGAGGGCAAGACCCGCAACGTCGTGCTCGTGCCTGATTCGGCCCACGGCACCAACCCGGCCACCGCCGCCCTGATCGGCTTCACGGTGCGTCCGGTGCCGGCCCGCGACGATGGCTGGGTGCATGTGGAGGACGTCAAGAAACTGATCGGCCCCGACGTGGCGGCGATCATGCTGACCAATCCCAACACCTGCGGCCTGTTCGAGAACCAGGTCGTGGAAATCGCCAAGGCCATCCACGATGCGGGCGCGTACTTCTACTGCGACGGCGCGAATTTCAACGCCATCGTGGGCAAGGCGCGACCGGGCGATCTCGGCATCGACGCGATGCACATCAACCTGCACAAGACCTTCTCGACGCCCCATGGCGGCGGCGGCCCGGGCTCCGGCCCGGTGGTGCTGTCGGCGCGGCTGGCGCCCTTCGCGCCGGTGCCGTTCGTCACCGCCAAGGACGGCGTGCTGACCCTCGTCGAGGAAGCCGCCGACGCGGCCGAGACGCCGTTCGGCCGCATGACCGCCTTCCACGGCCAGATGGGCATGTATGTGCGCGCGCTGACCTACATGCTGTCGCATGGATCGGACGGCATGAAGCAGGCATCGGAAGACGCGGTGCTGAACGCCAACTACATCCGCGCCAGCCTGTCGGATCTGTTCTCGCAGCCGTTCGGCGACAAGCCCTGCATGCACGAGGTGCTGTTCGACGATACCTGGCTCAAGGATACGGGCGTGACCACGCTCGATTTCGCCAAGGCGATGATCGACGAGGGCTATCATCCGATGACGATGTATTTCCCCCTCGTGGTGCACGGCGCGATGCTCATCGAACCGACCGAATCGGAATCGAAGGCGTCGCTCGATCTCTTCATCGCGGCTCTGCGCGATCTCGCCATGGCGGCCGGTCGCGGCGAGACGGACCGCTTCAGCGGCGCGCCCTATCACGCGCCGCGACGTCGCCTCGACGAGACCCGCGCCGCCCGCAGTCCGGTGCTGAAATGGACGAAGCCCGCGCCGATGGCGGAAGCCGCCGAGTAGGCCCCCATCACACATGGGATCCTGATGGCCGGGCTCGTCCCGGCCATTTGCTGTCGGCGTGCCGGATAAGAGGCTGTCAGGCTGCGCGAAGGCGGCTGACGGCCTCCGGCAGGTTGGCCATGGCGTCGATGACGTATTGGGCTCCAGCCGCCCGCAGCCTGTCAGCGTGGCCCGGTCCGCAATGACCGCCGCCCGCAAAGCCGATGACGGCCATCCCGGCGGCGCGCGCGGCAGCAATGCCGGCGAGCGAATCCTCGACGACGAGGCAGGCCGATGGGGCAAAGCCCATCTGTGCCGCGGCATGCAGAAACAGGTCCGGCGCCGGTTTGCCGTGCGCCACTTCGCTGGCGCTGAAGATGTCCTCAAACAGATCCGCGAGCCCGGTCAGGCGCAGCGAGAAGGCAATCCGCTCAGGCAGCGAGGAGGACGCGACGCAGCGGCGGAAGGGCAGGGCAGCGATCGCCTCGCGAATCCCGGCGATAGGTCGCAGCTCGGTTTCCATGCGGGCGTAGAGGGTGCGGTTGAGGCGATCGGGGAAATCCGCCGGGAGAGTGCAGGCGCGCTCGGCCTCGATGCGCGCGATCATGTCCTTCTGGCTGACGCCGATGAACCGGGCGGCGATCTCGTCGGCCGTGAAGGGGACGCCAAGGGCGGTGAGCACCTCCGCGTCGACCGCGCAGGCGAGCGCCTCCGAATCGACCAGCACGCCGTCGCAATCGAAGATCAGCAGCATCGCGGCCTCATGGGCCCGGCACGAAAAAGGCCGCCTGAGGGGCGGCCTTGATGCAGTCGTTGCGGATCAGGATCACTGCAGCTTGGCGCGCACGTCGCCCAGGCTGCGCTCGAGCAGCGAGGTGGCGGCAGGGCCTTTGAGCTCGTCGCGCAGGACGCGCTCGGAAGCCTTCACGGCCGCATCGACAGCAGCCGCTCGGACTTCCGCCGTGGCCTGCGATTCGGCCTGGGTGATCTTGGCCTCGGCCGATGCGGTGCGGCGCTTCACGAAGTCGGCGATCTTCACCTGGGCCTCTGCGGCGAGGCGCTCGGCCTCCTCGCGGGCGAGGGAGACGATCTCGGCGGCTTCGCGCTCGGCGGCGCCGCGCTTCTTTTCGAATTCCTTCAGCAGCGCCTCGGCGTCCTGGCGAAGCCGCTTGGCCTCGGCCAGCTCTTCGCCGATCCGCTTGCCGCGCTTGTCGAGCGAGGCCATCATCTTACCCGGCACGCCGTAGTAGAACATGATGCCCCAGAAGATCACAAAGGCGACGGCGACCCAGAATTCAGCGCTGGCGAGCATGGGTTTCTCCTTAGGCCTTCACGTGGTCGAGGGCGGCATCGATTGCTTGCGCGCTCGGAGCCTTGCCGGTCAGACGCTCGACGATGGCTGTCGCGGTGTCGGCCGCAATGCCACGGACGTTGGACATGGCTTGAATTTTCTTGGCCTGAATGGTGGCTTCGGCCTCTGCGAGGCGCGTGCCGAGATCGGCCTCGAGCACCTTGCGCTTGGCGTCCGATTCGGCTGCCAGCTTCGAGCGGGTTTCCTGCGCCAGCGCCTGGGCGCGGCCGCGGGCTTCGGACAGGGCGGTCTCATAGGCAAGGCCGGCATCTTCGGCGCGCTGCTTCATGGCGGCGGCGTCGTCGAGATCCTTGGCGATGGTCGCACGGCGATGTTCGAGAATGCCGCCGAGACGGGGCAGCACCAGCCGCGACAGAAGGACATAGAGCAGCACGAAGGTGATCGCGAGCCAGACGAGCTGGCCGGCGAAGGTTTCCGTCTTCAGCGGCGGAAAGCCGACATCCGCGTGAGCGCCGCCATGCGCCTCGGTCGTCGCGTGAGGGGTTTGAGCCTGAGCCTGAGCCATGGAGCCGATCCTGTAACGGATGGAAGAGTCTTCAAAAAACGTCGAATGACGGCGGAGTGTCCGCCGTCACCTGACTCGAGGCGAAGCGCCCACGGCGCTCCGCCTTCCCGGTCACCGTTTTGGAATTAGGTGAACAGCAGGACGAGGGCGACGACGAGACAGAAGATGCCGAGACCTTCTGCAAGCGCCGCACCGATGAAGGCGCGTGCGAACTGACCGTCGGCAGCCGACGGATTGCGCAGGGCGCCCGAGAGGAAGTTACCGAAGATGTTGCCCACGCCCATAGCGGCGAGGCCCATGCCGATGCAGGCAAGGCCCGCGCCGAGGTATTTGAAAGCAACCGGATCCATCGTGATCTCCTTGAGGGGTGTTTGACCGGGAAGTCGGGGGTGTAACTCGGCGCGGCCCTAGTGGCCCGGGTGCAGCGCGTCGTTCAGGTAGATGCAGGTCAACACCGTAAAGACGTAGGCCTGCAGGAAGGCGACGAGGAACTCGAACGCCATGAGAGCAACCGCCATGACGAGCGGGAGCGGAGCGAGGAATGCCACGGCGCCGCCTGCTGCCAGCAGGGAGACGACGAAGCCCGCAAAGACTTTCAGCGCGATGTGACCCGCGAGCATGTTGGCGAACAGACGCAAGCTCAGCGAGATCGGACGCGACAGGAACGAGATGATCTCGATCACGACGATGAAGGGAAGCAGCCATCCCGGCACGCCCGACGGCACGAAGAGGCCGAGGAAATGGGTGCCATGCTTCATGAAGCCATAGATCACGATCGTGCTGATCACCAGCATGGCGAGCGCGAAGGTGACGATGACGTGGCTGGTGACGGTGAAGAACCCGGGAATCATCCCGAGCAGGTTGGCCGTCAGCACGAACATGAACAGCGAGAAGACGAGGGGAAAAAACTTCATGCCCTCCTGTCCGGTCGCGTCCTTCAGGGTGCCGGCGACGAATTCGTGCAGCATCTCGGCGACCGACTGGGAGCGGCCGGGAACGACCGCGCGCTTGCGGCTGGCGAACATCAGGCCGCCGACGATGAGAGCTGCGGCGCCGATCATGAACAGGGACGAATTGGTGAAACCAATGGCGGGTATGATGGGCTTGATCTGGAATTGTTCGATCGGGCTCGCCATGGTCCACTCTCAGTTCGCTGTTGCGTCGTCACAAAAGGCAGTCTTCGTCGAAACCCGTCACCGCTTCTGATCGGGGCGCGCGGGTTTTGCCAACCCAGCCGCCCTGAACAGATTGAGCATCCCGGCGCAGAAGCCGAGGATGATGCAGACGACGAGCCCCCAAGGGGACGTCTGGAACAACCGGTCGACGAGCCAACCGATGATTCCCCCCGCGACAACTCCGGAAATGAACTCCGCCGAAAGCCTGAGGGCCTGGCCAAGCGCGTTGGAATCCGACGTCTTGCGGGTTTGCGTTTCTGTCGTCTCCCGGCGTTGCCCTGCTACGGTTTCGAGCCGGGCATCGAGTGACTTCAGTCTCGCTGAAAGATCGGCGTCGCCGGAGCTGTCCGGCCGCTGACCGTTCTCGTCGCCCCGCTTCGTTGGATCCGCCATGGCGTTTTCCTCCTGAAAGCAGTGCGGGAAAAGGTCTTCCGGCCTGGCCCCGAAAGCCGCGCGCAACATATGAGCGGGGGTCCACCCTGTCAAGGCAGCGCGGGAAACGTTTAAGTATTTGAAATAATTTAACAAACGGCGGGTTGATCACAGCCTTGTTGGAATGCGGCGCGCATTTTGAGGCCGAACTGTGACGCGCTGAAAGCCTTACGCCGTTTCGAGAATGCGCTCCGCGCTCTGCAGATCGACGGAGACCAGTTGTGACACGCCGCGCTCGGCCATCGTCACGCCGAACAGCCGATCCATCCGCGCCATGGTGATGGGGTTGTGGGTGATGACGACGAAGCGCGTATCGGTCTGGCGCGCCATGCTGTCGAGAAGATCGCAATAGCGTTCCACGTTCGCGTCGTCGAGGGGCGCGTCGACCTCGTCGAGGACGCAGATGGGCGAGGGATTGGTGAGGAACACCGCGAAGATCAGGGCAGTGGCGGTGAGCGCCTGTTCGCCGCCAGACAGCAGGGTCATGCTCTGGGGCTTCTTGCCGGGTGGCCGTGCGAGGATGTCGAGCCCGGCCTCGAGCGGGTCGTCCGAATCGACCAGCGTCAGCTCGGCCGTGCCGCCGCCGAACAGGGTCGTGAACAGCTCCTTGAAATGCGCATTGACCACGTCGAAGGCGGCCAGCAGGCGCTCGCGGCCTTCGCGGTTGAGGCTGCCGATCGCCTGCCGCAGGCGCTTGATGGCCTCGACCAGATCGTCGCGCTCGGTGGCGATGCTGGTGTGCTTGCCTTCGAGATCGGTCAGTTCCTCATCGGCCCGCAGGTTCACCGCCCCAAGACGCTCGCGGTCGCTTTTCAGTCCGTGCAGCTTTGATTCGATCTCCCCTTGAGACGGCAGGGCCACCCCCTCCTGCAGCCCCGCGAGTTCGATCAGGCCTGCGGGCGTCGTCTCAAGGGTTTCGGCGATGCTGTGGGTGATGTCGGTGAGTCGCGCGGTGGCAGCCTCAAGGCGCGCCTGCGAGCCGGCACGCGCCTCGCGGGCGGCGGCTAGCGCTTCCAGTGCGGCGCGGGCGGTGCGGTCAGTTTCGGCGAGGTTGGTCTCTGCATCGGCAAGGCGATCGGCGGCCTCCTTGCGTCGGGCCTCCGCCTCCTCGATCTCGGACATGAGGGCGCGGCGACGCATCAGGTAGGTGTCCGGCGCTTCGAGCAGGCGCTCGTGTTCCTCCTGGGCCCGCTCGACGCGCTCGCCCAGATCCTCCAGCGCGCGGGCAGCGCGGGCGGCCCGCTCGCTCCACAGGCGGGTATCGGCTGCAATCGCATCCTGCCGCCTTCGACGCAGATCGGCTTCGTGAACGAGGGATTGGAGTGCGGCGCGGGCTTCCGAGGCTGCGGCCCGCCGTTCGGCCACGCGGGTGCGCTCCTCGAGAAGCCGGCTTTCGAGATCGGGCGCCGGCGCCAGATCCTCCATGGCGGCCTCGGCCTCGTGAACGCGCGCGACCGCTTCGCTTTCGCTCGCCGACAGGCGGGCAAGCCCCTCCTGAAGCGCGGAGCGGCGCTGGCCCAATTCGGCCTCGCGCCGTTCCGCCTGGGCAAGGCGTTGACGGGCGCCGTCGATGGCCTGACGGGACTGGCGGGCCATCTCGATGGCCTGCATTTCCAGGCCGGCCGCCCGTTTGACGGCGGCAAGGGCCTCCTCGGCCTCGGCGCGCAGATGATCGGCCGATTCGCGCGCTTCCGCCGCGTCCCGCTCCAGGTCTCCGAGGCGGTTTTTCTCGGCCAGCCGCCGCGCGGCGGCGGACGGCGCCTCGGCGGCCGTGGTCAACCCATCCCAGCGCCACAGGTCGCCCTCGCGGGAGACCAGGCGTTGGCCCGGTTTCAACAGCGCCCGCAGGCGAAGGCCGTCCGCCCGCGAGACGATGCCGACCTGCCGCAGACGGCGCTGAAGGGCGCTGGGGGCGCTGGCGACGGTGGCAAGCGGGGCTGCCCCCTCGGGCAGGGCGGGATCGTCCTCACCGGTGCCCGTATCGGCCCAGTGGGCCGGCGCGGACGGATTGGTGGACGCGTCGAGATCGTCCCCGAGGGCAGCGCCCAGCGCGGTCTCGTAGCCTTTCTGAACGGTGATCTGGTCGAGGGCGGGCGGCCAGAGATCGTCGGTCGCCGAGGTGAAGAGCTTGGCGAGGGTCCGCGCCTCGGTTTCCAGTTGCTGCGCCTTGCGTTCGGCTTCGTTCAGCGGGTGGCGCAGGCGGTTTTCAGCCTCGCGGGCGGCAGCCAGATCCTCGCGGGCCGCCACGACGGTCGCCTCCGCCTCCTGCACGGCGTCCTCGGCCATGGCCATGTCTTCCCGCAGGAGATCGATCGGCGGACCGTCCTCGGATGAGGCGGACAGGGCTGCGATGTCGCGCTCGACCCGCTCCTTTTCGGAGGTGAACCGCGCGGCCCGCTCCCTCTCGTCGCGAATCGCCCGTTCGAGGGCGGCGCGGCGTGCGTTGAGATCGGACGTCTGCGCCTGAAGGGCGGACAGGGCCGCCTCGGCCTCGGCGAGGTCGGCCTCGACGATCCGCAGGCGCTCCTGGCTCTCGGCGCGGGCATCATCGGCCCCGTCGGTGGACAGCGCGATCTCGGCTGACTCGTCCTGCAGCCGCTCGATCGTGGTCTGGGCATCGGTCCGCTGGGCGGTTTCCCTCGCAAGATCGCGCTGGAGGTCGCCCAGATGCCGTTCGAGTTCCGTCACGCGCTCTTTCGCGCGGCGTTCCTCGGAATCGAGCTCGTTGCGGGCGTGGGTGAGGCGCTGGACGGCGGCTGCCGCCTTCACTTCCGCATCGCGCAGCGCCGGCAGGCCGTGGGCCGCGATGGCCTGGGCGGTCGCCGCACGGGCCTGCTCCTCGGTGCGCTCCGCCACTGCCTTGAGGTCGTCGGCGGCCTGGCGCTCGGACGCGGCCGCCTGCTCGCGGGCATCAGCGAATCCGATGGCGAAGAGCAGCGCTTCGAGGCGGCGGATCTCGGCCGAAATCGTCTTGTAACGGGAGGCCTGCCGCCCCTGGCGTTTCAGGCTGTCGACCTGAGTCTCCAGTTCGCGCAGCACATCCTCGACCCGCAGAAGGTTGTCCTCCGCGGCCTTCAGGCGCAGCTCGGCCTCGTGCCGGCGCGCGTGCAGCCCGGCGATGCCGGCCGCGTCCTCGAGAATGCGGCGGCGGGATTGAGGCTTGGCGGAGATGATCTCGCTGATCTGCCCCTGGCGGACGAGCGAGGGCGAGCGCGCGCCGGTCGCCGCGTCCGCAAACAGGATCTGGACGTCTCGGGCGCGCACCTCGCGGCCGTTGACCCGGTAGGTCGAGCCTTCGTCACGCTCGATCTTGCGGGAAATCTCGAGCTGGTCGGAATCGTTGAAGGCGGCGGGGGCCGTGCGCTCCGCATTGTCGATGGTGAGCATCACCTCGGCGGTGTTGCGCGCCGGACGGCCGCCGGAGCCGGAGAAGATCACGTCGTCCATGCCGGAGGCGCGCATGTTCTTGTGGGAGTTCTCTCCCATCACCCAGCGCAAGGCCTCGACGAGGTTCGACTTGCCGCAGCCATTGGGCCCGACGACACCGGTGAGCCCGGTCTCGATCAGGAAGTCCATCGGCTCGACGAAGGTCTTGAACCCCGCAACGCGAAGGCGCGTCAATTTCATCGACGCGCTCCTCGGGCCTGCCCCGCCCAGGCGGGGTGCGGGAGATTACTCTCCCAGCAGAGGCTTGATGACTTTCTCGATCTCATCGATTGACAGGCTTCCGGGGTGACGCTGACCATTGATGAAAAAGGTCGGGGTCGAGTCCACCTTGAACTGTTCGACGCCGCGATTTTTCACAGCGTTCACCGCGTCATAAAGTTTCTGATCCTGCAAGCAGGAGTCGAACTTCTCCTGTGAAAAACCGGCCTGGCGCAGCAGTTGCCGCAGGGCATCGAGGGGCTTGTCGGTGAAGGCCCAGTTCTTCTGCTGCTCGAAGAGAAGGTCGGTGATCGGGTAATATTTGGCCTCGCCATCGCAGCGCGCCAGCATGAATCCGGCCGTCGCCAGCGGGTCGAGGGGGAATTCCCGCAGGATGAACCGGATCTTGCCGGTATCGATATAGCGCTTCTTCAGCTCCGGATAGGTGGTGTTGTGGAAGCTGGCGCAATGGGAACACGTCATGGAGGCGTATTCGATGATGGTCACCTTGGCGTCAGCCGGACCCTGGGCGATGTCGCCCATGGGCCCGGGGACGGCGAGGTCCGAGACCGCGACGTTCTGGGCGAAAGCAGGCAGGCTCGTCAGCACGAAGGCTGTGGCAGCGGCGGTTCCGAGAAGCTGAAGCGTTTGGCGCCGGGTGATCATCGGGGAAAGTGCTCCTGAGGAAAATTGCGTCTTGCGGTAGAGTGAGATCGGATGTGTGGCAAGCGCCCCCTGCGTCACGCTTTCGTGCGTGGCGGGGCATCGCCCACAATTGCGACGCCGAGCCGGTCGAGGGCCGAGCGCAGACCGTCCTCGGCGATCGGCCGCGTGGCGGCGGCAATCCGGGCCCGGTCGTCGTCGCTGAGGCTGGGGGGACGGCGCTTGATCTTTTCGGTGCGCTGCACGGGTCCCTGTTTCAGGATCAGGCGGCCGATGCAGCGCCAGCCGTAATGGGTGTTCACGCGCTCGATGACGATGGGGGCCAGATGCTGCATCTCGAGCGCGAAGGCGCTCTCCGTGCGCACCACCAGGGTGGCGGGGTCCGCCTTCGCGTCCGGGTCGGCATGCGGGCCTTTCCGTTTCCACTCGATCTTGAGCGGCTGGGTGAAGGCCGCGAGGCGCTCGCCGACGATCTCCGGCCAGGCAACGATGATGTCCGATGTGGCAAAGCCCTGCCTGGCCAGACTTGGGCCAAGACACAGATCAAGAAAATCGGCGAGGGGCTTTGCCCTCGGCCTTGGCTTACGCATGGTCATTTGATCCAAAGCAGCGTTGGATTATTCGGTCAGGATCGCTATCCACAACCCATGCTAACGCCCGCGCCGCGCGCCACCAAGCCCCAAGCCAGACCAGCGGCTGCCGATCTGCTGACCTGGTACGACCGGCACCGTCGAAGCCTGCCCTGGCGGGCCGAGCCCGGCGAGATCGCCGCCCCCTATCGGGTCTGGCTGTCCGAAATCATGCTGCAGCAGACCACGGTCATGGCGGTCAAACCGTTCTATCTCCGGTTTCTCGACCGCTTTCCCACGGTTGCGGATCTCGCGGCGGCGCCTGTCGACGCGGTCATGCAGGCCTGGGCAGGCCTGGGCTATTACTCGCGTGCCCGCAACCTTCACGCCTGCGCCATCGCCGTCATGGAACGGCACGGGGGCCGGTTTCCCGCAACCGAGGCGGAGCTGCTGACCCTGCCGGGGATCGGGGCTTATACGGCTGCCGCGGTCGCGTCCATCGCGTTCAACCAGCGGGCGGCAGCGGTCGACGGCAATGTGGAGCGGGTCATGTCCCGCCTGTTTGCGATCGAAGAAGCTCTGCCCAAGTCCAAGCCACTGATTCGCGCGTTGACGCTTGAACTGGTGCCGGATGACCGTCCGGGCGATTTCGCCCAGGCGGTGATGGATCTGGGCGCCACGATCTGCACGCCGAAACGGCCCGCCTGCGCGCTCTGCCCGTGGATGGTCCCCTGCGAGGCAAGGGCTGCCGGCACACAGGAGCTCTATCCGAAGAAACTCAAGAAGGTCAGCGGCGACCTGCGGCGCGGCGCGGCCTTCGTGGTGCTGCGGGCCGATGACGGGATCCTGCTGCGCACACGGCCGCCGCAGGGATTGCTGGGCGGCATGGTCGAGACGCCGACCAGCGCCTGGGAGCCATCCTACGAGCCCGCCCACGCCATGCTGGACGCCCCCATGGAAGCGCGCTGGCAGCGCCTGCCCGGCATCGTCCGTCACGTCTTCACCCATTTCCCGCTCGAACTGACGGTGTTTCTGGCAAAAGTCCCCAAGGGCACGCCGGCGCCGGCCGACCTGCGCTGGACCCTGCGGCGCGATCTTCACGAGGAGGCGCTGCCCGGCGTCATGAAGAAGGTGCTGGCGCATGCGCTCGGCTCCGGCGCCGCGCCTGTGAAAACGCCGAAAGCCAAGGACGAACGCTGACGGTTCGATCAGGAAGCCGGGCCCCGATCACGTGGCGCGAGACCCGCGAGAAGATCCCGCCGCGTCTTGAAGAGGGCCACGATGGCCTGCGCGACGGTCTTGACGTTGGGAAGGTCGCGGCTGCGGCGGTGCATCACGAGGGAGGCGTCCTCGATCATGTCGTCCGGGGGCGGCAGGACGCGCACGAGGTCCGGATCGGTGTCGCCGAGCCAGCAGGGCAGGACGGCTGCTCCCAGCCCTGATTTTGCCGCCTGGTGGCGGATCGGCATGTCGCCGATGCGGGCAGCAATTGGGCGTCCGGCGGCAAAGCGCGCGATCAGCGCCGCCTGCTGCGAAAGAAGCGGGTCTTCCGGCGGAACGATGACGGCTGCCACGTCCGGCGAGCGGGCATAGACCGCAAAGGCGATGCGGCCGATCCGGCGGGCCACGAGGCTGTCGCTGTCCGGCAGGCTTCGCATGCGAAGCGCGATGTCGGCCTCGCCCGTGGCGAGATCGAGCCTCCGGCGGGTCGGCAGATACGCAAGCGCGATCGGCCCGATGGCTGCTGCAATTTCTGCCGCATGATGGGACAGGAACAGCGTCAGCGACATGGTGGCGGTGATGCGCACGGGGGCCGACGAATCGCCCCGATAGGCGGCGGCGAGCCGCGGCACCGCGCCGGCGGCTTCCGCCATGGGAGACGCTGCCTCGAGCACGGCGCGGCCCGCCTGCGTAAGCGCCAGATGGTTCGGGCCGCGCTCGAACAGGGCGACGCCGAGGACGTCCTCCAGCACCCGGATCCGGCGCGCGATGGTGGGTTGGCTTTGGCCGAGCGCCCGCCCGGCCCCGTTCATCGATCCATGAGCCACCACGCCCAGGAAGATCCGCAGATCGTCCCAGGCCGGTTGCGCGGCGTCTGTGCGGGAGGGGCCGACAGGAGGAGGAGCCATGAGACGATGCTAAAGGTCTGTGGACGATCTGGCATGAGGAACCATTGCATGTGAGGCCATAGTGGCGGCCCACACCATCCCCCGGTCGCGTTCGGGCGGCAGCCCGTCAGTTTAGGACAGGCGATCTTCAAATCTGGAGAGGTCCTGCCGGGGGCGATCCACCGGCAGGGAAGGGCTCTACGAGCCGAGCGTGGACCTGACGGTTGCGCGGAAATCGTCGATGCAGACGAGTTTGTCGCCCCGCTCCACATGCCAGAACGTCCAGCCGTTGCAGGCGGGCAGACCCTGGGTCAGGGCGCCGATCTTGTGGATCGAGCCGATGATCGGACCGAGCGTCAGGGTGCCGTCGGCCCGCACGATCGCCTCGAACCGGCGGCGCTCGTCGACCAGCTTTTCGCCGGGCAGCACATGTCCGCCCTCCACGAGCGCGAGGAATGGCACACGGGTTTCACCGCGTTTTTCCGGCGCTGCGGCAATCGAGACGCCGGACAGCGCCGACACCCCGTCGATCCGCGCTCGCGCTGCGGCCGCATAGGCCGGATCGCGCTCGAGGCCGATGAAGTTGCGTCCCAGCTTCTTGGCGACCGCGCCCGTGGTCCCGGTGCCGAAGAACGGATCGAGGATCACATCGCCGGGATTGGACGAGGAGAGCAGGACGCGCGCCAGCAGCGCTTCGGGCTTCTGGGTCGGATGCACCTTGCGGCCATCCTCGCCCTTCAGCCGTTCGTCGCCGGTGCAGAGCGGGATGAACCAGTCGGAGCGCATCTGCACGTCCTCATTAGCGGCCTTCATGGCGTCGTAATGGAACGTGTAATTCTTCGCATCGGCGCTTTTCGAGGCCCAGATCATGGTCTCGTGCGCATTGGTGAAGCGACGGCCGCGGAAATTCGGCATCGGATTGGCCTTGCGCCAGACGATGTCGTTGAGCAGCCAGAAATCGAGATCCTGCAGGGTCGCGCCGACCCGGAAGATGTTGTGGTAGGAGCCGATCACCCACAGGGTCGCGTTCTTTTTCATGACGCGCCGCACGCCCTGCAACCAGGCGCGGGTGAAGGTGTCGTAGGTGGAAAAACTCGCGAACTTGTCCCAGTCATCGTCGACCGCGTCGACGAGGCTCTGGTCGGGGCGCGTCAGCGCCTGCTCGAGCTGAAGATTGTAGGGCGGGTCGGCGAAGACCACGTCCACGCTCTCCGGCGGAAGGCTCGCCAATGAGGCGATGCAATCCCCGAGGAGGATCTGGTTGAGGGGAAGAACCGCATCGACATCAGGTACGCTTGTAAGGGCGGGACCTTTTTTCGACGAAGAACGCGGCAAGGCGGACGAAGGGGCTTTGAGCCCCGTCCGAGGCGCCGACGCAAGCCGCCCGGTACGCGAGACAACAATCCGGGAGGCGGCGCCGGCGGCCCCGGTACGCGAGGTACCCATGGGTGATCACCGTTTACGCAACTGACAATCCGGATCATGGACCGTTAGGGTAAAGACGAAGTTTCCAAGCCACCAAAAAGACATGAAATGTGAGGTCGGCAAACTTTGCCTACTCATTGATATTATTGAGTTTTTGAGGTTAACGCGCGTTAAGTTTGGTTACAGGTCCAGTAACCCTTGGCGCAGAGGCGAAAACGTCATGCGGTGGAACGGGCATGGGCCGTCGCTGGCGAGCGCCGACAGGTGGGTCCGCGTGCCGTAACCGGCATTGGTGGCGAACCCGTAGACCGGATAGATCGCGCCCAGCCGCACCATCAGGCGGTCGCGCACGACCTTGGCGACGATGGACGCCGCCGCAATCGAGGCGATCTTGGCATCGCCTTTGATGATCGCCTCCACATGGCAGGGCAGATCGGGCGGATCGTTGCCGTCCACCAGCGCCATGTCGGGAGTGCACGGCAGCGCGGCGAGCGCCCGGCACATGGCCCTGAGCGAGGCCTGGCGAATGTTGATGCTGTCAACATCCGCATGGGCGATCGAGGCGATTCCCACATGGGCGCTGGCGAGGATCTCCGCGAACAGAGCTTCGCGCTTCTCGCCGCTAAGCACTTTCGAATCGGCAAGGCCCTTCGGCACATTCTTGAGGTCGAGCACCACTGCGGCCGACACGACGGGCCCGGCCAAAGGCCCGCGGCCGACCTCGTCGAGGCCGGCAACGCACGCGTACCCAAGTTTCCGATAATGTCTTTCGCGCTTGAGATTCATGGGCTCGGCATATCTCCGGCTGTTCTTGCAATCGCACCGCATCCGTTGCAAGTTTGTAACGCATTGACGGAGATAGCCATGTCTTGGCTCAAATGGCGGTCAAATCACCGGTCTGAAGCAAGAAGCTTGATTCGCCCTGACGAGGCAAGTGGGCAACTGGCGGGCAAGTCGGACGCCATCGTCACGCGTCGCGACTACCCGGGACGCGTCACCAGCCGGACCATCCGGAATGATGTCTACCAGGACGCGCTACGGGCAGCGGAATCGACTTTGCGGAATGCAGTTCGCAGAAAATGAGTGCAGCGGAAGCGCCGTATAATACGGTCTACGAAAAACTGGTGACCCGAGACGACGATCTCGTCGGGCTCATTTCATATGCGCTCTACAAACAGAGAAAACGCTCGTGGATGATGGATTTCAGGAGCCAGAAGAAGCGGGTTCCCAATCACGACGAGGGCAGCAGCTACCTCATCGGCGAGACCACGGGCTCTCGGCTCAACGATTATCGCCAGCAGGCTGAAGCGATCCTTGGATCGTATGCAGATCAGATCATCACAAGCGCCACCCCTGATATCCAGAAATCAGCGATCGCCGGAAAGATCGAACAATCCCTGCGGTGGTATCAACAAATTCCTGGCGGCGTGGTCGCGGCTTTTTCCTACAGCGTGTTTTTGATCTGCCTGGTCTTTGTTCTCAAATTTGTCGGGATCGACATCCTCAGCGTCCTGAACGCGGCGAGTGGGCGCTAAAGCCGAGCACGTTTCTCGGCGCGCGTTGAAGATCGATCTTGCTTCAGAATCCTCTAGAACAGCGACAACTGGCCCGTGTCCTTGGACGGCGGCACGAACAGGTCGGTCCGCAGCTGGACCCGGCGCGTGTTCATGCCGAGCCTTGCGGTCGCGGTCTCGAAGCGGCGTCCGAGCATCCAGGCGAAGGGGCCGACGCCGCTCTGGCGGACGCCCCAGCCGGCATCATAATCCTTGCCGCCGCGCGCTTCCTGCAGCAGCGAGAAGACGTGATTGAGCTTGTCGGGGTAATGCTCGGCCAGCCAGTCGCGCATCAGCTCCTTGAGGTCGTAGGGCAGGCGCAGCAGCACGTAGCCCGCCTCCCGGGCGCCGGCCGCATAGGACGCTTTCAGGATCGCCTCGATCTCGTGGTCGTTGATGGCCGGGATGATCGGCGCCACCAGAACAGTGACCGGAATGCCGGCTTCCGACAATCGACGCACGGTCTCCAGCCGCTTGGCGGGCGAGGCCGCCCGCGGCTCCATCTTGCGGGCGAGCTTGGGATCGAGCGTGGTGATCGAGATCGCCACCTTGGCGAGCTGCCGGTCGGCCATCTGGCTGAGGATGTCGATGTCCCGCGTCACCAGCGCCGATTTGGTGACGATCCCCACCGGGTGGTTGGTCCGGTTGAGAACCTCGAGGATCGACCGGGTGATGCGCAGGCGGCGCTCCAGCGGCTGATAGGGATCGGTGTTCGAGCCCATGGCGATGGTCTTGGGGCTGTAGCCCTTGGCACGCAGTTCCTTTTCGAGGAGATCGGGCGCGCTGGGCTTGGCAAAGATCTTGGTCTCGAAATCGAGACCCGAGGACAGGCCCTGAAACGCATGGGTCGGGCGCGCGAAGCAATAGGAGCAGCCATGCTCGCAGCCGCGATAGGGATTGATCGAGCGGTCGAAGCCGATATCGGGCGAATCGTTGCGCGCAATGATGGTGCGCGGCTTCTCGATGATCACCTCGGTGGTCAGCGGGGGCAATTCGTCCTCGAACGCCCAGCCGTCCTCTAAGGTCTCGCGCTGCGCCGGCTCGAAGCGGCCGGTCGGATTGGTCACCGCGCCCCGTCCCCGTCGCCGCTCGGAATCGATTCGGTGCGCCGGGTCGACGATCCGCCGGCGCGCCGCATCGGCCGCATCGAGGCGGGAAAGGGGACCCGTCGATGCGGACGGGAGAGCGCCGGTGCTTTGCGTGCCGCGAAGGGACATGGACGACCTCCCGATCCAGGAATGAGAACGTTTCAAGAACAGAGAACATAAGTGGAACGAAATCAAGTCTTCTTCGAGGCGACACTGTTCCTAAAAAACGTTATGGTGTGCGCATGATCACTGTTCTCATCCGCGTCACCCATGGACCTGAAGCCCTGGCAGTCACCTTGAGTTCCCTGGTTCCGGCCGTGACTGCCGGCCTCATCGCCGATGCGGTGATTCTTGCGGATCGTGAGGATGAGGGGATCGCGCAGGTGGCGGAGGCGGCCGGTGCGGTCCTGAGGCTCTCGCCGGCAGGGCATTGGGCGGAGGCGGGCCGACTGGCCCGGCACGACTGGCTGTTATGCCTCGATGACGGCGATCTGCCGCAGGAGGGCTGGATCCGCGTCCTCGACCGGTTCGTCGGTTTGAACGCCGATCGACCCGGGCGCGCCCGCTTCAAGCGCAGCCATGGGGTCTTCAGGGACATGGTCCACCGGATCAGGGACAGGTTCGCGCCGCGCGCGATCCGCAGCGGCGATCTCATTCACCGCCGCATCCTCCTCGGCGAGGCAAAATCCGGCCAACCGGTTCGCCTCACGGCCGCGATCGAGCGCGACCCGGCCTTCAGTTGAGGGGTGAGCGCAGGCTCAGCCGCGCTTCAGGTGCTCGTTCAGCCGCGGCATGATCTCGACGAAATTGCACGGGCGATGCCGATAATCGAGCTGGTCGGCCAGGATGCCGTCCCAGGCATCCTTGCAGGCCCCCGGGGAGCCGGGAAGAACGAACACGAAGGTGGTGCCGCACAACCCGGCGGTCGCTCGCGACTGCACGGTCGAGGTACCGATGGTGTCGAAGGACAGGCGGTGAAACACCGCCGAAAACCCGTCCATGCGCTTGTCGAACATCGGCTCCAGCGCTTCCGGCGTCACATCGCGGCCGGTAAAACCCGTGCCGCCCGTGGTGATCACCACGTCGACGGTCGCGCTGTCTACCCACGCCTTGACCGTCTGGCGAATGGCCACGACGTCGTCCGGCACAATCGCCCGGTCGGCGAGCGTGTGACCAGCCGCCAGAAGCCGGTCGGCGAGCGTTGCGCCCGAACGGTCCTCTTCGATGACGCGCGTGTCGGACACGGTGAGCACGGCGATGGAGAGGGGCACGAACGGACGGGTCTGGTCGAGACGGGGCATGGGCTCTCGCGGTGGGGGTGACGGTTTGACTAGGGTCTCATCCGGCCCCGCCGTCAAGGCCTCACAACCTGCTGGCGCGGAACGTGTCGCAGGCCTGGACCGTGCCTTCCTTCAATCCAGTCGTCAGCCAGCGCACGCGCTGGGCCGATGAGCCGTGCGTGAAGGAATCGGGCACCACCTGCCCTTGTGTCTTGCGCTGGAGGCGGTCGTCACCGATGGCCTCGGCCGCGCCGATCGCCTGCTCGATGTCGCCGGGCTCGAGAGACTGCCACTTGGCCTGGGAATGATGGGCCCAGACGCCTGCGAGGCAATCGGCCATCAGCTCCACGCGAACCGAGAGCTGGTTGGCCTCCGCCTGTCCCACCTCTCGCTGCCGGGCCTGAACCTTGGGCAGGATGCCGAGCTGGTTTTCCACGTGGTGACCGACCTCGTGGGCCAGCACATACGCGTAGGCGAAGTCGCCACTCGCGCCGAATTTGCGCTTCATGTCCTCAAAGAACGTCAGGTCGATATAGACCGTCTGGTCGAGCGGGCAGTAGAACGGCCCCATGGCCGATTGGGCATTGCCGCAGCCGGAGCGGGTGCCGTCCGAAAAGAGCACCAGCTTGGGCGGCTTGTAGGCGATGTTGGCCTGTTTCGGCAGCACGTCCTTCCAGACATCCTCGGTATTGCCGAGGATCGCTGCTGCGAACCGGCCGGTCTCATCTGTTGGCGCACCCTGGCGGCCCTGCTGCTGTTGGGGCTGTTCATAGCCGGAATTACCGCCGCCCAGCATCTCGGCGCCGCCGATGAGGATGCGCGGATCGATCCCGAACGCCCAGCCGATCAGGCCGAGGACGATGATGGTGCCGATCCCGAGGCCGCCCGCCCCGCCGCCGGGCATCCGCATCCCACGCCGATCCTCGACATTCGACGACGTCCGAAAATCATCCCAGCGCATGGCTCAAACTCTTCCTCAAAAATGCGACGTTCCGCTGCACACTTAAAGCTGGAGCGTAACGCGGGTTCCCTCGCGATTGAAAGAGGACGTCAGTCGCGCCCGTCGAGGGCCCGTCTCAGGGATTGAAAATCGCGCCAGCCGAGCCGCTTCTGGAGCGGCTGACGCAGGAGATAGGCCGGATGCAGGGTCGGCAGCGCCCGGATCGCCCGGCCATCTTCCGCCGTATAGGTCGACCAGCGTCCGCGCGTGCGCAGGATGCCGTCCTTCAGGTTGAGCAGGTTCTGGGCCGAGGGGCCACCGAGGCAGACCAGAAACTCGGGAGCCGCCAGTGCAATCTGCCGGGTGATGAACGGCATGCAGATCGCGATTTCCTGTGGCGTCGGAGTGCGGTTACCAGGCGGCCGCCAAGGCACGACATTGGCGATATAGACATCGTCGCGTCCAAGCCCGATGGCGGCCAGCATCTTGTCGAGGAGCTGGCCCGCCCGCCCCATGAAAGGCTTGCCGATCCTGTCCTCGTCGGCGCCAGGCGCCTCTCCCACCAGCATCACCCGTCCGGCCGGGTTGCCGTCCGCAAAGGCGAGGTTCTTCGCGCTGAACTTGAGGGCGCAGCCGTCGAAGCGTCCGAAGATGTCTTCCAGTGCCTCGAGCGTTGGCGCAGACGCGGCCTGCTCTCGGGCGAGAAGGACTGCCTCTTCGGGTGCCAGGGCTGGGTTGCCGGGCAGGGGCCTTGGAGATGACGTCGCAGGGGGGGCAGCTTTCTCCACTGGCCGGTTCAAGGCTGGTGGAAGGTTGGTCTCAGCGGCGGGCACCCGCGGCGGAGGCGTCTCAGCGAACCGGTTGTGCGGCGTCTCGTCGAGCGCAAGATCGACCCCGGCCTCGACATGAAAATCGAGGATCGCGTGCAGCGCGTCGCGGTCGAGGGTGCTGTCCATGAAAGCTATGTAGGCCGGTCGCGCGGCGTGGACAACTCGGCATTATTTCACAGGCAAGCCTTGCGTCCGTGCCGGTTTGCGTCAAATGGAACAGTTCAAATCTTTCCGGTGCGGAAGGTTGAGAACAGGCCGTAACTTGTTCATATGTAAACAAATCGCGCGGTCAACCGCGTTCGCCCGCCAGGAGTTCAACGATGGATGTGCCCGCCCGTGAATCGATGGAATTCGACGTCGTCGTCGTCGGCGCCGGTCCAGCCGGTCTCGCGACGGCGATCCGCCTGAAGCAGGTCGCGGCCGAAAAGGGCGCGGAGCTCTCCGTGGTCGTGGTCGAGAAGGGTTCGGAGGTCGGCGCTCACATCCTGTCCGGCGCGGTCGTCGATCCCACCGGCCTTGACGCTCTGTTGCCCGGTTGGCGTGAGGACAGCGACCGTCCCCTGACCACGCAGGTGACCGAGGACCAGTTCCTCTATCTCGGACCCGCGGCCGGCATCCGCCTGCCGAACCTGTTCATGCCCAAGCTCATGAACAATCACGGCAACTTCATCGGCTCGCTCGGTAATGTGGCGCGCTATCTCGGCCGCAAGGCGGAAGAGCTCGGCGTCGAGATCTATCCGGGCTTTCCGGCCTCTGAAGTTCTCGAGGAAGACGGCCGCATCGTCGGCATCGCGACCGGCGACATGGGCATCGGCCGGGACGGGGAGCCCCATGCGGGCTTTACGCGCGGCATGGAATTGCGGGCCAAGTACACGGTGTTCGCGGAAGGCGCGCGGGGCAGCCTGACCAAGCGCCTGGTGAAGCGCTTCTCGCTCGACGAGGGCCGCGATCACCAGAAATACGGTCTCGGCGTCAAGGAAATCTGGCAGGTCGATCCGTCCAAGCACCAGCCGGGACTGGTGCGCCATTCCATGGGCTGGCCGTTGTCAAACGATACCGGCGGCGGCTCGTGGCTCTATCATTTCGACGACAATCTCGTGTCGGTCGGGTTTGTGGTCCACCTCAACTATTCCAACCCGACCCTGTCGCCGTTCGAGGAATTGCAGCGGTTCAAGACCCATCCGATGATCCGCGACGTCTTCGAGGGCGCCAAGCGCATCGGCTACGGCGGCCGGGCCATCGTCGAGGGCGGCTGGCAATCGGTGCCCAAGCTCACCTTCCCGGGCGGTTGCCTGGTTGGCGATTCGGCCGGTTTCGTGAACGTGCCCCGCATCAAGGGGAGCCACAACGCCGTCCTGTCGGGCATGCTGTGCGCCGATCATGTGTTTGCCGCCATCACGGCGGGTCGCCAGCATGACGAGATTGCCGATTATGAGGCCGCCTGGCGCGCCTCGCCCATCGGGCAGGATCTGAAACGCGTCCGCAACGTCAAGCCGCTCTGGTCGCGATTCGGCACTGTAATCGGTGTCGGTCTCGGCGGGCTCGACATGTGGCTCAACCAGCTCTTTGGCTGGTCGCCCTTCGGCACGATGACGCATGGCAAGGCCGATTTCGAGACCTTGAAGCCGGTGGCCGAGGTGGAGAAGATCAAGTATCCGCGCCCCGACGGGGTGCTGACCTTCGACAAGCTGTCCTCGGTGTTCCTGTCCAACACGAATCACGAGGAGGATCAGCCGATTCACCTCAAGGTCGCCGATATGGCGCTGCAGAAGCGGTCGGAACACGACGTCTATGGCGGTCCGTCGCAGTATTATTGCCCGGCGGCTGTCTATGAATGGGTCGAGGAGGGGAGTGATCCCCGCTTCGTGATCAACGCGCAGAACTGCGTCCACTGCAAGACCTGCGACATCAAGGACCCGAACCAGAACATCAACTGGGTGACCCCGGAAGGCGGCGGCGGGCCCAATTACGTCAATATGTAATCGTCAAAACACCCTTTCGGCCTCCGAAAGGGTGTTCCGATGGCGCTTTCCGGCCGTGGCCCGGCGCCGCCCATCACGAGACCTTGACCGGCAGGGCTGTGCCCCTTGCCCCCTTGGCCGGGAAACGCCATTCTCCGGCCTGATTTGGCGCACATCCCCTCCTGCCGGGATGCTGCGATCAGTGGAGCCGCGTTTAGTGCCAACTTTCAATCTGCCTTCGGCCCGCAAAGGCCTGTCCGTCGTTGCGCTCTCATTGGCCGGCCTTGTCGCCGCTCCGGCTTTCGCAGCCAGCACCGATCCATCCGAAACCGTCCGGCCCGCGGCGAGCCTCGAGGGCAATTTCCTCTCCGCCTATGTGGCGGGTGCGGCCCGCGACACGGCGGCCGCCACGGTGTTCTTCCGCGAGGCGATCCAGGACGATCCGCGCAACCAGGAACTGCTCGAGCGCGGTTTCGTGGCGTTCCTCGGCAATGGCTCCATGAACGAGGCCTACCGGGCGGCCGAACGGCTGGCGACCCGCGATCCGTCCAACAACCTCGCCCAGTTCGCGCTGGGCGTGCGCGACATTCGCGACAAGCGTTACGCGGAAGCCCGGGCCAAGATCAACGGAAACGGGCGCGGCCGCCAGGCCGACCTCACCGCGACCCTGCTGACCGCTTGGGCCTATGCGGGCTCCAAGGACGGCAAGCGCGCGCTCGCCGCCGTTGACCGCCTCAAGAACGAGCGCGCTTTCAACCAGTTTCGCGAATACCACGCGGCCCTCATCGCCGACGTTGTGGGCAATCCGGTGGAGGCCGAGAAGCGTTTCAAGGCGGCCTATGAGGGGGAGCGGAACACGCTTCAGGTCGTGGATGCCTACGGCCGGTTCCTCGCCAAGCGCGGACGGCGCGACGAGGCTCTGGCGATCTACACGACCTTCGATCAGGCCCTTCCCCGTCACCCGGTCGTGCGCTCCGCTATCGAGACCCTCAAGGCCGGAAAGCCTCTGGCGCCGCTGGTGACCACCGCACAGGAAGGTGCGGCGGAGCTCCTGTATGGGCTCGGCGTGGTGGGTAACACCCAGGGCGACGAACTCACGGCGATTATCTATCTCCGGCTGGGTCTCGATCTCGATCCCAATCATGGGCTGGCGCTGGTCACTCTGGGCGACGTCTACGAGCGCCTGAAGCAATATGACCGGGCGAACGAGGTCTTTGCCCGCGTTCCCAAGGATTCGCCGGTCCGCGCAAGCGCCGATATCACCATGGGGCAGAATCTCGAGATGCTCGGTCGCGGCGCGGAGGCCGAGGGCCATCTCAGCCGCCTCATGAAAGAGCGGCCGCAGGACGTGGAGGTGGTGGTCGCGCTGGGCAACGTGCAGCGCTCGCGCAAGCAATTCACCGAGGCCGCCGAGACCTACAGCAAGGCGATCGAATTGATCGGGACGCCTGATCGCAGCCAGTGGCTGCTCTTCTTCTATCGCGGCACCTCCTATGAGCGCGCCAAGCAATGGGAGAAGGGCGAAGCCGACCTGAAGAAAGCGATGGAACTGGTTCCAGACAATCTCCCGCAAGGGAAGGCGCAGGTGCTGAATTATCTCGCGTATTCCTGGGTCGACCAGAACCTGAACATCGATGACGCCTTCAAGATGCTGACACGGGCGGTGGAACTCGCGCCCCGCGACGGCATGATCATCGATTCGCTCGGCTGGGCCTATTTCCGCATGGGCCGCTATGACGACGCGGTCCGCGAGCTGGAAAAGGCGGTCGAGCTGAAGGCCGGCGATCCAGTCATCAACGATCACCTGGGCGACGCCTATTGGCGGGTCGGGCGGACGAACGAGGCGAAGTTCCAGTGGAATCACGCCAAGGATTCGAATCCCGAACAGGAGGATCTGATCAAGATCCTGAAGAAGATCGACAACGGCATGCCCGATTTGAAGCCGGCGGACGCCAAGCCGGTCGATTTCAAGCCTGCCGACGTCAAGCCGGCTGAACCCAAGCCTGCTGACGTCAAGCCTGAGGCCGAAGGCGAGAAACAGACGCCTCCGACCTGATCGGGATGCCTCGTCCCTGCCTCAGCTCGCTCATGCCTCTCCCCGTCGGGGAGGGGGGATGGGCGGCTGGCGCCGGATCTCGCCCCGCAGGACGCTTCCTCTTCCCATCGGCTCCCCTGTCATGCATGGAACGGCGATGTCGCGCCCTCTCGTCACCCGTGCCCCTGCCAAAATCAACCTGAGCCTTCATGTGCTCGGGCGCAGGCCCGATGGCTATCACGAACTCGACAGCCTCGTGGTCTTCGCAACCACCGGCGATACGCTGAGCCTGATGCCCGGCCCTGAACTGGTCCTCGAGGTCACCGGTCCCACGGCCTCGCAGGCTGGCGGTCACGCTGACAATCTTGTCATCAAGGCTGCGCGACAGCTCGGCGAATTGGTCGGCGGTCTCAAGGGGGGAGCGTTTCACCTCATCAAGCGGCTTCCGGTGGCCGCGGGGATCGGCGGCGGGTCGTCCGATGCAGCTGCCGCGTTGCGGCTGCTGGCGCGCCACAACAATCTGCCCCTGTCGCATCCGGTTTTGCGCGAAGCTGCCCGTCTCACCGGGGCCGATGTGCCGGTCTGTCTGGAGGCGCGCGCCCGTTTCATGGGCGGGACGGGAGAGGTTCTCGGACCGGCCCTGCGGCTTCCGCGTTTGTCCGCCGTGCTGGTCAATCCGCGTGTCCCCGTGTCCACGCCGGAGATGTTTCGCGCGCTCGGACTGTCGGTGAGCAGCCCCGCACCGCCCGCCATTGCGCCGCTGACGGCGGCGTCCGCCGATGATCTCCTGGCGGTCCTGCAGGGCATGCGCAACGATCTCGAGGCCCCGGCCTGCCGCCTGCAGCCGATCATTCGTGAAAGCCTTGACCTGTTGGGGCAAACGCCAGGATGCCGCCTTGCCCGCATGTCGGGTTCCGGCGCGACGGTGTTCGGCCTGTTCGACGATGCCGCCTCGGCGGCCGCGGCTGCAGCCCGCATCGGCTCCCAGCGACCCGGCTGGTGGGTGAAACCGACGACGTTGCGCTAAGGCTTGGCTGTTTCCCAGCGGCTCCGTTTCGCCTATGAGATCCCGGCGCTGCATTTTTAGGGCCTCGCCATGATCGAGCTTTTCATCGGCAACAAGAACTACTCGTCCTGGTCGTTGCGGCCGTGGCTGCTGATGCGCGAATGCGCCATCCCGTTCAAGGAACGCCTCGTGCCGTTCGACGAGGGTGCGAGTTACGACATCTTTCGGTCGTTCTCGCCCACCGGCCAGGTGCCGGCGCTGCACGATGACGGACGGGTGATCTGGGAAAGCCTCGGGATCACGGAATATCTGGCCGAACGCTATCCCGGTGTTTGGCCCGAGGATCCGGCCGCCCGTGCCTGGGCCCGGTGCGCGGCGGCAGAGATGCATGCGGGGTTCGCGAGCCTGCGGTCTCGCTGCCCGACCAATTGCGGCCTCCGGGTCCAGCTTCATGAGTCTCCCCCCGCGCTGGTGCAGGACGTTGCCCGCATCCAGGAATTGTGGGGGGAAGGGCTCGGGCTTTTTGGCGGACCGTTCCTCGCAGGGGAGCAGTTCAGTGCGGTGGATGCCTTCTTCGCCCCCGTCGCCTTCCGCGTCCAGACCTACGACCTGCCCCTCGATGCGCCATCCCGCGCCTATGTTTCCCGCCTTCTCGCGCTTCCGGGAATGCGGGACTGGGAGGCAGCGGCTTTGGCCGAGACGGCGCGGCCGGAGAGCCACGAGGCAGGCGCGCTCGCCGCGGGGATCGTGCTTGATGACCGGCGGGCGAGAGCCTGAACGATCCGGCTGCCGTCAAACGGCGCTACCGAGCGGACCTGCCGTGCTCTAATGCGCGCGGGCAATGCAGAAATCGACCGTATCGAGCAGAGCCTGCTTCATCGGTCCGTCCGGGAAGAGGGCAAGCGCGTCGCGCGCCATGGCGCCGTAATGACGGGCCCGCTCGACCGTGTCTTCCAAAGCCCGATGCCGGCGCATGATGGCGATGGCCTTGTCGAGATCCGCCTTTTCGACCTCGCCTGCCTCCAGCACCCGCTTCCAGAACACCCGCTCGTCCGGCGAGCCGCGGCGGAAGGACAGCACCACCGGCAGGGTGATCTTTCCCTCGCGCAGGTCGTCGCCCACATTCTTGCCCAGGACGGCGGCGGTGCCGCCATAATCCAGCGCATCGTCGACGAGCTGGAAGGCGATGCCGAGATTCATCCCGTAGGACCGGCAGGCGGCCTGCTCGGCCTTGGGCCGTTCGGCGATGACGGGGCCCACCTCGCAGGCGGCGGCGAACAATTCGGCGGTCTTGCCGCGGATCACCGCGAGATACTCGTCCTCGGTGGTTTCCGTGTTCTTGGCGGCGGCAAGCTGCATCACCTCGCCCTCGGCGATGACGGTGGCGGCGGCCGACAGGATGTCCAGCGCGCGCAGCGAGCCGACCTCGACCATCATGCGGAAGGCCTGGCCCAGCAGGAAATCGCCCACCAGGACGCTCGCCTCGTTGCCCCACTTGATGCGCGCGGCGACGCGCCCGCGCCGCATGTCGCTTTCGTCCACCACGTCGTCGTGGAGGAGGGTGGCGGTATGCATGAACTCCACGCTGGCGGCGAGTTTCACGTGGCCGTCGCCCGTATAGCCCGAGAGGCCCGCCGTCGCGAGCGTCAGCATGGGCCGCAGCCGCTTGCCGCCCGACGAGATGAGGTGATTGGCCACCTCCGGGATCATCGTCACCTCGGATCCGGTGCGCGACAGGATCATCGCGTTGACGCGCTCCATGTCGGCGGCCACGAGGGAGACGAGCCGTTCGATGCTCGAATTCCGGTCGGGATGCTTCTCTTCGAATGGTACGACGACGCCCACGCCTGAAAACCCAGGTTGCCGGTCCCGAAGGCCGGTAGGAATATGAAGTTACCGTGGCATGGTGATTCCCGTGCTGCAACGCGAAAGCTTGCCGCAAGGAGACCATGTCCCGATGATCGAAATCGTCCGCACGAGCGATGTCGTTCTGCTCGGCTTCCTACAATCCTTGTTGGAGAACGCCAACATCCCCTTTTTCGTCGCCGATGTGCACATGAGCGCGCTGGAGGGGATGATCGGGGCGTTTCCCCGGCGGATCCTCGTGCCGGAGGACCATGTTCCGCAGGCCCGCCGGCTCATCGGCGAGGCGGGGTTGCAGGCCGAATTGCTGCATGATTGACGTCACGGATGATTCGCTGCTGGGCGGACGGGTCGCCCTGCGCCAACCCGCGCGGGGGCACCGGGCGGGGACCGATGCGGTTCTGCTGGCGGCTGCGGCCGGGGCGCAGCCGGGCGACACGATCGTCGATGCGGGCGCTGCCACGGGCGCTGTCGGGCTGATGGTGGCGTCCCGGGTGCCGGCTGCCCGCTATGTCTTCGTCGAGCGCGACCCAGATCTCGCGCGCCTCTGCGGCGAGAATTGCCGGACGGCAGGACTTGGCGCGGACGTGATCGTGGCCGATCTCCTCGATCGGGTGTCGCGCCAGAGCGCTGGGCTTCTGGCCCACTCGGCCGATCTGGTGCTCACCAATCCGCCTTTTCTGGAAGAGGGCCAGTCGCGGATCTCGCCGGATGCGCGCCGCGCCGCAGCCCACGCCCTGCCTGCCGGCGGCCTCGAATTCTGGCTGAAGGCCAGCCTCTCCTTGCTCCGGCCGAAAGGGCGCCTCGTGCTCATCCATCGGGCGGACAGGCTGGATTCGTGCCTTTCTGGTCTCGCCGGGCGGCTTGGCGGCCTGGCCATCCGGTTCGTCCATCCGCAGGCGGACAAGCCCGCCATTCGGGTGATCCTGTCCGGAATCGTGGGCAGCCGCGCACCGTTGAGCGTGCTGCCGCCGGTCATCCTCAACGATGCCGCCGGGCGGTTCACGCCGGCGGCGGAAGCGCTTCACCGGGGCGAGGCCACCCTGTCATGAAAACGGGCGCCGCGAGGCGCCCGCTCAGCCGTTGGCGGCCGATCCCGATCAGCGGCAGATGCGCACCGGCCGTTGGACCCAGCGCCAGCCGTTCCACGCCCGCTCCATGCGAACGAAGCAGGGCGGACCCACAAAGGCGGGGCGGTAGTAGCCGTGGCGGCGATGACGATAGCCGTCGCCATACCCTTCGCGCTCGGGGCCGGGATAGAAGGCTGGGCGGTAGCCGCGGTCGCCGTGATAGTCCCGCGGCGGATGGCGATAGCCGGGCTCGTAGGGCTGGGCGCTCGCAGGTTGCGCGGACAAGGCGCCGAACCCGATGGCAGAAAGGCCGGCGATGGCAAGAAGCATCTGACGCATGAAAACTCTCCTGACCCGGGGCAGCGGTCATATCGCAATAATGTTTCGACTTGCCCTGTTCTAGTCAGGATTGTTTAAGCGATCGTAACTGAATGGTTGGGCGGATATCCCGTTGCCGACCGTTCAGCATCGGCTCCCGACTGGCGTATCGCCGCAAAGCCATTACATCAGGGCGATGTCCGCAAAACCCATTTCCTCCTATCTGCCCGAGCGCCTTCATTTCCTCATCCCGCGCCGTTTCCGCGTGCGCCATCCGGTGGTGCCGGTGGTGCGGCTGAGCGGGGCGATCGGCGCCGTCATGCCGCTGCGGTCGGGCCTCGCCATGGCCAATGTGGCGCCGCTGCTCGAACGGGCGTTTGCCGTGCCGGACGCGAAGGCGGTGGCCTTCGTGATCAACTCGCCGGGTGGATCCGCCGCCCAATCCCATCTGATCTTCCGGCGCATCCGGGCGCTGGCGGAGGAGAAGGGTCTCCCGGTCTTCGCCTTTGTGGAGGATGCGGCGGCCTCGGGCGGCTACATGATCGCCTGCGCGGCGGACGAGATCTTTGCCGATCCGGCCTCCATCGTGGGGTCGATCGGCGTCGTCTCGGCCGGTTTCGGCTTCGACCGCTTCATCGCCCGCTTCGGCATCGAGCGCCGGGTCCATACGGCGGGCGAGAACAAGGCGATGCTCGATCCCTTCCAGCCCGAAGACCCCAAGGACGTCGAGCGGCTCAAGGCCCTGCAGCGCAGCATCCACGACGTCTTCGAGGGCCTCGTGCGCGCCCGTCGCGGGGCGAAATTGTCGACCGACAACCCGGACCTGTTCTCGGGCTCCTTCTGGGTGGGCCAGGAGGCCCTGTCCCTAGGTCTCATCGACGGTCTGGGCGATATCCGCTCCATCCTGCGCCTGCGCTTCGGCGACAAGGTCGACCTCAGGATGATCGAGCCTGCCCGTCCGCCGCTGCTCGGGAGGCTGATGGGTCGCCGGGCGCTCGGCCAAGTAGGCCAAGTAAGCCAAGTGAGCCTTCTCGACCCGGCCGAGATGATCGGCGTGCTGGAAGAGCGCCAGAGCTGGGCGCGTCTTGGGCTTTAGGAGGATCTCGCGTCAGGCCGAACCTTGACTTGCGGGGGACGTCATCCCAAGGGTTCGGCCCAGCGTTTCAACCACCAATCCGGTTTCCAGCATGACCCGCGAACCCGCGCATATGAACCCCGCGCGCTCCTTTCAGGGGCTGATCCTGACCCTGCAGCGCTTCTGGGCCGAGCAGGGCTGCGTCATCCTGCAGCCCTACGACATGGAAATGGGGGCCGGCACCTTCCATCCGGCCACCACCTTGCGGGCGCTCGGTCCCAATCCCTGGCGGGCGGCCTATGCCCAGCCCTCGCGCAGGCCCAAGGACGGCCGCTACGGCGAGAATCCCAACCGGCTCCAGCATTATTACCAGTTCCAGGTCATCCTGAAGCCGAACCCGCCTGACATTCAGGATCTCTACGTGAAGTCCCTGGAGGCCATCGGCATCGACACGGCCCTCCACGATATCCGCTTCGTCGAGGACGATTGGGAGAGCCCGACGCTGGGCGCCTGGGGGCTCGGCTGGGAATGCTGGTGCGACGGCATGGAAGTCTCGCAATTCACCTATTTCCAGCAGGTGGCGGGTTTCGAATGCGCGCCGGTGGCGGGCGAGTTGACCTACGGGCTCGAGCGGCTGGCCATGTATCTGCAGGGCGTCGAGTCGATCTACGATCTCAACTTCAACGGTCTCGACGGCGACCGGAAGGTCACCTACGGCCAGATCTTCAAGCAGGCCGAACAGGAATTCTCCCGGCATAATTTCGAATATGCCGATACCGACATGCTGTTCCGCCATTTCCGCGATGCGGAGGCCGCCTGCCGCAAGTACCTGGCCGATGGGGAACCCGAGGCCGGCGCCAACGATAACCGGCATCTCATGGCGCTGCCGGCCTATGACCAGGCCATCAAGGCCAGCCACGTGTTCAACCTGCTCGATGCCCGCGGCGTCATCTCGGTCACCGAGCGGCAGAGCTACATCCTGCGCGTGCGCGAACTCGCCAAGGCCTGCGGCGCCGCGTGGCTGCGCACCGAAGGCGGCGGCCTCGCTTCGGCCTAGTCGTCCCGCCACCATCCCATACCCGACACGATCCGGACGGACCCCGCTCATGCCCGACCTTCTCCTCGAACTCTTCTCCGAAGAAATCCCGGCCCGCATGCAGCGCCGTGCGGCGGAGGATCTGCAGAAGCTGGTGACGGACGCGCTGGTGGAACGCGGCTTCGTCTATGAGGGCGCGAAAGCCTATGCGACGCCCCGGCGGCTGGCCCTGAACGTGGTCGGCCTGCCGGTCAAGGGCCAGGACGTGCGCGAGGAGAAAAAAGGCCCCCGGGTGGGAGCCCCCGATGCGGCCGTGCAGGGCTTCCTGAAAAGCGCCGGGTTGTCGTCAATCGACCAGGCGACGATCGTGTCCGATCCCAAGAAGGGCGAATTCTACGTGGCGCTGATCGAGCGCCCCGGCCGCGCCACCCAGGACGTGCTGGCCGAAATCCTGCCGGCGATCATCCGCAGCTTTCCGTGGCCGAAATCCATGCGCTCGGGCGCATCCTCCGTCGAGCCCGGCGCGCTGCGCTGGGTGCGGCCGCTGACCTCGATCCTGTGCACGTTCGGGCCCGAGACCGAGGAGCCCGAGATCGTGCGCTTCTCCATCGACGAACTTGCCTCGGGCGACATCACGCAGGGTCACCGCTTCATGGCGCCGGGCCCCATCAAGGTGCGCCGTTTCGACGATTACGCGCCCTCGCTCCAGCGCGCCCGCGTCATTCTGGACGCGGACCTGCGCAAGGACATCATCCTGCACGACGCGAGAGACCTCGCTTTCGCGCAGGGGCTCGAACTGGTCGAGGACGAGGGCCTGCTGGAAGAGGTCGCGGGTCTCGTGGAATGGCCCGTGGTGCTCATGGGCACCTTCGACGACTCGTTCCTGGCGATCCCCCCGGAGGTGATCCGCACGACGATCCGGGCGAACCAGAAATGCTTCGTACTGCGCGATGCCAGCACGGGCGCGCTCGCCAACCGGTTCCTGCTGACCTCGAACCTCGTCGCCAGCGACGGCGGCGCCACCATCGTGGGCGGCAACGAGCGGGTCGTGCGCGCCCGCCTGTCGGACGCCAAGTTCTTCTGGGAGACCGACCAGAAGGTGCGGCTCGAGGACCGGCTCGAAAAGCTGAAATCCATCGTGTTTCATGAAAAGCTCGGCACGCAATATGAGCGCGTGGAGCGGATCGCCGCGCTGGCGCGCGAACTTGCGCCGCTCACAGGAGCGGATCCCGATCTCGCCCTGCGCGCCGCGCGTCTTGCCAAGGCCGATCTCGTCACCGAAATGGTTGGCGAGTTTCCGGAGTTGCAGGGGCTGATGGGGCGCTATTATGCGACCCTGCAGGGCGAACAACCAAGCGTGGCGGCGGCGATCGAAGAGCACTACAAGCCGGTCGGTCCCTCCGACACCGTGCCAACCGATCCCGTCGCGGTAGCGGTGGCGCTCGCCGACAAGATCGACATTTTGACGGGCTTCTGGGCCATCGACGAGAAGCCGACGGGATCGAAGGACCCCTATGCCCTGCGGCGTGCGGCGTTGGGCGTCATCCGGCTCATCCTCGACAACGGTCTCAAGATCAATCTCAGGCAGGTTGTGGACGGCCATCTCGCGCGTTTCGCGGCAAATCGCTCGGAAACCGAGAACGCCTTTCTGGTCGAAAACCTGCTCAGCTTCATCGAGGATCGCCTTACCGTACTGCTGAAGGATCAGGGCGCTCGGCACGAGCTTCTGGGCGCCATTCTGGGACGTTACTCGCTTGCGGCCGGAAGCCAGCTCATCGTCATTCCGGAGCGGGTCGACGTGCTGGGGCGGTTTCTCGAATCCGACGAGGGGAAAAACCTGCTGGCCGGTTATCGGCGCGCGGTCAACATTTTGCGGATCGAGGAAAAGAAGGATGGGCGTTCCTATGTGGAAGCGCCCGACGCAGACCTCGTCCGTGAACACGGCCAGCCTGAAGAAAAAGTGCTGTCCGAAATTCTCGAGACGACGGCGCGGCACTCTCGCGAACATGTGATGCGGGGCGATTTCGCCGGCGCCATGCTGGCGCTCTCCGAGCTTCGCCCCGCCGTCGATGCGTTTTTCGAGACGGTGACGGTGAATGCCGACGACAATCGCATCCGCCAGAACCGCCTTCGCCTGTTGAGCGCCATTCGCGAGACGATGCACAATGTCGCAGATTTCTCGTGCATCCCGGGATAGGGCGACATTCCACCGCGCTGTTGCGCGACTGTCACAGCCATGGGGACTGAGTCGGGTTAGGCAGGCGGCAACTCAGTTTCCTTTGGAATCACACATGATCGCCCGCCGCCTTCTCGTTCTCGGTCTCATGAGCGCGTCGCTCGCAGCCTGCCAGACCGCCCAGATGCAACCTCAGGTCAACGCCTCGGCCGATCCCTATGCGGGTTGGTATGTGGGCGCTGTCGAGGACAAACCGTTCAACATTCCCCTTGTGGACCGCACCAAGATGGAGCCGCAATACGCGCGCCAGGTGGTGGAATACAAGGGCAGCGAGCAGCCGGGCTCCATCGTCGTCGATATCGACGATCGCCATCTCTACCTCGTGCAGCCCGACCAGAAGGCCATCCGCTACGGCGTCGGCGTCGGCAAGCAGGGCTTCTCCTGGAAGGGTGTCGCCTCGGTCGGCCGCAAGGGCGTTTGGCCCGCATGGTCGCCCACCAAGACGATGGTGCGCATCAAGCCGGACCTTCCGACCTATCGCGAGGCCGGCCTCGAGAACCCGCTCGGCGCCCGCGCGCTTTATCTCTACCAGAACGGCGGCGACACGCTGTTCCGCATCCATGGCACCAACGAGCCGTGGAGCATCGGCGAGCAGGTCTCGTCAGGCTGCGTGCGCATGCTGAACGAGGATGTGGCCGATCTCTACGATCGCGTGCCCGTCGGCACGACGGTTTACGTCAAGCGCAACGGCCGCAACCGCGTCTAAGCACTTCGCGCGGGACCAAACGACGGAAGGCCGGGCGTTGTCCGGCCTTTTTTGTTGCGCTCAGATGACGAAGAAATCCGACGCGGTGAGCGCCACCCCCTTGCTCAGTTGAGCGAACTTCACCGGCGCGCTCCCCCCCGTGCCGTCCTGATCGTAGAACAGAGCGCCTGAGGCCTTGTCGTAGAGGATGCGGTCGGAGGAATCGTGCGCTTCCTTGCCGGCGAAGAACGCCGCCGCCTTGATCTTGGTCGGGTGGGTGGCGCTGCCGCTGCCGATGCCTTTGAAGATGCTGTTATCCAGCCACACCGAATCGTCCTTGACGTTGAAATCCTTGATCTGATCGACGTTGAGCACCTTGTTGAGCTTGGTGGTGAAGGCGAACGCGTCCCGTCCTGCGCCGCCGGTCAGGATGTCTTTTCCGAGGCCGCCATAGAGCGCGTCGTTGCCGGCCTGTCCTGACACTTTGTTGGCGCCCGCATTGCCGAAGATCGCATTTGCGAAGGCGTTGCCGGTGAGCGACAGGCCTGTCTTGGCGCCGGCATCGGCGGCGCGCAGGATCTCAACGGCGGCGAGCGCTCCCAGCGTGTAACTCACGCTCGAGAGCACGGTGTCGACGCCCTCGCCCGACACCTCGACGACGACATCGCCCCGGTTGTCGACCAGATAGGTGTCGTTGCCGAGCCTGCCCGTCATCGTGTCGGCGCCCCCGCCGCCATCCAGCCGATTGGCGAAGGCGTTGCCGAAGAGTTCGTTGGCGAAGGCATTGCCCGTGAGGCCAATTCCGCCCGCCGCCGCATCCGCGCTCATCCGCTCCACCGATACGCCGCTGCCGAGCTGGTAGGTGGCGGTGGTGACGAGGGAATCGAAGCCCTCGCCATCCTGCTCAACAATGATGTCGAGCGCGCTGTCGACGGCATAGAAGTCGTTGCCGTCATGCCCGACCATCCGGTCGGCGCCGCGCCCGCCATCAAGGGTGTCGTTCCAGCCGCTGCCGGGGAGCGTGTCGTTGCCGCCACCGCCGTTGAGGATCAGGGTCGAGCCTCCGGTATCGATGCGCTGGGATTGCCGCAGCATCGAGTCCGGCGTCATGTCCATAGATGCGTTGATCCTCACGCCGCCGAGCAGGCTGGTGTTGCTGCCCAGCGTAATGGCCAAGGTAGCAAGCTGGCGCTGGGGGAGGCCCCCTTCATTGACGGCGAGGATTGCCGAGGTGATCAGACCTTCGACCCCGCCATCTCCGGCCACAATACCGAACGTGGTGCCGGTGAACCGGGTCGAGTAGGAGAACGTTGGGTCGGGGACCCCCTTCGCGATCAAAAGATACTGGCTTGAGGCCGTCGTTGGCTGGGTCGATGAGCCGCCCCATTGTGTCGCCAGAGTTCCCGGAAAGAACAGCCCGAGATCGACCCCGCCCGGATCGGTAACCGTGTAGGTGAAGACTGCCATCCCTCGCTCCTATTGACGACGCCCGGCTCCCGGCCCGGCAGCGGCTCAGCACGCCCCCGTTCAGCTTTTCCTGAAGAGTACTTTACGTAACGTCATCTCCGAAGAACTCTTTGGCGCTGCCAGGATGTGCCGTGCGCCCCCGCACAACGCTCCCAAAAGGCCGGAACTTGGCCGTTCAGGTTGCGTTTTGCGCCCGTTTGCTTCAAGCCAGCACCTGCATGTCAGCAGGGTAAGTCTAGCCAAAGGGTCGATCGATGACGCAGTGGGTGTATGCTTTTGGTGATGGGAAGGCTGAGGGCGATGCAGGGTTGAAGAACCTGCTCGGCGGCAAGGGCGCCAACCTCGCGGAAATGTCCAATCTCGGCCTGCCGGTGCCTCCCGGTTTCACCATCACGACCGAACTCTGCACCTATTACTACGATCACGGCATGACCTATCCGGCCGAGTTGAAAGCGCAGGTCGACGACGCCCTCGACCATGTGGGCCGCCTCAGCGGCCGGGTGTTCGGCGATGCGCAGAACCCGCTCCTCGTCTCGGTCCGGTCGGGCGCGCGCGCCTCTATGCCGGGCATGATGGACACCGTGCTCAATCTCGGGCTGAACGACGTGACGGTGGCAGCGCTCGCCGCCGGCGCCGGTGACGACCGCTTTGCCTATGACAGCTATCGCCGTTTCATCACGATGTACGCCAACGTGGTGCTCGATATCGGCCACCACCATTTCGAGGAGGCCCTCGACGAGTACAAGGACCGTCGCGGCTATACCCTCGACACCGACATGACCGCCGAGGATTGGAAGGCGCTGATCCCGCGCTACAAGACCATCGTCGAGAAGCAGCTCGGGCGGCCGTTCCCGCAGGACCCGCAGGAGCAATTGTGGGGCGCCATCGGGGCCGTGTTCGGTTCGTGGATGAACAACCGCGCCATCAAGTACCGTGAGCTGCATGCGATCCCGGCAAGCTGGGGCACCGCCGTCAACGTGCAGGCGATGGTGTTCGGCAACATGGGCGAAACCTCCGCGACCGGGGTCGCCTTCACGCGCAATCCGTCGACCGGCGAGAGCGAGCTCTACGGCGAGTTCCTCATCAATGCGCAGGGAGAGGATGTGGTGGCGGGCATTCGCACGCCGCAGGACATCACCGAGCGCGCCCGCATCGCGTCCGGCTCCGACAAGCCATCGATGGAACGCGCCATGCCGATCGCCTATGGCGAACTGGTGCGCATCTACGGCATTCTCGAAAAGCACTACCGTGACATGCAGGACATGGAATTCACGGTCGAGACCGGCAAGCTCTGGATGCTCCAGACCCGCAACGGCAAACGCACCGCGAAGGCCGCGTTGCGGATCGCGGTCGAACTCGCCAGCGAAGGCCTCATCACCCAGGAAGAGGCGATCAACCGGGTCGATCCGGCTGCACTCGACCAGCTCCTTCACCCAATGATCGACCCCAAGGCCGACCGCAAGATCGTGGCCTCGGGCCTGCCCGCCTCGCCGGGTGCCGCCTGCGGTGAGATCGTGTTCAATTCGGACGATGCGGAGGCGGCGCGCAAAGCGAGCCGCAAGGTCATTCTCGTGCGCGTCGAGACCTCGCCGGAAGACATTCACGGCATGCATGCGGCCGAGGGCATTCTCACCACGCGCGGCGGCATGACCTCGCACGCGGCGGTCGTCGCGCGCGGCATGGGCAAGCCCTGCGTGTCCGGCGCGGGCTCGATCCGCGTCGATTATGCGGCGCAGACGCTGACGGTGGCGGGCGTCACTCTCAAGAAGGGCGACGTGATCACGGTCGATGGCGGCACCGGCCAGGTGCTGCTCGGCCAGGTGAAGATGCTCGAGCCCGAATTGTCCGGCGAGTTCGCGACCCTGATGGGCTGGGCCGACAAGGTGCGGCGCATGAAGGTGCGGGCGAACGCCGAAACGCCGCTCGATGCGGAGACGGCGCGCAATTTCGGCGCCGAGGGCATCGGCCTGTGCCGCACGGAGCACATGTTCTTCGAGGGCGACCGCATCGTTGCCGTGCGCGAGATGATCCTGTCCGACGACGAGGCCGGCCGCCGGGCGGCGCTCGCCAAGCTGCTGCCGATGCAGCGGCAGGATTTTGCCGCCTTGTTCAAGATCATGCACGGGCTTCCCGTCACGATCCGCCTGCTCGATCCGCCTTTGCACGAGTTCCTGCCGCATTCGGATGCGGAGATGGAGGAAGTCGCCAAGGCCATGAACGCGCCCGTCGAGAAATTGCGCCGTCGCGCGGTGGAATTGCACGAATTCAATCCGATGCTGGGCTTTCGCGGCGTGCGGCTGGCGATCGCCTATCCGGAAATCGCCGAGATGCAGGCCCGCGCCATCTTCGAGGCGGCGGTGGAGGCTGGCCGCGAAAGCGGCGAGCCTGTGGTACCCGAAATCATGGTGCCGCTGGTCATGACCAAGGCCGAGCTTGACCTGGTCAAAGCCCGCATCGTCGCCATGGCGGACGCAGTCGCCAAGGAGACCGGCGTCGCCGTCGAATATCAGGTCGGCACGATGATCGAATTGCCGCGCGCCGCCTTGCGGGCCGGCGACATCGCGGAATCGGCCGAGTTCTTTTCGTTTGGCACCAACGACCTGACGCAGACCGCGCTCGGCATCTCCCGTGACGACGCGGCCTCGTTCCTCGGCTCGTACACACAGAAGGGCATTCTCGCGGCCGATCCGTTCGTCACCATCGACCAGGAAGGCGTCGGCGAATTGATCCGCATGGCGGTCGAGCGGGGGCGCAAGGTGCGCCCGGACATCAAGCTCGGCATCTGCGGCGAGCATGGGGGCGATCCGGCCTCGATCCATTTCTGCAATGAGACCGGGCTCGACTACGTGTCGTGCTCGCCGTATCGCGTGCCCATCGCACGGCTTGCCGCGGCCCAGGCGGCGCTCGGCGAAAAGGCCGCCAGCCAGGCCTGATCGCCCGGGCATTCCCGTGGCCGATGTCGCGAGAGATCGGCCACGCCTGCCGGGGGCTGTCCCGACCGATCCTTCGACCGCGCACCTGCTACAAACGGGCGCTTGCGTGATGTTGAAGTGCAACGTTATATTGCATAGGCTCCTGATCCTGCCATGAGGCGAGGTGAACGCGTCCACCCGAAGCGGCTTTCAGCCAATGGGTGAAGGGTCCGAATGCTGGAGGGCGTGGTCATTTCGAACGACAACCTCGTTTCCGACCGTCACGATTGGGCGGCCACAGCCCGAGAGGCTTACCCCGCTGCGGCCGCAAGGGCTCAGGGCTGCGCAAGTTTCGGAGGCGATCCGCTGTCAGACCAGATCCTCGCGCAATGGCCCGGGTTTCTCTGCGTCCTGGAAGGGGCGCCCGCACTGGTATCCTTTGCCAATGCGGCCTGCCAGCGCCTGATGCCAACGTCGAGCCTCGGCGTGCCGTTTGCCGAGACGGCGCTGGCCGCGCTGCCGGGACTGTCCGTTCAGGTGGCGCGGGCCTTTTCCACCGGCGAGCCCGCCGCATTGCGGCGTCTCGCCGTTCTCTCCCCGTCCGGCGCGCCGCTCGTCGTCGACTTTGTCGCCCAGCCCATACGGATAGAGGGGCGCGTGGTGGCCGTGATGCTGCAAGGCACCGATGTGACCGACCAGGCAGCGTCCGAAGCCATGATGCAGGCCGGGCTCGAGCGGGCGGAGAGCATCCTCAACGCCCTCGGCGATGGTTTCGTGGCGTTCGATGAGGAGATGCGTGCCGTCAAGTTGAACGCGGCGGCGCTCGCCTATGATGGGCGCGAGGCCAACGCCATTCTCGGGAAGACGCATTGGGAGGCGTGGCCCACTTCCGCGGGCTCTTTTCTCGAAGGTGTCTACCAGCAATGCTTCGACGAGCAGCGGCAGATCACGATCGAACGCCACTACCTCGGCTTCGGAAAAGATCGTTGGCTGGAACTGCGGTTGTGTCCTGTGGTGGGAGGGATCGTCACCTTCTTTCGCGACGTGACCGACCGCAAACTCTCGGAAGAGGCGCTGCGCGCAAGCGAGGAGCGGTTTCGGGCGCTGGTCGATGCCGTTCCCCACCTCGTGTGGGAAGCCTCGCCCGATGGGCAGATCGAATGGTTCAACGAGCGCTTCGGCGCCTATTCGGGCATGTCGCTGGTGGCTTTGCAGGGTGGCGGCTGGCGTCAGGTGCTGCATCCGGATGATTACGAGACCATCGCCGGCGCGTGGCGGCAGGCGCGCGAACAGGGCTCCGTGTTCGAGCGCGAAATCCGCCTGCGCCGGGGGATCGACGGCGTCTATCGCTGGTTCCTGGCCAAGGGGGTGCCGGTGCGCAACGGCGAGGGAGCCATCACCCGCTGGATCGGCACGAATACCGAGATCCACGACGAGCGGGCGGCTGCCAGCGAACTCGTCCAGCGCAACTCGCGGCTCGAGGAACGCGTGGAGGAAAGCACCCGCGATCGGGAACGCCTGTGGCGCCTGTCCACGGATCTGATGCTGGTCACCGACCTGTCGGGTCGGATCCTCGCCATGAATCCGGCCTGGCGCCGCGTTCTCGACTGGTCCGACGATGACCTCCACGGGCGGTCGTTCGTCGATCTGGTCCATACCGACGCCCGTGACCTGGTGCAGGCCCAGGTGGCTGACCTCGCCCTCGGCGTCGTGACCTTCGACGGCCCGATCCAGCTTCGCCACCGGGACGGCACCTATCGCTGGATCGCCTGGAAGGCCGTGCCGGGCGAACAATTCATCCACGCCGTCGGCCGCGATATCACCACGGAGAAAGCGGCCTCCGACGCGTTGCGGGAAGCCGAAGCGGCTTTGCGCCAATCGCAGAAGATGGAAGCTGTCGGACAATTGACCGGGGGCATCGCCCATGATTTCAACAATCTCCTGACCGGCGTCATCGGCAGCCTCGACCTCCTGGAATCCCGCCTCGGGCAGGGCCGCATGGGGGATGCCGCGCGCTACATCGAGGCGGCCATGTCGTCCGCCCGCCGGGCCGCGGCCCTGACCCATCGCCTGCTGGCCTTCTCGCGCCGGCAGCCCCTCGATCCGCGGCCCGTGAATGCCAACGATCTGGTGGCCTCCATGGACGAGCTTTTCCGCCGGACGGTCACCGAGGCAGTCCGCGTGACCTTCGTGCCGAAGGACGACCTCTGGCTGACCTCGTGCGACGCCAACCAGCTTGAAAGTGCCTTGCTGAACCTCGTCATCAACGCGCGCGATTCCATGACCGGGAGCGGCACGATCGTCATTCGGTCCGACAACGTGGCAGCGGACGACCCGTCGCTTGCGGGCCGGTGCGATCTTGCAGCCGACGACTACGTGATGTTGTCGGTGACCGATACCGGATCGGGCATGTCGCAGGACGTTACAGAGCGTGTCTTCGAGCCCTTCTTCACCACCAAACCCATCGGCCAGGGTACGGGCCTCGGCCTGTCCATGGTGTACGGCTTCGTGCGTCAATCCGGCGGGCAGGTCGGCATCGTCTCGGAGCCGGGGCAGGGCACAACGGTGACCATCCACCTTCCGCGCTTTCGTGGCGATGCGGCTCATTCGGCCGCGCCGGACGTGATCGCGGCGGGACATGCGCGTGCAGGCGAAATCGTGTTCGTGGTGGAGGATGAGCCCGTGGTGCGCAGGCTTGTGGTCGACATGCTGCAGGAGCGCGGCTATCGCATCATCGAGGCGATGGACGGGCCGTCGGCCCTGGCCGTGCTTCAGACCACGCAGCCTGTCGATCTCCTGCTCACCGATGTGGGGCTGCCCGGCCTGAATGGACGGCAGCTTGCGGATGCGGCGCGCGAATTGCGTCCCGACCTCAACATCCTGTTCATGACGGGCTATGTGGACAACGAGATCCTGAAGAACGGCTTCCTCGGTCCGCGCATGGAAGTCATCGCCAAGCCGTTCGCCGGGGAGGCGCTGGCGGCGAAAGTGGAACACATGATCCACGATTGAAACCGCGGCGGTCGGCTCCTGTGGCCGCCGCGGGATCGGGCGCTTCAGACCGCCACAAGGCGGGACCGTTTCAGGCCCATCACCTGCAACTGTGCGTACAACGCCACCACGGCCGCCTGCACGAGCACGAACACGGTGCCGGCGATTGTGGGCGAAACCCATCCGCTCAGCAGCAACAGGATGCTGTCGGCGACCCACAATCCATTGACCAGCACGACCGCCCACACGGCTGCGCGCGGCAGATGTTCCCGAAGGCTGAGGAACGCCACGAGGGCGGCAAACGGCAGCAGCACCGCGCCGGCCGTCCGCAGCAGTGGGATGGGCAGTCCGAGCAAGGTCGAAAGGGGGCTGGCGGCGAGAAGCATCAACCCGCCACAGGCGGCGGTGGTGACGGCATCCGCCAGAAGCGCCTGGCGGAGAAACGGGGAGGGCGAAAGGGTCATGGCATGTCTCCTGTTCATCAGCGGGCGAAAGGCCCGGCCGGTCCGGTGACCGTGGCGACATCCTGAGCGGCCCGGGTAGGGCCGTCGATAACCTCGCAGGTCATGGAACGCGGCGTCGCGCTTTGCTATCGTCCGGCCGATGATGACAACGACGACTCCCACGATCGGCGACCACCTGCGCGACTGGCGCCAGCGGCGGCGCATGAGCCAGATGGATCTGGCGCTCGAGGCCGACATCTCCACGCGGCACCTGAGCTTTCTCGAGACCGGGCGCTCGCAGCCCAGTCGTGAGATGGTCCTGCATCTGGCCGAACAGCTGGAGGTGCCCTTGCGGGAGCGCAACATCCTGCTGGTGTCGGCGGGCTTCGCGCCGGTCTATTCGCACCGCGCCCTCGACGACCCGGCGCTGGCTGCAGCCCGTGCGGCCGTCGACCTGGTTCTGAAAGGCCACGAGCCCTATCCCGCGCTCGCCATCGACCGCCACTGGTCGATGGTCTCCGCTAATGCGGCGTTGATGCCGCTTGTCGGCGAGGTGGATCACGCGTTGCTCAAGCCACCCATCAACGTGTTGCGGCTGAGCCTTCATCCGGGCGGTCTTGCGCGGCGCATCCTCAATTTTCGCACCTGGCGCGATCACCTTCTCGCCCGCCTGCATCACCAGATCGACCTCACCGCCGACCCGGTTCTCGTTCGGCTTCTGGCCGAGTTGCGAGCCTACCCGATCCCGCCGCAAACACCGCGCGATCCGACCGCGCCGCGCCAGGAGGATGTTGGCGTGCTAGAGCCGCTCCAGCTGGCAAGCGCTTTCGGACCCTTGACGATGGTCAGCACCACCACGGTATTCGGCACGCCCGTGGACGTCACTCTGTCCGAACTCGCCATCGAGGCGTTTTTCCCCGCCGATGCCGCCACCGCGGCGGCATTCCGGGCCATGGCGGAGAGCAACGACGCGGCGGAGTCTTAACCCGCCATCAACCTTAATCCGCGATAACCGACAGGAACCGGGCGATCGTGTCCGTCGCCTGTCTCGGGTTCTGGTTGGGGTGTGTCGCGTGCGTTCTCGGTATCGTCGCTCTCGAATGAAATGGATCTGCGCCACCACCGCCCCGTGGGCGCTGGCCGCAGGCCTGCTGGTCTCGTTCACCGCATCGGCCAGCAACAACGCGGAATCGGGCATCAGTTTCACGGCGCGCACGGCAGCCAGCCGCCTGAGCGATTCGGCGCTCGTGCCCCCGGTGGGCGCGCTCATCGGCGCCGGCGGCGTCAGCCTGATCGGCAGCGATATCCTGCGCAATCTGCCCCGTTACGATCTTCCCGAATCCGCCGCCATCGAAGGCGATCCTCTGCGCGCTGACCGCAAGGCCGGCGCTGGCGCCGCGCCCGTGGTCGAGCGCAGCCGGAAGGGCGATCCCGACCGGTCGGAGCGCGCGGGCCTGATCCGCCGCGCGGACCAGATTCGCGCCAGCATGGCGGCCCCCGGCTCGCGCATGCTGTTCACCCGCGACGAGAACCTTCTGCCGCCAACGATCCTCATGGAAGGCAAGGTCGAGGGCGCGGACGCCCAGCAGCATGGTTTCGAGCCCTGGCAGGGCCCTGAATTCACCACCACCCGACAGGCCTCCTCTGTGCAATCGCCGATGGCCGCGGCCGCCGGGTCGACCGGCGCTGCAGCCGGCGCCACGACCCCGTCGGTCCGGCGCGCGGTCGTCCTGTCCTCCACCACGCCGACGCCGGCCGATACGACACCGGTCGAGATCGCGGCAGCGCCCGTCTCGCGCATCGAGCACGGTATCGGCAGCACCATCGTGGGCCGCGATTCCGAGCGCCCCCGCTATGCGGATTTCATCGATCCCGACAATTTGAGCAAGGAACAGCGCTGCCTCGCCGAGGCGGTGTATTTCGAGGCGCGGAGCGAGCCGCCGGACGGGCAGGCCGCGGTCGCCCAGGTCGTCCTCAACCGCATGAAGAGCGGCCTCTACCCCGCCTCCGTCTGCGGCGTGGTCTACCAGAACCGCAACCGCCATCTGGCGTGCCAGTTCACCTTCGCGTGCGAGGGCAAGGCGCTGCGCACCACGGAAAGCGAAGCCTGGGAATCGGCCAAGCAGATCGCGAGCGCGGTGCTGGAAGGCAAGACCTACCTCGCCGATGTGGGCGGCGCGACCCACTATCATGCCAATTACGTCCGGCCCTATTGGGCCAAAAAGCTCAAGAAAATGGACGTGATCGGCCGGCACATTTTCTACAAGCTCAGGCCGGGACAAACCTGAGGGGCCCCTCTGCGGAGCGCCACTCATCACAGCTTCTCATGGCGATATCGTCAAAGTTTCGATGTCGTGACGAAATGACATACGCTAAGGTCGGGGGCTTCATTTCGCCAGGTCCGCCCCATGTCAGCACCATTCGCCCGCTCCCGCTTCTCGCCGGAACTCATCGTCGTGTCGGGGTGCCTGATCGCGCTCATCACCTTCGGGCCGCGTGCATCGGCGGGCTTGTTTCAGATCCCGATGACCACCGAATTCGGCTGGGGGCGCGATGTCTTTG
Organism: Microvirga antarctica; assembly: GCF_017921815.1. Taxonomy (GTDB): domain Bacteria; phylum Pseudomonadota; class Alphaproteobacteria; order Rhizobiales; family Beijerinckiaceae; genus Microvirga; species Microvirga antarctica. The sequence continues at coordinate 88,665 of NZ_JAGEMM010000008.1, read as the reverse complement.
GTCTCGCCATCGCCGTCCAGAACCTGCTCTGGGGCGTGGGCCAGCCCTTCGCCGGCGCGGTGGCGGACCGGTTCGGCGCGGTGCGGGTTCTGTGCGTCGGCGCGCTGCTTTATGCGGCGGGCCTCGTGGTGATGGCCTATGCGACCTCGCCCGGAATGCTGCAACTGGGCGGCGGCGTGCTGATCGGGTTCGGCCTGTCGGGCTGCTCGTTCAACCTCGTGCTCGGTGCGTTCGGCAAATTGCTGCCCGAGCGCTGGCGGCCGATGGCGTTCGGCGCGGGCACGGCGGCGGGCTCCTTCGGGCAATTCCTGTTCCCACCCATCGGCAACATTCTCATCGCCAATTACGGCTGGCAGCAGGCTCTGGTGGTATTCGCAGCAAGCGTGCTGCTGGTCCTGCCGCTGGCGCTCGCGCTGGCGCAGCGCGGGACGGGTGATGAGTCGTCCCGTTCGGGGCCCGTTGCGATCCCCGGCCAGTCGATCCGGCAGGCACTGGGCGAGGCGTTGCGGCATCGCTCCTTCGTGCTCCTGGTGCTGGGGTTCTTCACCTGCGGCTTCCAGCTTGCGTTCATCACCACGCATCTTCCGGCCTATCTCAAGGATGCCGGCCTGTCGGCGAGCGTCGGCGGCTGGACTCTGGCCTGTATCGGTCTTGCGAACGCTTTCGGATCGCTGACGTCAGGCTGGCTCAGCACCCGCATGTCGAAGCGCTGGCTTCTCGCCTGGATCTATTTCGGACGCTCGCTGGCGATTGCGGTCTTCATCATGGTGCCGCCGACGCCCCTGACCTGCATTCTCTTCGGCATCTCCATCGGCCTGCTGTGGCTGTCGACGGTTCCGCCGACATCCTCTCTGGTCATGCTGATGTTCGGCACCCGCTACATGGCCATGCTCTATGGCTTTGCGTTCTTCTCGCATCAGGTTGGCGGGTTTCTCGGGGTGTTTCTCGGTGGCATGCTGTATGAGGCCTACGGCAACTACACCTTCGTGTGGTGGCTTTCGGTGGCGTTGGGCATCGCCTCGGCCCTGATCAACCTGCCGATCAAGGAACAGCCGGTCGCGCGCCCGGGCGTCCTGCAGCCGGCCGAATAACACCGGTCGGGGAGACAAGGATGGGTACGTTCAGGGCCATCGTCATCGACAAGACCGAGGGCGGGCAGCAGGTTGCGGTCCGCGATTTCGACGAAGCCGATCTGATGGACGGGGACGTGGACGTCCGCGTCACCCATTCGACCGTCAACTACAAGGACGGACTTGCGATCACCGGCGCGGCCCCGGTGGTGCGCCGCTTCCCGATGATTCCCGGGGTCGATCTTGCGGGCATTGTCGAGCGCTCTTCCCGTGCGGATTTCAAGCCGGGCGATGCGGTGGTGCTGAACGGGTGGGGTGTCGGTGAAACGCATCTCGGCGCCTACGCGCAAAAGGCCCGGCTGAAGGGCGACTGGCTGATTCCGCTTCCGAAGGGGATCACCCCGTCTCAGGCGATGGCCATCGGCACCGCCGGCTATACCGCCATGCTGGCGCTGATCGCACTGGAGCGGCACGGCCTCACGCCGGACCGGGGACCCGCCATCGTCACCGGTGCCGCGGGTGGTGTCGGTTCGGTATCGGTCGCGTTGCTCGCGGGAGCAGGCTGGCACGTCATCGCCTCCACGGGCCGTCCCGGGGAGGCGGGCTATCTCAAGGATCTGGGCGCTGCCGAGGTCGTCGCGCGGGCCGAACTCTCCGGCACGCCCCGGCCGCTGGGCAAGGAGCGTTGGGCTGCGGGCATCGATTCGGTCGGCTCGACCACCCTTGCCAATCTCCTGTCGATGACGCGCGCGGGCGGGGCCATCGCGGCCTGCGGCCTGGCGGGCGGCATGGACCTGCCAACCTCCGTGGCGCCGTTCATCCTGCGGGGTGTCGCTCTGCTCGGGATCGATTCGGTGATGGCCGCGAAGGCGCGGCGGATCGAGGCGTGGGGACGTCTCGCGCGCGACCTCGATCTTGCCAAGCTCGCCGCCATGACGACCACCATCCCCCTCGACGGCGTTCTGGCCGCCGCGCCTGAGATCGTCGCCGGTCGCGTGCGGGGTCGGATCGTGGTGGACGTGGCGGGCGAAGGCTCCTAGGCGCCGAAGCCCTCGATGGCGCGCTTCTGCTTGCTGATTTCCGCTCCGGTAAACTCCATGAAGGCGCGCACCCGCGCCGATTGCCGGAGATCGGAATGGGTCAGCAGCCACAGCCCGGTGGAAAAATCCGGGTTGATCTCCGACAGGCGCACGAGGTTTGGACGCCGGTCCGCGATGAAGCACGGAAGGGGACCGATCCCCGCACCCGCCTCGACCGCCTCCGAGAGGCCCAGCACCGTGTTGACCTTGTAGACGATCTTTTCCGGAGCCACCCGGTCCCGCACGAAGCGCGCCGCTTTCAGCATGGCGAGATTGTCCCCAAGAACCACCCAGGGTCGGTCATAGAGCCGCGCGAGATCGACGGCGTCAGGATCGGGGAAGTCGGCAGCCTGCCCATAGATCGCCCAGGCAATGGTGGCGACCCGTCGGCCGACGAGGGTCTCGGGCGGATTGTCGGTGGCGCGGATCGCCACGTCGGCATCGCGTTTGGACAGATTGAGCGCCTGGTTTGCGAGCACCACATCGAGGCGCATTTCGGGGTTGGCGGCCAGAAAACGCGAAAAGATCGGCGTCAGCAGATGCACCAGCAGGGTGTCGTTTGTCGTCACCCGCAACTCGCCCGCGGGTGCGACCGCCTGGCCGTCGAGCTTGCGGGTGAAGGTCTCGACCTTCTCCTCCATGGTTTCGGCAAGGGCCGCCATTTCCTCGCCGGCCGGCGTCAACACGTAGCCGGTGCGGTGACGCTCGAAGAGCTTGATGCCGAGCCCATCCTCGAGCTGGCCGAGACGGCGAAAGACGGTGGAGTGATTGACGCCGAGCCGATCCGCTGCGGCCGCGAGCCCGTGCGACTCCGCGATGATTCTGACCAAGCGAAAGTCGTCCCAGACCAGTTGAGGCTTCGTCATCGTGCATCCGTGCAAGAAGGACAATGCAATCCTACCATTGGATTTGCAGTTTGGAAATCTTATCCTGCGTGGGCAATCATTTTGCGCCGGGATGCGGAGCGGTCCGTCTGCTGCCATTCGCGGCGCTTCGATCCTCGTCAACCATCGCTCACTCAACAGGAGATCGTCATGGCCAAAGTTCTGGTCCTTTATTATTCGTCATGGGGTCACATCGAACAGATGGCCTATGCGGTGGCCGAGGGCGCTCGCGCCGGCGGAGCCGACGTCACGGTCAAGCGCGTGCCCGAGCTCGTCCCGCACGATGTTGCCGCAGCCTCCCACTACAAGCTCGACCAGAAGGCGGAGATCGCCACGGTCGAGGAGCTCGCCGATTACGACGCGGTGATCTTCGGCACGCCGACCCGCTACGGCAACATGGCAGCCCAGATGAAGAACTTCCTCGATCAGACAGGCGCCCTGTGGGCGAGCGGCGCGCTCGTCGGCAAGGTCGGGTCGGTCTTTGCGTCGAGCGCCACCCAGCATGGCGGCCAGGAATCGACGATCCTCACCTTCCACCCGGTGTTGCTGCATCTCGGCTTCGTCATCGTCGGCCTGCCGTATTCGTTCGCGGGCCAGATGGGCGTGTCCGAGGTCATGGGCAATTCGCCCTACGGCGCATCGACCATCGCGGCAGGCGACGGATCGCGCCAGCCGAGCCAGGTCGAACTCGACGGCGCGCGCTTCCAGGGCAAGCATGTGGCCGAGATCGCCGGCAAGCTTGCCAAGTAAACTCGCCAATGAAGCTTTCCAAGTAAGCGAGCGCTCTAACGCTCGGCGGCAGCGCGGCGCAGGCGGTCGTTGATCGCCTCGCCGAGGCCGGCCTCCGGAATGGGCGCGACCGCGATGGTCGCAAGTCCGGGCTGGTCGAGGGCCCGCAGGGCCGAAAACAACGCAGCGGCGGCCTCGCGCAGGTCGCCGGTGGGACTGAGATTGAGGCTCGCCACGGCCCGCTCCGCATGGCGGGGTCGCATCGGGCCGAAAAGCAGGGCTGCTTCCCCCGGCATGATTTCCGCGACGTCGCGCCGCACGCGGGCGCGGGGCGCATAGTGCGAGGCCAGCATCCCGGGCGCGAGCGGTGCGTCGGCGTGATTGTCGTCCTCGGTCAGGACTTTCCCGATCCCACCGATCACCTGCGCGATCGCCTCGCGGGACACGCCGCCGGGGCGCAGCAGGCGGATCGTGCCATCGAGGCAGGCCACGATCGTCGATTCCACCCCCACATCCGCCGATCCGCCGTCGAGCACGGCGTCGATCCGTCCGTCGAGATCCGCCAGCACATGCGCCGCCGTGGTGGGACTGACCCGGCCGGACCGGTTTGCCGATGGGGCAGCCACCGGCCGGCCGACCGCCGACAGGAGCGCGCGCGCAACCGGATGAGACGGCACCCGCAATCCCACACTGTCGAGGCCGGCGCGGGCGAGATCGCAGACCGTTCCGCCGGGCGCCACGGGCACGACGAGTGTCAGCGGACCCGGCCAGAAGGCGTCGGCGAGACGCAGGGCCGCATCCTCGAAGACGCCCTGCTCCTGTGCAGCCTTCAGCCCGTCCACATGAGCGATGAGGGGATTGAACCGGGGCCGATCCTTGGCCGCATAGATGCCGGCAACCGCCGACGCATCGGTGGCATCTGCGCCGAGGCCGTAGACCGTCTCGGTTGGGAATGCCACAAGACGTCCCTGACGAAGCAAGGTCGCCGCGCGGGCGAGGCCTGCCTCGTCGGGCGAGAGACGGTCAGTCTGGACCATTGACCCGGGATCGTTCACGTCTAACCTACCTTCAGCCGAGGCTGTGCCCGTCGGGGGCCCATCGTCGGGCGGTTTATCCGCGCGACGGCAGCCGTCAACACAAATACCCATGCTACGAGGAAATACGATGGCCTATCGCGCCCCTGTCTCCGACATTGTCTTCACCCTGCGCCACGCGGCCGGGTTCGACGCCGCGGTGGCGGATGGCCTCTATGAGGATCTGACGGCCGATCTTGCGGCCACGATCCTCGACGAGGCGGGCCGGTTCGCCAACGACGTTATCGCGCCGCTCAACCGCGTCGGCGACACTGTCGGCGCGACTTTCCGCGACGGCGCGGTGACGACGGCGCCGGGATGGAAGGACGCCTACACCGCCTGGACCAAGGCCGGCTGGAACGCGCTTCCGGGACCCGTCGATTTCGGCGGACAGGGCCTGCCGACCCTTCTCAACTCGGCCTGCGTCGAGATGTGGAACTCGGCCTCCATGGCGTTCGGCATCGGCCCTGTCCTCACCATGGGCGCCATCGAGGCGCTGGTCCAGCACGGCACCGACGAGCTGCGGGCGCGCTACCTCGAGAAGCTCGTGGCGGGAACATGGACCGCCACCATGAACCTCACCGAACCGCAGGCCGGTTCCGATCTCGCGGCCATTCGCGCCCGCGCCGAGCGCGCCGGCGACGGCACCTACCGCATCACCGGCCAGAAGATCTACATCACCTACGGCGAGCACGACCTTACCGACAACATCATTCACCTTGTGCTCGCACGCCTGCCTGATGCGCCCGCCGGGACGCGCGGGATCTCGCTGTTTCTCGTGCCCAAGGTGCTGGCGGACGGCACGCGCAACGACGTGAGCTGCCATAGCATCGAGCACAAGCTCGGCATTCACGGCTCGCCCACCTGCACGATGATCTTCGGCGACGAGGGCGGGGCTGTCGGGTGGCTGGTCGGCGAGGAGAATCGCGGCCTGGCCTGCATGTTCACGATGATGAACAACGCGCGCCTGGCGGTTGGCCTGCAGGGCGTGGCGATTGCCGAGCGCGCCTACCAGCAGGCGCTGCACTATGCGCAGGAACGCCGGCAGGGCCGGGCCGCCGGCGCCGCCGATGGCATGAGCCCGATCGTCCTGCACCCGGACGTGCAGCGCAATCTGCTGACCATGAAGGCGCTGACCGCAGCGGCGCGCGCGATCTGCTACATGACGGCCGAGGGCCTTGATCGGGCGCACCGGGACGGGGACGAAGCGCGCCGGCGTGTGGCGCATGAACGGGCCTCGCTGCTGACGCCGGTGGCCAAGGCCTTCTCGACGGATATCGGCGTCGAGGTGGCCTCGCTGGGCGTGCAGGTGCATGGCGGCATGGGATATGTCGAGGAAACGGGGGCAGCCCAGCACCTTCGCGATGCGCGCATCGCGCCGATCTATGAGGGCACCAACGGCATTCAGGCGATCGACCTCGTCATGCGCAAGCTACCCCTGTCGGGCGGCGCGACCGTGCAGGCCCAGATTGCCAACATGCGGGCAACGGTGGCGCGGGCCGCCAAGAGCACGGTCCCCGGACTGGGCCAGACCGCCGCGCGCCTGCGCGATGCGACCGAAAGCCTTGATCGTGCCACGAGCTTTTTGCTGAAGGCCGTGGCCGGCAACGCCTCGGGCGACGCGCTGGCCGGCGCCACCCCGTATCTGCGCCTCTTCGCGCTGGCGCAGGGCGGCGCGGCTTTGGCCGAGATGGCGATGGCGGCGGGTGCGTTGATGACGGACGGCGACAAGGATCCGGCCCTGCCGGCGCGGATCGCCCTGTGCCGGTTCTTCGCCGAGAACATCGCGGTCGGCGCACGGGGCCTCGAGGATGTGGTTCTGGGCGGCGCCGGTTTCCTCGAAGACGCCCATCTGGCACTGGCGAGTTGATCCCATGACCCTGCGCGGCAAGACCCTCTTCATCACCGGCGCTTCACGCGGCATCGGTCTGTCCATCGCGTTACGGGCGGCGCGCGATGGCGCGAATGTGGTCATCGCGGCCAAGACCACGGAGCCGCATCCGAAGCTTCCGGGCACGATCTACACGGCGGCCGCCGAAATCGAGGCGGCGGGCGGCAAGGCCTTGCCGTTGCAGGTCGACATTCGCGACGAGGAGGCGGTGAAGGCCGCCATTGCCCAGACGGTCGAAAAATTTGGCGGCCTCGACATCGTCGTCAACAACGCGAGCGCCATCAGCCTCACGCCGACACCGCAGACCGACATGAAGCGGTTCGACCTCATGCACGACATCAATACGCGCGGAACTTTCATGGTGTCGAAATACGCGATCCCCCATCTCGAGAAGGCGGAGAACCCGCATATCCTGATGCTGTCGCCGCCGCTCGACATGAAGGAGAAATGGTTTGCGCCGCATGTGGCCTATTCGCTGGCCAAATACGGCATGAGCCTGTGCGTGCTGGGGCTTGCGGGCGAGTTGCGACCAAAGGGGATCGCCGTCAACGCCCTGTGGCCCCGCACCACCATCGCCACGAGCGCGATCCAGAATTTGCTCGGCGGCGAGCGTATCGTTCAGGCCAGCCGGACTCCTGCGATCCTGGCGGATGCGGCCCATGCGATCTTCGAAAAACCCGCCCGGACATTCGCCGGCAACTTCCTCATCGACGACACGTTTCTTGCGGGCGAAGGCGTGACGGATTTCGAAATCTACCGGGTCGATCCGTCGGTCCCGTTGATGCCGGACTTCTTCGTTCCCGATGACAGTGTCCCGCCCACACAATCGTCATGAAAACCTGATGATGGTCCGGACGAAAGGGCAGACATCATGATCGTCATTCACAAGCCGGCTTCAGCCACCGGGCCCGCGGGCGAATCGCTCGATCGCTACATGCTGCAGCCGGGGGAACCGATTCCCCAGGACACCCTGTGGATCGACCTGATCGAGCCGACCCGCGAGGAAGATCGCCTGGTCGAGGGCCATCTCGGCATCGAGATTCCGACGCGCGAGGAAATGGCCGACATCGAACCGTCGGAAATTCTCTATCGCGAGAACAACGCGCTCTACATGACCGCCCGCGTGCTGTGCAGTTCCGACACAGAGACGCCGCAGTTGCTCGACGTGTCGTTCATTCTCACCGACAAGGCCCTGGTGACGGTCCGCTACGGCGAGCCGCGCTCCTTCACCATGTTCATGTCGCGGGCGGTCAAGCCCGGTGGCTGCCGTCATCAGCCGGAGGCGGTGCTTGACGGGCTCATCGAGACCATCATCGACCGGGCGGCGGAAATTCTCGCCACGGTCGGCAAGCGCATCGACTATGTGTCGCGCGAAATCTTCGAGACCGAGCGCAAGAAGGCGCGTCAGACCACGGTGTTTCGCACGGCGCTTCGCTCCATCGGGCGCAAGGGCGACGTCATCTCGAACGTTCGCGAAAGCATGGTGTCGGTCGAGCGCATGCTGCTGTTCCTGTCCGCCGCCATGCCCCGCCCGCAGCGCACGCACGGCTTTCAGGCCGAATGGCGCACCGCGCTTCGCGACGTGCAATCCATCGAGGAGCACGCGACCTTCCTGTCGAGCAAGGTGCAGTTCCTGCTCGACGCGACGCTCGGACTCGTGACCATCGAGCAGAACGACATCATCAAGCTCTTCTCGGTGATGTCCGTCATCTTCCTGCCGCCGACGCTGATCGCGTCCATGTACGGCATGAACTTCCAGATCATGCCCGAGCTGCAATGGCAGTTCGGCTATCCCTTCGCCATCGTGCTGATGATCCTCGCCGCCGTGCTGCCTTATGTGATCTTCCGCTGGAAGCGCTGGCTGTAAGGGAATGTGCGGCCGCTTCGCCATCACCCTGCTGCCGGAAGTCTATCGCGACTTCTTCGATTATTCCGAACGCCCGGATTTTCCCGCCCGCTTCAACATCGCGCCGACACAGCCGGTGCCGATCGTCGTTGAGGATCGGGGCGGGCGTCATTTCCAGCTCGTGCGATGGGGGTTTTTGCCCGAATGGGCCAAAGACCCGAAGGACTTTCCCCTGCTGGTCAATGCCCGCGGCGAAACGCTCGACGTGAAGCCGACCTTCAAGGCGGCGTTGAAACGGCGGCGCTGCATTTTTCTCGCCGACGGGTTCTACGAATGGCAGCGTCACGGCGGCTTGTCCGCGCCTTATCTCATCCGCCGCCGCGACCGTGCGCCGCTGCCGATGGCGGGCCTGTGGGAAACCTACAGCGATGCGAGCGGCGGAGAGATCGACACCGCGGCCATCATCACCACCGATGCGAACGGCGTCGTCGGCGCGATTCATGACCGCATGCCGGTCATCCTGTCGAAGGAGGATATGGCGGCCTGGCTCGACCCCACCAACGAGCGCACGACAGACGCCATGCGCCTCGTGCGGCCCTGTCCCGAAGACTGGCTCGAGATGGTGCCGGTGAGCCGCCGCGTGAATGCCGTCGCCAACGACGATGCGGGCCTGATGGAGGCCGTTGCAGTTCCGGAAGGCCCACCTGCCGCGCCGGCGAAGAAAAGGGCGTCGCGCAACGACGACGCGCAGGGGCAGCTGTTCTAGCCTGGTGCCGTCAGAGCCGCCGCTTCTTCACCAGATCGCGGCGCAGGATGCCGACGATTTCCACATGCGGCGAATAGCTGAACTGATCGACCGCGTAGACGCGCTCCAGCCGGAAGCCGCCGGCTGTGAGGATAGCGGCGTCGCGCGCGAAAGTTCCTGCGTCGCATGAGACGCTGACCACCAGCGGCACTTTCGACGACACGATCTGACGCGCCTGCGCCTCCGCGCCATTGCGGGGCGGGTCCAGGACAACGGCGTCGAAGGTGTTCAGCTCCGTCGTCAGCAGCGGCCGGCGATAAAGGTCGCGAACTTCCGTCGTGACGGCGCGCAGGTTCGGCGTTGCGCGGACCGCGCGATCAAGCGCCACGATCGCCGCATTGTCGTTCTCCACCGCATGGACCGCATGACGCTCCGCCAGCCGCAGGGCGAAGGGGCCGCAGCCCGAGAACAGGTCGGCGACCCGCTTGGCGCGCTCGCAGGCGGACAGCACGATGGACGCAAGGCTTTCCTCGCCGAGGCGCGTTGCCTGCAGGAACGATCCGGCCGGCAGGACGACGGAGGAATGCCCGATGGTCAGCGCCGGCGGGCGGCGTTCCACGACGATGTCGCCGTGAATGGACAGGCGCGCGAGATCGAGATCGCCCGCCAGATCGATCATCCGCTGGCGGTCCTTCGGGTTGAGCGGACCATGCCCGCGGATATCCACGTCGAGGCCCGTCTCCACCTCGGTGATCTGCACATCGAGGGGCTTTCGCCCGGCGCCCAGTTGCCGGCCGATGGCGCGCGCCACGATGGGGGCCTGGCGCTGCAGGGCCGGGACCGCGATGGGGCAATGGTCGATATCGACCACATGATGACTGCGGGCCGCCATGTAGCCCACATGCATCTCCCCGTCGGGGAAGCGCACATGCAGCGTCAGCCGCCGCCGTCCCTCGCCATGCGCATCGACGATCGGCTCCATCGGGGCATCGAGATGGGCCTGGGAGAGCGTGTGGGCGAGCGTGCCCTGCTTCCAGGCAAGATAGAACGGGTGGCGCATATGCTGGGTCGTGCAGCCGCCGCATTCGCCGAAATAGGGACAGAACGGGGTGATGCGCTCGGGCGAGGGCACGTCCACGCTCACCAGATGGGCACGGGTCCCCTCGCGCGCGATGGTGACCGTCTCGCCCGGCAGGGCGAAGGGCACGAAAATCGGTCCCGAGGCGGTTTCCGCAATGCCGTCCGCCTTGGCGCCAAGACGGCCGATCGTTACCTGTTCAGCCAAGGCGCGCTCCCAACAAAAATTCACGATTGCCGTCGCCGCCCTCGATGGGGGAGGCCATCAGACCCATCGGCGACAAGCCGAGGGAGACGACAAAGGACGTCATATCCTCGCAAACGGCGCGATGCACGGATTCATCGCGCACGATACCCTTTTTCACCGCGTCGCGCCCGGCTTCGAACTGCGGCTTGACCAGAACCGCCATGGCGGCACCCGGGCGCAGCAGGGAAAGGGCGGCGGGCAGCACGAGTTTCAGGGAAATGAAGCTGACATCCGCCACCAGCAGATCGATTGGCTCCGGAATGAGCGTGGCGTCGAGTTTGCGGGCATCCGTGCCCTCGAGACTGACGATGCGCGGATCGGCCGCGATTTTCGCGTCGAGCTGGCCATGGCCCACATCGACCGCGTAGATCCGGCGCGCGCTGCCGAGCAGCAGCACCTCGCTGAACCCGCCCGTCGAGGCGCCCAGATCCAGGCACACACAGCCCGTTGGGTCGATGGCGAAGGCTTCAAGGGCCGCCTTCAGCTTGACGCCCCCGCGCGACACGTAAGGGTGCACGGCCCGGGCCGTGATGGCCGCATCGACGGCGATCATGTCCGAGGGCTTTCGCACTGTCGCGCCATCGGCCGTCACGAGGCCCGCCGCGATGGCGTCCTGCGCGCGGGCCCGGCTTGCAAAGAAACCACGCTCCACCAGTGCGACGTCGGCCCGTCTACGGCTCATTCTCGTCTCGTCCTCAACGGATCACATTCCTTTCAGGTGCGGAACAAAGGCGGGCAGGCCCGCATCTCCTCACACGATCGCATGCCAACCAGAGGATACGACCCCATGATCAGCCGCCGCCTCGTCCTGACCGGAGCAGCCCTCATCAGCGCTAGCGCTGCCATCCCGCGCGCCTTCGCGCAAGCCCCGGCAGGGCCGTTCACGCTGCCGCCGCTGCCGTATCCGGTCAACAAGAACGAGCCGCATATCGACGCCATGACCATGGAACTCCACCATGACAAGCATCATGCGGCCTACGTGAAAAACCTCAACGATGCCGTGGCCGGCAACGCCGACCTCGCCAAGATGCCGTTGCAGGATATGCTGGCGAACCTCGCTAAGGTGCCGGACAGCCTGCGCACCGTCATCCGCAACAATGGCGGCGGCCATGCCAACCACACGATGTTCTGGCAGATCATGGGCGGGGCAGGCGGCATGCCGACCGGCGAGGTGAAAACCGCCATCGAGCGCGATCTTGGCGGCTTTGCGGCGTTCCAGACGGCCTTCAACACCGCCGGCGAAAAGCAGTTCGGTTCCGGCTGGGTCTTCGTCACCGTCGATCGCGCCGGCAAGCTGGCGCTCGTCGCCAAACCCAACCAGGACACGCCGCTCATGGAGGGCGAAAGGGTCCTGATGGGGAACGACGTGTGGGAGCACGCCTATTACCTGAAATACCAAAACCGCCGGCCGGACTACCTGAAGGCGTGGTGGAACGTGCTCGACTGGGCCAAGATCGGCGAACGCTACGCGGCCGCCAAGGCCGGCACCCTCACCATCTGAGTCTGCGGCTCACGCTCTCGCCTGATGCGGCGTCTCGCGGCCAAGGGCCTCGAACACCTTGGCGACGATCCCCGCCGCATCAAGGCCGGCCTTGCCGTAAAGCCGCTCCGGCTTGTCATGGTCGAGATAGGCGTCGGGCAGGACCAGGGAGCGCACCTTGAGCGTGCCCTGGTCAAGCGCTCCGCGGTCGGCAAGCAGGTTCAGCACATAGGAGCCAAAGCCGCCGACCGACCCTTCCTCGACCGTGATCAGCACCTCGTGGTTGCGCGCGAGCCGCAGGATCATCTCCTCGTCGAGGGGTTTGGCGAAACGGGCATCCGCGACGGTCGTCGACAAGCCGCGCGCCTCGAGATCCTCGGCCGCGACCAGCGCCTCCGCCAAACGTGTCCCAAGCGACAGGATGGCGATCCGGTTGCCCTCCCGCAGGATGCGGCCCTTGCCGATGGGAAGGGGCACGCCATGATCCGGCATGTCGACGCCGACGCCCTCGCCACGGGGATAGCGGAACGCGATCGGCCCGTCATTATAGGCAGCCGCCGTGGCCACCATGTGGACGAGTTCCGCCTCGTCGGCGGCCGCCATCACCACCATGTTGGGCAGGCAGCCGAGATAGGCGATGTCGAACGAACCCGCATGGGTGGCGCCATCCGCGCCGACGAGCCCGGCCCGGTCGATGGCGAAACGCACGGGCAGGTTTTGCAGGGCTACATCGTGGACGAGCTGGTCGTAGCCCCGCTGCAGGAACGTCGAATAGATCGCGCAGAACGGCTTGTAGCCCTCCGTCGCCATGCCGGCCGCGAACGTCACCGCATGCTGCTCGGCGATGCCCACATCGAAGGTGCGGGTCGGGAATTCCTTGGAGAACTGGTCGATTCCCGTGCCGGTCGGCATGGCGGCCGTGATGCCGACGATCTTGTCGTCCTTTGCGGCCTCCTTGATCAGGCTCTCGCCGAAGACCTTGGTGTAGGCCGGCGCATTGGCCTTGGCCTTGGCCTGGGTCCCGGTCACCACGTCGAAAGACACCACCCCGTGATACTTGTCGGCCGCGGCCTCCGCCGGCGCGTAGCCCTTGCCCTTCTGGGTCACCACATGGACGAGGATCGGGCCGGTCTGTGAATCCCGAACGTTCTTGAGGATCGGCAGCAGGTGGTCGAGGTTATGGCCGTCGATCGGGCCCACATAGTAAAAGCCCAGCTCCTCGAACATCGTGCCGCCGGTCCAGAACCCACGGGCGTATTCCTCCGCGCGGGCGGCCTTTTCGTAGATGAATTTCGGCAGTTTCTTGGCCAGTTGTTTGGCGGTCTCGCGCAAGGAGCGATAGGTGCCGCCGGACACCAGGCGGGCCAGATAGGACGACATCGCGCCGGTGGGCGGGGCAATCGACATGTCGTTGTCGTTGAGAATGACGATCAGCCGCGAATGCATCGCGCCCGCGTTGTTCATGGCCTCGTAGGCCATGCCGGCCGACATGGCGCCGTCGCCGATCACTGCCACGACGTTGTTCTTGCGCCCGTCGAGGTCGCGGGCCACCGCCATGCCGAGCCCTGCGGAAATCGACGTGGAGGAATGGGCCGCCCCGAACGGATCGTATTCACTCTCCGACCGCTTGGTAAACCCTGACAGGCCGCCGGCCTGACGAAGGGTCCGGATGCGGTCCCGCCGGCCGGTGAGAATCTTGTGGGGATAGGCCTGATGGCCCACGTCCCAGATCACCCGGTCGCGCGGCGTGTCGAACACGTAGTGGAGCGCGACCGTCAATTCGACGACGCCGAGTCCCGCCCCCAGATGCCCGCCGGTCACCGAGACGGCCGAAATCGTCTCTGTCCGCAACTCGTCGGCGACCTGTCGCAGCTGACTTTCCGGCAGCGCCCTCAGATCGTCCGGCGTGGCAATGGTGTCGAGGAGGGGTGTGGACACGGGTGAACTCTCGCTCTGGCCCAAATCGGGCCGGAAAGAAGTGAGATAGGGTGGACGAACCGCCGGGTCAAACCGCAAGCGGGTCCGTTTCCCCTGTGGAGCCTAGCTGTCGACGTCGAGGGGCGTGACGCCGGTGGCCTTGCCGTCCGGGCTGATATTGATCTTCTCGATGCGCGCCTCCGCCTTCTTCAACAGACCTTCGCAGTGCTTTTTCAGGGCCTCGCCGCGCTCGTAGATGGCAATCGAATCCTCGAGCGGAACATCGCCGCGCTCCAGCCGCCGCACTATGTCCTCGAGTTCGGCCAGGGCCTTTTCGAAGGGAAGGTCGGTGAGAGGGGTTGGCTCGGTCATGCGGATCCGTTCGTTCGTTGAAAGGGCTGCCTCAGCCCTCGCGGGGGAGGGCGCGGCCCGGGCGTTGCGACAAGAGCCTCTGATAGACGAGGCCGATCCCCATGAGAACCAGCCCGAGCCCGATAAACGACAGGGCCCGCATGACGCCTTCCAGATTGGCGAGGTCGACGATGAAGACCTTCACCACGGCAAGAACAAGGTAGATTGCGGACGCAAGTCGGGCAAAGCGATTGTCGCGCAGGAGGCCGATGGCGAGAAGCACGATCCCCAGGGTCAGGAGCGCGACCGAATAGCTCCATTGCTCGCCTTGCGTGACTCCCCGCCACAGGCCCAGTTCGGGACCATGGAAGAGGCGTCGGATTGCCAGCACGATGTAGGCCAGTTGCAGGGCCAGGGCGAGGGCCGCCGAGACCCACACATGGACGAGTGGCTTGTTGCCGCGCTGGGACATCGCCAGGACCGCCGCCACCAGGGATGGCAGCAGATAGGCCAGGATCAGGGCGTTGAAGAGAACCCCGCCGGCGATGGCATCGTCGGTCAAAAGGGGGTTTTCGAGCAAAAAGAGCCCGCCGATACAGATGACGAGCGACAGCGCCTTGAAGATCGCCGAGCCCCACCGATAGACGATATCCGGCTTGGTCAGGTCGAGCCGGGTGAGAAGCACCCCGAACGCCAGGGTTTGCGTGGCGACAAGGCCCGCCTCAAGGAGACCGAGATCCGCCGCCAGGGGATCGCCCGCATGGAGGGCGTGCCGGATCTCGAAAAAGATCAGGAAGGTGGCAAAGACGAAGCTCAGGCTCTCGGTGAGTTGGACGATCCTGTCGCGTCCCGACCGCTCGAGAAACCGGCTGGCAAGCCAGAAGGACAGGGCCGGAATGCCGTAGCCCCAGAGCAGCCAGTTCACCAGAACCGGCCCCGGATTGCCCGGAACGATGGCAGGGTCCCAGATCAGCCGGCCCAGCACCACCAGGCCGATGGCCCCGACCGCGTAGCGGAGCGCCGGCAGGGCGAGGCGGTCGGCGATCCAGGCTGTCGCCAGCCCCGTCAGGGCGAAGGCCACCGTGAGCATGCCCTTGTCGAGGGCGAAGGTCAGCCCCAGCGCCAGCGCGCCCAATGCCGCCGAGGCCACGGCCCCGAGACCGAGGCGAAGGGTCGATGTGGCGCCCATCCGCGCGAAACGAGTGGCGGCCAGCACGAATGCCAGGGCGAGGAATCCTGCGACGAGCGCGAAGGACAGGTCCCGCTCGAAGCCCGCCACCCGCCAATAGGCCGCGACCAGCGCCAGAAGCGGCGTGACGGCGGCGGCTCCCGCGTACCAGGCCGCGAGCCGCGGGTTCAGCCGGTCGGAGACGGCAAGGCGCAGCAGCGCCACGCCTGCCACCAGCGGCACGAGCAGGCAGGCAAAGATCAGGTAGGTCGCAAGCGCCTCCGGCCGCGCGGCGAAGATGTCGCCGCCGAAATAGAAGATGCTTTCCGGATCGCCCGCGAGACTGCGCCCGATGGGCCAGGCGAGAAGGGTGCCGACGACCACGAGGCCGGCCACGGCCGCAGCGGGTGCTGCCGCGGCGTACCGGAAGGCGGTCGCGAGCGTGATCAGGGCAATCAGGCCGGCAAAGAACGGCCGTGCGCTGCCGGCCTCGACAAGGCTTGCCGCCAGCACGCTCGCGATGCCGAAGAGAAGCAGCACCGCATTGGCGGGCCAGTCGACGATGGCGTCATCATCGGAGGTCCGGCGATAGGGATCGGCCACCAAGAAGAGGCAAGCGAAGGCCGTCTGCAGGACGAGATGGATCATGAGAGGCAGGGCGGTCGTCCCGTCCGTCGCGGCGATGAGGGGCGCCCAGGCGAGCGCGCCGCCGGCTGCCGACAAGGCGAGCCAGCGCCACAGGCGGAGCCGCGCCACGCCATAGGCCGCCAGCACCACGAAGGGCAGGTAGATCACCAGCGCCCAGGGCTGCGGCTCCTGCGCGGCGACGAGAAATGGCGCGCCCAGCGCGCCCACCAGTCCAAGCCCCGCAAGAGCTGGCCCGTGCAGGGTCGCTGCCACCATGGTGAGGATGGCGACCGCACCCAGCAGGACAAACGTGGTTGCCGGGCTGAGGATATCGTACAACGCATAGGCCGCGTAGATGGACGCGAAGGCCGTGCAGGTCCCGGCTGCGGTGAGGATGCTGGGAATGTTGGCGGATGGGATGCCGAGCACCACGCCTTCGCGTTGCCGCCGCCGCAAGGCCTCGCCCACGCCGATCAGGGCCAGCGCGAACACGCCGCCGATCAGCACCCGCAGGCCGGGGGACAGCAGGTTCTGCTCGATCGAGTAGCGCACGAGAAAAATGCCGCCGAGCGCCAGCGCAAGCCCCCCGGTCCAGACCGCCCAGCGCGATCCGAGGCGGTCCTCGAGGCCGGAATCCGATGGCGTTTCGGGGACAGGTGCGGCGACAGGCGGGACGGAAGCGGGGACGGGTTCGGCCTGTGGCTCAAGGTCGGGGACGGGCTCAGCTGGGCCGGGTTCGGGCGGGGCCTCAAAGGCCGCAGAGGTGGCCTCGGGCGGCGCGGCAAGCGAAGACCGCGCCAGCCGCAACTCGGCCTCGAGGGCATCGACCCTGATGGTCAGCGCCCGCGTGGCGCGACGGGCGTTCATCGCAATCACCAGGCCGGCGATCGCGCAGACCGGAAAGGCGAGCGCGAGCAGGATCAGCAGCAGTGTCGGATCATCCATGCGTGCCCCCCGGCGCGACGGCCTGGGCCGCCAAAGATCGATCAGCCCGCGGTGAGACCTAACATGAACGGGGTGCCTTCCATAGCCTCGGCCCCGCGGCCGATGTCGCGCACCGCCGAGACCATCCGGCCACGCCGTCCCAAGGCTTCGTCGGCCAGGGCGACGAAGCGGGCATTGGGGGTGGCGCTGGGCGAGGCGACGCGCAGGGCGCGGGCGATCTCGTCCTCGCCCCGCTCCGGCGCGAGCGCGCAGGCGGTGATGAAGGCTGCCGCCGTCGAGCGGCTGATTCCCGCCCAGCAATGGAACAGGAGCGGGCTTTGCCGGTCCCAGGCGCGCACGAACGCCAGCAGCGCGTCGATGTGCTCGCCGCCCGGCAGGATGTGGCCGTCCAGCGGCTCGACGATGTCGCTCATGCCGATGAACAGGTGCCTGTCGGCCAGGATCGAGGCCGGCCGCTCGACCAGCGAGCCGGTATTCATGAGCGTGACGAGATGAGCGGCTTTTGTGCTCGCGACGGTGTCGTGGAGGCGGGAGAGGGAACAGACGTGGATGGTTGGCATGGGATCAATCCGTGACTGCGAGCGCTGCCAGGCGCTCACGATAGCTGGTTTGGGCGTGCGAGACCGGCCAGGGCTCGAGGAGCGCCAGAGCCTGGCGCGGAAGAGGCTCGGGCCGTCCGAAAATCTTCATGGCTTCCTCGCGGCCGAATCCGGCCAGATGCGTCGCCTCGAGAAAGGCTGCCTGCCGGTCGGCCCGCTTGATGAAACGCTTGAGAGGCGCGGATGGGACCGAGGGCAGGCCGAAATGCAGGTGGATCGCGGAAAGAAGCCGCTCCTCGATCGCCTTGTAGGCATCGCCGATCACCGCCTTGAAGGGCGAGATGATGTCGCCGATCACGTATTCGGGCGCATCGTGCAACAACACCGCCAGCCGCGTCTCCCGCGTCATGGTGGGTTCCTGATGATGGGCGATGGCCTCGACGAGCAGGCTGTGCTGCGCCACCGAGAAGATATGCGAGCCGATTGTCTGGCCGTTCCAGCGCGCAACCCGCGCCAAGCCATGGGCGATATCGTCAAGCTCGACGTCGAGCGGGGAGGGATTGAGCAGGTCGAGCCGCCGGCCCGACAACATGCGCTGCCAGACGCGCGGTTCCTTGGCCATTACAATGGCTCGGCGAGGGCCGCGCATTCCGCATGACGGAAGCATCCGGTCAGGTGATCGTTGACCATGCCGACGGCCTCCATGAACGCGTACACGATGGTCGGGCCGACGAAGTTGAAGCCCTCGGCCTTCAGCGCCTTGGAGATCCGCCGTGACACGTCGGTCTCCGGGCGAATGTCCGCGCGGGTCTTCAGGTTGTTCTGTATCGGACGGCCGTCCACGTGGTCCCACAGGTAATTGGAAAAGCCGCCCCGTTCCTGCAGCGAAAGCCACGCCCGGGCCCCGGAAATCGTGCCTAGGATCTTGGCGCGGTTGCGCACGATGCCCGCGTCGCCCATCAATTGCTCGACATGCCGCTCGTCGAAGCGCGCAATGGCGGCGGGATCGAAACCCGCGAAGGCCTTCCGGAAATTGTCGCGCTTGCGCAGGATAGTGATCCACGAGAGGCCGGCCTGGAAGCCGTCGAGAATCAGCTTCTCGAACAGCGCCCGGTCGTCAAATTCAGGAACGCCCCATTCGGTGTCGTGATAGGTCACGTAGACCGGGTCCGTTCCCGGCCACCAGCAGCGCATCTTGTTGTCGGCGTGAAGGATCAATCCGTCGGTCATGGGCATGGTGTAGCGAGGTCAGAAGCAAACGGGAAGCGGGCCGATACGGAAAGGCCGAACGCTTTTTGCGGACGGTCCGCCAGCCTCATCCTGCGGCCCCTTTTGCCTCCACCAGCATGGCCATCGCCAGCGAGGCTTCGTCGCCCTGCGCCCGCAGGCCCTCGGCGACGCCCCTCCGGTCCGATTCCTGGCGGTTCTGGCTGACTTTCCACTTGGCCTCGATCCGGCGGATCGGAATTTCGATTCCGACAATGCCCCTGATCTGCGCGGCGACGAAATCCGCCGGCGCGTCGGTGACGCCCCAGGGCTCGGCACGGCCGGCCTCGTGGCGTGTGGTAAGTTCCCCGATCTGCTCGCGCACCCATAGGGGATCGTCTCTCACGATCATCGGCCCGTAAGCCTGCACGATGGCATAGTTCCAGGTGGGCACCACCTTCCCGGTCTCGCGTTTCATCGCGTACCAGGAGGGCGTGACGTAGCTGTCGATGCCCTGGAAAATCACCAGCGCATCCTTGCTCTCGTCGACGTCCCGCCATTGCGGATTGGCCCGCGACAGATGCGCTTTCAACGTGCCGTGCGGGGAGGCCTGCGAATCGAGCGTGAAGGGGATCGGGTTGGCCATGAGGCCATCCGCGCCCAAGGTCACGAGCATTCCGAGCGGGTGAGCGCGCATCAGCGCGTGCTGGATCTCGATGCGGTCTTCACGAAAGTGCGGCGGCTGGTACATCGGCACTCCATCCCAGGGGCAGGGCGAGCCTATCGGCGCACGCTCCGCACGACCAATGAAACTTTCCCCGCCGACCGATCAACGGCCGCTAGGGCGTCACCAGCGCGTCCGGCACCGCAAAGGTCGCAAAAGCCGGCTTCTCCAGCGTGATCGGGATGCCGCCGGCGCGAATGGTGTGGCCTGCCGCGATGGCGTCGGCTGCCCGATCCAGCCTGATCATCACCAGACCGCGGCCGCCAGCCCCCGTGCCCGTGGTGCCGAGTGCTTTTTCGCCCGCGCGGATGTCGACGCCCACCTCCGCCGCAAATCCGCCCTCGTAGGTTGCAGGAACGAGGCGGGTGCGGGCCGTGCCGCGATGCTCCATGCGCGAGACCACTTCCTGCCCCACATAGCAGCCCTTGTCGAAATCGACGCCGTGAAGCTGGTCCATCAGCGCCTCGTGCGGGAAGGCTTCGCCGAACAGGAAATCGCGGCCGCCCTCGGGGATCCCCAGGGAGATCCGGCGGGCGTGATAATCCTGTGCCGACGCCTGGGTGGCGTCGGTGATATCATCCGCCGCCACAATCGCCCGCCAGCCGAGAGCCTCGAGGCGGGGATCGAGGGAGACGAGGCCGCGCTCGTGGTCGGGCTCCGGCTCGTCCCAGCCCGCCAGCACCGCGAGATTGCCGGAGCGGTCCTCGAGGGTCACTTTCGCGCGCAGCTTGTAGAAGCCGAGGCGCTTGATGAGATCGGCCGCATGGACCTTCAGGACGTCGAGGTAATAGCCGCCGCCCATCTCGGGCGGAGCCGCAAAGACGATGAAGTCGAACAGAATCTTGCCCTGCGGCGCCAGCAGCGCGCCCAGCCGCGCGGTCTGCGGCGTGACCTTGTCGAGGTCGCAGGTGACGAGGCCGTCGAGAAAAGTCTTGGCGTCGTCGCCATAGACCCTTACCACGCCCCGATCGGCCAAATGCGCTGAAGGCATGTCCTGCTCCGGTTGTGTTACGTGCAACGTCACATAGGCGCGGATGGCCCAAGCCTCAAGGGATGAGATCGCCATGCCCCAATCCTTCGACCTGATCCTGCAAGGCGGCACCGTCGTCAATCACGATGGCCGGGCGGAACGCGACGTCGGCGTGCGGGGAGGCCGAATCGCCGCCATCGGCGATCTTTCCCGCGCCACGGCGCCCCGCATCGTGGCCTGCCGCGGCCTTCATATCCTGCCAGGGGTCATCGACACGCAGGTGCATTTCCGCGAGCCGGGGCTCGATCACAAGGAGGATCTCGAAACCGGATCGCGGGCGGCCGTCATGGGCGGTGTCACGGCGGTGTTCGAGATGCCCAACACCAATCCGCAGACCACCACCGCCGAGGCGCTTGCCGACAAGATCCGGCGCGGCCATCACCGCATGCATTGCGACTTCGCATTCTGGGTCGGCGGCACGCACGAGAACGCCGCCGAGGTGACGACGCTGGAGCGGTTGCCCGGGGCTGCGGGCATCAAGGTCTTCATGGGCTCCTCGACCGGTTCCCTGCTGGTGGAGGATGACGAGGGCATCGCGTCGATCCTGCGCCGCACGCGCCGGCGCGCGGCGTTCCACTCGGAAGACGAGCAGATGCTGCGGGACCGCAAGGATCTGCGCGTGACGGGGGACCCGTCGTCCCACCCGGTCTGGCGTTCGCCCGAAGTGGCGCTTGCCTGCACGCAGCGCCTGCTGCGCATCGCCCGCGACACCGGCGCGCGCATCCATGTGCTGCATGTGACGACCGCGCAGGAAATGGCGCTTCTCAAAGAGTACAAGGATGTGGCCACCGTCGAGGTGACGCCGCACCACCTGACGCTGGCGGGCCCGGAGGATTACGCGCGTCTTGGCACCCTGATCCAGATGAACCCCCCGGTCCGGGACGAATCCCATCGGCAGGCCGTGTGGGAAGGCCTCGACGAGGGGATCGCCGACATTCTCGGCTCTGACCATGCGCCCCATACGCTGGCCGAAAAGCAGGGCACCTATCCGGACACCCCGTCGGGCATGACCGGCGTGCAGACGCTGGTGCCCATCATGCTCGACCATGTGAACGCCTCCCGCCTGACATTGGAGCGCTTTGTCGACATGACGAGCGCGGGCCCCAAGCGTCTCTTCGGCATTGCCCGCAAGGGCCGGATCGCCGTCGGTTACGATGCCGATTTCACGATCGTCGATCTTCATCGGATCGAGACGATCACCAACGACTGGATCGCCTCGAAATGCGGCTGGACCCCCTATGACGGCCGGAAGGTCACGGGCTGGCCCATCGGCACCATCGTGCGCGGCAACGTGGTGATGTGGGACGGGATTCTCGAGACACCGTCGCAAGGCGAAGTGGTGCATTTCGAGGAGACTTTGTCAGGTGACGCCGCGCGCTGACCGCATTGGCCCGGCTGGAACCATCCCGGCATCCTCCAAGCTTTGAAATGCTTGGATTATCCAGTAGTTTTAGCATCGGAATAGCCTCCTCATTCTCGATTGTTTCGGGAACGACTGCCCGCAAGGTGCCGAATCGCACCGACAACTGTGAACATCTTCCCCTATACGCAATGCACGGTCGCAATCGTCATGGCGTGTTCAGGGGGAGCTTGCAGCATGAAGACAGGCGCGACAGCCGCTTTGAAGCCGCACGGAGCCTCTTACACAGGGAGCGGTCGGTTGCCCCATCCGCCCGCGCCGCCGATCGACAAGATCCCGCTGGCGAGCCCATACGACAAGGCTGTTCTGGCTGATCAGCCGACGCTGTATCTGCCCCTGTCCAAGGCTGGCCTCTGCACGCAGGAAACGGATCTCGCGCAGCCTGGCCGGACGGGAATCTTTCATTCCGGCGTCTCCGCCACGACCATGCCCAATGGCGATCACGCCGCGCGGTTCGACGGCGCCGAGAGTTATGTCGAGGTGGCCGATGGGCCCGACCTGTCGGTGCCCAAGACGGGCATTCTCACGGTGGAAGCCTGGCTCCGACCGGACGCGCTGGTCTTTCCCAAGGACGAGGGCAGCGGGTACGTCCACTGGATGGGAAAGGGCGAGTTGGCGCGCGAGGACGGCGCCGATCAGATGGAATGGGCCGCCCGGCTTTACGGGGCCGACAACACCGACCAGCCTTATCGGGAAAACCGGCTCTCCGGCTATGCCTTCAACATGGAAGGCGGGCGCGGCATCGGTTCGTATACGCAGGAGCCGGTCAAGGCCGGCGCCTGGATGCACTTCGTGTTCGTGATCAACACGACGCCCGAAGATCCGAGCGATTCCGGTTACACGCGGATCTATCGCGACGGGGTCAACACCACACGGGCCAATCCCAAGGGCACGCCCTGGGACGACATGGATCCACTCGCCGAATCCTGGCCCGATCCTTCATCGACGCATCGCGTCGAACCAGGAGATGGAAACGCGCCGCTTCGGATCGGCACCCGCGACTTCCGCTCGTTTTTTGACGGCGCGATCGGCAAGGTCGCGATCTACGATCACGAACTGACGCCGACGCAGATTCAGCACCATTACGACGGGATGATGGGGCTCTGACGACCGGCGGCGGCGTGCAGCGCAGCCTAGTGCTTGAGCGAGGTCGAGAAACCGCCGCTGCGGATCTTGTCCGGCAGGCCTTGGGCGTATTCGGCTACGGCCTCCTCGCCATAGGTGGTGACGAGTTCCATGAAGGCCGCAAACAGCGCGGCCTGCGCCATGCAATCCGCATCCAGCCCGTCGAACTCGGCCTCGGCGAAAGCCTCGGTCACATAGTTCAGGGCCGCCTGCTTGATGGCGCTCAGTTCCTGGAGTTCACTCAGTGGGAGGTCGGTTTCATTCATGATCAAGGCCCCTTGTGAGGGGCGGGCGCGAGTTCGGTTGAAGCGAACTTAATCGGCCCACCAGCCCGGTGCCAGCATCACCTTGCAAAGCGGTTAATGCGAGAGGCGCGGCCTTGATTCCATGTGGATAAATCAGCCTCCATACCGGCCCGATATGGTGCGGGCGAGCCGTTCGCCCTCCTTGAGGTAACGGGCAGAGGCTTCCTGCGCCGAGGGCGTGCAGACCCGATAGGTGAGCGCAAAGGCCTGATAGCCTTTGTTGTAGGCGCCAGCCAGCCGTTCCCGCCGTCCCGGAGTCGTCCCCTCGGCCTCGAGCAGCACCTGCATCCGCCGGCTCCATTCCGGACCATCCGCCGCAGCGCAGATCGGCCGGAGGAGGGCAAGCGAACCCATGATTTCGGAAAGGCGCAGCAGGTCCTTCTCGTAGGGGGCCGGTGGCGGTTCCACCGGGACGGTCTCGGCCTTCTCCTTGGCGGGAGCCTGACGCTGGGCGGGCGGCGTTGCGGGCTGCCGGCGCTGGGTGGGCGGACGGAATTGCGGCTGCTGGCGCGGCGCCACCTGCTGCGGCGCCTGGCCCGGCGGCAGCCCGAACAGGCGTTCGAAAAAATTCTGCGCGCTGGCCGGTCCAGGCACGACCAGTCCGGATCCCAGAAAGATCAGGGCGAGGGCGACGGGATTTACGCCCACGAGGCGCCAGCGACCCCTCATGCGGGCTGATGCCGCCGGTCTTGGGCGAACGCCTGTTCGAGAATGCCGGGAAGACCCGGCGTCGTCGACAGACTCGCGATCTCCGGCTCCGTTACCCACCGCACATCCCTTGCTTCAGGCCCTGTCCGGGGCTCGCCGGAAAGCCACCGCGCCGCGAACACGGCGATGACCACGTGATGCTTTACACGCCCATCGTCGCCCCGTTCAATCACTTCGAACGGCGCGATGAGCCCGGTCAGGGCCGCCGTCACGCCGACCTCCTCGTGCAATTCCCGCAAGGCCGCCTCGGCCAGGGTCTCGCCGGTTTCGACTTGACCGCCGGGCAGAGAGTACTGGTTCTCCCAGGGCGGTTTGCCGCGGGAGGCAAGCAGCACCTTTCCGTTGCGGAAAACCGCCACCGAGGCAGCCAGAAACGGCCGTGCGGGGTAGAAACGATCGGCCGTCATGCGCCGATCCTCACACGTGCTGGCCGCCATTGATGTGCAGCTCCGCCCCCGTCACGTAGGAGGAGGCGTCGGTGCACAGGAAATAGATCGCCTTGGCGACCTCGTCTGGCGTGCCGAGCCGGCGCAGGGGCAGTTGCTCGACGATCTTCTCGGTGCCCGGCGACAGGATCGCGGTGTCGATCTCGCCGGGCGAGATGGCGTTGACGCGCACGCCCAACGGCCCGAAATCGGCCGCCATCTCGCGGGTCAGGGAGGCGAGTGCCGCCTTGGACGTGGCGTAGGCCGCGCCCGCGAAGGGATGGACCCGCGAACCTGCGATCGACGTCACGTTGACGATCGACCCCTTGGCCTTCGTCAATTCGTCGACGAGGCCGCGCGCCAGCATGATCGAGGCGAAGAAGTTCACCTGGAAGACGTGCAGCCAGTCCTCGTAGCGGGTATCCAGCGCGGCGAGCCGCGACCCGCCGCTGCCTTTGGGCGAAATGCCCGCATTGTTCACCAGCGCGTGCAGCAGCCCGCCCTCGACGGCAAGCCGCTCCTTCACGTCAGCAATCGCCCGTCGCGTATCGTCCGGGTCGGACAGATCGACCTGGAGGTGATCCTCGGGACCCATCTCCCAGGGGCAATTCTCCGGGAAGGCATGCCGCGAACAGGTGATCACCCGCCATCCGGCAGCCGAAAAACGCTTCACCGTCGCATGCCCGATTCCGCGGCTTGCTCCGGTGAGCAGCATGATGCGGCGGGGAGGGGTGGGAGAGGACGACATGGTGAACCTGGAATTGAGGGCGCTGCCCTGGTCTGTCCGATCTCAGATAGGGCTGCCCGGGCCTTATGGATAGAGTCGGACTTTGCGCCAGCCATCCGCTTCCTTCGTGAACTGGATGCGGTCGTGCAGGCGAAACGGCTTGTCCTGCCAGAACTCGATGGCTGCCGGCGCGATGCGAAAGCCCGTCCAGTGGGACGGGCGGGGCACCTCGCCGATGGCATATTTGGCGGCGTTGAGCGCAACCGCCTTCTCGAGCGCGAACCGGCTCTCCAGCGGCCGCGATTGCTGGCTCGCCCAGGCGCCGATCCGGCTCTCGCGCGGGCGGCCCTGGAAATAGGCGTCGGCCTGCGCATCGCTGACGATGGAGACCTCGCCGCGGGCGCGGACCTGCCGCCGCAGGCTTTTCCAGTGCAGCACGAGGGCTGCCTTGGGCTGGCCCAGCAATTCGCGCCCCTTGGCCGATTCCGTGTTGGTGTAGAAAACGAACCCGGCCTCGTCGAAGCCGTTGAGCAGCACCATGCGGACGTCCGGCAGGCCGTCCGCATCGACCGTGGCCAGCGCCATCGCATTGGGGTCGTTTAACTCGGAGGCCTTGGCCTCTTCCATCCAATGGCGGAACAGCGCGAAGGGCTCATCCGTTTCGGTGAAGTCACCGGATATTAACTGATTCAAGGCTTTATCCTGCGCTGTGGCTTAAACGTTTCCGGAGATCGACGCGTGGTAGGATCTGATGCGCGCCGTTATAGAGCATACCTCCGCATGAGCGAAGCGACCAGAATTCTGGCCGCCGCCATGCTGCTCCTGTCGACGGCCGGCTGCAGCTTTTCCTATTCGGTGATCGGATTGTCCGAGGACGGCCCGGAGATCACCGGATCCATTCCGAAGAAGGCGTCATCGCCCCTGTCGGCCGATCTCAACGAAGAGGATTGGCGGCGCGCCAAGGCAGCCCTCGCGGTAGCCCTCGACCCACAGGGGCCCGGCACCCTCGTATCCTGGGACAATCCCGACACCGCCCTGAAGGGTCATTTCACCCCGACAGGCGCTCCCTACGTCAAGAACGACGAGATCTGCCGCGCGTTCTCGGCCCAGGTCAGCGGGAACACCTCCGCGTCCCTTTCGGGTCATGCCTGCCGGCCATCCGGCGGAGATTGGGCGATCAAGGACGTCAAGCCCGCCAAGGCCGCCGCCAAAGTCTAAATCGTCCAAGGTGTTACTGCCGTCTCAAGAGAGGCGTTGCAAAGACGCAACACTTTTCCCATATGGACGGCAGTGCGACGGCTGCGTAGTCATGCCTGTCTGCCAAAGTTTCGACGGCGAATGGATGACATGATGCGTGACCCCTACGAAATCCTTGGCGTGCCTCGTTCTGCAACGGAAGCGGAGGTCAAGAAGGCTTACCGCAAGCTTGCGAAGGTCCATCACCCGGATCGCAACAAGGACGACGTCAAGGCCAAGGACAAGTTCGCCGAACTGAACTCGGCCTATGAGATCGTGGGCGACAAGGAAAAGCGGGCGCAGTTCGACCGGGGCGAGATCGACGCCGAGGGCAAGCCGCGTTTCCAGGGCTTCGAAGGCTTCGGCGCAGGACGCGGCGGCGGGCGCCAGCAGGATTTTTCGGATTTCAATTTCAACGCGGGCGGGCCTTTCGGCGGTCGCCGCACCACCCGCGGCCCGGACCCGGCCGAGGACATCTTCTCGCATTTCTTCAGTGGCGGGTTTCCGCCGGGTGCTGAGGCGCAGCAGCGCCGGGGCGGACGGGCGCAGAAGCAGAAGGGAGACGATGTCGAGGCGGTGCTGACGGTCAGCCTCGAGGACGTGGCAAGCGAAGCCAAGAAGCGCCTGCGGCTGCCCACCGGCCGGGACGTGGACGTGGTGATTCCCAAGGGCGTCGCCGATGGCCAGGTCATCCGCCTGCGCGGGCTCGGCCAGGGAGGACCGCATGCGGAGCCCGGCGATGCCCTGCTGACGATCCGCTTCGCACCTCATGAGCGGTTCACCCCGGACGGCTCCGATCTTCGTTTGACGCTGCCGATTGCCATCGAGGATGCGGTGCTGGGTGGCGCCGTGCGCATCCCCACCCTCACGGGCGCGGTGTCGATGACAATCCCGCCGATGACCAATTCAGGCCGCACCTTCCGTCTGCGCGGCAAGGGGCTACCGGGCAAGACCGGCGCAGGCGATATCCTGGCAACCGCCGCCATCCAGTTGCCGGATGTGGTCGACGAGGACCTTCTCGCCTATGCGCGCAAGCGGCGCGGAACAGACGCCGAGTAGGATCCTCCACTCCTAATTCCGCAAATCCGCGTTGCCGGGGGCCGAGTCCCTTCCCCCTGGCGGCGGGGTCGGTTAAAGAAGCCATCTTTCAGATCCGTCCAGCGACGATTTAGGTGAGACTATGGCGCACACATCGGCGCCCGGCATTTTGGCCGGAAAGCGCGGCTTGATCATGGGGGTCGCGAACAACCGGTCGATCGCCTGGGGCATCGCGCAGGCAGCGCGCAAGCACGGCGCCGAACTCGCCTTCACCTATCAGGGCGATGCGTTGAAGAAGCGCGTCGAACCGCTGGCGAAGGAACTCGATGCGGCAGTCGTCGGCCATTGCGACGTCACCGATCCCGACAGCATCGACGCGGTCTTCGCCGCGGTGAAGACGCTCTGGGGTTCGGTCGATTTCGTGGTCCACTGCATTGCGTTCTCCGACAAGGATGAGCTGACCGGCCGTTATGTCGAAACGTCCGAAGGCAACTTCACCAAGTCCCTGCTGATCTCCTGCTATTCCTTCACGGCCGTCGCCCAGCGGGCCGAGAAGCTGATGACCAATGGCGGGTCGCTGCTCACGCTGACCTATTACGGCGCCGAAAAGTGGATGCCGCATTACAATGTCATGGGCGTCGCCAAGGCCGCGCTCGAGGCCTCGGTGCGCTATCTCGCGGCCGATCTCGGACCGCAGAACATTCGCGTCAACGCCATCTCGGCGGGGCCGATCAAGACGTTGGCCGCCTCGGGCATCGGCGATTTCCGCTACATTCTGAAGTGGAACGAATACAATTCGCCCCTGCGCCGGACCGTGACCACCGAGGAGGTCGGCGAGAGCGCCGCCTATCTCCTGTCGGACATGTCGCGCGGCGTGACGGGCGAAATCCTCCACGTGGATGCGGGCTACCACGTGGTTGGCATGAAGAACCCCGAAGCGCCGGACCTCTCACTGGACAAAGAGGGCGCGTGAGCGACACAAGGCCGACAATCTACTTCATCCGGCACGGCGAAACGGACTGGAACCTGGAAGGCCGCCTGCAGGGCCAGAAGGATATTCCGCTCAACGATGTCGGCCGGGTCCAGGCCGAGGAGGCCGGCCGGCGGCTGCGCGCCCTGGTGCCGCAATTCGAGGATCTCGATTACGTCGCCAGTCCCATGACCCGCACCCGCGAGACCATGGAGCGCCTGCGCGAGGCGATCGGCCTCTATCCCAATTATTACCGCCTCGACGACCGGCTGGTGGAACTCACCTTCGGATCGTGGGAGGGCATGACCTGGAAAGAGGTCCGCAAGCACGAGCCGCAACTCGCCGCCTTGCGCGAGCGCGACAAGTGGAACTACGCCCCGCCCGGCGGCGGCGAAAGCTACGCGATGCTGGCCGACCGCGTCCGCCCGATCCTCGACGACCTGACCCGCGACACCGTGCTGGTGGCCCATGGGGGCGTCGCACGCGCCTTCCTCGCCGTCGCCTGCGGCGTCTCAACCCGCCATGCCGCCAGCATCGATATCTGGCAGGGCAAGGTTCTGGTCATCGAGGGGCGCAAGCACTACTGGGAATAAATCCAAAGGAAACGTTGACGCCTCAAACCCGTTTATGCAACTTAGTTGCGAAATAAATACGGGGTGGGCTATGCGTTTTCTGGTGCTGGCAGTGACAGGCTTCATCGCATTGGCAACCGCCGTTTCGGCCGAGACGACCGACCGCACGGTCAAGGCCAACGGGCGCTCCGCCCTCGGCGGGTTCCTCGGGTACGAGGTCGACACCTGTTACCCCTCGCAGATACCGGCGGTGAAAATCCGGCAGAAGCCGTCTTACGGGACGCTGCAAATCGTTCCGCACGAGCAGGTGCTGGGCAAAGACAATCGCTGCCCGAACACGAAGGTGCGCGGCCTCGCCTACATCTACACGCCCGATAAGGGGTTCAAGGGTGCCGACGAGGTGAGCATCGATATCCCGTGGTCTTCCACCGATTCCGGTCCGGAGACGCTCATGACCCAGACCTACCGCATCCGCGTCGAGTGATCCCGGCGGCTTTGCGGCCGCAGAGTGTTTGACCTTCGGGACGCTGGTTCGTAAAGACGCGCACGGGGTCAGCGCCATGTCACACAACACCTTCGGTCACCTTTTCCGCGTCACCACCTTCGGCGAGAGCCATGGGCCGGCGCTTGGCTGCGTCATCGACGGCTGTCCGCCGCGCATCCCGCTGGATGTGGCGGAGATCCAGGCCGAACTCGACCGCCGCCGCCCCGGCACGTCGCGCTTCACCACCCAGCGGCGGGAGCCCGACGCGGTCAAGATCCTGTCGGGGGTGTTCGTCGACGAGCGCACCGGCCAGCAGGTGACGACCGGAACGCCGATCTCCCTGCTGATCGAGAATGTCGACCAGCGCTCGAAAGATTATTCCGAGATCAAGGAATCCTATCGGCCCGGCCACGCCGACTACACCTATGACGTGAAATACGGCATCCGCGATTATCGCGGCGGCGGAAGGTCCTCTGCGCGCGAGACGGCCGCCCGGGTGGCGGCCGGTGCAGTCGCCCGCAAGGTCGTGCCGGGCATCACGATCCGGGGCGCCCTGGTGCAGATGGGGCCGCATCTCATCAACCGCAGCCGCTGGGATTGGGACGAGGTGCTCCTCAACCCGTTCTTCTGCCCGGATGCGGAAGCCGCAGCCTTCTACGAGGATTATCTCGACGGCTTGCGCAAGGACGGCTCGTCCATCGGTGCGGTCCTCGAGATCGTCGCGGAGGGGGTGCCGCCGGGACTGGGCGCGCCCATCTACGGCAAGCTCGATGCGGACCTTGCGGCCGCCCTGATGTCGATCAATGCCGTCAAGGGCGTGGAGATCGGCGAGGGGTTCGCGGCCGCGGCGCTTCGCGGCGAGGAGAACGCCGACGAGATGCGGCCCGGCAATGCCGGCGCGCCGACCTTTCTGTCGAACCATGCGGGCGGCGTGCTTGGCGGGATCTCGACCGGCCAGCCGGTGGTGTGCCGCTTCGCGGTCAAGCCGACCTCCTCGATTCTGACGCCGCGGGCCAGCGTTACCCGCACCGGCGGCGAAACGGATGTGTCGACCAAGGGACGCCACGACCCTTGCGTCGGCATCCGCGCGGTGCCGGTGGGCGAGGCCATGGTGGCATGCGTTCTGGCAGACCACGTCTTGCGTCATCGCGCGCAGGTCGGAGATGCCCTCGCCTGGCCTTTCCGTTAGAAGACACCCACATAGCCAAAAACCGAAGGCCGGCCGTCCGCGCATGCGCGTTTCAGACAGGCCCGGAAAGCGAGCAGGGGAAATTGACCATGACGTGCCATAGCGTGACCGAGGCCCTCGAAGCTTTTGCGCAGGGCGACATCGTCATCGTGACGGACGACGACGATCGCGAGAACGAGGGCGATCTGATCGTTGCTGCCTCGCTCTGCACGACCGAGAAGATGGCCTTCATCATCCGCAACACCTGCGGCATCGTCTGCGCGCCGCTGACCGGCGCCGAGGCGCGGCGCCTGCGCCTCGACCCGATGGTGGCGGCCAACGATGCGCCGCTGGGCACCGCCTTCACGGTCACGGTCGACACCAAGCACGGGCTCACCACCGGCATCTCGGCCGAGCAACGCACCAACACCGTGCGGGCGCTCGCCAATGGCAATATGGGCGCGTCGGATTTTGTTCGCCCCGGCCACGTCTTTCCGCTCATCGCCAAGGATGGCGGCGTGCTCATGCGCTCGGGCCATACGGAAGCGGCGGTGGATCTGTGCAAGCTTGCGGGGTTGCCGCCGGTGGGCGTGATCTGCGAACTCGCCAATGACGACGGCACCGTCATGCGTGGCGACCAGATCGACGTCTTCGCGCAGAAGCACGGCCTCAAGCGCATCTCTGTTGCGGATCTCATCAGTTATCGCCAGTCGCGGGAAAAACTGGTCGAGCGGATCGCGACGTTCCCGGTCGAAACGCAGTGGGGACCCTTCACCGGCTTTTCGTATTCGACCCCGTTCGACAGCGTGCAGCACGTGGCGCTCGTTCACGGGCGGATCGGCGACGGCAAGAACATTCCCGTGCGTCTCCACCGGGCCGATTCGGTGGCGGATATCTTCGAGGGCGGCAAGATCATCAACGCGGCAATGAAGCGCTTCGCGAAAGAGGGCAAGGGCGTTCTGGTCTACTTGCGCGACGGAACCGCCGGGGTGCCGACCACGAGTTTTAACGAGAGCGAGGAGACGGAATCAGAGGCGCAGCGGTCCAGTCAATGGCGCGAGATCGGCCTCGGCGCGCAAATTTTGCGCGACCTCGGCGTTGCGTCCATCCGCAACCTTGCCAATTCCCACCGATCTTACGTAGGGTTAAGCGGATTCGGGATCGAGCTGCTCGGTGAAGAGCAAATTGAGTCCTGAAAGCTCGGTCTCCCTCTGAGACCCGGGACATTTCTCATCAAGCGGACGATGACAATACGGTGTACCAGGCTCACAGGAAGCCGGAGCCTCGTCCGCCGCCCGGCGACGGGCCGCCGGCAAAGGTCTTGTCGTTGCTGTTTGCCAGATGCGCTCGGCCAGTGATGTCGTCCTCGTTTCTGAGCTCGCTGCGAGCGGCGATCGACGGCATGGTCGCAGGCAGGTCGCTTCGCGACGCGGCCTCGCTGGCGCTGCGCCTGATCGGCGCCCGCGGCATGTCGCTGGTGACGCTGATCGTGGCCGCGTGGCTCGTCGACATCCAGGCCTTCGCGGAATTCGGCGTTTACCAGACCCTGGCGATGCTGGCCTGGATCGCGCTGTTCCTGCGATACGATGCGGCGATCGTGGCCGCCCGCGACGAGGCGGAGGCACGCTCGGCCCTTCATCTGTGCATGAGCGTCGGCGCAGGCCTCTGGCTCGTGTTCACCGCCGCCTCACTGACTGCTGCCGAGATCGGGTGGATGCGCTTCGAGCTCGCCGCCATGCTGCCTCTCTCCATCCTCGCCCGGGGCCTGTTGCGGCTTACCTTTGCGCGCACGACCCGCGACGGCGATTTCAAGGCGCTCGGCCGCGCCTCGATCATCCAGTCCTTCGTGCAGCCCGTGACGCTCGTGGCGCTCGTCCTCTCGCCGGTGGAGGACGTCCTGTGCTTCGCCGTCGCCGATATCGTCGGTCACGGCAGTGGTGTGCTCTATCTCATGTGGCGGCAGAGGCGGCATCGCCAGGGGGTGTTTCAGGGCTGGTCAGCCACGGCGATCATCGTGACGGCAAAACGCTGGAAGAGCCTGCCGTTCTACAATCTGCCGAGCGCGTTTTTTTCCCTCGCCTTCGTCATGTCGCCGCTGCTGATCATGCCGATGGCCGCAAGCGCCGTCTTCGCCGGCCACGCGGCCCTGGCATACCGGATTTTCGACGTGCCGACGCAGATCATCACGGCTGCCTCGACGCCGGTCTTTCTCAACCAGCTGCGACCCTCGTACCACCGTCAGACCCCGGTCTTCGGACGGTTCATGCTGGTGGGCCTGGTGCTGCTGGTCGGGACCGCCTACGCGGCGATGGCGGGCGCGCTGGTGCTTGCCGATCCGTGGCTCGAGACGACCGCGCTGGCGGGCCTCGGCGAGACGGTTCCCATCATCGCCCTGTTCCAGCTCTTCGTTGCGCTGGCGGCTCCGCTCAACGATTCCTGCGCGCTCTTTCCGCAGCAGCGCCGCCTCGTCATCATCCAGGGCCTTGCCCTTGCTGGCGGCGGCGTGGCGGCGATCATCGCGCTGGTGCTATCGCCGGCCGCGGCCCTGCTCGCTCTGGCATTGGTTGCCGGTGGCCGGATGCTGGCGCTCGGGGAATTGCTGCGCGCCCTGTCGGGCATGAGTCACCGCGCCTTCGCCCGGACGCAGGCGGATGTGTCCTCCGGGCCTAGGCTTTGATCTCGCGACCCATCAGGGCGTCCACATGGGCCGCAGCGGACTTCGCGAGCCCTTCCAGGTCGTAACCGCCTTCCAGCACCGACACGACCCGGCCGCAGCAGCGGGAATCTGCCAGAGCCATCACCTGCTGGGTAGCCCACCCGAAATCGGCTTCCGTCAAATTGAGGCTGCCCAACGGGTCGCGCCAATGGGCGTCGAACCCGGCCGAAATGACGATGAGGTCGGGCTGGAACGCGTCCATGCGCGGCAGCACCACCTGTGTCAGCACATCCCGGAACACCGCGCTGCCTTCCCCGGGCGCCATCGGCGCGTTGAGGATCGTGCCGAATTCTCCCTGCTCCGAGGGAGCGCCGGTGCCGGGATAGAGCGGCATCTCGTGGGTTGAGCAATACAGCACGCTGGCATCGCTCCAGAAAATATCCTGCGTGCCGTTGCCGTGATGGACATCCCAGTCGAGGATCGCCACCCTTTCGGCGCCATGCCGCTTCTGGGCGTGCCGCGCCGCGATGGCCGCGTTGTTGAAGAAGCAGAAGCCCATGGCGCGGGTACGCTCGGCGTGATGGCCCGGGGGACGCATGGCCACGAAGGCATTGTCGATGGCGCCGCCCATGACCTCGTCGACAGCGCGGACCGCGCCGCCGGCGGCCCGCAGGGCAGCCTCGAAGGTTCCGGGCGACATCACCGTGTCGTCGTCGACCCGCACCAGCCCTTCGCGGGGCGACAGGTCTCGCAGGGCGACCACATGGCTTTCCGGATGCGCCAGCGTCAGGCTTTCCATCTCGGCCATCGGAGCCTGCTCCCGGATCAGGGACGCGAAGCGCTCCTTTTCCAGAACAGTCTCGATCGCGCGGATCCGGTCCGCCCGCTCCGGGTGGCCGAGGGGCGTCTCGTGGCGGAGGGCGGCGGGGTGGGTCACATACAGGGTGGACATGGGGATCTTCAAGCGGGAGGACACGATGGCGGGAGTGTTGCAGTGAAACGAGTGCGCGTCCATGTTGTCGCGGTGCAACACATTTTTCCATCAGTCCGTGCAATGGTGGAGTCGATTCGTCCCTCGGTCCACGTGCCGATTGGCGCCGCCGATCCGAAAATGGGCCATGCGGCCGCACAGCAGAGCTTTACCGATGCGCTTGTCTCGCCTGTCCCTCGCTCTGGCCGCCGTCGCCCTGCTGTCGGCCTGCAACTTCAAAGGCGTCCCCGAGCCGCAGGTGTCGGCCCGTGACGCGGAATACATCGCGCTGGTGCCGAAGGCGCAGGAGGATCTGCGCTACGGTCGCTACCTCATCGACGATCCCACGGGAGAGC
Source organism: Microvirga antarctica (assembly GCF_017921815.1). GTDB lineage: Bacteria > Pseudomonadota > Alphaproteobacteria > Rhizobiales > Beijerinckiaceae > Microvirga > Microvirga antarctica. The sequence goes on along the minus strand of NZ_JAGEMM010000008.1, from coordinate 53,877 downwards.
AGCCGGGTACGATCGTGGTCGATACCAAGGACCGTTTCCTCTATTTCGTCATGCCCAACAAGAAGGCCATCCGTTATGGCGTGGCGGTGGGCGACGAGGCCTATGGCTGGACCGGTGTCTCGCGGGTCGCACGCAAGGCCGAGTGGCCGGATTGGAACCCGCCGGCCGAGATGATCGCCCGCTGGCCGCATGTGAAGCACACCAAGGGCGGCCCGGACAATCCGCTCGGCGCCCGCGCGCTTTATCTCTATGAGGGCAACAAGGACACGCTGTACCGGATCCACGGCACCAACGAGCCCGAGAAAATCGGCCTGTCCGTCTCGTCCGGCTGCATCCGCATGCGCAACATCGACGTGATCGATCTCTACAACCGCACCGATACGAACGCGACGGTCATCGTCCGCTGAAGGTCACGCGATCCGGCTTCGACCAGAAGATCCCATCGTCAATCCTGCGAGCGCCCCATGAGGGCGCTCGTTTCCGTTTGGAGGGACGTGTCAGTCGTCGCCTTCCTGCCGGAGGAGGATGGCCGAGACGTCGGGCCTGGGGGCCCGGGCGGGCGACATCTTGGCAGCGCCCACGGCAGCCGCAAGGGCAGGCAGCGCCACCGGTTTGAAAGCCGGGGGCAGGCCTGCAGCCACCCGGACGGGATCGTGGCGCGTTCCAGATCGGGTCGGGACGTGCACGGTACGGTCGGCGAGACGGTTCATCAAGGTTCTCCCACGTCGGCAGCACTGGGCCTGACATTCGCCACCTGTGAGGTGACAACTTCAGGGCGGCCGCATGATCATTTGCTGGCTTTCAGCACATGACCGCCACAAGCTTAATCCGGGATTAACAAAGTTGCGTTCGGGCGGGAAACGGCCGATTCAGCGACGAAGTGCCTCGGGCCGTGGGCGAACCGACAGGATCGACACCACGACCAGCGCGCCGATCATGCCCACATGCTCGGTGGCCGTGTGGAAGGCCACAACCCCCTCCTCGCCCTGCAACCGCCAGAACGCATGGACGATCGGGATGGTCAGGGCGGTGAACACCCCGAGGGCTCCCGCGCCCAGCCAGGTCCAGCGATTGGCGATGACCAGCGCCGAGCCGCCGAGCTGGACTATGATGGTGAGGATATTGAACAGGGCCGGGGGCTGCAGGCCAAAATGCGCCATCTCGGCCACGCCGCCTGAAAAGTCGATCAGCTTGGCCAGACCGCTGCCCCAGAACGGAAACATGAACACGACCCTGGCGACGGTCTCGGTGATCCGGCTCGACAAAATGGTCTTGATCCAATGCGGCGTCATGCTGCTTCCCTTGTGCGGTCCCGTAGTACTGTAACTTTCGCAATAGTGAACCAGTGAGCCGTCTGCAAGACGCTAACGGGGCGGCGCGGTTATCATCCCCAGCGTCTCATCGGCCCGGAGGGCCTCCTCCGCCTTGCGCGCCCGTTCGCGCCAGGACAGAACGATCCGTTCGAGGTCCCGCAGATCCTCCGGAGGCAGGGAGCCGAGCGTCGTTTCGACATAGGCCTGTTGCGCCGCGATCCCCTGTTCGGCCAGATGCCGGCCCTTTGTCGTCAGGTGCAGGGCATTTGAGCGCCGGTCCCCCGGGATGGCGCGACGCTCCACGAGTCCGGCCTCCACCATACGGTCCAGAAGGCCCGACACATTCCCCTTCGTCACATACAGCCTCTGGGCCAGCTCCTGCTGACTGAGGCCCTCCTGCTCGGTCAGCGTGGAGAGCAGGTCAAATTGCGGGATGGACAGGCCGATGGACCGCAGGATGGTCGCAACCGTGCTCGTGGCCCGGCGATGGAGGCGGATGAACCGGAACCAGACGCGCAGGGAATCGGCATCCGGGTCGAGGGTCTGGAGAGAGGCGGGCTGCGTCACCGACGGAAACTCCTGAGGTCGCGTGCGACAGTTTACATCGAAACCAAGCGGCCCGTCATCCCGGCCACTTCGGGCGTGGCACTGCCACAACAAGAGTGGCGTGGGCGCGACAAGATTTGTATGACGTCCCCATGCGCCACGTGATCATCGAAGAACCCTTCTCCCGGCCTGCCCGGTGGTCCCCCAAGGTGGCCTGGTTCGGCCTTGCAGTGGCGTGCATCGCTTCCCTCATGATCCGCTTCAGGCTGATCGAATACGATGCGGGCTTTATCGCGCTGGGAGCCGGAGTGGGGATGGCGTTGCTGGCGGTCCTGCTCTCCTTTGTGGCGTTCATTCGGATCTGGCAGGAGGGACGACAGGGTCTCGGCAGCGCGATCAAGGGTCTGGCGATCGCCGCATTGGTGCTGGCCTATCCGGCTCTCATGGCGTTCAAGGCCGCGACCCTTCCGCCGATCCACGATATCTCCACCGATACGGACAATCCCCCGGCCTATTCCCGCTCGCGGATTTCGTTGGACGCCCGCGGCGGGCGGGTTCCGCCGGATGCCCCGCCGGAGGTGCGCGAGGCGCAAAGACAGGCCTATGTGCAGATCGCGCCCCTGACCCTCGATGTGGGGCCTACCGAGGCTTTCGCCCTTGTCCAGAAGGCCGCCACCACGCTCGGGTGGCAGGTCGTGGAGGCCATTCCGCCCGGCGGCCGGCAGGGGGCCGGGCGGCTGGAGGCCGTGGCGCGCACTTTCGTGTTGCGCCTTCCCGACGACGTGACCGTGCGCATCCGACCCAGGGCCGATGGCAGCCGCATCGATATCCGCTCGGTCTCCCGCGTCGTCCAGCACGATCTCGGCGGCAATGCCGCGCGTATCCGGGCTTTTCTCGAGGAGACGTCCAATCTCGCCCTTGCCGGCGGGTGAGGATCAGGTCCGTCGCCCGGTGTCTGGCAGCGCCTGCTCAGGCCAGCCGGTAGCGCCCATCCAGCACGGGCGGCCCGTCCGTCACCACCGCGCCGCGGGCGACGAGGTCCTCGAGATGGGCGAAGACCGACAGGCCGGCAGCACCGATCAGCGCCGGCGCAAGGCTTTGGTAGATCGCCGCCACAATGGCCGGGATCGTCACGTCCCCCGCCGCCAGGCGGTTGAGAATCGACACCTCGCGCTGTCTGCGATGGTGCGACAGGGCTCTCACGAAACGCTGCGGATCACGCACCGGACCGCCATGCCCGGGCCAGTAGATGGTCTCGTCGCGCCCGCGCAACTTGTCGAGGGAGGCCATGTAGTCGCTCATGGATCCGTCGGGCGGCGCCACCACCGAGGTCGACCAGGCCATCACATGATCGCCGGAAAACAGGCTCGCTTCCTCCGAAAGGGTGAAGGCCAGATGGTTGGCCATGTGGCCCGGCGTTGCCAGCGCGCCCAGCGTCCAGCCGCGCCCGGCAATCGCCTCGCCGTCCAGCATCTCCCAGTCGGGGGCGTATTCCTTGTCCGAACTCGCCTCGAGGCGACTGACCTCGCCGCGGGCCAGCTCGCGGGCGCTGCGATGCAGCCCGCAGCCGACAAGCGTGGCTCCCGTGGCGGCCTTCACGGCGCGGGCGGCCGGCGAATGATCCTTGTGGGTGTGGGTCACCAGGATATGCGTGACGGTCTCGCCGCGCACCGCATGAAGGAGCGCATCCACATGCTCGGGCAAGTCGGGACCGGGATCGATGATCGCCACATGGCCCGTCCCGACCACGTAGCTGCATGTGCCCGTGAAGGTGATCGGTCCGGCGTTGTTGGCCACGACCCGGCGCACGAGCGGGCTCAGCCGCACGCATTCGCCCGAGCGGGCAGGCGAGGAGGTATCGAACAGGAGATCGTCTGACATCGGGATCCTGACTGGGATGCGCGCATGGCGAAATTCGGGCACCGGGTTGGGGAGCGGCGCGGGAGATGGGCCGGAATGCTCCCGGCGCATTGCGGCTTGAGGCCCCCGCCGGACGCACCTATAAGGCTAGCGAGGCCGCATTGTGAATGGCCGATACGCGATTCGGAGATCCATCCATGTCTGCTGGCGCTGCAACCCTCCCGTCTTCTCCCACCCTCGTCGGCTCGTTGTGGCCCAGCCGGACCGATGCCCGTTTCATGGCGCTGCGGGCCGCCATCCTGATGGTGGTGGGCTCGGCCCTGCTGACGATCTCGGCAAAGGTGCAGGTGCCTCTCCCTTACGTGCCGCTGACCCTGCAGACGCTGGTCGTTCTGATGATCGGCGCGTCTTACGGCTGGCGTCTCGGCGGCGCGACGGTGGCGCTCTATCTGCTGCAGGGCGCGATGGGCATGCCGGTTTTCGCCAACACGCCGCCCATGATCGCCGGCTTTGCTTATTTTGCCGGCCCGACCGGCGGCTTCCTCGTCGGGTTTCTGGCAGCGGCCCTCGTGATGGGCTTCATGGCCGAGCGGGGCTGGGACCGGTCGCTCCTGCGCGTCGCCCTGATGATGACGCTCGGCCACGCGGTGATCCTGCTGTGCGGGTTCGGCTGGCTCAGCGTGCTTCTGCCCGTGGCCAAGGCCTGGAGCGTCGGCATCGTGCCGTTCATTGCCGGCACCGTGGTGAAGACGGCTCTCGCCGTCGCCCTCATGCAGGCCGCCTGGTCGGTGACGCGGCGAAGCGGCAAGGCCGCCTGAACAGGGCGCTGCCGCCAGGCATCAAAAAAAGCCGCCCGAGGGCGGCTTTTTCATGGGCGGTGCATTTTTCAGGATCAGGCGGTCTGGGCCGAGCCGCGCATCCGGTCGAGGCTCCAGGTCCCGCCGCCGGCTGCGGCCAGGTAGAGAAACACGAAACAGAACAGGATTGCCGCATCGCCGCCATTGAGCACGGGGAAGGGGCTGCGCGGTGCGTGGGCGAGCCAGTAGGCGAATGCCATCACGCCGGACAGCACGAAGGCCACGGGCCGCGTGAACAACCCGACCACGAGCATCGCCCCGCCGATCACCTCGAACCACCCAGCGATCCACGGCAGGCTCATCGCCGCCGGTCCGCCACTGAGCGAGGCCGGAAAGCCCATCAGCTTCTGGGTGCCATGGGCCATGAAGATCAGGGCTGCGACGATTCGCAGGACACTCAGCAGGCGCGGTGCCCAGACCATGTTCAGGTGAGCAGCATTCATCGGGTCGACTCCATGACGGATTGAGGGAGGAGGGCCCAATGCAAAGCCGGGCCATCGCGCCCGTCTAGAGGTCCACCGCCGCCAGGGCCACCCTTCGCGGACAGCGGAGCCGGTCACGAGTTGCTTACCGATGCGGGGTGACAGGCCCGCGTGGCTGGAAGAGGCAGCCGCCCCGCGCGCAAACCGGTTGCGGAAGCGAATGAGATCGACCGTGTGGCCGAGCGTCATTCGTCAGGTGTGGTATATTTATCTCGCGGCCACCCCCAGTGTCTCGGGTGCTTAGTTTGTTACATGTTTCATGCTAACACCCTGCTGATTGCGAAACCCGCCTGACCGGATGATTTATGAGACCGAGAGTTCTTGTTGCCTATACGTCATCGAGCACACATGTTCAGACGACACTAGATTATCTTGAGGCATTCGGGCGGCACTTAGACGCCGATGTCGCATATCTGCACGTCACACATGATGCGATGACGCCTGATAATTTGGATAGCTATGATGCTGTCATTCTAAACTACTGTGCGAGGTTGTCCATCAGGGGATTTGTGTCGGAAACCTTCGTCGATGCATTGCGAAGCTACAACGGGACGAAGCTCATTGCGGTCCAAGACGAATATGAAGATACCAATGTTCTAAAAGATGCCCTGAAAAGAATTGGATTTGACTACGTTCTGACATGTGTGCCGCAGGATTCGATCGCTTATGTCTATCCGCGATCTGAATTTCCTAACGTCACATTTGTCACGGTTCTGACCGGATACGTTCCCGAAGATCTCCTGTCCAACCGGAGCCTGCTTCCGCTGAGCCAGCGACCGATCACACTTGGCTACAGAGGGCGCGATCTGGGAGCCAGGTTCGGCAAGCTCGGCTTTCTCAAATACGAGGTCGGCAATCGCATGCGGCAAGCCTGCGAGGCTCGCGGGATATCCCACGACATTGCCATGGACGAACGAAGCAGAATCTACGGAGAGGCGTGGTTCGATTTCATCGCAGACTGTCGTGTGATGCTCGGATCAGAGTCCGGATCGAACGTGTTCGACTTCGACGGCTCGATCCACGCGCGTTACGTTGCGTTGGCTGCCGAACGAGGGCGGAAACCGACCTACGAGGAACTCAGGCCTGTGATCGAAGCGCGCGAGCGTGAGATTTCGATTGGGCAGGTGTCGCCGCGGATTTTCGAGTGTGCCGCCTTGAAAACTCCGATGGTTCTGATCCGTGGTCGCTATTCCGACGTGGTGCAGCCCGAGCGCCACTACATCCCCTTGGAGCCCGACTTCTCGAATATCGATGAGGTCTTTGCCAGGATCGAGGACCTGGAGAGTCTGGCGGCCATGGCGGAGCGGACCTACGACGATGTCGTGCTGTCCGGTCGCTTCAGCTATCGGACCTTCGTCGAAAGCATTGGCCGCTTGATCGACGCACGTATGACGTCGCGTCGCGTCGCGCAGCAGCCAAGTGCGCCGCAATACGCGGAGCCGTCGGATCCTCTGCGCAAGCTGTTGCGCGAGCGACCGACGTCAAGCATCAAAATCGGGAGTGATTTTTTTCGGCGTCATACCCAGTATAGTTTTGTTTCGCACTGGAAGAGCATCCTGTCTGAAGTGACAGGGCGAGAGGCGCGGACGAGCCAAGCCTATCTCGGGACGTGCCGCTGGGCGGAGGCGGAGATCCGCGATACGTTCAAATACGCGCCCTCGTTGTGGCCTCATGTCCAGGCCTCTCGCCGCCTCTGCAATGAGCTTTCTCGCCTGATTCAGAAATACGACGCTGAGAAATTAAAATTCGAAATCGAAGAAGCGGATTTCTGGACAGAAACGATTGATGCTCCGCCGGATGACGTCGATCGCTATGTCGAATTTCTTGAAAATCGAGCTGGCGAAGTCAAAAATAACGTAGCTGAATTGAATCATGCCTACAATAAGCTGTGTGGCGCCGTCGAAGAGTTGAAGGTCGCGCGCGATGTCTGGTCTGGATCCTTCCAAGCGGCCGTCGTTCGTGCCGCAACAACGATCCTTGGCAGGCGCGCGTCGAAATGAGGGGGAGCAGGCCGTCGAATGAGGCGCGCCCGCGCGCATCAGTCGTGTCCCCCCATTCCGTAACGGCAAGCCTGCACGAAGCAAATCCTGGCGGTCGTGAGCGAACCGGAGGGCGATCTCCGCCAATGACTTTGTTGCGAAGACGAGATCAATGCATCACCAATCGGCCCGGTTGCGTTCAAGATGGCGAGCCGTCGAGTGTTGCGACACCTGCTGCCAGCGAGCAGCGACCTAGTCTTCGTCGCGCAATCTGCGTATGCGTGTCTCCGACCGGAGCGCGCTCGGGCCAAAGGTGTTTGCGACGACGCGGCCATGGGCCTGCGTTATGGCCGACATTGCTGGCCGGTATGGGAGGTTAAGGCGTGGATATTGATATGCAGTCGGCTTGTCCCCGGCCGATCGTCGGCCGACGCGCGGGTTCGGACCGTGAGCGGTTCCTCATGGTGTGCTATTACGATCCGCAGGGGATCCCAACGATCTTCGAGAATATCGGCAATTGGCAACGCTTCAGTCAATACGACATCGAGATTCTCAACCTCTGGCCGGGACGTGGAGGCGCTGCCTTTCGGCTGCCGTCCACGGTCGATATGGCCCAGTATTCCGGGGTCATCATCCACTGCGCTATCGCGTATTCCCCCGCCAACCTGTTTTCGCTCGATCAAGTGCTCGAACGGCCGTTTCAGGATTTCGAGGGCCTGAAAATCCTGATGAAGCAGGATGAACATGTCGAGACGGCGCAGTTTGCCGCGTACATTGCCGAGAAAAAATTCGATATCGTCATTACATGCCTGCCGCCCTCTGAACGAGAGAAAGTCTATCCGCGCCAGGTCGTCGGCGACGTCGACTTCATTCATGCCTACACGGGATACATCTCCACCCAGCTCCGTGGCCTGACCCGCAGGCCCATGTCCGAGCGGCCGATCGACATCAGCTATCGCGGCTCGATCCAGCCGCTCGAGTTCGGGCGATTGGGCTATGAGAAGCGCGGCATCGGCTACGATGTGTCCGCCGCCACGGCAGCGATGCCCGATCTCACCGTGGACATTTCAAGCCGGTGGGAGGACCGCATCAACGGCACGGCGTGGTTCGATTTCCTCGGGCGCTCCAAAGTGGTGCTCGGTGTCGAATCGGGCTCGAATCTGTTTGATTTCACTGGCGAGGTTGCAGACTGGTGCCGGGGCTACGAGGTACGCTATCCCGATGCGGACCGGTACGCCTACGAATTCTACAGGCGGGCTCATGACGAATACCTTCATCGGTTCGAGGGCAACGTCAACTACGCGCAGATTTCGCCAAGGCACTTCGAAGCAGCCGCGTGCGGGGCAGCCCAAATCCTATTCGAGGGCGAGTATTCAGGGATCTTTGTTCCTCACCGCCATTTTTTCCCGCTCAAGCGCGATCTCTCGAACATGGCTGAAGCCATTGACTTCGCGCGCGACGACAAGCGCCTGAAGGCATTCGCCGATAGCGCCTTTGAGGAAATCGTTTGCAACCCTGCCTACCACTATGAAAATTTTGTCAACGAGTTCGACCGGGTCGTCGCGCACCGCTTGCTGCGCACCCGGTCGGCACGCGGCGCCCGCGAGGCGGTGCAAGGCAGCAAGCCGGCCCTGCGGACCGCATTGATGTTGATGGCTCATGAGCCGACCCTCGATCCGCGCGTCGACTGGTTCTCAAATGGCCTCGCGGCGAATTTCGAGGTTTGCGAGATTGGGACCGATCTCAAATCCGGTGAATGGCCTGCGCCGACAGTCGAGAAGCTGTCAGAGCGCAGAACGCGGGTCCGCGTCGATGCCGGGCTCAACCACTGGAATTTCATCGCCCGCGACACCCTGCCCGACGGGAGCGCCTCGCTGGGACTGGATGCGATGAAGGAAATCTACCTCTCCGCGCAGTTGCCGTTGCGGCCTCTTGCTGATGCCATCGGTGCGCTCGATGCGACCGACGATGACCTCAAACGCTTTCGCTGGTTCTGCCAATTTTTCGTGACCCACAATTCTGCTCTGCTCGAGGCCGGACGGCGAACCGGCGGGTTTGATCTCATCGTTGCGGTCGATTTTCACACCCTTCCAGCGGCCGTTGCCCTCGCCGAGGAGTTCGATGTCCCGCTCGTCTACGACGCGCACGAGTACTGGCCGTTTTCATTGGCGGAGTTCAGGCACTGGGAGGTGGAATTCTGGGCCGGTCTCGAACAGAGATTGCTCCAGCGTGTGACGCTCCCGATCACCGTGTCGCCGCAACTCGCCAACCTCATGGAAAGGGATTACGGATACCCGTTCCGCTCACTTCCCAATTGCGTTCCATTGGAACAGGCGGGTGCGTTTGATCTCGAAGGGGCGCTTGTTCAGCAGGCGCAACGGGACGATGTGATCTTTATAGTCCAGGGGGCGTTCGCACCCACGCGAGGATTCCACAAGCTGATCGACGTGTGGGACAAAGTAGACCCGCGCGCAAAACTCTGGCTTCGGGGGCCGGATAACGACTTCAAGTCGGCACTGATGGCGGCGGCTCAGGACAAGGGCCTGCTTGATCGGACCGTTTTCTTTCCTGATGCGGTTCGAGAGGATGACCTTCTGCAGGGCGCCCGCGAGGCGGATGTCGGCATCGTCCCTTACGAGCCCGTTACCGCAAACAACCGGTTCTGCTCACCCAATAAGCTGTCCCAGTATCTGGCAGCCGGATTGCCCGTCCTTTGCAACGATCTGGATTTCGTGAAATCCATCGTCGTTGGACAGGATCTGGGAACCTGCGTCAATTTCAACGACGGCCAAGCGCTTGTGGCGGCGATCGACGCCTTTGTCGCGCGGCGCGACCAACTCCCGGCAATGTCGCGAAACGCGCAGGCCTATTTCAGGTCGTCGCTCAATTGGGAAAAGATGAGCCAGCCCGTCTACCTTGAAATCGGCGGACTCGTCACGCGCCCCGGGACGGCGGTTTCATCGTTCGATTTCGACTGGATCGCCCGGGCGCAGAACCGCGACAAGCCGACGGAAACCGTCTCCAAAGCAGAGAAATCGGCTCACGAAATTCTGATTGATGAGATGCAGCTTCATATCGAAGGGATGAGCGAAAATCAGCAGGCCCTGCAATCGGAAATCGACCGGACCTACCGGGAACTCACAACCGAGATTGAACGGCTCAACACCGTCTATCCTGAAGAAATCAAGCGACTCAACACCGTTTATCTTGATGAAATCGCAAGACTGAAGGCGTCGTTCCCGCGCAAGGTCTTTCGGCGGGCCGTAACCATGGGAAAACGCCTGGTGGGCCGCGGTCCCCGGAGCTGAACGAGCGGTCGACCGGACACCACCTGAGACGGTTCGGCAGAATCATTCGGACAGGCTAGAGCCGATCCGAGCTTGATTGGACCAGAACGCTGGCTGAATGCCGCGTTTCTGCCGGCGGCCGCGTGCTGGAAAACATTCTTAATGTTATTCTATTGCACGAAGCGATATAATGTGGCAGAGGGATGCACTTCGCCTGTCCGGTATATCGATCTCGATGCTTGGGGTTCTAGAGTGAGCACATCTGATCATGAGGTGATACATTCACTCTTGGTAAAGTTGAAGCAATTGACGGCGTCCGCGGAATTGCTCTCCTCGTAGTTCTGTTTTGTCATACGAATCCGCAATTGTTCCCTGGCGGAAATATCGGCGTTGACTTATTCTTTGTTCTCAGTGGATTTCTGATAACATCTATTCTTCTCGAAGAGTTGAGAGCGACGGGAACGGTCGATCTCAGGCGATTTTATCTCAGGCGTGCCTGCCGTCTTCTTCCGGCGCTTGCAGTGGTCATTGCTTTTGTTGTCAGCTACACGGCGCTGACAGGCGAAGGGGCTCGTCTTGCAACGACCTTGACCGATTCTCTAGGGGTGGGCCTTTATTATTTTAACTGGCTGCTTGTGGCTTCCGGCGGCAATGCTGGCGCGCATCAGGTCATGTACACGCATCTTTGGTCGCTCTCGATCGAGGAGCAATTTTATATGATCTGGCCGATTCTATTGGTCGGTCTCTGCGCGACGCGCTTCAGGAAAATGGCGGTCTTGGCTGCAATGGGGGTCCTGATGGCATGGCCTACCATTGGGCGGGTGATTCTATGGCAAGAAGGTCCTTCCCTCGATCTATACTTCCGAACCGATTTACGAATCGACAACCTTATGTGGGGCGCGCTTGCCGCTTGGTTGCTGCACGAAGGCTATTGGTCGCGGTCTGATCAAGTCAACGGCCCACTGTCTTGGTTGGGGTTTGCGGCGCTGGTGGTTTTTTTCGGGTTGGCTCGATTTGATCTCCTCTCCAACGGTTTCCTGTATCTGGGGGGATATAGTTTGGTCGGGTCGATGTCGGCATTCTACATTGCCGTGGCCGCTTGTAGACCGGCGTGGCCAATGAAGTTGCTTCTCGAGAGCGAGTGGCTGCGCTGGGTTGGCAGGGTTTCCTATGGCCTTTACCTCTGGCATATCCCGATGTTCAAATTGTCAGCTAAGTCCTTTCCCGAGATGCTGTGGCTGCAGAATTCCGCCGCCCTGCTGGGTACGTTTGCCTTGGCGACGGCCTCCTATTACCTCATTGAGCGACCTTTCCTGAGGCTGAAAGACCGGCTGGGGCCTAGGACGAGAAGGTCGGCGGACCTGCAGGGTGAAGCCGCCTGACAGGGAAAGCTGCCATAGCAAGGGTCGGAAACGGAGCCCGCCACCTCCAGAATCGCCAGCAAAACCGGGCTGAATATCCTGAGGTTACGGACCTGTTTGTGACCATGGGCGGGAACGACGATCTGGACGAATGCCCCGGCCGGGGAGGCTCGAACCAACCGGCGGCTTAATCGGCGGCAGCACTCGGGGGGGGGGGTCGCCCGCACAAGTCGCGAGAGAGGTCGCTGCCCCGGCTGTTGGCGTTGGAAGAAATGGTCGGAGTGATAGGATTTGAACCTACGACCCCCACGTCCCGAACGTGGTGCGCTACCAGACTGCGCTACACTCCGACATTCTCTAAGCATCGGGAAGGCCGGACTTATAACCGGGGGACTCCCGCCCCGCAAGCGGAGAATAGCGGATTGGACGATAATCTGGCGCCGCATATCGTAGTTGCCAGAGCTGTCGGTGCCGACTATGAACAGCCGCACCGCAGAAGGTTTTGGGGCGTCGCCAAGTGGTAAGGCAGCGGTTTTTGGTACCGCCATTCGGAGGTTCGAATCCTCCCGCCCCAGCCATCCTCTCGATCAGCCCTGCGGCCCCCGCGGGCCGGTGGACTTGCTGCTTCCCGGTTCTCGAGGATATTGGCCCTTAGGGTTGCGATTGAACGACGAGCCCGTGGGGCAGGGGGCCAGGATGGCAGTCAGCGTGGGACAGCCGCCAGGCTGACCCCCACCACGATCAGGCAAAGCCCCGCCATCTGCATGCCGCTGAGCCGCTCACCGAACATGAGAACGGCCAGAGCCGGAACGGCGATGAAGGTCAGCGCCATGATCGGATAGACCACCGACAATTCGGCTCCCCGCACGGCCATCATCCAGGTGGCGCTGGCGGTGAGCGCCGCCGCCAGGCCAGTCAGAACCCAAGGGTCGAGAAACATCGCGGTGAGAAAACCGGCTCCCTCGGCGGAGGTCGCGTGAAAGGTCGCCCGCGCCTTGATGATGATCTGGCCGTAAACAGTCAGCGCAATGGTCAGGAACACATAGAAATATGTCATCATAATCGGGAATGCCGCCTCGAAGCCGACCGTCCGGCCCCGTGAAAATTTACTAGCGAGTGTTCGACTCCGTGGCAACCAAGGCCGGCGAGAGCCCTTTCAAGGTGTTGGGCGGCTGATTCGTGCGTTCTGATAGACATCAACGCGATCTTGAGCTAGACGCCTCTTGAAACATCGTTCGCTGATCGCCCTGCCAAATTCGCTTGTCGTCCAGGATCTGGTCTGGTTTTTAGCGACTGCGTCTGTTGAATGGAGCGTCTTTTCGCCTTTTCGTCGAGCATTGCAACGCGCAATGCGAACCTTACTCGAAACGCGAGTCCCGGGGAATGGTGTCTTGGGCTTCGATGAACGATGGTATCGATCATTCCATGACCAAGCAGCTCATCTCCATCATCGTTCCTGTCTTCAACGAAGAGGCGAACATCGATCGCGCCTACGATGCGATTGTTGCAGAATTGGAATCGCTTCCGGGTCTTTCGTTCGAGATCATCTTCACAGATAATCACAGCACGGATTCGACCTTTTCGGTCCTCGAGCGGCTTGCCGCGCGCGACACGCGCGTGAAGGTGTTGCGGTTCGCGCGAAATTTCGGGTTCAACCGTTCGATCCTTACCGGCTATCGCTATGCGCGGGGAGATGCGGCGATCCAGATCGACTGCGATCTGGAGGACCCGCCGAGCCTGTTTGGCGATTTCATCCGACTCTGGCGGGACGGCCATGACGTGGTAGTCGGCATCCGCGCGCGGCGCCGCGAAGGCTGGCTGATGGTGCTCGCGCGCAAGTCGTTCTACCGGTTTCTGGACAGCATTTCCGACACGCCGCATCAGATCGACGCTGGCGATTTCCGGCTCGTGGACCGGAGTATTCTCGATCAGCTCAAGCATATCGACGACGCCCAGCCTTACGTGCGCGGCCTCATATCGGAGCTTGCGCGAAAGCAGGGCAGTATCGCCTACACCCGCAACCGCCGGGAGTTCGGGGAGAGCAAGTTTCCCCTTCGCCAATTGGTCAAGCTTGGTCTCGAGGGCGTCTACGCACACTCGACCGTGCCTCTGCGGATCGCGACCTATATCGGCCTCGCCATTGCCCTCGCAACCGCGCTCACCACCGGCATCTACGTCATCGGGCGGCTGATCTGGCCGGAGGGCTGGCCGGCCGGCTTTGCCACCACGACCGTCTTGATCCTGTTCGGCATCAGCCTGAATGCGCTTTTTCTCGGTATCATGGGCGAGTATGTCGCGCGCATCTATCAGCAGGTCAGGCACAGGCCGACAGTCATTGTCGAAAAAGCCCTGAACATCAATGCGTCTGGCGCAGTCTACAAAGAGGAGCGCCGTCATGGACTTCAATGAGACCAAGCAGACCTACCGGGACACGATCGAGCAATCGATCGCCTTCGCCGGCAAGGGGCTCGATTTTTTCACCAGTGTGAAAGCCGACTATCTGCACCGCATTGTCCAGGCCGAATTGCCCGGTCTCGACAAGCCGCGCCTGCTCGATGTCGGCTGCGGCCACGGCTACATTCATCCGGATCTGCGCCGGTTCGGCTTCGACATCGTCGGCGTTGAGGTCGCAACCGAGGTCCTGCCCTTTGCCCGCGAGGCAAATCCGGATGTGACCTATCTGGGCTATGACGGCACGACCTTGCCGTTCGAGGATGACAGCTTCGACGTGGCAATGGCCATCTGCGTCATGCACCATGTGCCGCCGGAGCAATGGCCGAATTTCTCGCGGGAGATGCATCGGGTCCTGCGTCCGGGCGGGATCGTTGCGATCTTCGAGCACAACCCGATCAACCCGCTGACGCGCTACGTGGTGTCGCGAAACGAGATCGACGACGATGCCGTGCTGCTGTCGACATCAACGCTGCGCGGCCTCTTGAAGGACGCCGGCTTCCAGCAGGTGGCGACGCGCAACATTCTGTTCACGCCCTTCGCCAGTCCGTTTTTCCGCGCTGTCGACCGGCAACTGGGCTGGTGTCCGTTCGGGGCCCAATATTACGCAGTCGGAAAAGTGGTTTAGGCGAATGACGAACATGCAGGTTGTGTTGCTGGCAGGTGGCCTCGGGACGCGGCTCGCCGAAGAGACCGATCGGATCCCGAAGCCCATGGTGTCGATCGGGTCTCACCCGATCCTGTGGCACATCATGAAGAGCTACGCGCATTACGGCCTGACCGACTTCATCATCTGCGGTGGCTACAAGATCGATGCCATCATCGAGTACTTCGTCAATTACCGCCTCCATACCAGCAACCTGTCCATCGATATCGGCCGCAACGAGATCACTTACCTCAACGATGCGCCGGAAAACTGGAAGGTCACCATCATCGATACCGGCGAGTTGACCCAGACCGGAGGGCGCCTGAAGCGGGTCCAGCAATATCTGAAGCCGGATCAACCCTTCTGCCTGACCTATGGCGACGGCGTGTCCGATGTGGACCTTGGCGAAGTCATTGCTTTTCACCGGAAACGCGGATTTGAGGCGACATTGACGGCCGTCAGACCCCCCGCCCGTTTCGGCTCGACGGTCATCGAGGACGGGCTGGTCAAGAAATTCAGCGAGAAGCCAATCTCCGGAGAGGGTCATATCAATGGTGGCTTCTTCGTGCTCAACCACTCTGTCTTCGATCTGATCGACAGAGACGATACGATCTGGGAGCGCGGCCCGCTCGAGACATTGGCCGAGCGCGGCGAACTCGGGGCCTATGTTCATGACGGCTTCTGGCAGCCGATGGACACCCTGCGCGACCGCCGCTATCTCGAACAACTCTGGCAGTCGGGCCAGGCGCCGTGGAAGCGGTGGTAGGCATGTCCGGCGAGGCTCTCGATCGAGACCTGTGGAAGGGACGGCGTGTCCTTCTCACCGGCCATACCGGCTTTAAGGGCGCGTGGATGGCGATGCTGCTGGCACGCCTGGGAGCAACCGTCACGGGTTTATCGCTGCCCGCGCAGACAAGTCCCAATCTCTTTGGCCTGTTGTCCCCGTGGTCCGATCTCGCAAGCGCCACCTGCGATATCCGCAACCCGGCCTTGTTGAATGAGGCCATTCGGACGGCCCGTCCTGACATTGTCATTCACATGGCAGCCCAAGCCCTCGTCATGGAAGCCTATGCCGACCCTGTCGGGACGATCGCCAGCAACGTGATGGGGACAGTCAATCTACTGGAGGGCCTCCGGACGTCGGATGCAGTCTCCGCCGTCCTCGTGATCACCAGCGACAAGGTCTACGAGAACCGCGAGGCCGGCATCGATTTTGCGGAGAGTGCGGCTCTCGGCGGGCACGATCCCTATTCGGCGTCGAAGGCTGCGGCCGAGATCCTCACAAGCGCCTACCGGCGCAGTTTCTTCGCGGAGCGGGGCATTCCGGTGGTGACCGCCCGCGCCGGCAATGTGATCGGGGGAGGGGATTGGGCGCCCGATCGTCTTCTGCCCGATCTCTTTCGCGCCCACGAGAGCGGACGCCCGGTCTTCATGCGAAACCCGGATGCCGTGCGGCCCTGGCAACATGTGCTGGACCCGCTCTACGGTTACCTTCTCTACATTCAGCGCTGCCTCAGCGCGCCCGCCGCCGCGCCGACATCGGTCAATTTCGGGCCGCCGCGCGAGCCGGTCCGCACTGTGATGGAAGTAGCCGAGCAGGTCTCCGCATCCTTCGGCGCCGATAGCCTCTGGACGTGCGACACCTCGCGGGATCGCCTTCACGAAAGCCGTTTTCTTTCCATCGATAGTGCGCTTGCCAAGACAACCCTTGGCTGGTCGACCGCGCTGCCGGTCGACGAGGCGATCGGCTGGACTGTCGCGTGGTACAAGGCGTTCCAGGCGGGCGCCGATATGCGGGCATTCACCGACAGCCAGATCGACGCCTATGCCGAGCGCGTGCGCTCTCATGCGCTCATCGGAGCGCACCTTCGCGTACCCGATCGGCCGTGAGCAGCGACAAGGAGAAGCGTCAGGCTGTTGCTGTCGTCGGTGGCGGGCGATGGGCGCGCATTCTCTTGTCGGTCCTCGCGACGCTGAACCTGCCGTATGAGCTCGTCGTGGTGTCGAAAGCGAACCCGGCACGACTTGCGGATCTCGGCCGAGCGACCGGCGCGCATTTCGTGGTTGTGCCGGAGATCGATGACGCCCTTAACGCCTATGACGTGGTGGCGGCTGTTGTCGTCAACGCTGCGCGGCTTCACGCGCAGACCGCGCTTCGTCTGGTCGAGGCCGGCATATCGGTTCTCGTCGAGAAGCCCGTGGCCCTGGACCTGCACGACGTCGACACTCTCTTCCTGCGCGCCGCCGAGAACGGCGTGCATGTGATGCCGGCGCTGACCTTCCTGCATTGCTCGTATCTGCATCGGTTCGCGAGAACGGTCGCTGAGGCTGGGACGCCGGTCTCTGCCCGGATTGATTGGTGCGATGCGGCGGCCGAGGTCCGCTACGGCGAGGACAAGATGTACGATGCCGGTATCAGCGTGGCGCAGGATGTCATGCCGCATGTCTGGTCGATCCTGACGACGGTTCTAGGCGGGCCGAACGTCGACGTGCGGGTCGACGTCCACGCCTGCGACATCGCTGGCGGCGGACGTAGCGCTGCGTTCGACCTTGTGTTCGGCGGGATGCCGTGTCGCGTGACGCTCCAGCGAGAGGGCCTCGCGCGACAGCGGTCGATCGCGGTTGCGCTTTCGTCGGGATCAACGCTGACGCTCGATTTCACGACTGAGCCGGGAACGGTCACCGCAGGCACTCATGTGGTCACGGGGGACCCTGATTGGGAGCGCGTCGCGAGACCGGTCAAACGGCAGTTGCAGGCATTTGTCGCGCGTATCGGCGGACCAGTATCCGCCAGAGCCGACGCCGCTGCCAGAAGTTCCGTGGCGATCTCCGAAAGCGCGGACCGCCTTCTCAAGCGCGAGCAGGAATCATGGCTCGCTGGCCAGGCGATTTCCCGCCTCGATGACGACGTGAAATACGCCGTAAGGGAATTGATGGCTTCTCGGTGGGACGACAGTGGCGCGGTCCGCCCAGGCGACCGGGCAGCCCTCGATCAGCAGCTCGAATATTCGGTCCGGACGCTCGTCTCAGCGAATGCTGCCGGCAACTGGCAATCAGCCATCGAAGCGCTGAGAGACCCTAAGATCGGACGCCCGTCATGACTGGAACCTCCACGATCGAGGCACGCGCTGTGCCGGGAACGGCGGCGCTCCTGCGTTTTCGCCGAAATATGGCAGAGGGCTGCAGAGTCTTCGGACGGGAAATTCGAGACCTGCTGACGCCGGATCTTTTCTCCAGCGTCGTTCTCGTGATCTTCCTGGCGCTATTTCTTCCCACGATCGCGCGACATGCCGACGATGCCCTCATGCTGGCGACGTTTATCGACGATGATGCGCTTATTACGATGCAACTCGATGGCATGACGGCATGGCCTTATGGGAATCCGGCCCAATACCTCGGGCCCGGAGGCGCGCCGGGTGTGATTCCGGCCCACTGGTACAACATCAATTACCAGGAGCTGCCGTATTACGGAGGACTTTACCCGGATCTGGCTTTTCTGATCTGGATGCCGCTGAAGCTCGCGGGACTGCCACTTTTTCCGACCGGCCCGATCATTCTGCGCTTGCTGGCGATCGGCTTTTCCGTTTGCACGCTCCTCGCAGCCTATAATTTTGCGCGACGGTCCTTTGGACGGACCGCCGCGATGGTGAGTTTGCTCTTCCTCGCAACGGAGAGCCAACTGATATTCATCGGAACCGTCATCCATCCAGACAGCTTGCTGTTTTTTTTGATGATCGTTTCTCTTGGCGTGTGCCTTCGCCACGCAGCCGACGGCGGAACCGGGAGCCTTGTGGCCATCGGAATCGCGGCCGGCTTGGCGCAGGGCGCGAAAATGGGCGGCCCGTTGTTGGTTCCTGTCACAGTGCTGGCCATATGTTTGGGATCCTGGCGGCACGTCCAGGAAAGGACTGCGATCAGTCTGATCGCTTGTATATCGCGGCGGGGCGCAGCTGTCTTCGTGATCGCGCTTGCTGTCTTTGCTCTGACGACCCCATACGCCTTCGTTGATTCCTATTTTTTCCGCGTTTGGCGGGCGTGGGCATCGACGTTTACCAGCGAGTCTCCGATCTCTGTCACAACCTTCTGGGACTGGCTCTCGACGCTCAGGACGCGTCTTGGCACTGGCTTGATCGCGGCTGCCCTGCTTGGGGCCTGCCTCTTTATCCTTCGCGAACGCAACCGACTCCCCCTTATTTTTGCCGCGCTCCTCGGGCTCACCATCTTCCTCTACTACGCCTTGTTTCAGAAGTTTTGGGTCCAGCCGCAATACCTCGTCATCTGCTATTGGGTCGTGGCGCTCTCTGCGGCGTATTGCGTCCAGTTTGTGGTGTCGATTGTCCCTGCTTTTGGCCAAGGGCGATATCAGGGGGTCGTTGCTGGCGGTGTCGTTCTGGCGATTTCGCTGTTCAGTCTGAGCCGTCTCGAGACCGCACTCGTCTATCCTATCCGCTACGCTTTCTGGAGAGAGGCTCCTAACTACATCGTCGGCAGCTGGGCTTCGGCGAACTTGAAAGCGGTCGGCAATCCTAAAATTCTGATCGATGGGCCAGCCTATTTCGATCCCTCGCAGATCCGGGATGTCTACCTCCGCGGAGGGCCGGTCAGATACGAAGATCTTCTCAAATTCCTGCCGGATTACTTTCTGCTGACCCGTTATGTGGATAACTGGCAAGCCAAGAAAATCGCCGGCCCCAAACCAGGCCATTGGGATCCGGACCTGTTCAATATCCGGCTGTATCAAGATCTGCTGGGGGGAGACAAGGACGCGATCGATGTCGACACGCGCTCCACACCATTCGCTTCCCACGTCGCATCTTTCGGGTGGATGAAAGTGGGCTCAGGCGAGGGGGCAGTCTGGGACCCAGACGGGACATATCTACCCGCAACGGTGCGACGTGTGCTCGATGAGGTGCCCTTGGTCACAAGAGCGGCTTACCGTGCTTGGAGGGATGTGAAGTTCGACCGCCACGTCTCGCTGTTCAAACTCGATCGCGAAGTCTTCATGCAGTCTGTGCCCGTCGCGATGCAGATTTCTTCGGCGAGACCTCTTGCGAGTTCGTCTGCGCCAGACGCGCCGCCCGACTCGATCATTCTCGGGAACGACAATTGGCGGAGCGCCAAACAGGGGCTGGAAGCCGTCGGCGAATATGTCGGGTTTGAACTGCCCTTCGCGCCCGCCGCTCCAAAGACCATCGTCGTCCGATGGGTCGCCTGGCACTGGTGTCCGGAGAGCATCGAAATCGAGGCGTCCGACGATGGCAGCGCGTGGAAGAGCCTGGGTATCTTCCCCGTGAAGGAGCCGGCTGATGTGGCAAGCCGCAATCAGGGGACAAATCGCTGGGAAGAGACCTTTACGCTTCCAGTCACCACGCCGCATCGCTTTTGGCGGATCAAGGCCCATGCCATGAAGGATGCGAATTATTTCGGCCTTGAGCGGATACGAATTCAGTAGAGGCCCGGCGGCGGCCCGGAATGCGCTCCCGTCGGCGCACGCGAGTTGGCAAGCGTCGCGTGCCGAGCCCAAGGCTATTTCACGGACAGGATCTGTCCCAGCGGGTCCCTGAAGCCGACCAGGCCCACCTGACCCAGGAGCTGCTGCTGCATGCCGGGCCGCGTGATTGCCGCAGCAGCGACACACAGCCATACGGCTCCGAGGAGAACCCAGCGGGACCGCGGCGACGAGAGCCGCCGCCATTCCGTCATGACGAGATAGGCGACAAGAATGGTGAGCGCGCTGACGCTGAAGACAACTTTATACGACAGCCCAGGAACCGAGTTGTAGGGTCGCATCTTGATGGCGAGATGGGTCGCGAACCCGGTGGCCACCATCAGCATCAGGCAGGCGATGACCGCATGATGCCAAGCGGGGCTCTTCCACGCGCGCCTGACGACGAGGATGAAAAGGCCCACAAACACCGTCGCGGCGATGCCCGCATAAAAGCGCCACATGAACAGGTGGCTCATCACAACAAGGTGCTGGTACTGCGCGTGATAGCCGTGCTGCTCGGCAATAATCTTCTCGGGGCCCAGATAGGTGAGGGAGTTCGACGAGGAGACGAATGACGGAAGATAATTGTCGAGCGACATGTAGAGGAAGGTGAAGAAGTTGGTGAGGAAGTCCTCCACCATCATGACCGGGCTGGTGTAGGTGAGGAGCAACTCCTCTTCCTCGCCGTAGCGCGTGAACTGGCCGGGATATTGCAGGCGGATGAGCAGGTAAACGGCCAGGGTCGCAATTGTCGCAACGATGACGAACGCGCAGACCCGCGTGACAACCGGCCTGACATGCCATTGCGCCCACACCACGCCGAAGGCGGCGGCCGATATCAGCGCGATGGCGTAATTGATCCACCACTCGCTCGACAGGGCGATCAGACACAGGGAACCGGCGAAAGCCAGATATCCGCGTCCTGCCGTCACCTCCTCACGCAGCAGCATGACGACGATCGTGAGGTTCACGGCGCAGAAGGTGAGGATCAGGTAGAGCGGGATCAGACTGCCATAAGTGTAGGTGTAGTTGAGCTGCGTCCCAAAGGCGAACATGAAACCCAAGGTCGCGGCGAAGACGAGCGATCGCGTGACATAGAACGCGAGCGCAAATGCCGTGCCGATAAAGAGGCACGAAAACAGAAGATAGCTTGCGAGCGGGCCGAGGAAGCGCTCGGCCGCATAGGTCGGAAACAGCGTTGCCGGTGGCCAGTAGATCCGGTTCATCTCGTATTCCATCGGCCAGAGCAGGCGCGTCCAGTTGGTCTGGAATGCCTGCGTCATGGAATCGAAGATGCCCTTGTTGATGGCAAGAATGCGGATGCCTTCGGGGGGCTTGGGCAACGTCAGCAGCGTGAACACCACATAGGCTGCCACGATGGCGAGCCCCGTGAGAGCGGCAACTCTCAGCTCTCGGCGGTAGATCGACATGTCGGGTCCGAAGGCCATGCGCGTTCTCGTCCTATGATACAATGATGGCAGCGGCGTGCGTTGTCCGCGCCGGTTCCGTAGTTCAGCTCGACACCCTATTCGCCCGGATAGGCGTCGAACAGATCCTTGCCCGCGAAGGGCTTGCGCCGCAGAAGGATGAGCCGCCCGCCCGGGCCGAGAGCTTCTAGCGCGTACGCTTTCCGGAGTTCGCCCAGATCGATGTCGATATTGGTTCCCAGTAGACCGCGTTCCGCGGCTGCGCTCAGATCGGTGCCGAGAAAGACCTTATCCGGGCCGCGCTTCACGAGCATGTCGACCTGGTCGTCTCGATCGACTCGACGGATCATCTCGGCAACTCCCGGCCCCTCGAGGTCGGGACGCATGCCTGATTCGCCATACAGAACGCCTTGATTGATTCCGACGATGGCGATGCGCTCCGCGGGGGCCGCATGCGCCTGGATGAAAGCGATGTCCTCTCGAACGAGCGCGTTCTGGTCCGGCGGCGCGGCCCTGACAGTCGCGGCCAGATGGGCGACGGCTGGAGCCGTGTTGAGCAGGAAGGCTGCCGGCAACGCGCAACTGATAACCGCGACGGCACCGACTGCCACGCGCCCGGTCCGGTTCGTCACGCGCGCAGCCGTTCGGTCCAGCAGAAAGAAGAACAGAAGAATGCTGGGCCAGGCTACAAGCCGCAGCACCAGGATATGCGACCGCCCCGTATAGTAGAGCAGAAGGCCGATGCCGAGGACGGCAGCATACGCCGCCATTTCCAGCTTCGGGTCCGCAAGTCGCGTCCCTGACGAGACCCAGACGGTCGCCAGGATGAGCGTACAAAACAGCACAGCGACATGCATCGTCCAATAATCCGGGAACGGCAGGATCGGAATCATGCCGAACCCTGTGACGAAGAACACGGTCTGAAACAGGATGTATTTCGGAAAATCCGGCGTCGAGCCAGACTTGATAAAAAGATAGGCGATGAAGAGCGCGAGAACCAGAATCACGGCCACGGCGAATGCGGCAACCCGTCCGGCAGCGACGGCGAAGGGCGATGAGGCCCCTTCTACGGGGGTGATGAACGGTTTCAGGCCGGCGAAAAGACCGAGGGCGCCGGTGACCGCGATTCCACTTTCCAAATTCCACGTCAGCGCGACGCCACTGAAAGCACCAGCCGCCAGGGTGCGCCCAAGCCCGGGCGATTGCCGGTACCACACCGCGAGCAGAAGGCTCAGCGATGGGAACAGAAACCGGACGGGAAAATACTGCAGGATCTGATCGGGGTTGTCGTAAATCAGGTTCAGGGCGACGGCGACTATCAAACCGAGAAGGCATCCTATGAGCATGAGCGGCCGCTCGATGAGCCACCAGGCGAACACCATCGCGGCGGAAAGAGCGACGATCGACAGGACAGTGAAGATCGACGTGATGACCACGATGCGGCTGCCGAGCAGCTGCAGGAACGGCGAGAAATACTCTCCGAGGCATCCATATTGCGGGATGACCTCCACAAGGCAGGTGCCACCGCCCGCAATCCGCACCAGGGCGGACGTGACAGCCTCGTAGTGGGATGAGAACGGGCCGTTATAGTGGACCGCGCTGTCGAGCGTCCAGATGCGCTGTGACGCGATCATCAAGGCGCTGACGGCGATCGCGGTCAGCAGGGAGATACGGTTCGCTTTTCCGTGCAGGTGCTGGGGAAGCGCCAGCAGCAGACAGGCTCCGACCACGCACAGACCAGTGGCGGTCCATTGCAGGCCGTCGACAAAACGCGCGAGCTCCGGGGTCGCGCCGCGGATGATGCAGATCCACAGCATGAAGCCGACAAGAGAAAAAAAGACGGGCCGTGGATCGGCAAGTGGTTCTCCCAGCCGCTTGGAAAGCCCGATGGCCGCACCCACCAGGAACGGGACAGACAGAACCAGCGAGATCAACAGGAAGCGGTCGAGGGGTTCCGGGTACACGCCGACGGTGTTGGGCAGGAGGATGGGATCGACGCCGCGTCCGACGATTACGGGATTGGCAGGGCCCAGCGCTGCGAGGACATAGCCGAGGCCAACGAAGGCGAGGGCCGCTGCGAGGAAGATGGCGAAGGTGTGCGACGCTCCAGAGAGTGTGGCTGAGGGGGGTGTCGCGTGCTTCATCACCGGGCCGGGCTGTGCGCTTTCGTCATTCGATGGGCCGGCGGCCCGACCGAGCCGCGGACTTCCGGGTCGGACGCGGTCGCAGTCTTCAGCGTCGATCCATGACCGTGATCATGCATCGACGCCCTAGCCAAGTCCGCTATCGATCCGTTTCACGAAAGTCGTCTTCCGCGATGATATCGATGATCCGCCCGGAATAACCGCGCTCGAGCATGTAGGATCGGATCTCTCGGGAGATATGCCAGGCGAGGTTCAGAACCGGCCCTTCGCCTGCAACGAAATCATCGTCGGACTTGATGGGGATGCGCGTACCGGGAACGTAGTGCCCGATCTTGCCGGAAGCCGGCTTCTCGTACACCGCTTCGATGTGCGTTTCGTTGAGACCCAGCATCCGGATCGGGATCGCCGCGCGACCAGGGAACGCCTTGGCTGAAAGCGTGCCATGGCGCTGGACCTCGTTCGTGATTTCGGCAAGCTTTTTCTTGCGCCATGTGGCGATGCGCGACGACAACGTCTCGAGACCGGCCCCGAATGCCTGCTCGATGGCGTGCAGCTCATCCCACCGGTCATGCTTGGCATCGCTTTCGGCGTTCTTCAGGAAGACGCGAATGTTGCCGCCGTAGCGTTGGGGAAACTCCACCTTCGCCACCACCATGCCGAGCGCATCCGCGATGAACGCGAAAGAGGTGAAACTGTAGGTACGCGGATGCTCATGGTAGAATGTGTCGAACTGGTCCTTCTTCAGGACGGCGCCGAGATAGTGATTTTCGATGACGATGACCGTATTCGGCGCAGCGAGCACTTTGAGGGATCGAATGACGCCCTTCAGATCCTCGATATGCGCGAACACATTGGTGAACGTGATGATGTCAGGCGCGCCGAAGTCGCTGACGAAGCGTCTCGCGACATCCTCACTGAGGAAGTCATTGATCACCGTATGACCCCGCTCGGCAGCATCGCTCGCGGCTCCGGTGGGTTCGATCCCGAAGGTCACCGCACCGCGCTCGCCGAAGATGGACAGCAGGCTCCCGTCGTTGCAGCCGATGTCGAGAACTTTCTTGCCGTCGAGATTCCCGAGCATGTCGCCGCAGGCCTCGACCAGCTGCCGCATGCCGTTGATCACGTCCGCCGTATGGCGCGAGCGGTAGTGATAGGTCGGCGGAAACAGCTCATGCTTGGGGATCTGGAAGTGCTG
Source organism: Microvirga antarctica (assembly GCF_017921815.1). Taxonomy (GTDB): domain Bacteria; phylum Pseudomonadota; class Alphaproteobacteria; order Rhizobiales; family Beijerinckiaceae; genus Microvirga; species Microvirga antarctica. Next base: position 28,841 of record NZ_JAGEMM010000008.1, on the reverse strand, counting down.
ATGGGCCGTGATGCAGCGATCGCAGAAAAGGATATCGATGGGATATTCTTTGCAAATACGGTTATCGCCGATTGCGACCAGGTCATCGCACATCGGGTGCTTGCCGAGATCCAGAACGGGGCGCAGATCGTTGCTTCCGCAGACCTCACAGCTGGTGATCTGGTTCAAAGCTCCGGACATGGGCATTCTTTCTAAGAGGAGACGCGTCTTCCAGCGGTTGAAAGGTCGCTCCCAAGAAGAATAAGGGTCGCCCTTGGAAGCGCCCGCCTGATATCACACTTCAAATACAGCGACAACGCGACTGGCATGCTGATCCCCCGCCCGCTCATCCTCAACAGATCTTCACCATCTCGCGCATGCGCATGCAGATCGGGGGGTCGAAACGATCGCTGTTCCCCGCAGCCTAAAGAATAAAATCCCACGCATGGAGCTTGTCGAAGGTCGGCGCGCCGTAGACCTGCAGCGAGAAGTCGGGGTTCTTGTCGCCGTCGACATCCGCATAGATGAGAAAGCCCCGTGAGGCCGCATTGGTCAGCGTCGCGGTGAGCTCGCCCGCTGTGCCGGAGAACGCCGTCACCAGCTTGAAGGCCTGGTTGCCGCCGATCTTCGTGTTGGCGTCGATGGCCGACAGGTCGATGATGTCGCCGTGGTCGAAGGACGTGATGACATCCCGGTCGGCAAACCTCACGCCGGAATCGGTGATCGCCTTGAAGACGAAGCGGTCATTGCCCTCGGAATCCCGCAGCAGGTCCTTGCCGCCACCGCCGATGATGATGTCGTTGCCGAGGCCGCCATCGATGACGTTGCGTCCCTCATTGCCAACGATGACATTGGAATCGGCATTACCCGTCGCCGTCAGGTTGGCCTTGCCCAGAAGGGTCAGGTTCTCGACGTTTGCAAAGGATGTCAGGGACAGGGAAATCCAGCTCTGGATCGTGTCGATTCCCTCGCCCACCTCTTCCTGGACGATGTCGGCCCAGCCGTTGACCACATAGGTATCGTTGCCGGTGCCGCCGATCATGAGATCGTAGCCGTTGCCGCCATCGAGAAAATCGTTTCCGGCGCCGCCGATGAGCGTGTCGCTTCCGGCGCCGCCGTACAGGAAGTCGAAGCCGTTCATGCCGTTCAGCACGTTGTTGCCGGCGTTGCCGGTGATCGTGTTGGAGGCCGCATTGCCAGTGCCGGTCAAATGGCCGCTGCCGGTGAGCACCAGGTTCTCGACATTGACATCGAGCGTGTAGCTCACGCTCGCGCGGACGGTGTCGATCCCCTGTCCGGCCTCTTCGCGCACGACGTCAAGCAACGAGTTCACCACATAGGTGTCGTTGCCGCGGCCGCCGATCATCTTGTCGTAGCCAAAGCCACCGTCGAGATAATCGTTGCCGTGGTCGCCGTAGAGGACGTCATTGCCGGACTTCCCGAAAAGCCGATCGTCGCCGAAGAGGCCCCGCAGGGTGTTGGCGCCGGCATTGCCGTTCAGCACGTTGTTCAGCCCATTGCCGATGCCGTCGAGATTGCTGCTTCCGGTGAGGGTGAGGATCTTGTCATCGACGCCGAGGATCTTCGTGCGGGCGAGCGGCAGATAGGACAGCAACTCGTCGGGGCTCGTATAATAATAGAGAAAGTCGCCCGGCTCATACAGGCCATCGGTGACGGCTTTGACGACTTTGCCGTTGAACCAGTCGATGTCGTCGCGGCTGTAGAAGGACACCCGGTCCGTCGTGGCTACGGGCTCTCCTGCAACCAGTGCATTATAGCTTCCGACGATCGAGAACAGGCCCACAGTCGGGTCGACCAGCATGGCTTGCTTGCCAGGGGTGCTGATCAGCAGCTGGGCATGGTTTCCAACCGCGCCGCCATCCCATCCGACAAGCGCGATATCGGCGCCGGACGAGGCCATTTTCTTATAGAGGTACCAGCTCAGAAGGGCGTAATTGTCACAATCGAGACCGGGTTCCGCCAGAAGGGCCGGCAGGGTTGAGGCGACGCTGGAGCCGTACGGCTTGAGCTCGTAGGCAACCAGAGCGCAGAAGGCGAGCTTGATATGATCTTCCGGCTGCCCTGAGAAGGCTGACCCGAGGGCTTTCTTGAAGGCAGCGCGCGACGTCGTATAAAAAGCGGCCATGGAGTCAGGATTGGCGGCCAATTGATTCAACGCCGCCTTGGAAAAGAAAGTCATAAAGAGAGCCGCTCCGTAAGGTCAACTTGGCCGGCACCATAGGTCGAAGGCCTTGCGGGCTCAAGGGCAGCCGCTGCCATTGGTCCGTCAGCCGGGGCGGGCGGACACGTGGGCATGACGTGGTCCGACGATGAGCTTTGGGCACTGGGCGCCCGAGGCGGGGAATGCGGACACGTGCTGCTCAAGGCAAGATCCTGTCACAGCGGACACCTGAATTCCGTCCTCGGACATATTGTCTCATCGGACATGGCGCCGACGGGCGGACCGTGACTAGCTCAGCGCCTTGGCCAGGAGCGGCAGGCTTACATCCATGCGGTAATCCACCGACGAATGGTTGTCGTGGAATTCCTCGTACACATGCGCAATACCCGCACTCTCCAGCGTGTCGTGAAGGCGGCGAGAGCCATAGACCATGTTGAACTGGTCGATGTCGCCGCAATCGAAATAGAGAAGCTTGAGCCTGCGCAAAGCTGCCAGGTGCTGCGCCTCGTCGGCCATGCGCAAGGGATCCCATTTCGTCCAGTTGGCCCAACGCTCGGGAATGATCTCGCAGGTCCGCATGTCGACCGGCAGGCGGATGCCGTAGAATGCGTCCGGATCGGGATCGAAGGTCGCGGCCTGGGCCAGGATCATCATGGTGTGCCAGTCCGTGTCCTTGGCCTTCGGCCCGGCCTCGAAAGCCCGGCAGAAGGCCTCGACGGACATGTCATGGTCGACCAGGTGGCGCAGCACGCCGGCGAATTCACCGAGGTGATAAAGGCAGTCAAATCCGGCATCGCCCGAATGGGAGGCCGCCGCCGACCAGACGGAGCCGCCATGCCGCATGGCATGGACCAGCGCGCCGAATCCGCCCGAGCTCTTTCCGAACACGCCTCGGCGGCCGTCGCCCCCACAGGCAAAACGCGCCTCGACTGCCGGCAGCATGTCGTTGATGAGGAAGCCTTCCCAGGCCCCGGTGGCGAGGCTGTCGATATACTGGTTGCCCCCGAGCCGCGTGAAGCAATCGGGAAACGCCACGACCACCGGCGGCATCGCGCCGGTGCCGATGAGCCTGTCGAGGCGCTCTGGAACATTCTCGCCGTAGTTCTTCCAGCTCGTGTGCGCCGGCCCTCCGGACGTGTAACCGACCAGGTCCACGAGGAGCGGCAGAGGGACGTTGTCGTCTCTCCCCGGCGGCACATAGACATCGACCCGGCGTCGCGCCGGGTCTCCGAGAAGGTTCCCGGAAAGGCTCGTTCCCTCGATCCAGAGAGTGTGGACATCGCCCGTCGGTCCATCGAAATTCTTCCGCATCGTCAAGTCTCGCATCGGTGAAGGACGGAAGTCTGGCGGCGCGGCGGCGCGATGTCCATTCTCAAACGATCACATGGCCCGGTTGATGGAAATCATCACGGCCTGCGGTTCGACGCGCCCTTTGTAGTGACCGCTGAGAATGCCCTGATCGTCATATCCGCCGGCCGAGCTTGCGAAGCGTCCCGCGAAGTGGCGGCCGGGCAGCCTATCCGCGAACTCCTGTGTACCGCTGCCCTCTTTTATGGCCGTCGCCGGGACCCGGCGTTACGATGTAATGCCGTAAGGCGCAGTTGGGGGACGACCATGACAGAACGCTTCTTTCCACGATGGACTCTGAAGACAGAGGGAATCATCATGCCCGACGAGCGGCTGCCCATGGGGCAGACGGTCGTTCTGGGTCTGCAGCATGTGGTCGCCATGTTCGGCGCGACGGTGCTCGCTCCCATTCTCATGGGATTCGATCCCAACGTGTCGATCCTCTTTTCGGGTATCGCGACGATCATCTTCTTCTTCGTCGTGGGCGGCCGGGTGCCGAGCTATCTCGGATCGAGCTTTGCGTTCATCGGCCCTGTTCTCGTGGCAACCGGCGCGTCTGTGGGCGCGCCAAATCCCAACATCCCCCTTGCGCTCGGCGGAATCATCGCGGCGGGGGCACTCTATTTCCTCATTGGTATTGTGGTGCAAATCGCCGGCCATCGCTGGGTCGAGCGGCTGATGCCGCCGGTGGTGACGGGTGCAATCGTCGCCGCCATCGGCCTTGTGCTCGCACCCATCGCCATTTCGAGCGCATCGGGAATGACGCCGGACAATGCCGCCGGAACGGCCTTCGCCCGCTGGATCGCGCTCATCACCGTGATCGCCGTGGGGCTTGTGGCGGTCTATGCGCCGGGCATGTGGCGGCGCTTGCCGGTGCTGGTCGGGGGAGCGGTTGGCTACATCGCGTATCTGATCGGTGCCAATGGGCTCGGCTATGGCGCGGCGATCGATTTCGCCAAGGTTGGGCAGGCGGCATGGTTTGGCCTGCCGACGTTTCAGTCGCCGGTGTTCAGCCTCTCGGCGATGAGCCTCATTGCGCCTGTGGCGATCATTCTCGTGGCGGAAAACCTCGGTCATATCAAAGCCATCGGGGCAATGACGGGGCGCAATCTCGATCCCTATCTCGGCCGGGCCTTCATGGGCGACGGTTTGGCGACCATGATCTCCGGCGCCTCAGGCGGCACCGGCATGACGACCTATGCGGAAAACATGGGGGTGATGGCGGTCACGCGGATCTATTCGACCATCGTGTTCGTCATTGCGGCCATCATCGCGCTGGTGCTCGGGTTGTCGCCAAAGTTTGGCGCATTCATCGGCACCATCCCCGGTCCGGTCCTCGGCGGCTTGTCGATTGTGGTGTTCGGCTTGATTGCCGCGACTGCGGGGCGGATCTGGGTCGAAAACCGGGTGGATTTCTCCAATCCGCGCAACCTGATTACAGTCGCCGTGGCCCTCGTTCTGGGAGCCGGCAACTTCAAGCTTTCAATCGGCGGATTCACTCTGGACGGGATCGGGACGGCGACCTTCGGGGCAATCATCCTGTTTCACCTCCTCAATCGGGGCGCGGATGCTGAGCGCGACAATCCTGCTCTGCGGGCAGACGTGTGAAAACCACCGGCCATAAAAAAGGCGGCCCCTGCGGCCGCCTTTTGTTTTCTGGAGATGCTTCAGCGCCGAATTCGGATGGGAATGGGCACGAGCTTCGGCTCAGGGTGTTTTTGCCTGGCAGCTGCGGCGAGCAGCAACATCATCGCCGCAACGGATCCACCGATCAGAAACGCCGCCTCTGCAAGAGCCGCCTGAGATGAAAATCCTACAACGGCCGCAGCAGCGCTGACGGCCAAAAAGGCGATAAAGGCGCGCAGGGCAACCGGATGGTTCATGTCAGTTCTCTCCCCATTCCTGTTGGCAACGTGGGGGCGATGGGTCCGTTCCATGTTTGTCTTCAACTCCTGCTGAGTGAGGCTTCGACTGTAACAAACGGCGCGAATGAGTCTTTTTCACGGAACTCCACGGTTCCGCTTGGAGTTACCGCTGTGTCATCGGCAGGTGCCGATTTATCAATTGTAGAGGTAACATCATGCTGGGCTGGGCAGTCACTTTTCTCATCGTCGCACTTGTCGCAGCGCTCTTCGGTTTCGGCGGAATCGCCGGTACTGCCGTTGAGATCGCGAAACTCATCTTCTTCGTCGCCATCGTCCTCTTCGCCATTTCGGCAGTCATCGGATTGCTGCGCGGCCGTCGACCGCTCTAGTCAGTGGATGATTTTGAAAACGCCGCCTTCGGGCGGCGTTTTTGTATGCTGAGGTGGCTCATGGCGACAGTTATCGCGCGGTGTGGAGAGCTGCCCGGATCACGGGGTCGGAGCCTATGGCTTCCGTCGCATCCACCTTCAAGATGCTGCTCAGGCGCGAGCGCGCCCGGTTGACCCTGCTCTTGATGGTTCCCACAGCACATCCGCAGATGACAGCAGCCTCCTCGTAGGAGAATCCCGATGCGCCGATCAGAAGCAAAGCTTCCCTTTGGTCATGAGGGAGGGTGGAAAGGGCCGTCCGAAAATCCTCGAAATCGAGGCGTGCGCCCTGTTCCGGTTGCACGGTCAGCCGGCTCGCGTAAGACCCGTCCGGATCTTCCACCTCCCGTCGCCGCTTGCGGTATTGAGAGTGAAACAGGTTGCGGAGGATCGTGAACAGCCAGGCATTAAGGTTCGTGCCCCGCTCGAAGCGGTGGAGGTTGGACAATGCTCTGAGCAGCGTGTCCTGGACCAGATCGTCGGCGCGGTCCACATGTCCGGAGAGAGAAATCGCGAAGGCCCGCAGGCTCGGCACAGCGGCCAGAAGGTCGTCCCGCAGATCGGGCTCGAGGGTCACTTCTTTGTCTCCGCGCCTTTCCCTTCCAGTGCGGCCAGAAGATCCTTGAATCTGTCGGGAACAGGCTGCTGGACCAGGTCGTCGTACATCGCTCTCAACTGGTCGCCGATTCGCTTCTGGCTGACGGTGTCGAGTTTGGGATCGGATGCGAGCTTATCGCCGAAATCGTCCTCCCGAAGAACACGGGCGCTCTTATTGCCCTTGTCAGCCGTCATATAATTCCCCTAGCGACCGTGTTTTCTGGCCGTCGATCTTAATCGTCGCAGTTTGCAAAACTTGGCAGTAAGCGCATAGTGACCTAGTTCCCAACGCACGCCGCGTGGTTCGGTTCCAGGCGCGGGAACTTTTCCGGACCTGCCGAGTTGGAGGGTTCGTATCGAAACCAAAAGTCAAAAAGCCAAATTCAAGGGGACGCGAATGTCGACAGCGCAGCTTGTCGTCCAACACCTGCCATATCTACGGCGCTACGCACGGGCGCTCACCGGAAGCCAGATGGCCGGTGATGCCTACGTTGCGGCAACTCTTGAGACGCTGGTCAGCGAGCCTGACACCATCGCGCCGAACGGCAACGTGAAGGTCGAGCTGTTTCAGGTCTTCACACGGATCTGGAACTCGCTTTCGGTCAATGGCCGCAGCGATCTTACCCAGCGTGACCTGCCGGCTGAAGTTCGGCTTGGCCAGATCACCCCACTGCCCCGTCAGGCGTTTCTGCTGTCTTGCCTGGAAGGGTTCGGCGAGGACGAGGTCGGCAAGATCCTGTCCACCGATGCCCGTTCGGTCCGTGACCTTGTCGATGAAGCGGGCCGGGAGCTGGCCGCCGACATGGCGACCGACATCATGATCATCGAGGACGAACCGCTGATCGCGATGGATCTGGAAGCGCTCGTCGAGGGTCTGGGCCACAACGTGACCGGCGTGGCGCGCACGCGCACCGAGGCGGTCAAGCTTGCGGCATCCAAGCGCCCGGGGTTGATCCTTGCGGATATTCAGCTCGCCGACGGCAGCTCGGGGCTCGATGCGGTCAACGACCTCCTGAAAACCTTCGAAGTGCCGGTCATCTTCATCACGGCCTACCCTGAGCGCTTCCTGACCGGTGAGCGTCCCGAGCCAGCCTTCCTCATCGCCAAGCCGTTCCAGCCCGCCAATGTCTCGGCGGTCATCAGCCAAGCGCTGTTCTTCCAGCAGAGCGCACGCCGGCGCGACGTGAGGGCGTCCGCCTAAACGCCTCGGCGTCGCCGTCTTCGAAAAGCCCGGCCTCACCGCCGGGTTTTTTCATGCTCTCCCCACAAAACAGACGGGCCGAGGGCCCGTCTGTCAGGTGCCGGCCAATGCACAAGGGGAATGCGGGGGAGGACCAGGAGGCCGGTCGTAACATAATGCTGTCCAGACCGCGAATGTTCCGATGTGGGACCTTGACGAAGGTTCGCGCGAAGTGCCGGAACCTAGGCGAAACAGTGGCGTTGTTTTGCCGAGAAAGCCTCTTTCCACAAAGTCTTGGAACGGCGGGAGACGACCATGTTCCATCTGCCAGCAGCCGTCACCGGAATGATCGGGAGTGCCTTTATGGTCGCGAGCTTCGCGCCGGGTGCGATCAGTGATGACGTCGGGCGGGATGCGGTCGGAACCTCGTCGATTGCCGTCAGCCGAGGGGTGGAGTCCTTTGCCAAGGCCGATCGGTTGGCTCCCGCGTCGCCCGCCGGGTCTCGCCATGGCGTTTCTGTGGTGGAGCTTGTCGGGGTCTCCAATGTTCGTGTGGTTTTGAAAGACGACAATGGCAACGTGCTGTTCAGCTCTGATCCCAAGTCCAATACCACGTACTATTCCAAGGATACGGATCTTCCAGTGCTGACGCTGAAGGAAGAGCCCGCCAGTCTCGTGAAGCGGCAGCCCGTCTCCCGCGGCGCAAGCGAGGACGACGCGGCGCCGAAACGCCGTGCCCAACCGCACGGTTGCCTGGGTTCGGTCAGCCCGCTTGCGCAGGCCGGCAAGGAATCCGGCCCGAGCCTGTGCGTCACCCACCTCGACAGGGCTATCCCGACACGGGCCTGAAGGCCTGCTGCGCTGTCGGTGCAGCATCCAATAATCTGATCATTGCCGGAGAATAGAGTGAACGACGACGGCGCGACCCTCGAGAGACGCCGGCTGTTCGCCCGGTTTTGGAAAGCAGCATCAGGTTTCTGGACGGGGTTGAGGCGTCGCGAGGCGTGGATTCTCACCCTGTCTCTGCTGGCGATCATCCTCGGACAACTCTTCGTCCAGTACCGGCTCAACGTCTGGAACCGGGATCTTTTCAATGCGCTGGAGAAACGCGACATTTCGGTCGTGGGCACACTCGCGCTTGTCTTCGTGCCGTTGGCCCTTGCGGCCATCGCCTTCAACGTCGCATCCGTCTGGGGCCGGCTGACCACGCAGCGGGCATGGCGCGCATGGCTGACCGATTACCAGATCGACCGCTGGCTCAAGAACGGCCGGTATTATCAGCTCAACCTCGTCAAGGGCCAGCACGAGAACCCCGAATTCCGCATTGCGGATGACACGCGAATCGCCACCGAGTCGCCGGTCGATTTCGCCTTCGGGGTCACGACAGCCATTCTCACGGCCATCACGTTCATCAGCGTTCTATGGGCTGTGGGCGGGTCGATCTCGTTCGAATGGGGCGGGCGAGAATTCAACGTCCCCGGCTACCTCGTCTTCATCGCCGTGATCTATTCGATCATTACCACCACGGCGATGCTCTTCATCGGTCGGCGCTTCGTCCAGGTGGCCGAGGGCAAGAATCAGGCGGAGGCCGAGTTTCGTTACGCGGCCACACGGCTGCGCGAGAACGGTGAGAGCATCGCGCTGCTAGGAGGCGAGCCCGAGGAGCGCAGCGGATTGAGCGTTGCGCTGGGCAACGTCATCATGCGCTGGCGCGAATTGTGCGGTCAGTATCTGCGAACGACCGTGGTGTCCTACGGCAACTTCATCCTGGCCCCTGTCATCCCGATCATCCTCTGTGCGCCCAAATACCTTGCCGGCACCATGTCGCTTGGGGAGGTCATGCAGGCCTCGACCGCGTTCGTCACTGTGCAGCAATCCTTCAACTGGCTCGTGGAGAATTACCCGAAGCTCGCCGACTGGACCGCCTCTGCCAACCGGGTAGCCGGCCTCATCGTCTCGCTCGATCGTCTCGAACGCGCGGAGGAGCCCGGCACGGGCCACATCGTACGCTCCGAGAACGGCGAGCAGGCTTCCCTCGAACTGCGCGGGCTATCGGTCAATCTGGATGACGGTACGGCGGTCGTGGGCGAGACGCAGGTGCGAATCAACCAGGGTGAGCGTGTGCTGGTTGTCGGCGAGTCGGGCGCCGGAAAAAGCACGCTCATCCGCGCAATTGCGGGTCTGTGGCCATGGGGGGAGGGCGCCATCATCATCCGCAAGGGCGCGAAACTCTTCTTCATGCCGCAGCGTCCTTATGTTCCGATCGGCTCGCTCAAGCATGCGGTGGCCTATCCCAACCCCACCGAAAGCCTTGATGACGAGGATGTGAAGCAGGCTCTGCGCGACGCCGAGCTCGGCCATCTCGTCGATCGCATCCACGAACAGCGTCCGTGGGAGAGAACCCTGTCCGGTGGCGAGCAGCAGCGCCTGACCTTCGCGCAGCTCTTCATCCAGAAGCCCGACATCATCGTGATGGACGAGGCGACCTCGGCCCTCGACGGCGAGGCGCAGGAGACGCTCATGGAGCGGATCACGCAGCGTCTCCCCCACGCGGCCATGATCAGTGTCGGCCACCGGCCGGAACTGGAAGCCTTCCACAACCGGCGGCTGGTGCTCGCCCGACGCAAGGATGGGGCGAGGCTGGTCTCCGACGAAGCGCTGACGCCTGCAACTTTCGCCCTGCGGCGGGCCTTTTCGCTGATCTTCCGCAAGCGCCCAATTGCCCGCAGTCGGTGATCGTTGGGAGCTTTGCGTAAGCAAAGGCTAATCAACTGTTGTTTCTGAGTGTTTTTGGATTATTCCATAGTACGTTATAAGATAATAATGGATGAACTTGGCTATTATGGCTCCTAAGAAATATCGATATAGCTGCGCAGCATCGCATTGATCCGGGAACGATCTCAGAATTTCGCCGTTACAGTGGCAAGTGCGACACGCACGGACGTCATTTTATTTTGTTTTCTAGAAGGAGTTCTCCCCATGACCAGGACACATATCGCAGCATGTCTTCTCGCGACCGTTTTTGCAGTCCCGGCACTTGCGCAGACCCCCGCAGCTCCTTCGGCGTCGCCAGCGATGCCCGGTTCGACCATGATGGCGCCTGCGCCCTCGGCCACCATGCCGGGCGCTCCTACAAAGGTGATGACCAAGATCGAGCACCATCAGCTCCTGGCGTCCGAGTTGATCGGCACCAAGGTGATCAGCGCCAACAATGAATCGGTCGGCGATATCAACGACGTCGTTCTTGATCGCAACGGCCAGACGGTAGCGGCTATTGTCGGCGTCGGTGGGTTTCTCGGCATCGGCGAAAAGGACGTCGCCGTCCCCTTCGCGGCCCTCGAATTCGCGACCCGCGAGCAGGTCAGCGCCATGACCAAGAAGAACGCTGTCACGACCACCGGCTCGACCACCGGCACGGTCAACGCTCCGGCGCCGAGCGCCACCACAACGACGACGACCGCCACGACCGATGACGGCGAGCCGGAGCGGGTCATCCTGCGGATGACAAAGGCAGAGCTCCAGGCTGCTCCGGCGTTCGACACGGATCGCGACAGCACCAAGTCTACCTCGACCAGCGGCTCCGCGACGCCCATGGCCCCGGTTACCCCTGCGCCGAAGCCCTGATCCCAGAGCCCGGTAAGAAGTGTCCAGAAGCGTGCGGGGTGTCCCCCGCGCGCTTTTGCGCGCCTGCGCGCTTTGACGCAGCAGGAACTCTCCCCATGACCATACGTTGCCCTTGATCGGCACAATGGCTAAGCCTTGGGAGGTGAATGTGACGGCCACTAACGAAATCGATGCTTGCCTCTGCCATGAGGATCTGCCCGACGAGTTCGCGAGGCTGGCGTCAAGTTCACCGCCCGGCGACACAATGTCTGTTCTGGTCTTTAGCGGATTGGTTCCAACGCAGGACGAGGACGGTGTAATGTGTCGGCTGATGCTTCGCCGCCATCTTCTGGTTCCAGGTTCCGGGGCCGGCATAGGATCAGCGCGAGGTGCGACACTGTAACGAGGAGACTGTCATCGCGATGACTGGAGACGTTTCGGAGGCAAACCACGCGGATGTCGTGTCTGTGCTGCTTCACCCGTCGTTGGTGCCGGTGATGGATGTGTTTCGTGGGCGAGCGGCCTTCGGATCGGACGACCGGGCTCGCGCCATCGAACTCGCGGAACTTCGCCTTCAGAGTTGGACTTCGCCGGAACACGCAGAAAACATTGTTGTCCACGCTCTGCTCCTGGCAAGTGCTCTCGATTGGCCGGAACTGCCGACGGACCGCAGAAAGACGGGGTCCCGCCACACGACGGTGCAGGATCGCCGGCTCATCAGCCTCGTTGCCGATCCCGACACCTCATCCCGGCAGGCTCCTTTGGCTCAATCCCTCGCAGACGCCCTCGAGAGCGCCGGCCTTGTGTGGCCTCATGTCGTTCTTCCCGAGGGTTCCGCGACACTGCCATTGTCTGCGCAGACCGATCCGATCCGATCTGCTGACGACGCGGCTTTCACCTTCAAGGTCTAAGACACCGTCCATCCGTCACCCGGACAGCAAAAAGGGGGACGTGCAGGTCCCCCTCATTGCTCGTCCGGATCGCTGGGGCGGTCCGGACCTATTCTTGGTTTGGGCGGTTGGTGCCCGATGCCTGACCGCCTTTGCGCCCTGCTTCGGAAGCCAGTTCCCGGTCCTGCGAAAAGGATCGCTTCTCGGCCGGAACGCTCTTTCCACCCTTGCTCGCGATCTCGCGCTGCCGATCGCCATCCATCGACGCGAAGCCTCGCTTCGAAGTCGAACTACCTGTCGTCATCACAAACCCTCCTCGAGGTTGAGTCTGCTTTGGAAACCGCGGGGCGAGGGGATGGTTCCGTCAACAAGACGCCGACACGGTTCTGGCATCCCTCAAGACTAAGCTTGGCCGTAAGCAAACAACAATTTATCTTAGCTGTTGGAAAAAAGAGAATCGTCGAAGACCTTGCGGGGGTTCTCCTACGACGCAGGATCAAGTATTCGAGAAATCTCCGCATCTTGCTGGCGGCAGGCGGGCCAATCGGAAGACTTTCTCTCCGTCACCCGCGGGGATCCTCGCCCTGGCTCAAGCTGCTGTTGGCCCGGTTCATTGACCCCTTGCGTCTTTTGTTTTAACGCGGGCTTCCTTTTTGTCGGAAGACCGTCCCGCCGCGACCTGTTGCCGGACTGGTAAGGCCTCGCACACAAGCCTGCGCGGGCCCGACAGGACCACGAGAGCGGGCCGCCGTGACAGACCGTCGAACTATTGGATTGCTCTCGTTGTCGGCCATCGCAGACGATCCGCGGGTTCGGCGCCAGGGCGATGCGTTCGCGAAGGCCGGCTGGGATGTGGTCGGGATCGGTCTCTCCGGCGCCCTCTCCAACCCACCGGCCTGGCCCGTGGACGATCACACGCCCGCCCTCGACTGGTCGCGCCCGCCTGGAAGCGCCTTGAACCGCGTGAGAGGCGTGGCCAGCCGGGCCTTTGCGTCCCAGCGGGCGCGCCTCTCCCCGGGGGCCGCGGAAGCGACCTATTGGGCGCGCAATGCGCGTTACGCTAGCCTCTACGAGCGCGCGACCAGGGTAAAGCCCGACATCTGGCTGGCGAATGACTGGACGGTTCTTCCCATCGCCCGCCGCCTTGCGGCCGAACAGGGCGGCCTCGTGGTGTACGACACCCATGAGCTGGCCGCCGATGAATTCGCTGAGCGGTGGGCCTGGCGGTTTCTGCACAGGCCCTTCGTCATGGCGCTGGAGGGGCCGGGCATCCGAGCGGCAGCGCTTGTCACCTGTGTGTCCGAGGGAATCGCGGAGCGACTTCAGGCCCTCTATGGGCCCAAGGAGCGCCCCATGGTGGTCTGCAACACCCCCTCTTTCCAGGACATGCCCTTTCGCCCGACCGAGGGCCGGATCCGCGTGCTGTATCACGGGATCGTCGCGCCGGGGCGGGGGCTTGAGGCGTCCATCCAGAGTGTCGCCCTGTGGCGGCCCGAGTTTGATTTGACGATCCGCGGCCCGGCATCCGATTCCTATCGGGCCGATCTGGAGCGCCGGATCGCCGCCGCAGGCCTCGGCGACCGGGTCCGGCTTGTTCCGGCGGTTCCCATGACGGAGCTTGTGCGCGAGGCGAACGCGTTCGATGTGGGCCTCTTCATCCTGCCCGGTTATTCCCGCCACAACCGCTTCGCCCTGCCCAACAAGTTTTTCGAGTATGTGATGGCCGGGCTTGCCCTGTGCGTGTCCGACCTGCCGGAAATGGCGCGGCTGGTTCGCCGGCACGACCTCGGAGGCCTTGTGGAAGGGCTCTCGCCTGAGGCAATCGCGGCGCAGATCAACGCGCTCGACCCTGCGACGATTGATTGTTACAAGCGCAACGCGTTGGCGGCGGCGCGTCAGCTCAATTGGGAGACCGAAGGCGAGAAGCTCGTGGCTCGCTGCTCGGCTCTCGTGAAAGGGTATCGTTCCTAGCATGTGCGGACTCTACGGCTCTCTCGGCTTCGCGCCCGATCGCAAGCGGATCGACATCGTCGCCCATCGCGGGCCTGACGGGTCCGGCTGGGCTGAATTCGATTCGCGATCGGGACCCATCGCCCTCGGCCATCGCCGCCTCGCGATCATCGACGTGAGCGATGCCGGCTTGCAGCCCATGGCGGATCCGTCCGGGCGCTACCACCTCGTCTTCAACGGCGAAATCTACAATTACCTCGAGCTTCGCGAGGAGCTGCGCGCGAAGGGCCACGTCTTCGTGTCCGACAGCGACAGCGAAGTCCTCATCGCGTCCTATGCGGAGTGGGGCGAGGAGTGCCTTCACCGCTTCCTCGGCATGTTTGCCTTTCTGCTCTGGGACCGGCGAGACCAGCGGTTGTTTGCGGCGCGGGATCGGTTCGGCATCAAGCCACTCTATGTGGTGGCCAACCGTCACGGGGTCGCCTTCGGATCGGAGATCAAGCAGCTTCTCGGTCTGCCGGGCCTGTCGGGCAGCATGAACCTGCCGCGGGTGCGGGATTTCCTGTCGAGCGGCGTCACCAACCATACCCCCGAGACGCTGTTCGACGGCGTGCTTCAGGTCCAGCCGGGCTGTTGCGCGAGCATCGAGGCAGGACGACAATTCACGGGATCGGTCGCGCCGCGACGCTGGTACGCGATCCCCGCTTCCTCCGGCCTCGATCTATCGGAAGCCGATGCGGCGGAGCGTTTCCACGAGCTGTTCACGGATTCCATCCGGATGCACCTGCGATCCGACGTTCCGATCGGCTCGTGCCTGTCCGGGGGGCTCGATTCGTCGTCCATTGTCTGCGTGATGTCGGACATGCTGGCCCGCGAGGGCAATGGCGCCAGGGTCAACACGGTCTCGGCCTGCTACGCAGAGAAGAGCGTTGACGAGAAGCCGTTCATGGAAACCGTGGTGGCGCAGACCAATGCCCTGCCGCACTACATCTTTCCCAAGCCCGATGACGTGTTTGCGCGCGCCTCCGACATCACCTGGCATCAGGACGAGCCCTTCGGCTCCACCTCGATCTTTGCCCAATGGTGCGTGTTCGAGGAGGCCAAGCGCGTCGGCATCAAGGTGATGCTGGACGGGCAGGGGGCGGACGAGCAGCTCGCGGGCTATCACTCCGGGTACATGTACTACATGTCGAATCTCATCCGGCAGCGCCAGTACGGAACCCTGCTGCGGACCATGGCCGAGCGCAGCCAGTATCACGGGGTCTCGTTCACGAGCCAGATCTCGCGCTACATGGCGCCTTTGCTGCCGCCGCAGATGCGCGCGTTCCTGATCCGCCAGCGGCAGAGCCTGGTGTTCCACGACTGGACCAATTCCGACGTCTTCCGGACCCTGGGGCCTGCCCGCTCCGTGCTCGAGATCGCGTCCGAGACCAACGGGCTGCCCAAGATCACCGACATTGCAAGCCTGTGCCTCGTGCTGACCATGGCGTCCAACCTTCCCATGCTGCTGCACTGGGAGGACCGCAATTCCATGGCCCATTCGGTCGAGGCGCGGGTGCCGTTCCTCGATCACCGGCTGGTGGAATTCAATCTGGCGTTGGGCAACAGCCACAAGATCGTCCGGGGCGACACGAAGAGGGTCCTGCGCACGGCCATGAAGGGCATTCTGCCGGAAAGCGTGCGTCAGCGCCGGGACAAGCTCGGCTTTGCAACGCCTGAGCAGACCTGGCTCCGCGGGCCTCTGAAAGGCCTTATTACCGAGGGAATAGAGACCACTCTCAAGCGTTATCCCGGCCTTCTGGACGAAAAAGGCACTCGCGCGCTCGCCAGCGATATGCTTGAAGGGCGCCGCGAGGTCGACTTCTCGCTCTGGCGGATCGCCAATCTCGGCATGTGGGGCGAGCGCTTCAACATCTCGTTGTAACGCCGGCCAATTGGCACTTTGTTCGCCAAGCTGGTAAGTGACGTGTTCGAGGGCCCCAACGGGCCGGCGAGCCTGACTCCTGAAGACGACCTGAAACGGGGCTAAGTTGCCATGTGTGGAATTGCCGGGGCGGTTGCCCTAGACCGGACACCGATCAAGAACCTGTCATCCGTCCTCGGGGCGATGAGTAACCTGATCGCGCACCGCGGGCCGGACGGCCGCGGCTTCTGGCATGCGCCCAACGACATCTGCGGCCTCGCCCATCGCCGTCTTTCGATTATCGATCTCTCCGAATCCGGCCATCAGCCGATGACGGCCCCGAGCGGGGCGGTCCTGACCTTCAACGGCGAGATCTACAACTACCTGGAGCTGATGGACGAGCTCAAAGGCTCGTGGAATTTCCGCTCGCGCTCCGATTCCGAGACGATCCTCGCGGCCTACGACCGCTGGGGCGCCGATTGCCTGGATCACCTGCGCGGTATGTTCTCCTTCGCCATCTGGGACGGCGACCGCCTCTTCGCGGCCCGCGACCGGTTCGGCATCAAGCCGTTCTATTATGCCGTCGTCGATGGTGTTTTCTACTTCGCGTCCGAGATCAAGGCGCTGCTGCCGGTGCTGCCGGAAATCGCCACCGATCCGGAGGCGCTCAGCGAATACATCACCTTCCAGTACACGATCGGTGACCGCAGCCTCTTCAAACATGTCCATGTCCTGCTTCCCGGCCACGCCATCATCGTGGAAAACGGTGAGATCCGGGTGCGGCGCTATTGGGACGTCCACTACAACGTGGATTTCGACCACACGCCGAAATGGTTCGAGGAGCGGATGGCCGGGATCATGGAGGATTCCGTCGCGGTCCACCTGCGCTCCGACGTCCCCGTCGGCGCCTATGTGTCGGGCGGCATCGATTCGAGCCTGATCGCCATTCTGGCCGGCCGCGAGGAAGCCTCAGGCAAGGTCGGGTTCCACGGAAAGTTCACCGAGTTTCCGGGCTATGACGAGAGCCCCTACGCGGAGGCTGTGTCCAAGCAGGCCGGGTTCGATCTGCACCAGATCGACATCACGGCGTCCGATTTCCAGAATTCCATCGAGAAGGTCATCTACCACCTCGACCAGCCTGTGGCCGGTCCCGGCTCGTTTCCGCAATACATGGTGTCGAAGCTTGCGGCCGAGCATGTGAAGGTCGTGCTGGGCGGGCAGGGCGGTGACGAGATCTTCGGCGGCTATGCCCGCTACCTCATCGCGTATTTCGAACAGGCGATCAGTTCGGCCATCGACGGCAACCACCGCAACGGCAATTTCGTCGTCACGCCGGAATCCATTATCCCGCATCTGACGGTCCTGCAGGAATACAAGCCGCTGATTCGGCAGCTCTTCTCAAAGGGCCTGTTCGGTCCGATCGACGAGCGTTACTTCCGCCTCATCGACCGCTCGACCGACCTCGAGAACGAGGTCGACTGGTCGTCGCTCGACCGCAGCGCGGTCTTCGGCCGGTTCCAGTCGATCTTCAATTCCGAGCGGAATGTCCGCAAGGAAGCCTATTTCGACTCCATGACCCATTTCGATTTCAAGTGCCTGCTGCCGGCGCTCCTGCAGGTGGAAGATCGCATGTCGATGGCCCATGGCCTTGAATCGCGTGTGCCCCTGCTCGATCACTCGGTGGTCGAATTCGCCGCCACCATCCCGGCCGACATCAAGTTCAAGGGCGGGCAGATGAAGCACTTCCTCAAGTCCACCTTCAGCCGCGAACTGCCGCCGCAACTGATGAACCGTCGCGACAAGATGGGCTTCCCCGTTCCGCTGAAAGAGTGGTTTTCGGGCGAGCTGCACGATTTTGCCATGGATATCTTCCAGACGCAGAAGAACCGCTCGCGGCCGTACTTCAACACGGATGTCATTCTGGGCAACTTCGACAAGGCCGAGCGCTTCTCGCGCAAGACCTGGGGTCTGCTGAGCCTGGAATTGTGGCATCAGATCTTCCACGACCGTGCCGCAGAGTATAAGCGCATGGTTGACGAAACACCGCCGCAGCTGAGCGCGGCCCAGTAAATTCAGGGATGTGACATGAAAGTCTTCGTAACCGGCGGATCAGGCCAGGTCGGCTCGACGGTGGTCGATATGTTCCTTGCCCGTGGCGACACGGTCATGGCCATCGACAATTTCGCGACCGGCCGTCGCGACAACCTGACGAGCCATCCCAACCTGACGCTCATCGAGGACACCATCGTCGACGGCGCCCTCGTCGATCGTCTCTTCGGCGAGTTCCAGCCGAACGTGGTCGTGCACACGGCGGCCTCCTACAAGGACCCCGACGACTGGGAATCCGATGCTGCCGTCAACGCGGTGGGCACGGCCAACATCGCCAAGGCCTGCAAGGTCCACAAGGTCGACCGGCTGATCTATTTCCAGACCGCGCTCTGCTACGGCACCAAGCCGATCCAGCAGCCGATCCGGCTCGATCACCCGATCAATCCGGTCAATTCGAGCTATGCGATCTCGAAGACCGCGGGCGAGCATTACGTGCAGTTCTCGGGCGTCGACTGGGTCACGTTCCGCCTCGCCAACGTCATCGGCCCGCGCAACGTGTCCGGTCCGCTGCCGATCTTCTACGGCCGTCTGTCGAAGGGGCAGAAATGCTTCATCACGCCCGCGCGCCGCGACTTCTGCTTCGCGGGTGATCTCGCCAAGGTCGTGGTCGAGGCGGCGCAGGGCAAGGGACACGGCACCTACCACTTCTCGTCCGGCAAGGACGTGGCCATCAAGGAGCTTTACGACGCGGTCGTGAAGGCCATGAAGATCAACGATTATCCGGAGCCCGAGGTGAAGCCGCTCGGACCCGACGATGCGCCGTCGATCCTGCTCGATCCCTCGCGCACCTTCGCGGATTTTGGCGACGTGGAATTCACCTCGCTCGACGAGATCGCCCGGCTCTCGGTGGAGCGCTGGCAGAACGAAGGCGTCGTGGGCGGCTACACCCACCTCAAGGAAGCCCGTGCCGAGATCCGGACCTGAGTAAGTCTGTCATGCGCATCCTGATCACCGGCGGGGCCGGCTGCCTCGGCTCGAACCTCACTGAGCGTTACCTCGAGCGGGGCGATACCGTCTGCATCCTCGATAATTTCGCCACCGGGCAGCGTGAATCGCTGCCCGCAGCGCATTCGGCCATGACGGTCGTCGAGGGATCGGTCTATGACCGCGCGCTCGTCGATCGCGTGTTCACGGATTTTGGCCCCACGCACGTCATCCATTCGGCAGCCGCCTACAAGGATCCCGATAACTGGATCGAGGATGTCCGCACCAATGTGGAAGGCACCATCCATGTGGTGGAGGCCGCGCGTTCGGCCGGTGTGAAGCGCTTCGTCAATTTCCACACGGCGCTTGGCTACGGCCGGCCCGACGCCCTGCCGATCCCGGTCTCCGCTCCGGCGCGTCCCTTCACGAGCTATGGCATCTCCAAGCAGGCGGGCGAATCCTATCTCGCCATTGCGGGCGTGCCGTATGTGTCGCTGCGCCTTGCCAATGTGACGGGACCGCGCCTTGCCATCGGGCCCATTCCGACCTTCTACACGCGCCTGAAAGCCGGCAAGGGCTGCTTCTGCTCCCGCACGGTGCGCGACTTCATCGACATGGATGATTTCTTCTCGGTGATGGATCTCGTCATGGCGGAGGGGGCCCCCACGGGCGCCTTCAACGTGTCGACCGGCACCGGACATTCCATCAAGGAAATCTTCGACATCGTCGTCGATCATCTGGGCGTCACGCTTGCCGAGCCGGTTCCGGAGGTCGATGCGGGCGCCGACGATGTCCCGGCCGTCGTGCTCGATCCGTCGGAGACCATGCGGGCTTTCGACTGGAAGCCCCGCTACACGTTCGAACAGACCATCCGCCGCATGCTCGCCTGGTACGACCAGCATGGCGTGACGGCGATTTACAGCCACCTGAAAGCGCCTCCGGCGCGCTGATACAACAACGGATTGATGATGGCCGAGAGCTTTGAGGGCAAGAATGTTCTTGTGGTGGGGGGCGCCGGGTTCGTCGGATCGAACCTGGTCAAGCTCATCCTGAAGGAGAAGCCGCGCAAGCTGACGATCGTCGACAGCTTCCTGTCGGCAGACCCGGTCAACGTGCCGGATGATCCGGTCGTCAAGCTGGTCTCGGGGTCGATCACCAACGAGCGCATCCTGCGCGAACTCGATGACGATCTCGACTACGCCTATCACCTGGCGTGCTACCACGGAAACCAGTCGTCCATTCATGACCCGCTGGCCGATCATGACAACAACAACATCACCAGCCTCAAGCTGTTCGAGCGTCTGAAGGACATCAAGAGCCTGAAGAAGGTCGTGTATGCGGCAGCGGGCTGCGCGGTTGCGGCCAAGACCTTCGACGGCGCGCAGGCGACCACCGAGGATGCGCCGGTCTCGCTCTTCCACGACAGCCCATACTCGATCTCGAAACTCGTCGGCGAGATGTACGGCAACTACTACTTCACCCGGCACGCGATGCCGTTCGTGAAAGCACGCTTCCAGAACGTGTACGGGCCGGGAGAAATTCTCGGCGCCGGCCGCTGGCGGGGAACGCCCGCGACCGTGTGGCGGAACGTGACGCCAACCTTCGTGTGGAAGGCCCTGCATGGGGAAGAACTGCCGGTGGAAAATGGCGGTATCGCCAGCCGCGATTTCATCTTCGTGGAGGACATGGCGCGGGGCCTGATGGCCTGCGCTTTGCGCGGCGAAGCCGGTGAGATCTACAATCTCGGCTCGGGCGTCGAGACGACGATCCGCGAACTGGCCGAGCGGGTCAATCGCCTGACCGGCAACCCGACGCCGATCGCCATGACCCCCGCCCGCGATTGGGACCGCTCAGGCCAGCGGTTCGGCGATCCGACGAAGGCCCGCGAGAAGCTCGGCTTCCAGGCCGAGATCTCGCACGAGGAAGGCCTGCGCAGGACGGTTGAGTGGACCAAGGCGAACAAGGACGCGGTGATGCGCTGCATGATGCAGCACGTGAAGTTCCTTCCGGCCGTCAAATCCTACGCGGCCTGATCGACCACCACTGACAGGATGGCCCGCGCCCTCCTGTCGTGCATGCTTTGGGAGCGCGTTTCTACCGAATCGAGCGGCGCACCAGATTGCGCAGTCGCGTCGGCACGAGCCGCGACGCCTTTTTGATATGCGGGTTCTCCGAGCCCGCGGCCCGCAGGGCCAGGACGCTCCGTCTCACCCGCTGTCCCAGCGCATGGCGCAAGCCGTCGGGCAGCGATCTCCACAGACCCCGCGCAAGCAGCGTTAAAACGGAGCCCGATGCAGGCGAGAGGCCTGATGCATTCGCGAGACGGCGTGCAAGCGCGCCGTAATCGTCGAGCGTGAGGCGGTGCCGCAGCGCCGTGTTGGTGATCAACAGGGAAGCCGGGTGCTCGCTTCCCGAATGGCCGATCGTGTCGAATTCCGCGAAGGCATTGAGCGCCGGCGTGGTGAGCAGCTCACCTTTCACCCGGCCTTCGAAGCGACCATCCAGATAGGTGTCGACGCCGCGGATGAAGGACTCGTAGCTGTAGAGGCCGCTCTCGATGATCTCAGCGTAGGCACGCTCGGTCAGGTCGCGCAGATAGGCATCGTCCTGAAGCTTTTTCACCACGGCGTCGAAATTGGAATAATCCTTCTTCAGCGGGATGAAATGCCGGTCGGCCGTGACGACGCCTGAATAATCGCCCTCGAACAGCACCAGTGCCGTGCGCAGCCGGATCGCCTCGAAGATCTTGGGCGAGATCTGGTTCATCTGAACCAGTCCCTCGAGGCCCGACAGGTAACGCTCCCGGAAGGTCGGATAGTCGAACGCCGTATTGTCGGCGGACGCCTTGGCGAGGGCACCGTCGAAATCGAAGACGTTCGAGCCGCTTTCGGTCCCGAGCGTCGCCCGGCTGGAGCCGAGAAAGCGGTACCAGTCGTTGCCGTAGATGCGGCTTGCATCCTCGACCTCAATGTCGACCGGCAGGCCGCGCTCTTGCGCGAGCCGCTTCACCTGAATGCCGATCTCGTATTTCTCGCGCCCGAGATCGCCGTAATGGTAGGGCAGTTGGCGGCCGCGATACCCGATCAGGGTGGTGCGTGCGTCGAGCGGTGTCGCGAGCGCATCGACGGCCGCATCTTCCGGTACGTAGCCCGTGAGCGTCGGGATGAAATCGACGTTGGGAAAGCGGTCGCGCGGATAGACCGCCTCGACAAAGGCCTCCGGAACGGTGGTGAAGACGGCGTCGATGCCCAGCCGGTCGATCCATGCGCGCGCTGTCTCGGTCGCGTCGTATTCGTCCTGGATGAAGAGGAGCTTGGGACCGTCATAGGCCGTCAGAATGGACGCGATCGCCGGTGACAGGTGCTCCGGCACGGAGAGCCTCACCGAATAGTGGATGATGACCGCGTCGAAAGCCGAGAAATCGAACGGCTCGCGGGAATCGTCGAGCCCCTGCACGAAGCCTGTGGCGGGCAGGTAGAACGCCGTATGCCGGGAATAGGCCCTGAAGGCTGCCAGGTGCTCCTCGATGGTGCGCACATGCATGGACTGGTCATCATAGAGGATCAGCAGGCTGCCCCGGGGCTTGCGGGTCAGCCGGGATGGCAACGTGGCGGACAGGCTCTCTACAAGGGCCGGAAACCGATTGTCGTAGGACTGGCGCGAAGCGGCGGCGAGACGCTCGGCGATCCGGCCGGGGTCGGTTCGCGTCGGCGCTGCGGCCACGATGGCGCTGGCGAAATCCGACGCCGTCGTGGCGAAGGCGAAGAGGTCTGGCTCCCGTTCCAGTTCATCGATGGGGATGGTGACGACCGGCAGGCCGCAGGCGACATATTCGTACGCCTTCAGCGGCAGCGACCGGCGCATGAGCGCGTCCTGCCTGAAGGGGATGATGCCGACGAGCGCCTGGCGGGAGAGGGCGGCGATCTCATCGGACGAGACCAGGCCGAAATCCCGGACATTCGGCCGTTCCTTCAGGCTCGCCCAGGCGGCCGGCGCATCGACCGCCTTGCCGCAGAACCAGAACTGAAAATCGGGGAGGGCAGCGGTCAGGTCCAGAAGGAGATCGTAGTCGAGCCGGCTGTTGATACCCCCTTGGAACAGCACGACCTTGGCGTTGTCGGACGGTGGGCGATAGTCGGCCGCCTGACTGTCGCGCCAGAACGGGAAATCGCAGCCGTTGCGCAGGACGAGCGACGGGCCGCTGTAGCCGCCATGGCGCTCATAGGTCCGCGCGACGCCGTCGCTCACGCTCACCAGGAGGTCGACGGAGGCGAGCACACGCCTGAGAGCGGCCTGCACCGGCGCGTCCGTGACCTTCAGGGTCTCTTCCGGGGACAGGTAGTCCTCGGTCGCGTGGTAGACCCGCAGGCGTGCCGATGCCCTGCGGATGAAGTGCTCGAAATAGACGTTGTAGATCCACAGCAACGGCCGCCTGACGCCCAGCGCTTTCAGGGCGGCCGAGAGCGCGCGCGACTGGGCTGGGCCGTAAGTGTGCGGAACGTGGAGGATGGTGATGGCATGGCCCGGAACCGGCTCGACGCGCGTCCCGTCCCCGATGAGGTCCGGTTGCACGAAGATGACCGGGCAGTCGCGCGCGAACCGGGTGGCGAAATGGTACCGGTTGCTCCGCGGTTCGGTCTTCCAATCCGACCACGTCAGCATGACGACGGCGTCGAAATCGGGGGGCAGGGAGTCAGGCTTCATCGGGAAGGGCGCACGATCATGGTCATGGGAGGGGGCTGGCAACGCCCGGCGAGGGACGAATCGGTCCGACTTGGCGGGAGGCGCGGTCATCCCCGCCCGGGCAGGGGCGGACGCCGCGTCGCCACGCCTGACCATACGGAATGACGCACTGAAAGACGAGCCTGCCGCCGCGCGAAAGCCTTGCCAGGTGCGACAAACGGGCATCTCCCAGAGGGGCCGGTGGCGGAGTCGGAACCGCAAATAACCAGTCGATTGACAGCTTGATTCCCCCTTTGTAGAAAGACGCAGCCTGACAAGCTGGGCGTTTTCGTGTGTACGATGTGCATAGGAGGCGGCGCAATGCCCCTCACTGGACCAAGCGACGGACTTGGCCGCTCCACGTCTGCTCATCGCGCAAATGCCTTGGGAAGGTGTTGATTAGCGCGAGGCTGGAGTCGGGCATTTTCTACGCAGGTCGTCACGTCTTTTCTGACGGATCCATGGTTCCGACCCTTTGCTTCCGTCGGAGTTCCCCCTTATTCGATGGCAGGCTGTTTCCGGACCCCGCGTGAATCGCGCCGTTCTCCGTCAGGCGCGGAAGGTACTTAGGAATGAAATTGATAAAATCCGGCCATAGCTCGGCGGCCAACGACATGGTTGTGGGCATTATGGATTGGCGGCTGTGGCTGCGGCTCGGCTGGTACGACGTCGTGGCGCGCTACCGCCGATCGTGGGTCGGACCGTTCTGGATGCTCGCCACCACCGTGATCTTCGTGGTCTCCCTGGGCGCAGTCTACAGCATCCTCTTCAAGATGTCGCTGCGGGACTACATGCCCTACGTGGCCATCGGGACCGTGACATGGTCGTATATCTCGGCTGTGACGTCCGAGAGCCTGCAGACCTTTGTCGAGGCGGAAGTCTATATCCGGCAGGTCCATCGATCGCCGATCATCTATACCCTGCGGGTGGTCTGGCGAAACCTGATCATCTTCGGGAATCAGTTGATCGTCGCGTTTCTTGTCGCGGTCGTATTTGGCAAGTTCTCCCTCGCCCACATGCCGCTGGTTGCGATCGGGTTGATGTTTCTGTTCCTCCAGGCTGTCTGGATCAGCATTTTCCTCGGGATCCTGGGCACGCGGTTTCGCGACCTGACGCAGGTCGTTCAGAACATCATGCAGGTGTCGTTCTTCGTCACGCCGATCCTGTGGATGCCGACGTCGCTCGGCGACAACAGCTGGATTGCGACGATCAACCCCTTCTATCACCTCATCCAGTTGCTGCGCGCGCCTATGCTCGGCCAGAATCCCGAGGTGTTCTCATACGTCTTCGCGAGCTGTTTTACGCTGGCTGGTTTTGTGGCGGCCTATTTCTTCTACAGTAAATTTCGCAATCGTATTGTCTATTGGCTTTGAGGTCCTGATATGTCCAGCATTGTCATGGAAAACGTCTTTATCGATTTTCCAATTCTTCAGCAGGACCAACGATCGCTGAAGCGAATTTTGTCAGCGCCGCTTGCCACATCGCGGTTCCGGCTCGACGATCGCTCCAAGATGATCGTGCGCGGTCTGCGCGACATCAACCTCAATCTCAAGGATGGCGATCGGGTGGGCGTCATCGGCCTGAATGGGGCCGGCAAATCGACCCTCATGCGGGTGATGGCGGGGATCTATCCGCCGACCTCGGGGTCTGTCGAGGTCAAGGGGCGCGTCGGCGCCTTGCTGACGGTGGGCCTCGGCCTGCGGGACGACGTGTCCGGCTACAAGAACATCGACTTCTGCCTTCTGTTGTTCGGCGTCTCCGTGGATGAGATCCCGGAGAAGCGCGAAGAGATCGTCGAGTTCGCGGAATTGGGCGACTTCATTCACCTGCATGTGGGCGCCTATTCGACCGGCATGAGAACACGGTTGGCCTTCGCTATCGCGACTGCGATTGATCCGGAGATTCTGGTTCTGGACGAGGTTTTTGGCGCAGGCGATGCGACCTTCCTCAAGAAGGCCCATGATCGTATGCATGACCTCATTCACAAGGCGCGAATTTTTGTATTCGCGTCTCATGCGCCTGGGCTGCTCGAGCAGTTCTGCGACAAGGGCCTCTTCCTCGACGGGGGGGCCATCAAGGCGTTTGGGGATCTTCGAGAAGTCACCGAGGCTTACGAGGAAGCCATTCGCGACAGAACATAGTGAGGACGGCCACAACTTGAATGTGGACTGAACCAGTTGTTGGCTTTGCCGTTAACATCCACGCGATAGATTGACCGAATCTGCTGCTTCGAGGAGCCACACCCGCGTTCGGGAGCGATTTCACGAGGATTGGTGCAGCCTTTGACGGGACTTGATAGCGCTCCGCCGGCCTCTGGGCCGCTTGCAAAGTGTGAGGATTGAGAATGACGACGACTCTGTTGAAGACGCAACGTAATGCGACCAAGATTGCTTTGGCGGTCGCTGTGGCGCTCACAAGCTTTACGACCTTCGCGCCGAGCTCCGCCGAGGCTCAATACTATCCGCCGGGCCCTCCCGGCCCGCAGGGGCCGCCGCGCTACCGTGAGGACAATCGTCGTCCGTCCCGTGGCCTGGTCTGTGTGGTCGATCCCGAATACCGCCGCAGCCGCGCATCGTGCCAGGTGGGCGGCTACGGCAAGCAGCCGGGCGATTACTGCGAGTGCCGCCTGTACAATTACGGCCCGACCGTACCGGGAGTGATCCGCTAAGGCGGTCACACGTGGCGCTTCGCGAGGAGCGCCCGGACAGATGACGACATCGGATCGGCGAGCCTTGGACCGCCGATCCGGACCTCAGGACTTCTTGGCAGCCTGCTGGCGTGCCCTGCGCTTGGCGACCAATGTATCGAAGAACGGCCGAAGCGGCTTCGACACAGGCGAGTGGTAGAGCGCCAGCGCCATCGGGCGCGCCGCCACCTTCAGCCGGTACACCACGATGTTGCGAATGCTCGCCCCCTCGATCACGGCCGTGAGCCGGCTGATGTGTTCGGGATAAACGGTGTTGAGACGGTGAATCTCGTCGCTGAGGCGCTGCAGGTCCGCCTCCATCGTCGCCGCCTGAGGCTTCCATTCATCCTTGTGTCTCATCCATTCGAATGAAAACGGCCGCGGATTCAACGCCAGGGTTTCTGCCATCTGGTTGATGGCCTTGTAGGTCGGAGCGCTCGCCACCTGCCAGTTGAACAGGGAGGTAAAGACTTCTCTGGCTTTTCGGGACAGGGTCTGGATGAGCGGGCGGTCGGCGACGTAACGATTGATCTCGCGAACGAGCGCGGCCTTGTCGCTGAAATTGACCGCCGAGCCCACGCCATTGCCGAGCACGATGGATTTCACGAACTCGATCTCGTTCGTGATGATCGGCATCCCGGCTGCCATGTACTGCGACAGCTTGTTGGGTGATGAAAACCGATAGTTGATGTTCTGCGGCTCATACGAGATGAGGCCGACATCGGCTTCTCGCGCTGAGGTGATGAGATCCTTCTCGGCGACCGCATCGGGGAAGAAGACGGTCCGATCCAGCAGGCCCTTGCTGCGAGCCTGCTGCATCAGCGTGGTCTTGAGGTTGCTGTCGGGTCCGCGCAGCCACAGCTTCGCGCGCGGGTCGACGGAATCCCACGCCTCGATCAGCTTCTCGATGCCGCGAAACGGGGCAAAATTTCCCTGGAAGAGGAAAATGACGTCTGATCGTTCCGCGTTTTGGGCGAGGGCGGCTTCCAGATCGACCGCCTTTTCCGAGCCGAGTGCGGTGCAGTTTGGAATATAGCCGAATGAGCACCCGTAGGCATCGGCCATGGCGTGCGCCATCTGCGGCGACACCGTCACCCGTAGAGCCGTGTGGGCGAGAAGTGTCCGCTCCAGATTCGACCAGAATTCGACTTCCCAATGGCGCGTGTCCGGGTTCGAGTATGGCCAGTATTCATGGGCGTCGTAGATGACCGGAACGCCGTATTCCTCCGCCAGGGCGATGGCTGCGGGTAGCGTGTCGAGATCGACCGCCACAACCACGTCGAACCCGCCGATCAGCCGAGCCGCGTGCAGCAGGGCGGAATTGCGCATCACGAAATAGCGGCAGAACCAGCGGAACCGATAGAGATCGTCCTCGTCGGCATCGAGCGCGCCGATGGCATCGCCAAGGCTGCGCGCCGGCAACTGGGCGAGGACGAACAGGTTCTTGATCGTGTCGAGGCCGAGATGCCCCTGCGCCGGATTGCTCGCGTCCGCGTTGATGAAATTCCAGTTGGTGATATGGCCGTTGACCCGCACGCGCGAGCGGCGGTCCGTCACTCTCTCGACAGTCGGGTCTGTCATTTCCGCATCGTGGCGGTAGACGCCGATCTCGCAGACTTCGAACGTCTCTGCCAGACTGTCGGCGAACCAGTCGATGCGGGGATCGATGCTCGGCTCGTGGGCCATCAACAGCAGCGCCTTGGGCGTCTTTGAGACGGCGTTGCGTGCCGGGCTGCTGGCAGGCGCGATGGCCTTGCGCTCCATCCGCCGCTCGACGGCGTCGTCGAAGGTCGCGACGAAATGCTCGTAGTGATAGGCGGGGTTCAGCACCACCTCGGCGTAGGTGCGGTCGACGAACTCTTTCAGACGCGCCTCGTCGCGGGCGAAATCCAGGGCCTCCGCGAGGTTCGACAGGTCGCGCTTCAACGGAAAGAAGTGTCGATTTGGGAGGAAGATTCCCGAATAGGTGCCTTCGTAGAGGATCTGCGCGGCGTTGCAGACGGCAGCCTCGAAGTGCCGGGGGGAAATCTGCGCGTAGTTCACGTTCCCTTCGAAGCGATGGAGGTAGGCGTCGTGCGCCTTGGTGTAGAACTCCCGGGAATCGCGATCGAGTCCCGCATTCTCCGCCTCATAGGTCCGGCACCAGGCGGCGACTTTGCCGTCAAAATCGAACAGGTTCGATCCCGATTCCACGCCCAGCACAACCTTCGAGCGGCCGAGGAAATCGAACCAGGCGGTGCCGTTGATGCGGTCTTCCCACCGGCTCGAAATATCGATGGTGAGATCGCTCACGCCCGCGGTCGCTGCCGCAACGTCATAGCCGATCCCGCGCTTCTCGAAACCCAGGCCGCCGAATTCCAGCGGCTGGATCGACCCGCGGTAGCTGATGTCGATTTGCCGTTCCGCCATCCCGCCGCGCGGCATGTCCCGCAGGGAGGGCGCGATGTAGCCCGTATAGGCGTGGATGAAGTCGACA
>NZ_JAGEMM010000089.1 GCF_017921815.1 Microvirga antarctica | reverse complement strand
GATCGTTATAAAAGAAAGACATAAATGGGCTATTAGCTACAAAAGGAACGATGCTATCTGCTTCATAGGGAATGAACTTCAACAATCCTATCCACATAAATACAATGGCAATAGAAATGCGACAAAGATTTATTCCCACGTTTTCTTTCGTTGAAACATATTGGTATAGTTTATCCATCATATCCAGAGGTCCTGTGTTGTAGAAATCACGACCTTTATAACCTTGTTATTTATATGCCTATATGTTCAGGAATCTATAATTTTTGTTTGATCGTCTGTAAAGGTCAAAA
>NZ_JAGEMM010000088.1 GCF_017921815.1 Microvirga antarctica | reverse complement strand
AACTCCAGCCAGGTGAACGGCACATCCGGATACTGCTCCATCAGATGTACCATGCTGTTTCCGACTTCACAAATCAGAACGCCGTCATCGGACAGATAATCCGGCGCATTTCCCAGGATACGACGGGTCAATTTGAGGCCGTCAGTGCCGGACGCCAGCCCCAGCTCAGGTTCGTGGCGATATTCGTTCGGCAGATCGGACATATCCTCCGCATCGACATAAGGCGGGTTAGTGACAATCAGATCGTACTGAACTTTCGGCAGATCGCGGAACAGATCGGAGCGGATTGG
>NZ_JAGEMM010000087.1 GCF_017921815.1 Microvirga antarctica | reverse complement strand
ACCCCTGCGCAATGGCGACATAACGTTGATATTTATATCCCTGAAACGGCAAAAGAGCACCATGCTTTGGTGGTTGTAAACAACGGAATTAATTATGATAAAGGCGTACAAATCACTGGTAAACCTGGTGATTTCCCCCAGGAAACACTGGCAAGCATCGCCCGTGATACGAATACCATCGTAATATCAGTGAGTGATATACCTAACCAATATTTAACCTTTCAGGATGACAAAAAACCATTGAAAGAGGACGAAAGCGTTTCCCGAAGCTGGGCATTATTTATGGAAGC
>NZ_JAGEMM010000086.1 GCF_017921815.1 Microvirga antarctica | reverse complement strand
GGCCGGTGCGGGCGGTTGGACGCGGAGCGCCTTCCCCTGGGCCACCGCCTGCTCATACGTGTAGTTCCGATACTGAGGGTCTGACTGGAGAAGTGGTGGAGCCCAGCGCATCAGCTCCCAGAGTCGGTAGATATGCACGTGGTCGACCCGGGACACCGGAATATCCCCGCAGGCCATAAGGAGCATCTTCAGTGACCGCGCTGTGGCTTCGATGGTGTTGCGTGTCAGGCCCATGCGCTCGCGGTCAGCCAGGTAGTCCCGGATCTCGATAGACAGCAATCGAGCGGGAG
>NZ_JAGEMM010000085.1 GCF_017921815.1 Microvirga antarctica | reverse complement strand
TAATTCCGTAGGCGGCAACGTTGTCGCTCAGGTGACAGGTATGGGGGATAACCCTTCTCTGTCCGAACTGATCGGTCCGGTTAAAGTGATGTTGCAGGCCTACGACGAAGGCCGTCTGGACAAGCTTTACATTGTCAGCAACAAATTTATTAACACCATGTCTCAGGTGCCGACGATCACTCAACTGCTGCCGCTGCCGGCGTCAGAAGATGATGATCTGAAGCGTAAAGCCTGGGATTACCTGTATGAACCAGACCCGAAAGCGCTGCTGGATACTCTCCTGCGTCGTT
>NZ_JAGEMM010000084.1 GCF_017921815.1 Microvirga antarctica | reverse complement strand
CCCTGCTGCTGGTGGGTTGGTGGATACGCGCCAAAGTGGCCGAATCCCCCGACTTCGAGCAAATGAGCAAAAAGGGCAAACAGGTTCCAATTCCTGCTCTGGAAGTTCTGCGTCATTACCCACGCGAAGTCCTGCTGGTCGTGGGAGGCCGTCTGGCAGAAGTGACCTGGTTCTACACCGTGGTGACCTTTGCCCTGGCTTACGCCACCACCACCTTGGGAGTAGAGCGCAGCGTCATGCTGGATGCCACCGTCTGGGGTGCCTTTGCGGCCTTGTTCACCATGCCCCTG
>NZ_JAGEMM010000083.1 GCF_017921815.1 Microvirga antarctica | reverse complement strand
ATGTGTTCTTCTTTATGGGCGGCCTCGGGATTGTTATCAGCTTTATCTGGCTGAAGGTGATTCATGAACCAAACCAGCACCCGGGCGTAAACGAAAAAGAGCTGGAGTACATTGCTGAAGGCGGGGCGCTGATCAATATGGATCAGGCGGCCGCCAAAGCTAAAGTGCCGTTCAGCGTGAAGTGGGGGCAAATCAAACAGCTGCTGGGCTCACGGATGATGATCGGTATTTACATCGGGCAATACTGCATTAACGCGCTGACCTACTTCTTTATCACCTGGTTCCCGGTT
>NZ_JAGEMM010000082.1 GCF_017921815.1 Microvirga antarctica | reverse complement strand
AGGCGTGATAGCGAGCGGTTAAGGTGTCCGTCAAACCGTGATGACAGGTATAAAGTGGAGGCAAGCCGTGGAGATGTTGTCTGGAGCCGAGATGGTCGTCCGATCGCTTATCGATCAAGGCGTAAAGCAGGTGTTCGGCTATCCTGGAGGCGCAGTGCTTGATATTTATGATGCGCTACATACCGTTGGAGGGATCGATCATGTGCTGGTGCGTCATGAGCAGGCCGCGGTGCATATGGCGGATGGCCTGGCGCGAGCCACTGGCGACGTTGGCGTGGTGCTGGTGACTT
>NZ_JAGEMM010000081.1 GCF_017921815.1 Microvirga antarctica | reverse complement strand
ATGTCACAGGCTTTTTCCCTGTACAGCGAGCTGACGGTCCGGCAAAACCTGGTGCTGCACGCCCAGTTGTTCCACGTCCCCGAGGACGAGGTGGAAGGCCGTGTGGCGGAAATGGTGGAGCGTTTTGAGCTGGGCCAGATTCTGGACCGTTTGCCCGATGCCATTCCTTTGGGGATGCGCCAGCGACTGTCCTTGGCGGTGGCCATGGTGCATAAGCCAGAGCTGCTGATCCTGGACGAACCCACTTCCGGTGTGGACCCAGTGGCGCGCGATAACTTCTGGCGTTTGCT
>NZ_JAGEMM010000080.1 GCF_017921815.1 Microvirga antarctica | reverse complement strand
GGTGCCGGTCGCAACGGCTGCATCCTGCTTTACCGCGACAACAACGCGCGTTCGCGCGATGGCGAGCTGGTGTTGATCGACGCCGGTGCCGAATACCGCGGCTATGCCAGCGACATCACCCGCACCTTCCCGGTGAATGGCCGCTTCAGTGCCGAGCAGCGTGCGCTGCACGACCTGGTCGGCGAAGATCGGGATGCCGAAGCGGGACACCTTCTGGAAGGCGCTCGGTTCGGCGTGCACGAACTCGGTCGCCTGATGCGCATCCGGCGTTGCCAGCCGGTAGGCCTTCG
>NZ_JAGEMM010000007.1 GCF_017921815.1 Microvirga antarctica | reverse complement strand
CCCCGTGCCCGATTGCCGTTGATGGTGGATGAACCCCAGGCGGCATGGCGCGGCCCGGGGATGCCGCGATCGTTGAGGTCGAAGGCGATCCGGCGCGGGCTCTTGCCGGCGGCGAAGTCGACAAAGATCTGGCGGACGATCGCCGCCTCCGGCTCGTTGATGACCCGGCCGCCACGGATCGGGTTGCCGTCGGATGCCGTCTCCCGCTTGACTGCGTAGCCGAAGCACAGACCGCCGCCGGACTGACCCTTCTCGATTCGACCTTTGAGCTCCCGACGAGTCTTGTCGGCGAGTTCCTTGAGGAACAGGGCGTTCATCGTCCCCTTGAGACCGACATGCAGTTCGCCAATCTCGCCCTCCGCCAGGGTG
Source organism: Microvirga antarctica (assembly GCF_017921815.1). Classification (GTDB taxonomy): domain Bacteria; phylum Pseudomonadota; class Alphaproteobacteria; order Rhizobiales; family Beijerinckiaceae; genus Microvirga; species Microvirga antarctica. The sequence goes on along the minus strand of NZ_JAGEMM010000007.1, from coordinate 226,988 downwards.
ACGATCCGTACACCGGCAAATATCATCTGCTTGAACAAAGCCGCGACGTGCTCCTGGTCGCGGCTGATGCGGTCGAGCGACTCCGCCACCACCACGTCGCAACCGCCTGAGCGCGCCACCTGCAGCAGGCTCTGTTAGCCCGGGCGGAGCATGCTGGCTCCGGAGATGCCCTTGTCGACAAAGGTACCGGTCAGCGTCCCGCCCTCGCACGTGATCCGCTCCTTTTAGATCGCAATCTGGTCCTCGGCGGATGAGGCCGATTGAAGGTCCGAGGAGTAGCGGGCGTAAATGGCAACGCGCATAGTGGGACCTCTGTCACGGCGAGTTGGAAGCTCTCAGTCCAGCCGAGAGATGTCGGCGGTCAATCCGGCAAGCTGGCGCTGGGAGATTGCCTTGGCTCCTGTCTTAGACCGGCCTAAAGAAAAAGCCCCAACCAGAGTGAGCTCTGGTCAGGGCTGGCTTTGGAGGCCGGGTTATACGCAACACACCCGCGACGAAGGATCGTAGGAGGTCGTTACGGCCTCTGCAACCTATAGGTGGGCCGGTCGGTAGTGCACCGCTCCATCATTGGCGTTGACTTTTAACGATTTCGAGAATGCCCGTCTCGGTCACGACCTGACGTAGCTTGACTGTCTCCGACGCCCAGCGAGCTCCAAAACCTTCAGCATCCAAGTACACCGGCTCAGATCCCAACTTTGAGAGGGCATCGGCGACTTCACGGTCGGCCATAGCGGCCTTGAACGCCTCATTGAGCTTGGCGATGACGTCTGCAGGCAGTCCCTTTGGGGCGGCGACGCCGGTCCAAGAGACAATCTCAGCGTCATACCCCAGTTCCTTTGCAGTCGGGACGTCTTTATAGAGAGGGTCTTCGCTCCGGGCCGGCCCGAAGTTGAGCAGCGGGCGCAGCTTACCGGCCTCGATATGTGGCTTGTAGTCGACGGTACTTCCTGCAGACACTGCGATGTGGCCGCCGAGCAACGCCGTCAACAGCACGCCCCCCCCATCAAAAGACACCGCCTCGATCTCTATGCCAGCTGCACGGGCCAGCTGCGTCGGTCCAATATGAGAGGAATTGCCGAACCCAGTGATACCATACTTGATACTCTTGGGATTAGCCTTAGCGAAGTCGACGAGTTCCCTCGCTGTCTTCCATTGAGTATCGGCTCCAGTGACGAGAACGGGCGGGGTGACCGTGACCTGCGCGATCGGCTGCAAAGCAGTTGGGTACTCGTGGCGCGAGCTGCCATAGAGCGGCTGCAGTACCATTGTACTCGTCACCATCCCGATGGTGTACCCGTCCGGGCGGGCGCTCACGAGCTCGTTGAGGCCGGTCATGGTACCTGCGCCGGGCTTGTTCTCGATAATAAGAGGCTTTCCAAGACGCGCGCCCACGGCCTTCGTCAGTATGCGCGCCATAATATCGGTCGCGCCGCCAGCGGGGCATGGAACGATGACCCGGATCGGGCGCTGCGGAAAGTCCTGAGCGGTGGCTGGCAGTGCCGCAAAAAACGAGGCGCCAAAGATAGCGGAAAACGCGGCGCGACGAGTTGACGCTAGGTATGTCATGTTTCTCTCCCTAATGCTGATTTGTTGTCGCAAATGATAGGCTGTCATAAGGTTTGCGAGCCGACTCCAAGAGACTTGCTGCCGAAGCGGCGCCGTATCTCGACGCTGCCGCGGACAACAATGAACAGTGCCGCCGCTCCCAGCATGACGCCGCTGAAAGGTCGAGCCATCAGCGTGATCAGGCTGCCGTCGGCAAGTACCATCGACTGGATGAAGCCCCTCTCGATGAGAGGACCAAGGAACAAGCCGATGATTAACGGCGCTACGCTGTAACCGGTCCCCTTTAGAAGCCAGCCGAACAAGCCGAATGCGATCACGAGCCAGAGGTCAGACAGGTTGTTGTTCATGAAATAAGTGCCGCTCAATACGATCACAGCGACTAGCGGCATCAATATCCCAAGTGGGATGCGTAGCACGGACGCAAAGAAGCCTACGAAAGGAAGATTGATGACCAGCAGCATGACGTTGCCGATGAACAGACTCGCTACGAGACCCCAGAATAGATCTGGGCGTGTATTGACGAGGTCAGGGCCCGGCGTGATGCCGTGGATGAGGAAGCCGCTAAGCAGCAGCGCAGCGCCGGCGTTGAAGGGGAGACCAAGCGACAACAGCGGAATCAAGGTCGAGGTATCGGCGCCATTATTGGCAGCTTCTGGGCCAGCAACCCCTTCTATTGCGCCAGATCCGAACTGCTTGCGTCCTCGGCTGAAACGCTTCTCAACCGCGTAGGATAAGAAGGTCGAGATCGTGCCAGACGGCCCAGGCACCAGCCCGATCAAGAGACCGATGATGCTGCCGCGGCCGATGGCGGGAATTGAACGGCTGAGTTCTTCGCGGGTCGGATAGAGGTCGCGGAAGGCGATGCGCGGCGGCGCGACTGCGCAATCTCCGTCCGCAGCGGTCTGCAGCACTTCAGCCATCCCATACACGCCCATTACCACGATGATAAACGAGATCCCGTCGGCCAGAATGTCAGTCGACATTGTGAACCTCTCGACTCCAGTCATTGGGTCGATGCCGATAGAAGCCAGCATGATGCCTATCACGACCATCAAACTCGACTGAATCATCGACTGCCCGCTAATGCCAGAGAGCACTACCAGCGCTAAAACCGCGACGCAGAAATACTCCTGCGGGCCGAAGGCGAGTGCCCACCCCGCGATGGTCGGTGCGAATAGTACGAGTCCCGCGAGGCCTAGTATACCGGCGAAGAATGAACCGATGGCAGCTACTGAAAGCGCGGCGCCAGCGCGCCCGCGCCGGGCCATTGCGTAACCCTCGACGCACGTGACGACTGATGCTCCTTCACCCGGCACGTTGAGAAGGATCGCGGTAGTCGAGCCGCCGAAGGCCGCGCCGTAGTAGATGCCTCCAAAAATTACGAGCGCCGTAAGGGGATCGAGTCCGAAGCTGATCGGAATTAGCAAAGCGATTGTACCAGAGATTCCAAGGCCAGGCAGCATGCCCGCGAAGGTGCCGAGAAGCACGCCTATGCCTGCCGCAACTAGGTTGGTGGGCGTGGCAGCGAGTTGGAAGCCTTGCAATAGCCCGTCGAGCGAGGTCATGGCAGAGGCAGATTCAAAATGCTACCAAAGAGCAGCCAAATGCCAACCGAAAAGGCGCCTGCGATCGTCAGTGTCATCACAAGACCCCTCCTGCCTCTGCTAACGAGCAGCAGAGCAAGTGTTGCGGCGAAAGTGACAGGGAGAAACCCAAGCTTGCCCAACAGCGCGACGTAAGCCACCAGAACACCAAGAAAAGCGAACGCGCGCCGCGGCGAAAGGCCGAGATCGACCGGCCCCGGCTTTGCGGTCCACCAAACACGCGCAACATTGCAAGCGGCTAACGTCACACCAAGGCATCCGGCTATCCTTGGTATGAAACCGGCCTTTGGACTGCTCCAGACACCAAAGGAGAATCCCATCGCGGCGTAAAGATAAAGCGAGCAGCCGGCGAGCAAAGTGAGCGCTACCAAGATCTGCATGGTTGGGGCGGAGGGCTGCGAGCGATAGGCATCATTCAAACGCTTCACTCCACAATCGCCGGCCGTTTGGAAGTTTGGGGCATCTTCGAGAGACGCCCCGCAAGATCGTCGTGGAGAGTCAGTAAACGTTCCCAGCCGAGCATGTTGTAGGCCGCGAAGTGCTGGTCGGTTGCGAGGGCATAAGCCTTCATCTCCTCCGCCAGGGTGCGCAACAGATCGAAAGCGCCACCGACGCGCGACCGCACTTCCTGAGCGAAGGCATCATCGTCATCCGGGCGATCCAGCAGGAATTTTGTGAAGATGCAGGCCTGAACCGCTGCGCGCCATCCTGCTACATACAGCCTGAAAGTTTCCATACGGCCGACAAGATCCGTGTGGGCTGCCTCGGTCAGCGCGGCGGGTCTCTTGCGAGCCAGCAGCGGTTGCAACTCTACGAGCCTCACCGCCTCGTCCTTGTCGGCTAAGATAGCACGGAGGTTGGGTTCCGTGATCTCGAGCGCATTTTCCTTTGACGGATCCCAGTCCTTCAGGCTGTTTTTCTTTTCGGCCAGCCACCAAGCGTGATCAAGGCTGACCGGGTAGTTGCTCGAGTCGGAGAAGACGCAGTCATTCACAAAAAGGCTCTTCGCAACGATGTCCCAAGACCGTCCGAAGAGGCGGGCGCTCCAGTCAGCCGCTGCATCAACGTCAAGGTCGTTCGCGCCTAGCATCGTCATCCCGGTCTCGGTCAGCCATTCCCGGTGGATCGCCCGATCAGTAACGGATTCATCAACTGCCAACGCCGCAGCAGCGTGAAGATTTAATCGGTTAGGCGTGTGAAAGCATGAGTGTCCGTCCAGGCTTTCCCAATCGGTGCGCAGAATGACACCCTCGACGCCGTGACGCAAAGCGGTCGCCATGCGCTTACGATAGTCGTCAATGATGATGGCGGGCCCAATACCCCAACCGAAATATTGGCCCATAGTGTCGAACTCGACCCATTGCCGATGATTGCCAACATCGCCGATGCGTGGGTTGTCGGGGAAGGTCGGATAGTAGTCGTGTGGCGTGTTCTTGAGGCTGACGATGATGTCTTCTGGTAAATCGGCGATTGTCTCAGCCAACTCAGTTTGCGTTTTCTTCTCGAAGACGAAGTCGCGCACGACCAGCTCTCGCCCCGCCGCGCGGATCGGCGCGTGCATGGCCATGATCAGATTGCGATACCAAGACTGAGGGGTACTTTTCATGCACGCTTCACATGTGCAGCGGTTGGAAGAGATCGCGAGCCGGCTCTCACCAGTCCCGGGCGCAGTGATGATGCCAGCTACCTCAGGGAAATCTTGAAACAACTCAGTGTATTTCGTGTCGACGAAGTCCCACCAAAACGGATCGTTCGGGCACAGGGTTCCATCCTTCACAAGCTGAGGATTAAGCTCGAGAAGGATGTCAGGGAAGGATAGCTCCTTGTTTTGAAACCACACATCAATGCCATACCGGCCCGCTAGATCAATGACGCGGCGAAGATAGTCGCGGCGCTGATATGGACCGCTACGACGGGTAGGAGTGTATTTGTAGAGCTCAGGATAAATATCTCGATAACGCTCGAAGATATTTTGTGCTCGTTCGGAAGCACCGAAGAGCTTACCTGGATATACCACCATGTCGACGATGTCGTTGCGGTGAAGGATAAGCGAAGTCATATCGTGCCGGCGCGCAAACTCCAGGCCTTGGCGGATCCAGTCGAAGTTCCACACGAAGCTGCTGTGAAACTCTATTGCTCGCGTCGAAAATCTTGCCATTCATCACTCCCTGGAAAGATTGGCCAGAGCCACAAACTAAAGCCCTTCTCCATTCGCCCCATCACGTAGCGCCGCTGCACGGCAATGCTGCCTAAATGCTGTGCGGAGATTGCCGCTACGTCGAGCACTAATTGATACAATCTTCATAACTATAGGTTATGGGGAATTATGTTCACCCTGCGCCAACTAGAAGTTTTTCGGTCTGTGGTGCTGTCCGGCAGTCTCACCGCAGCTGGTCAGCAGTTGCAGATGTCGCAGCCCGCCGTGTCTAAATCGATCCAGCGCATGGAGGATCTCGTCGGCTTCGTCCTATTCCTGAGAGGTAAAGGACGAGTCCAGCCGACCCCGGAGGCCCTCAATCTTCTTCGTGAGATTGAAAAAGTGTTTCATTCCGTTGGTGTTGTTGAGAAGTACGCCCGCGACTTGAAGGAGTCGAAGGCTGGTGTGTTGACACTTGCGTGCACACCTACGCTCTCCTGCAGTTTCGTTGCCGATGCGATCGCAAGATTCCGACGCGAGCGGCCGAGAGTGCGGATCTGGCTGCAAGTTACGAAAACAAAAGAAATTCTTGATCTTGCGAGCAGCGGGCAGATCGATTTGGGCGTTATTTTTACGCCTGGGGACCACGCAGGAATCTTGACGACACCGCTGTTTGAGACCTCGTTGGTCTGCGTGATGGCGCCTGGACATCGGTTGGCAAATCAGACCGAAATCAAACCTAGCGATTTGGCCCAGGAGGTCATCATCACCAACATCCATAGCGAACCAATCCACGAATTGCTCGGAGAGTCTTTTCGAACCGTTGATCTTGATAAGAATGTGATGATTGGTAGCAACTTTACGGTCAGCGCGTGCGCGCTGGCTATGAAGGGCTGTGGTATTGCTGTGGTTGAGCCGATGGGCGTCGCGGAGATCTTTCCAAAAGCCGTGCTCCGTCGATTCGTACCTGAAATCACGGTGGTGCCGCGTGTCATTCACGCACGCCACATTGAGCTTTCGCGTATCGGACGCGCATTTCTTCGTGTGATGCAGCAGGAGGTCGTCAAATCGCCGCCCAGCGTCTGAAAGCGCAAGCTAAGCTTAACAATTTGTACGCGTAATTCACCTCGAGTTGCATCTGCCTGACGCGTAAAAACGGCGGCGATCAATCTCTGTCGACACCGCATCAACTGAGGCGCCTACCTGCGGAGATGGAAGAGGCCCGATTGTAGTGCCGCTCGGTTATCTTTCGCGACGAATGCCCGAGAAGCAGGGTGGCGATGTATACCTGTTCTGGTGCGTCGGTGGCGGATCGTCGTCTGACTGTGCTTGATCGGCACGTTTTTTCGACATTCCCACGGATTTCGACCAGTGCCTGCCACGATGGCTACGCGCATTCATGGCTGGCCGACTGAAAAGTGCAGCGTTCCAATGCCATGGCTGACCTTGATTCCGTTTGTATTCTCTGAACCTCCGTTCCTGTCGGTCATCTGCAGTGTCAAGATCGTCCTCGAGCCTTACCAGGTCACCCTGAGTCCGAGATCCCCCCTGACCGATTGGAGACGGTCATCGCCCAAGCCTGCCGTGTAGGATCCGGTGGCCCAGATACTGAGGTGGGAGCTGAGTTTGGCAACCGCGCCACCGCCGATCTCGAGGCTCGATCCCTCCGTTCTCACCGGCAAGGCAGTGGCAGGGTCGAAGCCAATAAGGCTCTTGGCAGCGAAGTCGTGCCAAAAATTGGCTTTCAAGTAGGGCTCGACTACCATTTCGCCGCTCGCGAACGAACCTTTGATGCGTGCCCCAAGGCGCGCTTTGACTCCACTCCCGGGGTCGATGGCGATGGTGGAATAGGGATCGCGCGCGCTGTCGAAGGAAGCGGACTGCCAGATAATCTGTGCCTGCGGCTCGACGATGATCCCCCCGCCGAGCGTCATCGGGTAGCCTGCTTCGACGGACGCTGTGAGGGCGCGCCCCTCGAGTTCGACGTTCACCCCCCGGAGTGAGCGGGGATCCGCGGACATCCGAGATCCCATCAGGACGGTGTCCACGTACCAGCCTGATGCGCCTAGGTGGGTCCAGTAGGCGCCGACGCTGTAGCTTTCGGTTTCAAGACTTCCGACCGGCAGGCTTGGACTGCCGAGGGCAAATCCCGAGACTTCGCCATGAGCGCGCGCGTAACCGAAGAACGCCCCGAACTTGTCACGCGCCCCGTCCGGATGGTCGACGCCGTAAAGATCGAGGCCGGTTTGAAGTCCCCAAATATTCCCGTCGAACTTGGGTGCGGCAGGGCCGCTCCAATCCTGTCTCCGGCTCTCGCCGATAATTCGCCCCCAACCAACGCGCACGGTACCTTGACCATTCAGGATCGTCTGATCGCCCTGCCGCTCGTGAAATGTCCCGAGTGACGAGAGCACCAGCTCTCGCGCCATAACTGGTACGACGCTGTAGACGGGGACTTCCACGCGGAACAGCGGGACGGGTTGAGAACCCGGCGATGGCGATGGCAAGGGTGGTGAGTCCGGTGCGGGCGTCGGCGGCGGAAGAGGTGGCTCCCCGGGAACTGCAGGGGGAGGCGCCACCACTGTATTCCGCAAGTACCAATTGTCATTGGCGCCGCGAGTGACGCCACCGCGAAACAGAAAATACTCGTAGGCTCCGGCCGCGACAGGGCCTGATAGGGAAAATGCGCGCTGATCGGTGCGGGCCCCGGCCACCGCGTCCACGACGAGAATCCCGTTGCCATTGGTCTGCGCGCCCGGTCCTCCCAGATTACTGATCGCGAGCGTGGTCGATCCGGTGGCTGATCCGCCGCGAACGACCAGCCTGTCAGAAGGAGAGTCATCTGTACCGAGAAACGTGTTGAGCCCGATGATGCCGTTGTTGCCGACATAGCCGTCGACAAGAAGCCGGTTGCCGGTCTTGGCTCCGCCGATCTGGACAAGGTTTCCATTGGAGAGCGTGCCATTGATGGTAAAATCGCCCCCCGGGTTGCTGGCAAATGCGACAAGCGCATCGGCGACCGCCAGCGTCCCGTTATTCGTCACGGGGCCGGTAATCGATCCATAGCCGCCCAAGGTTGCGTTAGAGGCAATCAGCACAGATCCGCCACCTGACAAAGCTGCACTCCGCGAACTCGGTCCACCCACTGCGAGCGTTCCACGCTGGACCAATGTTCCACCGCTATAGGTGTTGTCGGAGGTCAGGATGACAGTCCCGGTCCCAATCTGCGAGAGATTGCCGCTGCCCGAAATCACTCCGGGAAAGGAGACGATGTCAGGCCTTGCAAAGCTAAGCGTGCCGTCCGTCACGACATTTTCCGCGATCATTCCCGAGGGCGACCCGTTGCCAAGACGCAACGTGCCTTCCGTGATTGTGGTGCCGCCCGTGTAGGTTTGATCAGTTGTAAAGACAGTCGTTCCAGTTCCGGTTTTCTCCACTGCGCCGGCACCGGAAATCTGGCCGTTGTAGATGCCGAAATCCGGCTGGTTGAATCTCACGAGGCCGGCATTCGCGACCTGCAGCGTCAAGGTTTGAGCGCGACCTTCGAGCGTCCCTGGGCTTCGCACGATCATCTGGCCAGGATAGGCGCTATTGTCGCCGGTGAGAATCAGCGTGCCTTCCCGCACCTCTGCCCTCGCGATGTCGCGCAAAGACCCCGACAGGCTCCAGGTTCCGCTACCGTCCTTTATGAGCGTTTCAAAATTTGCCACAATGCTTGCATTCAGGAACGATCGAAGGATTCCGCCGAGAAAGATCGTGTCGTCGCCCTGCCCACCATCGATGAGATCGGTGGCGGCAAGATTAACGGATGTCAGGTCGCGCAGGATCGCCCGATCATCATCAGGCCCAAGATCGACCACTCCCTCAATTGCACCGCCGCCTGACCAGGTGAAGACATCGGTCCCCGTACTCAAGCGCACGTCCCCGCCCACGCTCCCGCCCGTGATCGTCACGACATCCGCGCCGCCACTGACGCTGATATTGCCGCCGACACTGCCGCCCGACATGGTGATAATGTCATTTCCAAAGCCCGTGACGAGGTTTCCTCGGATCGCGCCGTCTGAGAGATTGAAGATGTTATTGTCGAGCTTCATATCGACGCGACCTATCGTACCGCCGCTCATGGTTGCGACATCGCCGTCCTCGAAGAACCCGAGGATCGTACCCCCTGTCATGAGAAAGATATCGCGGTTGTCGCCTTGCGCCAGGGATTGGATTTGGCCCGCGGTCATCGTGAACGTGTCGATTCCGTTTCCCTGCGAAACGACGCCGCTCACCGTTCCGCCAGAGATGAGAAAGGTGTCGGCGCCGTCGCCCTGATTGACAGCGCCGCCGATGCTCCCCGCCCTAACCGTCAGGCTGTCCGCGCCTGCTCCCGTCCTGATTCCGTCGACGAGGTTGCTTGTACTTCCGGTTTCGAAAACGATCGCCGATGTGCCCACCGTGTTGGTGTAGTTCGCGATCGTTCCGCCAAGGAATGCCACAACTTTCGTGCCCGCACCTCCGGTAATGCCACCGCTATAGGTTCCACTCTCGACCCTGACCTGGTCATTTCCGCTCAGCAGGTCGACGGGCGGCAAAACCGGGTCGGGAACAATCAAAATGTTACAGACGATCATGTCGTCGCCATTGGTCGCCGACGGAGCGCACCCCGCTGCTGCCTCATCGGGCAGTCCGAGGAGACTGAACGATGACACTGTCGAGATGAGTGCAACCCTCACAGTAAATAAATTCACCAACATCACCGGAGCCTGGTTCGATCAAGTTCCAAATAGATCGATGATGATCCGGCTCGTCAAACGCGAAAAGGCATAAAATACACGCGCCTTATCGCCACTCTTTCCTCCAGCGGCCGATACGATATCAAGTTTGCGAGACTTCTGCCTTTCCGGTCTGCATTGATCTTGTGGTTCTATTTCGACAGATTTTTGTCATGAGCTTGGGGAGAAGCATGTTGTTATCCGCAACTCTCTTTCGCCGATGTTGGGATCAGCAGTCTTTGATCCCGCGAAGTTCAGCCACGATCTGTAGGGCGAGCAACTTTGAGTACGTACGAGACTGCGGAACGCCGCCTAGCTGGAGCCACAGGCCCCGCTGTCCCGTCGGGCGCCAGGCCCGACGCAACTCTCCGGCCTCATCCCAACCCCAGACCTTGCCGACGCGCTTAGCGATCGCCGGGCCAAAGTACGCGTCGATGTCAGCCTCTTGGTTCAGGTAGCCGGTTGCCAGGACAACGATATCAGCCTCGATCAGCGATCCGTCCCGCAAACGCGCCCCGTTGGCCTCATATCGCTCAACCTCGTCGTTCTGCGCCAGCTTGATGCGACCATCGACGAGATGCGGAGACGCGCCGACGTCAATATAATACCCGCCGCCACGATTGAGATAATTGGCGAAGTATCCACCTTCCATATAGCCTGGGTCGAGTCGGAACCCGACCTTCCGAAGTCCCTCTAGTAAGTCACTGTCGTGGCGTTCCCCCCGACGCGCGAATTCGCGAAAGGCATACATAGTTGTCGGCAGGTCACTCGCGATCGACACAATATCGACCTCGTCGATCGACCGCCCCTCCTTGTACAAGGCATAGATCGTGTTGGCGGGCTCGATGCTGATGACATTGGTCGGACCGCGCTGAACCATTGTCACGTCGCAGCCACGCTGATGCAGTTCGAGCGCCACGTCATGACCGCTCGTGCTGGTGCCAACGACAATAGCTTTCCGGCCGCGATACTCGTCAGTTGGGCGCACGTCTGCCGAATGCGCAACCGTGCCGGCGAAGGATTGAAGCCCTGGCAATTTGGGATAGAACTTGCGGCCTGAAACGCCACCGGTTGCCAGCACGATATGTCGAGGCCGAATCGGTCGGGTGGAGCCATCAGCCATCGTCAGCTGCGCTGTCCATCGTCCATCGTCCTCGTCGTAGGTGGCGCCGGCAAATCCCACCGATGTCCAGACCGCGAGCTCCATCGCCGTGGCGTAGAATTCGAGCCACGCGGCATACATATCCTTGGGCAGGTAGACCGGCCAGTTGCGTGGAAAGGATGTGTAGGGAAAGTCGATCGTGAAAATCTCGTTGTGCAATTGCAGCGTGTGATACCGGTTTCGCCAGATGTCGCCGACCCGCGGCGACTTTTCCACGACCAGGGTCCGAACGCCCATCGCTTGCAGCCGCGCGGCGATCATCAGGCCGGAATGTCCAGCCCCGACCACCATCACTTCCGGCTCTTCCCCGTCAAAGCGTCCGGATCGCTCGATCTGATCGATCCAGTTCTCGCCCGGATTTCGGACAGCGACCCGCTCGCGGCGGTTGTCGTCGACGGCTTCGGGGTATCCGTTCAGACCTTGGAGCGAAGTCATTAGTCCCATGGCTCGGTACGGGCGTTGCCCGCCTTCGACAGGCTCAAGCCGGACAACTCCGTTACCTGTTCCGATACCTGTCGAGAAGGCGACGATGACTTCTATGACCCGCTTGCCAGCGCGGGTTTCCCAATGCGGAGGAGAATAGCGGTGATCCACTGCGAATTCACGCAAGCCCGACTGCGAGGCCTCGTTGACGAGGCGCGCGCAGATCAGCTCACGCCCCTTGATGGACCTGAAATCCCACTGGCATGCCAGCAGATCCCGCCAGTAGGCGTCCTCGATGAAGAGGTCTGCGAGCGCCTCAAGGTCTCCCGTATCTAGCGCCCTGCTGAAATCCGCGAGCCACCGTTCGGCGATGGCGCCGGGCTGGTTGGCTTCATCAACCTGGCCAGCAATATGCCTGTTCATGTTCGAACCTCCCGTGACGTATCCGACTAGAGCCGTTGGTGCGGAACCGACGATGGTCTTCAACCCTCTCCTGTCCGCTGGCAGCGTGCGCTCTCAATGGAATGTGCGGCCACCATCGACCGCCATGGTAATGCCGGTGACGAAGGACGACGCGGTCGAGCTGAGAAACAAGGCTGCTTGTGCAACCTCCACATCTCGCCCGAGCCGCTGGAGCGCGTATCGCTTCAACAAGTCCGGGTTGCTGTTGTGAAGCGGAAGCGCCGCCACCATCGGAGTATCGATCAGCCCCGGACAGATGGTGTTGACGCGGATCCTGGGCGCTAGCTCCATGGCCAGCACCTTGCCCAACGTGATGAGGCCACCTTTGGATGTGGCATAGGCAGCCCTTTCGGCAAAGGGGGACAATCCCACGCCCGACGAGATATTGACGATCGTGGCGGCCCCTGCCGCGCGCAGGTGCGGCAGAACCTCCCGGCAGAGCAGAAATGGCGCGTCGAGGTTGACGGCCATGACCTCCCGCCACTTCTCCAGCGTCGTGTCTGTGATCGAGCCCGCGGCGTGAACCCCCGCCGCATTGACCAAGCCGTCTAAACCGCCCGTCCGGTGTATCACGTCGGCGATGGCCGCGACGATCTCATCGGGATAGCGCAGGTCGCAGCGGACGGCGACGCCGCCGGTTTCTTCCGCCACCTCCGCGAGGGCAGCCTCATTACAGTCGAGCAGCGCAATTTTCGCGCCCTCGGCGGCGAAAAGGCAGGCGATCGCCCGACCGATCCCTTGCGCCGCACCAGTCACAAGAACCGATCGCCCGCGTAGGCGCTCTGCCGGCGTGGGAAGCGGCCCCCCTTCGGGCATCCATTGGCTGGCCGCGCTCATGATGACAATCCAGTCCTAAAGGGATCCTGGCCACGGGCGCGCACAGGGACGCGTAGAACGGTGCGCGGGGTGCACATGTAAAGAACGTTGCGTTTGGGTCCACCGAAGCAGAGATTGATCACCGGGGCACCTGTGAGAATCTTGCCGAGCATGCGGCCGTCCGCGTCATAGCAGTGAACGCCGTCACCCGCGCCGGCCCAGATCCGGTCAGCGTCGTCCAGGCGGATCCCGTCAAAGAGACCGGCGGTCGCTTCTATCAACACGCCCCGATCGACCGGCCTTCCATTCGCGCCGATCTCGAAGCGGCGGATATGTGCCGGCAGATCAGGCCCTGACGTCCGCGCGGAATCGACGACGAGGAGCTGGGTCTCGTCTGCCGAGAAGGCCAATCCGTTGGGCTGGTGCATCGTCTCGATCACTCGATCCAGACGTCCCGTATCAGGATCGAGCCGGTAGACGTGAGCGCCGTCCTGTTCTCTTGTCGCTCGATTGCCAAAATAGTCGCCGTCGATGCCGTAGGTCGGGTCGGAAAACCAGATCGTGCCGTCGGACTTGACCACGAGGTCGTTCGGGCTGTTGAACCGGCGATGATCTATGGTGTCTGCAAGCACCCGAACACTGCCGTCGAAATCCGTTCGCGTGACCCGCCTGGTGCCATGCTCGCAGGTGAGGAGCCGCCCCACGCGGTCGACAGTGTTGCCATTGGAATGATTCGACGGTGACCGGAAGATGCACACGGTTCCGGAGATCTCGTCGAACCGCATGAGACGGTCGTTGGGGATGTCGGACCATATGAGAGACCGGGATGCGGGAAAGTAGCATGGCCCCTCGTTCCAGCTTCCCTCATCGAAGATGACCTGAGGGGTTTCATGAGCGAGGAATAGCCGGATGGTGTCGTCGGTTTCTTCGTAGCTTGCAGTCATGCGGTCGTCCATCCCTGCGGGGCGTCGGCCATTGCCGAACTATTGGCCTGTTCTGGGCACATTAGATCAAGGAGGGCATGGCGGTGCAACGCCACCGCGCCGAGCATCGTCCCGATGCGAACAATGCGTCGCAGATAACGATTGAGCGGGTACTCCCAGGTCAGGCCGATGCCCCCGTGAAACTGGATAGCAGCCTCGGCAATTTCTCGAGTGGCTCGCGGCACGTAGGCGAGCATGACGTGCACGGCCGTATCGGCTTCGCGCCGCATCGTCTCGTCGTCTACCATCGCGTTGGCCGCGTCCATCATGGCGGCTGCATAATCGACACTGACCCGCACGTTCTCGAGCGCCAGAAAATTGTCCGCAGCGAGGTGCTTCAACGATTGGTTGGCACCGATCGCCTGCCCAAACTGCGTCCGGTCCTTGAGGTAGCGGATCGCGAGATCGAAGCATTGTTCGGCCGCGCCCAGGAGCTCCGCGCAACGCAAGATCGCGAGCCTCTTTTCATGGTGTGGGAGAGTCACGACCCAAGCATCACTTGTTGCGACGTCGATCGCCACGGAAAACGTCTGCTCGTCGGGCTCGATCGCCGCACGGGGTATCCTTGGTGCGGTGATGGTCTGGCTCAGACACGCCAGGGAATGCTCGTCGACCGAGGCCACGTACAACGCAGCCGCGCGGGTATCAGCGAACGTCAGCGAGCCGGCGAGCCTCTGCCTGTGGCGCGACAGACGCCCCGACACGGCAACGCTCACCGGCAGGTCTCCCGTGAGCATCTGCGTCACAGTCTCGGGCTGATCGGAGACGATTGTTCCAGCTACCAGCAACGTCTCGGCCAGCGGGTAGCGAAGGCCGCTCCGCCCTGCTTCCTCGAGGACGATTGCCCCCTCAACCATGCCGAGAGCGCTGCCGCCGAATGCCTCGGTGACCGTGAGGCCGAAAACTCCAAGGTCGGAAAGCGCTGCGACAGCACCGTCCTCACCTGCACGGCTTAGAGCCGCCCTGAGACTGTCCCTGAAGCGCTGCTGTTCTTCGGAATGTTGAAAGTTCAAGTGGTTGTCCTCTTCTCGCCACGGGGAAGGCCGAGAACCCGTTCGGCGATGATGTTGCGCTGGATTTGAGAACTCCCGGCGTAGATCGTCTCGCCGCGCGCCGTGAAATAGATTCGCCGAAAGCGCTCGGCGATTGGCGATATGGCGTCGAATTCAGACCCGAGCACTTCCAACCCGAGGCGTGCGATGCGCTGGTGAATCTGGCTCCACAGCAGCTTCAGGAGACTTGCCTCCTCGCCGATCTTGCCGCCTTGGGATATGCGGCTGACGAAGCGCAGATTGTGGTAGCGCATGATAGACAGCTCCGACGCAATATCGCCGAGTTCCGCCTGGAGGGCTTGGGACAACTCCCCCGAGCCCCGCACATGCTGGACGAGTACCCGCAGCTCTTCGAGAAAACGGGCCTGACGGTACTGCCGCGTCGTCGCCCGTTCGAATCCCAGGACCTCGACAGCTACCATCCAGCCACTATCCACAGGACCGATCAACATCTCAGGTTCGACGACGACCCCTGTCAGGAAGACCTCGTTGAAATGCGGTTGTCCGTTGATGTGCCTGATAGGCCTCACCTCGACGCCTGGTGTGTCCATGCGAACGATGAACAGGGACATCCCGCGATAGGCGGAAGTCCCGAGATTCGTTCGTGCAAGAAGAATGCAGTGGGTGGCGAAATGCGCATAGCTCGTCCAGATTTTCTGGCCATCGATCACCCATCTTCCGTCATCGCGTTTCACCGCTCGGGTCTTGATGGCGGCAAGGTCGGAACCGGCATTCGGTTCCGAGAAGCCTTGGCACCAGACGTCTTCCATTTGAAGGACACGAGGAATGTAGTGGCGCTTCTGTTCCTCCGTACCAGCGCTCAGGAGAATGGGGCCAACGAGTTCACGGCCGATCGTGTTGATACTTTCCGGTGCTTCGGATCTTCCCAATTCCTCGTTGACGATCAGTTCATCGAAATGATCCCGTCCCTGACCGCCGTACTCTTTCGGCCACGAGATGCCGGAGTAACCGGCGGCGTAAATGCGGCGCTCCCAGTTGATCAGGAAGTCCTGCTCCTGCGCTTCCGAAAGGCGTGGCCAATGTCCAGCCTGATTCCAGTTGTCCGGAAGGTTCGCTGAAAGCCAGTCGCGAACTTGGTGCCGGTAAGCATTCTGGGTGCTGCTGAAGAAAATATCCATCCGGATGCGACCGATCTGCTGAAATACGCGGAGAGATAAGGCGCTCAGCGCCCGACAAAGACCGGGGGGCGTTTCTCTCGGAAAGCGGTCATAGCCTCACGTGAGTCGTCGCTCTTACCCAGTTGCAAGGTCATATCCTGTTCATAGCGGTAACCATCGCGCAGACTCAGTTGTTCGATGGTGTTGAGAGATTGCTTGGCGAGTTGCGTTGCCAGCGGACTGTAGGCTGCGATCCGCCTCGCCATTGCAATGGCGGTCGGAAGCAACTCCTCAGGTGGCAGACAATCCTCGACAACTCCCAGGCGGAGAAGCTCTCGACCGTCGACCCGGTCGCCCGTTAGCATCATGCGGCGAACCTTCGATCGGCCGAAAAGCTGCATGGCGTGGCGGCACCCCCCCATCATGCCGATAGTGACCTCCGGCAACCCGAGCGATGCGTTCTCGGACGCAAGGAGAATATCGCACGATGCGACAATGGCGAGACCGGCTCCGAGCGCGGCACCGTTGATCGCTCCTATCACCGGTTTCGTGCACTCCCTCACGGTGTGGTAGCTTTCGCGCGCGGAGCGCTGGTTGCGGCGCCGCATGCCTTCTCCCCAAGGCTTTCCAGCCCGCGCTTTGATGTCGACGCCGGCGCAGAACACCTTCCCCTTGCCGGTGAGCACGATAACACGCACGTCGTCCCGATCTGAGAGGCAATCGAAAGCGAAGATGAGTTCTTCCTGACTCTCGTCGTTCTGTGCGTTGACCGGAGGATTGTCCATTGTCACCGTTGCCACCAGATCGGCGATATCGACACGGACATATGTTAGATCGAAGGGGCCCATGATCGTCTCTTCCCTATGGCTGGAATTTGTCTATGGCTGGAATTTCATGGCGGGCGTTGTCGAGAACCTTCCTCTCAACTCGGATTTAAGGATTTTTCCCGCGGCGTTCATCGGCATTTCGGCGATGGTCTCGAGACGTTCGGGGAACTTCTGACGCGCGATGCCTGCCCTCTGGAGATGATCCGTGATGTCCCCGAGGGAGAGTTTGGTGCCTGAGGCGAGTACGCAGGCGGCCACCATCAACTCACCACGCTCCTCGTCCGGAACCCCGACGACGGCGCATTGGAGAACGTGAGGCAGATCGAGAATGAGATCTTCGACCTCCTTCGCGCTGATGTTCTCGCCCTTGCGGATGATGATGTCCTTCCGCCGGCCAACGACAGTGATGTAGCGGTCCGAATCCAGGCGGCCGAGGTCGCCCGTACGAAACCAGCCATCACCTGTGAACGCCCTCTCGTTCAGACTGGCATCCACATAGCCGAGAAAGAGCTCATCGCCCTTTGTCTGAATCTCTCCCACCTCACCCGGTGGCAGGACATGGCTGTCATCGTCGAGGTCGATGATGCGTACCTGGTTCTGCGGATGGACACGGCCGTCCGTGGTGGCCGCCTTGGCTGGATCGTCGCCTACCCCTCCGGAAATTGTTGGGTGCTCGCTGCAGCCATAGGTCCGCATAGCGCGAATACCTCGCTCCTGCGCGCGCCGGATGAGCTGCGGTGGAACGTCGGCGCCGCCGCAGCGAAATATCCGCAGACTTTGGATTTGCAGGGCGAGTTCAGGGTCGAGCAGCCCCTGCAGAAACGGCGTCGCGCCGACCGTCCAAGCGCAGCTCTCCCTGTCGATGAGAGCGGCCGCTTCATGAATTTCCCAGACGTCTTGCAGACAGACCTTCGCTCCGAGGAACGGCCCCAAGACGATCGCATACATGAATCCCGTGATATGCGTAAGCGGCGATCCCATAAACAGCGTATCGCGCGCGCTTAGCTGCGTGGCCGAGCTCACCGAGCCCGCTTCACTCAACAGCGTCGCATGGGAATGGCGGACTCCCTTTGGTCTGCCTTCCGTTCCGGAGGTGTACAGGTAGAGCGCGTCACTAGCTGGATTGACGGCGTCAAAGCCGGACCACTCAGCACTATTGCGCAGGCGATACCCGTTGCGCAAAAGACCGTCGAAGGTCAGCCCGTCGCTGTTCTTTCCTCGGCAGACGACCAAGCGCGCGCCGGCTTGCTCGGCCAACGGGGAAACCATCGCGGCGTGCTGGAAGCCCCGATAGGTCTCGGGCACAAATACGAAGCGCGCTCTCGCGTTCTCGAGGATAAACGAGACCTCTTTTGCGCGATAGATCGTGATGATGGGGTTGCAGATCGCCCCAATACGCATCGCAGCCAAGGCGATGAGCACTGTCTCGGACCAGTTTGGCATCTGAAAACTGATCGTGTCGCCGGGCTGCGCACCGTGAGAGAGAAGCCCACAGGCCAGAGCCTCGGCCTCAGCACAAAGTTGGCGATAGGTCAGGCGGCCTGTCGAATGAACGAGGGCGACATCGTCCGGTCGCTCCAAGCGCAGCTGGTCAAGGCTGTTCCAGAGGGTAGACGGCTGAGGGCCCGGAAAGACTCTCATATGCGAGTCTCCGGCGGCGCAAAACCCACATCGTACGCAAGCCATTCGTCCCGCCCGATGACGGCATGCCCGGTCATTTGCAAATCACGTCTCCCTGTTCGGCGGTCTTTGCCGCCGTCGTCGTCGTTGGCCCCGTGGCATTCCTTAACGGGGTTCGTCGTGTGGTTTCAATTGTTGCTGAGGCGGCCGGCGATTTGGCGGCTTGATGAGGCGCGCAGGACACGCGGCGGATTGAGCATGCCGCCGTCGGCGACGAGGACGTGCCCGGTGATAAAGCTGGATAGTTCTTGCGTCAGAAACAGCGCTGCTCCAGCGATCTCCGCCAGTTCGCCGGCACGTTGAAGGGGGATATTTGACGATAGTTCGTCCCATTGCTCGATGTCGAAGCGCGCCACCATTCGTTCTGTCCGCACGTAGCCTGGCGCGACGGCATTCACGCGAACACCGAGATGCCCGAGTTCCGACGCTGCGCAGCGCACAAAGTGGTGAAGGGCAGCCTTTGCTGATCCGTAGACGATCTGGTTCGGCAGGCTCGAGAGGCCCGCCGAGGATCCGATGAGAACGATGGTGCCGCCACCGGTCTTTGCCATGGCGGCGGCAGCAGCTCTTGTGACGTGCATCGCCTGAAAAAGATTGAGGTCAAAGTTGCGGCGAATCAGATCCTCGTCGATCTCAAGCAGCGAGCTGCCGAAAGAGGCGCCGACAATATCGACAACGGCGTCAAGGCGTCCGTAGGCTTCGACCATGCACTCGACCGCGTCATCGACCTCCGATCGCTGGGTCGCATCGACGGTCATCGCTCTCCCGCCTACTTCTGCCGCAACCGCTCCGGCCTTCGCCTCGTCGATATCAAGGCAGACGACATCGGCGCCGGCCTGGCGAAGAGCAATCGCTGTTTCCCGCCCAATGCCGTTGCCGGCGCCGACAACAGCACAGAGCTTTCCATCGAGCCGCTGTCTGGCGACGTAATCGGCTGGGTTGTCGTCGATGCCCACCTTCGCGCCCCTCTATGGCCATGCTAGTCCTAGGTGAGGCTATTCTACCGAACGCTCGTTCGGCAAGCGAAAAGTGCCTATGGATCGCGTTCGTCGTGTCTGAGCCTTTCTCGAGAAATCGCTTGAGAAGCAGACTCGATACGACTAGCGCTATTGTTTCAACAACAAAGGTTTTAATAAAATTTATAACAACCACGCGAGAATTCATATCGAAGGTTATGCGAAGTCAATACCGAATAGGCTTGTTGGACAGCACTTTATACATTTTAACTACTTGGGATGCCGGTCATCGATCCGGTTTAATCGGATTGACAGGATGCCGAAATCCGAGCTACGCACCATTGTACCGATCGTTCGTTCGTCGCTTGGCGAGCGCCCCACGCTGGACCCTCAAGGCGGATCGACGAGCCTGCGCATGGACACCGCACTTCACCCCATCGACTTGGACGATCGGTCCCGCATGTCGGACATCATCCTCGAGTCCGCGAAGCTTTTCGCTGTCAAGGGGTATGATGGTACGTCAATCCGCGACATCGCGCGGGCCGTCGGCGTTGCCCAAGCATCCCTTTATCATTTCTTCGCAGACAAGCGTGAGATCCACAGCACTGTCGTGACCATATCGGTGGAGCGCCTGTTGTGGCTCATTCGTGAGCGCCTTGGTGCCTGCACCACCTCATCCGAGCGCGTCGAGGCCTTCGCACAAGCGCATGCGCAGCATATCTCGGAGAATGCCCCGCTCTACTTTGCCTCGGCGCTCGGCTACAATGAGCTTGCCGACCCGGTCGTGAAGGCGCGGGTCCAGCGAATGCGCGATTCCTATGAGGAGATCCTGCGCGGTATCATCCGCGACGGTATAGAGAGTGGCGAGTTCCGTGAGCTGGATGTCAAGCTGGGCGCCCGGGCCATCATTTCCTGTCTGAACTGGATGGCCCGCTGGTGGCGTGCTGATGGGCCCGATTCAGCTGAGACAATTGCAACCGAGTATGTCCGGCTCATTATTCGCGGCTTCCGGCCTGAATGAAATCCGC
Organism: Microvirga antarctica; assembly: GCF_017921815.1. Taxonomy (GTDB): domain Bacteria; phylum Pseudomonadota; class Alphaproteobacteria; order Rhizobiales; family Beijerinckiaceae; genus Microvirga; species Microvirga antarctica. Next base: position 206,414 of record NZ_JAGEMM010000007.1, on the reverse strand, counting down.
TGTCGCTCGCTGCTGGTGGGACAGCAACTTGCCTTGGGCCCAACGCACACGACGGGGACGGCCCCGTCATTTGGGCGGCTTGCAAGAGCTAGTGCGGTCTCGTCACGACGTCTGCTCCCACAAATTCCTCCGCAGGAGCGGTCGCGCCATGGGCGCTGACGGCAAAAGACTCGCTTCGCGGCAAAACCGGTCCGTAGTGGACCGCTTTGACGATTGCCGGACGGCTTGTCACGTTAGGGACACGCGCTCTTGGGAATCAACAGCTGTAGGGTGGCTCCGGTGAGTGACCGGGTCCCCCGATATGAGGGGATCAAATTGGTCCGCTCGCGGGAATCGTCGCTTCTGGAGGCGCTGTGAACGAGATTGCGCTCTGTTAGACTGTCATTGTGTGTGCGACTCAGTGATGATTGACACTCGGCATGATCGTGTTCGGAAAGATGTATCGTTTTATTCCATAGTCGTGGAAGTATCCGTGTGAGTGCAGGCTTCTGCCTTTTCTGCGCCACATCGCGTGTCTAAAACCTGCCAAGTTCATTCGATGCTTAGGCGAGTGCACGATGCAAGCTGGCCACCTCCCACGCGGTCGATCCCCTGCCAGGCAACTGGGCGGCTCGGTGCTCCGTGCGATGTTTCTGGTGTCTCTTTTCGGCATTCTCGTCGGCTGGCTTCAGTCTGCTTCTTCCCCTGATCCAGAGGGAACAGCCCTGAGCGCACTCTCGCCCGCGCTGCTCGACGCTAAAGCCCACGTTAGACCGGCGCTTTCCCCAGTTCCGTCCCCCGGCGACGCAGCGGGGGACGGGGAGGGGGCCACCGTGGCGTCTGCATCCGCCGCTGTCGAAAGGCCGTTGACCGATAAATCGCCTGCCCAGAAGGACCCCGTGGCTCCCTTGACTGCCCCCCCCCGTGTCCCGCTGGCAACGCAGCTTTCCGCCGAGCCGGCTCGTGCGTTTGCCCCCACACAATCTCCAGGGATCCCCGCGAGGGCGCAGCCTGAAAGGCCTTCACTGCCATCAGCAGAGCCTAAGCCAGCCGTTGTCGCTTCGGCCTCCACACCGGGCACTGCAGACGCCTCCGCGTCACCTTCGGCAGATTTGGTCGATCTCAATTCTGCTTCGATCGAACAACTCAATGCCTTGCGGGGTGGCGGCATGATTGGACGGGCGATTACGCGCGGGCGGCCCTATCGCTCTGCCGAGGATCTGATGCGGAAGCGGATCCTCAACCGCTCGGCTTTCGAGCGCGTGAAGGATCAGGTAACGGTACGCTGACGGGGGAGGGTAGCGAGGCAGATTTCGGCAGGAGTCCGGAGGGCGAAGCGTGACGTTGTGCTGCGCCGGAGCGCTTTCGAGCGAATCGTGAAGCTTCACGCCAAGACGAGGTCCAGGAGTAGCCCGCTTGCCAGCACATGTCGGTCACATGGGAAGCCGCTGACGGACACTCCTGCACGCGACTACTTTCTGGCATTGATCGAGGAGGGGCCTCCTGCGGTCTGCGCAATCCTGACGGCAGGCGGCAAGCGCGCCGGGAGTGGAGGTGACATTGGATGCTGTCAGATTTCTCGCACATTGCGAACGACAGCTCTGCATGCCGATGCTCTGTCGCGCGGCCCGGCATGCTTCCACCGCACTTGCACCGCGGCGACGCGCAATGCGGACGGGCCTGCTGCTTCCGAACAGGCTACCGTTCAGACGATGCCCACGCTGCTCAAGATAGGCCTGAGCCGCCTGACGAGCCTTTGATCTGTTGACCTCCCGCGCCCGCGCCGCCGCGTCGGACAGGTCCAGCCCTTGTGCGCGTTGCTCTAACACGCCGACGCAGAAGGCGGCCTCGATATCCAACGGCGTCACGGCCTCCGTCGCTTGCGCTGGTAGCCAGCTCACTATGGCAAAGCAAAGACTGAAAACAAATCGCCTCATCATCGTATCCTAGTTTGGAACCCGACGGGCGTCGAGCCAAAGGCGAAGAATGACAACGCGCGCTGCGATCGCATCACACCATGCAATCGACCAAGGCGCCACGATTTGCGTTCGGTTGACCAATCTAGTCAAGGAGCGTGCGCCCCTCGCGTTGGATACGGCGAGGTGACGCAAGGGAGTGCCGGCGTAGGGGTCCTAGAGACTGATGCTGTTGCCCGCTCCTGAGGATGCTGCAGAAGGCGGCGGTGGGCCACGCCGCTGTTCATTGCGACTCCGCACGGCGTGCGGACATGTCACTTGCAAGACCCCTCGCGGTTGCTTGACGTGAACGATTTGTATCATCTATCATACAGCCCTACAGTGGGAAACAATGTGGCGGGATTGTCGTCCCCAGCTTGCCCGCTCAGACACTCAAATAATTCGGTAGCCGGCCCTCCGGCGTGGCACGCAGGACGGATTTCAAAATGACGCGTGAAGACAGCGGACGCGGAGACTCGACAATCACGGCCCGATTGTCGCGCGGTGCTATTCTCGCGCCGGGTATCTGTGATGCCCTTACAGCCAGCCTTGCAACTCAAGCTGGCGCGGAGGCGCTCTACTTGTCCGGGGCCGCCATCGCCTATACGCGCCTCGCGCGTCCTGATGTGGGGTTGGTATCAGTCTCCGAGGTTGCAGAAGTCATCGCGCTTATCCGCGACCGCGTCGAGACGCCCATGATCGTTGATGCCGACACCGGATACGGGAATGCGCTCAACGTTCAGCGGACAGTCAGGGTGTTTGAACGAGCCGGCGCGAACGTGATCCAATTGGAGGACCAGACCTTTCCGAAACGCTGCGGTCATCTTGCCGAAAAGAGGATTGTTCCTGCAGCCGAGATGGTCGGGAAAATCAGAGCAGCGGTTGATGCGCGACATAGCCAGGAAACATTGATCATCGGCAGAACCGATGCAGCAGCCATTGAGGGCCTCGAGGCTGCGATCGCGCGGGCGCATCTTTATGCCGAGGCGGGCGCCGATATCTTATTCGTGGAAGCGCCAAAATCCGCCGAGCAGCTGAAGGCAATCGTCGATGCTCTCGGTGATGTCCGCCCCCTTCTGGCCAACATGGTGGAAGGAGGACAGACGCCGCTTTATTCGGCCGCTGAATTGGGGCAGCAGGGTTTCAGCATCATCATCTTTCCGGGCGGAGTTGTCCGGGCGATCGCGCGAACGGCGCAGGACTATTATCGGTCGCTCATCAAGACCGGGAGCAACGCCGCATTTCGTGACAGCATGTTTGATTTCGATGGCCTGAACGATGTCATCGGCACAAACGCTCTGCTGGCGCTTGGAAAATCCTACGAAGATGAAGATAAGTCCGAAGTGGCAGAAACCGCGTAGACGCGCTGGAGTGGCCCTCGCGCGGGATGCGGGTGTGGCAGCCGAAGTTTGAGAGGTCCCACAGCCCCCTCTTCAGAGTTCTTAGACATTATCGCGGGTTGAAGAGTTATGATTCCGCCTCACAGTCTGGCTCTCATGATGTCCACGCAACGCCTGGGTATTCAAGCACGCGTTGGCGATGCGGTTTCGAGCGCAGACTTCCATTGTCAACATTCCAGCGCGGACTTCCGTCTTTCAAAATCATGTTTCGGGCAACGCAGGAGCCTTCCGCGCGGGATCGGAAAATGAGACTAAGCATCGGGAACGCCAAGGAGCGCTTTCAGCGCGGTGCGGACAACCTTGCCACTGGGATTTCGAGGCAGCGCCTCGACAAATGTGATGAGCTTTGGCGTCTTGTAAGAAGCGAGCCGCTCCTTCACATGCGCCCGCAAGTCGTCCTCGCTGCAGGTCGCACCGGCCCGCTTCACCACGGCAGCCGCGACGACTTCGCCAAGATCCCGATCGGGCATACCGAAGACGCAAACTTCGACGACCTCGGGATGGCCGCTCAACACGGATTCGACCTCGACCGGATAGATATTGACCCCACCGCGGATCACGACATCCTTGATGCGTCCGACAAGGCGCACATGGCCGCGCGGCGTGATCTGCGCGAGGTCGCCGGGCGAGAACCAGCCACCTTCTTCCGCGGTCGTCGATCGACCTTGCCCATCGACCAACTGCGTCGACACGCCGGGCCCTCGATAGCGCAGCCGCCCCACTTCGCCAGCGCGCAGCGGCCGATCTTCGTCGTCCACGACCTGGATCTCAACTCTGAATGCCGGGCGTCCGACGGTGTCCGGAAATGTCAGCTGCTCATGCGGCAACAGGACCGCGATTCCGCCTCCTTCACTGGTTGCGTAATAGTCAGTCAAATTCGGCGTCAGTCGCTCGATCACGCGGCGGCGGTCGTCGGGTTGAATGGCGGCACCGCTCGTCACAAGACATCTGACGCTGGGCATGGCGATACCGTTGCCGTCCCAGGCGTCGAGCAAGCGGCCAAGTTGAGTCGGAACCAAAAACAGGGCGGTAATATCGCGCTCGTTGACAATCGCGATAATCTCGTCCCGCTGGTCAGTCGCGCGGACCAGAACGGTCGCTCCAGCGGCGAGCATGCTCATGGCAAAGGACCGGCCGCCACCGAAATAGAGTGGCGTCGCAAGCAGGTATCGATCCGAAGAGTTGAATCCCATCCCAACCCATTGCGAAATGAATCGCTCATAAAGTTGCTCGTGAGTGACCATGGCTCCAGTAGGGCTACCGGTGGTGCCGGAGGACAGCGACAGGACAATCGGCAAGTTCGCCTCGTCAACAGGCGCAGGCACAGGCCGCTCTTCGTTCTGCCAGTTGGGATCGAAGACCAGCGACGGCATGAGGGGAGCGGTCTCGTCATCGGCCTCGATCAGGACAATCTTGCAACCAAACGCCTTGACCACGGCGACCTTCTCGGTTGCCTTCCAGCGGAAATCGATGGGAACGATCGTGGCGCCCAGCCAGGCGACTGCGTAGTGAAGCAGAAGATGCGCCGAAGTGTCGGACAGACAGAGTCCCACTCTGTTGCCCTTCTTGATGCCTTGTTCGCCCAGGACAGCGGCAAGCCGACCGATGATCTCTACAGCCTGCGCATAGGAGGTGATGACGTTGCCTTGCTCGATCGCTGGATGATCGGGGCGGCTCATAGCGTGAGTGATCAAAGCCGACGCGAGATTCATTTTGGGTGATCCTTGACAAAGACGTGGATAAAATGCGGTGACCGCATCAGAAAAAGGAAGACATCATGGCCGACGTGAAGATGATCGATGCGGTGGTAAATATTTGGACGCCCGAGGCCTTGGCCCATCGTCCCGATTGGGGGCCCGGCTTCTTCGTCGGCAAGATGAAGGCCGATAGCGGTCTGATGTCCGGAATTTCTCTTGAGGCAATGATCGAACGAATGGATCGTGCGGGAATTGAGCGGGGTTTTTTGATCGCCCCGAAAGCGGGCCGTGTGGGCCTGCCCGGGTGCTACCATCTTCCTTATTCGATCGTTGCCAATGCTGTTTCCCGCTATCCCGATCGGTTTTCTGCGCTTGCAGGCATCGATCCGTTCGAGGGCATGGATGGGGTAAGGGCATTGGAGCGGGCGGTCAAGGATGACGGATTCATCGGAGCCCATTGCTATCCGCACTGGTTTGACTTGCCGCCGGATGATGCCAAGTACTACCCGTTTTACGCCAAATGCGTCGAGCTCGACATTCCCTACCAATTGCAGGTCGGCCAGTCGATGATCTATGCTCCCGAGCATCGCACCCGCAGTGTCGGCCGACCGATCACACTGGACGGTATTGCTTGTGATTTCCCAGAACTGCGACTCATTGGAATCCATGTGGGCATTCCGTGGACGGACGAGATGATCGCGATGGCCTGGAAGCATCCGAATGTCTTTATCGGTTCAGACGCTCATAGCCCCAAATACTGGCCGCAGAGCTTCGTCGATTTCATCAACAGTTATGGTCAGGACAAAGTCATCTTCGGAACCGACTTCCCTGTGCTGGATTTTGAGCGAACGACTCGGGAGATTGCTGCCCTGAACCTCAAACCTTCCGTGAAGCAGAAATTTTTCCGAGATAACGCTGCTCGAATTTACAAGCTCCCGCAGGGCTGATCGGGATTCAACAAAAGGCGGGGTGGCTTCGTCACCCTGCCTTGCTGTCGAGCGACACGGGAAGTTTCAGGATGCGGATTGCGTTTGTGCCGAGAATCTTGGCTTTCGCCTCCTCGGGGATATCGAGTGCACGAACTTCCTCGATGGATTGGGTAAGGTTCTGAACGGGCCAGTCGGTTCCCCACATGACGCGGTCCATGCCATCGCGATTTCCCCAGTCGCGCTGTGCGATGAAGTCGACCATATGCCTTGACCAAGACCGGGGCGGATGTGCATCTGCCATGATGTAGACATTCTCGTAGGACCAGACGACACTGGTCATCTCCGAGTCCCACGGAACACCAATGTGGAGGCCGATAATGGTCAGTTCCGGAAACTCGAACGCCACTTCATCCAGCCAGATCGGCCGCGCGCACAGGCGAGCGCCGGACCGCGGCGACTGTCGTCCGACCTGGATCGTGATGGGGACGTTCAACTCGCAACATTTCGAGTATATTGGCCAATAGGTCCGATCGTTGATGGGCACGCCGAACCAGTGCGGATAGACGTGCACGCCGATAAAGCCGAGTTCTTTCACGGCATATTCCATGTAGCGCAACGTCTCTCGGCCACCTAACGGATTGATGCCGACCCATCCGAAGAAGCGGTCCGGATGCTTCTGCAAAACAGGGTACACCTCATCCACATGGGTCGCGAGCAGATCGCCCCGAACGCCATCCTGAACCACGTTTGCGATCAGGCCGGACATGGCGACACCGTTGCGGTCCATCTCCGCAATGTAGGCGTCGGGGTCGACGCCTTTGGCGGTGGCTCGATCGATCCCTAGGACGTCATAGAGCTTGAGCTGTGTGTGCGGCTTGAAGTTGACCGAGACGTCGATGATCGGTGGCATGGATCACATAGCTCCGTGTATGGGGATTAGTTTTGCCGCCAGCTGTCTTGGAAGAGTGCGGCCGCGGCTTCGTCTTTTCGAGCAATCGGGGCAAAACCAAAGGCCATCGCTTCGAGAGAAGCCTGATGGCGAGAGTCGTCGAAATCGGCGCAGGCTTCCTGTGCAACGATGACCTCGTAGTCGCGCTGCGAGAGGTCGCGAACAGTCGTCTCGACGCACATGGATGTCGTCACGCCGCCGACCACGACGCGGTCGATCCGCATTGCCCGCAGATGCGCCTCCAGCGATGTGGCGTAGACGCTGGAGTAGCGCGGCTTGTCGATGATGAGATCACTCTCACCCGGCGTCACGAGACCGGACAGGTCAACGTCCGGGGTGCCCGCGCGGAGGGCACCGATGCGAGCGAGATTGGGTCGCATTGCGAGCAACGTCCCGCCATCAGAGTAGTCGGGCCTCAGCATCATGCGCGTCCAGGCGACGGGAACGTCGTGCGCATGCGCGATCACGGCCAGACGTTGGCATTCCTGCGCGGCGGCAGCCAGGGGCGTCACATCACGCCCCTGTAGACCCGTCGACCCATTCTCGTCGCAGAAAGCCCGTTGCAGATCGATCAGAAGAAGAAGGGTTCTCATCGATTTATCCGAACGCCAGGCTCCGGGCCTTGTCGTTGTAAAAGCCGCGGTCGTTCAATGGCGTGATGATCTTCGCCTTGACCATCAGGTCATAGGCCGATTCCCACGGACCCGGCTTTGACGCAAACTTGTCCCGGAATGGGGGCTCAAAAGTCGTCGTGATGGCATTGGCGAGAATCGACACGCCCTTGTCGGGGCGCCGGGCTTCGGAGAGATCGAACACCTTGGTCATCGACTCGATAACAGGAAGAAGATTGGCTCGCTTTTCGATCATATCGCCGATGGCCGCGTGACCGCCGCGCATGAACTTGGCGATGGTTTCCGTCTGTGCCTCCAGCGCTTTCTTCGAAACCATGTAGACCTGGCCCGGAGAAGGCGCGAACTCGTCGGCCGAGAACGCACTCACGGGTTGTTTGTCTGTCTGCAGGGCAAACAGCGTGTCATTGGTCGCCATGAAGGCATCGATACGGCCGAGCTTGATGAACTCGAAAGCCGTCGGCGCGTTGCCAACGACTTCGCGGCGGACATCAGCGATCGGCACGTTTTTGCTGACGAGCATCATATCGAGAAGGTTCTCAGTCGCTCCTCCGTTCGACACGATGCCAATGGTCTTACCGGCCATGTCCATTGGCGATTTGATCGGCTTGTCGGCATGGCTGATGATGTAGAAGATGTCCTTCTGGTAGCACTCACCGACAGCCACAATGGAGGGGTCCTTGGCATATGCCTTGATCAGGTCTGTTCCGCCCGTCCGTGAAATCAGGGTGTTGCCTGCAGTGACCTGCTGAACGGCCATCGCAGAACCACGTCCGCCTTCCACGTCAACATCGAGGCCCTGCTTTGCAAAAAAGCCTCCCGTCTGGCCGTAAAGCACTTCTGAGAAACCAAAGATGAAACCGAACGGCGTGAGATATCTGATTTTCTGAGGAGCTTGCGCCAATGCATGGCGCGTCAATGCCGGGGAAAGCACGGCGGATCCAGCCAGTGCAAGCGAGCCCTGCAGCAGATGTCGACGGTGGATGGTCTTCATGTATATCCCTCTTTTTTAATCGTTGATCGGCAGGCAGGCCTCAACGGTTCGCACCGGGACCGTAATCGTAAAGGAGGCGAGCTTTGGGCGCCGTCGTCCAACCACGCTGATAGAGATACCCGCCCGTGACATCCACGTCGCCCAGTGCGCGCAGTTCCTCGTCATCCGCATGGCCAAAAGCGATGGCGCCTTGCCCGGGCCAGACCGGGGACATGGACATGTTGTCGAGGGTCAGCTCGAAAAGCTGCTCGATATCAGGGACATCAGGGCTGGGGCTTGCGATGTAGCGATGCAGAAATGTACTGGCAGCATGACCAGGCAACGCTTGAATGGCTTGCGCATCCTCCGGGACATGGACTGAAAGGCGCAGGACGGAGGTGCCGTAGCGGCTGACCGTCCCTCCCGCAACAGCGCCCGGACCCATTGACGAAAATGCCGGGTTGCACCCCTGCAATCGCGAACGGTCGACCTGAGCAAGCCGCTTCGACCAGCCGAAGATGGGTCCCATGCCCATGGACCAGTCGCGATCGACCCAAACAAACGCCGTATACCGCCCGATCTTCTCGCCAAACCGGCAGTAGAACCCCACAACACCTTCGTTGTAGGAAGAGCGCGCCGGGTCCTTCCATGCCTGGTCCGGAGCAGAGAGACTGACCTTTGCCATCTCGGCAACCATGGCCCAGCCCTCGCCTGACTCCAACGGTTCCAATCCCGGTGGAAGAAACGCCGCGATGATTTCCGGATCAGCACGAAAAGCCACATGAACGGCGTCACAGCTGATGTGATGGGGGAGCGGCTCAACGAGAGAAGACCGACCTGACGCCGTCCGGGGCATCGACTGTCCCTGCCAAGACCGGTTCATTGTTGCCTTGCTCAGCATCGGATACCCCAACTTTGTCTTATTAATATGACAGCGCCTTTACTTTTCGTAAAGCATGATCAGCCTGCCGAAGTGCAAAATCAGCATGTGCCGGCTGCACAATCATCGCGGTTTCTGTTGGCAGCAACTTCGCGGCCAGCTATGCCGGACTCTGCCGCTTGGGAGTCCAGTGTCGCTTCTCAGCTTTGCCGGATCGCACGAGGTCCATCTTCAAACTGTAGCGATCAGGCCGGTACAGAGCGTGAAGGTGCTCGACACCGCGTCCGTCCCGGTCAAAGACGACGCGTGTCAATGATATCAGGGGCGAACCAATATCGGTGTTGAGTGCGTGCGCGACTTCCGGCGCCGCAATGGTCGCGCTGACTGTCTGATGTGCGCGCTGCGCTTGCACGCCAGAGCGTTCGAGCAGAAACAGCAACGGTGTCGATGCCAGTTCCTCCTCGGAATAGGTTTCTCCGATTGAGCTCGGCACATGCGTGACCAGATAGGAGAATGGCTCTCCGTCGATCAGCCGCACCCGGACGGAGCGTTGACACGTTTCTCCCTCGCTCATGAGCAATGCCTGCCCGATCGCGTTGGAGGCGGATACAAAAGCGAAGGACAGCAACCGAACTTCCGTGGTCCGCCCCATCTCTCCGATGCTCGCCAGCGCATTGGCAAGGTCGGCGACGAACGGCGTGGTCTCTGGTCGATTGGCGACGAATGTTCCAGCCCCCGGTTGGCGGCGAACCAGACCTTCCTGCTCGAGGTGATCAAGCGCGCGCCGCACGGTCACGCGTGAGACACCATGAAGGCTTCCGAGATCAGGCTCGCTCGGAAACTTGGCTCCTCCGGGGAGAGAACCTGTGACGATCGAATGCCGAAGCGTAAGATACAGCTTATGGGTCTTGGAGGTGTCGGTATTGGGCCCGAGCGGTCCGGCCATGTGACAATCAGACTCCAGCACGATCAGCAAACAACGTATCGCGACCGCTTATCACATATTGGCAGATTGATGCCAAGGGATGAGCATCCGCCGCAGAAACCCGATGCCAAAATAGAAGACAAATCCCAGCAATGTCATGTGGATCATCACGGCAAACAGGCCGTCGGTTTCGTAGGCATTCATGCGTGAGACGAGCAGGAAGCCCAAACCGCTGGCGCCTCCGAGGTACTCGCCAACAATCGCGCCAATCAGAGAAAGAACGATGCCGACCTCCATGCCGGTGATGATGTAAGGCATGGAACTGGGAAGCTCCAATCGGCGGAAAATCTCCCACCGTGACGCATTGAGACTTGTCATCACATCCTGGTGCCCCGCGTCGACCGACTTCACGCCCAGGACTGTATTGGTCAGAATCGGGAAGAAGGCGAGCACGGCCGCAACGATGACCTTGCTGGTAATTCCAAACCCGAACCAGACGATGAAGAGGGGAACGAGGGCCACTTTGGGAATTACCTGAGTCGCGACGATGAATGGTGTGAGTGTTGCCTCAAGCCAGCGAATGCGCCCAATCAGGGTCCCCAGACCAACTCCAAACACTAACGCCCACGCGAAGCCGGCGAGAGTAGCGTAAATCGTCATCAGCACGTGGTGCCATGCTCGGCCGCTGCCGAGCAGATCGATCCACGCATGGGCAACCGCCATGGGGGCCGGGAGGATGAAAGCAGAGACCCCACTCCGAGATACATAGATTTGCCACGTAGCGATCATCGCGAGCAGCAGCACGGGCGTGGTCACCCACGGCAGCCACTTCGAGTCTAGGAAGCTGGACCGCCCGTCTGGCGAAGTTGGTTCGGACATGGGGACAGCCTCGGTCACGAAATTTCCGTAAGACGTTTCCGCAGCGTGGATGCGATCGTCTGAAACTCGATGGTTGATTGGAGCTCGGTCGTCCGCGGCCGGGAAAAGGGAACGTCGTAGCTCGAATCGATACGCCCCGGTCGCGGTGACAACAGGATGATCCGATCCGCAAGGAACACTGCCTCACTGATAGAATGCGTAACCAGAATGACGGATTTCGACGTTTCCATCCAGATGCGCTGCAACTCGATGTTCATCGTGTCGCGCGTCATCGCGTCGAGAGCGCCAAAAGGCTCGTCCATCAATAGGATGTCTGGATCATACGATAGCGCGCGCGCGATGGCTGCGCGCTGTCGCATGCCACCAGACAATTCCCGAGGCCACCGCTGACCGAAGCCGCCAATGCCGACGAGGTCGAGCAATGCCTGAACACGACGCGATCGATCCGCTTTGTCCGATCCACGCATTTGGAGCGGGAGCGCCACGTTCTCCTCGATGGACAACCACGGAAACAGATTTGCTTCCTGAAAAACCACCCCCATCTCGGAGGCGGCGTCACCCTGGCGCCTGTTGTTGCGCCACAAGTTCGTTCCAACAATGTCAACCGTGCCCGATGTGGGCTTGATCAACCCGGCGATCAGCCGAAGCAAGGTCGTCTTTCCACACCCGGAAGGTCCGATCAGGACGACCAATTCGCCGGACTTTACCGAAAGATCAGTTGGCGAAAGCGCCTGCACCGGCGCTCCGCGCGTCGGATACGTCTTTGAAACCCCTGACAGCTGCACCGAGACAGGCGCCTTGTCGGTTTCGGGATCGACACGAACCACTGCCATCAACCTGCCTGAAAAAAATCGTCGCGAATGCCAAGAAATGCTTCGTCGGTCAAAGCTTATATGTATTAATGATAGGACAAACTTTAAATGTCAACGCGTCCGAGTGACGGTCGAAAGACTGATCGGCCTTGCAGCGGAAGGGCCTTCGATGGCGAAGCACATCATTGCGGCGGCGCACAGCTCATCGGTGCTTCTCGACAAGGCGGCGTGCATCGACAAAGCATGCAATCTCATCGAAGAGGCTGGCCGCAGCGCGGTCGAGCTTCTTTGTTTTCCCGAGACCTATATCCCGGGCTTTCCCTATTGGATCAACCTTTATCCGCCGGCGGAACAGCACGACATTCATGTGAGGTACGCGGCTCAGTCTATCGACTTTAGGGACGGCGGACTCGCGCCCATTTGTGCCGCTGCTGCAAGCGCCCGAACCAACGTGGTCATGGGCATCAGCGAAAGCGATGGCGGAACAATCTACAACTCGCAGGTCTTCATCGGCTCTAACGGCGAGGTGCTTGGCAAGCACCGAAAACTCCAGCCGACCTTTGCGGAGCGTATGCTCTGGGGCCAAGGCGACGGATCAACGTTGTCCGTGTTCGACACGTCTGTCGGAAGAGTTGGCGGGTTGATCTGCTACGAGCACATGATGAATCTGGCGCGCCAGGCTTTGATCCTCCAGCGAATTCAGATTCATTGTGCAAGCTGGCCCACCTTTGCAAGCAGCAAGGCACGAGGCGGCACATACGATCTGACCGTCGAAACGCTCATGCGCGCCCATGCGATCACAGGTCAATGCTTTGTTATCGTCGCTCAAAACCCTGTCACAGACCAGTATCTTGAGGCCATGGAATCCATCATGGGACCGCAGGATGTGCTTGGGACCGGCGGCGGGTCATCGGCGATCTACGGCCCAAGTGGCGCTACGATTGCTGGCCCGCACACCGGGTCGGAGGAAAAGCTCGTGATCGCTGAAATTGATCTCCACGACATCCTGCGAGCGAAAGTTCTGGTCGACAGTGCGGGGCATTACTCGCGCCCGGACGTTCTGACTCTCGCACTCGACACGACACCTCGCACGGGCTGGGCGAAGCCATGAAGGTGTTCATCGTCTATGCGCATCCAGAGCCGAAATCGTTCAACGGCGCAATGAAGGACCGTGCTCTGCTGGCTTTCGAGAGGGCAGGGCATGAGGTGAAGATCTCGGATCTCTACGAGATGAAGTTCAAGTGCACGATCGATGGAGATGATTTTCCGGCTCGCGCGAACCCTGTTCAGCTTCAGATTCCGTTCGAGCAAGAGGAAGCCTACCATTCAGGCTCCACAGCCGCCGATATCCTGGCCGAGCAGCAGAAGTTGATATGGGCCGACCTGATTCTGTTCCAATTTCCCCTCTGGCTCTATTCTCAACCGGCGATTCTGAAAGGTTGGATGGAGCGTGTTTTCTCAAGTGGCTTTGCGCACGAGGTCTCGGCCCGCAGCGATGCACGCCGTTGGTTCGAGAAGGGCGGCTTGCGGGGGAGGCGGGCTCTCTTGTCCTTCACATGCGCTGGCGCTGCAACGGCCTATGAACCGACTGGACGCCATGGCGATATCAACCGCATCCTATGGCCTATTCACAATGCGCTCCGGTATGCAGGTCTCGACATCCTGCCCCCCTTTATCGCGTATTCTGTCTTGCGGGGCGGGGACGCTGCGCGCCTGGAAATTCTTGATCGATTCGAGGCCGCCATGAAGAATATCGAAATCGCTGCGCCGCTAGGGTTTCACGGTCTTGCGGATTATGACGATGCTCATCAGCTAAGAGAAGGAGTCGTCCCTATGACAGCCGGCCAGTGGCGCGGATCTCTCTAGCCGAACGCCTTGTTCCAGATCGACATGTCGAGATAGTTCTTGTCGCTGACGCCATTGACGATCCCCGCTTTGGTCATCAGGTCAATGGCGGATTCGAATGTCTCCGGGACCGGTTTCATTCTGGTCCCGTGCACGTACCTAAAGTTTGCCATTGCGAATTCCAGCGCGGGGATCCCGCGGTCAGGTCTCTTGGCCTCCGCGAGATCGAAGCGCGTCGCCATTGCGTCCACAATTTCGGTAAGATTGGTCGACGCGGTGAGGGCGGCCAGCGTGTCATTGACGCCAAGAAGGAACTTGGCGAGCGTCTCGGGACGTTCAGTGATGGCCTTCTTGGTCGTCACATAAAGATCGCCTGGCGTTGGGGCCACCTTGTCAATGCTCCAGGCCTCGATGGGCTGCTTGGCCTGCTGCAGGAGAAAGACGGTCAGGTTGGTGGAGATGTAACCTGAGATCCGTCCCGCCTTGATGAACTCGAAGGCGGCTGGCGCGGTGCCCACGGCTTCGCGCTTTACGTCTGCCTTCGGGATTCCGGCTTTCGCGAGCATCATATCGAGAAGGTTCTCGGTTGCGCCGCCTACCGACACCACCCCGATCGTCTTTCCCGCGAGATCCGCAATGTTTCGGATCGGCTGATCGGCATGGCTGATGACCCAGAACAGGTCTTTTGGATAAACATTGGCGATGGCTACCAGCTGCGGGTCCTTGGCGTAGGCCTTGAGAAGGTCCGTGCCGCCCGTGCGAGAGACCAGGACGTTGCCGGCCGTCAATTGCTGGATGCCCATGGCTGAACCGCGCCCTCCCTCAATGTTGAGGGTGATTCCGCGTTTCTGGAACTGGCCGCCGACCGCGCCATAAAGTGTCTCGGCATAGTCCATCAAGAAGCCGAACGGCGTCATGTAGGTCATGGCGTCGCCGCTCTGGGCCCTCGCAGGAACGGAGCTTAGTGCTGTCGAAGCGCCGAGGGCTACCGCCGCCTGCAAGAACTGACGACGATTCTGATCTGAGCGGTTCATCACGACCTCTTGGGCATCAACAGAAGAATTCTGTGCAGTTCGAATTTGTATTCGAAATAATACCGCAGCGTCAATCTTGGCCGATCCCGGCACGGGTCAGGTTTTGCGCAGCGCAGCCCGGAAATTGTGCAGATCCACTGGGCCCCCAAGGCTCGCATGGCCAGGATGAGGCTTGCCTGATGGCTCTTCTCGCCGGGAGAGCATTCGAATTGTCGCTGGACAGAGAGGATGTCGCCAGATCAGGCAGCTTCAGCGCTGTCTCAATCCTGACGTCGTCCTCACAACGTTCTCGATCTTTGCTTGCCCTTGCGAAGAGCTCCGATGATCCTCGCGCGGAGCGTGCAGTGCGCGGTGCTCGCGCGCGTCGCGGGGCGTCACGGAAAACCGACGCTTGAACATGCGACTGAAGGACGTCTGTTCGACAAAGCCTGACCGAAATGCGATCTCTGCAATCGACAGATGGCGATTGCTACTCGAGCCTAGCAGAAGAAGGGCGCGGCTCAGGCGTGCTTCCCAGATCGCAGCCGAGATACTCTCTCCATGCCGGAGAAAAACGCGATAGAGGGACGCCCGCGAACATCCCAGAGATAGGACCACGCTGTCGGGTGTGAGATGCGGATCGCTGCATTCCCGCTCGATGAAGAGGTGAGCGGCACGGTGAAACCCATCCGCGAGTCGTTCGCCATCAACCTTCCCCCGACATTCGGACTGCAGCGCCGCGAGTGCCATGTCGGCGGCACCGGACATGGCCAGAATCCTTTGATGACCCGACAGGTTGTGCGCTTCATCCAGGATCATTTTGACCTGCGACTGCACCAAGGCCCAGATTCCGCTGCTGCTCGGACGCAAGGCCGGAAGAGCCGTCAGGTCCGACCCCAGTACGTCTTCCACACGAGAGCGAGACAGGATCAGCGCTGCCGCCCGGTGGCGCGATCGGACGACGCGGACCGGGCGCGCGTAGTCGACAATCCAGAGGTCGCCAGCCCTGATGCGCCGCTCGCCGCTCCCGTGCTCGAGACTCGCACGCTGACAGTTGACCATGAGGTCGATGCTGATGTCGTCGCAACCATCTTGCTTGCAGCGACTTGCAGTCCGGATGGCGGCAATGCTGTCGGAGGCATGCTCTACGACTTCCGTTCCCGCCCCTAGAACACGCCGCAGCCGCGCGCGAAATGGGCGTCCGTCATCGCTCGTGCGGGTCGGCTCCATGCGTCGCAATACCGAGTCTCGCCAGAACGAGAACCGCTCTTCTGCTGGAACCCCCTCTGTCGAGAGATCGATGATCTGGCCCCAGGAGGGGCGTTCGCAGATGCTCCGGGCCTGAGACGCCAGGTCAATTGTTGGGCGGTCAAGATGAGACATTCGGCCTAACTCTATGGTCACTCTTACCTTACGATGCCTAAAGCGTTCGCGACAAATAAAAGAAGAATTTCCATTCACGATCCCGTTTGATGTCGGTTCCGCCCATGCGGGCGACGTTACGGAGGATCAAATCAGACATCGCACCGGAGACATTGAGTGACGCCATTTTCTTTTCGCAAGAGCTTGCTTGCCGCCGGTCTCGTTCTCCTCGCGCCGGGATTGGCTCCAGCCCACGCTCAAACGCTCCCCAGTTATATGGATGGCCTTGTCGGCACGACGACGCCTGCCCCAGGTGCGGTCGAAACCAGGAACGTCCTGCAACTTAATCGGTCGATGTTCGATCTATATGGCGATGCCGCTGCGATCTTCAGAAAGAACATTCTGGCATCTCGCCCGGTTATCTTGGCATTGTTCTCCGGCGCGGGTGGAAAGTTCATCCTCTACCGGCCGGGACAGGCGCCTCTTGAAGCGCCCTCAGTCCCCATTTCATATCAGCTTCTGAAGTCTGTCGCGCATAGCACCATGGCTCTGGCAGAGGTCGTTGGCCCTTATCTGTCAAGTCCGAACGATCCCTCTTGGCGTGGGTCGATGCTGGCTTTCCGAAGCCGGATGCAATCCGCTCTGGATGGTCTGGCTGTGACCGACATGCCGGAAGAGTGGCGAGAGAACAGTCGCCTTGTCCTTGAGAACAACCTTGCGTTCATGGACGTGTCACTCCGAGACAACGCCATTGGCTTTGCCAATCTTCAGGCCTTCGCCGCAAAACAGGCACCGTTGTTGCGCAAGAATGTCGCCTGGGCAGCAGAGACCCAGGTGAAGCATTGGATGGGTGTTCTCGCCGAATGGAAGGCGCTTGTCGGAAATGACTGGGACAAAACCTACGCAGCCAGCAACACGATCTATGTGGCTCGCCAGAACAACGTGATCTTTAGCGTCCTGGCACAATATTTCGGCCCGCAGGCGATCAACGACCGCCTTCTGCTGATCGAGACGGTGTCGTTCACCACCACACCTGACGACATGCTCGATTCCCTGACCCGGATCATCGCAGACCGATCCGTCGGCGCGCTCTTCTTCGGGAATTATCATCTGATGGATTATGAGCTCATGGGCGGCGATGCGCGCACCGCGATCATCGCTGAAACAAAACGGAGAGGCATGACGACCTTTCTGCCGCCTGCCGTTCCCTTCGGCTCGCACCAGTGGCCGACACTCGTCACGCCAGGTGACGGGCCGGCATCCCTCGACGATCTGCACTGATCCGAATTGCCGCTGACACGTCTCGATCCCGTGACATTGTCATGCTCGTCGAAGGACAAACGTGAATGAATCTCAATGCGATCCGCGCGATCAAACGCCCATTGACGGCGGATGAGATTACTGGATGGGCATCAGGAGACGCTTGGCTTGCAGGCGGAACCTGGTTGTTCTCAGAGCCGCAACCCTCGCTTGAAACATTGATCGATCTGGAGCAGCTCGGTTGGCCTGCCTTGGCGCTCTCGGACGGCGGTTTGGACATCGCCGCAACTTGTAGCATCGCGACACTCTACGGGTTTAACCCGCCCGTCCAATGGGGTGCAGCGGCCCTGATCAAGGAGTGCGCCAACTGTCTTCTCGCGTCGTTCAAAATCTGGAACGCGGCGACAGTGGGTGGGAACATCTGCATGTCCCTGCCGGCAGGCGCGATGATTTCTCTGACCGTCGCTCTCGAGGCGACCTATGAACTGTGGCAGAGGGACGGGACTCAGCGTGAAATCCCAGCCTTGGATTTTGTGACGGGGAATCACGCCAATGTTTTGAAGCCGGGCGAATTGCTCCGCAGCATTCACATTCCTGCACGCTCCCTCTCCAAACGATTTGCCCTGCGCCACGCCTCCTTGACGAAATTGGGCCGATCGGCCGCTCTCATCGTGGGGACGCAGACCGGCGGGACTGGCGACATGCTTTTGACCATCACGGCCGCGACGCCGCGTCCGGTGCAGATCGCCTTCCCGGCGGTTCCGACGTCGATCGAGCTTCGTCGCGCGATTGACGCGGCCATCCCCGGCGACGGTTATTTTGCCGACCCGCATGGGTCGGCTCCCTACAAGCATCACCTCACGTATCACTTCGCAGAGCAGATCCGACAGGAACTGGCGCAACCGGCGGTTCTGGCATGACCTATCTGGTGGATGGCAAACAGATCTCGGCTGAACCGCATGCCGGTCAATGCCTGAGAACATTCTTGCGCGACTTCGGGAGTTTCGGAGTCAAGAAGGGGTGCGACGGCGGGGATTGCGGTGCTTGCACCGTGTGGCTCGACGGCGTCCCAGTTCACTCTTGTCTCACGCCTGCCTTTCGCGCAGCCGGGCGGGAAGTGACGACCATTGCAGGGCTCGCAGTCGACGGCGTCCTGCATCCGATGCAGCAGGCCTTTCTCGATGCGCAGGCCTTCCAATGCGGCTTTTGTACTGCGGGCATGATCATGACCGCAGCCTCGCTCGATGCGGAAAGACTGCAGGACCTCCCGCACAGCTTGAAGGGAAATCTCTGTCGCTGCACGGGGTATCGATCGATCAACGACGCTCTTCACGGGCGCACATCGGTCGAAGCCGATGTGGCAGGTCGCGCATGCGGCGCCAGTCTTCCTAATCCTTTCGGGCCTTCCATTGTCACCGGCCAGGCCCATTATACAATGGACGTCGCGGTTGAGGGCGCCCTTCATCTCAAGGTTTTGCGATCGCCTCACGCCCATGCGCGCATCGTCGCGATCGACCGGCAGAAGGCTCTCGCTGTACCAGGTGTCGCTGGAATCTTTACATGGGAGGACGTGCCGCGACGGCTCTACAGCACGGCGACCCATGAGGACCATCTGGTCGACCCTGACGACACCTATATGCTCGACAATGTGGTCCGGTTCGTGGGCCAGCGTGTGGCGGCTGTGGTGGCAGAGACTGAGGCAGCGGCGGAGGCTGCCTGTCATCTGCTCGATGTCACATACGAGATCCTGCCCGCAGTGTTCGATCCGGTTACTGCGATGGAGCCCGACGCCCCCGTGCTTCACGATAAAGGCGATGCTGCGCGCGGGAACATCTACGTCGATATCAAGGGCGAAGTAGGCAGTGTCCTTGAGGGTTTTGCCGGCGCCGACGCGGTTCACGAAATGACCTACTCGACTTCGCGCGTACAGCATTCCCATCTCGAGACACACGGCTCCATCGCGTGGAAGGACGAGACCGGCCGCCTTCACGTCCGTACCAGCTCGCAAGCTCCCTTCATCGCCAAGCAAAAACTTTGCCACCTTTTCCAGATGAGCCCGCGCGACGTTCATGTCTTCTGCGAGCGGATCGGCGGCGGCTTCGGCGGCAAGCAGGAGATGATCTCCGAGGACTTGTGCGTTCTGGCGACGCTGAAGATCGGACGGCCGGTGCAATGGGAATTTACCCGCGAGGAGCAGTTCATCGGTGCAACCACGCGTCACCAGATGACGACGCGCGTGAAACTTGGCGCCAAACGCGACGGCACGCTCACGGCCATTGACGTTCATGTGGTCTCGAACACCGGCGCTTATGGCGGCCACGGTGGCGAGACACTGGCGGCGGCTCTGGGCAATCCGCTGACGGCCTATCGCTGCAAAAACAAGCGGGCAGAGGGATACGCCGTCTATACCAACATCGTGCCGGGCGGCGGGTTTCGCGGCTATGGTGCGTCGCAGACCACCTTTGCGATCGAATCGGCGATGGATGATCTTGCCCGCACCCTCGGGATCGACCCCTTCGCCATGCGCCGACTGAACATGGTGCGGCCGGGCGACTGGATGGAATCGGTCTGGAAGGACCCGTCCGACGTCACATTTGGAAGTTACGGACTCGATCAGTGCCTTGATCTCGTTGAAGACGCGCTTTCCAGCGGACGCGGCGCGGAGCCTCCTGCCGGCGAAAACTGGCAGAGTGGCACGGGTGTCGCTCTCGCGATGCTGGATTGCGGACCACCCACGGAGCACCGGTCCGGCGCCGAGATGGCGCTCTTGCCCGACGGCCGATATCACTTGGCTATCGGATCGACGGAGATGGGCAACGGCTCTGTCACGTCGCATCGCCAGATCGCGGCATCCGTTCTTTCCACGCGCGCCGATCAGGTTGCGATTATCAACGCCGATACCGACCTCACACCCTACGATACGGGAACATTCGCGAGCACAGGGACAGTTGTGGCGGGGAGGGCGGTTGATGCTGCAGCAAATGCTCTGTTGGACAACATCCTCGATTTTGCCAGCCGCCACACGGGAGCGCCGACCTCGGAGTGCCATCTTGACGATGACGAGATCGTCTGTGGCAATCGTCGGATGTCCCTACAGGATCTCTGGAAGGCCGGACATGCGGTCGGGCACCGATTCGAGGCGAAGCGTAAAGCCTATCTCTCCCCGAGGACCGTGGCCTTCAACGTTCACGGCATTCGGCTTGCGGTCGAGAAGGTGACCGGCGAGATTCGAATTCTGCAAAGCGTCCAGGCGGCCGATATCGGACGCCTGATCAATCCAATGCAATGCCGCGGCCAGATTGATGGGGCCATCGCGATGGCTATTGGCTGGACGCTGACCGAGAACATGATGATCGATGACCACGGCGCCGTCATCAATCCGGCGTTCCGGAACTACCGGATTCCGGCTTTTGCAGACGTGCCTGAAAGCGAGGTCCACTTTGCAGATACCTACGACGCGATCGGCCCGCTTGGCGCGAAGTCCCAAGGTGAAAGCGCCATCAACCCGGTGGCACCCGCCATTGCGAACGCCCTTGCGAACGCGACCGGCGTTCGGTTTGCTCATCTCCCGCTCACGCCAGACCGGATCTTTGACAGACTGAGTCACGACGCATGAGCGCAGGGACGATGCCGGCACCCGTCACGATCGTGACGCAGACCCAGGTCGTCCCTGGTCAGGAGGCGACGTTTGCCACCTGGCAGGATGGAATCGGAAAAACAGCCGGGACTTTTCCAGGCTTTCTGCGCCAGACGGTCATGCCGCCGAATCCTCCCATGCAGATCGACTGGGTCATTCTGCAGGACTTCGACAGCGAGAAATCGGCGGTCGCTTGGCTTCATTCGCATGAGCGCCTCGACCTTGTCCGGGCTGCATTGCCGATGCTGGCCGGAAAGGACGATGTTCATATTGTCCGCGACGGCGGGTCTGGCGTTCTTCCGGCCCCAGTTTCGGCTGTGATCGCGACGCGGATCAAGAAGGGGTCCGAAATATCCTATCGCGCCTGGGAACAACGTATCGCTGCCGCTCAGTCCAAGGCTCCAGGTTTCCAGGGATATCGGTTCGAACCACCGTTGCCCGGCGTGCAGGACGATTGGCTTGCCATCGTCAGATTTGATTCCGAGGAGCATCTCCAGAACTGGCTGAACTCTCCGGATCGGCAGAAACTTCTCGCAGAGGCCGTCTCCTTTACGGAGGAGTTTCACACCCGCATCGTCAGAACCGGCTTCGACCAATGGTTCAAATCTGACGGATCCACGCAAGGCCCGGCGGCGTGGAAGCAGAACATGGTTGTCCTGCTGATGCTCTACCCCGTGGTCTTTCTGTTCGGCATCTTTGTGCAAACGCCGATTCTCATGGGACGGCTCGAACTTCCCTTCTGGTTGGCGCTTTTTGTCGGGAACGTTGTCGGTGTCATTCTCCTCAATTGGCTGGTGCCCTGGGCAAGCCGCAAATTTAACTGGTGGCTCGCAGCGCCCGGCTCCGCTTTGGCAACGAATGTCACCGGCGCGGCATTGGTCGCCGGTCTCTACCTGGCGGCGCTTGTGATCTTCTCGCGGCTCTCCTGACGGTCTCCGGCGGCGTGCCTGCCCTTGACGAGGCGCCTCAGCGCGACTGGCTCGTCGTCGACATGAAGAACGACAGGAAGACAGTCTTTCCACCTTGGTGAGACGCGACGGGACGGCGCTTGATCAAGCCCGCCGGATGCAGCGAAAGCCGATGTGGCTCGTCGATGTATCGACCGGATGGGGGTGCCGTGCAGCGGGCCGGTATCGACGGCAATAGCTCGGCGCGCAGAGATGGGAGCCGCCCTTGACCACCTTACGTGGGATGCGGATCTCGGGCTGCTGCGGATCGAAACTTGCATCCTCCCGGCCGCCACGAGGGTTCTCAGGAATGCAGCAGGCCTTCGGCGCGTCCTCGTTGTGCTTGGGAGCATACCAATCCGTCGTCCACTCCCAGACGTTGCCGATCATGTCGAAAACACCAAATCCGTTGGCCGGGAAGACTCCCACCGGGGAGGTTCGTGCGTATCCATCCTGCAGTGTATTCTCGAAGGGAAACTGACCTTGCCATGTATTGGCCATATGCACGCCTTCCGGCGTGAGTGAATCACCCCACGCGTACTCTGCGCCATCAAGTCCCCCGCGCGCTGCAAATTCCCACTCTGCCTCCGTGGGAAGGTCCTTCCCGATCCACTTCGCATAGGCGAGAGCGTCAGTGTAGCTCACATGGACGACGGGGTGATCCTCGAGACCTTTGAGTCTGCTCGTCGGACCCTGGGGGCGCCGCCATTGGGTGCCGAATGAAAATGTCCACCACTGACTCCAATCGCGCAGATCAACCGGATGATGGGGTGGGGTAAACAGCAATGATCCAGCCTTCAGCATGTCCGGTATCGCGCCCGGATAGTCTTTCGCATCGGGAACCGTTTCTGCGGTCGTCACATGGCCGGTCGCCTGCACAAAGGCCTTGAACTGACGATTGGTGACGGGTGTAGGGTCCATCCAGAAACCATCGACCGTCGCGCGGTGGACTGGCGCCTCTTCCGGATAGTGATCGTTAGAGCCCATCCTGAAAGTCCCGCCTGCAATCCAGATCATCTCCTCATTGCGTCCTGAGACAGCAGGGGTGCGTTCGGCAAGACTACGGCTGGATGGTCGGTTCATTCGATGGCGGCCGGACGCAGCGAGAGGGGGCGTGACATGGGGGACTTCCGTTCAGGGCGCGATAAAAAACTATCTCACATTTGCGGCACACTGGCGAGAAGTCCTGAAGCCAAGTTTGGAAGGCTCGCAACCTCATCCGCTTGCGCAGCTCAAATACCTCAGTGCTGAGTTCGCTCAGCGATATACCAACGTCCCCTGAGCGCCACGAGACTTTGCGGACGGTATTTGGAGCTCTTTAGAGGATCTCTAAAACATTGTATTTGCAGGGTAATTTTATTTGGACTATGACGCCGGGCGAGCCGCGGGCTCGCTTGACGAGTAGATCGAGTCACGGGGTCTAAGCCGCGCAATCGCTTCAGTCTCGGCTCGCTGTTCCAGCCGAGAGACGTGTCACGGAAGCCCTACGGTTCGCCTTTTGGCGAGAGTTTAGACGCACGGAGCAAGACCGACGATGACAAGAACGAGGGCGTATGGCCCGGCTGGAACGTCAGAATGACCGGCAGGCGAAAAAGTCTCACCATCATGGGCCTGATGTTGATCCTGGGGTTCTCGACTGTGGGCGCTCACGCGCAGACGGTGCCGGCCGTCGCGCCGCCAATGGTGACGACCTCAGTCGGGCCCTCCGGAGCGGCTCCAGCAACGACGCCAGCCGCTTCGCCAGCGTCCAGGGCTGATTCCGCACTGGGTGCGCTGCCGCGCGACCTGTCCCCGTGGGGCATGTTCAATCAGGCGGACATTGTCGTGAAAGCGGTGATGATCGGCCTTGCCTTTGCTTCCCTCGTCACATGGACAATCTGGTTGGCCAAAGGACTTGAGCTTGCCGCTGCGACGCGCCATGCAAGGATCGCCACGAGCGCGGTCGCGAAGGCATCATCCCTTGAGACGGCCCTGATTGCAGTCGATGCCAGCCGGTCGGCGGGTGGGCCGGTGGCCGACCTTGTTCGCGCCGCTGCGCGTGAGATGCAGCAGTCAGGCACGCTCGCCGCTGAGGGAACCAAGGAGCGCGCATCGATCGCCATTTCACGGATCGAGGCGCGGGCGAGTCGGGCCATGGCGCGCGGTACGGGACTTCTCGCCACCATCGGCGCAACGGCTCCCTTTGTCGGGCTGTTCGGCACTGTTTGGGGGATAATGAACAGCTTCATTGGGATTTCCCAGGCGCGGACCACGAACCTGGCGGTCGTTGCACCAGGGATCGCCGAAGCGCTCCTTGCCACCGCGATCGGCCTCGTGGCGGCCATTCCAGCGGTCATCATCTATAATATGTTTGCTCGCGCCATCACCGGCTATCGTGCTCGCCTGTCCGATGCGTCCGGAGAGGTTCTGCAGCATCTTTCGCGCGACCTTGATCGCCGGAGTGAGAGCGACCACAGGGCCAATGGGGGCGAAAGACACGCCGTAGCGCCGAACGCTTCGCGCTTTCTACAGCCAGCGGGTTGATGCATGGGCGTGTCCTTGAAAAATCCGCAGGACGGCGATCTGGCAGACGTCTCAGAGATCAACGTGACGCCGTTCATCGATGTCGTGTTGGTGCTGCTGATCATTTTTATGGTCGCAGCGCCGCTCTCGACCGTTGATGTGGCAGTTGACCTGCCAGTTTCGAATGCCACTTCGCAACAGCGACCGGATGAGCCACTGTTTCTCACCGTGAAGAGGGATCTCAGTCTTTCGCTGGGCAGTGACGTCGTGGCACGCGCGAGCCTGCAGAGTGCGCTGGATGTGCAAACACGCAGCGAGCGGGATCAACGAATTTTTCTGAGAGCGGACGAGCAGGTCGCCTATGGCGATCTGATGGTGGTGATGAACCTGCTGCGGTCGGCGGGCTACCTGAAGGTCGCGCTGGTGGGAGTCGAAGACGCGGGACAACCGCTTCCTGCCAAGGGAATTGAGACCACTGGCCCATGAGTGCTTCCGCCGGCTCTCTTTTGTCGCCTTCGCGCGATGAGAGCGCGGCCGTCTTGGCGCGTTGGATCTGTGCGGGCACCCTCGTGCTTGCGGTCCATGCGGCCGCGATCGTGATGCTGGTGTCGCGATCGAATATCAGCACGCACGCCGCGGGCTCTCCCGCGGCGATTCTCCTGGAGCTTTCACCGCTGCCTGCCGCCGCGGAGGCGGTTCTGCAGGATGTCGCGCCTGGCCCGCTGTTGTTGGAGACGCAGCCCAAGCCGTTAACCGCCAGGCCAGATTCTGCAACTCCAGAAGCTGTCGACGAAAACACGCCCCTGCGACGTTCGCCATTGTTGAGTGATTATGCTCCGGAGACGCCGAGCCTTTCCCAGGAATCACCGCTACCCGAACAGGCATGGGTCGCGCCCGCTGAGGCAGTCCTGCCTCCGTCCCGCCCCCGACAACCTCCACGGCCGGCGCCCAGGAGACCTCTCCAGAAACCAGCGGTCCGCAAGCCGTCTGTCAATCTTGACAGCCCCCAACAAGATCTCTCGTCCGCCCCGCCGCCCTCCCAGGCACGCGGGGAGCAGCCTGCCACATCGCCGATCCCCGGTGCGTTGAGTGCTGTCGCACAGGCGTCGTGGCGGAGCAGCCTGCTGGCGCATCTCAACCGGCATAAGCGGTTCCCTGCTGGCGCGTCTGGCGGAGGGACCGCGACGGTGGCGTTCACCATCAGCCAGACTGGCCAGGTGTTGTCAGCGCGTCTCATGCGGTCCTCGGGCGATCCCGTACTAGATCTGGAGGCTGTCGCGCTCGTGAAACGAGCAAACCCGGTTCCGCCACCGCCGCCTGAAGCCGCCCGCAATGCCCCATCCCTCACATTGACCGTGCCAGTGAGGTACAATCGTTAACGGGGAGCGCCATCCCATCGGCGCCGATCGGCCAGCATTCGCCGGCATGCCGCGGCACGCCCGAGCCGGCTTCCGGGAGTGACCGGACTGCGCTAGATTCCTGCTGTGCAGAGCCGGACTTCTATGTGTTCTGCTGGCGTTCGTCCCATAGGTCAGGTTCTCATGCTTCCCGTGCTCAGGCGATTTTTTGCGTATTATCGCCCCCACCGCCGCCTTTTCCTTCTCGATTTCTCGTGCGCGGTGACGTCGGGCTTGCTTGAACTGGGCTTTCCCATCGCCGTGAAGGTGTTCATCGACAGGCTGCTGCCGACCGGCGAGTGGGGTCTCGTTGCAATCGCGTCAGCTGCCTTGCTGGTGGTCTACATTCTGAATGCGGGGCTGATGGCGATCGTGACCTACTGGGGCCATATGTTGGGCATCAACATCGAGACGGAGATGCGCCGCAAGGCGTTTGATCACCTTCAGAAACTCTCCTTCGGATTTTTCGACAATCAGAAGACGGGGCATCTCGTAGCGCGCCTGACCAAGGATCTCGAGGAAATCGGTGAGGTCGCACATCACGGGCCGGAAGACGTCGTCATCGCCGTCATGACGTTGATCGGTGCGTTTGCGCTCATGTTCAACGTGAATGTCCAACTGGCTATCATCACGGCCGTCGTGGTGCCACTCACGGCGTGGCTCACCACGCGGTTCGGCGGACGAATGACACGAAACTGGCACGCGCTTTACGGTCGCATTGGGAGCTTCAATGCGCGCATTGAGGAAAATGTTGGCGGAATCCGCGTCGTTCAAGCCTTTGCCAATGAGGCTCACGAACGACGGCTTTTCGCCATCGATAACCAGAGCTATCGCAACACGAAGCTTGAGGCCTATCGGATCATGGCGGCCTCCACATCCTTGAGCTATCTCAGCATGAGGCTGACCCAGATGGTGGTCATGGTGGCCGGAAGCTACATGGTTTTGAAGGGAAATCTGAGCACCGGCGGTTTCGTCGGTTTCCTGCTGCTCGTCGGTGTCTTTTTTCGACCGATCGAGAAGATCAATTCTGTCATCGAGACCTATCCGAAAGGGATCGCGGGCTTTAAGCGATACACGGCTTTCCTCGATATGCGGCCCGACATCGCGAACCGGCCGGATGCGCGTGATGCACCAGCGCTAAAGGGCAGTATCCGCTATCAGGACGTTCATTTCGGCTATGCGTCAGATCGAGATATTCTACACGGTCTCGACCTCTCGATACGGCCCGGGGAGACAATCGCGTTCGTGGGCCCCTCGGGTGCCGGCAAGACGACGATATGCTCGTTGCTTCCGCGGTTCTACGATGTCTCACGTGGCTCCATCACGATCGACGGACTTGATATTCGAGAGATGACTCTTCAGTCCCTTCGAGGCCAGATCGGCATCGTGCAGCAGGACGTGTTCCTCTTCGCAGGCACGATCCGGGACAACATCGCCTATGGCGACCTAGACGCCACAGATGGCGAGATATTCGAGGCCGCGCGAAAGGCTCGACTGGGCGACGTGATCGCCGCGATGCCGAGTGGGATCGAAACAGTGGTTGGCGAGCGGGGTGTCAAGTTATCCGGCGGTCAGAAGCAGCGTCTGTCAATTGCACGCATCTTCCTGAAAAATCCTCCGATCTTGATTTTGGACGAGGCGACATCCGCCCTTGATTCGGAAACCGAACGGGCAATTCAGCAGGCCCTCGCCGACTTGTCCAAGGGCCGCACCACCCTCGTCATTGCCCATCGTCTGGCTACCATCAGAAACGCTGACCGCATCGTCGTGGTGGAGGGGGGCCGCGTGGTTCAAGAGGGCCTGCATGGCGCTCTCCTCGCACAACCGGGGCTCTACCAGCGACTGAACGCGGCTCAGTCAAGCTTCCTGAGTTGAACAACTAGCCGTCACCAGAGAGATTTCATGATCGAAATGCGTTCATCCTCAGCCGGTGCGGCGTGAGACGGCACGAAAGGCGGCGGCAATCTCGGTCACCTGGTAGGGCTTGATGAAGAATCGGCCGGGACTTGGAATCGTACTGTCGGACACATAGGCGCGGCCCGACGTCATGAAGGGAATGATGTGCGGCCACCGATCCGCGACCACACGCATGAGATCGCGTCCGTCCATCGAACCAGGCATGTTGATGTCGGTAAACAGGACAGCAACATCTTCGCTACATTCCTCAAGCAGCGATAGAGCGTCATCTGCGTCTCTCGCCTCCAGGACCTCGAAGCCTTCAGCCTCGATCAGTTCCACGACGCTATAGCGTACCAAAGCGTCGTCTTCCACGACCAGAACAATGCGGGGGCTGTCGCCAATCTCGGTCATGAAGGTCCCTTTCGGCCTATCAACACCGCGAGGCCGTATTTGGTCGCATCACGCTGAAGATTTTGTTCAGTCGTTCACTCCGGTCGTCCGATGCCGCTCCCGGGTGAGTATTCACATTCCCGGGCTATGGAGCCCGGCGAGGCTCGAAGGGAACCGTCGGTTACGCTGGGACGCCGGTCTGGATAAAAGTTACGACTGTTACCGGGGCGGCTGGTCGCGTCGGCCGAATTCGCCGCTCCAGCGGCCCATCCCCAGGCGAAATCCTGTTGGAAACGCATCTGCGACGTTTTGTGCAGTGCACAATTTGTGCCAGGAAGGCGTTATTGTCGCAGCAGGAGTTTGACGATGACTGAGAAAAAGATACCGGACGCTTGGAAACGCCGGCGGACCCGGGTCGATCCGCCAGACCTGCACGAGGCTATTACAGCCGCACAATGTCTGACCGAGGAAATTGACGCTCAGGTCGAAATCGCGTCCCAATTGATGGGGATGTCGCCCGAACTTGTTCGGCGGGAGGTGCTGAAGCTATCTCGCCTGCCGCCCGCGCGAAGTGTGCCCAACCCCATTGCAACTCGCGGCGCGCGACCGGTGGTCGTCGAACATCGCAAACGACGCATCGTCCAAGTGAACGCATCGAAGCCATGATCGCAGGATCGATCTGCTGGCCCGCTACCTAAAGGCATTCGAGCGCTGACAGCTGCCGTATGTCGACGCGAAACAGACGAAGCCCGACGACGATCGTCGTGCGGTCGATTTTTTTTTACAGTCTTCCAATTGCACGGTTCGTCTCAGTCCCGCCACAGGCTGAAATCGTGATTTGCAGGAACGAACTTCCGCACAATCCGTTCTCGGTGCTCACTAACCGATCACGGAGCACCGAAATGAAGCAATTCCTCGCCGCAGCAGCTGCCCTTGCCATGACGGCTGGCGCTGCCTTTGCACAGGCACCCGCCCCGGCAAATCCCAATCCCGCGATGCCTGCCGTCGCTACGCCTAGCACGAACGCCACCGGAACGCCGGCTGCTGGTGCAAACAGCTTCACGGAAGCTCAGGCGAAGACGCGTCTCGAGGCGGCAGGGTTCACCAGTGTTTCGGCTCTGACAAAGGACAAGGACGGCATCTGGCGCGGCAAGGCCTCGAAGGCGGGAACGTCTCATGACGTGAGCCTCGACTATCAGGGCAACGTCTTTCCGAAGTGATGTGCTCTCCGATCCAGTATTTTTCGAGGAAACAACGATGACAACGACCGTATCTGCTCTCTACGACACCTATGACGCAGCAAAGTCTGCCGTGAACGCGCTCGAAGCCGCCGGTGTGGCACACTCCCATATCAGCATCGTGGCGAATAATTCCGACAGCTGGCATGATAAGCATCATGACTCCGAAGCCGCCGAGGACGCCGGCAAGGGCGCAGGAATTGGTGCGGCAGTGGGTGGCGTAGGCGGCCTCCTGACGGGGCTTGGCATCATGGCCATTCCGGGCGTCGGGCCTGTCGTGGCTGCAGGATGGCTGGCTGCGACGGCTCTTGGCGCGGTCGCCGGCGCGGCTGTCGGCGGTGCTGCAGGCGGCATTGTTGGGGCCCTCACGGAAGCCGGCGTGCCTGAGCACGATGCCCATGTGTATGCCGAAGGCGTGCGCCGCGGTGGTACGCTTGTGACCGCAAAGGTTGAAGACGCTCGCGCAACCGAAGCCCGCGCGATCCTGGAGCGTCACAAGTCCGTCGATGTTGCTGCGCGTGGCGAGGTTTATCGCCAGAGCGGCTGGACGCGCTTTGACGCTGAGGCGCCTGCCTACACCCCGGACGAGGTTGTCCGCGAGCGCGGCCGCTATTCGGGCCTCTAAGACGAAACAAACAGGGGGCGGATCTCTATCTGCCGCCCTCTGTTTTTCGCCTTCCTGATGAAGGCGCTATCGAGAAACCAACGCGAACCTCATGACCGACTTACGACCCAAGACAGGCCCGACGATCAGGCGAGACTCTCAGCCAGGGTAACCCAAGTATTTGGCGATCGGTTAGGGATCAACCAGTCCGCAGATCATATAGTCGATCCTGGTACAACGCCCCAGAGAGAACCCTGCGGGCGGGGCTCTTGTCGGGGCCTCAGAACTCACATCGAACCAAAGCTGTCGGCGGTCATGAATCTGGGGCACCGCCCATCAGCATCAGCCAAGCCAAACATCACTCTCGTGGGTATGCCAATCCGGCGGTAGACCTGAAACCTTCAAGGCTCTTCGACGGGTGATTTGGAACTTCCTCCGCTCGGAGTGACGTCTCAAGATGCTCTCCGAAAAACTTAAGCGTTTTGCAGGAGTTCGGCGAAATCCTCGGGAACCTCACCGAAGGTCGAAATGATCCTGATGTGGCTCACCTCCCCAGTCTCATCGTCTGCAGAAATTTCAATTGCCGCAGCACCGCTTTTCCGCTCTGCGGCGCTTTGCGCCATCCGCTCGGCTTGTTGTTCAGTCTTCACGGCCGTGCGGATTGTCGGCACGAGGCGCTTGCGGTGGATCTCGAATGTTTGAACGAGGTATGTGGTGCGAATGGTCATCAGGCGTGATAGCCGACCATGGCTCGCCGCGCCAGCCCCGCGCCGCCAGCGAATAGCACCTAGATGACACGCGCAACTGTCACGCGCCGACCTTAACCCCGGCTAAAATCTCATAGGATCGCAGCCGCGCGCCGTGATCGTAAATGGCCGACGCGACCATCAACTCATCGGCGCCTGTTTGCCGCGCGAACTTCTCCAGATCGCCCCGGATTGTGGTAGGCGACCCGACGAAGGAGCATGCCAGCATGCTCATCGCCTGCGACTTCTCCGACGGTGACCAATAGGATTCGATGTCGTCGATCGGAGGCAAGAGCTGGCCGCGCGTGCCACGGAAAAGGTTCGTAAACTGCTGCTGTGGCGAGGTGAAAAGGCGCTGGGCTTCCGCATCGGTTTCTGCCGCAACCACATTCACGCCGACCATCGCGTAGGGTCGATCAAGTTGCGCTGAGGGCTGGAAGTTCGCCCGATAGACCTCCAATGCCCGCATGAGCGCAGCCGGCGCGAAGTGGGACGCGAAAGAGTAGGGAAGCCCCAGCATCGCAGCCAATTGTGCGCCGAACAGGCTTGACCCCAGAATCCAAAGGGGGACGTTTAGCCCAGTCCCGGGGACCGCCTGCACGGCTTGGCCCGGCTGAAGCGGCCCGAGGAGAGCCTGCAACTCCAGCACGTCCTGAGGGAAGGCCTCGGCGCTCGAGGCATCGCGGCGAAGGGCACGAAGGGTCTGTTGGTCGGTGCCCGGCGCGCGCCCCAGACCCAGATCGATCCGACCTGGATAGAGCGATTCCAGCGTGCCGAATTGCTCGGCGATAATCATCGGCGCGTGGTTGGGAAGCATAATGCCCCCAGAGCCCACGCGGATGGTGTGGGTGCCGCCTGCCACGTACCCGATCACAACAGCTGTCGCGGCGCTGGCGATGCCCACCATGTTGTGATGTTCCGCAAGCCAGAAGCGACGATAGCCCCACTGTTCCGCATGCTGCGCGAGATCGAGGGTGTTGCGAAGCGCACCACCGGGCGTCGACCCTAGCGGAACGGGCGCGAGATCGAGAATCGAAAGCGGGGGCATGGCGAACTCTTTTCCGACACGGTGTGGCATGGACGAAGGAGATATGGATACGCTGCCATGCTGTGACGAGGGGTGCCGGCGGTTCGCGGGCGTTCTCACTCCGCCGGTACGCCGAAAGTCATGCTCATGGCAAGACTGATGCTCCTGCCGGGCTCGAGGGTCATGCTGCCTCGCCGTTCAGCGAGACCTTCTGCGCGGTCTGCTGGCGCGGGAAGCCCATGCCACGGCTCAATGCACAGGAAGGGCGCACCGGGCTTGGTCCAAAGTCCCAGCTGTGGCATGTCGGCAAACGCGACCCGGATACCAGGACGGTCGACGGCGCCATACCACAGGGCTTTGCCTGCGCCCTCGTGGAAAACAAGGGCGCCGGTTGCGAAGAGATCGTGCACTAGCGCCAGTTCGCCGTTGTGGAAGGGAGATGGGTGAAGCTCTGGAAGCATGAGACCGTTCGCGTCTGCACGGATAAAAGCAGGCGATAGCCCGTCCTCTAACCGGATCTGGTGTGCACGGCCGACGGAGTCTGGCAGAGGCCAGACAAACCCGGGATGAAATCCAAAGCAGAACGGCATGGGCGCGCTTCCCGTATTGGAAATGCTTGCCGTCGTGAGCACGGTCGGCCCGTCGAGTGCGAATGCGAGCTCCAGAGCGAATGCGAACGGGAAGGAGCGTCGCGTCTCCTCTGAATCGGTCAAGCGAAGCACGCAACCCTGGGCCTCCTGTTCAACGAGATCGAAGGTGCTGCTGCGAGCGAAGCCATGCCCCTCCATCGGATAGCGCACGCCATCGATCAGAACCCGATCCTGCGGATTCTTCCCGATGACCGGAAACAGAACGGGCGCGCGCGACGGCCAGAATGCAGGATCACCGCTCCACAACCAGGATCGACCGTCTCGACTGGTCACGGATTGAAGTTCCGCGCCGAAAAGCGAGAGAGTGACTGTGAGATCGTCATTGGCCAAGGTGATCATAGAAATTGGGTCTCTCGGTTTTTCGCGCTAGTCGCGCGTGCGGGGAGGGTCCACGACCGCGCCCGGATTGAGAATATGTGCAGGATCGAAAACCTGTTTGATGCCCTGCATGAGCCGTAATTCTTCGGGGTTTGCCGTCTTCGAAAAGACTGCCAGCCCTGAGCGGCCGATCCCGTGCTCTGCCGAGATGCTCCCCCGAAATTCGCCCACGATGTCATAGACCGCATCGTTCACCCGCAACGCAAGCGCGTCACGCTCCAACCGACTCTTCGGCCCGTCATGACGAAAGTGCAAGATGACGTGCATGTTGCCGTCGCCCACATGGCCGACAAACAATGGACGAGCGCCGGAAAAAATCCGCGGCAGGCGGTCCGATATGGCGGCTAGAAATGCCGGGAGGTCGGCGGTTGCGACACTGACGTCGTGCGAGACGGAGAAGCCCGCAAGGCGATTGGCCTCTGAGACGGCAAATCGGACGTGCCAGATCGCCTGCGCCTGGGCGACGCTTTGTGCCAAGATCGCGTCCTGGACAATGCCGCTGTCGATGGCCTGAGAAAGTGCGTCGCTCATAAGGTCTTCAAGCGGTTCCTGAACCGATCCGCCAAGCTCGACGAAGACATACCACGGGTAACGGCCGGAGAGCGGTTGTGCGATCTCGGGCAGCCGTTCACGGATGAGCGTCATTTCACCATCGCACATCAGTTCGAAACTGGTGATGGCGTCGCTGCCGACCTCGCGAAGATGGGAGAGAAGCGAAAGCGCAGAGGTTGGATCGGTGATGCCGCAAAGCGCGCTCACCCGGGCCGGGGGCGGTATCACGATCCTGAACGCCGCTGCCGTGAGAATGGCGAGACTTCCTTCCGATCCCACAAGAAGATGTCTCAGGTCGAACCCCGCATTGTCCTTTCGCAGACGGCGGGGACCAGGAACAATCACTCCGGCGGCGGTGACGTATTCGAGGCCCAGTACGAGGTCACGCGTCATCCCGTAGCGAATGACGTTGATCCCACCTGCATTGGTGGCGACGATCCCGCCGATCTGGCACGAGCCCTCGCTGCCCAGGCTCACCGGGAAGAGGCGCCCTGCCTCGACTGCAGCCTCCTGAACATGCGCCAGAATGCACCCTGCCTCAGCCACGAGTGTGTTGCCGACCGGATCGATGGCGCGAATTCTGTTCATGCGCTCAAGGGACAAAACAATGGCGCGTCCGGATCTGTCAGGCGTTGCCCCGCCGGACAAACCAGTGTTGCCTCCCTGCGGCACGACGGGGGTTCCCGTCGATGACGCCCAACGCATGACGGCCGCCACCTCTTCTATCGTGCGAGGCTTTACGACTGCCTGCGCGATGCCCTGGTAGCGTCCCCGCCAATCGGTCAGATAGGGTGCCATCCCATTGCTGTCGGTCACGATGCAGGCTGCATCGATGATGTTTTCCAGACCGTTCATGGTTCAGACAACACCGGCATCCACAATGAAATTCTGCCCAGTGCACATGCGCGATTGGTCCGACGCCAGGAACAAGATCATCGCCGCCACATCGGCCGGCCTGATCTCGCCCTTGATGGATTGGCGGGCCTGTGCGGCCTCCCACTTTTCCGGCGTGAACCACCGCGTCCGCTGACGTTCTGTCATCACCCAGCCGGGCGTCACGCAGTTCACCCGGATTCCATCCGAGCCGACCTCTCGCGCCAGTGATCTCGTGAATCCGATCACGGCTGATTTGGCCGTGGTGTAGGCGATGAGACCGGGGGCTCCCTGCATCCAGGATGTGGAACCGAGGTTGATGATCGAGCCGCAGCCGCGCTGCCGCATGTCGTCGGTTACTGACTGACTGACGAACATCATCGGGCGAAGATTGACCGCAAATCGTTCGTCCCATTCCGCCACAGAGAGGTCCGCGAAACGGTGGCGCTCGTCGTGGCCGGCATTGTTCACACAGATGGAAAATGCGCCAGCGGTCTCTCGCAGATGCGCAATCGCCGCAATCGTTGCAGGGACGTCACGCAAGTCGACGCAACCGAAGAATGCCTGATGACCCTTCCCGCAAAGTTCTGTGGCAAGAGCTTCACCCGCGTGGCGGTTGATATCCAAGAACGCAACCGTCATCCCCTGGGCCGCGAACGCTTCTACAACCGCTCGCCCGATTCCGTCAGCACCTCCGGTGACGAGCGCAGTCCGGCCGGCGAGGTCAGGATAGATCGCAGTCATCAGCCGGCGAACTCTGAAACAGGCAGGCCTGCTGCTGGCGCAGGAGCCGCAAACAATCCACCGGAAAACGGCGCCTCTGCCAGAACGCGCGAGGGCAGGCGGATCCTTGCCGTGGTGATGAACATCGTCTTGAAGTCATCGCCGCCGAACGCCACGCTGGTCGGGCGAGGCACCGGCAGACGCAGTTCCCGTTCCCGTTTCCCGTCTGGCGCGTAGCGGCGCACGCACCAGCCATCCCAGATCGCGCACCAGACAAATCCCTGGCTATCGACGGCGAGCCCATCCGGCCGACCCTCGTTGGGATCGACCTCGGCAAAGACGCGCCGGTTCTCGATGGTGCCTGACGAGAGATCGAAGTCGTAGGCGTAGATGCGCCCCGGAACGGAATCCGCAAAGTAGAATGTGCGGCCGTCAGGACTCCAATCGAGGCCGTTGGCGACGGTAAAGCCGTTCGCCATCCGGTTCCAGGTTTTGTCGCCGGCGATCCGGTACAAACCGCCAGTGGCACGGCTCGCATCCAGCCGCATGGTGCCGGCCCAAAGCCGACCCAGCCGGTCGCACTTGCCGTCGTTGAAACGGTTATCGGCAATCTCGGCCTCGGGATCGACGAGGGGCTCGAGTTTGCCCGTTTCGAACTGAAGGGCTTCCAGACCGTCTTGCGTCAACGCCGCAAGTCCGCCTCCGCGACGGGGAACCACTGCGCTGACGAGACGGGGAAGCAGAATTTCTTCGTTGGCTCGCGTTGCAGGGTCGAAGCGATGGACCGATGGAGCCAGAATATCCACCCAGTAAAGACGCTTTTCGTGGGGAATCCAGACCGGCCCCTCAGCCAGATGCGCTCCCCATGGAAGCACGCATTCCGCCTCGCTGTCGGCGACAGGCCGCGTTCGCGTCTGGGGTGTGATGTTCATCGGCATCGCACCCACATTTCCCGAAATCTGGCGCGCGGCTGCCATGAGATCTCGCCCGGTCGTGTGAAGTCGATCATGCGACAGGCGCGAGCTCGGCCCGAAGACGCCGATGGCGGCGACAGCCCGTCCCGTATGGTCGAAAATCGGAGCCGCCACGGAAACGACTCCCGACACGTGCTCCTCGAGCGAGATTGCGTAGCCGCGGGCGCGCACGAGAGCGAGGTCGGCGACGAGCGCCTCGTCGTCGGTGATCGTCCGATCGGTGAACCGCTCCAGAGGGAGATGGTCGAGCATGGCGCGCCGCTCGTGCGGGGACGCAAACGCGAGCAGTGTCTTGCCCCCAGCCGTGCAGTGCAGGGGAGCGCGCCGACCGATTTCGATGCGAAAGCCGAATGCGCCGCCGCGGCTCTTCTGATCAATGTACAACACCTCGTTGTTGTCGACGGAGCAGAGGGCAACCGTCTCGCGCGTTTCGTCCGCCAGTCGATCCAGGACGGGCGTGGCTGCTCCGCGTAGGTCAAACGACTCCCAGACGCGATGGGCGAGTTCGAAGAGCCGGTTGCCGAGGCGATAGGTGTTGTCGCTTTCCTCGTGTCTCACCAGGCGAAACAGCACCAGGGTGTTCAGCATGCGCGCCAGCGTCCCCTTGGACAGGTTCGTTGCCGCCTGAAGATCCTTGAAGCGAGGCGGGCTTGCCTGCTCGCCGATCACCTCGAGCAGATAGAGCCCTTTGGCGAGGGCGGCCGCGCCGGTCGGAACGTCACGCTCCTCGGGTGTCGGAACATGCGCGCTCTCCATCGTCAGGCGGCTTGCATCCTGCTGTTCCAGGCTGCGGCCGCCTCGGCGATCATGCGGTCGATTGTCCATTGTGGCTCAAATCCCAGCTCGTTGCGGATCCGCGCGTTCGATGTCTCATAGAATACGCCGCTTCCTGGCAGATCGATGGTCTTTATGGGCAACTTCGTCAATTCTGCCATCAACGGCATGGCCGCGGAAAAGTCGACTGGGGCCGTCGCGCCGAGATTGTAGGTTCGCCCAGCCGCTTTCTCGTTGGAAAGCGACAGCAGGATCCCGTCGATCATGTCCCGTGTGTCGGTGATGTGCATCTTGAACGGTCGCCCATTCTCGTTGCGTGAGATGACGAGTGTCTCGGTGCCGTCATCAATCGCCTTGAGCAGGGCAACAGCCGCGGTATTGCCGAAGCTCTCCTGCTGACGAATCTTCGCGTGCAGAAAGAAGCGCGGGCCGGAGAGAAAACTCGCGGGGTCCAGCAGTTCCACGGCATCCTGCGTGTGCGAGAAGCGCAGAATCGTTGCAGGAATTCCTGCCACCCGTTCGGTGAAGCGGACAAGCTCTTCGCCCAGAAGCTTTGTGAGCCCATAGGGTGAACGCGGCTTGAGTGGGTGGTTCTCGTCAACTGGAAGGTAATCCGGCACGTTCTCGGGATAGACCTCCCCTGAACTTGCAAAGATGACGCGCTCGGGCTTGACCTTGGCTGCCTCCTCAAGAAGGATCCGCGTCCCGTCGACATTGGCGCGGTGCAGTTTCTCGGAATCGGCCGGGAGCCATGACATGAAGGCGCCGAGATGGAGGATGGCCCGCGCGCCTGTCACCGCATCGGCTGCGGCTTCCCGGTCATCAAACGCTCCGGTCACCTCACGGTAGCCCGCGTGGGCAATGCCCGAAGGCTTGAGATCAAACCCGGTCACCCGCTCGCCCATAGCGAGAAGGCGCTGCGCGACTTTCGAGCCGACCCGGCCTGCGCTTCCGGTCACAACAATGGTCATGGTCGTCTTCTCACTGTATGGCGATTTCGGTCTTCGCATCGAAGAGATGCAGGTGCGCGGGGTCGAACGAGAGAGTGATGTGCTTGCCGATTGCCCGCTCATCCGGATTGATCAGCCTGGCAATGATCGTGTCAGTAGGACGCTCCTCGTCATCACTGTTCTCGATGCGTGCGACCTGCGTTCGATTCTCTTCCGGCACGTCCAGATAGACGTATTTCTCGCTGCCGAGGCTTTCCACCAGCCGCGGTTGCACCTCGAACGTGACGGGCCCGGCCCCGGCGGCGATATGCTCGGGGCGCAGACCGACGACAATGTCGCGGCCGACGAGGGAAGCGGAAGCCTGCAGGGCGACCTCCCGGCCGAAGAGGCGTACCGTCGGAACGCCGGCACGGTCAAAGACTGGCGACCGCAGAAAGTTCATGCCGGGAGAGCCGATGAATCCGGCAACGAAGAGATTGGCCGGCCGTCGGAACATCGTGTCCGGATCCGCGATCTGTTGGATCAGCCCATCTTTCATGATCACGATCCGATCGGCCATAGTCATGGCCTCGATCTGGTCGTGCGTCACATAGATCGTGGTGACGCCCAGCCGATGGTGAAGCGCGCTGATCTCGGCGCGCGTGTGAACGCGCAGCTTGGCGTCCAGATTGGACAAAGGCTCGTCCATCAGAAAGGCCTGCGGCTCGCGCACGATGGCGCGTCCCAGGGCTACACGCTGGCGCTGGCCCCCGGAAAGCGCTTTTGGCCGCCGATCGAGAAGATGATCGATGCCGAGAATTTTGGCCGCATTGGCCACCCGCTGATCGATCACATCCGCCGGCGTTCCCCGCATCTTCAGGCCGAAGCCCATATTCTTGCGGACCGTCAGATGCGGATAGAGCGCATAGTTCTGGAACACCATGGCGATGTCGCGATCACCGGGTGCCATGTCGGTGACGTCGCGTCCCCCGATGTGCACGGTCCCTGAGGACGCCTCCTCAAGGCCCGCAAGAATCTTGAGCATGGTGGACTTGCCGCAGCCGGAAGGACCGACAAACACCACGAACTCGCCGTCCGCGATATCGAGAGAGAAGTCTTTGAGCACGCTCAGCGAGCCATAGGTTTTGGTCACGTGCTCAATGCGAATACCGGCCATCAGGCGACTCCACTACTTTTCCGCGCCAGCGGTCAAACCGCCAACGAGATAGCGCTCGAGAAAGAGATAAATGACGACGACCGGAAGGGCGACGAGGATCGACGCAGCCGAGATATCGGCCCAGTTCGAGATGTACTCGCCCTTCATGGTGGTGATGCCGAGATTGGCCGTCCAGTTTGTTTGGGCGTTCGTCAGGAAGGTGCGAGCATAAGCATAATCCGACCACGACAGCACGAAGCCATAGAGAGCCGTCGCGGCCAGGCCAGGCGCCGAGACCGGCAGGATCACGCGGACCATGGCGCCGAAGGGTGAACAGCCATCCACCATGGCGGCCTGTTCAAGCTCGCGCGGGATGGTGTCGAAATAGCCCTTCAACATCCACGTCGTGAACGGGATGATCAGCGTCGCGTGAGCCAGAATGATCGACCACAGGCTACCGATGAGATCGACGGACCGGAAGATGCCGAACAAGGGAATGACCAGCAGGGTGGCCGGCAGCATCTTGGCCGTCAGAATGAAAAGTCCGAGGGATTGGCCACCACGGACCCTGAACCGCGACAGGCTGTAGCCTGCAAGGACCGACACGGCCATCGAGATGATGACGCTGCCCAGGGCAGCAAGCGCCGAGTTGCTGAGCCACAGGAGCAGCGGCCGTTCGCGGATGATCGCGGCAAAGACATCCCAGCGCGGGACGTCCGGCCAGAATTTTGGCGGCAACGCGCGCAATTGATCGGGTGGCGAGATCGCGGTGATAAACAGCCAATAGATCGGGAAGACCAGAAACGCACACACGGCCACGACGGAAGCGTAGAGAATAATGCGGTTGAGCGAGCGGGTTTTCATGACCATGAGCCCTTCAAATAGTGTCCGGCGCGCGGCCGATCATCAGGCGGCTGGCGATCACACACACAACCAGCGTCACGACGCCGATGGCGGACGCATAGCCCATCTTGAAGAAGCTGAACGCTTGTTCGTAGGTCATGATCGACAGGGTCTGCGTCGCTTTGAGGGGACCACCGCCGGTCAGGATGTAGATGATGGAGAAGTCGCGGAAGACCCACAGCATGACGAGGACGAGCGTTACTCCGAGCACCGGCATGAGGGACGGAATCGTGATGTTCACCAGGCGCTGCCACGCATTCGCACCGTCCACGCGCGCCGCGTTGTAGAAATCCTCGGGGATCGATTGGAGGCCTGCCAGCATCATGATCGACACAAACGGATAGCCCTTCCAGATCATCGTGATGCAGACGACGATGAAGGCCGCCGTGGGAGACGAGAACCAGCTCACGGTGGTGTCGATGAGGCCGAGCTTGATGAAGATCCAGTTGATGAGCCCGAATGAGGAATCGAACATCCACGCGAAGATGACCACGGCCACGACTTCCGGCACGGCCCATGGGAGGGCAACGAGCAGGCGGGCCAGCGCCTGGCCCTTGAACTTGTTGTTGACGAGAAGCGCTGTGCCGAGCCCGAGCAGGAAGCAGAAGAAGCTGACGATGACGACCAGCTTCAAGGTTACCCAGGTCGCGTTCCAGAAATCCGGCGAGCTGAACAGCCGCTCGTAATTGGCCGTCGTGAAGGGCTTCCTCGGCTGATCCAGGCGAGCGATATTGACGTTCTGGAACGACAGGTCGATGGAGACGAGCAACGGGTAGACGATGATGAGCGCGATCAGGATGACGGCTGGCGCCAGGAGAAGATAGCCCAGCCAATGGCGGCGACTTGGTCGTGCCAAATCGAGATTGAATCCGAGCTTCATGAGCCCCCCGTTATCCCAGGTCGATGACGGTCGCGCCGGCGGCGCGACCGTTGGCGGATGAGTGCGGCTGCTACTGCTTCTGAAGCGCTTCGGCCTTCTGCTGCATGGTGGCTGCCACGATCTTGGGGTCCAGATCCTGGATGATCATGCGCTGCGATTCTTCCATGATCATCTTGGAGAATTCGTTGAACTGGATTTCCAGGCCCTTCGGAATGCGGTCAACCTTGGCCTTTGAGGCGGCCTGGGTTGCTTGCACGAGAAGGTCGAAGTTCGGGTTCTCCGCCTTGGCAGCGCTGATGTCCGCACGGGGGCTCGGGGGTGGCGATGCGCCCAGCGTGGCGTAGGTCGACTGGAACTTGTCCGAGGTCGCGATGGTGATGAAATCCCACACCAGCTTCTTGTTCTCCGGCGAGATATCCGCCGCAATCGCCAGCACGTTGGACGAGCCGCCGACGGGTGGAGTGAACGGCACCATGGCGGTCTTGATCTGGTCCTTTGCCTTGCCTTTCTGAATGATCGGCCACAGCCACGGGCCATCCGTCTTCATGGCGATTTTTCCGTCCGCGAACAGCTGGCGCACTTCACCTGCCGACATGTCACGAGGTGTCAGGCTGGTCTTGACGATCGTCTTCCAGCGCGACAGGCCCTCGATCATCTGAGGGGTGTTGATGGTGACCTTGCCGCTCTCATCCGTCCAGCGGCCGCCAGCATCAAGCGTGTAGTTCATCATCTCGCTCATGTACTGACCGCCGCCACCGCGGGTCTCGTGGCCGGTTCCGTATTGGTCGACGATACCGTCCCCGTTCAGATCCTTCGTGGTCTTTTGTGCCGCAGCGAGAAATTCGTCATAGGTCTTTGGAACCGACAAACCCTCTTTCTTCAGCAAGTCCTCGTTGTAGGCCATGAAGTAGCCGAAATAGAGCATCATGGTGCAGACGGTCTGCTTGTTCCAGACACAAGTGTCCTGTCCGGCCCAGCCGGTCAGATCGAGCTTCGACTCCTTGATTTTCGGGTCAAGCGGCTCAAGCCAGCCGTTCTCGGCGAATTTCTGGAATTCGAACGACGCGAGGTGAACGATATCGGGCGGCGTGCCGCCGGCGAACAGGGTCGTCATCGTATCCGAATAGGCGCCGCGCTCAACCTTCGTCCATTCGATCTTGACGCCGGGATGGGCCTCCTCGAAGGCCTTGATGACGGAAGCCCACCAGTCGCCGACGCCGCGTTCGTCCTTCTGCCAGGATACGAACTTCAACACCTTGCTCTGCGCCAGTGCAGCGTTGGTGCTGAGTGCGATGGCGGCGGACGCGGCGAGTAGGATCAGTTTCTTTCTCAACATGGGCGATTCCTCCGGTTGCGGGTTCTGATTTGTTATTTGTATTGTTGGAGAAGGCTCAGCGCCTCCTCGGACGGCTCAACGCCCAAACCCGGCCCTGTCGGCAGAGTATAGACGCCGTCATGGCAATCCATATCCCCTGTCACGAGCCGCCGGTTCGGTTCGAAGATCGAATGTTGATATTCGTGGCACGTGACCGCCGAGAGCGCGGAGCTCGCGTGAAGGCTTGCTGCCATGAAGAGCCCGATGCCGATCGTGGCGTGCGGAATAACCTCAAGGTGGTGGGCCTGCGCGTATTGCGCGATGCGCAGAAATTCGGTGATGCCCGTGTGGCCCATTTCCGGCTGAATGATGCCGCAGGCGCGCTGCGCAACCCGCGGGACGAGATCGAACACCGTACGCCATTCTTCGCCTGCCGCGACTGTCGTCGAGACGTGGGCAGCCACGTGCGCAAGGCCCGCGACGTCCTCAGGCTTCACGGGCGCTTCGGCGAACCACAAGCCGTGCGGCTCCATCGCCCGGATCTCGCCGATGGCTTGCTCGGCCGTGTGTGCCCAATGCATGTCGCATGCAATCCGGGCGGCTGGACCCAGCTCTTCGCGCAGGGTCTCCATTTCGGCCGCAAGGCCGTCATCGGCGACCGGCGCCGCAAACTTGAAACGGGAAAATCCCTTTGCCTGCCACTCCATCGCAAACGCGGCGCGCTCTGCCCGTGTGCGCTTCGGCAATCCGGATATGTAGGCCGGGAGGGTCTCGTGGCGTTGGCCTCCGAGGAGCTTGACGAGCGGCAGGTTCGCAAGTTTGCCGCAAAGATCCCAGAGAGCGACATCGATGGCCGCCAGCGCGTCCAGGTAGAACCCGCCCGTATAGCCGCGCACCCGCATGAGATCGTAGAGATCCTCATGGATCACCACCACGTCGCGCGGGTCGCGCCCGACCACATACGGCCCCAGGAGGTCATCGACGATGGCCATGACGGCGCCTGGCGCGACAATCCCGTAAGTCTCGCCCCAGCCCACCGCACCGCTCGCGGTCTCGATTCGAATGACGACGGTGCGATCGCTCGTGGGATAAACCGTTCTGTTGCCCTTCCGGACGATGTAGCCCTTCTCGTTGATGGTTTCCCCTGGTCGGGCTTCACCGAGATAGATCGTTTCGCGCGGGATGGTGATCGAGAAGACCTCGGCCTTGGCGACGCGATCGCTCATTCGGCAGCTCCCAGCATGGGCTGGATCAGGGGCGCGCGGGTGAGAAGATCGGGCGCCAGATCGAGCCAGGCGTCGATCTCTCGCAGATCTCCCGCATCCATCGGTGGGAGCGTCGCGCGGGCGAGGCGATTGTCCATGATGCCGCGGCGCTGCAGCACGTATTTCGTGAAGGCCATGCGGAAATTCGCCTGGATCACGAGCAGCGGAAGTGTCCGCATGTAGAGATCGCGCGCCTTCGCCACGTCGCCCGCCCGAAACGCACGGTCAAGGGCCACATGGACGTCGACGAACTCGACCGCCGGCATCGCTCCGCAAGCGCCACGCGCGTATTCATCGACGATGTAGCGCGCGCCGCCGCCGCCAATCACCCCGATCAGATGAGCGGGCTTTTCCTTGAGGATCGCCGTAATGGCGGTGCCGGCAGGCAGCGTCTCCTCTTTCACATATCGGACGGCAGGGTTGTCTCTGACGATCTCAAGGATCACGTCGGGTTTAAGATCCGAC
This sequence comes from Microvirga antarctica, assembly GCF_017921815.1. GTDB lineage: Bacteria > Pseudomonadota > Alphaproteobacteria > Rhizobiales > Beijerinckiaceae > Microvirga > Microvirga antarctica. Next base: position 162,703 of record NZ_JAGEMM010000007.1, on the reverse strand, counting down.
CCTCGCGGAGCCGGAGCATTCTGCAGGACGATCTCGAGACCGGGAACAGCGTCCGCGATCGTCTTGTAGAAGGCAGCCACCGCCTCCGCGCCGATACCGACGCTCTTCGGAGCCTGGATCATCACGATCGAAGTGCCGATGGCGACGGCTTCCGTGGCATGCGCGATGGCCTCTTCGGCCGTGGGAGCGCTGGCCCCGGCCACGACGGGGACGCGGCCAGCGACGCGCTTGACGATCAGACGAAGAAGGCTCGCCCGTTCCCGCGCATCCAGTTCGTCGACCTCGCTCGCAAAGCCGGGGAAGACGAGCCCATCTGCGCCCGACCCCAGTGCAAAATCGACGATCCGCGTCATGGCGGCCTCGTCAATGTCACCGGTCGCGGAAAAAGGCGTCGGCAGGACGGGCAAAATACCCTTCAGCATCGCATTTCCTCAATAGGTCCATATGTTGGACCACATGTTTTTCATATTGGACCTTAAGCGGCTGACGCCGTAAGGTCAAGACAGGCCCCTCACTCGGACGGATTCCCATGACGACGATATCCATGACCCTTCGCATCATTCTTGACTGGGGCACGACGTCGTTTCGCGCCCTTCTGGTCGACGGGAGCGGCCACGTCGTTGACCGCGTTGAGACTGCCGAGGGGATTCAATCTGTGGCCGACGGTGCGTTCGCCCCCGTGCTCGAAAGGGCGATTGCGCCCTGGCGCAAGGCGCACGGACGTCTGCCGGTTTATGCGGCGGGCATGATCGGCAGTCGCAACGGCTGGGTCGAGATGCCCTATGTTCCGGCCCCGGCGACGGCAGAGTCGCTCGCGGCTGCGGTCAGGATCATGCCTCTGTCCGGGGGCGGCACCATTACGTTCCTTCCCGGCCTGACGGATCGTGCCGCGATGCCCTATCCTGATGTGATGCGCGGCGAGGAGACGCAACTCGTCGGCCTCGGTCTGGGCACCGACACAACCGTCGTGCTGCCCGGCACGCATTCGAAATGGGCGCGCATCGAGAAGGGCGCGATCGCGCGCTTCCAGACTTTCGTCACGGGAGAGATTTTTGGCACGCTGTCCAAGCATTCATTTCTCGCCAAAGCCGCCACGAAGCCTGACACGCCCGATTGGTCGGCGTTTCTGCGTGGGGCTGCGTTCATCCGCGACGATACGCGGGAGGCGGGGCTCCTGTCGCATTTGTTTGCCGTTCGCACGGGCTGGCTCTCCGGCGCGTTGAAGCCCACCGAGATGACAGATTATCTATCGGGGATCGTCGTCGGCTCGGAGTTTCGCGAGGCGCGCGCATTGGGCTGGTTCAAGGACGGGGACACGATCGCCGTTGTCGGCGACGACGATCTCGTTGATGTCTATGGCCGCGTGGCGATGGCCTATGGCCTTACCGTCGTGATGGGGCCGGACGATGCGGCCGTGAGGGGGTGCCTCGCCATTGCGGCGATCGCCGAAGCGCGAGACCAAGCTGGCTGATTCAGCGGGGTGAGCCGCGGCTTCGAAGAGCACCGCGCACGAGCGATGCGAAGACGCGATCGCGGATTGTATGCGGCTCTGCAAAGCCCATGCGCTCGAGGCAGAGGATCTCGGCGGCGGAACCGCCACCCCGAAGACCGCGCATCAACAGGCCCGCCAGTTGGAGGGGGGACGAGGTTTTGAGGCATTCGAGTGCCGGGAGCAGGCGTTGTTCCACCGGCGTGAAATCGGTGCCGAAGGGATAATCCTCGAGGATGCCCTCCTGGCGCAGCCGATCGATCACACGACCGATACGCTCCGGCGTGTTGCGTCGAAATGCGGGCGGAATTTTGTATCCGCCCTCGATCTTGCGGGCGGCTTTGGCGGCTTTCAGGAGTCCATCCTGAAAGCGCGCATCCGTGACGGACAACATCGCCACGATGACATCGCGGTCGGTCCTTCCGCGCAGGTCCGCGACGCCGTATTCTGTCACCACCATATCCCGCAGATGGCGGGGAATTGTGATCGACGCATAGTTCCACAGAACATTCGAATGCACGGCCCCCGCACTTCGACGCGTTGCCGGCAGGGTGATGACCGAGCGGGCGCCATCGAGGGCGAAGGCCTGCGCGACGAAGTTGTATTGACCCCCGACGCCGCTCACCACCCGGCCGTCGTCGAGGCTGTCGGACACCACCGCGCCGAGAGCCGTCACCATCATGGCATTGTTGACGAACCGCGCCTGGACTCGCGCCTTCCTCTTGGCCGCCTCGTCGCCATAGAGCTCATTGATGGCGGAGATCGCCGTCATGCGGAACTGCTCGCGCTGGCTCACCGGCATCTCGCGCAAGCGGCGATAAAAATCCCTCGGCCCGACAAAAAATCCGGCCTCAAGCACGATGCCGTCAACCGTCCTGCGAAGGATGCCGGCTTCGGCGAGAGCGAGAAATCCCGGCGCGAACATTTCGCTCGCCCCATAGAGTCCACGCTCGAACGGCGCGGTGTGACGCTTTGCGTGACAATTCTCGAGGCTGTCGAGCGCAGCAGTGAAAGCCTGGTTGTGCGCCTCGCGGAGGATCAAGCCTTGGGCCACCGCATCGCCCACGGAGCCGATTCCAATCTGCAAGGTGCCGCCATCGGGAATGAGCGATGCGACGCGCAGCCCAAGAGCGTGTTCCGCATCCGAGATCGGGCGGTTGGGAGGCGCGAACAGGGGAAAGTCGACGCCGTCGCTGTCGAGGATATACGACACTGCGTCGCCTGCGATCTCAGCCTCGCCCGTCATATAGGGCAATTCGGCGTTGGTCTCGACGACGAACAGGAAGTCGGCCTTTCCGTCGCGCCTAGCCTGCAGCAGATCAAGCGTCAGGTCCGTGTTGGAGGACAGGGAGAAGCTTGCTCCGTCGGCGGAGGGGGCAACGAGCTGTGCGATCACATTCACGCCCCGCTGCAGGATCAGCGGAACGACATGCGTGTAATTGGCCGAAATGTAGGCCTGCTGCGCCACGGGCGAATGCAACCATTGCCCGGCCTGAAAGAAGAACTCGTTGACAACGATGTTGGGCGGCAAGTCACGCTTGGCGATGGCCGAGACATAGGCGAGATCGGGATAGGCGCCAAACACCCGCTCGACCATCGGACCCAAAAAACGCTGCTCGATGGTGCTGGACGCTCTGGGTTTGTTCAAGCTCAAGGCGGTGAAGACTTCAAGCGAGATCGAGGGATCCCGCGCCGCACGATGGTAGAGGGCGTTCGCCACACGATTGGCCTTGCCGATTCCCAGCGGCAGGGCCAGCACGATCCTGGGACCCACGCTCTGGATGATGCGGTCGGCGATCGCGTCGGGATCCGCCGAACGCACAGATCCGCTTGACATCATGAGAGGGTATCCCACCCGGGATCGGGTCGAAACCGCTCGCCGTATTTTGCCTGCAGAGCTTCCAGTGCCTGTTTGACGGATTCGAAGCCGCGCGCCCGGGCATAGGCCAACGGGCCGCCACGGAACGGTGCGAACCCTGTGCCGAAGATCATTCCGCCGTCGATGGTCTCCTCATCCGGAGCCACACCCTCACGCAGAATCGCCACGCAGGTGTTGAGAAGAGGGAGGATCAGCCTGTCGGCCATTTCCGGGCTCGGAGGAGGCGTATCGCTTGCCTTCACGGCTTGGCCATCCTTCCAGGGGTAGAGGCCCTGGCCGGTCTTTCGCCCGAGGTCGCCTGCCTTGACCTTCTCGCGCAGGAAGGCTGGCGCTTCCGGCATCGGCTGGTCGAGTTCCCGCTTCAGCATTTCGCCGACCTCGAGGCAGATATCGAGGCCCACCTGGTCGGCCAGCTCGATGGGGCCGACCGGCATGCCGAATTGCGTGGCTGCCGCGTCGATGGTTTCTTTCGGCGTTCCCTCGCCGAGCATCAGCATCGCTCCGAGCAAGTATGGTGTCAGCGCGCGGTTGACGAGAAATCCGGGCGCGCTTTTGACGGAGGCGGGAAGTCTGTCGAGGTGACCCGCAAAACTGCGCGCTGCTTTCAGCGCGTCTTCGCCAACGCCATCATGCGCCACGACTTCGATCAGTTGCATCCTGGACACGGGATTGAAAAAGTGCAGCCCGACGAACCGATCCGGGTGCAAAAGGCCAGCCCGCAGCGTCTCCAGGGGAATGCTTGAGGTATTGGTGGCAAGGATCGCGCCAGGTTTCATCCGCGCCTGGACATCCGCGTAAATCCGGTGCTTCAGGTCGGCGTTCTCGGGTACCGCCTCAATGACGATGTCGGCGCCCTTCACCCCGTCCCCGTGGAGGTCTGGGACCAGGCGGTCGAGCGCGTCGCGAATGGCAATGCTCGAATGACCGATCTTCCCATAAAGTTCAGCGGCGCGCTTGACCGCCTTGCCGAGGGGCTCGGCTTTCATATCGGCGAGGGTCACGTTCATGCCGCGCCAAGCGCACCAGGCCGCGATATCGCCGCCCATCACGCCCGCGCCGATGACATGGACATGGGCAGGCGGCGTGCCTTTGACGGCAAGCGATTTCAGATGCTCGCGCAGGAAGAACACGCGGATCAGGTTTTGGGCCGTGTCTGTCAGCAGAAGCCGGGCGAAGGACTCGATCTCTTCCTGTTTCATGCGGCGACGGTCGCCGCCGAAATTCTCCCACAGGTCGATGAGTGCCCCAGGGGCGGGATAATGCGCCGGCGGCGCTTTCTTGTCGGCCTCGGCGCGCATGCGCTTGGCGAGCAGCGCGCGTGTCGGGCCAAGGTCGAAGACGCGGGCGCGCAGACCCTGATGAGCCGACGGGATCTCACCCTTGACGACCGCCGCAACCGCTGTCGCGATGTGGCGCTCCTCGGTGACGGCATCGACCAGACCGAGCGCCTTTGCCTTCTTGGCATGGACGGATTTTCCCGTCAGCATCATCGTCATGGCTTCGACCGGATCGATCAGCGTCGTTGCCCGCGCGGTTCCGCCGAGACCGGGGTGAAGCCCCAGCAAAATCTCCGGGAATCCGAGCGAAGCATCGTTCCGCGCGATGCGGTATTTGCACGCGAGGGCGATCTCGAGCCCGCCGCCCAGACAATAGCCGTGGATGACGGCGATCGTGGGGACAGGCAGGGCCTCGAGCCGATCGACGACCGCATGGCCGAAGCGAAGTGCCGCCTTCACGGCCTCCGCATCCGTGACGCCCTTGAACTGATTGATGTCGGCGCCCGCAATAAAGCCTGATTCCTTGGCTGATCGGATCACCAGCCCTTTCGGAGGATTGCGCTCAAGCCCCGCCAGAATCCCGTCGAGTTCACGCATCACGTCTTCGGACAACGTGTTGGCGCTCGCATCCTTCTTGTCGAGCGTGAGCCACGCGACCCCGTTCGAATCCAGCGCCATGCGCCAGTTTTCCCAAACACTCCCGGACGCATCGGGACGGGGGCCGCGTTCCATGTCGCGCTCTTTGAGCGCTGACCAAACCTTGTCCTGCACCATGCCCTCCTAGACGATCTCGATGAGCATGGCGCCGCCCTGGCCGCCGCCGATGCATTCTGTTGCGATGCCCCGCTTGAGGTTGAGGCGTCGCATGGCGTTGACGAGGTGCAGCACGATGCGGTTGCCGCTCGTGCCGACGGGATGGCCGAGACTGATGGCGCCGCCGTCGACGTTCAGCCTGTCGCGGTCGATACGTCCGACCGCTCCCTCCCATCCCAGGACGCGCCGGCAGAAATCCTCATCTTCGAAGGCTGCCAGACACGCGAGGACCTGCGCGGCGAAAGCCTCGTTCAGTTCCCACAAGGCGATGTCGTCGAGGGACAGTCGATGCCGCTTCATCAACGTGCTCGAGCAGAGAACCGGGCCCAGGCCCATGATAGATGGATCAAGTGCCGACCACTCGCTGTCGCGGATCACCGCGATCGGTTGCAGGCCGTGCTCTTTGACGGCCTTTTCGGATGCCAGGATGACCCATGAGGCGCCGTCGGTAATCTGCGAGCTGTTTCCCGGCGTGACTTTGCCCCACGGCTTCTCGAAAGCCGGCTTCAGCTGCGCCAGCTTTTCCACAGAGGAGTCCGGCCGCACGCCGTTATCCTGCTCGTACACGGTGCCGTCGCGAGCGAAGGCCGGCACGACCTCGTTGGCCAGATATCCCTCGGCCTGTGCGCGGGCCAGCCGACGATGGCTCTCGACAGCGTATTCGTCAGCCTGAAGGCGGGAGATGTCGAAGAGGTGCGCGACGATCTCGGCGGTCTGTCCCATGTTGAGATCGACCACCGGATCGGTAAGACCGCGCTCGAGGCCGATGACCGGGACGGCGAAATCGGGCCGGAAATTCGCCAGCACCTTTGCCTTGGCGACAGCGCCCTTTGCGCTGCTCAGAGCAGCGAACCATTCCACCGCGGCTTCCCGCAGAATAAGCGGCGAATGGCTCAGAGCCTCGGTGCCGCCTGCGAGGATCAGGTCGGCGGACCCTTCGCGGATGGTGCGGAAGGCGGTGTCGATCGACTGCATTCCCGACCCACAATTGATCTGCACCGTGAACGCCGTCATGGCGGCTCCCATGCCGAGGCGCAACGCGGCGACACGTGCCGGATTCTGCTCGTCGGCGATGACGTTGACGCAGCCGAGGATCACCTCGTCGAAGGCATCCGGAGCAAATGGCTGGCGCAGCAGGAGGGGTCGCCCACACTGGACGGCGAGGTCGACGGGAGTGAATGGCCCGGGACCGCCGCGCGCCTTGAGAAAGGGCGTACGCGATCCGTCGACGATATAGACGGGCCTGCCGTCTACTCCCCTGCCAGGTTCAGATGAGGTCTGGGCTGAGTCGGCGATGGGAGGCCTCCTTCGGCTGAGGTCAGGGTGGAGGTTGCGGGAGCAAGCTCCTCCGGAGCAAAATCATCGACAGCGATCACGGCCGCAACCGCCGCGTCGCGTTCTTCGAGGCGACGGGCGTCATCGGCCGACAGGAACCCGGCATCGCGCGCCGCGCGCCAGTCGCGGTGACCGGCGGCCTTCAACCTGTCGCGGATCGGTTCGGTCTGGGTGACGAGCGCAAAGGCGCGCTCGAGTTGCGCCAAGCCATCGTCGCCCCCGCCGTGGTAAAGACCAGCCGTCAGGCGATCGCGCGCGGCACTTGGCGAAATGAGGATGTTGGCGCATTCGCCCATGAGGCGATCGGATGGCCCCATCGCCCGCACGCCCAGGGGCTGGATCAGAAATTTCAGCAGCCACGCGATGGGCCGGTTCGGTAGGTTGATGAAGATGTCCGCGAAGCTCTTCTCGATGGTCTGGAACCCTGTCGCCATGCAATAGCGCAGCAGCGGCAGGTCCTCGGGCTGGCGGCCCTCGTCTTCCCACCGCTTCAGGGCGGCCGAAAGCAGGTAAAGCTCCGACAGAATGTCGCCAAAGCGGGCGGACATGAGCTCCTTGCGCTTGAGCGCCCCGCCCATGGTCAGGAACGCGAAATCGGCCGCAAGCGCAAACGCCGCCGCATAGCGCCCGAGCTGGCGGTAAAATCCGGTCGCGGCACCGGCGCGCGGCGCAGGCGCCAGCAATCCACCGGTCCAGCTGCGGCCCCACGCACGAAACAGGGTTTTCACCGCATGCCCCACATGCGCCCAGAAATGCTGGTCGAAGGCGACGAGGCCGGCCTCCTCGTCGGGATCGCCAAGCGCCTGCAATTCCTGCAGCAGATAGGGATGGCTGCGGATGGATCCCTGTCCGAAGATGATCAGACAGCGGGTCAGGATATTGGCGCCTTCGACCGTGATGCCGACCGGGATCGCCCGATAAAAGTTGCCGATGTAATTATGCGGGCCGTCGATCACCGCCTTGCCCGCATGAACATCCATGGCATCGTTCAAGGCGATGCGCATGCGCTCGGTTGCATGCAGTTTCATGATGCCCGAAATGACAGCCGGATGGTGGCCCTGGTCGAGGCTGGCGCAAGTCAGGCGCCGGGCCCCGTCGAGCAGGTAGGCGATGCCTGCGATGCGCGCGAGCTTTTCCTGCACGCCCTCGAACTTCCCGATCGGCACGTGAAACTGCTCGCGAATGCGCGCATACGCTCCCGTTGCGTGGGCGGCGAAAGACGCGCCCGCAGCCGACAGGGAGGGGAGCGAGATGCCGCGTCCGGCAGCCAGCGCGCTCATCAACATGCGCCAGCCCTGTCCGACGCGATCGGCGCCGCCGATGACATCGTCCATCGGAATGAAAACGTCCTTGCCGCTGTTGGGGCCGTTCTGGAACATCTGGAAGCAGGGGATGTGGCGGCGGCCGATCGTAACGCCGGGCGTGTCGGTTCGCACCAGCGCCACGGTGATGCCGATATCCTCCTGATCGCTCAAGAGATGATCCGGATCGTGCAGCTTGAAGGCAAGGCCGAGAACCGTCGCGATCGGCCCCAACGTGATATAGCGCTTGTGCCAGTTCAGGCGGATGCCCAGCACCTCTTGACCGTTGTGCAGGCCGCGACACACGACGCCCGTATCGGTCATCGAGGCAGCGTCCGAGCCAGCCTCCGGACTGGTCAGGCCGAAGCAGGGGATCTCCCGTCCATCGGCAAGACGGGGCAACCAGAATTCGCGTTGGGCCTCGGTGCCGAACTGCATGAGAAGCTCGCCGGGACCGAGGGAGTTCGGCACCATTGTGACGACCGCTGCCGCAACCGAACGAGTGGAGATTTTGCGAATGACTTCGGAATGCGCGAAGGCCGAGAAACCAAGACCCCCATAGGCTTTTGGAATGATCATGCCGAAGAAGCGATGGGCTTTCAGAAACGCCCACGCCTCCGGGGGAAGATCGCGATCGGTCCAGGTGATCCGCCAATCGTCCAACATGGCGCAGAACGCCTCGACGGGACCGGCGATAAACGCCTCCTCGTCGGGCGACAGGCGGGCGGGCGGCGTTGCCAGAAGCTTCGACCAGTCGGGATTGCCCGTGAAGAGGTCAGCGTCCCACCACACATCGCCAGCGCCGATCGCCTCGCTCTCCGTCGCCGACAAGCCGGGCATCGCCCGCTTTGCGAAGCGGAAGGCGGGGCGTGTGAGGCGGTTGAAGCGGAAGCTGTCGAGATCTGTCATCGTCTGTCGACTCGTGTCGCCCCTGAAACGCCCACGGAGGCCTCCCCCATAAAAGGAACCGCCGGCGCACGTATGGCCCAGCTTGCTCCTTAACGTGGGCCGCAGCAAACCGTTCCGCCAAGGCCGGTCTTCAGATGGCTCGCCGGTGACCGAGAGGCTAGAATGGAATGTCGTCGTCGATATGGCTGTAGCGGGACGAACCGCCGCCTGACGCCACCAAAGCAGGGCGCCGTTGCAGCGGTGACGCAGACCCAAACTCGCCATCCCGGCTGGTGCCCCCGCCCTCGTCCGGGTCGCCGGCACCCTGCGCGCCCCGACTGTCGAGGATCGTCAGCTCGCCCCGAAAGCGCTGGAGCACGATTTCGGTCGTGTACTTTTCCTGGCCCGACTGATCCTGCCACTTGCGGGTCTGCAACTGCCCCTCGAGATAGACCTTCGAGCCCTTCTTCAGGTAGCTCTCCGCCACCTTGGCGAGGTTCTCGTTGAAAATGACGACCGCATGCCACTCGGTCTTTTCCTTGCGCTCGCCCGTCGCCTTGTCCTTCCAGGTCTCGGATGTGGCGACGCGCAGGCTCACGACCGGCTCGCCTGAGCCAAGCCGCCGCACCTCCGGGTCCCGCCCGAGATTTCCCACCAGGATCACCTTGTTCACGCTTCCGGCCATCGCGAAACTCCTCGTCATGCGCTGCTATCTCTCATCAATGTTCTACTTTTGTTCTCATCATCTGGCAAGGTTTGAATCGCCTGGATCGCAGGTGAGCGGCCCCAGGCAGTGTTTGAGAAGCCTGCGGCGGAGGACAGGACACGACGCGGTCTTCCTCGCTCCTCGGGGGTTGGGATCGATCCTGGCCTCTGCTAGACTGTCGGCAGCGCTAGGAAGGCTCATGTCGAGACCGCTCGAAACCGAACAACGCAGGCTGCACGATCCCTGGCTGGGCCGCGGCCTGTTCGCCGGTGCGGTGGCGTGCCTCATCGGGATGGGCGGAATTTTGTGGTGGCACCAGGGCGCTGCGGTTTTCCAGGACATGGTGATGTCCGGGCTCGCGTGGTGTTTCTGAGCCGATCGAACGCCTTGAGGTTCGGGCAAGCCCGTGATCGGTCTTGTTCCAGTGAAACGGGGTGCGGATAAGCTCCCACAATCCACGCCAGGCGGCGATACTGACCAGGCAATAATAGGCCGGCAGCAAGAGCACCCACGGCAGAAGCCGCCACAACCGCCGCCGCGCCAGAGCCACGGCGGCGGGCAAATAGATGGCAGCGCCGCCGGCAACGAACAGCGTCGCGCTGATCGTGCGTTCGAAGGCCTGCCAGAGCGAGGAAGCGGTGTCAGCACCGCTCGCCCAGCGCCACGCGAGAAACACCGTGAATATGGGAAATCCGAGGGCGCTCACCACCGTGCCGGCGGTCACGGTCATCGCTCCGTAGAAGCGCCATAGGCCGAGTTCCCGGAACGTACGGCCCGGGTCGCGCGAATGGACGATCACCGTCTGGATGAAGCCTTTCATCCACCGCGTTCGTTGCTTCATCCAGGCGGCGAGATCGCCAGGTGCCTCCTCAAGCGTCGACGAGGGCAGGTCCGCGACCCGATAGCCGAAGCGGGCCAGCCGAATTCCCAGATCGGCGTCCTCCGTCACGTTCCAGGCATCCCATGCACCGATCGCTCGCAGGGTCCCGGTCCGGAAATGATTGGAGGTGCCTCCCAGCAGCAAAGGGCTTCCCATGTCGGCGAGGCCGGGGTTGAAGACGTCGAACAACGCCGCGTATTCGATGGTGAACATCCGCGTCAGCCACGTATCATGGGTGTTGTCGATGGTCAGGCGCGCCTGCAGACATCCGATCGCCGCAGATGCATGCGCAAACCGGGATGCGGCCAGCCGCAACTGACCGGGGTCCGGATCGTCTTCGGCATCGTAGATCACCGTGAGGTCGCCGCGCGCCAAGGGCAGCGCCACATTGAGCGCACGCGGTTTGGTACGGGGAAAGCCCGGCGGCGCGACGACGATTTCCATGAAACCCGGCAGCGCAACTTCCGCCAGCGCCTCTTGCATCTGTCGGTCGTCCGCCTCGATGACCAGTTTCACATCGAGCTTCGCGGGCGGGTAATCCAGCCGAGAAAGCGATGCCAGCAGCTTTGCCAGGACCCTTCTTTCCTGGAAGAGCGCGACGATCACCGTGTAGATCGGCAGATCGCGGTCGGAAATCGGGGTCGAGGGCAAGCCGGGCTCGATGGGGTTAGGAAGAAGACACGCGGCCAACCGCGTGACGACCATGGCGAGGAAAAGCGGGCTGGCCGCAAGCCCGAGCGCAACGAGCGGCGTCGCAAGCCCCCGGCTGAGGCTCAGCATAAGGACCAGCAGCCCGAGACAGAACGCGCCCAATTGGGCCCCCGTCCAGGCCGGCTCGCTGCAGAGCGACGATCTCCATTCCAGAAGGGCGTAAGAGGCCCGGCGGCTGATGGCGGCGGCCCGTGCGCGCAGAACCGCACTTTGAAGGCTCGCCGGCGTGGTGATGGCAACGCCGGTCCCCAGACGCTGCCGATGCGCCGCGAGTTTCGTGATGGCCTGTCCCCGCGGCGCGAGGACGAGGCCCGGGAGCGGCATCGCGCAGGGCATGATGCCCGCCTCGATGCTTTCCGGAAACCGAGCCTCGTCCGTCGCGATCGCCCAGCGCGTGAAGGGCAGGCCGAGATGCAGCGCGAGGGCCCGATAATAGGCGGGTGCCTCGATCCCGCCGGAAGCGATGAGACAGATTTCAGCGCTCACGCCGATGCGGTCTGCAAGGCGCGCGGTAGCGGCCAGTTCCTCGACCCCAAATCCGTGGTCGAGGAGAAAGCGCAGTGGGACCGGAACCTGAAAGGAGCCGGCAGTTGACTGAGGGACGCTGTCGTCTAGACCATCACTCATGGCTGGTGACGGCCGACGTACGGATCTCTGAGGCACGGATCTCTGGCGGGTGACAAGAGGGTGTGGGTTGTCCAGAAGAGCGAATGTTATCTTATTGCAAATGAGAAGGACATGCAAGGCAGCCCGCGCGGTCTTGCTTGCGATGCTGCTGCCAGCGGTTCTGGCTTCCGCCGCGCCAGCCTTCGCCCAGGTGGCGATCCCGAATTTCTGGGATCCGCGGGTCCAGCTTGAAAAGCCGGACCTCACCGGCCTTCGCACCATCCGTTTCCTGGTCGATGACGATTTTCCGCCGCTTCATTTTTCCGGCCCGGACGGCAGCCCGACGGGTTTCTCGGTCGAGCTTGCCCGTGCGGCCTGCGAGCGGCTGGCGATTACGTGTACGATCCAGGTCCGGCGCTTCGACATGCTGCTCGATGCGCTGGCCGACCGGCAAGGGGACGTCGTGGCGGCGGCTATTCCGATTACGGTTGCCTTGCGCGACCGGTTTGCCGTAACGGGCCCGTATTTCAAGATTCCGGCCCGCTTTGCCACCCGCGTCGATCATCAGCACACGGCATCGCCGGCCGAGGATTTTCGCGGCAGGACCATCGCGGTGGTGGCCGGAACGGCACAGGAAGCCTATGCGAAGGCGTTCGCCAGCGGAGCGACACTGAAGGCCTTGCCGGATCTCGGCAGCGCCCAAAGCGCCCTCAAAGGCGGCGAAGTGGACTTCGTCTTCGCGGACGGCCTCGGATTGTCCCTCTGGCTCGGCGGGGAGGCTTCGGCAGGTTGCTGCGCCTTTTCTGGCGGGGCGTATCTGGAGAGCCGATTTTTCGGCGAAGGCATCGGTTTCATCGTCCGCAAGGATGACGACACCCTGCGCCGGGCCTTCGATTACGCGCTGCAGCAGCTCTGGAAGGAAGGCAAATACGCGGAACTCTATCTGCGGTTCTTCCCGGTGAGCCCCTTCTAGCCGCATTGACCGGGACTGGCGCGCTCCCTAGTGTGCCGCGTTTCCAACAGCACCGGTCCGATGTCGCACTCAACTCCCTTTGATCAAGCCCTTATCGATGCCGCCCAGACGGCCACAGCCTGGCCCTTCGAGGAGGCGCGCAAGCTCGTCGAGCGGCTGAAACGGACCGGCAAGACAGAGGCGTTGTTCGAGACGGGCTACGGTCCCTCGGGCCTGCCGCATATCGGGACGTTCGGCGAGGTGTCGCGCACCAGCATGGTCCGCCACGCCTTCCGGGTTCTGACCGGGGATTCGATCCCCACGCGTCTCATCGCGTTTTCGGACGACATGGACGGTCTGCGCAAGGTCCCGGACAATCTGCCCAACCGGGAGCTGCTTGCCGCCTCGCTCGGGCTGCCGCTGACCCAGGTCCCCGACCCGTTCGGCAAGTTCGAGAGCTTTGCCCATCACAACAACGCCCGCCTGCGGGAATTCCTCGATGCGTTCGGCTTCGATTATGAGTTTCTGTCGGCCACCGACTGCTACAAATCGGGTCGGTTCGATACGACGCTGATGACGGTGCTGGAACGCTACGACGCCGTGATGGCGATCATGCTGCCGTCGCTGCGCGCGGAGCGCCAGCAATCCTATTCGCCATTCCTGCCGGTGCATCCGAAAACCGGCATCGTCATGCAGGTGCCCATTGACGAGCGCAATGTGGATGCCGGCACGATCGTCTGGCGCGACCCGGAGACCGGCGAACGGTTCGAAACCCCGGTGACGGGCGGCCACGCGAAGCTCCAGTGGAAGCCCGACTGGGCCATGCGCTGGGTTGCGCTGGGCGTTGATTACGAAATGGCCGGCAAGGATCTCATCGACAGCGTGAAGCTGTCGGGCGAGATCGCCAGGGCGCTGGGCGGTCTTCCGCCCGAAGGGTTCAATTACGAACTGTTCCTCGACGAGAAGGGGCAGAAGATCTCCAAGTCCAAGGGCAACGGCCTGACGATCGACGAGTGGCTGTCCTATGGCACGCCCGACAGCCTCAGCCTCTTCATGTACAACAAGCCCCGCGAGGCCAAGCGTCTCTTCTTCGATGTCATCCCGCGACAGGTCGACGATTACTTGACGTTCCTTGAAAAGTATCAGGCGCAGGATGCCAAGGCGCGCCTGATGAATCCGGTCTGGCATCTTCATGCAGGCGAGCCGCCAACTCCGGAGCTGATCGCGGCCAGTGGCGGAACGCAGACTGGCACGACGGTCTCGTTCTCGATGCTGCTGAACCTCGTGGCTGTCGCCAATTCCGACGACCCGGCTGTTCTCTGGGGTTTTCTCCGCCGTTACGCGCCTGGCGTATCGCCGGAAAACCACCCCCGCCTCGATTTGCTGGTGCGCGGGGCAGTGCGTTACTTCGAGGATTTCGTGAAACCTCAGAAGTCCTATCGTCTGCCGGATGAGGTGGAGAGCGGGGCCTTGCAGGCCTTGTCGGATGCGCTCGCACCCTTCGAGTCCGGCGACAAGACGCCGACCGCCGAAGCCATCCAGGAAGAGATCTACAATATCGGTCGCGCCATCCCGCGCTATCAGGATTTCAAGGCGAAGTCGGCAACGCCCGAACGTCCCGGCGTGTCCATCGAGTGGTTCAACGCGATCTATCAGGTCTTGCTCGGCGAGCCACGCGGCCCGCGCTTCGGATCGTTTGTGGCGCTCTATGGAGTGGCGGAGACACGCGCGCTGATCCGCAAGGCGCTCGCCGGCGAATTGGTGAGCGACCACGCGGTGTTTCTCAAGGAGCGAGAGACGGGGCGTGCGGCCTGACGTTACGGAAATTGTTGTTCCTGAGCGCCCGGACGACGGGATGGCGCCGCGCGATTATTGGCGTGCCCACATGATGCGGGCCACCCAGGCAACCTCTTCGCTCGGAATCGTACGGTCCTCGTGCTCCTTGTTGAGTGACACGAGTTCCAGGCTTTTCGCCGAACGCCGGCGCAACTCCTTGGCCAGAACCTCACCGCTGGAGGTCCGCACGACGACCCTGTCGCCTTTGCGGATACTTGCGGTGGGCGAGATGATGAGCACATCGCCGTCGCGGTACAGAGGCTGCATGGAATCGCCGGTGACTTCGAGCGCGAAGACTTTCTCCTGGCCGAAATCGGGAAAGTCGATTTCGTCCCAGCCGGGAACATTGGTCGGCAGGCCTTCGTCGGTGAAGAATTTCCCCGCTCCGGCCTGGGTCATGCCGATCAGGGGAATCATCGAGCGGCGCAGCGATCCGGTCGGTTCCACGAGACGCAGGAAATCCTCTAGGGTCGCACCGGTCGCGCGCAGGATCTTCGCGATGGACTCGGTCGACGGCCACCGGTCGCGCCCTTCGGGACTGGTGCGCTTGGATTTGTTGAAGCTGGTCGCATCGAGACCGGCCTTGCGTGCCAATCCCGACGCGGTCATCCCGTGGCGGGCGGCGAGGGCATCGACGGCGGCCCAAACGCGGTCATGAGACAACATGATGGTAAACCTTAGCTCAGTTGTTCGAATTTCCTGAACCCGAACCTATCTGTAGGAATTAAGGTTGTTCTGTGGCTTGCGCAATATGAAAAAAGGATATCCACACGTGCCTAATCTTGCGGTTGCTCCCTATGCTTCGGATCGCTACTCGGAATAGTATGAAGATCATTTATAAAATCTGTATTGAGAGCCTGTGGGAAAAGGCGGAATCGTCCGGACAGTTCAACGGTGCCCCGGTTGATATCCAGGATGGGTACCTCCACTTTTCCACAGCGTCGCAAGTGCACGAAACAGCTCTCCGACACTTTGCCGGTCAACAAGATCTCCTGTTGATAGCAATCGACGCAGACCGACTTGGCGACGGGCTCATCTTCGAACCTTCGCGCGGTGGGGATCTGTTTCCGCATCTTTTTGGCCCGCTGCCGCTCTCGGCCGTGCTGTGGACCAAACCGCTTCCCATCGGCCCCGATGGCCGTCACGTCTTTCCGGAATTGCAATCATGATCGGCGCTCTGTTTCCGCTCGCCAGACGGGTCCTGCACGCGCTCGATCCGGAGACCGCACATCACCTGACGATCCAAGGCTTGCGACTGGCGCCGGCACTGACGCCGCCGGCCGACGACGGGCGGCTGGCGACGGACGTTTTCGGTCGCCACTTCCCCAATCCGGTTGGCCTGGCGGCAGGCTTCGACAAGCAATGCGAGGTGCCGGATCAATTGCTCGGTCTCGGCTTCGGGTTTGTCGAACTTGGGGGCGTCGTGCCCAAGCCGCAGCCGGGCAATCCGCGCCCGCGCGTTTTCCGGCTGCCCCAGGACGAGGCGGTGATCAACCGGTTCGGGTTGAACAGCGAGGGTCTGGAGGTCGCGAGAGGCCGGATGGCGGCTCGCGCGGGACGCCCGGGAATTGTCGGCATCAACATCGGGGCCAACAAGGACTCCAACGACCGGATCGCCGATTACGTGGCCTGCATCACGACCCTAGCCGGTCTGGTGGATTTCATCACGATCAACGTCTCGTCGCCCAACACGCCCGGTTTGCGGGACCTTCAGGGCGAAGCGTTTCTCGACGACCTTCTCGCACGCTGCATTTCCGCTCGCGACGAGGCCGATCGCGGACGCCGCAAGACCACCATCCTGCTGAAGATTGCGCCGGATATTGCGCTGGACGCGCTCGACGCCATCGTGGCGACGGCGCTCGCGCGCGGTGTCGACGGACTGACGGTGTCGAACACCACCATCGATCGCCCCATCAGCCTCAAGGACAAGGCCCTGGCCAAAGAGACCGGCGGCTTGTCGGGAAAGCCGTTGTTTCGCCCGTCGACGCAGCTTCTCGCCGAAACCTATCTCAGGGTCGAGCGCCGGATTCCGTTGATCGGCGTCGGCGGCGTCGATGGCGCGGATGCGGCCTGGGCCAAGATCAGGGCGGGCGCCAGCCTCGTGCAGCTCTACTCGGCCATGATTTTCAAGGGGCCGGGCATCGTCAGCGAGATCAAGCAGGGTCTGGTGCGCACGCTCGCACGCGACGACATTCGCCTGGCAGATGCCGTCGGTCGCGATGCGGCCGCTATCGCCCAAGGCCGCTTCTAGGCCATCTGCCGAAAAGTCGCTTTGGCCAGGCGTTTCCAGAGAAATGCCTGACCCAGTCCGCGTGTTGCGAGAAAGACCAGAAGCGCAATCCACAGACCGGTGTTGCCGGTGTCGCGCAACGCGAACAGAGCAATGGCGTAGAAGGCAAGCGCCACCACCATGAGGTTGCGCATGGCTTGCGTCCATGTCGCTCCCGTAAAGATGCCGTCGAACGCAAAGGCCGTCGCGCCGACGAGGGGCGTGAGGGCCGCATAGACGAGGTAGTCACGAGCCTGCGATCGCACGTCGGGATTGGTCGAAACGAAGTCGATAAACGCGCCGCCACTGAGCAGGAATACAAGAAACACCCCAGCGCCGAAGCCGAGGCTCCAGACAAGACTCAGGCGCACCGCGCGGTAAAACCCGCTCTTGTCGGCCGCGCCAATGCATTGTCCGCACAGGGTCTCGGCTGCCGTGGCAAAGCCGTCGAGAAAATAGCCGCCGATCAGAAACATGTTGTACAGCACCGCATTGGCCGCCAGCGTCACGTCGCCGGTGCGGGCGCCGAGCGCGCTGAAGACCGCAAACGCCCCGATCAACGCGACATTGCGGATCATGATGTCGCGGTTCATGGCCAGGGTCTGGATGACCGCCGCGCGGTTGCGGATGTCCGCCCACGTGACCGCAAAGGGATTGCAGCCCAGCCGCCGCATGACCACGATTCCCAACGCTACCCCAACGACTTCGGACAAAGCTGTACCGACGGCAGCGCCCGCGACGCCATAGCCGAACCCGAGGACGAGGGTGGCCGTCAGGATGATGTTGACGACGTTGATGGCGACCTGCAGCAGCAGCCCGAGATCGGTCCGGCCGCGACCGAGCGTCGATCCGAGAATGGCGTAGTTTGCGAGCGCGAAGGGTGCCGACCAGATGCGGATGAAGAAATAGACCGACAAGGCCTCGGTCACCGCCGGACTCGCGCCGACCAGCGGAAACGCAAGGGCCGCGATCGGCCATTGCAGCATGACAAGCAGAGCCCCGGTGACGGCCGCCACGACGAGCGCCCGAGCCAGAATGCGCTCGACGTCGTGCGGATCCTGCGCACCCGTGGCCTGCGCGGTAAGGCCCGCGGTCGCCAGCCTGAGCGAACCGAAGCTCCAGAACACGAAATCGAAGATCACCGCGCCGAGGGCGACAGCGCCCAGGAGATGCGCTTCGCCGAGGCGGCCGATGACGGTTGCGTCGACCATCCCGAGAAGGGGGGTCGTGACGTTCGAGAGGGTCATCGGCAGCGCGAGCAACAGCATGCGCCGGTGTCCGACCTCGATCGTCCTCGGGGCGAGAGCGGTATCCACGACCGGGGTTCAGCGTCGGCCGAAAAGGCGGGCCAGCAACCAGAGCGGGATCACGATGATCGCGCCGTAGAGCATCCAGCGACCCACTTCCAGAATCGTGTCGAGGCTGAGATCAAGCACGGACGCGATCCAGTGGTAGAGGCCCTGGACAAGGCCCACGGGCGTGATGCCGAGAAAGGCCATGAACGCGCCGACGAGCAGGGACAGGAAGATCAGTTTCGCCAGAACGGAGCCGGGCGAGCCCCCGAGAAAGCGGTTCATATTCGACATCGGTCATCCTCGTAGCGCCGGCCATGCTGGACCTCGGCTGTGGCGTGTGCTTCATCGCAAGGGTCGGCGATGAACGCAACACTTCGAGTTTGGCATGATCGACCCCTCCCTGTTCGACCCCTCCGCCGTCAGTGACGAGATCCGCGCGCAGAACGCCGATATTGTCGCCCGCCTGTCGGGCCTCCCTGAAATCTGGTCGGTGCCACCCGCCGTGATCCGCGAGCGCCGGCGCCAGGGCCTCGGTCCCTTTCCCGCCATGCCTCTCAGCGGGCGGGCCCGGGTCGTCGCGATCGATGGCCCCGGCGGGCCGATCCCTTTGAGGATCATCGCGCCTGAGCAGCCCAAGGGTGTCTATCTCCACATTCATGGCGGCGGCTGGATATGGGGAACGGCCTACGAGCAGGACCCCTGGCTCGACCGGCTGGCGGATCGCTGCGGGCTTGCGGTGGTGTCGGTCGAGTATCGGCTGGCGCCCGAGCATCCCTTTCCGGCAGCCCCCGACGATTGCGAGGCGGCGGCGCTCTGGGTCATGCGCGAGGCCCTGTCGCGGTTCGGAACGGAACGCTTGTTCATCGGGGGCGAATCGGCTGGCGCGCATCTCGCCGCCCTCACGCTCCTCCGGCTGCGCGACAAGCACGGCCTCACTCCGTTCCGCGGCGCGAACCTGTTTGCCGGTTGTTATGATCTGGCCCTCACGCCGAGCGTTGCGAACTGGGGCAGCGAGAAGCTGATCCTCAATACCCGGGACGTGCGCTATTTCGCCGACAATTTCTGCGGTCCCGACCGGGACCGGCGCGATCCCGGCATCTCGCCTCTCTATGCGGATCTCGCGGGGCTGCCGCCAGCGCTCTTCTCGGTTGGCACACGGGACCTGCTTCTGGACGATTCGCTGTTTATGGCCGCCCGCTGGGCCTCGCTCGGCAACAAGACGGATCTGGCCATCTGGCCGGGCGGATGCCACGTCTTCATCCGGTTCGACAGCGCTTTGTCGGAGCAAGCGCTCGCGCGGATCGACCGGTTCGTGGAAGGGCTTTAGTCGGCGCTGGCAGGCGAGGGGCGCTGGGTGACGCCGATCTTGGCGGCGGCGATCACGGCCTGGGTCCGGCTGTCGACGCCGAGCTTGTCGAGAATGGCTGAGACGTGCGCCTTCACGGTCGCTTCGGATACCGACAACTCATAGGCGATCTGCTTGTTGAGCAGCCCCTCCGACAGCATGGTCAGGACGCGGACCTGTTGCGGCGTGAGGGTACCCAGCCTGCGCACCAGATCGGCCGTTTCCTTGTCCTCTGCGGCGTTCAGGTCGACATCGGGTGGAGTCCAGGTGTCGCCTGCGAGCACGGCCTCGATCGCGCCGCCGATGCTGTCGATGTCGATGGATTTCGGAATGAAGCCTGCGGCGCCGAATTCCATGGCACGACGGATGACGGTGGCCTCCTCGGTGGCCGACACGATCATGACGGGGAGTTCGGGATACTGAGCCCTCAGGGTCAGAAGGCCGGAAAATCCCTGGACGCCCGGCATCGTCAGATCGAGGAGGATCAGGTCCACGTCACGCTCGTGCCCTAGCGTCACGCGCAGATCGTCCATCCCGTTGGCCTCGAGAACGCGCGCCTTGGGCATCATCGATCCGATGGCCTGCCGCAAGGCCCCGCGAAAGAGCGGATGATCGTCCGCGATCACGATCGTGATGTTCTCGCCCTGCAACGTTTCTTCCCCCACGCAACCTCCCGAGGCTTACTCGCAACCGTCATGAAATAGCAAGGCAGCCGACAATCCACGGATTTGTCAGGATAGACCCTCTCTGGCCACCACGTCACGCGCCGATCAGGTGAAAGACGATATCGCGGGTGTGGGGGGCGTCCCGGTGCTCCAGAAGATAAAGTCCCTGCCATCGTCCAAGGGTCATCTGGCCGTCCAGAAGCGGCACGGAGAGGGTGGTGGCCGTCAGCATGGTGCGAATATGGGCCGGCATGTCGTCCAGCCCTTCCGTGGCGTGGACATAATCGGCCTCCCGGGGCGCCAGGCGGGCGAGCGCCGTCGCAAGATCCAGGCGCACGTCCGGATCGGCGTTTTCCTGGATCAGCAGGGACGCCGAGGTGTGGCGGCAATGGACCGTCAACAGCCCCTGCAGGATACCGCTTGCCAGCACCCAGCGAGCGACGGTCTCGGTGATGTCGGTAAATCCGGGCCCGGTGGTCTCCACCAGGAGCCGGCCCGTTGCCTGCTGCGTCACGCTGCCTTCGGCGAGGGTTTCGATGGCTGGAACCTTCATGGGGATGACCCTTTCGTGGCCGGATCCTGAAGCGGATGGATCTCGGCCTCGCCCCGCTTGAGAATTTTCTCCAACGTCTCGATCCGGTCCGCCTCGGCCGCCGGTTTGTCCCAGCGGATGCGGCTGATGCGGGGAAAGCGCATGGCGACGCCGGATTTGTGTCGGGTGGAGCGCTGCAGCCCCTCAAACGCCACTTCCAGCACCAGCCCGCGATCCTTGCCGTATTCCACCTCGCGCACCGGGCCGAACCGATTGACCGTGTTGTTTCGGACATAGCGGTCGAGCTTGCCCAGCTCCTCGTCGGTGAAGCCGTGATAGGCCTTGCCGACCGGGACGAGCTCCTCGCCATCCGGCCCGTCCCGCCAGACGCCGAAGGTGTAATCGGAATAGAACGACGACCGCTTTCCGTGGCCGCGCTGACCGTACATCATCACCGCGTCGACGAGGAACGGATCGCGCTTCCATTTGTACCAGTAACCCTTCGGGCGGCCGGGCAGATAGGGGCTGTCGAGCCGCTTGATCATACAGCCCTCGATCGCGTCCGCGTCGGGCCCGGCTCCGACTGAGCCCGGGTCCGAGCGGGCGGATTCGAGGTTTTCCCACGACTCGAAGGGGACAAGTGCCGACAATTCGATCCGCGGATCGTCGAGCTTTGCCACCAGCGCTTCAAGGCGGGTCCGGCGCTCCCGGAATGGCAGGTCGCGCAGGTCCTCGTCGCCCTCGGTCAGGATGTCGTAGACGCGCAGATGGACGGGAAAATCCGCGATCAGCTTGGGCGTGACGGCCTTGCGGTTCAAGCGCTGCTGCAACACGTTGAAGCTCTGCACGCGGCCGTCGCGCACGATCAGCAACTCGCCGTCGATGGCGCCCTCGAAGGACAGCGCCTCGACGAGGTCGGGGAAGGCTTTGGACACATCCTCGCCTGTCCGCGAATAGATCCGCCGCACCAGCCGCCCGTCCTCGCCGCGCCCGGCCACGGCTTGCAGCCGGATGCCGTCCCATTTCCATTCGCCGACGAAATCGGCCGCATCGAGCTTGGCGAAATCCTCCTCCTCCAGAGGATGCGACAGCATGGGCGGCCGGAACGGCGCCGGGTTCGTGGATTCGGGCTTTGGACCGCGGGACTCCGCCCAGGCGAAGAGTTCCGTGTAGGGCACGTCCAGTCCATGCCAAATGAGCTCGACCTCGTCAGGCGCGAAACCGCCCATCTGCGCAACGGCCGTCTTGGCAAGGCGGGCGGAGACGCCCACCCGCAATTCGCGGGTGATCAGCTTCAGAAGCGCCCACCGGCCGGTCTCGTCGAGGGCGTCGAGCCAACCCGCGACCCGCGCCGGCAGGTCGCTCCGGCTCATGGTCGCCAACGCCTCCACGACCTCGGTGATGGTCGGCACATGCGGCGGCGGGTTGTTGTGGCCGATGGCGGGCCCATCGCCGCCGGGCAGTGCCTGCTGCCGGTCCGGTGCGGGCCAGATCAACGCCACCGTCTCGGCGAGGTCACCGACATAATTGTAGGACATGCGGAACAGGATCGGATCCGTGCGCTCCTCGACAAGCCCCCGGATCAACCCCGACTTGGCTTTCTTGAACATCAGCGAGCCGGTCAGGGCCGCAAGCGCATAGCCACGGTCAGGATCGGGCGTGTGGGCGAAATAATCGACCAGAAGCCGCAGCTTGGCATTGCGGCGTGGCTCATAGGCGAGGCGGTCGAGAAGGGCCGCGAAACGGTTCATGGCGCGCCGGTCTCCGCGGTTGCAGGGGGGGACGCCGGGTCCTCGGCCTCGGCCTCGCCTTCGTCACCGTAGCCCAGCATGTGAAGAGGCCGGGCGCGCAGGCCGCGGGTTTCGCACCAATGCACCAGGGCGTCCTCCTGCCCGTGCGTGACCCACACTTCCTCGGCGCCGGTGTCCAGGATCGTACGGCAGAGATCGTCCCAGTCGGAATGATCCGAGATCACCAGCGGCAGCTCGACGCCTTTCTGGCGGGCGCGGGCGCGCACCCTCATCCAGCCGGAAGCGAAGCACGCCACCGGGTCGGGGAAGCGGCGGGACCACAGGTCCTGCAGGGAGGAGGGCGGGCAGACGATGATTTCGCCCGCCAACCGGCCGCGCTCCGTCGCCACCACCTTGGGCGTCTCTCCGAGAGGAACGCCCTCGCTCTTGTAGAATTCGGTCAGCCGCTCCATCGCCCCGTGCAGGTGGATCGGACGGTCGTAGCCCTCCTCGCGCAGGAGAGCCATCACGCGCTGGGCCTTGCCGAGCGAGTAGGCGCCGACAATGTGGGCGCGCTCGGGAAACAACGCCACGGAGTTGAGGAGCTTGCGAACCTCGTCGCGGGTATCGGGATGGCTGAAGACCGGCAGGCCAAAGGTGGCCTCGGTGATGAACACGTCGCAGGGCACGACCTCGTAGGGAAGGCAGGTCGGATCGGCCGCGCGCTTGTAGTCGCCCGAGACCACGATCCGCGTCCCGCCGGCCTCGATGGCGATCTGCGCCGATCCGAGCACATGCCCGGCCGGCGAGAACCGCACGGTGACGTCGCCGATGCGGATCTCCTCGCGTAGCGGTGCGATTTGCTGCTGCCGTGTGAAATCCTCGCCGTACCGGACCGCCATGATGAGGAGCGTTTCGCGGGTCGCCAGCACGGAGCCGTGTCCGGCGCGGGCGTGGTCGGAGTGACCATGCGTAATCAACGCGCGGGGAACCGGACGGACCGGGTCGATGTGGAAGTCGCCGGGCGGGCAGTAGAGTCCCTGCGGCGTCTGGGTCAGGATGTCGGTGGAGCGCATGGCCATGGGCTGTGCATATAGGAGCCTTGTCGCCCGTTGACACCGCCTGGCCCCTGGCGCATGCGGATACGATGTTCCATCCCCTCAGCCTGCGAACGTCCGGCGACCAGCGCGCCGACGGCCGCTACGAATATGCCCGCGCGGCATTCGACGAAAAGGACTTCGCGGCCGCGGCCGATCTCGCCCGGCAGGTGCTGGACCGGGCGCCGGACTTTCCGGCAGCGCATGCCTTGCTCGGGCGCGCCATGGCGGCTCTGGATGAGCGGGACGGGGCGGTTGACGCTCTTCGACGGGCCCTTGCCCTCGCGCCTGAGGACGAGCTTGGCGTTCGGCTGGATCTTGCCCGGCTCGGGGCGCTTCCCGCCGAGAGCGCGATCACCGATGCCTATGTGCGGGCGCTGTTCGACAATTACGCGCCCCGGTTCGACCGCCACCTCACCGAAACCCTTGGCTATACGGGCCCCGAGGCGGTCATGGCGGCGCTCGTGCGGGCGAATGGGCAGGGTCCGTTGCATTTCGGGACGGTCCTCGATCTGGGTTGCGGCACCGGCCTGATGGCCAGGGCCCTTTTGGGCGGGTTCACGGCGATCGCGGGGGTCGATCTGTCGCCCCTGATGCTGGACCGCGCCCGGCGGACCGGCCTCTACGACAGCCTTCACGAGGGCCACCTGACGCCGTTCCTCACCGAATGGGCTGCCGCGTCGGTCGACCTCGTCGTCGCGGCGGACGTGCTGATCTACCTGTCGTCCCTTGATGCGGTGTTCGCAGGGGCCTGCCGCGTCCTGAAGCCGGGCGGGCTGTTCGCCTACACCGTGCAGGCGCATCCCGGCGAGGGCGTTATCCTGGGCTCGGACGGGCGCTATGCCCATTCCAGGACTGCGCTCGCCGCACTGGCGGCCGAGCACGGCTTTCAGACCCTGATCTTCGATGCGGTCTCGGTCCGGCAGGACCGGGATCAGGCCGTGCCGGGCTATCTGGCGGTGCTCCGGCGCCCCGATTGAGAGCTACGCGGCAGGCCGCGAGGGATGCGGGGCGTCCTCGTAGCATCCGACGACCGACTGGTCGAAATCGATGATCGAGCCCGTCATCAGCCCCGATTCCCGGCTCGTCAGGAACGCCACCGTGCGCGCGACCTCGGCCGGGTCGAGGAGACGGCCGAAGGGCTGGTTCTTGACCGCCTCATCGAGCCATCCATCCTGCGCCCCATGATAGGTGCGCATGATCCGGTCTTCGCCGGGCGTGTTCATCCAGCCGATATTCAGGCCGTTCACGCGGATGCGGTAGGGCATGAGGCTGAAGGCCGCGTTCTTCGTGAGGGTGGCAAGCGCCCCTTTCGAGCCGCAATAGGCCGAAATGAATGGCTGGCCGCCATGGGCCGACATCGACAGGATATTGACCATCGCGCCCTCGATACGCTCGCGGCGCATGATGGTAGCGGCCTCCTGCATCAGGAAGAACGGGGCGCGCACGTTCACGGCGAACATCCGGTCGAACAGCTCCGGACTCGTGTCGAAGATCGTGCCGCGATCCGTCATGCCGGCCGCATTGACGAGGATATCCAGCCGTCCGAACACCGCGTCGGCGCGCTTGGCCACGGATCGCGCCTGTTCAACGTCCGCGAGGTCGGCGGTCACAAATTCGGTTTTGCACCCCTGCGCCGTGATGTCCTCTGCGACCGCCCGGCCGCGCTCGACGTTGCGTCCGCAGATGACGAGGCCAGCAGCGCCGCGCTCGGCCAGCGTGCGGGCGATGGTCTCGCCCAGTCCCTGCGTTCCGCCCGTCACGAGCGCGATGGCGTTTTGCAGGGATGTCAGGGGAGGGCTCATGGTTTTGTTATCTCGTGTTGGCGTGACGTGAAGGTGATCCGGTCGACGGGCAGGCGCAAGGGACGACCTATCTGTGTCCACAACCTAACAATCAGGCAACGATGATCGGACGCCAGGCATGGTGAAGCCGGGAATTGCGCCTATCTTGGGTGCAATGGCGAAAAGCGTTTCCTCCTCACTCCCCCGCCTGTTCCGCGACTGGTTCAAATCCCGGGGATGGAAGCCCCGAGAGCATCAGCTTGCCCTTCTGGAGAAAGCCCGCGACGGGCGCTCGGTTCTGCTCGTTGCGCCGACAGGGGCAGGCAAGACCCTCGCGGGATTCCTGCCGAGCCTCGTCGAACTCTCCGAGAGGGGCGCGAAGACGGGCGCAAAGGGGCCGAAGGCCGGCCTTCACACGCTCTACATCTCGCCTTTGAAGGCTCTCGCCACCGACATTGCCCGCAATCTCGAGACGCCCGTGCGGGAGATGGGCCTGCCGATCCGCATCGAAACCCGCACCGGCGATACCCCCTCGCACAAGCGGGCGCGCCAGATCGAGCGGCCGCCCGACATCCTGCTGACCACCCCCGAGCAGCTGGCCCTTCTGCTCGCCCATCGCGAGGGCCGCGCGCTCTTTTCAGGGCTGCGCCGGGTCGTGCTGGACGAGTTGCATTCGCTCGTCACCTCGAAGCGCGGTGATCTGTTGTCGCTGGATCTCGCACGTCTCTTTGCCATCGCGCCGGAGATGACCACAGTCGGCCTGTCGGCCACCGTGCGGGAGCCGGATGACCTGAGGCGCTATCTGGTGTCGCAGCGGGATCCCGGCGCCTTCGCCGACCTCGTCACGGTGGAAGGCGGAGCAAGGCCCGACATCCAGATGCTGGAGATCGACCACAAGCTGCCGCTGGCGGGCCACACCGCCTCGCTCTCGATGCCGGCCATTTACGATCTCATCCGCGCGCATCGCACCACCCTGGTCTTCGTCAATACGCGCCTGCAGGCCGAATACACCTTTCAGGAATTGTGGAAGCTCAACGAAGACAGCCTTTCCATCGCGCTCCATCACGGCTCGCTGGACGTGGCCCAGCGGCGGCGGGTCGAGGAGGCGATGATTGCCGGGAAACTCAAGGCGGTGGTCTGCACCGCGACGCTGGATCTTGGCATCGACTGGGGCGACGTGGACCTCGTCGTGAATGTGGGCGCGCCCAAGGGCGCCTCGCGGATCATGCAGCGCATCGGCCGGTCCAACCACCGGATGGATGAGCCCTCCAAGGCGATCCTGGTTCCGGCCAACCGCTTCGAGATTTTGGAATGCCGGGCGGCGCTCGATGCCGTGCATGAGGCCGCCCAGGACACGCCCGATGCGCGCATCGGCGCCCTCGACGTGCTCTGTCAGCACATCCTTGGGGTCGCCTGCGCCGAGCCCTTCCGGCTGGAGGAGTTCTACGACGAGATTCGCTCGGCCGCGCCCTATGCGGGTCTGACCTGGGAGGATTACGAGGCCTGCGTGGCGTTCGTGGCCACCGGCGGCTACGCGCTTCGCGCCTATGAGCGCTTCGCCAAGATCGTGAAGGGTGCAGACGGCCTGTGGCGTGTCCGCGATGCCAGGGTCGCGCAGCAATACCGGCTCAATGTGGGCACCATCGTCGAGGCGACGATGATCAAGGTGCGCATGGGGAAGTCCTCGCGGGCAAGACCGGGCACTGTCCTTCCGCGCGGCCGGATCCTGGGCGAAATCGAGGAATATTTCGCCGAGACCCTGACCCCCAGCGACACGTTCCTGTTCGCCGGCGAGGTGCTGCGCTTCGAGGGCATCGTCGAGGACGAGGTGCTGGTGACGCGGGCTGCGGCCGGCACCGATCCCAAAATTCCCTCCTATGACGGCGGCAAGTTTCCCCTCTCGACCTTTCTGGCAGCACGGGTGCGGGCGATCCTCGCCGATTCCTTCGAATGGGACCGCCTGCCGGAGCAGATGACCGAATGGTTGGTCCAGCAACGCAAGCGCTCCGGCGTGCCGGGGGAGCGCGATCTCCTGGTCGAGACGTTTCCCCGTGGCGGGCGCTTTTACATGACATGCTTTCCGTTCGAGGGGCGGCCCGCGCACCAGACGCTCGGCATGCTGCTGACCCGGCGGATGGAGCGCGCAGGCCTCAAGCCCTTCGGCTATGTGGCCAACGATTATGGCCTCGCGGTCTGGGGCAACGGCGATGTGTCGGCCCGCATCGCCCGCGAACCCGAATTTCTCGACGACCTGTTTGCCGAGGACATGCTGGGTGACGATCTCGAGGATTGGCTGGCCGAGGCGGCGCTGATGAAGCGCACGTTCCGGCAGGGGGCGGTGATTGCCGGTCTCATCGAGCGCAAGTTTCCCGGCCAGCACAAGACCGGGCGGCAGGTGACGATCTCGACGGATCTCGTCTACGATGTGCTCCGGCGGCACGAGCCGGATCACGTGCTGCTGCGGGCTGCGCGGGCGGATGCGGCAACGGGACTCCTCGACGTGAGGCGGCTCGGCGTGCTGCTTCGACGCATCCGGGGGCGAATCATCCACAAGCCGCTCGACCGGGTTTCTCCCCTGGGCGTGTCCGTCATGCTGGAGATCGGCCGCGAGCGCGTCTACAGCGACGATGCGGACGATATTCTGGCCGAGGCGGAAGCGACCCTTCTCGACGAGGCTCTGGCGTGACGGCACTGCTCAAGATCAGACAGGCGACGAGCGATCTGGACCTGCAAGGCTGCGCCATGGTTCTGGACGTCTCGGGCGCCGTCTATCTGCCCGATCATGACACGCTGCTGGTGGCCGACCTCCATTTCGAGAAGGGATCGTCCTTCGCCCGGCGCGGCATGATGCTGCCGCCCTACGATACGCGCGAAACCCTGAAAGCCTTGTGCGCCGCCGTCGAGCGGTTCGACCCCCGCGTCGTCGTGGCGCTGGGCGACAGCTTTCACGACATCGGCGGCCCGGACCGGCTCGGCGACCCCGAGCGGGACACCCTCAAGGCGGTCCAGCATAATCGCGACTGGATCTGGGTCACGGGCAACCACGACCGCGCGCTGCCGGCGAGCATCGGCGGCGAGGTGGTCAACGAGATCCGCATCTTGTCGCTGACGCTGCGTCATGAGCCGGCTGCCGGCGCGATCGGCGAGGTGGCGGGCCATCTCCATCCGGTCGGCAAGGTCGTGATGCGCGGCCGCTCGACGCGTCGCCGGTGTTTCCTGCTCGATAGCAACCGTTGCATCATGCCGGCTTTGGGCGCTTATGCGGGCGGGCTCAATGCCTGCGATCTCGCGTTCTCGCCGCTGTTTCCAGCGGGGTTCACTGCCCATATCATCGGAACGGAGCGCATTTTCGCGATCGCCCGCGCCATGCTCTGCCGCGACTGACGATCGTGCTTTTGCCAGAGGGTCCCATGCGCCTGCGTCTCACCGCCTGCCTATTCGTGTTTGCCACCGTGACCCTGCCCGCTGTCGCACAGGTTCCGGCCACCTGTGGAGACGCAGCCACACAAGCTGCGGCCAATCAATGCGCGTCCGAAAAATTCTCGACCGCCGACAAGCAATTGAATGCCGTCTACGCGGAGCTTGCGGGCAAGCTCGCGTCCGACAACAAGGGCTATCTGCGCGAGGCGCAGCGCGCCTGGATTTCGTTCCGCGACAAGGAATGCACCTTGCGCACCGGCGGCGGCCCGGCCCAGCAGGGCAGCATCTGGCCGATGCTTTATACGGAATGCCGGACCGCGCTGACGCGGGCGCGGATCGAGGATCTCAAGGCGCAGGTGAAATGTCCGGGGGGCGACCTGTCCTGTCCCCTTTGAGGGTCAGTCGCGCCGGAAGATCACGTTGGCGATCCAACCAAACAGGAGCGCCAGGGCGGCGGTCGCAAGACCGTAGATCCAGGCGGAATCCCGCGCCGCCTCGCCGACACGTTGCTCGAACCCGGTCTTGACGAGTTCGAAATGGGTGAAGCTGCGCGTCAGGATCACCGTGTCGGCCAACAGCGTGACCTCGACATCGTAATTCCCCGGCGGCGCGGTCGCGGGCAACGGAATGCTCGCCCGGAAGATCGCCGGCGTGAGGAAAGTCACCGCCCGGTCGTCCTCGATATACAGGCCGTCCTGACGTCTCAGACGCAGCAACGCCTGCCGGAAGGGCTCATCCGCACCCTGGCGGTCGTTGGTGAAGTCCGGCGCGTTGATGATGGCCTTGAGGCCGATCTTCTGACGCTGGCGCAACTGGTCGCTCGTGATTTCACTGATCGGTCGCGAGGTCAGCACACTGAGATAGGCCGGCGCGTTGGGGAATTTCTGCTGCTCGAGATTGAGCCAGACCGGGCCGAGGCGCTCCTTTTCCCGCACGACCAGATATTGCTTCGGCCCGCGCACCGTCACGACGGCCTCGTACCCGGTTCCCCGGGAGATCGTCTGTGCGTCGCGCTCGATTGCCCCGAAGAGGGCGATCGAGGTGCCGGTGTAGTTGGAGTTGATCAGCACCCGGTGGTTCGAAAGGGACGTCACGAGGGTTTCGGCGCTGGCCGTTGCGATACAGGCGAGGAGGGCGAGACACGTGACGGCCAGTCTCACGTTCGCGTTTCCTGCGTCGCGATGGAGAAGAGTTCATTGGGAGTGACGATCAGTTCCAGGGCGAAGCGAAGGCCGACCGCCAGCAGGAGGATGGCCAGCAGGAACCGGAACACCTCGGCGCGCAGGTTACGCCCGGCGCGGGCGCCGAACTGCGCGCCGAACACCCCGCCGACGATGAGCAGCATCGCCAGCACGATGTCGACGGCCTGGTTTGCCACCGCGTGCAGGATCAGCGAGACGAGGGTCGTGCAGACGATCTGGAACTGCGAGGTTCCCACCACCACGCTGGTCGGCACCCGGAAGATGTAGAGCAAAGCCGGCACCATGATGAAGCCGCCGCCGATGCCCAGCAGCGCGCCCACAAAGCCGACGAAGAGGGCAAAGCCCACGATCGGAATGATGCTGGCGTAGAGTTTCGAGCGGTGAAACCGGGTGCGCAGCGGCCAGAACAGATAGGGCGCGTGCTCGCCTGCCTGCCGTTTGACGCGGATGACCCCGCCGCGCCGCTTCGTCCAGAATTCCCGGACGCTCTCCTTGA
The DNA here is from genome assembly GCF_017921815.1 of Microvirga antarctica. Lineage (GTDB taxonomy): Bacteria > Pseudomonadota > Alphaproteobacteria > Rhizobiales > Beijerinckiaceae > Microvirga > Microvirga antarctica. The sequence continues at coordinate 132,195 of NZ_JAGEMM010000007.1, read as the reverse complement.
GCATCAGGCTGCCGACGACGGTAAACAGGGTCACGTAGGAGACGACGATGACGAGGTCGAGCTGGCCTGCCCGTCGGGCCGCGGCAAAGAACCAGACGCCCAAAGCGGATCCGACGAAGCCGCCCGCCACGAGAACTCCGCCGAGCTTGAAATCGAGCGCGTTGCGCCGCAGGGCATTGAGAACGCTGGTGGTGGACGAGGCCACGATCTGGGCGGATTGGGTGGCCACCGCTACCGCGGGCGGTATGCCGAGGAAGATCAGCAGCGGCGTCATGAGAAACCCGCCGCCGATCCCGAACAGGCCGGAGATGAACCCCACCGCTGCGCCCATTCCGAGGATCAGGAGAACACTGACGGGCATTTCAGCGATAGGCAGGTAAATTTGCACCCCGGTTCCCCTATGGCCGGTGCAGCCATGACATTGGTTGAGAGCAGCGCTTGTTGACCCTTAAGCTTAGGGTCCTGAACAAAACCTGACCGTGAGCGCGAATTGTCAACTCCGCGTGCCGAAATTAGACGCTGCCGTGCGGCCATCCCCCCGCCAGCGGACGTTATTGGCTTCTTCGTCGATGGGTCTGGCCCGCCACCGCGCGGCCAGGAGCTTGGCGGCCGCCAGCGCGGGGGGCGCGAGGCGTCTTGCGATCTCGTCCCGTTTTCCCGCCGCATCCGCATCGCCCTGGCGGGCGACGATGTCGAACCATTGATAAGCCCGCGGCAGGTTCTGGGCGGTTCCGATCCCGCGGGTCAGGAGCACCCCGAGATTGAACTGGCTGTCTTTGAAGCCGCCTTCCGCCGCCTCGCTGTACCAGTGGAAGGCGCCCGCATAGTCCGGTGTCCCGCGAAGGCCTCCCGCCAGCAACGTCGCGAGGTTGTGCATGGCCTGGAGGTTGCCGGCCTGCGCGGCCCGTTCGAACCAGGACGCGGCTGCCTGCCGATCGCGTTCGACCCCCGCCCCTTGCTCGTAGAGAGAGCCGATCCGCTCCTGGGCGACAGGCAGTCCTGCCAAGGCGGCCCGCTCAAAGAGCCGTGCTGCCTCGACCCGGTCCTCGGGACCGGTGCCGACCTGCAGGAGCCGTGTGGCCATCTCATAAAGAGCAGCGGGGTCGCCCGCCGAGGCCGCGCGGCGCAGGACGTCGGGCAGATCCGCGATATCGGCGGCTGGGGAGATGGCGACAGCCGGGGCGATCTGCGACGTAGGAAGAGCCGCCGTCGCGATCGGACGGTGCATCGATCCCGTGGTTCCGACAGCCGCCGCGGGGCGCGTCGTCTCGGTCAGCCGTGACAATGCCTCCAGCGTCCCGGAGGCCAGAATGAGGAGCGTGACGCCGAACAGAAGCGGTTTGCGTCCACGGCGCAGACGCTGGCGGAGCTTGTCGACCAATGAGGCTGCCGGCGGGGGCGATGCCTCGTCGGCTGGAACACCCTCGATGGCCTCTGACGAAGATCGTTCACGCTCGCCCACCGAGAAATCGCGCGGGCGGGACGGATCGGTGTTGGACTGGGAGGCCCGTCGGGCTGCCGCAATGAAGCTTGAGCGGACCTTGCCGAGATCTTCTCCGTGCCCGGAACCGCTCCCGACTGCGCGCGCCGGATCGGTATCTGGGTTGCGGGTCTCGAAGATCAGGTCCGGTCCTGCCGCTGCGGCATTGAGATCCTCGATCTGGGAGAGAGTGGCGGCATGGAGGCGGCGCACCGCCGCTTCGAGGCGGTCGGCCGGTTCGCGCGGGGGCTCGGGGGACTCGTCGGGCAAGGGAACCCGGTCGGCAAATCTTGCCGTCAGCGTTGCAAGCGCATCCTGAACGGACGTTAGAATCTGCTGGGTCCTGGCGTCGCCTTCCACCTGCAAGGCCTTCAGGGCGGCAAACCCCTCCGCCAGGCCCGTTGCCTCAAACGGCATGGCCACGGGGGCGGCCTGAATCGCGTTGACGGCGTCGCGCGCCGCAAGCTCAGCGATCGCGCTCGCTTCTTTCCGGAGTGCGTGGATCGCCTCGCTGACGGGTTCGGGGGCGACCGCATCCGGGCGGGCGGCGAGCCGGTCTTCAAAGGAGGCGAGCAGATGTTCGATGCGATCCAGCGCGCCGGGGGCCTGGAGTTTCTCATGCATGGCGCGCAGCATGTCGTTGAAGGCGGCCGGCTCGGCGCGCTCTTCGAGGGCACGGAGCTGACGTTCGATCCGATCAAAGCGTTGCGCCAGGGGACCCTCGGACCGGGCTGCCGCGTCGAACGCACCTTCGATTTCGCCCGACAGGAGGTCGAATCGCGCTTGGACGGCCTCGCTCTCTTGCATCCGCTGATCGGCGGCGGCGGTCAGGCTCTCTGTCAGGAGCTTTAATTGGGCGGCGATCGGCTCAAGGTTCGCCGGTTGGGGATCCGGCCGGTCGGCGAGGGCCTCAAGCCTGTCGCCGAGATTCCGGATCTGCTCTGAGACGTCGCTTTCGGCGTGTCGCGCAAGGCCTTCCGACAATGCCCCGCAGACCTTTTCCAGGGACGCCTTCAACGAGGTAAAGTCGCTTCGGACGACCTGATGGGCGCGCAACTCGGCCACCTGGCTGCGCAGGGCCGTCAGGTCGGCGGCAAGGTCTGCGATCTGGCGTGGTTCGGCCCGGGTGCTGAGGTCGTGACGCATGTCAACGATCTGGCTGCTGAGAAAATCGACGACGGATCGGTCGATGCCGGTCTCGCTCAGCCGGTCGATCTTGCGATCGAGCGATTCGAGGTCGCCGGCAATCCTCGGGTGGAGGCCGCTCCCCATGGCGGCCGACAGGTCGGCGATCTGACCATGCAGCGTCGTGATCGCCCCGGCCATGGTCATGACCGCGTGTCCAGAGGGCTGGCTGTCGACGTCCCGCGACATGCTGCGCAAGCTGTCATCCAGCGCGCGGACTTCATCCCGGGTCGCCAGGGCGCCGACGGCCGCCCGCAGATCCTCGATCTCGGCCCGAATTCCCTCGACGGCCGGGAAGGGCTGGGGCGAGGCAGGCCTCTCGAGCCGATCTGCCAGCCGCTCCATCTCGCCGCGCAGGCCGAGCATGGTGTCGGACAAAGGGGACAGGGCCCGAACGGCCTCCTCCACGGGAAAGGTCACTCGGACGGGGGCGGCGTCGGCGTTGACCCGCTGCTCGATCGCGTCGAGACGGTCCTTCAGGGCCGAGAGAGCGTCCGTCATGGCGGACGCCATCCGATCTTGATGATCGGCCGAGCGCCGGTTGGTTTCCGCCAGCGCACGCTCGGCTTTCTCGACCCAGGCTGCGACGGACTCGAAATCGCTTCCCGCTGTGGGAGCGATGGACGCCTTGGGCGCGGATTTGGTCATCCGGCCGAGGATGGAATCGACCGAGGCCCCGGCGCGCACGCCGTCGTCCCGCCTTTTCTCGTGTCCCACCAGGCGGTCCGCCATGATTTCGCCCACCCAGTCCTCGAGACGCAGCCCGGCCTTCGACGCCGCCGCCTCAGCGGCTGTCCGGGTCTGCGGGTCGAGATCGTCGAGGTGTGCGAGAACGGGTCGTCTCATGGCCGCGCCTGCGGGACGAAATAAAGGTTCCGGCGGCAGCAAGGCCCCATACCAGGCGTCCGCGGGTCAGCAGGCAGATCCTTCCGGATTTCGAACGGGAGGGAATCAGTGCGCCGACGAGGCAGCTTTCGCCTCGCATGGTAAAAAAGCCGTTAAGGGACCTGCGGTTAGGGGCTGATAGGGACAGCCGCAGAACCTTTGTCTGGGCTCATTTTGCCCGTTTGCAACCGGGCCTTGCGAAATGCGCACCTATGTTATACAATTGCAATATGGAAATGGCGCGTGGCTCGCAAGGACGCTGTTCAAACCGAAGAGACAACGATGATGGGGACTTTGATGAGTAGCACAACGCATGAAAGTTTTGGACCTGGCAAAGACGCCGGACTGATCGGCGACAGCGAGCGCTCCTTCACGATCGGCGATCTGGCCCGAGAATTCGGCGTGACCCTGCGAACCCTCAGGTTCTACGAGGATCGGGGCCTGCTGTCCCCCCGTCGTGAAGGCACCTCCCGGATCTACGACCTGCGCGACCGCGACCGCCTCTCTGTGATCCTCAAAGGCAAGCAACTCGGCTTCACCTTGACCGAGATCCGCGCCATGCTCGCTGAAGGCCGCGTCGCCAATGGGGCCGCGGCGAACCTGAACCTCTCGCTCGACAAGATCGAGGATCAGATCCGCCACCTGGAACAGCAGCGGGTCGAGATCGACGAGGCCCTGGCCGAGCTGCGAAGCCGCCGCGCCGCCATCGCTGTCGCCGCCTGATCACCGCGCCTATCGTCCCGTCCGCCAGCTCGCGCATGCGCAGCGCGGTGTCCGTCCCGCGCCGGTATCGTGGCCGTCCGGGCAGCGTCAGTATGCCGCGTCTTAGCCGATTTGGTTTTCCCGTCGATCTCCCTCTCGATATCAGCGCCGGGCTTCGAACGGGCAGCTGTGCCCTGCAGTCTTGGCAGGCGGAGCTTTGCAATCGGCAGGGCATGCAGGGGCCGCGGAGCCCACTGTCATGAGCAAGGGCTCATCATGACCACGGGCCCGAGGGGCTGAGTGCAAGAGGGGGTCCGCGCCAACGGCAAACGCAGCGTCGCCCGCCCTGCGATCTGGATCGCCCCGCGCAAGACATGACGGGCGGGAGCCATCCATGTGATTTGGATCGCTACGCGCAAGGCATGACGGGCGGGAGCCTTCCATGCGATTTGGATCGCCCCGCGCAAGACGTGACTGGCGGGAGCCCGCCATGCGATTTGGATCGCTACGCGCAAGGCATGACGGACGGGAGCCTTCCATGCGATTTGGATCGCCCCGCGCAAGACGTGACGGGCGGGAGCCTGCCATGCGATCTGGATCGCCACGCGCAAGGCGTGACGGACGGGGAGCCCGCCATGTGATCTGGATCGGCACGCGCAAGGCATGACGGACGGGAGCCTTCCATGTGATCTGGATCCCTACGCGCAAGACATGACGGGCGGGAGCCCCTCCATGTGATCTGGCTCGACAAGCGCAAACCATGACGGGCGGGAGCCTTCGATGCGATCTGGATCCCTACGCGCAAGACGTTACGAGCGGGAGCCTTCCATGTGATCTGGATCGCCCCGCGCAAGGCATGAGGCGCGGGAGCCATCCATGTGATCTGGATCGACAAGCGCAAACCATGACGGGCGGGAGCCTTCCATGCGATCTGGATCGCTCCGCGCAAGGCAGGACGCGAGATCAGTGTGGGGCCGTGTCGTGCTGCGAGACCCGAGGCGGACGCCCCCATCCGACCGAGGCCAATGGGCGTTCGAGACACGCGGCCGAACGGGGCCTCGACACGCTGGCGATGGATTGGGAGACCTTTCGGCCGGTCGGCGTCTATGGACCCGGCGTGAAGGGCAATATGCCGGCCCTGGCCGCGGTCATCCGTGGATGATGAAAGACAGACGCTGTCTGGCGGCCTGGCCCCTTGCCCAATGTCATCGCGCCAGCAACGTGGTTTGGTCGCTGGGGCGCGAACTCGGCCTCGCCTCAGAGACGAAGCTCCCGGCACACCGATCGCGCGAATTCCAGCTTGTCACTGGTGTCGCCTGCGGCTTAGCGGCAAAAAGCTGACTAGAAATCGTACGGTCCGCCCGGCCGAGCCGTCCCGCCACCGCAAAAGGTCCGGCACGCGTTCGCGCGCGATTGCTGGGCCGGGAACGCCGTCTCTCTGGCAAGGCCGCGCTGACATCGCCGGGGCAATTCTCCCTCCATGCCTCCTGGCGGCATCCTGGCGCCGTGGGCCTTCGGTGAATCACCGGGGGCAGGTGAGTTTCCCCGAGGAGCTCCGCATCCGACAGCTGGATCGGCAGCGTGCCGATCATGACGGCCTTTTCAGGTCCCACGTCCATCCATGGGAGTTCGGCGAGGCATTGCCTCGAACTCCTTTTTGACTGCCGCGACATCCTCCCGGTGCCCGGCCCGCATGAGGCTGGCGCGCGTTGTCGTATGCGAGCGCGCGGATCACCCAGAGGCGGAACCGGCGAGGGCTCAGCGGGCCATGCGCCGCAGGCCCGGTCTCCATCCGCTCGGCCTGGTTGCCTCAGGCGTCCCATCGAGGACTGGTCCCATGGAGGACGGGCGAGGCCGCTCTCCGATGTGCCGGGGTCCGATGCGGGGAGGGGGCCAGTGGGTCTGTTGAACTGGCACCGTCGATGCCGTGGCGGCACTCTCTGACAGGCCAGAAATCGCTCCGTCGGGCAGGCCTCTTCCCAAAAGAGAGGATATAGTTTATATGTGAACGATCTTGGAGCCGGGCGCGGATTGTGCGCAGACTGGCTTCCCCTTTGTTCGGGAGATTCGCCCATGCCCCACTACAAAGCCCCGGTCGACGACGTCATGTTCTTGCTGAGAGACGTCTTTCCCATCGAGCAGCATCACAATCTGCCGGGCTTTGCCGATGCGACGGCCGACACCGTGGAGGCCATCCTCACCGAGGGCGCCAAGCTTTGCGAGGAGATCTTCCTGCCGCTCAATCGCACCGGCGACCTCGAGGGTTGCGTGCGGGAGTCCGACGGCTCGGTGCGCACGCCAGCAGGGTACAAGGCCGCCTACGATGCCTATGTGGCGGGAGGGTGGATGGGGCTGTCGATGCCCGAGGCCTTTGGCGGACAGGGGCTGCCGACGACGCTCAACGTGGTGATGCAGGAATTCCAGTCCTCGGCCAATCTCGCGCTCGCCATGTATCCCGGGCTTACCCAGGGGGCGATCGCGGCCTTGCTGCAGCACGGCTCCGAGGAGATCAAGCGCACCTATGTGCCGCCGATGGTCGCCGGGACCTGGACCGGGACGATGAACCTCACCGAACCGCATTGCGGCACCGACCTCGGACTCCTGAAGACGAAGGCCGTGCCGAACCCGGACGGCTCGTACGCGATCACCGGCACCAAGATTTTCATCTCGTCGGGTGAGCATGATTTCGCGCAGAACATCATCCATCTGGTGCTTGCCCGCATCGAAGGCGCGCCGCAGGGCACCAAGGGAATCTCCCTGTTCGTGGTGCCGAAATTCCTCGTGGAGAACGGCTCAGCCGGCGCACGCAACGGCGTGTCGTGCGGGTCCCTCGAGCACAAGATGGGCATTCACGGCAACGCCACCTGCGTGATGAACTACGACGGCGCCACAGGCTTTCTCATCGGGGAGGAGAACCGTGGGCTGAACGCCATGTTCGTCATGATGAACGAGGCGCGGCTCGCCGTCGGCGTGCAGGGGCTGTCGCAATCGGAAGTCGCCTACCAGAATGCGGTCGCCTATGCGCGCGACAGGCTTCAGGGCAGGGCGCTGACGGGCGCGAAATTCCCCGACAAACCTGCGGATCCGATCATCGTGCATCCGGATGTGCGACGGACATTGCTCTCCATCAGGGCGTTCAACGAGGCCGCGCGGGCACTGCTGATCTGGACCGCGCTCAAGAGCGACGTTTCCCATCGCTCCACCGATGCCGCCGAGCGTCAGGCGGCCGACGACCATATGGGTCTGATGACGCCGGTGGCCAAAGGCGTGCTGACGGATCTCGGATTCGACAACACCGTGAAGGCCCAGCAGATGTTCGGCGGCCACGGCTACATCGAGGAATGGGGGATGTCGCAATTCGTACGCGATGCGCGCATCGCCATGATCTATGAAGGTGCAAACGGCATCCAGGCCATGGATCTGGTCGGGCGCAAACTCGGCAAGGATGGCGGACGGGCCGTGATGGCCTTTTTCAACGAGGTTGCGGGGTTCTGCCAGACCGAGGCCGCGGACGAATCCATGAAGCCTTTCCTCGACCCGCTCCAGCTGGGGCTGGGCGATCTCCAGAAGGCCACCATGTGGTTCATGCAGAACGCCCTTGCCAAACCGGATCATGCGGGCGCCGGTGCGACCGACTATATGCACCTCTTCGGCCTGGTGGCGATGGGGTATATGTGGGCGCGGATGGCCAAGGTGGCGCTCGCCAAAAAGGCTGCCCGCACGGGGGACGCAGCTGCCTGGGACGCCAAGATTCTCACCGGACGGTTTTTCATGGAACGGCTCATGCCGGAGACGACGTCGCGCCTTGCTTGCATCACCAGCGGCGCGGATGTCACCATGGCGATGCCGGCCGACGCATTCTGAGGCGATTGCCTCTTCGTTCAGACCTGCGTTGTGGGCGACGGTTGAAGCGCCCCGCGCCACTCCAAAGCCCGGGAGGCTCCTATGTCCGACGCCTTTATCTTTGACGCCGTCCGCACGCCGCGAGGGCGCGGCAAGAGCGATGGCTCCCTGCACGAGGTGACGGCCGTCGATCTGGCGGTCACCACCCTCGATGCCCTGCGAGCCCGCAACGATCTCGACCCGTCGCTCGTGGAAGACGTGGTGCTGGGTTGCGTCGATCCCGTCGGCGAGGCGGGCGGCGATATCGCGCGTGCCGCGGTGCTCAAGGCGGGCTTCGGCAAGGAGGTTCCCGGGGTCCAGATCAATCGCTTCTGCGCGTCCGGCCTCGATGCGGTCAATCTGGCAGCAGCCCAGGTCATGGCCGGCATGAAGGACATCGCCATCGGCGGCGGCGTCGAATCCATGAGCCGGATCGGGATGGGTGCATCGGGCGGCGCATGGCCGGTCGATCCTGGCGTTGCCATCGCCAATTACTTTCTACCGCAGGGCATTTCGGCGGATCTCATCGCCACGAAATACGGCTTCTCCCGCGACGATGTGGATGCCTACGCGGTCGAGTCGCAGAAGCGCGCCGCTGCCGCATGGGACGAGGGGCGGTTCTCGAAATCCGTGATCCCGGTAAAAGATATCAACGGCCTCACCATCCTGGCCAAGGACGAGCACATGCGTCCGGCCACCGACATGCAGTCGCTCGGACAACTCAAAGCGGCCTTTGTCCAGATGGGCGAGATGGGCGGCTTCGACGCGGTCGCGATCGCGGCCCATCCGGATGTGGAATTCGTCAACCACGTCCATCATGCGGGCAACTCATCCGGCATCGTGGACGGCGCATCGGCGGTGCTCGTCGGCAGCCGCGAGGGCGGCGACAAAGCAGGGTTGAAACCACGCGCGCGCATCAAGGCGTTCGCGTCCCTCGGGTCCGATCTTGCGCTGATGCTCACCGGGCCCATCGAGGTGTCGGAACTGGTTCTCAGAAAGGCCGGAATGTCGACGAAGGACATCGACCTGTTCGAGATCAACGAGGCGTTCTCGGCTGTCGTGCTGCGCTACATGCAGGCGCTCCATCTCGATCTCGCCACAGTAAACGTCAATGGCGGCGCGATCGCCATGGGCCATCCGCTGGGCGCGACCGGCGGCATGATCCTGGGCACCGTTCTCGATGAACTCGAGCGCACGGGAAAGACCACGGCTCTGATCACCCTGTGCGTGGCGGCCGGCATGGGCACGGCCACCATCATCGAGCGCGTTTGAGCGAGAGCGGAGAGAACCCATGACCACCTTCACCAATTTCCGCTTCGATGTGGACGCCGATGGCATCGCGCTCGCGACCTGGGACATGCCCGGGCGCTCCATGAACGTCATTACTCCCGAGGTGATGGACGAGCTGGCGCGGATCGTCGAGACGGTCGCGAGCGATGCAGCCATCAAAGGCTGCGTCATCACCTCCGGCAAGGAAACCTTTTCCGGCGGCGCCGACCTCACCATGCTGCAGGGGCTTGGCGTCGCATACGCACGGTTGTCGAAGGACGAGGGTGCCGAGGCCGCCATGAGCTATTTCTTTGCGGAATCGCGCAAGCTGTCGCTTCTCTACCGGCGCCTGGAGACCTGCGGCAAGCCGTTCGCCGCGGCCATCAACGGCGTGTGTCTCGGGGGCGCGTTCGAACTGGCGCTCGCCTGTCATTTCCGCGTGGTGTCGGACAGCGACGCGACAAGAGTCGGCCTGCCGGAAATCAAGGTGGGGTTATTCCCCGGCGCGGGCGGAACGCAGCGCGTGTCGCGGCTGATGCCGACGGGCGATGCCTTGCAGATGCTCTTCAAGGGCGAGCAGCACCGACCGCTCATGGCGCGCAACATGGGTCTGGTCCACGCCGTCGTGCCGCAGGCGGAGCTGGTGAAGACAGCCAAGGAGTGGATCGGCAAGGGCGGGTCGCCGGTGGCCCCCTGGGACGAGAAGGGGTTCAGACTGCCGTCCGGCAAGGTTTATTCGCCGGCCGGCATGCAGATCTGGCCCGCAGCGAACGCCATCTACCGCCGCGAAACGCAGGACAACTATCCGGCAGCCTACGCCGTTCTGGAGGCCGTCTATCAGGGCCTGCAGCTGCCGATGGACCAGGCGCTGACGGTGGAGTCCCGATGGTTCGCGAAGATCCTGCGATCGAAGGAAGCGGCCGCGATGATCCGCACGTTCTTCGTGTCGATGCAGGAGTTGAACAAGGGCGCGCGCAGGCCCAAGGACATCCCTCCCACAACCCTGCGCAAGATCGGGATCGTGGGTGCGGGTTTCATGGGCGCGAGCGTCGCCTATGTGACGGCGCAGGCCGGAATGTCCGTGGTGCTGATCGACCGCGACATGGAATCGGCCGAGAAGGGCAAGGCGCATTCGCACAAGCTCATGTCGGATCAGATCCTGAAAGGCCGCGCCAAGACGGCGGATCGCGACGCACTCCTGTCGCGGATCACAGCGTCGGCCGATTACGCCGACCTGAAGGATTGCGATCTCGTCATCGAGGCGGTGTTCGAAGACCCCAAGGTCAAGGCCGAGGTCATCGCGAAGGTCGAGGCGGCCATCTCGCCGGATTGCATCTTTGCGTCCAACACGTCGACCTTGCCGATCTCGGGCCTCGCCCAGCACGCCCAGCGGCCCGATCAGTTCATCGGCATTCACTTCTTCTCGCCGGTCGAGAAAATGATGCTGGTGGAGATCATCAGGGGCAAGCAGACCGGCGAGCGGGCGCTCGCTGTCGCGCTCGATTTCGTGCGCGCAATCCGGAAGACTCCTATCGTCGTCAACGATTCCCGCGGCTTCTTCGCCAACCGGTGCGTGCTGGCCTATATCCTGGAGGGCCATCTCATGCTGGCCGAAGGCATTCCGCCGGCCATGATCGAGAATGCCGGCAAGCAGGCCGGCATGCCGGTCGGGCCTCTTTCGCTCAACGATGAAGTCGGCGTCGATCTGGGTCTCAAGATCCTGCGGGCCACCAAGGCGCAACTGGGCGATGCGGCCATCCAGCCTGAGCAGGAGGCGTTGCTGACCCGCCTCGTCGATGGGGAAGGACGGCTCGGCCGCAAGAACCGCAAGGGCTTCTACGATTATCCCGAGGGCGGGCCGAAGCGGCTCTGGCCCGGCCTTGCCGCCTTGCAGCCTACGCACCAGGAAGCGGAGCGCGTGGACATGCAGGACCTCAAGCGGCGACTTCTCGTCACCCAGGCCCTGGAGGCGGCACGCACGGTCGAGGAGGGCGTCATCACGGATCCGCGCGAGGCGGATGTCGGTTCGATCCTCGGCTTCGGCTTCGCGCCCTATACGGGCGGGGCGCTCTCATACATCGACTTCATGGGCGCCAGAACCTTCGTGGATCTCTGTCGCGATCTCCAAACCCGCTTCGGCGACCGGTTCGCTCCGCCTGCGATCCTGCTGGACATGGCGGCGACAGGCGGGACATTCTACGCCCGCGCAGCGGACGCCAAAACCGCGGCGTGACCGAGCGAGGGAGCCTGTCGCTCCCTCGTCACAGAATGAGAGGCCGGGGTCTATGAAGGCGCATGTCGTGAGAATGGCTGGCTACAACGCCTGGTGCAACCGTCGGGTCTATGAGGCGGTCGCGCGCCTCAGCGATGCGGAATACCGGGCCGATTGCGGAGCGTTCTTCAAATCGGTGCATGGCACGCTCAACCACCTCATCGCCACCGACCGGATCTGGTTGCGGCGGTTCACCGGGGAAGGGGAAGCGCCGAGCCGGCTCGACGCGATCCTGTTCGAGACCTTCGCGACCCTCGCTCCTGCGCGCGAGGCCGAGGACAGTCGGATCCTGTCCTATGCCAATGGCCTCACCGAGGAGGATCTTGGCCGGCGCTTTCGCTACCGCCGGGTATCGGAACCGGACGAGATCGAGGAACCGCTGGCGCCAACGCTTTTCCATCTCTTCAATCACCAGACGCATCACCGCGGACAGGTCCATGGCCTGCTCACCCATCTGGGACATGGGGCACCGTCGCTCGATCTCATTCAGTTCGTGCGCGAACGGGAGCAGTCACCGTCCTGAAGGCAGCGACCGCCCGGCAAAGTTGAAGAACCGCCTCCGATGGGCCAAAGTGCCCCCGACCCGGCGTCCCAGAGAGGCGATATACGTTCATGTCCCGCACAATCGACTATTACTTCTCCCTCATGAGTCCGTGGGCGTATATAGGCCACGCGCCGTTCATGGACATCGCCAAGCGGCATGACGTCGACGTCAATTTCAAGCCGGTTTTCCTCGGCCGGGTCTTTGCGGAAACGGGCGGCCTGCCGCTGGCCCAGCGCCACCCGGTGCGGCAGCGCTACCGCATGGTCGAACTCCAGCGCTGGCGCGAAAAGCGCGGGCTGACCTTCAACCTGTTGCCGAAGCACTGGCCTTTCGAAGTCAATCTGGCGGACCGGATGATCATCGCCATTGCGGTGGCGGGCAAAGACCCGGACGCGTTTCTGCGCCTTGCATACGCTGCCCTATGGGAGCAGGAGCGCGATCTGGGCGATCCCGCTGTCCTGCAGGCGCTCGCTGACGAGGCAGGGCTCGATGGGGCGTCGATCCGCGAGATTGCCCAAGGCAGCACGGCGGAGGCCTTCTACGCCATCAATCTCGAGAATGCGGTAGGAGGCGACGTTTTCGGATCGCCCGCCTACGTGCTCGAGGGCGAGGTGTTCTGGGGACAGGACCGGCTCGACCTGCTCGATGACGCGCTCGCGTCGCAGCGTCCGCCCTACCGCCCGGACGTCCATCCGCGTCAGAGCGGCCGATAGACCACAGGCTTACTCCGCTGCGGCTTGGGTTGCGCGCCACTGGGTGAGCAGGGCCCGCAGGGCCGCGGGTTTGACGGGCTTGTTGAGCACATGGACGTGCATTGCCGCCGCCGCATCCCGCACCATCGGCGTGCGGTCAGCGGTGACGAGGATCGCCGGCGTCGCGCCCTCTGTTTTCCAGCGCAGGTTCTTGATGAGATCGAGGCCGTCGCCCTCGTCGAGATGATAATCCGCGATGATGACATCCGGCGCGCGCCGGTGAGACCTGATCGTGTCCTGGGCGGTCCCGAGATCCGGCGCGGTCCATACGTCGCAGCCCCAGCCGGTCAGAAGCAGGCGCATGCCTTCAAGAATGGCAGGTTCGTTGTCGACGACGAGGACCCGCAGGCCGAACAGCATGGTGACGGCGCTCTTGGGCGGCTCCGGCGGAAGCGCCGAGGCGGGCAGCGCAGCAACCACAGGCACATCGACCCGGAACACCGATCCGCGCCCTGATTCCGACCGCAAGGTCACCGGGTGGCCGAGGACGCGGCAGATGCGCTCCACGATCGAGAGGCCGAGGCCCACGCCACGCGCAACCTTGGCGCCCTGATCGAGCCGTTGGAACTCCCGGAACACGATGCGCTGCTTCGAGGGCGGGATGCCAAGCCCCGTATCCCAGACCTCGAGAATGAGATGCGTGCCGCGCCGCCGCGTGCCGACGATGACGCGGCCGGCCGGGGTGTATTTAATGGCATTCGACACGAGGTTCTGCAGCAGTCGCCGCAGCAGGCGACGGTCCGATCGGACCGTGAGCGAGGAGGGGACGAACCGAATGTCGAGGCCGCGCGCATGGGCAATGGGATCGAATTCGCGCTGCAACTGGCGAAACAGCTCGTCGATGCGAAAACTCGACCATTGCGGCTTCATGGCGCCGGTATCGAGGCGCGAGATATCCAGCAATGCCGTGAGAATTTCCTCGACGGCGTCGAGGGACGCATCGATGTTTTCGGCCAATGTCGCGTCGCCCGCATCCTTGTCGCGCTCCACGAGCGAGCTGGCATAGAGACGGGCCGCATTGAGCGGTTGCAGAATGTCGTGGCTGGCTGCGGCGAGAAACCGCGTCTTCGAGATGTTGGCGTCGTCAGCCTCGGCCTTGGCGCTTGTCAGCGCTTCATTGAGGCGGGTCAACTGCTCGGTGCGCTCGCGCACCCTCTGCTCGAGCGTCTCGTTCGCGCGGCGGCTTTCCTCTTCGGCCGCAACCGTGTCGGTCACATCCGTGTAGGTGGTGACGAGCCCGCCATCGGGCAATTGGTTGGAGCGGATCTCGATGACCTTTCCGGAGGGGTGCAGCCGCAGGCGCACAGGTTCGAGATCGTGCAGAAAGGAATGAATGCGCGCGGCGACCAGATCCCTCACCGAACCCGGCCCATACGAGCCGCGGCTGGCGTTGAAATGGATGATGCTGTCCATGCCGACACCGACGCGGACAAGGTTGGGCGGCAATTCATACAGGTCGACGAAGGCCTGGTTCCAGGCGAGCAGGCGCAGGTCCCGGTCGAGCACCGTGATGCCCTGGCGGGCGTAGTTGATGGCGTGCTGGAGCAGGTCGCGGCTATGCTGGATCGCCGCCGACGCGTCGTCGAGCAGCCTGAGGGCGGCCTTGGTCGAGACGGTGCGTCGACGCAGAAGCAGCGACAGGGCCAGCCGCGACGAGGCAGTGCCGATGGCGGAGGCGAGAAGGTGCTCCGCATATCGCAGAAGGTGCACGTCCGCCTCGGCGCGGGTATCGAGTGTCTGCCCGCGGCTATGGGCAAAGCCCTCGAACGATCGGTTGGTGCGCTCCTCGCCGAGATAGCGCGCGATGGTGCTGCGCAACTCGTCGACGGTCACGCTCGGGCGAAACAGGCGGAAGGTCGGAGCCACCGACACGTCGTTCTCGCCCACGAAGACATTCGCCTGGATGCGTTCCATCGCGGTCACCGGCCGCCACAGGGAGAAGCCGATATAGCTCAGGATGTTGAGGGTCAGGCTCCAGACAACGCCATGGGTAAGCTGCGGGAGGTCGACGCCGAAAAGGGCGGTGGGCTTGAGGGCGGCAATTCCGAGCGGGCCGGTCACGACCACATCCGACCAGAACACGCCGTCCCAAACCAGGCTCGGAAGCAGGAGGGTGTAGGCCCAGGTCACGAACCCCACCACCAGGCCGACGCTGGCGCCCAGCGCGGTCCCGCGGGTCCAGATCAACCCGCCCAGAAAAGCCGGGGCGATCTGGGCGATAGCCGCAAAAGAGAGGAGCCCGATGGAGGCCAGCGCCGCTTCGCCCGAACCCCGGTAATACGCATAGGCGAGCAGGATCACGACGACGATCGACACGCGCCGTACGCCGATGACGAACCCGCCGAGATCGACGCCCGCAAAGGCCCGCCGCCGCAGAACGATCGGCATCACCAGATGGTTCGAAATCATCACCGCGACAGCGACTGAATCGACAATGACCATGGCGGTCGCGGCCGAGAAGCCGCCGAGAAATGCGATCACGGCGATGACGCCCGCATCGTCGAAAAGCGGCAGGGCGAGCACGGTCATATCCCGGTCGACGGTGCCATCCGGAAAGATCAGAAGGCCGCCCAGGGCGATCGGAATGACGAAGATGTTGATGGCGACCAGATACAGCGGAAACAGCCAGGCCGCCCGCTTCACGTCGTCAATGGACCGGTTCTCGACGACGGTCATGTGGAATTGGCGCGGCAGCAGCAGGGCGGCGCAGCTCGACAGCAGGATCAGCGTGATGAAGCTGCCGAAGCCGGAGGTGCGGTCAAACAGGCTCGCGCTCTCGCCGCGGGCATTGAGCTGCGCGACGATGTCGCCGTAGCCGTCGAACATCACGAAGGTGATGTATCCGCCGACGATGAGGAACGCGACGAGCTTGACGACCGATTCGAGCGAGATCGCCATCATCAGGCCATCCTGGTGCTCGGTCGCGTCGGTGTGGCGCGTGCCGAACGCAACGGCGAACCCAGCCAGAACGAGCGCCACGATGAGAGCCAGATCGCCGATGACCGGGAAGCGCGGCGTCGCCACGCCGGTCGCGGCCGTCAGGAACACATCGAGCGAGGAGGACACCGCTTTCAGTTGAAGGGCGATATAGGGAATCGATCCAATCAGCGCGATCAGGCTGACGATGGCCGCGACCCGTTCGCTCTTGCCATACCGTGCCGCGACGAAATCGGCGATCGACGAGATGTTCTGGGTCTTGGCAACGCGCACCACGCGGGTGATCAGCACGTGACCCAGGCCGATGACGAGGATCGGTCCGATATAGATCGTGAGAAAGTCGAAGCCCGAGCGGCTGGCAAGGCCTACCGAGCCGAAGAACGTCCATGACGTGCAATAGACCGCCAGCGAAAGCGCCGCGATGGTCGACCGGGCAGGCCCCTGAATGAATCGCCGCCCCGCATTGTCGCCCCAATGGGCGACCGCGAAAAGCAGGCAGAGATAGACCAGCGCCGATAAGAAAACCGCCCAGCCGGCGACCATGCCTTGTCCCTTAGCGAAAAGAAGCCGCCAGACTACCGGGTCCAGCACGCGAGCGCCACCGTTGCACAGGACCGGGCTGCGTCACAGCTCACGATCCCAGCCCGGGCTTGCCCCGAAGCGGGCAGCCAGGAAATCGATGATCACCCGGACCTTGGCGGGGGCCTGGCGGCCTGAGGGCATCACCGCGTAGACGCCGAGCTCCGGAATGACCTCGTCGGAAAGCACACGCACGAGGCTTCCACTGCGCAAGCTGTCGCCGACGAGGAAGGTCGGCTGATAGACCAGGCCCTGACCGGCAATGGCTGCGGCCAGGAGGGCGTCCCCGTTATTGGCACGCAGGTTGCCCGACACGGTGACGGCGGCCTCGCCGGCGGATCCGAACAGCCAGCGCGTCGCGCTCAGGATGGTCGGTAAGGTGTAGCCAAGGCAATTGTGGTCGCCCAGTTCCTGGGGCGTCCGGGGCGCGCCGTGCCGTGCGAGATAGGCCGGCGCCGCGCAGATGACGATGCGGCACGGCGCGATTTTGCGCGCGATCAGGCTCGAATCCTGAAGGCGTCCGATCCGGATCGCCAGATCCCAGCCTTCCTCGATCAGGTCGACAAAGCGGTCGGCGAGACCGAGATCCACCGACACCAGAGGATACTGCCGATTGAACTCGGCAAGGGCGGGCGCGATCTCGCGAAAGCCAAAGGTCAGGGGCACGTTCATCCGCAGGACGCCGCGGGGTTCGACGCGGTCGAGGCTGGCAGAGGCTTCCGCCTCCTCGATATCGGCAAGGATTCGCTCGGCTGCTGCAAGAAATGCTCTCCCGCCTTCCGTCAGCACAAGCCGCCGCGTGGAGCGATGCAGAAGCTTGATCCCGAGCCGCGCCTCAAGCGCCGCCACATGCTTCGTCACCATGGTCTGCGAAAGGTTCAGGGCGCGACCAGCCGCCGAGAAGCTGCCCGATGCCGCCACGCGCACGAACACCTGCATGCTGGTGACGCGATCGAGCATGATGATCTCACTCCCCTGGTGTGAGCTGATATTCTATGATCGTGCTTATCGTATTGCTGGTTTGAGATCATATGAAATCTTCATTCCAGGAGACTTTCATGATCGATTCCCGCACGGCCCCCTATGCCGCTCTTATCTTGCGCGTCACCCTCGGCGTCCTCTTCCTGGCCCATGCCGGGCTGAAGATCTTCGTCTTCACCCCTGCCGGCGCCGCCCAGTTTTTCGGCTCGCTCGGCTTGCCGCCCGTGCTGGCCTACCTGACCATGCTGGTGGAAGTGGTCGGCGGCGTGGCGCTGATCGTCGGCTTCCAGACCCGCTGGGTGTCGCTGGCGCTAATCCCGGTGCTCCTGGGCGCCATTGTCACCGTTCACGGTCCAGCCGGCTTCTTCTTTACAAACCCCAAAGGCGGGTGGGAGTATCTGGCTCTGTGGATTGTCGCCCTCGCGGCCCAGGCACTCCTCGGCGATGGCGCGTACGCGGTCGCGTCCGGATCGTCCAAGACTGCGCCCACGCTCAACACCCGTTCCGCCTGAAGGGACATCTCATGGCCTCGCCCGTCGTCTCCCCTGGCTCCTCCGGACATACGGCCGAGCGCCCGATCGATCCCGGCGTCAGGATCGGCCACGTCCACCTCAAGGTGGCCGATCTCGACCGTGCGCTCGCGTTCTATTGCGGCGTTCTCGGTTTCGAGCTGATGCAACGCTATGGCACGCAGGCCGCCTTTGTCTCGGCTGGCGGGTACCACCACCACATCGGCCTCAACACCTGGGAGAGCCAGGGCGGACATCCGCCCGCTCCCGGGACCACCGGCCTGTTCCACATGGCGATTCTCTATCCGACTCGAGCCGCACTCGCGGATGCGCTGCGCCGACTGGCGGAAGCCGGCGTGCCGCTCGACGGCGCAAGCGACCACGGGGTCAGCGAGGCGCTCTATCTGCGGGATCCGGACGGCAACGGCATCGAGCTCTATTGGGATCGTCCTGAGGCCGAGTGGCCCCGCACGCCCGACGGGACGCTGCAGATGTTCACCCAACGGCTCGATCTCCAGAAGCTTCTGGCTGCGCGCGAGGGTTGACGAACGTCGAAACTCGTCCAGCTTAGGAAGATCGCAATGCTGGGAAGGTTGAGACGATGTTGAATGAGTTCAAGCAATTCGCTCTGCGTGGGAACGTGGTGGATCTGGCCATCGGCGTGATCATCGGCGCGGCGTTCGGAAAGATCGTGGACTCCCTCGTCGGGGACATCTTCATGCCCATCATCGGGGCCGTGGTCGGCGGCCTCGATTTCTCCAACTACTTCCTGCCGCTGTCGGACCGTGTCACCGCAACCGGGCTCGAGCAAGCCAAGGCTCAGGGCGCCGTGATCGCCTGGGGTAACTTTGCAACCATCGCGATCAACTTCATCATCATCGCCTGGGTGCTCTTCCTCGTGGTGAAAGCCATGAACCGCATGAAGAGGAAAGAGGACGCGAAGGCCGGCACCGCCGACAAGGATCCTGAGATCGCGCCCGATGTGAAGCTTCTGACCGAAATCCGCGATCTTCTCAAAGCGGGTCACACCATCTGAATCATGACCGCCACAGATCGATAGCGTCGGTTTTTTTGATAGGTTTCCGGACGGCACTTGGCTTAAACAGCCATCACCTTGTGCCTGTCCGGGAAACTCTCCGATGAACGTCAACGCGCCGATCTCCGAACCATTCGCCCTGCGCCGCGAGGCGGAGCATGCGCCGACCAGCGGCATTGTCGACGTCTTCAACTATGCCCGCAACCGCGAGGGCTTGATCCCGCTGTGGGTCGGCGAGGGGGATCTGGCGACACCGTCGTTCATCAGCGATGCGGCCGCCAGGTCTCTCGCCGAGGGCGAGACGTTTTATACCTATCAGCGCGGCATCCCGGAATTGCGTCAGGCGCTGGCGCGGTATGACGCGAAGGTCTATGGCAGGCCTTCAGATCCCGAGCGGTTCTTTGTGACGTCTGGCGGCATGCCCGCCGCGCAGATCGCCATCCGCATCGTCGCGGGAACCGGCGACGAGGTGCTGATCCCGACGCCCGCCTGGCCGAATTTCGCCGGCGCCATCACCGTGTCGGGAGCCACGCCCGTGGGCGTGCCGATGACGTTCGGCCCGTCCGGCTGGACTCTGGATGTCGAGCGGCTCGAACACGCGATCACGCCGCGCACGCGCGCGATCGTCATCAACTCCCCGGCCAACCCGACGGGCTGGACCGCAAGCCACGCGGACCTCAGCGCCGTTCTCGAGATCGCCCGCCGCCATGGCGTGTGGATCATCGCGGACGAGATCTACAGCCGCTTCGTCTACGATCCGGCCCTGACGGTGGATGGACGCACGCCGTCCTTCAAGGACGTGATGGCACCGGACGACCGGGTGATCTTCGTCCAGACCTTCTCCAAGAACTGGGCCATGACGGGCTGGCGCCTGGGCTGGCTCGAAGCGCCGCCAGCCCTTGGGCAGGTGATCGAAAATCTCGTCCAATACCAGAGCTCGGGAACGCCCGTCTTCGTCCAGCGCGGCGGCGTGGCAGCCCTCGAACAGGGCGAGGATTTCGTCGCGCTGCAGATCGCGCGGGCGCGGCAAGGGCGCGATATCGTCGGCCGGCTCACCGAGACGGGGGTCGTCGACCTTCCCCCGCCGAGCGGCGCGTTCTACGCCTTCTTCCGGGTGCGCGGCGGACGCAGTTCGCAGGATATCGCGATCCGCCTGATCGACGACGCCAATGTCGGGCTCGCGCCCGGTTCGGCCTTCGGCCCCGGTGGCGAGGGCTACCTGCGTCTCTGCTATGCCCGTCATCCCAGCACACTGGAAGAGGCGGTCCGTCGGATCAGCGCGGCCCTTCCCGGGTTGACCGCCTGAACCTTGGGATGGGTCGCGCATGGCACCGGCGCGCTCGGCGCATTTGACCCGGCGCGCGCGGGCGTCCAATGAGCGCGAGCGGACAATCCCGCTCCGCATTTTTGTGAATGATGCGCGATCTCTTTGCTCACGCCGTCCAGATCCTGATCGCCGGCCTCGGCGGCCTGGCTTTCCACAGCCTTGGCATCCCGGCGGCGTGGCTGTCAGGCGCCGCACTGGCGGTCATCCTGTGGGGACTCACCGGGTGGGCGGTGCGGATGCCTCGGGCGCTCACCGACCTCGCCATGCTGGTGTCGGGCGCCACGATGGGGGCGGCGGTGACGCCTGCAGCGCTGGACGCGATCGCGCGCTATCCTGCCAGCCTTGCCCTCCTGGTGGTGGCTGTCCTGATGATTTCGGCAGGCTCCGCGTACGCGCTCATACGCCTCTCCGGCTGGCGCAAGGACGATGCCGTGCTGGCATCCGTGCCGGGGGCGCTCTCGACCGTTCTGGCGGTCGCTGCCGATCGCAATGCGGCGGTCGGCCAGGTGGCCATCGTGCAGAATATGCGGCTGTTCGCCCTGATCGCGCTGTTGCCCAGTGCCATCGTAATGTCCGGCAGCGTCACCGATTCGGGCGTTCTGCTCGGCGAGGGTCTGCCGATCGGCAGTCCGACCTCCCTTTGCATCGTGCTGCTGGGTGGGCTCGCGGTCGGCACCATCCTCGCGCGGCTGCGGATCGCGGCGCCGATCCTGCTCGGCGCGACACTGGTCAGCACGGTCGGTCATGCGACGGATTTCGTGACCGGGGTGATTCCCCCGGTCATCGCCACCGGCGGCCTGATCCTGATCGGGATGTTCGTGGCCGAACGTTTTCGCGACCTCGATCCGAAAACCATCCGGCCGACCCTGCTGGCCGGCCTGACCTCGTTCGTCATCGGGATGGCGATTGCGTCGGTCTTCGCGGTGTTGGCGGCCTGGGTCTCCGGGGTCACGTTTGCCGACAGCCTTGTGGCCTTCGCGCCGGGCGGGTTGGAGGCCATGACGGTGCTGGCCCTCGTCCTCGGGCTCGATCCACTCTATGTGGGCGTTCATCACTTCGTGCGCTTCATCGGAATCGCGCTGACCATCCCGTTCGTGATCGCCTGGCTGCAGCGGAATGATCCCCCCGGCAGCAATCCGGATGTGGTCGACAAGAGCGCCCTCAAGCCATAGACGCCCGGGCGCAGCCCGGCATTGCCTCAGACTTCATCGCGCAGCCGCTCGATGGCCTCCATGCGCGGCTTGGCACTCGCCCAGAGACGTTTGGTGACGGTGGCGATCAGGGCCTCGGTCAGGAGCAGGAGGCCGGCTGCCGAATCCCAGTTCGAGGGTGCGCTCACATGGGCCGGGAGAACATGGCGGGCGACCCGGGCAATCGGTGACAGCCAGGGGTCGGTGATGAGGATCACGGTCGCGCCCTGCCGGGACGCGGTCTCGCACAAGGCGATCACATCCTCCTGATAGCGCCTGATGTCGTAGGCCACGACGACATCCCGGCGGCCGATCTCGATCATGCGATCCCGCCACAGGGCGGGTTGGCCGTCCAGGACATCCACATGCGGGCGCAGGATGCGAAAATGGCTTTCGGCATAGCGGGCAAAAGCTGCCGTGAACCGCCCGCCCGTGAAGTGAAGATGTCGGGCAGGCTCGCTCAGGAGCGTTGCAACCGCCTCGAATTCAGCGGGCGCGATCGCCTCGGCCGTGGACCGGAGATTCGTCGCGATCGCCTTTGCAAAGGACGACAGGGCCGCCGCGGTATCGGTCCTTTCCGCCGGCCGTGCCTTGGCCAGCGGCGACAGCAACTGCGCTTCCAGTTCACCGTGAAGGTGCTTCTGGAAATCGGGGAAGCCCGAAAAGCCCAGGCGCGTCACGAATCGCAGCACGGACGGTGCCGAGATGCCGGCGCGGGCTGCGAAGGCCGCAACCGTGCCGAGCCCGGCAAACGGATAGTGGCTCAGCAACAGTCGCGCCGCCCGTTTCTCGGTCGGCGTAAAGGTTTGAATCGTGTTGCGGATGCGGTCCGCGAGGCTCGCGGATTCGCTCGGCGGCTTTCCCATCCTGGTGCTCATCGGCGGTCTGTCCACAGGCGTCCTTGACTGATACGAAATACTGTATCAAAAATTACAGAATAAGAAAAACAAGAACTTACGGAACGGACGATCAACGCATTTCGAGGGCTCCATGGGGGACGGCAGGTCGCAGATACCGTTGGCAGGACTGTTGGACCAATCCGGGCAGGCTGCGTCGGGTGTGGCGCGGGTGGAAAATCCCGACGGCTTGGCGCCGATCCTGCTGATCTGCGAACATGCGTCGAACGCCATTCCGTTTCGCTACCGGGAGCTTGGTCTCGGACCGGCGGAACGCGACAGCCACATCGCCTGGGATCCCGGTGCCTTGGCCGTTGCCCGGCAGGTGTCTCATCTCCTCGACGCGCCGCTGGTCTACGCCACGGTGTCCCGGCTGGTCATCGATCTCAATCGCGATCCCGACGCACCGGACTCAATACCGGCAATGAGCGAGCGAACGATCGTTCCGGGCAACGTCGATCTCGACGCGGACGAGCGGGCGTTCCGTGTGCGGAATGTCTACGACCCCTTCCACCGCGCCGTCGACGCGGTGGTGGCGGCGCGCGGCACCGCCGGCGGGTTTTCGGCCATCGTCTCGGTCCACTCCTTCACCCCTGTCTATCGCGACGTTCCGCGCCCCTGGCACATCGGCTTGATCTTCGATGGCGATGCGCGCTACGCCAAGGCGGTCGCGGCGGGCCTGCAGCGCGATCCCGCGCTCACCATCGGCATGAACGAACCCTATTCACCGGCCGACCGTGTTTTTCACACGCTGGAGCGGCACGCAGAGAGGCGCGGCTTGGCCCCTCTGATGATCGAAATCCGCAATGACCTGATCCGCACGGAAGACGGACAGGCGTCGTGGGCCAATCGTCTTGCACCCCTGTTGAGGGACGGGATGCAGGCGCTGTGACAGCCGCCATGGCGCAGACCGTGCCGTGGCCCGTGATCAGAGTTCTTGGAGGATCTCATGTCGACTAAAATGGAAGACAGCGGCGCTCACGCGGCGCCTGCCTCGGCACAGGGGGCTGCGGGCATCACTTACACAACCGTGGACGATGCGTATTTCGAAGCGCGCCAGCTCCGCCGCTACGCACGGGTCTGGTCGCTCTGGGCACTCGGCGTCGGCGCGGTCATCTCGGGGCATTATTCTGGCTGGAATCTCGGCCTGTCGCAGGGCTTCGGCTCGATGTTCTTCGCGACCATCGTGATTGCCATCATGTATCTGGGGCTCACATTCTCGCTTGCCGAAATGTCGCCTGCGCTCCCGCATACGGGCGGCGCCTATTCCTTCGCCCGAACCTCGATGGGCCCCTGGGCGGGCTACATCACCGGGATCGCCGAGAACATCGAATTCGTGCTGACGCCGGCCGTGATCGTGTTCTTCATCGGCTCCTACCTGACCGGCATCTTCGGCACCGATCCGAGCTTCCAGCCGGTTTACTGGATCATCTGCTACGGGCTCTTCGTGTGGCTCAACATCGTCGGCGTCGAATTGTCCTTCAAGGTCACGGTGATCGTCACCATTCTGGCGCTCGCCTGTCTGGTGGTGTTCTACCTGTCGGTGATCTTCTCGGGTAAGTTCGATTTCTCGCGATGGGCGCTCAACATGGGCCCTGGCGGCGTCGAATTGCCCAATGGCGGCGGACCCTTCCTGCCGTTTGGCATCGAGGGGATCTTCAAAACGCTTCCCTTCGCCGTCTGGCTCTTCCTCGCCATCGAGCAACTGCCCCTGGCAGCCGAGGAATCCCACGACCCGCAGCGCGACATGCCCCGCGGCATCATCGCCGGCATCCTCACCCTGATCGCCTCCGCGTTTTTGGTGATCTTTCTCAATACCGGCATCGAGGCCGGCGCGGTGGGTTATGCCAAATCCACCGAGCCCCTGCTCGACGGCTTCCGCGCCCTGTTCGGGTCAGACATCGCCAAGATTCTCGCGGCGGTGGCGGTGATCGGGCTGATCGCCTCGTTTCACACGATCATCTTCGCCTATGGGCGCCAGATCTATTCCCTGTCACGGGCGGGCTATTTCCCGGCCTTCCTGTCGGTGACCCACGGCACACGCAAATCGCCCCACGTCGCCCTCATCGCGGGGGCCGTTCTCGGTCTTGCGGTGATGATGACCATCTGGTTCTCGTTCGGGGCGGATGCGGGCGGGGCGGCGATCGGCGGGACGCTGCTGAACATGGCGGTGGCGGGCGCCATGCTGGCCTATTTCATGCAGGGCATGTCGTATATCGTGCTGAAGAAGAAATTCGCCCATCTGCATCGCCCCTATGTCAGCCCGTTCGGCATCGCGGGGGCGGCGATCTGCATGATCATCGCCGCCGTCACCCTGTATTTCCAGTTGACCGACGCGGTCTTCCGGGCAGGCGTCTTCTGGGTTGTGATCTATTATGGGATCATGATGGCGTATTTCCTGCTCTGGGGACGGCACAAGCTGATCCTGTCGCCTGAAGAAGAGTTTGCGCTCACCAAGGGCGAGGCCGAATATAAGAGCCACTGAGCCCGAGCGCGGAGGCGAGACACGTTTTCGTCCTTCGACCTGGCGATGTGGTTGCATACGAAGAGACCTGCCGGCGTTCAGCGATGCCGGCGGGCCGTTCCACCCGAACCCGGAGCGCGCCAGACGCGCTTGCCATTTCACTTGCGTCAGGTCCCCGCATGACCCACCCCATCATCAAAACAGCCGCCGATGCGGCAGCCTATGTCAGAGGCCGCGATCTTCCCTTCGTGAAAATCGGCATCGTCGACGTGGACGGAATCATGCGCGGCAAATACATGGCGCGCGACAAATTCGAATCGGCGCTCTCCGGCGGCTTCGGCATGTGCGACGTCGTGCTGGGCTGGGATTCCAACGACCAGCTCTACGACAACGCCACGTTGACCGGTTGGCACACCGCTTATCCGGACGCGCCCGCGCGCATCCTGCCAGAAACCATGCGGCTGATTCCGTTCGAGAACGACCTGCCGTTCTTCCTCGCCGAATTCGACGGCTATGCGGAGGCTGCCTGTCCCCGCGGTGTGCTCAGGCGCGTGTTGAAAAAGGCCGAGACGATGGGCTTTGCGGTATCGGCCGCGGCCGAATTCGAGTTCTTCGTGTTCGACGAGACACCGCATTCCATCCGCGAAAAAAACTACCGCAATCTCAAACCGATCACGCCCGGCTATTTCGGCTATTCGGTGCTGCGCTCCGGCGTCCATTCCGATTTCTATCATGAGCTTCTCGATCTCGGTCACAAGATGGATTTCGAAATCGAGGGCCTGCACACCGAGACCGGTCCGGGCGTTCTTGAGGCCGCCATCCGGGTCGACGATGCCTTGCGTGCAGCCGACAAGGCGGCGCTGTTCAAGACGTTCACGAAAATCCTGGCGCAACGGCGCGGTTGGATGGCGACCTTCATGGCCAAGTGGTCCAACGACTGGCCGGGGCAGTCAGGCCATCTGCATACCTCGCTGCGCGACATCAAGACCGGCAAGGGCGCGTTCTACGATCCGGCAGCACCGCATCAAATGTCGGACACGATGCGCTGGTTCGTGGGCGGCCAGCAGCAGCTCATGCCCGAGATGCTCGCCATGGTGGCCTGTACGGTCAACAGCTACACCCGCCTCATTCCGGGCTTCTGGGCGCCGACCGATTCCGCCTGGGGAGTCGAGAACCGCACGACGGCGCTTCGCGTCATTCCCGGCTCAGAGAAGTCGCAGCGCGTCGAATACCGGGTCGCGGCCGCCGATATCAATCCCTACATCGCCCTGGCGGCCGCCATCGGGTCGGGCCTGTGGGGCATCGAGAACCGGATCGAGCCGGGCGATCCTATCGCGGGCAATGCCTATGCGGTCAAGCATCCGCCCGAGCGCGCGCTGCCGCGCTCCCTGGGGGAGGCGGCGGCGCGATTGAAGGCGTCCGGCCCGGCCCGCAGCCTGTTCGGCGAAACCTTCGTCGACCACTACGTGGCAACCCGCGAGTGGGAGGAGCGCGAAGCCCGCAAAGCCATTACGGATTGGCAGCTCGCGCGTTATTTCGAGATCATTTAAAGCATCATCATGGCTGACACCGATATCGTCTGTATTTCCCCCATCAACGGCCGCGAACTGGCGCGCCGGTCGCTCCCGTCGGAGGCCGCCATTGCGGCGGCGTTCGAGGCCGCGCGCGTGGCCCAGCGGGCGTGGCGTTCCGTCGCGATCGCAGAGCGCGAAACCCGCGTGGCGGCGTTTCTCGATGCGCTTCTGGCCATGAACCAGGAGGTTGTTCCGGAAATCGCCCAGCAGATGGGGCGTCCTGTCCGCTACGGCGGCGAGTTCGGCGGCGTCGAGGAACGGGCGCGCCATATGATGAGCATCGCGGCCGACAGCCTGGGGCCGATCCCGGCTGCCAATCCGAAGGCGGGTTTCCGGCGCATGATCAAGCGCGAGCCGGTGGGCGTCGTGCTGGTGATCGCGCCCTGGAACTATCCCTATCTCACGGCCATCAACACCATCGTGCCGGCGCTGATGGCCGGAAACGCGGTGCTGCTCAAGCACGCCTCGCAGACCCTGCTCGCCGGGGACCGGTTTCAACTGGCGGCCGATCGGGCCGGTCTGCCCAAGGGCCTGTTCCAGAACCTCGTCCTCAGCCACGACCAGACCAGTCGCCTGCTCGGCGCGGGGCTGGTCGATCATTGCAACTTCACCGGTTCCGTTGCGGGCGGGCGCGCCATCGAGCGGGCTGCGGCCGGGACCTTCACGACGCTGGGTCTCGAACTGGGCGGCAAGGACCCCGCCTATGTCCGGCACGATGCCAATCTCCAGCACGCCATCGCCAATCTTGTCGATGGTGCCTTCTTCAATTCCGGCCAATGCTGCTGCGGCATCGAGCGCATCTACGTGCATGAAAGCCATTATGACCGCTTTGTCGAAGGTGCCGTGGCGCTCGTGAACACCTATGTGCTCGGCAATCCCCTCGACGAGTCGACGACCCTCGGTCCGATGGCCCACAAGCGGTTCGCCGATCTCGTGCGGCGGCAGAACGAAGAGGCGGTCGCGAAGGGCGCGACAGCCCATATCGACGCCACGCGCTTCCCCGCCGACAAAGGTGACACGGCCTATCTCGCGCCGCAGGTGCTGACCGGCGTCGATCACGGCATGAGCGTGATGCGCGATGAGAGCTTCGGTCCGACGGTCGGCATCATGAGGGTCGCGGGCGACGAAGACGCGATCCGGCTCATGAACGATTCTCCCTATGGCCTCTCGGCCGCCATCTGGACCTCCGACGTGGATGCGGCCGAGTCGATCGGCGATCGCCTCGAGACCGGCACGGTGTTCATGAACCGCTGCGACTATCTCGATCCGGCCCTTGCCTGGACCGGCGTCAAGGATACCGGGCGGGGCGCAAGCCTTTCGGCGCTCGCCTATGAGTCCCTGACCCGTCCGAAATCCTTCCACCTGCGCCAAGACGTTTGAGTGTGATGATGACCGCTTCCCCGCGTGCCAACTGGAACTACCCAAACCCCATCCGCTTCGGCGCCGGCCGGATCTCGGAGCTGGCGGACGCCTGTCGGGCGGTCGGCCTTTCGGCTCCGCTCATCGTGACGGACCCGTTCCTCGCCACCCAGCCGATGACCAAGGCCGCGCTCGCGCAGCTCGTCGCGGCCGGCCTGAAAGCCGCCTTGTTCTCGGACATCAAGCCGAACCCGGTCGAGACCAACATCTATCGCGGGCTCGTCGCCCTGAAGGCCGGCGGACATGACGGTGTCGTGGCGTTCGGTGGCGGCTCGGCGCTCGATGCCGGCAAGGTTATCGCCTTCATGGCCGGGCAGACCCGCCCCATGTGGGATTTCGAAGATGTGGGCGACTGGTGGACCAGAGCTGATCCGAACGGGATTCTCCCCATCATCGCCGTACCGACGACAGCGGGCACCGGCGCGGAGGTCGGCCGTGCGGGCGTGATCACGCAAGAGGCCACCCACACCAAGAAGGTGATCTTCCATCCCCTGATGATGCCGAAGATCACGATCTGCGATCCCGAGCTGACGGTCGGCATGCCGCCGCATATCACGGCCGGAACCGGCCTTGATGCGCTGGCCCATTGCATCGAGGCTTATTGCGCGCCCGGCTATCACCCGATGGCGGACGGCATCGCGGTGGAGGGGATCCGCCTCGTGAAGGAGTATCTGCCGCGCGCCTTCAAGGACGGCGCCGATCTGGAAGCGCGCGCCAACATGATGTCGGCCGCCGCCATGGGCGCCACGGCGTTCCAGAAGGGGCTTGGGGCCATTCACGCCCTCTCGCATCCTCTCGGGGCGCTCTACGACACGCATCACGGGCTGACCAATGCGGTCTTCATGCCGTACGTGCTGGTCTATAACCGGGAGGTCATCACGCCAAAGATCGAACGGCTGGCGGCCTATCTGGGCCTTGAGGCGACCTTCCCGGCGTTTCTGGAATGGGTCCTGACCCTGCGCAAGGATCTGGGCGTCCCGCATACGCTGGCGGGGCTCAAGGTGGATGCTGCACGATTCGACGAGATGTCGACCATGGCGCCGAACGATCCGACCGCCGGCGGCAATCCGGTGCCGATCGACAAGGGGAGCGCACGCAAGCTCTACGAGGTCGCACTGGCCGGAAAGCTCTGAGGATTCGCCCTCGAGCGGTTGTGGGCGTTGTGCATGCCTGTTCACCTGCACAACGCGTCACCTGACAAACACCTTCAGGATAAGGTATCCGGACGCACCGCCGAGATCCGCGCCGATGCGTCCGGGGATTGGACTATCAGCCCCGCATCGGCTTCAGGGCCGCGGCCCAGCGATGGATCTCGTCGAGCATGGGCTTGACGGACGCAAGGATCAGGTCGTTCGGCTTGAAGGTCTTGGCTTCATCGATGAAGGTCGGATAGTTGGGGATGGACACGCCCTCCGTCACGGGCATCACCTTGACGGTCGTGACGATCTGCTTGGCCATCTGAACGGCGCGCAGCCCGCCGGAGACGCCGCCGTAGCTGACGAAGCCCGCTGCCTTGTAGTTCCATTCCGTAAAGACGAAATCCAATGCGTTGATGAGCGAGGGTGGCGGGGCGTAATTGTATTCCGGTGTGACAAACACATAGGCGTCAGCCGCCTTCACACTCTCGCTCCACGCCTTGGTGTGCGCATGCTCGTACTTCTGCAGCCGCGGATGGAACGGCTCGTCGTAGACCGGGAGATTGAAATCCGCCAGGTCGACCAGCGTGGCGTCGAACTGGCCGTGTTCCTTGGCCAGATCATTGAACCATTTCCCGATAATGGGACCGGCCCGTCCGGGGCGGGTGCTGCAGATGATGGTGTGAAGCTTGAGAGCCATTGAGAATCCTGTTGGCTGTGTGAGACATCGAATGGCAACAGGATAACCCGCATGCCGCCGCACCGCCACCGGCAAGCCATGTTCATCCAGAAGGGGAGAAGCGTGTGCGTAGCAACCCCCACAGGGCGGCGTCCTGAAAATTCGGGATCGTGACATCGGCCCCGGCCGCCAGCATGTCCTGTTCGGTCAATCCGGTGAGCACGCCAAACGAGAACAGTCCTGCACTCTTGGCGGCCTTCATGCCCGAGGGCGAATCCTCGAAAGCCACCGCCTCGGCGGCCGTAAGCCCGAGCCGATCCAGCGCCGTGAGGTAGGGGAGGGGATCGGGCTTGCCGCGGCTCACATCGTCCCGCGTCACTTTCACGGCAAACCGTGCGGTCAGCCCCATCACATCGAGCATGTACGTGGCGTTGAGCATCGGCGCGTTGGTGACCAGCGCGATGCCGATGGCGCTGCGGTCGGCCCAGTCGAGCAGGTCGAGGAGGCCGTCGAGAGGCTGAAGATCCGATGCCAGCCGACGGAACGCCGCCTCCTTCCGGTCGGCAAGCGCTTCATGATCGGCGACGGAACTGTCGGGCAGCAATGTTGAAAAGATCGACTCGTTGGTATGTCCGATGATCGACCGGCGATAGACCGCGTCGTCGATGACGACACCTTCCGGCCCCAAAACCTCCGCGAACGCGCGCAGATGGACCGGATCGCTGTGGACGAGCGTTCCGTCCATATCGAAAATCAGGGCTTTCAGCATGAGCGACTCTCGTCCAGACCGGTCATCGACCTCGATGGGTCATCGGCATGTGCCCTCGGGCAGGTGGATTTCACCCGCGTACCTACAGATAATCGGCCCGCCGATAAAGCGACATCGAAGAGAGTCTTGCCTCATGAGCCATTTCGGACGGCGGCGTAACGTTTTGGGGGCGGGCGTCCCATGGTGATCTCCCGCCTGCGCGCGCTCTACGAGGACGACGCGCCTGACAGCCATCGCTTTCGATACGGCCTGCTGGTTTTCGATATGGCCACGATCCTCTTCATCGTGGTGACGTCGTTCCTGCCGCGGTCGGGGGTCGTCGAGGGCATCGATGTGGTGCTCGGTCTCGCGATCCTGGCCGATTTCCTTGCGCGGCTCGCGATCAGCCGCAACCGATGGAAGGATTTCGCCCATCCGGCGACGCTGGCCGATCTTGCGGCCATCGTGTCGTTTCTTGCACCGATCGTGGGAGAGGGGATCGGGTTCCTGCGCGTGCTGCGCACCCTCAGGCTGCTCTACACCTACCAGCTGCTGTCCCGCCTGCGCGCAGACAGCGCGTTCTTCCGCCGGCACGAGGACCTGATCAAGGCAGGGGTCAATCTGTGCGTGTTCATCTTCATCATGACCGGCTTCGTCTACGAGACGCAGCACTGGTCCAACCCCACCATCGCCAATTATGTGGATGCGCTCTACTTCACGGTGGCTGCCCTGACGACGACGGGGTTCGGCGACATCACGCTGACCGGAACCTCCGGCCACCTCATCGCGGTCATCATCATGATCTGCGGCGTGACGTTGTTCCTGCGTCTCGTCCAGGTGCTCCTGCGTCCCCCGAAGGTACGCCACGATTGCCCGGCCTGCGGCTTGCAGCGGCACGACAGCGATGCGGTCCATTGCAAGGCCTGCGGCACCATTCTGAACATCCCGGACGAAGGGCGGGTGTGAGAAAGCCCTTCAGGCATTGGGGATAATCGCTACGCCCCGTTCGGGGGTCAGCGAGACCGCCACGGCTGTTCCCGGAGCGATCGGCGCCTTGCTGCCGTACTGGACGACGAACAGGTTACCCACCGCGCTGTCCACCTCGTATTCCATCTGTGTGCCGAGATAGGATGCCTTGGTGATGGTGCCGGGGATGGCGGCGGCAGCCGAGCCCCTGTCGTCGAGCAGGATGGCATCCGGACGGACGGCGAGTTTCACGGTGCCGGGCCTTGCGCCGCGATGGGGCAGGCGAACGCTCAACCCGCCGATGGTCACCTGCGCGTCCGCGCCTTCGGCCGGGCCGAGCGTGCCGGTCAGAATGTTGGCGTCCCCAATGAAATCGGCCACGAACAGGTCCGCTGGCTGCTCGTACAATTCGCGCGGCGAACCGGTCTGGGCAATGCGGGCATTCGACATCACGATGATGTGGTCGGAGACCGCCAGGGCTTCTTCCTGATCGTGGGTCACATACGCGACGGTAAGGTTGAGGCTCTGCTGCAATTCGCGAATATCCTCGCGCACGCGCCTTCTCAGCTTGGCGTCCAGGTTGGATAGCGGCTCGTCGAACAGCAGCACCTGCGGTTCGAGAACGAGGGCGCGGGCGACCGCGACACGCTGCTGTTGTCCGCCCGACAATTCCGACGGCGAGCGCTTCTCGAGTCCGGACAGGCCGATCATCGCGAGTTTTTCCATGGCCATGGCCTGCGCGTCCTTCTTGGAAACGCCCTGGACGGACGGGCCATAGGCCACGTTCTCCAGCACCGACATGTGGGGAAACAGCGCGTAGGACTGGAACACCATGCTCACATCGCGATCGGCAGCCGACAAATGCGTTACATCGCGGCCGCCGATGAGGATCTGGCCGGAGCTTGCCATCTCGAGGCCGGCAATCATCCGCAAGGTCGTGGTCTTGCCGCAGCCGGACGGTCCGAGCAGGGTCACGAGCTTGCCTGGCTCAATCGTGAAGGTCACGTCATCGACCGCTGTCACCTCACCATAGCGCTTGGTGACATTGCGGAATTCCACGGAGGCCGGGGTCTTGCCGGAGGGAACGCGGGCAGGCGATGCGGTCTGGTTCATCTGGTTCACGGGAGGGCCTGAACAGCAAGAGCGGGAGCATTCGCGTGAGCGCTGCGACGTCCGAGACGCCGCTCGCCGACAACGAGCTGGATCATGGTGATGGCGATCAGCATCACGACAATGAGGACGGTCGAATACGCGATGGCGAGGCCGAACTCGCCGGCTTCCACCCGGCCGACGATATAGGCCGTCGCCATGTTGTATTCGGCTGTGACGAGGAAGATGACGGCGCTCACGGCCGTCATGGCGCGCACGAACGAATAGACCAGCGATGCGACGATGGCAGGTCGCAGCAGCGGCAACACGACACGGCGCATGGTTGTCCAGGAGCGCGCGCCCAGGGTCAGCGAGGCCTCATCGAGGCTCTTGTCAATCTGGCTCAGGGTCGCGATCCCCGAGCGGACGCCGACGGGCATGTTGCGGAACACGAAGCACATGACGAGAATGAAACCCGTGCCGGTGATCTCGATGGGCGGAACGTTGAACGCAAGAATGTAGGAGACACCCACGACCGTGCCCGGAATGGCGAAACTCAACAATGTGCCGAACTCGAACAGACGCTGACCCTGGAAGCGCTGCCGGGTCAGAAGGTAGGCGGTGAGAATGCCGATGGCGGCCGTCAGCGGCGCCGACAGGGCCGCCACCTTCACGGTCGCGAAGAACGAGTTCCAGGCCGAGCCGGAAAAGTAGATTCCCCAATCGGACCGCTCGATTCGAAAGGCCGTGATGTAGTGCTCCAGGGTCGGCGTGTAATCCCGGCCCATGGAGCGCACGAAGCCGCCGATGAGAATGATCGCATAGATCAGGACGGTGAACAGCGCCCACGGTATCGCGGTGAGATAGGAGGCCAAGGCCACGCGACGCGGCAAGGGCAGGGGAATGCCGGAATCGCCCTTGCCGGTAACGGTCGTGTAGACCTTCTTGCCGAGCCACGCATGTTGCAGCCAGAATGCGCCGAGCGTGAAAGCCAGCAGGATAATGGAAAGGACGGCCGCACGCCCCTGATCCTGTTGCGCGCCGACGACCGCAAAAAAGATCTTGGTCGACAGAACCTCGAAATTCCCGCCGAGCACCAAGGGATTCCCGAAATCGGCGAGGCTCTCCACGAAGCCGAGCAGGAAGGCGTTGGCAAGACCGGGGCGCATGAGCGGAAGGGTGACGAGCACAAAGGTCGTCCAGCTTTTCGCCCGCAAGGTCTGAGAGGCCTCCTCGAGCGACGGGCTGATGCCCTGCACCACGCCGATCAGCACCAGAAAGGCGATGGGCGTGAATGCCAGAAGCTGCGCGATGAACACGCCCGGAAGGCCGTAGATCCACCGCGAGCGCGGAACGCCGAACCAGTCATAGAGCAATGCCGATGCACTGCCGGAGCGCCCGAACAGGAGGATCAGCGCAAGGCCGATGACGAAGGGCGGCGTGATGATAGGCAGCACGCTCATGATGCGCAGGAGCTTCTTGTAGCGAAAGCTCGTGCGCGTGGCGATCAACGCAAAGGCAAGGCCCAACGCCGTCGTGCCGAACGCCACGAGGATGCCGAGAAACAGCGTGTTCCAGGCCACGCCGCAGCGCAGGTCGCCGACGAGGCAGTCGAGGCCCCAGACAGAGCGATCCAGGAATTTCACCATGAACTGCGCCGGCGCGAAGGCGCCGCGATCATCGCCGAAGGCGCTCGCGAGGATGGTCGAGACGGGAAAGAACACGAACACTGCGATGAGCGCGATGACGATCCCGATGGACGAGGTCACGAAGGCATCGCCGCGACACCAGCCCCGCGCCGCAAGGCCATGGCAGAGGAGGATCAGAAGGGCCGTCGCGGTCAGCGCCGCGCCGTAGCCCATGCCGGCCTGGCGGGGTCCGGGTGAGCCGAACAGGCCGCGCAGGACCTCGCTCGTCCAGCCATTGAGGCCGATGGTGAAGCCTTGCAGCACGATGAGGGCGAGGCCGAGAATTCCCGCGCCGACAAGCCATTGGCTATGCGCTCCGGTTGCTCGTGCGGCGGCCGGTCGCAGGGTCATCAACAGCGGCACAAGTATCGGCAGGAGCCACCACGCCCCTTTCAATCCGAGCATCAGACCCGAGCCGCCGAAGAGATAATCGCCGAGCGCGGGTGTCGCCGCGCTCTCGAATCCATACCAGGGCAGGATGGCAAAGCCGATCCAGCCGAGGATGATCCAGCCGCGTGTTGCCCGTGACATGATGGGATGCTCGCATAATGCCGGGCCCGTCGTCACCCGTTGGCGGGTGGCGCAATGCCCTTGCTCTGCCGGTGACGTCATGAAAAACGGCGGGACGACTCGGCGCCCCGCCGTGGAGAGCCTCAGCCTATTTCGGCAGGTTCTTCACCTCGTTGTCCCATTTGGACAGCAGGCGCTTGCGCTCGTCGGACGATCCGTATTTCGCGAAGTCGAAATTGATCAGCTTGATTTCCGACAGCTTGGGCGCCTCCGGCGGCACCGGCGTCGCCTTGTTCGACGGCACCTGATAGGACTTCGCGTCAGCGCCGAGTTTCTGCGCGGCCGGTGTCAGCGCCCAATCGTAGAACTTCTTGGCGCTGTCCATGTTCTTGGCGCCCTTGATGATCGACATGGAGCCGATCTCGTAGCCGGTGCCCTCGCAGGGCGCCACCACCTTGATCGGCGCCTTGTCCACCAGCATCGTGACGATGTCGTGCATGAACGCGATGCCGATGGTGGTCTCGCCGAGCGCCATGGCCTTGGCCGGAGCAGCGCCGGACTTGGTGTATTGGTTGACGTTCTTGTGCAGGGCCTTGAGATACTCGAAGCCTTTCTCCTCGCCCATCAGCTGGACGATGGTGGCAAGCAGCGTGTAGGCGGTGCCGGACGAATTCGGGTCCGCCATCTGGACCTCGTCCTTGAACTTGACGTTGAGCAGATCAGCCCAGCATTTCGGCTCGGCGACGCCCTTCGACTTGATGAGATCGGTGTTGTAGCCAAAGCCCAGTGCACCCGAATAGATGCCGATCGTCCGGTTCTTCGATTGCTCCCATTGCCGGATCGCCCAATCCTGCAATTCCGCGTTTTTCGGCGACGTGTATTCGACCGTCAGGCCTTCTTCGGCTGCCTGCATATGCGGATCGCCGGTGCCGCCCCACCAGATGTCGGCGCGGGGGTTGGCGCCCTCGGCCTTGACCTGTGCGTAGATTTCACCGGAGCTCTTGCGGGTCATCGACACCTTGATGCCCGTCTCGCGCTCGAAGGCCGTGGTCATCGCGCGGCACCATTCCTCCTGGACGCCGCAATACATGACGAGCGCGCCCTGCGCCTGTGCCGATCCGGCAGACAGGAATGATAGAACCGTCGTCGCGCCGGCCAACATCGTGGCGGCGATAAAATTCTTCTTTATCTTCATGGCGTTCTCCCTGAATCGTTTCTTGAAGTCTTGATGCTTGGCTGGCTAAGCTCCATGCAATGCGGTTGCAGGTCAAGGGGCTTGCTGAATTTTGGGCCTTGGTGAGAGATAGGGGTCAGAGGCCTTGGCGTTCGGGATCCTTGCCAAGGCCGGTCGCGCTCATGACCGCCTGGGCCAGTTCGGGCGTGCAGGCGAGAACGGGGTTGCCCTCCCGCAGGCCATCATGGGCGAGGAAGTCGTTGGTCCAGCCGCCGGCCTCCTCGATGAGCAGCAGGCCGGCGAGCACGTCCCAGGAGTTGATGTGCAGCTCGCAATAAGCATCGATCCGTCCATCGGCCACATAGGCAAGCCCCAGGGTGCCGGAGCCTGCGCGCCGCACATTCACGCCCGCATTCTTCAGGCGCGTCACAAGCCCGATATAGACGTCATTCGTCAGCCGCGATGACCATCCGGCTTCCACCGTCGCGTGGCTGATTTCCGCCAGCCCGCTGACGCGGATTGCCTCGCCATTGAGGGTCGCGCCGCGACCGCGAAGGGCCGCATACAACTCGTCCTGCATCACGTTGTACACGACGCCGACCTCGGTTCGCTCGTCGCGCACGAAGGCGATGGAAATGGCGAAATGCGGGATGCCGCGGGCGAAGTTTGCCGTTCCGTCGATCGGGTCGACCACCCAGACATCCCGCGTGAAGGATCCTCCGCCTTCCTCGCCGAAGAACGAATCCGCCGGCAGGAGGCTGCCGAGGCGCGCGCGGATGAGATCTTCCACCTCCGAATCCGTGGCGGTCAGATAGTCCTGGTGGCCTTTCATGTCCGGCCTCTGCGAGCGCGGCCGTTCAAGAAAGCGGCGGCGTGCCAGCACCCCGGCTTCGCGCGCGATCGCGCAGGCGATGGCAAATCGTGTGTCCAGACCGTCGGTCATTCTGATAGCCCCGCATTGCTCCGATGCGGCAACGTCGACCCGCAACGTTGCCAAACATTCATCATTTCCGGTTTACAAGTCAGCAGAGGAAAGCCGACCGTGTGAAAAAAGGCTTCTCCGGCGCGAAGAATTGATCCTTTATTAGCCGGCTTCGAGCAACTCGCTTTTTCATCCCTCAACCAGGAATCCCCACCCTTCTCGAATGCCCCGCACCCCGAAAGATCGTTTCAATCAGGTAGCCGCCCTGCCTTTCCGGATCAGAAAGGGAAGGGTCGAGGTTCTTCTCGTCACGTCACGCGAGACGAAGCGGTGGCTGATTCCCAAAGGCTGGCCAATGAAAGGCAAGAAGCCTTACCGGGCGGCGGCCCAGGAGGCGATGGAGGAGGCCGGCGTCAAAGGCACGGTCGCCCAGGCGCCCATCGGCCATTACGACTACTGGAAGCGTCGGACGGAGCATTTCGATCTGTGCCGGGTTCAGGTCTATCCCCTGGAAGTGCTGAAGCAGATGAAGAAATGGCCCGAAAAGGGGGAACGTGATTCCCGCTGGTTCGGGGTCGAGGAGGCAGCCCACCAGGTGCTTGAGCCGGCCCTTGGCCAATTGATCCGGTCACTACCGCTTCACGTCCATGCGCCGCCCGAGATTGTGCCGGTTCCGGCGCTCACCGGGTAAGCGGCCGTCAGGGGGCGCAGGTCAGGGGAACGACCGCCGTCCGCCATGCCGCCGCTGCATTGGCTGCTCCACCGGTTACCGCGTTCTTGGGGTCGAGGCTTGGAACGACCCAGGATGCTGCCTCCTGAACCTGTCGCACAGGTACGATGGTGTAGCGGCGGCTTGTGGCGATGCCCGCAATCCTGCGGCCGTCGCCAACCGGCGGCGCGACCAATCCGATCAGGGCGTTGGCCGCATCCAGAACCGGCGCTCCGCTGGCTCCCGACTGAAGGGGGGCGAGGACAGATTGCCCGTCGGCCATGGTGCCTGGAACCGCGCTCAACCCGGTCCGGCCATCGTCCGTGGAATATCCGAGGATCAAGACAGGATCGCCGGATGCTGCCTCGGCGGTGGCGAACTTGGGAAGTTCGGATGGCAGCGCCTGTGCCAGGTCGATGATCAGCACGCCAGCACCGTTGCCGTCCTGGGCCTTGACCGGCGATGCCTTGCGGTCGCCAGCCTGGAGATCCGTACAGCCTGCAAGGTCCGCAGTGGTGATCACCCGGCGCGGGGTCATGGCGATGCCGGTCCCCACGAGACGACGGCTCGCCGGGAGGGCCGCCACCGGCGCTTGCGATGGCGACAGGGACGGCGACGTGGCAGGTGTGGGCCCGGCGGCGGGCGCGGCCCGGCCGGAGGGATCGAAGCTGTTGGCGATCGCCACCACGACCCGGTCGAGCTGCGGCGCGAGGCTCTTGTCATAGCCGATCGAAAAGCCGCGTATTCCCGCGCTTCCTGCGCCGTAGCGCGTGTAGAACCGGCCAGAGGGGGTTTCGCCTGCGATGACGAAGAAGTCCGGCCGCAGGACCTTGTAGGTCACGGTCCGGCCATTGATCTGAAGCGCAAGGTTGCGCTCATAGAGAGACTCCAGGGTCGCGTCGGCCGGCA
Organism: Microvirga antarctica; assembly: GCF_017921815.1. Classification (GTDB taxonomy): domain Bacteria; phylum Pseudomonadota; class Alphaproteobacteria; order Rhizobiales; family Beijerinckiaceae; genus Microvirga; species Microvirga antarctica. Next base: position 93,782 of record NZ_JAGEMM010000007.1, on the reverse strand, counting down.
CCGTGCGGGTGTCGAGCGTGACCCGGTCATCCGCGCTCTGCCAGCGGCTTCCGCCATTGGCGTTGGCAACCTGCTTGGGAAGCAGGCGCGTGGGGACGCCGATGCGCACGCCGGCACGGCTGTCGTCGACGACGGTGAAACCAGCTGCCATCCGGGCCCGCTGCGCGAGGGTCTGCAGTTCCGCCCGTTCGGCCGCGCTGAGGATTCCGGTGCCGGGCTTGCGCTGGCTCTGTAGAAAGGCCGAGACTGCCTCGAAGGTCTGCCGGCCGAACGTTCCGTCCGCCGTGCCGCTATAGGCGCCGGTCCAGATCAGGGCGTCCTGGATTGCCTTGCGATCGGCCTCCGGCAAGGTTTCAAACGCCGCCTTTGCGGCGTCGAGCCCCACGACGGACGCCGCGGCGCGGCCGATCTGATTCTGCGCATGGGCGGTTGGAATGCAGGGCAGCGCGATCGCTGCCGCGACGACCACGCTCAAAATGCCAAATCTGCGAACCGTCATGCGTCATGTCCCCCATTGGCACTCTCCCAAACCTGAAGCCGAGACGCCAGAACTTTCGCCAACCGGAAGAACGCGGGACGTGCGTTGCAACACGAATGGCCGCCTTGTGGCGCGACCAAGCGGTGGTAAGGTCGCACCGCTACGGCTTCAATCGAGGACGACGTCCATGGTCATATCTGTCGTGCGCACCTTGCTCGGTGCCGCAATGCTCGTTGCCTCGATTCTCACCGCCCAGGCGCAGGGGCAGAAGAGCTTCTCGCGGGACGATCTGGCGAGCGAGAGCGTGCGCCTCGAGCAGACCCTGAAGACGGAGGCCACTTCCTTCATTGCGGGAAAACCTGCGCCCCAGTTGCGGCGCGAGGGCGAAGCGTTGCTCGCTCGCGGCAACGCGCGCCAGGCGCTGAACCTGTTTTCGGCGGCCATCGCGGTCGAGCCGGCTGTCGCGGCCAATTGGGCAGGCTTTGCCCGCGCCGCGCTCGCGATCGATCCCGGCAATAACTGGCAGGAGCGCTACAAACTTCAGGAGCGCCAGCCGGTCGCTGCCTACACGGCCTATCAACGCGCGACCAACACCGCGGAAGAGGCCTCCGCGCTGGCACTTCTGGGACAGGTCTACGCGGCCCAGCAATCCTGGCGGCCGTCGCTCAATGCGTATGCGGCAAGCCTCAAGCTGCGCGACGATCCGACTGTCCGCGCGACCTACGAACCCCTTCGCGTCGAGCACGGATTTCGCGTGACGGATTTCAAGGTCGATTCCGATTCCGCCTCGCCACGAGTGTGCTTTCAGTTCTCCGATCCGCTCGCCAGCGGGAAGGTCGATTTTACACCGTTCGTGGCCATCTCCGGCAGCGCCTCAGCAGCCGTCACGGCCGAGGCCTCCCAGCTTTGCGTCGATGGTCTCAAGCACAGCGAGCGCTATTCCGTCGTGCTGCGACAGGGCCTGCCGTCATCCGTGGGCGAGACGCTGCTCAAGCCCTATGACTACGAGATCTACGTGCGGGACCGGTCGCCGCAGGCGCGCTTCACCGGCCGCAACTACGTCCTGCCGAGCACCGGGCAGGAGGGCATCCCGCTCGTGTCGGTGAACACAACAAAGGTCGATGTGGAGGTCTACCGCATCGGCGACCGCAATCTGCTGCCGACCGTTCGCTCGTCTGATTTTCTCGGTCAGATCACCCGCTATTCGGCTGCCGAGATTGCCCGCGACAAAGGGTTGCGCATCTGGAACGGCACCCTTGATACAGCATCCGATCTGAATCGCGACGTAGTGACGGCGTTCCCGGTCATTGAGGCGATCGGCAAGCTTGAGCCCGGCGTCTATGTGATGACCGCCAAGCCGAACGATGGTTCGCCGGGCAACAACGAGACGTCCGACAGCTACGACAACATCGCCACGCAATGGTTCGTTGTGTCCGACCTCGGTCTGACAGCGTTCAGCGGCAAGGGCGGCGTGCAGGTTTTCGTCCGGTCGCTGGCGAGCGCCGAGCCGCGTGCCGATGTGGAGATCAGACTGGTTGCCCGCAACAACGAAGTGCTTGCCACGGTCAAGACCGACAGCGCCGGCGTGGCGCTGTTCGATCCAGGTCTCGCACGCGGCGAGGGCGGACTGGCGCCCGGAATTCTCGTCGCCAGCGCGGGCACCGATTACGGCTTTCTCGATCTCGGATCGGCCGCATTCGATCTGACCGATCGCGGCGTCAAGGGACGGGTCGCATCCGGTGCGGTCGATGCATTTCTTTACACTGAACGGGGCGTTTATCGCACGGGCGAAACGGTGGCTTTGACGGCGCTTCTGCGCGACGTGAAAGGTGTTGCGGTGCCGTCCATCCCGCTCACCCTGGTGGTGCGTCGCCCCGACGGCGTCGAATATCGCCGCGCGCAGGTGGAGGATCAGGGACTCGGCGGACGAGCCTTTGCGATACCCATCCTGCCCGGGTCTTTGCGCGGAACCTGGCGGGTTGCCGCCTACACGGACCCGAAGGGCCCGGCCATCGGCGACGTGACGTTTCTGGTGGAGGATTACATCCCCGAGAGGCTTGAGGTGAAGCTTTCGCCGCAGGTCGAGGCCCTGCGTCCCGGGTTGCCGGCGCCCATCGACCTTTCGGCGCGCTATCTCTACGGCGCGCCCGGATCCGATCTTGTGGTCTCGGGCGAGGTCACCGTTGCGGCGGCAAGCGCCAGCGGCATCAAGGGACTGGATGGCTACACCACGGGCCTCGACGACGAGCCGGTGGAATCCTCGACCGCAGAGATCGAAGAGGCGGCCACCACCGACGCGCAGGGGCGCGCCAGCCTCAAGATTCCGGTGCAGGACGTTTCCGCCCCGCGGCCGACCGAGGCGCGCATCACCCTGCGCGTGGCCGAAACCGGCGGCCGGGCCGTGGAGCGCACGGTCACGCTGCCGATCCTGCCGAAGGGCCCGGTGGTCGCTGTCCGCAAGACGTTCTCGGGCCAGCTTGGCGAAGGCGCGAACGCAACCTTCGACGTGGTGCTGGCCAATCCGGACGGCACCCGCGTGAGCAACCGTAATGTCGTGTGGAACCTCTACAAGGTCGAGCGGCGCTACCAATGGTACAACTCGGACGGCCGCTGGGGCTACGAGCCGGTCAAGACCACGCGCCGCATGAGCGACGGCCGTCTCGATGTCGGCACCACCGCGCCCGCGCGGCTCTCCGCGCCGGTCGAATGGGGAAGCTACCGGCTTGACGTAAGTGCATCCGACCTCGGTGAGACCGCACAGACCAGCGTGTCCTTCACCGTCGGGTGGTCGGGCGACCAGACCGCCGACACGCCCGACCTGCTCGACATGACTCTCGACAAGGCGAGCTATCGCTCCGGCGAGACGATGCGCGTTCGTCTCAACCCGCGCTTCAAGGGCAAAGCCACGCTGGCGGTCGTCAGCGACCGAATGCACGACATCCAGGTCGTAGAAGTTGCGGCGACCGGCTCCGACATCGCCGTGCCGGTCCGGGGCGAATGGGGACCGGGCGCCTATCTGGTCGCCCTCGCACACCGTCCGCTCGACCAGGCGGCGCGACGCATGCCCGGTCGCTCGCTCGGCACCGCCTGGTTCGCCATCGATCCTGAATCGCGTGCGCTCACACTCGATCTGAATGCGCCCGAGAAGATCCGTCCGCGCGGGACGCTCAATCTGCCGGTCAAAGTCGCGGGCCTCAATCCCGGCGAGGAAGCGCGGATCACGGTGGCGGCGGTCGATGTCGGGATCCTCAATCTCACCCGCTACACACCGCCCGATCCGACCGCATATTTCTTCGGTCAGAAGCAGCTCTCGGCCGAGTTGCGTGATCTCTACGGCTATCTCATCGACGGGATGCAGGGAACGCGCGGGTCGATCCGTTCCGGCGGCGACATGGAGCCCAAGCCTCTCGATGGAATCCCGCCAACGCAGGAGCCGTTGGCGCGCTTCTCCGGCATCGTGAAAGTCGAGGCCGACGGCACCGCGCAGGTGACCTTCGACATTCCGGCCTTCAACGGCACGGCCCGTGTGATGGCGGTGGCGTGGACACGCGACCGCGTCGGACACGCCACGTCGGATGTGATCATTCGCGATCCGGTGGTGCTCTCCGGCACCCTGCCACGGTTCCTGTCGGTGGGCGATCGTTCGCGGTTTTCCGTTCAGCTCGACAACGTGGAGGGCGCAGCGGGCGATTACACGCTCGATCTCAACCTGCGCGGTCCCGTGATCGTGCCGGCGGAATCGTTGCGCTCCGTCATCCGGCTCGACGCGAAGGCAAAGGGCCAACTGGCCATTCCCGTGACGGCCGGCGGACACGGACAGGCTGTGATCGACGCGACATTGCGCGGACCGGGACTGGATCCCATCGGTCAAACCTTCGCGGTCGCGATCCAGCCCGGCACCGGGTCGATTGCACAGCGAACCGTGCGTTCACTCGCGCCGGGCGCGAGCCTGACGGTCTCGCAGGATCTGGTCGCGGATATCCTCTCTGGAACGGGCGTCGTGTCGGTGTCGGTGTCGCCGCGCGCGAGTCTCGATGTGCCGGCCTTGCTGCAGGCGCTCGATCGCTATCCTTATGGCTGCACGGAGCAGACGGTCAGCCGTGCGTTGCCGCTGCTGTATGTCAACAAGCTCGCCGAAGAAGAGAAGCTGTCGCTCGACGAGAAGGCGGACGAGCGGGTACGCGGCGCCATCGAGCGGGTGCTCGCGCGACAGGATTCCAACGGCTCCTTCGGGCTCTGGTCAGTGGGCGGCGACGACCTCTGGCTCGATGCCTACACCACCGATTTCCTGACCCGTGCTCGTGAGCGTGGATTCGTGGTGCCGCAGGTGGCGTTCACCGTCGCGCTCGATCGGTTGCGGAACTTTGTCGCGAACACGACGGAAGTCGGAGATAACGGCGCAAACCTCGCTTACGCCGCCTATGTGTTGGCCCGCAACGGACGGCCTGTGATGGGCGACCTACGCTATCTGGCCGATACCAAGCTTGCGGAGTTTACCTCGCCGCTCGCGCGCGGCCAGCTCGCGGCGGCCCTCGCCCTGCTGGGTGATCGCGGCCGCGCGCAGAAGACATTCGCGTCCGCCGTGGAGCTGCTGACGGGCGAGAAGGATAACGGCGCGTTCCGCGGCGATTATGGCTCGCGTCTGCGCGACGGCGCGGGCCTTCTGACGCTGGCGTCCGAAACCGACAATGTGCCCGCCGTGATCCAGCCGGTGGCCAGGATCATCGACGAAGAGCGCGGCAACCGGCGCACGAGCACGCAGGAGCAGGCGTGGCTGGTTTTGGCCGCGCAAGCCGTGGCCCGCGAGGCGGAGGCGATGTCGCTCACGATCAACGGCGCGAACCGAAAGGGTGCGTTCTATCAAGCCTATCGCGACAGCACGCTTGCCAGCGGATCCGTGTCTCTCGCCAATGCCGGCCCGGCACCGGTGCAGGCGGTGATCACGGTCAGCGGCAGTCCCATCGAGCCGCAGCCCGCCCTGTCGGCCGGCTACGCGGTGGACCGGTCCTACTACAAACTCGACGGCACTCAGGTGCAGCCATCGACGGTGCAACAGAACGAGCGGCTGGTGGTCGTGCTCAAGGTGACGGAAGCCGCCGCCAAGCAGGCGCGCATCCTGCTCGTCGACAGGCTTCCGGCTGGTTTCGAGATCGACAATCCCAAGCTCGCCGACAGCGATAGCGTGGCCGAGCTGCCGTGGCTCAAGCGCGACGTCGAGCCTTCACATACGGAGTTCCGCGACGATCGGTTCGTGGCGGCGTTCGATCGCGAGCCCTCGCAATCGGCGTTCTTTACCATCGCCTATATGGTCCGCGCGGTTTCGCCGGGCCGCTACGTTCATCCGGCCGCGCAGGTGGAGGACATGTATCGCCCGGAGCGCTTCGGGCGAACGGCTTTCGGCGCTGTCGAGGTTCTCTCGAGCAGACCATAGGGACCAATAGCCATGTCGGCATTGCGGCGCAGCCTCCTGACAATCGCAGCCCTTGCGGTGGGCGGTCTCGCGGTTGCGGCTTTCGGGCTCTGGCGGTTTGTCGACTCGCTCGGTCCGCTCGACCTCTCTGTCGCACAGGCCCGCTCGACCATCGTGACTGATCGCGAGGGCCATCTGCTTCGGCCATTTGCCACGCCGGAAGGACGCTGGCGCCTTCCGGTCGAGGTTGCCGACGTTGACCCACGCTACCTGTCGATGCTTAAGGCTTACGAAGATCGGCGGTTCGCTCAGCATCGCGGGATTGATCCGCTCGCCATCGCAAGGGCCGCCGGGCAATGGGTGTCGCGCGGCAGCATCGTGTCGGGCGGGTCGACATTGACCATGCAGGTGGCCCGGTTGCTCGAGCCGCGCGAGGAGCGCTCGCTCTCCGCGAAAATGCGGCAGATGGTGCGCGCGGTGCAATTGGAACACCGATTCTCGAAGGCCGAGATCCTGCGCCTGTATCTTCTGCTCGCGCCGTTCGGCGGCAACCTCGAAGGCGTCCGCGCGGCAAGCCTGTCGTATTTCGGCCGCGAGCCGAAACGCCTGACTTTCGCGGAGGCGGCTCTGCTGGTGGCCTTGCCACAATCGCCCGAAACCCGTCGCCCCGATCGCGAGTCGCGGGCTGCGCGGGCCGCGCGGGACCGGGTGCTCGACCGCGCAAGCGCGAGCGGTGTCATCACTGCCGCCGAAGCCGCGGCCGCCAAAGCCGAGTCTGTTCGACTTCCGCGACGGGCCTTTCCGATGCTGGCAGCGCACGCCGCAGAGGCCGCCTATGCGGAGCAGCCGACCGAAACCACGCACCGGCTCGCCATCGACGGGCGTCTGCAGGCGAGCCTCGAGCACCTTGCGCGGGACCGGGCAGAGCGTCTCGGCCCGGCCTTGTCGCTTGCCATCCTGGTCATCGACAACGCGACCGGCGAGGTTCGTGCCCAGGTCGGCAGTCCCGACTACATGAGCCGGCAGAGAGCCGGCGCCATCGACATGACGCGGGCGATCCGGTCTCCGGGCTCGGCCCTGAAGCCGTTCATCTATGCGCTGGCATTCGAGAGCGGGCTTGCGCACCCCGAAACGCTTCTGGACGACCGACCCTCGCGCTACGGCGCGTACCAACCCGAGAATTTCGATCTCGCGTTTCAAGGCACAGTGACGGCCCGCAGGGCGCTTCAGCTGTCGCTGAACGTGCCTGCGGTCGAGTTGCTCAACGAGCTTGGGCCGGCCCGTCTGCTGGCGCGGTTTCAGCAGAGCGATGTTGCGTATTCCCTGTCGAAGGACGCGGCACCCGGCCTTGCCGTCGGGCTCGGCGGCCTCGGCATCACGCTCACCGATCTGTCGCGGCTCTATGCGGGACTGGCACGAGGTGGTGCGATGCCGGATCTCGTTCGTCGCGCCAATGGCGGGCCCGTCACTCCTTCCGATCGACGGATCGCCGACCCGGTGGCGTCCTGGTACATTTTCGACATCCTGCGCGGCGCGCCTCCACCCGATAACGCGCTTGCCGGACGGATCGCCTTCAAGACCGGCACCTCGTACGGCTATCGGGATGCCTGGGCGGTGGGTTACGACCGCCATTTCACCATCGGCGTCTGGGTCGGCAGACCCGATGGAACCGCGGTACCCGGGCTCATCGGTCGCGTCGTGGCGGCGCCCATTCTGTTCGATGCCTATGGGCGGCTCAACCGCGAACCGGAGAGTCTCATCGCGCCCCCCTTCACCCTCCAGGCGACAACCGCCAGTCTTCCGCCGCCGCTGCGCCATATCCGCCACGACGTTCCCAAGACCATCGCGTCCACGATCCGGGCGCCGCTGAAGATCGCCTTTCCGCTCGATGGCTCTCGCGTCGAGATGGACCGCAGCGAAGTCCATGAAACTGCAAGCCTGTCGCTCAAGGCCTCGGGCGGCGTCCCGCCCCTCACATGGCTGGTGGACGGCGCGCCGGTTCGTAGCGCAAGCCTGCGCCGGGAAACGGTGTGGAATCCGGAAGGGGCCGGTTTCGTCCGCTTGTCGGTGGTCGATGCGAGCGGCGCAACAGACAGCGTCGTGGTGCGGGTCGAGCGTTAGGCGATCGTCGCGCGTCAGATGATGTAGAAATCGCCCGGTCCGAGCGCGAGTCCGGGCTTCAGGATCGCGAACCGAATCTGCGCAGCGCCGCCTGCACCATCGGGGTCGAAAAACAGGCTTCCGGTCGATGCGTTGTAGATCACATGATCGGAGGAATCCTGCGCGGCTGACCCGATGTGAAACTCGTCGGCGCTGAGCTTGCCGCGGTGGCCGAAGCCCTTGAAGACCAGGTCGTCGAGCCTGATCTTGTCATAGCCGACTGTGAAGTCGACGATCCGGTCCACGTTCTTTGGCCCGAGCTTCGTATTGAACAGGAAGGTGTCGGCGCCCGGTCCGCCGGACAGCACGTCGTTGCCGAGCCCGCCGTTGATCAGGTCATTGCCGGCATCGCCGTAAAGCTTGTCGTTGCCGGCATCGCCGTTGAGCGTTTCAGCGTGAATGCCGCCGTAGAGCACATCGTTGCCGTCGCCACCATAGAGCGCGTTCTTGCCGAGGCCGCCATAGAGCTTGTCGTTGCCGGCCCCGCCATAAATCTTGTCGTTGCCCACGTCGCCGTAGAGCAGATCGTTGCCCTTGTCGCCAAGGAGCGTGTCGTTGCCGGCGCCGCCATAGATTTTGTCGTTGCCGTCCTCACCCCGGAGATAGTCGTTGCCGACATCCCCATAGAGGGTGTCGTTACCGGTGCCGCCATACAGCGAATCGTTGCCGATCCCGGCAAACAGGATGTCCGACCCGTCGCCACCGATCAGCCTGTCATGACCGCCATCGCCATACAGCGTATCGTTGCCGCCGTAGCCGTAAAGGGTATTGGCGCCGGTGTTGCCGGTGATCTCGTTGTTCAGTTCGTTGCCGGCCATGCGGCCGACCGAACCGCCGGCGATGGCCTTGAGAATCTCGAAATTGGCCCCGAGCGCGTAATCCGTCCGCGTCAGCACCGTATCGAGACCTGCACCGGCCTCCTCGATCAGGACATCGGCCGGGTTGTTGACGATATAGGTGTCGTCGCCGGCCCCTCCCATGAGGGTGTCGATCCCGCCCGCGCCGTTGAGCGTGTCGTTGAAGGCCGTGCCGACGATGAGGTTGCTGGTGCCGCTCCCGGTGAGCGCAACCGCGTGGCTGGCGGTGGCGCGCAGCTCTTCGACTTCGTCGGAGTAGGCGAGGGCGAAGTCCACGCTGGTGAACACCCGGTCATAGCCGCCATTGGCGTTTTCCGTGGTGCGGTCGGCGCCGTCATCGACATAATAGGTGTCGTTGCCGCTGCCGCCGACCATCGTGTCCGAGCCCTTGCCGCCCTGCAGCGTGTCGTTGCCCGCATAGCCTTCAAGGAAATCGCCGTTATCGGACCCGATGATGCTGTCATCGCCCTTCATGATCTCGGCGGCCGCCGTGGCGCCGCTCGCATGAAACGTCTCAAGGCTGCCCTGATAGCTGAACCGGGTGACGTTATCGTCCGCCCCATAGGTCAGCCACGAGCCGCCGATGCTGAGAAACGAAACGTTGCCGGCATTCGCGCCGATGCTGGGGCCCTTGTAGACGACGTCCACGGGGCTCCCGTAATCGTCGACCTGAAACGCCGCGCTCCCGGGCCCGAACGTGATCGGGAGGGTTACCGGCTTCAGAAAATCCTCCAGGCGACGGCCTGCCGGCAGGGCGTTGGAGAATGTCAGGGTCGCCATTGAGTGTTCCGTTGCGTCATAAGAAGAGGATCCTATAGCGGGCGGAGCCCGGCTGCGCCATACCCCCATCGGGTAGCCGGGGCACCTGGAGGCGTTCCGCGTCTGCATGCCGCATCGGAGCAGGGGGAGGGGGCGTCCTCTGGACACGGGGCAGTCCGAACCGTACATCGTCTGTCATGTTCGATGTCGAATCCGTCCCGTCTTCCGCCACCAAGCAGGAGCGCTACGCTTCTCTGGCGCAGCAACTGACCGGCCTGCTCGAGGGTGAGCCGGATGCCATCGCCAATGCGGCCAACATGGCGGCGCTCCTCTACGACCAGCTGCCCGATCTCAACTGGGCTGGATTTTATTTCATGCGCGGCGAGGGGCTGGTGCTGGGCCCGTTCCAGGGCAAGGTCGCCTGCGTCCGCATCCCGGTCGGCCGTGGCGTCTGCGGAACGGCCGTCGCGGAGCGGACGTCGATGGTCGTGCCGGATGTCCACGCCTTTCCTGGGCATATCGCCTGCGATAGCGCCTCCCGTTCCGAACTCGTCGTTCCGCTCCTGCGCGACGGCGAGGCGCTTGGAGTTCTTGATCTCGACAGCCCGTCGCCGGCACGCTTCGATGCGGTCGACCGGGAGGGCTGTGAGCGTCTGGTCGCGATCTACCTTGCCGCCTCACACCTGGACTGACGGGCGGCAGGGCTTCAACCTCTCCCTTCCGGATAGCATCTCGCACGTGCTAGACACATCGCACGTTCCGCCCGCTGCGGATCTGGAGGGGACGAGCCTGATGGATGGAAAGCGATGACGCGCGACGCGCCGAAATCCTTTCTGTGGTCTCTGCAAGGGCTCGTGGCTCTTGTCTTCATGATCATCGTTCTGGCGATCTCCGGCGCCCTCATCGGCTACAACCACGTCCAGCTGACACGGTTGACATTCAGCGACGCGGAAGAGGACTTCCAGCGCATCACCACGACGATCCGCGAAGAGATCTCCGGCAGCCTGAAAGTGGCGGGCTCGGTTCTGGATACGGCGTCCCTGACGGTCGATGCGGACCTCCCCCTGGAAGACCTCGCCAAGGTTCTCACCGGTGTCCTTGGGGATCTCGACGACGTGCTGCCGGCCGCCATGGGCATCTTCGTCGGGCGCAGCGATGGTACGCATGTGGTCGTGCAGAGCCTCGACGGGACGCGGCCTCCCGAGATCGGCCCCGGGCTTCCCGATGCGGCCTACGCCTTCATGATTGTGGAGAACACCGACGCAGGCCCGACCGCGCGGTGGATCGTGATCGACAAGGACGGCCGCGAACTGCGTCGGGTGCCACCGCAACCGACAACCTTCGACCCTCGCAAACGGCCATGGTATGCGGCGAGCCTCGCCAAAATGGGCTCGATCCTGACGCCGCCCTATCGTTTCGCCAATGTGCCGGAGGCGGGCATCACGCTCGCACGGCAGGCGCGCCGCACGCCGGGCGCGGTGTTCGGCATCGATATGACGCTGGCAAGCCTCGACCAGTATCTCGACAAGCTGCGCTTTCCGGAGGAGCTCGAATTGCTCGTCTTCGATTCGGCGGGCTCGCTGATCGCGCATCCCCGCGGCGGGTCCCTGCGCAAGATCCGGCAGGCGGATCTCGTGGACAGGCTCCTGACCGTCGACGATCTCGGGTCTCCGCTGCTCAGCGGCATGTACCGGAACTTTCAGGCCGTGGGCGGCAGCCGGCCGCGCAGCTCCTCCTTCGTGGTGGACGGGGAGAGCTATTTCGGCCGCTCGGAGCGGGTCGGCGAAGGTGTCGATGACCTGTTCATCAGTCTGGCCATTCCCTACGACACGATGCTGAAGCCGGCGGCACTGATCGCCTCGAAGCTGCTGCTGGTGAGCGGGGCCTCCGTGCTGGTCGCGATGTTGATCGTGCTGCTGGCATCGCGCCGGCTGGCGCTGCCCCTGCGCCGGGCGACCGAAGACATCCGCCGCATCATGAAGTTCGAGTTCGGCCATGGTCGGCGCCCGGAATCGCGCGTGATGGAGGTGCGCGAGCTGTCGCGCGCCATCGACACGCTCGAGCTCGTCCTCAGCAACTTCATGCGGTATGTGCCGACGGCTCTCGTGCGCGGGATCATCGGGCGACGCTTCTCGTCCGATCTCGGCGGCATTCGCCAGCCCATCACCGTGCTGTTCTCGGATGTCGCGGGGTTCACCACCATGGCCGAATCCCTCGATCCCGAGCAGGTGATGGCCAAAACCTCGCGCTACTTCAGCGAAATCGGCGCCGAGCTTGTGCGCTCAGGCGCGACCATCGACAAGTATATCGGCGACAGCGTCATGGCCTTCTGGAACGCGCCGGAGCAGCACGCGGATCATGTGGCGCTTGGATGTCTTGGTGCCCTGCGCGCTGCGCGCTGCCTCGATCGCCTCAACGCGGCGTTCGTGGCCGAGGGCGGGCGTCCCATGCCGACGCGTTTTGGCATCCATACCGGCGACGCCGTCGTCGGCAATGTGGGATCGGTCGATCGCATGAATTACACGGCGCTCGGTCACACCGTGAACATGGCGTCGCGTTTCGAGGCGCTGAACAAGCAATACGGCACCCTCATCCTCGTGAGCGAGGACGTGCGCCGAGCCGCAGGCGACAGCTTTCTCTTTCGCTTCGTTGATCGCGCCATTCCGCAGGGGGCTCACATGGCCATTGCGCTCTACGAGCTGATCGGCGCCGAGCGCGAGGACGAGCCGGAACTGCGCCCCACCTCGCTCCATGCACAGACCCTCGACCAATGGGCCGCGGCTGTCGCTGCCTATGAGGCGGGAGAGTGGGAGAAGGCCGCGGGACTTCTCCATGGGCTCGTCGCCCTCGATCCGACAGATCGTCTCTTTCAGGTCTATCTCACACGCTGTGAGTCCCACCTTGCGACATCATCGGTGGACTGAGAAAAATCCGCCAGGCATCGCCCGCTCGGCACCACCCTCCGGTCGCGCGGGGCGGCGGCGCTCTAGCCGCCGACTACGCCCTCGACCGTTCCGAACCGCCGCGTCTCACAGCTGCATGTGTCGCCGTCGGACATTGGCGCGCCAATCCAACAGACCAGCTTGGGCGTGACACAGGTCGCGCCCTGGCTCGTGGCCGCGCGGGTCTTCTCATAGGCACGCAGGCGGTGCTCCCGGTAGTAGGTGCGCGACTCGGCCCCCATCTGAACCTGCCCCGGTGCGCGAAGGGCGGGATCCGTCTCGGCCGCGTGAGCCATCGTGGCGACCGTCATACCGGCGAGCACTGCAAGACGGGCGAAAGCGATGTGCGTCATGATGGTGTCCTTAACGAATCGGTCATTGGGATGACGCGTCTGGTCGCACCATTCCGTCGTGTGAGGCAAGCGTAGCCGCTCCAGCATCGGCCCGGGGTCACGGGCTCGTGAAGCGTTTTCGCACGTTTACCGACCAGTCTTTTTGATGGCCTGGCTTGTTCGACCCATCACAACACCTCCGAAGAGCTGCAACGATGTCTCATAGCTGCCGCAATCGGCCGTCATTCCGGCCCCCTCGGAAGGGAGGTGTCGATGGATTTCGGACAATCGATGAAAATCGCAAAACGGACTCTCGTCGATGGCGCGACGCTCGACGAATTGCGCGACGCTGCCCGCAACCTTCGGGCGCTCACGCCAGACAGCGCTCTTGCCGAACTCGTGGAGGCCCGCATCGCCGAGATCGAAACCGACGGCACCGTCCCAAGCCTTGACGAAGAAGGGGCTTGAGGCGGCACCGACGCGAACAGTGGTTACTGGCCGGCAGGCGAAGGCGGAGGCGGCGACGCCGGTGCGGATGCCTTGACGCGGTCCAACAAAAGGATCGCGGCCTCGACACACGCCCGCGACGGTTCGCGATCGCCACAAACGACTCTGATGTGGGTGTCGCCCATCCGGAGGGAGAACCGCGCGCCACCATCGCCCCGATCGTTGTCAGGCTCATTCTCGCTGGGGCTTGCGGATCCGTGGCGGTCGTCCGGCTCACGGCCGCGCTCCCAGTCGCCGCGACGCTCGTACCAGCCCCCGCGACCTGCATCGTCCCTGTCGCGTGAATAGGGTTGGCTGAACGCGGATGTTGCCATCACGGTCAAGCCTGCTGCCAGTATCAAGACGGTCCGCATCGGAATCTCCATTTGAGTGCATGGGCGCTCGCGCCCGCCGAGGTGAACCGGACTTGGCACGCTTGGTTCCGAACCGGGGTCGGCAGGCGGAAAGCCTCGGGCCGGAGCTTGTCATGCGGCCTTCCGGAAGACCAGAGGACCGATTTGGTCGCGCACATTGCCGCAACGCTATCCCACGCGCGGTTTATCCCACCCGACGGTCAAGCTGGCATCCGCGCCAGGGCGTTAGGCTGAGAACGTTGAACGGCAAAAGATTATCAGTAGAGCGGTGGATAATTTCTTAATCGGAACGTCATTGTAGATGACGCAACGTCATATGTGAGTGCGGTCTCACGATGGAGAGCGATGACTTGAAAATTTCGTAAGATCAAGTCAGAGAGAAGGGATCTAATAGACTCTGCGCCGGAATATGACGTTCAGAGTTTACGTTAGGGAATTGTCAAATCCGTGACGGAAGCCGAGGGAAAACGATGAGAGTGACTGTCTGCACTTTGAGAGCGACGCCGTGATGAGGCCAAGCGGAGGCGTTCCCGCCCTCTGGTCCGGGCAGTACAACCGCGCTTAGCGGGCGGTGCGAGCTTCCGGGTTGCCACTGCGCGTACCGACGCTGCAGGCGCCGTACCCGCCGCTCGCCCGCAGCAACACGACGATCGAAGCGGACACCTCCGCGTCGCCATGCAGAAGGGGGCTCTCGTGGCTTATCTGAAACGCTCCGAATACGCCGCGATCCGGTCCGATCCGACCCGGATCGTCGACCTTTATCAGACGCACAAAGCGGATTTCGTGGCCGATGCCGGCTTGCAATCGGCGAGCGCGGAAGTCCAGATCGCTGCCTTCTGCACCGTGGTATCCTACGATCTGGCGCCGTATGGCTCGAGCAACGCCGGTGTCGACCTGTCTGCCCTTCTGTCTGCCGATCTCCTGTCGTGTGGACAATACGTCCAGCAGACGATGTTCCTGATTCAGGAATTCGGCACGCTCAGCGCCAATTTCCACGCAGTGGGGTGGGACGACGGAGCTGTCGGCAACCACTCCCAGCTGTTCATCACGACCGATCGCGACGCTGCTTTGCTCGATCCGACGATCGGACTGATCGTGCGCAACGCGACCCTCACCGGTGTTGCCACTGGGGCGCTCTATCCCGCCATGACGTCATTTTTCGATCATGCCCGCACGGGCGGTGCCGACATCAGCACCTTCGATGAGACCGTCAAAACCGCCATCGCGACCGGTGCCTACAAGATCAGGGACGGATTCTACGATTATCCGTCCCTGCATGCCTGGGTCTACGAATACAGCGAGCATACGGGCCTCATCGTCGGCAATGTTCGCACCGGCTATCTCACCTCCGACAACTTCACATGGGCCGGCGAAGCCTATGGTGGCAAAGGGGATGACACGATCACCGGCTCGACCGGATCCGATACCCTCAACGGCGGCAAGGATAACGATTGGCTCTCGGGGCTTGACGGCAACGACGTGCTGGTCGGCGAGAGCGGCAACGATCTGCTCGACGGCGGCGCTGGCAGCGACCAGATGGCCGGCGGCGACGGCGATGACGTCTACTGGACGGACTCGCTCTCCGATGTGATCACCGAGGCTCTGTCCGGTGGCCATGATCGCATTTCGTCGTCCAGAAGCGGGATCGTCCTCAGTGCGAATGTCGAGGACGCCGTTGTCAGCGGAACGCTGTCCCTCAGCATCGTCGGCAACGCGCTTCCCAATACGCTGACGGGGAACGGGGCCTCCAATGTCATCAAAGGCAATGCGGGCGACGATATCATCCGCGGACTGGGCGGCAACGACGTCATTCAGGGCGGCCCGGGAGCAGATGTCATGACAGGTGGCGCTGGCGTGGATCGGTTCGTGTTCACCCGCGGAGAGGCGGGGCTCGGAAAGGCGCGCGACACGATCACGGATTTCAAGAACGGTGTCGACCGCATCGACCTTCGATCGTACGACGCGAACGTGAAGTTTTCCGGCAAACAGCATTTTGTCTATATCGAGACCCTGCCATTCACTGCCGCCGGCCAACTCCGAACGGCCAAATCCGGCTCACACGTCATTCTCGAAGGCGATACCAACGGCGACCACGTCGCGGATTTTCAGATCCTGCTGCGCAGTCTCAAGGTGGTGTGGACGGGCGATTTGATTTTGTAGGACAATGCAGCGGGCACTGTGTCGGCACTGGGGTTGGGCGTGAGGCGAAGTCGTGCCCCCTGATCCAACCGCCCTGCGGAGCGCCTGAGCGAGCCCCCGGCCGGTACGATCTTGCACTACCCATAACTTCACGCTGACGTCGGCGTGTCTCGGGCTGCATCGCGCATACGGTATGCCGCGACTGCCACCAGAATGTCCGTGAACGTCCTCAGGACAAGGCTGCAGGCCAGGCGGCTCGACGAACGCAAGGAAGAATGCCGCGTCTCGGCGTTCAGGGCATTAGCAAATCTCGTACCCGGATTTTGCACGGATTCGTCTGCCGTGTTCTACCCTTGTTCGCACCGAATTACCGGTCGCAGAATTTGGATGAGGGGGAGGTGCACTGATTTCATTGAGAAAAATGGTGCTGCCAGAGAGGATTGAACTCTCGACCTCTCCCTTACCAAGGGAGTGCTCTACCACTGAGCTACGGCAGCCTGTCGTGCGACGCGCCGGTTACTGCCATAGGGCAGCGCCGGGCGCAAGTTTGATTGGCGAATTAAATGTCAGGCCGCGGCGACTTTCGCATTCAGGGTCAGGGAGAGGGCGCCCCAGACCTCTGTGAGGGCGCGGACCAAGGTCTGTGTGTGGGCGTCCGTGTGCAATGGGGTGGGAGTGATGCGCAGGCGCTCCGTGCCGCGCGGCACGGTGGGGTAGTTGATCGGCTGAATGTAGATGCCGTGTTTCTCCAGCAGGCGGTCGGAGGCCAGTTTGCAGGCTTCCGCATCGCACACCATGATCGGCACGATATGGGTTTCGGTGTCGAGAACGGGCAGGCCGGCCCGGATCAGCGCGGCCTTCACCCGGGCGACCTGGCGCTGCTGGTGCTCCCGTTCGACCGAGGAATTCTTCAGATGGCGGACCGAGGCGGCCGCCGCCGCCGCCACTGCCGGCGGAAGGGCGGTGGTGAAGATGAAGCCCGGCGCGAAGCTGCGCACCGCATCGATCATCGCCTTCGAGGCGGCGATATAGCCGCCCATCACCCCAAAGGCCTTGCCGAGGGTCCCCTCGATCACGTCAATCCGATGCATGGCGACGTCGCGCTCGGCGATTCCGCCCCCGCGGGGGCCGTACATGCCGACCGCGTGCACCTCGTCGAGATAGGTCATGGCCCCGTAGCGTTCGGCGAGGTCGCAGACCGCATGAATGGGCGAGACGTCCCCGTCCATGGAATAGACGCTCTCGAACACGATGAGCTTCGGCCGGTCGCCGGCGGCGATGAGCACCTCTTCCAGATGGGCCATGTCGTTGTGGCGGAAAATCGCCTTCTCGCAGCCCGATTGGCGGACGCCTTCGATCATCGAATTGTGGTTCAGGGCATCGGAGACGATGAGGCAGCCGGGGATCAGACGCGCAAGCGTGGCGATGCCGGTCTGGTTCGATACGTAGCCGGAGGTGAAGACGAGGGCGTCGTCCTTGCCGTGAAGATCGGCCAGTTCAGCCTCGAGATCGACGATGGCGTGGCTGTTTCCTGAAATGTTGCGGGTGCCGCCCGCGCCGGTGCCGACGCGCCAGGCGGTTTCCACCATGGCCCGGGTCACGTCCCGGTTCTGGCCCATGCCGAGATAATCGTTCGAGCACCAGACGGTGATGGGCTTCGGCCCCGCCGGACTGTGCCAAATGGCGTCGGGAAACCGGCCGGCCAGACGCTCGATGTCGGCAAACACGCGATAGCGCTGCTCGGATTGGAGGCGCGTCAGCGCCGACGTGAAGAAGCTCTGATAATCCATCATCTCACCGGACGAGATCCAAACGACACCCTCTATCGGGGATGCCGGCCGAGACGGCATTGATCTCACGCAAGGCCAAGGTCGCCATATCTCACTGATATTCTGGTTGAGGGCTGTTTGCGAACCCTTTATCTGGTGGTGGCGACGATGGGTCGCGAGAATCATGACAGACGTGAGATCGCAACAGAAGGCCGACCGGCTGGCTGCCGCCTTGAAAGAAAACCTCAAGCGGCGCAAGGCTCAGGCGCGCGGCCGCAAGGCGGCGACTGTCGCCGACGGCGAGGCGCGGCCCGAGGGCGGTCTTGCGCAGCGCGACAAGCCGTCAGACTAGCCGCACCGCCTTGCTGCCTGCATAGGTCTGGTTTGTGACACGCATATTGAGGGGGTCCTGATGGATCGCATTCGCATACGGGGCGGCGCGCCTCTCCACGGCTCGATTCCGATCTCCGGCGCCAAGAATGCGGCCTTGCCCCTGATGATCGCGAGCCTGCTGACCGACGAAACCCTGGAACTCGGCAATGTGCCCCGGCTGGCGGATATCTCGTCCCTTCTGCGCATCATGAGCAATTTCGGTGTGGACCACACCATCGCGGGCCGCCGCCCCGGCCAGACCACCGAGACCGGTCAGACCATCCGGCTGACCTCTCGCGCGGTCATCGACACCTGCGCGCCCTATGAGCTGGTCTCGACCATGCGGGCGAGTTTCTGGGTCATCGCGCCGCTGCTCGCCCGCTTCGGACACGCCAAGGTGTCGATGCCGGGGGGCTGCGCCATCGGCACCCGGCCGGTCGATCTGTTGATCATGGCCCTGGCCCGGCTGGGCGCCACCATCGAGATCGACGGCGGCTATGTGATTGGCACCGCTCCGAAGGGCCTTAAAGGGGCCGAGATCGACTTCCCGAAGGTGACCGTGGGCGGGACCCACGTGGCGCTGATGGCCGCGACGCTGGCCGACGGGGTGACGGTGATTCGCAACGCTGCCCGCGAGCCTGAAGTCGCCGATCTTGCGGCCTGCCTCGTGAAAATGGGCGCCAAGATCGAGGGTGCGGGAACCTCGGAGATCGTCGTCACGGGCGTGTCCCGCCTCGGCGGCGCCTCTCACGACGTCCTGCCCGATCGGATCGAGACAGGGACCTACGCCATGGCGGTCGCCATGACCGGCGGCGATGTGGTGCTCGAGAACACCCGGCCGGAGCTTCTCCAATTCGCCCTCGATGTGCTTCAGCAATCGGGCACCGAGGTGACGCCGACCTTCGGCGGGGTCCGGATCCGGCGCAATGGCAACGGAATCCAGTCGGTCGACGTGACCACGGACCCGTTCCCCGGGTTTCCCACCGACCTCCAGGCCCAGTTCATGGCCCTGATGACCCGCGCGAACGGGACCTCGCGGATTCGCGAGACGATTTTCGAGAACCGGTTCATGCATGTGCAGGAGTTGGCGCGCCTGGGCGCGCAGATCCGGCTCGACGGCGACAGCGCCTATGTGGAAGGCGTTGCCGGCCTGAAGGGCGCGCCGGTCATGGCGACCGACCTGCGGGCCTCGGTCTCGCTGGTCATCGCCGGTCTGGTGGCTGACGGGGAAACGACGATCAACCGGGTCTATCACCTCGACCGCGGGTTCGAGGCCCTGGAGGCCAAGCTCGCGCGGTGCGGGGCGGAAATCGAGCGCCTGCGCGGATAGAATGGCGTCGCGCCCGCCGGCAAAGGTTGCGCTCGGGTGCGCTGCTATCTACCTAACGAGAACGCTTATCCGGGATCCTATCTTCCGCTCATCTGCTGATCCCGGCAACCAGTTGGCAGCCCATGGACCTCCTGAAACTTGTCGCCCTCGATGCCGAGGATCTGGCCATCATCTCGACCCATCTCCAGGATGCGGTGCTGCGGGTCGGCGATATTGTGTTCCTGCCCAAGGAGCGCCGTTTCGCCATCGAAGTGCGCCGGTTCGACTGGGAGTGCGGACTGGACAAGCCGCAGCGGCGGCTGACCTGCATGCATTTCGAACAGGTGAAGGGCGTACGGGTCCGGGGAATCGATCAATCGAACAAGGATTCGGTTCTGAACCTGCTGGCGATTTCCTTCGAGGAGACGGATGCGCCCTCGGGCACCGCGACGCTGATCTTCGCCGAGGGCGGCGCCATTCAGGTCGATATCGATTGCGTGGAATTGCAGATGATGGACGTGGGCCCCGTATGGGCCGCCGATGGCCGTCCCGTCCACGACGATGCATCGCCGGAGCGCCCCTGATGCCGGTGCGACTCGACGCCCGTGACGCGTCATTCGCGGACGCCTTCTCCCGCCTGCTCTCGGGCAAGCGCGAATCCTCCGAGGATGTGGACCACGCCGTTCGCGCCATCATCGAGGACGTGGTGGCCCGCGGCGACCAGGCGCTGATCGATTATACGGCGCGTTTCGACCACCTGTACCTGACCCCGGAGAGCCTGCGCATCTCGGATCAGGAAATCGAAGGAGCGGCCAAACGTTGCTCGCCGGAGGAGCTGTCGGCCCTCGCCCTGGCGAAGGAGCGGATCGAGACCTATCACCGGGCGCAGGTTCCGCAGGACCATATGAGCACCGATTCGCTGGGTGTCACCCTCGGTTGGCGGTGGACGGCGATCGAATCCGTCGGCCTCTACGTGCCGGGCGGGCGGGCAAGCTATCCCTCATCGGTTCTCATGAACGCCGTTCCGGCCAAAGTCGCGGGCGTCCCGCGGCTTGCCATGATGGTGCCGACGCCTCATGGCGAGACCAATCCGCTCGTTCTTGCGGCAGCCCGCCTTGCCGGGGTCGACGAGGTCTTCCGCATCGGCGGAGCCCAGGCGATTGCCGCCTTCGCGTACGGAACCGCGTCGGTCGCGCCGGTCGCCAAGATCGTCGGGCCAGGAAACGCGTTTGTGGCCGCGGCGAAACGACGGGTTTTCGGGCAGGTCGGAATCGACATGATCGCCGGCCCCTCCGAGGTTCTCATCCTTGCCGACCGTCACGCCAATCCGGACTGGATCGCGGCCGATCTTCTGGCACAGGCCGAGCACGACCCGGTCGCGCAGGCGATCCTGATCACCGACGATGCGGCGTTGGCCGATGCCGTCGAGGGTGCGGTCGAGCGGCAATTGCTCAGTCTCCCCAAGGCGGAGATCGCCCGGGCGAGCTGGCGGGATTTCGGCGCCATCATTCTCGTGGCCTCTCTGGAGGATGCCATTCCCCTCGTCGACCGGCTGGCCCCCGAGCATCTCGAGATCGAAACCGAGAATGCCGACGCCCTTTCGGCCCGGGTGCGCAATGCCGGCGCCATCTTCCTCGGCAGCCACACGCCGGAGGCGATCGGCGATTATGTGGGCGGTCCCAACCACGTCCTGCCCACCGCGCGCTCGGCCCGGTTCTCGTCGGGGCTCGGCGTGCTTGACTTCATGAAGCGAACCTCGATCCTGAAATGCGACGCCGAGGCCCTGCGCGCGCTCGGTCCGGCGGCCATCGCGCTCGGACGCTCGGAGGGGCTGGAAGGCCACGCGCGGTCGGTGGCGATCCGCTTGAACATGTGAGGACGGGAGGGGGGATGGCGAACGAACGGAGTCGGTTGATCGCCATTACTCTGGACGAGACCTCGATCGGCCGGGGCAACCCCGACCAGGAGCATGAGCGCGCCATTGCCATCTACGACATCGTGGAGGCGAATTACTTCGCGCTGCCGAATTACGAGGGCGGGCCGTACGCGCTGCATGTTGGTCTCGTCGAGAACCGCCTGTGTTTCGAGGTCAATTCGGATTCGGGCGAGCGCCTTGTCACGCATCACCTGTCGCTGACGCCCTTCCGCAACACGATCCGCGATTACGACATGGTCTGCGACAGTTATTACAAGGCGATCCGCTCTGCGTCGCCTGCTCAGATCGAGGCGATCGACATGGGCCGCCGCGGTCTGCATAACGAGGCGGCGGAACTCCTGATGAAGCGTCTCGACGGCAAGCTGGTGCTGGATTTCGACACCGCGCGCCGGATCTTCACGCTGATCTTCGCCCTGCATTGGAGGGGTTGAGGATTGGAGGAGCCGGGGTCCAAACGCATCCACTCGGTTCTCTTCGTGTGCGCCATGAACGCGGTCCGATCGCCGATGGCGGAGGCCATAGCCCGCCACTATTTCGGGCGGTCGATCTACGTGCAGTCGGCGGGTGTGCACAAAGGCGAGACCAGCGGATTCACCACGGCCGCACTGGACGAAATCGGCATCGACGGATCCAAGCACAAGCCGCGCACCCTCGATGAACTCGAGGAGTGGGAGGGATTGAACTTCGATCTGATCGTCTCGCTCTCGCCCGAGGCCCATCACGCGGCGCTGGAGCTCACCCGGACGCTTGCGGCCGATGTGGAATACTGGCCGACGCAGGACCCAACCCTGGTGACGGGCTCGCGCGAGCAGATGCTCGACGCTCATCGCAATGTGCGGGACGGGCTCGTCTATCGCATCCGGATGCGTTTCAAGCAGGGCTCAGACGCCAAAGGCTCGCAGGATTGACAAGGTCCCGAGGCCGGCCGCAAGACCCGCAAGCTCCACGCGCGTGAGCGCCATGGCAATCGCCGCAACCGCGACGCTGACAAACGCAGAAAGGCCGCCATTGACGATCAACGGCAGGGTGGTGGCAACGATGATCGAGCCCGGCAGCGCGCGAAGGCCGCGCTCGGCGCGCGGCGTGATCTTCACCCGCGTCATGAGCAGCACGCCGCCGATGCGGCACAGATAGGTCGCCAGAGCCATCGCGGCGATGGCGAGCGCGCTGCCCCAGGGGCTGGCGAATTGGATCCAGGTCGTCATTTCATCACCATGCCGGTCGCAACCCCGGCCAATGCGCCCGCAATGATGAAGGTGTAGCCCGGCACGAATGTGTGCACGAGAAGCGAGACAAGCCCGGCCGCGAGCCAGGGCAGGGCCGGCAGCACCCCTTTCCACATGGGAACCAGCATGACGCTGAACAGGATGGGCATCACCAGATCGAGACCAAACCGCTTTGGCTCTGGAATGAAGGCGCCCGCGAAGAAGCCGGCGACGCTTGCCGCCACCCAGGGCACCCACAGGGCTGCGCCGCAGCCGAACAGAAACCCCACGTCGCGTCCGCCCTCGTTGCGGTAGCGCATGCTGAAGATCCAGCTCGCATCCGTCAGCAGAAACAGATTGGCGGCGGCCCGGGGCAGGGGCTCGTAACGGATCCAGGGATGGATCGTCGCGCCCAGCAGGAGGAAGCGGGCATTGATGATCGCCGTCACGGTCATGAGCGTCAGGATGTTTCCCAGCGTCCAGACCTCCTGCCAGACCTCGAGGCCCACCATCTGCGCCGCACCCGCATAGACAAAGGTGCTCAGGCCCAGGGCTTCGGCAAACGACAGGCCCTTTTGGGCGGCGGCTGCCCCGAAAGCCATGCCAAAGACAAGGAGACCGGGAAACCCCGGCAGAGAGCTGCGAGCGCCAGCGAGAAAGGCAGCGCGCGTGAACACCGTATGCGGACCTGACGTCTGCCCGGAAGGCTCTGCGCCCTCATGATGACGTAAGGTCAAAGTGCGCACTCCGCAGGGTGGAAACGAGAGCCGGCGCCCGGTGGCCCGGCTCTCGACAGGGCGGTCCCGCGAAGCGGGATGCGGCGCTAGAGCGTGAAGGTCGCGAGCTGCGGGAACACCTCGAGGGCTCCCGTATAGACCATCTTGAGCGCCACATAGAGGATGATCAGCAGACCCACATAGGCGATCCAGCGGTAGCGTTGCAGCAATCGTGCGATGTAGGAGGCCGCAAGTCCCATCAGGGCGATCGAGAGGACGAGGCCGAAGACCATCACGTAGGGATGCTCGCGGGCAGCGCCCGCCACCGCCAGCACGTTGTCGAGGGACATGGACACGTCGGCGATGACGATCTGCCAGGCTGCCTGAGCGAAGGTCTTGCGAGGCGCGCCGGTGGTCTTTCCGTCAAGCCCTTCGAGCGCCAGCTCGCCGTCTTCCTCCTCGGCCGAGGATGTGCGCAATTCGCGCCACATCTTCCAGCACACCCACAGGAGCAGGATACCGCCCGCGAGCAGCAGGCCGACGATCTGCAGCAACTGGATCGTCAGCCCCGCAAAGATGATGCGCAGGACCGTGGCGGCGATGACGCCGACCAGGATCGCCTTGTTGCGCTGATCCTTGGGAAGGCCAGCGGCGGCCAGCCCGATCACGATGGCGTTGTCGCCTGCGAGCACCAGGTCGATCATCACGACCTGGAGAAAGGCCGTCACCTCGGGGGAGAAAAATTGTTCCATGCGACGCCTCATTCATCCGATCGACGGGGGCGCAGGACTCGTTCAGACGCAAGCCGCCTCGGCGTTGCGGCACCGACGGGATCGGGCGGCGAACGCGACAATCGGGTTAAAAGGCGACGAATGAACGATCCAGGCCACCCTGGTTGCGATCCAGTCCGACATCGCTGCTCCGAGGAGCCGCCAGAGGGGCCCGGCCTGGTGGACTTCATCTAGCCAAGAGATGCCCACCGATCAAGTCGTTTGGGACAATCGCCCAAACGGCTAAGCTGTTCAGGCAGAATAAGATGTTGGCCGCCCACAGGTTCCCGACGGTCATTTTCGAAAGCGGCCCGGGAGGGATTGATCCCGAGCCGTGCCTTGGGCACTAATCGACCCACGAGAAGGTCGGGACAGAGAAGCTCGATCGGGAGGCTTGCCCATGTCCCACCCCCACACCGCTCCCCCGGAGCGACGCAGCTGGATCCGATCGTCGCAAAATGTTGCGGGCGGAATCTTCTTGATGGCTGTCGCGGCCCTCGCGCTGTACCTCACGCGGGAGCTTCCGCAAGGGAGCCTGCGGTCGATGGGGCCGGCCATGCTGCCGGACTGGCTCGCCTATGCGGTTGCGGCCTGCGGCCTCGCCCTGCTGGTCTCCGGCCTGATCAAGGACGGCGACGCGATCGAACCTTCCGCCTTGCGTGGTCCGGTCGTGGTGGTGCTGGCCATCCTGGCTTTCGCGGTCACGATCCGGCCGTTCTCCCTCGGCCCCGTGTCCATTCCCGGGCTGGGCATGGTGGTAGCAGGCCCGCTGGCGATCATCATCGGTGGCTACGCGACAGCGGATGTGCGCTTTCGTCCCTTGGTCATCCTCGCGCTCAGCCTGACGCCGTTCTGCATGCTGCTGTTCGGGGATCTCCTGAACCTGCCCATTCCCGTGTTTCCGCAGAGCTTCGCCAACCTCTTCCCGGCCAGTTGGTCCCAGAAGGCCATTCTGCGTGCAACCGCGGCTGTTCTTGCCCTTGCGGCGCTTGTCATCTTCATCACGGGCCGTCACCGGAGCAGCAGCCGCATCGATGTGGTCGACGAGTCGGGGATACGCTGATGGGTGATCTGTTCGCAAACCTCGGTCTCGGCTTTTCCATCGCCCTGACGTTCCAGAACCTTGGCCTTGCCTTTCTGGGTTGTCTGGTGGGAACCCTGGTCGGCGTCCTGCCGGGCGTCGGCCCCATCGCCACCATTGCCATGCTGCTGCCGATCACCTTCGGCCTCGAGCCGGT
Organism: Microvirga antarctica; assembly: GCF_017921815.1. GTDB lineage: Bacteria > Pseudomonadota > Alphaproteobacteria > Rhizobiales > Beijerinckiaceae > Microvirga > Microvirga antarctica. The sequence goes on along the minus strand of NZ_JAGEMM010000007.1, from coordinate 68,530 downwards.
GGGCGCCCTGATCATGTTGGCCGGCATCTATTACGGCGCGCAGTACGGCGGCTCGACCACAGCGATCCTGGTCAACATCCCGGGTGAGGCGACTTCCGTGGTCACGACCCTCGACGGGCACCAGATGGCCCGCCAGGGCCGTGCCGGCGTCGCGCTGGGGATCGCCGCCATAGGGTCGTTCTTTGCCGGAACCGTGTCCACGGTCGTGATCGCAGCACTCGGTGCGCCGCTGACGAAGCTCGCCTTGATCTTCGGGCCGGCCGAATATTTCTCCCTGATGGTGATGGGGCTTGTCTTCGCGGTCGTTCTCGCGCGGGGCTCTATCCTCAAGGCCATTGCGATGATCCTGCTGGGCGTTCTTCTCTCCACCGTCGGCACCGATCTTGAAACCGGCCAGGACCGCATGACATTCGGCCTGTCCTTCCTGTCGGACGGCATCGATTTCGCCGTGCTGGCCATGGGGATCTTCGGCATCGCCGAGATCCTGCGCAATCTGGACCACACGGAGACGCGGGACGTCGTCCATCAGGCGATCGGCCGGCTGCTCCCGAACCGCGAGGATTTTCGGCAATCCTATCTGCCGATCCTGCGCGGCACGACGATCGGGGCGATTCTCGGCATTCTGCCGGGCAACGGCGCGGTACTCGGGCCTTTCGCGTCCTACACGGTCGAGAAGAAGCTCGCGAAGGATCCGCGCCGGTTCGGACGGGGCGCGATCGAGGGCGTGGCGGGGCCGGAGGCTGCCAACAATGCGGGCGCCCAGACCTCGTTCATCCCGCTGCTGACCCTGGGCATTCCCCCCAACGCGGTCATGGCCCTGATGGTGGGCGCCATGACGATCCACGGCATCGTGCCGGGTCCGCAGGTGATGACGCGAAACCCCGATCTGTTCTGGGGGATGATCGCCTCCATGTGGGTCGGCAATCTCATGCTGCTCATCATCAATCTGCCCCTCGTCGGCGTGTGGGTGCGCCTGCTCAAGGTGCCCTATCACCTGATGTTCCCGGCGATCCTGATGTTCTGCTGCATCGGTATCTATTCGATCAACTCGCTGCCCACCGACGTGATGTTCATCGGGCTGTTCGGGATCATCGGCTACGTGCTCCTCAAGTTCGGCTTCGAGCCGGCGCCGCTGCTGCTTGGCTTCGTGCTCGGCAAGCTGTTGGAGGAAAACCTCCGGCGTGCGCTCATCCTGTCGCGCGGATCGCTCGAGACCTTTGTGGAGCGGCCGATCAGTGCGGGGCTCCTTGCCGTCGCGGCTTTGTTGCTCGTTCTCGCGCTCCTGCCATCGATCCGGAAGGGCCGCGATGAGGTTTTCGTCGAATAGCCGACAGCCGCGGTCGCAGTCTATCATTCAGCCACGTGACGATTTTCCAGGGAGAGTAAAATGAAAAAACTTGTGCTCACGCTTGCGGCTTTGGGTCTTGCTGCGACGGCCGCTCAGGCTCAGGGGACCTATCCGACACGGCCCATCACGATGATCGTGCCATTCGCTGCCGGCGGCCCCACGGACGTGATTGCCCGCATCGTCAGCGATAACATGTCGCGGACGCTCGGCCAGCAGATCGTCATCGAAAACGTCGCCGGCGCCGGTGGCACCACGGGCATCACCCGCGCGGCCCAGTCGCAGCCTGACGGCTACACCATCATGATGGGCCATATGGGCACGCACGGTGCCGCGCCGGCGCTCTATCCCAACCTCAAATACGATCCCGCGAAGGATTTCGCACCCATCGGCCTTGCGGCCGGCACGCCGATCGTCATCGTGGCCAAGAAGGACTTCCCGGCCACCGACCTGAAGAGCTTTCTCGCCTACCTCCAGGCCAATGGCGACAAGGTGAACATGGCCCATGCGGGGGTCGGATCGGTTTCCCACTCGACGGGCATCTTCTTCAACTCCGTCGTCAAGGCCAAGCCCACCATGGTGGCCTACCGGGGCACGGGTCCGGCGCTGAACGATCTGATGGGCAACACGGTCGACTACATGACCGATCAGATCGTCAACGTGGCGCCGCAGATCCAGGGCGGCAACATCAAGGCCTTCGCCATTGCGACCGCCGAGCGCTCGCCGGCGCTGCCGAATGTGCCGACCACGAAGGAAGCAGGCCTTGAGAGCTACGAGGTGAGCGCCTGGAACGCGGTCTTCGCGCCCAAGGGCACTCCGCCGGAGATCGTGGCCAAGCTTAACGATGCGCTGGTCAAATCGTTGAACGACGAGAATACCAAGAAGCGCCTGCTCGATCTCGGCGGCGTCATCCCGCCCGCCGCCGAGCAGACCCCGGCCGCGCTCCAGAAGCTAGTGGAATCCGAGGTCGCCCGCTGGACCCCGGTTCTCAAGGCTGCCGGCGCAACCGCCGAGTAAGCGACTCGCTGAACGACCGTGACGGCGGGTCCTCAAGGCCCGCCGTTGCCATTTCAGCGCCCTGACCCCTCAAACAGTCCTTGAAAATCATCGCCGGGCCGACTACACCCTGCCGCGTGTGCAGCCGTAGCTCAGTTGGTTAGAGCACCAGATTGTGGATCTGGGGGTCCCCCGTTCAAGCCGGGGCGGCTGTACCATTTCATCCCGGAACGAGGCTGGCGCGGTCGCGGCTCGCCTTCAGGATGCACCGGCCGGCCGAACACGGCGCAATCCCTCTCCCAGATCATCATCAAGGCGTCCCGAATCATGCCGCGCTTGTCTTCCGCCCCTGCGTTGAGGCTCCTCGCCGGCCTTGCGGTCGCGATGGTGCTGGGGGCCGTCACGCTGTTGCCGGCAAGCGCGCGGGATCGCGAGAGATTTCCGGTCTCGATCGATGTGAGCCAGATCGGGTCGCCCCCGGATGCGGCGACGTCCGCGAGCGACATGGCCGCGGTGCTGGCGGCCCAGGACGCGCGCACGAGCGCGCGTCAAGAGCAGGCCATTGCCGATAGCCGGCAGACCCTGTCGGCCTTTCTCGGCGGCCTCGAACCGGCTGTGAACAAAAAGCCGTCGAAGAAGGCGCGAGCGTTGTTCAAGGATGCGGCCGCGACCCTGGAAGACACGCTGTCCTCCGTGAAGAGCCGGTTCAACCGAACACGTCCCTTTCGGGGAAGCGAAGCGGTCAAGCCGTGCGCGATCCGCTTGCCGCCCAGCAGTTCGTTTCCCTCCACCCACGCAGCCACGGGCACGCTGTTTGCCGCTTTGCTGGCGCATATCGCGCCGGAGCGCACAGCCGAGCTTGAGGCGCGGGGTCTGGATTATGGCTGGAGCCGCATCGTGTGCGGCTTCCATTATCCGTCGGACGTGGAGGCCGGCCGCACGGGAGGCCGTCTGGTGGCCGCAGCCTTGCTGGCAGACCCCGCCTTCGTGGCGCGTCTCGATGGAGTGCGGAAAAACCTCCGCGCGACGCTCGGGCTATAGCGCCCGACGGCGAAGGTCGGTCAGCCCGGATATGGCTGCGTCAGAACAAGCCGCGCAAAGCCACCAGGGTGAGGGTTACGTACACGGCCAAGCCAACAAACGTTCCGAGAGCCCGGGCGATCGTCGTGGCGGAATCGGTGGCAGGTTCGTCGCCGAAGAAATGGTCAATCATGCCTGGCCCTGTTCCTGTAACTGACGTTGGGACAAGCTATCCCATCGCCAGCGGGTCCGCGCAATGGATGCGGCAGAGAAACCGCCGGGTGCGCGTTCGCCATGTGTCGCTTGTCACCTGCGCGCAGGACTCACGGCCGCAGGTTCTCAGGGTAGAGCTTTTGCCAGAAACCGCAGCGATGTTCGGCTCCGGCGTCGAAATCGCCGAAATGCTTCGGCTCGAGGCGCATCACCCGCGCGGCCGACACGAACCGGTTCCAGGTCGGCGCATCCGCGGCGCGCGGTTGGCCGGTGGCTGCGAAACTCGTCCAGTACGCCATCATGACGCGCGCCACATCCTGGGAACCGGGTGGGACCGGCGCGCCGTCGAGAGCCGTGGTGTTTGAGAATCCGGGAAACTGGTAGGGCAATTCCGACGAGTGAACCGCGCCCATCTCGAAGCCAGGATCCGGGGTGACCGCCGGTGCCGCCCTATCGGCGAACTCATACTGAAAGACAGGCACATAAGCGCTCGCCAGCTTGGCCGTCTCCAGGAATGCGCAGTTGTTGAGCCCGTTCACCGGCGTGTAATCCGACAACGCCGTCCCGAGCGCTGCAGAGGGCGAGGAGAACGCGGCGGCCGGATATTCCGCGACGACCCGATCGGTCTTGTCGCCGTAATTGACCTTGAGGTGGGCCGCATACGTGTCCGCGCTCACCGGCGGATTTCCGGCCTGCTGGGCATAGGCGACATAGAGGCGCAACTCATCGCGATTGCCGCCATTGATCATCGGCACCTGAACGAAGCGTCCGCTCGCGAAAGCCTCGCGGGGCTGCTCGACGAGGGCGCCGGTGATGGAGGGCACATACGTCATCACGTCGCTGCCGGCGACCTGCGCTGCGGCCTCCAGAAGATCCTTGACCGGCTTGGCGCGCAGGCAGGCGAGGACGTCGGCGAGAACCGGTTGGTCGCAACCGACGAGACCGGACACTTTCGCGCCGACAAGATCGGCCTCATCGCGGGTGCGTAGGTGCTGCGTGCAGCCCGCGCTCTGCATGATCGCCTTCGCGAACAGGCCTGCTGCCTCGCGCGGGCTCGCCAGATGCATGCAGATGGATGCAGCCCCCGCGGATTCGCCCGCGACGGTCACATTGGCCGGATCGCCGCCGAAGGTCGCGATGTTGCGCTGGACCCATTGCAGGGCCAGGCGCTGATCCGCAAGACCGTAGCCGCCATCATGGTCGCGGCCGAAGGCGGGGTTCGCCATGAAGCCGAAAACGCCGATCCGGTAGTTGAACGACACGACGACGGCGTCTCCCGTCAGCGCCATGTCGGTGAGCGGATAGAGCGCGCTCGAGCCGCCCACGAATGCGCCGCCATAGATCCAGACAATCACCGGTCGCTTGCCGCCGGATGGGGCGGGACGATCAGGCACTGTCACGTTGATCGAGAGGCAATCCTCGTCATAGCCTGCCTGGGTCAATCCATACCGGGCCGTCTGCGGGCATCCGGTCCCGAACGCCGTCGCGTGGCGAATGCCGCTCCAGGGTGCCGCAGGCACCGGCAACGCCCAGCGAAGATCGCCGATCGGCGCCTGAGCGAAGGGAATGCCCTTGAACGCCACGACGCCGTCCGCGCGCACGCCCTTGATGCGACCGCTGTCGATCTGCACCATGGTGTTGTCCATCGAGGCCGCATCCTGCGCGTCTGCGCGCGAGACACTCCATGAGAGCGCAAGCGCCGCAAGCAGACAGACGAGAGTTCGAACGCTCATGGGACCTCGCGCGGATCGGTGCTGACGTGAAGGTCTCATGGGTAACACACGCTGCGTGACATCACAGACAAATCCGCGCATCGCACTGGCATCGAGGGCGTGCGCCGCTCTCTCCGCTGCGGCTTGACACAGGCCCGGCCCGGCGAGCATGCACGGCGTTACCAGCATGTGCCCTGCCATCAAACCAGCGCGGACAGACCATGAGCAGCTTTGACACAAAGGTCGCTATTGTCGGGGGAGGCGCTGCCGGGATCGCGGCGGCGCGACGGCTGACCGATAACGGGATCGACTGCCTGATCGTCGAGGCGCGCGAACGCCTCGGCGGACGCTCCTGGACCGTCGGGGAAGGCGAGGCCCATCCGGTCGATCTCGGGTGCGGCTGGCTGCATTCCGCAGACGGCAATCCGTGGCTTCCGATTGCCGAGGCGCAGGGCCGTACGATCGACCGCACGCCGCCGCCGTGGCGGCGGTCATCGCTGTCGACGGGTTTTGCCGCCGGCGAGCAATCCGCCTTTCAGCAGGCTCTCGACGACCTCGATGCATGCGTTCATGCGGCAGGCACGCAAGCGGAGGACAGGCCCGCCGAAACCTGCCTGCCGCCAGGCGGGCGCTGGAACGCACTGGCGAACGCCGTCAGCACCTACGCGAACGGTGTCGAACTCGACCGCGTGTCCGTGCGCGATCTCAGCCGCTATCACGACAGCGGCGTGAACTGGCGGGTTCCCGATGGCTACGGGAGCGTGATCAAGGCGCATGCTGCAGGTTTGCGGATCTCTCTAGGCAATCCGGTCCGGCTCATCGATCACAGCGGCAAACGTCTCAGGCTCGAGACGGACAAGGGCACGCTGACGGCGGACGCGGTGATCGTCACCCTTCCCACGAGCCTGCTCGCCCGTCAGGAGATCCGCTTTTTGCCGGACTTGCCGGACAAGACAGCCGCGGCCGAAGGGCTGCCACTCGGGCTTGCCGACAAACTCTTCCTGTCGCTGTCGTCCCACGAGGAGTTCCCGGCCGACAGTCGCGCCTTTGGCAGCACGGACAGGACGGCCACCGCCGCCTACCATGTCAGGCCCTTCGGACGGCCGCAGATCGAGGCGTATTTCGCAGGGGCGCTGGCGGCCGAACTGGAAATAGCCGGCAAGGACGCCTTCTTCGATTTCGCCGTTGCCGAACTGGTCGGATTGTTCGGCTCAGACTTCGCCCGCCGCGTGAAACCGATCCACCTGCATCCCTGGCGAACCGATCCCTATGCGCGGGGTTCGTATTCGCACGCGCTACCGGGGCACGCCGACAGTCGCGCGGTGCTCGCAGCCCCCGTCGACGACAGGCTGTTCTTCGCCGGCGAGGCGTGTTCGCTCCGGGATTTCTCGACCGCGCATGGCGCTTTGCAAACCGGTCTCGCGGCCGCCGATCTCGCGACCGCCTTGTTCGGACGCAAGGCTGTTACTCTTGGCGAATGACATCGGGTTCTCTACGCTCACGCTTGATCGGCACAGCCGGAAGGTCTCGGATGAAGCGTAGCGCGGCTCTTGTTCAGTTTGGGCATATCGGTCTCATCGTGGCGGCCTTTGCCCTCGTGGCCGGCATCGTCGGAGCGCCCCTTGTCGGACGGCTATTCTCCCCCGACCGGGTCGCTGTCATGACCCCCGATGAGCCGGTGCTTCGCGCTCCCACGGGCCATGTGGTGGCCATTGCCGACGACCACGGTTAGGGGCCCTGGCGTTTCCTCCCTGACCGGTCCTCACCGAAGGATTTTTACGTGATCAGTTTCATCACCCACGCCATTCTCATCGGGGTGGGCGCCACCGCGATCCTGGACCTCTGGGTCTATGGGCTGCACCGCATGGCCGGGATGCCCCGCCCGAACTGGGCACCGGTCGGCCGTTGGTTCTGCTATCTGGCGCAGGGACGCATGTTTCACGAGGACATCGCCCGATCGCCCCCCTTCCGGTCGGAATTGGTGGTCGGCTGGATCGGTCACTATGTGGTGGGGATCCTGTTCGCGGTCATTCTGCTGATCGTCGCGCCGGCAGGCTGGGTATCGCAGCCCACAGTGGCTCCCGCTCTGGCGGTGGGGATCGTGACGGTTGGCGCCGGGTGGTTCATTCTGCAACCCGGAATGGGGGCTGGCATCGCGTCGTCGAAGCGCCCCAATCCCAACCGGAGCCGAATCCTCAGCCTTGTGGCCCATGTGGTGTTCGGGCTCGGGATGTATGCGATCGCGCGCCTGATTGCGTGACGGGGTGGGCGCGCGCGCAGTCACCCGGTGAGCTCTTTGATCGCACCTCGCCATGGGAACGTCGTCCGCAGGGCGGAGATTGTATCGGCGGAGGGGTTTTAGAGGAGTTCTTCAGATGAAGAAGATCGTGGCTCTTACACTTGTGGCGGCGTTCATCGGCACCGGAGCGGTTCTGCCGGCTGCGGCGTCCGACGCGTTGTCGCCCTACGAAATGAATGCCTTCATGCAGAAGGATCAGTTGGCGCGCCAGAATGCGCAGGCGCAACGTCCCGCCTACTATCAATACGATCCGAGCAGCACCGGAAGCGTCATTGTGGTGGGACCCAACGATGGCGGCCCGGACCTGTGGGCGCCGTGCACAGCCGGCCCGCCGCTCTGCACCGCCGCGGGCTATCCCAATCTGCGCTATCAGCGCGAGTTGCACGGCGGTTACTGAGTGCCGGAATTCGCGGCGTAACCTGCTCCCCCGTCGCCATGGCGACGGGGTCTCATTTGGTCTTAGATTTGCGAGCTTGCGCTGGCGCGCATCCAGACCGGGGTGGGTCCTGTCGCGGCCGCGGACTGATATTCTGTCGGGCGCGGCCTGACCTTGAACCTGCGGGTCGTGGCGCCCGATAACCAACCTTCCCGTTTGCGTCCGCGAAATGGCGGGCAGCGGAGGCTTTGGATCGCGGACGGGCAGGATTTGTGAACCTGGACGCGGTGGAGCACATTCCCGAGGTGATCAGCGAGGAGGACGGCCTCAGTTTCGAGTTTATCTCCAGAAAATGCCGCATCCAGCCCGAGCCGAGCCGCGAGATTTTTTGCTTTTTCCAGAGCAACCTTAATATCGAGAAGTTCAAGACCTTTCAGGTCTGCCCGGATACAATCACCAATTCTTTCGAAATGAAGAAAAAAACGAGCCATGATGTTCCCCTTCACCGCCAAGTCTTCAATCACATAATCGTTCCACTTTATATCGATTCATTCCCGAGGTCTGAAATTTGGTCTTTCAATGGGGCCGGAAAGCCGCATAGCCGCCATCGGCGTCGTACAGGACATCAAACCCGTTCAGCAGATGAAAGCTGGTATTGACGAAGACCCGCTCGGCGGACGTCTGGAGATGGATGGCGCTCGGCGCCAGAGGTGAGCCCCCGTCCACAGAGAAGGAATACAGCGCGCGATGCGCCTTCTGTATCCCGGTGCTGATGGTCACCTGCGTCCCGGGGGGCAGGGGCCCGCCGCCTGCCTGTGCCGGAGGGAGGGTCATGAACATCGCCGAGACCCCGGTATCCACCAGCATCGAGCCACAGGCGGCCGGTTGCTGGCCGTTGATTCCAATGCACGCCGGGATCGGCGCCCAATCGTCGATGTCGGGCTGTCGGGCGAGCTTGATGAACGAGAAGGCGCCCTCCGTGTTCACCGCCGTCAGTCCCACATGGATCCCCTTCGGGGTCAGGACGTAGCCGCGCCGCTGCTCCCGTCCGCCGGACGGGATGCGCAGGAGCGGGTTCTTGTCCGGTGTGCTCTGGGTCTGCCGGTCATGCTCGCGGGCAAAGCCCACCCCGACCATCGCGATGTTGCGGGGGCCATCCTCCGGCGTGCAATCACGGGATTCGCGCAGGCATTCGACGCGGGTGACCGCGAGAATCGGCATTGGCTCCGTGTCGATCCGGGCCCCGTTCTGACCGACGAGCGAAAGCGGCGTCACGACCCATTGGCCGATCATCACCCGGCCGGAACTGGTATAGGTCAGGCGTCCTTCGCCAGTCGAGGGAAGCGAGCCGAATCCAGGCACCAGGGCTGCGGCCACCACGATCCCTGTCGAGCCCGAGTCGAGGTCCGCCCGCAGGGTGCGCTCGCCGAACGAGAGACCGATATGGGGCGTGACAGCAAGCGGCCCGTCGCTGGCGTTGAGATAGCGCAGGAACACCCCGTCGCGGAAGCGTCCATAATCCGGACGCTCCTGGGCCTGGAGGCCCCCGCACAGCACAAGGGACCAGCCCAATGCCGACAGGCAGAGCATTCGGGTGAAGCGCAAGAAAAGTGGGGCCATGCGGAGTTTTCCCTTTTCGATTGAGGGTCCGCGGGTTGCGAAGGTCCAGACGACGGCCCGTTTTCCGGCACCCGGCGTCTGCACGCCATCAGCCGTCCCCGACGATCCATGACCCGAACTCACGTCACCACTGAAAGAGCATGGGTCGCACAGCCGTGCGGCCGAACCTACCCGGTTCGGCCACGCATCTGGGATTTTTTGCCGGTTGTTACCCAGGGGCAACGCTCGCCAGGGGCCGCCGCCGGCGCACCGATCAGCCCCGCACGACCCGCGCCCGGCGGGGCAATCCCGGCGAACACTCAAGCGTGGAATCCCACTCGGCGGTGGTGGCCGCCGCCGCGTAGGTCGATTGCAGGAACGACATCAGCGCTTCGTCGGGCGATGAATCGCCTTGCACCACATCGTAGGGCAGGATGAACTCGCCCAGGGTCGGATTGAACGCGGCCCCCGCCGGCCGCACTGGCTGCTCCCGGAAACCTGGCGGCTCGGGATAGGCATAGGAATAGAACGCCGCGTGCGGATAGGCGTCGCTGCCCGGCCAGAAGCCCGCGCTGCTGACCTCGTGCGAATAGGCCTCCTGCGCCACCGCATCGGGCAGATGGGGGACGCCCCCCGGATGCAGAGGGGCGGGACGGCCGGAAAAGCGCGTCACGGCGAGATCGAAACTGCCCCAAAAGAAATGGACGGGGCTGCACTTCCCAACAAACGCGGTCCGGAAGGCCTTGAAGACCCGGTCGGCCTGGACGAGGGCGCGCCAGAACCGATGAGCCGCCTCCGCGTCATAGGCCACGTGGGCCTCGTCCTCGGGAAACGGGATCGGGTTTTCGACTTCGTTGGGCATGGTGTCGATGGATACCGGACGTCCAAGTTCTGACAACGCCGCCATGACGCGCGTGTAGAAAGTGGCGACGGATTGAGGCTCAAGGGGGATCTCGCAGCTATCCCCGGCGCTCGTCGTGATCCGCAGACGGTGATCGATGAAGTCGAAGGCGATCTCGACCTGCGCGTTGCCGAAATCGATGGGCGACGTCGTCAGGCCTCGCGCAGTGACGTACAGCGCCACATGCCACGAATGATTGAGCCATGGCGTCTGCGCCAGCCTGATCTTGCCAACGATCTGCGTCCACAGCTGCAGGGTGACGGCGGTGTCGCGCCACTGGTTGTAGTCGAGGGGAGGCCAGGATGAGGTCGGCGCGGAAGCAGGAATGCGGGCGGTCGACATGCGGCTGTCTCCTTCATGCGGCATCCCCCATAGCATCTCAATGCCTCGGCTGGATCAAGGTCCCGTCAAGCCGGCGCAGCCCGGACGTGACAGATGAGGCTGACGCAGAGTAATAAGGGCCTGCGACGTGATTGATCCGTGGGATCGGGCGCGCTCGCAGCACGAGACCCGGTGCACGCTGCACGAAGACGGCGCCCCGACAGGAAGACATCGTTCCTATATCCAGCAGGCTCTTTGTTTATGCGGCATTCCGACGATTCGATATTTGCCCCGTCTCGGCCCGAGCATCACACCGATGCGGAAATGCTCGATCTGGCACCCGTCTCACTCTGGCTCGAGGATTACAGTGGTCTGAAGGCGCTCTTCGAGACGTGGCGCGCGGCGGGCGTCACCGATCTGCGGGCCTACCTCATGGACGACGTGGCGCGGGTTCAGGCCTGTTCGGACCAGATCCGCGTCATGAAGGTCAACCGCAAGACGCTGTCGCTGTTCGAGGCCGATGACCTCGCTCATCTGGTCGGAAATCTCGACAAGGTGTTTCGAAACGACATGCTGGACACGCATATCGGCGAACTCGTCCAGCTCTGGAACGGGGATGTGGAATTTTCGAGCGACACGGTGAACTACACGCTGAGCGGCCGCCGCCTCGACATCCAGCTGCGCGGTCGCGTCCTGCCGGGCTCCGAATCCACCTGGGACCGGGTCCTGGTGGCGATCGAGGATGTGACCGATCGGGAGACCGCCCGTCGCAAGCTCGCGCTGAGCGAGGACTATGCCCAGGGGTTGTTCGAGCATTCGCCGATCTCCCTGTGGGTGGAGGATTTCAGCGTCATCAAATCGCTGCTCGACGACGTGCGCTCGCAGGGTATCCGCGATTTCCGCGTGTTCACCGACGTGCATCCTGAATTCGTCGATCGCTGCATGAGCGAGATCCGTGTCATCGACGTCAACCAGCACACGCTCGACCTGTTCGGCGCACCCGACAAGCCGACCCTTCTGCGACGCGTGCGCGATATCTTTCGCGACGACATGCGCCATCATTTCCGCGAACAGCTCATCGACCTCTGGGATGGCAAGATCTTTCAGCAGCGTGAGGTTCTCAATTACGCGCTCGACGGCGAGGAAGTGTATCTTCAGCTGCAATTCTCGGTCCTGCCCGGACATCAGCACGACTGGTCGCTGGTGCAGGTGGCCTTGACCGACATCACCGCGCGCAAGAAGGCCGAGGCCTATCTGGAATATCTCGGCAAGCATGATGTGCTGACCAAGATCTATAACCGCTCGTTCTACGTGGATGAGTTGAACCGCCTCGAACGCAAGGGACCTTCGCCGATCACCATCATCGTGGCGGACCTCAACGGCCTGAAGGTCGCCAACGATCAGCTCGGCCATGCGGCCGGCGATGGCCTGCTGCGGCGCGCGGGCGAGGTTCTCAACAAGATCGTGGAGAAGCCGGCATGCGCGGCCCGGATCGGGGGCGACGAGTTTGCCATCCTGCTGCCGTCGATGGACGAGCGCGAGGGTCTTGCCATGATGGAAAGCATCGAGAAGCTGGCCGAGCTCAACAACCAGTTCTATTCCGGCCTCACCTTAAGCTTCGCCATGGGCGCTGCGACCCGGCAGCCTGGGGAGCGGCTCGAGGACGTTGTGAAGCGCGCCGATCAGCAGATGTATCTGTCGAAGCGCGCCCATTACGCCGCCCTGCAAGGCTGAGCCCGGCAGGCTCCTGTCAGCCGACCGGAGGCCGATCGAGGGCGAAATCGTCGAACCAGGGACGCTCCTCTCCCGCGAGACACGCCATCAGCATCCGGGACGCCATGTAGCTGAACGTGATGCCATTGCCCCCGTAGCCGTAAGCGGCAAAGAAACGCTTGGCGCCCGGCACGCGTCCGATCAGCGGCAGCCCGTCGTCCGTCTCGCCGAATTCCGCCGTCCACTGGGTGTCGAGGGTGTAATCCGCCCGTGGCCACAGCGCGCTCATCTTGGCGATCAGGCGGGCGCGTTTCTCGGGCATGAGGGCATCCCGCTCGTCGGCGTCCTTCGTCTCCTGATCCTCGCCGCCGATGAGAATGCGACCCTCCGCCGTGGTGCGCGAATAAAGGTAGGGATCGGATGCCTCCCACAGCAGGACGCGATCCCGCCACAGGTTCTCCTGAGGCTGGACCCGGGTGGCGAGGCACCAGCTGGACACGGTCTTGTGGATGTCGGCGGTGACGAAAGACGGCATGGCATAACCGGTGGCGAGGACCGCGTATGCAGCCTCGATGGCCCCGCCGCCTGCCAGTGTCAGGTGCACGGCGTGATCGCTCCACTCATAGGCTACCACCTCGTCCTCCACGAGGGTTGCGCCCCGCTCGAGCGCAATGCGAAGCAGACCGAGTGACAGTTGCAGCGGGTCCGCCTCGGCGGAGCCCGGCGAGAGAATCGCAGCAGGTCGGTCCATCGCAAAGGTATCGACGAGCGGACCCCGCTCGATCAGGGCCCCGGGCAGGCCGGCGCGGTTGCGCATGTCGTGTTCGGCGGACAATTCGCCGTAGCCGTGCTCGCCTGCTCCGAGAAACAGGGTCGCGCGTGGCGTGTACGCGCAGGCGACGTTCAGGCTTGCCACCAGGCTTCCCAGGTCGGTGACGGCGGCCTGGCTGCGGCGGTAGATGTTGGCTGCTTTCTCCGCGCCGTAAAGGCCCGCGAGTTCCACCAGGGACGTGTCGATTTCCCATTGCAGCATCGCCGTGCTCGCCGCCGTGCTGCCGCGCCCCGGCATGAATTTGTCGACGACGATGACGGACTTGCCGGCACGGGTAAGCGCTTCCGCCGCGAGCGAGCCGGTGATGCCGGCGCCGATCACCACGACGTCGCAGCGGGTCTCGCTCGGCAGAGGCGTGCGATGGAATGGTGCCTGGTTGATATGCCATGGCGGTGAGCCGGAGCGCAGCTCATGCTTGTCCGCAGAGGCTTCTTGATCGTCGGTCGGTATCATGGGGGATCGCTCCAGAGCAGGGCTCTGTAACGCCCTTTGGGGAGGACCGTTCCCACCGTCTGACGGACGTCAGAAAAGGGCCCGGTGTCGCCACCGGGCCCTGATGGTCGCGCTGCTGCGTGGATCAGTTGAACTTGTAGTTCAGGCCTGCTTTCACCACACCGAACTCGGTATCGCGCCGTGCGCCCTGATAAGCCGCGCTGGCATAGTTGCCGCGCGTGTCGAGGTTGATGTACGAGCCTTCCACCTTCGCCGTGATGGTGTTGGTGACCGCATATTCGACGCCGCCGCCGAGCGTCCAGCCGCCATTGGTGCTGTTGCCCTTGTGGTAGCCGAGGAACGGATCGGCGGCGTTGTTTCCGCCCACATCCCCGTAGGCGAAACCACCGGTCCCGAAGATCAGAGCGCGGTCGAAGGCGAAGCCGAGCCTGGCCCGCAGCGTGCCGTAATAGCCGTCGGAATCGCCCGCGTAGTAGCGCGATCCGTAAGCCGAGCCCTTGTTGCCCACCGAGGCGTACTGAATGTCGGTTTCGGCGCCGAGCACGAACATGCCGGTCTGCCAGTTATAGCCGGCCTGGCCGCCGCCGACGAAGCCGCCGTTGCTGTTGCCGCCGACATAGCCGAAGGCAGGGTCGTAATAGCGGCTTGTGCCGGTGCTCCAGCCATAGCCCGCATTCACGCCCGCGTAAAAGCCGGTCCATGTGAAGGCCGGCATCGCGTCGTAAACGGGCGCCGGTGCATAGCGGGACGGCATGTCCGCGGCGTGTCCGGCAGAGGCGGCCAGAGCAAGGGCCGCCGTCCCAGTGAGCAATCCGATAAGAAGGTTACGCATGACAGTTTTTCCGTGGATGGAGGTCTTAGACGAGGCGAGATCCTCTAGGCTTTCGCGCCTATCGAACTCACCAATACCTCGCCCACACGTGCAAATGCAATACTATCATATAACAACATCGGCGTATCGTTTATCGAGTATGAATTTAAGTCTTCGCTAACCTTTGTGGAGATGCGCGATTGACGCTCTGGCCGCCACAATGCGCTGATCGGGCCAAGCGTCAGGCTCTGGCCCGAAGCGAGACGAGACCCGCTTGGCCCTGCCCGCGCGGCAGGGTCCTTTCACCCGGATCATCCGCATGCAGGCGCGCTGGGTACAGTATCGGGGAGGGCGCCGGTGTCCGACAGCCAAGTCGGGCCGTCGGGGAAGGAGCGTTCTTTAACGCTTACGCTCGCCGATTGCCGAATTCAGCGGCTCGACAGCTTTGCCGAACCAGTGTGCCGTGGTCTCGGCAATGTCGCGCCACTGGGCCGAGGCCGTCTCGTAGGCCTGCCGCGCGCTGGTGCTGTGAAGGCGAATGGCATCGGGCAGGTGAGGGGTCGCGATTGCATCGCGCCAGAGATCCAGGGCGGCATGGCCCTGGCTGTGGAGCGCGTCGAGGATCTTGTCGTTGACCGCAAGAGCCCCCTGGGCCGAGGCGGAAACCGCCTCGCTGACGGCCTGACGCAGCACCGCGCCTTTTGGCGCGACGGCTGCCGCAATGGTTTCCACCGCCGCCGCGACGGGAACGGATGGCGACGCCGCCACGACGGCAGGGGCGGGCGCAGTCACCTGAGCCGGAACCACTTTCGGCAGTTCCGCAGGTGCAGCGACCTTGGCCGGTGCGGCGAGCGGCGAAGGTGTCGACACGACCGTGGGCTCGGGGACACGCTGCTCGGCCGCGCGTTGCGCGACCGGCTTTGTTGCCTTGACCTTCGGTTTCACCAACGCGGCCGCGTCCTTGACGGCGGCGGGCGCCTTCACGGGGCCCTTGGGGCCCGCTTTCTTCATCACGACCATGGAGAGATCCTCAGTAAGGCTCGGTTGGGTTTACTTCTTGGGAGGAGTCGAAGCCTTCATGGCGGATTGCGCCATGGAGCCGAATTCCTTCATCTGCCGCTGCATCGACTCGAACTGCGTCTTCACGAATTCGCTCTGGATCTGCATGGCTTCCTGCATGTCCTTCGCCCGCACCATCTTCTGGGCCAGATCGAAGGCCGCGGAGATGTTCTGCTCGGCATAGGTCAGGGTCTTGCGGGTCGCGTCCTTGGCGCTCGAATGAACGGTGGTCGCCGAACCTTCGAACGTGTCGACCGTCTTCTGAGCCGCGCCCATGAAACCGTCGATCGCCTTGCGCGCCTGCTCGACGCTCTTCTCGGCGAAGTCGCGCATTTCGGTCGGAATCTCGTAGCCGGGTTGGTTCGTCGCCATGTGTCACTCCTGTTAGCGGGACATTTGTGCAGTGCAATATCACATTGTGCAATGCGAAATCAAATCATTCCCTACCCATTAACGTTACCACGAAGTAAAAGGCATGAGGAGCATCGCCGGGCGGGTTCCTCGCCGCGAAATGCTCTACAACCTTGGTAACAGGTGGATAGTGTCAGCGGATAGGGGTCGAGGCCGCTCATGACGAAAACTCCGGATCAATATGAAAACGTGATCGCCCGTCTCCGGCAGGAGCCGGCCCTGGCCAGCCTCCTGACGCCGCACGCGGCCGTCATGGTGTGGGACGCGGCTGGCGAGAGACTCGTCTGGTCTTCACTTTCAGCGTCGGGTTTTGCCGCCTCGCTTGTCGACGACGCCGGCAGGCTTGCGTCCTCCTCCCGTGCGAGATCACGTCTGGCGGCCCTGGCCTCCGGCGTTGCTCCCCGCGAGGGCGTCCGCCTCGAGCGCCTCATGCTCGAGCCCAGCCGCCTGTCCCCTCCCATGACCTGCGCCTGCCGATTGTCCGCCGTCGATGATGGAACCCCGGTGCTCGTCACGGTGATCGTCGGCCCGGTCCCGACGGGGCGCCGGAAACAGGCAGCCGCGGCGGCTCCCGTGTCGGATTTGCCGGCAGCGGAGCCGGACGCGCAACCCCGGGAGATTGCCGCAGGCGGCAGCATCCGGTTCGTCTGGCAGGCGGGCCCCGACACGCAGTTCATGACGGTTTCAAAGGGGCTTGCGGACGCTGTCGGTCCGATGGCCGCTGATATTCTCGGCCGCACCTGGCAGCAGGTGAGTTCCTCCATGGCAGAAGATCCGGGCGGCGAGATCGCCCGGTTGTTCGCCCGCAAGGAGACCTGGAGCGGTCGCACGATCGGCTGGAGCGTCGACAACAAGGTGGGTCGGGTTCCGGTCGACTGGGCCGGGATGCCGGTCTACGGCACGGATCGCGAACTCGTGGGTTTCCGCGGATTCGGCCTCGTGAAGCGCGATGCCCTGCGCTCGCTCCCCGGTGCGCCGGCAGCCACGGTTGCGCCCGTCCCGACTGCTGCCGAAATGGTGGAAGCACCGCCCGTCGTCGCTGACGAGACCGCTGCGCAGGATGCCCCCGTCACCGTTGCGATCGTCGCAGGGGCCGAGGCGGCAGCTGGCCTGCCCGCGCTTCTTCCAGAGCCCACCGCCGACAGCGTCCCCGTCATCGATCTCGATGCCCATTTTGACGATGCCGGCCACATTGACGTCGAGGCCGAGGCCATCGCGTCACCGTCCGACGCAACCGGCGACCTCCCGGCGATGATCAACCTCGATGCCAATGCGGACATCGCCGAGGAATCGGCCGAGGAATCAGCAGAGGAATCAGCAGAGGAAGCGGATGCACGCGCGGATGAAGCTCCCGCCTCCGCACAGATCATTCGGCTCCGCCCGGACAGTCCGGGTCACGCTGACCGCGAGAGCGACCACGCGACGGAGGTCGGGGGGACCGATGCCGCCGACGCTGCGCTCTTCAAGGGGGCTGAGGCACCAGCGGCCGAGGCTGAATCCATCGCGGTGATGACGACCGAGCCAGCCGACGAACCCGAAGAGATCGTCATTGAATTCGAGCCGGACGATCCCGTCGTTCTGGAGGAGCCCGAACCGGTTCCGGCCGAACCGCGCCGCGACCTGACGGCCGAGGAGAAGCTTTTCGAGCAACTGCGCGAGACCGTCGCCGCCTCCCTGTCCGAGCCGACCATCGAGATCTATCACCAAGAGCCCGAAGGGCCGGACGCGATCTATCACCAGGAGCCCGAAACCGAAGCCCCGATGCCCGCAGCACCTCCGGTTGCGACAGTGCGCCCGTCACCGCTCGCGGAGGCGCCGGGTCTGTCGAGCACGGAGCGCCACGCCTTCCGCGAAATCGCACGCGCGCTGGGGGCCCAGATCGACCTTGAGCCCGAAGCCCCACAGGTTTCTCGCCCGCACGACAAACGATCGCCGTTCCGGGCCGTGGCGCCAGTCCCGCCCGTCGATGCCCCGGCGCCGGAAACGCCATCGGCCGGACCGCAGCAGCCGGACCCTGTGCCGTCGCTCGATGCGCCAGCCCTCGCTGATCTGATCTCCGCAATCCCCGTCCCTGACGTCGTGGAGCCGCAACCCTTGGCGGAGGCGGCATCGGGTGCGGGCGGCGATTCCCCCGCGGCGCTTGCAGGGCAGGGGGCGGTCGACGGCCAGGCGCTGCTGGAGCGCCTGCCGGTTCCGGCTCTGGTTCTGCAGGCCGATCACATCCTGTTCGCCAACCGGGCCGTTCTCGCCCTGTCAGGCTACGACGATCGCGAGCATCTCGCGGCAGCGGGCGGGTTGCCCAGGCTCTTCGGTGCGAGCCCGGAGGCCTCCGTCAAGGCCGCCACGCTCTCAACCCGCCAGCGCGAGAGCCTCACGGTTCAGCTCGACCGAGCCCCCATCGACTGGAACGGGGCTGTGGCCGATCTCGTGTTGATCCACCGTTCGCCGGAGGGCGACGCCGCCCACCGCCTGCGCGAGGCGGAAGCCGATCTGCGCGTGCGCGACATCCGGATCCAGGAGCTCGAATCGGTTCTCGATACCGCCACCGACGGGGTGATCGTGCTGGATGAGACCGGCCGCATCCTCTCTCTCAATCGCTCGGCCGAGGCCCTGTTCGGCTACAACCAGGACGAGGTGGTGGGCGACGCCATCACGGTGCTGTTGTCGCCGGAGAGCCATATTCTGGCGCTCGATTACCTCGAGGGGCTGCGCTCGCCGGGCGTTGCGAGCCTGCTCAATGACGGCCGCGAAGTGCTCGGACGCGTCCGGCAGGGCGGGACGATCCCGCTGTTCATGACCATGGGCCATGTGAATGACGGCCCGGAGCGCAAGCTCTGCGCCGTGCTGCGCGATATCACGCCCTTCAAGAAGGCCGAGGGCGAGCTTGTGGGCGCGCGCAAGGCGGCCGAGCAGGCCAATGCGCAAAAGTCCGATCTCCTGGCCAAGATCAGCCATGAGATCCGCACGCCCCTGAACGCCATCATCGGCTTTGCCGAGGTGATGCTGGAAGAGCGCTTCGGCCCCATCGGCAACGATCGATACAAGGAATACCTGAAGGACGTGCATGCCTCCGGGGCGCACGTCATCAGCCTCGTCAACGACCTTCTCGACCTTGCCAAGATCGAGGCGGGCCGGATGGAACTGACGTTTACCAGCGTCAGCCTCAACGACCTGGTGTCGAGCTGCTTCACCCTGCTTCAGCCCCAGGCCGCCCGCGACCGGATCGTCATGCGGACGAGTTTCGCCGCCAAGCTGCCGCCGGTCGTGGCGGATGACCGCTCTGTCCGCCAGATCGTGCTGAACCTCGTCTCCAACGCCATCAAGTTCACCGATGCCGGCGGCCAGGTGATCGTGTCCACCGCGCTCACCGACCGGGGCGAGGTCGCGTTCCGCGTCCGCGATACGGGGATCGGCATGACCGGTGAGGAGGTCGAGGCCGCGCTCGAGCCGTTCCGTCAGTTGGCGACGGCCCGCAAGCGCGGCGGCACCGGGTTGGGCCTGCCTCTCACCAAGGCGCTGGTCGAGGCCAATCGCGGTGCGCTGCAGATCTCGAGCCATCCGAATGAGGGCACGCTGGTCGAAGTGATCTTTCCGCCGACGCGTGTGCTTGCCGAGTGATGCGACCGGCCGCGGACCGGCGCACTTGTGCCGGGCGCCAATGAGCGCGATCAATTCAATCCCGTCCGCGACCCGCTAGAGGTCAGGGCTGGTCTCGCACGGTGCGGGCCGAAGGATCGCCATGTCCACCTATCGCCTCGACAAACTGTTTGCGCCGAATGCCGTCGCCGTCGTGGGCGCCAGCAACCACCCGGGTTCCCTTGGCCTAACGTTCGTTCGAAACCTTGTCGCTGGGGGCTTTGCGGGGACGATCTACCCGGTCAACCCGCATCACAGCGAGATCGAGTCGCTCCCTTGCTTCGCGTCAATCGATGCCCTGCCGGCGACCCCCGACCTTGTGGTGATTGCGGTCCCGCCCGAGCGCGTCCTGTCCGTCGTCGAGGCGGCGGCCCGGCGCGGGGTGGCGGCCGCCATCATCGCGACCGCTGGGCTCGGATACGGGCCTGGGTCCATGTCGGAGGCCGTCCGACAGGCGGCGCGTCAGCGTGGCTTGCGGATTGTCGGGCCCAATTGCATCGGCGTCATTGCGCCGCGCGCCAACCTCAATGCGAGTTTCGCCGCGCGCAGCGCCAAGGTCGGCGATCTGGCATTGGTGTCGCAATCTGGCGCGGTGGCGGCCGGGCTGGTGGAATGGGCGGCGCAGCGCCAGGTCGGGTTTTCGGCCATCGTGTCGCTCGGCGACAAGATCGACGTGGATTTCAGCGACTGCCTGGATTTCTTCTCAGCCGACCCCGGCACCCGCGCGATCCTTCTCTACATCGAGTCCCTCGACAACGCCCGCAAGTTCATGTCCGCCGCCCGTGCGGCCGCCCGCACCAAGCCCGTGGTGGTCATCAAGGCGGGCCGGCACGCCCAGGGTGCGAAGGCCGCGGCGACCCATACGGGAGCGCTTGCGGGCTCCGATGCGGTTTTCGAGGCGGCCTTCCGCCGCGCCGGGTTGTTGCGCGTTCTGGATCTCGATCAGCTTTTCGCAGCGGCCGAAACGCTGGGCCGGCAGAAGCCGTTTCCGGGAAACAGGCTGGCGATCCTGACCAATGGCGGCGGGGTGGGCGTGCTGGCGGTCGATCGGTTGATTGATCTGGGTGGAAAACTGTCTGGCATCTCGGACGCGACGCTCGCCCGTCTTGACGCCGCCTTGCCGGCGAACTGGTCGCACGGCAATCCCATCGACATCATCGGGGATGCGGATGCGCAGCGCTACACGGCCGCGCTCGAGGCCCTGCTCGCCGACGACGAGAACGACGCGATCCTGATCCTCAACGTTCCGACGGCAGTGGCGGCCGCCGCCGACGCAGCAGCGGCCGTGGCCGACGCCGTCAGGCGCGATCGCGGCAGTGGCCTGCGCCACAAGCCAGTCTTTGCCGCCTGGATCGGCGAAGACGCCGAATCCGCCCACATCTTCGAGTCGGTCCGGATTCCGCATTTCACGACCGAGGCCGATGCGGTGCGTGGCTATGTGCAACTCGTGCGCTACCGCGAGGCGCAGGCGGAGTTGATGGAGACCCCGGACAGCCTGCCGCACGATTTCGCGCCGGACGTGGAGGCTGCCCAGGCGATCGTCGCGGGCGTGGTCGCGGCCAAGCGTCAATGGCTCGATCCGCTGGAGGTCAATGCCCTGCTGCGCGCCTACGACATTCCGGTCGCGCCCCTTGTCCTCGCCCACTCGGCCGACGAAGCGGTGTCCGCGGCCCACTCCTTCCTGACCGATGGCGGAACGGTGGCCATCAAGGTGTTGTCGCCGGATATCGTGCACAAATCGGATATCGGCGGCGTGAAGCTCGATCTCTCCTCCGCGGAGGCCGTGCGATTGGCCGTGGAGGATATTTTCGAGCGCGCGGCCCGGCTGCGTCCGGATGCAGTGATCACCGGCGTCATCGTGCAGCCGATGGTGCGCCGGCCCAAGGCGCGCGAACTGATCGTGGGATTGGCCGACGATCCCACCTTCGGACCCGTCATTCTGTTCGGACGGGGCGGCACCGCCGTCGAGGTCATCAACGACAAGGCCCTGGGGCTTCCACCGCTGGATCTGACCCTCGCGGCCGACCTCATTGCGAGGACCCGGGTGTCGCGCCTCCTCAAGGCCTATCGCGACGTGCCGGCAGCCGACGAGCGGGCGATCGCTCTCGTGCTCGTGAAACTTTCTCAACTCGCCTCGGACGTGCCCGAAATTCGGGAGATCGACATCAACCCGCTGCTGGCGGACGAGACGGGCGTGATTGCTGTCGATGCGCGGGTGGCCGTTGCGCCCCTGTCGCCCCATGAACGCAAGGGACATTCGCGCCTGGCGGTCAGGCCCTATCCGAAGGAGTGGGAGCGCACGATCACGCTGCGCGATGGGCGTCAGGCCTTCGTCCGGCCGGTGCGACCGGAGGACGAGGGCAAATTCCTGGAGTTCTTCAAGCGCGTGACGCATGAGGACCTGCGGCTGCGATTCTTTGCGCCAGTGCGGGATTTCAACCACGTCTTTCTGGCCCGCCTCACACAGCTCGATTATGCGCGCGCCATTGCGTTCGTGGCGTTCGATACGCAAAGCGGGGACATGCTGGGGGCGGTGCGGCTCCACGCAGACGCCAATCATGAGACCGGCGAATACGGCATCCTGCTGCGCTCCGACCTGAAGGGGATGGGGCTGGGCTGGGATCTGATGCGGTTCATGATCGAGTGGGCCAAGGAGGATGGCCTGCGCATTGTCGAGGGGCAAGTTCTGCGGGAGAACACAACCATGCTGGACATGTGCCGACGGCTGGGATTCTCGATCCGCAACGATCCGGGAGATGTGGACCTTCTCATCGTCACCCTGCCGGTGGCCACAATTGAGAAGCCCGAGGATCTCTTCGTCGACGAAAGCTGACGTTTCGCTTGAGAAGGAGAGGGTCCGCGGCCGGAGTTGCGGACCCTCATGTCGCGGCTAGTGGTCGTCCTTCAGACCGCCCATATGCTTCTGTGCGTAAAGCTGCAGGCCAAGTTGTTCGACGAGGTTGAGCTGGGTCTCGAGGAAGTCGATATGCCCCTCCTCGTCCTTCATCAGTTCTTCGAAGAGGTTCTTGGACACCCGGTCGCCAACGCTCTCGCAATAGCCTGCGGCTTCGCCGTAGAGGTTGCGGGCGTCGTTCTCACCGGCGAGATCGCATTCGAGGATTTCCTTGACGGTCTGGCCGATCCGCAGCGGATCGAGGACCTGAAGGTTGGCGAAGCCGTCGAGGAAGATGATGCGCTCGACGAAACGGTCCGCGTGCTGCATTTCCTCGATGGATTCCTTGCGCCATGCCTGGGCGAGCTCCTTGTATCCCCAGTCCTCGAGCAGACGATAATGGAGCCAGTACTGGCTCACAGCCGTCAATTCGCTGCGCAGACCGCGATTGAGATAGTCGATAACCTTCGGGTCGCCCTTCATCCATGCCTCTTGTCAAATGCCGGCTCTTCGCCGACCGCATCAATTTAGAAGGATTATAATCTAAAGGACGAACACCCCTGCGTCAAAGGGTAGGTTCCGCAGCGGCCTGTTCGAGGACCACCGGACAGCAGCCGCGATTGCAGGCAGGCGCGGTCGCATGGCGAGCCTCGGCGAGGGCCTGATGCATGATCGCCCGGATGGTGCGCACGCAGCGTCCGCAATTGGGGCTGCAGCCAAGACAGCGATAAACCTGCGCCGGCGTGCGGGGGCATTCCGGCCCAGGCCGCAGGCACGCTTTGACGTCGCCGTCGGAGAGAATGTTGCAGGAACAGACGATCATGGGTTTCTAGTTTAGAATTATTAAAAAGTGCTTGTCTTTACAAACACTTACGCATTGCGCGGGCATTTGCCAAGCGCTCCGGCCGCGCTGAGTTGTCACGGCCTCGCTTCGCTTCAGGCGAGGCGGCGGAACAGCGAAGGGTAATCCCTCACGAGACCTTGTTGATCGACTGGGAGGTTGGCGGAAAAGTCGTGATCCAGGCTCTCGAAACGATACCGGGTTCCAGCCTTCATGGCCGTATAGCGCTGCCGACCCGGTGCAACGGAGAGGCTCGGAACCCGGATATAGGCCAGGCGGATCAATTCGGTCTGGCCGTCGGCGAGGTCCAGCCTCCGGATCGGCAGCGTATTGGTAAACGGCGTCGCCTCGATATCGATGTCGATGCAGTCATCGAGTCCGGGCGCGGCATGGCCGTCCAGCCGCCAGCGTCCCTTTCCGTCGCTCTCGAGATGCAAGCGCTGCCCGGCGGTCGTCTCAAGCCTCGCGTCGCGGACGCGCCAGAGGTCGTCGATCACCAGACGATAGCGGAGGCCGAAGCGAACGGGGCCGTCGACCCCGAAGACGACGGCAGAGGCGATGATGCCGTCGGCGCTGCGTCCCAGGTCGAGGTGTTCGAGGCCCGCCTCCGCGCCAGTCCAGGCACTCCACCGCAGCGAGGCTGGAAAGAGGGGCGGGAAGATCGTCACGCGTCAGGCTTTCACGACAATCACATGGAGGCGGCGCGGCCCGTGGGCGCCCAGCAGCATCGTCTGCTCGATGTCGCCGGACCGTGACGGACCGGTGATCCAGTTCACCGTGCGCGGCATGCCGCCTTTGCCGAACGTGAAACGGATTTTCGTCCAGACGCTTTCGTAATCCCGCGCGATATCCTTGGCGGCGATGACCACGATGTGGTTGTCGGGCAGGAAATTGAGCGTCGAGGGGTTTTCCGATCCAGACACCATCACGGCCGATCCCGTCTCGGCCACGGCCCCGTAGGCATGGCTCACCGCATTCAGGTCCTGTCCGCCGCTCGGGCCGTGGTCGATGGCCAAGGTCGTCTCGCTCCAAGGCATCGCCCTGAGGCGCGGGTCGTCGCCCATGCGCAAGGTGGCCGGAAGATTGTGGTCGCGCAGGAAATGGGCGATCGACTGGGGCACGTCGGCCGCCGAGGCGACCTCGGTCACGGTCGCCAAAGCTGCTTCGGCCTGCACCTTGAACAGGGCCAGCAGGGCATTCCCGGAAAGCTGCCCCCGCGCCGGGATTACGCCCTTGGGCGCGCGCTCCAGGCGGTCGGCCACGATCTGCCGCCGGATGGTCTCCTTGCCCGACACGCCGAGCGAGCGGCGGATGGTGCCGAGAATATCGTCGCGGGCGCTCATGCGGCCCTCCGTCCGCGCTCGCGGCGCCAGCGCGCCTGGAACGTCTCGCCCTGCGGGGCGGCGAGATCGCGATTGCGGGTCCAGCCGCCGGCGAGCGGCAACCATCGGAAGCGGCCGGTCTTGCGGCCCGCCAGCCCCATCGCCCCGATGGCGAGTCGCGTGGCGAGGCGGTAGAGCGCCGGGCGCCTGGCGAAAAATCCCCAGACGCCGAGCCCGGAGCGGATTGTGGCAGGCGTCAGGTGCCGTTCGAATTCCTTTTCGCGCCAATGCCGCATGAGCTTCGGGAGCGGGATCTTCACAGGGCACACGCTCTCGCAGCGTCCGCAGAAGGTGGAGGCGTTGGGCAGATGTCCGGCCTGGTCGATGCCGATCAAGGTCGGGGTCAGGACTGCCCCCATCGGACCCGGGTAGACCCATCCGTAAGCGTGCCCGCCGACCGCATGATAGACCGGGCAATGGTTCATGCAGGCGCCACAACGGATGCAGCGCAGCATCTCCTCGAAGCTGGTGCCGAGCATGGCCGAGCGGCCATTATCGAGCAGCACCACATGGTAATTTTCCGGACCGTCGCTGTCGCCGATGTGACGGGGGCCGGTCGAGAAGGTGGTGTAGACGGACATCTCCTGGCCCGTCGCGGATCGCGAGAGAACCCGTAAGATCTGGCTCACATCCTCCAGGGTCGGGACCAGCTTTTCGATCGATGCGAGAACGATGTGGGTCTTGGGCAGGATCTGGGTCAGATCGCCATTGCCCTCGTTGGTGACGATCACCGACGTGCCGGTTTCGGCGACCAGAAAATTCGCGCCCGTGATCCCGACATCGGCCGCGAGAAAGCGTTCGCGCAGGACAGTGCGGGCTTCGGTGAGAAGGTGCACCGGCTCGGAGAGATCGCGCTTGGGATCGAGATGGGTATGGACCCGTCGGAAATCCTCTTCCACCTGCGTGGCGTTGAGATGCACGGCGGGCGCGATGATGTGGCTCGGCAACTCATGCCGCAGCTGGATGATGTACTCGCCGAGATCCGTTTCGATCGGCACGATGCCGTGGCTTTCCAGGTGATCGTTGATGGCGATCTCCTCGGCGATCATCGACTTGCCCTTGGTGACCGTGCGGGCACCCGCATCCTTGCAGAGCTGCAGGATGATGTCGCGCGCCTCCGCGGCGTTGCGCGCGTAATGCACATGGCCGCCCGAGGCCTGCACCTTCGCCTCGTAGGCCTCGAGATAGAGGTCGAGGTTCTGCAGCGTGTGGTTCTTGATGTCGCGGGCGGAATCGCGCAGAGCCTCGAATTCGGGCAGGCGTTCGGTCGCCTTCTGACGCTTGTCGATGAAACCCTGCTTGACGTTGAGCAGCGCCTTCTGCAGCTGGACGTCTCCCAGCGCCCGCGCGGCGTTGTCCTTGAATTGCGGTGAGGTGCTGTTGAGGCTCATCGGGCGACGATCCGGTCCGCCGGCATCCACAAAATCATCATGTGCGGGGCCTTTCCTTGGCGATGCCGATGGGGGGCTCGTCGGTCATGCCCGCGAGAATTTCGGCCACATGGCGCACGTGAATCGGCGCGCCGTCGCGACTGAGCTTGCCGGCCATGTTGAGAAGGCATCCGAGATCGCCCGCGAGCAACGTCGGCGCGCTGGTCTCGACCACGTTGCGGGCCTTGGCTTCGACGATCGCGCCGGAAATGTCGCTGTACTTCACCGCGAAAGTCCCGCCGAAACCGCAGCACACGTCGCTCTCCTCAAGTTCGACGAGCCGCAATCCCTCGATGCTCTGCAACAGGCGGCGCGGCTGGCTGCGGATGCCGAGCTCCCGCAGGCCGGAGCAGGAATCGTGATAGGTGACCGTGCCGTCGAACCGCGCCGCGACCCGTGTCACGCCGAGCACGTCGACGAGGAAGCTCGTCAGCTCATGGGTGCGCGCCGCCAGTTCGTTGGCGCGCGGCAGCCAGTTCGGATCGTCGGCGAAGAGTTCCGGATAATGCGCCCGGATCATGCCGGCGCAGGACCCCGAGGGCGCCACCACATAATCGTAGCCGCGAAACTCCGTGATCACCCGTTCGGCGATCGCGCGGGTCGTGGAGCGATCGCCGGTGTTGTAGGCGGGCTGTCCGCAGCAGGTCTGCTCCGGCACCTGGACGATGCAGCCGGCCTCTTCGAGGAGTTTGACAGCTGCGAACCCGACCGACGGCCGCATCAGATCGACGAGGCAGGTCACGAAGAGTCCGACCCGCGGCCTGTGGACCGGGCGGGGAGACGGATTGGGAGAGAGTTCCAAAGATGCGATGCTCCTAGCTGACGCTACAGCACCATCCTTGATGGCAGGAGGTCAAGGTCTGCCTGACATGCCGGACGCTGCGGCGGGACCGCGGGGCGTTGGGCGATCGTCAGAATGGTCCCCGGCGGGAGGGATGCACCCGTCCGGGGCCGGCTCCTCGAGCGGCTAGACGAACATGAAGTCCGATGCTTTCAGCAGCATGCCGGCCTTCACCTGCGCGAATGCAATGGCTGCCGCGTCACCGGAGCCGTCGACGCCTGGTTCTTGATCGGTGTTTTATGGATCGTCATGACTTCCGCCCGAGCTTGCCGAGCTGGCGAGCATAGGGAAGCGATTAAAACATTATAATGTTTTATTATATAGTTTTGAACTTTAGTTTCCTGCGGCCAGACGTCAACGGGGCACGATGTGGCCGGTGGCGTCGAACTGCTTGAGATAGGCGAGAAGGTCGGTGATCCGTTTATCGTCCTTGATGCCCACATAGGTCATCTTGGTGCCGGGAACCTTGGCGGCAGGCGCCTTGATGTAGTCGCGGAAGGTCGCCTCGTCCCAGGTCAGTCCGGAACTCTGGTTCGCCGTGGAGTAGCTGTAGCCGGGAAACGTGCCGGCCTTGCGGCCGATGACCCCGTTGAGCGAGGGTCCGATGGCGTTGGTCGCGCCATCGCCGATCTGGTGACAGGCCTTGCAGGGAATGAACGCCTTTTCGCCCAGGGCCGCGTCCTGGGCCTGGGCGGTTCCCCCTCCGGCAAGGCAGAGAAGGACCGGAAAAACCTGAAGACGCATTCGAAACCCCATGGCGTGGACGCGGGAGACATCTTAGAGAGATTCCACGTTATTGGAAAAATCCTTGCGGAGCCGCTACCGTCTGGCAGGGGGGGCAAGCCGGCACGTGCCCATCCTGACGGGAGAAACGCCATGTCCATCGCCTTTCCCAAGCCAGACCAGGCCGTCCTGTCCAACCGTGCGGAGATCCTTGCCGGGCTCTCGCGTCTCGTCGCCAACGAGGCCTTGATCGTCTCCGAGGACGAGCGCCGCGCCTTCGAGACCGATGGGCTGACCGCTTATCGGCGGATGCCGCTCGCCGTCGTCCTGCCGTCCTCCACCGCCGAGGTGTCCGAAATCCTGCGATTCTGCCACGCGCATGGGGTCAAGGTCGTGCCGCGGGGCGCCGGCACGTCCCTGTGCGGCGGGGCGATCCCGCAGGAAGACGCCATCGTGCTCGGGGTGTCGAAGATGAACCGCGTGCTGGAGGTCAACCTCGCCGACCGGCTGATCCGGGTCGAATCGGGCATCACCAATCTGGGCATCAGCCAGGCGGTAGCCCATGAGGGGTTTTTCTATGCCCCCGATCCCTCGAGCCAGCTCGCCTGCACGATCGCTGGCAACATCGCGATGAATTCCGGCGGGGCGCATTGCCTCAAATACGGCGTGACGACGAACAACCTGCTCGGCGTCACGCTGGTGCTTCTGGATGGCACCATCGTCGAAATCGGCGGCGACGGGCTCGACGCCCCGGGCTACGACCTGCTCGGCCTGATCACCGGTTCGGAGGGACAGCTGGGAGTCGTGACGGAGGCCACCGTGCGCATCCTGCATGCGGCCGAAGGGGCGCGGCCGGCGCTGCTCGGCTTCGAGCGGGTGAATGACGCGGGCGCCTGCGTGGCCGCGATCATCGCCGCCGGCATCATCCCGGTTGCGCTCGAATACATGGACCGCCCGGCGATCCAGATCTGCGAAGCCTTCGCGCATGCGGGCTATCCGCTCGACGTGGACGCGATGCTGATCGTCGAGGTCGAAGGTTCGGATGCGGAAATCGACGACATGCTCCGGCGCATCGTCGCCATCGCGGAGCCGTTCCATCCCAAGACCATCCGGGTGTCGCAATCGGAGGCCGAGAGTGCGGCGATCTGGAAGGGCCGCAAATCCGCCTTCGGGGCCACCGGCCGGGTGGCCGACTACATCTGCATGGACGGCACCATCCCGACCGGCCAGTTGCCGTATGTGCTCAAGCGCATCGACGAGATCGCCGCCGCCGAGGGCTTGGGCGTGGCCAACGTGTTCCATGCGGGCGACGGCAACCTCCACCCGCTGGTGATGTTCGACACCAACAAGCCGGGCGAGATGGAGAAGGCCGAGCATGTGGGCGAGGAGATCCTGAAGCTCTGCGTCGAAGTGGGCGGCTGTCTCACCGGCGAGCACGGGGTCGGAATCGAAAAGCGCGATCTCATGTCGTTCCAGTTCAACACCGCCGATCTCGAGCAGCAGATGCGCGTGCGCGCTGTGTTCGATCCGCTCTGGCTGCTCAATCCCGCCAAGGTGTTCCCGCTCGACGGAAGGCAGTTCTCGTGAAGGTCTACACCCCGCGCGACGAGAGCGAGGCCGCCACCATCGTCGCCCAGGCGGCAGCCGGCGGGCTGCGCCTGGCCATCGGCGGCGCCAACAGCAAGGCTGCGCTCGGACGACGGATGGAGGTCGATTCCCGTCTTTCCTCGACCCAGATGTCCGGCGTGACGCTCTATGAGCCGGCCGAACTCGTGATCGCGGCGAAAAGCGGCACGCCGGTATCCGAGGTGGTGCGCGTGCTCACCGAGCGGGGCCAGGAACTGCCGTTCGAACCCATGGACTACCGGCCGCTTCTCGGCACCCGGATGGAGCCCACCATCGGCGCGCTGGCGGCCATGAACATCTCAGGGCCGCGCCGCATCATGGCGGGAGCCGCGCGCGACAGCCTGATCGGCATACGCGCCGTCAACGGGCGCGGACAGGTGGTAAAATCCGGCGGCCGGGTGATGAAGAACGTCACCGGTCTCGATCTGGTCAAGCTGCTGGCGGGCTCCTGGGGAACGCTGGGCTTTCTCACCGAGGTGACCTTCAAGGTGCTGCCCCGGACTGAGCGGATGGCGACCCTGATCTGGCGCGGCCTCGACGATGTGCGGGCGATCGCCGCCCTGTCGCGCGCCCTCGGATCGCCGTTCGACATCACGGGCGCGGCGCATCTTCCGACCCCCGACGTGAAGGGTTCGCGCACGCTGATCCGGCTGGAAGGGTTCTCGGTTTCGGTCGATTACCGGCTGGGCGAAGTGCGACGTCTTCTCAAGGGCGCGGGCTCGGCCGAAATCCTGGAGGGGCGCGGCGCCGAAAGTCTCTGGCAATCCGTGCGCGACGCGACGGTGCTGCAGGACCATGCGGAGCGCGCGGTGTGGCGCGTCTCGACCGCGCCGTCAAAGGCGCCGGCGCTCGCCGCGGAAGTCGCCCGCGCGCTCGATGCGCAATGGTTCTACGATTGGGGCGGCGGGCTGTTGTGGATCGCCACGCGACCGGAGGGCGATGCCGGCGCGGCGGTGGTGCGGGCCGCAACCCGGTCGGCCGGCGGCCACGCGACGCTTCTGCGCGCGCCTGACGCCATCCGCGATACGGTCGACGTGTTCGAGCCGCAATCCGAGGCGATCATGACATTGCAGCGCGGCATCAAGGCATCATTCGATCCGGCGGGAATTTTCAATCCTGGCCGCATGTATGCGGGAGTCTAGCGTGGCCGGAACAATCGCTCTGACGTCAGGGTCCAAGCAGCGCTCGTGGCCGCTCTATCTCGGCCTTGCCGTGCTCATCATGGCGGCGACTGCCGCCATCCTGCTGGCGATGGGGCGGCTGCCGATCTGCAAATGCGGCACCGTCCAGCTCTGGCACGGAACGATCAACGATTCCGGCAACTCCCAGCACCTTTCGGACTGGTACACCTTCTCGCACATCATCCACGGCTACCTGTTCTACATGGGCGCGTGGATCATCGGCCTGATCCGGGGCAAGCCGCTGCCGATCGGCGTGGCGTTTCTCATCGCGCTGGTGCTCGAAGGCGGGTGGGAGATCGTCGAGAATTCCAGCTTCATCATCGAGCGGTATCGCGCGACGACTATCGCGCTCGACTATTATGGCGACAGCGTCCTCAACTCCATGTCCGACATGCTTGCCATGTCGCTCGGCTTCTGGCTCGCCTGGCGCTGGCCGGTCTGGCTGACGGTGGCAAGCGCCATCGCCATGGAGCTGTTCGTCGGCTACTGGATCCGCGACAATCTCGCGCTCAACATCATCATGCTGATCCACCCGGTCGAGGCCATCAATCAGTGGCAGGCCGGCGCGTGACAAGCGACCCGACGGGATTGTGAGCGAACCACGATGCAGACCAACTTCACGCCCGATCAGTTGCGCGATACCGCAATGGCGAGTTCCGACAAGATCCTGCGCACCTGCGTGCATTGCGGGTTCTGCACGGCCACCTGTCCGACCTATCTGCTCCTCGGCGATGAACTCGATTCCCCGCGCGGGCGCATCTATCTCATCAAGGACATGCTGGAGGGCGGAAAGCCCGCCACGCCCGAGGTGGTCAAGCATATCGACCGCTGCCTGTCGTGCCTGTCCTGCATGACGACATGCCCGTCGGGCGTGAACTACATGCACCTGGTCGATCACGCCCGCTCCTACATCGAGGCGACCTATACGCGGCCGTGGCACGACCGCCTGCTGCGCTCGGTGCTGGCGCATATCCTGCCTTATCCCAATCGCTTTCGTCTCGCGATCGGGCTTGCCATGCTGGCCAAGCCCCTCAAGGGCGTGATCGGCGGGCTTCCCCTGTTCGGCCAGCGTCTGCGCGCGATGATCGATCTCGCGCCGAGCCGGGTGCCGGCGCGCTCTCCGCTGGAGGGCCCCAATACGTTTGCGGCGCAGGGGCCGCGACGGGGCCGGGTGGCGATCCTCGCCGGCTGCGCCCAGCCGGTCCTGAAGCCCGGTTTCAACGAGGCGGCCATCCGTCTTCTTGCGCGCCACGGGGTCGAGGTGATCCAGGCCGCGGGCGAGGGCTGCTGCGGCGCACTTGTCCATCACATGGGCCGAGAGGAGGAAGGCCACGCCTTCGCCAAGCGGAACATCGATGCCTGGATCGCCGAGATGGACGGGGAGGGGCTCGACGCCATCGTCATCACGGCCTCCGGTTGCGGCACCACGATCAAGGATTACGGGTTCATGTTCCGCGAGGACCCGGTCTACGCGGACAAGGCCGCGCGGGTCTCGGCGATCACGCGTGACATCACCCAATACGTCACCAGCCTCACCCTGATGGAGCCGGTGCGCGAGACCGATCTCGTGGTGGCCTATCAGTCGGCGTGCTCCATGCAGCATGGCCAGCAGATCCGCACCGAGCCGAAGGCGTTGCTCAAGCGGGCGGGCTTCACGGTCAAGGACGTGCCGGAGGGGCATATCTGCTGCGGCTCGTCGGGAACCTACAACATGCTGCAGCCCGAGATCGCGGCGCAGTTGCGGGCCCGCAAGGTCGCCAATATCGAGCGGACCCGTCCGGATCTCATCGCCACCGGCAATATCGGCTGCATGACCCAGATCCAGAAAGGCACCGCGATTCCAATGGTTCACACGGTGGAACTGCTGGATTGGGCAACCGGTGGCCCGGTCCCGGAGGCGATCGAAGGCTTGGTCGGTCGGCAGGGCGTCCACGCGACCTGACAGGCTCCCCACTTTGCGCGCGACTCTGTTGCGCAACGAAATTTAGTTTCCAACCCTTGCCGGACTGCGGTAAAAGACCCCCACAGCTTCATTTTCGTGCGGCAAAGGGGGCGGCTCCATGTCATCCGGTTGGACGTCTTTCAAATCCCGTTTCGGCAAGAAGGAACAGGAATCCCTGCCCGGCATCGTCGGCGAGGATGCTGTTCGCTCGGCTATGGCGGAGGAGCAGGCCCCGGCCCGCGGGGATGCGCCGCTTGTCCGCCCCAACGGAAAGTTGGATGGCGTCGGCCAGAAGAATGAGCTGATCCGGGTTCGCTTCGCCAATCTCATCGACCGGTTGGAAGAAATCCGCAGCCTGAAGGACGATTTCACCCTGCTCAGCGAGCCGGTCTACGACCTGATCCGCACCTATCCGCAGATCCAATCGCGGCTGATGGAGACCGAGGCGGTGCTCCGCCAGGAGACCGAGACCACCGGGTCCCTGCGGCGGGAGTTGGCCGATCTCACGAGCGTGAATGCCCGCATCGCGGACGACCTGTCGGCGACGGTGTCCCAGCTGCGCAAGGCCGAGACCAAGCTGCGCGACCAGGATTCCACCCTTGAGGATCTGCGCCTCAGCATCAAGGACAAGGAGGCCATCGGCGTCGATCTGGAAAACCAGCTCTCCATCGAGACGGAGCGCGCCCGCAATATCACGGAAGAAAACCAGGCTCTGCGCCTCGAAGCCCAGGAGGCCGACCAGACTGTTGCCCGGGCCGAGCGCGAACTGATCGAGACCCGCGAGCGCAACGGGCTTCTCGACCATGAGGTCAAGCGGCTGCAGAAGGTCGCCGAGGAGCAGAATTACCGCCTGTCGAGCCTCACGAACCGCTACGGCGAGATGGAGACTCAGCTCGAGGGCACCCGCCAGCGCGCCTCCGAGCTCGAAACCCGGCTGATGGCCGAGCAGGTCGCCCGGCAACGCCTCGAAACCCATCTCGATTCCGAGCGCTCGGCGCACCAGACCGATCTGTCCTCGCTCGACATGAAGATCGAGGGGCTGACCTCGCGGCTCGCCGCCACCGACAAGATCCTGGCCCATACCCGCGACCAGTTGCGCGACAAGAACGAGGCCCATCGCGGGGTCGAGCGGACCTTGAAGGAGACGGTCATCGAGAAGAACACCGTCGACCGGCGCCTGGACGCGACCCAACAGGAGGTCGAGCGGCAGGTCGGCATGGTCAATGAGTTGCAGCGTTCGCGCATCGAACTGCAGGAGCGCGTGGAAATGCTCAACAAGGCGATTGCCGCCAAGGATTTCCAGATCGAAAGCTCGGACAACAAGGTGGCCAGCCTGTCGGAGCGGATCGACCAGCTCACCAAGCGCTTCGAGCAAGATCGCAGCATCCTGGAGGCTGCCAACCGGCGTCTCACCGAGGAACTCCAGAACGAGAAGGCCGAGCGCTCCCTGATCCAGGGCGCGCTGGAGATCGCGCGGGAAAGCCGCGTCAAGATCCAGAAGAAATACGTCAGCCTGCGCAAGAACACGCGCCTCGACGCGCAAGGCGACGATACCGGCCCGGAGGACGGCGATACGGAGACGAATGTCCGCCCTCTGAAATCCACCGACGCGGAATAGAAGCCAGAGCCCGGGACGTTGCCGCCGGCGCGCTGTGCCGCACAGGCACCGGTTCGTCGCGAGGGCCTCTACCAATGCGGCCGGGCATGCTTACATCTCTCCCACCACGCATGGCTTTCAGGGAGATTCGCCGTGAATGATCAGGAACGCGACGTGATTGCGGATATCTTCCGCCGTCTGGAGCAGGTCGCCGGGCAGCCGCGCGATCCCGAGGCCGAGCGCTTCATCGCCGACCGGATTCGCCAGCAGCCCTACGCCCCCTATGCGATGGCGCAGACCATCTTCGTGCAGGAGCGGGCACTCACCAATCTCAACGAGGAGCTTGAGGCTCTCCGGGCGGAGGTCGAGGAGCTGCGTCGCCAGCCGCAGCCGAGCGGCGGGATTCTGTCGTCGCTCTTTGGCGGCGGACCGCGCCCGGCCGACGCGCAGCCCATGGGCCGCCAGGCCTCGCCATGGGGCGTGCCCGCCATTCCCCAGCGCCAGCAGGCCTATGGGGACCCAGGAATGGCCGCTCCTGGCGGAGCGCCTCCCTCCGCGGGAGCGCATGGCGGACCGTGGGGCGGCGGCATGGGCCAGCCGCAGCGGCCCGGATTCGGAGGAGGCGGGGGATTTCTGCAAGGCGCCCTGACCACCGCCGCTGGCGTCGCCGGCGGCATGATGCTGGGCAATGTGCTGACCAACGCCTTTGGGGGAAAAGGCACCGAGGCGGCCGCAGGGGAAAAGACGAGCCTGGCCGACACGGCAGCGGCAGAAAACCCAACGGACAATTCCGGCATCACCGACTCGCTCTACGAGCATCCCGCTCAGGAACAGCCTGACGATTACGCTGATTTCGGGGGCGATTCAGGCGATGAGGGCGACTGGGCCTGAGAGCGCGGAGACGTGTTCGCGGTCTTCAATGGCCCGCTGTTCGTGACAATGTCTGGATGACCACCACGCCGGACAGGATCAGCCCGATGCCGATCAGGGCCGGCAGGTCGAGCGTCTGCCGGTAGACCACCCAGCCGGCGGCCGCGATCAGCACGATCCCGATGCCCGACCAAAGCGCATAGGCGATCCCCACGGGGATCGTGCGCAACGTGAGAGACAGAAAGAAGAACGCCAGCCCGTAGCCGGTGACGACGATCACCGACGGCCACAAGCGGGTAAACCCCTCGGCGGCCTTCAGCGCAGTCGTTGCCACCACCTCGCAGAGGATGGCGGCAAACAGAAAGACAAAATTCATCGCGGGCTTTCTCGGCAAAAGGGCTTCCGTCGTAGCACGGAAGCCCTTTTGGCATCAGACCCGGCCGATCGATCAGATGACGACCACCTGCGCGCCGACGGGCACGCGGTTATACAGGTCGATCACGTCGCGGTTCAGCATGCGGATGCAGCCGGACGACACTGCGTGACCGATGGTATCTGGCTCGTTGGTGCCGTGAATGCGATAGAGTGACGAGCCGAGATAGAGGGCGCGGGCGCCCAGCGGATTGTCCGGTCCGCCTTCCATGTAGGTGGGAAGATCCGGCCGGCGCTGCAGCATTTCCTTCGGCGGCCGCCAATCCGGCCATTCCTTCTTCATGCTGACCGATTTGCGCCCGGCCCATTCGAAGCCCGGGCGTCCGACGCCGATGCCGTAGCGGAGGGCGCGGCCGTCGCCCTGCACGAGGTAGAGATATTTCGACGGGGTATCGATGATGATGGTGCCCGCCGGCTCCTTGCCACGATAGGCCACGACCTGCCGCTGATATTGCGGCGCGATGGCCGAGGAAATTCCAGGCTCGGCGGGCTCGTAGGCGGGCAGCGACACGGGCGAACGCTCATAAGGATCCTCCCCCGGCCGCGTGCCGTAGGCATATCCGGTCATGGGGTCGACTGCCCGGGCCCGCGGGCGCATGGCCGGGCGGGTCACGAGCGGATACTGCTCGGCATATCCGTCAGCCGGATAGCCCGGCGGGTAATCGCTGCCGTAACTGTGGCCGTAGCCGGGAACGGTGAGCCGGTTGCCATAGACATCCCGCGCACCCTGCGGGAAGGGCTGGGCGGACGCTGACACAGGAATGAGCAGGGACAGCATTACTGCCGAAATAAGCAACTTGTCGCGCATGGGAACGGATCTCCTGCAAATCTGCTGGTTAACGGCAAGCGGTGCGATTGTTTCCCGCGGGCGCACGGGAATCCTGGATGAGTTTCAACGTTTCCTGTCGAGAGCGACGCGCGATGGCTGTCACCCGCCGTAAACTCGGCTAGAACGACCGCCGTATTCACGCGCCTGAGCGCCCCTGTCGGGTTGGTCCATCATCATGCAGTTCGGTCCCGCCTCGCGGGCAGCCGCGGGAATCGCGGTCTTGTCCATCATGGATGCGGTCATCAAGGCGATGGTGGCCTTCTATCCGACCGTCCAGGTGACCTTCCTGCGGTTTGCCGCGGGATCGCTGATCGCGCTTGCGATCGTGGCCATCGTGCGGCCGGGATGGCCATCCGCCGAAACCGTCCGGGCCAATCTTCTGCGATCCGTCGTGGCGGTGATCACGGCGGTCAGCTTCTTTTATGCCCTCGGCCAGTTGCCGCTCGCCGAGACCCTCGTCCTGTCCTTCCTGTCCCCCATGTTCGTCGCCCTCTTCGGGCTCCTGCTGCTGAGGGAGCGGGTCGACAGCCGGGTCCTGCTCGCCATCGCGGTCGGGTTTGGCGGCACGCTGGTGGTTGTTCTCGGCCAGAGCGCCGATCCTTCCGCCCAGCGCTCCTGGAGCGGGGTGGCGGCGGCGCTGCTGGCGGCGGTTACCTATGCGTTGAGCCTGGTCCTGCTGCGCCAGCGCGCCCAGCGCGACAAGTTCATGCACATCGTGCTGCTGTCGAATCTCGGGCCGGGCTTGTTCGTCGCGCCTTTCGCCGTCGGCTTCTGGCAGCCCCTCGATCCCTGGCATCTCGGCTTTTTCGCCGTCATTGGGGGCCTCGGCGTCGTCGGCCACATCCTGCTCGCGACCGCCTATGCCAAGGCACCGGCCGCCAAGCTCGCGCCACTTGAGTACACGGCCCTTATTTGGGCTGCATTCATCGGCTACGGGGTGTTTGCCGAGATTCCCACCTGGGCCACCCTCGGCGGCGGGGTTCTGATCGTGCTGGCCGCGGCCCTCGCATCCCGTCGCTAGGGACCCCGACGCTCCCGCGATTCACCAATCCGATGGCGAATCCCTTGACTCCCGGAGGCCCTGCGCTTATCTCGCGGTCAGCCGTTAGCACTCGGGTCAAACCAGTGCTAACAGCGTCCAATCAAGATGAGACGTGGCCTTTTGGGGGCTGCGCTAACAGTCAAAGAGGAAGTTCCATGAAATTCCGTCCGCTGCACGACCGCGTCGTCGTCCGTCGCCTTGAGAGCGAAGAGAAGACGAAGGGCGGCATCATCATCCCGGATACCGCTAAGGAAAAGCCGCAAGAGGGCGAAATCGTCGCCGTCGGCGCTGGCGCGCGCGATGAGAGCGGCAAGCTCGTGGCTCTCGATGTCAAGACGGGCGACCGCGTCCTCTTCGGCAAGTGGTCCGGCACCGAGGTGAAGATCGACGGTCAGGATCTCCTGATCATGAAGGAATCCGACATCATGGGCGTGATCGCGCAGTAATTTGCGAATCCGTTCGTTTTGAGAATCCAATAGACATCAACTGGAGGCAAAGCCCATGGCTGCCAAAGACGTAAAATTCTCCTCCGACGCGCGTGACAAGATGCTCCGCGGCGTCGATATCCTGGCCGATGCCGTCAAGGTGACGCTGGGTCCCAAGGGCCGTAACGTCGTTATCGAAAAGTCCTTCGGCGCTCCGCGCATCACGAAGGACGGTGTGACGGTCGCCAAGGAAATCGAACTCGCTGACAAGTTCGAGAACATGGGCGCCCAGATGGTCCGTGAGGTCGCGTCCAAGACCAACGACATCGCCGGCGACGGCACGACCACCGCGACGGTTCTGGCCCAGGCCATCGTCCGCGAGGGCGCCAAGTCGGTGGCTGCCGGCATGAACCCGATGGACCTCAAGCGCGGCATCGACATGGCTGCTGCTGAAGCCGTCAAGGACATCCAGGCCCGCGCCAAGAAGGTGCAGTCCTCCGATGAAGTCGCGCAGGTCGGCACCATTTCGGCCAACGGCGACAAGGAAATCGGCGAGATGATCGCCCATGCCATGCAGAAGGTCGGCAACGAGGGTGTCATCACCGTCGAGGAAGCCAAGACCGCCGAGACCGAGCTCGATGTCGTCGAAGGCATGCAGTTCGACCGCGGCTACCTGTCCCCGTACTTCATCACGAATGCGGAGAAGATGGTTGCCGAGCTCGAGGATCCCTACATCCTCATCCACGAGAAGAAGCTCTCGTCGCTGCAGACCATGCTGCCGATCCTGGAAGCTGTCGTTCAGACCGGCAAGCCGCTCCTGATCATCGCTGAAGACGTCGAAGGCGAGGCTCTCGCAACGCTCGTCGTCAACAAGCTCCGCGGTGGCCTCAAGATCGCTGCCGTCAAGGCTCCGGGCTTCGGTGACCGTCGCAAGGCCATGCTCGAGGACATCGCCGTCCTCACCGCCGGCCAGGTCATCTCGGAAGATCTCGGCATCAAGCTCGAGACCGTGACCCTCGACATGCTGGGCCGCGCCAAGCGCATCCGCATCGACAAGGAAAGCACCACGATCATCGACGGCGCCGGTTCCAAGACCGACATCGAGTCGCGTGTTGCGCAGATCAAGGCGCAGGTCGAAGAGACCACCTCGGATTACGATCGTGAGAAGCTCCAGGAGCGTCTCGCCAAGCTCGCTGGCGGCGTCGCGGTCATCCGCGTCGGCGGCGCGACCGAGATCGAAGTCAAGGAGAAGAAGGATCGCGTCGACGACGCGCTCAACGCCACCAAGGCTGCTGTCGAAGAAGGCATCGTCCCCGGCGGCGGCGTCGCTCTCCTGCGCGCCAAGGCTGCTGTCGCCAAGCTCAAGACCGACAATCCGGACGTCAAGGCTGGCATCAACATCGTGCTGCGTGCTCTCGAGGCTCCGATCCGTCAGATCGTCGAGAACGCCGGTGTGGAAGGCTCGATCGTCGTGGGCAAGATCCTCGAGAACCCGTCGATCACCTTCGGCTTCAATGCGCAGACCGAAGAGTATGTCGACATGCTCCAGGCTGGTATCGTCGATCCCGCCAAGGTCGTCCGCACGGCCCTGCAGGACGCAGCGTCAGTTGCAGGCCTCCTGGTGACCACGGAAGCCATGGTGGCCGAGGCTCCCCGTCGTGACTCCGCTCCCCAGATGGGTGGCGGCGGTGGCGGCATGGGCGGCATGGGCGGCATGGACTTCTAAGAAGTCCAAAAAGGCCGCCCATCATGTGAAAAGTCGAAGGCCGGCACGCCGGGCTTCGATGGCGGCATGGACTTCTAAGAAGTTCGAAAAAGCCGCCCATCATGTGAAAAGTCGAAGTCCGGCACGCCGGGCTTCGATGGCGGCATGGACGTCTAGGTCTACCCAGCGACCAATCCTAAAGACGAGGCCCCGGAGCGATCCGGGGCCTTTTTCGTGCGCCTCGTAGACCAATCCGGGGCGCGAAGTCGGGATCTAGCCTACGCTTGGCCTAAGGTTATCCCAAGCGGGACGCGGCAAGGCGGATCGTCGTGTCTGTGCCTCTTGCCGGAACTGCGCGTGCGTGAGCGGCAGACCGTCCGCCCGGCCAGAACGGGATAAAAAAAGGCCGGGCGCGTGGCCCGGCCAGTTCAGGGAGGAGGTGGATCGGGTCGTCTACCAGCTGGTGAGCACAGCGCCCTTGAAGGTGTCGTCGATGAATTTCTTCACCTCGGGGGTATGGTAGGATTCCACCAGCACCTTGACCCAGGGCTTGTCCTTGTCCTCGGCGCGAACCGCGATGATGTTCACGTAGGGACCCTTTGGGTTCTCCCGGGTCAGGGCGTCCTTCACCGGGTCGAGGCCGGCCTGGGTCGCGTAGTTGGTGTTGATGACCGCTGCATCCACGTCATCGAGCACCCGTGGCGCCTGCGCCGCATCGATCTCGACGAACTTCAACTTCTTGGCATTCGCCGTGATATCGAGGATCGTGGGCTTGAAGCCGACGCCGTCCTTGAGCGTCAGGACGCCCTTGTCCTGCAGCAACAGCAAGGCACGGCCGCCATTGGTCGGATCGTTGGGGATGGCGATGGTTGCGCCATTGGGGATGGCGTCGAACGCCTTGTGCTTCTTGGAATAGATGCCGATCGGGAAATTCACGGTCTGGGCCACGGTCTCGAGCTTGTAGCCGCGATCGGCCTTCTGGTTGTCGAGATAGGGCTGGTGCTGGAACGAGTTGGCCTCGATCTCGCCGGCGGCCAGCGCGGCGTTCGGCACCACGTAGTCCGAAAACTCGGTGATCTTGATATCGATGCCCTTCTTGGCCGCGATCGGCTTCACGGCTTCCAGGATCTGCGCGTGGGGCCCGGGCGTCACGCCGATGCGGACGATCTGGGTCTGGGCCGCTGCGGGCAGGGCCACCAGGGTCAGAAGGGCCGCGAGGCCGAGTTTTGTGAGAGACATCGTGTTCTTCCTTGTTGGATGGTGAAGTCAGGCCTGTCGCACGCGTTTGTTGAGATGGCGCGACAGGCGGTCGCCGAGGCTTTGAATGGCCTGCACGAGGACGATCAGCACGACCACGACTGCCGCCATCATCTCGGGCATAAAGCGCTGGTAGCCGTAGCGGATGCCGAGATCGCCCAGGCCGCCGCCGCCGACAGCGCCGACCATGGCGGAGAACCCGACCAGCGAGACCACGGCGAGCGTCAGGCCCAGAACGATGGCCGGGAGCGCTTCGGGGATCAGCACCTTCAACACGATCTGCAGCGGGCTTGCTCCGAAGGCGCGCGCCGCCTCGATCAGGCCCTGATCCACCTCGCGGATCGCGCCCTCGATGAGCCGGGCGATGAACGGGGTGGCCGCGACCGTCAGCGGCACGATCGCCGCGTTGGTGCCGATGGAGGTGCCGGCGATCAGGCGCGTGAAGGGAATGATGGCGACCACGAGAATGATGAAGGGCGTCGAGCGGGCCGCGTTGACGACGATCCCCAGCACCCGGTTCGCCCATGGGGCCGCGAACAGCTCGCCCTTGCCGCTGGTGGCGAGAAAGACGCCGAGCGGCAGGCCGAACAGCGTGCCAAGTCCCGCCGCGATGGCGACCATCATGAGGGTTTCGCCGGTAGCGCCGACGATCAGGCGGATCATCTCAGGCGACATGGCCGAGCACCTCCGTGTCGAGTCCGTACTGCTTCAAAAAGGTGAGTGTCGGCGAGAGGGCATCCTCCGGGATTCCGATCACCAGGAGGCCGCACGGCCGCCCCCCGATTTCGTCGACCGATCCGGCCAGGATATTCGCCTCGACGTTGAGATCGCGCGCGAGCCGGGCCAGAACCGGATCGGTCGCGTGCGGACCGCGAAATCCGATGCGCACGATGGCCTGCCCGCCGGGGACCGCGTCGGGCGTGAGCCGCTCCGCGATATAAGCCGGCAGCGCGCGGCCGGTCTCGTCCGCCAGGAACGAGCGCGTGACCTCGTGCTGCGGCCGGGTGAAGACGTCGAAGACGTCGCCCTGTTCCACGATGCGCCCGGCCTCGATCACCGCCACGTCGCGGGCGATGGAGCGGATGACGGCCATCTCGTGGGTGATGAGCAGGATCGTCAATCCCAGTTCCGCATTGATGCGCGCCAGCAGCGCGAGGATCGACCGGGTGGTCTCCGGGTCGAGCGCCGAGGTCGCCTCATCGGACAGCAGGACCTTGGGTTTGGTAGCGAGCGCGCGCGCAATGCCCACCCGCTGCTTCTGTCCGCCCGACAGTTCCGACGGGTAGCGGTTGTGCTTGTCGGCGAGCCCGACCAGGTCCAGCAACTCGCCCACACGGACAGCAATCGCAGCCTTGTCGAAACCCGCCACTTCCAACGGCAGAGCGATGTTCTGGGCAGCCGTCCGCGACGACAGCAGGTTGAAGTGCTGGAAGATCATGCCGATCGATCGCCGGGAATGTCGAAGCGTCGTCTCCGGCAGGCTCGCGATATCGGACCCGTCGACAACCACGCGGCCGGCGCTCGGCTTTTCCAGGCCGTTGACCAGGCGGATCAAGGTCGATTTGCCGGCGCCGGAGCGGCCGATGACGCCCAGCACGGAGCCCTGGTCAACCGACAGATCCACCCCGTCGAGGGCCGTGACAGGCGCGCCCTGTCGGCCGGTGAAGACCTTGGAGACGCCTTCTAGCCGGATCATCGCTTCGGCCGGAACCAGGCGCTGATGCACCAGGTCGTCCAGATATCCAGGGGACGCGTTCATTCCAATTCGGTCTTTCGTAACCATCGAGGCTCTCGCAGGTTGAAGCATGCCGGACGGCGTTCTCTTTGTCAACCTAAGTGTTCTTTTAAGCGGATTAGCCTGCTTATCCGAACGGCAGGTTCGCTTCAGGCAACCACCTCAGCGGCGGCGCCGTTTCGCGACGTGCAGGCGGTTCACGGCATATTTTGTCCATATCTTCGCCAAAAATCGGGTCGATGGCGCTAAGCGGTTGATCCCCATCCGCCGGACCGCCTAGATGACGTAGCGGTCCGCAGATCATTCGCAGGAAAAAACTTGATGGTGAAGGCTAGCCTTGCGGTGGGACTTGCGGGTCTTGCTCTGTTTGCGATCCGGTTTGCCGGTCTGCCCTTGTCCCTGCTGGTGCCGGTGTCGATCCTGGGCCTGGGCGCAGCCCTGTTCCTGTCCGCCTCCATGCCGAAGTTTCTCAAGGTATTCAATGGTGTTCTGGCGGGCGTCACGCTCGTTCTGCTGAGCCTGATCCTGGCCAATGCCGCCGGCTGGTTCTCCGAGGACCTGGCCAATTACGTGCCGCCGGCTTCCATGCTGGCCGGCGCCACCGTTTTCGCCTTCATCATCTATGGCATTTCTCGGCTGCCGGTGATCCGCACGATCATGACGATCGCCGACCGGTACTTCGATTCCACCGCCTTGCGCGAGATCAACATTCCGTTGATCGGCACGGTGAGGGCCGCCGAAGGGCGCATCGGCACGGTGCTTCTGGCCCTGCTCATCGCCATCAACCTGTTCCAGGTCGCGCTCAGCGTCCGGCTCAATTTCTTTGGCCGCGACATGTTCAATGCGCTGCAGACCAAGGACGGCCCCGCCTTCTGGTATCAGCTGTTCTGGATCTTCGTGCCGCTGGCGGCGGTCTATGTGTGCGTGGCGATGGTGGAAATCGTCTCGCAATACGTCCTTCGCATCCGCTGGCGGGCTTTTCTCAACGAGCGTTATGTGAGCGCCTGGCTCGATGACGGCACGCATTACCGCATGCAACTGGTCGGGCGCGAGGCCGACAACCCCGACCAGCGTATCGCCGACGACCTGCGCAACTACATCGACCAGACCTACACCCTGTCGATCGGCCTTCTGAACCAGTCCGCCACCCTGATCTCGTTCGTGGCCATCCTGTGGGCATTGTCGAAGGATTTCACCATGCCGGGGACGGATATCCCCGTGCCGGGGCTCTTGGTCTGGGTGGCGATCCTCTACGCGCTGTTCGGCACCTGGTTGACCCACCTGATCGGCCGTCCCCTGATCGGGCTCTATTTCCGCCAGGAGCAGGTGGAGGCCGATTATCGCTTCTCGCTCGCGCGCCTGAGGGAATACACCGAGCAGATTGCGCTGCTGGATGGCGAGGAGGCGGAGAAGCAGGCCTTGGGGCGCCGCTTCGGCATGATCGTCGCCAACTACATGCAGATCGTGCGGCGGGTGATGAACCTCACCATCTTCCAGTCGACCTATTTCCAGGCCAACGTGGTCGTGCCCTACATCCTCACGGCGCCGTATTACTTCATCGATCGCATCACGCTCGGCCAGATGCAGCAGACGGTGGGCGCCTTCTCGAGTGTCCAGGGCGCGCTGACCTTCTTCATCACGTCCTATTCGAGCATCGCGAGCTACAAGGCCGTCATCGACCGTCTCACCACCTTCGAGGCGGCGATCAACGGCGTGCGCCGGGAATCCGGCAAGGGGGTGCAGGTCGCGCAAGGGGGGCAGGGGTCGGCGGACCTGTCGGTTGCCAATCTCGAAGTGGCGCTGCCCACCGGGCAAGCCCTCATGCGGGCCGATGCCGTCACCTTCCGCGGCGGCGAGAGCACCCTTCTGACGGGACCGTCGGGTTCCGGCAAATCCACCCTGTTCCGCGCCATCTCCGGCATCTGGCCGTTTGGCAAGGGGCAGGTCAGCGTGCCCCAAGGCCAGAGCATGATGCTGCTGCCGCAGCGTCCCTACATCCCCATGGGGACCTTGCGCGCCGCCATCACCTATCCGGGGATGCACGGCGATTATCCGGATGACGCCATCAGGGCGGCGCTGACAGCCGCCAAACTTCCAGCCCTCGTCGACCGCCTCGACGAGGACCGCGCCTGGGCGCAGACCCTCTCGCTTGGCGAGCAGCAGCGGCTTGCCATCGCGCGGGCGCTCCTGGCCAAACCCGACTGGCTGCTGCTGGATGAAGCCACGGCCGCGCTCGACGAGCCGACGGAGGCCGAGATCTACCTGATGCTGAAGAAGACCTTGCCGGCCACCACCATCGTGTCGATCGGCCACCGCTCGACCCTGGCGGCGTTCCACCAACGCAGCATCGGCATGGTGAAGGGCGAAGACGGGCTGTTCGAACCGGTGGAAAAGCGCGAGCGCGAGTCCGCAGTCTGAGGTGATCGGTGGCGAAGCCGATGCGGCTTCGCCCTCACGCCGGAGCGGGCTTCCTCAGAGGGAGCGT
Source organism: Microvirga antarctica (assembly GCF_017921815.1). Classification (GTDB taxonomy): domain Bacteria; phylum Pseudomonadota; class Alphaproteobacteria; order Rhizobiales; family Beijerinckiaceae; genus Microvirga; species Microvirga antarctica. The sequence continues at coordinate 23,597 of NZ_JAGEMM010000007.1, read as the reverse complement.
TCGAACCGCAATTCGCCGTTCTGGGTCTTGATGATCAGCGTCGAGCCGTTCACGTCCCACTTGGCGGCGGTGCGCAGCGCGACCAGGAACGATTGCTCGACCGCCATCTGGCCCTTCTCACACGCCTTCTTGGTCAGCGCGAAGGGGCCGACCGCGAAACCCTGCTCGCGCAGGGGATAGGCGGTGGCCGAGTAGTTGTTGCAGCCGCCGAAACCGCGGGCGCGCAGCTGGTCGTCGAGGGCGAAGGTGGGACGCTCGGCGCCCCCGAAGGGCTTGCCGTTCAGGCTGACGGCGACCCAGGACGATCCAAGGGGAAAAATCTTGTCCAATTGTCCGGGCTGCGGGACTTTGGTGTCGACCCCGCGCGTCGGTCCGACGGGTCGGCCGAGCACCGGGGGGGTCTGGGCAATGGCTGCCGGCACGGCAGCAAAGGCGGCCAGGAGCGCCGCAAGGCGTAGCGCGTTCATCAGAACCTCATTCGTCGAAACGCCGGACCATAAGGGGGCTTTTGCACAGAGGCAACGCCCGGGCCGGGTTTGTGTCTGTCGTGTTGAAACATGCGCAAGCTGAAGCCTCCATGAAGGCGCCCGCTCACCCGAGACGGCGCATGAGCCGCTCGCTCAGTGCGTTGGTGGGGCGGAACAGATAGTCGAAGGTTCGAACCGTGACATCCTGTGCGCCCAGAGCCTGGAGGCCGGCGACAAGGTCGAACACCATGGCGTTGCGGCAATGGAGCACGACCTCGCGGCCCTGTGGCTCGCCGTAGGGCAGGTTCGCCTCGACCGATCGTGCCAGTTCCATCAGGGATTCGAGGTGCGCAGGATCGAGACTGGCGCGGATTTCGCGGCTCGTGCGGGCTTCCTCCTCGGCGGCGATGCGCGTCAGCACCGCGATGGCGGCTTGCCGGGCGCGGGCCGACCAAGGGGCGCGGGCGGAGGCCACCAGATTGGCCTCCGAGCGGAGGATCAGGCCGTCATCGAGGATTTTCAGCGCATTGGCCGACAGGGTCGCGCCCGTGGTGGTGATGTCGACCACCAGTTCGGCCGAGCCTGCGCCGGGCGCCCCTTCGGTGGCGCCGAGGCTTTCCACAATCCGATAATCGGCAAGCCCTTTCTCGGCGAAGAAGCGGCGGGTGAGGTTTACGTACTTCGTGGCGACCCGCATCTTGCGGCCGTGCCGCGAGCGAAGGTCGGCCGCGACCTCGTCGAGATCGGCCATGTTGCGCACGTCGATCCAGGCCTGCGGCACCGCCACGATCACGTTGGCATGGCCAAAGCCCAGCGGCGTCAGGATCTCCACCGCGTCATCCGCATCCGCAATCTGTTCGCGGATCAGGTCCTCGCCGGTGATGCCGAGATGGGCCGCACCGGTGGCGAGCTGGTTGACGATCTCGGAGGCCGACACGAAGGCCACCTCCACGTCCGGCACGCCCTTCAGGGTGCCGCGGTAGTCGAGCGCGCCGCGGGTCTGCGAAAACACGAGCCCGGCGCGGGCAAAAAACGCCGCGGCATTTTCCTGCAGGCGGCCCTTGGACGGAACGGCAAGGATGAGAGGGGAATCGGTCATCGGGCCTTGTCCACGATGCGGTCGAGCCAGAACGAGCATCCCACCGCCGGAATGGGCGCTTCTGCCCCGAGATGCGCGAGCAGGCCATCGTAGCGACCGCCGCCGACGACCGGCTTGCCGTCGCTGCGCCGGGGATCCTGCACCTCGAAGATGAAGCCGGTATAATAGTCGAGATTGCGCGCGAAGGTTGCCGAGAACGCGAATGTCTCAACGGGAAGGCCTCGTGCCGCCATGAAGCCGGTACGTTCCTCGAAGGCCCTCAGCGCGTGGTCGAGATCGAGGCCGGATTCGCTCGCCAACTGGGAGATGGCGAAAGCCGCCTGATCAGGATCGCCCGCAATCTTCAGATAACGCTCGATCACGTCCCGCGCGGCGTCCGGCAGGCCGGTCCGGTTCGCGGCGCGGGCGAGAAAGCGCTCGGCGATTTCTCCGGCGCTGCGCCCGCCGACCCGGGCGATGCCCGCAATGGACAGGATGTCTTCGACGAAGGCCTTGGCGGCCTGCGGTGCCTGGCCCTCGATGGCCGCCAACAGCCCCGCATGCTCAGTCGCGCCCTGTGCTTCCGACGCCATGAGGCTCTCCAGCCCCTGCCCGGACACGATGGCGCGGACGAGCCGACGCTTGGCCGCTGGCGAGACCCCCAGCGCGTCGATCAACGCGTTGAGAAGGCCCATATCGCCGAGGCGGACGCGGGGGGAGGGCGGGCCATCGATCTGCGCAAGGCCCTCAAGGGCGACGCCCAGAATTTCGGCATCAGCCGCCGACAGGTCGGTGCGTCCAATGGATTCAAGGCCAGCCTGCAGGAACTCGCCGTTTTCACCCGCGCGCATGCGAAAGACCGGGCCGCCGTATGAGTAACCGGCGGGCTCCGCCCCGTGGGTGTGGAGATGCTGCAGGCAGACGGGGATGGTGTATTCGGGTCGAAGGCACAATTCCGCCCCGGAGGCGTCCTGCGTCACGAACATGCGGCGGCGGATGTCTTCGCCGGAAAGGTCCACGAACACGTCGGCGGGTTGCAGAATAGCGGGTTCGACGCGCAGGTAGCCCTCGCGCTCGAACAGCGCAATCAGTGCAAGAATGGCGTCGTTCTCCGTCACGGCCTGGCCCCAACCTTCGATCAGGGATGCTCTCTAGCAATGCTGGGCCGGGAACGCGACCGTTTTCGACCAGAAGGGTGAACGGCCGGACGAGACAGGAGCTCTTCCCGCCCCACGGCGGGACGGAAAGAGCGGCTTGTCTTAGGACTCGGCAGCTTTTGCTGCCGGAGCGTCGTGGGCGACGGAAGCAGCAGGCGCGGCCGCCTTGCGGGGTGCCCGCGGCTTCTTGGGAGCGCCCGGTGCCTTGGCTCTGGCCGTCTTGGCGGCGGGCCCCCTGCCGGAAGCGATCTTCGCCGGCTCGTCGGCGAGCAGCGAGGCAGGCAGGAAGTGGCGGGCCGCATCGGTCACCACGCCGGCAACGGCGCCGGCTGCCGTCTGCACGGCCTGACGGGTCGCATCCGCCGCGAAGGTGCTGGCGCTTGAGACGGCGCTGCCGGCGGCCACGCGGTTCTTGGTCAGCGATGCAGCGGCAGCGCCGGCTGCGGCGATCAGCACATCGGCCAGGACTTCGCGGCCGAGATCCGAATTCATCAGTTCCTTGATCGGGCCAAAGTTGCGGAACGCCTTCGTCAGTTTGGCAGCGGCATCCTTTTTCTTCGGCTTCGCGGTGACCTTCTTGAGGTCCAGCTTGGCCTTCTTAGGCTCCGTCCTGGTCTTCTTAAGAGGGGTCTTCGTCTTCTTGGGAGTGGTCTTAGCCTTCGGCACGATGTCTCTCCTCATGGTCAAGCTTGCAGATCAACAAGCGGACGGGTGTTCGGTTCCAGCAAGCGACAAACGGGCTTCAAGGATCAAGCGAAGTGCCGCGCCAGAACCTCACGCACCGCGTCCACAAGCCCAGCTTCGGAAACCGAGAACTGTGCCGGACGGGCGGCTTTCCATTCGGCGTTCGACACAATGGCATCGGAGGCTCTCGCGCCTTCGATCAGGTCCTTGATTTCGACCTCGCCGCGCTCGCGCTCGTTGGAGCCCTGAATGATGACGCAGGGTGCGTTGCGCTTGTCGGCGTATTTCATCTGCGCCTTCATGCCCGACGAGCCGAGATAGAGCTCGGCCCTGATCTGGGCTTCCCGCAGGGTCATGACCATGCGCTGGTAGGCAGCGATCTCATTCTTGTCCATCACCAGCACCACGACCGGCCCGGGCGCTTCCTTGCCCGACACGATCGGGCTTTTCATCAGTTGCAGGGCCGACAACAGCCGCGACACGCCAATGGAGAAACCCGTCGCGGGGACCGGCTCGGAGCGAAAGCGTCCGACGAGTCCGTCATAGCGACCGCCGCCGCCGACCGAGCCAAAGCGGACCGCCTTGCCGTCCTCGTCCGCGACCTGGAACGTCAACTCGGCCTCGTAGACCGGGCCGGTGTAGTATTCGAGTCCGCGCACCACGGAGGGGTCGATGACGATGCGGCCATTCCCGTATCCGGCCGCCTCGATGAGCACCGCCATGTCGCGCAATTCCCGCAGGCCGTCGAGACCCTTGGGCGAGAGAGCGACGCGGGCCTCGATGTTGTCCAGCGTCGCGACGTTGCTGACGCCGCGCGCGCTCGAGATTTCCCCATCGCCGGCGCCGACGAAATTGATGATGGTGTCGATCTGTCCCGGGTTGAGGCCCGCCCCTTTGGTAAAGTCGCCGCTGTCGTCCTTGCGGCCGTCGCCGAGCAGCTGCTCGACCGCCTTCAGGCCCAGCCGGTCGAGCTTGTCGATGGCGCGCAGCACGATGAGCCGCTGACCCGCCTTGTCGTCGCCGTCGAGGCCCGCCGCCTCCATGACGCCGTCCAGAATCTTGCGATTGTTGACCTTGATGACGTATTGGCCTTCAAGGCCGAGGTGATCGAGGGTGGTGGCCGCCATCATGCAGATTTCCGCATCCGCCGCGACAGAGGCCGCACCCACGGTGTCGGCATCGAACTGCATGAACTGGCGGAAGCGGCCCGGCCCCGGCTTCTCGTTGCGAAACACCCAGCCGGCGCGATAGCTGCGATAGGGTTTCGGCAGGGCGTCGAAATGCTCGGCCACGTAGCGGGCGAGCGGTGCGGTCAGGTCGTAGCGCAGCGACAGCCATTGCTCGTCATCGTCCTGGAACGAGAACACGCCCGCGTTGGGCCGCTCCTGATCCGGCAGGAACTTGCCCAGCGCGTCGGTATATTCGACGAACGAGGTCTCGACCGCCTCGAAGCCGTAAAGCTCATAGGTTTTGCGGATGCTGGCGAGCATGCGCTCGGTCGCGGCAAGATCCGCTGGACCGCGATCGGCGAAGCCGCGCGGCGCGCGAGCCTTGACTTTGTCGGCTTTTGACATGGTGGGAGAGCCGTTTCTTTTCAGCAAAAGAGCGTGCCGGGTCCTACCGCGCGCGGCACCTTGGAGCAAGCCTCGCCTGCGCCCCTGCCATGATGGCCCCGCTAGGCGACGGCGCGGATCACCTTGCCGAGTTTCTCGGCGATCTCGCCGATCTGGTCCTCGGTGACGATGAGCGGCGGCGACAACGCGATGGTGTCGCCGGTGATGCGCATCATCAGCCCGTCATTGAAGGCGCGGTCCATCGCCTCGAAGGCCCGTGCGCCCACCGCATCGGGGCGGGACGCGAGGTCGATGGCGCCGACAAGCCCGACGGTGCGGATGTCCAGCACGTTGGGCAGCTCCTTCAGGCCGTGAATGGCGTCGGCCCAGATGGGCTCAAGCCTCTTGGCGCGCTCGAACAGCTTCTCGTCGCGATAGATGTCCTGCGCGGCGATGGCGGCCGCACAGGCCAGCGGATGGCCCGAATAGGTGTAGCCGTGGAACAGCTCGATCATGTTCTCCGGCCCCTTCATGAAGGCGTCGTAAAGGCCCTTGCGAACCACCACGCCGCCCATCGGAACGGTGCCGGAATTGACGCCCTTGGCGAAGGTGATCATGTCCGGGATCACGCCGTAGCGCTCGGCCGCGAAGGCCGTGCCAAGGCGGCCGAATCCGGTGATGACCTCGTCGAAGATCAGGAGGATGCCGTACTTGTCGCAGATCTGGCGAAGCCGCTGCAGGTAGCCCTTCGGCGGCGGCAACACGCCGGTGGAGCCCGCCATCGGCTCGACGATCACCGCCGCGATGGTCGAGGCGTCGTGCAGGGCCACGATCCGCTCGAGATCGTCGGCAAGATGCGCGCCCCATTCCGGCTCGCCGCGCGTGAAGGCCTGCTCGGCGCGGTTATAGGTGTGCGGCAGGTGGTCGACGCCTGCCAGCAGGGTGCCGAAGAACTGGCGGTTCTTGACGATGCCGCCGACCGAGATGCCGCCGAAGCCGACGCCGTGATAGCCGCGCTCGCGGCCGATGAGGCGCGTGCGGCTGCCCTGGCCGGTGACGTTCCAATAGGCGAGTGCAATCTTCAGCGCGGTGTCGACGGCCTCGGAGCCGGAATTGCAGAAGAACACATGGTCGAGATCGCCCGGCGCCAGCTGCGCGATGCGCGACGCGATCGAAAATCCGCCCGCATGGCCGAACTGGAAGGCTGGCGAATAATCGAGTTCGCTCGCCTGGTGCTGGATCGCGGCCGTGATCTCGTCGCGGTTATGGCCGGCATTGCAGCACCAGAGGCCGGCGGCGCCGTCGATCACCTGACGGCCGTCCGGCGTGTAATAGTACATGTCCTTGGCGCGGGCGACCATGCGCGGGCGCTGCTTGAACGAACGGTTGGCCGTAAACGGCAGCCACCAGGCCTCGAGATCGTTGGGGGCGGCAAGATCGTTGGCGGCGCGTGCTGAATGGGCTGTCATGTCCGGTCCCCGGATGCTGGATTCGGCTACAATCTATCAGCGGTTTCAGGCCGCCGCAAAAGAACTCTTCGAGACGCGACGGGCCGCGCGGCCCACAATGGTCGCGCCTGAGGGCTGCATATCTGCGCAAACCCTTTGAAAACACTGCTCAGTGCGTGCCGGACTCTTGCGGCCGCGCTTGCGGTCGGACACCATCCTCAGGCGGTGATTCGCGAGGCTTTCCGGCGCGGAAAGGTGGATCGCCCGGACCAGGGGCGTCCATGCTGGAACCAGCCAGAGACCGGGGATGGCTCGACAGTGGCGAGGCACGGCTTGTCGCCATCGGCATCACCGCAAGCGCTGCCGTCGCGGTGATCGGCTACGCCCTGCAGGTGCGGCTGATGAGCATTCTCCTTCTGGTGTTTCATGTGGCCGCCCTCACGATTCTCGCGCTGGCGTGGGTGCGGGCGAAAGCCGCCGCCGCGGAAGCGCGGCGCAACGCCCATGACGTCGATTTCCTGGCCGGTCGCCTGATGCGGCTTGAACAGCAGCAGGCGCGGATCCCGCAAGGCGGGTCCCCGGTCTTGCGCTCCACCATGGCGGAGGTGACGGGAACGGTCGGGATGCTCGGCGGTGTCGTGCGCGAACTCGCGCGCACAGTGGCGGCGCAAAACCGGGACGTGGCGGACATCAAGGACAGCCTCCAGCAGCCCGCGGGCGCGGCCGCCCGACCGTCGCTCAGGCGGGTGGACGAAAGGCCGGTCGCTGTTGCGGTGGTTCAACCGGACCCCTCCCTGCTGCCTCTTCGACCCCTCGAAACCGAAAGCGAGCTTCATCGCACCCGGCTGGTGACGCAGGCATTCGAGGCCGACCGCATCGAGGTCCACCTGCAGCCCGTGGTCAGCCTGCCGAACCGGAAAGTCCGCTTCTACGAGGCGCTCGCCCGGCTGCGTCTCGACGATGGCACATTGCTGGCCCCGGCCGAATTCCTCTCCCGCATCGAGCGCCTCGGCCGCGCGCCGGAATTCGACCGGCGTGTCCTGACGCGGGCAATGGCCGTGGCGCGGCATCTGATGTCCCGAGGCAGCGAGGCCATCGTCGCGGTCAATCTCTCCCCACGCTCCGTGACCCATCCGGACTTCATCGACCAGCTCCAGGGGATGGTCGCCGCCTCGCCGGAGATTGTCGGCAAGATCGTACTCGAATTGTCCCAGGCCTGCTGGCGCGGGCTCGATGACGGCGAGAGGGGAGCGCTCGCCGCCCTCGGCCGCTGCGGGTTGCCGCTCTCCCTCGACCAGGCGCCGGACCTCTCCCTCGATGCGCGGGCGCTGTCCGAAAGCGGCGTGCGGTTCCTCAAGTTCCCGGCCGAGATGCTGATCGCGGCGGCAGGCGAGAACAATGAGGCGGATCTCTGCGTGCGCGATTTCGCCTCCCTGCTGCGCAAATCCGGGATCCGCTTGATTGCCGACCGGGTCGACCACGAGGACATGGTGCCGACCCTCGTGGATCTGGGCGTGCCGCTGGCCCAGGGCTTCGTGTTCGCGGCCCCGCGGGCGGTGCGCGCGGAAGTCCTCGGACCCGCCGCGATGCCTTTGCGGGCAACGGAACTGCGCCGCGTCGGTTGACTTGAAGGCTCCGACGGCCTACCCGCCCGGCTGAACAGCCAGTGAGATCTCATGACCGCGCCGCTCCGTCCCGCTCTTGTCGAGGGCCTGAAGCCCCTGGCCGATGGGTATGACCTCATCCTTTGCGATATCTGGGGCGTGCTGCATAACGGGCTGACCGCCTATGAGGCCGCAGGCGACGCGCTGACGCGCTTTCGCGCCGCCGGCCGGCAGGTCGTTCTGGTGTCGAATGCGCCGCGGCCGGGATCGGCCGTTGCTACCCAGCTCGATTCCTTCGGCGTGCCGCGGTCCGCCTATGACGCGATCGTGACCTCCGGCGACCTGACCCGGATTGCCATCGAGGAGCGCCTTTCCGAGGTCGTCCACCATATCGGCCCGCAGCGCGACACGCCGCTTTATGACGGCCTCGATGTCCGGTTCGGAACGGTGGCTGAGGCCGATTACGTGGTGTGCTCGGGCCTCGACGACGACGAGCGCGAGACTGCCGCCGACTATCTCTCCCGCCTTGAGGAGATGCGGGCGCGCGATCTGCTCATGGTTTGCGCCAATCCCGATCTGCTCGTCGAGCGCGGCCACCGCATCATCCCTTGCGCGGGCGCGATCGGGGTTGCCTACGAGGAATTGGGCGGGCGGGTCTATTATGCGGGCAAGCCCCATCGGCCGATCTATGAGCGCGCGGTCGCTGGAGCCGAGCTGCTGTCTGGACGGGCCATCGACAAGGCCCGCATTCTGGCCGTTGGCGACGCCATCCGCACCGATATCGCGGGGGCCGTGGCGTTCGGCATCGATGCCCTGTTGGTCGCCCGTGGCATTCACGCGGAGGAGCTCAACCTGCATCGCGGCGCGCTGGTATCCGACCATGTGCAGGATTGGGTCGACCGGCAGAGCGCGCGGCCCATCGCCGTGACCACGGTGCTGACATGGGCAGCCTGACACTGCGCCCGCTTGACCCGCGGGCGGGTTTTCGACACCGTCGCGACCGCTGAGGCCACTTCCAGATCCATGCCCCACACCGACCCATCGCCGTCCCCGCCGCGTTTCGCCGTCTGCCGCGACGGCGATGTCGTGCCGGCGCGCCTTCAGGGCGCGGTCGCGGCCATCGGCAATTTCGATGGCGTCCATCGGGGGCATCAGGAACTCATCCGGCTCACGCTTGGAACCGGACGCCCCGCCGCCGTGGTGACGTTCGAGCCGCATCCGCGCTCCTACTTCCAGCCCGATGTCCCGATGTTCCGGCTCACCCCGGAGCCGATCAAGCTCGCCATCCTTGAGCGGATGGGGCTTGCGGGGGTGTTCGTGCGGACCTTCAACGCGGATTTCGCCGCGCTCACGGCCGAGCAATTCGTCGACCTTCTGGCGCAGGATCTCGGGCTCTCGGGCGTGCTGATCGGCTACGATTTCCATTTCGGCCGTGGCCGGGCCGGAACGCCCGCCATCATGGCGGCCTTGTGCCGGGAGCGTGGCCTTGCCTGCCACGTGGCCCCGGCCGTGACCGAGGGCTCGGAGCCGGTTTCCTCCAGCGCCATTCGCCAGGCGCTTGAGGCCGGTCGCGTGGCGAGCGCGAACGCCATGCTGGGTTATCGCTGGTTCGTCCGGGCCGAGGTGCGTCACGGGGAAAAGCGCGGCCGTGAACTCGGCTATCCGACGGCCAATCTCAAATTGCCGGACGATTGCGGGCTGCGTCATGGAATCTACGCCGTCCGGACCTCTGTCGCGGGCAGACACGTCGATGGGGTCGCAAGCTTCGGACGCCGCCCGACTTTCGACAACGGCGCGCCCTTGCTGGAGGTCCACCTGTTCGACTACGCGGGCGATCTCTACGGGCGCGAGCTTGATGTGGAATTCGTCGGCTGGATACGTGGCGAAGAGAAATTCGACGGCATCGAGGCGCTCATCCAGCGGATGGATCGCGATTCCGAAGAGGCCCGGCACATGCTCGCCAAGGACGCGGTTGCGTCGATGATCGGCTGATCAGTCCTGCGGTTTCAGCGCCCGGGCCGCCATCGCGTAGCCGCCCATCGCCCCATCGACGAAATGGATGTGGTCGCTGCGGGTCGCGGACGGCACGAAGCAGGTCATGAGAGCCGCCTCCTGCCGGTGCAGGCCAAAGCGCACGATGCCCTTCCGCTCCGCCTCGGCGAGACGACGCTCGAGGGCATCGGCAAGGGCCGGTGTGCAATCCAGCGTCATGCGCAGGCCATCGTCGAACTTGCGAAAATCCGTGTTGTCGACGAGCTGCTGGCGATACCGCGTCGGATCGAAATTGCCGACGGGGCGGTTGAGCGCGAAAATGGCGTAAGAGACCAGGCGCCGGGCGGCTAGGCCGAGCGCGCCGGCAAGGCCGGGCTTCTGGAGGGCCTTGCGCTCGATCCCGTAGCCCTTAAAGGGCGCCGCAAGAGACGGGCCGCCCTCGGGAATTGGCCGGCTCCCGCCATGCCCCCGCTCGGCGAGGCGCAGGATATCGGCCACCACCGCGTTGAACGTCGCAAGATCCACCTCGGGGGAGGCCGGGATGGCGATGAGCGACAGAATGAGTCCGTTCTCGGCGCGGATCTCCTCGAACCGGCAGGACAGGCCGTTGAGATCCGGCCGGGCCCCCACAGGCGCCGGGGGCACGGCGAACTCGCCCGCTTTCATCTGCCGTTCCGCGTAGGCGAGGCCGCCGCCCGTGAACATGGCGTAGGAGACATGGGTCGAGGGCGCGAACCTGGCGACCTGGACGTCGAAACCCCGCTCCCGGAGGGTGTCGATGGACACCAGGGCGACGCGCAGGTCGAGGTCGAATTCGTCGCGCACCCAGGTGGCGACCTCGGCCAGCGCCTCGGCCGCAAGGTCGTGCAGCTCCGGCGGCAACGCGAAGCCTGCGCCATCGCCGCCGAAAACGAACGGGAAGTCATTGTTTTTCAGGGCGTTAGCCACAGCCACGATGACCGCCGCGGCCGCGGTGTTCACGACCTTGTACCGACCCGCTTCGATCGCGGCGGTTGAGCGCACGATGTCCGAGGTGCCGATCAGCCAGCCTGCCGGCAGCGGCGTATAGATCGACGGGTCGGTCAGGTGTTCGAAACTGTCGAAGACGGGGAGGCCGGCATAGAAGCCGGTGAGCGCGGCCGGGGCCGCCGCACGTCCCACGGCCGGGTTGGTTATCTCAATCGGCACGCGCGACCTCCGGCGGGGTTTCCGAAATCCCACCGGCACTATGGGGCCGATGGGCCGCTAGGCAAAGCGCTCGCCTTCCGGGGCCCCGCGGCCGAGATCGTCGGGGAGCGGGTCGCCATCGGCCACGAAGCGTAAGGAAGCCGAATTCATGCAGTAACGTTCGCCGGTGGGGGGCGGACCGTCGTCGAACACATGGCCGAGATGCCCTTCGCAGCGGGCGCAGCGGATCTCGGTGCGCACCATGCCGAAGCTCTGGTCGCGGATGAAGGCGACGTGCTCGCGGTCGATCGGGTCGAAGAAGCTCGGCCACCCGGTGCCGGATTCGAATTTCGTGCCGGATTTGAACAGCGGCAGGCCGCACAGGCGGCAGCCATAGGTGCCCTTGCCCTTGGCCTCGTTGAAGACGCCACAGAACGGGCGTTCTGTCCCGTGGTCGAGGAGAACGCGGCGCTCCTCGTCGTCGAGATCGGCCACAAGGGCGCTGAATTGCTCGGGGGAGGGCGGCGAGAGGTCGAAGCCCGCCTGCGAGCGGCGTTCGGTCCCGGGTGTCGAGGGCACAGAGGTGGAGGTCACAGAGGTGGAGGTCATGGGTATCGTCACTTTCACCAAGGGTGAGGGGTCTTCCGAAGGGTCGGGCGCGGGTACGGCTTTTTCAAGGGGCCATTCGCCTCCCGCCCGCTTTATTCTGCCGCGCGTCGCTGCTAAAAGGCAGCCATGTCCCAGGTTTCCCAGGCGATCCGCGCGCGCGTCGCACGCATTCCGCGAATTACCGGCCCGGCCCTCGCTTGAACGCGATGTCCGGGATGTCACGCGTGACCCGCCGCCGCCGAGACCGGACCAGGGCTCGGATCACGCGACCAACACACACCTCGCCCTCACAGATTGCCTGATTGTGCCGCGCCCTTGCGGGAAGCCCGAGATTATTGACCACCATGACCGATACGACGCAAACCCCGGCTCGCGATTATTCCGAGACGCTTTTCCTGCCCAAGACCGATTTCCCCATGCGCGCAGGTCTGCCGCAGCGGGAACCGCAGCTGCTGAAGCGCTGGGAGGAGATGAAGCTCTACCAGCGCCAGCGGGAGGTGCAGAAGGGGCGTCCGCGCTTCGTCCTGCATGACGGCCCGCCTTACGCCAACGGCAACATCCATATCGGACACGCGCTGAACAAGATCCTCAAGGATCTCGTGGTGCGCTCGCAAGGGATGCTCGGTTTCGATTCAAACTACGTGCCGGGCTGGGATTGCCACGGCCTGCCGATCGAATGGAAGATCGAGGAGGAATACCGCGCCCGCGGCAAGAACAAGGATGACGTGCCGGTCATCGAGTTCCGGCGCGAGTGCCGCGCCTTCGCCGAGAAATGGATCGACATCCAGCGCGCCGAGTTCAAGCGCCTGGCGGTCGAGGGCGATTGGGACCATCCCTACGCCACCATGTCGTTCGATGCGGAAGCGCAGATTGCGCGCGAGATCATGAATTTCGCCGTGACGGACCAGCTTTATCGCGGCTCGAAGCCGGTGATGTGGTCGTCGGTGGAAAAGACGGCTCTGGCCGAGGCCGAAGTCGAATATCACGAGAAGACGTCGAGCACGATCTGGGTGAAGTTCCCCATCACCGAGACGCTCGACGGCGACCTCGCCGGCGCGTCCGTTGTCATCTGGACCACGACCCCGTGGACGATCCCGGCCAACCGGGCCATCGCGTATGGCGAGACCATCGCCTATGGCCTCTATGAGGTCACGGAGGCGGCGGAGGATAACTGGGCCAAGGTGGGCGACCGCCTCGTGCTGGCCGACAAGCTCGCAGCCGAGGTCTTCGCGGCCGCCCGAGTCGGGGCCTATGCGCGCGTGAAGGATGTGCTGCCGGTGATGATCCAGCGCACCGCGCACCCGTTTCGCGGGCTCGAAGGCGCGAACAGCTACTGGGACTTCGCCGTCCCGGTGCTGCCGGCCGATTACGTCACCGACGATGCGGGCACGGGCTTCGTGCACACCGCGCCCGGACACGGCGCGGATGATTACAACACCTTCCTCAAGCACCGGGCGGTGTTCGAGGCCTGCGGCACGCCGCAGGTGCCGCATACGGTGTCGCCGGATTCGTCCTACTTCTCCGACATCCCGTTTTTTGCGGGCGAGCGCGTCTACGACGACAAGGGCAAGGATGGCGGCGCCAACGAGGCGGTGATCCGCAAGATGATGGAAGTCGGCGCGCTGATCGCGCGCGGTCGTCTCAAGCACCAATATCCCCATTCCTGGCGCTCGAAAGCCCCGCTGCTGTTTCGCAACACGCCGCAATGGTTCATCGCCATGGACAAGGCGCTCGACCACGAGGGCGACACGCTGCGCCAGCGCGCGCTGACAGCCATCCGCACGGTCGAATGGGTTCCTGAATCGGGCGAGACCCGCATCACCGGCATGATCGAGAACCGGCCCGACTGGGTCGTCTCGCGGCAGCGGGCCTGGGGCGTTCCCATCGCGGTCTTCGTGCGCAAGGGCACGAGCGACATCCTCAAGGACGAGCGCGTGAACGCCGCCATCGCGGCGGCCTTTGAGGCCGAGGGCGCCGATGCGTGGTATGCGGATGACGGCCAGCGTTTCCTTTCGGCGGGCGGTCACGAGGTGGCTGATTTCGACAAGATCGGCGACATCCTCGACGTGTGGTTCGATTCCGGCTGCACGCACGCCTTCGCGCTCGAAAAACGCGACGATCTCAAGGTGAAGCGCAAGGTCGATGGCGGGCCCGACCAGGTCATGTATCTCGAAGGCACCGACCAGCATCGCGGCTGGTTTCACTCGTCATTGCTGGAGAGTTGCGGCACGCGCGGGCGCGCGCCTTACGACATTGTCCTGACCCATGGCTTCGTTCTCGATGAGAAGGGCCAGAAGATGTCGAAGTCGATCGGCAACGTCGTGGCGCCCCAGAAGGTCATCCAGGAATCGGGCGCCGACATCCTGCGCCTGTGGGTGGCGGCCTCCGACTACGCGGACGATCTGCGCATCGGTCCCGAGATCCTGAAGACCTTCGTCGAGACCTATCGCAAGCTGCGCAACACGGTGCGGTGGATGCTGGGATCGCTCGGTCATTTCAACGCGGCCGACACGGTGGCGTTCGCCGACATGCCGGACCTCGAGCGCTTCGTGCTGCATCGCCTGTCCGAACTCGACGGCGAGATGCGCGAGGCCTATCGCAGCTTCGACTACAAGCGGGTGATCGCGCTGCTCAACGGGTTCCTGACAAGCGACCTGTCGGCGTTCTATTTCGACATCCGCAAGGACGCGCTCTATTGCGATCCGCTCTCGAGCCATGTGCGCAAGAGCGCGCTCACGGTCATCGACGTGGCGTTCCGCGCGGTCGCCACCTGGATGGCGCCGATCCTCGCCTTCACGGCCGAGGAGGCATGGCTCGCGCGCTATCCGGACGCCGAATCCGTGCATTTGGAGACCTTCGTCGAGATCCCGGCGGCATGGCGCGACGATGCGCTTGCGGCCCGCTGGGCGAAGGTGCGCCGTGTGCGCCGGGTCGTCACCGGCGCACTGGAGATCGAGCGGGCGCAGAAACGCATCGGCGCGAGCCTCGAGGCGGCACCGATTGTCTCTGTGACCGATCCGGACCTGCTCGCGGCGGTGCAGGGGCTGGATCTCGCCGAAATCTGCATCACGTCCGATATCCGCGTCGAAGCCGGCGAGGGCCCGGCAGACGCGTTCCGGCTGGAGGACGTCAAGGGTGTGGCCGTCGTGCCGGCGTTGGCCGAAGGCCGCAAATGCGCCCGCTCGTGGAAGGTCTCGCCGGATGTTGGGGCCGATCCCGAATATCCGGACGTGACGCCGCGCGACGCGCTGGCCTTGCGCGAATGGGACCTCGCGAGGGCCGGCGCGTGAGCCGGCCTTCCACGTCGGCGGCTGCCCGGATCGGTTTCGGCATCGCGGCGCTCGTCCTGATCCTCGATCAGGCGACGAAGCTCTATACCCTGTTCGTCTACGACCTGCCGGTACGGGAACCCGTGGTGCTGGGACCGTTTCTCAACCTGATCGTGGTCTGGAACCGCGGAATCTCGTTCGGAATGTTTCAGCAGCACGAGGATCTCGGGCGCTGGATCCTCATCGTCGTGTCGATCGTGGCCGCCATCGCCCTGACGGTGTGGATTCGCCGGGCCTCCGGCAAGATGCTGGCGGCCTCCCTCGGCCTCATCGTCGGCGGTGCGGTCGGCAACGTCATCGACCGGTTCGCCTACGGGGCCGTCTTCGACTTCATTCAACTGCGGATCGGGGACTGGTCCTGGTACGTGTTCAACGTGGCGGATGCGGCCATCGTTGCGGGGGTGGTCGGTTTGCTCTATGACTCCTTCGTGCTGGAACGGCGCCGCTTAGCTTGAGCCCGGCACCAAAACGAGCCTTTGCCTTATGTTTGCCCCATTGGGCGATCAGGCGTTTCGGCCACAATGGGAATATCCGGAAGGTGGGTGCCATGAGGGGATTGAAGGTCTTGGGTTGTGCCGGCGCGTTGGCGCTGATGGTCGCGGCCTCTGGCGCGTCGGCCCAGGAAGGGGAGGTCATGAAGAGCCTCCTCGGCAGCATCGGCATCATCCCCAAGGACAAGCCGCCCATCAATTACAACGAGCGGCCGCCGCTCGTTCTTCCGCCGAAGATGGAATTGCGGGCGCCTGCGCCTCCGCGCAGCGCCGAATCCACCGCGAACTGGCCGAAGGATCCGGACGTCGCCGCGGCCCGCAAGGCCTCGGCCGATGCGCGGGCTCCGGCCACCAGTTCGGACGTCTACCGCGCCAATCGCGGCGGCCTTCTGTCGCCCGAGGAGATGCGGGCCGGCCGGAACCCGGACAATTACGTGAAGACGCCGCCCGCCATGGTCGGCGGCCAGGCCGACAACAGCAAGATGAGCCCCGACCAGCTCCGCTCCTTCAAGACCGGCGACGACGTCAAGTTGTCGGGCAACGGGATCGAGCGCCGCTATCTCAGCGATCCGCCGGCTCCGCTTCTCAAGGCCCAGGGCGGCGCGCCGCTCAAGGCCTCGGTGGACGAAGTCCCGGTGGTGGATCCGGACAGCCCTCTTGGCTTCATTCAGCAGCAAAACAAGCGCTAAGCGCTTCCCCTTGTATGCTTTTCCTTCGGGCGAACGGTTCTCCGCTTCGCCCGAAGCCGTTTCTGACTTGCTGTCGCCGTTGCGAATTATAGCCTCTGCACCCCAAAGGTGCCCTGCTTCGCTTGCTTGATCGTCGGATTGCAGTATCTCCCATAGGAGAAAATCGTCAGCCGATCCGATTCCGTTAAGGTTGAACCGTCATGGATACTGTCCCCCGGCCCATTCGACGCACAGATGCTCCGCCTTTCGGGCGCATTGAGGGTGGCGGTCCCGAGGTGTCGTCCTTCACGCTGGAAAACGGTCTCGACGTTGTCGTGATCCCCGATCACCGCGTGCCCGTCGTCACGCACATGATCTGGTATCGCAATGGTTCGGCGGATGATCCGCTCGGCCAATCCGGCATCGCGCATTTTCTCGAGCACCTGATGTTCAAGGGAACGGCCAAACATCCGGCGGGCGAATTCTCCAAGGTCGTGTCGGGCCTCGGCGGCCAGGAGAACGCCTTCACGTCGTTCGACTACACGGCCTATTTCCAGCGCGTCACCCGCGAACACCTCAAGACCATGATGGAGTTCGAATCCGACCGCATGACCAACCTGCTTCTCGACGAAAGCGTCATCGCGCCCGAGCGCGACGTCGTGCTCGAAGAGCGCCGGATGCGCGTCGAAACCGATCCGTCGGCGCAATTGTCGGAGGCGATGGCCGCCTCCCTGTTCGTGCATCACCCCTATGGCATTCCGATCATCGGCTGGATGCACGAGATCGAAGGCCTCAACCGGGCGCACGCGCTCGATTACTACAACCGTTTCTACACGCCCGAGAACGCCATCCTGGTGGTGGCGGGCGATGTGACGCCCGACGAAGTGCGCCTGCTGAGCGAGGAGACCTACGGCCGCGTGCCCTCGCGCGGCGAACGGCCGATCCGCTTCCGTCCGCGCGAGCCCGAACCCACCGCTGCGCGCCATATCACGGTCACCGATCCGAAGGTGGAACAGCCGACCCTGCAGCGGCTCTATCTCGTTCCGTCCTGCTGCTCGGCGACGGATCGCGATTGCTACGCGCTCGAATTGCTGGCCGAAGTCATTGGCGGCGGGCCGACCTCCTATCTGTATCGCGCGCTCGTTCTCGAGCAGGGCGTCGCCGTCAATGCCGGCGCCTGGTACATGTCATCGGCCATGGAAGAGACGCGCTTCAGCGTCTATGCGGTGCCGGCTGAAGGCGTATCGCTGGAGACGCTGGAAGCTGCCGTCGATGCGGCGTTGCGCGCCGCGCCTGCTCTTGCGCTCGATGGCGAGGCAATCGAGCGCGCCAAGATCCGCCTGGTGGCCGAGACGATCTATTCGACCGACAGCCAGTCGTCGCTGGCGCGCATTTACGGCTCGGCGCTCGCCATCGGCGAGAGCATCGAGGACGTCCAGCGTTGGCCGTCGGAGATCGAGGCCGTGCTGAAGGACGATCTCGCGTCCGTTGCCGAACGCTTTCTCATCCCGCGCCGGTCTGTGACCGGATACCTGAAAAAGCCTGCTGGCTGATCGCCGGTTCTTTGAGTGAGAGTTTCATGACATCCTCCGTTGCAACGCGCTCTGCCTCCCCGACCGTGGTGAAGACCCTGACGTCTCCGGGTGGCGTCGAGGCGTGGCATGTGGAATCGGATGTGGTGCCGCTCATCGCCGTCGCCTTCACGTTCGAAGGCGGCTCGGCCCAGGACCCGGTCGACAAGCCCGGCGTGGCCCAGATGTTGAGCCGCCTGCTCGACGAGGGCGCGGGCGACTACAATTCGGACGCCTTTCAGGAGCGTCTTGCGGGACGCGCCATCGAGCTGTCGTTCAACGCCGGCAACGACGCCATCGGCGGCTCGCTGAAAACCCTGCTCAAGCATGCCGATGAAGCATTCGATCTTTTGCGGCTGGCCCTTGCCGAGCCGCGTTTCGATGCCGATTCCATCGAGCGCGTGCGCGCGCAGACGATTGCGGGCCTGCGCTACCAGCAGAACGATCCCGGCGTCATGGCGACCCGTCATTTCTTTGAAGCGGGTTTCCCGGACCATCCCTATTCGCGCCCCACATCCGGCACGGTCGAGAGCGTGTCGATGATCACGCGCGATGACCTCGTGGACATGCATCGCCGCCTCATCGCCCGTGGTCGCGTCAAGATCGCGGTTGTCGGCGCCATCAATGCGGAGCGCCTGTCGGCCCTCGTCGACAAGGTCTTTGGCGGCCTGCACGAGGCCGAGCCGCTGACGCCGATTGAGACCGTCGGGCTGATCGCCACGGGTCAGCGCATCGTGGCCGATCTCGACGTGCCGCAATCGGTGATCCGGTTCGGGACGCAGGGCATCACCTGGCGCGATCCCGGGTTCATCCCGGCCTATGTGCTCAATCATATTCTGGGGGGCGGCGCGTTCACATCGCGGCTGTTCCAGGAGGTGCGCGAAAAGCGCGGCCTCGCCTACAGCGTCGGCACGTCGCTGGTGAGCTATCGCTCCGCGTCGATGACGTGGGGCTACACCGCCACCAAGAACGAGCGCGTGACCGAGTGCCTCGATGTGATCGGATCGGAGATCGCACGGCTCCACACCGATGGGCCGACCGATGACGAACTGCGCAAGGCGAAGGATTATCTCGTCGGGTCCTACGCGCTCGGCTTCGATACCTCGACCAAGATCGCCCATACACTGGTGCAGATCGCCTTCGAGGGCCTCGGCATCGATTACATCGCCCGCCGCAACGAACTGGTGGCGTCGGTTACGCAGGCCGATATCCGCAGCGCCAGCGACCGGATCTTCGGCACAGGCCCGATGCTGACGGTGATCGCCGGGCGTCCCACCGGCCTCTGAGGCCTGTCGCGTTCGGACGGGCGGGCGGCGCTCTTCCCGCCACGGCGCGTCTGCCCTAGTGTTCGGCTCCCTCTTGTGACGACTCGGAGCGTTCCCGCATGGCCCTGAAGCAATCCATCGATCTTGCCCTTGCCTCGTCCATCGGCGCGAGCGGCCTTCCGACGATGGCGCTCGATGCGGCGCTGTCCGCCGTCGAGACAGCGCTGAAGCGGCTTTTGGAGGATGACACCTCGGGTCGCCTGCCGCTCCTCAAACTGCCCTACGAGACCGCCGATCTTACAGCCATCGCGGATGCGGCTGCGTTCCTGCGGCGGGACGCGACGGACGTGGTGTTTCTCGGCACCGGCGGGTCGAGCCTCGGCGGACAGGCGCTGGCGCAGCTCAAGGATTACGCGGTGCCCGGCGCCGGTCGTTTCATCGACAGTCCGCGCGTGCATTTCCTCGACAATCTGGATCCGATCACCTTCGACCACATCCTGCACCGCTTGCCGCTGTCCTCCACGCGCTTCGTCGCCATCTCGAAATCCGGCGGCACCGGCGAGACGCTGATGCAGACCATCGCGGTCCTCGGCGCGCTCGAAAAGGCGGGTCTGCGGGCGCGGCCGGCCGACACCCTTCTGGGTCTGTCCGAGCCCCGCGTGGAGGGCCGCAAGAACGGCCTGCGCGATCTGCTCGAGCCGGAGGGCGTGCGGTTTCTCGACCACAATCCCGGCGTCGGCGGCCGCTTCTCGGTGCTGACCAATGTGGGCCTGCTGCCGGCGGCCGTCATGGGCCTCGACGTCAAGGCCATCCGGCAGGGTGCGGCGGATGCCTACGGGCCGGTCCGCGACGGCAAGGCCGCGCGGGATGTTCCCGCGGCTCTGGGGGCGGCGCTCAACATCGCGGTGGCGCTGGAAGGCCGCGCCATCACCGTCACCATGGCCTATGCCGACCGGCTGGAGCGCTTCACCCGCTGGTGGGTGCAGCTCTGGGCCGAAAGCGTGGGCAAGGACGGCAAGGGCTCGCAGCCCGTCGCTGCCATCGGGCCGGTGGACCAGCATAGCCAGATGCAGCTTTATCTCGGCGGCCCCAACGACAAGCTGTTCACCGTCATGACGACAGGCGTTGCGGGTCTCGGGCCGGTGATGGACGAGAAACTGTCCAAGCGCGCGGGCGAGGCGGGCTTTGCCGGCAAGCACATGGGCGATCTCGTGGCGGCCCAGGGACGCGCTACGGCCGATACGCTCGCCCGCAACGGCCGTCCGACCCGCACCATGCACCTCGACACGCTCGACGAACGCTCGCTTGGCGAATTGCTGATGCATTTCATGCTGGAGACGATCCTGACCGGCTATGCGCTGGGCGTCGATCCGTTCGACCAGCCGGCGGTGGAGGAAGGCAAGATCCTCGCCAAGCAATATCTGGCCGAGGGCAAGTAGGGGACCCGTCGTCCCCTGCTCTTACGGGGCCGTTTGTGGAATGCGGCCCGCAATGGGCCTATTGTTTCCCTCCGAATCGTCCGAGCCCCAACCGTCATGATCGTCCGCCGTCTCGATCCCATCCTGGTCGACCGCATCGCCGCCGGCGAAGTGGTCGAACGTCCGGCCTCGGCCGTGAAGGAACTGGTCGAGAACGCGGTCGATGCGGGCGCCCGCTCCATCGAGGTCGCCATCGAGGCGGGCGGCCGCAAGCTCATCCGGATCGTCGATGACGGGCATGGCATGAGCCCGGACGATCTGGCGCTCGCCGTGGAGCGACACGCCACCTCGAAAATTCCGGACGGCGACCTGTTTGCCATCAGCACTCTCGGTTTTCGGGGCGAGGCCCTGCCGTCCATCGGGGCCGTCGCGCGCCTGTCCATCACCACCCGCACGCCCGCGGCCGATATGGCGGCGAATCTCGTGGTCGAGGCTGGCCTGAAGGGCCCGGTGCGGCCGGTTTCCGCCCCCGTGGGAACCCGGATCGAGGTCACGGATCTGTTTGCCGCGACGCCTGCGCGCCTGAAATTCCTGAAGAGCGACCGCTCGGAGGCGCAGGCGGTGGCCGAGATCGTCAAGCGGCTCGCCATCGCCCATCCGACCATTCGCTTCACGCTGGCGGGCGAGCATCTGACGCCGTTCACCTACGCACCGGAGGAACCCAGCGAGCACGGCTTCCTGCGCCGGCTGTCGCGGGTGCTTGGGCCGGATTTCGCCGACAACGCCATGGAGATCGGGATCGCGCGCGAGGGCGTGCGGGTCAGCGGCTTTGCCGGCTTGCCGACCTACCATCGCGGCACCTCGACCCACATCCATTTTGTTGTCAACGGCCGCCCGGTGCGCGACAAGCTGCTCCTCGGCGCGGTACGCGGGGCCTATGCGGACGTGATGACGTCCGATCGTCATCCCCTGCTGGCGCTGATGATCGACCTCAATCCGCGCGACGTGGACGTCAACGTCCATCCGGCCAAGACCGAGGTGCGCTTCCGCGACCCGGCCTTCATTCGCGGTTTCGTCGTCGGCGCCTTGCGCGAGGCGATCACCCGCTCGGGCTTTCGGTCCGCGACGACCGGGGGCATGCGCACGCTGGACAGCCTGCGTCCCCATGGCGGTATCCCGGGTCATCACCCGCTCAATCTGGCCGCCTCCCATCATCGCGGCGGCGCGATCCGCTCCAGCGCTGGCTTTGGCGGCTTGCAGGCCCCGCTCGCTCCGGATTACGGGCAGGGCCTGTCCGAACCGCAGCGCGGCTTTTCGGATTTTTCAGGGCCTTCGGCGGATAGCCGGATCGTTCCGAGCCACGGCATGGAATCGTCTCCGCTTGGGGCAGCGCGGGCGCAGGTCCACGGCACCTACATTCTGGCCCAGACGCAGGACGGAATCGTCATCGTCGATCAGCACGCGGCTCACGAGCGCCTCGTCTACGAGCGGCTCAAACGCGAGCGTGCGAGCGCCGGAATCGCCCGCCAGCTGCTGTTGATCCCGGACGTGGTCGATCTCGATCCGGTGGATGCGGACAGGGTCTGTGCGGAGTCCGAGACTCTGGCGGCTCTGGGTCTCGTCATCGAGCCCTTCGGGCCCGGCGCCATCCTCGTGCGCGAGGTGCCGGCGGCACTCGCCGGCGGGCGGATCAAGGCGTTGGTGCAGGATGTGGCGGATGCGCTCGCCGAATGGGGGGAGGGCGGCCAGAGCCCGGTCGAGACCCGCCTCGACGCGGTGTTGTCCCGCATGTCCTGCCACGGCTCGGTGCGGGCCGGGCGGCAGTTGAAGCCCGACGAGATGAACGCGCTCCTGCGCGAGATGGAAGTGACCCCGCTCTCCGGCCAGTGCAATCACGGCCGCCCCACCTATGTGGAGCTCAAGCTCGCCGATATCGAACGCCTGTTCGGACGGCGGTAGGTTCGCCCTCAAGCCATTGGTTCCACGCGGTTTTCGGACGAACAAGCGTTTGAGACGCGCCTATCCGAACCGCCCGAACACCACCTGCGTGTCCCCGTAATCGCGCCGTTCGAGCTGGACAAAGCCCGCCGGCAGCGTGAGGGGAGCGCTTTGCGCCTCTTCCACCACCACGAGCGCGCCGGGCGACAGCCAGCCGCCGTCGGCGCAGGAGACGAGCGCTTTCGGAGCGAGGTCGCGACCATAGGGCGGATCGCAGAAGACGAGCTGGAACGGGGCAACGGGCGCGGCCGCGCCCAGGCGGGTGGCGTCCCGGCGGAACAGGCGGGTCTCGCCACCGACGCCGAGAGCCTCGACATTTTCGCGGATCAGGCTGCGGGCCTCGGCCCCCTCGTCGACGAAGAGCGCGAAGGCCGCGCCGCGGGAGAGCGCCTCGAGCCCCATGGCGCCGGTTCCGGCAAAGAGATCGAGAGCGCGCACGCCCGCGATGGCATCGTCATAACCGTGCTGCAGCACGTTGAAGAGCGACTCGCGCAGCCGATCCGAGGTCGGACGGATCGCGTCCGATTTCGGCCCGGCCAGCGAGCGGCCGCGCAAGCGCCCGCCCACGATTCTCATGCGTCAGTTCTCACGGACGACGGCCCTTCGGAGCGCCCTTGCCACCACTGGCACCGCCACGGGGGCCACCCCTGCCGCCGCCGGGACCGCTTTTCGGGCCGCCCTTGAAACCGCCGCCGGGCGCCCCGCGCGGGGCACCGCGGGACGGACCGTCGCTCCGGGGCGGACCCCGACGCGGACGATCGTCGCCCCCGGCGCGAAACGGCTTGTCGCCGTCCCGGCCACGGCTTGGCCTCCCGCCTTCGGGCCGAGGCGCACGCGGCCGCTCGCTGTCGCCTTCGCGGGCACGGAACGGACGGTCGCCTGCGGGTCGGTGGGCGCGCTCGCCGACATCGGGACGGGCGCGGAACGGCGGCCTGCCACCCTCACTCCTGCCACCTTCGGGCCGAGGCCCGCGCGGCCGCTCGCTGTCGCCTTCGCGGGCACGGAACGGACGGTCGCCTGCGGGTCGGTGGGCGCGCTCGCCGACATCGGGACGGGCGCGGAACGGCGGCCTGCCACCCTCACTCCTGCCACCTTCGG
>NZ_JAGEMM010000079.1 GCF_017921815.1 Microvirga antarctica | reverse complement strand
GCCAGTACGGTAGTAATGGCAGCGGTCAGCGTTGTTTTACCATGGTCAACGTGGCCGATAGTACCGACGTTAACGTGCGGTTTTGTACGTTCAAACTTTTCTTTAGACATCGATTGTCCCTCTAAGACACGGATAAATCGGTGATATCACCACATCAACCAGGCAACACGCCCGACTTGTTGAATGCTAATAAACAGAAGAGAAAAACAGGAAGGAGAAAAGAAGTGGTGCTGATAGGCAGATTCGAACTGCCGACCTCACCCTTACCAAGGGTGCGCTCTACCAACTGA
>NZ_JAGEMM010000078.1 GCF_017921815.1 Microvirga antarctica | reverse complement strand
GGTACGGTATGATCTCCGCACTACGAACCGTCAGACGGTCAGCCACCGGGCGTACACTCTCACTGTTCAGGGCTTTTTCAACCACATCCAGCAGGTCTTTTACTGCTGTACCGTCACCCTCCCGGCTCAGTACGGTAAGTACCACCTCTGCAGGGGCCGGACTGGTTGCGCTGGCATCTGCCACACGTCCGTCCGCACTTCTGGCGTGAAATTCATAGGCTCCCGTCGGGCCAGCAACGGACAGTCCCTCAAATGCTGCAGGGATGCGCTGGCGCAGCGCCTCATCATCT
>NZ_JAGEMM010000077.1 GCF_017921815.1 Microvirga antarctica | reverse complement strand
CTCGCGGAAGCTCTCGCGCTCGGTAAGGTACGGGACGCCCTCGTCGCCGGCGAGATGTCGCCAGCCCAAGCTGATGAGTTGCTCGATCAGGGGCAACTCAACCAACGCTCTCTCCGGGGAAGCTATGCGCCCACCTCCTTCGCGGCATTTACTCGGACCTTGCCGGTCAGAAGGTCGTCCATCAGGCCGGCCTTCTGGAGCTTCAGCTTTTCGAGGTAGGCTTCCTCGGCGCTAATGTGTTCATCTTGGGCATCGAGGACGTGGGCTATACGCTCCCGCTCTTCTGAAGG
>NZ_JAGEMM010000076.1 GCF_017921815.1 Microvirga antarctica | reverse complement strand
TTAGCGCGTCTCAGACGCAAGACCTGCATAAAATCGGCGTAGTGTCTGCCGATGGCGCCACCACGCTGGATGGCCTGGAAGCTAAACTGGCTGAAAAAGCCGCCGCTGCTGGCGCAAGCGCTTATAACATCACCTCCGCCGTGGGTAATGACAAAATGAGCGGCACTGCGGTGATTTATAAATAATTTACCTGCCCGCCAGATTTCAGGCTGTAACATCGCTGTTGTTTGAATTCTGACGGGTATTACCCTCGTCTGTTTGCCAACAGACCCACTGCTCCAACCCCCATTA
>NZ_JAGEMM010000075.1 GCF_017921815.1 Microvirga antarctica | reverse complement strand
GGTGACGGTACCAGTATTGTTGAAGACGCCGCCGTCTACGGAAACGGCGGCCGTTGTGCCGTCGTTGGTGTAGATACCCCCTGTCTCAATACTTACACTGCTGATACTGCCAGTGGATTCGTTGGTGACATCGCCGTAATTTTTAATGGTGACTTTACCGCCGCTGACGGTTCCCGCATTGCTAATGTGTACGGTTTCTGTTGCAACCGGATTGGTGATGATGGTTTCACCGGTCAGCGTTTCACCCTCGGCGGTAATCTCATCACCATCTCTAAAGGAAAGGGATACATT
>NZ_JAGEMM010000074.1 GCF_017921815.1 Microvirga antarctica | reverse complement strand
AAAAACGCCGATTTGAACGTTATCAGTACGCATTAAGCGTACTGGCACGTCCAATGGATTTTACCGGTAACGACACGTTTAACCTCGACCGAAGCAAAGCGCCGTGGCCGAAGAGCGAAGCAGAGCTTAATGCGCTGTGGGACGGTAAGGTTAAATTTGACGAACTCAGCCTGAAGCTGACCGGTAAAACCGATGCGGAAATTCGGGAAACGCTGACGCGCCGCTACAAATTTGCGATTCGCCGTCTGGCGCAGACCAACAGCGAAGATGTGTTCTCACTGGCGATGACAG
>NZ_JAGEMM010000073.1 GCF_017921815.1 Microvirga antarctica | reverse complement strand
AGGTAGCAATCAACCAGGCTGAATTCGTCGCTCAGGAAATACGGTTTCTGACCAAATACCGGCGCAATCGCCAGCAGCTCTTCACGCAGTTGTTTACGCGCAGAGTCGGCCTCGGAAGCAGACCCGTTTACGATGACGTTCATCAGCGTATACCAGTCTTTTTCAATACGGTGCATGTACAGACGGCTTTCACCGCGCGCGACCGGATAAACCGGCATCAGCGGCGGATGAGGGAAACGCTCATCCAGATATTCCATAATGATGCGAGATTCCCACAGGGTCAGCTCACGA
>NZ_JAGEMM010000072.1 GCF_017921815.1 Microvirga antarctica | reverse complement strand
GGTCTGACCGCCGACGAGGATCACGTCGTTGATATCAGACACGGACAGGCCAGCGTCCTGCAGTGCGACTTTCAGCGGCTCGATAGAACGGTTCACCAGATCTTCAACCAGGCTTTCCAGTTTTGCACGAGTCACTTTGATGTTCATGTGTTTCGGACCGGTAGCATCTGCGGTAATGTACGGCAGGTTCACGTCGGTCTGCTGCGCAGAAGACAGCTCGATTTTGGCTTTTTCTGCGGCTTCTTTCAGGCGCTGCATGGCCAGCGGATCGTTACGCAGGTCAATGCCCTG
>NZ_JAGEMM010000071.1 GCF_017921815.1 Microvirga antarctica | reverse complement strand
GACGATGATGGACAGCGCCGCCGCGACGGCGGTATCGCAGTGGCCGCCGGACGCGCCGCGTAGAACGCCGTCGGAGCCGGTTAGCACGTTAACATTGAAGTGGGTGTCTACTTCCAGCGCGCTCAGCACCACCACGTCCAGACGGTCGACGGAAGCGCCTTTAGAGCCCCAGTTGGCGTACTGGTTAGCGCTGATTTCGATATGGTTCGGGTTGCGGGCCAAAGATTGCGCAGCGTTACGATCGAAGCTCTGCACGTCAAGCAGTTTGCGGATTAAGCCCTTTTCATGCAG
>NZ_JAGEMM010000070.1 GCF_017921815.1 Microvirga antarctica | reverse complement strand
TTGCTCTATGGGCTGTCACTATTTATCTGCGCGACAAGCTTTGAACAATGTCGGCTGGTGCGCCGTCTGGTACTGGCGTCAGTTATAGCCTGCGTTGGATTTCTACTTTTCCCTTTACAGTTTAGTTTTACGCGTCCGCCTGTTTCCGGCGTTGCGGGGTGGTTGTTTACGCAACTTGAACAGTTCGACTTGCCATATAACCAGTCGCCGTCGCTACATATTATTCTTTGTTGGCTGCTGTGGAGGCATTTCAGCCGCCATCTTTCCGGTGGTTGGCGCAGGCTGTGCGAT
>NZ_JAGEMM010000006.1 GCF_017921815.1 Microvirga antarctica | reverse complement strand
TATAAACGCCCCCGAAGAAAACAGCGGCAATCCCCGGAAAAAAACATGTCCCGGACAATGCCGCCAAATTCTAAGATAATTCAAACAAAGCAACCAAAACCAAAACCAGTGCGGCGCCCCGTCGATGAATGTGATCTACAGCAGGACAATGACTGTGTCAACCAGCTTTCTGCAAATTCCACTGCAATCGAAGTATCCGATTGCCCTGCTGAACTCCAGGCAAGCAACATTAATCACTCGAAACTATACGTTCGAATGTTGGGAAGAGTATCGTGCGGACGGAGACCGCTCGATACCACATCAATGTTCGTCAGAGGAGCCACAAGGCCACCTGAATACAGGCAGCGTGGCTCGTGCCGTCGACTGGAACCTCTGCCTCGAGGCCCCAATCCTGACCGATCTACCTCACAGCTGAAACAGCCGAGCGGCGTCGATGCTCTTGCTTGTGTGATGCCCTGCACGGACATAAATTCCGGCAGGGACGCGGATATGTCCCCTCGCTCGACCGATGTCAATCGCCTCGGGCAAGAAAATTCGACACGGTGAGCGGGTTCAGAATTGATACGCCAATGATCCGCAAGGCTAAGCGAGGCGTTGGAGCCTGCCCTTCCCCTCAAGATGAGTGCGTGCCAGCGCGCAGGCCGCGGGTCACTCCGGGCCCACAGCTTCAGGATCTCTTAAGACGGATGGGGCAGCATTCGTTCAGGGATGCACTCCCCATCAATCCCATTGCCTTGGCGACCGCAGCAGTAGCATGGTGCGGCAGGCCGACGGAGTGCAGCCGCACGCGCATCTCCCTTTGGGAGAGATATGCGGCTTCGTGAGTTCCTCTAAAAGAGCCGTGAGGGTGCTGGTTTGAAAATTCGGTCTCATATCGACGCCCCCGGCTGGAGCCGACGAAGGGCCCTCCAGGACCTGCTGGTACTCGGCGGCGCATTTCTGGCCTTCCTCTGGATTGCCTATGAGTTCACACTCTTTGGAGCCGTTGCGGGCCCTTCTCTCGATCCGCGGAAGCGCATCGACTTCTATGAGGCAGTGACAGCCGGCGGCCTGCTGTTCTGCGGCATTTGGGTTTTCGCGCTCCGGCGCGTCGCGGAACTGAGGGCCGAAGCGCTTTTGCGGGCGGGAGCCGAGGCCCGGGCGACAGAAGCCGATTTCCGCGCAAACCACGATCCGCTGACCGGCCTCGGCAATCGAGCAAAATTTGACGCAAGCCTCGGCGAACTGACCACGCGGCCAACGGATCACGAACCACGCCCCGGAAGCGCCGCGCTGCTCTTGCTCGATCTCAACGGGTTTAAACAGGTGAATGATCAGTTCGGCCATCCGACCGGCGACGAAGTCCTGCAGATTATCGCCAGGCGATTGCAGTCCCATTCCCGCCACCAGGATCAACTCTGCCGGATCGGTGGCGATGAATTTGCGATCCTTGCCAAGAAGTCCGCCGCGGCGTCGACCGATACGCCAATTTCGGCGGAAGCAATCGCAGCGAAAATCATCGGCACAATCGGTACGCCGATCCTCATCGAAGGACGGACCATCGAAGTCGGGGTTGCGATCGGCATCGCGTATTTTCCCGACACCGCAAAAACCGGCCGTGACCTGATGGCAAAAGCGGATCTCGCCCTTTACGCGGCGAAGGAAAACAATCGGATGTCGGCCCGCTCAAGCTACGTCGTGAGCAGCTAGGGCATCTTCAAACTACCGGGAAAGCTCCTCCCGACGCATAGGCATTGAGTCAATGAGTCGGAACAGATCTGCTGGCATTGCTGGCTCCGTTCCTCGCCACTTTACCGTTCCATCTTTCCCCACAAGAATTGCCTCAAACAACGATTTCCGCGAGCGTGCGTAGAGTTCGCGCAGCCGATCCACATCGAGATCGGCAGTGGCACCATGGATGGGCTTGATCCGCGATCCGTCAATCACAGCAAAGACAACCAGATCGCGATCTTTCAATGCACTTGGGTCTGCGAGCAGTGCTTCAGATTGCGCGACCAGCCGTGGGTCCCGGTCGTTGGCAAATATGATGACCACTCGCTTCTGCCATTGATTGGCCACCCCAGAAGCTCCTATCGCGGCCCCGGAGTCAGTTCCGATCGCGCCATGAACGCCATTGATCTGATCATCGATGTGCTCCCTTGCCGTTCCTAAAGTCAATCGAATGTCAGCGGTTCTGTTTCCCCTTCCCTATCACGGCCCTATGGGACAGGTCGGACATGAAAATAGCCTTCCAGCAAGCGCCTCACCGAGGCCGTGTTTCGTTCAAAACACCAGTAGAACGCGAACGAACCGATGATGCAGATGGCAACCCTGAGCACAAATTGCGCTCCTGACTGAAGCGAAATTGACTCTGCCTGCGGAAGCCACAGCGCGAGCGCGGAATTGATCGGGAAATGGAAAAGGTAGAGAGAATACGAGAAGCTCGCCATAGCGGCGGCCGGGCGGCGTAGCGCCAGCAGATTTGAGCTCGTTCTCTCACTACAGAGAATGGGAAGCATCAGGCAGAAGCCGATGCACAGAAGTGTCGCGCCGTCGACGCCCTTCAGCGCGGGAACATTGGCGAAAAATTTCGTCGGTACTGTGAGTTGATTGAGAATGCCGCCTGTCGCCAGAAGGCAGAATCCGGCACCAAAGAGAACACTGCGGTTGGGCATCACACGAAAAAGCGTCGCCACGGTCCCAAGTCCGAAGAATAGAAGGTAGCGGGTATCGAGGACAGCCATGATGAACGCACCTGCCGAGAGGAGGCCGACCGAAAGCAAATTCGGGCCGCGCACGATCATGTAGGCGATTGCGCCGCCGATCACATAGAACCAGATCTCGTACGCAAGAGACCAGAGCGGGCGGTTCTCGGTCAGCGTCTCCGTAACCACCCCGTTCAGGCCCAGTGTATTAGAGAGGAGTTCGAGAATGCTGGGGGCGTGTCCGATCACGTATGTGCTCACGACTGCGGTCACCATGACGGCCGGGATGAGGGGAACGAAAATCCGAGACGTGCGCTCGACCGCATAGGCGACCCAATCAAATCGACCCGTGGTCAACCGCGTGACGATCTGACCCCCGACCAAAAGGCCGCTGAGAACGAAAAAGATCAAAACGGCCTCATTGCCACTGCGAGTCAGACCATAGAACAGGGCCGTGAGCAGGCCCCGATCGCTGACAGGTAGCGCCGTATAGTCGACGAAAGCGGACATCCGCACGTGGACAAGAACGACAATAAGGGCTGCAACTCCGCGGATGATGTCGAGCGCTACGATTGGCGCGCGTTTCTCCGCTACGAGCACGCTCGCCTGAAATCCGGGTGGGCGCGCGGCATCGCCGTCATACGATGGGACGCCAGACTCCCAGCGAGACGGTCGGACATCGGCCGTCGTCACCTTTCGGTCGAGATCTGAGAACCGCATTCCGATCAGGCTCCGTGTTGGTAAGTACGAGACAGACCGGCCAACCGACCGACTTTATGACCGATCAAGATGCCCGCACTGGCGCTTTCGGACTATGCGCTGTTCTAAAACGCAGTAACCCCCTCACAGCGACCATCTTGATCCGCTGGCTGCAAGCTCCCATATGGTGATCATCGTGCTGGCATAGCGTTTGCAGGCTTTTGGCAGAGCCCGGGCCGCGCGACAGTTTTAAAATCTCCCAAACAGGCCGGACGGATTGGCGCAGTTTTTTCTGCGCGGATCGTGCGCTTTCGTACCAGCGGCTTATTCGATGCAAAATCTGCCCATGGTGGGCCATAGGCATCTTGTCGCAGCTTGCGGCCGGACTCCTTCCTCTGTTGCTCGAAGGAAGAGCCATGCGCGTTCCTACCCAGGTAACGGTTCAGAACCGCCTTCTCCAGCGAATGGCGCCGGGCGATTTTGACCGTATCCAACCCTTTCTCGAGCGGGTCGACCTACCTCTCCGCCTGGTCCTGGTTCACCAGAACATTCCCTTCCACCATGTCTGGTTCCTTGAGGAGGGCCTCGGCTCAATCATCGCCGCCGCGCTGGATGACGAGAAAGTCGAAGTCGCCCATGTCGGACGGGATGGATTGGCGGGAAAATCCGCTATTCTTGGGGTGACCCAGTCGACAAACATGACTTTTATGCAGATTGCAGGCTCAGGCTTCCGGATGCCCACCGATCGGCTCACGCAGGCCATGGACGAAAGCAAGACGCTTCGGCCGTTTCTCATGCGATATGTCCACGTCGCCATGACCCAGCTTTCACAAACCGCCCTGGCCAATGGACGATATAATCTTCAAGAGAGATTGGCTCGCTGGCTGCTCATGTGTCACGATAGGTCGTCGGATGACGACTTGGCTCTTACACACGAGTTCCTCTCACTGATGTTAGGAGTGAGGCGCTCGGGGGTCACCGAAGCGATCCATCTTCTTGAGGGAATGCACCTCATCAAGGCGACGCGGGGGCAAGTGCGCATCCTCAAGCGGGACAAGCTCGAACAGATCGCCGGAGGCTGCTACGGCGTTACAGAGGCAGAATATTCAAGACTGATCGGTTAGGACGCTGGTACGTCCGTACCCAAGGCGATGCACTGGGACGACTGCTGCGAGGTACTGATCCTAGGCGTCGGATCTTGAAGACGCGCGGCGCAGAACGCTCATCAACTCATGCACAGATGCAAGCCTAACGCGCCACCCGAGTCTGCAGACGTGGAGAAGTCAAACGGTCTTCAACGCGATCGGCACTGGGGCTGCCGTACCGGCAAAATTGATCCCCATTTCAGGAAACCGTTCGTATATTCTTTTCATTGCCATCCGCTGGACCGTGGCTGATTTTCCGGGTTTTGATGTGAACTTGAAGCGAACCACCAACGCGGCGTCGTTAATCTCCGCAATGCCCTGCATTTTGAGCGGTTCGATGACAAGTGGCCCGGCCTCCGGATCATCGAGAATGTCCTGACCGATCTTCTTGACGACTTTTCGCACGACTTCGAGGTCGACATTGCGGTCAAGCCGGAGATTGAACTTTACCGTGATCCAGTCGCGGCTGAAATTGGTGATCGATCCCAATTCCCCGAAAGGAACAATGTGGAGCTGACCGTTCTGATGACGCAACTTGATCGACCGAAGGGTAAATCCCTCCACGGTTCCTTTCGCCTTCCCAGAGTCAATATATTCACCAAGCCGAAAGGCGTCGTCGGTGAGATAGAACACCCCTGAGATGATATCCTTGACCAAGGTCTGGCTGCCAAACGACAGCGCCAGGCCGAAGACTGAGGCACCGGCGATCAATGGGGCCGTGTTGACGCCGAGTTCCGACAAAACAACGAGGATCGTCAAAACGCTGATCGCGATGCCCAGTGTCACCCGCGCGAGAGGCAACAACGTGGCAAGACGTGTTGGTACTTGGCCGTCGGGAGCCGGGGCAAAGCGAGCGGTCGGGGGGAGATGGCGGGCCATGAGATAGCACGCGAACTCCCATGTCACATAGGCAGCCGTGGTTGCCAGGACTGCCTTGCTCACGTTGTGTTCCCACGCCAAGCGTTCGGTTGGCGCAACAACTCCGAAAATATCGAGCAGCCAGATCTCGGCAATGCCAGAGCACACGGCAATCCAGAGTACCGTCCGCAAGCAACGAGTCGCAACGATGGTGAGATCGGATTGAAAATCCGCTGCCTGTAACGCAAGCGTCGCCTTGCGATGCGTTGTAACAAAATCGCCCAGGGACTCAATGAGAATAAGCGAAATCAGAAGATCCAGAAATGTCGAGATACCGCCACCGACGTTCAGGTTGCCGGCCAGCAAGCCTTGAGCGATCGCGACGCACATCGCTACATCGAGTGCAATGCCGAAAATGAACCAGTTGCGCGCCAACATGCGCTTGGAGTGACCCCATCCTCGGTTCACCTCATCGACCAGCGATTCAAGCCACCGTGCCATCGGATGCCTGATCGCCAATATCACGGAAAGATCGACGATCGTGTAGAGGATGTTGTTAGCGAACCCGGCTACCACGATGGTATCAGTCGGAAAGTCGGTCGCCATCAGAATCCGGATATGCGAGCGGCCGATCATATAGAAAAGCACGCCCAACGAGAGTGCCACGTAGAGGCGTCGCGCGTCCGCGTCTGTCACGGCGACAATTCTGATCTCAGGAGCCATCGGTCTTAGCCAGATCCGCAGGACCATTGCGGATGCGCGCCAGATCAATGCATTGCCCAGCACAATATAGGCGACTGTCTCCTGGAGTGTTCCGTTCACGACGAGGTAGGTTGATAACCCATAGAGCACGATCGCGAGAGGAACGAGCGTCAACCCATCCAGCATTGCTGAGATGGCAACACGCGGAAGAAGCGACACGGAACCGACTTGCCGGCGCAGCCATCTTCGTACAATGACGCCGATGAGCCAACCACTCGCTGCCTCGAAGATGACGCCGATCGCGATACCCAGAAAAAGCAACCCAAAAAGCGACTGGCCGCTGCGGTAACCGTCCATCTGCAACTGGGCGCTCAGACGGCTGTACGTCGCGCTTGCATTGAACGACGACCATATCTGCGCGAGACGATCAACCATCTGGTCTATCTGCAGCAAGGCGCTCTCGCCACCGGCCGCGACGCTGTCCCCCTGCCGCGGCAACGCAACGGAATTGGGGGGCTGCGCGTCCAGAACCCTGTCCGCCCGAATGTGCTCGGCCGTCGCGCGCGCAATATCCTGCACCATGGCGTTGTAGTTCTCAGCCGTCATGCCGGGCGGCATGTGATCGACGACGGCCGGTTGCTGTTGAGCGCCCGCGGTTGCCGACCAGGCGATGGCGAAAAGCAGGGCGCCGAGCGATGCTGCACCAAGTCTAAGGCAACGCAGATCCATGTGACTTTCACCCCAGCGGAGAGCCCGCGCGCCTAAGCGCCGATGCAACCTTGATGCTTCATATTGCGGCGTGAGACCATGGGAAATTGGGTAAACCACGATCGACAACACGTGTGAGTCCAGTTCACGCTCGCCGGCCGTAAGACGCGTTGCAACAGGGAAAGGCTGCCAGTCAAATTTCCTAGGAGGCAGAATGCCCGGTATTTCAGCAAGACGGAGGTCCGTTCGCAAAAATTGTCTTACAATTGAGTTGATGGTACCGCTAGGATCCTATTGCGCGGTCGCCGAGGCTCGCGGCAAGGAAGGTAATCATGGTCAACGCCCACAAAGATTCCTGCCCCCGCTGGTTTATTATCTTCCTTTTGGGCATCACCTCTCTCAGCGTTGCAGCCTGCCAATTATTCGCCTGACGCCCGCGCCGATCGGATGTCTGGCGTATGCTGTCGCGCCAGGCCTGCCTCAAATGCCAGGCCTCATCGGTGTCCTGCTGATCCCGTTTGACACCTTCACATTCCGATAACCTTGCCGGGACACCCTATGGTAACCCTGCTGCAGTGGACTAACCGCGTCGGAGTTGTGAACCGGCCGCCAAGCCGCCATAAAGACACTCGTTCGATCGAAAGGCCGTGGTCCCGCTCTCAGATCAAGGAATTTTTTCTTGGTTGGGGATGAGCCCTCGGAAATGGAGGCGTTCGCTCGCCAGGATCCGGGCGCGTTTTTCTGGAGTGTCAGCATTGGCCCAGTCGGCTCACGTTTCGCCATTGATTTTTCACAGTGCCATCCTGCTGGCTGCAGGCGCCCTCACACCGACATCCACCTACGCGGCTGATCCGGCATTCTTGCAGACCAGCCTTCCCGCGCCTGCTCCGCGCTTCTCGATCGAATTGCACGGCGGGCACCTCTCCGGAACCGCCTACGAGTATGTTTACAACATTCCGGGAGACGGCAGCAAAGTCAGCCAATTGAACTGGCAGATTGACAACGCCGCCGTCCTCGCCGGTCGGGTCGCCTTCACGCCGCATGATGGATTGTCTGTGCGCCTCGGCGGCTGGGCGGTCGTTTCCTCCGATACCGTCATGGACGATTTCGATTGGTTGCGGGGCTATGAGGGATTCGACACGTGGAGCCACTGGTCGCATTCCGATGACACGCGGCTCCCGAAGGCGTTCCAGTTGGATGTAAGCGGGGCACTCCGCGTCTATGCAACGGGTCCGTTCACGTTCAGCGGCCTACTGGGATATCGCTTTACCACCTTCAAGATGAACAGCTATGGCGGCCAATACATTTATTCCGACAGTAACGGCTTTCGCAATGTCACCGGTGACTTTCCAGCAGACAAGCTCAGCATCGCCTACCAGCAATGGTGGCATACTCCCTATCTCGGAATTGCCGCGGCCTACGCAAACGGCCCGTGGACGGTGACGGGTGAACTGATCGCCAGTCCGTTCGTCGTTGCCAGCGACAAGGATCATCATAACCTGCGCAACATCGTTTTCACGGAGAGGTTTGCGCCGAGCTGGATGATTGGAGTGACGCTGGGCGCAGAATATGCGCTCACTAACTCAGTCTCTGTCACCGCCAAGGCCGATTACGAAACGCACTTTAACGCCTATGGTGGTTCGACCCTATACGATGGCGATACGAACGCGATCGCACGATACAGAAAACCCGCAGCCGGTGGCGGTCTCGACACGCTGATGCTGACACTCGGCCTCAAAGTGACACTGTAAGGTGAGATGAGAACTGCTGAGGCGCGGCTCACGCAGCGGCGTAGCGCGTATCGACCCCGCTCAAATCAAGTTCTTCTACGCGGTGGCAACTCGCCTGATGTCCGGGGGACGTTTCGCGAAGGCTGGGAATCTCGGCCTTGCACCGGTCCACCGCATAAGCGCAACGCGGATGAAATGGACAACCCGACGGCGGCGCGCTGGGATTGGGGACATCCCCTTGAAGACGGATACGGTTGCGAACGAAATCAGGGTCCGCCACTGGCACGGCAGACAGCAACGCCTCCGTGTACGGATGCCTGGGGTGTGAAAAAAGCTCGTCGGCATCTGCAATCTCGACGATTTTGCCAAGATACATGACGGCGACACGATCGCTGATATGGCGCACCACTGACAGATCGTGAGCGATGAACAGATAGGTCAGCCCGAGTTCAGCCTGGAGGTCCTGCAACAGATTGACGACCTGGGCCTGGATCGAGACATCGAGGGCGGAGACTGGTTCGTCGGCCACGATGAAACGCGGATTGAGGGCAAGCGCACGTGCGATGCCGATCCGCTGCCTCTGCCCTCCGGAGAATTCGTGTGGGAACCGCCTGCGATGATCGGCACCCAGGCCAACCGCCTCCAGCAGTCGGACCACCCTTTCATCACGCTCCTTGCGGCTGATCGCGAGTTGAACGCGCAGCGGTTCGCCGATCAGCTCGCCGACCGTCATACGCGGATCGAGCGAGGAATAGGGATCTTGAAAGATGATCTGCATCTCACGACGGAGCGCCTTGACGCTGCCAGCCGACAGAGTCGCCACATCCACCACGGCCTCCTGACCATCGGCACCACCGAGGACCTGGCTCCGGAACAGAACCTCGCCACCGGTCGGTTCAATCAGTCGCATGATTGAACGACCAGTCGTGCTTTTCCCGCAACCGCTCTCGCCGACCAAACTGATGGTTTCACCCTTCTTGATCGTGAGATCGACACCGTCGACAGCCTTGATGTGGGCGGTCACTGAACCGAACATGCCCTTTCTGACGGGAAAGTACTTCCTCAAACCCTTGACTTGGATCAGCACGTCATCAGGCAGCATCTGCGCGCTCCTCGGAGATGGAGTGGTGGAGGAAACAGGCAGCCTTGTGAGGCCCAGACACAGGTGCAAGAGCCGGCACCGACTCGCGGCAGACGGGCATGACATTGGCACATCGCGACGCGAAGGCGCAGCCCCGGATGAACTCGGTGGGGCGAGGAACCGAGCCTTCAATCGTTTGGAGGCGGGTCTCGCCTCGATTGACGATGGACGGAACAGAGCGCATGAGCCCTTGGGTATAGGGGTGCAACGGATTTCGGTAGAGATCGCGGACGGACGCACTTTCCACGATCTTGCCGCGATACATGACGATGACATCGTCCGCCATCGTCGCGACAACGCCGAGATCGTGTGTGATGAACATGATGGCACCGGCAAATTGCTGGCGCAGCTCATTCATCAGGTCGAGAACCTGCGCCTGAATGGTCACATCGAGCGCAGTGGTCGGCTCGTCGGCAATCAGAAGCGATGGATTGCACACCAGAGCCATGGCTATCATCGCCCGCTGGCGCATGCCGCCAGAGAGGTTATGGGCATACTCATCGAACCGCTGCCGAGGCGCTGAGATTCCGACAGCCGCCAGGCTCGCGATAGCGCGCTCCTTGGCCTCCTTGCGCGAGATCTTCTCGTGCAGAAGCAGCGGCTCGGTGATCTGATCGCCGATTGTCAACACCGGGTTCAGCGCGGTCATGGGCTCCTGGAAGATCATCGTGATCTCGGAGCCTCGGATGGCATTGATCTGGCGGCCGTTACGCGGCAACTGGGCGAGGTCTACGACACCCTTGCGGCTGTTGAACATGATCTCGCCGGATTCGATCCACCCGGGTGAGTCCACGAGGCCCAGGATGGCCCGCGAGGTAACAGATTTGCCGCAGCCGCTTTCTCCGACAACGCCCAGGGTACGGCCTGGAGCGATTGTGATATTGATACCGTCGACTGCCCGTGCGACGCCGCTCTCGGTCATGAAATTGACCCGCAGGTCGTTGATCTCCAGCAAATTGTTCACGACATCGCCTTCTTGCGATTGAGGCGGGGCAAGATGCGCTTCAAGCGGCGGCCTTTCAGCTTGGGATCGAGGCTTTCGTTAAGGCTGTCGCCGACCATATTGGCCGATAGCACGAAAATCGATAACGCGATCGCCGGACCCACGATGAGATAAGGCGCGCTGGTGAGGAAGTCTTTCGCCTCGTGAAGCATCTGACCCCACTCAGGCGTGGGTGGCTGAACACCAAGTCCCAGATAGCTGAGCGACGATGCGCCCAGCACAAACCCCGGCAGTGCAAGCGTCGCTTTGACGATCACCGGCCCGGAAATGTTGTGAAGCACATGCCGCAGCAAAATGTCCGGCCAGCCAGCACCCGCAGAGACAGCTGCTTCCACGTAAAGCTCTCGCCTCACCGAGAGCGCGGCACTGCGCGCGATCCGAATGAAATTCGGAAGTTGCGACAATCCCAAGGCGACGACGACGCCGCTTTCTGATGGACCGACAACGACGACGATCACGATGGCCAGCATAATGGTCGGAAAGATGAGCATCATATCGGTGATGCGCATCACCACGGCATCCGCAAGTCCACCGCGATATCCCACGATCATGCCGATCGGCACCCCTAGCAGCAGCGAGAACAAAAGCGCCACCGTCGTGATCTTTGCCGTCACCTGGGTCGCCAGAATAACGCGCGACAACGTATCCCGTCCAAACTGGTCGGTTCCCAGCCAGTGCGCGGCAGACGGCGGTTGGAGTCCCTCAGACAGACTTGTCTCAAACGGATCTGCGGGCGTGATCCATTGCGCGGTGAGAGCGACGAAATAGAAGATGAGCAGCAACACACCAAAGAACAGCCCGACCTTGTCGCTCGCGTAGCGCTTGAAGAATTCCATTGTCAGCACCTCCCGCTGGACTGGGTGGTTGCATCACTCATTGGCCATCCTCGGGTCCGCCCAACGATAGAGGAGGTCCACGATCAGGTTCACCAGAATGAACAGCATGGCGAAAAAGAAGATGCAGCCCTGTGTCAGGGGAAGATCGCGCGTCAGGATGGAATCCACCATGAGGCGCCCCAGACCCGGCCAGTTGAAAATGGATTCAGCCACTGCGGCGCCGCCGAGTGTATGCCCAAGGCCAAGGCCGAAGAGCGTGATAATCGGCAACAGCGCATTGCGGAGCGCGTGCTTGAAGACGATGACGTGCTCGGGCACGCCTTTGGAGCGAGCCGTCGTGACGAAATCGCGCCCGAGCGCGTCGATCATGCAGGCGCGCACCATGCGCGTGAAGCCTGCTGCCTGTGCGAGACCAAGCGTGGCGACAGGCATGATGTAGTGCTTCCAGGTCGTCATGCCCCCGATCGGCAGCCACCGCAGGTGAACGCCGAACAGATAGATCGCCAGAATACCCGTGACGAAGATCGGGGTGCAGATCCCGACCAGCGAGAATGCGGTGATGCCACGATCAACGGGATGGTTCCAATAGGTCGCGGACAGACAGCCGAGGATCAGGCTTACCGTCATGGCGAGCAGCATGGACCAGGCAGCAAGCTTTGCGGTATTCAGAAGACGCGGGCCGACTATCTGGAGCACAGGCTGCCGCGAGAAGTTCGAAAGCCCGAAGTCACCCGTCATGACCTTGGCCATATAGGTCGTGTATTGCGTCATGAGAGGCTGGTCGAGACCGTAGGCGACCCGGATGCTCTGGACGAGGTTTTCCGGCGCGCTGTCACCGGCGATCAAGCGTGCGGGATCTCCCGGGATCGCGTGAAACAGGCAGAACAGGAATGTGAGAAGCAGGAGACCGGCGAAGATCATGAAGATGAAGCGATTGAGGATCATTCTCGCCATGGCGAGTCCTGTCTTTTGGCCCTCCCAGGTGGCGGGAAGATTGTCGCGCGGATCGGGTGATACAAAACCCACCTCCGCCTCGGAGTGATCAAGGGTCGCGAACGCAGTCTAAAAAATAGCGATGGCCACGCAGCCTCATGGGCCAGGCGACCATCGCGTCATCCGGCAGTGCCCCTAGCGGGTAATTCCCTGCTTCTTCTTCTCCGCCTGATCGATCCAGGCCGAACTGCCCACATAGGTTCCGGCTGGAAGATACTGACCGCCATGAACGTAAGTCCGAACAGCCTCTGTCAGGTTCGACGTGGGGAGATAGATGACCGGCGCCTGCTTCAGGAGTTCAGCCATCCATGAGCGAACATAGCCGGCGCGTTTGGTCTCGTCACCCTCCGCATGGGCGAGTTCGGCAAGCCGGTCTGTTTCGGGGTTCGAGAAGAACATCCGGTTCGCGCCGGCAGGCTTCCAGGCTTTGGTATGGGTCATGTACATCATCGGCTCGTCGGGATCCGCAGTCGGGATGGTCCATCCGAGCAGCGCCAGATCATACTTTGCTTCTTTCGGTCCGAGCGACAGAGAGGCGCTGAATGTCGCGCTTTCCAGAACGGTCAGTTCCACCTTGATGCCGAGCTTCTCGAGGAAGCTCTGCACAAGCTGCGCAATCTGATACTCGCCCTTGCCGGACTTGCGGGTCCAGAGTTTCAGCGAAAGCGGCGTTCCCTGCGCGTTCTCGACGAACTTGTCGCCGTTACGGTCCTCATAGCCGGCTTCCTTCAGCAGGCTTTTCGCCTTGTTGAGATCGAAAGCGAAAATCGTGTCCTTGCCGGGCTCACGCATATCCGCAAACCCGAAGACACCTGGCGTCAGCGTGGGGGCCTGCGACAGCGTCGCTCCGGTTCCGGCGAACACAGACTTGACGATGCCGGCCTTGTCGATCGCGTAGTTCAGCGCCTGACGGACCTTCGGGTCATCGAGCGGCTTGGTCAGGTTGTTGATGACCACGTAATATTGCTGCAGGCTCGGCAGCGTGTTGACCTTGAGCGTGCTCTCAGTTGACAGGCGTGGCACGTCGAAGTCGGGAACTCCGAATGCGCGATCCACTTCACCGCTCTCGAGCATCGCCACGCGGGTCGACACATCGGGAACGAAGAGAATGCGGATGCTATCGAGATAG
Source organism: Microvirga antarctica (assembly GCF_017921815.1). Classification (GTDB taxonomy): domain Bacteria; phylum Pseudomonadota; class Alphaproteobacteria; order Rhizobiales; family Beijerinckiaceae; genus Microvirga; species Microvirga antarctica. Next base: position 301,895 of record NZ_JAGEMM010000006.1, on the reverse strand, counting down.
GGCTTGCCCTTCTGCCAATATTTGTCGTTGCGCTTGAAAAGCGCGTATTCACCCTTTGTGTATTCCGTCTGGATGAACGGCCCGGTGCCGATGATGTTGCTGCCGAGACCCTCTTCCCCCTTGGCCTTGTAGGCCGTGGGGCTGAAGATACACATGGTCCGGTACGCGAGATTGGGGATAAGCGCAGCCGAGGGCGTCGTCAGATGAAACGACACCTCATACTCGCTGTCGGCCGTCACCTTCTCGAGGCCCTCGAGAAGGCTCACGTAAAGAAATTTCTTGGCGAGCGCTTCATTGTAGACGAACGCCGCTGCCTCGGCATTAAAGGGCGTGCCGTCGTGGAACTGGATGCCCTCGTTGAGCTTGAAGGTGACCTTCTTCTGGTCAGCCGATGTCGTCCAGCTCTTGGCGAGCATCGGATGAATGACACGGTCTCCCGTCATCTCGACCAGGTTCTCGCAGGAGTTTAAATAGACATCCATGCCACCCGCATCGGTGTTGCGGCCGGGGAACATGGTCTTGTCAAGCTGACCCGTCAGCACAAGTTCGCCGCCGTATTGGGGCTTGGCATCCTGAGCCCAGCTCGGCGCGGACAAGAACGTCGACGCAGCCAACGCCGCAGCACTGGCGATCCTCGAATAGGCCTTCATCGATGCGCTCCTCTGATGAATCATGTCTTTGGTGATGGGTGTCGGACGGCTGCAGATTGCGGCACTTGCGCCGCGTCTCCAGAGCTCCACCCTAAGCGTCAAGTCCGGGCCCGCCATGATTTAATACATTCTCGCCTTGTCGAGCACATTGATCATGCGATTCGGTTCGCCGCTCATGAAATGCCCGAGATTTTTAACGAAGATCTCGACAATTTTCCGATTCTCGCTCGGTGCAGTACTGGCCGAATGAGGGCTGATGAGAACATTGGGCATGGACCAGAGCGGCGAACCGGGCGGCAGCGGTTCTGTAGCAGCGACATCGAGGCCGGCCAGGCCGATGTGACCGCTATTGAGAGCCTCGATCATTGCCGCCTCATCGACCACCTGACCGCGCGCGATATTGATGAAAACGACCCCGCGCTTCATGGCGGCGAAGACGCTCGCGTCGATCATCTTGTCGGTCTGCGGCGTGTGCGGGGTGGCCAAAACAATATAGTCTGCTCCCGTCACAGCCTTGGCCAGATCCGCCTGACCGAAAACCTCGCTGGCAAAAAGCTCCGCGCGACGCTCGGGCGATGGGGAATTGACGACGGCTCTGACGTCCATGTTGAATGCCCGGGCCAGGGAGGCGACACGCGCTCCAACCTGTCCTGCACCGATGATCGTCAAAGTCTTGCCACTGAGCTCACTGCAGCAATAGCGCTCCCATCGGCGCGCCGACTGTTCACGCTGCAGGCGCGCCAAATCCTTGACGTGCGCCAACATGATGAACAAGGCGAATTCGGCGAGCGGATCGGCGTGGACTCCCCGTGCGGTGGTGACCACGATGTTACTCTCGGCCAGGCCCAACGCGTGAATATGCTGTCCCACACCGGAGCTCGTGGTCTGCACCCACTCGACGTTTGGAGCGAGCGCTAATCCTCGCTCCCCTTCGCGGCCGGTCGGAAAATCCCAGAGGATCGTGGCACGCCCCAGAGCTTCGCGCCAGCGGCGCTCCTGCAGTGCGGTTCGCTTGAAGTCGTCCCGACCTTTGTGATCGGCGATGTAGCGGGTCTGAGGGAGCAGGTCCGGTTCGAAGACCACCTCGACGCCGGCAGGCGATGACTGCCTGATGTATTCAACGTGTTCGCTCTCCAGCGGCGAGGTGATGAAAACGACCTGCGGGGACGGAGACGCCATGAGTGATAAACTTCTGCTGCGGTGGACAAAAACGCGGATCTTTGCGCTCGAGCCGACCAAAGCCGAGCTAACGCATGGTCAACGATTATCATGAGCTCTCCTCACAACGCAAGCGACGCTTTTTGTGTCTGTTTCCGGAGGGCAAGCGAGGCGCCTGATCTTCAAACGGTGGCGGCGCGGAGAGGTGGATCAGATATCAGGGTCCTGCAATTCCGCGTGCAGCCATTGGCGAAAAGCAACGATCTTCGGGTCGAGCAGGCGCTCCTGACTGCATAGGAAGAAGTACCCCTGCTCACGTCTCAAAGTATGAGGAGAGGCGACGACAAGAGCGCCGTCAGCAAGCTCCTTGCGGATGAGAAAACGCGGAAGCAGCGCAAAGCCGATCCCCACGGTCGCAGCCTCGATCACCATAAAAAAATGTTCGAATCCGAGTCCCGCAGGAATGGGCGGAGTGACATTCAGACTCTCGAACCATTCCGACCATGCCATCAACCGGGTTGTGTGGCGGATCAACTGACCTGGCCTCAGCTGCGTGGGATCGATCTCCGCCCGCTCTTCGAGGAGCCACGGAGCGCAGACGACGATCAGCTCCTCGTCGAGGATGCGGTAGGATTTGGTTCTGGGCCAGTCGCCCGTCCCGTAGCGGATGGCCACATCGACCGGGCCCGCCGCGAAATCGATGGCCTGTTCGCCCACCACGACGTCGACCTGCATATCCGGATATTGTTCCCTGAACCGTGGCAGCCGCGGGATAAGCAGCCGAAGCGCAAATGTCGGCAGCACATTGATATGCAGGGCTCTCCCGTTCTGCTCGTTCTGGATCCGCGCGAGGACGTTCTTGATTCGATCGAAAGAATATTGCAGCTCCGCGAAGACTGTCTCGCCAAGGGGAGTCAATTCCAGGACCGGACGGGTGCGAGAAAACAAGGGAAATCCGAGATCAGCCTGCAGCGACCCGATCGCGCGACTGATCGCCCCTTGCGTGACGTTCAATTCGGCCGCAGCCTTCGTCATACTCTTGTTGCGGGCGGCGGCCTCGAAACTTTTCAGTCCCGCCAGCGACGGCATTTGGCTCATTCTGCAATGTCTCGATCATGACCAGAAGTCATATCTAATGAGCGCAACTCCTATTTGGCAATGCCGCGTTTCGGTGATGGTGTCGACTGATCTCCGATAGGACGACACGGCGATCGGCGATGCCGCCCAATTTTCTCCTTGAGCCCTAACGACGTCGAGGGCGTAGGCAAGAGACAAGGCTGCGCGTGTCTCAGCCTCTTGTCTCGAGAAGATTGCGCAGAGACGTCGGCAACGTCGGCTTTGGGCCTTTACAGGAAAGGTTAGGGCCTTTCCTATGGGATCAGCAGGCAGACCGTTAGCCGCCACATCCTCTCGAACTTTCATAACGAGGCCCTTCAATGTCTGCGCGACTCGTCCAGCAGGAACTTGCGTCAAACTATATTGGCGCATCGAAGCATGTGACTTTTCTGCACTATGGCGAGGAAGGCGCCCGTCCAAAGATCTACATCCAGGCGGCGCTGCACGCGGGCGAGATGACGGGAACGCTGGCTTTGCACCACCTTCGCGGCCTTCTGGATCGAGAAGTTGAAGCCGGCACCATTCGTGGGGAGATCATCCTCGCGCCTCTGGCCAATCCCATCGGTCTGGGACAATTCTCGGCCGGCGATCAGATGGGCCGCTTCGAAACGCAAAGTCTGGTAAACTTCAATCGTGAGCATCTGGACATCAGCCCCGATGTTGCTGGCCTGGTGGCAGGGGTGCTCGGAGATAACAGCGCCGAGAACGTCAGGCTCATCCGCGCAGCAGCTCTGTCTGTGCTCGGCGAAATCCCTGAGACATCCGAATGGCTCAGCCTGCGCAAGCATCTTCTGCTCCGCGCTATCGATGCGGATGTCTGCCTCGACCTGCACACTGACATGGAGGCGACGATGTTCATGTACATCAACGCCTTCGACTGGCCGGCGCTGGAAGATCTCGGCCGGGATATCGGATGTCGCGCGATCGTATCGCTTGACCCCTATGTGCCGTCCAGGACCTTCGCGGGCGTCGTCGGTGGTTTGTGGCCGCGATTGGCGGCCGCATGGCCTGCCGCGTCAATTCCCCATGCGTGTCAAACGGCGATGATCGAAATGCGGGGCCGCCATGATTGCGATGACGCGCATGGCTCTCTCGATGCGCTCAATCTCCTGAATTTCCTGCGGCGACGGGGAGTGCTTTCGGGCGACGCGCCACCTCTGCCCCCATCTCAATGCGACTGCGTCGATGTTGAGGGCATGGACGTCGGTTACGCCCCGGCTCCGGGTTTTACAGTCTTCCACCGTAAGGCTGGCGAGGAGGTCACGCCGGGCGATCACATCTGCGACGTGATTGATCCGACCGCAGCTGACTTCACCCTGTCCCGCATGCCCGTCTACGCCCGCCAGACCGGGACCATCTATGCCCGCGCCCTGGACGGCATCGTGGTCACCCCCGGAAAAGTGCTGTTTCGAATCGCGGGCGGCGCGCGCCTCCCGCATAGACTGGGGCGATCTTGGCTCGACGATTAAACACACCCATCAGCGTTCTGGCGGCAACGCGTACGCCCGGCCGAAGCGGCGTTCGATCCGCGTCTGAACCAGTTGCCAGAGAGACGTAATGACCAGATAGTAGATGGCGCAGACACTGAAGATCTCCAGCACCTCGAACCTCACCTGGATGAGCACCTGCGCACGGCGAAGCAACTCCTCCATTGAAATCACGGAGGCGATCGAGGTCGCTTTCAGCAGGCCGTTCACGCTGTTTCCCAGAGGCGGCAGGATCGTGCGGATGACCTGAGGGCCAGTGACCTTGAACAGCGTTTGAAGTTTTGTAAGCCCAAGCGATCTTGCGGCCTCGATTTGACCTTTCGGGATGGAGAGAAATCCGCCACGGACAATTTCGGCAAGATAGGCCGCTTCATTCAGAATCAATCCGATCAATGCCGATTGAATCACATTGAATCGCAGCCCGAGCTGCGGAAGGCCGGTGTAGATGATGATGAGCTGGATCAGCAGGGGCGTGCCGCGAAACAGCCAGATGTAGAAGACCGCTGCGTTTGAGGCGGCCCTTGAGCGCGACATCCGCATCAACGCAATGACGACCCCCAGCGCAAACCCGCCGGCGATCGAGACGGCTGTAAGCCAAATCGTCGTCCAAGCACCCCCGATGAGATAGGGGCTGTAAAGGTAATTCAGGAACGACTCGACGTTGAAACCCTTCACGACGCTGCCGCGCGGTGGCTAGAGCGGTCCGGGTCCGTTGATGGTGAATGTCGGCTCGGGCAATTCCGCGAAGTCGTATTTTGCAAAAAGCTTCGCGTAGTCCCCCGAGGCGCGCAGTTCCTGGAGCGCACCCGCAACGGCTTCCGCGATCTGCTTGTTTCCCGCTGCGAACGCGATCGGCGATCCGCCAATCCCCTTCATGGGCCAGGCGAAGTTCGCTCTCTTGACCATTTCGGCCGCGGTCGTATCGATGCTCATGGCCGCGTCAACCTGGCCCGACCCCAGGGCCTGGTAGCCCTCCGCTCCTGTATTGAAGCTGCGCACGTCCACGGGCTTCATCCCCTGCTTGACGAAATCGTCACTGAACTGCTTGAGACGGCGCTCCGCGTAGGTCCCGATTTCGACCGCCACCGACTTGCCAGCCAGATCCTCCGGCTTGAGGATCTTCTTGGCATTGCCCGGTTCGGTCAGAACGCTGACAGCCTGCGCGCCGTAATTGACCAGATACATGATCTTCGCGCGCTCATCCGTCCAGAAGATACCCGTGTTGATAAGGTCCCATCTCTTCGCCTGCAGGCCCGGCACCATGGCCTGAAAATCGATCTTGATGAAAACCGGCTCGAGACAAAGACGCTTGGCGATCTCATTGCCAAGTTCAACATTCAACCCCTGCAGGACGCCCTTCTCATCGACGAACTGCATCGGTGGAAGAACCGGGTTGATCGACATCACAAGTTTTCCGCCCTCGATGAGCGGCGGAGACGCCAGCTTCGACTCGCAGGCTGCGTGGGCGGAAAGACCGCTCGACAAAAGGGCGACGGCGAACGTCAAACCGAACTTCATGCGCATCAGGATCTCCCTGTTCGGTATCCTAGTGGTCAGCAGAGTGACGTAAAGGCAAAACTCAAGGCAAACTTGGCTCACAATTGGACATTCTGCTCGAAATCAGCCCCGAAACGACGCCCGGTAGGCGTTATCGTGCAGACCAGAGCTAGCCACGTGGCCGATCCTCGCGCTGGTTTTCGAAAATGGCTGCCCAGGCCAGCAGCTGTACTAGCCCTCCAGCGGCAGTCCGGCTTTTGCAAGCGTGCGCCGGGCCATGTCGGCATGAAGTCGCTCGACCATCTTGCCATTCAGGGTCAGGACGCCCTCTCGCACATTCTCAGGCGCACTGAAGAGGGCAACGACCGCACGGGCCTCCGCGATCGCCGCCTCGCTCGGCGAAAACGCGCCGTTGGCCGGCTCGATCTGCGTGGGATGGATCAGCGTCTTCCCGTCGAACCCCATCTCAGCCCCTTGGGCACATTCGGCCAGGAAGCCGTCCTGGTTGCGGAAATCGTTGTAGACGCCATCAAGGATATCGATGCCGAAGGCGCGGGCGTGGATCACCACCTGGGCCAGCCAGAGCACCATCGTTGCGCGTCCTGCGGGAATGGAAAGTCCGGTTTCCTTTGCAATATCGTTGGTGCCGGCAACGAAGCATTCGAGCCCGACGCTCTCATGTGCGCCAAGGGCCGCAATTTCACGAATATTGACGATGCCCAGGGGCGTCTCGATCATGGCCCAGAGCCTGACGGCCGTGGCCCCGGCAGCATCGAGCGCGGAGCGGGCAGCCAGAACCTGTTCGGCCGTTTCCACCTTTGGGAGAAGGATCGCGGTAGGCGAACTTGCCGCCGCCACGGCCAAATCCTCTGCGCCCCAGGCGCTGGCAAGCGCATTGATGCGAATCACCCGCTCTTTCGGGTCGTGAGAGCGTTCACGGAAATAGGATTGCAGCGAGGTGCGGGCTTCAGCCTTGAGCGCTGGCGCGACAGCGTCTTCCAAATCGAAGATGACGGCGTCGCAAGCAAGATTTTCGACCTTGGCCATCGCCTTTGCGTTGGCGGCCGGGACGTAAAGGACGGAGCGGCGCGGACGTGCTTGCTTCATTGTCAAACCTTGCGGATGGCGGCACGCAGCCGAAACAGATGGATTAACTATCAGGCCCGCGTCGTGAAAATTGCTCGCCCGCTCGGGTCGATATCTTCTCTCACGATCCCTTGATTCAGCAACCAGTTAATGTGCGCGAGGGTCTCGCCGAGGGCGAAGCCGATATTGTCGGGGCCCTCGATATGCGGGAACATGGCATGCGACAGCTCGAGGGCGGTTTTCGGCTCGCGCAGGAATTCTGCCGTTTCATCGAGCCGCAGCCGATGGTGGGTGCGCAACTCCTCAATGCGCTCGTGGATGCCCCGGTAGGGCATCCCATGCGATGGAAGGACGAGAATATCCGCTGGGATGTGCGCGAACTGCTGGAATGACGCGAGATAGTCCGCCAGGGGGTCGCCCTTCGGCGTCATCTCATAGACGGCGATGACCGGCGATATCTTCGGGAGCAGGTGATCGCCGGCAATCAGGATGCCCGATGCCTCGTCGTAGAATGAGGCATGCTCGAAGGTATGGCCGCGAGTCACGATGATCGACCAGTCCCGTCTCCCGAACCTGATCGTGCCACCGTCGCGGATCTCCGTGATGCATCCAGGCACCGGGCTAGACAGGTCCATGAAGCGATTGCGGCTTGTGGCCATCGCACCCGTCACGGCTTCCTCGAAGCCGTTGCGCTTGAGGTACGAGTGATAGGCCGCACTTGATCCTGGCACTCCGTGCAGGTGGCTGAGCCGCGACCACATCCATTCGCCGAATGTGCCGACATACTCTGCGCCGAACCGATCCACCATCCAACCCGACAGGCCGATATGGTCGACATGGCCGTGGGTGGCAATAACCCTGCGCACAGCACCACCCGCCATCGGCCCGGCGAGCAACGTCTCCCAGACGGAAAACAGCTCCGGAGTCGCACAGCCAGTGTCAATCACCGTCCAGCCGTCGTCGTCCTCCATGAGCCAGACATTCACGTGGTTCAGCCGGAACGGCAGCGGCAGGCGTGCCCACAGCAGACCGGGTGCCACTTCGGTGACGGTGCCTTTGGCAGGCGGCGTCTTCCAGGGAAAGTCGAGCCGGCTTGTCTTTGACATCGTGGGGGCGAGCCGTTCGTTCATGAAACGCTGCGGGGCATCAGCAGCCAGTAGTCGAGATCGAGAAGCACAGATGCTTCCGCTTCGCCACCGGGCGAGGGAAATGTGTCACAGGCGAGATCCTTGGTGGCGATGGTTCTGACCCGCAATGCGCCAATGTCATGGCGTTCCGGGAAGTCCTGCTTTGCCAGGATCTCCGACCAGCAATAGATCGTGTCACCTCCAGCCGCAGCGTTGACATGCCGACCGCCGTTGATGGCTGCCACCAGGCAACCGTTGGCCAGACCGTTGAACGACAGGGAGCGGGCGAGCGAGATGACGTGGCCGCCATAGACGATGCGGCGTCCGAACCGCCCGGCCTTCTGCAGAACGGCGTCGAAATGACCCTTTGCGGTGTTCTGATAGAGCCGCGTCGCGATCTGGTGCTCGGCCTCCTCGATCGTCATGCCGTCGATATGGTCAATTCGCTCACCGACCGCGTAATCCTCAAAACGGTACGCGCTTCCTGCGACGGCTGCATCATAGGTCGAAAAGTCCAGACCGGGCGGGAGCGCGAGCGCCTCGCCATTCACCTGCGCATCGGTCAATGGAACAACCACCTCGGGTGCGGGCGCCGCAGCATCCCGTTTGTTCACCATCACCCAACGCACGAAGGTCAGCACCGCATCGCCGCGCTGATTGAAGCCCATGGAGCGGACATACACGATACCCGTCTTGCCGTTGGCGTTCTCGCGCAATCCGATGACGGTGCTACGAGCCGTAAAACTGTCTCCCGGCCATGCGGGCTCGAGGAACCGACATTCCGCGTAGCCCAGATTAGCGACGGCATTGAGAGAGACGTCGGGCACGGTCTTGCCGAAAATGACGTGGAACAGAAGAAGATTGTCGATCGGAGCACGGGGCAGCGAACACGCCTGAGCGAACGCGTCGGACGATTGCAGGGCGAACCGCATTCCGTAGAGCGCTGAATAGAGCGCGACGTCTCCCTGCGTGATCGTGCGCGGTACCGCGTGAACGATCTCTTGACCGATCGCGAAATCCTCGAAGAAATTCCCGTGGGACGCTTTCCCCATGACGATGCCCCTGCCCTACTTCTCGGCCGACGGTTTGATGCCCGCCTGCTCGGCGCGGTCAAGAATGCGCTGGACGAGGCGGACGGTTGCGACATCCACCATCTGGCCATCGACCTGGATGGCGCCGAGGCCCTGTTGCTGCGCCTCGCGATAGGCCGCAACCGCCTTGTAGGCACGATCGACTTCAGCCTGCGACGGGCTGAAGACCTCCTGCGCGATCGCAACCTGGCTCGGATGGATCGCCCATTTTCCGACGGCGCCGAGCTGCTGGGCGCGCACGCATTCGGTGCGGAAATAGTCGCCGTCCTTGAAATTCACGAAGGGTCCGTCGACGGCATCGAGCCCGTAGGTGCGGGCTGCGACGATCATCTTGTAGCGCGCGTAGTGCCAGATATCCCCGGGATAGCCTGTGTCGCCCGAAATAGCGCGCGGATCGATGCCCTGAGAGGCCGAGTAGTCACCCATGCCGAAGACCAAAGCCTCGAGCCTGGTCGACGCGCCGGCGATTTCTTCTACCCGCATGATTGCTTCAGCTTCCTCGATCAGGACCTCGATGCCGATGCGGCGCGTCAGCCCGAGTTTCCCTTCGATCTGCGACAGCAACCGATCGACGAATCGAACGTCGCAAGCTGATTTGACCTTGGGAACGAGAATCGTATCGAGGTTCGCGCCCGCCCCTTCGACGATTGTGATAATGTCCTCGTAGCAGTAGTGAGAGTCGAGATCGTTGATGCGCACGCAGCGCACGCTGGTTCCGAAATCGAGTGTGTTGAGCGCGTTGACGATTTGCGCGCGCGCGGGCACTTTCGCGGCGGGCGCGACCGCATCCTCGAGATCGAGAAAGATGTGATCGACCTGCATACCCGCAGCCTTGGCCATCATCTTGTCGCTCGAGCCCGGAACGGCGAGCTGGCAGCGGCGAAGCCTCTTGGGCTGGGTGTTCATTTGGCGATCTCCCGCAGACTACCGGCTGCTGCGCAGCGTCATTGATCTCCGGCTGACCATGTCACACCGAATGACTTTGACGCACTCCCTTCCTTTCCGTATATTCTAACCCTCGTTAGAATTCAACTGCGGAAACGCCCCTCGGCGTGAACCGGCAGAACCATGCGATCCCGGAGGAACGCCCATGTCATTGGTCCTGGAAGAGCGGCCCGCGCCCTATGTCGTGCTCCTGCGCCTGAACAGGCCGGAGGCACGCAATGCCCTGAGTCCTGAGCTTCGAGGCGAGTTGCGCGCAAAATTTCTCGCCATGGCCGAGGATCCCGAAGTGCGGGCGATCGTGCTCACCGGTGATCAGAAAGCGTTCGCGGCGGGCGCCGACATCCGCTCGATGGTGTCTATCGGTCCGGGCGAGATGATGCGCCGGAACGACGACCTGAACTGGTCAGCCATCCGCCACTCGCCCAAGCCGATCATCGCGGCGGTGAACGGCTATGCGCTGGGCGGCGGCTGTGAACTCGCCATGCACGCCGATATCATCGTGGCTGGTGAAGGAGCGACTTTCGGGCAGCCGGAGGTGAAGCTCGGCATTATGCCAGGCGCGGGCGGCACGCAGAGACTTGCCCGTGCCATTGGCCGCTACCGGGCCATGCTCATGCTGCTGACTGGAAGTTCGATGTCGGCGCGCGAGGCTTATGAGGCGGGCCTTGTGAGTCTCGTCACTCCCGATGACGACACGGTCGCCCGGGCGATCGCTATCGCCACCACGATCGCCGCCATGCCGCCACTCGCTGTCGCCGAGATCAAGCAGGTGCTGCATGCCGGCCTCGACGCTCCCCTCGACACCGCGCTGATGCTGGAGCGACGGGCGGCCTATCTGCTGTTCGATTCGGAGGACAAGCGGGAAGCCATGACGGCCTTTCTCGAAAAGAGAAAGCCAGTCCTTTCAGGACGATGAGCGCGCCGATGGCGAAATCCATAAGGCATGGTGACAAGTTTTCGAACAACTGTTAGAGTTTTTGTCTGGACCAGCCCGGCGGAGATCGGCAGGGGTCGAAGGGAGGATTTCACATGAACACACCAGGTTTCCCAGCGACCGGCTTCGCTGGTTTCGAGCGGCGCGGCTGACGATGCTGCGCGTAGACGATATCCAGTTGGCCTTCGGCGGCGTCAAGGCGCTGAGCGGCGTCAGCGTTCATGCCAAGACCGGCATGATCACCGCTGTCATCGGCCCGAACGGCGCTGGGAAAACGAGCCTGTTCAACGTGGTTTCCGGCTTCTACAAGCCGCAAAGCGGGCGCGTGACGCTTGATGGGGAAGATATCTCGGGGCTGAGGCCCCACCAGCGCGCTTACCGCGGCATGTCCCGCACATTCCAGAACATTGCGCTGTTTCACGGTATGAGCGTGCTGGACAACATCAAGCTCGGCGCTCACACGAAATTGAAGTCTGGCGTATTGTCGGCCGGTTTCCGGCTGCGCCTGACGCGCAGTGAGGAAAGCGAGCTTTCAGCGGAAATCCAGCGCGACATCATCGGCCTGCTGGAACTCGATCGCGTTCAGCACCATCCGGTGGAGGATCTCGCGTACGGGCTGCAGAAGCGGGTCGAGTTGGCGCGGGCACTGGTGATGAAGCCGAAGATCCTCCTGCTCGACGAACCCGTCGCCGGGATGAATCGCGAAGAGAAGAGCGAGATGAGCCGGTTCGTGGTGGATGTCCGCAAGAACTGGAACACCACCGTTCTTCTGATCGAGCACGACATGAGCATGGTGATGGGAATATCGGACCACATCGTGGTGCTCTCGTTCGGCAAGCCCATCGCGTCAGGGACGCCCGACGAGGTCCGTTCCAACCCCGAGGTCATCAAGGCCTATCTCGGAGCGGGCGACGAGCTCACTCCGGCGCAAAAAGCCACCGCGGGAGCGCGCAGCCAGTGAACACCTTCTCGGCATTCCTCGAATATTCGGCCGTCGGTATCGCGGCAGGCGGTATCTACGCGCTGATCGCCCTCGGCATCGTCGTCATCTTCAAGTCGAGCCGTACCTTCAATTTCGCCATGGGCGAGATGATGATGCTGTCGGCCTATTTCTTCTACACCGCTGCCGTGACCTTCTCGCTCGGCATCTTTCTCGGCGTCGTGGTGGCAATCGTCGGTTCGATTGCGGTTGCGCTTTTGATCGAACGGTTGGCCTTGCGGCCGATGATGGGCCGGCCATTTATTGCCATCGTGATGGTGACCTTCGGCATTGGCAGCATCATTCGTGGGATCGTTGGCATGATCTGGGGTCCGAACGATCTCCAGATCCCGGCAATCCTGGCGCGCACACCCGTGATGCTGGGCGACATCTTCATTCCCGGCAAGACGGCGCGCGCTTTTGCGATCGCCGTCGTGATCGTCGGCGGGCTCATCGCATTCCTGCGCTACTCGCGCGCGGGCATCGCTCTGCGCGCTGCGGCTGCTGATCAGATCACCGCCTATTCCATGGGCATCGATGTCCGTCGTGTCATCGCGTTCACGTGGATCATTGCTGCCATCACCGGCTGCATCAGCGGCATCCTGATGGCGAACGTCAACACGCTGACGCCGCATCTCGGCCTGGTCGCCCTCAACGTGTTGTCTGTGGTGATCCTGGGCGGCATGAATTCCATCGGCGGCGTTCTGGTCGCAGGCTTCATCATCGGGTGGCTCGAATCAGTGACAGGGTGGATGCTCGGAACTGAGTTCCGCGAGATCACACCGTATATCCTCGTCCTGCTTCTGCTTCTCGTCCGTCCGACCGGATTGTTCGGCACCAAGGAAATCGAGAGAATCTGATGGTGAGCAACGTCCAAACCCCCGCCGTCCCCGCATCTGCTCCGATGTTCGGCCGCACTTTCTTGTGGTCCTGTCTGCTGATCGCAGTGCTCCTCGCACTGCCTCTCGTAGCGCCGCGCTACTGGGTGTATTTCGCGGGCATCCTCGGCATAAACATCATCGCTACCCACGGCCTCAACATCATGACCGGCTATACCGGCCTGCTGTCTCTCGGCCATGCGGCGTTTGTCGGCGTCGGCGCCTACACGGTTGCGCTGGCGCAACTCCATCTGGGACTGCCCTTCTATATCGCCATCCCGCTCGCGGGCTGCGCCGCCGCCGTGATCGGGATCGGGTTCGGCCTCCCCTCGTTGCGGATCCGCGGTCTCTACCTGGTGATTGCCACGCTCGCCGCGCAATTCATCCTGAACTTCGTCTTCGTTCACTGGCAGAGCGTCACGAAGGGTGACGTCGGATTGACCGTTCAGCCCGCAACTGTCTTCGGCTTTCCGCTGAACAACGAGACGCGCGTCTATTACCTGATCCTGTTCTGCCTGGTCGTGGCTACGTGGTTTGCCGTCAATGTGATCCGGTCACGCGTCGGCCGCGCCTTCATCGCAATCCGCGAACGAGACCTCACGGCCGAGGTGCTGGGCGTTCAGATTGTCTGGTACAAGCTTGTGGCCTTCGCGCTGGGCTCTTTCTATGCGGGGGTGGCCGGTGGCCTGCTCGCTTATTTCAACCAGTTCGTAAATCCCGAGCAGTTCGGCCTGCTGCTGTCGGTCTTCTTCCTCTCCGCGGTCATCGTTGGCGGCATGGGATCGACGCTGGGCGCTGTTCTCGGCGCGATCTTCATGACCCTCTTGCCTGAGTTTCTTCGCGAGGGAGCACTCGCCGTCGGCGGCACATTCGGGTTCGACATCGCATCGATCCTTGTGCCGCTTCGCGAGGCCGTCTTCGGGCTGCTCATGGTGGCCTTCCTGATTCTCGAGCCGCGTGGATTGGCGCAGCTCTGGAAACGTGCGCGTACGAGATTTTCACGTTCCGACAACGTGGCGTGAGAAACCTTCGCCGTCCGCACGGGCGGCGCATGGACAATAAAGCGATCGTTCAGATCTCATAAAGAAGGAGGAAACACATGTTCAACAGACGCAACTTCCTGACAACCGCTGGCGCAGTGGCGGCAGTCAGCACCTTCAACATCCGCAAGGCCGCGGCGGCGGACGACCTCAACTGGAGCATCCACTGCGACCTGACCGGTCCTGCAGCCGAGGGCGGAAAACCCCAGGGCGACGGATTCACCGCCTATGCCAAGTGGATCAACGCGAGTGGCGGCATTCGCGGCCGCAAGGTTAATCTGACGATCAACGACTCGACCTTTAAGGTCGACGTGGCCGTCGCGAACGTCAAGAAGGCGCTGGCGCAGGGTCGCGTCGACTATCTGTTCGGCGAGAGCACGGGCATGATCCAGGCGATTTCGCCGGAGAACAACTCGACCTACAAGATCTTCATGACGTCGGGATCGTTCGCGTCGGAACTCGCCGACGAGAAGGCATTCCCCTATCACTTCGTCACTGGCGCGACCTATGGCGCCCAGTTGCAGATGCTGGTCGACTACATCAAATCGTCGTCCGGTTCGACGCCTGCCAAGGTGGTGATCGTCCATTCCAGCACCAGCATGGGCCGCGACGGAATCGAGCCCGCGATCAAGCGGGCCGAGGAACTCGGCGTCAAGATCGTCCTCGTCCAGCAGACGAAGTTCGTCGAGACCGATGTGAGCGCCTACGCGCTGGCAATCCGCAAGGCGCAGCCGACCCATGTCATCCATCACGGCTATTCGTTTGCCGTCTGGCCCGAGATCGTCCGCCTCGTTCGCGACTATGGCATGAACGACGTGGTCTTCCTGGGGACCGTCTGGCAGAACGAGCGCGCCAAGATGCTCGAGATGAAGGACATCGCAGAGGGTCTGGTCGGCGTGAAGGTGTGGAACGACGACACCATCAAGCCCGCCGGCGCGACCATGAAGACCATCGGGGAGCTCAATAAGGCGCGCGATCCCGCTTTCAACGGCTATGCACGTCTGGGCTTCCTGAATGCCTGGATGAGCAGCATGATGGCGACCCGCGCGTTCGAGGCCGTCATCGATGCAGGGCTCCCAGTCAATGGCGATAACCTGTCGCAAGCGATGCGCGCCGTGAAGAATTGGGACACAGGCGGCCTTATCGATGTGCCTGTCACGATCGCCGGCCAGCAGGTCGGCCTTGGCCGGATTATCAAGTGGGGCAAGGCCAATAACTGGGATCCTCAGCAGTTGACCGAGTGGATGAAGGTAAACTGAGTGATGGCGGCTGCTCTCGAAATCAAGGATCTGGCGGTCGTCTATCAGGGCGCCATTCATGCTCTCACCAATCTGAGCCTGAATGTGCCCGCAGGCACCATCGTGACGCTTCTGGGCGCGAACGGTGCCGGCAAGAGCACCACCTTGAAGGCGATCTCCGGGTTCCTTCCTCTCGAGGACGGCCGCGTGACCCACGGATCGATCACGATCGGTGGGCAGGACATGCTCAAGCTCGCGCCGCACATGATCGTGCGGCGCGGAGTCTTCCACGTCCGTGAGGGTCGTCACGTCTTCGCGGAAATGACCGTGGAGGAAAATCTCATTGCGTCCACCTTCGCGCAACGCAAGCCGCGTCCGCGCAAGGAAGCGTTCGATGAGGTTTACAACTACTTTCCGATTCTCTCCCAGCGGCGCCATCAAGCCGCAGGGTATCTGTCGGGTGGCGAGCAGCAGATGCTTGCAATCGGCCGCGCATTGGTGGCCGATCCGGAAATGATCCTGCTCGATGAGCCATCGCTCGGGCTTGCGCCATTGATCGTGAAGGATATCTTCGAGATCATCGCGCGCATCAATCGAGAGAAGAAAGTTTCGATGTTGCTGGTCGAGCAGAACGCAGTGATCGCGCTGCGCTATGCGTCCTACGGGTATGTAATCGAGAACGGCAGCACGGTTCTTGAAGGCAGCACGCAGGATCTTTCGGCTAATCAGGATATCCAGAAATTCTATCTCGGCGTCGATGCAAGCGACGCCGCCTGATCGGCCTCAGTGAAGGTCCGCGGCTGATATGCGAAGGGCGACGCCACCAGCGTCGCCCTTTTTCATTGGATTGAGTGGTGGCGCAGATCTCAGTAGATCGAGATCCCCATGGAGCGGCCGCCGTCCAGGGTCAGGATCTGCCCGGTCACGTTCTTCGTGCGAGGGTCGGCGAAGAACGCGATGCCGTTGGCGATATCCTCCGGCTGTCCAACGGTCTTGGTGGGCTGCTTGGCGATGAGTTCCTGCTGACGCTCGGGCGTCAGTGAGCGGAACATGTCGGTCTCGATGAGCCCGGGCGCAACCGCGTTGACCATGATGCCCTTCTCGGCCAGATCGAAGGCCATGCCGCGGGTCAGTCCGACGGTGCCGGCCTTCGACGTGATGTACGGCGCATGGGCGTAGCCGGCGAGGTAGGCGCGTGAGGCGACGTTGATGATGCGCGAGCCGCGCTTCATCACCTTGAGGGCTTCCTGCGCCATCACGAACGTACCGACGACATTGACCTCATACATTTTCGTGAAGTCGTCCTCGGTAATGGAATCGAACCGACCGTCCCAGAAAACCGCCGCATTGTTGACGAGGACATCCAGTCTGGTCAGGCTCGCCATCATCGCCGCGACCGCCGCACGATCGGTGATCGACAGCACCCGATGCTCGACCGGATGTCCTGCTGCACGCAGCGTCGCAGCCTCTGTCTCGAGCGGTTGGGCCGAAAGATCGACCATGACCACGTGAAATCCGTCCGCCAGCAATCGCCTGACGGTCGAAAGCCCGATGCCGCGTCCCGCGCCGGTGACCAGCGCAACTTCCTTCTCGCTCATCATGTTTCCTCAGGCATCCACCGGCAGAACAAAGGTCTCGGTCAAGCCGCCATCGACGACCAGGATGTGGCCGTTCATGTAGCTCGACGCCTTCGACACCATGAACGCAACGACCCCTGCGGCTTCCTCGGGATCACCCCAGCGGCCGAGCGATATGCGGCTCGAGACACCCTTCTCGTAGCCGGGCCTTGCCAGGATACTGGTGTTGATCTCGGTGAGAAAATACCCCGGAGCCATCATGTTGCAGGTGACACCCTTCGGTCCCAATTCAGCCGCCAAGGCGCGGGTGAGACCGGCAAGACCGTGCTTGCTGGACACATAGGCGGCGATTTTCTCCCGGCCGGTGACGGCCAGCGCCGATCCAACATTGACGATCCGTCCGTATCCTTTGTCCACCATGAAGCGCGCCGCCTCACGGCACAAAAGATAGGGGCCGCGAACATTCGTGGCGATCACATTATCCCACGTCGAGGTTTTGGCCTCGGCGAGCGGCTCCCAGGCATTGATCCCCGCATTGTTGACGAGAATATCCACCCGACCCTCGGCCGCCCCGATTTCGCGGATCGCAGAAACGCACGCGTCGCCGTCCGAGAGATCGAATGCGTAGGCGTGCACGTCCAGGTTCAGCGCCCGCAAAGTTGCGGCCGATTTCTCGAGTTGGTCTTTGCCGCGCGCTGTCATGTACACGCGGGCACCGGATTCAGCGACGGCGCGCGCCATCTCGTAGCCCAGCCCGCGGGACGCGCCGGTGACCACGGCGACCTGGCCCTTCAGTGAAAATCGTTCGGTCATATCCGTCCCCTTAGGCCGCGAGTTGGAAGGTGAAGGTGGCCTGGATACCGCCATCCACGTGGATCACCTGTCCGGTCACGAAGCTCGAGGCGCCAGACGCGAGATAGATCAGCGTGCCGACGAGTTCGTCAGGCTGTCCCCACCGCTCCATGGGCGTGACGCCGCTGACAGCCTCGACATAGCCGGGGCGCGAGGTCACGCTCTCGTTGATGTCCGTGACGAAATAACCGGGCGCGATGACATTGGCCGTGATGTTGTCGCGGCCAAGTTCGGCTGCAAGCGAGCGTGTCAGGCCGACGATCGCCGACTTACTCGCGCAATAGGCATGGAGCTTGGCTCGGCCGAGAGACGACAACAGCGAGCCCAGATTGATGATGCGCCCGCCGCGTCCACCGGCACGCATGATGGCGGCGCATTCCTGCGACATCACGAACGTCGCCTTGACGTTCGTGTCCATGATGCGCTCGAAATCGTCGACATCGCTGTCCAGCAGCGGCTGCCAGTTGATGATGCCCGCATTGTTGACGCAGATGTCGATCCGCCCGAGTTCCCGGCCGATCGTCTGGATACCGGTGCGGATAGCCGCCTCGTCCGCGAGGTCGAGAGGAAGCGCGGTCGCCTGGCCGCCCGCTTCGAGGATGTCGTCACGCACTTTATTCAACTTGTCGGCATCGCGCGCGATGAGCACCACGTGCGCGCCCGCGGCGGCCAAGCCCTTGGCCATCGTCTTGCCGAGGCCACGGCTTGCGCCTGTGATGACGGCGACCTTCTGCTTCAGCGAAAACAGTTCGAGCATCCCGAATCCTCCTTGCCGCCCAGGCGGCATCTCCTCACCGGCTCAGCTGCTTGCATAGAGCCGCCGTAGCCGAACCTTGTCGATCTTGCCGCTCGGCAACTTCACGATCTCGTCCACGAACCTCACGAAGCGTGGCTTCTTGTAGCTGGCGATCATCGTGCGGCAATGTTCGACGATCTCTTCGACGCTGGGCGCGGCGCCCGGCTTGAGCACCACCACGGCCATGACAGCCTCGCCCCATTTCTCGTCCGGAACGCCAATGACTGCCACTTCAGAGACGCTCTCGTGGGTAACCACCGCCTCTTCAACTTCGCGCGAATAGATGTTTTCCCCGCCCGAGATGATCATGTCCTTCTTGCGGTCGACGAGATAGAGGAATCCCTCGTCGTCGAGCCTCCCCACATCGCCCGTATGGACCCAGCCATCCCGCAACGTCTCAAGCGTCGCCGCCGTGTTGTTCCAATAGCCTTTCATCACGCCCGGGCTGGTCAGCAGGATCTCGCCCACACTGCCCGTCGGCACCGGCTCGCCGTTATCGTCGACGATCCGCACATTAACGCGCGGCGACGCTTGGCCAACCGACGTCAGAATTTCACGGTCGCGGTCGGTCCCGTCGGGCCTGTGCTGATGAGCGAGCAGGGTGGTTCCGATCCCTTCGGTCTGGCCGAATTGCTGCTGAAATACCGGCCCGAGAATCTTCAGGCCGCGCTTCAGGACTGGGATGGGCATGGGGGCTGCCGCATAGACGATCATCCGCAGGCTCGACGTATCTGTGCTGCCGATCGCCGGCGAGTCGAGGAGGCTCTGGATCATGGTCGGCGCCATGTGCGTCACGGTGATCTTTTCACGCTCAATGCAATCCAGGATGGCCTTCGCGTCAAAGCCCTTCTGCACCACGACAGTGCCGGCGCGCCAATGCTGCGCGATCTGGATGATCTTCGCCCCGATATGGAAAAGCGGCATCATGATCAGGAGCCGGTCGGCCGGCGAATTGCGCTGATCGGAGCCGAGAATTTCCGCCGCGGCGACCTGCCCACCATGGGAGAGCATGACACCTTTTGGGCGCCCGGTGGTGCCGCTGGTATAGATCAGGAACGCCACGTCGTCCGTCCGCGGCCGGAAGGGAACCCCCGACGGATCGCCCGATGCGACCACATCGTCGAATCCGGCAGCGAAGTCGACCGCGCCGTCGATGCAGATATAGTGCTCGACGCTCTTCAGCTGATCCTTCATCGCCGAGACCGTGTCGGCATAGTCTGCCTCGAAGATCAGCACCTTCGGCGCGCCGTCATTGATGATGTAGACCATCTCGGGGATCGCGAGACGCCAGTTCACCGTCGCGCAGATGAAGCCCGATAGCTCGCAGGCGCCGTAGACCTCCTGAAAGGCCAACGAGTTCTGGCTGAGAATTCCGACACGGTCCTGCCGCTTCAGCCCCAGGCTCCGGAGCGCGCTGGCCAGGCGACTCGCCCGTTCGTGAAACTGCGCATGGGTGACGCGCGTGTCGTTCCAGACGAAGGCGGTTTCGTCTGGATATTTCCACGCATTGTTGTCGAGCATGTCGGCGATCGTCTGCGGCACCTTCATCGGCACATCCTCTGTTCGTCCGCTTACGCGACGCCCGGGTCGAAATTCGGCTTGCGCTTCTCACGGAACGCCGCGAGGCCTTCGCGGAAGTCGTCGCTCGCAAAGCAGAGTGGCTGCGCCATGGCTTCAAAGTCGAGAACGGCCTCGGCATTGTGCGCATGCTCGAGCATGCGCTTTGTCAGAGCTGCCGCGTGAGATGGCAATGCTGCGATTTCGCGAGCACGTTCCATCGCTGTGGCAGACACAGCCTCGTCCGCTACCACATCGTCCGCAAGGCCGATGGCCAACGCATCCGGACCCTTGAAGCTGCGCGAATAGAGAAGGGCCTGCCTGGCGCGCGCGAATCCAATTCGCTTCGGTAGCGTGTAGGCGATGGCGAAATCGGGCGTCAGGCCGACCCGCGGAAACGGGAAGCCCATGCTGGCTGTCTCGCCCATGACGATCGTATCGCAGACAAGGGCAAGGCCGGCACCGGCACCGACCGCATGGCCGCGAACCTCGGCGATCATGGGCTTGTCGGCGGCAAGCAGCACACGCGCCAGCCGATGCGCCGATGTCATTCTCCGGCGACCCGCCTTCGGGTCAGCCAGCGTGTCCATTTTTGAGAGGTCCCCGCCGACGGAAAAGTCCTTGAGGGCGGATGCAATGATGATCACGCGGGTCGTCTGGTCGCTGAGCAATTCAGTGAAAGCAGGCAGCAACGCGCCCCGGAGATCTTCGCCCATCGCGTTGCGTGCAGCTGCGTGCTTCATCACCACACGAACGATTCCACGCTCATGTCGCTCGATGTCGATGATGTCCATCAGCTCCTCCCGAAGCACTCTGTCTCTTTGGCCGCAGGCTACACCAATCGAAAAACTAACACTAGTTAGAAAAGAGGCCAATTCTGGGGAGCGTTCGAATCCGTTTCGTCGAATCAAATTGCAGCGTATAATGCTGCGGCCAATTCAGATCGAGGCAAGCAAAGACGCAGCATGACCAAGAAACTTGCCAAATCAGCCATCTCCCAGAAGCGCGTTCTGGATGCTGCTGCCAAGATTTTCCGGGATTTTGGCTATGCCGGCACCACGATGCGCGTCATCGCCGAAGAAGCCGAACTGAAAGCTGGCAGCATATACTACCACTACAAGTCCAAGGATGATCTCATCAGCGCCGTTCTTGATCTTGGCATCAAGGCGGTCATCGATGCCGTCAAGGACGCTTTGGCCAAGCTGCCTGAGGATGCGCCCGGGCGCCTGCGTGTGCAGACTGCGATTCACGCTCACCTGTCGGCTATCATCGACAATGGCGATTACACTCTGGCGACGCGGCGCGTGTTCGGGCAGGTGCCCGAGGCCATCCGTGAAAAGAACCTCAGGCTGAGAAATTCCTACGCGGCCATGTGGCAGGATATTCTCACCGAGGCGCAGAAACGGGGCGAATTCCGGCCCGATGCGAACCTCAGCCTGGCTCGCCTGTTCATTCTCGGCGCGCTCAACTGGACCGTCGAGTGGTTCAAGCCGGGCGGCAGCAGCATCGACGAGGTGGCGCGTAATTTCTCGGCCGTCGTGGTGGATGGTCTGGTGGTCAGGCCTGACGTAACGGCAAGCGGTGCTGCTGAAGCGGAGGAAAAGGATCCTCCGCGGACTGTTCGAATTCGCGCCTTGTAGGCGATCGACCGTCGGCTCTCACGCCCTCACGGGACCGACCCCAAGCCGGCGATCAGGTATCGCGACCGAGGATGTGGTCGGAGATAATACGCATCTGGATCTCCGATGTTCCCTCGAAGATCTTCGTCAGCCTCGCATCCCGCCAGTGGCGTTCCACGGCGTTGAGCGTGGTGTAGCCGCCTCCCCCATGGATCTGCAGGGCTTCGCTGGTGGCGCGCTCGGACATTTCTGACGCGAAGAGCTTGACCATCGAGGCTTCCTTGTCGCACCGCACGCCCTGGTCGATCTTCTCGCACACGGCGTACATCAGTGCGCGGGCCGCCTCGATCTCGGTTGCCATCGTGGCGATCTTGAATCGGATGGCCTGGAAGGACGCGATGGCCTTGCCGAATTGCCGGCGCTCCTTCGAGAACGCGATCGCATCGTCAAGGCCCGCCTGGGCGAGGCCGATGGAGCGCGCCGCTGTATGCGCACGCGCCGTCTCGAGACCGGCCGTGGCGAGATAGAAGGCTTTGCCCTCCTCGCCGATCATGTTGGCGGCAGGCACACGGCACTGGTCGAAGGCCAGCTCCCAGGTCGTCCAGCCGTGATAGCCGATTTTTGGAATTGGATTTCCGGAAACGCCCTCGGGCAATTGTCCACGCGGCTTCTCCAGCATGAAGGCGGAAATGCCGCGATGGCGGGCTTTGGGATCAACGCTCGGGTCGGTGCGGGCGAAAACCAGGATGAAGTCCGCCCCATCGGCGAAGGTGCACCAGTATTTGTTGCCGGTGATTTCCCACTCGTCGCCGACCCGCTTGGCGCGGCACGAGATATTGGCGACATCAGATCCCGCATTCGGCTCGGACAGGGAAAACGCGCCCAGGAACTCGCCGCGTGCCATCCGCGGCAGGTAAACGTCCTTCTGTTCGGGCGTCATATACTTGAGAGAGCCGATCAGCATGTTGCCGCGGGCAATCATGCTGGCCACGCTCATCCACCCGCGCGCCAATTCTTCGGCCACAAGACAATACTCGAACGCGCCAAGGCCGAGGCCGCCGTATTCTTCTGGGATCAGGATGCCGAAATAGCCGAGCTCGGCCATCTGGTCGATCAGTTCGCGCGGCATCTCGCCCTTGACCGGATCGAGCTTGTCGGCGAGCGGGCGGACAACGTCCCGCGTGAAGTCGCGCGCGGATTCCTGAATGAGGCGGCGTTCGTCGGACAATTCAGGCATAGGGCGAATCCTCGGGCGGCAATTGTCCTTGGCCGAGCGAACGTCCGCCGTCGACGATCAGGACCTGTCCAGTGATGTAGCGGTTATCGCGGGAGGCGAGAAACGCCACCGCGCGGGCAATGTCCTCGGGCTGACCGATACGGCCAAGCAATTGCAGGCCAAGCATCAGGTTCTGCTGCTCGGGTGTCATATAGTGCAGCATGTCGGTGTCGACGACCCCCGGGGCCACCGCGTTGACGCGAATATCTCGAGGCGACAGATCGATGGCCATTGCACGCGTAAGGCCAACAACAGCCGTTTTTGACGCGATGTAATGGGCCATGTGCGGCGCACCGGCGAAGGAGCGCGATGCGATGTTGACGATGCGACCTCCGTTCTTCATGCGGCGCGCGCCCTCTTGCGACACGACGAAGGTGCCCACGGTATTGATCTCGAAATTGCTCCGGAAATGATCCTCCGTCAGATCCTCGAAGCGGTGCGTGCTGGTGATGGCCGCGTTGTTCACGATCACGTCGAGTGGAGCAAAGCGGTCCATGATCGCCGCGATGGCATCGCGATCGCGGATGTCGACCACCTCCGACGTCACGTCGGCACCGGACGACCTCAAGGTCGCGGCGACCTCATGAACGGACTCAAGCTGATCGAGTGCGACGACGCGATAGCCGTCCTGCGCGAGGCGCTCGACGATGCCACGACCGATGCCGCGAGCCGCGCCTGTGACGACGGCTGTTTCCTTGAGGTCAGTCATGACTTCACACTCCGGGCGCGTCCCATGATGTCGGCAACCGAGCCGCTTTCGCCGAAGGACGCGAGGAGGTCGCGTAGTTCCGCTGATTGTGCACCCAGCACCGGTTCGACCAGGGCGTCGAACTTGCGTTTCAGCTTGTCGCCCTGACGATGAAGGTCGGAATCCGCGACCCCTGCGTCGTGAGTTGCACTGACACTCTTGCCGTCCGATGTCGTCATCGTCACGGAAGCCTTGGCCTCAGGGAATGAGTCGTCGAAGACAATCGTCGCCATGTCGCGCAGGCGCGCCAATTCGGGTTCGCGCGTGACTGCGTCGTCGAAGGTTGCAATGCCCGACGTGTCGCGGCCCGCAAGCGCCATGGCGACCGTCAGGCGAAGAGAGAACTTTGCCTCGAGTCCTGTCTCCGGCTTGGCAAGATTGCAGACGCGATCGGTCACGGGCGACACGCGAATCTCGATTCCCTGCACATCGTTCGACGACACGCGATGCCCGCGCTGCAGTGCCTGCCCGGCCTCGATGGCGCCGTGTGTGAGGTAGCAGGACGCGTGGTATTTGAAGAGATTGTTGCGGATGTGAAAGTCGAGCGGCGCATCCATCATCGCGTCTTCCGGATTGAAGTCCGTGCTTTGGGTCGCAGCGAGGCCTTGCGCGCATTCCAGCGCATCCTGACGGCTGGTGAAGCCTCGGGCCGCGAGCTGGGCGGCCTGCAGGCCGTTCTGGGCGGCGCGCCCGGCATGCATGGGCTTGCACATCGTGCCGAACATCGACTTCAGCCCCGACGCCATCGTGGCGGCAATGCCAAACGCGGTTGCGGTTGTATCTTCGTCCAGGCGGAGCAGGCGGGCACAGGCCGCCGCCGAGCCGATGCTGCCGGCCGTGGCGGTTGCATGAAATCCATACTGGTAATGTCCTGGGCTCATCAACGCACCCGTGCGGCAGACCACTTCGTAGCCGGCCACGAACGCCGCGATGACCTCCTCGGGAGACGCGCCGATATCTTCCGCCAGGGCCAGCAAGCCCGGCAGTATCGCGACAGTGGGATGGCCGAGGATCGCCATGTTGACGTCGTCGAAATCGAGCGCGTGCGAGGCTGTTCCGTTGATGAGAGCAGCATTCATCGCCGAGGTCCGCTCCGGCGACCCGGTGAGCGACGCCACCGGCGCTGCGCGATCGGCAAGAAGCTGTTCGCGCAGAATGCGAACGGCAGGTTCGTCGGCGCCGGGGATCGTCACCGCAAACCAGTCGAGGATGCATTGACGCGCCACGGTGACCGCTTCAGGAGGCAGCGTCTCGTACGAAACCCCTGCAGCACGCGCGGCAAGCCAGCGCGTGACGGGCGGCGGGGAAGCAAATTCTGCCATGTCACTGAGCCTTTGTGCCGGAAGCGCCGTAAAGCTGGCGCAACACGACCTTGTTGATCTTGCCACTCGGAAGTCGCGGCAGATCATCGACGAAGATGACGGTTTTGGGCTTCTTGTAGCTGGCGATCTGCGTCTTGCAATGCTCGATCAGTTCGGCTTCCGTCACCGAAGATCCGGCCGTCAGAACGGCGATCGCGCACACGGTTTCGCCCCAGTAATCGTCCTTGATCCCGATCACTGCCGTGTCCTGCACGGCCGGGTGCGTCGCCAACGCTTCCTCGACTTCGCGGGAATAGATATTCTCGCCACCGGAGATGATCATGTCCTTCTTGCGGTCGACGAGGTAGAGGAAGCCCTCGTCGTCGAGATAGCCAAGATCGCCGGTGTGGTACCACCCGTCGCGCAACGCCGCGATGGTGGCGGCACTGTTGTTCCAGTAGCCCACCATGTGGCTTGCCGTGCGCGTGAGAATCTCGCCGGCCTGACCCGCCGGGAGTTCTCGACCCTCGTCGTCGACGATCTTGACGCCGACATTGGGAGCAGCCTGCCCGATCGAGCCGAGGCGCTTCAGGTCTTCCGGCGTTCCGTCCGGCTTGTGCTGCCGCTTGTGGAGGGTGGTGCCGCCGCCCTCGGTCATGCCGTAAAGCTGGAGGAACACCGGGCCCAGCAGCTTCAGGCCGCGCCGCAACAGGGGCGCCGGCATCGGCGCCGCCGAATAACAGAGGGTATGCAACGAGGAGAGATCCGCGGCTTCGATATTGGGCACGTTCAACATGGCCTGAACCATCGTGGGCGCCATGTGCGTCATTGTCACCCGCTCGCGCGCGATCGCCTCGACGATTTCGACCGGCTTGAAGTCGCGGTGAAACACGACGCTGCCGCCACGCAGATGCATACCCAGCTGAAGAAAGCGAGCGCCCACGTGGAAAACCGGCATCATGAGTTGCAGGCGGTCCGACACGATGAGGCCAAGCTCGGTCGCCATCAGCTGTGCGATGGCGAGGTCGCCGCGATGGCTGCGCATGACGCCCTTCGGACGCCCGGTGGTTCCGCTGGTGTAGATAAGGTGCATGATGTCGTCAGGCAGGGGCCGCACGGGTGCGCCCTCAAGGTCGCCTGTCGAGAGAAACTCCTCGTAGTCCTGCGCCCAGTCCGGACCGTCGCCGCCCACGCAGATGTAGGTTTCGATATGGGGCAGCGTGTCCTTGATCTGCGCGATCGTTGCCGCGTATTGCTTCTCGAAAATCAACACGCGCGGCGTTGAATCGCCGAGGATGTAGGCAATTTCCGGCGGAGCGAGCCGGAAATTCACCGTCGCGGCGATGAAGCCCGACAACTCGCAGGCGCCAAACGCCTCCATGAACTCCATGCTGTTCTGCGACAGAATGGAGAGCCGATCCTGCGGCCGCAGTCCAATCTTGTACAAGGCCGATGCGAGGCGTTGCGCCCGGTCGTGATGGTGGCGAAACGTGATGCGGCGATCGCCATAGATGTAGGCGAGCTCCTCAGGGAACTTGTAGGCGTTGTTGCGGAGAATGTCGCCGAGTGTCTCGATCATGATTGCCGACTCCCTTCGTCAAGCCGTCAGGCCTTCGGCAGGCCCATGCGGTTGGCGATATTGTTCTTCTGAATGGCCGTCGACCCGCCGATAATCGGCATCAGCAGCATGTCGCGAACGTGACGCTCCATGTCGAAACCATGCGCGTAGCCATAGGCGCCCATCACCTTCTGGCAGGTGAGCACGATATCGAGCCCGGTCTCGCCCGCGAACATCTTGGCCATCGACGTCTCGACGCTGCACGGCAGATCATTGTCGGCCAGCCAGCAGCCACGATAGAGCATCAACCGCGTGGCGGCGAGTTTGGTCTGGGCGTCTGCCAGCATGTGGCGGATGGACTGAATGGAGCAGATCCGCTTGCCGAACTGCCGGCGCTGCTGCGAATACTCCCAGGCATCATCCACCGCCTGAGCCGCGATGCCGAGCGCCATGGCGGCGACTTCGAGCTTTTCCACCTCGAGAGCGGGGCCTGCAAGCTTGGTCCAACCCTGGTTCCAGCCCTCTTCCCCACCGACCACATCGTCGATGGAGATCTCCACGTTGTCGAACGACACGTCGTTGGTGTTCAGCCCACGCGCGCCAAGCGCCGGAATGTGCGTCAGCGTCACGCCCTTGGCGGTGGGCGGGATCAGTACGAGGGACAGGTTCTTGTAGCGCGCATCGGGATCGCCGGTGCGAACGAGCGCGTAGATGTAATCGGCAATCTCGGCACCCGAGCACCAACGCTTGTTGCCGTTGATGATGACCTTGTCGCCCTTGCGTTCGGCGCGGGTCGTCACGCTGGCGAGGTCCGAGCCAACATCCGGCTCGGACAGGCCATAGGCGAACAGCAATTCGCCGTTGGCGAGCTTGGGCAGCAGGCGCTGCTTCTGCTCGAGGCTCCCCGACGCCAGGATGTTCATGCTGCCGTAACAGGCATTCATCAGGAACAGCGTGCCGATGACCATGGACCGCCGGGACAGCTCCTCGACGGTGACCATGGTGGCCAGAATGTCTCGGCCGGTGCCGCCGTATTCTTCCGGCACCGTCATGCCGCACACGCCGAGATCGCGGATCTGGTCCATCAAGGCCCGGGGGACGCGGTCCTCGACATCCCATTTCGCCATTTGCTCGCGCGGAGCATGGCGTTCCAGCATACGACGGATACTCTCGCGCAGCATGCCGATATGTTCGGGTTCGCCGAAATCCATGGGTCGTCCTTCCGGTTCGCAGTGATGGCCTCAGTCGCGCTCAGCCCGCCACCGGGATCAGTTCCCGGTGAAGTTCGGCTTGCGCTTCTCGCTGAAGGCCTTGAGCGCCTCGAGATGGTCGTCGGTGCGGTTTGACAGGGCCTCGTAGGCCATGCAGGTGTCCATCATCGAATGGGCAAGCTGCTTGAGGCCGATATTGACCGCCGTCTTGGTCCACTTGATGGACTTCATTGCGCCCGATCCGATCTTCTTCGCGAAGGCATCGACCTTGGCGTCAAGCTCGGCTGCCGGCACCGCATAGTTGATCAGCCCCATCGCGGCCGCATCCTTGGCGGTCATGAGGTCGCCGGTCAGCAGATATTCCTTGGCGCGCGCATAGCCGATAAGCTGGGGCCAGATGATGGCGCCACCGTCGCCCGCCGCCAGACCAACTCGCACATGGGGGTCACCGATGCGGGCGTGATCCGCCGCAAAAATCACGTCGCAGAACAGGCCGATTGTCGCGCCGAGGCCGACCGCATCGCCGTTCATCTTGCAGATGAGAACCTTGTCGCAGTCCAGAATGCCGAACACGACTTTCTTTGCTTCCATGATGCCGAGCTCGAAGAGTTCCGGCTTCTCGTACATCTCCTGCATGCCGGCGATGTCGCCGCCTGCGCTGAAGGCCTTGCCGGCGCCCGTGAGGATGACGACGTCGATGGAGTGATCCATGCCGAGGTCGTAGAACACGCGCGAGGTTTCCTCGTGCATCGCCGCCGTCATGGCGTTCAGCGACTCAGGACGGTTGAACGTCACCGTCATGGTGCGGCCGCTCTGATCGAACTTGATGAATTTATAGCCTGAGTAATCCATTGCCTTGATCCTCCCGGAAAGCGGCGGGACGTTTTCCGTCCAAATGATTTTCTAACGGTAGTTCGAAAACTGTTGCAGTTCAAGCCCCGCGTCGCGGCACGACCAATGCGTCAAGGGCGACGACACCCTGGCCTTTTGGAAACGCCAGCACGGGATTGAGGTCGATTGTCTCGATATCGTCATGGTGCGCAGCAGCGAACTGCGAGATGCTGACCAGCAGATCGGCCAGCGCCTCGACGTCGGAGGCCGGCGCCCCGCGAACGCCGGCGAGCAGCGCCCGGCCGCGAATGTCGTCGATCATCCGCAGCGCCTCGGCGCGACCAAACGGTGCCAAGCGGAACGTGACGTCCTTCAGAACTTCCACGTGTACGCCGCCGAGCCCGAACATGACCGCCGGGCCGAAAACCGGATCGCGGCTGACGCCGATGATGGTCTCGACGCCCTTCTTGGCCATCGGGGCGACCAGCACCCCCTCAATGGACGCATCCGGCCGGTGCTGCGCCGCCCGGGCCATGAGGGTCGCGAAGCCCTCGGTGACAGCCTGGCGATCGGCAAGGCCGACAAGCACGCCGCCGATTTCCGTCTTATGCTCGATATCGGGCGAGACGATTTTCATCACGACCGGATAGCCGATCCCGTCTGCCGCCGAGCCCGCCGCGTCGGCAGCGGTCACCAGGCGTTCGTCCAGGAAAGGAATGCCGGCTTTTCCAAGCAGCTCCTTGGCGGCAAATTCGGACATCGCGCCCTCGCCAATCGGCGCTGCGGCTGCGACGCGGGGGACGTCCTCCACGTCATCGAAAGCGCGCGCGAAGCGGGTCAGCGCTGCCAGCGCCAGCACAGCGCGGTCGGAATCCTCAAAAACCAGGAAGCCGCTCTCCTCATATGCGCGCACCACGTCCTCGTCGCCAATCATCGCCATGGCGATGAGGCGATCGGGAAACCGCGAGCATCCGTCGGCAATCGCCTTCTTCAGGGGCCCCGACAGGGTGCGGGTATTCGGCACCGTCGAGAAGAACCCCAGCAGCGCGTCATAGCCGCCATCCTCCAGGATGACCTCCATGTTCTTGGCCAGGAGGTTCATGTCGTTGAGCGCCTGCGCGGTGGTGTCGACGGGATTTTCCACCGACGCGAAGGGCAGCAGAGCCTTGAGTTTCTGCTGCGCGGCGAGCGGCATCGGCGCCACATCGAGGCCGTGCTTTTCCGCCGAATCGGAGATGAGAACGCCAGCACCGCCGGACAGTGTCACCACGCCCAGCCGATTGCCTTTCGGGAAAATCCCGCGGGCGCACGCATAAGCCACGTCGATCTGCTCTTCCGTCGTCGCGGCGCGGTGGACGCCATATTGTCTGAACAACGCATCGTAGATGGCGTCCGAGCCCGCAAGCGAGGCCGTGTGCGAGCTTGCAGCCTTCGCGCCGACTTCCGAGCGGCCGACCTTCATCATCACGATGGGTTTACGGTTCTTGCGCGCAAGCTCCAACGCAGCCCGGAAGCGAGCGCCATCGCGCACCCCTTCCACATAGGCCATGATGACCTTGACGTCGGGCTGGCCTGCCATCCACTCGAGCGCCTCGGCCACGTCCACGTCAGCCTCGTTGCCGGTGGTGATCCAGTAATTGATTCCGATGCCGCGCCGCCGCGCCAGGTAGGCGATATGTGAGCCGTATGCGCCGCTCTGGCTGATGATGCCGAGCGGTCCCGCCTTGGGCATCTCGCGGTCGAGCGACTGCGTGAAGGTGCCGAAGAATCCGATTTGCGGGTTGAAGATGCCGAGGCAGTTTGGTCCAAGCAGGCGCAGCCCGCCTTCGCGCGCGATATCGGCGATGCGTTGCTGGATGGCGAGGCCTTCCTCGCCGCTCTCCGCGTAGCCGGCGGAAAAGATCACCGCGCCGCGCACGCCCTTGGCGATGCATTCCTTCACCGCGGCCTCTGTCAGTCCCGCGGGCACGGCGAGCAACGCCACATCTGGCACGGTCGGCACGTCCGCCAGTGACGCATAGGCCTTCAATCCCTGAACCGTCTGGCGATTGGGATTGACCGGATAAATCGGCCCCTTGAACCCACCCTCGATCAGATAGCGTACCGGGCGGCCGGAAATCCGTGTCGGATCGTCGGATGCGCCGAGGATAGCCACGGAAGTGGGTCGAAACAGATGGTCGAGGCTGGTGGGCGTGGCGTGCGTCATGGTCAGAAAGCCTTAGAAGTTGACGCCCGACACGATGAGCTCGCGCGCAATCGTCCGACGTTGAATTTCGCTGGTGCCGTCAGGAATGCGCATCGAGCGCGCGAACCGATAGCCTGCCTCGAGCCGAAGCTCGTTTGTCAGGCCCATGCCGCCGTGCACTTGCATGCAGCGGTCGAAAACCCGGTTGGCAGCCTCGGTGCAATGGAGCTTGACCATGGAGGTCTCGGCCAAAGCCCGATCGCCACGCTCCAGCTTCAGCGCACAATCCACGAGCATGGTTTCGGCCGCGTAGATATCGGCTGCGCTGTCGGCGATCAGGATCTGGACGGCCTGATGCTCGCCGATGGGTTTGTCGAACGTCTTGCGAACCTTGGCATAGGCAAGCGCCTGGTCCAGCGCCCAGCGGGCAAGCCCGATGCAAGTGGCGGACAAACCAAGACGTCCGGTATTGACGCCTTGCAGCGCGACCTTCAGCCCCTCATCGACAGCGCCTAGCCTGTGATCGTCCCGCACGCGCAGGCCGTCGAAGGACAGGATGCCGATTTCGGCGCCCAGCTGGCCCATGATCGGAATCGTCGAGACGACCGAAAAGCCGGGCGCCTTGGTGTCGACGAAGAACCCGGTGATGCCGCCCTTGCGCTGTGCGGCGCGCTCGGGATCGGTCACCGCGAAGATCATTGCGTAATCCGCGTAGGGACCATTGGTGATCCACTGCTTCGAACCGGTGATGATCCACTCGTCGCCATCGCGCACCGCGCGCGTTTTCATGGCAAACACGTCGGAACCTGCATCGGGTTCGCTGAGGCCGAAGCAGAGTGTCTTCTCGCCGCTCGCGAGATCGGGCAGATACCGGTCCCGCACGGATGGCGAGAGATTGGTCAGGAGCGGCGACAGCCCGTTGGTGAAGGGCGACGGAATGACGACCGGGTGGACGAGCACGCGGCCGGGTCCGCAATGGGCCGACAGCACCCAGTTGAGATAGACGGCAGCCACGGGACCAAGCCCGCCGCCACCGATCGCCTCAGGCCCGAACATCGTGTAAAAGCCCTGGCGTGACGAGCGCTCGCGGACCTCCCGCTTCAGCGCCTCGACCTCGGGCGTAAAACGTCCCTTCTCGTCGAAGATCGTGCGGTCGCTCGACAGCAGCGCCTTGTTGGCGGACTCGATCGGAACCACCTCCTGATCGACGAAGCGGATCAGGCTTTCGCCAATGGCGACGATCTCTTCCGGAACGTGAATCGGCTTCATGTCAGGCATTGTCCAATGTGAACTTCGGCAGCGTGACCTCCGGCGTCACGTCATCGAACGACACCGTCACGCGGTCGCCAATGCGCACCGCCTCGACATCGCTCGTGACGATGTTGGTGAGCATGCGCGGGCCCTCATCCAGTGCGATCATGGCGATCACGTAAGGAACGTCGGGTGCGAAGACGGGGCCAGCGGGCTTGCGGGCGATGGTGTAGGAGTAGATCTCGCCTTTGCCGCTCACGTCCGTCCATTCGAGATCGTCCGAATGACAATGGGGGCAAAGCTCGCGCGGATAGAAATGGTGTTTCCCGCAGGACCGGCAGCGCGGGATCGACAGGCGATGCTCGCGGGCCGCATCCCAGAAGGGCTTGGTGCCGGGATCGATGACGGGAAGGGGTTTGTCGTAGGCTGCTGCTTCGGTCATGTGGGATTCCTCAATGGTTGGCGAGGATCACGGTGCCGCCGGACGACAGCGTTCCCCCGGTCCCGTGAACGAGCGCGGTCTTGGCGCCTGCAACCTGGCGATCCCCGGCCTCGCCGCGAAGCTGACGGACCGCCTCGACCAGCAGGAAGATGCCGTACATGCCGGGGTGACAGTAGGACAGGCCGCCGCCATTGGTGTTGAGCGGAAACGCGCCGCCCGGCGCCGTGCGCTGGTTGGCCACGAACTGTCCCCCCTCGCCACGCTTGCAGAAGCCAAGCGCCTCGAGCGTCAGCAGAACTGTGATCGTGAAGCTGTCGTAGCATTCGACCACGTCGATCGCATCGCGGCTGATGCCTGCCATGTCGAAGGCGGCCTTGCTCGACATCTCGGCGGCCGTGAGCCTTGCGAGATCCGGCATGGCGCCGATGCTCCAATGCGTGTGCGCCTCGCCGTAGCCGCGAATATTGACGGCCCGGCTGCCATGCGCCTTGGCGTTCTCGGCCGTGGTCATGACGACAGCGCCCGCGCCATCCGTGACGAGGCAGCAATCGAGAAGCTTCAACGGGTCGGAGATTCGGGTCGAAGCCATCACGTCATCGATGGTGATGGGATCGCGCATGGTGGCGGCCGGGTTGAGGCTGGCCCATTTGCGTGTCGCAACGGCGACTTCGGCCAGCTGCTCCTGGGTGGTGCCATGCTCATGCATGTGGCGCTTGGCCGCCATGGCATAGCCACCGACCGGCTGCGGAATGCCCCAGACATTTTCGAATTGCATGGTGAGCACCGGCGGGCGTCCGCCAAGAGTGCGACTGCGTTCGCTCTTCTGCGTGCTGCCATAAACGATGAGCGCCACGTCGCAATAGCCGCTCTCGATCGCCATCGCCGCGTGGGCCACGTGGGCCTCGAAGGCGGAACCGCCGATATTCGTCGTGTCGGCGAACCGCGGGAAGATGCCCAGATATTCGCCAAGCGTGACGGAGGCGAGCTGGCCCGGACCAGGCACGCCCCAGAGACCTGCAACGAGCAGACCATCTACATCGCGCATGGCGATGCCGGCGTCGTCGAGCGCCGCCTTGGCGGCCCGCGCCTGAACCTGCAGAACTGAGCCGCCGCCGACGACCCGGCCATCCTTGAGCGGCACGTCGCCGACACCTACGATCACTGCTTCACGCGCCATGATTTCAGGCCTTCCTTACTTCGATTGGCTGGAGGGCGGTCCCGGCGAGAATCTGCCGATCGCCGGCCTTGCAGATCAGTTTGACCTGCGATGCCAGCCTGCCTTCCGACGAGATGACATCTTCGACGACACCGGAGATCTCCAGATGATCGCCGGTATAGACCGGACCCACGAAAGCGATGTCGATCTCGCCGCATTCGTCGAACTGGCCATCGGTCCAGTCATTGAGCATCTGCGCTACGAAGGCGAGCGTCATGAGCCCGTGCGCGATGGTGCGGCCGAACGGCCCGGTCCTGGAAAATTCTGGATCGACGTGGATGGGATTGAAGTCACCCGATGCTTTTGCGTAGGCGTCGATCATCGGCTGCGTCACGTCCCGTGTCAGGACAGGGAGTGTCGCACCGACAGCAAAGCGCTGAGGAACATTGGACATCGCGGAGCGTGCGTCAGGTGAAGTCATTGATCTCTTCCCCAGATCGACGTGACCCGTCCGCTGGCCACGACAGTGCCGTCCTCGCTGCGGGCCTCGAACGACGAGACGATGTAAGGCCGCTCCTTGCGCACGTACTTGTCCACGATGCGAGCCTGGATCTTCAGCGTTTCGCCCACCGCAAGCGGGCGATGGAATCGAAGAGCCTGCTTGGCATGAATCCCGCCGGGCGGGCTTCGCCGGGCGTTCAACAGGTCGATGAGGTACACAGATGCGATCATCGACGGCGCGCGTCGCGACCCATCAGCGGAGCGGTAGCGCGGATCATCATTACCGGTGGCTGCGAGAAACCCATCGACCACGGCGGCGCTGACCTCGAACCGGAGCGGTTCCGGCGGGTAGAGATCGCCGATGGCGACCTCGTCATAGCGCTTGAAGTCGGCCATCGTCAGACCGGGTTCCAGGAAAAGACATCGCGCGACATTTCCAGCGGAATGAAGGACGGCTTGAGCGTCGGCAGCATGTGGTCGCGAAGGGTCTCGGGCGTCCAGCCTTCCGAGCGATGAACCGAGCGCAGGGGCCGCGGCTGGCTCATGAGGAAGATCTCGTTTCCGCGCACCGCCAGGATCTGTCCGTTGACATCCTTGGCGTCTTCGCTTGCCAGGAAGACCGCGAGCGTCGCGATCTTGTCGGGGGTCAGCATTCTGAGGTTCTTCAGTCGCTCTTCCTGATCCGGTGTGTTCGGAATCGAGCCGACCATGCGGCTCCAGGCGAAGGGCGAGATGCAGTTCGAGCGGACGTTGAAGCGCGCCATATCGAGGGCCAGCGA
The DNA here is from genome assembly GCF_017921815.1 of Microvirga antarctica. Lineage (GTDB taxonomy): Bacteria > Pseudomonadota > Alphaproteobacteria > Rhizobiales > Beijerinckiaceae > Microvirga > Microvirga antarctica. The sequence continues at coordinate 267,029 of NZ_JAGEMM010000006.1, read as the reverse complement.
TTTCGACAGACCGACAATACCCATCTTGGCAGCGGAGTAGTTCGCCTGACCGGGATTTCCCACGAGACCCGACGTGGAGGTCATGTGGACGAAGGTGCCGCTCTCTTGCTTGCGGAAATGCTCGGCGGCCGCGCGGCTGACATTGTAGCTGCCGTACAGGTGAACCTTGAGGACCGAATCCCAGTCCTCGTCCGTCATCTTGTGGAAGATGACGTCGCGCAGGATGCCGGCGTTGTTGACGACGATGTCGATCTTGCCGAACGTGTCGACAGCGGTCTTGACCATGGCACGCGCCTGCTCCGAATCGGAGACCGACCCGAAATCCGCGACCGCCTCGCCGCCAGCGCTCTTGATCTCGCGCACGACTTCACGGGCAGGCGCATCGCTCTCGTCTTTTCCCTCGAGCGACACGCCGGGATCGTTGACCACGACCTTGGCGCCGTAGGCTGCCATCATCATGGCGATCTCTCGGCCGATGCCGCGTCCGGCTCCTGTCACCAGGGCCACTTTGTTTTCCAGCATCTTTCCCATGTCAGGGGCGCCTTTTCATGTGTTGCAGCTTCTGCAAATATTAAAACCAACGTGTGCTCTCTGCGCGATCGCCCGCCAATGGCGATCGTCGCGGACCGTCAAACCATCCAGCGTCCGCCGTCGACGACGACCGATTGGCCCGTCATGTAGCGAGAATCCTCGCTTGCAAGGAAGGCCGCTGTGGCCGCGATATCCTCGGGTTCGGCGAAGAACCCCAGCGGGATCGACTGGCGGATCTTCTCGAGGATGTCCTCGGAAATATTGCCGATGATGCGCGTCTTGGTCACACCGGGGCAGATCGCGTTGACGTTCACGCGGAATGGCGCCAGCTCGCGGGCCAGCGAGCGGGTGAACCCGATCACACCCATTTTGGCAGCAGCATATTCGGACAATCCGACCTCGCCGGCCAGACCCGCATTGGACGCGACGTTCACGATCTTGCCCTTGCCGGCCTCCCGCATGGCGGGAACAACCTGGCGCGACGAGATCAGCGTCGACATCAGCGAGACTTCCAGCACGAAGCGCCACACCTCCGACGATGAGGCATAAAACTCTGACGCGCGCTGACGGGCACTCTGCCCGACATTGTTCATGAGAATGTCGACGAAGCCTGCCTCGGCATAAATCCGTTTGAAGGCGTCCGCCACGACGTCCTCATCGGTGCAGTTGGCCGTGATCGTCAGCACCGTTGCGCCCGCTTCGCGCGCCTTATCCGCCGTGACGGCGAGGCCTTCCTCTTCCATGTCGATGATGGCGAGATTGGCGCCCTCGGATGCGAACCGGAGGGCCGATGCACGGCCGATGCCATTTGCTGCACCCGTGACGACGGCGAGTTTTCCTTCAAGACGACGCATGCCCGACCTCCCTGATGTGCCGCGAGCGCTGACGCGCTGATGGCGGATCTCTTCGGATCCAAACTGACGGCTCCCACCTTGGCCAGGGAGGGCCTTCGCAAAAACTAACACTCGTTCGAAAACAGCGCAAGCGCCGATTCCGCGCGCCGCCTGACTTTCGTTCCCTGTCAAAGGCCGCGCCTGCGTGCTCTGGACACAGGCGCGGCCGTTCCTCTATAAAAATGAACATATGTTAGATTTTAGGATACGGCGAGCATGACCAGACGGATCTTGGTGACCGGCGCGACCGGAACGGTGGGCGGAGCGGCCATGAGAGCGCTCGCACCGGATGCTGCCGCTGGCGCGATCGAACTGCTGGGGGCCACGCGCAGCGATGCCGGAGCCGCGAGACTGCGCGAATCCGGCTTCGAACCGGTGGCGTTCGACTATGACGACCCCAGGACACTGCGGCCTGCACTCGAGGGCGTGGATTCCATCTTCCTGGTGACGGGCTACAGCGTCGACATGATGATCCAGTCGAAGCGCCTGCTGGACGCCGCCAAGGCGGCCCGCGTGCCGCATATCGTTCATCTCGGCGCGCTGGCGGCAGATGACACACCCTACGCCCATTTCGGCTGGCATCAGCTCATCGAGCGCGCCATCGAGGCGATGGGCTTCTCGTTCACGCACCTGAGGCCCAACTTCTTCATCGATACCGTCTGGGGCGCGTTCCGCCATCGGCCCGACCGCGTGGTCCATTTCATCGGCGATCAACGCGTGAGCTGGATCTCGTCCGACGACATGGCGGCCGTCGCCGCAGCCGCCTTGCGCGAGCCCGACAAACACGCCGGACAGATCTATCCGCTCGCCATCGAGGCGCTGACCATGTCGGAGATCGCCGCAACCCTGTCCGACGTGACGCAGAACCCCGTGACCTACCAGCCAAGGCCCGCTGCGAGCCTGCTGCCCATCCTTCTCAAACAAGGCATGGAACCGGTCTATGCCACCAGTCTCGCAACGGGAGTCGCGGCCATCGAGGCGGGCGAGATGCCGCTCGCGGGCGCGGTCTACGACACGGTCGCGCGCGTGACCGGACGCCAGCCGATCACCTGGCGGGACTACGCCTCCGCGAGACGGACAGACCTCGCCGCCGGCTAGCGGCGGCGGGTCAGGTTCACAGCGTCCGGCCAATGAGCTCCTTCATGATCTCATTGGTGCCGGCATAGATGCGTTGCACACGCGCGTCCGCGAAAGCGCGCGTGATCGGATATTCCCACATATACCCGTAGCCGCCGTGAAGCTGCAGGCAGGCGTCCAGCACCTTGCCCTGCATCTCGCTCGTCCAGAGCTTGACCATGGCGGCCGTCGTGGTGTCGAGTTTGTCTTCGAGGACCAACTCCAGACAACGGTCGAGGAACACGCGTCCGACCTGCACTTCGGTCTTCATTTCGGCGAGGGTAAAGCGCGAGTTCTGGAATTCGATGATGGCCTTGCCGAAGGCGCGGCGCTGCTTCGTGTAGTCGATGGTCCAGCCCAGTGCCGCCTCGCAGCAGGACACGGCCTGGATGCCCACATGCATGCGCTCCCAGGCGAGTTCCTGCATCATATACGCAAACCCCTTGCCCTCCTCGCCGATGCGATTGGTGACAGGCACCCGCACATCGTTGAAGAAAAGCTCCGAGGTATCCTGCGCTTTCGTCCCCAGCTTCTTCAGCCGGCGCCCGCGCTGGAATCCGGCGCGATCGGCCTCCACCATCACGAGGCTGATGCCGCGGGCGCCTTCCGCCCGGTCGGTTTTGCAGGCCACGAGAAAGAGATCGGCCGTCTGGCCGTTGGTGATGAACGTCTTCTGACCCGAGATGATGTAATCGTCACCGTCGCGGATTGCGGTAGTGCGGATCGCCTGGAGGTCCGAGCCGCCGCCGGGTTCGGTCATGGCGATGGCCGCAATCGCGTCGCCGCTCGCCATCTTGGGCAGCCAAGCAAGCTTCTGCTCGGTCGTGCCGTAATGATGGATATAGGGTGCGACGATGTCGGAATGGAGCGCGAAGCCGAGACCGGTCAGGTTCAGCCGCGCCTGCTCTTCCATCAGAATGATCGAGTAGCGCCGGTCAGCGCCCACGCCGCCCCATTCCTCGGGAATGGCTACGCACAGAAAGCCCTGCTCGCCGGCCTTCTTCCACGCCCAGCGCGGGACTTCGCCTTTCTCTTCCCATTCTTCGTGATGGGGGGCGAGTTCGCGTTCCATGAAACGCCGGACGGACTCGCGGAACATCTCGTGTTCCTCGGAAAAGAGGGTTCGTTCTAACATATCGCCTCCCGGTGTTTCTTATCTGCCCGAAAGGCCGCAAAGGCGTTTCGGGCGACTGCGTCTATTCTAACATTTGTTTGAATTTAGTCGAGAACGGGATTAGCCTGCGGCCCGACATTTCGCACAATGAGGGGAACCCCGCCGTGATCATCGAGAAGCGCACCTACACGTTCCACCCGGGAAAACTCCAGGAATTCCTTGCCCTTTACGAGGCAGAGGGCCTCGCACTGCACACCAAGTACCTCAAGATGATCGGCTATTTCGTCACTGAGCTCGGCACGCTGAACCAGGTCATCACAATGTGGGGATACGACAACATGCAGCAGCGCGACGACCTGCGCGCCAAGCTTTATGCGGACCCGGAATGGATCGCGTTCGGGCCGAAAACGACGTCCTTTATCCAGACGATGGAAACGACCATCCTGAAGCCCACGAGCTTTTCGCCCATCCGCTGAAGACGTCAGGTCGAAACAACAGCGCGGGCCGGCGGAATGCCGCCCGTCACTCTCCCCCTGCGACCACCCCTCGCGCCTTGAGCTCGGCAATGTCGTCGCCCGACAGACCCAGCCCCGACAGCACTTCGGTTGTGTGCTCGCCCACGAGCGGCGCCCGATGAAACACGCCGCCGGGTGTTGCCGTCATGCGAACAGGCGTCGACGCGATGGTGACGGGTGTGGACGAGCCCGGATGCTCGACTTCTACCAGCATATTGCGGGCGGCCACATGCGGGTCCGCATAGATGTCGGCGGCCGTGTTGACGGGCCCAAACGGCACGCGTCCGTCGAGCGCCAGCGCGATTTCGGCCTTGGTGCGGGCCGACGTCCAGCCCTCCACGATCGCGACCGTTTCTCCCGAATGAGCAAGGCGGGCGTTGTTGGAAGAGAATCTCGGATCGTCCACCAGTTCGGGACGCCCCATGATCGTCGCCAGCTCGCGCCAGAACGAATCGCGCGGACAGCCGACGGTCACCTGGCCGTCCTTGGCCGCGAAGGTGCCGAATGGACACAGGATCGGGTGCTGGTTTCCCTCGGGCACGGGCGATTTTCCCACATAGGAGTACTGGTAGACGATGCGCTCGCACATGGCGAGAATCCCGTCATACATGGCCACGTCGACGAACTGCCCCTGCCCCGTGCGGCCCGCGTGATGCAAGGCCGCCATGATGCCGAAAGCCGCCAGCGAGGCTGGAAAGATGTCGCCAACGCCCGGCCCGATCTTCATGGGCGTCTGCGCATCGGGGCCGGTGATGCCCATCGCGCCGCCCATCGCCTGGGCGACGACGTCGAAGGCAGGCCGGTCGACGTAAGGACTGCTGCCGGTGCGCGGGTCGCCAAAGCCACGGATCGCCGCATAGACCAGCCGCGGATTGGCCGCCGCCAGCACTTCATAACCGATACCGAGGCGGTCCATGACACCGGCGCGGAAGTTCTCAACCACCACGTCGGCGTCTTTCGCGAGGCGCAGGAACAGCGCCTTGCCGTCCGGTGACTTGAGATCGAGCGCAACGCTCTTCTTGTTGCGGTTGGTGCTCTGAAAATACCCGCCGAAGTGATGAAGGGTATCATCCTCCCGAAACGGCCCGAAATGCCGCGTGGGATCGCCATTGACCGGCTCGATCTTGACGACGCTGGCACCTTGGTCGGCCAGCAGCATCGTGCAATAGGGCCCCGCCAGCATCTGGGTGAGGTCGACCACTTTCAGGCCGGCGAGTGCGCCGGAGACCTCTGTCATGTCATAGGGCCTTTTCGAGTTCCGGCAGGAGGGTGAACAGGTCACCGACAAGTCCGTAATCGGCGACCTGGAAGATGGGCGCCTCCTCATCCTTGTTGATGGCCACGATGAACTTCGAATCCTTCATGCCGGCCAGATGCTGGATGGCTCCGGAAATGCCGACGGCGATGTAGAGATCCGGCGCCACGACCTTGCCGGTCTGACCCACCTGCCAGTCGTTCGGCGCGTAGCCGGCATCGACAGCCGCCCGGCTTGCGCCGAGGGCTGCGCCGAGCTTGTCCGCGAGCGGGATCATGACCTCCTGAAACTTTTCGGCCGAGCCCAGCGCCCGACCGCCGGAAATGATGATCCGGGCAGATGTCAGTTCGGGGCGATCGCTGCTCGAGAGGTTGTTTTCCACGAAGGTCGACAGCCCGGGATCGGTCGCGGCCTGAACCGTCTCGACGGGAGCGGACCCGCCCTCGCCCGCCGCCTGGAACGACGCGGTGCGCACGGTGATGACCTTCTTGGCGTCAGTGGAGCGCACGGTCTGGATGGCGTTGCCCGCATAGACCGGGCGCTTGAAGGTGTCGGCCGAGATGACCTCCACGATTTCAGAGATCTGCGCCACATCGAGAAGCGCTGCAATGCGCGGCGCGACATTTTTGCCCGCTGCTGTCGCGGGGGCAACAATGACATCGTAGGAACCGGCCAACGACACTACCAGTGCGGCCAGCGGTTCAGCGAGGCGTTGCGCCAGTTCGGAGGCGTCCGCGAGCAGCACCTTGCGCGTGCCTGCCAGTTTCGCTGCCGCGTCGGCCGCTGCTTTCGCCTCGTGACCTGCCACAAGGATATCCACGCTGCCACCCATCTTCAGCGCTGCCGACAGCGCTTTGGCGGTCTGGTCCGACAGGGTGGCATTGTCGTGTTCGGCGATCAGAAGAATATCCATGATGATCTGTTTCCTCGTCGCGGCGCTTAGAGAACGCCGGCTTCGTTCTTGAGCTTGTCGACCAACTCGGCCACGGACTTGACCTTGACGCCCGCTTTCCGGCCGCCGGGCTCCTCGGTCTTGAGGACCTCGAGACGGGGCGTCACGTCGGCGCCGAAATCCGCCGGGCTCTTTTCGTCGAGGGGCTTCTTCTTGGCCTTCATGATGTTGGGCAGCGAGGCGTAGCGCGGCTGGTTGAGCCGCAGATCCGTCGTCACGATGGCCGGAAGCTTCAAGTCGATCGTCTGCAAGCCGCCATCGACCTCGCGGATCACGCGGGCCTTGTCGCCGTCGATCTCGACCTTCGACGCGAAGGTTCCCTGCGCCCAGCCGAGGAGGGCCGCAAGCATCTGTCCGGTCTGGTTGGCATCGTCGTCGATGGCCTGCTTTCCGAGGATGACGAGGCCTGGCTGTTCGGCCTCCACGACACCCTTCAGAACCTTGGCCACGCCGAGCGGCTCGACCGCGTGCTCGACCTTGACGAGGATGGCCCGGTCGGCGCCCATCGCGAGGGCGGTGCGCAGGGTTTCCTGCGCCTGCGCCGGCCCGATCGACACCACGACGATCTCGTCGACCTTGCCGGCCTCCTTGAGGCGGATCGCCTCTTCAACGGCGATTTCGTCAAACGGATTCATCGACATCTTGACGTTGGCGAGCTCGACTCCGGAGCCGTCGGACTTGACCCGGATCTTGACGTTGTAATCGACGACCCGCTTGACAGGGACGAGCACTTTCATGGGGCTTGTGACCTCTCCGATAGATGGCGCGCGCTTGCTTGGCGCGTCGAAATTTTGCGACAGAATCAGCCGGCGATCGCGGCAGGGCGCTCGACGCGCTCGGTGATCGGCTCGAAGATCCACACCATGCGCTCAGGCGAAAGAGCCGGCGACAACGGCATGGTTTCGGTCCCGCTCGCGGCTTTCAGGGCCGAGAGCGTGGTCGAGATGTCGTCGATCTCGATCTCGTAGACGGCCATGTATTTCCAGTCGAGCGGGCCCGCCCGATGCTGTGTCTCCGCGAGACGGTAGCGCTGGGCCGCGGTGACGCCCGGAAGCTTCAGGACGTCGGCCAAGTGGACGTTCGTGTACCACTCGTTGAATTCGTCGTCGCGACCATCGAGCGGGTTCGTCAGCGCAATCAGATTGTACTTCGCCATGCCTGCCATCCGTTTGGGACCGGCGACCGGCCGATCCTCTTCCCGATAAAATCTAACGGACGTTCGAAAGATTGGCAAGCGGCTTGCGAGCGGCACGTCGATCGCGCCGACGGAGAGCCCTTATTGCGCGGTGTAGCCGCCGTCCACGCGCAGGTCTGCGCCCGTTATGAAGGTTGCGCGCTGGGACGCGAGATACCACACGGCGTTGGCGATATCCGCGGGCTTGCCGGTATGGCCGATGGGATGCAGGGGGGCGAGATGCGCCTCGGCGGCCTCCTCCGAACCGAACAACTCGATCAGCCGATCGGTGGCGATTCCGCCTGGCGAGATGGAATTGACGCGGATGCCGAGCGCCGCCGTATCCAGCGCCAGAGACCGGGTGAATGCCAGGATCGCACCCTTGGTGGTCGAATACGCGACGCGCCCCGGGGAGCCCACATGGGCAAAGGTCGACGCCAGATTGATGATCCGTCCGCCACTCCCCATGAGCCCGAGGGCGCTGCGGGTCACATTGAAAACGCCCGTGACGTTGACCGCCAGCGTGCGCTGCCATTCCTCGGCCGAAAGCTCCGTGATCGGCACAGCGCGGGTGACGGTTGCGGCGTTATTGACGAGGATGTCGAGGGAGCAGTCGGCTCCCAGTTGAGCGAAGAACGCCTCTACGGCCGACAAATCGGCGATGTCGCATTTGTGAAGACTGACGTGACCGTCGAGCGGCGCCTGCTCGAACGTGTCGAGAGAGTGAACATGAGCGCCCTCGGCCGCGAACATCGCCACGATGGCCCGCCCGATCCCGCGCCCGCCGCCTGTCACCACGCAGACCTGGCGATCGAATTCTGACATTGCCGCGTCCTCTTCTGTTTGCGCTGCCCGAGCGCGTAGCCGGCCCTCACAGGACGGCGTGGAGCAGTCTCTCCCGGGCAGCGGAATTGGCCAATCGTGAAGCCAAGCTGTCATTGACTTAAATATCTAACGAATGTTAGATTATGCAACAGTCATGAAATGACGCTGTCCAGCAACCCTCGATGTCCTGCAGGTGAGAAGAATTGTCCATGCGGCCAACGTCGAGTGACGCTCGTTTCGACTTCACCGGGTCCACCGTGCTGGTTACCGGCGCGGCCTCCGGCATCGGAGAAGCGACCGCGCGGGCATTGTCGAAGGCTGGCGCGGCCGTCGGGATTGGCGACATCGCGACCGACGCCGCACAAGCCATCGTGTCCGCGATTGCCGCCGAGGGTGGCAAGGCCATCGCTCTCCCCTTCGACGTGCGCGATGCCGACGCGACGGAAAACGCGGTCGCCACGCTGGAGGCGGCCTTCGGCCCCATCACCGGCCTCGTGACCGCCGCCGGCCTCTCACGGCCCTCGCCTGCCGAATCCATGGACGAGGCGACCTGGGATCTTGTGGTCGACACCAATCTCAAAGGCATGTTCCTGTCCTGCCAGTCGGCAGGGCGGCGCATGCTCGCCCACGGGCGCGGCGCGATCGTCAATATCGCGTCCGTCAATTCGCTCGGCGGCTCGGCCGGCCGGGCCAATTACTGCTCGTCCAAATTCGGCATCACCGGGCTGACGGACGTCCTGGCGATCGAATGGGGACGGCGCGGCATCCGCGTCAACGCCGTCGCGCCAAACGGCGTCGACACACCGCTCGTCCGCAAGGGGATTCCGCCGCGCTATCTTGAGGACGTGCTCGTGAACCGCACGCCCCTCGGCCGCATGGCGCAGCCGGAGGAAATCGCCGCCGTGGTTCTCTTTCTGCTGTCCGATTCCGCCTCCTACGTCACCGGCGCGCTGGTGCCGGTCGATGGGGGATTGTGCGCGGGCTACTACACCAATCGCCAGGGAGCGGATCTCGGATCAAACGCTCTTCTCAGCGCAGGAGTCTACGCAGAGTAACGGGGCCTGCTCGCCCACGAATAGCCGTTGACCGGCCCCAAAAGCTAACTACCGTTAGATAGATAAATAAAAGGAGGGAACCATGTCGAACGATTTCTCACGACGCCAAATCACCAAATCGCTGGCCGTTTTCGGAGCAGCAAGCGCCTTCGGGAGCTTCACGCGTCCGAGCTTTGCTCAAGGGCAGCCGATCCGCCTCGGACTGATCTCGCCGCTCAGTGGCTCGCAGGAGGTCATCGGGCGCTATCAGCTTGCCGGCGCGACCATCGCGGTCAATCAGATCAATCAGGCCGGCGGCGTGCTCGGTCGCAAGATCGAACTGGTGACCCGTGACGACAAGGCAGCGCCTGCTGCTGGCGTCGCCGCCGCCAAGGACCTCTCCGGCAACGGCGTGAACCTCATGCTCGGCGTGTTGTCGAGCGGCGTGGCGCTGGCCATCGCGCCGACCCTCCAGGCCGACAAGTCGGTGCTCGTGGTGTCGGCCGCGGCCGCCAACGAACTCACACACGACCAGTTCAGCCCCAACGTCTTCCGCACCGCCGACCACGCCTATTCGCGCCAGCGCGCGTTGGCCAAACTGGTGGCAGGCGATTACCCGGCAGTGTCGGATTGGACGGCCATTAATCCGCAGACGGCCATCGGCACATCGAACTGGGATTCGTTCGTCGACGGCATGCTGCAGTTCTATCCGGAGCTGAACAAGAAGGACCCCAAGATCACGGATGCGATCTGGGCCAAGTTCGGCGCCACCGATTACAAGAACGATATCGCGCAGCTCATGCGCAGCAAGTCCGAAGGGCTCTATTGCGGCGTCTATGGCGGCGATGCGGTGACCATGTTCGGACAAGCAGCAGCCTATGGGTTGACCAAGAAGTTCAAGGTCCTGGTCGATCCCGGCAGCGAGTTCATCATCGCGCAGGCGATGGGCAAGAACACCCCGCCCGGCCTGTGGTCGGGCTTCCACTGGTTCTACGGCGCCTACAAGGGCCAGAAGATCAACGACGATCTCTATGACGCCTACGTGAAGATGACCGGCGACAAATATCCTGCAGGCTATGTGGGCGAAGCCCATACTTCGGTGCTTGCCTATGCAAATGCCATCCAGAAGGCCGGCAGCACCGACACCGACAAGGTGATCGCCGCACTCGAGGGCCTCGAGTTCGATTCCTGCAAGGGCATGCGCAAGATCCGCAAGGAAGATCACCAGGCGATCTGCGACATCAACTTCGTGCAGTTCGGCCCCGATGACACCGAGCAGGGCTGGAAGATCACCGACTTCAAGGTGATCAAGGATGAGGGCCTCAGCGAGGCTCCGGCTCCCGGTCAGCCGCTCAAGTTCCTCTACAACAAAAAGGGCTGAGCCAAGGCTCGGACTCTCCAAGTTGCATTCCCTCTCAAGACCTGCCGGCGAAGAGCCGGCAGGTCGACGGACAGGTGAACAATCGTGCTTGCGGAATTTCTCAGCCCTCTCTTCAACGGGCTCTTCTCGGCCATGGTGGTCTTCCTTTTCGCCACCGGCCTGACACTGATTTTCGGCATCCTGCGCATCCTGAACTTCGCCCATGGCGGGTTCTTCATGCTGGGCGCCTACCTGGCGTTCACCCTCGTCCGCTTGATCGGCGGCGACATGTCGATCGCTTCGTATCTTCTGGTCAGCATCGCGGCCGGCATCGCCGTGGGGTTCTGCGGCCTTGTCGTCGAGCGCCTGATCTTCCGGCGGCTCCAGCACGTGGATGAGGCCTATTCGCTGATTGCCACCTATGCGCTGCTGCTCATCTCAGAGGGCGCCGTGAAGGCGATCTGGGGTGTGTCGTTTCACAGCGCCACGACTCCCAGCGCATTGGGCAGCGCGGTGGTGGTCGGCGATCTCGTGATGCCGGTCTTTGCGATCTTCATCATTGCGTTGGGCGTCCTGTGCTACGCCGTCCTCGAATGGATTCTCCAGCATACGGCCGTCGGCAAGCTCATGAAATCGCTGGCGAGCGATCCCTGGATGGCCGGCATGCTCGGCATCAATGTGCCGCGGTTCTACGCCTGGATCGTCGTCATCGGCTTCTTCCTCGCGGGCCTCGCCGGCGGCCTTCTGCTCCCCAATCAGACCTTGTCGCCCAATCTGGCGAGTGTGTTCGTGGTGCAGGCCTTCGGCGTTCTGATCGTGGGCGGCATGGGCAATATCCGGGGCGCGTTCCTGGCCTCAATCCTGCTCTGCGTGATCGATTCCTATGGATCGATCGTGTTCTCGCAGGTCCCCGGAATCTTCTTCTATGTTGCCATGGCGGTCATGCTTCTCGCGCGGCCCCAGGGATTGATCGCGGGAGCGCGCCTATGACCTCTTCGACCAATGGCAGCACCATCAATGGCAGCACCTGGCGTCGTGACGCCCTGATCGCTGCTGTGGCCCTGGCGGTTCTCGTGTCGCTGCCGTTCGTTGCCAACAAGGGCATCGTGTTCGTCGCCGGCACGCTGGCGCTGCATGTCGTCTTCGGTCTGAGCTGGAACCTGATGTTCGGCCAGACCGGTCTCGTCAGCTTCGGCCACGCCTCCTTCTTCGCCATCGGCGGCTATGCGTTTGCATGGACGGCAAAGATGTTCCCCCAGCTTCATCCGCTACTGCTCTTTGCAGGCGCCGGCGTGCTGGGAGCGCTCGTGGCGCTCGTCGTCGGAATGATCGCGCTGCGGCGTTCTGTCGGTGTGTATTTCGCCATCCTGTCTCTGGCGCTCAGCCAGATCGTCTATCTGCTGCTCTCCTATACGCCGTCCCTCGGCCAGGAGGATGGCTTGACGGGGATCCGGCGGCCTCTTCTGTCGCTCGGTTTGACCACCATCGATCTCGCCAGGGGAGACAACTACTACTACTTCATGATCGCCATGTGCACGCTGCTCGCCATCGGCTTGTGGTGGGTCGTGCATGGCAGCATGGGCCGCGTCTTCAAGAGCATCCAGCAGGACCCGGAACGCGCGGCTTTCCTCGGCATCAACGTTCAGGGATACCGCCTGAGATCGTTTGCAATCGCGTCGGGCACCACGGCGATCGCAGGGGCGCTGTATGGGCCGTGGCTGCAATTGCTCACCCCCGAAATCGCCCACTGGACGTTCTCGGCCAGGCCCATTCTTTACACGCTTCTCGGCGGCGTGCAGAGCTTCTGGGGTCCGGTCGTTGGCGCGCTGTGCTTTGCGGTTCTCGAATATGGCACACGCACGCTGCACGGCCTGTCCGAGATCGTCGTCGGATGCATTCTGCTGCTGATCGTCCTGGCGTTTCCGGGTGGGCTGCTCGGCGGGTTGTCCCGCCTGGGCAAGCGCATGGCCGGCAAACCGGCCGTCGCGGCAAAACCGGAGCTCGCACGATGACCGCAGCAAGACAGGGCGGAACGCCGCTTCTGGTGGCGACCAAGATCGTCAAGGATTATCCGTCGGTCAAGGTTCTCAAGGACGTCGATGTCTCTGTTGCCGAGGGCGACACCTTTGCGGTGATCGGCCCGAACGGTGCCGGCAAGACGACGCTGTTCAAGGTGCTGAGCGGCGAGGTGTTCGCCGACCGGGGAACGGTGACCTTCAAGGATCTGGATGTGACGCGCATGCCCGAGTGGAAGCGCGTCCGCCTCGGCTTCGGCCGGTCGTTTCAGGTGGCCCGTGTGTTCCCGGACCTGACGACGGATGAGAATGTAGTGATCGCCATCGAGGCCTATCACCGCAATGCGGGCCAACCGGTCACCCGGGGCCTGGCCTGCAAACCCTCGCGCGAGACCCGCGATATCGTCGAAGACACCCTGCTTGAAGTGGGGCTCATCGACAAACGCCATGAGATCGCGCGCCTCCTCTCACATGGCGACAAGAAGCGCTTGGAACTGGCCATGAGCCTGGCCCTTCGCCCGCGCGTTCTCATGCTCGACGAGCCGACGGCGGGCATGTCTCCGTCGGATCGTCGCGCCGCCACTGAATTGATCGCCGCCATCAAGGAACGCCACGGCATGACCATCGTGCTGACGGAGCACGACATGGAGGTCGTCTTCGGTCTCGCCTCCCGGGTCGCGGTTCTGCACCAGGGCGCCATGGTCGTCACGGGAACGCCCGCGCAGGTGCGGGACGATCCAATGGTGCGTGAAATCTATCTCGGATCGGAGCCTGTCCATGCTTGACGTCGGTCCGCTCGACGCCTTCTACGGCGACAGCCACATCGTCCAGAACGTCTCCATCACGATCGGGGACGGCGAAGGCGTCGCTATCCTCGGCCGCAACGGCGTCGGCAAGTCGACCTTATTCAAGAGCATCATGAACGGCGGTCCGCGCGTCGATGGGCCCATCCGCCTGAGGGGCGAGGACATCACCGGGCTGCCGTCCTTCGCGCGCGCGCGACGGGGTCTCGGTTTCGTGCCGGAAGACCGGCGCATCTATCCCCACCTCACCGTCGCCGAAAACATCGCCATGGGCGGCCATGCGGCGCGCGCCGATCGGCCGCCCTATACGCTCGAGGACATTTTCGGGTTCTTTCCGCTGCTGCGCGATCTCCAGACCCGACGCGGGTTCGAGCTGAGCGGCGGCCAGCAGCAGCTTCTGGCCATCGCGCGGGCCATCTACGGGCGGCCGGACTGCCTGTTGCTCGACGAGCCGACGGAAGGACTTGCCCCGGTGATCGTCGAGGATCTGGCGCGCCAGATCAACGCCTTCCGGGCCGCCAACGGAACCGCCTGCCTGATCGCCGAACAGAATGTGCGGTTTGCCCGCACCTGCACGGAACGCCTCTATCTCATCGACAGCGGCGTCATCGTCTTCTCGGGAACATGGGCCGAGTTCGACGCACAGGCCGATCTCCAGCAGCGCTATCTGGCCGTCTGAGACCAAAAACCTGGCTTGCTGGGGAGAGAGTGGAGCGGGCGATGGGAATCGAACCCACGACATTCAGCTTGGGAAGCTGACGTTCTACCTCTGAACTACGCCCGCGCAGCTCCGTGTTTACAATGGTTTGGGGGGCGGTCGTCAAGCCTGCCGATCAGCGCGGGCGCTGCCGCGAACCGGTCATGCGATCATAAACGGTGCTGTTGTGGCCTTTTCCGGCAGACGCTCATGCAGAGGACCAAGCGGGAACAGCGGACCCGGCAGGAACGGTTAGGGAAGCGGGCTCGACATTCCTGGTCTCCGGATCCAGACGTCTCACGTTCGCCGGGCCCTTGGCCGCCCCAGCGTGAGTACGGCGATAGATGTCCATCGTGCGGTACGCGAGCCGCCCCGTGCGGAATTATTCACGCCCTCGGAAAACGGCCGCGGCGGGACTTTTGGAGCCCGCAAGGGTCAGGGCGCCCGACAAGTGCATTTGCAGTTCACACGGACCCCGATTCCTGCCACGAATCGCAAGGCTAGGTGGCCTCTCCTGCTGTTTTGACAAAGATCGGCGCAACGTTTTGCCGCGTCGATGCTTCTTGGTTGAAAGACTGCTCTGACTTGAGGGATCGATGGCGCCAACGAACGAGACAGAGCGCGACTTCGAAAGCCTGACCGCTTTTGTGAATCATCGCTACGGTACGATCGCCAGCCTGCTCGACAGCCTGGGGATCGCGGTGTGCATCTTTGACGGTCGGGACAAAACACTCCTCTGGAACGACACGTTCCTCCTGTTCTTTCCCGATCACCGAGGCAGGATCTCGGTGGGCGAGCATTACCGGCTTAATTTGAGGCGGTTCTACGAGAGCCGACTTGAGCGCGACGAAATACCGTTCATCGACGAGTATATTGAACGGGGCTTGGCCCGCCATCGGTCGCAGCAGCGGCCGTATATCTTCGAGCATCACGGCCGCTGGGTCCGTGTTGCCGTCCACACGCTCCCCGACGTCGGACGGGTGAGGATCTGGACGGAAGTCCCGCCGCCGCTTGTGGACGGCGAGGCCCCTCAGAGAGGCCGCAGCACGCCGGCCGATCTGGCCCATTTGACGCCCTACAACAGTCTTCCCGATGCCATTGTCGTCCTCGACCGCGGCGGAAAAATCCTGACTTTCAACGACCAGTTCCGGACGCTCTACCGGTTGTCCACCCAGGACGCTATCAGCGGTCGGACTTTCGCCGAGGTTCTGCGGGGAGTATGGCAACAGATCGAAGGCGGCGAGGAAACCTTCGACCGGCAGGTCCTGCCTGTGCTGCGGGAAGAGCAGCGGTTTGCCGGTGTGGCATTTGAAATTCCCCTCCCGGAGGATCGCTGGGTCCGCATCATCGAGCAGCGTTCGATGGACGGCGAGAAGACCTGCGTCCACTTCGACATCAGCGCCTTCCGTCAGGAGCAGCGGCAGCTTCAGGCAGCCGAGGCCGTGGCGCGGGCCGAAGAGCAGCGCTTCCGCGCTGTGATCGACCGCTCTCCCGTCGGCATGAGCATCAATGCCGAAGACGGATCGTTCCGGGAGGTGAACGCGGCCTTCTGCCGGATCCTCGGCTATACGGCCGGCGATCTGGTCGGTCGCGCACTCTGGGACGTGATAGACCCGGCGGACCGCGCGAAGGCCATGAACACGATTGGCCAGCTCGTCGCCGGTGCTGTCGCGGCGGTCGAAACCGAAATGCTGTTCATCCGCCGGGATGGGTCCCGACGATCGATCGTCTACTCGGGTGTACACTTGCGGGAGGACGGAGCCGAGACCGTCGTGATCAGCCAGATTCAGGATGTCACCGCCCAGCGGGAGGCGGAGGCGGAGCGTGACTCGCTTGTGTCTGAACTCGGCTACCTCGCCAACCACGACCCCCTGACCGGTTTGCCGAACCGGCGCGCCTTCGAGGAAGCGCTTCGCCGCATTCTCGTCGCCGAAGATGGCCAGCAACCCCGATCGCATGCGCTGTGCTACATCGATCTCGATGACTTCAAGAACGTGAACGACACGGCCGGGCATGCGGCCGGAGATGCCCTGCTGCGGCAAGTGAGCCTGGCCATGAACCGCCTCGGTCGCTCATCGGATACCATTGCGCGCCTGGGAGGCGACGAGTTCGGCCTGCTTCTCGTCGATTGCGGGGCCGCGCAAGCCGAGCGGATCGCCAACCGTCTCATTGAGGCCGTCAGCCAGGCTCCGCTCGACTGGGATCGCATGACCTTCTCGGTCGGGGCGAGCATCGGAATTGCGCCGTTTCGCAGCTCCGACGCCTTTGACGACATTCTCAAACGGGCCGATTTCGGCTGCTATCGCGCCAAGCGAGCCGGTGGTAACCGGGCGAGCCTTGTCGATCTGACGTCCGATGGGAAGCGTGAGGGATAAAGGCCAGACACGACACTCCGCCTTATCCCGACCCGACTGCCGGTCGTCGTGCAGTCGACTAGCGGAAATGCTTGGAGAGTTTCAGGCTCTGGGCTTGGTAATTCGACCCCACGCCTGCCCCATAGAGCACCCGGGGTCTCTCGGCCATGTGCTCGTAGACGAGCCGACCCACAATCTGCCCGTCCTCAAGGATGAAGGGCACGTCCCGCGAGCGGACCTCGAGAACGGCGCGCGAGCCCTCGCCGCCTGCGGCCGCATGACCGAAACCGGGATCGAAAAAGCCCGCGTAGTGGACGCGGAATTCGCCCACCAGCGGATCGAACGGGACCATTTCGGCCGCAAAATCAGGCGGCACGTGGACCGCTTCCTTCGAGGCCAGGATGTAGAACTGGCCGGGGTCGAGGATCAGCGTGCGGCCGGGATTGGCGTAGAGGGGCTCCCAGAAATCCGCCACCGCGCAGGCGCCCGCCTTGTCCACGTCCACCAGTCCGGTATGACGCTTGGCGCGGTAGCCAATGAGGTGATCGGCGCCGAAGCCTGCCAGATCCACGCTCACGGCGACGCCATCCTGGATCGAGGGTTCGGCGGAGGTCACGACCCGCTCGCGGGCATGGAGTGCATGGAGTTCGTCGTCGCTGATCCGCACCACGCCCTTGCGCAGTCGCAGCTGCGACAGCCGCGTGCCGGTCCGCACGAGCACGGGAAAAGTGCGCGGCGAGATTTCGGCGAAAAGCTGACCCTGGTAGCCGGCCCCGATGGTATCGAATTCCTGCGAACGGTCAGTGATGACCCGGGTAAAGACGTCGATCCGGCCGGTGGAGCTTTTCGGGTTGGCGGCGGCAGAGAGATCCGGCGGGAGATAAAGACTCTCCTGCAATTCCGCGATGTAGACGCTGCCTGTCTCGAGGATCGCCCCTGCCGTCAGGTCGATCTCGTGATAGCTCAGCTGAACGAGGCGGTCGCGAACCGTGTGGTTGCGACCGGGCAGAAAACTGGCGCGCACCCGATAGGCGCGGTTGCCGAGGCGCAGATCGAGGCTTGCCGGCTGGACCTGGTCCGACGCGAACGGACGGTCCGACCGGATCACGCCTGCCGCGGCAAGACGCTCGATGGTATCGGCCGATTGAATCCCGTCCTTCAAGGCAATCATGAGGTCTCTTCCGGTTTGACCCCTCTCCCTAGCTTAGAAGCGCCACCTGGGCCAAGGGGCATCGCCACTGCGCCGGCCGTTGCCCTAACGTCGCCTCATCAGGACCCTAGACAGGCGGGGTTCCGGCGTTCGATTGACGGCACGCATGCGCCGTCCTACCACGTCAGGACGATTGTACCAGACGAGCGTTCTCGAGAGATACCGATGTACAAGGCCGTGACCCGGGACATCAGCGTGACGGTTGCGCCGCGCTACATGCCGGAAGAATCGTCCCCAAAGGAAGAACGCTATTTCTTTGCCTACACAGTCGAAATCGTAAACACCGGCTCGGAGCGGGTGCAGCTGCGCTCACGCTACTGGCGCATCATGGACGATCGCGGCCAGGTCCAGGAGGTTCGCGGTCCCGGCGTCGTCGGGGAGCAGCCGATCCTGGGGCCGGGCGAGAGCTTCAGCTATACGAGCGGATGTCCCTTGCAGACCAGAAGCGGCACGATGCAGGGCAATTACATCATGGAGACCGACGCCGGCGAGACGTTCGTCGCCGAAATACCCCTTTTCTCACTCGACATTCCCCAGGCCAGGCGTGTGGTCCATTGAGGTCGTCATGTCCGCCGTAGGTCAGTCTTTCACACCGCTCGACATGTTGGCCAAGCTCGTGTCGTTCGATACCGAAAGCGCAAAATCCAATCTGCCGCTCATTGCGTTCGTCGAGGAGTATCTCTCGGGCTGGGGCATTCCGGTTCTTCGCTTGCCGAACGAGACCGGCAAAAAGGCTGCGCTCTACGCCACGATCGGCCCCCGGGATCGGGGCGGCATCGTTCTGTCAGGCCACACGGATGTCGTTCCCGTCACCGGGCAGAGCTGGACCTCTGACCCGTTCACACTGAGGATCGATCACGGCAGGGCCTATGGCCGGGGCGCCGTCGACATGAAGGCGTTTCTGGCCATCGCTCTGGCGCTCGTGCCGGAATTTCTCGCCGCCGATCTGACAATTCCCATTCACCTCATGCTTTCCTACGACGAGGAGACGACCTGTCTCGGCGTGATGGGCGCAATCCGCCAGTTCGGGCGCGAACTGCCGCTGCCGAAAGTCGCCATCGTCGGCGAGCCGACCGAACTGGAAGTGGTCGATGCGCATAAAAGCGTCGTCACGTTCACGACCGACGTCCACGGCTTCGAGGCGCATTCCTCAAAGCCGTATCTCGGCGCCAGTGCGGTCATGACGGCGGCCGATCTCATCGGGGAGTTGAACCGGATCGCCGACGAAATGATGGAGCGCGGGGATCCGAGCGGGCGGTTCGATCCGCCCTACACGACCGTGCATGTGGGGACGATCGCCGGCGGCACCGCGCGCAACATCATCTCCAAGTTCTGCAGTTTCCAGTGGGAGTTTCGCGGGCTGCCAAGCCTCGATCCGCAGGAGATCCCGAACCGGCTCGATCATTACGCATCAGAGGTGGCGCTCCGGCGCCTCAACCGCTTCGGCGATTTCGGCCGCATCGAGACGACGCTTGCTGTGGCCGTACCAGGGCTTGCGCCGGCGCCGGGGTCAGCCGCCGAGGCGCTGGCGCTGCGCCTGGCAGGGCGCAACCGCACGCAGACGGTCCCCTTCGGGACGGAGGCGGGGCACTATCAGCAGGCGGGCATTCCAACCGTGGTCTGCGGTCCAGGCTCCATCAACCAGGCCCATCAGGCGGACGAGTACATTACGCTGGACCAGATCGAAGCCGGGACGGCCTTCATGCGACGTCTTGCGGCGACCTGCGCCGAAACGCGCAGCCTGATCGGAGCATAACGCCCGCAACAGACGACCGGCTCACTCGGACTCGGCTTCCGCGCGGGCGATTTCCGCTTCGACGGCCACGGGATCGAGATCGTAGAAGCGCGAACAGAATTCGCACGTGATGCCGATGCGGCCGTTGTCCCCGACCATGTCGCGGCGATCGTCCGGCGCAAAGCGGCGCATCATCGACATCACCCGGCTCTCCGAGCAGCGGCATTCCTCGTGTACGCTCTGGCCCTCGAAGACGCGCACGCCACGCTCGTGGAAAAGCCGATAGAGAAGGCGCTCGCTGGAGACAGTGGGATCGATCAATTCATGGTCTTCGACGGTCTGAACGAGAGCTTTCGCCTCGGCCCACGCATCATCCTCCGACACGGGGTCCGCTTCGCTTGCGGCATGGCCCTCGGGGATGTCGCCGGGCGACAGATCGGCCTGCCGGATCCGTTCGGGCGACGTCGGCAGGAACTGCACCATCAGGCCGCCTGCCCGGTAGGTACGGGTGCCGTTCTCGAACTGTTCGGCGACCGCGAGGCGAACGCGGGTCGGAATCTGCTCGGATTGCCGGAAATACTCGTGCGCTGCTTCTTCGAAGCCCTGACCCTCAAGGGCCACCACGCCCTGATACCGGCTCTGATCGGTGCCCTGGTCGATGGTCATGGCGAGATAGCCCGATCCGATCAGATCGCCGGTCTTTGGTGCTGCGGCCAACGCGGCATCCAGCCGCTCCTGGTCGAACCGCGCAGTCGCGCGAAGACGATCCGGCGCATCGAAATCGACGACGATCATCTCGATCGGTCCGTCGGTCTTGGTCTGGAGCTGGAAACGGCCCTGGAACTTCAACGATGACCCGAGCAGCACCGTCAGGGCCGCGGCTTCGCCCAGCACGCGCGAAACGGCGTCAGGATAGCCGTGACGGGCGATGATGGTGTCGATCGATGTTCCCAGTCGGACAATCTTTCCGCGGATGTCCAGCGGCTCCACCGCGAATGGCAGCACCACATCGTCTGCGCCCTCGAAAGGTGCGCCGCTCATGCTTCCGCCGCTCCCAGGCACCAGGCAAGAATTCCCTTCTGGGCATGGAGCCGATTTTCGGCTTCATCGAACACCACAGAGCGTGGTCCGTCCATGATATCGTCGGTGACCTCTTCGCCGCGATGGGCTGGCAGGCAATGCATGAAGATCGCGTCCTTGTCGGCGACGCCCATAAGCGTGGCATTGACCTGGTAAGGCTTCAGCAAATTGTGACGACGGAACTCATCCTCGTCGCCCATCGAGACCCAGCAATCCGTCACAATGGCATGCGCCCCATCGGCCGCCTCGAATGCATCCGTCGTCACCGTGATGTCGGCCCCTTCTTTCTTCGCCCATGCCAGAAGCTCGGGGCGCGGCGCGAGTTCCGGCGGGGACGCGATGGTCAATCGGAAATCCAGCCGCGCGGCCGCGTGAACCCATGAGGCGAGCACGTTGTTGGCGTCGCCGGTCCAGGCGACCGTGCGGCCCTTGATCGGTCCGCGATGCTCCTCGTAGGTCATCACATCCGCCATGATCTGGCAGGGATGGGTCATCTTGGTCAGGCCATTGATCACGGGAATCGATGCGTTTTCAGCAAGTTCCGTGACCATTGCGTGATCAAGCGTGCGGATCATGATCGCATCGACATAGCGAGACAGCACCCGCGCCGTATCGGCGATGGTCTCGCCACGGCCAAGCTGCATCTCGCGGCCGGTGAGCATCAAAGTCTCGCCACCGAGTTCCCGCATGCCCACATCGAACGACACCCGCGTGCGGGTGGAGGGCTTGTCGAAGACCATCGCCAGCACCTTGCCCTCGAGAGGCCGGTCGACCGACCGTTCGCCTTTGCGACGCTTGGCCTTGATGGCTGAGCCCACATCGAGAACATGGCGGATCTGCTGGCCCGAGAGGTCGCTAAGATCGAGAAAGTGACGGGTGGTCATAGGGCTGCTCCCGGCGCCGCTTTGGCCGCTTGCTCGGATTCGAGCGCCGCACAGGTCGCGTCGAGCCGGTCAACCGCCTCGGCGATCTCGGCATCGGAGACGATCAGCGGCGGCAGTAGCCGAACGACGTTGTCGCCAGCCCCGATCACGATGATCTTCTGATCGCGCGCCGCGGTCACGAAATCCGTGTTCGGCACCCGTGTCTTGATCCCCATCATCAGCCCGTGGCCGCGGATTTCCGCAATCATCGTCGGATGCCGGTCGATGAGGGAGGCGAGCCGTTGCTTCAGCAGCAGGCCCTTGCGCTCGACATCCTCGAGAAAGCCCGGCGCCAGCACCACGTCGAGCACGGCATTCCCCACCGCCATGGCGAGGGGATTGCCGCCGAAGGTTGTCCCATGCGACCCATAGGTCATGCCTTTCGCGGCGCGGCTGGTCGCCAGGCACGCTCCCATGGGAAATCCGCCGCCGATCCCTTTGGCGGCAGCCAGGATGTCGGGGGTGACGCCGGTATTCTCATAGGCAAAGAGTTTGCCGGTCCGGCCGATGCCGGTCTGGATCTCGTCGAAGATGAGCAAAATGCCATGCTGGTCGCACAGCGCGCGCAATTCCTGGAGATAGGCGTTCGGCACTTCGCGCACGCCCCCCTCCCCCTGGATCGGCTCGATCATCAGCGCGGCCGTGTCGGGGCCGATCGCCGCTTTCAGGGCCGCCATATCTCCTAGCGGAACCTGATCGAAGCCTTCGACCTTGGGACCGAAGCCCTCCAGGTATTTGGCCTGCCCGCCGGCCGCGAGCGTCGCCAGCGTGCGACCGTGAAACGCGCCCTCGAAGGTAATGATGCGGTAACGATCCGGATGGCCGTTCGAGAAATGATAGCGGCGGGCGATCTTGATCGCCGCCTCGTTCGCCTCGGCGCCGGAATTGGAGAAAAACACCACATCGGCAAAACTGGCATCCACCAGTCTCTGCGCAAGGCGCTCTCCCTCTGGAATGTGGAAAAGATTGGACGTATGCCACAGCTTGCCGGCCTGGGTCGTGAGCGCCTCGACCAGATGGGGATGGGCGTGACC
The DNA here is from genome assembly GCF_017921815.1 of Microvirga antarctica. Lineage (GTDB taxonomy): Bacteria > Pseudomonadota > Alphaproteobacteria > Rhizobiales > Beijerinckiaceae > Microvirga > Microvirga antarctica. The sequence continues at coordinate 244,409 of NZ_JAGEMM010000006.1, read as the reverse complement.
CAATGCGTTGACGGCGATCCCAGCGCCGAAATCGAGATATCGCTCCCCATCGCTGGTCACGAGCCAGGCCCCCTCTCCTTTCTCGAAGGAAAGATCAGCGCGCGCAAAGATCTGCAGCAAGGGCGATGTCACGGGTCGTCTCCGCCTGGATAGGCCCAAAATCAAGCATGGGCCCGAAAAAGAAAGCGCCGCCCAATGCGAGGCGGCAGCTATGGATTCTAATGTGACCCGTAAGGCTGTCAATTCAAGAGAAATGATCTTATCCATCGCCGGGAGATTTCCAGAGCAAGCCAGTTCCCTGGGGAAAACGGAAACCCTTGTCCGCGGACTCTTGCGCCGGAGTCCACCGATCAAGTAACTTCGGGGCCGTCGAGTACGACATTCGTGCGGCGGCTTTCACCCCCAGGAGCGATCCTCGCGACGCGGCAATCTCGTTGACCGCGGCGCATCAGGGATTCGAGCCTGGCTAGAGCGGCCCCGATGGAGGCAGTTGAGAATGACAGACGTGAGCCTGACCTGGACGGACGAGCGAGTGGAGCTTCTGAGGAAGCTCTGGACCGATGGCTTGAGTGCGAGCCAGATCGCCACCGAGTTGGGCAATGTGACGCGCAATGCAGTGATCGGCAAAGTGCATCGCCTGGGTCTGTCGGGTCGGGAAAAGGACAAGGCTGCGGCGGCTCAACGGCCGCGCAAGGCCGCTCGCGCGCCGAGCGCACCCGTTGCCATTCCGCCACAGAACCGCAGCAACGTCGTCCTTGCGCCAGTTCCGCGTCCGGCCGTCGTGCACGAAGCGCCTGTTTTGCCGGTCGAAGATGACGAGATCGGCGTTCCCGTCTCCGAGCGCGTAACCATCATGGAACTGCGTGAGTCCATGTGCCGCTGGCCGATGGGTGATCCGACCAAGGCAGAGTTCCGTTTCTGTGGCGCCCGCTCAATTGGCGGTCTGCCCTATTGCGATCACCATGCGCGGATCGCCTATCAGCCGGTGGCCGACCGGAAGCGCGAACGCAAGTTCGCGCGCGGCTGAGGCCTGGTCGACGTCGGGCGCAACGGCCCGACATCGCGCGGCAGCACTTTAATAGCTTCGCGGTCGCGCGTGAGCGTCGACTGCTTCGCACAGTGTCGGTTTTCTTGACCCCTGAATTTCCTGTCGCGCCTGCTCTACGCAGGCAGGTCACCACGATATGGCGCAGATCTGCGACCGCCGGCTTGGTTGCGTGAAAGCGGCCTCCCTAAGGCAACGTTCGTCGCGCTCGCAGCGAGCCTCGCGGCTAGTCGCTGCTACTCGCCGCGGGCAAAGGTCTCGTCAAAGGAGTAACCGGCACCCCGTACGGTGCGGATGGGATCGGGCTTGCGCGGCAGGCTGATGGCCTTTCGCAGGCGGCCCACATGCACGTCGACCGTGCGTTCGTCGATATAAACGTCATGGCCCCATACAGCGTTGAGCAGATGCTCGCGGCTGAAAACCCGGCCGGGGCTGCGCATCAGGAACTCGAGCAGGCGGAACTCTGTCGGACCGAGATGCAGTTCCTTGCCGTCGCGGCGCGCGCGGTGGGTTTCGCGGTCCAGTTCCATGTCGCCGGCTGTGAGGAGTGTGGCGATATGGGTCGGCTTGGCGCGGCGCAGAAGCGCACGGACCCGGGCCAGGAGTTCCGGCACCGAAAACGGCTTGACGATGTAATCGTCTGCACCCGTGGCAAGACCGCGAATGCGATCGCCCTCCTCACCGCGCGCCGTCAGCATGATCACGGGCATGCGCTCGGTCTCGGGCCGCACGCGAATGCGGCGGCACAATTCGATTCCGGACAATCCCGGCAGCATCCAGTCGAGAAGAACGAGATCAGGAAGCTGTTCACGAAGACGGATCTCGGCCTCGTCGCCCCGCGCGACGCTGTCGACCTCGTAGCCCTCGGCTTCGAGATTGTAGCGCAGCAGCAACGTCAGGGGCTCTTCGTCCTCGACGATCAGAACGCGCGGACCCATGTCAGGCTCCAACCTCGGCGGTGGCGTCGATCGACGTGTCGTTCTTGGGCCGGTCGATAGCCAGGGTCTCGCCGGTGACAAGGTAGTGAACCGTTTCGGCGATATTGGTCGTGTGATCGCCGATCCGCTCGATGTTCTTGGCGCAGAACAGAAGGTGCGTGCAGAACGAGATGTTGCGCGGATCTTCCATCATGTAGGTCAGCAGTTCGCGAAACAGCGATGTATAGAGCGCATCGATAGCCCCGTCACGCCGCCAGACGTCGACCGCCTTGATGGTGTCCTGCTGGGCGTAGGAATCGAGCACGTCCTTGAGCTGCCCGAGAACCAGATCGCTCATATGCTGCACGCCGACGGCGATCTTCTGCGGCTGGAGCTGGCCGCCGATGGCCAAGGCCCGCTTGGCGATGTTCTTGGCGAGATCGCCGATGCGCTCGACGTCGCCGGAGACGCGGATGGCCGAGATCGTTTCGCGCAGGTCGACAGCGAGCGGCTGCCGCCGGGCGATCGTGAGGATGGCGCTCTCTTCAACCTCGCGCTGCAGAATGTCGAGGCGCGTGTCAGACGCGATGACGGTCTGTGCCAGCGGCAGGTCGCCGCGCAGCAGCGCCGCGATGGAATCGACAAGCATCTTCTCGGCGATGCCGCCCATCTCGGAAATGCGGCGACGCAGATCCTGCAGGTCGTTGTCGTAGGAACTGACGATGTGCTCCGACATGGGGAGGCCTCCGTTCAAGCGGGCGGTTAGCCGAAGCGGCCGGTGATGTAGTCCTGGGTCTGTTTTTTGGTCGGCGTCATGAACATCTTGTCGGTCTGACCGAACTCGACCAGTTCGCCCAGATACATGAAGGCGGTGAACTGCGAGATGCGCGCGGCCTGCTGCATGTTGTGCGTGACGATCACGATGGTGAATTCCTCGCGAAGCTGCTCGATCAGTTCCTCGATCTTGCCGGTCGAGATTGGATCCAGCGCCGAGGTCGGCTCGTCGAGAAGGATCACTTCCGGGTTCTGGGCAATCGTGCGGGCGATGCACAGGCGCTGCTGCTGACCGCCTGACAGGCCCATGCCGGATTGGCGCAGCTTGTCCTTCGCCTCGTTCCAGAGGGCCGCCTTTTTGAGCGCTTCCTCGACGCGGCCATCCAGTTCCGACTTCGGCAGCTTCTCGTAGAGGCGAATGCCGAACGCGATGTTGTCGTAGATGGACATCGGAAACGGCGTCGGCTTCTGGAACACCATGCCGACGCGGGCGCGAAGTTCGTTCACGTCCACGGACGGCGACAGCACATTCTGGCCGTCGAGCAGGATCTCGCCATCGGCGCGCTGCTCCGGGTAGAGGCTGTAGATGCGGTTGAACGTGCGCAACAACGTCGACTTGCCACAGCCGGACGGTCCGATCAGAGCCGTCACCTGCTTGTCGTGAAAATTCATCGACACGTTCTTCAGGGCCAGCGCGTCGCTATAGTAGAAATTGAGATTCCGCACGGCGATGCGGATCGGCGCATCGATGTCGGCGGCTGCCGCATGGCCGATGGCGCTGCTGGTGTTGACGGAGATCTGGCTCATCGTGCTTGATCCTTCTTCACGATCAGGCGCGCCACGATGGAGAGCGCCAGGATGGACAGGGTGATGATAAGCGCGCCGGCCCATGCCAGCTCGCGCCAGTTCTGGTAAGGCGCCAAAGCAAACTGGTAGATCATGACCGGCAGGTTCGAGACGCCGCCCATGAGATTCGGCTTGAACCAGAAATTGTTGTTCAGCGCGGTGAACAACAATGGCGCCGTCTCGCCGGCGATGCGCGCAGTGGCAAGCAGCACGCCCGTCACCATGCCGGCCCGCGCCGCCCGCCAGCTCACCTGCATGATGACTGTCGACATCGGCGCGCCGAGGGCAGCGCCCGCTTCGCGCAGCGAGCCAGGAACGAGGCGCAGCATGTCCTCGGTCGTTCGCACGATCACCGGAACCGCGATGATGGCCAGCGCCACGCTGCCGGCCCAACCCGAATAGCTGCCCATGGGCTGCACCATCAGGGTGTAGACGAACAGGCCGATGAGAATGCTCGGTGCGGCGAGCAGGATATCGTTCACGAAGCGGATGACCTCCGCGAGCTTGGAGGTCCGTCCGTACTCGGCCAGATACGTGCCGGCCAACACCCCGACCGGGGTCGCAACCACGATGCCGAGAACGGTGAGGATCAGGCTGCCCACGAGGGCGTTCGCGATGCCGCCTCCCTGCGTGCCGGGACCGGGGGTCGTCTGCGTGAACAGGAGCGGCGAGAAGCCTTGGGCGCCCTCGATGATCAGCATCAGCAGGATCCAGCCAAGAACGAAGGCGCCGATGATGGTGAACAGCGTGCAGATGATCTTGAGGGCGCGGTCCGCCACATAGCGGCTGCGACGTACGCGGCCCCACGGCTTTGCCGTGGCCATGTGGGAGTTTTGCAGGGCCGTATCCATCAGTGCCTCCTATCGGGCATTGACGCGGGCGATCAGGAGGCGCGCCAGCACGAGGACGGTGAAGGTAACGAGGAACAGGATGCAACCCAGCGCCATCAGCGCATTGAGCTGGAGGCCGAGCGCCTCATTGAATTCATTGGCGATCCGCGACGCGATGGTCGAACCCGGATCGAACAGCGAGGCCGACAGCCGGTTGGCGTTTCCGATGACGAAGGTCACCGCCATGGTTTCGCCGAGCGCGCGGCCCAGACCCAGCATGACCGCCCCGATGATGCTGACGCCAGCCTGCGGCAGGAGAACATGGCGCACCACTTCCCAGGTCGTGCAGCCGATGCCATAGGCGCTCTCGCGCAGAACTGGCGGGATCTGGTCGAAAATGTCCCGGGTGATGGAGGCGACGAAGGGTACGATCATCACCGCCAGGATGATGCCGGCCGTCAGGATGCCGACGCCGGACGGGACGCTGGCATAGAGCACGGTGCCGATGATCGGAATGCCTTCCACCAGATTGGAGACAGGGATCTGGATAAACCGCGCGAAGAGCGGCGCAAAGACGAACAGACCCCACATGCCGTAGATGATGCTGGGCACGGCGGCGAGCAGTTCGATCGTCGTGGCGACGGGACGCTTCAGCCAGAGCGGGCAGAGCTGCGTCAGGAAGATCGCGATGCCGAGCGAGATCGGAACACCGATGACCAGGGCGATCAGCGCCGTCGTCAGCGTCCCGACGATGGCCACCCAGGCGCCGTACTGGTCGCGCTGCACATCCCAGACGCTGGAGGTGATGAACCCGAGACCAAATTCGCGGAAGGCCGGAGCCCCCCCGTAGACCATGGAGGCAAGGATGCCGAGCAGCACGGTCAGCACCAGGAGGGCCGAGCCGAGACTGGCGATCCGAAAGAAGCGGTCGAAGGCTTTGGGCGGTGAGCGGCGGACGGGAGCGCTGATGCTTGAGACGAGACGTTCTTGCGAGAGAGCTACCATCCGCCGATCCGATTCTTATCCAGAGGTGGTCGCGTTACTTCTTGAAGACCGGCTGGCCGGACTTGTCCTTGATGTCGGCAGCCCAGGTGGCCCGAACAAGGTCCTTCACCTGCGCAGGCAGGGGAACGTAATCAAGCTCGACCGCCATCTTGTCGCCGTTCTTGAAGGCCCAATCGAAGAACTTGAGGGCTTCGGCGACCTGTTCCGGCTTCTCGGGGTTCTTGGGAACCAGGATGAAGGTCGGGGCGGTGATGGGCCAGGCGGCGTCGCCCGGCTGGTTGGTCAGCGAGATGCCGTAACCGGGAGCCGACTTCCAGTCCGCGCCGGCTGCGGCCGCCTGGAAGGTGGCCGAGTCAGGCGACACGAACTTGCCGTTCTTGTTCTGCATCTGGGCGAACGGAATGGCGTTCTGTTTGGCATAGGCATATTCGACGTACCCGATGGCGTTCGGCACCTGCTTGACGAGTGCTGCGACGCCCTCGTTGCCCTTGCCGCCCTGACCTGCAGGCCACTGCACCGAAGCGCCCGCTCCCGGACCGCTCTTCCAGGTCTCGGAGACCTGCGACAGGTAGGTCGTGAACACGCTGGTGGTGCCCGATCCGTCGGAACGGTAGACCGGCGTGATGGTGGCGGCCGGAAGCGTGACGCCCGCGTTGATCTGGACGATCTTGGGATCGTTCCACTTGGTGATTTTGCCGTTGAAGATATCGGCCAGAACCTCGCCGCTCAGCTTCAGCTTCTCCGAGGCGACGCCGGGAATGTTGTAGACGGCGACCACGCCGCCCGTGACCATCGGAAACTGGACGAAGGCGTCCTTGTCCAGCTCATCGCCTTTCAGGGGCGCATCGGTCGCACCGAAATCAACCGTCTTGGCGCGGATCTGGCGAATGCCGCCGCTGGAGCCAATCGACTGATAGTTCAGGCTGTTATTGGTGTCTTTCTTGTAAGCTTCCGCCCACTTCGCGTAGATCGGAAACGGGAACGTCGCGCCTGCGCCGGTGATTTCGGCGGCCGTGGCAGCAGTCGAGAAAGAGGCGACGGCAAGGCCAGCCGCGAAGGCGAAGGATAGAGGTTTCAAGAGACATCTCCTTGTTCACAGAAGCGGCGGAGTCACCTCGAAGAAGGGACCGAACCCGACCGCACCGGACACCTACGGGGTCGCGATGTCGGGTCTACGACAGTTCGATGACAGTTCAGTGACACCCGGCCAGAGGCTGTTTCAGGTCCGAACTTCGGGAAGCGTGACAAGGAAGCGGGCACCCTCGCCCGGCTTACTGTCGATGGCGAGAACTCCCCGGTGGCGGTTCACGATGTGCTTGACGATGGCGAGCCCCAGACCCGTGCCGCCTTTTTCGCGGCTCTGTTCCACATCGACGCGGTAGAAGCGCTCCGTCAGCCGCGGCAGGTGTTCGGGCGCGATGCCCGGACCATAGTCGCGAACGGACAGAACGGCCTGTGACTGGCCGTGCGGACCGTCGGACCGCGCCAGAGAGATGTCCACCCGGCCGCCGGCTTCGCCGTATTTCGAAGCGTTGGTGATCAGGTTTTCCAGCAGGCGCAGCAGCTCATCCCGATCACCAAGAACGAAAAGGGGACCTGCTGGAAGGTCAGCCTCCAGGGAAACGCCCCGCGTGGTGGCAAGCGCGGTCAAGGCCTCGACCATGTGTGCGGTGATCGCCACGAGATCGACCGGGGTCGTCGGATGAACGTGCAGCCGCATCTCGATGCGCGACAGCGACAGCAGGTCATCGATCAGCCGCGTCATGCGCTGGGCCTGCTGGCGCATGATATCGAGAAAACGCTCGCGCGCGACCGTGTCGTTGCGCGCCGGGCCCTGGAGGGTTTCGACGAACCCGAGCAGGGAGGCCAGTGGCGTGCGCAGCTCATGACTGGCATTGGCAACGAAATCCGTCCGCATGGCCTCCAGCCGCCGCGCCGAGGTGAGATCGCGAAAGAACAGCACGACCCCCGACCTAACCTTCAGGTCGGGACTCTGGCTTCGCAGCGGGCCGATATGCACTTCGAAGGTTCGCTCCGTCGGCACGCGCTCGGAATATTCCACCTTCAAGGGCTCGCGCGCGGCCAGAACCTCATCGATGCCATCCAGCACGACCGGGCTGCGCAGGGCGAACGAGAGCGGGTGACCGAGTTTCAGCCCGGGGAGAAGCAGCAGCGCGGCCTCATTGGCTTCCACGACGATGGCGCGCTGATCGACAAGGATCACCGGGTCGGGGATGTGGGCCAGCACGGCGTCGGCCACGCCGGGATGCCGGGCGATGGTGCTGGGATCGGATGCAAGCAGGGCCCTGATCCGGCGTCGGGGAGCAAGTCCGGCGCACACAGCGATGGCGATGACGGCCGCGCCCATCATCCAGAGGCTGAAGACGCCGAGGAGTGCAGCGGCGGCGAGGAGGATGGCGCAGGTCAGCACCGCGCTTCTGACGGCCACCGCCCGCGCTGTCTCGCCCCGCTCGGGATCGTCCTGGGAGCTCATGGGCGCGCGCTCATCTCTGGGCCTTCGGGATATGCGTAACGACTGGGATCAGGGCGACGCGTTGTCCGCCTCATCCTCATCCTGCCGGAAGGCAGCGCGCGACGACTTGATGCGGTTGCGGATTTCGTACGCCCCAAGGAACGCCAGGGCGACCACGAAGGGCACCAGATAATAGCAGAGGCGGTAGAGCAGCAAGGCTCCCAGAACGGGCTCACGGGGATAGCTCGACAAAGCCAGCAGGATTGTCGCCTCAAAGACGCCGAGGCCGCCAGGCGCGTGGCTTGCCACCCCCAGCATCACGGCGAAGATGTAGATCGCCACAAACGTTTCGAACCCGATATTGTGTCCGCCGGGAAGCAGCACGTAGAGAACGGCCGCGCCGGCGCAGACGTCGGCGGCTCCAATGAGCATCTGCGCGACCGTCAGGCGGAACCCCGGAAGCTCCAGACGCCAGCCTTGAATCTTGACCACGCGGCGCTTGAAGGAAACCCAGATGAGATAGCCCACCACGAGGAGGGCGGCCGCAAGGCCAACCAGCTGATTGACCCAGATATTGGTCCAGACGAGACTCGAGACTTCATCAGCCTGCCTGATCATGGTCCACGCCAGAACGAGCGCCATGCCGAGCCAGAAGGTCACGCCCGCGATGACCGTCAGGCTGGCCACTCTCCCGGCACTGAGCCCGCGAGGCGCGTAGATCCAGTACCGGACGGTGCCGGCCGTCAGGAGCGGGAACCCGAGAGTAAAGCTCACCGCATAGCTGGTGAACGAGGCAAGCGAGGTCGTGCGGTAAGGGATATGGACCTGAAGCTGGCGAAGCGCGATGGCGTCGTAGCAGGTCAAGAGGCTGTAGCTGACCGCCGTCAACAACACCGCCAGTCCGATCTGCCTTAAGCTCGCTGCCGTGAAGGCCGCCTTGAGCTCCGCAACGTCAATTCCCGACACCATATGCCACAGCACGACCAGAGACGCGCCGAACAGCAGCAGGCTTGCGGCCATCCCAATCCAGGCAAACCGGCGCGATCGTCTCTCGCGGGGATGAAGCGCCTCGGCAGACGTCATCTCCGGGGCGGGCGCGGGTCGAGGGCTCATATCGTTCATAGAAGAAAACCGGTTGCAAACGTTGAGGAGGCCGGACCCGATGCGGATGTGATCCTGCATCTAGTCGCTCCTTGCGAAAAGTGCCAGAGACGGGGAGATCAGATCATCCGTTCGCGCCCCACGCTCATCCCGTTGCCCTCCGGCTGGCGCAGGGTAATGTTGGGATTGGCGGTGCGGGCTCGAAAAAAAGCCCTCAACTGTGATTATAGTAAGGGCGGACCGCAGCTTTCTGCTGGTGCCAGGGGAACGCGGGTGAATTTCAACCATTCCGAGAGCCAGTTCGCAACCCTCGCAGAGCGGTTGCCGCAACTTGTGTGGTCCACCCGGCCAGACGGCTTCCACGACTATTTCAATCGGCAATGGTATGACTTTACCGGCCTGTCGCCGGAACAATCGGTGGGCAGCGGGTGGCGCAGCGCCGTCCACACGGACGATCTAAAAACGGTCGACTGGCTCTGGGCTGTGGCGCTTGCCGCGGGCGAACCCTACGAGGTCGAATACAGGATCCGGAGCGCGTCGGGCGCTTTCAGCTGGGTTCTGAGCCGGGGAATGCCGGATCGGAACGAGGCCGGGACTGTCCTGCGGTGGTTCGGCACCTGCACGATCATTGACGCCCAGAAGCAGGCGGAAGCCTCTCTGCGCGGGCTCGAGGAGCAGCACCGCCTTGCTCTCGATGCCGCCAGGCTGGGGACCTGGCGGGTCGAACGCGAAACCGGCACGGTCAGCTGGGACGAAGGCTGCTGCGCTCTGTTCGACATTCCGGCCGACGGCTTACGAAGCCTCCCCATCGATGAAGCCTTCGAGAGGGTGCATCCCGATGACCGCGACGCCGTTCGCGCACGCATGGAGGCGGCCCTCGCTCCCGGCTCGAACGGCGTCTATGAGGTTGAGTATCGCACCGTCCTCCAGGATGGATCGGTCCGCTGGACGCGCTCCAACGGCCGGGTGATCTATGTCGATGACTGTCCTGAGCGCCGTGTTGCCGGTCTTTCCGGTGTCATCGGGGACGTGACGCACCGGCGCTCTGTCGCGGAAGCGCAGGAGTTGCTGATGCGCGAACTCTCGCATCGGGTCAAAAACCTCTTCGCCATCGCCAACGGCATGGTGTCCATGACGGCGCGGACCGCCAAGGACACCAAGGAAATGGCCACGGCCCTGCGCGGACGCCTCAGCGCGCTCGCCCGTGCTCATGAGCTCGCGCAGCCGCTGACCGTCGGCGCCCCTTCGACGGGCGCTCGGGCCAGCCTCAGTCAGTTGATCGATGCCGTCCTCGCGCCGTATGTGGAAGCCGGCGGCAGTCAGGTGATCGCAGCGGGCCCGCCCGTGAGCGTGGGGTCGAATACCACCACGAGCCTTGCGCTGGTGCTTCATGAGCTGGCGACAAACGCCGCCAAGTACGGCTGCCTGTCGCGCCCGGAGGGCCATTTGACGATTCGTTGGACGGAAACCGAGACCGGGGTCGACCTGATCTGGGAGGAAACCGGCGGTCCGCCCCTGGAGGGCGCCCCGACCTTCGAGGGCTTTGGCACGCAGCTCGCTCTGCGCAGCGTCAGCGGTCAATTGGGCGGCAGTCTCGAGCGGGACTGGCGCCCTGACGGGCTGCATCTCCACATGATCCTGCCCTTCGATCGCCTGTCCCTGTAGTCGCATGGATCGGTACCGCAGCGCCTTGATTCTTGGCGGCGCCCGCTCGGGCAAGAGCCGGGTCGCCCAGCAGATTGCCGAGGCGGCCTCCGCCGAGCGCGTGTTCATCGCGACCGCGCAGGCGTTCGACGACGAGATGCGGGACCGCATTGCCCGGCACCAGGCGGACCGAGATATCCACTGGCGGACCCGGGAGGCGAGCCTCGACCTCGCCGATGCGATCCTTGCCGAGGCCGCGCCGGGACGGGCCGTCCTCGTCGATTGCCTCACCCTGTGGCTGTCCAATGTCATTCTGGCGGAGCGCGATCCGGGACCTGAGACCGAGCGTCTTGTCGACGCCGTGTCATCCGCCGCGGGCCCGCTGGTTCTCGTCTCGAATGAAGTCGGGCAGGGAATTGTCCCGGCAACGGCACTCGGCAGGCTTTTTCGCGACGCGCAGGGGCGACTCAACCAGCGCATCGCCGAGACCGCACAGGCGGTCGTGCTCGTGACGGCGGGCATCCCGCGCATGGTAAAACCCACGCCTGCATTTCGTCTCGACCTCGCATGAGCCTGCGGATCCCCGCCGTCATGATCCAGGGGACCGGGTCGAATGTGGGCAAGTCAATGCTCGTCGCCGGCCTGTGCCGCCTGTTCGCGCGCCACGGTCTGCGGGTGAGGCCGTTCAAGCCCCAGAACATGTCGAACAACGCCGCAGCCGTCGAGGGCGGCGAAATCGGCCGCGCACAGGCGCTTCAGGCCCGGGCGGCGATGATCGCGCCCCATGTCCACATGAACCCGGTCCTGCTCAAACCCGAGACCGATCGCCGGTCGCAGGTCATCGTCCAGGGGAAGCGTCACGGCCTGCTCGACGCCGCCACCTATCGCGACCGGGCCACCCTCCTGCCCTTCGTGCTCGACAGTTTTCGCCATTTGAGCGAGGGCGCGGACCTGATCATCGTGGAAGGCGCAGGCAGTCCCGCGGAGACCAACCTGCGCGCGGGGGACATCGCCAATATGGGATTCGCCCATGCGGCGGGGGTCCCGGTCGTGCTCGCGGGGGATATCGACCGGGGCGGCGTCATCGCGAGCCTTGTGGGAACGTCCGCCGTCCTCGACGCAGCCGACCGCAGCCAAATCCGGGGCTTTCTCATCAACAAGTTTCGCGGCGACGTCAGCCTGTTCCAAGAAGGCGTCAGAACCATCGAACAGCTGACGGGCTGGCCGTCGCTCGGCGTCGTCCCATGGTTTCCATCGGCCCACGCGCTGCCGGCCGAAGATGCTCTCGACATCGCGTCGTCCCGCCGTGCGGGGGCCGGGTTCAAGATCGCCGTTCCCGTCCTGCCGCGGATCGCCAATTTCGATGATCTCGACCCCCTTGCGCTCGATCCCGCCATCGACCTGGTGATGATTCCGCCCGGCACGCCGCTGCCGCTCGATGCGGACCTCATCATCCTGCCCGGCTCGAAATCCACCATCGCCGACCTCGCTTTCCTGCGAGCCCAGGGATGGCACATCGATCTTGCGGCCCATCGCCGGCGCGGCGGCGCGGTTCTGGGCTTGTGTGGGGGATACCAGATGCTGGGGCGCACGATCGCCGATCCCCACGGCGTGGAGGGCGATGCCGGAACCGTCGCGGGCCTTGGATTGCTCGCCGTCGACACCGTTCTAGGGCAGGACAAGACCGTTCGACCCATTCAGGCCCGCCACAGAGCAACCGGGACGCCATTTGCCGCCTACGAGATCCATCTCGGCCTGACCCAAGGCGAGGACACAGCGCGCGCGCCATTTAAGGTGGCCGGGTTGGATGAGGGCGCGGCCTCGGCCGACGGAAGGGTTATCGGAACCTATCTGCACGGACTGTTCACGGTAGACGCCTTCCGCACGGCGTTTCTCCAGGGCATGACACCGGACCAGCCCTTCGACGGCCTTCGCTACGACGAAACCGTCGAGGCCACGCTCGATGCCCTGGCGCTTCATCTCGACACGCATCTCGACACGCAAGCCATTCTGGCGATCGCGCGCTCGGCTGTCTAAGCTAGCGCAGGCTGGAACGGGCCTGTGCCGCCAGAGACTGGATCAGCGCCGGTGTCGAGGGTCCGCCGCAGATCGACAACCGACTATCGACAGACAGGCGGCGCGTCGAAGGGACCGCGGCGGCAAGGGCCGGGTGGGTGAGCAGGGCCGATCCGTTATCGATGGCCCTGCCAGACTCGTCATCGAGCAGGAGTGCGTCCGGCGGCGTCATGACGAGGGTCTCGAGGCGCACGATGCCGCCGCGCTCGAGGCCCAGGCTCTCCTGATGCGGGGAAAAGCCCAGATGGGTCAGGATCTCGCTCACCAGCGAGTCGGAAGCGGGCACCCAGCCGCGCCGATAATAGGTCAGGATCCGGCGTCCGGCCGGTACCGCATGGGCTGCGTCAGCAAGTGCGGCGTCGATCTCGCCGATCAGCGTTTCACCTCGCTCGGGATGCCCGAGGCGTCCGGCCACAAGACGGATCTGCTCGCGCCCATGGGCCAGCGAGCGCCATGGCTCAAGCGCCTGGACGTCGAACCCCCGGCGGCGCAGCAGCGCGGTCCGGGTCTGCTGGCCGAAGCTGCCGGTGAGGACGAGATCCGCGCCGCTGAAAAGGATGGACTCGCCCCGTCCGTCATTGGCCGTGAACCGGGTTGCCCCATCGGCCAGATACGACAGGGAGGCGTCCCGCGACAGGGGGCTGAGAGAGGCGATCTGCGCCGGGTCGGCCAACCGCAGGAGCAACTGATCGGCGCAGAGGTTGAGCGAGACGACCCGGGCCGGGCGCTCTTGCGCCGTCGCAGCCGAGATCGCCGCCAGGGTCAGCAGGAGGCCTGTGGCGAGCGCTCCCAGCAGGGGCGAAAGTTGTTTTGATTCACGCAAAGCCGGCGCCCCCCGTGACGAGCACGACGGCGATCACGAGGGCCTGAAGCGTGCAGGCGAGGCGATAGAGAGCCAGCGCGGCCAGAATATCCGAGGCCTCCGCCTCGGAGCGCCCATGCCCCATCCATCCGTCCTGGACCACCACACCGTCATAGGTGCGCGGGCCTGCAAGGCGCAGCCCGAGGGCTCCTGCCATCGCGGCCTCGGGCCAGCCCGCATTGGGTGAGCGATGGCGGGATGCATCCCGCCACACAGCCCTTGCGGCCTCGAGCGCGCTGCAGCCAGGGCGCAAGGCTGCCGCCGTCACGATCAGCAGGGCAGAGAGGCGGGATGCCGGCAGGTTGACCAGATCGTCGAGGCGGGCGGCCGCCCACCCATACGCCTCGTAGCGGGGCGAGCGGTGGCCGATCATGCTGTCAGCCGTGTTGATGGTCTTGTAGGCAACCGCGCCCGGCAACCCGGCGACGGCCAGATAGAGAACCGGCGCCACCACCCCGTCGGAGAAGTTTTCAGCCAGGCTTTCGATCGCAGCGCGAGCGACGGCGGCCCGGTCGAGGGTTTGGGGGTCTCGGCCGACAATATGCGCCACGGCCATGCGGCCTTCGCCGAGACTGGTCGACAGGCCGCTCGCCACCCGGCGGACGTGGTCGTGGAGACTCCGTTGAGCGATCAGGGTGCTCGCAAGAATGCCGAGAAGGATCACGGCCCCGCCCGCCAGCCAGCGGCTTGCGAGCGCCGACACCACCACGGCCGCCCCCACCGTGAGGACCAGCGTGGCGACAAGCGCTACAACTCCCCGAAATCGGCGGCTGGACGGCGAAAGCTCAAGACGGTTCAGAACCTGTTCGAGGCCGCCGATGAGGGAACCGAACCACGTCACCGGATGGCCGATCGCAGCATAAATCCGCGCCGGATAACCGCCCGCTGCCTCCACAGCGAGAGCTGTCAACGTGGTCGAAAGGGTGGCAAGAAAGAACGGCATCGGGTCAGGAGCATCCCAAGCGTGAAACATGGCGGCGACCTTCATGACGCAAAAGCGAAGTTCCCGGAAGCACCCGAACCCTGGATCGACCTGTCGACCGGAATCAACCCGCAGGCCTATCCGTTCAGCGCCCTTCCGCCGGAGGCTTCGGCCAGGCTGCCCGCGACCGGAGCCGTTCGAGACCTCGAGGCCATCGCGGCCCGTGCCTATGGCGCGGTCGATCCCGCGCAAGTGGTTGCAGCGGGCGGCACCCAGGCGCTGATCGAGCTTTTGCCGCGTCTTCGCCCCCCCGGCCGCGTCGCCATTCTCGGTCCGACCTATACGGAGCACGCCGAATGCTGGGCGCGTGCGGGGCATGTCTGCTTGCCCGCCGCTGATCTGGCCCAGGCGCTCGCGACCCGGCCGGACGTTGTCATTCTCGTCAACCCCAACAATCCCGACGGGCGCGTGATCCCCGGGTCCGATCTCGCCCGGGCCGCACAGGCGCTCCATGACAGGGCCGGCTGGCTCGTGGTCGACGAAGCCTTCGCGGATCTGGAAGACGGCGTCTCCGTCGTCCCGCGCCTCGGCCCGGCCATGATCGTCCTGCGTTCCTTCGGAAAAACCTATGGGCTGGCCGGAATCCGGCTCGGTTTTGCCATCGCGACCACGGTCATCGCCGACACGATCCGACCCCATCTCGGCTTGTGGTCGATTTCAGGACCCGCTTTGGCCATCGGGGCCGAGGCTCTGGCCGATCCGGCTTGGCTGCTGGCCCAGAAGCGAGCCCTGCGGCTGGTCTGCCACGAGCTTGACCATCTGCTGGTTGAAGCCGGGTTGACGATTGAGGGTGGCACATGGCTGTTTCGTCTCGCCCGTCACCCTGACGCCCTCACGGTCTTTTCAGACTTGGCCCAGGCCGGGATCTGGGTTCGCCCCTTCTCCCATGACCCGAACCTGCTGCGCTTCGGCATTCCCCTCCCCGAGGCCTTGCCGCGCCTCGCCACCGCGCTGGGCCAACGGGCGCGCTAACGTCACCCCCTTCATTCCGAGAGGCGACGGGTCGTCGCATCTGGCACAGAGTGTCGTCGAAAAGGTCAAGCTGACCTATTCTGAACACATCCGAACGTCAGGAGGCAGTACAGCTTACAAGAAACACGTATGGCATGCCACTTTGACAGGGGCACTGCGCCATCCCGTCGGGGGTTATTCTATGAAAGTCGAACTGACAGCGTTACATGACGCTTGCCAGCCAGAAATGTATTACGAATCCATTAACGGCAGCTCAGAGCACCGGTTCTCTTTGCCTCAACCAAACAACAGGCTCCGTTCTCTTCGCCGCGTGACCATGAGTGCCCTGGGCGCCCTCTGCGTCACGTTGGCCACCGCCAATGGCGCGAGCGGGCCAGCGGGCTCCATTCATACGCCGCTTCTGCTCGATCCGAATGCCTCTGTGGCAGCCTTGGAGCCGGCGCCCATCGACCTGTCGGGGCTGGCTCCTGTCGCGGGGGCGACGACTCCATGGCCGGCGGAAACGGCCTCGTCTGACGGTGGTCCAGAGGGCCCGGATCCCCTGGAAATCGTGAAGGTCGGTGCGGCGGCGACCATCCCGGATCCTCGTGGGGCCATGATTACAGGCATGACGGCCGACTGGGGCGACGACGGGTTCTCCGACAGCCAGCAGAGCCCAGGAGACGCGGTGCATTTCGGCGACCGCAGCGTGCCCCGCTGGATCGTCGATGCGATCTTGCGCGGGTCGGACACCACGGGCGTCGACCCGGTCTACATGATGGCGCTGGCCGACAAGGAATCGAGTTTCATTCCTCACAACAAGGCGGGGACGTCGTCAGCCGAGGGCCTGTTCCAGTTTATCACCGGCACGTGGCTCGAGGTCATCCGCACCTTTGGCGCCAAATATGGCTTCGAGGCAGAGGCCGACGCGATTCAGATGGTGGGGGGCCAACTCACGGTGGATGACGCGCGCATGCGCGAGCATATTCTCGGCTTGCGGCGCAACGCCTTCCTGTCGGCCTTGATGGCAGGCGAGATGAAGAAGCGCGACACAGCGACCATCGAGAGCAAACTGGGCCGCAAGATCAGCCGGTCGGAATATTATCTGGCGCACTTCTTCGGCGTCGACAGCGCCCGCAGGTTCATGAGCCTCGTCGACGACAAGCCCAAGCAGAGCGCTCCGCGTTTGTTCCCGGCCGCCGCGAAGGCCAACAAGGCGCTGTTTTTTGCCAAGGTCGGACGCAAGACGCGCCAGCTCAGCATTGCAGAAGTCTCCGCCAAGATCGACGACATGATTGATTCCCGGCTCGCCCGCTACGGCGAGGTGATGGGTTTGACCGTCGCGGGAGTCTCACTCTGACCTGACGGAGAACCGCCGGCGCCGGGCGACGCCGCCGCGTGTGCAGCCTCTGCGCGCGGCGTCAGCGACACGGCAGCTGAGCTCGACGGCGCGATGTCCGCAAAGCCGCCTTTGACCGGATCGCGGCGCCGGCGGCGAATTCTCAAAAGAACAAAGATCATCAGAATGATCGAGACAATGGCGGAGTACACGAAGAGCCCATCGGGACCAATCATGTCCATCGCCATCGCACCGAGCAGCGGCCCGATGGTGACACCGGTGGCCCATGAAAACAGGAGCGTCCCGACTGTCGAGACGATCTGATCCGGTTCGACAATATCGCAGGCATGCGCCACGCAGACCGAGTAGATGCAGAGCGCCGTTCCGCCCCAGGCCGCAAACGCGAACAGCAGGAGCGTCTGCGCCTCGTACATGCTGGCGAGGAGGATGCCGATTGACACCAAGCACGTGGCGCCCGCGAGCCCGGCGATGACGATCCGGCGATCCGAATGGTCGGATAGCCAGCCCAAAGGCCACTGCATCAGCAGACTGCCGGCCTGCAGGGCGAACAGCAAGGCGGCCGCCTTATCCTGACTGAGTCCGATGCTGACGCCGAAGACAGGCGTGATGGCGATGACCGGGCCGTTGATCAGCCCGACCGCGAAGGCACCGATCACCGCCGATGGCACGACGGAAAACAGGGCGCGCACGCGAATGCGCACCGTGCGCGGCGCCGGCGGCTCGGCCGTCGAGGTCGCGGCAATCGGCACGAGCGACAGCGACAACACCGCGCTCACCGCCATGAAGAGCCCGTCCATGCGGATATTGCCGAATGCAATTCCCAGCGGGGACAGCATGAGCGCGATCTTCGTGCACATCATGTAGATCGACAGAATCCGGCCGCGCTGCGACGAGTTCGCGCGCGCGCTGATCCATCCGTCGGTCACGGTGAAAATGCACGCGAACGTCATGCCGGATGCGCCGCGAAGGAGCGCCCACGCGAGAGTCGAATGCGCCTGCGTCATTGCAAGCACGAGCACGGCGACAATGGCCGCGAGGCTCGCGAAAGCCCGAATGTAGCCCACATGACGAATGAAGAGCGGTGCGAGAAAACAGCCCGATGAAAACCCCAGCCCGTAGGCTGCCGCCACGATGCCGATCGCGGAAATCGGCAGACCATCGGCCTGCATGCGCAGGGGCATCAGCGCCTGCAAAAGCCCATTTCCCGCCTGCAGCAAGGTTGCCGCAGCCGTGATGGTCCAGATGAGAGAAAATGAGGAGGTCACGGCCAAATCAGATGGAATTGACGCGGCGGGCGCCGCATCAGCCTACAAGATCGCACGCGATGTCAGAGATCAAGGGCGATTGCACGCAAACCTTGCCCGGGCAGTCGTTGGTGCGCTGCAAAATCAACGTCGATTCCGGCCGGCCGTGTTCAGACATGCAAGTCCGCGTGTGATGCCGATTTCTGGAACGTCGCAAACAGATAAAAGCCGTTGAAGCGGACGCCGGTGGCGGCGGCACGACCATCAAATCCCAGCGGAACACCGGCCGAATTTTCAATGCGGCCGTCAAACCTCCAGTGCGGAGCAACAAGAAAAGCCGGAACCGAGCGTTCTTCCGGCACGGCGCACGACAATCCGTCGGGGCCGGTATTGCGAAAGACGTTATAGGCGCACATGACGACCCTCCCCAAATTGCGAATCACGCTCTTGAGAACGCACACTGCCGAGAGACCGTGTCGGGACTATGAACGTCTCGGGGAGAAAAGGCGAATCACCCGGGTGGCCTTCCCGGTCAATTTCCGGTTAGCTTCCCGGAGCCGGAAAACCCGCTGATCTTGAGGAGATGTGCGATGGATCACCTTGCATGGCGTGCCTGCCGCCTCGGAGTTGCAGGCTTGATGGCGGCTCTCGTCTGGTCCGGCCCCTCGCAGGGACAGGCGCTGGCGCCCTCGCCGGAGGCGCCCACGGGCCGAACCGCCAAGACGATCTCGGCGGCGACCCGCGACATGGTGGCGGCCGCCAACCCTTTGGCGGCCCAGGCCGGGCGTCAGATTCTGGCCGCGGGGGGCTCCGCGGTCGATGCCGCCGTCGCGGTTCAACTCGTGCTCAACCTGGTCGAGCCACAAAGCTCGGGCATGGGCGGCGGGGCCTTCATGGTGCTCTGGGATGGTTCGGTCCTGACCACCCTCGATGGCCGCGAGACGGCGCCGGCTGCGGCGAAACCCGACCGCTTCCTCGGGGCCGACGGCAAGCCGATGAAATTCTACGACGCGGTCGTCGGAGGCCGCTCGGTCGGCGTGCCCGGGACCGTCAGGCTCCTGGAGACCGCGCACAAGAAGTGGGGCAAGCTCCCCTGGGCGCAGGTGCTGGCGCCCGCGACTACCCTTGCGGATACCGGTTTTACCATCTCGCCGCGCCTGAACGGCCTGCTGACGCAGGAAAAGTATCTCGCGGCCGATCCCCGGGCGCGGGACTATTTCTATGATGCGGACGGCAAGCCCAAGGCCGTCGGAACGGTCCTGAAGAACCCGGCCTTTGCCACGACCCTGCGCACACTCGCGGACAAGGGCGCGGATGCCTTCTACTCCGGCGACATCGCAGCCGACATCGTGGCCTCCGTCACCGGCCACCCCACCAATCCCGGCGACATGACCCTTGAGGATCTCAAGGCCTACAAGGTCGAAGAGCGGCCGGCCCTGTGCGGCAAATACCGGACCTACAAGGTCTGCGGCATGGGTCCCCCGAGTTCCGGCCAGATCGCCGTGCAGCAGATTTTGGCAACGCTGCAGGAGACCGACATGGCGGCCCTCAAGCCCGGGCCTGATGCGGTGCACTGGGTTTCCGAGGCTGGTCGCCTCGCCTTTGCGGATCGGGGTCTCTACGTCGCCGACCCAGCCTTCGTGAGCGTCCCCGTGCGGGGCCTGACCGATCCCGGCTACCTGAAGAGTCGGGCTGCGCTGGTCGACCCCAATCGGTCCATGGGCAAGGCCAAACCGGGAGATCCGCCGTTCCAGAAGGCATTTCTCTGGGGCGCGTCGGAGGGAATCGAATTCGGCACGAGCCATATCTCGATCGTCGATCGCAATGGCAACGCGGTGTCCATGACCACCACCATCGAGGACGGGTTCGGCGCGCGGGTCATGACCAAGAGCGGGTTCCTGCTGAACAACGAGCTCACCGACTTCTCCTTCTCGCCTGTCGAGGATGGCAAGCCGGTGGCGAACCGGGTCGAGCCTGGCAAGCGTCCGCGCAGCTCGATGGCCCCCACGATTGTTTTCGATAGCAACGACAAGCTTTATGCGGTCGTCGGCTCTCCCGGCGGCAGCCTGATCATCAACTACGTGGCGAAGGCACTTGTCGGGCTCCTGGATTGGAAACTCGATCCGCAGGTCGCAGCGGATCTTCCCAATGTGGGCAGTCGCAATGGCCCGACGGAACTGGAAGCCGGCACCGAGGCCGCCGACTGGAAGGCCGGGCTCGAGGCGAAAGGTCACGAGGTCAAGCTGATCGACCAGAATTCCGGCATCCACGCGATCGTTGTGACGCCCGCAGGGCTCGTGGGCGGTGCGGATAGCCGTCGCGAAGGCGTGGCGATCGGCAACTGATCGCTCGCCATTATCTCTCCCTCTCTCAGAAGGTCCTGAATTTCAGTGCGTGTCGTCGTCATCGGCCAGACCGGCCAGGTTGCCCAGTCGCTTTCCGAGCGCGCGTCCTCTCATGGGGCGATCGTCACCCTCGTCGGTCGCCCGCAGATCGACCTCGCGGATCCGTCCGGCATCGGCGATGTCCTCGCGGAGATCGGCGGCGACATCATCGTCAACGCGGCGGCGTATACCGCAGTCGATCAGGCTGAGTCCGAGGGCGATCTGGCAGAAGCCATCAACGGAATCGGTGCGGGCGCGGTGGCGGGAGCCGCGGCGTCCCTGAGGATCCCGATGGTGCAGATCTCGACCGACTACGTGTTCGACGGCCAGTCTCCCCAGCCCTATCAGGAGACGGACCGGCCGCACCCGCTCGGCGCCTATGGGCGCTCAAAACTCCTCGGAGAAGTGGCGGTCGCGTCGGCCACGGACGACTATGCAATCCTGCGCACAGCCTGGATCTACAGCCCCTTCGGCAAGAACTTCGTCAAGACGATGCTTCGTCTTGCTGGCGACAGGGACGAGATCCCGGTCGTTGCCGATCAGGTTGGCGCGCCCACGTCGGCGCTCGATATCGCGGACGGGATCCTGGCCGTCTGTCGCAACCTCATCGACAGCCCGGGCCGGGCCGATCTGCGCGGGATCTTTCACATGACGGCCGCCGGCTCGGGAAGCTGGGCAGACCTCGCGGCCGAGACCTTTGTGCTTTCCCAGAAATGGGGCGGGCCGCACGCCCGTGTGCGACCCATCACGACGGCTGATTATCCGACGCCTGCACGGCGACCAGCCAATGCCCGCCTCGACTGCACCAAGATCGCGGCTGCTCATGGGGTCAGACTGCCGCCCTGGAAGGCATCCTTGGAGCCCGTCATCCGGCGTCTTGTGGGAAGGGCGGAAGGGTGACCAGCTCCTGATCGGCCGCAGGCTCGCCGTGGAACGACACTCCCCTCAGCGGGCGGCCGAGGGGATGATTTTCGCCAAAAGACACGGAAGCCGGTTCATCCTGCTAAAAAGACGATTGTTCTTTTTAAAGAACGTGCCTAACATTGCGCATGACACATCGTTCGCCCCTGGCCCAAAAGTTGCACCTCGACACCCGCCTCGTCCATGACGGCCAATTGCGGAGTCCGTTCGGCGAGACCTCAGAGGCCCTGTTCCTGACGCAAGGGTTTATCTACGACACAGCGGAGAGTGCAGAGGCCCGGTTTCTCAACGAGGAGCCTGGCTACAGCTACACCCGCTATTCCAACCCCACCACCACCATGTTCGAGGAGCGCATGGCCTCGCTCGAGGGTGCCGAGACCGGGCGCGCCACCGCGACCGGGATGGCCGCCGTGACTGCCGCCATGATGGGGCAGGTGAAGGCAGGCGATCATGTGGTCGCCGCCCGCGCGCTGTTCGGCTCCTGCCGCTGGGTCGTGGAGGACCTGTTGCCGCGGTTCGGCGTCGGGTGCACGCTCGTGGATGGTTCCAATCTGGACGAATGGCGGCAGGCGGTGACGCCCGCCACCAAGGCCTTCCTGCTCGAAACGCCGTCGAATCCCAGCCTGGAGATCATCGACATCGCCGCGGTGGCGGAGATCGCCCATGCGGCCGGCGCCACACTCACCGTCGACAACGTCTTCGCCACGCCCCTCTTTCAGCGGCCCCTCGCCCTCGGGGCGGATTGCGTGGTGTATTCAGCCACGAAGCACATCGACGGTCAGGGCCGATGTCTCGGCGGCATCATTCTCGCGTCCGTTGATTTTATCGAGACGCACGTCCAGCAATTCCTGCGCATGACCGGCCCATCGATTTCGCCCTTCAACGCCTGGGTGCTCCTGAAGGGCCTCGAGACGCTTCCGATCCGCGTCGAGCGCCAGACGGCGACCGCTGGTTTTCTGGCGGACTACCTGGCAGGGCACGACAAGGTCGCCCGCCTCACCTATCCGGGCCGCGCCGATCATCCCCAGGCCGATCTCATCGCGCGCCAGATGACGGGTGGTTCGACGATGCTCGCGCTCGAAGTCGAAAACGGTCGCGCCGGTGCCTTCCGGTTCTTGAACGCCCTTGCGTTGATCCGCATCTCGAACAATCTCGGCGATGCGAAGAGCCTCGTGACGCATCCTGCCACCACCACCCACCAGCGATTCACCGAGGAGCAGCGCGCCGAAATGGGCATCCGCGACGGCCTTGTGCGCTTGTCCATCGGGCTCGAGCATCGAGACGATCTGATGGCCGATCTCGAACGCGCCCTGGCTGAGGTCTGACGCCCGGCCATCCGACCTCCGTCGCAAGGCTTCAGCCGCGAATCCGCGCCGGATTTCCCACCACGGTCGCGCCCGCCGGCACGGACCGCGTCACCACGCTGCCGGCGCCGATGATCGCGTCATCGCCAATGGTGACGCCCGGCAGAATGATGGCGCCGCCGCCAATCCACACATGGGCGCCGATCACGACGGGACGTCCGAATTCCAGACCCGCACGCCGCTGCAGCGGGTCGCGCGGATGATCTGCCGTATAGACCTGCACGGCCGGACCGATCTGCGTCCCGGCGCCAATCGTGATCCTCACGACATCGAGAAACACGCAGTTGAAATTGACGAAGGACCCGGCTCCAAGCTCGATATTGAATCCGTAATCACAGTGAAACGGCGGCCGAATGACAGCGTCGTCCCCAACCGAGCAGAGCCGCTCCGCCAGGATCCCGCGCAGAACCTCTGGCGCTTCTCCAGTCGCGGCATGAAAACGCCGCAACCACACGCTCGTCTCCAGCAGTGCATCTTGAATCTCTGCCGCGCCCGCGTGGTACAGATCACCCGCGAGCATCTTGTCTTTCTCGCTTCGTGTCACGCCAAGGCTCCCCCGCCTTCGCCACGCTCGCGTTGGTGAGCGTGGCAAGAGGCCCTTGTTATTTGAAGTAGCCCATCTTCAAGAGTTCAACATACATGCGCTCGACGGCCTTTCCCCCACGCTCGACGATGCGTGCTTCGTCATCCACCACGAAGACGTTGTCGTGGACCTGGAAGTAGCCGTCCGTCATGACGTTTCTCACGTTGGCACCCGACGCATAGAGCAAGTTCCACAGCGGCCGCGGGGACATCGCGCCGCCGCCGACAAGCGGGCTGGTCACATCGATGGTGATGAGATCGGCCTTGGCCCCGACGGCAATTCGTCCGAGGTCGGGCCGGCCGAGAACACCTGCCGGAATCGCCGTCGCGCCATTGACGGCCTGTTCGATCGTGGGCCGCGTGAGGGGCACCTTGCTGGTCTTCCCGATCAGCCCATGGCGCGCCTGTCCATGGATGACGGCCATCTTCACGTTCTCGACCATGTCGTTCGAATGCGAGTCGATCGCGGGCCCGCTCTTGACGCCCGCGGCGAGCGCCTCGGGCCACGGCTGCGGCGTGCCGCCGGGGCCACCGCCGGATGGGCACGTGGCGAAGAAGACGTTGTTCTCTGCGAGGATCTTGAGGTCGTTCTCAAGATCGAGTCCGCTCATATGCGCGGCGAAAACCGGCACGTCATAGAACCCGAGCTGCTTCAGCCACGCTGCGGGCGTGACGCCCCACAATTTCTTCACCCGCTGTGTCTCGGTGTCGGATTGCGAGAGGTGAAGGTGAATGCCGTTGCCGAGTTCCTTGGCGGCCTCCAGGATCTTTCCCATCGTCTCGGGCGTGTGCGTGTCCGTGGCATGCGGCGCCATGTTGGGCCGTATCCGCCCGTCTTCCGAGCCGTTGTAACGCAGCCCGAATTGCCTGTTGGCCTCGATTTCCACCAGCGTATCCGGAACGGAATCGTAGAGCGCCTTGTCGTCCTTTCGCCCCCAGACTGGAAACAGGCGCTCCACACCCGGGATCATGCCACTGGGATAGCCGCGCGCGGCCCAGCGGGAGGCGACGCGCACGTAGGAGTAGGCGCGGCGGACG
Organism: Microvirga antarctica; assembly: GCF_017921815.1. Taxonomy (GTDB): domain Bacteria; phylum Pseudomonadota; class Alphaproteobacteria; order Rhizobiales; family Beijerinckiaceae; genus Microvirga; species Microvirga antarctica. The sequence goes on along the minus strand of NZ_JAGEMM010000006.1, from coordinate 220,010 downwards.
TTGTGATCCTGGTTGACGATCGTGGTCACGCCAGAACGCAGCAATTCGAGCAGATTGAACGCCATGAGATCGTCCATCGTCTCATCGTCGAAAGCCTCTACGACCGCGTGCGGCGCCGCAGTGCCGCCCCCGCCATCGATCACGGCGCGGGTGTAGGACCCGATGGAAACGTGCGTGTGTCCGGAGATGAAGCCCGGTAGCAGAAGATGTCCGCGCGCGTCGATGCGGCGCGTATCGCCGCGGATCGGATCGGTGCTGATCTCGACGATCCGATCGTCGCGCACCCTGACCGACACGTTACGCTTGATGACCGGCGCATCGTTCTCCCAGATCAGCGCCGATCCGGCCTCGATGATGCAATCACGGTGCGGCGGCTGGTTCGTGCGTGACGGCCATCTTGCCGATGGCGCCTGCGCGATCGCCTGACCCGAGGCGCCGATCATTCCAGCTCCTGCAACGCCCGCCATCATGTGACCAAAGGCCTGTCGTCTCGTCAGCCGAGAGCCCTCATAAGCTCTGGTCGGATCGCCACACGCTTTGCATGAACACTCAAAACCTGTGGCAATCGATTCGAGACACTCAATCGAACTCCGGACCTGCATCGTTATGATCTCCTTGGATTCTTCTGGCGTGACGCGATGTGCGTAAATATTCCTCTAGGGTGGCATCAAAGCCGCGCGGGAGCAAATGCGCATCGCACGCATCACCTCATGAGGATCCTGCGCAGCACGATCACGCAATGACGCAGCCTGCTTCTGGAAGGGGCCGCCAGCATTTCGTTCCGGAGGCGAAGGCCGCGACAGCCACGCCGGCGATCGTCGTGAAACGCAGCATGCGAGCACGGGGCATTAACGCATCTCGAAATCGGCCACGTACGGGGAGTCCCACCTGCGCACCGTCGCCGGCGTATCCCAGGTCCGCTCATCGCGCGGTCGATACCTGGCTCTTCTGCAGAGGCACGAGACCTGACCAAAGTCTTGGAGGGCAGACGCCCGCGCAGCCTGACTTCACCGCCCTGCAGGCAATCGCGGTCACGGCATAAACAGCGCCGAGGTCGACGTTGTGATAGCCCCGAAACAGATCACCTCAACCGAGCCAGCTCTTAAACCCCAGACTCACGACACATGGTAGCAGACTGGTTTGCTAAGCGTTCTGATGCTTGTACAGATCGACCATCTCGACAATCCGACGTGCTGCCTCCACGGCGCTTCCGCGATCCTGCGAGAGTTCAGGCGGATGCTGCTCTCGTGCGGACCGAACTCCATACCTGGAGTCACGATCACGTTCGCCTGATGACGGAGCAACCGGATGAAATCGAACGGAGACACGGCGAGAGGCGGGAGTGTCGGAAAGAGATAGCTTCCGGCCTGCGGGCGCCGCGCCGAGAGGCCCGCTGCCAGAAAGATCGCCAGAATTTCGTCGCGAATTCTCTGGTGTTCCGCCACCCTTCGCTGCATCCAGCCAGCGGGCTCTCCGAACCAGGACCGGAGAACGGCCTGATTGTAACCGGCCGCCCGCGGCGACACGATCGCTTGGAGCTTCTCCATCCTGTCGATGATGGCCGGCGCTCCGAATGCGACGCCAAGGCGGTAACCGCTTAGGGACTCGGTCTTCGACGGCCCCATGATCGTGAGGGCCGCCGGTCATCTCTCGGCGGCTTCTATACCAGCCCCGACCTGGGAAAGGAAAACCGGTGCGATCTGCACCCGCGGTGGAGCCCGGACGGAACGCAGGTCTGCATCGACTCGATCCACGAGGCGCGGCGCCGGCTTTATGTCGTCGATGTCAGCTCGATCGTGACAGGTACGGGACGCTGAGCGGCGATCCAGCCTGTTTCCACGACTTCGTGGCGGCGAACTCGGTCACCGCCAAAGCACAGCCGATTCGCCGGCGCTTCGGCCTGCGTACGAGTAAATCAATCCGACATCGCGGCCCTTCAAAATGTCATTTGAACGAGCATGGCAATTTCCACAGTAGCGTCATGGAGACGCTGCTCACATCTGGAAAGCGGTTGCTTTGGCAAGCTCGCTAGCGCGGGCGATCCGCGGAGGCATGTCGACATCCGAGGGGGTCAGAGAGAGCCTGGCTCGCGCGGCCGTACGCGGCAAGACCGCGACGGTGGAGTTTGGCGCCAGCTATTGATTTCTAACCGGTGTGAGGGTCGTCCGCCTGGCGGCACGAGCGGTCCTTGACTGCAAGAGCTCGGCCCTTGAGTCTGCCCATCACCTCGCCTGCCGACCAGCGACCGCGGCTCTACGATCGCGTGCGAAGCTCAGTCTCGGCACCGTTGAGGATGAGGGCCAAGCCAGCATCAAAATCGTCATCGTAGCTGCCGATCCAGTATTGCGCGTGAGCCGCGCTGAGATTGGGATAGTCTGCGAACGACGCATCCGTGCCCGTCTCCCTTGGCGGATTGGCCTGTTCCGCCTGCTGTTCCAGCACCGAACCAACAGTGAAGCGCGAAAGCGTCACCAGAATCCTTAATGCGAGTAAGCTCGGGAACCCGGCATCGACGAGGCACTTTAATTGCACTTCCGCCATCGGCATATCCGGTTCCGCGGCTAGCGATCCAGCATGCACACGCGCCCCGTCGCGGTGTGAAAGAAGGGCGCGACGGAAGCTTCTGACATTTGCCGTCAGGTAGCTGCGCCAATCGTCGTCCGCGGCGGGCAGTCGATCGGTATGTTCCGCCTCCAGCATCTTCGCGTTCATCGCGTCCACCAGCAGCTGCTTGGTCTTGAAGTGGTAGTAGAGCGTAGGCTGCTGCACGCCGAGGCGCTCGGCCAGCCGCCGCGTGGTCAACTGGTCGAGCCCGGCTTCATCAAGCAGTTTCAGCGCTTCGGCGACGATCAGGTTCCGCTCGATTTTCATTGCTTCCGCATGCTTCTCCGAGAGACTCTTTGCAAAAGCATTCTATCGATGATAGACAATCTATCAACGATAGAATTTGGACCCCAAGATGCGCCCGCTGTCAGAGACCGCCGGATACCGGCAACACTGGGTAGAGGCGAATGGACAGCGCCTGCGCGCCGAGACCTTTGGTCGACCAGAATGCCCTGCCGTCCTCCTGATTATGGGCAACAGCGCCCCTGGTCTCGTATGGCCAGATGGGTTTTGCCGCAGCTTGTCGGAACGCAATCGATTTGTGGTGAGGTTCGATCAGCGCGATACGGGGCTCTCGAGCTATGTCGACTTCGCAGCTTCGCCCTATACGCTCGACCACCTCGTTGACGACGCAGTCGCGCTTCTTGATGCGCTGGGCATCCGAAGGGCGAATTTGGTAGGACTGTCGCAGGGCGGAGTGGTCGCCTACCGGATGGCGATGCGCGCACCTGAACGGTCATCGGCGCTGACTGTGATGATGTCGTCGGCCGACCTCAGGCCCAAGAACGACGCCTTTACTGGCGCGCCCGTGCGCGAAGGGGAACTCCCCCGGCCGGCGCGTTCCTATGTGGACGCCGTCATCGCGCTGAATTCCGTTGCATCGGCGTCCGACAAAGAAGTGGCACATAACTTCGTCGAGAATTTCCGTCTGGCAAAGGGCGCGCTTTCGCCGTTCAACGAGGATGACTGGTTCCAGATGGGCCGAGCGATGGCAGCGCTACCGACGCTTCGTGAGGATCGGCTTCAGGCAAGGCTTGCTAACCATAGCAATCACAGCAAGGCCCAGATGGCGACACCCGCGCTGACGCCGGCGGACCTTCGCAACCTAAAGCTTCCGGTTCAACTGATCCACGGCGCCCAGGATCCGGTCTTTCCGATGCCGCACGCGGACTGGGCGGCCAAGCAGATTCCCAACTCTGAACTGGTGGTCATCGATCGTATGGGCCACGCGCTCGACCGGGCGTTCTTCGACGAGATCATCACGGCAATGACCGACTTCTGGCGACGGCGGACCTGACACGCCCACCTCCTGCCGCCCGCGGGCCGGTTGAACCCAGGCCGCAACCCCGCCTCGGTGCCCAGCTTAGTTCCGGAAGATCTGGGGAGAAGGGCGCACCCGACACGATTCGAACGTGCGACCTTTGCCTTCGGAGTACAGCGCTCTATCCAGCTGAGATACTGGTACTGGCGATCTAAACTCGCGCACTAATCCTGAAAAAACCGCTGGCTAACTCAATTGGCTAACCGCCACAGAAGGGCTTGAATACAAAAACCTTTGGCGCTCCCTAGGGGAATCGAACCCCTGTTTTCGCCGTGAGAGGGCGACGTCCTAGACCGCTAGACGAAGGGAGCTAGCAAGGTTGAGGCCGCTCGTATAACCAGCCTTGTGAACCCCCACAAGCCCTAGCGCTTAAAAAAGGCCACCGCAGGCGGCGGTCAGTGGGGGCCGACAGGAATGAGGACACGGTGAGCGGCGAAACGCACAGGGACTGGACGATCGCGCCCGAGGAACCACTCGAGCGGCTGGACCGGGTTGCGGCGCGGGTCTGGGCCGATCTTTCGCGCTCCCGCCTGCAGGTTCTGATCCGGGAAGGCCGCGTGTCGGTCGACGGGGTGGTGGCGCACGATCCCAACCTCAAGGTCGGGGCCGGCACCCGTCTCGACCTGATCGTACCGGAGGCGGTTGCTCCGGAGCCGCAGGCGGAGGCGATCGCCCTGACGATCGTCTACGAGGACGACGATCTCATCGTCATCGACAAGCCCGCAGGGCTCGTCGTTCATCCCGCAGCGGGACATGCCTCGGGCACCCTCGTCAACGCGCTCATCGCCCATTGCGGCGAGAGCCTGTCTGGCATTGGCGGTGTCAAGCGACCGGGTATCGTCCACCGGCTCGACAAGGACACCTCCGGTCTGCTCGTGGTGGCCAAGAACGACCGTGCGCACAAGGGGCTGGCGGATCAGTTCGCCGATCACGGCCGCACCGGCCCCCTGGAGCGGGCCTATCTTGCCATCGTCTGGGGCGTTCCGGAACGCGGCAAGGGCATTGTCGATGCAGCCCTGGCGCGCGGAGCCCACAACCGCGAGAAGATTGTCGTCGTCACCGGCGAGAGCGGGCGCTTTGCGCTGACGCATTACAGCGTCGTCGAATCATTGCCGCCGGTGGATCCGGTGGCAGCCCTCGTGCGCTGCGAGCTCGAGACCGGCCGCACGCACCAGATCCGCGTGCATATGGCGCATATCGGCCATCCGCTCCTAGGCGATCAACTCTATGGCTCGGGCTTCAAGACCAAAGCGAACCGCCTGTCTGACACGCAACAGAGCGCCCTGACGGCCCTGCGGCGCCAGGCGCTTCACGCAACCGTCCTGGGCTTCGAACACCCTGTGACGGGTGCGTTCCTGCGGTTTGAGAGTCCGCTGCCGGACGACATGGCGAGGCTGTTGGAAAGCTTGCGACTCTAGGGCCTCATCGCAGGTGTCACGAAACCGCGAGGAGCCCGCACCTGCGGCCTCGGCTCGCGTTCTCTCTGTCCTTTGGAGGCTCGCCTCTATTCGGACACGGTCTCGCGGAGTATAAGAAAAGGGCGCGTCCTGCCGCGACAGGAGGACGTTTCGGGCTTGCCTCATGGGACGAGGGAGCCACAGGAGGATGTAACGATGGCCGCAGCACTTCCGGTGCTTGCTACCGAAGGGGGGCTTTCACGGTATCTCGACGAGATCCGGAAGTTCCCGATGCTCGAACCGAGCCAAGAATTCATGCTCGCCAAACGCTGGCGCGAGCAGGGCGACCGCGACGCTGCCCACAAGCTGGTCACCTCCCATCTGCGTCTCGTGGCCAAGATCGCCATGGGCTATCGCGGCTATGGGTTGCCGATCGGCGAAGTCGTGTCTGAAGGGAATGTCGGCCTGATGCAGGCCGTCAAGCGCTTCGAGCCCGACAAGGGCTTCCGCTTGGCCACCTATGCCATGTGGTGGATCAAGGCAGCGATCCAGGAATACATCCTGCGCTCCTGGTCCCTTGTGAAAATGGGCACCACCGCCAATCAGAAGAAGCTGTTCTTCAATCTCCGCAAGGCGAAGGGCCGCATCTCGGCGCTCGAAGAGGGTGATCTGCACCCCGACCACGTCAAGACCATCGCCAAGCAATTGGGGGTGAACGAGCAGGACGTGGTGGACATGAACCGCCGCCTGAGCGGCGATTCCTCGCTCAACTCGCCCTTGCGCGAGGAGGGCGAAGGGGAGTGGCAGGATTGGCTGGTCGATGGCAGCGAAAGCCAGGAGCAGCTCCTCGTGAAGGAGGAGGAAGGGCAGAACCGTCTCTCCGCCCTGCGCAATGCCTTGTCGGTCCTCAATCCGCGCGAGCGCCGCATCTTCGAGGCTAGGAGGTTGTCGGATGACCCCATTACGCTCGAGGATCTGTCGACCGAATTCGGCGTCTCGCGGGAGCGCGTTCGGCAGATCGAAGTGCGCGCCTTCGAGAAGATTCAGGAAGCGGTGAAGAAGAACCTCGCTCAGATCGAGCAGCCGGTCGAGCAGGAGGCTCACTGACAGCCCGATCGCGCTGCGGCGCCAGTCTGAAAGCCTCACAAAAAGCCGCGCGTCAGGCGCGGCTTTCGTTTGCCGTCACCGCCATTGGCCGAAGGCGCGGGTCAGGACCTGCTCGCCGGACGCACCCTTCTCGAAACTGAGAATGGCGCGCTGTCCGGACGCCATGCGCACGGGCAGATCGATCCAGTTGCGGCGCACGAGGAGTTCGGTGTTGCGTTCGACATCACCGGAGAGATTTGACAGGCCAATCAGGAACAGGTTCTCGCGGACAGGGACTGGAAGGCCGGCCACCGGCGTTCCGCGCGCTGCTTCCTCATCCTTGAACTGCAGCAATCCCGCGTCCCGGATCACGCGACCGCTGTCCCCGGCGCGCGTGGTGAACGACAGTTCCACCGTGTGAGAGGCCGGCAGCGTCGTATCGAGGTTGCGGCGCAGCAGCATCTTCATGGTCAGGCCCGCATCGGGAATATCCACGCTGGCGCTGACTGCGGTATCGAGGGGCTGGCCCTGTCCGGCACTGACATCCTCGAGACGCCAGACAACCCGGCCGGTCTGCGCCTTGGGCGTCGAAGGGGTCGCCGGATCCTCCTCATAGAACACCGCCCGCTGGGCCACGCCGACCTCCTGTCGGGGTGCCGGAGCGGAAGGCGCAGGCGCGGCCGGGCCGCCGACCCGTTCGGTCGTCTTGGCCGCATCGGGGGCAGCCTGCGGCGTCTGCGCGACAGTGGTCTCGGGGGTGAGATTCTCAGGCTTGTCGCGTTGCCAGAACGCCAGACCCGCAATCGCGGCAATCACGAGGGCCAGCACGCCGCCGAGCAAAACGGTGCGCCCGCGCCGATCCTGGTTCATGCCGGGATGAGGCCTGCTCTCCACACGGGGCCGCTCGACGACGTCCGGCTCGGGCGGCCGGGATGCCGCCGCGACGGCGCTCTCATAGGGAACGGGCGCAGGGCGCGGGACGGCGGGTGAGGCGACCGGAAGGTTCGCGGTCGCGGAAAGCGGCGCGGCAAAATCGGACTCGACGCGCTCGATTGCTTCGTTGAGGGAAACCCGCTCGATCTCGATATCGCGCTCGGAGAGGGGTGGTTCCATCGCCCGCAACTGCCCCAGCAGGGCCGTGCGCGCGCGCTCATAAACTGCGCGGCGCGTTTCGGGTGAGGTGTCGGACAGACCTTCGACGGCCCGGGCGATGAGGGGATAGTAATCAGCCATTTGACCTCGGATGGCCCGCGATGATGCTGCCGTCAACCCTCAAAGGGGTTCTTCATGAGAATTGTATCGTCCCGCTGTGGCGAGGTCGACAGGACGGCAACCGGGGCCCCGATCAGTTCCTCGATCCGGCGAACGTACTTGATGGCCTGCGCCGGAAGGTCGGCCCAGGACCGCGCGCCGGCGGTCGAGCCGGTCCAGCCTTCCATTTCCTCGTAGATCGGTTCGACGCGGGCCTGAGCGCCCTGGCTCGCCGGGAAATAGTCGATCTTCTCGCCGTCGAGCATATAGCCGACGCCGATCTTGATCGTCTCGAAGCCATCCAGGATATCGAGCTTGGTGAGCGCGATTCCGTCGATACCGGAGGTGCTCACCGTCTGCCGCACGAGCGTGGCGTCGAACCAGCCACAGCGGCGCTTGCGCCCGGTGACAACACCGAACTCCTTGCCCTTCTGGCCGAGGAGTTCGCCGACAGCGTCAAACAGCTCGGTCGGGAACGGTCCCTCGCCGACGCGGGTCGTATAGGCTTTGGCAATGCCCAGCACGTAGCCGACGGCGCCCGGGCCGAGGCCGGAGCCGGTGGCCGCCTGGCCCGCGACGGTGTTGGAGGAAGTGACGAACGGATAGGTGCCGTGATCCACGTCGAGAAGCGCGCCCTGCGCGCCTTCGAACAGGATGCGCTTGCCGGCCCGCCGCTCGCCATCGAGCAGCCGCCACACGGCGTCCATATACGGCAGCACCTTCGGGGCGACGGAAGAGAGTTCGTCGTAGATCGTCTGCGGATCGAATTCCGGCAGGCCGAAGCCGCGGCGCAGCGCGTTGTGGTGGGTCAGCAGGCGCTCGATTTTCTCGGGCAGCGACGGCAGGTCGGCCAGATCCATCAGCCGGATGGCGCGACGGCCCGCCTTGTCCTCGTAGGCCGGACCGATGCCCCGCTTGGTGGTGCCGATCTTCGTGCCGGCACTGCCGCTCTCGCGCAGGGCGTCGAGTTCCCGGTGGATCGACAGGATCAGGGTCGCGTTCTCGGCCACGCGCAGATTGTCGCGGCTGATGGCGACACCCTGCGAGGCGAGTTGGTCGACTTCGGACGCGAGCGCATGCGGATCGAGCACCACACCGTTGCCGATGACCGACAGCTTGTTGGGACGCACGACGCCCGACGGCAGCAGCGACAGCTTGTAGACCATGTCGCCGATGACCAGCGTGTGGCCGGCATTGTGCCCGCCCTGGAACCGTACGACCACATCCGCCTGCTCGGACAGCCAGTCGACGATCTTGCCCTTGCCCTCGTCGCCCCACTGGGCGCCCACGACAACCACATTCGCCATCGCCTCAAGCCTCGCATAAAAAAACCCCGGCGCAAGGCCAGGGTTGGGGTGGAAAAACCTTGCAAACTCTCTTGGTGGATCAGGCGGGTGAGGTCAAGCCGGAATGACCCGCAGGCTCACCGAACGCTGTGGCGAGAGGTCTCAAGCCCGTCCCCGCGCGCTTTTTCCCGGCTTTACCCGATGGTGGATGAAATTGGCGATCTCCCGTGTGCGACGGGACGAATCGAGCACCTCGGCGTCGATTCCGTGGCGCCAGGCGAGATCCGCGCGCTGCCGGTCTTCCTGCAATGTCGCAAGGTCAGCCACAAACGCGGCCGCATCACTTTCCGTGCGGCAAAACCCTTCCGCAACCAGGATTGCCTTGCGACGGTCGAGGATGACGGCCAGTTCGCCGAGGCTGAATTCCGGATGATACTGAACGCCCCAGAACGTGCCGCCCGCATGGCGGATCTCGGCCGCCTGCACGGCCGACACGCGGTTGGAGGCGAGCACTGTGCAATCGGGCGGAGGGACGCTCACCATGTCGAGATGGATGGCGGGCGCATCGTACGCGTCGGGCCTGCCAGCAAGCATCGGATGCGCCCTGCCCGCCTCGGTCGGCACCAGGCGGCGGGCGAAGCCGACCTCGCGGCCGAGCGGGTTTTTCTGCACGTCGCCTGCGGCCGCAACGGCTGCAATCTGCAATCCCCAGCAGGAGCCGAAGGCAGGTGTGCGCGAAGCATAGACGGCGCGCATGAGATCGATCTGCGACAGGATGTCGGGCGTGCGATCGTAGATGCTCAGATGCGAGCCCGTCAGGACAATCCCATCATAGGATTCAAGCCCCGCTTTATCCGGCAAATTGGCGCCGGGATCCGCCGGAAATGCCAGATCGCAGACGGTGTCGGGATCGATCCTGCTCAGAACCGCGGCGTAGGATTCCGACGGCATCTGGCCGAACGCCGCCTTGTGGATGTCGCGCGCGCCGCGGGTGTTTCCCTCGATCACCAGAAGTCTCAGCCCCATGACGCCTCTCGTCTCAATCGTTCAAGAACGCGCCATTCTCGCCAAATCGGCCCGCCTTGTCACGGCGGGCCGACATCAGCGCGAGCGACGGCCCTAGAAGCGCACCGAGCGGGCACGCTTGACCTGCGGGATCTCCTCGATCTTGCGCAGCAATTCGTCGGAGACCGGCTGATCGACCGACACGAAGCAGATGGCGTCGCCGCCTGCATGGTCGCGGCCGAGCGCAAAGGTCGCGACGTTCACGCCGGATTCGCCGAGGAGCGTTCCGAACCGCCCGATGAAGCCGGGCTTGTCGTCGTTGCGCACGTAGATCATGTGCGGGGCGAATTCCGCGTCAACGGCGATGTCGCGGATTTCGATGACACGCGGCTTTCCGTCCTGGAACACAGTGCCGCCCGCATGCCGCGACATGTCGTCGGCCTGGACGATGATGCGGATGAAGCTTTCGTAATCCCGCACCGCGCTCTCGCGCTTGACCTCCTCGATGGTGATGCCGCGCTCGCGCGCCACGATCGGGGCCGACACCATGTTGATGTCCTGCAGGAACGGCCGCAGCACGCCTGTCACGGCAGCCGACGTGAGCGCGCGCGTGTTCATGTTGGCGACCGCGCCCTCGTATTCGATGCGGATGCCCTTGATCGGCGCTTCGGTCAATTGGCCGAGGAACGAGCCGAGCTTTTCAGCAAGCGCCACGAACGGCTTCAGGCGCGGCGCCTCTTCGGCGGAGATCGACGGGAAGTTCACGGCGTTTTGGATCGCGCCCTGCAGCAGGTAATCGGACATCTGCTCGGCGACCTGCAGCGCCACGTTTTCCTGCGCTTCCGTGGTGGCTGCCCCCAGATGCGGGGTGCACACCACGTTGGGATGGCCGAAGAGCGGATTGCTCGTCGCGGGCTCCTCCACGAACACGTCGAACGCCGCGCCCGCCACATGGCCGGAATCGAGTGCCTCGCGCAGCGCTTTCTCGTCCACCAATCCGCCGCGGGCGCAGTTGATGATGCGCACGCCCTTCTTGGTCTTGGCGATGTTCTCGGCCGAGAGAATGTTCTTCGTCTTCTCGGTCATCGGCACGTGCAGGGTGATCACGTCAGCGCGGCGCAGCAGGTCGTCGAGTTCCACCTTCTCGACACCGATCTCAATCGCCCGCTCCGGCGACAGGAACGGATCGTAGGCGATGACCTTCATGCGCAGGCCGATGCCGCGTTCGGCGACGATCGAGCCGATATTGCCGCAGCCGATGACGCCCAAGGTCTTGGCGGTAAGCTCCACGCCCATAAAGCGGTTCTTCTCCCACTTGCCGGCCTGCGTGGAGGCATCGGCCTGCGGGATCTGGCGGGCGAGCGCGAACATCAGCGCGATGGCATGCTCGGCCGTGGTGATGGAATTGCCGAACGGCGTGTTCATGACGATCACGCCCTTCGCGGTAGCGGCGGGGATCTCCACATTGTCGACGCCTATGCCGGCGCGGCCGATCACCTTCAGCCGCTTGGCCTGCTCGAGGATCTTGGCCGTCACCTTGGTGGCGGAGCGGATCGCCAGGCCGTCATACTCGCCGATAACGGCCGCCAGCTTGTCCTTGTCCTTGCCGAGGTCGGGCTGGAAATCGACGTCGATGCCGCGATCCTTGAAGATCTGCACGGCGGCGGGCGAGAGGGCGTCGGAAATGAGAACGCGTGGTTTGGTCATGGACTTGATCCTGTGCCTTGAGGCGCTCTGCTCATCAATGGCAGGACTGCCGGATCGACGATCCGGCGTCCTGTGAGCGGCGCATGGTTTGAAAGAACGATCAAAACGTCTGGGCAGCCGGGGCGACACTGTGCATCCACCCGGTCGCCCTGACGGGCGTCGATCAGATCGGCTAGGCGGCTTTCGCGAGCTTCGCCTTTTCCTGCGCGAACGCCCAATCGAGCCAGGGCGTCAGAGCCGCAAGATCGAACGCCTCGACGGTCGCGCCGCACCAGATGCGCAGGCCGGACGGCGCATCGCGATAGGCGCCGATGTCGAAGGCAACACCTTCCTTGTCGAGCGCTGCCGTAATGCCCTTTGCAACCTGGGCGACCGCATCGGGTCCCTTTGCGACCACTTCCGGATCGGCGATCACCAGGCACACGCTGGTGTTGGACGCCGTTGCGGGCACTTTCGCCAGATTGGCGATCCACGGGGTACGGGCGACCCAGTCGTGGATGACCTTGGCGTTGGCGTCCGCCTTGGCGGTCAGGCCGTTCAGGCCGCCAATCCCTTGCGCCCATTCCAGCGCATCGATGTAATCCTCGACGCACAGCATGGAGGGGGTGTTGATGGTTTCGCCCTCGAAGATACCCTCGATGAGCTTGCCGCCCTTGGTCATGCGGAAGATCTTCGGCAGCGGCCAGGACGGCTTGTAGGTCTCAAGCCGTTCCACCGCGCGCGGCGAGAGAATGAGCATGCCGTGCGCTGCCTCGCCGCCCAGCACTTTCTGCCACGAGAAGGTCACCACATCGAGCTTTTCGAAATCGAGGCGTTGCGCGAAAGCCGCAGAGGTCGCGTCGCAGATCGTCAGGCCTTCGCGGTCGGCGGCGATCCAGTCGGCATTCTCGACGCGAACGCCGGATGTCGTCCCGTTCCAGGTGAAGACCACGTCGCGGGTCTTGGTGTCGACCTTCGCAAGATCGGGCAGGAGGCCGTAATCGGCTGTCGTGATACGCGCATCGTCGAGCTTGAGCTGCTTTGCCACATCCGTGACCCAGCCTTCGCCGAAGCTTTCCCAGGCGAGCATTTCAACCGGACGGGCACCGAGCATCGACCACATGGCCATCTCGACAGCGCCGGTATCGGATGCGGGCACGATGCCGATACGATAATCGGCCGGCACGGCCAGAACTTCACGCGTCAGGTCGATGGCGCGCTTAAGCCTCGCCTTGCCGATCTTCGCGCGATGCGAGCGGCCGAGACTGTCGGTCTTGAGAGTGTCGAGGGACCATCCGGGGCGCTTGGCGCAGGGGCCGGAGGAAAAGTAAGGCGAGCGCGGACGCGCTGCGGGCAGATCAATCATTGCATCCATCCTTCCAGATGGTTGCCCCTCGGTGGGGAGGGGTTTCCCGCCGACCGGTATGCCGAATGGGACCCCGGGCGTCAAGGTGAATCCCTCCGAGGGCAGGCCGCGCCGTCAGATTACGAAATCGTAATACAAAATCTCGTGTGCACTGCGGTATGGTCGCGCTCCCTGGCACATCTTGTGCTAGGACCCTTACGAGATTTCGACTTCAAGGAGCGAGCATGCGTGTGTCCGGACAGCTCGCTGTCATTGTCGCGCTGGGGGCAGCAGGCTTTGGCGGCTGGTACGCCTACCAGGGCGGGTACCTGGCCAATGTGCCAGTCGTGGGCACCTATCTGGCAAAATCCGCACCGCAGGCGGCGACCGCCGGACGCGGCGGCCGTGGGGGTCCCACGGGTCCTGCAACCGTTGAGGTCGACACCGTCAAAACAGGTCGGGTGGTCGAGATCCGCGAGTCCGTGGGCACCGTCCGTGCCTTCGAATCCATCACGGTGACTGCCAAAATAGCAGGCATCATCAACGAAATCCGGTTTGACGAAGGTCAGCTGGTCAAAGCCGGCGACGTTCTCGTGCAGCTGGACGCCGACGAGCGCCGCGCCGCCATCGAACAGGCGATCGCGGAAGCCAACCGCGCCATGGCGTTGAAGAACGAAGTCGCCATCAAGCTTGACCGGGCCATGGCGCTGAACAAGACCGGCGCGGGCACGGGCGCCCAGGTCGATGACCTGACCGCGCAGGTAAAATCCCTCGACAGTTCGCTCGCTTCGGCCCAGGCCCAGCGCAAGGCCGCTGAGGCGCGGCTGGAGGAACTCACGATCCGCGCGCCCTTCGCCGGCCGGGTGGGTACCCGATCGGTGTCGCTCGGCGCCTACATCTCGCCCGGCACCCGCATCACCTCGCTCGACGATCTGTCCAAAGTGCGCCTCGACTTCTCGGTGCCGGAAAACCTGCTCGGCAGCCTGAAAGCGGGCCAGACCGTCAACGCCACTTCGGCAGCCTATCAGGGCCGGGTCTTCAAGGGCGTGGTGTCGACCCTCGACACCCGCGTCGACCAGACGACGCGCACCATGAAGCTCACGGCCGAGTTCACCAACAGCGACGAGGCCCTCAAGCCCGGGATGTTCCTGTCTGTCGGCCTCGAGGTGACGACGAAGGAAGATGCCGTCCTGATCCCGGAGGAAGCCATCGTCAGCGAGGGGCTTCGGCAGCTCGTCTACCCGGTCAAGGACAACAAGGTCGGGCGCCGGGTCATCCGCATCGGCCAGCGCCAGGCCGGCAAGGTCGAGGTGCTCGAAGGCCTGAAGCCCGGCGAGTCCATTGTCGTGCTCGGCGTGCAGCGCGTGCGCGCCGGCGCGGAGGTGATCACCCGGCCGGTCGGTTCCGCGCCGCCGGTGCAGCCGCTTCCGGCCGCCAACCGGGAACAGCCGTCGCGCAGCTCGCTCAACGTGCCGCAGGCCATCGGCAGCGCGGTTGCGGCCGAACGCAAGTAACGTCCCGTCTGGGACGGGAGCTAACGCCTATTCGCCTTGTCTTTGCGCGTCGCCTTGAACCGGATCGAATCGAGCCATGCAGGTTTCCGACATCTTCATCCGCCGTCCGGTTTTCGCCGTCGTCGTCAGCCTGTTGCTGATCGTGGGCGGGCTGGCGGCGCTGATCAATCTCCCGGTGCGCGAATATCCGAGCGTCGACAAGCCCGTCGTCTCGGTCTCGACCATCTATCGGGGCGCCTCGAACGAAGTCATCGAGAGCCGCGTCACCGAGGTGATCGAGAGCGCTGTGGCAGGCATCGAGGGCATCAGCCAGATCAGCTCGCAGAGCCAGAACGACCGCTCGTCGGTCTCCATCGAGTTCGATGTGGCGCGCAATCCGGAAGCGGCCACCTCGGATGTCCGTGATGCGGTCTTTCGCGTGGTCGGCCGCCTGCCGGCCGGCGTCGACCAGCCGGTGATCCGCAAGGTCGACGACAACGCCTCCGCCATCATGTGGGTGACAGTCACCTCGACGACCTATGACGCGCTCGAGCTCAGCGACTTTCTCAAGCGCGTCTATGTGGACAGGCTCTCCACGGTCGATGGCGTTGCAAACGTGTATCTCGGCGGCGAGCGCCGCTACGCCATGCGCATCTGGGTCGATCGCTCGGCGCTCGCGGCGCGCGGGCTGACCGTTCAGGATCTCGAGAGCGCTATCAAGCGCCAGAATGTCGAGCTTCCCGGTGGCCGCATCGAATCCGAGCAGCGCGAATTCACCGTCAAGACGGATTCGCGTCTGGCGACCCCGAGCGACTTCCAGCAGGTGATCGTCTCCAACAAGAACGGCTATCTGGTCCGCCTCGGCGAAGTGGCGAAGGTGGAAGTCGGCGCGGAGGATACGCGCTTCGAGTTCTACGATTCGGGCCGCACCGCCATTGGCCTTGGCATTGTCCGGCAATCGACCGCCAACACCCTGTCGGTGGCTGACGGCGTCAGGGCCGAGCTTGAAAATCTCAAGGGATCTCTCCCCGCGGGAACCCGCGCGGATGTGTCCTACGATGAGAGCCAGTTTATCAGCGCATCGATCAACGGCGTGCTGCGGACCTTGGTGGAAGGGCTGATCCTGGTCATTCTCGTGATCCTGATCTTCCTGCGCGACTGGCGCTCGACGATCGTCGCCATGGTGGCGATTCCGGTCTCGATCACCGCCGCCTTCATGGTGATGAGCTATTTCGGCGCCTCCATCAACGTGCTCACGCTGCTCGCCATCGTGCTGGCGATCGGCATCGTGGTCGACGACGCGATCGTGGAAATCGAAAACGTTCACCGGCGCATCGAGGACGGCGAACCGCCGTTGCTCGCCTCCTTCGATGGCGCGCGCGAGATCGGCTTTGCGGTCATCGCGACGACCGCGACCCTGATGGCGGTGTTCGTGCCGCTCGCCTTCATGACGGGCAATACCGGCAAGCTGTTTCGCGAGTTCGCCATCACGCTCGCGGCCGCCATCTTCTTCTCCGGCGTCGTCGCCCGCACGCTCACACCGATGATGTGCTCCAAGCTCATGGTCCCGGCCCATGGCCGCATCCAGCTCATGACGGAGCCGTTCTTCACCGGCATGAACAATGTCTACCGCCGTATTCTCTCGACGGTTCTGAAGGCGCCGCTCGTCATCCTCGCCATCGGTTTCATGGTGTCGCTCTCGGCCTTCGGTCTGTTCCAGATCATTCCGAAAGAATTCTCGCCCACGGAAGACCGTGGCGCGATCATCATCCGCATCGACGCCCCCGAAGGCGCCAGCCTCGACTATACCCGCGAGCGCGTGAAGGAGGTCGAGCGCGAGCTGGTTCCCTACCAGGAGCGCGGCATCATCGCGTCGGTCACGAGCCAGGTCGCGCCCGGCTTCGCCCGGCCTTCTCCCGTCAATGCCGGCATGATCATCGTGCGCCTCGTGCCCTGGGACCAGCGCACCATGAAGCAGCAGACGCTCACGCAGGAGCTCTACGGCAGGGTCTCGAACTTCCCCGGCGCGCGCGCCTTCCCGGTCAATCCCGGCTCGCTCGGCCAACGCGGCAATTCGCAGCCGATCCAGTTCGTGCTCGGCGGCCCCGACTACAACACGTTGCGCGACTGGCGCGATCTGGTGATGCAGAAGGCGCAGGAGACCGGCCTCTTCCTCAACATGGATTCGAACTACAAGGAATCCCAGCCCGACATCCGCGTGCAGATCGATCGTCAGCGCGCCGCCGATCTCAATGTGAGCATCGAGGAAATCGGCCGCACGCTCGAATTGATGTTCGGCGAAACGGAGATTTCCACCTTCGTCAGCCGTGGCGAGGAATATCCGGTGATCATTCGCGGCCGACCGGAAGACCGCGCCTCGCCGAACGATCTCACCAACACCTTCATCCGGTCCGGCGCCGGCGATCTGGTTCCCCTGTCGGCCTTCGTGAAGCTGACGGAATCGGCAGCACCACAGACCTTGAACCGGTTTGACCGTCTCCGCTCGATCACCATCCAGTCGTCGTTGCGGCCGGGCGTGTCCATCGGCGAAGGACTGGCGGCGCTGGAACAGATTGTGGAGCTCAACCTGCCGGCCGAAGCCCGCATCGGCTACACCGGCGTGTCGAAGGATTTCCGCGAATCCTCGAACGCGATCTACGCGACGTTCGGCATGGCGCTCCTCGTCGTCTTCCTCGTTCTGGCGGCCCAGTTCGAAAGCTGGATCAACCCGTTCATCATCATGCTGACCGTGCCGCTCGCCGTCACAGGCGGCCTTGCGGCGCTGGCGCTGACCGGACAGACGCTCAACATCTACAGCCAGATCGGCATGATCCTGCTCATCGGCCTGATGACGAAAAACGGCATCCTCATCGTCGAGTTTTCCAATCAGCTGCGAGAGCGCGGATATTCCGTGCGCGATGCGGTCATCGAGGCCTCGGTGATGCGCCTGCGGCCGATCCTGATGACGTCGATCGCCATGATCGGCGGCGCGATCCCGCTCGCCTGGTCGACGGGTGCCGGCGCGGAAGCGCGAAACGCCATCGGCACGGTCATCGTGGGTGGCGTGACGCTCTCCACCCTGCTGACGGTGCTGGTGGTTCCGTCGATCTACCTGCTGCTCGGCGGGTTCACCAAGCCTGCCACCTATGTCAGCGAGTTGCTCGACAACCTGCGCAACCAGACGGGCCTGCGCCCACATGGTGAGGCACCGCCCAAGGTGCACCCAGCGGAATAAGGCGCGCCCGCTTCAATCAAAGAGGTAGCGCGCACCGATGCGGAACTCGTGCGCGCCGGACTGGCGCGGCTGGACCGGCATGGTCGCTGCAAACTCGGTCGTGGTGGCGCGCGTGTAACGGTAGCCGAGATCGATCTTGAGCTGGGTCGTGATGTCGAAGGCGACACCGCCCATCAGGGCCCAGGCCAGAACCGTGTCGGCCTGTGAGCCGCGCCCGCCGATGAAGCGCTCGCTCGTGGAGAACGAGATGCGGCTGATCCCGATACCCGCCCCCAGATAGGGGGTGATGCCGCTCCAAAGCGGCAGATCGATATAGCCATTGAGCAGAAGGGTCGTGGAATCCGCTTCGTACCGGTCATGAGCGACGGTCCCGAGCGCGGACAGGCGCGTCCCCTTGAAGGCGGCTTCAAAACGGTGATCCACCGTCACATCGGTGCGAAACCAGGGCGAGACCTGATAGCCGACGCCGACGCCCAGCATCGCGCTGTCGCCGAGTTTGCCGTTCACCAAAGACGAAAACAGACCATCACCGGGATCGCGCGACCGGCGCGAGGCAATGGCCGAGACCGCGCCCACATCGCCGCGCAGGTACCAGCCCGACCCCAGCGCCTCGTCCTCATCGTCGAGGATCGGCGCCGGCGGCAGGTCGGCGGCCGCTGCCGGGGAGACGGCAAGGCCAAGCGTAAGGGCCGCAAGGGCGAGGATCGGCAGGCGCAAGGCGGACAGCTCCCGGTGGCTGGCGAATCAGCGCCGCGGGGATGCCCGAGCGCCGTCACCACCACCGTAGAGGCGCCGGGTTAAGTGCCTCTTAACTGTAAATTCCACGGCCGATCCGGCATGGTTTGCAGACCGTTAAGCGCGCCTGCCTCAGGCCGCGCCCTTCAGCGACGCCTCCGATGAGATCTGGCTTGCGGCACGGGTGACCGCGTCCACCACGTCATCCACCACACTGTTGACGACGTCGCCGTTATCGCCCTCCGCCATCACGCGGATCACCGGCTCGGTTCCGGACGGGCGGATCACCAGACGCCCGTTGAGCCCCAGCCGCTCCCGACCGGCCTCGATCGCCTTGATGACGCCCCCGTCGAGAAGCGGCTTGCCGGCCTTGTAGCGGACGTTCTTGAGGATCTGCGGCAGCGGCTCGAAGCAGTGGCAGACCTCGGAGACCGGCTTGTCGAGCCGCTTGACCACGGCGAGCAACTGGAGGGCCGCAATCAGCCCGTCGCCCGTGGTCGTGTAATCGGACATGATGATGTGGCCCGATTGTTCGCCGCCCAGGTTGAACCCGTGGGTGCGCATGTGTTCCAGCACATAGCGATCGCCGACGGCGGTGCGGATGAGATCGAGGCCGAGGCCGCCGAGGAAGCGCTCAAGGCCGAGATTCGACATCACTGTCGCCACGATCCCCGGCTGCGTCAGGCGGCCATCCTCCTGCCACGAGCGCGCAACGACGCCCATGAGCTGGTCGCCATCGACCTTCTGGCCCTTCTCGTCGACGATCAGCACGCGGTCGGCATCGCCGTCCAGCGCGATACCGATGTCGGCGCGCAGCTCCCGGACTCTCGCGATCAGCGTATCGGGCGCGGTGGAGCCGACCTCGTGATTGATGTTGAAGCCGTTCGGCTCGACGCCCACAGAGACCACTTCGGCACCGAGCTCCCAAAGGGCTGCCGGCGCGACCTTGTAGCCGGCGCCGTTGGCGCAATCGACCACGACCCGCATGCCTTCCAGATCGAGCTGGCGCGGCAGGGTGCGCTTGGCGAATTCGATGTAGCGCGCATCGGCGCTTTCGATCCGCTTGGCCCGGCCAAGCGACGCGGAGCCGGACAGCCTTTGGGCCATGTCGGAATCCATCAGCGCCTCTATTTCCATCTCAACCTCGTCGTTGAGCTTGAAACCATCGGGACCGAACAGCTTGATGCCGTTATCCTCATAGGCGTTGTGCGAGGCGGAGATCATCACGCCCAGATCGCAGCGCATCGAACGGGTCAGCATCGCGACCGCGGGCGTCGGCATGGGGCCGAGCAGGAGCACATCCATCCCTACCGACGTGAACCCCGCCACCAGGGCGTTCTCGATCATGTAGCCCGAGAGCCGCGTGTCCTTGCCGATGATGACCCGATGCCGGTAATCGCCGCGCTGGAACATGAGGCCAGCCGCCTGGCCGACTCGCAGGGCCAGGTCCGGCGTGATGACGCCGTTGGCCCGACCGCGGATTCCATCCGTCCCGAAGTATCTCCGCACGTGGCGTGCTCCCCATTTCGTTGCGCCAGCCGGCGCCATTGGCTTGTCAAAGCAACCTCAAAGAACCGGGTCAAGGTGTGAACGGATCGAGGAGCCGGTTTGATGGCATTTGGCCATCACAAGTCATAATCGATTGTTACACCGGGGCTTCAGCCACTTCCATGGAGATTACGAGGTCTTCCATTGGGGGGTGCCGCGCCGGCCCGGCACAGGAAAACGCCCGCCTTTTGGGCGGGCGTTTTGATGATGAAGGCAAAAGGATACGTGCCGATTAGGCCTGCGGCTGCGGTTCCATGCCGCCGCCGGTTTCCCGGGGCTTGCCGCGGCCGGCGGTCGGGACGGCCGATCCGCGGGGCGACGAGACGCTGTCGCCGGTATCCCGGATCGGCGGCTGGCCGTCGATCAGGTTCTTGATCTCGTCTCCGCTCAGGGTCTCGTATTCGAGCAGGCCCCTGGCCAGCGCCTCGAGATCCTTCTGCTTCTCGGTGAGAATCCGGCGGGCATCGATCAGGCCGTCTTCCACGAGGCGACGCACTTCCGAATCGATCTTCTGGGCCGTCGATTCCGAGATGTTCTGCTGGCGTCCCATGGACATCCCGAGGAAGACCTCTTCCTGGTTCTCTCCATAGGCGACCGTGCCGAGTTCGGGCGAAAAGCCCCAGCGCGTCACCATCATGCGGGCAAGCCGGGTGGCCTGCTCGATATCCGACTGCGCGCCGGACGTGACCTTGTCCTTGCCGAAGATCATCTCCTCGGCGATGCGGCCGCCCATCATGATGGCCAGACGCGAGGTCATCTGCTCGTAGCTCATGGACAGCTTGTCCCGCTCGGGCAGCTGCATGACCATGCCGAGGGCCCGGCCGCGAGGAATGATCGTCGCCTTGTGAACCGGATCCGTCGCCGGGACATTCAGCGCCACGATCGCGTGGCCGGCCTCGTGGTAGGCGGTCAGGCGCTTCTCATCGTCGGTCATGACGAGGGTCCGGCGCTCCGCACCCATCATGACCTTGTCCTTGGCGTCTTCGAACTCGCTCATGGTGACGATCCGCTTGCCGCGGCGGGCGGCGAGCAGCGCGCCCTCGTTCACGAGGTTCATCAGGTCGGCGCCCGAGAAGCCGGGCGTTCCGCGGGCGATGACCTTGAGGTCGACGTCCGGTGCCAGCGGCACCTTGCGGACGTGGACGCGCAGGATCTTCTCGCGACCGACCACATCCGGATTGGGGACCACGATCTGACGGTCGAACCGGCCCGGACGCATGAGCGCGGGGTCGAGGACGTCAGGGCGGTTGGTGGCAGCGATAATGATCACGCCCTCATTGGCCTCGAAGCCGTCCATTTCGACGAGCAGCTGGTTGAGGGTCTGCTCGCGCTCATCGTTGCCGCCGCCGAGACCGGCGCCGCGATGGCGGCCGACCGCGTCGATTTCGTCGATGAAGATGATGCAGGGCGCGTTTTTCTTGGCCTGGTCGAACATGTCACGCACGCGGCTCGCGCCGACGCCGACGAACATCTCGACGAAGTCAGAACCCGCGATGGTGAAGAACGGCACATTCGCCTCGCCCGCAACGGCGCGCGCCGTCAAGGTCTTGCCCGTTCCGGGAGGACCGACGAGCAACACACCGCGCGGAATGCGTCCGCCGAGGCGCTGGAACTTCTGCGGGTCGCGCAGGAACTCCACGATTTCCTGGAGATCTTCCTTGGCCTCGTCCACGCCGGCGACGTCGTCAAACGTGACGCGACCATGCGCCTCGGTCAAAAGCTTCGCCTTGGACTTTCCAAAGCCCATGGCGCGGCCAGCACCGTTCTGCATCTGACGGGACATGAAGACCCAGGCGCCGATAAACAGCGCGATCGGCAGGATGTTCATGAGAAAGGCAATGAACCACGGGGTGCTGTCCGATTGCGGACGCGCCGTGATCTGCACGCCCTTCTGCTGCAGCTTGCTCACGAGCGACGGGTCGCTGGGAGCATAGGACGTGAAGGTGCGCCCATCCGAATAGGTGCCGCTGATCTCCGGACCGGCGATCACCACATTGGTGATGCGCCCGGCATCGGCCTCGCTCAGGAGCTGGCTATACGCAATATCGCTGCCGCCGCCGCGTTGGCCGGGACTCTGGAACAGGGTCACAAGCGCCAACACCAGCAGGAAGATGACAACCCACAAGGCGAAGTTGCGAAAATTTGAATTCATTTTGATCAGGTTCTGCCCCAGAGGGAGATAATGCGCTCGGGATAACGGTCCCGGCACGGCTCAGCGTATTGAAACTCAATGTAGGCACGACGGCATCCCTTGCCAAGGGAATGAGGCGTGCATGCGGCGTGATCTTCCGAGACACGGCTAAGAGAGATGGCTAACGCCCGCGCCGCCGCGTTTCTTCGGGCAGGACGGTCAATCTCCCGTCCCGGTTGAGAACCAGGACCGCGCCCCAAAGACTGGTTTTCAGGGCCTGTTCGGCGTGTCTGGCGGTGCGCAGATGGGTCGTGCAGGTTTCCAGCCGCTGGAGACGCCCCGTATGCAGGTCCATGCCCACTGCCGCCAGCGCCTTGGCCAGCACCCGGACGGCGATGTCGAAAGGCTCCGCCACAAGGACCGACCCGTCGAGGGACAGGCCCTGAGGACCATGGTCAGGCCCGGCGCGGCCATAAGCCTCGGCCGCCTTGGCATCGAGAGCGTCTTCTGCCCGCGCGAGACGAAACGCCAGCGATGCAAGGCGCCGGGCAGTCAGGCCTTCCTCGGCCAGAACCGGCGCGACCCTGCGCCATCGGACCCGGGCGAAGCGCTCGTCTGCATTTGACGGATCGGTCACGAAGGCCCAGCCCTGTTCCTGGCAGAGCGCCACCAGAGCCCGCTTCTCGCAGCCCAGCAAAGGCCGCGCATGGCGGATGCCGTCGCGATCGCGCTCAGGCCGCATGCCTGCAAGTCCGGTCAGCCCCGACCCCGCTGCCATGCGCATGAGAAGGGTTTCGGCCTGATCGTCGAGCGTGTGGGCCGTCACGAGATGCGAGGCGCCCCGGGCCCGGGCGCAGTCCACGAGAAGGGCGTAACGGGCAGCGCGGGCCTTGTCTTGAAGGCCAGTGCTCGGCTTTGCGCCCTCCCAGGCGAGTTGGACATGGGGAAGACCCAGTGCCTCTGCCTGCAGCCCGACCCAGGCGGCCTCGCGGGCGGATTCCGAGCGCAGGCCATGGTCGACGGTCGCCACGAGGATCGGGACAGGGGGGAAACGCTGATTCCAGCGGGCCAGCAGATGCATCAGGGCAACGGAATCGGGGCCGCCCGAGACAGCCGCAACGATACCGGACGCGGTCTTCAAGGGGGAAAAAAGCCGGTCGAGTCCGGCAACAGAGGCATCGATCACGCTGTCTGCAGGGGGGCAGGCCATCAGACCCGCCGTCTCGTCACGCGCAGCGCGCGCGCTTCTGCTCACGCTCGGACCCCTGTCGGATGCCGGGGGCTGCCTGCGGATACTTCCGGTCGAGTTCGGCAAACACCGCGCAGGCCCGGTCGCGCGCGCCCAGACCGTTGAGGGCGACGCCGAGCTTGAGAAGCGCGTCGGGCGCCTTGGCGGCGCTCGGATGATCGGTGGAAATGGTCAGAAACTGCTCGGCCGCCTCGCGGAAGCGGCTGCGCTGAAGATAGGTCTCGCCCAGCCAATAGGAGGCCTCGGGCACGAGACGATCGCGCGGATTGGATTGCAGAAATCGCCGGAAGCCCATTTCCGCCTGCTCGTACTGGCGCTGCGTCAGGTAGGAATAGGCTATCTCGTACTCGGCACGCGGATCGCCGGCGCTGGTCGCCGCCACACTGGAACCTGGCCGGGGCACGGAGGATGGGCGAGGAGCGGACGCAACCGACGCCGCATTGCGGCCTGCCGGATTGAGATCGAGCGGCGCACCGAGTTCGGCCTCGTCTTCCTCGATCAGCCCGCCGATGCCCGTGGGATCGCTGCCCGCGACGGTACGACCGGCTTCAGGCTGGACGGAAAGCGGCTGAGAGGCCTGGGTCGATCCCAGGGGACGGGGAGCGCCGGGCGCGTCCGGCGCGACGGACGGATCGAATAGATCGCTGCGGCGTCCGGGCTGGGCTGGGGTGGCTGCCGGCGCAGGACGGGACGGAGTGGTCGTGGACGGGGCAGCCTTGCCGCCGCCGCGGGATTCCTGGAACCGGAACTCCACGTCCTCCTGGAATTTCCGCACCTGCTCCTTGAGCTGGCGATTTTCGTATTGAAGCTGCTCGACCTGCCCCGACATCTGTCGAAACTGGCCCTCGAGGCGGTTGAGACGCACGATGGCGTCGGCCGCGTCCTGCGCGAGCGCAGGCGCCGCGAAGGCGGTCAGAAGAAGAGAAAGGGCAATCAGGCGACGAAGCATGTTGGATACCGTATGGGTCCGAGAGACCGTGCCGATAACACATAAGCGCCGCCGCGGCGACATTGTGGCGGAGGACGCTCTGCTTTCATCCGACAGGGAGAAAGCCGTGGCAAGGCCGGCGCCCGCGGGCCCGGCCTTGCCAATTGATGTCGTTAAGAGCCTGCGCCGGCGTCGAGGACGGTGACGGCGCGGCGATTCTGCGACCAGCACGAGATGTCGTTACACACCGCGACAGGACGTTCCTTGCCGTAGGACACGACGCGGAAGCGAGACGACTGGATGCCCCGCGACACGAAATAGTCCCGCACGTTCTGAGCCCGGCGGGCGCTGAGCGAGAAGTTGTATTCGCGGGTGCCGCGCTCGTCGGCATGACCTTCGATCAGGAAGGTGTAGGTCGGGTAGCGAGACAGCCACTGCGCCTGCTTGTCGAGGGTCGCGACCGCGGTCGGGGTCAGGTCGGTCTGGTCGGTCTCGAAGAACACCCGGTCGCCGACATTGACGACGAAATCCTGGGCGCTGCCAGGCGTGGCGGCCCCGGCTCCAAAGCCTCCGGCGCCTGCGCCGGCCATTCCATCTTTATTGGACGAACACGCCGCCGCCCCGAGGGCGAGGACGATAGCAGCGGCGAACTTGACGGCGCGCAACGTCATCATGGCAATACTCCTTCACACATACACATACGTCTGCCGAACGTTGTGTCGTGTATAGCGGTGGATAGTTAAGGGAGGGTTCCGTCAACCTTGATGGAAGGTTGCCGAACAAGGTGAATCGCCCGGAGGCTAGGAATGTTCGGCTTTAAGGTTAATCGAGCGTGAATGCGGCAAAGAGGAGGCGTCGGCGGTGGGGTTTCGATGTTTCCGCCGTCAAGCGACCATATGAGAGAAGCCAATCCCGGCTTCGTGCGTTGTGAGCAGATGAACACGTCCGTTTCACCATTTCCTGCCGAAAGGCGCGTTGGTCCTCTGGTGGGCGAATCGCGCCTGGAGCGGGCCTTCGCCCGCATCGCCGACAGCGACCTGCGTCGCGGCAACGCCGTGCGAATCCTCAAGGACGCCCGGGAAAACTACCCCGCCTGGCTGTCCGCTATCGCGGCGGCCCGGGAGGTCGTCCATTTCGAGAATTTCATCATCGCCGACGACGAGACCGGTCGCGTGTTCAGCGCCGCCCTGATCGAACGGGCCGAGGCCGGCGTGACGGTCCGTGTGCTGTACGACTGGCTCGGCAGTTCGTGGCGGGCGCTCCCGCCGTTCTGGAACCGGCTGCGCAAGGCGGGCGTCGAGGTCCGGGTGTTCAACCCGCCCCGCCTCACCAACCCGTTCTGGATCCGCCGCAACCACCGCAAGCTCATCACAGTGGACGGTCACCGGGCTTTCGTTGCGGGCCTGTGCGTGTCCAACAGTTGGGAGGGAACCGACATCGTCGAGCCCTGGCGAGATACCGGTCTGGCGCTGGAAGGACCGGTCGTCGCCGATCTCGATGCCGCCTTCGCCGATAGCTGGGCGCGCGCGGGCGGCACCATCGCCCCAGGCGATCTGCGGGAGGCCAACCAGATTCCCGCATCCGGCGATGTGGCGGCCCGGGTCATCTGCGGCCAGCCCGGCATGTTCCGCACCTACCGGTTCGACCAGTTCATCGCCTCCATGGCGCAGCGCAATCTGTGGATCGCAGACGCCTATTTCGTCGCCACGACCTCTTATGTGCAGGCGCTCGGCGAGGCGGCGCGCGACGGCGTTGACGTGCGCCTGCTGGTTCCTGGGTCGAGCGACGTCCTTGCCCTCCAGCCGGTCGTACGCGCCGGCTACCGGTCGCTGGTCGAGGCCGGTATCCGCGTCTTCGAATGGAACGGCTCGATGATGCACGCCAAGACGGCCGTTGCGGACGGACGCTGGGCCCGCGTCGGCTCCACGAACCTCAACATGGCGAGCTGGGCCACCAATTGGGAACTGGATGTCGCGGTCGAGGATGCGGGCATCGCCGAGGCCATGGAGGCGATGTATCTCGAGGACCTCTCCCACGCCACCGAGATCGTCCCAGGGTCCGGCACCCGGCGTCGGCAGGCCAAGAACATGCGATCCCGGCGTCTGGGTAACCGCCGGAAACGGGGGGGCGTGCGTCGGCTCGCGGCCGGCGCTCTCGCGCTCAGCAACACGGTCGGAGGCGCGATCAATTCGCGATCGCTGACCGCCACCGAGGCGAGCAGCATTGCCATCATCGGCGCGGTCCTGCTGGGCCTTGCCACCCTCATCACCCTGTTTCCGGTGATCATCGTCTCGCCGATCGTCATCGGTTTGGTCTGGCTGGGATTGGCCCTGCTGATCCGGTCCGCGCGCCTGAGACGCAGAGTCCAGTTACGGCATCGGAAGCTCCGACTGCGCCGAAATCGCATCAAGGCCCAAGGGTCAGGTGACAAGACGGGCATGTCTTCCGCAGCGGAGTAACGGAAATTGACTGCCAAGCTCTTGCCGAGGATGTATACTTATTCCCAAGGGCGGGTGCGAACAGTTCGCGGGGGGCCCTGACAGGAGACTTTACGATGGCAGCCGGAACTTCAAATCCTTTTCCAACACTCGACAAGGCGCGCTCGATGAGCGTCCTTCTCGCCCAAAACTGGTGGGCTACTGCACTACGGGGCGTTTTCGCCATCATCTTCGGGTTGATCGCCCTCTTTCTTCCGGGCGCCACCATGCTCTCGCTGGTGCTCTTCTTCTCGGCTTACATGCTGGTCGATGGCGTGTTCGGCATCATCGCCGCCATGAAGGCCGCCTCCAACCATCAACGCTGGGGCCTTCTGGTTCTTGGCGGCCTTGTCGATATCGCCGTCGGCGTCATCGCTTTTGTATGGCCGGGCCTGACCGTCCTGTTCTTCATCTCTCTGGTGGCATTCTGGTCGCTGATCACCGGCGTTTTGATGATCATCTCAGCGTTCAAGCTGCACCCCACCTATGGGCGCGGCTGGCTGATCTTCAGCGGTGCTGTCTCCGTGATCTTCGGGATCGCGCTGCTTGTGGGCCCGCTGGTCGGCGCTGTCGTGCTGACGTGGTGGCTCGGCGCTTATGCGCTGGTCTTCGGAGTCACGCTCATCGTGCTCGCCTTCAAGCTCCGCAGCCATAAGGACGACGTGATCGCGCCGGCGGCTTCGGCAGCCTGAGGCCCGCCTTCCGACAAAGTAAAGCGGGTTTGGAGGCTCTCCAAACCCGCTCATGGGCATCGGCGACAGGCGGCGGCCGTGAGGCTTGCGCGAATCTTGCGTGATTCTTGCCTTATCCGCCGCGATTTTCGCTCAACAGCGGCGACCAGCTGGGATCGGACGCGAAGGATGGCGTCTGGATCGGCTGCTCGACCCGGCCGGTGATGTCGACCATGTAGAGCTTGCCGCCTGACTGCCCGCCCGGATCGCGGAAGAACAAGACGTATTGTCCGTTGGGCGCCCAGGTCGGGCTCTCATTGTGAAAGCCCTCGGTCAGAATGCGCTCGCCGGAACCGTCCGGCTTCATGATCCCGATCGAAAACCCGCCCGCACGCCTTTTTGTGAAGGCGATGTAATCGCCCCGCGGCGACCAGGCCGGCTGGGAATAGGAGCCGTCTCCGAAGGAGATGCGGCGCTGATTGGAGCCGTCCGCCGCCATGGCGTAGACTTGCTGCTGCCCGCCCCGGTCGCTTTCGAAGACGATCTCCCGTCCGTCGGGGGAGAAGGACGGCGACGTGTCGATGGCGGCCGTGGAGGTGAGCCGCGTGGTGGCGCGGGAATTCAGATCCATCATGAAGATGTTGGCGTTGCCGCCCTGCTGCAGGCTCATGACGATCCGGCGGCCGTCAGGCGAGAAGCGCGGCGACGAGGTCATGTCGGGGAAGTTTCCGACCACCTGACGGGCGCCCGTGTCCAGGTTGATGACCTGGACGCGCGGCTGCTGACCATCGGCCTGGGACATGTAGGTGATGTCCTGGGTGGCCGGCGAGTAGCGCGGCGTCACCACGAGGTTGTCGCCCTGGGTCAGGAAACGCACATTCGCGCCGTCCTGGTCCATGATGGCAAGACGCTTGCGGCGGTTTTCCTTGGGGCCCGACTCGTCCACGAACACCATGCGGCTATCGAAGAAGCCGCCGAACCCGGTGATCTTGGTGTAGACCGAATCCGAGATGATGTGCCCGATGCGACGCCAGAAATTCGGGTCCGTCGCATATTGCTGGCCGGTCAGCTGCTGGCCGGTCTCCACGTCCCAGAGGCGGAACTCGGCCTTCAACCGGCCCGACGGATCACGGGTCACGCGGCCGGTGACCAGCGCCTGCGCGCCAGCCAGTTTCCAGGCCTCGAAGCGGGGTGCCGCGTCGAAGGCCGGACGCTCAGGGAAGCGGGCCTTGTCGAGCGGCGCGAAATAGCCCGACCGCTGGAGGTTCTTGGTGATGATGCCGGAGACCTGCTGGCCGAGATCGCCCTCGCCGGCGAAATCCGCGATGGCGATCGGCATCGGCTGGAATTGCCCGCCCGGGCTGACCCTGAAGCTCAGCTCGGCCCTCGCCGCGGGAGCGATGACAACCATCGGGGCGACGAGAGTGAGCGCGAGGGCAAGGCGAAACAGGCGTTTGATCATGGGACTGGGTTCTCAAGCATTGGGGCTTCAGATGGTCGGGTCGAACTCGACCTTCAAGAGTTTCCAATCGGCGTATTGCGGTGCAAATTGGGCAGGAACGCGGTAGGGAGCGCAGCGGCGCACCGCCCGGAGGGCGGCATCCGCGATGGCGCGATCAGTTGAACTGGGACCGCTCTTCAGGACAAGCGGCTCCTGCGAGAGTGTGCCGTCCTGATTGAGGCGGATATCAAGCAGCGGTGCGACCACATTACCGGCCGAGGCACTAATCGGCGGCGTGAAGCAGCGTTTGAACTGCTCCTGCAGGATTCCCATCAGCGCATCGCGCTGGCTCGGGTTGAGCTTTGGCGCGTTGCCGGTCTGCGTGCCGAGGGATGCGGTCCTCTGCACCTCGGCCCCGGTGGCGCCGGTTGACTGGTTCTTCTCTTTGTTCTGCAGCAGCGTCTTGATGTCACCGAAATCAAGCTTCTTGGCGACCTCAGCCTCCTTGCGGGCCTTGGCCTCCGCGTCAGCCTTCGCCTTCGCGTCTGCGACCTTCTTCGCATCGGCCTCGGCCTTGGCCTCGGCGATCTTCTTGGCCTCGGCATCGGCCTTGGCCTTCGCGTCGGCTTCCGCTCTGGCTTTGGCTTTCGCGTCGGCCTCTGCCTTGGCCTTTGCGTCAGCCTCCGCTTTCGCCCGCGTCTCGGCAATCCTCTGGGCCACGGCTTCGGCCTCGGCCTTTTCGATCAGCTTCTTCTGCTCTTCGGCCTGCGCGTCGACCTTCGCCTCGGCGGGCTTTGCCGGCGGCGGAGGCGGGGGCGGCGCACTGGCGATGGGCTCTTCCTTCTCGGCGACCTTCATCTCCTCCGGTCGCTTCGGAGGGGCAGGCGCATCGCGCTTGTCTTCGCCGGGATCGCGCAGCTCGGTCTTGTCGGCGACGCGTTCCGCGCGGGGCTTGGGCGCCGCCAGAACTTCCTTCGCGGTCTTCTCGCCCTTGGTGATCTGTGAGAACTGATTGTCGGTCAGGACTTCGACCGCGATGCCTTCCTGCGCGTCGGGGAACTTGGCGACGCTGGAGATCGTAAACAAAGCTGCGCCGAGGATCGCCACATGGGCTGCCCCCGAGATCCAGAATCCCGGCTCCGACGTGTTGAATTTGAGCTTCAACGCCACGCTCTGATCCCGCCCCTGTCTGCTCAGCGCTGATCGGGCTCGGTCACGAGCGCGACGCGCTTGTAACCGGCGGCGGTGACGATCGACATGATCTGCGCGACCCGGCCGTAATCGACCTTCTTGTCGCCGCGCACGAAGATGCGCTCGTCAAAACCCTGCTTGGCGGCCTCGGCCAGCTTGCCGACGATGGCCTCGTCCTTGAGTTCGGCCTCGGCCAGGAAAACCTGTCCGGTCGAGCGGATCGACAGGGTCACGGGCTTGGAATCCATGTTCAGGGGCGCGGCCTTGGTCTGCGGCAGATCGAGGGGCACACCGACACTCATCATGGGAGCCGCCACCATGAAAATGATGAGCAGCACCAGCATCACGTCGATGAACGGCGTCATGTTGATTTCGTTGATCGCGCCGCCGCGCCGCGCACGTCTGCGGCGTCGTCCGCTTCCGGCTGAACCTGCTGCCATGGCCATTGTCGGTCTCCCTTACGCCGCGTGCGCGATGCGCTCGTCGATCTGGCGCGAGAGGATGGCCGAGAACTCGTCGGCGAAGCCTTCGAGACGCGATTGCAGCTTGCCGACCTCGGATTGCAATTTGTTGTAGGCGATGACCGCCGGAATCGCCGCGAACAGGCCGATGGCCGTGGCAAACAAAGCCTCGGCGATGCCGGGCGCCACGACCGCCAGGCTGGTATTGCTGGAGGCCGCAATCGACGTGAACGAGTTCATGATGCCCACCACGGTGCCGAACAGACCGATATAGGGACCGGCCGAACCGATGGAGGCCAGGATCATCAGCTTCGAATCGAGCCGTTCGACCTCGCGCTGGATGGTGACGTCCAGAACTTTATCGATGCGCTGGCCGAGGCTCTGGAACGTCCGGCTCGATCCCTCGAACGAGCGCTTCCACTCGCGCATGGCGGCGACGAACACCGCCGAAAGGCCGGTGGCGGGACGGTTCTGCAGGGAGCGGAACAATTCCTCGAGGGATTGTCCCGACCAGAACACTTCCTCGAACCTGTCCATGGCGCGCTTCGTGCGGGTGTAGAGCAGCGTCTTGTCGACGATGACCGCCCACGACCAGACCGACGCGCCGAGCAATCCCACGATCACCAGCTTGACAGTGAAGTGGGCCTGCCAGAACAGGCCGAACAGGGACAAGTCGTGCACCACAGGGGC
Source organism: Microvirga antarctica (assembly GCF_017921815.1). Classification (GTDB taxonomy): domain Bacteria; phylum Pseudomonadota; class Alphaproteobacteria; order Rhizobiales; family Beijerinckiaceae; genus Microvirga; species Microvirga antarctica. The sequence goes on along the minus strand of NZ_JAGEMM010000006.1, from coordinate 188,779 downwards.
AGCCTGGGCCACATCAACCGGATTCATCGTCAAGACCTCGCGTTGACAAGGGGTCCCGAGGACCGGGATCCGCCGCGTTCGTAGAAGAGTTTGTTTTTTGGCGTATCCCGCTCGTTCGCGCTACAATCTGTCAAAAGTATGAGCGCGCGGGCCGGACGACGAAACTCACCCTCTCCGTCACCTGTTAAGCACAGAGTAAGGTTAAGGCTTGGTTTAAGCGCTTCGCCTGGGGGGGGTGATCACCCGGATGTGAGCATCGCGGGCCACCTTTCAGGCCTGCCCGGACGCCCGCGCCTCGTCGAGTACCCAGTCCCGGAACGCTGCAATGGAGGGCCTCTCGGCCGTCGCCTCCGGACACACCACGTAATACTGATAGGCGCCTTTCACCTCGTGGGGGAACGGGCGCACCAGCCGGCCCGCCTCCAGGTAGTCGCCGATGAGCACCGTGGTGGCGAGCGCCACCCCCTGGCCTGCCGCCGCCCCCTGCAGGCTCAGGAAGGTATGCGGGAAGGCCGGTCCGCGCGACGTGTCGATTCCCTCGACGCCGATGGCCGCCAGCCATTTCTCCCAGGTGGTGTAGTCCGGCACCGCATCTACGATCTCGTGCAGCAGGGTGTGATGCCGCAGGTCCGCGGGCTCCCGCAGGGGCCGCTGCGGATCGTTGAGCAGCGCTGCGCTGCAGACCGCAAAGAAAGTCTCCTCCATCAGGAGATCGGTGCGCATGCCCGGATAAGTCCCGCGCCCGAACCGGATAGCCACATCCACGTCCTCGCGGGCGAAATCCGTCCGCCCGGGCGCCACGGAAACCCGCACATCGAGGTCGGGGCACCGCTCGCGCAGGCGGCCGAGCCGCGGAATCAGCCAGCCCGAGGCAAAGCTCGGCACGGTGGCCACCGTCAGTGTCCGTGGGGTCTCAGGCTTCAGCGCCCGCGCTGTCGCCTCGTCGAGCTGGTCGAGCACGTCCGACAGGGACGCAGCGTAACGCTCGCCCACCGGGGTCAGCGTCACGCCCTTGCTGGGAAGCCGCACGAACAGCGACAGCCCCAGCCACGCCTCCAGCGACCTGATCTGCTGGCCGACGGCGCTGGCGGTGACGGCCAGCTCATCGCCCGCCTTCTCGAAGCTGAGATGACGGGAGGCGGCTTCGAAAGCCCGGATGGATTTGAGCGGCGGAAGGCGGCGGCGGGACATGGAGTGGCCAAGTTTTCCTTGGGCGGAAGCGGAGGTCTTCGCGTTTGCTTCTAGGTCTGTGCGGCAGCACTGTACTCCCATAGAGACGCAATCGGAAGAGGCCCGCCATGGTCACCGCCACTGCCACAGTAAATCTTCGCACGTCAGCCATTACCCGCCGGGCACAGCCTTGGCACCTGACGCTCCTCCTGCGCATCGAGTCGTGGCTCGACCGACGCGCCGGGCGCAATGCCCTCTACACGATGGACGAGCGCGGACTGCACGATATCGGCCTGACCTCGGCGGACGTGATCGGCGCCGATCGGCGTGAGGGCTGGCAGGATCACCTGATCGGTCAGACGCGCCGCCGCTAAAGACTTGGCAAGCCTGACGAGAGGGCGGCCCTCAGCCGGTCCGGAATACGGACGGCCCGTCCGCCCCTCACCGCCGCGACCGTGACGTCGGCGGTCAGCAGCACCTCGTAGCCGCGGCGCACCTCCTGCGACAGGGTCATGGACGCGCCGCGCATCTCCTTCGGCCGGGTGACAATGGTGAGGATGTCATCCATCACAGCCGCGCCGATGAACTCAATCGCCATGCGCCGCACCACGAAGGCAAGGCCGCCCATCTCCGCATGCAGCTCGGATTGCGCCACCTCCACGGCCCGCAGCAACTCCGTCCGCCCCCGCTCGAGGAACCGTAAGTAGCTCGCGTGGTAGACCCGGGCCGAAAAATCGGTGTCCTCATAATAGACCCGGATCGGCAGGACGTGGGTGTCGCCGACGAGACGGCCGGACAGATGGGCGAAGCTCTCTTCCTGTGGGACGGACCGATCCTGCGTCTTGCTGGCCTCCGGGCCTCCCTCACGCATCGTCATCTCCGGCAAACAGCCCGAACTGCGCCGCCTCGCGGCTCGGCTCGGCAAGGCCGAGATGGCGGAAGGCGTGGGGCGTCAGCATGCGGCCGCGCGGCGTGCGCTGCACGAAGCCCTTCTGGATCAAATAGGGTTCGATGATGTCCTCGATGGCGTCGCGCGGCTCGGAGAGCGCGGCCGCGATGGTCTCGATGCCCACCGGACCGCCGCCGAAGGATTGGGCGATCATCGTCAGGTATTTCCGGTCCATCTGGTCGAGGCCGATCGGGTCCACGTCGAGCAGGCGCAACGCGCCGTCGGCCAGTTCGCGCGTGATCGTCTCGACCCCGTCCACGATCGCAAAATCCCGGACTCGGCGCAGCAGCCGCCCAGCAATGCGGGGCGTGCCGCGGGCGCGCCGCGCGATCTCGTTGGCGCCGTCGGCGCTCATGCCCATGCCCATCACCCGCGCACCGCGCCGGACGATCAGCTCCAGCTCGTCGACGGTGTAGAATTCGAGCCGGATCGGGATGCCGAAGCGGTCGCGGAGCGGCGTGGTGAGCAGGCCGGCGCGGGTCGTTGCCCCCACCAGGGTGAATTTCGGCAGCTCGATCTTGACCGAGCGGGCGGCCGGCCCCTCGCCGATGATCAGGTCGAGCTGGTAATCCTCCATGGCCGGATAGAGGATTTCCTCGACAGCCGGATTGAGACGATGGATCTCGTCGATGAAGAGCACGTCACGCTCTTCGAGATTGGTCAGCTGCGCCGCCAGATCGCCGGCCTTCGCGATGACCGGCCCCGAGGTCGAGCGGAAATTCACACCGAGTTCCCGCGCCACGATCTGCGCCAGGGTGGTCTTGCCGAGGCCCGGGGGGCCAACGAAAAGCACATGGTCGAGCGCTTCCCCCCTGGATTTGGCAGCATTGATGAAGACCTGCAGATTGGCCCTTGCGGCCTTCTGGCCCGTGAAGTCGACAAGCGTCAGCGGACGCAGCGACAGGTCGGTGTCGTCCTCGCGCTTCTCGGGGGTCAGCAGGCGGGAATCGGTCAACGGAACTCTGCCCTCTCAAAGGCTTCGTATAGACGAAGCGGTGCTAGCGCGCCAACTCCCGCAGACCCAGCCGGATCAACGTCTTGGCCTCCGGTTCGTCGCCTGCGGTCTTCAAGGCGGCGGCGATCGCAGCGGAGGCCTGCGCCTGGGGATAGCCGAGATTGACGAGCGCCGAGATGGCGTCGGCGACCGGCAACGGCGCGGTCTTGTCGTCGAGGGAGCCCGACAGGCGGATCAGCGCGGGATCCACGCTCGAGAAGGCCGGCGCCTTGTCCTTCAGCTCCAGCACGATGCGCTGCGCAAGCTTGGGTCCGACGCCGGGCCCCCGCGCCACCGAGGCCTTGTCGCCGGTGGCGATGGCGGTGCCGAGCGTGCCGATATCGAGAACGGACAGGATGCCCAGCGCGACCTTCGCGCCGACCCCCTGCACGCTTTGCAGCAGCTTGAACCATTCCCGCTCCGCGTCGGAGCGGAAGCCGAACAACCGGATCATGTCCTCGCGCACATGGGTTTCGATGGAGAGCGAGGCGGCCTCTCCCACCGGAGGCAGGTTCTGCAAGGTGCGCGATGAGCAATGGACCACGTAGCCGACGCCCTGGACGTCGAGGATCACGAAGTCGTCGCCATAGGCATCGATGATGCCCTTGAGTTTGCCGATCACCTGCTTCTCCGCCGCCCGCGCCCGTGATTCCCCAGCGCAAATGCCCCTGTAACACTAAAGCCGATCACGGTCCGATGAAATCAAGACGCCGGCTTTCTCTTGTGGGGCCGTCCTGTCTTCACGCGCACCCGGCATCCCCTTGGCTCAAAGACACGCTAGTAGCTGGCGGCCAAGGCCCGGGCCTTGCGCTGGTGGGCGTGGCAGATGGCGATGGCCAGCGCATCGGCCGCGTCGGCCTTCTTGGGGTCGGCCTTGGGGAGCAGGATCTTGACCATCGCCAGGACCTGGTTCTTGTCCGCATGGCCCACCCCCACCACCGTCTTTTTCACCTGATTGGCGCCGTATTCGGCGACCGGCAGGCTGTGGAGGGCGGGAACGAGCAGCGACATGGCGCGGGCCTGGCCGAGTTTGAGGGTCGCCTGCGCGTCCTTGTTGACGAAGGTTTCCTCGACCGCGACCTCATCGGGCGTCCAGGTGGCCACCACGGTGGTGAGCCGGTCGTAGAGCTGCTTGAGCCGCAGGGCGAGGTCGAGTTCCGCGTCCGAGGTGACGACCCCGCAGGCCACGAAGGACAGCCGCGATCCCTCGATGGTGATGATGCCCCAGCCGGTGTTGCGCAGGCCGGGATCGAGACCGAGGATCCGGACGGGGCCGCTCACGCGGCATGCCCTTTGGTCACTCGGACATCTTCTTCATCAGCGCGTCGGAAAGTTCGAAATTGCCGTAGACGTTCTGGACGTCGTCGTGCTCCTCGAGGGTCTCCATCAGCCGCATCAGCTTCTCGCCCGCCTCGTCGTCCACGAGAAGGGGTGTCTGGGGCTTCCAGACCAGCTTGGAGGCCTTCGGGTCGCCGAATTTTTCCTCAAGCGCCTTGCTGACCTCGTTCAGCGCGTCGTTGGCGCAGTAGATCTCATGCCCGTCCTCGGACGACACCACATCGTCGGCGCCCGCATCGATGGCGGCCTCCAACATCGTATCGGCGTCGGCGACGTCCGGGCCGAATTCCACGAGGCCGACATGGTCGAACATGAACGACACCGCGCCCGTCTCGGCCAGATTGCCGCCGCTCTTGGTGAAGTAGGAGCGGATGTCGGAGGCCGTCCGGTTGCGGTTGTCGGTCATCGCCTCGATGATCAGCGCCACGCCCCCGGGGCCATAGCCCTCGTAGCGAATCTCGTCGTAGTTATCGCCCTCGCCGCCCACCGCCTTGTTGATGGCGCGCTGGATGTTGTCCTTGGGCATGTTCTCGGCCCGCGCGGCCAGAATCGCGGAGCGCAGGCGCGGGTTCATGGCCGGGTCGGGCATTCCCATCTTGGCCGCGACGGTGACCTCGCGAGCGAGTTTGGAAAACACCTTCGAGCGCACGGCATCCACGCGCCCCTTGCGGTGCATGATGTTCTTGAACTGGGAATGTCCGGCCATGGGGCCTCCGGAGAAACGGCCGAGGGCTCCCGTTGTGCGGAAACCCGTCAGGCCGTGGCTGTTGACGATCTCGGGCTTATAAAACGCCGTTGCGCCCGACGCAAAGCCCCTGTCAGAACCAGCTGGTGATCGCCGCGTGAATCAGGTGGTAGGAGGCGCCCAGCACCGTGATTGTATAGGCAATGCCCGCCAGACCGATGAGATAGCCCCCGAGCAGCAGGTAGCCATCCTCCTCCATGACCGCGATCGAGGCGATGACCAGGGCGATCGAGGGCGGGAAATTGGTCCCCGGGAAGGGAATCAGCACGCACAGGGCCACCAGGACGGCAAAGAGACCGACCATCCGGTCGCCAAATGGCCCGAACAAGGCAGGAAGCCGTGGCTTGCACCAGCTCTCGAGCTTCTGGAGCTTCGGTTCGGCGAGATCGATCAGCCGTTTGAATTTGGACAGGGACACCGTCCGCCGCTTGATGAAGCCCGGCAGCCACGGGTGCTTGTGGCCGAGCAGCATCTGAATCCCGAAGATCAGCACCGGGGTCCCGACGATGCCGGCGATCCCCGGCGGGGCCGGCACGCAATTGGGCAGGCTGAACAGGATCAGCACGAAACCGAAGGCGCGCTCGCCGAAGGCGTCGATGATGGCCCCGATCGAGATCGACTCCCCCTCGGCGTCGTCGATCACCGAGCGCAGGACGGCGGATGCGCTCCGATGGTCACCGGCATCCGCCTGAAAGGGGTTTTGCTTCCTTACCGGAAGAGTCTCGTCGATTTTCGCGTCCACTGGGGCCTCCGTCCGCAACAGATGGGCATCCATTGTGGCGAGCCAAGGGAGACAATGCGAAAGCCCGCGTTTTCGTTAGCGCGCCGATGGTCAGGCCAGGTCCCAGAATCGCGGCCAGGTTTCTTCCAGGTGCGGACCGAGTCGCAGGGCTGCGACCCGCAGGGCGAGGCCCGTGCGGTCGTCGGTTTCGACCGCGATGCCCGACAGGGTGCCTTCGCCGAGCGCCGGCTCCATGCGCGGGCCCGGTGTCTTCTGCAGGAAGCGGCGGATCGATTCCTCCTTCTGCATGCCAAGGATCGAATCGTAATCGCCGCACATTCCCGCATCCGACAGATAGGCGGTTCCGCCGGGCAGGATGCGATGATCGGCGGTCGGCACGTGGGTATGGGTGCCCACCACCAGGGAGGCGCGGCCATCGAGGTGGTAGCCCATGGCCTCCTTCTCGCTGGAGGCCTCGGCGTGCATGTCCACGATCACCGCGTCGGCCACTTGGGCCAGCGGACAGGCATCCAGTTCGCGGTCGGCAGCCGTGAAAGGATCGTCGAGGGCGTCCATGTAGACCCGGCCCATGACGTTGACGACCAGCACCCGGTGGCCCGAGCGGGTATCGATGAGCGTACCGCCGCGTCCCGGTGTGCCTGGTGGAAAATTCGCCGGACGCAGCAGCCGGGTCTGGCGTTCGATGAAGACGAGGACCTCGCGCTGGTCCCAGCTGTGATTGCCCAGCGTCACCGCATCGGCGCCGGCATTCAAAAGGTCGTCGCAGATCGCCTCGGTAATGCCGAAGCCGCCGGCGGCGTTTTCGCCGTTGATGACCACGCAATCGAGGTTCCAGCGGTCCCGCAGCCCCGGCAGGCGATCGACCACCGCATTGCGGCCCGCGCGTCCGACCACATCGCCGAGGAAGAGAAGACGCATGGCAATTCCTTTGGCGGCGGCCCTTAGGGGTTCGCCCTGATCAGTTCGGTTTCGGTGACGATGAGATCGAGCCGCCGGTCGTGGGATTCGACCGGCACCCGCTCGATCTCCTGATCCGCATAGGCCAGGCCGATCGTCAAGACGGGATGGTGTTTTTCCAGCGTCGCGATGGCGCGGTCGAAATGGCCCTTCCCGTAGCCGATCCGTCCGCCGGCGCGGTCAAAGGCCGCCAACGGCACGAGAAGGGCCTTAGGGAACACCTCCGGCGCGTCGGGTCCGGGCTCACGCACGCCGAATCCGCTCTTGACCAGCGGATCGCCGGGCCGCCAGAGACGGAAACTGAGATGGGGGTGGATAATCCGGGACAGGGCCACGTCCTGCCCGCGGGCGACGAGGCCCTCGATCAGGGCGCGCGGATCGACCTCGCTGCGAATCGGCCAGTAGCAGCCGACCGGCCCGGAACGGGCCAATTCGGGCAGAGACAGGGTGCGCTCGCAGATGAGATGGGACGCGTTGGCTCGCACATCCCGGCCAATCCCATCGCGGCGGGCAAGCGCCTGCTGGCGGAGCGTTTCCTTGAGGTCGGCAAGAGACGGAGAGGAGGTCATGAAGTGCGGAGCCGCGAAAGTCGTCAGAGAAGCGATCCCGGGAACCTACTTATGTAGGTGGGCGCCGTGTATCCCGGTCCAGGGACCGGGTCAGGGACAGCTCCCTTGGGATCGTTAAGGCCCCGGGGAAATGATCTCCAAACGTGCCCCACAGCCCCGCCCCCCGTATGTAGGCATGATAGGCCTCGGGGGAAAGGGGAAAGTCGGCCCGATCGCTGCGCAAGAGCAACTCAAATGCTGCTAGCCCTGCGCGGGCGCGTTCAAACCCCGGGCCAGGCGCTCGATCCGGTCGGCCGCCTTCTGGATGCCATCGGCGAGCCGCGCTTCGATCATCTGCGTGCGCTCGTCGCCGGTGGAGGCGAACTTGCGCAGCTCGGCCATCTCCGCATCGAGGGCGGCGAGACGCTTCTTGGTGTCCTGCAACTCGTCCGCGATGGTGATCGCGGCCATCACGTGGAGGCGCATGTCGCCGATCTCGCCCACGGCCGCGCGCATATCCTCGATGCGGGAATCGAAGGCGGCGGCGAGGCCTTCCAGGTGCTCTTCCTCGCCATCTGCGCACGCGATGCGGTAGGTCTTGCCGGCAATGACCACGGAAACCTGGGACATCTCAGCCCTCCTCGGGTTGAAGTTCACCGGCTTGGTGGAGGACGTTCTGGATCGTTCCGATGGCGATGCGCACACGCTGGGTGACGTCGTCGGTCGCCGCCTCGTAGCGCTGCAGGCGCGTCAGCGCGCCGTCGAGTTCGCCGGCCAGCCTGGCGCGATCGTCCTGCATGAGCTGCAGCTCCGTTTCGAGATCGCCGCGCCGCTTTTCGGCCTCCAGCCGTCGCGACACCGAGGCCTCCAGGAGGCCCAGGGCGACGTCGAGCCGTTTGAGCGCGTCATCGAGGATGGGGGTCATTGCAACTCCGGGAATCGAAGCCTGACTCTAGGCGCGTCGTTCCCGAGGGGCAACGGGGCTTGGCCGCGACCCCGCGCAAAGCACGCGGATCCTCACAAGAGCTTTCGTGCACACGGGGTTGCGCCTTCGAAGTCTTTGACTCGCTCCCACCCCGTGTTAAGGAGCCCACGCCCTTTCGACAGGTTCCCTCGCCGAGGCCTCCGCTGGCGAGAATTCCTGCCCCAGCCGTGTGGATCACCAGCCGTGCCAGATACCGAACAAGCCGATCGCGTCACCCATTCCGATCTGGCGAACGCCGTTCGCGTCCTGGCCATGGATGCCGTCGAACAGGCCAAGTCCGGCCATCCGGGCCTCCCCATGGGCGCCGCCGACATGGCGACCGTGCTCTTCACCAAGTTTCTCAAATACGATGCGTCCGAGCCCACCTGGGCCGACCGCGATCGCTTCGTCCTCTCGGCCGGCCACGGCTCCATGCTGCTCTACGCGCTGCTTCACCTCACCGGCGTGAAGGGCATGACGATCGACGAGCTCAAGAACTTCCGCAAGCTCGATTCGAAGACGCCGGGCCACCCGGAAAACTTCATGACGCCGGGCGTGGAGACCACGACCGGACCGCTTGGTCAGGGTCTGGCAACCGCCGTCGGCATGGCGATTGCCGAGCGGATGCTCAACGCCGAATACGGCGACGAGCTCGTTGACCATCGCACCTACGTGATCGCCTCCGACGGCGATCTCATGGAAGGCATCAGCCACGAGGCGATTTCGCTGGCGGGCCATCTCAAGCTCAGCCGCCTGATCGTGCTGTTCGACGACAACGGCATCTCCATCGACGGCCCCCTGTCGCTCTCCGAATCGGGCGATCAGGTGAAGCGCTTCGAGGCCGCCGGCTGGCGTGCGGTGCGGGCGGACGGCCATGATCCGGCAGCCCTCACCCGGGCCCTGTCGCGTGCCCAGAAATCGGACCGCCCGACCCTGATTGCCTGCAAGACCACCATCGGGTACGGCGCGCCCAAGAAGGCCGGCACCTCCAAGGCCCATGGCGAGCCGCTCGGGGCCGAGGAACTGGCCGGCGCCAAGGCGTCGTTTGGCTGGACATCCGCCCCGTTCGACATTCCCGCGCCGATCCGCGACGCGTGGGCAAAGGCGGGCCGCAAGGGTCGTCGCAGCCGCAAGGCCTGGACCGATCGCCTGAAGGCGACGCCCGCCGCGACACGCTCGGAATTCGAGCGGCGCCTGATGGGCATCCGTCCAGCGGGCCTGTCGGCTGCCATCGACGCCCTGAAGACCCGCCTGATCGCCGACCCGCAGACGGTCGCGACCCGCAAGGCGAGCGAGATTGCCCTCGAGGTCATCACCGAGGCGGTGCCCGAACTGGTGCTGGGTTCGGCCGACCTGACGCCGTCCAACAACACCAAGACCAAGAACCTGTCGGCTATTTCGCCCGGCCTTTTCGCCGGCCGCTACATCCATTACGGCATCCGTGAGCACGGCATGGCGGCGGCCATGAACGGCATGTCGCTGCATGGCGGCATCCTGCCTGCTGGCGCGACCTTCCTGGTCTTTGCCGATTACGCCCGCCCCGCCATGCGGATCGCGGCGCTCGCCGGTATCCCCGTCGTCTACGTGATGACGCACGACTCCATTGGCCTGGGCGAAGACGGACCGACCCACCAGCCGGTCGAGCACCTGGCGGCGCTCCGCTCGATGCCGAAGATGCGGGTCTACCGCCCGGCAGACGCCATCGAGACCGCCGAGTGCTGGCAGCTTGCGGTCGAACGCACGGACGGGCCGAGCCTCCTGGCGCTGACCCGCCAGAACCTGCCGCAGGTGCGCAAGGAAGCCGGGACAACCAACGTCTCAGCGCAGGGCGCCTACGAGCTGTCGCCCGCCGACGGCAAGGCGCGCGCCACCATCTTCGCATCCGGCAGCGAGGTCGAGATCGCGCTGGCGGCCCAGGCCCTCCTGGCTGAACAAAGCTTCGCGGTTCGCGTTGTCTCCGTGCCGTCCCTCGATCTGTTCCTGGCCCAGCCGGACAAGGTCAGGGCGCGGATCATCGGCGATGCGCCGGTCAAGGTCGCGGTCGAGGCGGCGGTTCGCTTCGGCTGGGATGCGGTGATCGGCCCTGATGGCATTTTTATCGGCATGACCGGGTTCGGGGCGAGCGCGCCCTACAAGGATCTCTACCAACATTTCGGCATCACCGCCGAGGCGGTGGCCGAGAAGGTTCTGAGGACCCATAATCTGTGAGGCTTACAAAAGCGATGAGCCTCGTCGCACAAGGGAGCTAAGACTATGACGGTGAAGGTCGCGATCAACGGCTTCGGTCGTATCGGACGCAACATCCTCCGGGCTATCGTTGAAAGCGGTCGCACGGACATTCAGGTGGTCGCCATCAACGACCTCGGTCCTGTCGAGACCAACGCTCACCTTCTGCGCTACGATTCGGTGCATGGCCGGTTTCCCGCCGAGGTGAAGGTTGACGGCGACTTCATCGTCGTCAACGGCCAGCGTATCAAGGTCACGGCCATCAAGGACCCGGCGGCCCTGCCCCACAAGGAACTGGGCGTCGACATCGCGCTGGAATGCACCGGCTTCTTTACGTCAAAAGACAAGGCATCGGCCCACCTGACCGCGGGCGCCAAGCGCGTCATCGTCTCGGCACCGGCTGACGGCGCCGATCTCACGGTCGTCTATGGCGTCAACCACGACAAGCTGACCAAGGACCACGTGGTCATTTCGAACGCCTCCTGCACCACCAACTGCCTCGCGCCCGTCGCGAAGGTGTTGAACGATGCGGTGGGAATCGAAAAGGGCTTCATGACGACGATCCATTCCTACACCAACGACCAGCCCTCGCTGGACCAGATGCACAAGGACCTCTACCGCGCTCGCGCGGCGGCCCTCTCGATGATCCCGACCTCGACCGGCGCCGCCAAGGCCGTCGGCCTCGTGCTGCCGGAACTGAACGGCAAGCTCGACGGCACCTCGATCCGCGTGCCCACCCCCAACGTGTCCGTGGTGGACTTCAAGTTCATTGCAAAGCGCCCGACCACCGTCGAGGAGGTCAACACGGCCGTGACCACGGCAGCCGACGGCTGGCTGAAGGGCGTGCTCGCCTATACGAACGAGCCGAAGGTGTCGATCGACTTCAACCACGATCCGGCCTCCTCCACCCTTCACCTCGACCAGACGAAAGTGCTCGACGGCAACCTCGTGCGCGTGCTCGCCTGGTACGATAACGAATGGGGCTTCTCCAACCGCATGGCGGACACCGCCGTCGCCATGGCGAAGCTGATCTGACGGGACCCACGATGAAAGCTTTCCGCACCCTCGATCAGGCCGATGTGAAGGGCAAACGCGTCCTCGTGCGCGTCGACCTCAACGTTCCCATGGAAAACGGCCGGATCACCGATGCGACGCGCATCGAGCGCATCCTGCCAACCCTGCGGGAGCTGTCTGACAAGGGCGGAAAGCTCGTCATCCTGGCCCATTTCGGCCGGCCCAAGGGGCGTGACCTCAAGGACACGCTCCGGCCGGTCGCCGAAGCGCTGGGTCAGCACCTCAAGAAGCCTGTGGCCTTCGCCGACGAGACCATCGGGCCCGTGGCCGAGGCTGCCGTTGCGGCGCTGAAGGACGGCGATATTCTCGTTCTCGAGAACACCCGCTTTCATGCCGGCGAGGAAAAGAACGACCCGGCCTTCGTCAAGGAGCTCGCCAAGCTCGGCGATCTCTACGTCAACGACGCGTTCTCGACCGCCCATCGCGCCCACGCATCGACCGAGGGCCTCGCGCACCTCCTGCCGGCTTTTGCCGGGCGCACGATGGAGGCCGAGCTCGATGCCCTGACCAAGGGCCTCGAAGCCCCGACCCGCCCGCTCGTCGCCATCGTCGGGGGCGCCAAGGTGTCGAGCAAGATCGACCTGTTGGAAAACCTGGTGAAGAAGGTCGATGCGCTGGTGATCGGCGGCGGGATGGCCAACACCTTCCTGCATGCCATGGGCATGGGCATCGGCAAGTCCCTGGCCGAGAAGGACCTCGCCCCGACGGCGTTGCGGATTCTCGCGCAGGCGCGCGAAAGCAATTGCGCCATCATTCTGCCGGTGGACGGCATTTGCGCCTACGAATTCAAGGCCGGGGCCGCCAACCACGCCTATGGCATGGATGCGATTCCCGATGACCAGATGATTTTGGATGTGGGACCGCAATCGGTCGAGCGCATCAACGCCGCCATCAACGACGCGGCAACACTCGTCTGGAACGGCCCGCTGGGCGCTTTCGAGATCGCGCCTTTCGACCAGGGCACGGTTGCGGCAGCCCGCCATGCGGCGGCGCGCACGAAGGCCGGCAAGCTGGTCTCGGTTGCCGGCGGCGGCGATACGGTCTCGGCGCTCAATCACGCGGGCGTCGCCGACGAGTTCACCTATGTGTCGACGGCCGGAGGCGCGTTCCTCGAATGGCTCGAGGGCAAGCCCCTGCCCGGCGTCGACGCTCTCAAAGCCTGAGCGAAACAACCGACTCGGCATTCCATATCAAATCAACTCGGAGGACCTTATGGCGCGCATTACCTTAAGACAGCTTCTCGACCACGCTGCCGAGCAGGGCTATGGCGTGCCTGCGTTCAACATCAACAACATGGAACAGGCGCTGGCCATCATGGCGGCAGCCGATGCCTGCGACGCGCCGGTGATCATCCAGGCGAGCCGGGGCGCCCGCTCCTACGCCAACGACATCATGCTCAAGCACATGATGGACGCCGTGACCGAAATCTATCCGCATATCCCGGTCTGCGTGCATCTCGACCACGGCAACGAGCCCGCCACCTGCATGACGGCGATCCAGGCTGGATTCACCTCGGTGATGATGGACGGGTCCCTCAAGGCCGACGGCAAGACCCCGGGCGACTGGGATTACAATGTGGGCGTCACCCGCACGGTTACCGAGATGGCCCATCTGGGCGGCATTTCGGTGGAGGGCGAACTGGGGGTGCTGGGCTCGCTCGAGACCGGCATGGGCGACAAGGAAGACGGGCACGGGGCCGAGGGCAAGCTCAGCCATGACCAGTTGCTGACCGATCCCGACGAGGCGGTGAAATTCGTGGCCGAAACCAAGGTCGATGCCCTCGCCATCGCCATGGGCACCTCGCACGGCGCCTACAAGTTCACCCGCAAGCCGGATGGCGCGATCCTCGCCATGAACGTCATCGAGGAAATCCACCGCCGCATCCCCGACACCCACCTGGTGATGCACGGCTCGTCCTCGGTCCCGCAGGACCTGCAGGACATCATCAACCAGTATGGCGGCAAGATGCCTCAGACATGGGGCGTTCCCGTGGAAGAGATCCAGCGCGGCATCAAGCACGGCGTCCGCAAGATCAACATCGACACCGACAACCGCATGGCGATGACCGGCCAGATCCGCAAGATCCTGTCCGAGAACGCGGGCGAGTTCGATCCCCGCAAGTATCTCAAGCCCGCCATGGACGCCATGACGAAGCTCTGCAGGCAGCGTTTCGAGGAATTCAGGACGGCAGGCCAGGCCCCGAAAATCAAGGTCCTGACGACCGCCGCCATGGCCAAGCGCTATGCCTCGGGCGAATTGAATCCGAAATTCGCCGCGGGCCACTAGGTCCGGGCGCTTGTCATCGGCGTTTCGCCGCAATCGTGAAACACAAGCGGGGCCTCGCAAGATGGCCCCGTTTTCGTTATGGCGTAGCGACCCGCAAATTTCTCGTGATCCGTGACCATGGTTGAACCTGCCGCCCGCCTCTATCTCATCACCCCGCTCGTCGAGGACGCGGCCGCCTTCGCGCCCGCCCTCGCGGAAGCCTGCGCCGGCGGCGAGGTCGCGGCCGTCCTCCTGCGCCTGCCCAAAGCCGACGAGCGCACCCTGGTCAACCAGATCAAGGCTTTATCCGCCGCCGTCCAGGAACACGGCACGGCGCTGATCATTGCGTCCGACGGCGCGGCGGATCTTGCGCTGGTCGCCAGCCGCGCGGCAGCCGACGGCATTCACGTGCCGGCAGGCGGCCTTGACCTGAAAGACCAACGCGACCGGGTCAAAGCCGACCGAACCCTCGGGGTCGGCGCGATCCGGTCCAAGGACGACGCCATGACGGCGGGCGAGGCCGGTGTCGATTATCTGCTGTTCGGCGAGCCGCGCCAGGACGGCAGCATCCCGGCCCTCGAGGGGGTTGTCGATCGCGCCACCTGGTGGGCCGAGATCTTCGAGACGCCCTGCGTGGTCTTCGCGCCGAGCTTTGAGGCGATTCCCGCCCTGGTGGCAACCCGGGCCGAGTTCATCGCGCTGGGCGATGCGGTCTGGCACCACCCGGAAGGGCCCGCAAAGGCGGTGTCAGCCGCCATCGCCCTCATCGGCGACCGCGAGGCCGATTGATGCGCAAGACCCGCCTCATCGCCATCGCGGCTGTCGCCTTCGGCCTGTCGTTCGCGCCAGCCCGGGCCGCCACCGATCTCGCTTTCGGGGCCTACCAGCGGGGTCTCTACAATGAGGCCTTTCGCGAGGCGACGGGCCGGATCGAGAAGGACAAGGGCGATTTCGCCGCCATGACCCTCCTGGGGGAATTGTACAACCAGGGCCTCGGCGTTCCGGTGAGCCCGGCCAAGGCGGCCGACTGGTATCGGCTGGCGGCCCAGCGCGGCGATCCGCAGGCGCTGGCTTCCCTCGGCCTGATGGCCCTCGAGGGCCGTGGCATGCCCAAGAACCCGGCACAGGGTCGCGCCTGGCTGGAAGAGGCTGCCGCCAAGGGCAATCCGGTCGCCAGCTACAACCTCGCGCTCATTCTCCTGCCGAGCAACGCGGAGGACGATGTCCGCCGCACCATCGCGTTGCTGCGGGTGGCGGCGAATGCGGAACTGCCCGATGCCCAGCACGCGCTGGGCGTGCTCTATCTCAAGGGCCGGGGCATGACGCGCAATCCGGCCGAGGCCGCGAAGCTCTTCGAGCGGGCGGCCCTCAACGGCAGTTCGGTCGGCGATGTCGAATACGCCATCCTTCTGTTCAACGGCGAGGGCATCACCAAGAACGAGAGCAAGGCGGCGCAGTTTTTCCGTCGCGCCGCCGCCAAGGGCAACGCCATTGCCCAGAACCGGCTCGCGCGGCTGCTGGCGGCGGGACGCGGCGTGCCGGTCAACAAGATCGATGCGGCAGCCTGGCATATTCTGTCGGTCGCCCAGGGCCTCAACGATCCGTGGCTCGACGATGCGCTGAAGGATCTGACGCCCGAGGAGAAAAACAAGGCCGGCAAGCTCGCGGGCGAACGACTTGGCGTGCGATAACGAGGCAGGCGGACCGCAATCGGGCCCGGATCGCTTGACCTTCGCTGCCCGCCGTGGTCCACCCGGCCCCATCCCCTACCCCGCCCCTTCTGTCAGGACTGCCAGACGATGATCCGCTCGCCCCTCATGACCGTCATGACCGATGCCGTGATGAAGGCCTCGCGCTCCCTGAAACGCGATTTCGGCGAGGTCGAGAACCTTCAGGTATCCCGCAAGGGGCCGGGCGATTTCGTGTCGGCGGCGGACCGCAAGGCCGAGCAGATCCTGCGCGACGCCCTCATGAAGGCCCGTCCCGGCTACGGGCTCGTGATGGAGGAAGAGGGTGAGGTGAAGGGCACCGATCCCAACCATCGCTGGCATATCGACCCCCTCGACGGCACCACGAACTTCCTGCACGGCCTGCCGCAATTCGCGATTTCCGTCGGGCTCGAACGGGACGGTCAGGTTGTCGCCGGCGTCATTTACGACCCGATCAAGGACGAATTGTTCATCGCCGAGAAGGGCAAGGGCGCCTATCTCAACAACCGCCGCATCCGGGTGGCGGCCCGCATCGAGATGGCGGATGCTGTCGTGGCCTGTGGATTGCCCCATATCGCCAAGGGCGACCACGGGGTCTTCATCAAGGAATTGTCGGCCGTCATGGGCAATGTGGGGGGCATGCGCCGGTTCGGCGCGGCAGCGCTCGATCTCGCCTATGTGGCCTGCGGCCGCCTCGACGCCTATTGGGAGCGAGGTCTCAACAGCTGGGACGTGGCGGCGGGCCTTCTCATGATCCGCGAGGCCGGCGGCTACCTGTCGGACGCAGATGGGGGACCCGACCCGCTCGTGACCGGCTCCGTGGTGTGCGGCAACGAGGTCATGCACCGGGAATTGCTGAAATTGCTGAAGACCGCCAAACGCTGACCCGAACCGAGATTTCTGTTCGTCCAGCCTTCACGCGCCGCTGCTACGCTTGATCCGGCCGGGCCGCCCGGTCACATTGAAATGGCGTCGCGGCACCAGAGAGCAGGATAACGATGGACGAACAACCCCTTACCCCACCGCGGATCTACCTGATCCGCATGGCGGTCTTCCTGATTTTGGCCGGGTTCGTCGCGTTCATCCTCTACAAGCAGATCATCGACGCCTTCATGGCCAATCCGGGCCTTAACGGGCTGATCGTCGGCGTGACCCTCATCGGCATCGTCCTGGCGATCCGCCAGGTCTGGCGGCTGTTTCCCGAGATCCGCTGGGTCAATACCTTCCGGCAATCGCAGGAGGGCGGGCTGGTGCCGGAGCAGCCCGTTCTGCTCGCTCCCATGGCGTCCTTCATCAGCGGTCGCCAGGCGCAGTCCACCCTCTCGGTCGCGGCGACGCGCTCGCTTCTGGATTCCGTTGGCGCGCGCCTCGACGAGAGCCGCGAAATCGTCCGGTATCTAGCGGGCCTGCTCGTATTCCTCGGTCTCCTGGGAACCTTCTGGGGCCTGATCGACACCGTCGGCTCCGTCGGTCGGATCATCTCGTCCCTGCGCACGGGACAGGATTCGGCGGTTCTGTTCGACGAGTTGAAGAATTCCCTTGCCGGGCCGCTGCAGGGCATGGGCCTGTCGTTCTCGGCCTCGCTGTTCGGCCTTGCGGGCTCCCTGGTCCTCAGCTTCCTCGATCTCCAGGCCGGCCAGGCCCAGAACCGGTTCTATACCGAGCTGGAGGATTGGCTGGCGGTCTCCACCATGGATACGACCGGCGCCGACCCTTCCGGCCGTCCGGGCCTGTCGAACGATCTCTCGGTCGCGCTGAACCGGCTGACGGCTGCGGTCAATGACGGCGCCGGCGGGCGGGCGTCGACCCAGGCGATGGCCAACCTCGCCGAGGGCGTGCAGGGGCTCGTCCAGCATATGCGCGCCGAGCAGCAGATGATCCGCGACTGGGTCGAGGCACAGGCCGCCCGCGAGAAGGACCTCAAGCAGGTGCTCGATCGCCTGTCGCAAGAAAGACTGCCCTGATGCCGGTTGGAAGTTCGGGCAGGCGTCGACGCGGCCCGCGGGCGGAGCTGAATTACTGGCCGGCATTTGTCGACGCCCTGTCGACGCTTCTGCTCGCCATCGTCTTCCTGATCTCGGTTTTCATGGTGGGCCAATTCTTCCTGTCCCGGGAGCTTTCGAGCCGCGACACCGTGCTCGACCGCCTCAACCGGCAGATCTCGGAGCTCACCGACCTTCTGTCCCTCGAGCGTTCGAGCCGCCGCGCGCTTGAGGACAACCTCAATTCCCTGCAAAGCACCCTGCAATCTGCGCAAGCCGACCGTGCACGGCTCCAGAACCTGGTGGAGAGCGGCGGCGAGGCGCAGGGCCGCGCGAGCGAGCTCACCACCGCTCTGGAAGGCGAGCGCCAGGCGACCGGCCGGGCTATGAGCCAGGTGGAGATCCTCAACCAGCAGATCGCCGCCATGCGCCGCCAGCTGGCAGCGCTGGAGGAGGCCCTCAACGCCTCGGAATCCCGCGACAAGGATAGCCAGGCGCGGATCGCCGATCTCGGCAGCCGGTTGAATGTCGCGCTCGCCCAGCGGGTGCAGGAACTCGCCCGCTTCCGCTCCGATTTCTTCGGCCGCCTGCGGCAGATCCTCGGCAACCGGCAGGATGTGCGGATCGTCGGCGACCGTTTCGTCTTCCAATCCGAGGTTCTGTTCCCGGCCGGCCAGGCAACCCTGCGGCCCGAGGCCTCGGGAGAGCTGGACCGCATCGCCAGCGCGCTGGTGGAGCTCGAAAAGCAGATCCCGCCCGATATCCCCTGGGTGATCCGGGTCGACGGGCACACGGATTCGCGCCCCATCGCGACGGCGCAGTTCCCGTCGAACTGGGCGCTATCGGCAGCGCGCGCCATCGCGGTGGTCCAGGCTTTCGCGGCGCGCGGGGTGGCCCCGCAGCATCTGCTGGCTGCAGGCTTCGGCGAATATCAGCCGATCGATCTGGGCAATACCGACGAGGCGTTCTCCCGCAACCGCCGCATCGAGCTGAAACTCACCGAGCGATAGGTGGTAGGCTTCGTGCGCTGCCGCACGTTCAGGCGGGTCGTCCGAGCGCGCGGGCGACATCCGAAACCTGAACGCCGACCCGCTTGACGGTTGCCATCAACTGGGCGTGGGACACCGAGAACCGGCCGGCCCAATAGCGGAGTTCCCAATCCTCGTGGAGGTTGATACGCGGGGAATCCAGCGGATGCCGCCTGCTGCCGATGCCGATCATCATCACTCTCCCGAACGACGCGCCGACCTGTGCCGGCCCTCACATAACTGCCAGACCGACAATCGGTTCGGGTAAGGTCTATTCGGCGGCCTGCACGTGGCGGTCGTCCGGATCGGTGAACTGCAGGCGAGCGAGGCGGGCATAGAGTCCCCCCTCCGCCAGCAGGGCCTCATGGGTTCCCTCCTCGACGATCTGGCCGTGATCCATCACCAGGATCCGGTCGGCGGATCGCACGGTGGCGAGCCGGTGAGCAATCACGAGAGTGGTGCGCCCCTCCATCAGCCGATCGAGGGCGGTCTGAACCTTGCGTTCGCTTTCCGCGTCGAGGGCCGAGGTCGCTTCATCGAGCAGCAGGATCGGGGCGTCCTTCAGGATCGCGCGGGCGATCGCCAGTCGCTGCCGTTGCCCGCCCGAGAGGGTCACGCCGCGCTCGCCGATGAGGGTTTCGTAGCCCTGCGGCATCGCCCGGATGAAGCCGTCGGCGGCGGCCAGCGTCGCGGCATGGCGAACCGCCTCCTCCGTGGCGTCCGGGCATCCGTAGCGAATGTTGTCGAGAACGCTCGCGCCGAAGACCGTCGGTTCCTGCGGCACCAGCGCCATCCGGGCCCGCAACGCGATCGGATCGGCCCGGCTGATGGGCACCCCGTCGACGCGGATCTCGCCGCTTTGCGGGTCGTAGAAGCGCAGCAGCAACTGCAGCACAGTGCTCTTGCCGGCGCCGGACGGACCCACCAGGGCGACGCGCTCGCCCGCGGACAGCGTCACGCTGAAGCCCTTGAGCGACGGCTGCTCGAGCCTCGTCGGGTAGGCAAACCACACGTCCGAGAAGGTGACCGTTCCGGGCGATGGCTCCGGCAAGGCGATGGGATCGGCGGGCGGGCTGATGGCAGGCGTCGCCTCGAGGATCTCGCCGAGCCGTTCGGCCGCACCCGCGGCCTGCGCCAGTTCTCCGTAGACCTCCGACAACTGGCCGAGCGAGCTTGCGGCAAACACCGCATAGAGCACGAATTGCGACAATTGCCCGGCCGTCATGGTGCCGCTCATCACATCCTGCGCGCCGTACCACAGCACCCCTACCACGCTGGCCGAGACCATGAAGATGCCGATGCCGGTGAGCAGCGACCGCATGGTCGTCGACAGGCGGGCTGCCTCGAAGGCATCCTCGGCGGCCGCCGCGAACCGCGACCGGGTGGCCGCCTCCATGCCGAAGGCCTGCATGGTGCGCACGGCCCCGATGGCCTCGGCCGCATAGGCGGATGCGTCGGCGAGACGATCCTGGGCCGCCCGGGACCGGCGCTGCACGGCGCGGCCGGAAAACACCAGCGGCAGGACGATGGCCGGAATGGCCAGAATGACGAGGGCCGAGAGTTTCGGGCTCGTGACGATCATCAAAGCGACCGCGCCCAGAAACAGAAACCCATTCCGCAGCGCAATCGAGATACTGACGCCGAACGCCGCCTTCACCTGGGTCGTGTCGGCTGTCAGCCGTGAGATGATCTCCCCGCTCTTGGTCTGGTCGAAGAAGGCGGGGTCGAGGGACGTCAGGTGGCCGAACACCGCCGCGCGGAGGTCCGCCACGACCCGCTCCCCCAACGTGATGACCAGGTAGAACCGCGCCGCGCTGGCGGCCGCCAGCACGCCCACCACGACGAGCAGCATGCCGAAATAGGCGTTGATGAGTGTGCGGTCGTCAGCCGAAAAGCCGAAATCCACGACCCTTCGCAGGGCGATGGGCATGACCAGTGTCGCCGCGGATGCAACAATCAGCGCCACCAGCGCGGCCGCAATCCGTCCCTTGTAGGCAATCGCGTAGGGCACCAGCGGCCGCAGCGCGCTGAGGGCTGCCTTTTGGCGGCGGGTTCCGGTCGGGAGGTCTGCCATGGGGTCTGTATCGGCCTTCGCGTCGGACTTCGGCAAGCGATGAAAACGCCGCACCGAACGCTTTGCGTCGGGGCGACGAAGGTTTGGGAGCGCCCCTGTCCGGTGTGACGGGTGACGGGCGGTTTCACAAGAGGCGTTTCAGCGGTGCGAGCCTTGTTTCAGGGTTCCAAGTACGGTATAGGCCGGCAACCTTTCAAGACAGGCTCGACTTTCAGGCTGCAGGTTGGCCCTTCGGACAACCGCACGAGGACATGGCAATGGCGCGCAACACAACCGAACATCCGGACTACCATTTCATCAAGGTCGTCATGACCAACGGCACCGAGTTCACCACCCGGTCGACCTACGGCAAAGAGGGTGACAGCATCAACCTCGACATCGACCCGAGCACGCACCCGGCCTGGACCGGCGGCACGCAGCAATTGCTCGACCGCGGTGGCCGCCTGTCGCGCTTCAACTCCAAGTTCGGCAACATGGCGTTCAAGAAGTAATCTGGCGTTCAAGAGTTAATCTGGACCCAGTGTCGAAAAGCCCCGCCCGAGCGGGGCTTTTTTCGTTTGGACTGCCCGGGGACGTCAGCGCGGCGCGGCCGGCTCTGGGGTGAACGCCGCACGATCCCTCGCCCCGAACGCCCGCTCCAGAAGTCCGTGCTGGGTGGCGACAGGGTTTGCAAGGGCAGCCGGGGGCGCCTCCTCCGGCTCGGCCATGATCTGTTCGAGATGCAGGATCCGGGCGTGAAGCCGCGCGGTGAGGCCGATCAGATGGCGCAGCCGGGAGGGCAGCGCCTCGAATTCCGCAATGGTCGCGGTCGTCTCGTGGGATGCAAGCCGAACCCGGGACTTTTCGGCCTGGCCCTGGGCTTCCGTCATCTCGCCCTCGGCCACGGCCCGTTGGACCAGCAGCCAGGACGCGATCTGCATGAGGCGCGTGGTCAGGCGCATGCTTTCGCTCGCATAGGCGATGGTGACAGCGCGGGGCAGCGGGCGGGATTCCTCGCGGCCGGGGCCGTCGAGATAAGCGGCCGTTTCCTCGACCAGCTCCATGCCCTCCTGGAACAGCGCGGTGAACGCCTCCGAATGCACGAAGCTGTGGCCGAACCGAACCGGTCCGGTCCGCAAGGTGATCACGTCCGGATCTCTCACCCACGCTCTCCTGAATCTCTGGCGCCGAGCGCGCGCAGGATCTGTCATGTCAGGAGAGCATTATAGAGCGGGTTGCCGCCGGATGCTTTGCTAACTCTTGCTTAAGGTTAAGCCGCAGCGCCCCTCACAAAAGGAGAGCCGCCTTGCAGCGGCTCCCAGTGATAACAGGGAGGCGTCAAACAGAGTGAACAGGAGCCACTCGCTGTCCAGGGAGAGAGTCTGGACAGGCGCATTACACACCCGAAGGCCTAACAAGACGTTAACACGCCCCTCAGCCGCCCGGGCAGGACCTCACGCCGAGCCGAGATTGAAGAAGGCGCTGGCGGCAGCCAGCGAACGCTGCTTGCCGGACTTGGCCTCTTTCAAGCGCTCGATCTCCCGCTCCAGCACGCCGATGAGGTCGTCGATCTCGTCGATCGAGTGAAGGGACAGGTCTTGCCCGATGGCATGCCCGCCCTCAGGCTGCACCGGGTCCTCGGCAAAGGGATCGAAAGCCATATCGTTCTCCTTCCAAAGAATTCCGTGAGAGGTTACGGCGTGCTACGCCGCTTGCCAACATCGCCTGTAGGCAGCGGGCTTGACCGAAGGAGGACAGAATGGCGGCAATCTCTGACACGATGCGGGCGATCATCGCCGACGGCAAAGGCGGTCCTGAGGTGCTGAAACTGGTTCAGCGCCCGGTTCCGACGCCGGCCGAGGGCGAAATCCTCGTTAAAATCGAGGCGGCCGGCATCAATCGGCCGGATGTGGTGCAACGGCAGGGCAGCTATCCGCCGCCGCCTGGCGCACCCGACATTCTGGGTCTCGAACTGGCCGGCACCGTGGTGGCGCTGGGCTCTGCCGTGACGGCCTTCGCTCTCGGGGAGAGGGTCATGGCCCTGGTTCCGGGCGGGGGGTATGCGGATTATGCGGTCGTCCACGAAACCAATGCGCTGGCGATCCCGCAGGGCCTGTCGATGGTGGAAGCGGGCGCGATCCCGGAGACGTATTTCACCGTCTGGACGAATGTGTTCCAGCGGGGCCGCCTCCAGGCCGGGGAAACCTTTCTGGTCCACGGCGGCACCTCCGGCATCGGCACCACGGCGATCCAGCTCGCCAAGGCGTTCGGCGCCACCGTGATCGCCACGGCGGGAAGTGCGCAGAAATGCGCGGCCTGTCAGGACCTCGGGGCAGATCTGGCGATCGACTATCGCAGCGAGGATTTCGTCGCGGCCGTCAAGACCTTTACCGGCGGACGCGGCGCCAACCTGATCCTCGACATGGTCGGCGGACCCTACATCGCGCGCAATTACGAGGCGGCGGCGCTCGAGGGCCGGATTGTTCAGATCGCCTTCCTGCAGGGCAGCAAGGTTGAGATGGATTTTGGGCGGATGTTGCTGAAGCGCCTGACCCATACGGGCTCCACCCTGCGTGCGCGCTCGGTGGCCGAGAAGGCGATGATCGCCCGGGACCTTTCCGGGAAAGTGCTCCCGCTTCTGGCCGCCGGTCGCGTCAAGCCGTTGATCGACTCGGTGTTCCCTCTCGAGGAGGTGGCCAAGGCGCATGCGCGCATGGATGGCGGTGCGCATATCGGCAAGATCGTGCTCGCGATGTGAGGATTCGGGCGGCCGGCGCTGCCCATTCGAAGGGCTGTGAATGCCCTCAATCGGCCGCCCGGACGGGATTCCGGGCGGCCAAGCTGCGATCTCGAATTGCAACATCGGGTCGCGATCCGTATAATCACCCTGTTTCCCTCACATCGTGAGACGAGATGCTCCGGTCCGACCGGGTCGGAGCGCGAGAGAGTTTTGCCGTGCGGCGCCGACGAATCGGCACCCGGCTTTGAGGAGAAAAGCCCATGTCCCCAGGACCGCTGATGCCCAAGGCGACAGCCGTGTGGCTCGTTGAGAACACGTCCTTGTCGTTCGAACAGATCGCCGATTTCTGCAAGCTGCACCCCCTCGAAGTCAAAGGCATCGCCGACGGCGAAGTCGCGGCCGGCATCAAGGGGCTCGACCCGATCACCTCGGGACAGCTCACCCGCGAGGAGATCGAGCTGGCGCAGGCCGACAGCGCCCATCACCTGCGGATGGCTGAATCGCGCGTGAAGCTGCCTGAGCCCAAGCGGATCAAGAAGGGCCCGCGCTACACCCCGGTCTCCCGCCGCCACGACCGCCCCAATGCCATCCTGTGGCTCGTGCGCAACCATCCGGAGCTGAAGGACGCACAGATCATGCGCCTTGTCGGCACCACCAAGACCACGATCCAGCAGGTCCGCGAGCGCACCCACTGGAATTCGCCGAGCCTCGCCCCGATGGATCCCGTGACGCTGGGCCTGTCGTCACAGATCGATCTCGATTTCGAGGTCCAGCGGGCCGCCAAGGATCGGCCGCAGGTCGAGGTCGCCGAGACCGGCGGTACGCTCATGCCGGCCGAGGTCTCGACCGCGCCCGCCCCGGCCCCGCGCGACGAGCCCTTCGCCGATATGAGCCGGCCCAAGCCGGTCCAGGAAGACGCCATCGACGTCAATTCCGTCTTCGCCAAGCTCAAGCAGCTCAAGCGCGCTGACGACGAAGACGACGATTAGGCCGCAACCCCGTCATCAGACAAAAGGCCCGGAGCGATCCGGGCCTTTTTCATGGATGCGCCACAGGCCGATCAGCCGGCGAGACCGCGCCCCTTGAGCGCCGCGCCGATCTCGTCGAGAACCGCCGGATCGTCGATGGTGGCGGGCATGGCCCAGCTGTCGCCGTCGGCAATCTTCTTCATGGTGCCGCGCAGGATCTTGCCGGACCGGGTCTTGGGCAGGCGGCCGACCGTGATGGCGAGCTTGAACGCCGCGACAGGGCCGATCTTGTCCCGGACAAGCTGCACCAGTTCCGCCTCGATCTCGGTCGGCGCGCGGCCGATTCCGGATTTCAGCACGACGAAGCCGCACGGAATTTCGCCCTTCAGGGAATCCTTGACGCCGATGACGGCGCATTCGGCGATGGCCGCATGGGAGGCCAGCACCTCCTCCATCCCGCCCGTGGACAGCCGGTGGCCCGCCACGTTGATGATGTCGTCGGTCCGGCCCATGATGTAGAGATAACCGTCCCCGTCGATGAAGCCCGCATCCGAGGTGTTGTAGAACCCCGGATAGGTGGTGAGGTAGGCCTCGCGAAACCGGTCATCCGCATGCCAGAGCGTCGGCAGGCAGCCCGGCGGAAGGGGAAGCTTGATGGCGATCGACCCCATCGTGTCCGGTGGCAACGGGCGACCGCCCTCGTCCAGGACCTGCACGTCGTATCCCGGCATCGGCACGGTCGGCGAGCCGTATTTGATCGGCAGCGCGCCAAGGCCCAGCGGATTGCCGGCGATCGGCCAGCCGGTTTCGGTCTGCCACCAATGGTCCACGATCGGCACGCCCAGGATGCGCTCGGCCCATTGCACCGTATCCGGGTCCGCCCGCTCGCCCGCCAGGAACAGGGCCCGGAAGTCGGCAAGATCGTAATCCTTCACGTGGGTCGCGTCGGGATCCTCTTTCTTGATGGCCCGGAACGCCGTGGGGGCGGTGAAGAGCACCACCGCCTTGTGCTCGGCCACCACGCGCCAGAAGGCGCCGGCGTCCGGCGTGCCCACCGGTTTTCCCTCGTAGAGAATTGTCGTGCAGCCATGAAGGAGAGGCCCGTAGACGATGTAGGAATGGCCGACGACCCAACCGACATCGGACGCGCACCAGAACACCTCGCCGGGCGCCACCCCGTAGAGATTGCTCATCGACCATTTCAGGGCCACCAGATAGCCGCCGGTATCGCGCACCACGCCCTTGGGCCGCCCCGTGGTGCCGGAGGTGTAGAGGATGTAGAGCGGGTCGGTGGCGGCGACCGGCACACAGGCCGCCCGCTTGCCGGCAGCGCGCGCCCGTGCGGTCGTCTCCCGCCAATCGTGGTCGCGGCCGGCAACAAGGTCGGCGGCGCGTTCGGGACGCTGGACGATAAGGCAGGCCGACGGCTTGTGGCGGCTCAGCGCGATCGCCTCCTCGAGCAGGGGCTTGTACGGGATCACGCGGGTCGTCTCGATGCCGCAGGAGGCCGAGAGCACCACCTTCGGGGTGGCGTCCTCGAGGCGGATCGCCAGTTCGGTCGCGGCAAAGCCGCCGAACACGACGGAGTGGACGGCCCCGATGCGGGCGCAGGCGAGCATCCCGATCACCGCTTCGGGGATCATCGGCATGTAGAGGATGACGCGGTCGCCCTTGCCGACGCCGAGATCCTGCAGCACCGCCGCCAGGGTGGCGATCTCGTCCAGCAACGCGGCGTAGGTGTAGGTCCGTTTGCTGCCGGTGACCGGGCTGTCATAGATCAGGGCCGCCTGCCCGCCCCGGCCGCTTTCCACATGGCGGTCGATGGCATTGTAGCAGGCGTTGCAGGTGGCGCCGGTAAACCAGCGGCCGAAAATGCCCTGGTCCGGATCGAAGACCGCATCGGCCGGGCGGCTCCAGTCGATCTCCCGAGCGGCCTCCCGCCAGAAACCCTGCGGATCGCTGCGCCAGCGGGCGTAGACCTCATGATAGCGGCTCGGGGTCTGTGTCATGGCGTTCCCTCTCTGTCGGTGTCGCAATGCGAGTGGCCGGATCGTTGCGCTTGGCCTTCCTTCGACGCGACTTGGCAGCCCTGCCGTGGTAGCAGGCGAAAAGGCCGTGGTCAGCGGCGACTTTCGGCGAGCCTCGCGATGATTACCGATCCGCTGTTCTACTGCGCCGCCGTTCCGGCCGTGATCCTGCTCGGCCTCTCGAAGGGCGGATTATCAGGCTTGAGCCTTCTGTCGCTGCCCCTGATGGCGCTGACCGTCTCGCCCGTCCAGGCTGCAGCCATCACGCTGCCCATCCTGATCGTGCAGGATGTGGTGAGCGTGTGGGCGTATCGTCACACCTGGGACCGGCGCAACGTGCTGATCCTCATGCCCGGCGCGTTGCTGGGCGTCGTGCTGGCCTATCTGCTGGCCGCGTGGGTCTCGGACGCTTTGGTCGGGGTCTCGGTGGGCGTGATCTCGGTCGCCTTCGGCGCGCGCCGGCTGATCGTGGAGCGCCGGCAGGCCGTCATCGCACCGGCTCGCGCTGATATTCCGCGCGGCGTCTTCTGGGGCGCGATGTGCGGCTTCACCAGCATGATCGCCCACGCGGGCGGCCCGCCGTTCCAGATCTATGTGATGCCGCAGCGGCTGCCGCAGGCCATCTTCGTCGGCACCGGCGCCATCGTCTTCACCCTGATCAACTGGATCAAGGTGCCGCCCTACATGGCGCTGGGGCAATTCACCCGCGAGAACCTGTCCACCGCGGCTGTTCTCTTCCCCCTCGCCATTGCCGCGACCTTGGCGGGTGTGTGGCTCGTGCGGCGGCTGTCAGGGCAGCGGTTCTACACGATCATCTATGGCCTGCTGATCCTCGTCGGGGGCAAGCTGATCTTCGATGGTGTTGTCGGGTTGAGCTGAACCCTTCGCAAACAGGCCCAATGCCATGCGGCACCGTGCCTGTCGCTCGATGGAAACGGGATGGCTGGCCTGCGGGCCTAGGATGGGAAATGGGCGATCAGTGAACGGACACGTGGCCGTTCTTGAGCCGGCTGATTTCGTCCTTCAACAGAAGCTTCTTGCGTTTGAGTTCGGCCAGTCTTGCATCGTCCATGGACGGGTGGTGAACAGCACTTTGCAGCTCTCGCTCCAGCGCCTTGTGTTTGCGCTCGAGTTCGGTGAGATGGTTCTGCAGTGGCATGTCTGTAACCTCCTGTTCGATCCTCGGTCCGTCGAATGTGACATACAGATGATGGCGAGTCGAAGGCAAACGATGCTGCAATGCGAAACCCAACTCGCATTCCGTTACGTCACTCTTGCTCTCGAAGAGCGCTGTCGGCCTTGCCGAATACGGTCCCCGGGAGCATACTTTTGGGAGCGCGCCCGGTTGCCGGAGGCGATGGGCAATCTGGACCGTGTCGATGATGGATGTGACTGAACTGGAAGCGGATCTCGCCCGCCTGAAGCAGGAGCACCGCGATCTCGACACGGCCATCGATGCGCTGGAACAGATCATCACCGGCGACCAGCTCCAGGTGCAGCGGCTGAAGAAGCGCAAGCTTGCCCTGAAGGATCAGATTATTCGGATCGAGGACCAGCTCACCCCCGATATCAGCGCCTGATTCTCTGCCAGATGCCGACTTCCATCATCTGAAGCGGTCTTCCTGCATGCGCGACCTTGATTGGCTCACCGGCCTTCGCTATTGCGTCACCTTCAGAGGCCTCAAGCCGGAGCCATCTCATGGCAGGTACACCTGTTGCCATCATCATGGGCAGCCAGTCCGACTGGGCGACCATGCGGCACGCTGCCGAGACGCTCGACATCCTTGAAGTCGCCTACGACGCGCGGATCGTCTCCGCCCATCGGACGCCCGACCGTCTCGTGGACTTCGCCAAGGGCGCCAAGGCCGCGGGCTTTCAGGTCGTGATCGCCGGCGCGGGCGGCGCGGCCCACCTGCCCGGCATGACCGCCGCCATGACGCCGCTGCCGGTTTTCGGCGTGCCGGTGGAATCGAAATCGCTGTCGGGTCAGGACAGTCTGCTGTCGATCGTCCAGATGCCCGCCGGCATCCCGGTCGGGACGCTGGCGATCGGCCGCGCCGGCGCGATCAACGCGGCCCTGCTGGCAGCCGCCGTTCTGGCGCTGCACGATTCGGGCATCGCCCTGCGCCTCGACGCCTTCCGGCAGCGCCAGACGGACAGTGTGGGAATGCGACCGGTAGAGGACGCGTGAGCGCATGATCGTCCCCGGCAACACGCTCGGCATCCTTGGCGGCGGTCAGCTCGCCCGCATGATGGCGATGGCGGCAGCCCAGCTTGGCCTGCGCACCCACATTTTCGCACCCGAGCCGAACAGCCCGGCCTTCGACGTCAGCGCCGCGCACACGATCTCCGCCTATGAGGACGAGGCCGCGCTTGCCCGGTTCGCCGCATCGGTGGAGGTGGTGACCTATGAATTCGAGAATGTGCCGAGCGCAACCGCCTCGCTGCTGGCCTCGCTGAAGCCGCTTTCCCCCAACGCCCGGGCTCTGGCGGTCTCCCAGGATCGCCTCGCGGAGAAGACTTTCATTGCTAGGCTCGGGATCCCGACAGCGCCGTTTGCGGCGGTCGCCAGCGAAGCGGAGCTGTCCGAGGCGGTCGAGCGGATCGGCAGGCCCGCGGTGCTCAAGACCCGGCGGCTCGGCTATGACGGCAAGGGCCAGGTCATGATCGGTCGCGAGACGGACCTGTCGGCTTCATTCCAGGCGGTCGCAGGCGCACCCTGCATCCTGGAGGGGTTCGTGCCCTTCGAGCGGGAAGTCTCGGTGGTGGCCGCGCGCACCCCGACAGGGGAGTTTGCGGCCTACGACCTGTGCGCCAATACCCATCGGGACCATATCCTCGACCTCACCCAGGTGCCGGCCGGCGTGTCGGAGGCCACGGAGGGCCGGGCGCTGGCCATCGCCCGGGCGATGGCCGATGCGCTTGATTATGTGGGCGTTCTGGCGGTCGAACTTTTCCTTGTCGAAGGCGGCAATCTGGTCGTCAACGAGATCGCGCCCCGGGTCCACAATTCGGGACACTGGACACTGGGCGGGGCAGCGACATCGCAATTCGAACAGCATGTGCGAGCTGTCTGCGGCTGGCCGCTGGGCTCGCCCCGGCGCCTCGGACGCGTCGAGATGCGGAACCTGATCGGCGAAGAGGCCGGGTCCTGGGAGCGCATTCTGGCCGAACCCGGCGCCCAGTTGCACCTCTACGGCAAGGCTGAGGCGCGCCCTGGCCGCAAGATGGGCCATGTGACCCGGGTTTTTCCCGAAACGACGTGAAACCTCCGGTATTCTGAGCGGTTGAACCGGCCGGGGGCGCATTTGTTTTCCGATGAAGTCTGGACAGTTCGGGCTTCGTCTGGTAGTCACGCCGGCCAGAGAGAGGTGCGCAAGACGCGCCTCAATTATTTTTTGCCACAATCGAAACGGCACATTACGAGGAATTCGCGTGCAGGTTCTTGTCCGGGATAACAACGTCGATCAAGCGCTCCGCGCGCTCAAGAAGAAGATGCAGCGTGAAGGCATCTTCCGCGAGATGAAGCTCCGCGGCCATTACGAGAAGCCCTCCGAGAAGAAGGCTCGCGAAAAGGCCGAAGCCGTTCGTCGCGCCCGCAAGCTCATCCGCAAGCGGATGCAGCGCGAAGGCCTTCTGCCCACGAAGCCGCGTCCTGTGACGGCTCGTCCGGGTGGTCCCGGCGGACCGCGCTAAGCTGCGCGAGCGGCTCTGACCGATCGATTGATGGTACGTAAATCGGCGCCCGTCTGCGAAAGCGGGGCGCTGTTTGCGTTTCTCGGGGCTCGACCGGGCGCTGGTCGCCTGACAGGCCACGGGTGACGCAAAAATGACGTGTTTTTCGCCTGTTAACCTTTATCCGGCAGAGTATCCCTTCCCCTTGTCGTGTTGGAGATGATGGTGTTCGCCTCATCGATTCGCCGTTTCGCCCCGCTGTCCCTCACTCTTCTGGCCGTCGCTCTGGCCGGCTGCGATTCCACGACCGGCGGTTCCGTCCGTCGCATCGCGGTGGTCGAGGAAGATACCCAGGGCACGAGCAACGTGAACATCTCGTCGCTCTCCGACGTGATCCAGCGCAATCCCAGTGATCCTGGCGCCTACAACACCCGTGGGGCGGCCTATGCCCGCGTGGGCAAGTACAGCGACGCCATCTCGGACTTCAACAAATCGGTCCAGATCGACCCGAATTACGCGCCGGCTTATACGAACCGCGCGCTCGCCTATCGGCAGACCAACCGGAACGAGCAGGCGCTCGCCGATTTCACCCGCGCCATCCAGGCGGATCCCAAT
Source organism: Microvirga antarctica (assembly GCF_017921815.1). Lineage (GTDB taxonomy): Bacteria > Pseudomonadota > Alphaproteobacteria > Rhizobiales > Beijerinckiaceae > Microvirga > Microvirga antarctica. Next base: position 158,010 of record NZ_JAGEMM010000006.1, on the reverse strand, counting down.
TATGGGCCGGCCTATATCGGGCGCGGCAACCTGCTGCGGGCGCAAGGGCAGTTCCAGGAGGCGCTAAGCGACCTCACCATCGCCATCCGGCTTGTCCCCGAATCCGCCGAATCGCTCCATGCGCGCGGGCTGCTCTACCAGAAGCAGGGCATGCACGCGCAGGCCATCCTTGACTTCGATTCGACCATCGACCGGAACGCCTTCGTGGCCGCCCCCTACGCGGCCCGCGGTCAGAGCCTGGTGGCGACTCAGCAATACGAGAAGGCCATCGAGGACTTCAACGCGGCGCTGAACCTCAACAACCGGGATGCCGATTCCTGGGCCTGGCGCGGCGTCGCCTATGAGCGCATGGGCAACCGCCAGATGGCCAAGGAAAGCTTCCAGCGCGCGCTGACCATCGACAGCGGCAACACGGTCGCCCGGCAGGGCAATTCCAGCCTGTAGGCACGGTCTGGCGTCGGACAGATTGCCGACGTCCCCTTGTGTGGGCCCGGCCGTTTCTCCGCTTACACGGCCTTGACCATCACCGTCATGTAGGGATCGAACCCGAACGCCCGATAGGTCCGCGCGGCGCTCGCGTTGGCCGACAGGACCCCGATGGTCAGACGCTTGACGCCGGCTTCCCGGGTCAGCCGCTCGGCTTCCTGAAGCAAGAGGCGTCCAATGCCGGCGCCCCGCCGGTGACGATCGACAACGAGGTCGGTGACGACCCCGTAGCGACGCGCATCCGGCACCATGTAGGCGGCATCCTCCTGGACGGCGAACCCCATGGCGCCCACCACCACGCCGTCGTCATCGGCGAGGATGATCCGGCCGTTCCAGGTGGCCAGACGCTGCAGGAGTTCCGCATGGTAACGGGTGGCGGCGCCATAATCGCGCAGGCGGTCCCCCGTCAGGTCGGCCTCGAAGATATTGAGCTGGTGGATCAGCTCGATCACCACATCCCGGTCTCTCGGAAGGGCCGTCCGCACCGTGATGGTCATCGGCATCTCCCATAAAAAAGGCCAGCGTGAGCCGGCCATTTTCAAGGAGCAGACGGCAGGCCGCCAGAGCCTCAGTCGAGATTTTTCAGGATCTGGTCGACCATCTTCTTGGCGTCGCCGAAAAGCATCATCGTGTTGTCCCTGAAGAACAGCTCGTTCTCGACGCCCGCATAGCCCGAGCCCATGCCACGCTTGATGAACAGCACGGTCTTGGCCTTCTCGACATCGAGAATCGGCATGCCGAAGATCGGCGAGGACGGATCGGTCTTGGCCGACGGGTTGGTGACGTCATTGGCGCCGATCACGAAGGCCACGTCGGCCTGGGCGAACTCGCTGTTGATGTCTTCCAGCTCGAAAACCTCGTCATAGGGCACGTTGGCCTCGGCCAGCAGGACGTTCATGTGGCCGGGCATGCGGCCTGCCACCGGGTGGATGGCGTATTTCACGTCCACCCCGTGCGCCTTGAGCACATCGGCCATTTCGCGAAGCGCATGCTGGGCCTGCGCCACCGCCATGCCGTAGCCGGGCACGATGATGACCTTCTCGGCGTTCTTCATGATGAAGGCCGCATCATCCGCCGAGCCCTGCTTGACCGGCCGTGTTTCCACCGCGCCGGCCGCCCCGCCCGAGGTCTCGCCGCCGAAGCCGCCGAGAATCACCGAGATGAAGCTGCGGTTCATGCCCTTGCACATGATGTAGGACAGGATCGCGCCCGACGAGCCCACCAGCGCGCCGGTGATGATCAGCGCCAGGTTGCCAAGGGTGAAGCCGATGCCGGCCGCGGCCCAGCCCGAATAGGAGTTCAGCATCGAGACGACCACCGGCATGTCCGCGCCGCCAATGGGCACGATCAGCGTCACGCCGAGCACAAAGGCCACGAGGACGATGAACCAGAAGACCGCGTGGCTCTCCGTGGTGATGAACAGCACCAGCAGCAGCACCATGAGGGCCGCCAGGAAGATGTTCAGCAAGTGACGCTGCGGCAGCATGATCGGCTTGCCGGACATGCGTCCGTCGAGCTTCAGGAACGCGATGATCGAGCCCGTGAAGGTGATCGCCCCGATGGCAGCCCCCAGCGCCATCTCGAACAGCGAGGCGCCGTGAATGGTGCCGACTCCGCCGATGCCGAAGGCCTGCGGCGCATAGAGAGCGCCCGCGGCCACCAGCACGGCCGCGAGGCCGACCAGGGAGTGGAAGGCGGCTACAAGCTGCGGCATCGCCGTCATCGGCACGCGCTTGGCCACGACCGCGCCGATCGTGCCACCGATGGCCAGACCCGCGATCGCCAGGGTCCATCCGCCCCAGCCCGAAGGCGGCTGGACCATGACGGTGGTGAGGATCGCGATCCCCATGCCGACCATGCCGTAGAGGTTGCCCTGCCGCGAGGTGGTGGGATGCGACAGGCCGCGCAAGGCCAGGATGAAGAGGACGCCGGAGACCAGATAGAGAATTGAGGCAAGGTTTGCCGACATCGCCTCAACCCTTCTTGCGGTACATGGCAAGCATGCGCTGGGTCACCAGGAAGCCGCCAAAGATGTTGATCGACGCCAGGATGATGCCGATGAAGCCAAGCGACCGGGCCCAGATCGGACCGTCGCCCAGCCCCGGGGCCGCGTTGACGCCGACCGCGAGCAGCGCCCCCACCACGATCACCGACGAGATCGCGTTGGTGACCGACATCAGCGGGGTGTGGAGCGCCGGGGTGACCTGCCAGACCACGTAATAGCCGACGAAGATCGCCAGCACGAAGATGGCCAACCGGAACACCGTCGGGTCGATGGCACCGTGGGTGGCCACCGAGGCCGCCAGGGCGACCTGCTCGGCGATCGCGTGGGCGGAATCGGCGGCACGCTGGGCCGCTTCCGCGGCGGCGCGAGACTGCTCGACGGCCTGTTCGGGCGTGAGTATCGCCATGACGTCCCCCTGAATTAAGCTGTCGGCTGAAAGGCGGTGTGAACGATGGCCCCGTCGCGGGTGAGGCAGGTGGCCTTGACGAGCTCGTCGTCCCACTTCACCGCAAGGTTTTTGGTGTCCTTGTCGACCAAGGTCTCGACGAAGGCATAGAGGTTGCGTGCGTAGAGGCTCGAGGCGGTGGCGGCGAGACGGCCCGGCACGTTGAGATGGCCGACGATCTTGACGCCCTGGTGCTCGACCACGCGGCCGGGCTCCGACATCTCGCAGTTGCCGCCGCGCTCCACCGCGAGATCGATGACGACCGAGCCGGGCTTCATGGATTCGACCATCGCGCGGCTGACGAGCTTGGGCGCCGGGCGGCCGGGAATGAGCGCCGTCGTGATGACGATGTCCTGCTTGGCGATGTGGGCCGCCACCAGGGCTGCCTGCTTTGCCTGGTAATCGGCCGACATCTCCTTGGCGTAGCCGCCGGACGTCTCGGCCTGCTTGAACTCGTCGTCCTCGACCGCAACGAACTTGCCGCCGAGGCTTTCGACCTGCTCCTTGGCGGCGGGGCGGACGTCCGTGGCGGTGACGACCGCACCCAGGCGCCTGGCCGTCGCAATCGCCTGCAGACCGGCAACGCCGGCGCCCATGACGAAGACGCGGGCGGCCGGCACCGTGCCTGCGGCGGTCATCATCATCGGCATCGCACGGCCATATTCGCCGGTGGCGTCGATCACAGCCCGGTAGCCGGCAAGGTTGGCCTGCGAGGACAGGACGTCCATCACCTGGGCCCGGGTGATGCGCGGCATCAATTCCATGGAGAAGGCGGACACATGAGCGTCCGCGAGGGCCTTGAGAGCCTCATCCTGACCGTAGGGGTCCATGATGCCGATCACGATCGCACCGGCCTTGTAGCCCACCAGCTCGCCCGGGGCCGGACGGCGGACTTTCAGCACAACGTCCGCATCCGCCACCGTGTCGGCCGCGTGGGCCGCGATGATGGCGCCTGCCGCCTCATAATCGGAATCAGGGAACCCTGCGGCGTCGCCGGCACCGGTCTGGACCACCACGTCGGCGCCCAGAGCCTTGTACTTCTTGACGGTTTCAGGGGTGGCCGCGACGCGCGTTTCCACCTTGTCGGTTTCCGAGAGAACGGCGACCCGCATTCAACACCCCCGTGCCGGGCCACCCTTCGGCGCCCATCGTCATTGTGCAGGCCGGGCAGGAGGCCCGGCTCCCGTCGGATTTAGTAGAAGATCAGCGCGAGCAGCAGCAGGATTGCGACGGTCGCCGGCGCCTTGACGCCGACCGACGGCGACATCGCGCCGACCGCGCCGGACGCGAGCGCCAGGATCACGCCGAAGATGGAGGTGAGCCAGGCGTGCTTGATCCCGCCGACTGCCAGAGTCAGGACGAGGCAGATGACGACGACGGTCGTGATCTCCACGAAGCGGATGAAGCCGCCATAGGTCGCTTCGTGCGAGCGCGCATCCATGTCCGGGCTATAGCCGGCAAAGGGCGCATGTTTGGTATCGGCCATGATCGATGCCCCGTTCAGCATGACGTGTTCGTGGTGCGTTTAACCCATGCTGGAAAGGGCCGCAATCTGATCGATGGCTTTTCCGGCAAAGATTGTCAGCGCGCCGGGGCTGCCGGGATGCCCAGAAAGTCCCGCCATTGCGGCAGGCACACGGTCTCGAAATCATAGCTCGCCAGAGCCATGGCCCGCGCACGGGCGGCCATCGCGGCGGATTCCTGTGGATTGTCAAGCGTTTGACCAACCCGTTCGACCAGGGCGCGATGGTCGAAGAATGGAAACAGCCGCCCGTTCTCGCCATCGCGGATCACCTCCCGGACCGGGGCTGTGTCGGAGGCCACGATCCGGCATTCCAGCGCCATCGATTCGATGAGCGACCAGGACAGCACGAACGGATAGGTCAGATAGACGTGGGCCGCCGAAATCTGGAGCACCTTGACGAACTGGTCATAGGGCAGATTGCCGACCATATGGACGCGGGACCAATCGACCGGCCGGTCGATTTTCTCCCGGAACACATCGAACCATGTCTTCCCGCCCGGCGCGTTGCCCGAATAGCTCTTGCCCCTGCCGCCGACGATGACGACCTGCAATCGCGGATCAAGATCCAGCATGTCGGGCAGGCTGCGCAGCATGATGTGCGATCCCCGCATCGGCTCGATATTGCGGCTCACATAGGTAACGACCGGGATATCCCGGCTCAGGCGCGGCCCGTCCTTGCCCATCCGGATCGACACGGCCGTGCTCGGTTTCAGGCGCTGGGCATCGATCCCGTCATGGATGACCGCGATGCGATCGCGCAGATAGGCGGGAAACGTGTCTCGCTGGTAGGTGGTGGGGGCGACGGCGAGATCGGCCGCATCGAAGGCGCCGAGCTGCATGGCGTTCTTGGCGCGCAGCCGCCAGATCGTCTCGGCGTTGTCGATGGGGTATTCCGGATCGAAATCGAGATCCTGGCCCGTCGAGGCGTAGAAATACTCGAAATACGCCACGTGCCGCGCTTTGGGCCAGACATCCTTGAGAAAGAGATTTTCGCCCCAGCCGGTATTGACCATCACCACATCGGGCTGGAAGCCCTGCTCGGCCAGCCGGGTGGCGGCGTGGGCCGCCCCATAGGCGCGCCGGAGGCGCGGAATGACCGGGGAGAAGCGGTGGTCGAAGGGCTCGTCGTCGGGGCCGGCGACGGGCACGTAGGAGAAATATCGCACGCCGGGCACGGTGCACTTTGCCAGGGTTCCGAGGCCCACGACCTCATGCCCCTCGCGCGCCAGCGCGGCGGCCAGCCGCCCGAATTGTCCGGGAAAATTCTGGTGAACGAACGCGAATTTCATCGACTGCCCCTGCCCGCCCTAGCCATTTACGGCGAGAGCCAGGCTGACGCAACCTGATTACGTCGGAAAGGGCAGCCCGGCCCGGGTCAGCGCCGCTTCCTGCGCCTGCGTCAGGGCCTCGAGCGAGAACCGCTCGATCTCGGCCTCGAACAGCGCGTGATAATTGAGATCCGCCTTGAGGTGCAGAAACACCGCCCCCAGACCGATGGCCGCCCGATCCATGAAGACGAACTCGCGCGGCACGGTGACGGGCCCCTTCTCCTTGAGCGCTTTATGCACCTGGAAGGCCTCCCGGCGGCCGTATTCGCCCGGCTTGACCCCATCCGCAACGGTCCGGACGCGGTCGTCGAGCAGCGGCGCATAGATGAAGCGCGCCCAGATGTTGAGGATGTCGATCAACTCGCCCGACAGGTTCTTGAACCCCCAGGTCTCGTAGGCGTGCACGATGCGGTCGCGGTCATTCGTCTGCAGGCCGCGATAGAGATCGACGACGCCGCCGACGAAGCGGGGATGAAAGATGCGCACGCACCCGTAATCCAGGAGGTTGATGCCCTGCGGCTCGCCGCCTTCCGAGAAGACGGTGTAGTTGCCGAGATGCGGATCGCCGTGGATCACCGCCGCATGGCTGAACGGATGCCACCAGGCCTTGAACATGGCGATGGCGAGCCGGTTGCGGATTGCCACATCCGCCTCGGCGAAGGAGAGGATCTTGTCGCCCTCGAGCCATTGCAGCGACAGCAGGCGCTGGGTGGACAGATCGAGATGGATGCGCGGGACGCGCACCTCCGGCACATCCGAAAGGGCGCTCGCGTAGAGCGCCGCGTGCTTGGCCTCGCGGCCGTAATCGAGTTCCTCGCGCACCCGTTCGCCGATTTCCTTGGCGATTTCCCGGGTGTCGATGGCAGGGTCCATCCGGCGATGCAGGGAGAACAGCAACTCGAGTTGCTGCAGATCGGCCTCTACGGCGGATTGCATGTCGGGATATTGAAGCTTGCAGGCAAGCGCGACCCCGTCCGTCGTGGTCGCCTTGTGGACCTGCCCGAGGGAAGCGGCAGCGGCCGGGTTGAGGTCGAACGATCCGAATCGCTGACGCCACTCAGGCCCCAGTTCCGCCTGCATCCGCCGCTTGACGAAGGCCGCGCCCATGGGCGGCGCCTCACTCTGCAGTTTCTGCAATTCGGCCGCGTATTCGGGGGGCACGAGATCGGGAATGGTGGCCAGAAGCTGCGCCACCTTCATGATCGGGCCTTTCAGCCCGCCGAGCGCCTGGGCGAGGTTCGCGGCGTTCGACGCATCCTGCCCGTCGCGATTGAACAGCCGGGCGCCGGCCATCCGCGCCGCCACCCCGCCCATATTGGCGCCGACACGCGCATAGCGCGCCGCGCGGGCGGAGAATCGGTTCGCTTCCCGGTCTGGTCCTGCCATGATCTTTGCCCCTTACGGGGTCTCCTCCATCGCTTCGAGCTCGCCGATCAGGCCTTCGATCATCGACAATCCGATCTGCCAGAAGGCCGAGTCGCTCGCATCAAGGCCGAAGGGCTTGAGCAGTTCGGAATAGTGCCTGGTTCCGCCGGCCGAGAGCAGGGCGAAATACTTGTCGACGAAGCCCTCGTTCGAGCGCGCATAAACGCCGTAGAGCGAGTTCACGAGGCAATCGCCGAATGCGTAGGCGTAGACGTAGAACGGCGAGTGGATGAAGTGCGGAATGTAGGTCCAGAACGATTCGTAGCCCGGACCGAGGCGGATCGACGGGCCGAGGCTCTCGTCCTGGACGGACATCCACAATTCGCACAGCTTGTCGGCCGTCAATTCGCCGTTGCGGCGCTCGAGATGCACCTTGCGCTCGAAGGCGTAGAAGGCGATCTGGCGCACCACCGTGTTGATCATGTCCTCGACCTTCGCGGCCAGCATGGCCTTGCGCTGGACCGGATCGGTGGTGCGATCGAGCAGGCGGCGGAAGGTCAGCATTTCGCCGAAGACGCTGGCGGTCTCGGCAAGCGTCAGCGGCGTGGGCGCCATCAGGGCCCCGTTGGGCGCGGCCAGAACCTGATGCACCCCGTGGCCGAGCTCGTGGGCGAGCGTCATCACATCACGCGGCTTGCCCTGGTAGTTGAGCAGCACATACGGGTGCGCCGAGGGCACGGTGGGATGCGCGAAGGCGCCCGGCGCCTTGCCGGGGCGCGTCGGCGCGTCGATCCAGCGCTCATCGAAGAAGCGGCGGGCGATGTCGGCCATGCGCGGCGAGAAATCCGCATAGGCCGACAGGACCGTGTCCTTCGCCGTGTCCCACGCAATGATGGGCTGGTCGACTTTGGGCAGCGGCGCATTGCGATCCCAATGCGCCAGCACATCCTTGCCGAACCATTTCGCCTTGAGCTTGTAATAGCGATGGGAAAGCCGCGGATAGGCCTCCTGCACTGCGCTCACCAGCGCTTCCACGACCTCGCGCTCGACCCGGTTGGCAAGGTGGCGCGAATCCGCCACATCCTCGAACCCCCGCCAGCGATCGGAAATTTCCTTGTCCTTGGCGAGGGTGTTGGTGATGAGCGTGAAGGTCCGCAGATTGGCCTTGAGCGTCTTGGCAAGCGCATCGGACGCGTCTTTGCGCACACTCTCGTCAGTGTCCTGGAGTTTGTTGAGCGTCGGCTCGATGGCGAGTTCCTCGCCCCTGACATCGAATTTCAAGGACGCGATGGTCTCGTCGAAAAGGCGGTTCCAGGCGCCGCGTCCGGTGACCGATTTCTCGTGGAACAGCTGCTCGATCCGGTCGTCGAGCTGATAGGGCTTGTCCTTGCGCAGATCCTCGATCCACGGCCGATAGTGAGAGAGCGGCGCCTGACTCATGACGGAATCCATGAGACCGTCATCGAGCCGGTTCATCTCCAGACCGAAGAACAGGAGTTCGCTCGACGCCGCGGTCAGCCGTTCCTGGACGTCGCCGTAGAATTTCGCCCGCGTCGGATCCGTGGTGTCGCCGGCATAGATCAAGCCAGCATAGGACATGAGCCGACCAAGCAGATCCTCGATGATCTCGTAGCGCTGGAGCACGGCAAAGAGGCTCTGCGACGCAGCCTTGCCGCGCAGCAATCCGTCAAGCTTGCCCCGATGGGTGTCGGCGAAGGCCTTGCACTCCGCCTCAGCCTTGGCGAGATCGGCCTTGAAGGCCTCGCTGTCCATGGCGGGATAGAGGTCGGCCAGATTCCATTCCGGCAGGGCGCCGAGATCGACCGGTTGCGAGGCTTTGGAGGGCGCGTGAGACAAAGGGATGACTTTCAAAGAATCGGCGGCGTGAGGAGGTAGAAAGGTGCTCCCTCCATATTGGCCGCCAGGGCTGCCGGATCAACCCGACCTCGTCAGGGGATTGACGGCGGCGGCGCGAATTCGGTTAAGGTTTGGTTCACCGTTTCGGCAGACCATGCCGCCTGCCTGGACTGAACCCCCTCTCCCCTCTCCGTTCTTTACCTGAAATTGAAGGAATTGGGACGAGATCACGCAGCCATGCTTCGGGTTTGCGGGTTAAGCTTGGCGGCGATCGGGCCAGATTGAGGAATGACAATGATTCGCAGCCTTCGCAAAACCCTTCCCTTGCTCGGGTTGGCTGGATCGGTCTCCCTCTTCTCCCTCATGGCCCTGGCGGATGAAACCCAGCCGGGTCTGTCTCCGTCTCCCCCCATCCTCACGGACACGGCCGAGCCCTCGTTTCACGATGTGCCGCTTGCCTCCGTGGCGGAGCCAAATTCTCAGGACGTCGCGCAGGATGTGACCTTGCCGGAGCCCGCGCCGGTAACGATCCACGCGGCCGACCTCGTGGCCCCTGCTCCGGTTCTCGACATTCCCCTGCCCGACACCGAATCAGCGCTCGCCGCCATCCGGCGCGACTGGCTGCGGGTCGCCGTCGAGGACCGGTTGAAGGACGATGTGGCCTTGCGCGAATTGCGCCTGTCCAAAACCGATCGCGATGCGCTCTCGGCCGTCTACGCGGCCAGCGCGGAGCCGCTGATCTGGGTGCGAGACGGCGCCTGGAGTCCGGCCGCGAAGGCCGTGGTGGCGCGCCTCAAGGCAGCCGATGAAGACGGTCTCGTGAGCCTCGATTACGCCCTTCCCGATCCCGGGCTGTCGAAGGAGGCTACGCCTGCCCAGTGGGCGCACGCGGATCTTCGCCTGACCGCCTCGGTCATTCGCTACGCCCGCGATGCCCGTGGCGGACGGATCGAACTTTCACGCATCTCGCCCCTGATCACCGCCAAGCTCGATCTTCCCAAACCCGACGAGGTGCTGTCCCGTCTCGCCTCCGCGCCGGATGCCGACGCGGCCCTTGCGAGCTACAATCCGCCCCATCCCGCCTATCGGGCGCTTCGCAGCGAACTCGCGCGTCTGCGGGCGGATCGCCCCTCGCAGCCGACCGTGCGCCTGCCCCGCGGCCCGATCCTGCGGGTTGGCATGCAGGATCCGCGCGTGCCCCTGATCCGGGCGCATTTCAACCTGCCGCAGACCGACAGCGACCAGACCTTGTACGATGAACGCGTCGCCACCGCCGTCGCGGCGTTTCAGAAGACCAAGGGACTGCCGACGAACGGCGTCCTCAACGCCCAGACGGTCGCGGCGCTCTCGAGTCAGCCGCGCGCGGTGATGGAGAGCGAGGTCATCTCGAACATGGAGCGCTGGCGCTGGCTGCCGGCCGATCTCGGCGCGCGCCACATCATGGTGAACGTGCCCGAATATCGCCTGCGGCTGGTGGAGAACGGCGAGACCGTGCACGAAACGCGCGTCATCGTCGGCAAGGAGCAATCGCAGACGCCGATCTTCTCCGAGGACATGAAGTATCTGGTGGTCAATCCGTCCTGGACGCTGCCGCCCTCGATCCTCAAGAAGGAGTTTCTGCCGGCGCTTGCCAACGATCCCAATTATGCGGCCCGCAAGGGATACAAGGTGATCCGCAACGGCAACCGCATCTCGGTGCAGCAGCCTCCCGGCGAGCGCAATGCCCTGGGCCTCATCAAGTTCATGTTTCCCAACGACCACGCGGTCTATCTGCACGACACGCCCAATCGCACCTTGTTCGCCGCCGGCAAGCGGGCGTTCAGCCACGGATGCGTGCGCGTCGAGCAGCCTTTCCAGCTCGCGGAGGAGATTCTCGGCCAGGACGACAAATGGTCCGAGGCGAAGCTGCGCGGGCTTGTCGGGAAAGGCGAGCGCTATGTCCATCTGCGCCGCCCGCTCCCCGTTCACCTGACCTATTTCACCCTGTCGGTCGACGAGCACGGCGCGCTGAAATCCTTCGACGATCTCTACGGTTTCGACCGCAAGGTCCGGGCTGCGCTGGGCCTTGCGTCGTAGGCAAAAACTGAGGCGCGCAGAAATCCGTTTTTTGTGCTTTCTACTTAACCGGGAAGTAACCGTCTTCGGCAAATATCCTTTCACTATAAGGGTTGTCGCGTCTGCAGCGGCACGCAAAGACGAGTATCACAGTGAAAGTAATGCGTTCGGACCGCTCCGCGGTCGCGTCGAACATCGTGCGCCGCACCGCCGTTTGTGTCGCCGCCTTCATGGGCGTTTTCATTGGCGGCATGCGCGGGACTCAGGACGCCGTGGCCAATGGCGATACGCGGACCTTGAGCTTCTATCACAACAACACGAAGGAGACCCTGACGGTCACCTTTCGGCGCAACGGTCAGTATGATCCGCGGGCGCTCGAGGAGCTGAACTGGTTCCTGCGCGACTGGCGGCGCGAAGAGAAGACCCGCATGGATCCCCGGTTGTTCGATACCGTTTGGGAAGTCTATCGCGAGGTTGGCTCCGGCGCGCCCGTCCATGTGAACTCGGCCTATCGGTCGCCCAACACCAACTCCATGTTGCGCCGACGCTCCAGCGCGGTCGCCAAGAACAGCCAGCACATGCTCGGCAAGGCCCTCGACTTCTACCTGCCGGATGTCTCGACAGATCGTCTGCGCGCCATCGGCATGCGGCTGCAAAATGGCGGCGTCGGCTATTATCCCAACGCCTATACGCCGTTCGTCCATCTCGACGTCGGCAGCGTGCGGGCCTGGCCCCGCATGTCGCGCGATCAGCTCGCCCGCATCTTCCCGGACGGCAAGACCGTGCACGTGCCCGCGGATGGCACGCCGTTCTCCCGCTACGAGGAGGCGCGTGCGGAGGTGCTCGCCAAGGGCGGAACGGTTGCGGGCTATTCGGCCGTGGCGGATGCGAGCGAGATGGTTCCCACCCGCCGCAAGAGCTTCTGGGCGACGTTGTTTGGCACCAATGACGAGGATGAGGATGCGGAGGAGATCCGGACCGCGTCCCGTCCGGCACGCAATCTCGTCGCCGGCCGCCGCAACGCGCCGCCGCAGGAATACTACGCAAGCGATTCGAACGGCACCGTCTACGCCGCCCTGCAACAGGCCGAATCACCTCCGGCCTCGCGCCAGGCGACCCGTGTGGCAGCCATTCCGCAGGCCCGTGTCGAGCCGCCCCCGGCCCCTGCCGTGGTGGCAGCCGTCGCCCCCGCCCTGCGCGAGGAGATCGTATCGCCGCCACCGCTCCCGCCGACCCGGATTGCCGGTCTCCCGCAGACCGTCGAGACGTCCAGCGGCCCGTCCCTGTCATGGCAGGAAGGGCCTGCCGGACAGGGCTCGAAGGATGTGGCGTTTGCCCCGATGCCACCGCGACGTCCTGACGATATCTCCGTCACGTCGAGCCCGGTGGTCGCCTATGCGCCGATGCCGCCGGTTCGTCCGGGCGCCCTCGCCTTGTCCAATCCAATCCCGGCCGCAAGTGCGCCCGACCTGCGCGGCCTGACAGGCGTCGTGGCGAGCCTCGAGACGCCAGATCATCCCCTGCCCCCGCGCCGCCCCGGAAGCCTGACCGTGGCGTCCGCCGCACCGATCGACATGCCGGTCACGGGTTCGACCACCGCCGGCCGCCTGCCCGCGCGGGAGGAGCCAGCGAGGACAGCACCGGTTGCGACTGTCGCAAAGGCGCCTTCGACTTCCAAGGAGAAGGTCGCGCCCGCCACGGCGCGCGCCCTGATGACCGCGGGCCCGAGCCTCGATATGGGGTTTTCGGCCAAGCCGATGGGCGACCTTGCCACCAACCGGTTCACCGGACCGGCCGTGAAGCCTCTCCCGGTCCTGCGCTAGCCCGCCGCCCCATGAAAAAGGCGGGGCCATTGCCCCGCCTTGTCCGTCGGTAAAATGAGAGTGGGCTTCAGCCGATCATGCCGAGGGCCTGCATGTAGAGTTCCAGGATCGCCTCCTCCTCCTGGCGCTCGGCGTAATCGCGCTTGCGGATGGAGATGATCTTGCGGATGACCTTGGTGTCGAACCCATTGCCCTTGGCTTCGGCATACACATCCTTGATGTCGCCCGCGATCCCGGCCTTTTCCTCCTCGAGGCGCTCGAGACGCTCGATGAAGGCCTTCAACTGATCGCCGGCAACCGATTCGGTTTGAAATGCTGCGTCGTCCATAAAAATAGCCCTTGAGTGATGGCGCTTCGGCCGGAATCGAAAAATGATTGGCCGCAGGTTTAATGCCTCGGCTTCGATTCCTCAAAGCCCTTAAGTTGCGCGCCGGACGCCTCCGCCTGATGGCGCTCCTTCCAGACCTCGTACGGCATGCCGTACACAAGGGTCCGGCTGTCGTCCTTGGAGAGCGGAACCCCGCGCGCGTCCGCCGCCTCTTTCATCCAGTTCGCCAGACAGTTGCGACAGAACCCCGCCAGATTCATCACGTCGATGTTCTGCACATCCGGGCGCTCGGCCAGATGCGCCAGCAAGCGCCGGAACGCCGCGGCCTCGAGTTCGGTCCGTGTGATATCGTCCATGGTACTTATCCCCGCTATCCTCAATGCCGCCGCAGACGGTCGCGTGTGCGGGTCGGATGGATCGTCGGCCGCCGCAGGTCCGCGCGCAGGGCGAGCGGGGCCAGCAGCCGCGCGAATCGGGCGGCCCATGCCTCAGCGCCGGCCGCTTTTCCAATCAGGTCCTGGCGGATCTCGATCAGCGCGTTTGCCAGGCCCAGGCGCGTGGCATGCCGGTCGATCGTATCTCCGGCGAGCGCCCCATCATAAGGCTCGTTATCGCCCACGACGAGGCCTTCCTCCGCCGCAAGGCCCGCCAGCAGCGGTTTGGCAAAACGCGGATCGGCATCCCAGAGGATGCCCGCGTGCCACGGCCGGACCCACCCGCGCCAGACCGGGGTAAAACTGTGGATCGTCACGATCACAGGCGGATGCCCGGCCGCCATCGCGTTCCGGACCGATAAGGTGATGGCTGCATCGTAGGGATCATAAAACCGGGCAATGCGGCCCTTGATCGCCTCGTTGCTCAATCCTCTGTTGCCGGGCACCACCGCGCCGTCGGACACCTGCATGACGAGCGTTGGATCGTCCCGGCCGCGATTGGGATCGATCACCAGCCGGGAGAAGCGCGTGAGGATCGCCGGCGCACCAAGGTCCCGCGCGAGGGCGCGCGTGACCGCCGCCGCCCCGATGTCATAGGCGATGTGCCGTTCGAACTGCGTTCGCGGGAGACCAAGATCGTCGAGATCCGGCGGGACGGTGTTGGAGGCGTGGTCGCACAGGATCAGCACACCGGATGCGAGGCTGCCCGGGATATGCTCCACGGGCCATGGCGGGAGCGCTGATCCAGAGGCCTGTTGGACGCCGTGCGCTGTGCGGGAGTTGGTCATGAGGCGCCGGAATGGGGTCATTGGCAGGGGTTGTGGAAGACCCTTAACCTGCCCTAGGACAGGAGACAACGCGGCCGGGCGAAGCCGGCAGGCGGCCGCCCGTCCATCGCCTCTCGCAGGTCCTGCATGTCCGCCACGCCGACAACCGATCGCCTGCCCACGCGCCTTGCGCCGGCCTTCGCGGCTCTGTGCGCCGGTGCCGTCGCCATGGGAATCTCGCCGGTTTTCGTCCGCTTCGCGTCGGCCGATGTTGGGCCGTTCGCAAGCGCGTTCTGGCGTGTCGCGCTGTCGCTGCCGGTTGTCTATGCGTGGATGCGGATCGAGGAGAGCCGCTCGCCGGCGGGGGCGCCGCGCCAGTCCTTCACCCTGGCGACAGTGCTGTCCGGCCTTGCCTTTTCGGGCGATCTTTTCTTCTGGCACCTGTCGATCCTCAACACGACGGTGGCGAACGCCACCTTCTTTGCGACTCTCGCGCCCCTGTTCGTCATCCTGATCGTCTGGCTGGTCATGAAGCAGCGGATTGCGCGAGGCACGCTCATCGGCCTTCTGCTCTGTCTGCTGGGCGGTGGATCCTTGATCGGGCAAAGCCTGCAGGTCGATCCCGCCCGCCTGCGCGGCGATCTCTACGGGATTGCCACCGCTTTCTTCTTCGGCCTCTATTTTCTCGCCGTCGGCCGCGCCCGCGAGAGCGCCGGGGCGGCGCGCGTGACCTTCGAGGCAGGCGTTGTCACCTCCGCGGTGATGCTGGCGATCGCCGTTCTGTTCGACAGCCGGGTCGTGCCGCACACATGGCAGGGGATCGCCGCGCTCACCGCCATGGCGTTCATCAGCCAGGCGGCCGGTCAGGGTCTGCTGGCGGTTGCTCTCGGGCGGCTGCCGGCGGTGTTCTCGTCGCTCGTGATCTTTCTCGAGGCCATCGCCGCCGCCCTGTTCGGATGGCTGCTCCTGAACGAGGCACTGACACCCCTCCAGGGCCTCGGAGGCGCGGCGATTCTCATCGGCATCTGGGTTGCCCGGCCGAAGCCACGGCCCGGCGGCGTTTGAGCCGATTTCCCCCCTCTAAACAGAGGGTTCGCCGGTGATTCAGCGCGACGGCCGTCACTTTTCCGTCGCGCGCGCGGGCTCATTTGCGCCTTGGCCCTTGAAGCGGCTTCGCTTCTGGTCGACAACGATTCGACATACTTGCCGACGCATTGTCCCCATTCCTGATCAAGAATCGACCTGACCCGATAGTGATGATGGCCGCATATTTCTCTTCGGCTCCCGTAAGGCGGCGAGGCCTTCGAACGAGCCCCCGCCTGATGGTCGGGCTCGCGGCCTGTCTCGCCACCGGGAGCGTGTTTGCCGCCACGCCGGCCCACGCGGACCTGCGTCTGTGCAATATGACCTCGAGCCGGGTCGGCATCGCGCTCGGCTACCGCGACGGTCAGAGCTGGGTCACGGAAGGCTGGTGGAACCTCAATTCCCGCGGCTGTGAAACGCTGCTGAAGGGCCAGTTGTCGGGCCGGTTCTACTATGTCTACGCGATCGACTACGACCGCGGCGGGGAATGGAGCGGCCGGTCTTTCATGTGCACGCGCGAACGGGAATTCACCGTTCGCGGGACGGAAGATTGCCTCGCCCGGGGCTTCGACCGCAGCGGCTTTTTCGAGGTCGATACCGGCGAACAGAAAAGCTGGACGATCCAGCTCACAGAAACGAACCGCCCAGGGGGGCAATAAGATGAGACGCGGACGGCGGACAAAAATTCTGGCTACCTTGGGGCCGGCTTCCGAGAACCCCGAGATGGTCGAGAAGCTGTTCGAAGCGGGCGCGGATGTGTTCCGCCTCAACATGAGCCATCTGCCGCGCGAGAAACTGCGCGAGCGCGTGGCGATGATCCGCGCCGTGGAAGCCAAGTTCAAGCGCCCGATCGCGATCCTGGCCGACCTGCAGGGTCCCAAGCTGCGCGTCGACATGTTCGAGAATGACGGGGCGACGCTCGTCAAGGGCCAGACATTCATCCTCGACGACGACAAGACCCTTGGCACGGCCAAGCGCGTCCATCTTCCCCATCCGGAGATCCTGTCTTCGCTGGAGCCGGGTCACACGATCCTCATCGACGACGGCAAGCTGCGCCTGCGGGTCAAGAGCGTCATGCCGGGCTCGGCGCTGACGGAGGTGGAGGTTGCCGGCCGCATCTCCAACCGCAAGGGCGTGAGCCTGCCCGATACGGTGATCCCGGTCGCGGCGATGACCGAAAAGGACCGCTCCGATCTTGAGGCCGCGCTCGATGCGGGCGTGGACTGGATCGCCCTGTCGTTTGTCCAGCGACCCGAGGATGTGGCCGAGGTCAAGAAGGTGGTGCAGGGGCGCGCCCTCGTCATGTCGAAACTCGAAAAGCCGCAGGCGATCACCCGCCTCGACGAGATCATGGAAATTTCCGATGCCGTGATGGTCGCCCGCGGCGATCTTGGCGTGGAGATGCCGCTCGAAAAGGTGCCGGGCATCCAGAAGCTGATCGTGCGCACCGCACGCAAGCTCGGCAAGCCGGTCGTCGTCGCCACCCAGATGCTGGAATCGATGATCGTCGCGCCCGTGCCGACCCGCGCCGAGGTGTCGGACGTCGCCACGGCCGTCTATGACGGCGCCGATGCGGTCATGCTCTCAGCCGAAAGCGCATCCGGCCAGTATCCGGTGGAAGCGGTCGCAACCATGAGCCGGATCGCCGAAGAGGTCGAGCAGGACCAGGCCTATTGGACGATCATGCGCTCGCAATCGACCCCGCCGGAGGCCACCGGCTCCGACGCGATCGCCGCCGGCGCGCATCAGATCGCCGATACGCTGCAGCTCAAGACCATCGCGGCCTGGACGTCGTCAGGGTCCACCGCGTTCCGCATTGCCCGCGAACGCCCCAACTCGACGGTGCTGGCGCTCACGCCCAACGACAACACCGCGCGCCGCCTGTCCCTGGTCTGGGGCGTGCATCCGATTCGCACGAAAGATGCCAGCGACGTGGACGACATGGCGTTCCGCGCCTGCAAATTCGCGGTCCGCGAAGGTTATTCGCAGATCAACGACCGCATCATCATCGTGGCCGGTGTGCCTTTCGGGACGCCGGGCGCCACCAACATGGTGCGGATCGCGTTCATCAGCCCGGAACACGCCGCCAAGGCCTGACGGTCATTCGGCAGCGGCTAAGGCCGACATGCGGCCCGCCAGCGCATCGATCTTCTGCCGGATCAGCTCGGCCCGCGCATATTGCGGCATGTGACCGACTCCGGGCAGAATCGACAGCTCCGCGCCGGGCACATCCCGGGCGAAAGACCGGCTGTGCAGATCGGTCCACACGACCCCGTCGGCATCGCCCCCGAGGACGCTCGACGGGACGCGGATCTGCGGGTAGCGCGGCGCCTGCCGGGCGACCGCATCATAGAGGATGGCCACGTCGCGGCCGTTTGACAGGATGGTGTCGGACCTGAACAGGAGCGGGATATGGGCCCGCTCGATGAAATCAACCGGCATCGTCTGGGGGGCGAAGCTCTGGGCGACCGCGGGCCTTACGATCAGCAGGGCGAGCGGCGTGGCGATGGTCGCGGTGACGAGGCGTCCAAGCGGGGACGCGGCGAGGCGATGATACCAGGCGATCTCGCCCCCGGGCCACGGATAGCTCACGCCCGACATCAGGAAGATGGCCCCGGTCACGTCCGGATGATCGAGGGCGAGATTCGGCACGACGGCCCCGGACCACGAATGGCCGACGATCAACGCGTGGGATACGCCGAGCTGGCGCAGCCCCTGGGC
Organism: Microvirga antarctica; assembly: GCF_017921815.1. Taxonomy (GTDB): domain Bacteria; phylum Pseudomonadota; class Alphaproteobacteria; order Rhizobiales; family Beijerinckiaceae; genus Microvirga; species Microvirga antarctica. Next base: position 139,788 of record NZ_JAGEMM010000006.1, on the reverse strand, counting down.
GATGATCCGCGCCTGGTCCGACGGCTCGGCGGCGGCGATCCCCGGACCGCGTTCGCTCCAGCCATGGCCCGGGCGGTCGAAGGCGATCACGCGGTAGCGGTCCGTCAGGGACTCGCCCAGCCCAACCATCGATTCCACGAGGTTGGAGGACGCGCCGTGCAGGAGCACGATGGTGGCCTCCGGGGCGCGCCCGGACGGCATGCGATCCACGTAATGGAGCCTGCGGCCCTCGACAGTCAGAAAGCGGCCGGTGGGCGGATAGCGTGATTCCACGATCCGGCCATAGACAAAGCTGAAGACCGCGCCGCCCAAGAGCAGCGTCGCAACGAGGGCGAGCGGAATCAAAAGGAATTTCATGGGCCGGCTTAGAGATCCTGCCCGTCGATTTCGACCCCGAGCTTGTCGGCCACCGGCTTCAGATTGGAGATCTGCGGATTGATCCGCAGGGCGCGACGGAAGGCGTCGAGGGCACGGGCCTTGTCGTCGGAAGCAAGAAAGATCTGACCCAGGCCCGCCCAGGCGGCGTAGTGGCGCGGCTCCAGCGTGAGCGCCCGGTGGAGATCCGCCAGCGCCGCCACGGGATCGTCGAGCTGATAAAACACCGTCGCACGGGTGTACCAAGCAGACGCCCATCGGGGCTGGAGGGTCACAACCCGGTCGAGCAGCTCCACGGCGAGGTCGAGATCCTTCTTCTCCACCGCTTCCGAGGCCCGGCTGAGAAGCAGGTCGGCCGTGTCGGACCCGGATCGGGACCAGCGGCGCTCGATCAGATTGGAGATCCCCTGCGCTTCCCGCTCGTTCTCGGCCTTGGCCAGGCGCTCGAAGAGGCTGTCGAGGGTGACCGTCCGGGACGGATTGCGGTTGGCAGGCGGTCGGGATTCCGTCCGGCCCGCATCGGGCCGGCGAGCATCGGGGGCCGACAGGGCGGGGCCTGCTACGGTCAGGCTTATGAGCAGGAACGACACAAAAACGCGCATCCCGGGATCATTGGGGATCCCGGGATGCGCCGTCAATTCATAAAAACGTGCGGTGTCGCCGCAGCGTCGCTCGCTCAGCCCTGGCGGGCCTTGTAGCGCTTCTGCGTCTTGTTGATGATGTAAACGCGGCCCTTGCGACGAACCAGCTGGTTGTCACGATGCCGGCCGCGGAGCGACTTCAACGAGTTGCGGATCTTCATGTCCGGTCTCCTGCAGCCCTCGGGAAGGCCGACAATAAGCAAATGGTGGGCGCGACAGGGATTGAACCTGTGACCCCTACGATGTCAACGTAGTGCTCTCCCGCTGAGCTACGCGCCCGAGAAACGGCGTTTTTCGCGCCCCGTTTCAGGTGTGGAGCGCGATATACCGGCAAGCGCGCGGGTGCGCAAGCCGTGAGGGGCCACCTTTTTCAGGCGGCCATCATTTTATCGACTTGATCGACGAGGTCGCGCAGGTGGAACGGCTTCGAGAGCACTTTTGCGTCCCGCGGCGCTTGCGAGTCCGGATTGAGGGCCACGGCCGCAAATCCGGTGATGAACATCACCTTGATCTCCGGATCGAGCTCGGTCGCCCGGCGGGCAAGCTCGATGCCATCCATTTCCGGCATGACGATGTCGGTGAGCAGGAGCTCGAACGGCTCCTCCCGCAACCGGTTATAGGCCGAAAGACCGTTATCGAACGAGGCTACGTCGTAGCCGGCGTTCTGCAGCGCCTTCACGAGGAAGCGCCGCATGTCGTTGTCGTCTTCGGCAAGAAGGATCTTCATCAGCCGTCAGCCCCGAATCGTCGCGAATGTGCGTCCCTTCATGACGCGCTTGGGTAAATAACCCGTGAAAAACCGCAGTGATTCATGATCATCAGCCGTGGACAGATCAGAGCGCTGGCCTAAACTGGCGTAACGCAACGTTTCTCTAACGTCAGACAGGCCAGTGCCCCGGATGCGTCCACCCCTCATCGACGAGTTCGACCCTCCCTTCCTGGTCGTCGAGCCGCCGGCGCAGACCCTCCCCCTCGTGTTCAACGTGCCGCATGCGGGGGCCGTCTATCCGGCCTCGTTCCTTGCCGAATCACGACTCGACGCTCTCGCGCTGCGGCGATCCGAGGACGCCTATGTGGATGCGCTGTTCACCCCGGCGGTCGCGCTCGGCGCGCCGATGATGACGGCGCGGTTTCCGCGCGCCTATCTCGACCTCAACCGGGAGCCCTACGAGCTCGATTCACGGATGTTCGATGGCCGCATCCCGACCTACGCCAATACCCGCTCCATGCGGGTCGCGGGCGGCCTGGGAACCATCCCGCGCATCGTCGCCGACGGGCAGGAGATCTATGCCCACCGGATACCGGTCGACGAGGCGCTCCAGCGGATCGAATGGCTCTACAAGCCTTATCACCGCATGCTGCGGCAACTGGTGAGGCGGACCGCGCAGCTGTTCGGCGAGGTGATCCTTATCGACGGGCATTCCATGCCGTCGAGCAGCGTCAACCGCGACGACGGAGCCAAGGCCGACATGGTGCTCGGCGACCGCTACGGCACGAGCTGCGCGCCCATTCTCACAGAATTGGTGGAGGCGGCCCTGCGGGCGCGGGGCTATACGGTGATCCGCAACAAGCCCTATGCGGGCGGATTCATCACCGAGCATTACGGAGAGCCTGCCTTGGGCCGCCATGCCCTGCAGATCGAGATCAACCGGTCCCTCTACATGGAGGAGAAGACCCTCGCCCGCAAACCGTCCTTCGATGTCCTGGCGGCCGATCTCAAACAGGCGTTTCAGGACGTGCTCGACGACCTCGGCGGCGAGATGGCGCCAAGACGGATCGCGGCGGAATAGCCCGCGGAAGCTGCGGACAAGAAAAAAGGCCGCCCTTGCGAGCGGCCCGAAGTTTAGGGAGGAAACGCCCAAGAAGGGCAACGATACGGCGACGCCAATCGCCATATCGCAATGCACAATGTAAGGTGCAGTGCACAAAACGCAACATCATTTTTTCGAACGCGCCTATGCGCGCGATGCATGCCTGCTCGGGTGGGGATCGACGGCCCGCGTGTAGAAGGCGAGGCTCAGGAGCAGCCAGAAGGCGAGTGCCGCGAAGACGAGTCGATACCCTTCCGGCAGGTAGACGCCCCCTGGTGACCGACCCACCGCATCCATCAGCACGCCGGTCACGCTCTGGGAGAGAAATGCGCCCCCGATCGACCCGATATTCATCAATGTGATGCCCCGGCCGGTGAGTTGGGGCGGAAACAGCGATTTGCCGTGGGCGGTCAGGATCGGCGTAAAGGCGACCGCGAAACCGAACAGCCCGAACCAGACGGTGGCTGCGCTTCGATCGAACGGGAACACCGCGAGAATGATGAGAAGCAACGCGGTTGTGAGCGCGCCGGCCATGACCGCGCGCTTATAGCTCCCCCAGATCGGATCCATGGCGCCCCAGGCGAACAGCCCGATCATCTGGGCTGTCGCGCCCACCAGCAGGATATTGCCGCGGGCATTGAGATCCGCCCCGTGCACATCGGTGAGGAACGGGCCGCCCCACAGGCCGATCATGGTGGCAAAGCACGAATACGTGGTCAGGTGAACGAAGAAGACCGGCCAGAACGAGCGCACCTTCAGGGCCGCGGCTACGCCGCCAAAGGTGTCGGACCAGCTCTCCCGGGGCGTATCCGCCCGTCCGTCGCGCGGCACCACGACGATCATGATCGCGGTGAGGATGACGGTGAGCACGAACACCCCGAAAAACGTCTCGCGCCAGCCCACCGCGTTGGCCGACAAGGCCAGGGGGGCGGTGGCCGCCAGGGTGCCGATATTCGCGAAGCCGAACTGAATGCTCGCCAGCGCGGCGAAACGCTCGGGCGGGAACCGCCGCGCATAGATGACGAGGGGGGCCATGAGAAAGGTCGAACAGCCGAGCCCCATCAGGGCACGCGCGGCGATGAGGCTTCCCGGCGAGGGGGCGAGGGAGAACAGCAGGGTCCCCGACACCGCAAGAGCGCTGGTCGCCAGCATGGTCCGCTTCGGTCCGTAGCGATCGATGGCGATTCCCACCGGGATCTGCGCCGCCGCGAAGGAAAAGAAGAAAGCGCTCGACAACAGCGCGATCTGCGTCGCCGAGAGGGTCAGCTCACTGGCGAGATCCTGGGCGATGACGCCGACAGAATTGCGCAGGAACTGGCTGATCGCATACATGGCGACAAGCGCCGCAATTAGAAAAATAGCGGTTTCCCGGCGTCGAGAGGCCGGCGGGTTGGCGTTGCTCATGTGTTTTTGTTGTCCCGTGACGTGCCACGGGTCACTTGCCCCGCAGGAAGCGCTTGATAAAAGCGGAAGGCCGGCGGTGCGCCAAGCCCGCACAGCCCATCATACAGAGGATTTCAGACCGTCATGGCCCTCATCGACTTCACGCAATTCGTCAATGAGCTGGCGACCGTCTCCGGTCAGGCCATTCTGCCGTTCTTTCGCACCGCCATCGCCATGGACGACAAGTCCCGCGGGGGCGACTTCGATCCGGTGACCGAAGCCGACCGGGCGGCCGAAGCGACCATGCGGCAGATGATCAAGAATGCGTTTCCCACCCATGGCATCGTGGGCGAGGAATTCGGGAGCGAGCGCGAGGACGCCGAATACGTCTGGGTGCTCGATCCCATCGACGGCACCCGCGCCTTCGTGGCGGGGCTTCCCACCTGGGGCACGCTGATCGGCCTCAACCGTGGCGGGCGACCAGCCTTCGGGATGATGCACCAGCCCTTCACGGGCGAACGGTTCTGGGGCGATGGCGGCGAGGCGACCTATGAGGGCCCCGGCGGCGCCCGCAGGATGATGACCCGCCGCTGCGCCTCCCTCAACGATGCGATCATCTCCACGACCAGCCCCAAGCTGTTCGCCGGCGACGAGTTGCGAGCCTATGACCGGGTCGAGAGCGTGGCGAAACTCGCCCGCTACGGCTGCGATTGCTACGCCTATTGCATGCTGGCGGCCGGCCATATCGATCTGGTGGTCGAATCCGGCCTGAAACCCTACGACATCGTCGCCCTGATCCCGATCATCGAGGGCGCTGGTGGCATCGTGACGACCTGGGACGGCGGGTCAGCCGCGCAGGGTGGCCGCATCGTTGCCGCCGGCGACCGTCGCGTCCACGCCGCCGCCGTCGAACTGCTCAGTCGCTAGCACCCGTCCGGCAGCCAGCGGAACGCCCTGATAGGCTTCATCAGGCGTTCCGGGAATGAAGGCGTCGAAAGCGGCCCAGAACTGTTCGCGGATGGCGTCTCGCTCCATCATGATTTCATGCCGGGCGCCGGGAATGACGATGGCGTGCCCGGCCTTCAGCCGTGCGGCGAAGCGTTCGGTCATCGGCGTCGCGCAGACAGGATCTTCGGCCGCCGCGATGATCAGCGTTGGAAGCCGGATTTTCGGCGCGTAGCGCGGATCGGAGAATCGCTTCATGAAGCGGAAGGCCGCGTTGAGCCAGGAGATGGTCGGCGCGCCGATCGCCCCGTCTCCGATGGCCTGCGCAGCGTGCGCGTTGCGGGCATACCGCACCGGATCGCTCGTCAGTCGATTGCCCTTGAACGGCTTGGTGGAAATGGATGTGGCGCCGCCGCCGGGCACGAAGGATTTGCCGAGACCGAGACTGCTGAGAGCGCGCACGATGCCGGCGGCGACCGACGGGTACTTGATCATGGAGATCGCGATCATGGGCGTGGTCGTCACCAGCCTTCGGAAGGGCAGCCAGCTCTCATGCGCCGCGCTCAGCGCAATCGCCCCACCCATGGAATGGGCCAGCGCGAAATGCGGCTCCGGCAGGAACGGCATCAAGACCTGGTCGCGGATCGCCTCGATATCGCGGCGGAAGTCCGAGAAACGTCGCACATGCCCTTTACGGGCATTCTTGACCTGGCGGCCGGACAGACCCTGTCCGCGCCAGTCGAAGGCCGCGACGGCAAAGCCGCGCTCCAGCAACTCGCCGATCACCTCGTAATATTTCTCGATGAACTCCGCCCGCCCCTGAAGAACGCAAACGGTGCCTTTCACCGTATCGCCCTGCGGCATCCAGTAGGCGGCCCGCAGGGCCACGCCATCGGTGGTCGTCACCGGCACCAGATGGGGATGGCCGGGGACCGGGTTGTCTTGAGTAGCCAGTAGCTGCAACACGGCAGGCGCATCCTCGTGGGGAAACCTTGGCCTTTATAGGAGGATTCGGCGGTTTGCCTATCCGCCTCTTGACACCCGTCGGGGCCATTCCCAGATCATTCCCGTGCCGGCCAGAAGGCGGCACATCCCGCGGTCCAGCCCATGGTGGTGGCCCGTTTTCTGCATGTTGCTTCTAATGGAGGATATGCCATGCGACAGTTTGATCTTGCTCCCCTTTACCGCAACACGGTCGGGTTCGACCGCCTTTTCGCGCTCCTCGACCAGTCGGCGGGCGTCGATGCGGCACCGACCTATCCGCCCTACAACATCGAACGCACCGGTGAGAATGCCTATCGCATTACCGTCGCGGTTGCCGGCTTCACCGACCAGGACCTCGCCATCGAGGTGAAGGAAAACACCCTGACGGTCCGCGGCGACAAGAAAGTGCTGGAAGCCCGCAAGGCCGAGATTCTCCACCAGGGGATCGCCGCGCGCAGCTTCGAGCGGCGCTTCCAGATCGCCGATGGCGTCCAGGTGACGGGTGCCAGCCTCGAGAACGGCCTGCTCCATCTCGACCTCGTGCGGGAGATCCCCGAGGCCAAGAAGCCGAAGCGGATTCCGATCGCGACCGGCGCATCCGCCACCGCTATCGAGACCCAGAAAGCCGCCTAACGGCTGTTCGTTTCCATCGACAGGAGGCGTCCCGGTCAAACCGGGACGCCTTTTTGTTATTCGGCGGCGAGACGGGCCTGAGCCGCGCGGGCGACCGAGAGCAGGTTCTGGATCTCGTCCTCGGCCGTGGCGAACGAGACCACCAGCCGGATCAACTCCTCGTCCGGACCGACATTCTGGCCGGCCGGCAGGCTCACCTGCGTCCAGCTGTGGTAATGCGCGCCTGCTGCCTGCAAGGCCCGATGCACGGCCTTCGGCACGATCGGAAACACCTCATTGGCTTCGGTCGGCCATGCCAGCCGCGTTCCCGGCACCGCGACGAGACCATCCGCCAGAAGCCGTGCCATGCGGTTGGCATGCGCCGCGTTGGCCAGCCAATGATCCTCGGCGAAATATCCCTCCAATTGCGCCGCGATCAGGCGGCCTTTGGAGATCACCTGTCCGGCGCGTTTGGTGCGGTAATCCAAGGCCTCCGCGAGAAGCGGGTTGAACACCACGACGGCCTCGGCCATCAGGCAGCCGTTCTTGGTGGCGCCGAACGACAGGATGTCGACCCCCTGCTTCCAGGTCATCTCCGCCGGCGTGCAGCCGAGCGACACGAGCGCGTTGGCAAAACGCGCGCCGTCCATGTGAAGGAACAGGCTGCGGTCGTGGCAGAGCTTGCCGAGTGCGCCGATTTCCGCGGGCGTGTAGATCATCCCGCATTCCGTGACCTGCGAGATGGACAGGGCTTTCGGGGGCATCTGCTTGACGGCGGACGGCAGGCTGTCGAGGCAGGCCGAGACGCTCTCCGCCGTGAGCTTGCCGCCGGCGCCGGGAAGGCCCTTGAGCTTGGCGCCGTGCATGAAGAATTCCGGGGCGCCGCATTCGTCGTCGATGACGTGGGCTTCCTCGTGGCACAGGCACAACCCCCACGGCGGCACCGCCGAGGCCAGCGCCAGCGCATTGGCGGCCGTGCCGGTGGCCACGAGGAAGACCGCGACGTCATGCTCGAAGATCTCGGCAAAGCGGCGTTTGACCGCAGCGGTCAGCGCGTCCTGTCCATAGGCCGGCATCGCGCCCGCATTGGCCCGCACCAGAGCCTGCATGACGGCGTTGCTGGCGCCCACGATGTTGTCGCTGGCGAAATTCATGAATCGTCTCCTTCGGCGCGGCAGCCTGCCGACCGGCGGCGTCATGTCAAGGACATTGACCTATTGGTGGACTGTTTCGCCGGGACTCGCAAAATCATGCCTTTGTTGCAATCCGGAAGCCACAGGCGAAATTTTTGTCTAAAACATTTCTAAACCCTCTTGTGCCCTTCGGGGAAGTCTGCCAATTTGCCGGGGATTAGGACAGCGATACTGTCCCATCTAGAGCGCTTGCGCTTTTCGTCCTTTGGGATTTTGTTGATGCTTCGCCACACGCGAACGAAACGAGACACCACGAACGCCGCCCGCAAAACGTGGGCGGAACGGGCGAATCTCGGCTGACATCAGCCCGGTGAGCCCGCGAGGAGCGGGCGCCACCTGACAGGACCCGACCCTCACCCTGCGACGAAGCGGCGGGACCGGAGCGATCCGATCACCCGCCGGACCCGACGGCCGCCTGACGACACGCCTGGCGTGTCCTGGGCGGATGCGAGGACCTGGAATGACCCGAGGACCTGGAATGACCGAGATCGCGATGATGACCCTGGACGGCGCAGCCCCCTCGCGGAATGCGGACAAGGCCAATCCGACGGCCTATGGCCGCGATCCGGGCTTCCCGCAAAAACAGGGTCTCTACGATCCGGCGCAGGAGAAGGATTCCTGCGGTGTCGGCTTCATTGCCCACATGAAGAACCTGAAGTCGCACACTATCGTCGAGCAGGGTCTCGCCATCCTTGAGAATATGGACCATCGCGGCGCGGTCGGGGCCGATCCGAAGAGCGGCGACGGCTGCGGCATTCTGGTGCAGATCCCGCACACATTCTTCGCCGCCGAATGCGCCAAGCTCGGCATCTGGCTGCCGGATGCGGGCGAATACGGGGTCGGCCATCTCTTCATGCCGCGCGATCCCGAAGGCGTGGCGCTCGTCGAGGAGATCGTCACCAAGGCGATCGCCGATGAGGGCCTGCAGTTCCTCGGCTGGCGCGACGTGCCGGTCGACCCGAGCGATCTCGGCGACAGCATCAAGGCGAGCGAGCCGCTGCACCGACAGATCTTCGTCGGCAAGGGCAAGGCCACCGACGATGAGGATGCCTTCGAGCGCAAGCTCTTCCTCGCCCGCAAGGTCATTTCCAACGCTGTCTACGATATGAAGGACCAGCGCACGTCGGGTTATTACCCGGTCTGCCTGTCCTCCCGCACCATCGTCTACAAGGGCATGGTGCTGGTCCACCAACTCGGCAGATACTATCTCGATCTGCAGGACCCGCGGTTCGAGAGCGCCCTGGCGCTCGTCCACCAGCGCTTCGCCACCAACACTTTCCCCACCTGGCAGCTCGCCCACCCCTACCGCATGGTCGCCCATAACGGCGAGATCAACACCCTGCGCGGCAACGTAAACTGGATGGCGGCCCGGCAGGCCTCGGTGGATTCGGATCTCTTCGCGAACGACATCTCGAAGATCTGGCCGGTTTCCTACGAGGGCCAGTCCGACACCGCGTGTTTCGACAACGCGCTCGAATTCCTCGTGCGCGGCGGCTACTCGCTGACCCACGCGATGATGATGCTCATCCCGGAAGCGTGGGCCGGCAACCCATCGATGCAGGAGGATCGGCGCGCGTTCTACGAGTACCATGCCGCCTTGATGGAGCCGTGGGACGGCCCGGCCGCCGTGTGCTTTACCGACGGCAAGCAGATCGGCGCGACGCTGGATCGCAACGGCCTGAGGCCGGCGCGCTATCTCGTGACCGATGACGGCCTCGTGGTGCTCGCCTCCGAGATGGGCGTGCTGCCGATTCCCGAGGAGTCGATCGTCGAGAAGTGGCGCCTGCAGCCTGGCAAGATGCTGCTCATCGACCTCGAAGAGGGACGCATCGTCTCGGACGACGAGATCAAGCAGCAATTGTCGAACGCCAATCCCTACAAGGAGTGGCTGGCGCGCACGCAGATCGTGCTGGAAGACCTCAAGCCGGTGCAGGCGCGCGAATCGCGCACCGACGTGTCCCTGCTCGATCGGCAGCAGGCCTTCGGCTACACGCAGGAAGACCTGAAGATCCTCATGCAGCCCATGGCGGTGACCGGCCAGGAGGCTGTCGGATCGATGGGGTCGGACACGCCGATCTCGGCCCTGTCCGACAAGTCGAAGCTGCTCTACACCTATTTCAAGCAGAACTTCGCGCAGGTCACCAACCCGCCGATCGACCCGATACGCGAAGAGCTCGTCATGAGCCTCGTGTCGTTCATCGGACCGCGTCCCAACATCCTCGATCTCGAAGGCACGTCGCGCCGCAAGCGGCTTGAGGTGCGCCAGCCGATCCTGACCAACCAAGACCTGGAAAAGATCCGCTGCATCGGCCATTTCGAGGACCGCTTCGACACCAAGACCCTCGACATCACCTACCCGTCGGAACTGGGTGCTGCGGCGCTCGACGGCGCGCTCGACCGCCTGTGCGACCGCGCCGAGGCGGCCGTGCGCGGCGGCTACAACATCATCATCCTGTCGGACCGCATGGTGGGCCCGGATCGCATTCCGATCCCGGCGCTTCTCGCGACGGCAGCGGTGCACAATTACCTGATCCGCAAGGGCCTGCGCACCTCGGTGGGCCTCGTGGTGGAATCGGGCGAGCCGCGCGAGATCCATCATTTCGCGTGCCTTGCCGGCTACGGCGCCGAGGCCATCAACCCCTATCTGGCGTTCGAGTCCCTGCTCGCCATGAAGGACGAGATGCCGAGCGAGGTCGATGAGGGCGAGATCGTGTCGCGCTACATCAAGGCGATCGACAAGGGTCTGCTCAAGGTGATGTCGAAGATGGGCATCTCCACCTACCAATCCTATTGCGGCGCGCAGATCTTCGATGCCGTCGGCCTGCGCTCGGACTTCGTCAACCGCGACTTCTTCGGCACCGCGACGATGATCGAGGGCATCGGCATGGAAGAGGTCGCCATCGAGAACGTGCAGCGTCACCGCGATGCGTTCGGCGATGCGCCGATCTATCGCCATTCCCTCGATGTGGGCGGCGAATACGCCTATCGCCTGCGCGGCGAGGAGCATGCCTGGAACCCCGATACGGTGGCGACGCTCCAGCACGCCGTGCGCCTCAATGCGCAGGATCATTACCGGGAATTTGCCCGGCTGGTGAACGAGCAGGAGAACCACCTCAAGACCATCCGCGGCATGTTCCGGATCAAGCTGGCGGAGGATTCCGGCCGCGCGCCCCTGTCACTCGAGGCGGTCGAGCCCGCCAAGGACATCGTCAAGCGCTTCGCCACCGGGGCGATGTCGTTCGGTTCGATCTCGCGGGAAGCGCACGAGACGCTGGCGCTGGCGATGAACTCCATCGGCGGCAAATCCAACACCGGCGAGGGTGGCGAGGAGCCCGACCGCTTCCGTCCCTTGAGCGATGGCCGCTCCAAGCGCTCGGCCATCAAGCAGGTGGCGTCCGGCCGCTTCGGCGTGACCACCGAATACCTCGTCAATGCGGACATGATGCAGATCAAGGTCGCGCAAGGGGCAAAGCCTGGCGAGGGCGGCCAGCTGCCGGGCCACAAGGTCGATGCCAAGATCGCCCGCGTGCGCCATTCGACACCGGGCGTCGGCCTCATCTCGCCGCCGCCGCACCACGACATCTATTCCATCGAGGACCTGGCACAGCTCATCTTCGATCTGAAGAACGTCAATCCGGAAGCAGCCGTCTCGGTGAAGCTCGTCTCGGAAGTGGGCGTCGGCACGGTGGCGGCAGGCGTTGCAAAAGCGCGGGCCGATCACATCACGATTTCGGGTTTCGAGGGCGGCACTGGCGCCTCGCCGCTCACGTCCCTGAAACATGCGGGCTCGCCGTGGGAACTCGGCCTCGCGGAGACCCAGCAGACCCTCGTGCTGAACCGCCTGCGCGGACGCGTGGCCATTCAGGCCGATGGCGGCCTGCGCACCGGTCGTGACGTGGTGATTGCAGCCTTGCTCGGGGCGGACGAGTTCGGCTTCTCGACCGCGCCGCTGATCGCTGCCGGCTGCATCATGATGCGCAAATGCCATCTCAACACCTGCCCGGTCGGCGTCGCCACCCAGGACCCGGTGCTGCGCAAGCGCTTCAAGGGCCTGCCGGAGCACATCGTCAACTACTTCTTCTTCGTCGCCGAGGAAGTGCGCGAACTCATGGCATCCATGGGCTTTGCGACGCTCGACGAGATGATCGGACAATCGGACCTGCTCGACAAGAACGAGGCGATCCATCACTGGAAGGCGAAAGGTCTCGACTTCTCGCGCATCTTCCACCGTGCGGAGGCAGCGCCTCACGTGGCGATCCGCCATAGCGAGCATCAGGTTCACCCGATCGCGAATGTGCTCGATCGTCAGTTGATCGCAAAGGCCGCCCACGCGCTGGAAACCGGCGAACCGGTCGTGATCGAGGCGAGCGTGCGCAACGCTGATCGCACCGTCGGCGCGATGCTCTCAGGCGAGGTCGCCAAGCGCTATGGCCATGAGGGGCTGCCGGACGACACCATCACGGTGAACCTCACCGGCACGGCCGGCCAGAGCTTCGGCGCGTGGCTTGCGGCCGGCGTCACGCTATCTCTCGAGGGCGAGGCGAACGACTATGTGGGCAAGGGGCTGTCGGGCGGAAAGCTGATCATCAGCCCGTCCAACCGCTCACAGGCGGTGGCGGAGCATTCCATCGTCGTCGGCAACACGGTCATGTACGGCGCCATTGCGGGCGAGGCCTATTTCCGCGGCATTGCGGGCGAACGCTTCGCTGTGCGCAATTCGGGCGCCATCGCGGTGGTCGAGGGCACGGGCGATCACGGCTGCGAATACATGACCGGCGGTCTCGTGGTCGTGCTCGGCCAGACCGGCCGCAACTTCGCGGCGGGCATGTCGGGCGGCATCGCCTACGTGCTGGATGAGGACGGCGATTTCGCCAAGCGCTGCAACCTCTCCATGGTCGATCTCGAGCCGGTGGAAGAGGAAGAAGAGCTGATGCGCCGCATCCATCATCATGGCGGCGATCTGGAAACCAAGGGCCGCATCGACATTCTGGCCAACATGTCGGGCTCGGACGAGGAGCGGCTCATGCAGCTCATCACCAACCATGCCACCTATACGGGTTCCGACCGCGCCAAGCAGATCCTCGAGGATTGGGCGACCTATCGGACGAAGTTCGTGAAGGTGATGCCGGTCGAGTATCGCAAGGCACTTCAAGAAATGGATCGGCTGCGTCATCAGCAGGCGGCGGAATAAGGGCTAAAGGGGCAGGATCCATGGGCAAGGTCACAGGCTTTCTCGAATACGACCGGCAGGAGCAGAAGTATCAGCTCGCCGGCGAGCGCATTCGTCACTTCCGCGAATTCACCCTGCCGCTCGACGAGAGCGACCTGAAGAAGCAGGCGGCGCGCTGCATGGATTGCGGCATCCCGTTCTGTCACGGGCCGACCGGCTGCCCGGTGCACAACCAGATTCCGGACTGGAACGATCTCGTGTTCCAGAACGACTGGGAGGATGCGGCGCGCAACCTGCACTCGACGAACAACTTTCCCGAATTCACCGGCCGCATCTGCCCTGCCCCGTGTGAGGAAGCCTGCACGCTCAACCTCGAGAACCAGCCCGTCGCCATCAAGACCATCGAGCAGGCCATTGCCGACAAGGCGTGGGACATGGGCTGGATCAAGCCCGAGCCCTCGTCGATCACCACCGGCAAGCGCATCGCGATCATCGGCTCGGGTCCCGCAGGTCTCGCGGCGGCCCAGCAGCTCGGCCGCGCCGGGCACGAGGTGCATGTCTTCGAGCGGGAGGGAAAGCCCGGCGGGTTGCTGCGTTACGGCATTCCCGACTTCAAGATGGAGAAGCATCACATCGACCGTCGCGTGAAGCAGATGGAGGCCGAAGGCGTCGTGTTCCATTGCAATGTCGAGGTGGGGGTCACCAAGACCGTCGCGTCGCTCCACAACGAATTCGACTCGGTCCTCTTTGCGGCCGGTGCAGAAGATCCGCGCGATCCCAAGCTGCCGGGCCAGGATCTCGCAGGCGTGCATTTCGCCATGCCGTTCCTCACGCAATCGAACAAGCGGGTGAATCACGAAACTGTCGCGGAGGTTCCGATCCTCGCGTCTGGCAAGCACGTGGTGGTGATCGGCGGCGGCGACACCGCGTCCGATTGTGTCGGCACCTCGTTTCGCCAGGGCGCGCTGTCTGTCACCCAGCTCGACATTCGCCCGCGTCCGCCTGAGCGCGAGGACAAGCTCACGGTCTGGCCTTACTGGCCGACCAAGATGCGCACCTCCTCGAGCCAGGCCGAAGGCGCCGACCGCGAGTTTCAGGCCGCAACACTCGGCATCGAGGGCAAGAAGGGCCGTGTGACGGGGGTCAAGTGCGCCCGCGTCGACGAGACGCGCCAGCCCATCCCCGGCAGCGAATTCATCCTCAAGGCCGACCTCGTCTTTCTGGCGATCGGCTTTGCCGGCACGTCGCGCACGAAACTCGTCGAGGAATCGGACGTGGCGCTCGATCGTCGCGGCAACGTGATGGCCAACGACGTGGATTACCGGGCGTCGGGCGACAAGATTTTCGTCGCCGGCGACATGCGGCGGGGCCAGTCCCTCGTGGTCTGGGCCATTCGCGAAGGACGCCAGGCGGCCCATGCCATCGACAAGTTCCTGATGGGTGAGACGGACCTGCCGCGCTAGCCTGGGATCATTCCGATGGCGGCCAGCGGAAATCATCCGCCCGTCCCGGCCGCGCCACCGGCGCGATCCCATCACGCAGCGCGCGACGCACCGCATAGGCCTGATCGCCGGACAGCTTGGGCGGACTTGCCACCAGCGAGCCACCAGGCGTCACCACCGCCTGGTTGAGCGGCAGAACAGGTCCGATCAACGGCTTGGTCGGCAGCGAAACCGGCGCCACTTCATCGGGCAACACGGGCAAGGCCGCCTCCAGCGAGCCGGGCTCACCCGGCGCCGCATCGGCGGGCGGCACGGACACGACGGCGGGCGCCGGTTGTCCCGTTTCGATCAGGCGCTTGATATCGGTATCGGCGAAATGCGCAATCTTGCGCGAGCCGGCCTTGGTGAAGAATGCGCCGTCATTGGTTCGCAGTTTGGCGGGTTGCCCGTCCACATCGGGGCCGGTGACGGCATAGCGGTTCTCATCGTCGGCAAATCCCGCCCAGACATCCACATAAGTCCCGCCGTTGCGCTCGACGCTTTCCCGGTAGATCTCGTTGAGGCTGAGATAATCCTCGGACACTTTTGGATTTTTGGCCGGCGGCAGGCCGATCCAGACGACCGGGAGGTTGCGCTCGCGAAACGCGCGCATGACCGCATCCACACGGCCCCGATAGGCGATGCGCCAGGGGTCCGAGAAGGCCTCGAGGCTGTCATTGTCGCGCTTCAAAGTCTGGCGGTCCTGCGTGCCGAGCATGACAACCGCGACGTTTGTCTTTTTGGAAGAGCCCAGCGCGCTGTCGATCGCCTTGCCCCACTCGCCACTGTCCATGGCAACGAGGCCTGCATCCTCCTTCGCGCGGCGAATGACCGCCACGTCCTCGGTTTCGGCGAAGAGATCGGCCAGACCTTGGCCGGCAAATTCCGCCATCGCGTCGCCGAAGACAAGCACCTGCGTGGTCGGATCGGCCTTCGGCTTTTCCTGCCGGACGATGGTCGCGCGCTGAGGCGGCGGGCGGCGCGGGCGAACCACCGGACGAGCCGGCACCAGCGCCTGCGGCTGGTCCTGAACGCCGAACAGCCGCCGGAGACTGAACCCCGGCTGCGGAGCCGGCTGGACGAGCATTCCCGGATAGTAGCCGGGCGGATAGCCGCGTGTGCTGCGTCGCTGCGGCTGCTGCTGCGGATAGGGCGGCGGCGGCGCGTAGCCGTATTGTGCCTGCGCCACGGGGGCGCCGCTCAGGAGAAGCGGGCACACCAGAAGCCCTATCCGCAAGATCGACATCAACCGCATCGGCGCCTGTTCCTTCCGCGGGTGTTATACGACCGAAACGGGCCTCCGTCAGCGGGCTGCGCGCAATTCCCGCAGGGCCGCCACATCCGCGTAGCCATCGGGAATCAAACCCCGCCGCATCTGGAAGTTCCGCAAAGCATCGCGGGTCTTGGACCCCAGTTTGCCGTCGGCGTCGCCGCTATAGAGGCCGAGGACCGCGAGGCGCTTCTGAAGCTCCTCGCGCTGCTCCTTGCTGAGAGCAGGCTCGTCGCGCGGCCAGGCGCCAGCGATCGCCGGGCCACCGGACAGGCGATCGCCCAGATGGGCGACGCCCATGGCATAAGCGTCAGACGCGTTGTAGCTTTTGATGGCGTCGTAATTGTCCGTGACCAGGAACGCGGGGCCACGCGCCCCGCCGGGCAGGAAGAGCGAGGCGTCGCCTGCGCGCGGAATCGCCTTGCCGTCGATACGCCTGACGCCCATTGCGGCCCATGCGGAGAGCCCCTGGCGCACATGCCGGTAGTCGAAGCCCTGCGGCAGCTTGACCTCGAAGCCCCACGGCAGCCCGGGCTTCCAGCCATTCTTGCGGAGATAATTCGCGGTCGAGGCGAGCGCGTCCGGAACCGAGCCCCAGATGTCGCGAACACCATCCCGGTTGCCGTCGACGGCGAATTTCATGAAGCTCGACGGCATGAACTGGGTCTGGCCCATGGCACCGGCCCAGGACCCCAGCATCTTGTTGCGGTCGATGTGATCGTCCTGAAGGATCTGCAGGGCGGTCAGCAACTCGTCCTTGAAGAACTCGCCCCGGTAACCCGTAAACGCCAGGGTCGAGAGCGCCCTCACCACATAGATCGACCCGGTGAAGCTGCCGAAATTGGTCTCCATGCCCCAGACGCCGAGGACGACTTCCTTGGGCACCCCATAGGTGCGCTCGACGGCGGCCAGGGTCTGCGACCATTCGCTGGCCATCTTGCGGCCGCGCTCGAGCCGGTCGGCCGAGATGGCGCCGTTGATATAGTCCCAGATCGGCCGGACGAATTCGGACTGCTTGCGCGTGAGCGCGATGATCCTGGCGTCCGGCGTCACGCCCCGGAAGGCGTCGTCGAAGGTGGCCCGCGACACGCCCCGGGCTTTCGCGGCCGGCCACAGGCCCTGGACGAATTGCTGGAAATCCGCATCCTGCGCCCGCGCGGACGGAACGGCGGCGCCGGCTGACAGGCTCAGGGCGAGAAAGGCGATCCCGCAGAACCGGCAGGCCCATCGAATCAGCTGGCTCATGAATGTCGTTCCCCTCGCGGCAGGCTTCTGTGTCCCGCCATAGCGACATCAGGGAGGTTAACATCTGTTGAAAGCGCCGGCCTATGCGACCTTCCGCTCTTCCAGAATCCGCTCCCATGCCAAGGCCTGCGACACCATGCCGGCGAGATCGTCGTGGTCTGGCGTCCAGCCGAGGGTCCGAAGCCGGTCGACCCTGGCGACGAGACGGGCCGGGTCGCCCCCACGCCGCTCGCGAATCCGAACAGGGAAATCGACGCCCGATACCTGCTTGACGACCGCAATGACCTCGCGGACGGAGGTGCCGTGGCCGTAGCCGCAATTGATCGTCAGATTGTCCCCACCGCCCCGCAGGTGGTCGAGCGCAACGCGATGGGCGCGCGCCACATCCGTCACCTGGACATAGTCGCGGATGCAGGTGCCATCCGGCGTTTCGTAATCGGTGCCGTAGAGGTCGAGGCCCGGCCGCAGGCCCAGAACCGCCTGGACCGCCGCCTTGATGAGATGGGTCGCCTGCGGGGACGACTGGCCGGCGCGTCCCAGCGGGTCCGCCCCCGCCACGTTGAAGTAGCGCAGGATGGCGATGTGCAGCCCGTGGGCGCGGCTGACGTCCTCCAGCATCCACTCGGTCGCGACTTTCGAACGCCCGTAAGGATTGATCGGAAATACCGGCAGATCCTCCGCCAGGAGGTCCCCGTCCCCATGGCCGTAGACCGCGGCGGTGGACGAGAACACGAGGTTTTCGACGCCGGCTGCCAGTGCCGCGGCCACGAGCGTTCGGGTCTTGGCCGTGTTGGTGAGATAATAGGCCAGTGGGTCGACAAGCGATTCCGGCACCACCGCCTTGGCGGCACAGTGGATGATGCCGTCGATCCCATGCCGGGCGAACAGGCTGTCGAGCAGGGCCGCATCCCCCACATCGCCGCGCACGAAGGTCACCGCCCCGGACGGAAAGGTCTGGGGATAGCCGGTCGACAGATCGTCGAGCACCACGACGCTTTCGCCGGAATCGGTGAGTTCCAGAACGATGTGGCTGCCGATATAGCCGGCGCCGCCGGTGACCAGGACGGGCATCGTGCGTCTCCTCGGTTTTGGGAACGCTGTACCAGACCCGCCGGCCCAAGGCTTCAGGCAAGATTAAGCTTCGGCCCGCCAAAGTTGGCCGTCACGCCCTCAAAACTGTAGGGTGTGGGATCTTTCCGACTGTCAGAAACTTGACAGCCTGCCCCTGCCATCCTTCCGTGTCCTTCCGTCAATCTCTTCCAGCATGGCCCGATCAATGAAGCGTATCCGCAAAGCCGTCCTCCCCGTCGCCGGTCTCGGCACACGATTCCTGCCGGCCACGAAGGCCGTGCCGAAGGAAATGATGTGCGTGGTGGACCGGCCCGTCGTGCAGCATGTGGTGGACGAGGCGCGGGCTGCCGGGATCGAGCAGTTCATCTTCGTCACCGGCCGCAACAAGGCGGTGATCGAAGACCATTTCGATGTCGCCTACGAGTTGAACCGGACCCTGGCCGAGCGCGGCAAGACCAAGGAACTCGAGGCCTTGGCCAAGGATCAGCCGAGAGCCGGCGAAACGAGCTTTACCCGCCAGCAGGAACCCCTGGGCCTCGGCCACGCGGTGTGGTGCGCCCGCGAACTCGTCGGCGACGAGCCGTTCGCCGTGATCCTGCCCGACATGCTGAGCCGGGGCTCCATGGAGCAGATGATCGCGGCCTATGACAACCACGGCGGCAACATCATCGCCGTCGAGGAAGTGCCGGCCGACCAGACCCACCAATACGGCATCGTGTCGGTCGGGAAGGAATTCGGCCAGACGTTCGAAATCACCGGCATGGTCGAAAAGCCGCCGCAGGGCACCGCTCCGTCGAACTACATCATTTCCGGTCGCTACATCCTGCAGCCGCAGGTTTTCGACCTGCTGTCGAACCAGGCCCGTGGCGCCGGCAATGAGATCCAGCTCACCGATTCGATGATCCGCCTGATGAAGGACCAGCCGTTCTTCGGCATGAAATATGACGGTCGCACCTACGACACCGGCTCGAAGATCGGCTTCCTGATGGCGAATGTCGCCTACGCACTGGAGCGCGAGGATCTCGGCCCGGCTTTCCGGAAGGAACTCGAGGCTTTCCTGAAGCAGGCCTAGCCTGTCCTGCCAAGAGGGTTCCGCCGACCGGCCGGTCCGTGGTACAGGGGCCGCCATGGCACAATCAGAACCCCTTCCGTCGTCCTCCGACCAGGCCGTGGCTTCGGCATTGCGCACGCTTGCCACCGAGCGGGACGGGCTGAGCGCTCTGATGGACGCCATCGGCGACGGGCTGGGACCGCATTTTACCGCGGCGGTCGGGATCATCGCCGGGGCGTCCGGCCGGGTGATCGTCAGCGGCATGGGAAAGTCCGGGCATGTGGCGCGCAAGATCGCCGCAACCCTCGCGTCCACCGGGACGCCGGCGCACTATGTCCACCCCGCTGAGGCCAGTCACGGCGATCTCGGCATGATCCAGCCGCAGGATGTGATCATCGCCCTCTCGTGGTCTGGCGAGACGAGCGAACTTGCCGATCTCATCGGCTATTCCAAGCGGTTTCGGGTGCCGTTGATCGCCATGACGTCGAAGGCCTCCTCAACGCTCGGTCACGCGGCCACCGTCTGCCTCGCCCTCCCCCGTGCCGAGGAGGCCTGCCCCAATGGGCTGGCGCCCACCACCTCCACGACCATGCAGCTCGCGCTTGGCGACGCGCTGGCCGTGGCGCTGCTGGAGATGCGCGGCTTCACCGCCGAGCATTTCCGCGTCTTCCACCCGGGCGGCAAGCTCGGCGCCCGCCTGAAGCTCGTGCGCGACGTCATGCACCGGGGCGACCGCCTCCCGGTTGTGGCCATCGAGGCGCTGATGAGCGACGCCATCGAGGAAATCGGCCGCAAGGGTTTTGGATCGGTGATCGTGGTCCATGGCGACGGGACACTCGCCGGAATCGTCACCGACGGCGACCTGCGCCGCAACCTGCGGCCCGATCTCGGCACCCTGCAGGTCGAGGCGATCATGACCCGGACCCCGCGCACCATCGCGCCGGACGACCTGTTGGCGTCCGCGCTCGAAATTCAGGAAACCTCGAAGATCACAGCCCTGATCGTGGTCGAGAACGACAGGCCCGTCGGCCTCGTCCACTATCTCGACCTGCTGCGCGTCGGCGCCGCCTAGAGGCCGGCCCTCAGACGTCGTCCACCACCAGCGTCGTCCCCTCGACTCGCACCACGCGGACCCGCTGCCCGGCCGACCGGTCGCGACCGGTGACGCGCCAGGAGCTGTCATCGACCCTGATCCGTCCGGATCCTCCCTCGATCGGCGTCTCCAGGACAAATTCGCGGCCGACCAGCCCCTCGCCGCGCCGGTTGAGGGTGGCGGCCTGCGTGTCGTGCGGAGCGCTCGCGCGCATCAGCCACCGACCGAGGATGACCGCCAGTAAGGCCAAAACCGCGAAGGTCAGGGCCGCGATCTGCCACGACAGGCCGATGGCCGCCGCCAGCAGGCCGGTGGCGATGGCGGCGAGGCCCAGCCAGATGAAGAACACCCCGGGGGCCATGACCTCGACGCCGATCAGGACGATTCCCAGGATCACCCACGCCCAGGGTCCGAGGCTGACAACCGCCGCGGCGATCATGGACGGCCCTTGTCGCCCGCAATCGGCGGCACCGTGCGGGCGGGGCGAGAGCTGGCGCCGCCCTCGCCGAACACGGCCTTGGTCAATTCGGCAATGCCGCCCAGAGAACCGGCGAGGCTCGCCGCCTCGATCGGCACGATGATGACCTTCTGATTGGGCGCGGTCGCCATGGCCCGCAGGGCATCGATGTATTTTTCCGCCACGAGGAAGTTCGCGGCCGACAGGTCGCCGCTGGTGATGGCCTCGCTCACCAAAGCGGTCGCCCGCGCCTCCGCCTCGGCCTGCCGCTCGCGCGCCTCCGCATCCCGGAACGCGGCTTCCTTGCGGCCTTCCGCCGAGAGGATCTGCGATTGCTTGTCACCCTCGGCGCGCAGAATCGCGGCCTGCCGCAAGCCTTCCGCCTCGAGCACGGCGGCACGTTTCTCCCGCTCGGCCTTCATCTGGCGCGCCATGGCGCCCGCGAGGTCCGCCGGCGGCAGGATGTCCTTGATCTCGACGCGCGTGACCTTGGCGCCCCACGGGGAGGCTGCCGCGTCGAGAACCCGCAGCAGCCGCTCGTTGATCTCGTCGCGATGGGACAGCAGCTGGTCGAGATCCATGGACCCGACAACGGTGCGGATGTTGGTCATGGTGAGCACCAGGAGCGCCTGGTTGAGATCGGAGACCTCGTAGGAGGCGCGCGACGCGTCGAGGATCTGGTAGAACGCCGCCGCATCGATGGTGACGCCGGCATTGTCCTTGGTGAACGCCTCCTGGCTCGGCACGTCGAGCACCTGCTCCATCACGTTGACGCGCTTGCCGATCTTTTCCACGTAAGGAACGATGAGCCCGAGTCCGGGGCCGAGCGTGCGGGAATAGCGCCCGAAACGCTCCACCGTATAGGCAAAGCCCTGTGGCACGGTTCTGACGCCCATGGCGATGGTGAGAATGATCACCACCACGAACGCGATCACGAAAATATCGAAACCCATCAACGTCGGCATGCGGCCTCCTGGTCGCCGGAGGTTCCGACACTAGAGCAACGCGGGACGGCCGGAAACGTCCCCTAGATCCAGCCCTGCAATTCGCGCTCGGCGATGTGCCGGATCACACGCATGCCCTCCTCGCTGTCGTTGAGGCAGGGCAGGTAGGCGAATTGCTCGCCGCCGTGATGCATGAAGATCTCGCGGTTCTCCACGTCGAGTTCTTCCAGCGTTTCAAGGCAATCGGCCGAGAAGCCGGGCGCCACGATGGCCATGCGCTTGATGCCGCTTTCGGCAAGCGCCTCGACGGTCTTGTCGGTGTAGGGCTGCAGCCACTCGTCACCGCCGAACCGGGACTGGAAGCTCATCCGGAATTTGTCCGGCGGCAGGCCGAAGGCCTCGCGCATCAGGCGCCAGGTCTTGACGCACTGGCAATGATAGGGGTCGCCCTTGAGCAGATACTCCTTCGGCACCCCGTGGAACGACACCAGAACGACCTCCGGCTCGAAGGGCAACTTGGCAAGGTCACGCTTCATGGAGGTCACCAGCGCGTCGATATAGACCGGATCGTCGTGATAGGGCGGCGACACGCGGATGGCCGGCTGCCAGCGCATATCCATCAGGGCGCGGAACGCCTGATCGCACACAGTCGCAGAGGTGGCGGCGGCATATTGCGGATAGAGCGGCACCAGCAGGATACGGTCGCAGCCCTGTTCGAGCAGGGCATGGATGCGTTCGCGCATTTCTGGCTTGCCGTAGCGCATCGCCCAATCCACCGTGACCTTGTCGCCTGCCACCGCCTTGAGGTGGACAGCCAGATCCTCGGCCTGCGCCCGGGTGATGGTCTTGAGGGGTCCCTCATCGCGCTCGTTGTTCCAGATCGACGCATAGTCGCGCCCCTTGGGACCCGGCCGCTTGGTCAGGATGATGAGGTTGAGGATCGGCCACCACAGCAGGCGGGAGGTTTCGATCACCCGCTTGTCGGACAGAAACTCCTTCAGATAGCGCCGCATCGACCAGTAATCGGTGCCCTCCGGCGTCCCGAGATTGACCAGCAGCACACCGACCCGGCCCATTTTGACGGTCGGGTGATCCACCGGACAGAAGCCCTGGCGCATCTCGCTCAGCTTGACGATCTCGTTCATCCCGGTGGCCCCTCGGCGCGCTCGCGGTCAAAAGCCGCGCTTGATGCGCGACTAGATAGGGGATCGCGGGCGCGGAGCAAAGGGATGCCGTGTCGCGGCGCGCTGGTGCGCCGCTTTCAGGCGACCGGGTTCAGGAAAGCGCCCTGCTTCAGCACCATGTCGAGGGACACGCGCAGCCCTTCCGGATCGAAATCCATGTCGACGGCGGCGCTGAGTTGAGTCGTCAGCACCCGGTGGAGCAGCCTCGACCCGAAACCCTGCCGGGTGGGGGGCGAAACGACCGGGCCGTTTCGCTCGGTCCAGATGAGGTTCAGGCGGATGCCGTCACCCTCGGGCTCCGAACTCCACGAGACGGCGACCCGGCCGCCCTCGACGGACAGCGCCCCGTATTTCGTGGCGTTGGTTGTGAGCTCGTGGATCGCCATGCCGATGGGGACGGCGGCCTCGGACGGCAGTTCCACGAGGGGCCCGTCGATCCGGATTCGCTCGCCTGCGGGATCGTAATAGGGTGTGAGTTCCTTCTCGAGAATCTCGCGCAGGGATGCGGTCTGCCAGACAGCCTCGGTCAGGAGCGAGTGGGTATTGGCCAGCGAGATGATGCGCGCCACAAAGGCCTGGTAGAAATCGTCGATGTTCGTGGTCGACCGCGCGGTTGCGCCCACGACGGCCTGGACGGTTGCCAGGGTGTTCTTGACCCGATGGTGAAGCTCGCGGATCAGGAGCGATTGCTGCGCCTGCGACTGCTTGCGTTCTTCGATCTCATATTGGGCCGCCTGATAGAGTCGGCCATTCTCAATCGCGATCGCGGCCTGCGCAGCCAGCCCCTGCATCAACCGCTCGCTGCGCTCGGTGAAAACCTGGGTGTTGCGATGGGCAAACATGAGGACGCCGTTGATGTCGCCCGTTCGCGAGACCACCGGCACCGCCATGGCGCTGCGCATGACGATCGGACCGCTGGAGATGGCGCGGAAGAGGGATTCGCGATCGTCTCCGCCATCCGCCATGATGTCGTCGGCTCGCACGATTTTGCCCAACGCCAATGTGGGGGACAGGGCCTGCGCATCCTGCAGCGTCGGGGCATTCGCGAAGACCTGCTCGCCCGCGCCCGCGACAGCGCAGAGCTTGAAGGCGCCCTCGCGCCCGGACACTCCGCCTGCGGGATAGCGATCGTAGAACGCACCCGCCTCCGCGTCTGTCAGCTCGACGCCGGCGTCGATGACGTTGTGCATGATGTGGTCGATCTCGAGTTCGCTGGCGAGCGTCGTGCCGGTGCGGTTGAGAACCTCCAGGGCGGCCGTCTCGGCCTGCAACTCGCCGGTGCGCAGCGCGACCTCCTCGGACAGGAGCGCCGCATCGGCAGCCTGTTCCCGAAACTGTCGCCCGGCGAGCGCTGTCAAGGCGGCCAGCGCCAGGAACGCGATCAGCGCGAACGCGCCGTACAGACGCGTCTGGGTGATCCAGGCGGTCCAGTAGGTATCCTGCGGGACGCTGATGCCGACATAGAGCGGCATGTCGCCCACCTGGTGATAGGCGGCCAGTCGCGGATCGTCGGCGGCATCGTAGGCGAACGATCCAACCCGTCCGTTGGTGGCCACGGCCGCGCGAAAAGCTGCCCCGTCGCTCGCGACTAAGCTCACGCCGTCCGTTGGCGACGGATACTGCGCGATGATCTTGCCGTCGCTTGCTCGCATCAGGGCGATGCGGCTTCGCTTCGGCAGGCGCAGGTTGCCCCAGTAATCATTGAAGTACGAGAGGGCCATGGTGACCGAGACGATTCCACGGAACTGGCCGGTCGGCGATTCGAGGCGGCGGCTCACGAGAAAAGTGGGCGCGCTGGTGATCCGGCCAATGATCGGCTCGCCCACATAGAGGCCCTTGTCGGACGCCGCCTGCTCGCGAAAAGCATCGCGGTCAGCAACGCTCGAGTCCGGCGTCGGAAACAACGCGGAGGTCAGGCGCAGCTTGCCGGTGGAATCGTTGAGCCAGATGTCGTCGACATAGGGAAGCGCCGACTTGATGGCATTGAGCTGCTCCCAATACGCCCGCGACGGCTCGATGGCCGCCCAACTCTGGCCCTCGATGAAGGCCGTCGCCTGACGAAGTGTCAGGTCTGTCACCTCGAACAACCGCGCTGCGTGATCGGCCATGAAATAGGCGTTGCTGACGATTTCCTCGTCATTGCGCTGCATCAGGCGACTGCGCTGTTCCAGGGCGATGTAGCCGAAGGTCGCGACGATGAAGGTGACGCCGAACAGGCCCATCGCGAATGCGATCCGGCCGCGCGTCATGGCGCGACGTCGCGCCTCACGGAAGAAGCCGGATTTTTTCGGCGACGAAGAGTCCTTCAAAGATCGAATCGCTTTGGTTTCACAGAAGACGGGAATGCGCCGGCGCGGCAGAGGTCATGGATACGGCGCTCGCGCCGTTTCACAAAGGCCTTTTCGAGCCTGTGCTCATACGCCGGCGCGCTTTTCGGGCGCCCGGCGCACGGTTCGCGTCTCGATAGATGCTTCAGCGCAGGACGACCCGTCCCTCGACCTTGGGGGCGATCTTGCCGGCCTTCGACACGTAGTCGATGACCTGCGTGGCCATGAGCTGGCTTGCTGCGACATCGACGAGCTGCTTGCCGTCGATGAAGGCGCGGTAGCCGTCACCGCCGCGCGCCATGAAGTCATTGGTGGCAAGCTTGTAGGTCTTGGCCGGGTCGAGGGGTGCGCCATTGACCGTCACCGACTTCACTCGGCTGCCGACCGGCTCCTTGAGGTCGACCTCCACAACCAGGCCAGAGACCTGCGGGAAGCGGCCGCCCATTTCACGCACCTGACTGACGCCGTTTTCGAGAGCGGCCTTCAGCTTGTCGCCGGGGAGCTCCATCAGAACGGTGGTATTGCCGAACGGCATCTCGGCCAGAATGTCGCGGCGCGTCAGTTTTTGGCCGGCCTGATATTGCTTGTCGGCGCGCAGGCCGCCCCCGTTCGTGATCGCCACATCGGCGCCGACGGATGCCCGCAAGGCGTCGGCCACGAGGTTGCCGATGGCAGCCTCGCCGCCGCGGACCGTCGCTCTCCGGCTGTCGAGCGGCGTCTCGGTCATGCCGATTTCGATGTCGAGTTCCTTCGACAGCTTGTCCTCGTAACCCTTGATCACCGCCTCGATCTCGGGATCAGCCTTCACGGTCGCGCTGTCGACGATGCGGAAATTCGGCGTCCAGGTGACCGTGGTCTTGCCATCTTTCTCGGCCTTCATCACGGACAGCTCGATGACCGTGATGTAGTTCGCCTGCGACTCTGATTCCGTCAGCGCGACCTTGCCGTCATAGAAAGCAAGCAGGTGCTCGTCGTGACCGCTGATGATCAGATCGGCGCCGGACGAACGGGTGAGGATCATGTCGACATCGAGGGGCGTGTGGGTGACGGCGACAACGAGATCCGCGCCGGCTGCGCGCAACTCCTTCACCTTGTCGCGAGCGGCAGCGATGGTGGGGCCGAATTTGATGCTGCCGGGGCTCGACATGATCGGCGTGTCTTCCGTCGTCAGCCCGAAGAACGCGACCTTGATGCCCTGCACGTCGACGACCTTGTCGGCCTTCGTATTGGCCGGCCGCGCATTGCCGTCGAGAATGTTGGAGGTCAGAACATCGAACTTCGCCTCGGCCATACGCGCCCGGAACGCATCGGGGCCGAGATCGAATTCATGATTGCCGGGGGTCATGGCATCGACCCCCATGTGGTTGAGGATGTCGATGATATGCGCGCCCTTGTCGAAGCCCGACAGGAGCGAGGGCGAGATGGTGTCGCCCGCATGCACGAAGAACGTGTTGCCCTTGGCGCGCTCTTCCTTGATGACGGTCGCGAGCTTGGCAAACCCGCCGCGGCCCTTCTCGGGGCTCATCCGGTCGATATCGTTGGTCTGGACAAACCGGATCGTGACCGCCTGCTGCGCCAGTGCCGCACCCGACACGACGAGCGAGAGACCGAGGAGGCCGGCGCGAAGGGCGGCAAGAGGGCGGCTTGGGCGCATGATCGGAGATCCTTGGCTAGGGTTCGGTTGACGGTTCATCGGTGGAAATGAGAGCGCTATCGTGTCACACAAGCCCGAGCCTGTCGACGGCCCCGAACCGGCCCGCGACGCCCGAGCGAGGCCATCGGATGGCTTGCGCACCTCCGCCGATTTCCCTGCCCTTCGGACACGACCGCATGATGACACCCCCCTGCCCGCCGACGCCCGGTCCCGTGGGCAAAGCCCTGGCGGACTTTCTCGCCGCAAGCGCCAAAGGAACCTGGCAGGAACTCCCGTTCTTCCGTAACGGCAGTGCCGGGACGGTGGCCGAAAGGGTCGATGCGATCGTGGCGGCCGGGGGCGAGGTTCTGCCGCCACCCGAATCGGTGTTTCGCGCACTCACGCTCACGCCCATGGACCGGGTTAAGGTGGTCATTCTTGGGCAGGATCCCTATCCGACTCCGGGGGACGCCCACGGATTGGCGTTCTCGTATCGCGGCCGCCGCCGCCTGCCGGCTTCGCTCCGCGTCATCCTCGCGGAAATGGCCGAGGATCTGAAGGTGCCGATGCCGCGCAGCGGTGACCTGAGCGGCTGGGCCGAACAGGGCGTCCTGTTGCTGAACTCCGCCCTGACCGTTCAGGCCGGGCAGGCAGGCAGCCATCTGCGATTCGGCTGGGCCGCCCTGGTCGACCAGGCGGTCGCGGCGGTATCTGCCAGGCAGCCTGCCGTAGTGTTTCTCCTGTGGGGAGCGGCCGCCCGACAGCGAGCGGCGCTCGTGGATGCAACCAGGCACCTGATCGTCGAATCGGGGCATCCGTCCCCCCTCAATCGCCTGCGCGACTTCAAGGGAACGCGCCCGTTCAGCCGGGCCAACCTCTGGCTCGAGCAGCACGGCCAGGCTCCTATCGACTGGTGTCTGTCGTGATAAGGACGCCTCCGTTTCGCCTCCATTAACCATGATGCGTTAGGCAGGGGACCACCTGAGGGGCGTTCGCCCCGTGAATCCTCCTGCCCTGGGATCGACGCATGACACTTCGCCTTGGCCTTCGATGTCTTCTGGTCGGATCGTTGACCGGGTTTGCCGTGCCGGCCTTTGCCCATCCGCACGTCTGGGTGATCGCACGGGCCGAGATGGTCTACGAGACCGATGGCAAGATTGCGGGAATCCGCCATGCCTGGACCTTCGACAAGAGCTACTCGGCCTATGTGACCCAGGGGCTGGACAAGAACGGGGACGGCAAGTTGTCGCCCGAGGAACTGCAGGATCTGGCCAAGGAGAACACTGAATCGCTCGCGGAATTCGGATATTTCACGGTGCTGAAGGCCAACGGCAAGAAGCTGGAATTCGGCTCGCCGCGTGACCCCCGCATGATCTATGAGACCGACGAGGTCGTGTTGTCGTTCTTCCTGCCGCTGAGCGCGCCCTCGGCGGCCCGCACGACGGCGCTCGAGATCTACGATCCGACCTTTTTCGTCTCGTTCAGCCTCGCAGACGGTGAGGATGCCGTCACGCTCGCAAGCGCGCCGAAGGGCTGCGCGACGAGCATCGCGCGCCCGAAACCGCTCGAGGCGACGCAGCAGAAGAACATGTCCGAGGCGTTTTTCGAGACGCTGACGGCAGCGTCCAACTTCGGCACGCAATTCGCTAACAAGGCGATCATCGCATGTCCCTGAACGCCGGTTCCGCCGTTCTTGCCCCTGCCGCGCGTGTTGGGACCTGGCAGCGCCTCCTGCTCTGTGCCGCTGCGGTCGCCATCGTTGGCACGGCCATCGCATTGCTGGTCTGGATAGCAGCGCCCCAGGCTGCGGCTCCGACCCGCAATCCGTTTGGCATGGGATTGCGCGAGGCGGCGCCCGGCGGCGAACTGGGTGCCTATCTTCTGGCGATCCAGAGCGGATTCTACCGCAGCCTGCAGGACGCGCTCTCGGCCGCGAAGGAACACGGCACGGCGCTCTGGTCCCTGCTGGGAATCGGTTTCGCCTATGGGGTGTTCCACGCAGCAGGCCCCGGGCACGGCAAGGGCGTCATCGCGGCCTACCTGGTGGCCGATGAGCGCGCACTGGCCAAGGGCTTCGGATTGAGCCTTGCGGCAGCCATCGTTCAGGCTCTCGTTGCAATCCTGCTGGTCAGCGTCGTCGCCCTCGTTTTTCGCGCCACCGCCGCCACCATGAACCTCGTGACGGTTCGTGTGGAGTTGCTGAGTTTCGTGGTCGTGGCCCTGCTCGGTGCGATGCTCACCTGGCGCAAGAGCGGCAAGGTCATGGGCACCCTCGCCCTCGCCCGCGACCCGCTGGCCACAATCCCCGAGGCCGATTGCGATCACGTGCACATGCCACCGCCAGATGTGCTCGACCGCATGACACGGTGGCGCGACATGGCAGGCGTGGCGCTTGCGGCCGGCATTCGTCCCTGCGCGGGCGCGCTCGTCATTCTGGTTTTTGCCCTTTCGCAGGGCCTTTTTGCGGCCGGTGTTGCGGCCACCTTCGCGATGGCGCTCGGCACCGCGCTCACCACCGGCGTGATCGCGGCGCTGGCGGTCTTTGCCAAGGCCCTCGCCCTGCGCCTCGCGGGCGGTCGCGGGGCCGCGGGCGCCGTGGCGGTGGCAGGCCTGGAGCTGCTTGCCGCCGCTTTCGTGCTGGTGCTGGGCGCAAGTCTCCTGCTCGGCTTGTGGAGCGCCGGGCCGGCGAGCTGAGCCTAGAGGCCCATGACCTCGCCCTCCCCCCGGGGATCGTGGCTGGCCTCGACACGGCCGTTGCGCGCGTGCTTCACGATCATGCCCGCTCCCGGCAGGGCCGCTTCTCCTGCGGCAACGTCCTCGACCTGATGCCCGAGACGGGACAGGCCGCGCATGAAGCTCGTATCGAACCCCTCTTCCACCCGCAGCACGGTCTCGCTGTCATCCCTGCGGGCAAGCCACCACCGTGGCGCCGCGAGGGTGTCCGCAGGACCTGCCGCGAGATCCGCATAGCGTGACAGGATCTGCCCCTGGGTCTGTGCGCCAACCACGCCGTAGGTCAAAACCCGATGGTCGGCGAACACGGCAAGGGCCGGATTGAGGCTGTGGGGCGGCTTGCGCCCGGGCACAAGCGGGTTCAGGCGCGATGGATCGAGGGAGAACGCCCGCCCGCGATTATGCCAGTGAATGCCGGTCCTGGGCAGGACGATCCCCGATCCGAACGAGCCGTCGACGGATTGCGCGAACGACACCGCAAGCCCGTCCTTGTCGATGCAGCCGATCCAGATGCCATCGCCCTCCGTGCCTGTGGGCAGAGCGGATGTCCCGGCCCGGCTGCGGTCGATCTGCAAGGCTTCGTGCTCGGGCAATCCTCCGGCCAGGAGATCGGCGAGATCCGCCTCCATCTCGCGGGGATCGGTGATGCGGCGATCGGCCAGCACGAGCGCCCGACGCGTCGCCTCGATCAGACCGTGATGGGCGAGGACCGATTCGCTGCTGCCCACGCCGAGGCGATCGGCAATGGTGAGCGCCATCAGGGAGGCAAATCCCACGCTCGGGGCCGGCAGGTTGTAGAGCGTCGCGCCCTGCAGCCCGACGGTGAGCGGCTCCACGCTACGGGCGCGGTAGGTCTCGAGATCCCGGCGGCCGATGGGCGAGTCGATGCGTTCGAGATCGAGGGCGATTTCGCGGCCCACGTCACCCCGATAGAAATCGGCCAATCCCGCATGCGACAACCGCTCGAGCGTGTCCGCCAGCCGGGGAAGCAGCCGGCGGTCGCCGGCAACCGCGGGCTTGCCGTCCTGCAGGAAGGTGCGGGCGAATGACGGATCGGCGATGAGGGTGGGCGAAAGCTTCAGGCGGCCCTCGGAGGGGACGACGTCGTAGCCGTCCCGGGCCAGTGCGACGGCGTCGGTCAGCAGCATGTCGAGGGGCATCTGACCGCCGAGGGCGCGTGACAGTTCGAGCGCGAGGGACCACCCGGCGACGACCCCAGCCACGGTGACGGTTGCATCAGCGCCCTGGGTGGGAACCGCCTCATATTCGCGCTGCCGGTAGCGGGCGATCGTGGCCAGCGCTCCGGCAGGACCGACGGCCTCGATGCCATGAACGCGGCCGCGCGGCTCCCGGACGAGGAAGAAGCCGTCGCCCCCCAGACCGTTGAGATGGGGCAGCACGACCGCGCAGGTCGCCGCCATCGCGACCACGGCCTCGATCGCATTGCCGCCAGAGGCCAGAATCGCCTGGCCGATCGCGCTGGCACGAGGATGGGGAGCAGCGACCGCCGCGGTGGAAAAGACTGGGGTTTCTGGCATCGGGCGACCCTAGGGGAGAATCGCGGAACTTGCACGTCGGGGGGCGATTGAGGTAGTGCCTCAACCCTTGAGCATCGTCCGCGAGGCCGAACCGGTGTGACCCGTTGCACCACGCCCGGCGACCGCGCGCATGGAGGACACGACCTTGGCAGAGCCGAAACGCACCAACTGGCGCAACCTGATCACCATCGTCAGCATCATGATCCTGGTGGCCACGGAAGTCTTTGGCGTGGCGCTTGCGGGCGGATGGGCGATTGCCGGACTGTTCGAGCTCGGCAGCACGGTCGGATATATCCTGATGGGGCTGTTCAGCCTCATGGCGGCCTATGTGATGACCATCGTCTGGCAGCTGTGCACGAAGGTCGAGCCGATCACCCAGCGCGCCTAAGGCACCGGGCAATTCGTCATCACCACCGGGTCGGAATCCGCCGGTATGTAGGCGTCCATCGTGCGGCATTGTCCCGCGATGCAGATCCGCCAATCGGACGTGGCGCCTGAGCGCCGCAGGACGATGTCGCGTTGCGGCGGCAGGCTGGGATGCCAGCGCCAGATGCCGCCGACCCGCTCGGCCTCAGGCGGCGGCTCCATCCCGGCTCCTGAGCCCTCGATGCGGGCCTCCACCAGTTCGAGCCCGGCCGGTCCCGACCGCCAGTCCTCCTCCCACTGGGTTTTCTCGACCGAATGCGTCCAGGCGAGCGTGATGGCGGCGGCCATGAGGGGCGCGAGCTTGGTCCCGGCCAGCAGACAGATCACCGGCTCGCCACGACGCTTTCGGCCTGCCGCGTCCGCCAGATGTGAAAGACCGCAAACCCGATGGCGAGGACGAACCCGACCTCGTCGGTGACGGGAACCGCCAGCACCAGCAACCCAGCGGCCGCTGCGGCCCAGATCCGCTCCCACCAGGCAAGCGGGGCGCGGAAATAGCCGACCGCCGCGACGCCCCAGAGGCCCAGCGCCACGCAGGCCTTCACCACCACGTAGACCACCGCGAACCAGTAGCCCGCGCCCTGCAGGCCGGCGACCGGCTGGAGCATCAGGGCCGGATCGTAGACCGCCATGTAGGGCACGATGAATCCCGGCAGCGCGATCTTGATCGCCTGAACGCCGATCTTCATGCCCGACACCTTTGCCATGGGGGCTGCCGCAAAGGCCGCCAGCGCCACGGGCGGCGTGAGATCGGCCATGATGCCGAAATAGAACACGAACATGTGCGAGACGATGAGCGGCACATCGAGATTGAGCAGGATCGGCGCCGCGAGCGACGAGGTGATGATGTAGTTGGGGATCGTCGGGATGCCCATGCCGAGGATCAGGCTGAAGATCATCGTGAGAACCAGCGCCAGGAACATGTTGTCCTTGCCGATGGAGATCATCCAGGTGCCCACGATCGTGCCGAGTCCGGTCAGCGTCATGGTGCCGATGACGATGCCGACAACCGCGCAGGCCAGACCCACCGGGAGAGCCTGCCGGGCACCGTCCGCCATGGCATCGACGCAGGATTGCAGGGTCACGCGGCCACGCCCGGAAAACGCGTTCCAGATTGCCAGGAACGCCACTACGGCAACAACCAGGGAGACGCTCGAGGCCAGCGAATAGGCCGAGACCAGCGCCAGGCCGATCCAGAACGCGACCCGCAGGGCCGGCACCGCGAGGCCCGCCACGATGGCAAGACCCATGATCAGCGCGACCGTCAGCGACAGGCCGACGGCACCGGCGAAAAGGGGCGTGTACCCGGCAAACAGCAGATAGACGAGGACGCCAAGCGGCGTGATGAGGAACCAGTTCTTCTTGATTTCGGTCCAGGCATTCGGAAGCTGGTCGCGCGGCAGGCCCTTCAGCCCGCGCTTGCCCGCCTCGAGGTGCACGGCGAGGTAGCAGGCGGCGAAATACAGGACGGCCGGAATGATCGCCGCCTCGACGATTTTCGCGTAGGGAACGTCGATGGTCTCGGCCATGATGAACGCCACGGCGCCCATGACCGGCGGCATGATCTGGCCGCCCATCGAGGAGGTGGCCTCGACGCCGCCGGCGAAGGCGGACGGAAAGCCGAAGCGCTTCATCAGCGGAATGGTGAATTGCCCGGACGCCACCACGTTGGCGACCCCCGATCCCGACACGGTTCCCATCAGGGCCGAGGATGCGACGCAGACCTTGCCCGGGCCGCCCTGCTTGCTGCCGAAGGCCGCCATCGAGATATCGTTGAAGAAATCGATGACGCCCGCCTTCTCCATGAAGGCGCCGAACAGGATGAACAGGAAGATGTATGTGGCCGACACCAGGGTCGGCACCGCATAGATCCCTTCCGTGCCGAACGACATGTGTTCGATCACCTGCTCGAGCGTGTAACCGCGGTGGTCGAGCGGTGCGGGCAGCCAATGGCCCAGAATGCAATAGGCGAGGAACACCGTGGCGACGATCGGCAGCGCAATCCCCATCACCTGCCAGACGAGATAGATGAGGATCACGAGGGCTGCGATTCCCACCACCATATCGAGGGATGTCAGTTCGCCCGCGCGCACGACGAGGTCGTTGTAGAGCAGCCATTGATAGAGCCCGACCGCAAAGCCCGCGAGGCCGACGCCCCAGCCGAGGATCCGGGTCGTCGACGACTGGGCCCGGTGGTTGGCCACCATGGCGCCGGCCACGAGGCACAGGAATCCCACATGCAGCCCGCGCACGACCTGGCTCGGCAGGGAGCCGCCGAATTTCACGATCAGGCCGAAGGCCGCCGCGATGGCGATCCACGCCAGGGCGCCGTCGAGAATGGCCCGGCCGCGAAGGCTCTGGGCGACAAGCCACCCGGCCCAGAGCACCAGGGCAACGGCCACAAAATGATTGAGCGTGACGGCCGCGATGAACGGAGCGTCAAGGGGGATGCCGAACGAGGTCACGACCTGAAAGGTGGAAAACGACACGGCGATCCAGAACAGGATGCGCCCCGCCATTCCCTCGCCGAAGCTCTCGGGCAATCCGTGTTCCGGATTGATCGCCGCCGCCGGCGCTCCCATGGCGCTGACCTCAGATGAATTGACGCCCAGGTTCATGTCGCCCCCTCCCCATTTTTTCGCAGTCGTCGCAACTGAAAAGGCCGGAGCAGTTCACCCGCTCCGGCCTCGATGTCAAATCAGCACAAGGACTTAGGAACCCTGCTTCTTGACGCCCTTTTCATCGAAGTAACGCTGCGCGCCCGGATGCATCGGCACCGGCATGCCGACAAGCGCGCTCTCGAGCTTGATGTCCTTGGCGGCCGCATGGGCTGCGCCCAGATCCGGCAGGCTTTCATAGAGGGCTTTCGTCATCTGGTAGACCTTGTCGTCCGACATGCCCGAATGGGTCACCAGGTAATTGACGACGGCGGCCGCCGGGACGGCGGCGGTCTGGCCCTCATAGGTGTTGGCCGGGATCATCACCTTGACGTAAGGCGCCCCGACTTTGTCGACGATGGCGGCGGGAATCTCCACCACGACGATGGGGACGGAGCTTGCGAGATCGCGGATCGAGGAGACGCCGAGACCGGCCGATTGCAGGGTCGCGTCGAGCTGGCGGTTCTTCATCAG
The DNA here is from genome assembly GCF_017921815.1 of Microvirga antarctica. GTDB lineage: Bacteria > Pseudomonadota > Alphaproteobacteria > Rhizobiales > Beijerinckiaceae > Microvirga > Microvirga antarctica. Next base: position 105,090 of record NZ_JAGEMM010000006.1, on the reverse strand, counting down.
TTCGACCGATTCGCCGAAGGGCAGGTACTCGACCTTGCCGAGATCCTTGTAGGTGAGGCCAGCCCCCGCGAGGATGGCCCGGGCGTTCAGTTCCGTGCCGGATTTGGGCGCTCCCACGGAGATCCGCTTGCCCTTGAGGTCCGCCAGCGTCTTGATGCCGGAATCCTTCGAGGCGACGATCTGGATGTAATTCGGATAGATCGCCGTCATGCCGCGCAGCTTGTCGAGTTTGCCGCGGAAGCCCGCTTCCTCGTCGCCGGCCCAGCCGAGTGCGAGGCTGTCGCCGAGGGTGAAGCCGATTTCGCCCTTGCCCTGCTGCAGCAGGTTGAGATTTTCGACCGAAGCCTTGGTGGCCTGCACCGACGGCCGGCTGCCCGGGACTTTTTCGGAGAACACCTTCGAGATGGCCACGCCGAGCGGGTAATAGACCCCGGATGTGCCGCCGGTCAGGATGTTGATGAAGTCCTGCGCCTGGGCAGGCAGGCTTGCTCCCGCGAGGGCAAGAGCGGTCGCGGCGCCCAATAGGCTTCGTGTCAAACGGATGTGCATCAGTTAACTCCCTAGGATTGCGGCGGCTTTTTTGGGTGCGCCTGTGTGTGACGTCAGTTTGGCGGCTGACGCGGAATACTCAAGGGGCTAAGAGTGACTTAATCCTGCCACCTTGGTTGGTAGGGCTCGTTTCATCCTAGCGCAGATGACATCCACCATGTTCGATCGCCGTCAGTTTTTCCAGTTCGCTACCGCTACGGCAGGCCTTGCCGTGACCGGATTCTCCGGCGCGGCCATGGCCCAGCAGAGCCTGACGATGGGGCCGGCCACGCCATTTTCATACGAGGGCCTGAAGAAACAGGCCCGCGAGATGGCGGCACAACCGTATGTTCCCCCGGTCCGCCCATCCCCCGAGGTGCTGGACCAGATCGACTACGACGCGCACGGAAAGCTGAAGTTCAAGACCGATCTCGCGCTCTGGGCCAATGGGCCGAGCGAATTTCCGGTGACGTTCTTCCATCTCGGGCGCTATTTCCAGAAGCCGGTCCGGATGCATGTGACGGAAAAAGGCCAGGCGCGCGAGATTCTCTACGACAACGCCTATTTCGAGATGCCGGCGGATTCGCCGGCACGCAAACTGCCGGACAATTCCGGATTTGCCGGGTTCCGCTTCCAGGAGGCCCGCAACGGCAAGCTTGACTGGCGCAAGAACGATTGGGTGGCGTTTCTCGGCGCGTCGTATTTCCGCGCCATCGGCGAGCTCTACCAGTACGGCCTTTCGGCCCGGGGGCTTGCGGTGGATGTGGCGGTGTTCGGCAAGAACGAGGAATTCCCCGACTTCACGCACGTCTATTTCGACACGCCGGCGCCAGGCTCCGACACCGTCACGGTCTATGCGCTCCTCGACGGCCCGAGCGTGGCCGGCGTCTATCGCTTCGTGATGCAACGGGCGAAATCGGTGATCATGGCCATCGAGAGCACCATCTTCCTGCGTCAGGATGTGGCCCGGCTGGGGATTGCTCCGCTGACCTCGATGTACTGGTACTCGGAGAAATCCAAGGCGACCGCCGTCGATTGGCGCCCGGAAATCCATGATTCCGACGGCCTTGCCATGTGGACGGGCACGGGCGAACGGATCTGGCGGCCGCTCAACAACCCGCCGCGCATCATCACCTCGTCGTTCTCGGACACCAATCCGAAGGGGTTCGGGCTGCTGCAGCGCGACCGCAACTTCGACCACTACCTGGACGGGGTCTATTACGACCGTCGACCGTCGCTCTGGATCGAGCCCACGGGCAACTGGGAGCGCGGCGCCATTCAGCTGGTGGAAATCCCGACCGATGACGAGATCCACGACAATGTGGTGGCCATGTGGGTGCCGGCGGAGCCAGCTGTCGCCGGCAAGATGTTCGAATTCAAATATCGCATGTACTGGTCGGCCGAGGAGCCCTATCCGACGCCGCTCGCCCGCGTGGTGGCGACCCGCTTCGGCAATGGCGGACAGGCGGGCACGGCGCGTCCGAAGGGCGTGCGCAAATTCATGGTCGAGTTCATGGGAGAGCCGCTCACCCGCCTGCCCAAGGGGGTCATCCCGCAACCGGTCCTGACCGCCTCGCGCGGCACCTTCGCCAACATCCTCACCGAAGCGGTCCCTGACGACGTGCCCGGCCACTGGCGGACGCAGTTTGACCTGACGGCGGCCGGTCTCGATCCGGTCGAGTTGCGCTGCTACCTGCGGCAAGGGGATGAAATTCTCAGCGAAACCTGGCTCTACCAGTACCATCCGGTGGCCTGACAGGTTCCTATCGGGACGCCGCCAAGGGGTACGTATAAAATACTGTACTCCCCTAGAATTCAGCCCGGCGCGGGTGTATGACCGAGCCATGCCGCACAGCCATTCGCACCGTCATCACGCACACGCCCCGACGCAGGTGGTGGCGGGACGACCCACCTTCTCGCTGCTCCGCCTCTCCGCGCTTCAGCGCCTGGTCGGGTCGGCCGGCCTGCTCGCCTGCCTCTGGCTACTCGTTTTCGCCGTGATCGCATGAGCGGGACCGTGGCAGCATCGGCGATCGGCTTTGACGAGGTGACGTTGGGCTATGGCCGCCATCCGGCGGTCCATCACCTGAACGGTGAGATCGCCACCGGTAGCCTCACGGCCATCGTCGGGCCCAACGGGGCGGGCAAGTCCACGCTCCTGAAAGGGATCGTCGGCGCGCTTCGGCCGCTCGACGGTCATATCCGGCTCACGCTGCCGGCCCGCGCCTCGGTGGCCTACCTGCCGCAGGCGGCCGAAATCGACCGGACGTTCCCGCTGTCGGTTTACGATCTCGTGGCCATGGGCCTGTGGTCGCGCTCAGGCGCGCTGGGAGGAATCGGCAAGGGCGCGCGCTCGCGCATCGAGGAGGCCCTGTCGGCGGTGGGCCTGACCGGATTCGAGCGCCGCCCCATCGGCACGCTCTCGGGCGGCCAGATGCAGCGGACGTTGTTTGCCCGCCTGCTGCTGCAGGATTCGCCCATCATCCTGCTCGACGAACCCTTCACGGCGATCGACGCCAAGACGACGGCCGACCTGCTCGATCTGGTGCGACGCTGGCATGCGGAGGCGCGCACCGTCGTGGCCGTGCTGCACGATATCGACACGGTCAAGCGGGTGTTTCCGCAGACGCTGCTCATTGCCCGCGAACCGGTTGCCTGGGGCGCAACCGCCGAGGTGCTCAGCGCCGCAAACCTCTTGCGCGCCCGCCAGATGGTAGAGGCTTACGATCCGCATGCCGCCGCCTGTGACCGGAGCGCCGCATGACCCGCACCTCACCCTTCGTCGCGCGGCCTTGAGATGATCGATTACCTGGTCGGTCCGTTCTCGGAATTCGCCTTCATGCAACGCGCCCTCGTCGGCGTGATCGCCATCGCGCTCGGCGGTGGGCCGATTGGCGTGTTTCTGATGCTGCGTCGGATGAGTCTGACCGGGGACGCCATGGCCCATGCCATCCTGCCCGGTGCCGCGGTCGGGTATCTCTTCGCGGGCCTTTCGCTATCGGCCATGACCATCGGCGGCCTCGCCGCCGGCGTGATCGTCGCGGTGGCGGCCGGCCTCGTCTCGCGTTTCACCGCCCTGAAGGAAGATGCCTCGCTGGCGGCCTTCTACCTCCTGTCGCTCGCGCTGGGCGTCACCATCGTGTCGCTGCGCGGCTCCAACGTGGACCTGCTCCACGTGCTGTTCGGCACCGTGCTGGCGCTCGACGACAACACCCTGCTGCTGCTGGCCTCCATCTCCACCATCACCGTGATGGCGCTCGCGATCCTCTATCGGCCGCTCGTCCTCGAATGTGTCGATCCGGTTTTCCTGCGCTCCGTCAGCCGCGCCGGAACGCCGACGCACCTGACCTTTCTGGGTTTGGTGGTGCTCAATCTGGTCGGCGGGTTCCACGCGCTCGGGACCCTGCTGGCGGTCGGCATGATGATGCTGCCCGCGGCTGCCTCGCGGTTCTGGGCCGCGGACATCACCGCGATGATGATCGTCTCGATTCTGATCGGGATGCTCTCGGGGCTGGGCGGCCTGCTGCTCTCCTTTCACCTGGAATTGCCGGCCGGTCCGGCGATCATTTTGACGGCCGGCATCGTCTACGTGCTGTCGCTCCTTGCCGGCCGCGAGGGCGGCCTGTTGTGGCTGCTGTGGCCGGGCCGTCATCTCGAAGCCTGACACCAAGGGAGATCGACCATGAATGTGACGCGAAAGACCGTCCTGGCCTTGCTGGCAGGCGGGTTGATGGCGGGCCTCGCCACCACGGCCTCCGCACAGGCTCCGGCCAGGCTCAAGGTCGTCGCGACCTTCTCGATTCTCGGGGATATGGTGGCCAATGTGGGCGGCGACCGGGTCGCGGTGACGACGCTTGTGGGACCCGACGGGGACGCACATGTCTATTCGCCGAGCCCCGCGGATGCACGCCGTCTCAGCGAGGCCAAAATCGTCTTCACCAACGGCCTGAAGTTCGAAGGCTGGATCGAGCGGCTCGTCAAATCCTCCGGCACCAAGGCCGCGACCGTCGAGGCCGCCCGCGCCGTCACGCCGCTCTCCGGTGAGGATGACCACGCTCACGGCCATTCCCATGCGTCCACCGACCCGCATGCCTGGCAGGATGTGGCGAATGCCAAGCTTTATGTGGCGGCGATCCGCGACGGCCTCGTGGCGGCCGATGCCGACGGGCGGGCGGCCTACGAGGCGAACGCCACGGCCTATCTGGCAAAACTCGATGCGCTCGACGCCGATATCCGGGCGCTGGTGTCAGCCATCCCGAAAGACCGGCGTCGCATCATCACGTCCCACGATGCGTTCCGCTATTTCGAGGCCGCCTATGGCGTGGCGATGATCGCCCCTCAAGGAGTCTCGACCGACGCCGAGGCCTCGGCCCGGGACGTGGCCAAAATCATCCAGCAGATCAAGCGCGAGACGATCAAGGCGATCTTCGTCGAGAACGTGTCGGATCCGCGTCTCATGCAACGCATCGCCAGCGAAACAGGGGCGTCCATCGGGGAGCGCGTCTACTCCGATGCGCTGTCCGTCCCCACGGGTCCGGCCGGGACTTACATTGACATGATGAGACACAATATAAGGGCGTTCAGCGCGGCCCTGTCGAGCTGAGACGGTCTTTGCCGTCTCAGCTCGACCGGAGACGGCTCCCGCAAACAGGTTTTGGATTTTCCCGATGTCCGACAAGATCCCCATCACGGTTCTCACCGGCTATCTCGGCGCCGGCAAGACGACGCTTCTCAACCGCATCCTGACCGAGCCGCACGGCAAGAAATATGCCGTGATCGTCAACGAATTCGGCGAAATCGGCATCGATAACGAACTGGTCGTCGGCGCCGACGAGGAAGTGTTCGAGATGAACAACGGCTGCATCTGCTGCACCGTGCGCGGCGACCTCATCCGCATTCTCGACGGCCTGATGAAGCGCAAGGGCAAGTTCGACGCCATCATCGTCGAGACCACCGGTCTCGCCGATCCCGCACCCGTCGCCCAGACCTTCTTCATGGATCAGGACGTCTCGGACGCGGCCCGTCTCGACGCGGTCGTCACGGTCGCGGACGCCAAATGGCTGTCCGAGCGGCTGAAGGATGCGCCCGAAGCCAAAAGCCAGATCGCCTTTGCGGACGTGATCATTCTTAACAAGATCGATCTGGTGTCGCCCGCGGAGCTGGAAGAGGTCGAGGGCCGCATTCGCGCCATCAACCCCTATGCCAAGCTTCATCGCACCCAGAACTGCGCCGTGCCGATCAGCGAAGTGCTTGATCGCAATGCCTTCGATCTCGACCGCATTCTCGACATCGAACCCGATTTTCTCGAGCAGGGCCATCATCACCACCACGACGAAGAGATGCAGTCGATCTCCGTCAAAATCGACGGTGAAGTCGACCCCGAGCGTTTCATGCCGTGGATTTCGAACCTGACCCAGGTCGAGGGCGCGAACATCCTGCGCTGCAAGGGCATCGTGGCGTTTCCCGGCGAACCGAAGCGCTTCGTCTTCCAGGGCGTCCACATGATCCTCGACGGCGACGTGCAGGGCGACTGGAAACCTGGCCAGAAGCGCACCTCCAAGGTCGTCTTCATCGGCCGCGATCTCAACGAAAAGGCGATCCGCGAGGAGTTCCTCGCCTGCGCGGTCTGACGACAGGCGAGCGTGCGAGAATGCCGTCGGTGACGGCGCCTGGCCCGATCGCCGACCCTGCACCTTGGACCGATCTCACCTGTCGACGGCCCTCCCGTTTGTGCTAATGGCATCCGCGAAGGGATTGCCCGAATGACCGCTGGACCTGCATCGTCACTGACCCAACACGTTCTGGCCGTGGACACCAACGCGCATGTCACGGCCATCGGCTGGCTGAAGGGCACGGCGGCTTTCGGCCTCGGCGACGGGACGATTGTGCTGGCACGCGACGGCGAGACACAGCGGGTGGAGGCTCATCCGGGTGCCGGCGTGCTGGTGGGTCTCAGCGACGGTGCGCGGTTTCTCACCGGGGGCGATGATGGCCGCGTCGCCGTTACCCACGCCGACGGGTCGAGCGGGACCCTTGCCGAGACCAAAGGCGCCTGGATCGATTCGCTCGCCATCAGCAAGACCGGGGCCTTTGCCTACGGGGCCGGAAAACGCGCCATCGCGATTGACGACAAAGGTCGCGAGAAAATCCTGGAACTCGCCTCGGCGCCGCGTGGATTGGCCTTTGCGCCGAAGGGCTATCGCCTCGCCATCGCGCATTACAACGGCGCGACCCTGTGGTTTCCCAATGTCGAGGCCAAGCCCGAGCTTTTGGACTGGAAAGGATCGCACCTCGATATCGTGTGGTCGCCGGATGCGCGCTTTATCGTGACGTCCATGCAGGAAAATGCCCTGCACGGTTGGCGCCTTGTTCCCGACAAGGGCAACATGCGCATGAGCGGGTATCCATCCAAGACCCGTTCGGTGTCGTGGTCGTCAGATGGCAAATGGCTCGCCACATCGGGGGCCGAAGCGGCGATCCTGTGGCCTTTCGATTCCAAGGAAGGCCCGATGGGCAAGCAGCCGCGCGAATGTGGTGTGCGGCCCGCCAAGGTCACCCGCGTGGCGTTCCACCCCAACACCTTCGTGCTCGCGGTCGGTTACGAGGACGGTTGCATTCTGCTGATCCGCATGGTGGATGCGGCCGAATTGCTCGTTCGCCAGGCTCTCAAGGGCAGCGGCGTCACGGCCATGGAGTGGGATGCCGGCGGCAAACGGCTGGCCTTCGGCTGCGAGGACGGCCAGGCCGGCCTTCTCACCCTGCCGACCTGAGGCCGGCAACGTGGCGCGGCTGGGGGCGTTCATCAGAGGAGCCTTCGGTGTCCCGAAGGCAGACCCCGAGGCGATCGCACGCATCAAGGACTGGGCGCGCGCTGCGCTGGGCGGTTCCCCCGACACGGCTTTTGCGGTCAATGAGATCGCCTGCATGGACCCCGCCTGCCCGGGCGTCGAGACTGTCATTCTGGTGATGGAACCGGGCGTTAAGACGCGGGCCTGCAAGGTCGCCAAGGGGCTGGCGGACGTGACGCAGGACGATATCCTCGAAGCCCTCGCATCCTGAGGAGGAACGATGTCGCGCATCATCCGCATAAGCGCTGTCGGGTGCGGGTTGCTCGGTGCCGTCGTGGCGTCGCAGGGACCGGAATTCTCGCAGCAATACCGCCAGCGTCTCGGGGGCGGGATCGACGAGTTGAGGCAGGTCGTCACGCGCTTTAACGCGGATGCACGCGCAAGCGGAGAGACCTCCCAAACTGCGATCCTGCGCCTGCGCGCCAACACCGACACGCTGGCCAGCCGACAGGGCGTTGCCATGCAGGGAAACGTGGAGCGCCTCGGCCACCTGGAGGCCCACCGCCAGGCGATGATCGATGCGGGGCCGTTTGGACGGGTCGCTCTCATGGTGCGCGATGGCGACACGGACGTGATGAGCGCGGCCTATCGCGATTTCGAGCCGGCTGTTCCAGTCACGCAGGAAGGCGTGGTATCGGCGGCCTTCGGGTTCGTGGGCATCTGGGGCGGCGTTCTGCTGCTATGGGGATTTCTGCGCAGCCTCTTCCGTCGCCCGGCCCGGGTGCAGGCCTCGTAATCAGGCGTCGCGCTCGGAGCGTCCCGCGAGAACCACATAGAAGCCCAGGCCGTCAGGCGACGGCAGGGTATGAAGCCTCTCGATCCAGCCCCGCTTCTTGGCTTCCAGAAGGGCCTTGCCGATGGGCTGGAACAGCGTCTCGCCACCTCCCTCGGGGGGCGGCGAGAGCCGGATTGCAACGGTCGTCGCATCGACGAGCAGACTTCGCTCCAGCATCGCCTGCAACGACGCCGCCGCTGCCTCGCGAGGTGCATCGCGCAGGTCGAGCACCGCGTCGGCATCGGCGACACCGAGCGCGCCACGAAGCTTGTCGGCGTAGAAGTTCTCGAAATGCGGCATCGTTCATGCGTCCTTCGTGGCCGGCGCAGGGCCGGCCACCATGTGTGGCTTTCAGTGAACGAGAATGTTCCGGAACTGCCACGGATCGGACGTGTCGATATCCTCCGGGAAGAATCCCGGGCGGCCATCGAGCGGCGTCCAGTCCGTGTAGACGCCGATCACCGGGCCGAGATACGGCGTCTGGATCTCGAGGCAGCGCCGGAAGTCGAGATCGTCCGCCTCGACGATGCCCGCCTGCGGGTTCTCGAGCGCCCAGACCATGCCGGCGAGCACGGCCGACGTCACCTGCAAACCCGTGGCATTCTGATACGGCGCAAGCGCCCGCGTCTCTTCGATAGAGAGCTGCGAGCCATACCAGTAGGCGTTCTTGCCGTGGCCGTAGAGAAGGACGCCAAGTTCGTCGATGCCGTCCACGATCTCGTCCTCGGTGAGAATATGGAACGTGTCCTGCGGCTTGCCGGCCTTGCCGAACATCTCGTGCAGGGACAGCACGGCTTCGTTGCAGGGATGGTAGGCGTAGTGGCAGGTCGGCCGATAGGTGACCGTATCGCCCTCGCGAACGGAGAAATAATCCGCGATGGAAATCGACTCGTTGTGCGTGACGAGAAAAGCGTGCTGGGCTTGCGCGGTCGGCGTCCATGAGCGCACGCGGGTGTCGGCGCCGGGCTGCAGCAGATAGATCGCGGCGCGCGAGCCTGTCTCGTGGCCGTGACCGTTCGCGGGCATCCAGGTCTCATGCGTGCCCCAGCCGAGTTCGGCCGGCTGCACGCCCTCCGACACGAACCCCTCGACCGACCAGGTGTTGACGAACACGCCCATGGGCTTTTCTGAAGTGGCCCGCTGCGTGTCGCGCTCGGCGATGTGGATGCCCTTCACGCCCACGCGGCTCATGAGCGCCGCCCATTCCTCGCGCGAGGCCGGCTCGTCATGGGCGATGCCGCTGTCCTTGGCGAGGTTCAGCAAGGCCTGCTTGACGAGCCATGACACCATTCCGGGATTGGCGCCGCAGCACGACACCGCCGTGGGACCGCCGGGATTGCGGCGGCGCGCGTCGAGGATGATCTCGCGCAGCGCGTAATTGGTGCGCGCCTCCGGCCCCTTGCTCTTGTCGAAGTAGAACCCGAGCCAGGGCTCGGCCACGGTGTCGATGTAGAGCGCGCCAAGTTCGCGCGACAATTCCATGATGTCGCGGGAGGACGTGTCGACCGACAGGTTGACGCAAAAGCCCTGGCCGCCGCCAGCCGTGAGAAGCGGCGTCAGGATGTCCCGATAATTCTCCGGCGTGAGGCCCGAATGGACAAAGCGGATGCCGCGATCGTCCAGCAGCTTGCGGTCCTTGTCGCTGGGATCGATGACCACGAGGCGGCTCCGATCGAACGTGAAATGACGCTCGAGCAAAGGCAGCATGCCTTTGCCGATCGAGCCGAATCCGATCATCACGACGGGGCCGGTGATCTGGCCGTGGATGGGCGGGTTGGTCATTTGTCAGGTCTCCTTGGTCAGCTTTCGGGCGACGGAGGTCGCAGAAACGGATACGCGCCGCACCATCGAAGGAGGCGCGGCGCGCTGTCAATTGCAGGCAACGGATTCAGGCGGCGAGCTTGAGGCCCGCGTAGGAAGGCTGCGATGCCGCGGCAATCAGCGTCGACCAGTCGGGCTTGGACGCAGCCATGCCCGTCGCCGAGACGAGCCCGCGCGCGCCGTGAAGCGCACCGGCGGCCAGCGACAGGCCGAGAAAACGCTCGCGCTCGAAAGGCCCCGGCATCCACAGATCCCGCGTGGCTGCTGCTGAAAAGCCGAAGCGCTCATAGTAGGGAGCGTCTCCGACCAGCAAGACAGCCGTGTGACCCTGCGCGCCAGCGCGGCCCAGCGCTTCGCGCATCAACCGTGCCCCGAGCCCCAACCCCTGGCAGTCAGGATCGATGGCAATGGGGCCCAGCATCAGGGCGGGACGGCCCGCGCCGGCGCTGACATGCCACAGGCGCACGGTCCCGACGACGGAATCGCCGCGCGTGACGACGAGCGAAAGCCCGTGCGCAGGCTTGCGGCCTTCGCGCAGACGTTCGCAGGTCTTCTCGAACCGCTCCGGTCCGAAGCAGGTGTCGAGCAGGGTCTCGCGGGCCTCGACGTCGCGGTCGATTTCTTGGCGAATTTTGATCATGGCCGTGGCCTCCCGTGCGGTGGGGTGAGCGACAGCCCTCGCACCCGCTCTCATCGAGCGGGCCGTCCGGGACAACATTCGGGGAAAAGTTGGTGCCTGCCTCGAGCGAACCGAGGCAGGCGGGACGCGATTTAGATCACGTAGGATTTCAGCGGCGGGAAGCCGTTGAACGCGACCGCCGAATAGGTGGTCGTATAGGCACCCGTGCCTTCGATCAGCACCTTGTCGCCGATTTCCAGCGAGAAGGGGAGCATGTAGGGCTCCTTCTCGTAGAGAACGTCGGCCGAATCGCAGGTCGGTCCGGCGAGCACGCACGGCACCTTGCGGTCCTGGTCGTGCTCGGTGCGGATCGGGTAGCGGATCGACTCGTCCATCGTCTCGGCGAGACCGCCGAACTTGCCGATGTCGAGATAGACCCAGCGCACCTCGTCCTCGTCCTTGCTCTTCTTGGAGACGAGCACGACTTCGGCCTCGATGATGCCCGCATTGCCGACCATGCCGCGGCCCGGCTCGATGATCGTCTCGGGAAGCCGGTTGCCGAAGTGCTTGGAGAGCGCCCGGAAGATCGACTCGCCGTAGGCTTTCACCGCCGGAACCGACTTGAGATACTTGGTCGGGAACCCGCCGCCGAGATTGACCATCGACAGATGGATGCCGCGCTGGGCGCAATCGCGGAAGATCGCGGAGGCCGACGCAAGCGCCTGGTCCCAAGCTTCCGTGTTGCGCTGCTGCGACCCCACATGGAACGACACGCCGTAGGCCTCGAGACCCTGCCGGTGAGCATGCTCGAGCACGTCGATCGCCATCTCGGGAACGCAGCCGAACTTGCGCGACAAGGGCCATTCGGCGCCCGCGCCGTCGCAGAGGATGCGGCAGAACACCTTGACGTCGCCGGTCGGCACGCCGACCACGGCGGCCGCACGGGACACCTTGTCGACCTCGGCCTCGCAATCGACCGCGAAGAGGCGCACGCCGAGCGCGATGGCGCGGACGATGTCGCGTTCCTTCTTGATCGTGTTGCCGAACGAGACCCGCTCAGGCGTCGCGCCGGCCGCAAGGGCAAGCTCGATCTCGACGACTGACGCCGTGTCGAAGCACGAGCCGAGATCGGCCAGCAGCTTGAGTACCGCCGGATCGGGATTCGCCTTCACGGCGTAGAAAACGCGCGTGTCGGGGAGTGCCCGGGAGAATTTGGAATAGTTATCGCGCACGACATCAAGGTCGACGACCACGCAAGGGCCGTCTTCGCGTCGGTTGCGCAAGAATTCGCGAATGCGCTGTGTCATGGCGGTTTCCCCACAAAGGCTCAATGGAGGCGCGATGGCCCCGGATTGAAAAGTTCAGACGACTATGGGCTCCGCGAGGAGCCTTGGACGTCCGGCGTCAGCGAGGGAAGACGACACTGCGCTCTCGTGCGATGGAGACACGACGACGCAATGGGCTCTTCACCCGACGATGCTGCCTTGGTTTGGAAAGGGAAATTCCCTGTCCGCACGCGCGGCAATGATAAACAAGCCTCTTCGGTGCTGACCTTTGGAGGGCCAACGAGACCAAAAAAGCCCGTTCGTCGTTGCTTTAAGTCACGTCCCCCGTTGAGAACGGGGTACGCCGGTTTCGCCTCCGGCTGCCGGTTAGGGGTATCGAGAACTAGGACGTTCTCGGGCGGCTGTCCGGCCTCTTGTCCGGATGCCCACCAACCGGCACGCGACCACGGGCACGTGCGAAATTGGGCAGGGCTGGAGATAGGCTCATCGTCCTCTGATCACAAGCCCTTTTTGCCTTTTTGGGGTATTTTTTTCGAGATCGCGCCCACACCTTCGTCCACAGCGATCCATTCAGCCTTTATTAAGCGGCGGCAGTAGACGGAAGAGAGATTGGGCCTGCGCCGCGCAGCCCGCGCTGAACCCCTTGTTTCTGACCAGAAAGTGCAATCCGGCCTCCATGATGACCCTCTCCCGCCGAATCATCCTGCAAGGCCTTCTGGCCAGCGTCGCCACTTCGGCCTTTGCCCAGCAGCAGCCAAGTGGTGTGCCGGCCCCGAACCCCTTCAAGTTCGAAGACGTGATTCGCCGGGCCCGGGAACTGGCGGCAGCTCCCTACGAGGCGCCCCCGTCTCAGCTGCCCGAACCGCTCAACACCCTGAACTTCGATGATTACCGGGACATCCGCTTCCGCCCGGAGCGCGCGCTTCTGGGCTCTGGCGGAAGCCAGTACCGGATGCAGCTTTTCCACCTCGGCTTCCTGTACCAGCGTCCGGTGACGGTCAATGTCCTGCGCGACGGGGTACCGACACCCGTCCCCTATCAGCGCGAATTGTTCAATTACGGGCGCAACAAGATCGAGCGTCCCCTGCCCGTCAATCTGGGCTTTGCCGGCTTCAGGCTGCATTACCCCCTCAACTCGCCCAAGGTCTTCGACGAGGTGATCGCGTTTCTCGGCGCGAGCTATTTCCGTTTCCTGGGCGCGGACCAGAAATACGGTCTCTCCGCCCGGGGATTAGCCATCAACGTGGAGGGTGGCGACGCCGAGGAATTCCCGAACTTCAGGGAGTTCTGGGTCCAGATGCCGACCCCGGACACGGACCGGATCACCATCTATGCCTTGCTCGACAGTCCGTCCGTGGCCGGTGCCTACCGGTTCGTGCTCTACCCGTCCCGGGAGACGACCCTTGAGATCACCGCGACCCTGTTCCCGCGCCAGGCGATCGCGAATCTCGGCCTGGCCCCCCTCACGTCCATGTTCTACGAGGGCGAGAACGACAAGAAGCGGACGGATGATTTCAGACCCGAACTCCACGATTCGGACGGACTCCTGATGCATTCCGGCGCCGGTGAATGGATCTGGCGGCCCCTTCGCAACCCGTCGAGAAAAACCATCTCGTCGTTCAGCGACAACAATCCGCGTGGCTTCGGCCTGATGCAGCGCGACCGCGTGTTCGAGAACTATCAGGATCTGGAAGCCCATTACCACAAGCGGCCGGGATACTGGGTGGAACCGATCGGCGAGTGGGGCGAGGGCCGCATCGAACTCGCCGAGATTCCCACCAAGGACGAGACCCACGACAACATCGTGGCCTACTGGGAGCCAACCAAGGCCTACGAGCCGGGCCAGGAGATCACCGTGTCGTACCGGCTGAGGGCGGTGGCGGCGATCGGCGGAATGCATCCCGGCGGCAAGGTCATCAATACATTCCAGACCCCCCCGCGCGCCAGCGGTTCGAATGAGCCAAGCGACCCGACTCATCGCCGCTTCATCATCGATTTCGCAGGTGGCGATCTGGCCTATTATCTGACCGATCCCGATCAGGTGCAGCTTGTCCCCAGCCTCTCGAATGGGAAGATCACGCACAGCTTCATCATGCCAAACGGGCACACCAAGGGTTTCCGCGTCGCTGTCGACGTCAAGCTGGAGCCCGGGCAGTCGACGGACCTGCGGGCCTTCCTGCGGGCAGGCAACCGGACGCTGACGGAGACCTGGACCTATCCCTGGTCTGTCGAGTGAGACCGGCCCGATCGGCACGGGTGCTTGCCAAGCTCGGCCCGAGACCGCAAAAGCGGGCCTGACCGGGACTTGCTCTCGTGGCGAAGGGACCTGCCGATGACACGATTCTTGCGCGCGTCGATTTTGACGGGGGGGCTATGGGTCGCAGTCCCCGGACCCGCCATGGCCGCCCCCCTGGATGAGGTCACGTTCGGCACCAACTGGATCGCGCAGGCCGAGCATGGCGGCTATTATCAGGCGGTGGCTGACGGCACATTCGAGAAATACGGCCTGAAGGTCACGATCGTGCCGGGCGGGCCAAGGGCCGCGAACCGGATGCTCATGACAGTCGGAAAACTCGACTTCTATATGGGCGGCAGCCTCATCCAGGCGTTCTCGGCGGTCGAGAAGGATATCCCCACCGTCGTGGTGGCGGCCCATTTCCAGAAGGACCCGCAGGTCCTGCTCAGCCATCCGGGTCAGGGGCTCGACCGGTTCGAGGATCTCAAGACCTCAAGCGACCTGCTGCTGTCGAAGGACGGCGTCGCCACCTTCTTTCAATGGATGAAGGCGGAGTACGGATTTCGCGACGAGCAGGTGAAGCCGTTCGGGTTCAATCCAGCGCCCTTCATTGCCAATGCGAAAGCTGTCCAGCAGGGCTATGTGACGGCCGAGCCTCTGACCATCGCCAAGGCGGCAGGCTTTACGCCGAATGTCTTTCTGCTGGCCGATTTCGGGTTCAGCACCTATTCCACGACCGTCGAGACCCGCCGCGAGGTCGTCGAGACGAATCCGGATCTCGTGCAGCGCTTCGTCGACGCCTCGTCCATCGGATGGCACCACTATCTCTACGGCGACAATGCTGCGGCCAACGCCCTGATCAAGCGCGACAATCCGGAGATGACCGACGAGTTGCTCGCCTATTCGGTGGCGCGGATGAAGGAATACGGCATCGTCGATTCCGGCGACGCATCCCGCCTCGGCATCGGCGCGATGACCGATGCGCGCATGAAGGATTTCTTCGACAAGATGGTGAAAGCCGGCCTGTTCAAGGCCGACCTCGATTCCCGCAAGGCCTACACGCTCCAGTTCGTCAACAAGGGCGTCGGCCGCGATTTGCCGAAGTAGTCATGGCGCAATCGTCCCTTACGACAAGGACAGGACCCGCGCTCGTGGCGCTCCGCCATGTGGGGAAGACTTACGCAAACGGCGTCGCAGCGTTGTCCGACCTGTCCCTCACGGTCGTCGACAACGAGTTTCTGTCCCTGCTGGGCCCGTCCGGCTGTGGAAAGTCGACCGCCCTGCGGATCCTTGCCGGCCTGATTGCCCCCACGGCCGGCAACGTCGTATGGACGGACGACAGCAGCGCCGACCACCGCGGCCAGATCGGCTTCGTGTTTCAGGACCCAACCCTGATGCCGTGGGCAACGGTCGCGGACAATGTGTGGCTCCCGCTGCGTCTCCGGGGCGTGGGCCGTCGCGAAGCGCGGGACCGCATCGGCGAAAGCCTAAACCTCGTGGGAATCGGCGATTTCGCCGACGCCTTCCCGCACGAGTTGTCAGGTGGGATGAAGATGCGGGCATCTCTCGCGCGGGCCCTGGTGGTGCGGCCGCGACTGCTGCTGATGGACGAGCCCTTTGCGGCGCTCGACGAGCTCACCCGTTTTCGTCTCAACGATGATCTGCTGGCCGTTCGGGAGAAACTGGGCTGCACGGTCGTGTTCGTGACCCATTCGGTGTTCGAGAGCGTCTACCTGTCCGACCGGATCGCCGTGATGACGGCGCGGCCCGGCGCGATCGCCGCCGAGGTGCCGATCGACCCACATGGGCCCCGCGATGTCAATTTTCGCACGAGCGCGCCCTACGCCCAGCTCTGCCGGGACGTGTCGGATCGATTGGCGTCACGGAATCGGGCGGGGGAGGCATAGCCATGTCAGCGCCCGACGACCATTCCGACACCCCTCAGGCCGGCACCGCCACGGCGAGCACGGCCTTACGGATCGCCATCCCCCTCGGCGTGCTGATCGTGGCGCTCGGTGCGTGGGAAATGTCGGTCCGCCTGACCTCGGTGCCCTCCTACATTCTGCCCGCGCCGAGCGTGATCGGACGCACGATGGTCGCCGACTGGCCCCTGCTCTGGGGATCGCTGCAGGTCACGCTGGAGACCACGCTTCTGGGCCTCGCCCTGGCGGTCCTCGGAGGGGTGGGCCTTGCGGTCCTCTTCAGTCTGTCGCGAATCGTCGAGTATTCGCTTTATCCCTTCGCGATCGTCCTGCAGGTGACGCCTGTCATCGCGGTCGCACCGCTGCTGCTGATCTACCTGCCCCAGAACGTGGCGGTTCTGGCCTGTGCGTGGATCGTGGCGTTCTTTCCGGTCCTGTCCAACACCATGCTGGGGCTCAGATCGGTGGACCGGAGCCTGCTTGAGCTCTTCGCGCTCTACGGCCCGGCACCGGCGCCAGGGATCTGGGGGCGCTTTCGCCTGCGCGCCCGCACCTTGTGGATCCTGCGCGCGCCTGCGGCCTTGCCTGCTTTCATGGCGGGCCTGAGGATCGCCACCGGCCTGTCCCTGATCGGCGCCGTCGTGGCCGAGATGGCCGCTGGCTCCGCCGGGGCCGGGTCGGGGCTCGCCTACCGCATCATCGAGAGCCAGTACCGGCTGAACATCCCCCGGCTGTTCGCAGCGCTTGTCCTGCTGGCCGGCGTCGGCGTGATCCTGTTCCTGGCGATGGCCGGCCTTTCGCATCTTGCATTGCGTCATTGGCATGAAAGCGAGCGGCGGCCTGAACCATGACCGAGGACTGATATCGTGGGCTTTGTGTCGGCCTGTCATCGAACCGTCATGAGTTCATGATGATGGTGTCGGCGCCGACAGTTGCAGGGGCGAGAACGTGATGGACAACGAGACCAAGCATCCGGGCACCAAGAGCGTCGGGTGGTCGCTGGTTCAGGCAGCCCGTCTCCACCGCAGCCGGACGGGCGACAAGTTGTCGGATCTCGGCTTGTTTGCCGGTCAGGAACAGGTGCTTCAGGCGCTCGCCATGTCGGGGCCTATGACCATGGGCGACCTGGCAACCATGCTGCGGGTTCGTCCGCCGACGGCGTCGAAGACGATCTCTCGCCTGTCCGCCTTGAAGCTGGTCGAACGGCACACCGAAGCCGGCGACGCCCGGATCGTGCGCGTGAAGCTCACGAAGGAAGGCAAGCGCAAGGCCGAGGCGATCAATTCCCTTTGGGACGAAGTCGAGGCCGAATTGCTCGCGGACTTCGACAACAAGGACCGCAAGCGCCTGAGAAAACTTCTGCGCAAGGCCGCCAAGAATCTGGCGGGATTGACCGGCGCCGACCAGACTGGCTTCGAGGCCGACGACGAGCTCGAGGAATCAGGTGCCCTCGAGGAGCCTCTGGCGGCCAACGCGTGATCTCGTGAGGCGACCCCTGCCCGTCTTGCAGGCGGGCTGTGCGGCAATGGTACTCCTCTTCGGCAACGCCTCCCTGTAACGTCACCGGATGGCCCTTCCCGAATCGTCCGCCGCGACTGCAGCTTCCATGACACGCCAGCGCGGCATCGGCATCGCGCTGATGCTCCTGGCAATCGTTTGTTTTTCCGCCCTCGATTCGACAGCGAAATACATCAACCGCACGGTCGATCCGCTCTTCACCGTGTGGGCTCGGTACGTGGTTGCGGTGATCCTGACCTTCGCCATGATCAACCCGTGGACGCGGCCCGGGGTTCTGCGGTCCAACCGGCTCGACCTGCAACTGCTTCGGTCGGCCCTCATGCTGTTCACGACCATCTGCTCGTTCACCGCGCTGAAATACCTGCAACTCGTGGAGAACATGTCGATCCAGTTCGCCACGCCGCTTCTCGTCGCGCTCCTGGCCGGACCGCTGCTCGGCGAGTGGGTCGGGCCCCGGCGGATGGTCGCCATCGTGATCGGACTCGGGGGGATCCTCATCATCACCCGCCCAGGCCTTGGCGTCATGCACCCCGCGGCCCTGATCGCGCTTGCCGGCACCATCGGCTACGCGTTTTTCGGCATCATTACCCGCAAGCTCGCAGCTCACGATTCATCCGCCACCACGACGCTCTACTCGGGGTTTGTGGGGATCGTGGCCATGACGGCGATCCTGCCCTGGATCTGGACGGGCATGCCCTCGGCCACGATCCTCGGCCTTCTGCTCGTCATGGGTGTCCTCGCGGCTGTCGGCCATTGGCTGCTGATCCTGGCCCATGCCCGCGTCGCTGCGGCGACCCTATCTCCCTTGATGTATTCCCAGATCATCTGGCTGCTGATCCTCGGCTATGTGGTGTTCGGGGACTGGCCGGATCGGTGGACCTTCGTCGGGGCTTCGGTGGTAATCGCCTCCGGCCTTTATCTGCTTTACCGTGAGCGGGAAGCCCGGTAGCGACCGACGCATTCCGATGGCAAGCGAGCAGGTAGACCTCCCCATGTCCCATATTCTCATGACCCAGCCGATGATGCCGAGCATCATGGATGCGCTCGATGCGCGCTTCACGCTCCATCGTCTTTGGGAAGCAAACGACGTGGACGCCTATGTGCGCGACGTCGGGCCGCGCATCAAAGGAATCGCGACCGGCTCCAGTCATGGATCGACCGGCGCGGCGCTTTTCGAGCGGGTTCCCAATCTCGAGATCGTTTCCACGTTCGGCGTCGGCTACGACAACGTCGACGTGGCGGACGCGGCGCGGCGCGGCATCGTCGTCACCAACACGCCCGACGTGCTGAACGACGAGGTGGCGGACCTCACCCTGGGCCTCCTCATTGCCACCCTGCGGCAGATACCACAGGCGGACCGCTATCTGAGGGCAGGACGCTGGGCGGACGCGGTGTATCCCCTGTCGCCGACCCTGCGGGGCCGGCGTGTCGGCATCGTCGGGCTGGGTCGCATCGGCAAGGCCATCGCACGACGGCTCGAAGGATTCGACGTCAGGATCGCGTATCATGGGCGCAGCCGGCAGCCGGATGTAGCCTATCCCTATTGCGCGACCCTGCTGGACCTGGCCGAGACCTGCGACGTGCTCATCGTCATCACCCCCGGCGGACCGGAGACCAGGCATCTGGTCGACGCGTCGATCCTGAAGGCGCTTGGACCAAACGGCGTCCTGATCAACGTCGCCCGCGGCAGCGTGGTCGACGAACAGGCCCTCATCGCAGCCCTGCAAACCGGGACGATCCTTGCTGCCGGTTTGGACGTGTTCGAGCATGAGCCGCAGGTTCCGCAGGCCCTCATCGACCTCGACAACGTCGTCCTGCTGCCGCATGTGGCCTCAGCGTCCGTGCATACGAGAAAGGCCATGGGCCAAATGCTGGTCGACAACCTCGACTCGTGGTTTTCCGGCAAGGGCCCTTTAAGTCCGGTCGACGAGACCCCGTGGTCCAGGCCCTAGGGGCGGCGGGTCCGGAGGAGCGCCTCGCGCGGCGTCAGGTCAAAGGTGCGTTTATAATGGGTCGAGAACTCGCCCAGGTGATTGAAGCCGCAATCCCGCGCGACCCGCGTTACGGTCTCGACGGCCGGATCGGCAGCGAGAAGCCGTTCATGGGCGGCCTGCAGCCTGACGGCTCTCAGGAACGCCATCGGCGTGCGACCCCGGAAGTTCTGAAATCCGTTCTGCAAACTCCGCGCGCTCACCCCCGCATGAGAAGCGATCTCCGCCAGCGAAATCGGCTCGCCGAAATTCGCCGCGATATATGCTTCAGCCCGCTTTACATAATAGGGCGCAGCGGGCGATTGCGGTGCCATCAGCGCCTGCGAGTAGTTGTGCGAATGGCCGTAAAGAAGGCCCGTCATGACCATTTGCTGGATCTGCTGGAAGGCCGCCGGAACTGTTCGTGCGAGCGACGATGGCTGCTTCAGTTCGGCATTCACATAGTCCACCAGCCGAAGCCAGTTCTGACCGCTCGGCGTATCGAGCGGCAATGTCTCGCCGAACGTAACGTCACTTTCGAGATCGCGGCCGAGCAATTTTGCGCAATGGCTCGCGATCAGCCCGCGATCCAGGATCAAGACCGTCATGAGGCAATCGTCCGACTGCCGCAGTAATCGCGGGGCGCCGGACGTCATCAGGATCCCCGATGTACGGCTGAAGACATGGCCCTGCCGGTTCAGCTCGATCTGGCCGACCCCCCTGGATGCGGACACGAAGGCCAGGCGATTGTCGTCCGGTTCGGCCGGAAGTTCATGCGTCACACCAGCGAACGCTGATTCGAAAACGCTGAAGTTGTGGGTCCCATGAAATTCGAGATGCCCCCCCGACCGAGCATCACGGCCGTTGGGCCGAACGCGCGTCGGCGAGATGAGCTTATTGAGCACCGCCTCGAACTCGTCGTGGCTGGATGACGCGAATCCAAAATCAACGACCCGTGGGTCGGAAGGCCCGGGGGCCGCATCCGGGGGGCTGGTTTTGGAAGGATTGTCCTGACTTGGCATCAAGCTCTCCAAGCGCTCAAATCGGTACTATTCCTGCGTTATCGCGACAAGACTTGCGGTATTCCGATTTCGGCAGGCCGCGTCTGGGTGTCAGATGAACCATGACATTCATGCCGCCAGTCCCCACTTTCGGAGCGCAACCGCTGGACATCCGACGCGGCTGCTTCACGGTTTTGCGCACTGCCGAAGCTCGTTCGCCGGAACGACTCACCTGGTTCAGCCAGTTGACCGCTCCGTTGTTGACCTGGATCTTCCGCGGGCGAGATGCCGTAGCGGAAGAAACATTCTTCGGATGCCCGGATCTCGTATCCTTCCATGTGGACCGTGGCATCGGTCTCTATCTGCGCGGCCAGTCTCATGCCGCTCTCGCGGATTTCCGAACCGCCCTGCGCCTCAACTGGCGTGACGAACGCGCCGCAGCCTGGATTGCCCGGGCCGGCGGCGAAAACTGGGCACCCTCCGCCTCTCCGCGGCCGGTCCCCGAGGTCGGCCATTACGGGATGCGCTACGGTGCCGTCCGCGGCTCGGCCCTCTAGATCAGCCGGCAAGGGTCTGCCGCGGCGAAACGCCGAACGTCCGCTTGTAATGAGCGGCAAATTCTCCCAGATGACTGAAACCGCAGCCGATAGCGATCTCGGTCACCGTCGAGGCGGTCGGATCGGCATGCTGGAGCTGGCGGTGGGCATGGCGCAGCCGGACCGCGCGCAGGAACATCATTGGCGTTGTGCCGCGAAATGTCTGGAAGCCGCTTTGCAGGCTGCGGGCGCTGACTCCCGCATAGGCTGCAATATCGGCAATGGAAATCGGATCGGCGAAAGAGGCCTCGATGAAGGCTTCGGCCCGCCTCACATAGAACGGCGCTGCCGCAGGTTGCGGCCGCATGAGTGCGTCGCTGTAGGTGTGGCGGTGCCCGAAAAGCAGTCCCGTCAGAACCATTTGCTCCAGGTTCGCCCGCGCCGCCACAATGGATCGAACGAGGGAGTCGGGATTGGCGATTTCAGCGGAAGCGTAGCGGTAGAGCCGCAGCCAGCTTTGTCCTTGGGCGCTCTCAAGGGGAAAGCTGGTGTCGAATGCGACTTCGATGGGGTCCCGGCCGAGGAGCCGCGCGCAATGCTCGTTGAGCTTTCTGCGGTTCATCACGAGGACGCCGGTCTCGCAATCCTCGCCGTATTGCAGGAGTTCCTGCGATCCAGAGGTCACGACGGCACCCTCGGAGGCCGAAATCACGTGGGCTCTGCGCCCGTGCAGCAATTGGCCCTTCCCCTCTGTCGCCACGATGAAGGCGAGGCGCTCCGGAGCCTCGAGATCTTTCCATTCGACCGTCAGGGCGCACCCGTAACGGATACTGAAGGTGGCGAGATCTCGCGCGCCATGAAACTGGAAGGCGCTCGCCACCTGCGCATGCCGCGTCGCGGGAACCAGGCGATGCTCAGTAACCGCAGCCCCGACCACATGCTCGACCTCGTCCAGGGTCGAAAAGCGGCCCGATCGATCGATCAGACCGGGGGTCTGCGAGAGGGCTCCGACAGCCGGAGCCGGGAGCTCGCCCGAGGCGCCGCTCATGCGCCGGGATCCCGGCGGAACAGGTGGGAGATGGCCGTGCGGCGCACGACGCGCGTGCGACCGCCGGCGGGCTGGCCAGGAACCTGATCCCAAATCAGGCTTTTGCGGCGTCCCGAAGGGCCCCTCGTATCAGGAAGAGAACGGCATTGTCCGTGCATGGCTGCATTTCCGATCGCCAAGCTTGACGATATCGCGTTCGCAACCATCCTAGCAAGAGTACGATTCCGGACACAACCGCGACACGACTCCTGTCAAACTCAAGACGCGACGCAAGCACCACGCCCAACAGGCGCCACAACGGGCGGTGCCAGTCGGGAGCTCGAAACACCGGCCACCCGCGCTCCTGCCTGACGTCAGTGATTATCGCGCGGCACGGAGGCCTGGGCGACCTTCTGGTATTTGACCGCCGGCTTGAGAACCATGCCTTCGGACAATTGCGCGACCATCCCGCGCTGGATTTCCTGCCAGGGCGTTTGGCTTGCCGGATAGGGAAAGCCGCCCTTTGCGGCGAGCGCGTCACGGCGGCGCTGCAGTTCTTCGGCAGGTAACAGGATGTCGGCGCGGCGAAGGTTCAGATCGATCCGGATACGGTCGCCGGTTTCCAGGATGGCGAGGCCGCCCCCGATCGCAGCCTCTGGCGAGGCGTTGAGGATCGAGGGCGTTGCCGATGTTCCCGACTGGCGTCCGTCGCCGATGCACGGGAGGGACAGGATCCCCTTGCGGATCAAGGCCCCCGGTGGCTGCATGTTGACCACCTCCGCAGCGCCCGGATAGCCGATCGGGCCCGCACCGCGCATGATCAGGATGGTATGCTCGTCGATATGCAGGGACGGATCGTCGATCCGGTGGTGGTAATCCTCCGGGCCCTCGAACACCACGACCGGCCCCTCGAAGGCATTGGGATCCTCCGGGTTGTCGAGGTATCGCTCCTGGAATTCCGGGCTGATCACACTCGTCTTCATGATCGCCGAATCGAACAGGGTCCCCTTCAGATTCAGGAAACCCGCCTTTTCCTTGAGGGGGTTGTCATAAGACCGGATGACCTCGTGGTCCCAGGTGAATTTACCCAGGCAATCCTCGCCGATGGTCCGGCCCGTGCAGGTCAGTGCGTCCTGATGAATCCTGCCGGCGCCGATCAACTCGGCGATCACGGCAGGCAGCCCTCCCGCCCTGAAATATTCTTCGCCCAGATAGAGGCCGGCCGGCTGCATGTTGACCAGGAGCGGCGTCTCGAAACCGACTTTCTCCCAATCGTCGCAATCCAGCGCCACGCCCACATGTTTCGCGATGGCATTGATATGAACCGGCGCGTTGGTGGAGCCCCCGATGGCCGCATTGACCACGATGGCGTTCTCAAAGGCTTCCCGCGTCAGGATATCCGAGGGCTTCAGGTCCTCCCAGACCATGTCGACGATCCGCTTGCCGGTCTCGTAGGCCATTTGCCCCCGCTCGCGGTAGGGTGCGGGAATCGCCGAGGAGCCGGTCAGCGACATCCCGAGCGCTTCGGCGAGGGCGTTCATCGTGGAGGCCGTGCCCATCGTGTTGCAGTGGCCCACCGACGGCGCGGAGGAGCCCACGATGTCGATGAATTGCTGGTAGTCGATATCCCCTGCGGCATGTCGCTCGCGGGCTTTCCAGATCACGGTTCCCGAGCCTGTCCGCTCCCCGTGATGCCAGCCATTGAGCATCGGCCCGACATTCAGCGACACTGCAGGAATGTTCACCGTCGCGGCTGCCATCATGCAAGCCGGCATGGTCTTGTCGCAGCCGGTGAGCAGCACCACCCCGTCCAGCGGATATCCATAAAGAACCTCCACCAGCGACAGGTAGGCGAGGTTGCGATCGAGAGCGGCCGTCGGCCGCTTTCCGGTTTCCTGGATCGGGTGGCAGGGAAACTCGAAGGCCACGCCGCCCGCGGCCGTAATTCCCTCGCGGACGCGCTTGGCGAGTTCCAAATGGTGACGGTTGCACGGGGCGAGGTCCGAACCCGTCTGCGCAATGCCGATGATCGGCTTCTTGCCCTGCAACTCTTTGGCAGTCAGCCCATAATTGAGGTAACGCTCAAGATAGAGCGCGGTCATCCCCGGGTTGTCGGGGTTATCAAACCAGAGCCTCGAACGAAGCTGATCCGGCGTGCGCCGCTGGGGTCTGGCAGCCATTCCTGATTCCTTTCGACGTCGTCGCGTCCGTGTCGAGCGGATATCACTCGGTCCGGCCGACGAAATCAACCGTGATGCGAGGGGGCGTCCGTTGCAGCCTTCTCGCGCAGGCCCGTCGCCGCAGAATCGATCTCGCGCAGGACCGCCGGGTCAAGATCGAGAGCGAGAGCCAGCCGTTGCAGGAAATCACGCTCCTGCAGGGTGTCCGGGTCGATGGTGATCCGGGCTGCCGCATAGACACGGGCTGCCAGGTCGGGATCATTCACCGGTTCCGCCAGTTCGTCGACATCTGCGGGCGATGCCATCTCGTCTTCGAGCCAGCGACTGGCCTCAGGATCGATGCCAGCATCCACCAGCCCCTTGGTGATACGCGTACGCTCGTTGTCGTCGATCTGCCCGTCGGCGGCTGCCGCCGCTACCATGGCGCGCAGAAGAAGGCGAGCATCGTCGTCCGTTGGCGCCAGCGCCTTCAATGCGGGATCCAAAGCCACAGGCGTGGGCCCATCCGAGAACCGCGAAGGCTCCGTCGGGCCTGTCGACCGACTCTGCGTAGCCTTATACGCAAGGGCACCGATGACCGCGAGGCCGCCAAGCTTCACAAGGCCGCTGGACAGACCACCTTTCCGATTCTTGAACAGAAGGCCAGCCAATCCGACGACGGCGGCCTGTGTGAGGCCCGGATGCTGTGCCGCCAGTTCCTTGGCTTTCTGCAGAAACTGGTCCGGCGTCGTGGCTTTCACGTCGGCGACCGCTTGGTCGACGGTCTTGCCGAGCCCTGCTGCGGCCTCACGGGCCGTGCCCGCCACATCGCCTCTGCCCATGGAGCCCACGACCGCATCCAGAAGCTTCCTGTAATCCACCATCGTGACCTCCTGCCTGTCCGCCATCACATGTGCAGACACAACGGAAGGGTGCGCGAATGGTTCAGCTTTGGGCGCTCAGGCGTGCTGCCCCGGCCGCCAATGTCCCGATGCGCGCGAAGTCGCCGGCGCGCAGCGCATCCATGGGCGTCACCCACGTGCCGCCCACGCAGATTACGTTGGGAAGCGACAGATAGGTCGGCGCGGTTTGCAGATCGATCCCTCCGGTCGGGCAGAAGGATACGGCCGGCAGTGGTCCACGAACCGATTTCAGCCAGGCCGCCCCCCCCGAAGCGGCTGCCGGGAAAAATTTGAGGATCTCGAACCCCATCGCCGCAAGGCTCAGGGCCTCCGACACGGTCGCGCAGCCCGGCATCACCGGAATGGACGCTTCGGCCAGGTCCTCCGCGAGACGCGTGGGCGTGCCGGGCGTGACGATGAATTTGGCTCCGGCATCGATGACCTCGGCGATCTGGCTTTTGTGCAGAACCGTGCCGGCGGCGACAACTGCGTTCGGGACTGCCTTTGCAATAGCCGCAATCGCATCCAGGGCCGCCGGCGTGCGCAAGGTGATCTCGATGACCGGGAGGCCGGCCTCCACCAGTGCCTGCGCCAGATCGATGCTCTGGCGCGCATCCTCGATGGTCACGACCGGGATGACAGCCGCGAGCTTCGTGTAGGCGCGGAGGGTGGCAATATGTGCGTTCATGACAGGCAATTCCTGGAGCGTGAGCGGCGCGATTCGCCTCACATCGCGAAACCGATTTCGGCGCTGTGGTGCCGCAACCAGACCCATTCTGGCCGTGGCGTCAAGCATCGGGGAGTTGGCGCGGGCCGTTCCTTTCTGCAATAGGCTATTGCTGCCAGAATATGGCATCATCGGCCGTTGGGAGGGAAGCGTGTCACGGTCGGAACGCCTGCTAGGCCTGCTGCAGACCCTGCGCCGCTACCGTCGCCCGGTGAGCGGCCGCGTGCTTTGCGATGAGTTGGGCATCAGCCTTCGCACGCTCTACCGCGACATTGCCAGCCTGCGCGCCCAAGGCGCGGAGATCGCGGGCGAACCCGGACTCGGCTACCTGCTCCGGCCCGGTTTCATGCTGCCGCCGCTGATGTTCTCCGAAGATGAGCTCGAAGCCCTCGTGCTGGGTTCCCGCTGGGTCGCCGACCGCGCCGATGATCCCCTCGGCACGGCCGCCCGCAATGCCTTGGCGAAAATCGCCGCTGTGCTCCCGGCCGATCTGCGCGACAGTTTTGATGCTTCCACGCTCCTCGTCGGACCCGGCCCTTCCCTGGTGTCGGATGCCGTGGATCTGGCGACCCTGCGCAAGGCGATCCGCTCCGAGCGCAAACTCGCCATCACCTATCGCAACGGTGCGGGAACGCCATCTGAACGAACCATCTGGCCCTTCGCGCTCGGCTACTTCGATCGTGTCCGGATCGTCCTGGGGTGGTGCGAACTTAGAGGCGATTACCGCCATTTTCGAGCGGACAGAATCACCCATTTGGCGGTCTCGGACAGCCGCTATCCACGCCGCCGCCAGGTCCTGTTGAAGGAATGGCGCGAGCGCGAGGGGATTTCCCGTCGGCTTGATTGATGCTGCCGGAAACTGACAGCATGGTCCGGTACGGTTCTGCCATCGACCAGCAGGAGCCATCCCATGACCCAACCCGACTACATCCTTCTCTACGTGGAGAACCCGAAAGCCAGCGGCCGTTTCTACGCTGACTTGCTGGAGGCCCAGCCGGTCGAGGCGACCGACACGTTCGTCCTGTTCGTCCTCGCGTCGGGGCTCAAGCTCGGCTTGTGGGGACGTCGCACGGTGGAGCCAGTGCCGACCGGGATGGGCGGCGGCGCGGAAGTGGCCTTCCGGCTCGGCAGCGAACCGGACGTCGACGCCACCTTCGCGGAATGGACAAGGCGCGGACTCACGATACTCCAGACACCCGTCTCGCTCGATTTTGGCCGGACCTTCGTGGCGCTCGATCCTGACGGACATCGACTGCGGGTCTTTGCGCCAGCATCGGCTTAACGCGGCACCGTGGTCGCCCGCTTCATCCTCGCAAGCAGCGTCGGATAGGCGGGTGGCCGCAGGCCCTCGGCAGCGGCGCGCTCCATCACCCGCTCGTAGACCGACATCCTGCGGGCGGGATCGGCGCCCGCCTGCCGCCAGACGGCGACCTCCTCGGCCATGATGGCAGCGACACGGGGATCGATCCGGCGTCCCCGGCTGCCAGCCCCTGACGCGGTCGCGACCGCGCGGCCCATCCTGCGCGGGAGGAACATGTCGAGGGACTGGGCGTAAAAGTACCGGGTCGCGAGCTTCCTAAGGTACGCCTCGCTTGTGCCGATATGGCGCGCGAGCGCCTTCAGGAGAACCCCCCGCTCCGTGCGGCCTACCAGCGGATCCGCACTGAGCGCGAGATAGACCCTTACTGCCGTCAGCCGCGCCCAGGCATTGGCCCAAGCGGGATCACCATGCGGAGCTGCCTGGTGTGCAAACGCGCGACCGACTCCGCCGGCGCCCGGGCCCGCGGCAAAACCCTGAAACCGCAACGACAACTCGATCGCCGAAGCATCGAGCGCCCCTCCCTCGCCGGAATCCTTGTCCGACGTCACAGGTAGAAATCACCCTTGGTCAGTGCAAGCGCACCCTTGAGGTGGATCGCGAAATCGGCCACCCCGTCGCCATTCACATCGCCGTACAGATAGGTGTTCTTACCGACGGTCGCATAGCGCAGTTCACCTGCCACATCGTGAAACGCCGACTTGCCGATGAACGTGAATGCCTGGTTGCCGCCGCGATCCGCTTTCGCGTCGATTCCCCGCAGGTCGATCCTGTCGTCCTGACGCAAGGAGAAATCGTAGATCGTGTCGCGGCCTGCGGAACGGACGGTGCTGTCAGCCACGCTCTTGTAGACGAAGACGTCGGCATCGGCGCCGCCCCAGAGCTTGTCCGCCCCGTTGCCACCGTAGATTTTGTCCTTTCCGGCATCGCCGCGAATCTGATCTTTGCCAAGGCCGCCGTTGAGAACGTCGTTGCCGGCATTGCCGCGGATGATGTCGGAGAACTTGGTACCGGTGAAGGTATCGGCGCCAGCCGACCCGACCAGCCTGATCGCCTCGCTCGCCAGCGAATCCTTCAGGATCGACGCATCGGCTTTGTGACTTGCAGAGACTCCGCCCATGAGACCTGACGTCAGATTGTGGAAATCCCCCCGCACGCCGGCGCCGTTGGCGATCGACAACCCCGTTATCTCGACGGGTGCCGAAACGTTGACGATGCGTCCAGCGCCGTCGGTCTGGAACGAGCCACCGGATTGATAGCTGTCACCAAGCGTGCCGAGTTTGATGGTCTTCAACGTCCCGCTCATGATGTGCTTTGAGAGGTCGTACGAGAAGCCTGTGCCATCCAACACCATGGTCTTGGTGTTGCGGCCCGCGAGATTGTCCAGCAGGATCAGCTGATTGCCATCATACTGGCCCGCCCCGCCGGTGATGTAGGGCCAACCCTCGAACCCAAAACTCGCAAAATAGCTCTTGATATAGCTGTCGAAATTAACGCCCTTGGAGGCGCTTCCGACATTCTTCAGCGTGATGGTGATCATCAGGCAATCTCCATGGTTCAGTAGCGGATGGACAGGCTGGCCTTGGCGCTCAGTCCGGGGCTGGGTTGCGCGTTGAGGTATTGTGTATATTGGCGGTCGAACAGGTTCTGGATGACGAGGCCCGCTATCATGTCCGGCTTGATCTTCCAGCTCGCAAAGACATCCACGAGCGCGTAGCCGTCGCCGACAAACCCGAAGTCTGCCGCGTCCTTCTTCTGCGCCACACCGGTCACGCGCACGCCGAACTCGAGGCTGGCGTCAAGGGCACGAAAGCCCACCGTGCCGCTGATCTTGCCGGGCGAGACGGAGTTGAGCCCTTCCCCGGTTTTGGCGTTCTTGCCGTCGGTGACGCCGCCCGCGAGCGAGAAAAAGAAGCTCCCCGCATCGTAGACGCCTTCCGCTTCATACCCATGCAGAACCGCCTGGGCGATGTTCTGGTACTGGTAGCCGCCGGGAATGGGAAAGCGCGTGAAGACCTGCTCAATGTAATCGTCCACGCGATTGCGGAAGACCCCGACCTTCAGTCGGAACTGATCGTTCGCGGCGAGCACGTCATTGAAGCGGACATTGACGCCACCCTCGATATTGTGGGCGATTTCCGGCTTGAGATCAGGATTGGGGAAGAACCGGCCGGCGCTCACCGGTGGCGGATGGAAACCTTCGATCAGCGTCTCGATCAGGGCAGGCGCGCGATAACCTTCAGCATAACTCGCATAGAACGTCACCGGCTCCCACGGAGTGACGCCAGCGGTGATCTTGGGTGAGAGCCGCGTGCCCTCGTTCTCAATGCCATTGCCGCTCAGCCGATAGAAATCGTACCGGAGCGCACCGACGATCTCGAGCCAGCTTGCATAAGTGATCTTGTCCTGAACGAAGGCGCCAGCCACCATCCGCCGGCCAGAGGGCGTGAGTTGAGCACTGGTTCCGTAGGAATCGGTTGTCTCGACCTGATCGTTGAAAAGATCTCCACCGACGGTGACCTCATGGCGGAGGGGACCGGTCTCGAAACGCGAGGTGTTGAACGCATCGATGCCGAATGTCCCGATCTCAAATGTCTTGAGGCCCCCGACATTGAGACCGCTCAACGTCCTCTGTTCCACGTTCGTCGTTGTGAAATAGGTTTTGGCGCTCAGGTTCCAGAAGTCGGAATCAGGAGTCCAGCGATAGCCTGCGGTGTAGGTGTCGGCGTTCGTGCGGGTGTTGTAGATGGTGCCGAGCCCGCTCTCGAAAGCGTTCCCGATCCGCAGCGCGGAGAGCGTGATCTCATGGTTGTCGGCGGGTCTGATCCGTGCCTTGACGAGTCCGGAGAGCAGGTCCTGCGCGGTGAAGTCCACGGTGGCGCCACGACCGTCCGTGTAGTTCCCGGCTGCTCGCAAGGTTGCGGCCGCCAGAATGTCGAAGGCGGTGCCGGAGCGCGCCGCGACTTCCCCATGGATCAACGGCGCGGGGCCGTTGGTGTCCCACACGCCTTTGATCCGGCCACCCAGAGTCGCGTCATCCTTGAGGATGTCGCCGGCATCAAGCGTTGTGAAACTGACGACGCCGCCGATCGCGCCCGATCCGTAGATGGTTGAGACGGGCCCACGGGTTACGTCGACTGATTTCATCATCTCCGGGTCAAAATAGAACTGCCCGTTTGCGCCATGCCCCTCGCGCGCGAAATTCTGGCGCGCGCCGTCGACCAGCACATTCACCCGCCCGTAATCCTGGAGGCCGCGAATATTCACTCCCGCGCCCGGATCCCCGCCGGAGGTTTGAGTCGTCACGTTTGGCACGAGGCGCAGGATGTCCGTCACACTGCCGGGCTGGAGACTGCGCTGCAGGTCTGTACCCGTCAGCACGCTCGATCCCGAGAGGGAATCGTAGACCCGCTCGCCGGATTTCGTCGCCGTCACCGTGATCGTGTCCAGCATCATCAGGTCATCCGCCGCTGCGGTCTCGTCGAGGCGCTGCGCACGCGCGCCCGCCGTGAGAGCGAGCAGCGCAGCCATCGCCGCTGCGGCGACACCCGCATGCGACAGGCAGAGATGCGGTGCGCCCTGGGGGCGATGTCGCCACCGGGTGAGAGGTTCGGCCGCCTTCATGGTCAGAGAATGAAGTAGGCTTTGGTGACGGCGTGCGATCCGTTCAGATGCAGTGAGAAATCGGGCAGGCCATCACCATCCACATCGCCGTACACATAGGTGTGGCCGGCAACCTTTTCGTATCGCAGTTCGCCGGATTTCCCGTGGAAGTCCGATTTGCCGATGAACGAGAAAGCCTGGTTGCCAGTCCGATTCACATTCGCGTCGATCCCAGCCAGATCGATCCTGTCGCCAGCCTTGAACGAGAAATCGCCGATGGTGTCTCGTCCGCTTGTCGCGACAGTGCTGTCGCGAAGCTTGCTGAAGACGAATGTGTCGGCACCCGCACCACCGAAGAGCTTGTCGGCGCCGGCATCGCCTGAAAGACGGTCGTTTCCGGCCTGACCGTAAAGGGTGTCGTTGCCGATGCCACCCGAGAGCCTGTCGGCGTCATTTCCTCCATAGAGACGATCAGAACCCGCATCGCCGAAAAGCGCATCTTTCCCATGGCCACCGGACAATTTGTCGTTTCCGCCGCCGCCATGGATCTTGTCGTTCCTGGCGCTGCCGCGAATGAGGTCGACGCCGGTGCCGCCTTTGGTGGTTCCCCCACTGCTCTTGGCAACGATCGTCTCGGCCACGTCATCGACCGCGATGGTGATTTTCTGCTGAATCGACAGACCCTTGGCGTCCGTCGCCTGAACGGTGATCGTGTGGGACTGGGCCTTTTCAAAGTCGAGGCCATTCGCAAGCTCGATCTTGTTGCCAACCAATTTGAATCGTCCGGCCGCATTGGACAGAAGCGAGAATTTGATGGCGTCCCCCTCCGGATCAAGGGCCGAGAGAGTGCCGATCCGCGTTCCCACTTCGGCATTTTCACTGATATGCGCTTTCGACAGAAAGAGCTGTGAGGGCGCTTCGTTGACGTCGGTGACGGCGATGGTGAAAGTCGCTGCCGTCGCGTTCCCATCAGCATCGCGCGCCTCCACGCCGATCAAATGGTGTCCGAAGGACTCGTAGTCGAGCGCACCATGAACGACGATCGCATTGTCCACCAGCGCGAAGCGGTCGCCGGCAGCATTGGTCAACCGATAGGTGACGGCCTTTCCTTCCGGGTCCGTCGCCGAGAGCGTGCCTACCACGGTGCCCACGGCCGCGTTCTCCGCGATGGCGAGATTCGACAGCGCGACATCCTGCGGAGGTTGCCCTGCGGCCTCCTCGGCCAGGGTGTCAAGGTCCACCGCCACATCGCTAAAATGCGCGATCTCGGTGTTTCTCAGTGTGGTGGTGCCCAGGCCGTCCTTGCGAACGACTGTCACGATTCCGCCCGCATCCTTGGCCAGCGTATAGTCGGCCTTCGCGCCCGTGAATATCACTGTATCGGAATCGGCGCCCCCATCGATCGTGTCGTTGCCCCTGGAAGCGAGGATCTGGTCCGCGCCTCCCTTGCCTTCGATCCAGTCGTCATGGTCCGTGCCCCCATACACATCGGCGAAAGCCGAACCGATGAAGTGCTGGCCTTGCCCATCGAGAGCATCGGCATACTTGGCAAGCTTTGCGGCATCCGCTGCGGCTCCGTACATATGCGCGAGAGCGAAGTTGTGCACCGGTCCATTCAGCTCGATTTCGGCTTCGTCGGTCGCGTTTGCGGGCTTGGCATTGACGAGGGACAGGCCGGTGATCTTCAGTTCGACATCGCCGCCGCTGAAGAAGCCGTTTGAATCGTAGGTGCCTCCTCCGCGGGTTCCGTATTCGATGGTGTTGATTTCACCCCAGACCGTGTGGGTTCCGAAGTAATACTCGAGAGAACCGTGTGCGAGCACGTATTTGGACGCGGCCGTGTTGCCGAATCCGACAATCATCTCAGCACCCGAGAAAGTGCTCCCGTTGTCGAAAACGGGCATCCCGCCACCGGTCGTGTCGGACAGGAAGCCGCCACGGATATACGCCTCGACATTGATACCCGTGCTGGCGCCTGAGGCGTCAATCGTCATGAAGGAAGCCGGATCCGGATCGTTGCTGTCGGGCGCCACCAGATCGGCCGCCGCGACAACGCCATCGGCGAACGCGAAGCTCTCCACATTCTTGACCGTATCGACACCATTCGGAGCGCCGCTCCTCTGGTCAGTGATCGTGAAGCTCGCATCGTTGTTCCGCACGATCTGATAATCGGCTCGCTGGCCATCAAGGCTGATCGTGTCCTGGCCGTTACCGCCGTCGATGGTGTCGTTATAGGCGCCTCCCGCCAGTGCGTCGTCGAACTGCGAGCCGATGATCTGATGGGTGTAGCCTGCGATCGTCGCGGCCAGAGCCGGCACGGACGCGGCATCGGTGCCGCCCTTCAGCAATTGATTGTAGAGGGTATAGACGGCATTGCTCGGCAGCGTCCCCGCGCCCACCGCGGAACTCGTTGCCCATCCTGAGAAGACAACCTCGCTGTTGACACCCGTCAGCACCCCATGCCCTGCCGCGCCATCGCTCGGCTGCGTATCGGCGTTGGTGGTGCCGAACGTGATGCTGTTGATCGTACCGGTGATGCCATGGCCATTGCCGGGGCTGTGGATGCCGTCATAGGCAAGATCGACCCCGTCAATGAGGACGATCTTGTTGCTGTTGGCGAACGTGAAGGCGAGCTGACTTCCGTTCATGTAATATGTCTGACCATAAGCCTGATCGGGCGTCCCGCCGTAGAATGCATAACTTGCCACCGGGAGACCGCTGTAGAAGTCAGCCAGGAACGTCTCAAGATCGAAATTTCCAACGGCAGCGGAGGCATCGATGGTGAGCGTGGTCGCGGAATCGGGCATGGATCATCGTTCCCGTAATCAGGCGAAAGGACTTTGAAGAGGTCGTGGGTTCAGCGCGGCGGTGTCAGACTTGGGTCAACATCGCTCGAAACCCGCGGTCGTTCCGGACTGGCTGGACAGACTCGAGATTTTGTTCGCGTCGCATCCTGACATGACGGCCTCGGTTTGCGGACACGCTCTTAAACTGGAACGGGCCTGCGGAAGGTGCGTTTCCTTTAAGTCGCGACGAGACCACTGTCGAGTAAAAATGGGTATAAATCTTTGAAAAATCTGATAGATTTAAATTATAACAATTATAATCTAGGTCATTCTCCCGCACCTCCTTTTGCAACGTCCCCACAACATTCTCGAATACGCTTCCGATTTAAGCAGTATCGAGCGCATTTTAGAACGATGCCAGAGTACTAAATGGCGATAAGTTTCGTTATTTGATCTGCCCACGATCTTTACTTCAATGCCGTGTTGCGGCTATTGACTGTCACAAGCCGATCCAGGCGATCACCCGGGAATGAGTCCCCATGACAGCGTCAGCCCTCGAGACCGAACCGACACTCCGCTCCGTCCGGTTGCGCGCTCATACGCACCATCTTCACGAGACGCTCGATAAGGGCATGATGAGAAGCCGGCCGTTCGAGACGAGGGAACGCTACGGGTTGTTTCTGCAGGTGCAGCACCCCTTTCTGCAGCGGGTCGAGAGCGTCTACCAAAGTCCTGTGCTCAACGCTCTGCTCCCCGGCCTAGCGCAACGCGCACGTTTTGGGCTGATCGATCAGGACCTTGCCGATCTCGGGCTGAATCGCGAATCTTTGACGGACCGACGCGGCGCGTTCGAGCTGCCCGAGGCGCTGGGTTGGCTCTACGTCGCCGAAGGCTCCAATCTTGGCGCGGCCTTTCTGTTCAAGATGGCGCAGAAACTGGGGCTGGGTGCTGATTTCGGCGCGCGGCATCTCGCCGGACATCCCGATGGGCGCGCTTTGAGCTGGCGCACGTTTCTTTCTGATTTCAATGCGGTCGCATTGTCGCCCTGCGAGGAAGACCGCGCCGACGCCGCGGCAGCCGAAGCCTTCCGCTTCGTTCAAAACCGCGTGACCGTCGTCTTCGGCTGACGGCCCTCTCCGCGATGGTGCGCCGAAAAGCCGGCGCGCGCCGCCAAGGAATTCTCTCGATGCCGCATCTCTCCCGTCGCGCGCTTCTGCTGACAGGCGCTCTCAGTCTGGTCGTCGCTCCCCTGCACGCAGCCCCCATGCGCCGGATCGTCAGCGTCGGCGGGGCGGTTACGGAAATCCTCTACCGTCTGGGGATGGAAAGTGAGATCGTCGGAGTTGACTCGACCAGTCAATTCCCGACGGAGGCGCTCAAGACAAAGGCGAATATCGGATATGTTCGCGCTCTCGGCGCCGAGGGCATCCTCTCTCTCAGTCCGACCCTGGTCCTTGCCGGTGAAGGCGCAGGGCCGCCCGACACCTTGCTGCTGATCGAGCAAGCCGGCATTCCGATTATCCGCGTCAATGACATGCCAAGCCCGGAAGGCATTGCCGACCGCATCCGCGATATCGCCAACGCTTTAGGTGCGCAGGAACGCGGCGCTGTTCTGCGCGATGAAGTCGATCGCGCGTTTGCGGACTTGGCGCATCTGCGGACGCGGGTTCCCGCGCCCCTGCGCGTCCTGTTCGTGCTGTCACTTCAAAACGGCAGGCCGCTTGTGGGTGGCAGCGGCACGACCGCCGATGCGATGCTGGCGCTGGCAGGTGCGACCAATGCAGCGTCCACCCTTTCCGGTTGGAAGCCGCTGTCGGACGAAGGGATCATCGCCGCAGCGCCCGAGGCGATCGTCATGATGACCCACGGCCCGGGTGGCCCGGCCGGCGACCCCTTCGCGCTCCCATCCTTTGCCGCGACACCCGCTGCGGCCGGCCGCAGGCTCGTCGTCATGGACGGGCTCTATCTTCTCGGCTTCGGCCCCCGCACGCCGTCGGCTGCGCGCGATCTGATGATGGCGCTGTATCCGGGACTGCTCGGCACTGCTCAGAAACCATGACCGTTGCGAGGATAGCCGCGCGGCCAGTTCCATCGCTGTGGCGACGCCGACCCAGCTTGGTCCTTGCGGCCCTGTCGGGGGGTCTCGCAGCCTCGGTGCTAGCGTCTCTCTGCATCGGAGCCACCGGAACCCCGCTGGCGCGTGTCCTGGCCGTCCTCGGCCAGTCTTGGAATGCGCCGGGCGGTGATGGGCTGGTTGTTCTTCAGGTCCGGTTGCCACGGGTTATCTTGGGCGCCCTGGTCGGAGCTGCCTTGGCGGCCTCGGGCGCTCTCATGCAGGGCCTGTTTCGCAATCCGCTTGCCGATCCCGGTCTCGTCGGTGTCTCGGCCGGGGCTGCACTGGCGGCAGCCGCCACCATCATGCTGGGCGACAACCTACTGTCGTCGTCCACCGGGGCGTTGCCCTTTGCAGCGCTGCCGGTTGGTGCGTTCCTGGGTGGGCTTCTCACGACCCTGGGCCTCTATCTCGTCGCGACCCGGGGTGGCCGAACCTCCGTTGCCACCATGTTGCTCGCCGGTGTCGCATTCGGTGCGCTTGCGGGGGCGGGAATGGGCCTGTTCGCCTATCTGAGCAATGACCGGCAATTGCGCGACCTGTCATTCTGGTCGCTGGGGTCGCTCAGTGGCGCGACCTGGACTAAAGCGAAGACGGTCGCTCCCTTGATCCTGCCGATGCTTCTCGCGACACCTTTTCTGGCGCGCGCACTCAACGCGCTGGCCCTTGGCGAAGCCGAAGCATTTCACCTTGGTATCCCGGTCCAGCGGATGAAAGCCGCCGCCATCTTTCTCGTCGCGGTCGCCGTTGGTGCGTCGGTCGCCTGCGCGGGCATCATCGGCTTTGTTGGAATCGTGGTGCCGCATGTGCTGCGGTTGATCGCCGGTCCCGATCATCGCTTGCTGCTGCCGGCTTCCGCATTGCTCGGCGCAACATTGCTCATCTCGGCCGACAGCATCGCCCGTGTCATTGTTGCCCCCGCAGAGCTGCCGATCGGGATCCTGACGGCCGCCATCGGCGCGCCCTTCTTCCTGTGGCTTCTCCTGCGGCATCAGGGCGGTGCATTGCAATGAGCGCTGTGCTGGATGCACGGGGCATCGGTTATTGGGCCGCCGGACGCTGGCTCGTGGACAAGATCGACTTCCAGGCGGACGCTGGCCGTTTGAGCATCATTGTCGGTCCCAATGGGGCCGGCAAATCAACACTGCTGCGGGTGTTATGCGGCGAGCTGACTCCGACTTGCGGCGAAGTCTGTCTCGACGGACGGTTCTTGCGCGAAACATCGGCATGGCGGATCGCGCATCTGCGGGCCGTCATGTCGCAATCCTCGCAGCTCAGCCTTCCATTCACCGTGCTGGAAGTCGTGCGCCTCGGCGTCGAGGGCATCGGCATCGGGCTCACGGCCGACGATCGGTTGCAACACGTCGAGGCAGCGCTCGCGCGGGCGGACATCGCGGATTTCGGGGGCCGAAACTATCAGACGCTCTCCGGCGGGGAGCGCCAGCGCGTCCATTTCGCCCGCGTGTTGGCGCAACTCACGGCGGGTGCCACCGTGGAACATCGACAGGTTCTGTTTCTCGACGAACCGATCGCGAGCCTCGACCTCAAACACCAGCTTGGGCTGCTACAGGAAGCGCGCCGTCTCGCCGATTCCGGGTTGGCGGTCGTGGCCGTCCTGCATGATCTGCAGCTTGCGGCGAGCTTGGCCGACGATCTAGCACTTCTGTGGAACGGTCGCCTTGTCGCCCGCGGCTGCCCGCAAGACGTGCTGACCCCATCATGGCTCGCTGATGTGTTCGGGATCCGCCTCGCCTCTTCGCATCTGCCCAAGCAACCGTGGAGGCTCGTCGCCGAGTGAAGCCTGCCCCGGCGCAGCCGGCGCCCTGCCAGACGCCGGTGCACACTCGCGTTCACTATGAGGCCTTTGCAGAAAGCTCCGGCTCTCCGAGCGACAGCATCAGACGGTTCGCCCAGTTGAAGAACGCAGCACCATTGATCACGTCGATGATTTCATCATCGGCGAGGCCCGCTTCGCGCAGTTGCTCAATCTCGCCACCGCCAAAACTGACGGGCGTCTGCGTCAGCGCAACGGATGCCGCAATGATTGCGTTCCAGCGCTTGTCGATATCGACTGGCACACCCTCGTCGAGAAGCCGTTGCACGTCGCCCTTGCGCTTGGAATGCGTGGTCGCAAATCGCGAGTGGACAGACGCGCAGTAGATGCAGCCATTCTCTCGCGACGTGGCGGTCGCTGCAAGCTCGCGCTCCGCGCGAGGAAGGCCGTCTTTGATATTATAGAAGATGTCCTTGTCGGTACGCGTGCGCGCTCCGAGGATGTCCGGGTCGCGGGCCAGCAGCATGAAGTAGGGCGACTTCGCGCGCGAGGCGTCGACGAGGCCTGCCCAGTGGCGATCGGTCAGCTCGGTCTCGGCGATGGGTTCGAGCCAGGGCAGCCATCCCAGTTCATCCTGGGTGAAAGCCACGGGCTCATGGTTGTTGGGGTGGGTTAAGATGCGATCTGTCATGTGAATGTCTCCTGCTTACAACCGGCCTGACGCGACGGCGCTGGCCAGTTCAAGTGCGACGTCATCCTTGGAGCTTGCCGCAGGCGCGGCCAGAAGAGCACGCAAGCCGGCGATCACGCGGATCTGAAAGGACAGGAACGCCACCAGCTGCGAAAGCGTGACGATTCCGGTCGTGCTCCATCCCGCCTGCAGCAACGCCTGGAGCGCTTCAGGCGAGGAATCGCGCGGGCTGAAGACAAGTCGATGAGCATGGTCAAAGGCTGCGGCCAGCTTCTCTCCCAAGGTTTCGCGGCCGGCCGGAGACACCGCAAACGCCAGACCGGGCTGATCTTCCGACGACAGGGGCCCGGCCGGATAGCTCCCATAGGGCCCGCTTGTCGCGCCACGCGCAACCTCGCCTGCAACAGTCTCCACGATGCCGTGGGCGGCGCGCCGGCGCAGACCGGACGCATAGAAGTCCGCTATGCCCTTGTCGCCGTGGAGCCCGGTCACAAAGGACGCCACGGCAAAACGCTCAAGAGCGCTCACCGACTCGAGCTCTTCACTCTCAAACAGGGCAAGATAGCTGTCCTGTGCGTTCTTGCGGGCCTCCGAACGCCTATTGCGAAGGGCATCAAGTCGCGAGCCGGGCTCGATGCCGGCCAACAGGTCGATGGTATCAGGAAGCAGTGTTGTCATGGCGGGTCTCCATCTATTGGACGTGTAGCTGAGGGGGTCAGCCACAAGAGCAAGCTTGCGATCGGCTGGCGCGCCTGCGCGGAACCCACCGATCGCCGGCTCAACCGGTGGCAGCCAATGCGATTGACCCAATGACAATCGGATGCGGGATCGACGGAGTGGGCTGGTAGACGAGATCGGCGACCGCGAGAGAGGAGGTACCTTTGATTTTCCTTCTTCACAACCGAAATGTTCTTTTTATAGAACGGTCTCGCGGGGACGATATCTGCTAGTTCCCGCTGCAAACTCAGAAGAAATTTCCCCTGCGGACAAAATGCTGCGATTGCGAGCCGTAGACCGCGGGGGTTTGCGCGCTTGACCCAGGACGATGAAGGCTCACCGCTGGACCGTCAGGGCGTCGCGTTGACGGCCGCCAGATAGGTATGGATCTGCGCAACCACCGCGGCCCCCTCGCCGACTGCGGCCGCGACCCGTTTGGTGGACCCCGCCCGCACATCGCCGATGGCGAAGACGCCCGCGCGATCCGTCTCCAATGGGAGGACGGACCGGCCTCGAAATTCATCTGGATGCGCCGTGGAGGATCCTGTGATGACAAAGCCGTGTTTGTCGACACTGACACAGCCTGCGAGCCAGTCGGCATTGGGATCGGCGCCCACGAACAGGAAGAGGTGCCGAAGCGGGCAACGCTGAGCCACGCCCGTGTCGCGGTCCCGGAACACCGCAGCGATCAGGCCCTTTTCTCTGTCGCCCTCAAGGTCGGCGACCTCGGTGCCGACATGGATCTCGACGTTGCCGAGTGCGGAAATGCGCTCGATGAGGTAGCGCGACATTGAGGCTTCAAGCCCCTTGCCGCGGATAATGAGGTGGAGGCGCTTCACCTTGGGCGCGAGGAAAACCACCGCCTGACCGGCGGAATTTCCGCCCCCGACAAGAGCGACGTCCTCGCCCTCGCAGAGCCGCGCCTCGACTGGCGAGGCCCAGTAGGACACGCCCGCACCTTCGAAGGTTGCGAGATTCGGAATCTCCGGCCGGCGGTAGCGCGCACCCGAGGCAACCACCACGCTGCGTGCCTGAACGATCTGGCCGTTGGACAGTTCGAGCCGAAGAGGCGTGTTGTCGGATGACGCAGCCTCCGGGCAGATCAGCCGCCTGACCTCCAGTGGGATCGCCAGTTCGGCGCCGAACTTCTGCGCCTGATTGTAGGCCCGTCCCGCAAGGGCCTGGCCCGAGATCCCGGTTGGAAACCCAAGATAGTTCTCGATGCGAGCCGATGCGCCAGCCTGACCGCCCATGGCACGCTGGTCCATCACCAACACGTTCAGCCCTTCCGATGCGGCGTAGACCGCCGTCGCCAGTCCCGCCGGACCCGCCCCCACCACGGCGACGTCATAGATGTGGCCAGGATCCAGCTCAGGCGTCATGCCGAGACAAATGCCGGCCTCTGCATCCGTGGGCCGCTTGAGCACGGTGCCCGTCGGACAGATCATCAGGGGCAACTCGTCCGGCTGGATGCCCATGCGTTCGACGATGGCGGCGCCTTCGTCATCGATGGCATCGAGAATGGTGTTGGGGTAGCCGTTGCGTGCGAGAAAGCCCTGAAGTCGCACGAACTCGGCCTCACCGGGTCGGCCCACCAGCACCGAGCCGGCCGAACCGCCTTCGATGAGCCCGACCCGGCGCAGGATCAGCGCACGCATCACGATCTCGCCGAGATCGGCAGATCCGATCAGGAGCGCCCGCAAGTGAGGTGGGTCGAGCGGGACTGCCACACATCCATCGGCACCCGCCCTGCCGGCCGCAAGCGACCCTCGGCCTGCAAGCTGACTGACCTCACCCGAGAACTGACCGACGCCATGGGCGGTAATGGCCTCTTCGTGTCCCAGCCCATCGCGACGGATGACATCGATCGAGCCTTTGAGGACAAGCCAGGACGGAGCATTGAGGTCGCCCACATTGTAGACGAGTTCTCCCGGCGTGAACCGGCGCTCGGCCCCGCTGGCAAAACGCCTAGCGGTTGCGATCTGCGCGGCATCGAGGACGGGAAACATCTGGTGACGCCGAGTGTCGATCAGACTCATGGGAAATCCTTCGGGCAAGCTGCGCGGACATCAGCACAATGACATGGACGCACCGATGCCGCACCCCTGCCTGCAGCAAGACCGCTCCCGTTCTGTCGACCGGACCCTGTCTCTGCCTATCGGGCCGTTCGCATGAGTGCCATCAGCGTTCCGGCGTAGTCCCCGCGAAGGGCCGGGCCGAGGTCCTTGGCGGCGGTATCGAACCGCTTGATCGTTTCCAGGATGGGACGGCTCTTGGCCGCAAGGTCCGCCAGAAAGGCATCGGACGACGCCTCGAATGTCTCGTCGGGGAAACGCTGGCTGGCAATTCCGATGGCAACAGCCTCGCGCGCGTCGACTGTGCGGCCGGAATAGATCAGGTATGAAAGTGCCTTTGGAGAAATTTTTCCGAACACGCCCGACATCGCCAAGGTGGGCGGAATGCCGTGCGCGATCTCCGGAAAGGCGAAGGTCGCGGTCTCGGCGGCGAGCGTGACGTCACAGGCGCTCGCGAGCGCCGCTCCAAAGCCGATAGCCGGACCATGAACAAGAGCAACAACAGGAACCGTTGCGGCCGCAATCGCCGCATAGGTGTCGAGAACCGGCTGAAACAGTTTCGTGCGCATGTCATAGGCGGTCATGTCGCCCGCCGATTCGCCGCGACCGTCGCGGCCGCGACAGAACATCGGGCCCTTTCCCTCGATGGCGATGACGTGAACGCTCGAATCGTCGCTCAGCGCGCCGATCTGGTCGGCAAGCTGAACCATCATCTGGCGGGTGAGCGCATTGCCCTCCTCAGGCCGTCCAAGATCGATGCGGGCGACGCCCTCCGATTGTCGAAGGCAAAAAGGTGTCGGGGCGGACATGGACAATCTCCGGAGGCAAGAGGATAGGTTCCGGCATCAATGCCGGTGAAAGAACGTCAGCATGGCATTTGCGACAGCCTCCGGCGCGTGGAGAGCCATCTGATGGCAGGTCGCAAGGGTAATCATCTCGCCATGGCGAAATGCCGCCTGGAGCGGGCGCACCGCATCGGGTGGGCGAAGGAGGTCATGCGCGCCGGCGATCAACAGAACAGGCTGAGGAAGGGAAGCCATTGCACCCTCGAGATCAACCGCGCTGAGCACGCGATTGGCGTGTCCGTAGGCGACAGGGTCAATCGCCAGAAAGCTTGACCGGTAGGCGCGATAGCCGTCCTGGTCGTGAGCCATGTGGGCTGGATACGAGCGAGCGATCGTCTCGTCTGCGATTGCCCGCATTCCGTCTCTGGCGGCGCGCTCCGATCTCTCCATCATAGCCCGCACACGGGTCGCCTCTGTCCTTAAGGCTGGCGCGCAGAGCGCCAAAGCAGCGACCGCATCCGGTCGACGGTCGGCATAAGCCAACGCGATCGCCGTGCCGGACGCGATGCCGCCGACATAATAGGGCGGTGCCAACCCCGCCGCTTCGATCACCTGCTCGGCGTCATGCACAAGGTCCGCCAGCGTATAGGGTTGGCGGACCTTCTCCGACTGGCCTGCGCCGCGCTGGTCTGCGCGCAGAATGCGAAAACCCGATGACAGCGTGGGAATCAGCGGATCCCACGTCTCCAGCGTGCCGGTCAGGCCGTGGAACAGGATCAGGCTCTTCGAGCCTTCACCGCTGATGCGAAAGCGGAGGCTGACACCTCCGCCTTCCGTCCAACCGGCCCTGTCAGCCGGCATCAACCGCCTCCGCGAGCGACAACGTCCGACGCGCGTACGCGATCAGGGCATCGGCAATGAATGTCGGTTGTTCGGCAATCGCCGCATGGCTTGCGTGAGGCACGATGATGACGGTCACACGCTCGCCCAGGGCGCGCTTGAAGGCATGAGCATCCTCCACATGCGCGAGCGGATCGTGATCTGGTTGAAGATAAAGGACAGGAGCCGTCCCAGCCGCGTAGTCTTCATCGCGCGGGGTGCGATCGCCAGCGAGCCGCTCAGCCGCAAGGACCTCCGGATACCAGCCGACAAGCCAGCCGGAAGCGTCGTTGCCTGGCGCGAAGAAAGCGAATTGCAGCGCCTCGAGTCGCTCAGCGTCTGGCAGAGCGGGGTTGGCGCTCTTGCGGATGGCCTCGCGCACGTGCGGTGGACTTGGCGCTATGCCCACATTGGCCGCAATGAGACTGACCGCACGCACGAGATCCGGCCGGTCGGTGGCAAGCATCCGCGCGACGCGGTTGCCGAATGCATGTCCGACCACGAAGGCGGGCCCTGCACCATGGTGCTCGATCACGGCGGCGACATCGGCCGCGTAGGTGTGAAGATCGATTCCCTCCAGCGTGCCGGTGCTGTCGCCGATTCCGCGGGGCTCCGGTCGCAGAACGCGGAAGCCCGCCTCGGCAAGCCGTTGTGCAATGGGATCGAAATCACGGGCAGCGCGGCCCAGCGAAGGCAACAGGATGATGGCGGGGCCGCTACCCTGATCTAGCACCTCGATCGTCGCGCCGTCATGTTCCATCAGGCGATGGACGGCATCGCCACACTTCCGATCACTCATGAGACCTTTGCCCTTGTTCGACGAGTCTGAACCCCATGGCGGCAATCGCCGCCATGGGGTTTCTGGAGGAATTCTCAGCGGACGACTTTCGCGCCGCTTTCCTTGAGATAACCACGGATGTCATCCTGGTAAGAGACGAGGAATTCGCGCGTGTCCTTGGAATTGGCGAATGACCCGTCGAAGAAGTTGGTCTCCAGGTACTTCTTCCACGCCTCGGTCTTGACCACCCGCGCCATGAGGTCCTCGTAGTATTTGGCGGAATCCTCAGAAACGGCGGGAGGTGCTACGATCCCGCGCGTCTGCGGCACGTTGGGAATCGAGACGCCGGCTTCGCGCAGAGTGGGTGCGTCCTTGAAAGTTTCGAGGCGCGTCTCTGCAACCTGAGCAAGAACACGCAGCTTGCCACTTCTGATCTGCTCGTTTGCCTCACCGGGCTCGAGAATCATCAGGTCGACGTGGCCTCCGAGCAGCGCCGCGAGACGCTCCCCACCGGATGGGAACGAGATGAACGACCAGCGTGCACCAGTTGCGCCGGCGATCAGCTGCCGGATGATGTTTTCACGTGCCGTGAT
Source organism: Microvirga antarctica (assembly GCF_017921815.1). Classification (GTDB taxonomy): domain Bacteria; phylum Pseudomonadota; class Alphaproteobacteria; order Rhizobiales; family Beijerinckiaceae; genus Microvirga; species Microvirga antarctica. The sequence continues at coordinate 61,103 of NZ_JAGEMM010000006.1, read as the reverse complement.
GCTGCCGCCAGACTGCTTGATCTGGCCTGGCTTTTCCTTGGCCGCATTGATCAGATCCTGCAGCGATTTGTAGGGCGAATCCGCTTTGACTACCAGAAGGGCGGGCTCAACAAGCATGCGCGCGATCGGCGTCATGCTGGTCAAGGGGTTATTGGCCTCTTCCTGCAGCAGCGGATCGGTGAGCCAGATATTGGTGAAGACGCCAATCGTGTGGGGGTCGCCTTTCTTGCTTGCCAGATAGGCGGACGCTGTCGTGCTGCCGCCGCCCGGCTTATTGGCCACCTGCATGCGGACGGGCGCAAGCTTCTCCTGCTCGACGATCGCGATGATAGAGCGCGCGAAGAGGTCATTGCCTGAACCCGGACCGCCATGAACGACGATTTCGATCGGTCGCGTGGGCTTGAACTCGGCCATGGCAGGCGCAAGCGGGACCTGGAGCAGGAGAGCAAGGGCGGAGCCCAGAAGCGTAAATTTCAGCATGGTCGTTTCCTCCTTATTGTCTTGGCGGGATGGTGTCGGTTGGTGTGTCGACTAGACGGTCTCGGTAATGGCCCGCACGCGCCACCGGTTGATTTGTCCCAGAAAGGGGACGAGCAGGATCAGAACCGCGAGGCACAGCATTCCTGCCGCGAGTGGACGCGATAGCATCGGCAAGAAGTCACCCTGTGACATCATCAGGGACTGACGAAGGGCACGCTCCATGGGATCACCCAGCACGAAGCCGAGGATCAAGGGCGCAGTCGGAAATCCGAACTTCACCATCAGGTAGCCGAGTAATCCGAAGATCGCGAGCAGCGCCACGTCGAAAATCTGTCCTGACGTACTGTAGGCGCCCACGATGGCGATGCCGAAGATCAGCGGAAACAGGACATAGACAGGAATGCGCAGGATCTGCGCGAACAGCGGAACCAGCGGCAGGTTCAGAATGAGCAGCACGACGTTGCCGATATACATGCTCGCCACGAGGCCCCAGAAGATATCAGGCGATTCCGTGATCATGAGCGGGCCCGGCTTGATTCCCCAAAAAACGAGAGCCGAGAGCAGGATTGCGGTCGTCCCGCCGCCCGGGATGCCGAGCGTGAGCAGAGGCACGAGCGCCCCGCCGGTATCTGCGTTGTTGGCACCCTCAGGCGCTGCCAACCCTTCCGGGACACCGGTACCGAACTTCTCCGGATGGCGAGAAACTGCCTTCTCGACACCGTAGGAGATAAACGACGCAATGGCGGATCCAGCCCCGGGCAGGACACCGACGATAAAACCGACAACCGAGCCATTGAGGAACGCAAAGCGGCACGCCTTCAACTCTTCCCAGCTCGGAAGCAGATTGCGCAACCCCCGGGGAACCGGAAGAAGGCGGGTCTGTTCGCGGTTCTCGATACTGGCCAGCACTTCGCTCAGGGCGAAGACTCCGATCGCTACAATCATGAATTCGATCCCGCCCAGAAGCTCGCTGCGACCAAACGTGAAGCGCGATTGTGCGGTAAACAGGTCCGTTCCGATGCTGGCGAGCCAGAGGCCGATCAGCAGTGAAAGCAATCCCTTCACGAGAGAAGGACCGGTCAACAGTACGACAAGTGACAGACCCAGGCACATGAGAGCGAAGTACTCGGGTGAACTGAATGACAGAGCGAACGCAGCGATGGGCGGCGCCACAACCGTGAGAGCAACCACACCAACGGTGCCGGCGATGAACGAGGCGATCGCCGCGATGCCCAGTGCTGCCCCGGCGCGACCCTTGCGGGCCATCTGGTACCCGTCGAGGCAACTGACCACGGACGAGGCCTCGCCGGGCATGTTAAGCAGGATCGAGGTGGTCGATCCGCCATACTTGGCGCCGTAATAGATCCCGCACAGCATGATGATGCCGCCAGAGGGGTCCATCTGGAAGGTGAGCGGCAGCAGCATCGCAATCGTCGCCGCGGGACCAAGCCCCGGCAAGATGCCCACGATGGTGCCAAGGAAACACCCGACAAAGCACCAGAACAAGTTTGCGGGCTGAAAGGCGACTGAGAAGCCGTGGAGAAGGCCGGAGAACGTGTCCATCGTCAGAAACCTACCAAGCCGACGGGGAGCTGAACGCCGAGCGCGAATGGAAAGATGAGCTCGAACGCAAGCGAACTCAGGACGCCTGTCACCACTGCCGCACGCCACGATTTCTCGAACACGAAGCGAATGAGAACGATGGTCAGAAGAGTAAACCCGATGGCAAAACCGAGCGGCTCAAGCAGAACGACTGTGAGGCAGAAGGCGCCCCAGGTCAGCATGACACGGGCGATCGAGCGCCAGTCAATGGGCTGCCGTTCGCCGGTGCTCGGCTGGCGCAGTTTCCCGACGATGAGCGCGATCGACAGCAGGATGATGGCGACACCGTACCAGGATGGAAAGAAGCCTGGCCCGGGTCCGTCCGCATTCGAGAACGCCCACCGTTGAGTCTGGGTGAGGATGAAAATGCCAAGGCCTGTCAGCACAATGCCGGCGGCAACGTCGCCACTGATCAGCGCCCGTCTGTTCAGGCCAGTCCCACTGGATTTGATCATGCTCTTCTCAAAGTTTGAGGTGTCGAACACCAGGAGCAGGTCGCCGGAATTATTCGGCCGTGCTACGCCCGCCAGTGCGTGTCCACGCGAGTTTTGGAGACGCGGTGCGCGACGCGGATGGCTTGACCGCAGCATTTTGCGGCGCCAAGCCCCGAATTTTCTCGATCATCGCGCTCTGCAGCCGGCTGAAACTCTTGTCGCGCCGGTAGACCAGAACGATTGGAATGGAGAGGTCCAATCCGGGAACCGCAATGCGGTTCAACAGACCGCGCTCCAGCTCTTCGCGGACGGCCGTTTCAAACAGCAGGCTGACACCGACATCCGAGCGAACGGCGCGCTTGATCGATTCTGGATGGCCGAGTTCGAGCACGATGTTATGACGCACGACGCCGAGATCGAGGAGCTTTGCGTCCTCCGCGACCCGGCGCGTGAGCGAGCGTGGGCCCGTCACGAACGGGAGGCCGGCCAAGCCGGCAATATCGACTGTCTCTCCGACAATGCGCGTGGTGGGCGATGCGACCAGGATCAGCGGCTCGCTCCACAACGCCTCGACAATCAGATCCTTCGACGCATTCTCATCTTCCGGGATCATGAGACCAAAATCGCATTCTCCGTTGCGCACGGCCTCAGAGGCTGATCGCGAGTTGGACACATGCGTGGAAATGGTGGCTTCCGGGTGCGAGCTGTGAAAGGCAATCACGACGTCCGGCAGCATGTACGAACCGGTGGTGATCGATGCCGCAACCGACACGTTGGCAAGGGCGCCGCCCACCAGGCTCTGGATCTCGCGTTCCATCTGCCGTTTGCTCGCCACAACCTCGGATGCCCACGAGAATACCCGTTGACCGGCTTCCGTCAGGCTGATGTTGCGACCGGTTCGGCCGACCAGCCGGACACCAAGCTTTGTCTCAAGACTGCGAATGTGGGCGGTCACGACCGGTTGGGCAATTCCGATGCGTTCAGCCGCCCGCGTGACGCTTCCGAGTTCCGCGACGCAGCAAAATATCTCGAGCTTCTGTAAAGTTATCCCAGAGTCAATTTCGCGCATATCTAACTGCTCCCTACCCATAGCCATCCAAGTATCTTTTATACTTATTTTAGTATTGGATGTTCATTGGATTAATTATTATCTATTTGGGTACGACTTGTCTAGACCGCTCGATCATCCAAGGCTTAACGATGCGATTGACTGTTCTCACAGATGGCAACCTGACACCTGCCCAGGCTGAGCTGAGGCGGCGGATACAGGCCGGTCCGCGAGGCGTCGGCGCGACACGTGGGCCGTTCGAGATCTTTCTCCACGCGCCTGCCTTTGGCGACATCGCACAGCAATTGGGCGCCCATTGCCGGTTTGGAACGTCCCTCCCGGCACGCCTCTCGGAACTGGTCATCCTGATCACGGCTGCGCATTGGCGTTGTCAGTATGAATGGTCGGCCCATCGGCCGATTGCCGAGCGTGCGGGTTTGTCGCCGGCCGTCATCGATGTGGTTCACGCGTGTGGCACGCCGGATTTCGCCGAGGCCGACGAGCGCGCGGTCTACGCGTTCGTCACCGAACTTCATACAACCCTGCGCGTCTCCAATACGACGTATCAGGATCTGCACGCTTTCCTCGGCGATGCGGGGACCGTCGAATTGCTGGGGATCCTGGGCTATTACACAATGATCGCCACGATGCTGAACGTTTTCGAGAGCCCGCCGGCTGCCGGGCAAGCGCCACCATTCCCAGATGCGTCCCCGGGTGCGGAAGGCTGACGATGATACACTCCCGCATGATCGGCGATGCGCGCGTCACAACCGTGATCGAGTATTCAGGCCCGACGCACCATCCGGCTTTCCTGTTCCCCGACCTCGCATTATCCGATCTCGAGGAGCAGGCCCACTGGCTGGCCCCACATCACTGGAGTCCTCAAGCCAACAAGCTGATCGTGACAGTGCAGATCTGGATGGTCGAAATCGACAACAAGGTGATCCTGATCGACACAGGGGTCGGAAACCGCAAGACGCGCTCCGCCGAGCGCCAGAACATGCTGAACTCCTTGTGGATGGAGTGGTTCATGGCGACCGGCGCAACGCCCGAGTGCGTGACTCATGTGGTTCACACACATCTTCATGCGGATCACGTGGGGTGGAATACGACGCTCACTGACAAGGGCTGGGTGCCGACATTTCCCCGCGCAATGCATGTGCTGCCGATGGTGGATGCATCAGCGCTCGCCTCAGCTTACGCGCGCGGTGAGACTGGCGTGAACGGCGGCTCCTACGTTGACAGCGTAGTCCCGTTGATTGAAGCCGGTATGACAATCAGCGCCGGTGACGGCGACGAGGTCGCGGGCTGCCTCGTCGCAGAGCGGGCGCCGGGGCACACGCCAGGACAATTGATGTATCACCTGCGATCTCACGGCGAACATGGAATATTTGCCGCGGACGTGATGCACAATCCTTTTCAGATCACCGATCCGACCCTCAACTCGCGATACTGCGTGCTGCCGGACGAAGCCCGCGAAACCCGCGCCCGGCTTCTGGCGCAGGCCGCCGCGACCCATGCCCTGATCATGCCGATGCATTTTGGCGCCCCCTATTGCGGCTATGTGAACGAGAAATCCGGACGCTTCAGTTTCGTGCCCGCGGCGTGGTGACGCCGGTGCCGGTTCCTTCGACCAATTTTTGCGGAGTATAGCGATGTCGGTATCGCCCTATCAGCCCCAGACACTTTTTGACAAGCTGTGGTCCGCCCATCTCGTGACACAACGGCTCGACGGGCGTGACATCATCTACATCGACCGGCACGTGCTCCACGAACTTCACGCGCCCCACGCATTTGAAAAGCTCCAGGCCGCCTCACGCGGTGTCCGTCGGTCAGACCTAACGTTCTCGATGCAGGATCACACAGTAGCGACCAAGCCGGGACGGACCGAGACGACGAACCCGGACAGCGCGCAGTTTCTGAGGGCGATGCGGGCTGGCAGCTACCGCAACGGGATTCGTCTGTTCGATATCGACGATGCCGAACAGGGCATTTCACATGTGGTGGCCCCCGAACTCGGCATGGTTTTGCCAGGGGCAACACACGCCGTCCCCGACAGCCATGCATGCACGGTTGGCGGCCTGGGTGCGCTGGCTTTCGGCTGTGGCACAACGGAACTTGAGCACATCCTCGCGACCCAGACCATCGCCCTGAAACGGCCGAAGCGCATGCGCGTCCGGCTCGACGGCAGCCTCGGCCCTTTCGTCACGGCCAAGGACGTCGCACTTCGTATCATCGCTGAGATCGGGGTTTCCGGCGGGCGGGGATACGCCATTGAATACGCGGGTGCGGTCGCGCGGGCCATGTCCATCGAGAGCCGCCTGACCCTTTGCAATCTGACGATCGAGATGGGCGCGCGCTCCGGCTTCGTTGCACCCGACGACACCACCTTTGCGTGGCTCGAAGGGAGGCCCTATGCGCCACGGGGCCCGGAGTGGGATCGAGCGCTCGCCCATTGGCGAACGCTGACGAGCGATGATGAGGCGTTCTTCGACCGCGAGGTCGTGATCAACTGCGCAGGACTTGAGCCGCAGATTACCTGGGGCACGGACCCCAGTCAGGTGATCGGGATCACGCAGCGTGTCCCGGACCTCGCAGCCGATCCGGAAACGAAAGCCAAAATGGAACGGGCGCTCGCCTATATGGGCCTTGAACCGGGAACCTCGCTCCTCGGACTCCCGGTCAACCGCATCTTCATCGGTTCTTGCACCAATGCCAGGATTACCGACCTGCGGGCAGCCGCCGATATCATTCGCGGACGCCAGGTCGCCGCCGGCGTTCAGGCCCTGGTTGTTCCTGGCTCCACAACCGTCAAGCGCCAAGCCGAAAGCGAAGGGCTGGACCGGGTGTTTCTCGACGCCGGTTTCCTATGGGGTGAATCCGGGTGCTCCATGTGCGCGGGCAGCAACGGTGACAGGGGGCTTCCCGGTGACCGCTGTGTGTCGACGACGAACCGCAACTTCGAGGGCCGTCAGGGGAGAGGCGTGAGAACCCATCTCGTCGGTCCGGAAATGGCTGCTGCCGCTGCCATTGCAGGGCGCATTGTCGACCAACGTTCTTCTTTCTGACCGGGAGCGACCCATGACGCCTTTCACGACCATCAGTGGTGCTGCGGTTCCCATGCTGGAGAACGACATTAACACCGACCAGATCGCTCCCGTGCCAACGAAGCGCAGCCTGAAGCCGGATTATCGCGAGTTGCTGTTCTTCCGCGCCCGTCGGAGGGACGACGACACTCTCGATCCCGATTTCGTGTTGAACAGGCCGCAATTCGCGGAACCGCGCATCCTCGTGGCCGGCCATAACTTTGGCTGCGGAAGTTCCCGGGAAGCGGCTGTCTGGGCTCTGGTTGCGGTTGGCATCCGCTGCATCATCGCGCGAAGCCTTGCGGATCTTTATCGCGAGAACTGCCTGCAGAACGGCGTGCTTCCCATCGAGTTGCCGATGGAAGCGGCTGTCGCATTCGAAGCGCGCGTGCTGGCGTCTGACGGCGCAGAGCCCTTTGCTGTCGATCTGTACAGCCAGACAATCAGCGGCCCTGGGGGTGCGCCTATCCCCTTCGAGATTGCAGCGGCCGACCGAATCAGACTGCTGGAAGGTCTGGACGATATCGGGCTGACATTGAAGCATCAGCAGGACATCGCCGCATGGGAGACACGCACGCGGGCAGCCTCGCCATGGCTTCAGAGCGCAATCCGATGGGAGCCGGCTGAAGTCCAGGAGAATGTATTGTGAGCCTCCGCCAGCAGTTCAGACGACTGATTGCGGCACCTGGGCTCATGCTCATGCCAGGCGCCTATGACGGCCTGTCCGCTCGCCTGATCGAGGAGCAGGGCTTCGACGCGATGGTAGCGGGCGGATATGCGGCGGCCGGCAGTCTGCTCGGCCAGCCTGATACCGGCCAGTCGAATATGCGCGACTTCGCAGACCATTACGGCCGCATTTGCGATGCGGTCTCGATACCGGTTTATGCGGATGCGGACACGGGTTTTGGCGGTGTCAACAACGTGCGCCAGACGGTCAAGGCATTCGAACGCGCAGGCGTCGCCGGACTGTTTCTTACCGATCAGGTGTTCCCGAGCCGCTGCGGGTATCTGCCCGGGAAGCAGGTGATTCCGATCGGGGAGATGCTCTCGAAGATCAAGGCTGCGCTCGATGCGCGTCACGATGAGGATCTCGTCATCTGTGCCCGAACGGACGTCGCGGCCATTGAGGGCGAAGACGCAGCCATCGCCCGCTGCCAGCTCTTTATGGACGCGGGCGTGGACATGGCAAAGCCGCAGGGCATCGATTCGCTGACCGGCATTGCGCGCGTTCTGCGCGAGGTCCCCGGCCCTCACTTCGCAACCCTGTCGCAGGCGGCAGGCGGCGGGCATGCCAGCCCGGACGAGCTCGAAGCCATCGGAGTGTCTGGGGCGACTTTACCGTCTGTGACGCTGTTTGCAGCCGCCCAGGCCGTCAGGCAGGTGCTGCGCACACTGAAACGCGACCGGTCGGTTGCGTCGCTGGGCGAGCACCTGATACCTCTCGAAACCTACTACGAATTGGTGGGCCTTGAGATGCAGATGAGGCGCGAAGAAAGCTACGACACCGAGGCGTCGCTGTTGCTGGCCAAGCGGCGCAATCCCGATGATTAGACAACAGACAGTCAAAGTCGCATCTGAGGTGACCTTTCGGAAGCGGGCGTTCCTGTCTGCGCGGCTCCGGCCCATGCCAGCTGTCGGATGACATATCCTCCCAGCCGCATCGTGTGCCTGAGCGCCGAGACGGCCGAGACACTCTATCTGCTGGGTGAGCAGGACCGCGTGGTGGGTGTCACAGGCTTCGCGGTCAGGCCGCCCCGCATCCGTCGCGAGAAGCCACGCGTTTCAGGGTTTACCACGGCCGATCTGCCCCGGATTCTGGCGCTCGATCCCGATCTGGTGCTCACCTTCTCGGATCTTCAGGCCGATATCGTCGCGGACCTCATTCGCAACGGCGTCGCCGTCCACGCTTTCAACCAGCGCACCATTGCGGGCATTCTGGCGATGATCCAAACGCTCGGGGCCCTTGTGGGCTGTTCCGAGCGCGCAACAACGCTTGCTCATTCGCTCGAAAAACGGATCGACACCATACGATCTGCCGCTGTGGGATGGACATCACTGCCTCGCGTCTATTTCGAGGAATGGGATGAGCCGACGGTCTGCGGCATTCAGTGGGTGTCTGAACTGATCACCGTGGCAGGCGGAGTCGATGTCTTCGCGGAGCGAGCCCTTGCGCCCGGCGCCCGAGCTCGGGTGGTCCAGCCCGAGGAGGTCATCGCCGCATCGCCGGATTTAATCATCGCCTCGTGGTGCGGCAAGAAGTTCATTCCGCGCCGATTGGCTGAACGGCCGGGCTTCGATGCTATTCCGGCGGTGTGTGAAAACGCCCTGTTCGAGATCAACAGCACGATCGTGCTACAGCCCGGGCCTGCGGCGCTCACGGATGGTCTTGAGCGCCTTCATGCCATCGTCAAAGCGTGGCACCTGAGACAGGCGCATGGGAGAGGGGAGACGACAGATGCGGTGTGAGACATGTCACGGGACGGGTCACCTTTTGGCCTGGAAGCCTTCGGAAGCGACCGTCGTCTCCCGAGCGACAGCGCCACCGGTCCTGCCGTGCGATGATTGTGGTGGATCCGGCATCAGTCATTGCTGCGACGGCATGACGGCCTGCAACGACGCCCCCGACGACGGGAGACAGTACGACGATTCCTGAAGCAAGATCTGCCCCTCACCCCGGTTCGGACGCCTTACCCATGTCACCCTTCGCTTTTGGTTCGTCTGCTAAGAATGCCGTTCTGGCACTGGCGTGCGGCGGCGCGGGCGGCGCGGTGTTCCTGCTTTTAAACATTCCCCTTCCCTGGACGCTGGGATCCATGACGGCGGCCGCCATCCTGGCCATGTCAGGAATCAGCTGGAGGCTCCCGGCCTCCGCGCGCAGTCTCGCGCGGCCGATCATCGGGGTCATGGCAGGAAGCGCTTTCACACTCGAGGTGGCTCGCTCCATTTCAACATGGTGGCAGGTAATCCCGGCCTTGATGGCGTTCTTCCTGCTGCTCACCGGCCTCGGCACACTCTATTTCATGCGCGTATGCCGGTTCGACAAGGCGACGGCATTCTTTGCCTCGACGCCCGGTGGCCTCGGTGAACTGACGTTGCTCGGCGCTCAGTATGGCGGGAATATGCGTCAACTGGTCCTCGTCCACTCGGTCAGGATCATCACGGTCGTCTTCGCCGTTCCATTCGCGGTTCGCCTGATCGCACCGGGCGAGCTCGCAGCAGTTGCGGCCCTTGCGGGCCTGCGACCCGCGCTGACGGGAGCCGACTGGGTCGTGCTGCTTGGATGTGCTGCGATTGGCTACGCCATGGGAAAGCCTCTGAAGGCCTACGGCGGCCTGATGGTTGTGCCCCTTCTCCTCAGCGCCATCGTTCACTGCGCGGGGTTGACCGACCTTCCCCCTCCCGCTTGGCTTGTTGCCCTCATGCAAGTCGTCATCGGCTGCGTCGCCGGATCGAGATTCGCAGGGGTAACCTGGCGGGAATTCCATACGTCGATTCTGCAGGGGCTCGCGTGGACGGTTGTCATGCTCTGCTTGGCGCTGTTGGCCGCAACGGTCTGCAGCCTGTTCGTTCCGGCCTCACTCCCCGCGTTGCTGCTGGCCTTCGCGCCGGGCGGCCTCGCCGAGATGACCGTCGTCGCCTTTGCCATGGGCATTGAAGTCGCTTTTGTCGTGGCCTGTCACGTGTTCAGATCGATCTATCTGGTGGTCGCGACACCCGCCCTGTTCCGTACCCTGCACAAGAACAGTTGAGGTCTCCCATGAAGCGCGACAATGCCACTCCTGTCGGCACCGGCGCCTCGGCGTTCTTCTCGGATCTGATCGATACCTTGACAAAGCGCGGCCGTGCTCTGCTGGAGCCTGTCGGTGCGCGCAGGACCATGCCAGGCGTCGACCTGGTGGCGCTCGGCGAATTGCTTTTATCCCGCCGCGGGGAAGCCTCAGGTGTCGCGCTGGCCCAGACCCTGCTGTCCCACTTCCAGGCCGCAGAGTCCCTCGAACGCCTGACTTTCCTGAAGGCTCTGGCAGCGCAATTCGGCCCTGACCGTAGCCGCGTGGAAGCAGCCGTCGACGCCTTTCGCCAGGATGGGGGTGCGGACGCGCTGAATGCCCTGCATGCAGCTTCGGAACCGCGCCGGCAGGAATTGTTTCGGCGCTTGAACCTCGCCCCAGGCGGCACTGCGGCGCTGATCCGGATTCGTGAAGAGGTGGCGGGCCTCAGCCGGCTACATCCTGAATTGAAAGTGGTTGACGCGGATTTTGCGCATCTGTTTTCATCGTGGTTCAACCGAGGCTTTCTTGTCTTGCGAAGGATTGATTGGACGACGCCCGCCAATATCCTGGAGAAGATCATTCGCTATGAGGCCGTGCACGCGATCGGGGATTGGGATGATCTTCGCAACCGTCTGGAGCCAGAGGATCGCCGCTGCTACGGGTTTTTTCATCCACAACTGGTCGACGAGCCACTCATCTTCGTCGAGGTCGCGCTCACGCGGGATATTCCGGCCGCTATCAGCCCTCTGCTTGATCCAGACCGCACCACGATTCCCGTTTCCACCGCAACGACGGCCGTTTTCTATTCCATCTCCAATACTCAGAAAGGCCTCAAGGGCGTCTCGTTCGGCAACTTCCTGATCAAGCAGGTGGTGGACAATCTCAAGGCGGAATTGCCTGGGCTGAAGACGTTCGTCACCCTCTCGCCGGTTCCGGGTTTTGCCGCGTGGCTCGCGAGGGAGAGGATGGATGACAGCGCGAGATGGCTGACGCCTGGCATGAGGTCGGCCATTGCCAGTCTCTACGCTCCGGGCTGGGAAGACGACAGGCCCGGCCGTGAAGTCCTGTCGCCCGTGCTTCTGCAGGCGGCCGCCGCTTATCTGCTGCGCGCCAAGAGCCCGCGCGGCCGGCCGCTGGATCCGGTGGCGCGCTTCCATCTTGGAAACGGTGCTCGCCTCGAACGGCTGAATGTGTTTGGCGACGTGTCCCAGAAGGGCATGGAGCAATCTCACGGCCTCATGGTGAACTACCTGTATGGCCTTGACGACATCGAAAAGAACCACGAATCCTTCGTCGAGAAGGGAACCGTCGCTGCTTCCCCCGCCGTCCGCAAACTTCTGCGGGCCGATTCCTCCTCTTCCGATCCGGTATCGATGCCATGACTGAGACATCCGCCCAACTTCCCCTCAGCGCGCAATCCGAGGCCGCCAGCGCCAACCTGTTTGACCGACTGGTTGCCACCATTGCGGACGGCACCAGGACGGCCATCGTTGCCGAGGACGGTGCGCGCTTCACGTATGATGATCTCGTGCGGTTTTCGGGTCGGCTAGCCAATGCGCTCGTGGCAAGCCACGTGAAACCCGGCGATCGGGTGGCTGTCCAGGTGGAAAAGTCTGTTCCTGCCCTCGTCCTGTATCTTGCAACGATCCGCGCGGGCGCCGTCTACCTGCCACTCAACACTGCCTACACATTGACCGAACTGGCTTATTTCATCGACGATGCCGAGCCGGCTCTCGTCATATGCGATCCCGCCAAGCTCGAGGGAGTAGGAGACCTCGCCAGCCGTGTTGGCGCTGGAACACTCACGATGGATGCTGATGGCGACGGAACGATGATGGCGCTTTGCGATCAACAATCAAACGATTTCCAAACGGTTGGCCGAGCGGGATCGGACCTTGCGGCCATCCTCTACACCTCAGGCACGACAGGCCGCTCCAAGGGAGCAATGCTCAGCCACGACAACCTGATGTCGAACGCCCTTACACTCATCGAGACGTGGCGATTTACCCCCGACGACGTGCTGATCCATGCACTGCCGATCTACCATACGCATGGCCTGTTCGTGGCCAGCAACGTGACGCTGTTTTCGGGCGCATCGATGATCTTCTTGCCCAAGTTCGACGCCGACGAGGTGCTCGCGCGGATGCCTTCGGCAACCACGTTGATGGGCGTCCCGACCTTCTATGTGCGCCTGTTGCAGCACGCCGGATTGACGGCGGCATCGACGGCTCGCATGCGGCTCTTCGTGTCAGGCTCTGCACCTTTGCTGGCGGAGACCCACCGCGCGTGGAAAGCCCGGACGGGTCATGCGATCCTGGAACGGTATGGCATGACCGAAACTAACATGAATACCTCCAACCCGTATGACGGGGAGAGACTGCCCGGCTCCGTCGGCTTCCCCCTCCCCGGCATCTCGCTTCGGGTGACAGATTCCGAAAGCGGTGAGATCCTGCCCACCAACGAGATCGGCATGATCGAGGTGAGAGGGCCGAACGTGTTCCATGGTTATTGGCGCATGCCGGAGAAGACCGCCTCGGAGTTTCGGCCAGATGGTTTCTTCATCACCGGGGACTTGGGCAAATGCGATGCGCGCGGCTACGTCTTCATCGTGGGGCGCGGCAAGGATCTGGTCATCACCGGCGGGTTCAACGTCTATCCCAAGGAGGTGGAGGATGAGATCGATGCCGTTCCGGGTGTCTTCGAAAGTGCCGTGATAGGCCTGCCTCACGGCGATCTGGGCGAGGCCGTGACTGCCGTCGTCGTGTGCGCAGCCGGTTCGCCAGTGGACGAGCGGGCGATCCTCGACGCGCTGGATGGCAGGCTCGCGCGGTTCAAGCTGCCGAAGCGGATCCTGTTCGCCGACGATCTTCCGCGTAATGCCATGGGCAAAGTGCAGAAGAATGTCCTGCGCGAGATACATCAGGGACTCTACGGCCCTTATGCGGAAGATCGAGGGCGCAACCCTTAGCCCGCGTTCTGCGGCGTTCGTATGATGCTCCCCGCCAGGAATGCTGACAGAACCAAGTGGAGGACAACGACCGGCCAAAGCAGAGGCCCCGTGAAGCTCTCTGAATATCCCAGATATCCCAGGTAGACTGCGACCGCCGTGCTGTAGGTCAACATCCCCACCGTTGGCGGTCCGGGCCAACAGGCAATCCCCAATCCGATCAGTGCGATACCGGCCACCCTGGCGAGCGCCGCCGCGACGCCTTCGACGCCCGAGCCGATCAGCAAAAGCGCGATGACGGACGGAACGAAAATCAGGGCCAGTCCAGTAGCAACTTCAGCGATAGCCGCGAGCATCAGCACTTTCCGCATGGTGTCGACAAGTCCCCAGTATCTCCGAACCGATTGTTCCGTCTGCGAGCGATCGACTCTGTCACGGCTGGGGCGCCAAGTCGAACGTCAGCTTGTTGATTTTGCCGGTAAACTTGAACGGAACATCATAACGATGTTCGATCAGCGCAAGGGGTGTGCGGGTGTCTTCTCCGATGTCGAAGGACTCGTCCTCCGGGAAGGTGATCGGCGTGGTATGCTCCATGGAGTTCCGGGCTACCTCCCGTCCATCCACGGACAGAACGCCCGTTCCACCCTTGCCCAACGCGGGTCCATCGGATTTGAAGTTGAAAACAATGGTGTGCTTGCCGGACGTCAATTCGGGGCCCTCCCAGGTCGTCCGTTTCAGATCGAGCAGGTTATAGAGAAAAACGACCTTGCTTCGCCCGAAGCCGAACTCGCCCTTGGTCAGAAAGAGTCCATAACCGCCAAACCGCCCGCCATCGGTGACAATCATCCCCTCGGCGCCGCCATCCGGGATGTCAACCTCTGCCGTGATCGAATAAGACTTGTTCATGATATTGGGCGCACCGCTGTTGGGCACGCCCGTCATCCCCCCGGTATAAGTGAATACCTTGCGTCCCTCGGTGAGACTTGGACGCGGCGCCACGAAACGCGCAAGGGTTGAGTTGTCGAGCGGCAGAACGTCATGCTTCTCGGCTTCGAGATAGAAGATTGCCTGCAACTGCTTCACCTTCTCCGGCATCGTGGCGGCAAGATCATTGGACTGCGTGGGATCCTCCAGGACATTGTAGAGCTCCCACGCATAGCCCTCGATCACATCCGGAGGTGTGTCGGTACTTGGGGCCCAAGGCAGATTGGCGGGCGTTGTCGCGGCGACCCAACCTTCGTGATAGATCGCGCGATTGCCGAGCATTTCGAAATATTGCGTGGTGTGCCGGGTTGCTGTGGTCGCGTTGGCCTTGTCCCATGTGGACACCATACTGACGCCGTCGATCGCACGCTGCTTGATGCCGTCGATCGTATGGGGAGCCGAAACGCCGGTCGCTTCGAGAATGGTCGGCACGATATCGATCACATGATGGAACTGGCGACGGATGCCGCCCTGGTCGTTGATATGACCGGGCCACGACATGGCCACGCCCTGTGCGGTTCCACCAAAATGTGACGCTACCTGCTTGACCCACTTGAAGGGCGTGTCCATCGCCCACGCCCAGCCTGCTGCAAAATGTGGGAATGTCCGCTCCGAACCCCAGAACGGGTACCAGAGGAACTGATCCTTGACCGGAACCTGGACGCCGTTGAAAAAAGTAAACTCGTTCGGCGTACCGTCCAGCATCCCCTCGGCGCTCGCGCCGTTGTCTCCGCTGATATAGATGATCAGCGTATTGTCGAGCTGACCCATGTCTTCGACGGTCTGAATGACGCGGCCGATCTCATTGTCCGTATAGGCGAGATACGCGCCGTAGACGTCAGCCTGCTTGACGAAGAGTTTTTTCTCCTCCCAGCCGAGGCTGTCCCATTCCGGGAGCCCCTTGGGCCATGCCGTCAGTTGAGCGTCAGGGGGCATGATCCCAAGGCGCTTCTGATTGGCGAAGATCGTCTCGCGCAGCTTGTTCCACCCCTCATCGAAGAGATGCTTGTCGCTGATCGTCTTGATCCAGTCCGGGCTCGGGTGGTGCGGCGCATGCGTGCCGCCGGGCACATAATAGACAAAGAACGGCTTCTCGGGCGCAACCGCCTTCACCTGCTTCATGTGCTGAATGGCTTCGTCCGCCATGGCCGTCGTGAGGTTCCAACCTGGCTTGCCCTCAAAGGGGTAGATCGGGGTCGTGTTGCGAAAAAGGTTCGGCTGCCACTGGCTGGTATCGCCACCCACAAAGCCATAGAAATATTCAAAGCCCATCCCGTTGGGCCACTGGTCGAAGGGTCCGGCCTGCGTTGCCTGATAGAATGGCGTATTGTGGTCCTTGCCGAACCACGAGGTGGCGTATCCGTTGTCCCGCAGGATCGTGCCGATCGTCCCGGTCTCCTTCCGGATGATCGAGTCGTAGCCGGGGAATCCGGTTGCTGCCTCGCCCACCACGCCAAATCCGGCCACATGATGGTTGCGCCCTGTGATGAGGGCGGCGCGGGTCGGAGAGCAGAGCGCGGTTGAGTGGAAGTTCGTATATCGCAGGCCAGCGTTGGCGATGCGATCGAGCGCAGGGGTCGGAATGACGCCGCCGAATGTGCCGGGCGCGCCGAAGCCGACATCGTCCGTCATGATGAGCAGCACATTAGGCGCACCCTTCGGCGGAACAATACGGGGAGCCCACCAGGCCTGCGAGTCAGAAGCCTTCTGGCGGATAACGCCACCGAATGCCGGATCGGGCGGTGGAAGCTGTTTGCCGTCAAGGGTGGTTGTTGCGCCGGGGGATCCCGGCGTACCGGTAATCTGCTGAGCCAGCGCAGAAACACAAGTGAGGGCCAGCAGACCCACGCTCGCCAAGAGGGTGCGATTGAACATTGCCATGGAACGCTCCCGCCGGCCAGAACGGCCTCACCCTAACCTAAAGGTACGCTGGGAGCATCACGCCCCACAAGTCCAGATCCCTCAGGCTGGGAAAATGTCGGGAATGACGACCGACCGCGGCAAGGATCATCCTGGAGCGCGCCCTTCGTGTTGAAGCTGCGCTCTGTCCTCGACAAGGCGCGGGTCTGCCATCAATCGCGGTCGGGCGCTCCCAGCGGGAAGAGCGAGCGATAGGGCCGAGCCTCGTCCACTGCCCGCGCGAAGGATGGCCGGTTGAGCAAACGTGTTCGATAGGCACGGACCTGCGCAAATTCGGCACTGATCGGATGCGACCAATCAGCGTAGAATAAAGCGGGCGCAGCCGCGCAGTCAGCAAGGCTGAAGGACCCGCCCCCAGCCCATTGCCTGCCGGCAATCCGATCATCGAGCCACCCGTACGCTACATCAAGCATAGCGCGCGCATCCTGAACGCCAGCTTTGTCACGGTCTGCGGGGTCCCTGAGGCTGTCGAACACGATTTTCTGCTGAGGCGTCATGATGTAGGTGTCGAAGAACCGATCCATCATCCGCACTTCGAGAGCCGCGTGGGCATCCTCCGGAATCAGCCTGACTGGCCCCGGGTGGTGCAGTCCGAGATGTTCAATGATGATGCTCGACTCGACAACGGTTCGACCACCGTCGACAAGCACCGGAAAGCGCTTGAAAGGCCACAGCGTCGCCAGCTCGCCGGCCGCACCCGGATCCTCGGGACCAAGCATGCGCCAGTGAAAGGATGTGGCGTTCTCGTAGAGCGCGACGAGAACCTTCTGGCAATACGACGAGAATGGGTGCGCGTAGAGCGTCAACGACATGAACTTATTCTCCCTTGAAGGCACTCTTCCCGGGCTTGCGCAGCTGATGCAGCGTCGTCTTCCCAACTGTTCCCGGCGGGCGCAGCCTCTGCGGCACCGGCGCGGGTTGGTCTGAGATGCAGCTCTTCTACATGCTGTTGAGGTGCAGGATGTTGCCGTCCGGGTCTTTGAACCACGCCATCTTCATCTTCCCCGATACATGGACATCACCCTCGAGATGCATCTGCTCGCTGTCGGGATAATGCTCGAACGTGACACCATTGGCGGCAAGTTGGCCGATAATAGCATCGATCTGATCGCCGCAATCCCAAACGACCGCATTGGCTCGGTTGCTCCCCGCAGTGTCGGATTGATAGACGATCAAGACAGTCGCACCCGTCTTGAAGGCGATCACCCCCTCCATGGCCTCATCGGCAACTTCCAGCCCCAGCACATGCGCATAGAACAAGCGCGCACGGGCGATATCCCGCACCGCCACGATGGCGGATGACGTCTTGGTCCGAAGCAAGGCGTCACGCTTGTCGCGTATCCCGGTCACGTCCGTCCACCGACCATCGCGAACATCGCGCCCTGCGGATCCGCGCATTGGATGATCCAGGCCCCGCCAGGGACCTCATGCGGCCCGTTGAGCACCTGTCCTCCACCGGCAACGACGCGCTTCATGGCCGCGTCGATGTCTGGCGTATTGAAGTAGTATAGCCAGAACGGTTTCGGGATTGCCTCCATCTTGGTCATCATCCCGCCGATCGGATCAGCACCGGCCGAGAAGAGCTGGTACTTGCCCATCTGGCCCATATCCATCGCCTCGGCCTTCTGCCAACCGAACATTTCCTCATAGAAGGCGAAAGCAGAATTCCACTCGGCCGCATGGAGTTCGTGCCAGCCAACATGTCCGGGCGCCCATGGAGAAGGCTTTTCCGAAACGGAGCCGGTTCCGCGAAACAGCACAAAGGCGGCCCCCTGCGGGTCGGCCACGACCGCAAATCGTCCAACGTCGGGGATATCCTCTGCGGGGCGAAGGATCGCGCCTCCGGCGTTGACGACCCGTGCGGCCGTGGCGTCCACGTCGCTTGTCCCGATATAACCGATCCAGCCAGGCTTCGCGCCAGCCTCGCAGGCCTCCGCGGGCAGCGCCATTGCGCCGCCTATGCGTGCGTCGCCCGCTCTCAGAATCGTGTAGCGGAAATCAGTCCTGCCGAAATCTTCGGTCTGCCATCCGACAACGTCGCGATAAAAGCCCTGCGCCGAGTCAAGATCGCTCGTCATGAGTTCGTACCACACGAAGGTGCCTTCAGACTCCGACATCGTTTCGTCTCCCATGGCAGGTTTTTATCAGAGGATGGATCCGCGTTGACAGTATGGTTGATATCAACGCATATGGAGCATGCCGACGTCAACCACGATTCCGTTCGAGACGACCCTGCTCGTTCGAGACACTTGTCTGTGTCTTCACGCCCAGCGTGCAGCCCGCGCGCTGGCGCGCCGCTTCGATATCGCGCTGCGCCCCGTAGGCCTTACCAGCGGACAATTTTCACTGCTCATGTCGCTCAACCGGCCCAAGCCAGCCTCGATCGGCTCAGTGGCGGCGCTTCTCGCGATGGACAGGACGACGCTGACCGCGAACCTGAAGCCTCTTGGCCGGCGTGGCCTCTTGGCAGTCGAGACTGATCCGGCTGACAAGCGCAGCAGGTTGCTGACTTTGACCGACCCCGGACGAGAGGTCTTGATTGCGGCGATCCCGATCTGGGAGCGGACCCATGAGAAAATCGAGCGCGGGGTGGCGGGATTGGACGTGGCAGGCCTGAGACACGCCCTCACGTCACTTGCGTAAGATTCTCGTCCTCGGGCATTGCTGATCCTCGGAGTTGGGAGCCCTTCACCTCCGCATCACGATGGGTCCTGTTCAACTCACCTTCTTGACAGGTGGCAGCACCCACGACCCGTCGATGATCGAGGGGTCGCCTTCGTTGGGCCAATAAAGCCGCATCATCAGCGTGAACTTGCCTTTGGGCGCGGGCAGCCAGTTGGACTCCTTGCCCGGGCCGGGCGACGCGTTTTGAAGGTAGAGATCGATCGAGCCGTCCGGGTTCGCCTTGAGGTTCTGCCGCACGCTGATCGAGTACCGGTTAATCGGATTCTCGACGAAGAAATAGTCCTCGTCGTACATCGTCAACGACCAGAATCCGCTGACCGGAGGGGTCTTTCCCTTCTTGAAGGAGAGGACGTACTTTTCTGACCCATTGTAGGCACGGCTCAGCATGCCGCCTTCGGACTTCGACGTCGGATAGACGGCGTCCTGCGGTCTGTTCGCGCCGAGCCCGATTGCCGTGACGAGCGCACGCTGGATATAGTTTGTCCCGTAGAGCCCGGTCTTCGTGGTGAATCCCCAACCGTTGACGTCCTTGACGTCGCCGCCGCTGAATTTGAAGTGAAGCATGATGCGGTCGAACGCCACTTGCGGGACGCGTCTGGCGAAGAGTGGATCGAACTTACTCCTGTCAAAGTCTTGACCGGGCACAATGCCGATTCGCGCGAGCCGTTCCAGCATCGGCCCATCGGCCTCATAGGGCGGATTGCCCTTCATGAGATCGCAGAGGAGCGTAAAGTACTCGATCGCATCCATGCGATTAACCTGATCGCGAACTGGCGTCTTCATGTCGATGGTGAGATCGACCTTGCCGGCTGGCGGCGTCCAGGCCTTTCCATAAGCGCTCAGCGGCACCAGCTTCACAGCGTCCTGAAGGGCATGGACGACTTTGTAATCTTCGGGTGTGCCGGTGCAGTAGATCCGCCCAAGGAGCCAGACTAGGCTTGTCTGGGAGGCATACTGGACGACTCCCTCCGGCAGAGTGCCTTCCCAGCCAGGACCCGTAATCGCGTAGGTCTGGGCAGCTGTCCCGGTGGTTCGTTTGCCCGGCACCTGGAAAACGCTCGTCCAGCCATCGAGTATCGGAAACAGGGCGTAGCGGTCGCCCATGGCGGGAATGCTGAACACCCATGGCTCCGGCCCCACGTCAAGAAAAGCGGTCGTGTAGAGCGTATCCGCGTTTGGCGCCGTAATGTCGCGAAAGGAGGCTGTCGGATATTCACGCACCTTGATGACCTGACCCATCGGCCCCTTCGTGGCTTCCACAGCAGGGACATTGGTCAGGACGCGACGCGTCATTTCCATGGTCACAAGCGGATAGCCAAAGGTGTAGGCTTCGACCGCTATCGCAAACTCTTCCGTTCCCTCGATCAGGTTCACGATCGGTCCGTCGAGGGCGCGAGCGGTTGACCCAAGAGATGTGGTGGCGAGCAGTCCCAGAGCACTGACCGATAGGGCGCGACGCGAAATCGTCATGGTTGTCTCCCCGGAGAGGCATTGGCAGGCTCCAATGCGCATACACCCAAGCTTAGACCCCGACCTCGATCCTGTGATTGACAAAAAGGTGGAGAGCTCTGACTTTTCCGGAGAGGCTCCATCCAGCGGGAGCTCGGAGGCAAACCCATGCGCGTGATGGTTCTGGTGAAGGCGACGATAGAGAGCGAAGCGGGCATCCTGCCGTCCGCCGAGCTCCTCTCTGCCATGGGGCGATTTAACGAAGAGCTGATCGGCGCAGGCATCCTTCTGGCCGGCGACGGATTGCGGCCGTCGTCCAAAGGCAAGCGTGTGGCCTTCGACGGGGCCGACCGCACCGTGGTCGATGGGCCATTTCCCGAGACCCGCGCGCTGGTCGCCGGCTTCTGGCTATGGCACGTGAAGGACATGGTAGAAGCAGTGGCCTGGGTCAAGCGTTGCCCCAATCCCATGCCGGGACCAAGCGAGATCGAGATCCGAGAGCTCTACGAGGCATCAGATTTTGCCGACTTGTTGACCTTGCCCGTTAAGGAACGCGGTGACCGAGCCGGCTAATCGCGTGCGAGCCGCTGTCGGCGGACAACACATTCGGGCCACCCATCCAATGCGCGCCAAGTTTGGACGACCATCGGAATTGCGCGCGCCCGTTTGATCAAGATCAAATACAGCCATCGCAACATGGACATGATGTCGGCGAGACCTGCCATGGGCCAGGTGCCGCGTCAGGCAGGTCACGACTGATCCAGGCCCTGTCTGGCGGCTGCAACACGTGCCGAGGACATTCATTCGGCACCGTTGCGCCATTCTTCAGAGCCTGCCGCGTCGTAGCCGTGCAGCACAGCGGACCCGCAGGCGCAATGTGCACAGTGGGACACGTCACCACCTGCGGACGGGAGGTCTTCATGAAGATGTTTGCCATGTTCCTCGGTACCAGTCTGGCCGTTCTGGGCTCAATCGGAGCCGCGAGCGCGCAGCCCAACCCGATCCAGGGGACCCCCGGATCGCTATTCCCGAACGCAGCGCCAAACGAGGTTCAGATCATCAACGGCGTTCCCTGTCGGACCATTCTCGTTCAGGGCAGCAACGTGCGCGTGCCTGTCGAGTGCGCTGGGCCGATTGCGACTCGCATGTTCGACCCTTCGACGACGGGCAGCATCCGGGTCGATGAGACGGCTGGCCGCTCGCTCTCCGGGACACCGGGTTCGCTCTTCCCCTATGCGGCGCCCAACGAGGTCCAGATCATCAACGGCATGCCGTGCCGAACCGTCCTTGTACCCGGCAGCAACGAACGCGTTGCCGTGGAATGCGCTCGGTGAACTCCGCTCGGATCACCGTCCCTGTGCGCGAAAGCAAGCGCGACGCGACATCCGGCTTGAGATGAGCGCCAAACAGGGAACATTGCTACCTCGGCGCCAGTCCGGTGGCGCCGAGCCTGTCGGTGACCATCGAAGCCAGACGCGATCGCTTGTCGTCTTCCGACGTGTGAACCATCGAGATGACCGTTGACGACGTCTGCCGATCTTTCGCCTCGACCTGCGAGCGGCAGCGTGTGCAACGGATCGGCTGGACAGTTTTGGACCTGGTCCGCCGACCCGCGTGGAGACTCTCAGACATCGCCTTGTCTGCGGGTCTCTGTGCTTCGCCGGGAGCCCGACATGCGCGCCGATATAGCGACCTGAAAGTCCGGATGACGGGTACTGACGGATCTCTTCGGTGACGAGGAGCTTGATCATCGATCGCATGCGCGCCAAGGTCTGACCGGATTCTCCGGTCACAAAGGTATCTCATGAGCGCGCTGTTCACTCCGTTTCGTCTCGGCAATCTTGAATTGCGCAACAGGATCGTCATTGCGCCCATGTGCCAGTATTCCGCCCATGAGGGACTCGCGACCGACTGGCACGTCATTCACCTTGGCGGCCTCGCCCTCTCCGGAGCCGCCTGCCTGATGATCGAGGCAACGGCTGTCTTGCCCGAGGGACGCATCAGCCCCGACGATCTCGGGCTCTGGTCCGACGAGACTGAAAGCGCCCTGGGTCGCGTGATCGAGACAGTACGCCAATACTCGGACATGCCCATCGGCATTCAGCTTGCCCACGCTGGCCGCAAGGCCTCCACGCGTGCCCCTTGGAAAGGGAGCGGCCAAATTCGGCCGGCCGAGGACAGTGGATGGCAGACTGTGGCACCGTCGGCCCTCGCTTTCACTGACGGTGAGAATCCTCCGATCGCACTCGATCACGACGGACTTCGCGCCGTTCGGAATGCTTTCGCAGATGCCGCCAAGCGCTCGGCGCGACTCGGGTTTGACGCCATCCAGATCCATGGCGCGCACGGATATCTGCTCCATCAATTCCTTTCGCCATTGGCGAATCAGCGGGAGGATGCCTACGGCGGCAGCCTCGCAAACCGGATGCGGTTTCCCCTCGAAATCTTCGATGCTGTCCGCGAGGCATTCCCCTCAGAGCGGCCCGTCAGTATGCGTGTATCTGGAACCGACTGGGCCGAGAACGGGTGGGATATCGATCAGACCATCGTCTTTTCACAAGAGCTCGCGGCGCGAGGCTGCGGTGCTATGCACGTCTCCAGCGGAGGCCTGACGCCCGCCCAGAGAATCCCAATCGGGCCGGGCTACCAGGTGCCGCTTGCCCGCGCCGTCAAGGCGGCGACAAACCTGCCGACCATCGCGGTCGGTCTCATCACCGGTTACGATCAAGCCGAGGCAATCGTCGGCACGGGAGACGCCGACTTTGTGGCGCTGGCTCGCACCATCTTGTACGATCCACGTTGGCCCTGGCACGCGGCCGCCCACCTAGGCGCGACCGTGAAGGCACCGAACCAATATCTCCGATCCCAGCCCAGCAGATATCGTCACCTGTTTGACACGTAAGGAACCGGGGCAACGCGGGGCACGGCCAGCCGATGCATCGCGTTCGCCATCCCTGAACGTCGTGGGCGCCGATGACCTGTTCTTTCCGCGCCTTAGACTCCATCCGAGCACGTCGCTCCCCCACGCGGTTCCGTCTTGCCGGACGGCGAATGCCTAACGTATTATGGCTCCGACCTTGCGATGAACCTGCAATGCTCCGTGGGGACGCCAAACGTTCGTTGGACCTGGAGGACATGACATGAAATGCGTGCTGACCGGATTTGTTCTCGCTTTCGTCTCGACAGCGGCCCTCGCGCAAGTTGGACCGCCGACATCCCAGCGTCCTTGCTCAGAGAACCGGCAACTGGTTCTCAAAGAGGGCGCAGTCGTCCTCGACACGGGGCCGAATACCTATGCGCGTTTCGTCAAAAGCGGCGCGCAGTGCCTCGTCGATCAGTTCCCTGAACCGGCATGGGTACCCAGTTCCAATAACCCCCAGTGCTTCATCGGCTATCGATGCCGCGACAGCTCTGACGAGTTCTAGGCGGAACTTCTTTTTTGCTTTGGCGCTTCAAGGTGCAGGGCCTTGACCCTCGGTGGCACAAGCCAACGAGGCGACTTCCCATTTAGGCACGCGATTGCCTGAAGCGACCTCATGGGCGCAATCTTACGGGATGGCTGCCACGCGCGGGAGCTCAAGGGTGGCGCTCGCCCGGCGCTGTCTCCGATCGAGGAGACCTGCCGTCATCTCAGCCTTCCGGTAGCGCGTGACTTGCGCGGCGTCAGGCCTCCTGCCGCACGAGAAGCGATCTATCCGACCACGTGCCATCGATGCTGGAAATCGCCGAGGGCGCGCCCGCCACTCGGCGTGACGATGTAGTTGTTGGTGGCCGAGATGCCGAGGCGGTCTGACGTGATAAGCCCGGGGTGGATGTTGATCATCATATTGTCCGTGATCGGGTCGACGGAACCAGGCATCCCGAACGGGCGAAGCAGGGAATGCATGCCCTGGCCGTGAAAGTCCCACAATCTCCTGCCGACGATTTCGACTCCCGCTTTCTCATACGTCCTGCGAATGACCTGCACCACATCGTCGGCGATCATTCCTGGGCGGATCGCCGTCATCGCTTCAGAGATCGCGAGAGCCACGAGATCGAATTTTCGCTGCCAGCCGTCGTTCGGAGCGCGGAACGAGAAACAGCCCCCGAGTTCGATCAGATACCCGCCTGGAGTGAGGAACTCCATGAACATCTTGTAGATGTCCTCACGGTCGATCTGGCGATCCGTTGCCGGACGTGTGCCGCTCTTCATGTCGTGATTGAGATGGATGACGCCTTCGAGGCAGCCACCTTGGATGGCGACGCGGTACGCGTCGGCGACAACCTCTCGCTCGGTGCGTCCGGGACGAAGGGCATCCCGAAAGGCATCGAAGATCCGCGACACGAGGCAGTGGGAGACCTCCACCGCAACAGCGTCATTCGTAGAAAGCGTCGTCCAAAGATCCTCAACGAGGTGCGTTGCGTCTTCAACAACGCGGTCTTCGAGCCCGCGCAAGAGCCTGGTGGCATCCCCGAAGGACACAAGATTAGTCAAGCCCACCACGCCGACACGATCCCCTGCTGCCGTCATGGTTCGCAGCTCGGTCAAGAGGCTCTCAATCTTGTCGATCACGCCACGCGTATCCTTCACGGCGCTCAACTCTTTTGCCCACTCCGCCTGCGCGCCAAGCCCCAAGAAAAGGATAGGGTCGCCGGACATCGGAATCACCATGTAGGCCGATCCGCCATGCAAGCGCCAATCCGCGTAATAGCGGATATAGCCCTTCTGCTGGAACTCGCAGTTTCCGGCCAAGATGATCGCCGAATAGCCGTTTCCCAGCATGGCAGCTCGAAGCCGCTTCAATCGGGCCTGCACTTCATCCGCGGCTGCCATATCAGGTCCCTTTTCGTCGCCACCGTTGTCAGGCACAGTGCATCACGCACTCCTTCCCGAGGCAATGCACGACATCGCATTGTTATCGCTGAGCAGCTGTCACTTGAAGACATTTTCCACAGGACGATTGAAGGCCTCATGCAATCCTCACAGCTTGGCAAATATCTGGGTTAGCCACACCGTTCGATGACATTCCTTTTCGGGTCGAGCGTCGCTCCGGTGACCAGACCGTGCGTCCAATGCGGAAAGTCCAAGCGAGCACACATCAGCGAGATGCATGCCGACGATCTCGGGTCATCCTCTGGGCTCCCGCCAGCACAGCGACGCAGCCCAGGGCAAGCCGATGACAAGCCGTGCGTCGGCGGGGGCGCCTGACGGTTAGCCTGTCGCAAACACTATTGACGAGACCTGTCCAAGGTCGCACTGCTCTTCTATGACGCCCGCGGATGACACCGAATCGACGCTGAAATCGCCGACGGTCTTTGCACTTTTCACGATTTGTCTGTGGATTGGTCTCTTCAGTTTCGGGGGCGGGCTGTCGGCGTGGATCCATCGCGAGTTCGTCACCCGACGCCGTTGGATCACGGAGGATGAATTCATGAACGGTCTGGCGCTCGGCCAGATCCTTCCTGGCGCAAACATCACAAACCTGACTGTCTATATTGGCCAGCGACTGCTGGGACCGCGGGGCGCTGCCGCCGCTTTGCTGGGTCTTCTGGTCGGCCCCTTTCTGGCGGTCATTGCGCTGGTTTCGCTCTACGAGACGTTCGCAGATCTGGCATGGCTGCACCGCGGGCTCAGCGGCGCGGCGGCCGTGGCCATCGGCCTAATGTTTGCGGTGGCCGTCAAAGGTGCACGTCGTGCTGCTCGGGCCTACGTCCCAAGCTTGGTGATGGCCGCAACCGTCATCGCGGTCGGCTTTCTGAAATGGCCGTTGTTGCCTGTCGTCGCGGTTCTCGGGGTGATCAGCGTGGCGATGGCGTTTCTCAGGAGCGATGTTTAATGCGCGACAATCCGTACTGGGCGCTCCTGTCGGTCTTCGTTCCGTTTTCTCTGATATCCTTCGGCGGCGGCGGAAGCATCTTCGCGGGAATCCAACACCAGTCCGTTGATGTGCACCATTGGGTCACCGCACGGGAATTCGTGAACCTCTTCGCCATCTCCCGCGGGGCCCCCGGGCCCGGATCGATGCTGTCCACCCTGATCGGGTGGAAGGTCGCGGGCTGGGGTGGAGCCCTGGCCGCGACCCTTGGACTGTTCCTGCCGTCGTCGCTGCTCTGTTACGGCGTGGCCCATGTGTGGAACCGCCACCGCGGAAAGCGCTGGCATACGGCTCTTGAGCGAGGCCTTGCGCCCATTGGCGCGGGACTGCTGCTCGCGGGGGTCGTGTCGATTGTACGGATCGCCGAAACCGGCATTCCGGGTTTCGTGCTGGCGGGCGCATCGGCCCTGGCCATCACCATTCTGCCGCGCATCAATCCCCTCATTCTGCTCGCGATCGGTGCCCTCTTGTTCGTCACATTCGTAAAACATTCCTAAACGCAGTGTCAACTGTCGACAAACTCATGACGTGGTCTTATTGTGGTGTGAGATTGCTCGACTGGGGGCCGAATGACTCTTCTCCTCGACAACGCCGCCATCGCACCCCTGATCGACCCGACGGACTTCGTCGACGTGCTTGATAGCGCCTATCGTGCCTTTGCGGCTCACGAGAGCTGCGGACCACCACGGATCGACCTTCAGGGCCTGCCCAAGGAGGACAATTCGAACTATCAGCTGGGCCTCGCCGTCGGGATAGGCTCAGCAGGATACGCGGCGCTGCGCATTAAGTCCGACATGATTTTCACCAGGGAAGTCGACGGTCTCAAGCGCAAGGAAAAATACTGCGTCCAGCCCGGGACTTACTTGGGCCTCGTCATGGTCTTCGATGCGACCGACGGCGGCCTGAAGGCCATTCTTCACGATGGACTGATCCAGAAAATGCGCGTGGGGGCGGATTCCGCCCTTGGCATTCGCTACATGGCCCGTGAGGACGCCACCACCCTCGGAATCCTGGGGGCGGGCGGAATGGCACGAACGCATGTGGCCGCCATCACGGCAGTGCGCCCCATTCGCAAGATTCGGATTTTCAGCCCAACAGAGGCGAACCGTGCCGCCTTCGCCCGGGAGATCGAAGACCGCTACCAGATCGCGGCTGAAGCGGTCGGGCGGCCGGAGGATGTCTATGTGGGGGCCGACATCGTCTCGTCCTGCGCCAATGCGATCGGCCCGATGATCATGGGTCGGCATCTGGAAGACGGCACTCACATCACCTGCATTGGCGGGACCCTGGACGACGAGGCCAACCAGCGGGTCGACGCAGCGCTGCGTTTCGGCAATGCGACGGCTCCGGTCGAGCTCGACTCCTGGGCTGTCGAAGAGGAATGCCTGACATTTGCGGCGAACGGTCGTAAGTCTGAACACGGCGCCGGTCAGCGGTTTGCCCGCATCCCCCGCGAGCGGCGTAGTCTTTTCGGGGAATTGCTGGCCGACCCTTCACGGGGCCGGAAAAGACCGGAAGACATCACTTTTTCCGAGCGCGGCAACATCCACGGCGTGCAGTTCGCCGCTGTAGCGGGAAGGATTTACGAGAAAGCACGAGACGCCGGGGTTGGCATCGAACTTCCCGACTCGTTCTT
The DNA here is from genome assembly GCF_017921815.1 of Microvirga antarctica. Taxonomy (GTDB): domain Bacteria; phylum Pseudomonadota; class Alphaproteobacteria; order Rhizobiales; family Beijerinckiaceae; genus Microvirga; species Microvirga antarctica. The sequence goes on along the minus strand of NZ_JAGEMM010000006.1, from coordinate 33,207 downwards.
TCTGCAGTCTATTCGGAACTGAGTAGGCGGCCTCTTCTCCGCGGCCTCTTCTCCACGGCCACTTGCCAGGCCACGGGTTGACGCCGGACGCCGGGGTTACTTTATAGATCGTCGTCCGCGATCAAGCGAGCGGCAGTGAGGTGGGTGCGCCCGATGGTATCGTTGGTCAATTCAGAAGGGGAATCCGACTCGGTTCTGCGCACGAACGTTGTGGCCCAATCCCTCTCGGACAAGGTTGTCGATATCCTGATCGAGGCGATTGAACGCGGAGAACTGGCGCCCGGGGCACGCATTCGCGAGGCCTCGATCGCTCGGCAGCTTGGGATCAGCCGCGGCCCTCTTCGCGAGGCGTTGAGCCGTCTCGCCGGCCGGAAGCTCGTCGAATACACGCCCAATCTCGGCATGCGGGTGGTCGTGACCTCTACGGACGACATTCGCGAGATTTTTCAAATCCGCGAAGTGCTGGAGGGAGCGGCAACCCGCCTTGCCACAGAAAACATGAGCGAGGCGGACCTGGTCGATCTAGCGGCGCTACTGGAAAAACATCGCCATGGGACTGAGCTCCAAGTCGGCTCGGCCTATTATCAGCGCGCCGGAGATCTAGATTTTCACTTCCGGATCGCCCAGGCGAGCGGAAATGCCCGCCTGGTCGATCTCTTGTGCCGGGACCTCTATCACTTTCTCCGAATCCATCGCTTTAGAGCCAGCTCGTCGCCAGGGCGCGCCGCAATCGCGTTCGACGAGCACAGGGCGATTGTCGCTGCCATGACGACCCGCGATGCTCATTTAGCCGAGACGCTGATGCGCCAACATATCCGCGGCGCTCTGGAACGTCTTTCCGCAGACTGACGCATGCCCGTCTCCCAATCTCTTCCGCGCGAGCAGCGCACCAAGCGCTTGACAGACAGGACTCGACCCAGACTATAATCTGTCAACAGTTGACCGACAAATGTCGACAGGTCCGGGGAGGATCATGAGCAAGCTCGAAATCGACAATGTCAGCATGAGCTTTGCCGGCATCCGGGCCGTGAACGGCGTTTCGTTACGCGTTGAGGAAGGCGAGACGGTCGTCCTTCTGGGATCGAGTGGCTGCGGAAAAACGACACTTCTCCGCTTGATTGCCGGCTTCCTTCGCCCGACGTCAGGCGCCATCAGGGTGAACGGTAAAGTCGTCGCGTCCGAGGCGATCATGGTTCCGCCTGAGCGACGCTCCCTCTCCATGGTGTTTCAGAGCTACGCGATCTGGCCGCACAAGACGGTTGCGGAGAACCTCAGTTACGGCCTGCGCCTGCGCGGTCTCGACAAGATCACAACGGCCGAGAAAGTCCGGGTCGCGCTAGCAACGGTCCAGATGGACGCCTATGCCGACCGCTACTCCGCGGAATTGTCCGGTGGCCAACAGCAGCGCGTCGCCTTGGCGCGGGCCCTCGTCCTCGAACCCGAGATCCTTCTCTTCGATGAACCGTTGAGCAATCTGGACGCGGCTCTTCGTGAGCATATGCGATTCGAAATCAAGGCGCTTCTCACCAAACTGAAGATTACGAGCATCTACGTGACGCACGATCAGAACGAGGCGATGGTCGTGGCCGACCGGATCGCCGTAATGAACAATGGGCGGATCGAACAGGTCGGCTCGGCGGAGGACGTCTACTACCGGTCGGAAACCGACTTCGTCGCCAAGTTCATCGGTCTCGCAAACGTGTTCGATGCCGAAGTCCTGGGACCGGCGGACAACAATTGCATCCGCCTGCGCACTCCAGGACTTGGAGACGTTCTCGCGACAAGCGGGAACAGGCATTTCAAGGACGGCAGCGCAGTCAAACTCTACATCAGACCGGAGAACATCCGGATCTCGCCGCAGGCGGGATCCGGTGAGAACCACCGGCGAGGCCAGGTGATGCGCCGTAGCTTTCTCGGAGCGCAACTTGATCTTCTCATCGATGTCGGCGGCACCGCTTTGCGGGTCGTGGGCCCCAGCGCAGCCGGAGAGCGCCATGTCGATGCATCCACGTTTCTCAGCTTCGATCCTGCCGATTGCCTCGTACTGACAACAAACCAATAAGGGGAGGACTTCATGCGCCACCGTCTCGGAACTCTTCTGCTAGGAATTCTCACTCTACCGATTGGCCTGACACATGAGGCTCTCGCACAGGCGACGGTCCCCACGATGGACGAGCTCTATCAGGCTGCGAAAGCGGAAGGAGCGGTCGATTTCGGCGGAGCGGTAAAAGAGGATGCGGCGCAGGAACTCCTCCAGGCGTTCTCCAAGAAATATCCCGGCATCAAGGTGAGCTACACTCGCCGCTCAACTGAACCGATGGTGCAGCTTATCGAGGCGGATCGCCTTGCCAACAAGGTGAGTTTCGATCTGATCAATCTCACCGAACCGGCCGACATGGTTCGTTACAAGACCGAGGGTTTCGTCCAGCCGGTGCCGCTGCCTGATCGGGACGTGCTGCTTCCCGGGACCTACGATCCCGACAACTACTACTACGCCCTTGGCATCACGCCGATGTACGGGATCTACAACACGGCGAGCCTCAAGAAGGCAGAGGCGCCCACATCGCTCAAGGCGCTTGTATCCGATCCGAAATGGATCGGGAAAGTTGCCATCTCTAGGCCGTCCCGCGGCGGAACAGGCGCGGCAGCCCTGCTCAATGTGGTCGATGCGGTCGGCGTCGACTTCCTGAAGAACGTCAAGGAGCGCGATATTCTTCTCACACGCGGAAACGAGGCGGCCGTCAGCTCTGTCATCTCTGGCGAACGGCCAGTCAGCTGGGGCGTCAGTGGGTATCGCGCTCTTGAGGCGAAGGCCGCAGGCTCGCCGATCGAGCTGATCTATTGGGACGAGGGCACTGCCATTGCACAGTTCATGGGAGCCGTTCCCACCAAGGCAAACCATCCCAATGCCGGAAAGCTTTTGCTCCGCTGGCTCATGACCAAGGAGGGGCAGGAACTGCACGTGAAGGCCGCCGATTTTTACTCGCCCCGCAAGGATGTAGAGCTTGCGCCGCGCAACGAGCCGCCCCTGTCAAAACTCAAGATTAACCTCTTCGGCAATGATCGTCTTCTGAAGACAGGCCAGGAACTATCGTCTGAATTCGACAAGGCCGTCGGGCTCAAGTGACCAGTTAGGCGACAGACAGGGCGCGTCTCGCGCAGCCCTGTCCTTTTGTCCGGGTCGGAACCAGCAGAAGGACGACGACGTGACAGGTGTGACCTTTCCAACCAAGGCACGTCCCCTCCATCTGCGGGCGTTGGCCATCTTTGAAGATCTGCGGCAGGAATGGCTCCGCACGATCATCATGGTCGCGGCCGTTGGCATCGTCGGATGGCTCGTTCTCTATCCACTCGCAATTCTCTTCAATCTCGGCCTGCACTCGCGCACCGGCGCCTTTACCTTCGACAACTACATTACAGTCTTCAGCGAGCCTGGTCTCGTTAGCGCGCTCGTGAATTCCATCGTGATCTCGGCAGGAACGACTGTAGCCTCCCTGCTCATCGCCCTGCCGATGGCCTGGGCCGTTTCGCGCACAACGATGCCGGGCAAGCAGTTCATTCGATTGGCGGTGCTGATCGCGTTCGTGATGCCGAATTTCATCACGGCGATCGCATGGATCCTTCTTGCCGGACCCAATGCGGGACTTCTCAATGTATTCATGCGGGAGGTCTTTGGAGTAGCCAAAGGATGGAGTGTGTTCTCTCGCGGCGGACTTATCCTCGTTCTCACCTTCAGTTTTTATCCTCTGATTTTCTTCGCCAGCGCGGCAGCTCTCGACAACATGGATCCTTCCTACGAGGAGGCTGCTCAAATGGCGGGCGCTAGCGCCTGGCGTGGCTCGCTCGGAATCTCGCTTCCGCTCGTCATGCCGGCGATCGTTTCGTCTTCGATCTTCGTGTTTCTTGAGGCCATGGGTGCATTCGGCGCCCCCGCCGCCATCGGCAACGCCGCGTATTTCCACACTCTCACGACCAAGATCTACGAGCTGTTCTCCTACCCGCCGCGGTTCGAACTCGCGGCCGCGGCTGCGACGCCGATCATCGCCTTCACGGTCCTCGGGTTGATGCTGCAGCGATATGCCACCGGCAGGCGGCGCTTCAACGTAATCTCCGCCAAGCCGAAGGTCGCACGCGCCGTAGACATTGGAATCGGCCGGTGGATCCTCTTTGCCTTTTCCATGCTGGTGATCTTCGCCAGCGTCGCCCTTCCGCTCTTCGTGCTCGTCCGAACCTCCCTTCTTTCCCGCTGGGGCCTTCCCTTCACGTGGCAGAACCTGACCTTCAAGAACTATGCGGCGTTGTTCGACACCTCAACGATCCTGCCCCGGGCGGTCGGAAACAGCCTCATGGTGTCAGCCGGAACAGCGAGCATCTGCGTTGTGCTTGCTCTCGTCATCGTGTGGTTGATCGAGCGCACCAAACTGCCGGGTCGCGCGCTCCTGACCTTTATCTGCACCGTCACATTTGCGTTCCCCGGGATCGCGCTCGCGGTCGGTTTTGTCCTTGGTTATCGGGAGCCTCCGCTGGCTCTGTACGGCACCATTTGGCTGTTCTTCATCGCGTTCACGGCTCACCGTTTTCCCTTCGCATTCCAGTTCGTCCGCAACGGCGTCAAGCAGCTGTCGACGGAACTCGAGGAGGCCGGCCGCATGTCTGGAGCGTCGTGGACACGGACGCTGGTTGACATTTCGGTTCCGCTCCTCAAGAGCGGCATGATGGCCGCCTGGATGATGGTTTTCGCCGTGACGCTTCGCGAGTTGAGCATGGCAGTGCTGCTCAACGTTCGGGGCACGGAGACCATGCCAATCGCCATTTTCAACTTCGTCGACAACGGCACCTTCGAAAGCGCTGCGGCCGTGTCGGTCGTTCTCATCGCCATGAGCATTCTGTCTGTCGCAATCCTCCGTCGCATCGCCGGGAAGGCGCAGATGGAAGTGTGAGGCTTGTGATATCTCTGTCCGACACCAGAGCGGCTAGCCTGATGGCGCTTGAGCCTCTCTATGTGGTCCTGCTCATTGTCGGAGCAATTGCCAGCTCGATCTTCGGAGCGATCAGCGGCTTTGGCGGCGGCCTGATGGTCACGCCGTTTCTGGTGCCCGTTGTGGGCTTCAAGGGCATCGTTCCGGTGATGACCATTGCGATGATTTTCGGCAACGGCATGCGGCTCTGGGTCTATCGCCGCAGCGTCCAGCCACGCTTCATCGGCATCATCTCGATCGCGGTCATTCCCGGTATCGTGGTCGGAACGATGATCTACGACAGCCTGTCGCCACGAATGGCTGCCGCCGTCATCGGGCTCTTTCTCATCGCCTCAATCCCATTGCGGTGGGCCCTGAAAAGCAAACCGATCGAGCCAACGCCTCCACGCATCGCCATCGTCGGCTTCGTGTTCGGAATCATCACGGGGTCCAGTACGGGCGCGGGTGTCATTCTTCTGTCCCTTCTGCTCGGAATGGGACTTTCGGGAACGGCGCTGATCGCCACCGATGCGGTGGTGGGCGTTCTCGTCAACCTGATGAAGACCGTCATGTTCGGCGGTCTTGATCTCATCGATCGCGATCGCCTCCTCATCGGGGTGGCGGTCGGACTGGCGATGATGCCCGGCGCCTTCGTCGGACGCTGGCTCGTCGAGCGGCTACCGATGCGCGTTCACGTCGCGCTGATTGAAACCGTCGTCTCGGGCGTGGGCATTTGGTTCCTGTGGCGCGCCTGGCGAGGCGTTTGATGCGCCGCCCCCGGGTTGGGGGCCTTCAGCGCACCTGCATGGCCCGGGGCAGCTTTGCCATGTCGTCCACGTCGTCCATTCCGAGGACGAGATCGATGACCTGCTGCTGCTGATCGGCCTTCATGACTTTGCTGGCGAGCTTGCGGAACTTTTCTACGATCTCGTCCGCCGTTGCGAAAGATTGCTCGCTACCACGGGGCGCCTCTCGGGTCTCTTCGTCGTGGTAACCATCTTTCAGGAAGAGCTCGACACGCACCTTGTGCCGGAACTTGGAGCCCAGCGCCGTGATGGCGGGATCGTGCACCACCTGCACCTTGCGTGAAAGGGCAATTCTGGCTTCGTCGTGCACGACCTCCGGCTTGAACTGGTCCACGAACACATCGTCTTCAAGCAGAAGCGTCGCGACGCAGAATGGAAGGTTGAGCTGAGCTGAGGTCAAGCCCTCGGGCCGGTATTCCCAGCCCACATGATCGACGGTCACCTGCGATCCGTGCACGACGATCTTCTCGAGTTCGTTGATGGCAAAGGGTCGACGGTCCTGCATCGCCCGGATGGCATCCAGGGTCGTGTGATTGCTGCCCACGCAGGAATAGAACTTGAGAGAAATCCGCATGGTCTCGAACCGCTCGCCGAGCCCTGCGCTGAGCTCTTCCATGTTGAAGCGATCTGTGGAGCGCGAAAACGTCGTGCAGAAGCCGCCATACGGCGCCTCAAACACGTCGATAATGCCGGTAAATCCCCGCTGCGCCAGAAGTGCGCCGTAGAGCCCGCTCTGCGAGGAACGCCCCGCATGCATGCGCTTGACCATTGCGCCGAACTGGGCAGCCATGAGACCTGCTGACTGCGTTCCCGCAATACCGAGAGCATGGATGGTTTGTTCCGGATCTAGCCCTAACGCCCGTGCTGCGCCTGCGGCGGCCGAGAAAACGCCCAGCGTGGCACCGGAGTGCCATCCTTGTCCGATATGTTCCTGCCCCATGCACATTCCGACCCGCGGCCCGATTTCATATCCGGCGACAGCTGCTGCCAGAAAGTCCTTTCCTGAGAGAGGAGCGCCTGTCTCCGTCACCGCGATCAAGGACGGCAGGGTCACGGCGCCCACATGCAGCACACCCTGGCGGTGAACGTCATCCAACTCGAATCCCTGGACCTGCGTGCCATTGACAAGGGCAGCGTGGGGCGACGAGAGACGCATGTCAGTTCCCCAGATCGTCGTGCTTCGCGTATCGTCGATGCCGGACAAGGTCGCCTGGAGAATCTCACACCACGGGGTCCGTGCGCCGTAGAGCGCGCAGCCGAGAGAATCGAGAATGAGAAGCTTGATCCGCTCGCGCACGTCTTGCGGCACAGCGTCGTAAGTCAGCCCGGAAACAAACTCCGCGATGCGACGCGTGTGGACATTGTCGACTTTGGCGTGAGTGCTCATCATGGCTCCTTGGAGGAAGTTGCTGCGGGCTGCTCAATGATGATCGAGAACGGTCCGCGCGATTGAGGCGTCCAGCACCTCGTAGTCGTAGTACTGAATGGTGTCGTAGAGTTCCGATCGCGGCATCATCCGCGGCAAATACGCACTCACGTCTCCTGTCGACGCAAGTGACGCGTAGAATTCCTGCGCCGCCCTGGACGTGACCCGAAAAGCCGAAACCGGATAGATGACGACGTTGAAGCCGTAATCGAGCCATTGCTGGCGGCTGGTCTGTGGTGTCCGGCCAAATTCTGTCATGTTGGCAAGGAGAGGCGCGGCAACTTCCTGCCGCACGCGTCGGAAATGATCCGGCGTGGTCAGGGCCTCAATGAAGATGAGATCGGCGCCCGCTTCAACGTAACGGTTGGCGCGTGCGATTGCGTCATCGAGCGAAGTTGTGCCTGCCGCATCCGTGCGCGCGCAGATCACAAGTTGGTCTGCGGCCCGACGGGCGGCCGCAATCTTGCGGCACATGTCGCCTACCGAAATCAGGCGCTTGTCGTTCAGGTGACCGCACTTTTTCGGGAACAGCTGGTCTTCGATCTGGATGCAGGCAGCACCCACCTCTTCGAGTTCGCGCACGGCACGCATGACGTTCAGGGCTTCTCCGAAACCAGTATCGCAATCGACGATCAGGGGAAGGTCGGATGCCCGGACGATTTCCCGCGCACGGCGCCAGACGTCATCGAGAGTCAGCAAGCCGAGATCGGGAAGCGCCATCGAGGCCGACAGAGCGGCACCTGATAAATAGAGGCTCTCAAAGCCCGCCTTGCGCGCGAGAAGCGCCGTCATTCCATCGAAAGCCCCGGGAACCGCGAGGGCAGTCGGGGATGCGATCAGTTTGCGAAAACTTGCGGCGCGGCTCCGGGATACCGGCCCCCCCAACCAATCTACCGTCATCTTTGCCTCGCTCGCGTTGTGAGGTCGGATTCGCGATCTCGTCCATCACGACTTCTAGGCTGATTTAGAGAAATTTCGTAAAGTTGTCTACTGTTGACATTTCGAGGTTTGTGGATCACCAAGGGTCATCCTTCTTCAAGCACTACAGGTCGCTCATGCTGCTGCGCGAGATTGCCGGTCGGATATGCAAGATCGATTTTGCGGCCCTCCCGCCGCAGGCGGTCGAGACTGCCAGGAACGCCATTCTCGACACCATCGGCGTCACGATCGCAGGTGCCCATGCGGAGGCGACACTCCCCCTGCATCGAGCCCTGATGAGCATGGCCGGGCCCGGACGCGCGCTCGTCTTCGGAGGTGACCGGCACACAGATGTCCTAACAGCAGCGCTCATCAACGGCACTGCTTCGCACGCTCTCGATTTCGACGATTGCAGCAATACGCTCGGCGGGCACCCGTCAGCGCCCATTATCCCTGCACTATTGGCACTCGCCGAGGAACGAGGACTTGGCGGACAAGCGTTTGTGACCGCCTATGTGGCTGGCGTCGAACTGGAAACGAAGCTCGGGCGCGCAGTCAATTTTCATCACTACGAAAAGGGATGGCACCCGACCGCAACACTCGGAACCTTCGGCAGCGCCGCCGCCTGCGGGCATCTTCTCGGCTTGGGCCCTGACCAACTTGGACACGCGCTGGCACTCGCATCCTCGATGGCATCCGGACTCAAGGCCAATTTCGGCACCATGACAAAGCCGTTTCACGTCGGTCACGCTGCGCGTAACGGTTTGCTTGCAGCGCTTCTCGCCGAGAACGGTATGACGGCCAATATGGGCGCCCTCGAAGACCCTCAAGGGTTCCTTGCTGTTTATAACGGTGCCGGGACATTTGCCGCCGAGCGGATTCTTGCTGAATGGGCTGATCCTTTCGATGTGATCGAACCGGGAATCGCGTTCAAGCGTCATCCTTGCTGCGCTAGTACGCATCCGGCCATCGATGCGATGCTTCAGCTGAGGGCGGATCACGGCCTAACCGCTGACAATGTTGCTCTGGTGGAATCCTGGACCCATCCGCGGAGACTGCGTCATACGAACCGGCCCGATCCGAAGACCGGCCTCGACGGCAAGTTCAGCGTTCAATACGTCCTGGCACGAGCCTTGTCGGAAGGCATTTCCCGTCTCGATCACTTTTCTGACCAAGCCGTCAACGAACCGGCGATCCGCGCGATCATGAGCAGAGTTCGCGCGGCACCCGACCCGGATGCCACCATGGACACGGCCGAGCATTTTTATGCGCGCGTCCGTGTCACGCTGCATTCGGGCGAGAAGCACGAGATGTTTGTCGACCGACCTGTCGGTCGGGATCGAGATCATCCTATGCCGCCCGGGGCGCTTGAGGCCAAATTTCGCGACTGCGTTGCACCGACAATGACAGAAGAGGCATCCGTGCAACTCCTCCGAATGCTCATGCAGATTGAGAATGTCGCGGCAATGTCGGCGGTCACGGATGTCATCCTGACGGGAACGGCTCGCGTCACATGCTTGCCCTCGCAGAGCCGGAACGTCGGGGCCGCCTGAAAATCAGTACGACGATCGTTGCGGAGGAAGTGTGACCATGAACGAGCAGAAATTGTCGGCAAGTCAGCCTGATGTCCTGGTGATCGGTGCCGGCAATGCCGCCCTGTGCGGTGCGATTTCCGCTCACGAGAACGGGGCCAAAGTCGTGATTATCGAAGCGGCGCCGTTTGAGGAAAGAGGCGGCAACTCTCACTACACCGGCGGCGCTTTCCGCTTCGCCTATAACGGTCCGGACGACCTGCGTGAGATCTGCGCCATCAGCGACGAGGATCTGAAGAATATTGACTTCGGCACCTACACCGAGGATCAGTTCTTCGACGACATGTACGAGATGACCCAGTTCCGCACCGATCCGGAGCTGTGCGAAATTCTGGTGCGCTCAAGCCTGGAAACGGCCAAATGGGTAGCGCATCAGGGCGTAAAGCTGCATCCCGGCCTCGGTCGCCAGGCCTACAAGGTCGACGGCAAGTTCAAGTTTTGGGGTGGCCTCGCCCTTCATATCAATGGCGGTGGTCCCGAACTGCTGGCAGCGCTCTATCGCAAGGCGGCTGAGTGCCAGATTCCGATCCACTACAATACGCCCGCTGTGGAACTCCTGCGCGAACACGGGCGCATCGTTGGCGTGATCGCCGAACAGGACGGCGAACGCGTTGAGGTCCGTGCAGGCGCGGTCATTCTCGCATGCGGCAGCTTCGAGTCGAACCCCGAAATGCGAGCCCGCTATCTTGGGCCCGGCTGGGACTTGGCGAAGGTCCGCGGCACGCGCTTCAACATGGGCGCCGGGTTGACCATGGCGCTGGCCGTCGGCGCGCAGCCTTACGGTAACTGGTCCGGCTGCCATTCCGTCGCTTGGGACGTGAACGCGCCGCCGTTCGGCGATCTGACCATCGGCGACCAATTCCAGAAACACAACTATCCGTTCGGTCTGCTCATAAATGCGCGGGGTGAACGCTATGTGGACGAAGGAGCAAACTTTCACAGCCACACTTACGCGAAGTATGGCGGGGAAATTATGCGGCAGCCTGGCATGTTCGCCTGGCAGGTGTTCGATTCGAAAGTGACGGACCTCCTGCGCAGCGAATATCGCATTCGTCGCGTCACAAAAGCAGAGGCCAACACGATCGAGGAGCTGGCGGCCAAACTCACAGGCGTTGACCCCGATGCGTTCGTGCAGACGGTGCAGGAGTTCAATGCGGCTTGCCGGGCAGACGTGCCGTTCAATCCAAATATCAAGGATGGCAAGCGCACCCACGGCCTTGCCATCGACAAGACGAATTGGGCCAATCCGCTCGATCAGCCGCCTTACCATGCCTATCACGTCACCACCGGAGTCACGTTCACATTCGGTGGGCTGAAGGTATCGACCGGGGCAGCTGTGGCGGATCTGTATGGTCGGACCATTCCAGGCCTCTATGCGGCAGGCGAGATTGTCGGCGGGCTGTATTATTTCAATTATGCGAGCGGTACCGGCCTGATGGCCGGCGCCATCTTCGGCCGCCTCGCGGGTAAGAGCGCTGCAAGCTTCGCGCGCCAAAAAGCAGAGGCGGCTTGACGTGTCGGCGTCAGTACATTTGCCCCCGAAGTCTGTCACATCGGCTGCCGCGGAGCTGGCCGCTTATGTGGCGCAGGTCCGATTCGAGGATCTGCCCGACGTTGCGATCGAGCGGGCGAAGCAATGTCTTGCTGATTCCGTGGGTTGCGTGTTGTTCGGCGGCCGTTTCCCGTGGTCTAAAATGGTGCTCGATCTGGCACGGGCTACGGGATCTGGAGGTCCCTGCATCATCCCCGGACAGGCCGGCTTCTCTTTACACGTCCCTCAAGCAGCACTGACGCTTGGCTCATTTGCGCATGCGTTCGAACTCGATAGCTTGAGAAAGCCCGGCACCGGGGTTCACCCGGGCGCCACTGTCGCTCTTCCGGCTCTTGCCATGGCCCAGGCCCTCGGATCGAGCGGGCGAGATCTTGTCACCGCGATCGTGGTTGGATGCGAGGTTCTGTTTCGGATCGGCAAAGCGACGTTGCACAGTGCGGAGAAGCGAGGCTTCCATGCTCCGGGCATCACCGGCCCATTCGGATCGGTCGCCGCGTGCGCGTCGCTGATGAAACTGCCGCCAGAACAAGTCGGTGCAGCATTCGGCATCTGCGGGTCTCTCAGCGGTGGCCTGCTGGCCTTCGTAAAGGCAGGATCAGGCGGCATGGTCAAACGCCTCCACCTTGGGCGTGCCGCGGAGAGCGGTGTCGTTGCTGCGATGCTCGCCCAGAGCGGCTATGAGGGCCCCCTGTCCATTCTCGAGGGTCGTTATGGGATCCTTGATGCCTATTGCGGCGAGAATGACCCCGCGCTCCTCACGCAGGGTTTGGGCCATGAGTTCGAGATCGAGCATCTGTGCATCAAGAAATACGCGTGCCATGTGACATCGCAGGCATCGGTGGAATTGCTTCGTGAGTTGATAGTGACTGAGGGGTTTTCTGGCGATGCCATTGAACGCATCGACATCGCTGCGTCCGACAAAGTCTGCTCTCACCACAGTGACGCCGAGCCCTCGGACCTTATGTTGGCCCAGTATAGCCTTCCGTTCAATACAGCGCTCGCAGCATTCGTCGACCCGATCGACCCGCGCGTCTATTCGGATCTCGCATTGAATGACGGAAGGGTTCGGGACATGACCCGTCGCGTCTCAGTCCACTCCGATCCGCGCATGAAAGGTTGGAGCATCGAGATGAAGGTCCACCTCCGATCTGGGGCAGCGTTTGGCGGCGCGCGCGAGAGCTTTACAGGGTGTCCCGAAAGACCTTTCAGCTGCGAGGAACTCCGGCTCAAGTTTGATCGCCTGGCGTCCGACAGCGAGCCGACGATACGCGGGACTCTCTTCGATAGCCTGATGAACCTGGACCGCATGGAGACGGTTCGGGAACTGCATCTTGTTTGAGAAGCTCCCGGAGACTGAGATCGCTCGGACTGGGCTAGCTTTCGCGGATCTGGAGTTGCGGAAACGGCGGAAGAATGGCGGCAGGCGTCGTCCCACCGCGTTCGCAAGCACAAAACTCTTGATTTCCAATCGACCGTCCAATATGTCGACAGTTGACAGATCGCTTCATCCGTCCGCTCGAGGACTGCCGCATGCCTAGCCTTGACCTCCGCAGCTCAGGCAACGCTGAGCAGACTCTAGAACTCGCGACGTTCGCGGCGAACCTGCGCTATGACGATCTTCCCGTCGACGTTGTCGCCAAAGCAAAAGCTTGCATCCTCGACGCGTTGGGGTGCTGCCTCGCCGGCGTGACACAACCATGGACACGCCATCTCATCGATTTTGTCGAGGAGGAAGGCGGCCATCCGCGGTCGCGGATCATTGGCACCTCGCTCCGGACGAGTGTCGCCCAAGCGGCCCTCGTGGGGTCCACGGCGGGCCACGGGTTTGAGATGGACGACATCCACGCGGTCGCCCATCTCCACGCCGGCTCTCTCACCATTCCGGTCGCACTGGCAATCGCGGATGCCGAGGGAAGCACCACGGGCCGGGCCCTCATCGCATCTGTCGTCGCGGGATACGAAGCGGGTCTCCGTGTCGGGATCGCGGCAACTGGCAGCCTCTTCATGCGCGGGCACCATTTTCAGGGCACCTGCGGCACCTTCGTAGCGGCTGCGACAGCCGTGAACGCGCTGCAACTCGCACCGGAGGCGGCGCGGAACGCCTTTGGCGTCAGTGGCTCATTCGCTGCCGGCCTGATGGCCGCTCAGGAAGGCGCCATGTCCAAGCGGCTTCACGCCGGGCATGCGGCCCAGATGGGAGTGACCGGAGCCTACCTCGCGCGCCGTGGCCTGACAGGCATCTCCAATATCCTGGAAGCGCCCTACGGCGGCTTTCTGTCAACGTTGAGCGGGGCTCCTGATCTCGATCAGCTCACGATGGGCCTCGGCACGCATTGGGTGATCCGCGAAGTCGGGTTCAAACCCTACCCGACCGCCGCCAGTGTTCATTCTGTGCTGCATGCGATCGACACGCTCATGCGCGACCACACGCTTGCAGCGGACGATATCGAAAATTTGAGAATCCATTGCAGCACGATGGCGCATCGTCATTGCGCGTGGCCCTACAAGCCAGCCGGCGTGACGGCCGCGCAGATGAACATGCTGTTTACGACCGCGATGATGATCGTCGACCGCGCGATTGGGCCAGACCAATTCGCAGATGATCGCCTGGCCGATCCCGCCATTCTTGCCATGATCGACCGTGTTCAGGTCGAAGCCGATCCCGCCTACGACCTTGGCGGGGACGCCTCGCGCCACGCAGCTCGCGTCGAGATCTGCACGCGAGGCGGTCATACCTATCGGCTCGAGATGCTCCACCGCCCCGGAAGTCCGGCCAATCCCATGAGCGTCGAGGCGTTGCGCAGCAAGTTTGTCGGTGCAGCAGCAAGCGTGCTTCCTTCCGGGCGAGCTCAGGAAATCGAGCGCTTCGTCGAGACGTTGGAGGATCGTGATGCGCGCGAGCTCACCGACCTCCTTGTACCGGCCACAAGCGCCAACGCAGCAGCCTGAAGGATCTCATGCATGGTCGATCGCCGTGGTTTCAGAACAATGGTCGAAGCGCCGGAAATCCTCGTTCTACCAGGTGTTTACAATGGGTTCAGCCTGCGCCTTGTCGAGAAGGCAGGCTACGCGGCTGCGGCGATCACCGGAGCCGGCTTGTCGGAGAGTCTCCTTGGATGGGCCGATCGCGGCATCCTCACGTTCGATGAAAATCTGCGCGCCTGCAGCGCGCTGGCAGATTGCTGCGATATCCCCCTTCTGGCCGATGCCGACACCGGGTACGGCAATGCGCTCAACGTCCACTTCGTGGCGCGCGCGTTCGAAAAGGCCGGTCTGGCCGCTATCTCCATCGAAGATCAGGTTTGGCCCAAGCGGTGCGGACATATGGAAGGCAAAAGGGTCATCCCGGCCCACGAGATGGCCGACAAGGTCAAATCTGCTGTCGATGCGAGACGTGATCCGGATTTCCTGATCCGCGCGCGCACGGATGCGGCCGCTACGGATGGTATCCCGGAAGTCATCGACCGCCTGAACATGTATGCGGAGGCCGGCGCCGACATTCTCTTCGCGGACGCGCTCTTGTCGGCAGACGACATTCGGACCGTTGCCAGAAACGTCAGCAGGCCGCTGGCCGTCAACATGGGTTTTGGTCTCATGGAGCGCGGTACCACGCCGTTGCTGACACCCAAGCAATTGCAGGATCTTGGCGCGGGGACTGTCTCGTATGCGCGCATGCTGTCGAGCGCAGCACTTCGCGGAATGATGAACGCCTTGGAGGCTTTCGCACCCACGATCGATGCGGACCAGCCAACCCATCGCCCTGACCTTCTGGTGTCGTTCAAGGAATTGAACGAGCTCATGGGCGCCGCAGCGCTGGACGCTATCGAAAACAGGTTTACCACCAGACCATAAAAACAGGCCTCGCGCCGCATCCAGGAGGGACCACATGACCACGATCCTACGTTCGACCCGCATGAAAGCCGCTGCCGCCGGACTGATGATGGCAACGCTCATGATCGGCGCCAATCGAGTTCAGGCTGCAGATTATGAGATCATGGCGCCGGCGGCACCCGGTGGAGGATATGATCGCACCTCACGGGCTGTTGAACAGGTCCTCAAGCAAGACAAGCTCGGGACGGCGACCGTGATCAATGTCGGCGGTGCGGGCGGCGCCATCGGCCTCGCTCAGTTCATCCGCAATCGCTCCGGCAGCGACAACGCAATGATCGTCGGCGGCTTCGGCATGATCGCATCGTTCGCCACAAACAAATCGAAAGTAACCCTTGCGGACGTCACGCCTATCGCGCGATTGATGAGTGAATACTCTGTCGTCGTTGTACCGAAGGACTCGCCGATCAAGACCCTGGCGGACCTCGTCGCCCAGCTCAAGAAGAACACCAATGGCGTTTCCTGGGCAGGCGGCTCCGCCGGCGGAACCGATCACATTCTGGCTGGCTCGATCGCCAAGGCGATCGGTGTCGATCCCAAGCAGGTCAACTACGTTGCCTTCTCGGGTGGCGGCGACTCGCTCGCCGCCATCATCGGAGGCCAGGTGACGGTCGGCGTCGGTGGCTTCAGCGAACTCGCCGACCAGATCAAGGCTGGCAATCTGCGTGTGCTTGCCATCTCGTCTGACAAGCGCGTTCCCGGCGTGGATATTCCGACCTTGAAGGAGCAGGGTGTCGATGCGTCCTTGTCCAACTGGCGCGGCATTGCAGCACCTCCGGGGATCACACCCGCCCAGCGCCAGGCTTACCTCGATCTAATCGCCAAGGTTGTCGCGTCGAAGAGCTGGAAGGACATTCTCCAGACCAACGGCTGGAATGACGAGTATCTCGCGGGAGACGACTTCAAGACTTACATCGCCAACGAAACCACGCGCATCACTGAAATCCTCACCCAACTCGGGCTGGTGAAATGATCGGAGAGACCGAGCGCGACGCGGAACCGCGGCTCTCGCAAAAGAAGGTGAGTGCGACCGTCATATCGGTCGCACTCGTGGCCTTTGGTTTGTTCGTCGCGCATCAGGGCTATTTGATCGGTCAGGACCAATCCTCATACGCGCGAGTCGGCCCCCAGGTCTTTCCCTATATGGTCGGAGCTGGCTTGGTGATCGTTGGCGTGCTTTTGTCGATCGACGCGCTCAAGGGGACATGGCCGGTGATGTGGGCCGAGACGGCCGACGAACATGCCCTGTCGCGCCCGGCTTATTGGCGGCAATTGTCCAACGTCGGCCTCGTCGCGCTCGGGCTCGTGGTCAATGCCTTTCTCATCGCGCCTTTGGGCTTCGTTGTATCGTCGACGCTGATGTTCGCCTTGACGACCCGCGCATTCGGCAGTCGCCGGATCCCATTTGATCTCGCCGTGGGCGCCATGTTTTCCGGCTTCATCTTTCTCTGCTTCACCTATGCCCTCGGCCTGCCGCTACCTAGCGGAACCATATGGGGAGCCCGCTGATGGACGTATTCGACGGCTTGATGCACGGGTTTGCAGTCGCACTAACCGCGGGCAACCTCCTGTGGGCACTTGTCGGCGTCACGCTTGGAACGGCGGTTGGTGTTCTTCCCGGAATTGGCCCCGCGCTCACGGTCGCGCTGCTCATGCCATTGACGGCAAAACTCGAGCCCATTGGCGCGTTCATCATGTTCGGCGGCATCTACTATGGCGCGATGTACGGAAGCTCGACAACGTCGATACTTCTCAACACGCCTGGCGAAAACTCATCGGTCGTGACGGCAATCGAAGGCAACCAGATGGCGAAGCGTGGCCGGGGAGCTGCCGCGTTGGCGACCGCCGCGATCGGCTCCTTCGTAGCCGGGACCTTGGCGACATTCGCTCTGGCGCTGTTCGCACCGTCCGTCGTGACGCTGGCGCTCAAATTCGGGCCCGCTGATTATTTCGCCTTGATGGTGCTGGCCTTTACCACCGTCGCGGCAGTACTGGGCACATCTCTCCTGCGTGGCCTCGCCAGTCTCTTTCTCGGAATCGCAATAGGCCTTGTCGGCATCGATATGCAGACAGGCCAGGCTCGCATGGCGCTCGACATCCCATACCTGCTTGACGGGATCGAGGTGGTGATCCTGGCTGTCGGCCTGTTCGCAGTGGGCGAGACATTGTTCGTCGTGTCTCGCCAGAAGTTGCTGGCCGACCAGATCATCCCCATCAAGGGACAGATCTGGATGACGAAGGACGAATGGAGGCGCTCGTGGAAGCCCTGGCTGCGTGGCTCGGTCATCGGTTTCCCGTTCGGAGCCCTGCCAGCTGGCGGCGCTGAGATTCCGACATTCCTCTCCTACTCGCTCGAGCGCCGGCTCTCCAAAAATCCGGAGGAATTCGGCAAGGGTGCGATTGAAGGCGTCGCCGGGCCCGAGGCAACCAATAACTCTGCCGTGACAGGCGTTCTGGTGCCCCTTCTGACGCTCGGATTGCCGACGTCGGCGACCGCTGCGATCATGCTTGCGGCCTTTCAGCAATACGGCCTGCATCCCGGCCCCTTGCTCTTCCAGAGCAATCCCGATCTGGTCTGGGGACTGATCGCGAGTCTTTATATCGGCAACGTCATGTTGCTCGTTCTGAACCTTCCGCTTGCCGGGGTTTGGGTGCGGCTGCTCGCGATTCCGCGGCCTTACCTCTACGCGGGAATCCTCGTGTTCGCGGGACTAGGCGTCTATAGCCTGCATGCCTCAGTCTTTGATCTCGGCACACTCTGTCTGTTCGGCGTTCTCGGATACGTCATGCGGTGCGCCGAAATCCCCGTTTCTCCAGCCATTCTCGGGCTCATCCTGGGTCCAATGGCCGAACAGCAGTTCCGCCGCGCTCTCGCGATCAGCCAGGGAGATCCGACCGTCTTTCTCACGCGGCCGATTTCGGCCACGATCCTGACGATCGCCCTCATTGCTCTCGTGGCACCGCCACTGGTCGAATACTATCGCTCGCGGCGCCGCCGCTGTGTTTTCGACCAGGCCTCATCATGAGCAAGACCGCGACGTCGGAAGTTCGCGTGTTGTCCGCCACAGGGGTCTGCGGATCGGGCTTCAAAGAAAGCTCGCTCCTGGCGGGCATGGCCCGACGGCCGCATTTCATCGGCTGCGATGCGGGCTCAACCGATCCGGGACCGGGTCCACTCGGCGCCGGCACGACCGCCTTCCCGCTCCGATCCATCAAACGCGATCTCCGGCTGATGCTGAAGGCGGCCCTCGACGCAAATGTTCCGCTTCTCGTGGGATCTGCCGGAACAGCGGGTGGCGCCCCCCACCTCGCCGCCGTCCGCGACATCGTCCTCGAAATCGCGCGAGAGGAGGGCTTGCGGTTCCGGTTGGCCTTGATCCATGCGGAGCAGGACAAGACCTATCTGAAAAAGCGCCTGAGCGAGGGACGGATCCGCCCGCTTTCGCCGGCGCCCAAATTCGACGCCGACGCGATCGATCGCGCGGAGCGAATCGTCGGGATGATGGGCGAGGAGCCGTTTCTCGAGGCTTTGGATCACGGCGCCGACGTGGTGATTGCTGGACGCGCCAGCGATTGCGCGATCTTTGCCGGGCTTCCCATCCGCTTGGGCGTGGCGCCAGGGCTTGCGTGGCACGCCGCCAAGCTGCTCGAATGCGGGAGTGCGATCGCCGTTTCCCGCCCGTCGCCCGATTCCACTTTCGTGACATTTCGCGGAGATCATTTCGATATTGATGCGCTTGATCCGAACGTGCGCTGTACCCCCCAAAGTGTGGCAGCGCATGCTCTCTACGAGAACGCAGACCCCTATCGCCTGGTGGAATCGAGCGGAGTGCTTGATCTGACACAGGCGAGCTATCAAGCAATCGATGCGCGAAGCGTCCGAGTTCGCGGCAGCCGTTTCGACAAGGCCGAAACCTACACGGTGAAGCTCGAAGGCTCCGAACATGTGGGGTATCAGAGCATCGTGATCGGGTCGATCCGAGATCCTTACATCATCAGGCAAATCGACGATTGGTGCGACCGCTTGCGGCAGAAACTGCTGGCGCGGGTCGGGGATGTTTTCGGCGACCGACCGGTCGAGCATCTCTTCAATATCCGTCTCTATGGCAAGGACGGGACGATGGGCCCGCTTGAGCCCGAGCGCGACGGCCCGACGCATGAACTTTGTGTAGTTCTGGAAGTGACAGCAAGCACTCAGGAGATCGCAACGACCATCGTGTCGTTGGCCCGGCATCAGGCGCTTCACCTGCCGATTCCGGAATGGAGCGGCCTGATAACCGGCTTCGCCTGCCCTTACAGCCCAGCCTACCTAGAACGGGGAGCAGTCTACCGCTTCTGCGTGAATCACGTCCTCGCGCCAGATCACCCGTGCGAAATGTTCCCGATCGACTATCTTGACGTGGAGTGACGACGATGGCGAAACTCGGCGAACTAGCAAGTCTTATCCGCAGCAAGAATGCAGGTCCGTTCGAACTCACCTTCGACATCATGTTCGATACGTTCGAGGTGTTCGAGCGAGTGCGGACGAGTTGTGCCCTGTCGGCGGAAACCTTCGCGTGCCTATATCGGTTTCCAATCGAAGATGTGCGGTTCTTCGTCGTGCCGCAAGCTCTGGCCTTTAAGATATCAATTCCACGCCCGCGCTTTCAGGGCGATCTGCACGATGCCGATAACCACGGCGGTCAACAATACGCCCCCTTGATCGACGTGGACATTCCCTGATGCTGGCTGAGTTGCGGCAGTCTGGCTGCGCAAAGCCACAGATCGTCAGAACCGCCGTGACATTGATTCACTCCGTGAAGGGTGCCTCTGACGGACCGAACACAATAACCTCAGAGCACGCAGATGCACGAGTGCATGAGCGCTTTTCTTCAAGGGGTTTTGGTCATCCGGGACCGAACCCCCACAGCCGGCTTCGTTGGGTTGGCGATCTGAGGTACCGCGCTGGGGAGTTGTTACGTGCAGAGCTTTTCTTTGCTCACGAGGGCAAGGAGCCGAAGATCGAATCTATGGGCGTTCTGCGCCACGGGTGGAAGCTGCTAAAGTCTCGCATCACGCGCTCCATTCTCCTGGTGACAGCAAGAGCGCGGTGACGTAGGCCCGGCCAGCGAGCGTGACTCTGGAGGAGGCACCGGGGCCTTTGGCATTCCGTCGGAGCTTCTCTCAGCCTCGCAACAATGTGCTTAAAACGGCCGGCAGGACTTGCCGCCTCTAGGCCCGCCCTTCCGACGAAATACAACTGGAATCCGCTGCTCCGGACGCTAGAGCAACGCGACCCCGAACCAGAAGATCAGAAAGGCAAGCAGACTGGCAGCCGCTCCCCATTCTGACCATGTCAGCCTTCCGTTCGAAGCTGGCTGCCTTTGCGACACTTGAAGCTCGTTACGCAACTGAACCTCCACCTGATAGCGCTCGATTCCGAAATTAACCCAGATCGAGGCGTCGAACTGTGCGGCAATGCACAATGTCAGCACATTCCTGTTCCAATCGACCTACATCACCCTGTGCCTGTTTCATCCGACGTCACCACGCGACGTCGTCTACCGATTATCGAAGGAGAACGACGATGGACATCAAGCGAAGCGGCTCACAGCCGTCCGGCGAGGGGCCAGCCGATTGGTTTACCGGCACGGTTCGGATCGACCCCCTGTTCAGCCCTCCCGATCCGGCTCGGGTCGCCGGTGCGCATGTCACGTTCGAGCCAGGTGCGCGCACCGCGTGGCACACCCATCCGCTCGGGCAGACCCTCATCGTCACGTTTGGCCTCGGTCATGTTCAGCGCGAGGGCGGCCCGATTGAGGAGATCCGTCCCGGGGACGTGGTCTGGTTCGAGCCAGGCGAAAAGCACTGGCACGGCGCATCGCCCACCATGGCCATGAGCCACATCGCCATCCAGGAAAAGCTCAACGGCTCGCCCGTACAGTGGATGGAGCACGTCACCGACGAACAGTACCAATCCCGCTGATCCAAGCGTCATCACCCAAAGGCAGAACGCTATGCAGAAACGGAAGCTCGGAAGCAGCGGTTTGGAGGTCTCAGCGATCGGCTTTGGTTGCATGGGGCTGAACTTCAGCTATGGCCACTCCATCCCAAAGCCCGAGGCCATTGCACTCATCCGCGCAGCGGTCGAGCGCGGCGTGACCTTCTTCGACACCGCCGAGATCTATGGTCCCTTCACGAACGAGGAAATCGTCGGCGAGGCACTGGCACCCGTACGCGACCAAGTCGTGATCGCCACCAAGTTCGGCTTCCACATCGATCCGGAGTCGAACAGGCAAGCCGGTCTCGACAGCCGCCCAGAACACATCCGCAAGGTGGCGGAAGCCTCGTTGAAGCGGTTGAAGACCGACGTCATTGACCTGCTCTACCAGCACCGCGTCGATCCGAACGTGCCCATCGAAGATGTGGCCGGAACCGTCAAGGACCTGATTCAAGAGGGCAAGGTTCGCCACTTCGGCCTGTCGGAACCCGGCGCCCAGACGGTGCGGCGCGCGCACGCCGTGCAGGCGATCTCGGCCCTCCAGAACGAGTACTCGCTGTGGACGCGTGGTCCTGAGACAAACGGGATCATTGAAGCATGCGAGGAACTCGGCATCGGCCTCGTTCCCTACAGCCCGCTCGGCAAGGGCTTTCTGACGGGCGCAATGTCCAAGGATTCCCAGATCAGCGAGACCGATTTCCGCCGGATCCTGCCGCGGTTCACGCCGGAGGCCATGGAGAAGAACCAGGCGCTGGTCGACCTCCTGAAGCGGATCGCGAAAGAGAAGGACGCGACGCCTGCCCAAATCGCGCTGGGGTGGCTGCTTGCCCAGAAGCCTTGGATCGTGCCGATCCCGGGGACCACCAAGCTTCATCGCCTCGAGGAGAACCTCGCCGCCGCCGCTCTCGAGCTTAATGCCGCCGACCTCGCCAAGATCGAGGGCGCCGCGGCTGCGATCCAGATCGAGGGCGAGCGCTACCCCGAGCAGTTGATGAAGACGACGGGTCTCTAAGGCGAAGCGCTACGCTCACCGACGGCCGTCAGTACCCGGACGACCATCGAAGCACTCGACATTCCCAGCCAGACAAATGGAACACACATCATGGCCAGCTTTCGCTACAAAACCTTCGGCTACGCAGCCCCCTCCGCCGGCGCACGTCTCCAGCCTTACACCTTTGAACGCCGGGAACTGCGTCCCAACGATGTGGCGATGGAAATCCTTTACGCGGGTGTCTGCCACTCCGACCTGCACTGGGCGCGCAACGATTGGGGCTGGTCGAACTTTCCGGTCGTGCCCGGCCACGAGATCGTCGGACGTGTGATCGAGGTCGGCCCAGAGGTGACCCGCTTCATGGCAGGCGACCATGTGGCGGTTGGCTGCATGGTCGACAGTTGCCAGCATTGCGACCAGTGCCGCAGGGGTGAGGAACAGCTCTGCCGCGAGGGCAACACCGGGACCTATGGCGGCTTTGACCGCATCACGCAGGAGATGACCCACGGCGGCTACTCCAAGCACATCGTGGTCCGTCAGGAATTCGTCCTGCGGGTGCCGGACGGCTTGGATCTCTCCCGGGCGGCCCCGCTGCTGTGCGCCGGCATCACAACCTACTCGCCCCTGCGCACATGGAACGTGGGTCCGGGCAGCCGCGTCGGTGTCATCGGCCTCGGAGGCCTCGGGCATATGGCGGTCAAGCTCGCCGCCGGCCTCGGCGCTCAGGTGACCGTCATGAGCCGTTCGCCGGACAAGCAGGCCGATGCACTGGCCCTCGGGGCCGACCGGTTGCTCGTCTCGACGGATCCGGAGGCGATGACTGAAGCCGCGAACGGCTTCGATCTCATCATCGACACCGTGCCCAGCAAGCACGATCTCAACCCATATCTGCCGCTGCTCGATGTGGATGGCACCCTGGTGATTGTGGGTCAGATTGGCCCGCTCGAGGAGATGTCGTCCGTTCCCCTGCTGCTGGGGCGGCGGCGAGTGGCCGGGTCGCCCATCGGCGGCATCCGGGAGACGCAGGAGTTGCTCGACTTCTGCGCGCGCAAGAACATTCTGCCCGACACCGAGACGATCCGCATGGACGAGATCAACGAGGCCTTCGAGCGGATGGAGCGGTCAGACGTCCGTTATCGCTTCGTGATCGACATGGCGTCGCTCGGGGCCTGAACAGCAGAGTTGCCGACGCGCTGATAATCGAGGGAGCGGTATGCGCGTCGGGCTTCCACAGTTCCTGCTCAGGACGAAGGCAAGGCCGGTCGATCGATCGTTCAGGCCACGCCCAACCCGGAATCCGGAGCTGAGACCACCGGGCACCGGGTATGTGCCTGGATCGTTCCCTCTAGGAACCGACGGCTTCGATGACTAGCTACCATCCCAGGTCAGGGAGGCTGCGATGGCTCGGACGGCATTGGTGATAGGCGTGAGCGGTATCGTCGGAAGCGCAACTGCGGCGCATCTGGCCGCAGAGGGCTGGGATGTGGTCGGCCTGGCTAGAACACCGGTCGCGCAGGCGCGAGTGACGCCGATTTCCGCCGACCTCCAGGACGAAGCCTCACTCTCCGCGGCTCTCGCTGAGGTTAAGCCTGAGGCCGTGTTCATTGCCACCTGGTCGCGGCAAGAGACAGAAGCAGCGAACATTCGCGTCAACGCCGCCATGGTGCGCAACCTCCTGGATGGACTGCGCCCCGCGGGCACGGTCCGACATGTCGCCCTCGTCACAGGGCTCAAGCACTACCTCGGCCCCTTTGAGGCCTATGGCAAGGGCACCCTCCCGCAGACCCCGTTCCGCGAAGATCAAGGGCGGCTCGACATCGAGAACTTCTATTATGCCCAGGAGGACGAGGTGTTCGCTGCTGCCAAGCGCGATGGCTTCACCTGGAGTATTCATCGGCCTCACACGGTCATTGGCAAGGCGGTCGGCAACGCCATGAACATGGGAACGACGCTGGCGGTCTATGCCACGCTCTGCCGCGAGACGGGGCGTCCCTTCCGATTTCCCGGCTCGGCGGCACAATGGAATGGACTGACCGACATGACCGATGCGAGACAGCTGGCCAAGCATCTCCTATGGGCCGCGACGACCCCAGCCGCTTTTGATCAAGCGTTCAACGTGGTGAACGGCGATGTCTTTCGTTGGAAATGGATGTGGAGCCGCCTTGCAGAATGGTTCAACCTTGAGCCCGCCCCTTTCGACGGTTCCGTCCTGCCGCTGGAGGAACAAATGAAGGCGGACGCCCCCATCTGGCGTCACATTGCCGAACGGGAGAGCTTGGTCGAGCCGGACCTTGGCCGTCTTGCCTCCCCTTGGCATACGGATGCTGATCTCGGACGGCCGATTGAGGTGGTGACGGACATGTCCAAGAGCCGTCGTCTCGGCTTTACTGGGTACCAGCCAACCGACGATGCCTTCTTCGATCTGTTTGCCGACCTTCGGTTAGACCGGTTGATCCCCTGATCGTTGCAGAGAAGTCTGGTGGCTGTTGCTGCCGGATCCCGTTCGGGAGCGATGTCCTGACCAGCGAGGCCACGCATGTCTGATATGACGAGCCGGATCATCGGCTTGGGCCATTGGGTCGTCGACGGCCTCCGTCTGCCGTGGGCTTCCGACAGCTCGACGGATCGCCTCCAGGCGAGCACACGCCAGGCAGAGCTAGAGGGTCTCCAGTTCGCCTTCTACGCGAGGCTGACCGCCATCGTCGTCGTGTCCATGTGGCTGTTCTGGATCGTGCCCTGGCCGCGTGACCTCTATTACGGTTCGTACGCCTTCGGGTTCTTCCTATTGGGCTACATTCCTTACCGCATCCGACACCATCCTCGTGGCGAGATGATCAAGCTGGGCTTCATCGTTCTTGATGTCGCCTTGGTGTCGGCCGCGATCCTGCTGCCGCCCCCGCCCGCTCTCGGCACCGAATGGCCCGTGCAGACCCGGTTGCGCGGACAGGAGTTCCTTTTCGTTCTCCTGCTCCTCGCTGAGGCTGCTCTCACCTACTCCCCGAGGAGGGTGCTCTGGACGGGGGCTTCGATCCTCTTCATCTGGTCGAGCGGTGTCTTCGCGATTTACTCTCAACCGGACACAATTCGATTCAATGACGTCGCCGCCGAGGGCGCACTGGCGTCATCCACGGTCTTGGAGCTCTCCTTTCAGCCGACCTTCGTCGGCCTGACGGCATGGTACACTCAGCTTGTCGCGACCTCCCTGTTCACCCTGCTCCTAACGCTGACCGTCTGGCGGAGCCGACGGACATTGTTGAGACAGGTGGAGGCAGAGGTCGTGCGCGCGGATCTCGCGCGCTACGTCTCTCCGGACGTGGCCGAGGCGCTCAGCAAGCGCGGCGGGGCAGCATTCGGAGAACCGGCGACGCGGACGGTGGCTGTCCTGTTCGCGGACATCGTCGGCTTCACAAAAATCAGTGAGACTCTATCACCAGATCGGACGTTTGCCCTTCTTCGGAGCTTTCAGGAGCGGAGCAGCGCCATCGTCTTCAAGCATGCCGGCACGCTCGATAAGTACCTTGGCGATGGCTTTATGGCGACCTTCGGCTCCCTTGGGCTGCAACCGGACGCGGCCGGCCGGGCACTCGAGTGTGCATTCGAGCTACAGCAAGAGATCGAGCGCTGGAACCAGAAAAGGTGCGGCCGTGGCGCAGATCCGCTGAGCGTCTCGATCGGCATTCATTGCGGTCCAGTGACCGTGGGCAACCTCGGGGGCAGGGAGCGCATCGAGTTTACCGTTGTCGGTGACGTAGTGAACGTGGCGTGCAGACTTGAGGAGCTGACCCGCGAAATTGGAGGTTCGATCGTCGCTTCGGAGGACTGCATCCAGGCAGCAGGCGGCTCGGAGTGGCTCACGAGGTTCCAGCTCTCCCGCGAGATCCAGCTCCGGGGCCGGCAGCAGAACATCGTCGTTCGCATCGCAGTGTGACAGGTCTCGCGCTTATTCGGCGGCTTGGACATCTCCGAGACTGTCTCTGGCTTCGCAAACAGAAGGGGGAGATCTTATTGGTCCACTGAAGGAAACGGACATTCCCGACTTGGACCGCTGAAGGCATCCGGTTCAGCAGCGATTCCGCAGCGCATCCACGAGGAGCAAGGCGAAGGCTGGCTTCGGTTGCCGACGTCTCGGATAATACAGATGATACCGGAGAACGGCCCGCGACCGTCGTCGAGCACGCGTACCAGCCGTCAGTCGACGAGGCGCGGCTGAACCCGGTCCTCGAGCGGGTAAGCCAAGCCTTACCCGGCTACCGCCGCAGCCAGGGCCATGACGGCCTTAGCGCCGCCGAAGTTTCTGAACAGCCCACTCGACAAGGCCTTCATCACGCACGCTTGATTGATCCCGCCATGGACCGCGAGCCCGGCTGGCCCTACCTCTATTTTGGTCATTTCGGTGCTGTGTTGCACCAAACCCGGCGGCCTTTTGCGCTTGGGCAATTTCGCCTTCGCCTGAAAGCTTATTCTTTCTGAGCGCAGACACTGGTTCCTACACGGAGATGCGACATGGCATATGAATTCCTCAGCCGCCGCTCATTTCTCGCGGCGACGGCGGGCTTGGCCGGACCGGCGCTCGTTTCCAGTCCCCTTGGCCTCGTTTTGCCAGCGGCTGCCGCGACCGCAATTGCCCCCACGCAGACGATGCGCGGGGGTGCCAATAACTATCGGCCAAACGCTCCCATGGTCGAGCGGCTAGGCTCTGGATTCTTCGTGCGTGGCAAAGTGGTGCGGGCCGGCGCCGGCACGCCGCTAAAGGGTCTGCGCATTCAGATCTGGGCTGCAACGGTTCTCGGGGGCGAACCCGATCCGGTCAACCATGGGAGCGTCCTGACCCGCGATGACGGCTCGTTCGAGCTCGAGATGGCGCAGATCGTCCCGAACTTTGGGCAGCCCCATGCCCACCTGGCCTATGATGACGGCTCGTTCGAGACAGTCTTTCTGCGTCCGGTCATGCCGAGCGCCCGGGACACGTCGGTGTCCGCCGATTTTGTCCTCGCCCCTAGCTGACGCTGGCTTAAGCTCATGGGATCGATCGACAGGCGCTGGATCTGGGCGGTTCTCGCCTGGAGCGGCGCGGCCTTGGTGATGATCGTACCGGCCGCGATCACGGCCTTCAGTCCGTACCTTGCGTACCGTACTCTCCCCTACATCGTAGGCGGCTTCGCGGGCGTTATCAGCCTGTCGCTTCTGTTCATCCAACCACTTCTGCCCGCGGGCTATCTCGCTGGTTCCGAGGGGTCAGCCGGGCGGCGCTGGCACCGCTGGGTCGGCGTCGCACTCGTTGTGGCAGTGGTGCTTCATGTAGGCGGGCTCTACCTGACCAGCCCGCCCGATACGATCGATGCGCTCCTGCTCATCTCGCCCACCCCTTTTTCAATCTACGGCGTCACGGCCATGTGGGGTGTCGTAGCAACGGCAGCGCTGGTGGTCTTCCGTCGCCGACTCGGCCTCCGATTTTCGATCTGGCGGCTGATCCACAACGGTCTGGCCGCGATCGTCGTTGTGGCGACCGTGATACACGCCTTGCAAATTGAGGGCGCAATGGAACCGATCACAAAGTGGATGCTGTGCATGGCGACCCTGGCGGCGATGAGCGTGGCGCTTTTGGACCTTCGGGTCGTGAGGCCGATCCATGCGTGGCGCAACCGCGGCTCGACACGGGGCGCCAAACGAGAGCCGTCAGAGTCCGCCATCCGGTGAAACGGCGCTTCGACGACGGGAGTATCCTTTATCTTTTCGTCGGGGCCGACGCTCGCGTCCTGGAAGGACTTCAGATCGTCACGTCGAGCTATTGTGCCCTTCGTCGGATGGTGGCGTCCCCAGCCCTCCAACGCCTTGCCGCGACACTAGGTGTCTCGCTCACCTGGAACACGGCAGGGGTCCACGCTGGTCAGCGATATCCGGCAGAAATGCGTCGAACGATCCGAACTCAAGGACGTGCGATCGATTGCCTGTCGCCAGACCGGGTACCGTAACGTTCGAGCATGCGAGGAAGCAGGTGGGCGCCTCATCCGTGCCCAAGTGATCCAAATTCCCTAACGCTTGGGGCGCGGCCAATCTGCGATAGGCATTCGAGCGACGACTTCGAGCGCGACCACGAAGTCCAACGTGCGTGATGATTCGACCGGCCCTCTTCAGAAATTGCTGATTGGCCGATCCAAGACTTGATACTACCGATCTGGCGCAACGCCAGGAGTGACTTGCGCTCAGGGCTAAGCTAGGCAACCCTACGAAACGGCTCGGAGGATGGCTTGGTGATCTGTGGAAAACGACGTGAGGCTGCGGCTGTAAGTACCGCGTTCCAGATACCCGGAGTTGGCTCCTGTCTTCCGCCGATCGTACAAAAGAAGAGGCTTTGGTGGGGGGGCAGCGGTCTGGCGTGTGCGGGACTTCTCGTCGCGGCAAGCCCCTGGTCGCCCGCGGCGGCTGGCGACTGGTCCGTCAACGATAGTGCCAGTTTGGCGAATGCGATCCGCAGCGCCCGGCGTGGCGATACGATTACCTTCGTGCCGAACACCACCATCACGTTGAACGGGAACCTTCCCACCATCCGTAGCGACATCACGATCTACGGCAACAATAGCAATATTTCAGGCGCTACTCGCTATCGTGGTCTCACGGTGGAAGCCAGTAATGTCAGTATCAGTGATCTGAATATATCCAATACCTTCGCCAAGGGAGGTAATGGCGCGCCAAGAAGTATGCCCGCCCGTGGCAATACCGCCTACAGCGGTGGGAGTGGCGGTGGCGGCGCAGGTCTCGGCGCAGGTTTGCTGGTTCTGTCGGGAGCCAACGTGACCATAGCCAATGTCACGCTTCAAAACGGAAAGGCTCAGGGGGGCAACGGCGGCAGCGGGTTTCACGATGGCTATGGCGCCGGGGGTGGAGGCGGGGGCTACGAGACTGATGGCAAAATCGGTACTGCCATCGGATATGGAGGTCATGGCGGGCTTCCCAATGGCGGCGACGGTGGCGACAACCTCGGTGTGGTCAACACGAGCGTACCGACCGCTCGGCCCGGCGGATATGGCGGTGGCGGGGGTGGCCAACGTCAGGGAACCGGTGGCGGGCCTGGGGTGCCCGGTGGCTTCGGCGGCGGCGGGGGTGGCGCTGGAGTGTGGGGAGAGCGCCAAATTGGTGGCGCCGGCGGCTTCGGTGGCGGCGATGGCGGGGGCTATACGTCATGGACCGACCGGGAACTTGGCGGCGGTGGTGGTGGCGGTTTCGGCGGGGCGATTTTCGTTCAGACCGGTAGCTCGCTGTCCATCGCGGGGAACCTGAATATCAAGGGCGGTTCAGTCGTGGCAGGTGCCGGTGGGACCGGGGCAACTGACGGGAAGGCCTACGGAAGTGGCCTGTTTCTTGACGGAAACGGCTCGCTTGCGCTGTCTACCAGTTCCGGGCAAACGCAGACCATCAGGGACGACATCGCGGATCAGTACGGCTTTGGCGGCACCGGCAAATGGTCAATCGTGAAGAACGGCGATGGCACGACCGTTCTCACCGGTCACAATGCTTACTCCGGCGGCACGTTGGTCAACGCAGGCGTGCTGCGCGGCAACGCTGCGGGCATCCCCGGCCATATCGTCAACAATGCGAACCTCGCCTTTGATCAGGCGGTCGATGCAACCCGAACCGGCGATATCTCAGGCTCCGGAAGTCTTACAAAAGCCGGCGCGGGCATTCTGACGCAACGGGGGGCGACCACCTATTCCGGCAGCACAACGGTCAATGGCGGCGTGCTTTTGCTGACTTCCCCTCTCACGGCGAGCAGCGGCATTGTGTTGAACGGCGGCGCCCTGGGCGCAACCGGCGGCGGCAAGTTGACACTGAATCAGCCTGTGACACTCGGCTCCGTCGATGGCAGCGGATTTTATGCGACACCCGGTACCAATCTGGCCGTCCGCGGCATTGTCGGCGGTGGCCGGTTGACGAAGTCGGGCGGCGGCGACGTCACGCTCGGCGGGGCAAACACCTTTACGGGGCTGAGTATCGCTGGCGGCGTCCTGCGGTTCACCTCGCCCAACAACCTCGGCGACGCGACGGGTGATATCCTGATCAATGGCGGCAGCCTCGGAACGACGAGCCGCGCAGCGACCAATATGGCGGTCAATCGCACGTTGCTGCTTCTCGGCAACGGAGGGGTCGATGTCCCGCAGGGCTCGCTGGACTGGAGCGGCCCGATAGCAGGCAGCGGGACGTTCGTGAAAACCGGCGCAGGCGAACTCGTTCTGTCGGGCAATAACATCCATGCGGGCGGCACCAGTGTTCTGGGGGGAGTCTTGACGGTTGCTGCCGATAGTGCGCTCGGTCGTGTCAACACACCGCTCGCGATCGATGGCGCGGCGGTGCGAGCGACAGGCGCCTTTGCCACCTCACGGCCGGTCGCCTTCGGGGCCAACGGGGGCGCGTTCAACGTCGACAACGCGCTGACGCTCGATGGCGCGGTGACGGGCGGCGCGATGACCAAGCTGGGTCCCGGCAGTCTCGCGCTCACGAATACGCGGAACAGCTATAGCGACACCGTCGTCAATGGCGGCGTGATCATGGGCAACTCTTCAACGATTCGCGGCGATATTGCCTTTACCGGCAGCCCCAGCGACCTGCCATCCGTATTCTTCGATCACACGCTCCAGGGCAAGACCAGGGGCGGCGATTATCCGGCGTTTTCTGGCAATATCACTGGCACAGGCGCCGTCATTTTGAGGGCCGGCAACCTCACCCTGACCGGGATGAACATCTACGCCGGCGGCACCGTTGTGCAGACCGGACGGCTATCGGGGAACTCAACCAGCCTGCAAGGAAACATTTATAACGGTGGCTCTGTCCGCTTCCACCAGAACGTCGACGGGACATATGCAGGCAATCTCTCGGGAACCGGCGAACTGATCAAAAGCGGCGTCGGCAGGCTGTCGACCACCGGGAATGTCGAGGCCCGGATGACCGACGTCGATTCCGGGGAACTTGCCGTGAACGGCAGCCTGAAGAGCCCAGTCATTTATGTCGGGCCGGGCGCTGCGTTCGGCGGAAGCGGCACTGTCCAAGGCCGTGTCGTCACGGAGGCTGCCGGATTAGAGCCGGGAAATTCGATCGGGACACTGAATGTGGTCGGCCACCTCAAGATGGAGCCGCAGTCTACATACCAGGTCGAGATCAATGGCGCCTCAAGCGACAGGGTCGCGGTTATCGGCGACGCCGACATCCAGAGTTCGACGTTTCGGATCGAACGCTACAACACCGGCACCTCGCCAGTTCTGCCAGGCAAAACCTATACCATCCTGACCACCACGAGAGGCCTGAACGTTCAGGCTCCCACCGTTGCGATTGCCGACTTTCCATTCATTGGCTTCACCCTCAGCGAGGATGGCCGCAATGGCTACTTGACGACATGGCGGAGCCCCGAGCGGTTTGCCGAGCTGGCGGCGACGCCTAACCAGGCGGCCGCCGCAAACGCGCTTGACAGCGCTAACGCCGGCCCATCCTGGCAGCAGGTTGTGGGCGCATCGACGGCTGATGCGCGTGCGGCCTTCGCCAGTCTCAGCAATGCTTCCATTCACGCCAACGCGGCAAGCGTCCTGTCGCAGCAGTCGCATTTCGTCCGCGATGCCGTGAATGACCGGTTGCGGGAAGATTTGTCGCCCGTCGCTCCCGCGAGCGGGGACCTCACCGGTTCCACAGACTCGAGAGCCGGCGCGACCGTCACGCATCCGGTGAATGGGACCCAAAGGGCATCTGCGTCGTCGCCGGTATATGCGGTCTGGGGGCGGGCGCTTCGCGGTTGGGGATCGCTTGGCGGTGACGGCAACGCCGGGCGGACGAGTGACGTGGTCGGAGGGCTGCTCTCCGGTATCGACGTCACGCTCCACAATGCGTGGCGGGTCGGCATTGCCGCAGGCTACAGCTCCTCATCGTTTCAATCATCGGCTCTCGCTGCGTCCGGGTCCAGCGACAGCTACCATGTTGGGCTCTATGGCGGCTGGCGCAGCGGTGCCTGGAGCCTGCGCGGAGGCGCGGCGTTTGCATCGAACGATCTCGCAATTTCGCGTTTCGCCTCGGTGTTAAGTTTGGCGGGGGGCCAGACAGCGCGATATACGGCCGTTTCTGCGCAAGGCTTCGGTGAACTGGCTTATGGCATCGTCCTTGGCGACGCGGCTTTCGAGCCTTTCGCCAACTTGGCGCACGTGCACGTTGGCGGCAGCCTGGGTGAACAGGGTGTGGCCGCCATGGCAGGCGAGACTGTCTTGGACACAACCTTTTCGACCCTTGGCCTGCGGGCGTCCAGCCCGTTAGCACAGGCGCTGACGGGACGCGCGACGCTGGGCTGGCGTCACGCATTCGGCGACACTTCACCAATTGCGACGCTGGCTTTCCCCACGGGCCAGGCCTTCAACTTTTCGGGCTCGCCGATTGCACGCGATGCCCTGCTCACTGAGCTCAGTCTGGACTACGCCCTTACAGAAAACGCAAAGCTCAGCCTGGGGTATTCTGGCCAGTTCGCACGCAATGCTTACGAGAACAGTATCAGGGGGAGTTTTTTGTTGCAGTTCTGAAAACCGCACAGGTTGGCTTGAGGGGGAAAAAGCTTTCGCCAGGCCCGAAGCTGCTAGCCTTACCTCAGCCTTCCTCGATTACGGTCGAGGACCGGGCAAGTTCCAGCCACTGTTCAGTCCGAACCTGCGCCCCAGCCAATCCTCAGTCTCGTCAAGGCGATCCGCCTCGTGCCGAGGTGACCTCGGAGTGGAACTGCGCGGCAAATTGAGAAACATTCCCGCGCTTGGCTGCGCCAACGAAAAGAGGCATTCCAGATCTGCCGCAAGGGCCCAACCGCAAGCGAGTGGGGGGCCATGCGCTCACCTCGAGTTGGCGCTATTCTGGACAGAATTTCAATCGCGGCATCCCCGGGCCGCGCCATGCCGCCTGGGGTTCATCCACCATCAACGGCAATCGGGCACGGGGCACGGGCATCCTCAATAACGAGCTCCACGTCGGCAAGCTGGGCTTGAACTGCCTGCGCTACATGAAGGACCCGGATACCGGCAAGCGCCGCTCGCGCGCCAATACCGATGATGCGCTGGTCGTCCATGACGTCCCGGAGCTTG
>NZ_JAGEMM010000069.1 GCF_017921815.1 Microvirga antarctica | reverse complement strand
CCACGGCAGAGATAGGACGCGCGGGTCTGCCATCGGTTTCAGCGGTCGGTGTCTCCGCCGGCTGCGGCCCTTTCTGGATAAGGCGAATCATATAAATATAGCCAACCCCAAAGACCAGGGAATAGACCACAAAGAAGGCCAGCAAACTGATGCTCATCTGCAAGGTGCTGTGCGCGGAAACCGCATCACGCGTTCGCAGCAGGCCATAAACCACCCACGGCTGACGTCCTACTTCAGTCGTCACCCATCCGGCAAGGATGGCGATAAGCCCGGACGGCCCCATCCAAAGCG
>NZ_JAGEMM010000068.1 GCF_017921815.1 Microvirga antarctica | reverse complement strand
TATGCCGAGCTAAAGCAGGTGGCGCCTAACCTGACGTTTATCTACGATGCGGAAATTACGCCGGACGATCTGCTGCTGGAGGTCGCCAAAAACATTTGCGAATGCAGTAAGCCACACATTTCCAATGGCCCTGTAAATGATAAAATTTTCACAAAAGGCCATTATGGCATCGTCAGTTGTTATAACTCGCTACCGCTTGGCGGCGGCGGCAGTACGCTGGTACGTCTCAACCTGAAAGCCGTGGCAGAACGCAGTACGTCTGTCGATGACTTCTTTTCACGCACGCTACCG
>NZ_JAGEMM010000067.1 GCF_017921815.1 Microvirga antarctica | reverse complement strand
GATCTACAGTATGGAGCAAAACCACACCACCCCGTACGCGGGTCTGGTGTATGACATTGACGATAACTGGTCTACCTACGCCAGCTATACCTCAATCTTCCAGCCGCAGAACAAGCGCGACAGTTCCGGTAAATATCTCTCTCCGATTACCGGCAACAACTATGAGCTTGGCCTGAAGTCCGACTGGATGAACAGCCGTTTAACCACCACGCTCGCGGTGTTCCGCATTGAACAGGATAACGTAGCGCAATCAACCGGCGTGCCAATCGCCGGTAGCAATGGCGATACGGC
>NZ_JAGEMM010000066.1 GCF_017921815.1 Microvirga antarctica | reverse complement strand
CTGGTCTCAAACTTCCAAAGAGCGATGTCAATGGTGATACCACGCTCACGCTCGGCCTTCAGTTTGTCCAGCACCCAGGCATACTTGAAGGAGCCCTTGCCCATCTCAGCGGCTTCCTTCTCGAACTTCTCGATGGTTCTCTTGTCGATTCCTCCGCACTTGTAGATCAGGTGGCCGGTAGAGGTGGACTTGCCGGAGTCGACATGGCCAATGACCACGATGTTGATGTGGATCTTTTCCTTTCCCATTGTTGTAGTTTCGGTGTTTCTGGATTTTCACGGCCAAAGCTGC
>NZ_JAGEMM010000065.1 GCF_017921815.1 Microvirga antarctica | reverse complement strand
GTGGTTTGGAGCTCTGATCCTCTTTGTGACTCTGTCTGCAGCATTTGGACTGAAATGCCACATATGTCAAGGCGAAACCTGCACCAACCCACAAACTTGTCCTCCCAACACTGACCGTTGTGCCACCACTAAAGTGAACAATGCTGTCGCTAAGACATGCATGATTAGTAGCGCATGTGCTGGTGAAATAAAGTGCTGTGAGACGGACTTGTGTAACAGCGCCATACCCACTGGTTCCAGTGTCCTCCTCCTGCTGGTATCCTCAAGCATCATCACACTCTTTCTCTGAGGC
>NZ_JAGEMM010000064.1 GCF_017921815.1 Microvirga antarctica | reverse complement strand
AATTGGGCCAGCAGCCGGTGGTGCTGAGCGGTGACAGCCGGCTGGCGGCGCTGGGCATTACCGAACGCTTGCAACAGGAATGCAACGCCGTGGTCTGGGATCCGGCGCGTGGCAGCGAAAATATTACCCAGGCCGAAAAGGCGAAAGTGGGCGTGGTGTATGCCGAGTATGGCCTGACCGAGTCCGGCGGCGTGGTGCTGTTTTCCGCGCCGGAGCGCGGGCGTTCCCTGAGCCTGTTGCCGGAATCCTCAATTTTCGTGCTGCGTAAAAGCACTATCCTGCCGCGCGTGGC
>NZ_JAGEMM010000063.1 GCF_017921815.1 Microvirga antarctica | reverse complement strand
CCATCAGTACCTACCTTGACGGGTTCCATTTTTATAGCGGTGATAAAAACGGACAGATGGAAGCGCACCATTACGTTACCGTCCTGAACGAAGATGTCATGCAGGCGGTGATTTACGACGGCAACACGAAAAACGCGCGCCTGATGGGGGTGGAGTACATTATCAGCGAACGTTTATTTAAAACGCTTCCTCCCGAGGAGAAAAAACTGTGGCACAGCCACCAGTACGAGGTGAAATCCGGTAGCCTGGTGGCGCCTGGCTTACCGCAGGTCGCTGATAAGGCCTTGATGAG
>NZ_JAGEMM010000062.1 GCF_017921815.1 Microvirga antarctica | reverse complement strand
GTGAATCATTGGTGAGCGCGCCGTTATCCAGCGTACCGGTCATGCCGGGGACATCATCCGTTGCGCTGGTAATAACCGGTTGCGCCGGCGCGCTAAGATCGACAGTGATCCCGACCGGTGCGGACAGGCCGCCCGGGCCATTCGCATTGGTTGCCTGGACGGTGAAGTAATGTGTGCTTTCGCTTAATGGCGTCGCGATCTCAAAGATCCAGTTCCCGCTGGCGTCAACGGTGGCAAAGCCTGCCGAATCGCCATCAATGAAAACTTCAACGGTAGAGCCGATATCCGTGGT
>NZ_JAGEMM010000061.1 GCF_017921815.1 Microvirga antarctica | reverse complement strand
AATTCCTACGTTCAGAATACGCGTTGCGCCAAACTCATAGAAACTTTGGTGATTCGACCCCACCGGGATAAAAACAAAATCTCCACGTTCCAGCAGCACACGCTTCCCGTTGATCTCCTGGTAATAACGTCCGGTTAATACCAGGGTAAATTCATAGTAGTCGTGCTGATGCAGCCCGGTGACGCTTTCCGTCTTGTTATAGATAAACACATGGAAATTTTTGCCATTGAAGAGCTGCTGCTCATAAACCGTTTTGATTTCCGTTGCGTTAACCTGTAGCTGCATCATCCGC
>NZ_JAGEMM010000060.1 GCF_017921815.1 Microvirga antarctica | reverse complement strand
TGGCTTTTTGCAGCGAAGGACGCGGATCTTAAATCAGAACGAAATAAGCGAACAAAACACCCTCAATCGCCCTCCTTATTTATCCACGTTGCACTAACCGTGCTTTTTATCCCGATATTGTTTGTACAGACATTCATGATGCCCGCATTTTCTGTTCTATGCGGAGGCTGGTATGGAATTTTACGAGAACCGCCCCAGACAACCATTCGTTGGCTTTGTGCAGCTCAGACGGGCGCTAAAAAGATGGTGGCTGCGTAAGCGGGCCTGTCAGGCGCTGCGACGAATGAGTGAC
>NZ_JAGEMM010000005.1 GCF_017921815.1 Microvirga antarctica | reverse complement strand
CGGACGCCTGAAGGACTGGCGTCGTGTCGCTACACGCTACGATCGATGCCCGACGGTCTTCTTCTCAGCCATCGCCCTCGCCGCCACCGTCATCTTCTGGCTATAGCCAATGAGTCCTGACCCTAGCATGGGCTCCAACGTATTATGTCCAAACGCCGGGCCGCGCCTTGGATCGAGCAGCGTGATGAATGGCGCAAGACCTAAAACTGCAAATCAACGCCTCATATACTCCGCCAAAACACTATCTGTATTTTCAACCACTTGTTTGCATCTAGCCGAGTGCCGAGTAAATAGAGATGAAGTATTAGAACAATTATTTGCGATCAAGTTTTGTTGATCATCATATTCGAGCTGTATCCGAGAGCGCATAGCATCAACAGTCATACCGATACTTGATCCTAATTTCGCTGCCAAAACATTTAATTGATCGGCTATTTGCCCATGCGCCCGAGCGCTATCCTGAAAATTACTTTTAATCATACATTGTTTCACAACTGTATAATAGGCTACGCAAGTAGACATTTCATGCTGCACGTTACTTAATGCCCGCTCTTCCTTAACGGAAAGAGATTGGGCTGATACAGATGTCGTACCGAGAACCAAGACCGCGACGCCCAAGTAAGTCTGCATAATCGTCTCCCAAGATTTATAGGATCGAATTTTGCACAGCGCTCGCCCTATGCGCGAAAAACTTAGGGGTATGTTTGTGGATACCTTGGCCAGTTCACCTTCATATTCGAGCTCCCGACATCACTGGGTCTAACGACCGCCGGTGTGGATCGGCAGGTGCGGGGATGGGAGAACGCCAGCGACCACGCTCCCACTTTCATCACGCTGGATTACTGATCGCCAGCCTCTGCCCTGGTGTCGTCATCCGCCATGCGGTTCTCAAACCCATCCATCCAACCCTCCCGGATCTCGTAGATACCGGCCCACTTCGCAATCGGCTGCTCATGGGCCGGACCATCGAGGTAGATCAGCGCGTGGGTATAGATACCCACCTTTTGCAGCTCGTACACGATGATTGCCCGCAGCCGGAGCAGCTTCTTGCGGCGATGGAACAGCTGTGTCAGGCGCCGAATGCGGTCTTGAATGAAACGCTTGCCCGCGTTCAGGGCAAGGTCTTGAGGTGCCTGTACGGTGAAAAAGCTGAACGGGTTCTTTCAATCCATCGCGTCACCAGTTTGGGTGAGTTCTCAGTGAGGGACACGGTTATCTCCTTGTGTAGGAATAAGGGACATTCACTCCTCGATGACCACTCGGATCGGCAGCTGCCGTTCGATCAGGCGGGCCTGCAGCAGCGAGACGGTGAGGTCATCGAGCAGTTCGACCCAGCGCTCGGAGCTGCCAGGATGCCACCCGCCATCGACGAAATCGATGCGCCCACCTGTGCGGCGCTGGCTGTTGGGGCTGAAGCCGAGATCCATACCTTGGAGCAATGTGAAGGCCTTGGCCTGTGGGCTCTCCGAGTGCTCCCAGACGCTCCACCAGGATTGCTCCGGCAAGAGGTCATCGAGCTCGTCGGGTGAGGCGCAGGTCTCCCGGCGCACTCGCTCGAGATCGGCTGCTGTCTCGAAGCGATAGCCCTGCTGGGCGAGATGCTGGCGCCAGGTTGGTGTCGCCGGTGGCTCATCCTGCCACGGCCCCAGCGACGCCCGCCATTTGTTGTCATAGGGGTGCTCGGGCTCGAGCGCCGGGAAGAGATGCAGGGCGTGGTCGACCCGACCAGGATCAAGCAGAAGAGGCACGCCCTCGACCAGCGCATGCGCCTTGGCTGTGGCGGCGAACGAGGCCGTGACCAGGCTGCCGAGACCGAAGAGAAAAGACCGTCGCGAGATCATGATGAGCCCTCCATGGCGGCACGCATCGAGGAGGGCTGAGAAGACCTGATTGTTGCTCTCTAGGGAGAGCCTCATCATGGGTGCCACCGTTGCGGGTCTAATCGCTGGTTGGCGGGGCCTCATGGGCCCTCTCGGGATGCACGGTGAAGCTAAACGGAGCGGGAAGATTATGCAAACCGGGGGGTTTATCCGTAAACCCCCCGTTAACCCCTGGTGGAGTGTCCACCCTAAGGGGCCCACTCCAAAGAGAGAGCGAGTTTAACCCCCCCTGCACGGCGAGGCCAAGGCTTGGCTCACGCTCGCTCGCTGGCCTTAACGTCTCGAATACCGAGCATGCTAGAAATTGCCGCGGGATTTGTCTCCCTCATTTCTTGAAGAAAGGCAGATATTTCTCGCACGGCCGATATTTAGAACAAAAATCCTTTTCAACGAACATCATTTGAGTTAGATTGATAGTGCATCCCGAGAGGGCCTTCCGAGGCCCCGCCAACCAGCGATTAGACCCGCAACGGTGGCACCCATGATGAGACCCGGAAACGGGTAACAATTGGTCTTCTCAGCCCTCCTCGATGCGCGCCATGGAGGGCATTTTAATGAGCGATCGACATCCTTTTCTTCTGAAACTTGTAAGCCTGCTGACCGCCTCGACGCCTCGAATGCGTCGCCACCACAGAGTTGTTGTCGGCACTGGGCTTCTGCCCATCTCGCAAGAGATAGCACTCTGCAGATTTCTGACCCACGGAGATTGGGAGCGAAACCGTCCCCCTCCCCTGATCAAGCCACAGCGCCGTCAAGTCGCCCGATGCCGCTCTGATCTCGTCGGCGTTACGCCATGAGCAAATCTCCGCCACCCAGCACCCGCTGCTCACGGACGATGGACCTGTTCCGCGATTACTGCCCGGACAGTGATGCCTGCGCGACGAGTTTGCCCGCCAGTGGGCCGACCGCTCATGCGAGCAAAAAGGCTGGCTCGGATCCTGTGAAAAGGAAGCCGCGGTCATGAATCCCATCACCCCATCGCTAGCAGCCATCGATGACCATGACGCCACAGTTAACGGCGTCGATTTCATCCGAAATGTGCCCACACAATCTGAGACCTCCAGATTAGAGAAACCTCACGGACGGCAAGGGCTTCTCGCCGAAGGACCTGAGGCCGAAATAGCTGCCCACACTTATACAGTTAGTGGAGGCGCACGCACCGCGGCCTCAGACCGAGCACGAGAACGAAGGCGGCAGGTGGCTCGCATCCGTAGACGCCAGAAGCACAAGCGCGGTCCACGAGGCTCCTGGCACCTGACCTGGAAACAGGTGCTCTATGTCGACCACGGCGCCATCGTGGCCCGGCGGAGCAAGACACCGCTCAACATGATGGTCACTCTCCTTGGAACCAGAGAGCTGCCAGACGCTCAGGTAAAGCGCTTCCTGTCCCGCAAGATCAGCCACATCAATCAAGTGCTGAGGCGGCACCAGCACGAGCGCCTTGGAATCACCGTCTACGAGAGGCTGCCCTGGTCATCGCTCCACGCCCATTACCTGGTGCACGTCCCAACACGGTGCGTTCGTGATGAAATTATTCGGCTGGCGGACAAATGGAATGCGACCGAGCCGGGGGTAATCGCTATCGAAAAAGCAAACGAAGGCGCGGCGGATTACGTGACGAAGCAACGCCAGTGTCTGCCACCCGAGGCCGAAGATTGGGCCGCGCTACACCGCAGAAAACGACAGCGGGGCGAGTGGATTGATGGCCCACGGCTTTCGATCACAACCTCCCTCAAACTCATGGCCGCCCGAAGATGACGATCCTCCCGCTCCCCTCACCACAAATGAGATCAACCATGGACACCTACATCCTCCTCGACCGCTCCGGCTCGATGACTGCGAAATGGCCCGAGACCCTAGCGGCGATTGATGGTTATGTCCGCGAACTAGCCCACGCCACCCCACAAACACGGGTTACGCTGGCTCTCTTCGACGATCCGACCGATGGAGCCTCTTCCCGCCCTGGGGGCTGCCGTGACCCCTCATGGTTCCACATCGCCCGCACAGGCCAGCGCGCAGACCGCTGGAGGCCTCTGTCGAAGATCAAGGCCAAACCCCGAGGCATCACCCCGCTCTTCGACGCAATCGCCCGGATCGTTAAGCTGGTGGAGGAGCGGGCAGCGCCGCGTAGCGTGCTCGTCATCGTGACCGATGGCGAGGAGAATGCCTCGCAAACGGTCACCGCTGCAGCGGCCAAGGCCCACCTCGATCGTTGCAGGGAGCGGGGCTGGCAGGTGATCTTCCTCGGAGCTGATTTCAGCAACTTCGAGCAGGCCAGCCAGCTTGGCGCCCAACCAGGCCAGGCGCTCACCATGGTGAGCGGCTCCTATAGCCTGTCGCTGGGCCTGCTCGCTCAATCGACGGTCAGCTACAACGCTACCGGAAGCCAAGTGCAACTCCTGCCGGAAACACCCATGTCCGCATCAACGGCCAAGTTATCCAGCACTCTCCCCTAAACCATCGCGACCGGTGTTTGCAGGCATGGCCCCAACCTTTTTTTGTTGTGGGTCTTGGAGGGGGTGTCAGGAGACTAAAGTTATCCTTCTGACACCCCCCTGACACCCCCCCTGACACTCCCCGGATCACTCTGATTTCTGGAAAGGTGTTAGATATCAGATAGATAATTTTTACTACCATTCAACGTTGCAATTAAACCTAAAGTCGTTTTGGGAATCGTACCCCCCGCCGCAGAGAGCACTATTAAACCCCCATCGGGCGCACCGCTAACCCGGCGCTCAGTCTATTGACTGCCTCGACGACAGCGAGCCTGCGCCTGCCACCAAGACCGATCGATGACCGCTCTGCCCGTCGCATCCCGCCTCTGAATAGCGTTGGCCGTCGATTGTCGACCGTCTTCAGTCCTAGTTTGATCCATCCCCTTATAGTGTTCTTGTGCGCGCCGAGGCTCGCTGCGGCCTCTTCGACGGTGTAGTTCCAATGCATTTTGATCCGACGCGCGTCGATTCGACGGCGCCCCATCACAGCGGCCCCGAGTTTTTTGCACGGGAAGCGGCGACGATCGGATCCGGCTGCTTTGAGGTTCGCCTATCGAGAAACAAAGGTATGTCCGGCCACTCCACTTTACTGGGTCGCACCGCAGGCCTGTTCTGTGCGTCGGTTGTTTCCAAGGGACCAGCAGACGATGCTGGCGGAAGGCCCAGACTCCGAGAGAGATCCAGAGGATCAGAAAGGCGCGTCGACACAAGAGTTTGGAGCTCCGCAAGAATTGCCTCAGGCCGGCGAGCGAGAGTCTCGCAGACGAGTCGCGCCGACTTCGGTCCTAGAGCCTCCAAGAGTGCCATCGCGGCCGACGTGGCATCAAGTTCGACGACCTGCAAATCGTGTTCGTTGATCTGGCCCGAGTCTTGTTGCGCGTCGTTCGAGAGGTTCTGCTCCCTCGAGCGCATGCGCGTGTGTTGATGATGGGAGCGAACGAACTCCTCGACCTCTTGGTCGGTGAGGAGTTCTCCTCGCTCGACTTTTTGAAGCGCTGCGTCGGCGACGTCGTCGGGAAGACTCTTTCGCGATAACAGGTATGCGGACGTCGGGGTCAAAAGCGTCACCGTGACGCTTTTCGCTGCCAATTCGGCGACCGCGATATACCGCTGGGCCGTGCGACGACTAATTCCGACCTCGGCTTCGACCCATTTCACAAACTGACCGTGTCGGAGCTGGATTTTCGCAGCAGTCAGATCTAAACCGATCTCGATCAGTTCCTGAGTCGATTTGGTAATCCGATGGCGCAGTCGACTGGCATGCGCGCGCAATTCTTCTGCTAGTGCGCCCTCAAGGGCGTCATAGTCGAACAACCAAGGAATCTTCGCGGTGGCAGACCCGGAACGTTCGAGTTGCGACTGGAAAACAAGGGCCGTTGATTGTGGTGAAGCGGCGAGGTCGAGTCCCATCACCACGCCGTCTAAGCTCTCCATCGCGCGAGCCGTGCCATTAGTGCTGCTCATAGCGATGCTCCCAGACGGAGGCTGTCCGAGGTGGAGCGCTGAAGTCGGTCAGCCAACCACAACCTGACTGTTGGGAGGTGATAGCGAACCGAGCGGCCGAGCTTAATAAAGGCAGGTGTGTCCCCCGTCAGCCGACGTTTGTTCCAGGTAGACGCGCTGACGCCGGTGATCGTAGCGAGCGTATTTGTGTCGACGTATTCGGGATCCATTTGGGATGTCCTTGGGATACTTGATCCAATGGTGGACATCCTGCTGCAACGCTGAAGAAAGCGCCCGGACCCGACTTGGCCCAATTTTGAGGAAGTTAGGTCCCCGGCTTTGTCGCTCGGCCCTTTCGGACGTTCTCTTCCTCTCGAAGGTGCCGCTCGATTGTCCGCCATTTGATGTCGATGCCAAGCGGATTCGCGAGCAATTCAAGGACCGCCTGAAATCGCCCGGGTTCTTCGTCCGCTTGGGCGCGTCGTCCAATTGCTGGGCTTTGCGAGTACTGTTTGTAGAGACACCACACCAACCAGGCCCAACCGCGGACGGGATCGGGCCGTTGCGGGCTAGTCCCCATTTCCTGCCGGAACCGCCGCACAGCCGTGCTGGCGCGTTCGCCAAACTCAACGATGAGGTGGCGGGCATCATCCAGCGCATCCCAGCGATTGAAGCTACCCATCAGTTGCCGCACGGTCCCGGCAACGCTCTGGAGTTCTTCAAGCTCTTCCATCGCGCTGTCAAACACCTCCAATGCTTCCGTCAGACCTGCCGCGGCATCGGAGGCTGTGATCAATATGTCCTTCGCGCGACGAGGATCGAGTTGGTCCCCGTGCTTTTTGGCTTTCGATCGCGCCAACTTCAGGCCGCACCCGAGTTGCTCGAGTTGCTCGAAGAAATCCTCACAGTTTTTTTCCGGTCGTAAAGCTATGCGTTTTGCGAGCTCAGCCCGTATTGGATGTGAGTAAATTCTGTCGGGGTCGCCGTCTGATGCAATAGCATCCATGATTCGCCCGGTTTGTGAACAGACATTCTGAGGTCAAAAACGGAGGCTAGCCAGGTGGGTAGTCTCCACGAAGATCACACCGTTAAAGGTTTTCAGCTGCAATGTCTTCCAACTGGTGGGCGTCGGCACATCATCAACCACGGCATCGCCACTGCGCACGTTAGGGGGATGTCGACCCGACGTCCGGGCGCCTAACC
Organism: Microvirga antarctica; assembly: GCF_017921815.1. Taxonomy (GTDB): domain Bacteria; phylum Pseudomonadota; class Alphaproteobacteria; order Rhizobiales; family Beijerinckiaceae; genus Microvirga; species Microvirga antarctica. Next base: position 339,122 of record NZ_JAGEMM010000005.1, on the reverse strand, counting down.
CGTCGGTGCTGAGAGCGCACTCGCAACGCACATACAATCCGTCTACCAGCGCGCGGTGGTCACCCGGTGGTCACCGTAAGCCAATTCCTCGACTTAGGGGAAAAGCACTGACCGCTAACAATTTGAACTGCTTAGTAGAATTTGGTGCCGCAAGAGGGATTCGAACCCCCGACCCCCTCATTACGAATGAGGTGCTCTACCAGCTGAGCTATTGCGGCGTCGCGCCCGTCAAGGGGCGGAGCGCGACCTCATAGCTGCATGGCCGGCGCTTGGCAAGGGATGCGACGGGACTTGACGCCAAAGCCTAGCCAAAAAAGCTGCGGCGGGGGGGTGTCTCTTCGCGCAGGCCCGGATCGTCGGGGGGGCTTGCCGGAAAGACAACCGGCTCAGGCTTAGGGTGCGTTGCCGGCACAACCTGCGGAGAGGCGGCCGGAATGGGTTCGGGATCGTCAAGGCCAACGGGCTCAGGACCATCAATGACCGACGCATCCGCAGATTCTGCCGGCCCGATGGGCAGGACCTTGGTGGAATCGTCGAGGTCGGCTGTCACGTCGTCGCTCATGGCGAGTTCCGGCGCCATCAGGATGTCCGGCGGCGCCTGCCACACGAAGGCGTCGAGGCGGCCGGTGACGGGCGAGATGGGGGCCCATTGATCGGACACGACCCCGTCGGCGATCCAGGCCGGATCACGCGGGGCGCGGGTTGCCCGGGCGAGCCATTCCCGGCCCTTGCCGGTGGCGCCGTGCTCGGCCTGTTCGAGATCCGACATGAGCAGGCACACCCGCATCGTCGGGCGGTCGCCAAGCAGCGGCTCGATCGCATCCCGCACGCGCCCGAATTCCCGCGCCTCGAGAGCCGCACGCGCCACCGCAAGCCGGCCTTCCGGTGCGCCGGAAACGACGCGGGAAAGGGTTTCGGCCCGTTTCAGACGGTCGAGACCGGAATCGCCCGGACGCAGATTGACATAGACATCCGCGAGGTCGGGATGTGGCTGGATCCGCCAGGCCGTCTCGACAATTTTTGCGGCCCGGCGCAGATCGCCCTTGCGGGACAGCAACCGACCGGCGAGCGCCGCGGCGGGAACGAGCCCGGGGGCGAGCTTGACGGCGTCCTGCGCCACGGACAGGGCCCGGTCGGGCTCATGTTCCGCGCGATCGAGGGCATCCGCGGCCAGCAGAACCGCTCGCTGGCGGCGGGCCGTCGCCTTATCGAGCAGTCCGAGCGAGGCCCGCCGTTCGACCGAATCCAGCGCCCCGCGCCAGTCCCGGTCGGCGCAGCGCGCCTCGAGAACCGCATCGCTCGCCCAGGTGGCCGCGGGGGCAATGCGGATGGCCTCGCCCGCATATTCGCGGGCCGCGTCCGTGTCGCCGCGTCGACGGGCCTCCACGAACAATCCACGCAGGCCCAGAACCCGCGTGTCATCCTCGTCCATCATTTCAGTGAAGGCAGCCTCGGCGGCCGCGCGGTTGCCCGACACCTGGGCCGCCTGGGCCTTGAGAAGCAGCGTCAGAGCCTCGCGGCCGAGGAGGCGTTCGGCCTCGCCGGCATAGCGGCGGGCCGCGATGGGATCACCGGCGCCAACCGCCACCATGCCGCGCGAAACGGCCTGATAGCCCCGGGCACGCCTGCGGGCGCGGGACGCGAAGGTCAGGCGGGAGGGCAGCTGGAGCAAGGCCGACACGCCCGCCCAGAGAAAGGCGAGCGCCAGGGCGATCGCCACCAGGGCGACGGCCGCGACGGCGACCGAGGTCTGCATCTCATAGCCGCCGAAGGTCACCAGGACGGTGCCGGGACGATCCGCGAGCCAGACGGCGCCGAAGGCGGCGACGCAGAGAAGACCGATGAAAACGAGAGCGCGCCACATGCTGGCTGTGTCCTTTTGCGTAGATCGTCCCGGACGGCCGCACGGGCCTGTCCAGATCGCTAACCCCAAGGGGCCGGATGTCGGTCCGGCCCGAAACGTCGTCCTATTGCGCCTGAGCGTTCAGCACGGCCAGCGCGTCGGTGGCAAGCGCCTGGGCACCCTGATCGGCCGTGGCCCTCGCGGTGGCGCGCGCGCCCCACTCGGCGGACAGCCTGCGGGATGGCTCGGGCAGGGCATTCCAGGCCGCAACCGCCGCCTGGACGTCCCCGCGATCGAGCGCCTGCCCGATGCGCGCCACGAGGCTCGGCACGTCGCTGGAACCCGGCTCATTGACCGGGCGAATGGTGACCACCCGGTCGGCCATGCGCAGGAGCCGGTCGGTCAGCGTGCCGGACGCCGCCCTATCATCCCGCAGAAGGGCGGCGCTCAAGGGCTCGAACGCCTGCCTGAGGGCGGCGGCGGTTGGCGCGCCCTGAGCCGCGGAGGGCTCAAGAGACTGGAGCCGTGCCGCTTCTGCGCCACTCCTGCGCAAGGCCTGCAGCGCTTCCGCATAGGGCTCGCCCGTGCGCAACGCCTCGCCGACCCGCTGGGCCAGCACGATTCGGATGGCGGCCTTGGTGCTGTCGTCCGGGCCTTGGCCGACCCGTTTTGAAAGGTCCACGACCTGTGTCTCGATGGCCTGCCGGGCGGACGCGGAGGCTTGCTGGGTGGATTGGATCTGCCCTTCAAGGCCGGTGAGGCGCTGGTTCAGCTCGCCCACAACCGCCTTGTCCTGTTCGGCCGGCACGGTGGCGGCAGCCCGGGTCAGCGCCTGCTGGGCCGAGGCCTGGGCGGCGCTCACCGCCTGCTCGGTGGCGGATTTGGCAGCCTCCAGGCTTTGAATGCGGGTGGCGAGCGCTTGAACGGCGGTCGCGGGAGCCCCGGGGGGCGGCAAAGCCCCGACCCTTTGCTCGAGGGCGCTCAGCCGCTGATCGCCGGACGTCGCCCGCATGGATTGCAGGCCGAACAGCAACGCCGCCCCGACGACGCCACCGAGGAGCGCAGCCGCCAGAAGCGGGAGGAAGGCCTTGTCGCGCGGCGCGCGCTCAGATGGGCCGGCGGAAGGACGGTCGTTCGCGAACACCCCCGCGACCGTATCCGAAGGCGGCGGAGGCGGAGGAAGATCGGGCGAGTCCGTCACGCGGTCCGGATTGGCGGGAGCTGCCATCTCGATGGCGACAGCCTCGCGAATTCGCTCGGCTTCGCCCGCGTCCGGCGGATCGACCGGACGGCTTTCATCGACCACGCGTGCCGGCAGATCGATGGTCGCGGGATCGCGACGCGGCTTCTTGCGCGGAATTTTCGGGGTTGAGGAATCGGTTGGGTCGGTCACGGGTCACTCTTGGGTATCAAAAGGGGGCAAGCTTGAGCGCAGCGTTTCGTTCCTGAATGTAGGCCGACTTTGCCAAAGAAGCGATGAACGCCTCAATCATCGAGAGAGGCCAGCAGGGAGCCCTCATCGGGCGCCGCTGCAACACGGACCTGAAAGCCGAGGCTTTTCAACGGCTCAGCCACATCGTCCGACAGGCAGAAATGGGGCAGCGCGCTGAGGCGCGACAGCACGTCCGCCCCGCCGGCAAGCTCCAGCAGGAGCCCGACGCTGCGTCGTGAATAATGGAGCGCGGCATCGATTCGTCCAGCTGCAAGCGCCTGTGTGGCCACGACGGGAAGCCTGTCGAGGGCCCGCGCCTCATAGGCCTCCCACGCCACGACCGTGAAGCCCGCGGCCGTGAGAGAGGCCGCAGGCTCGTCCTTCCGATGGCGCCCGGTCACATGGAGGAGGGCCGCGCCCGCGGGCGAATCGCGCTGCACGAGCCGTGCCAGCGCGGTGGCGTCCCCGGCAGCAACCCGGATATCGGAGAAACCGCTGGCTCGCGCTGCATCAGCTGAGCGCTCGCCGACCGCGAAAACCGGGACGGCCCGGTCCGCCAGGGTTTCCAGCGCGGGTGCCGCATGGGCGCTGGTGAGAAGAATCGCGTCCCATCCGCCCACCGGCGGTGGCAGATCCGTCAGGACGATGTCGGTCACGGAGGCGATCAGGGCCTCATGCCCGCGAGCGACGAGCCGGGAGGCCGTGCGGACCGCGTCGTCGGGCGCGCGCGTGACCAGCACCCGCATCAGACCTCCAGAAACCCGTCCGGCATCCGGGCGCGCAGATCAAGGCCTGCTTCCCGCCCCAGCGCAGCCGCGTCGTCCACATGGCCGTGGCGGACCACATCGAGGCTGTCGGCGCCGTTGGGGCGCAGGACGAGGCCGCGGATTTCGAGCGCATCGCCGACGATGCGGGCATGGCCCGCGATGGGCGTCCGGCACGAGCCGTCAAGGACCGTGAGGAACGACCGCTCGGCCGCGACCGCATGGCCGGTCTCCGGATCGAGAATGGGCTCGAGGGCCGTCCGCACGCGCTCGTCATCGGCCCGGATGGTGATGGCGATCGCGCCCTGGCCCACCGCGGGGAGAAAGTCGTTGGTATCGAGGATCGTCGTGACATGGTCGGTGAGGCCGAGGCGACGCAGGCCCGCCATCGCCAGCAGGGTGGCGTGAACCTCGCCGCGCTCGAGCTTGGCAAGCCTCGTCTGCACGTTGCCGCGCAGCAGCGTGACGGTGAGGTCGGGCCTGAGGCGACGCAGCTGCGCCTGGCGACGGAGCGACGCCGATCCCACGATCGCGCCTTCCGGAAGGTCGCCAATTCCCTTGTAATCCCGGCTGATGAAGGCATCGCGCACGTCTTCACGCGGCAGGTAGCCGGCGATCACGATGCCGTCGGGCAGGCCCGTGGGGAGGTCCTTGGCCGAATGGACGCCCAGATCGATGGCGCCCTCCAGAAGCGCGATATCGAGTTCCTTGGTGAACAACCCCTTGCCGCCGGCCTCGGAGAGCGCGCGATCCTGGATGGCGTCGCCGGTGGTCTTGATGGGTGCCAGCGGCAGGGTCTCGGCGGCCCAGCCATGGGCGATCATCAGACGGCTCTGGGTTTCGTGAGCCTGGGCCAGGGCGAGCGGGCTCGCGCGCGTGCCGATGACCAGGGGGGTAGGAACGACCATTCTGGCGGTAATCTCCGATGAAAAACAGGATCGGCGTTTGATCTCCGAGCGCGCGGCGGACTATAGGGGGAGGAGATGCGGGCCGTGAAGCCCGAAAGATCAGCCTCAAAAGGACGACCCAAGCCCCATGCGTATTCTCGGGATCGAGACCACCTGCGACGAGACGGCCGCTTCGGTGGTGAGCACCGGGTTCGACGGCCGCGGCGAGATCCTGTCCAACGAGGTGCTGAGCCAGATCGCCGAGCATGCGCGCTATGGCGGCGTCGTGCCCGAGATCGCCGCCCGCGCCCATGTGGAGGTGATCGACCGGCTCATCGCCCGGGCGCTGAAGAACGCCGACTGCACCATCAAGGATCTCGACGGCATCGCGGTCGCGGCCGGGCCCGGATTGATCGGCGGCGTGCTCGTGGGTCTGACGACCGCCAAGGCCATCTCGCTGGTGACCCGCAAGCCCCTGATGGCCGTCAACCATCTCGAAGCCCACGCGCTGACCGCGCGTCTCACCGACGGCATCGGCTTTCCCTATCTCCTGCTGCTCGCCTCCGGCGGCCACACCCAGCTCGTGGCGGTGCGCGGCGTCGGCGACTATGTGCGCATCGGCACCACCATTGACGATGCCATCGGCGAGGCCTTCGACAAGGTCGCCAAGCTGCTGGGCCTGCCCTATCCGGGCGGCCCGTACGTGGAAATCGAGGCCCGGAAGGGCAATCCGGAGCGCTTCGCCCTGCCCCGCCCGATGATGGGCCGGGCCGAGCCGAATTTCTCGCTCTCCGGCCTCAAGACCGCCTTGCGCCTGGAGGCCGAGAAGATTGCACCCCTGACGCCGAGCGACGTGGCCGACCTCTGCGCCAGCTTCCAGGCCGCCGTTGTCGACATGGTGGTGGACCGGGCGCGCGTCGGGCTGCGCGCCTTCCGCGACATTGCCGGCGACCCCAAGGCCATCGTCGTCGCAGGCGGCGTTGCGGCCAACCAGGCCCTGCGTGATGCCCTGCAGCGTTTCGCCGTCGAAACCGGCCTGCGGATGGTGGCCCCGCCGCTCGCCCTGTGCGGCGATAACGGTGCCATGATCGCCTGGGCCGGGCTGGAGCGCCTGCGGCTGGGTCTCGTGGACGACATCTCGGCGCCGGCGCGGGCCCGTTGGCCGCTCGATTCGACCCGCGACGAGGCCGGGGCCAAGGCCTGATGCCCGCTCCGATCGGCATTGCCGGCGCGGGAGAATGGGGCACTGCACTCGCCTGCGTGGCGGCTGCGGCCGGGCACGACGTGGTGCTCTGGATGCGCAGTCCCGAACAGGCTCAGGCGATCGCCAGCACCCGGACGAATGAGCGCTTTCTGCCAGGCGTCCGCCTGCCTGAGCGGGTCAGGCCAACGAGTACGCTTGCCGACCTCGCCGCTTGCACCGCGGTGCTTCTGGTGACGCCGGCCCAGACCACCCGCGCCCTGACGCAGGCCCTCGCCGGTGTACTGCCGGTCAGCACGCCGCTGGTGCTCTGCGCCAAGGGCATCGAGCGGGGCACCAACGCGTTCATGTCCGACGTCGTGACCGAGATGCGCCCCGGCGCGCCGGTCGCCGTCCTGTCGGGTCCGAGTTTTGCCACGGACGTGGCGCGCGGCTTGCCGACTGCCGTGACGCTGGCCTCGCAGGATGCGGCGCTTGCCGAGGCGCTCGCCACCGCCCTGTCGGGTCCGACGTTGCGCGTCTACCACCGCACGGACGTGCGCGGCGTCGAGATCGGCGGCGCGGCCAAGAACGTGCTGGCGATCGCCTGCGGGGCCGTGGCCGGACGGGGCCTGGGCGAGAGCGCCAAGGCGGCCCTCATCGCCCGGGGATTTGCCGAGCTCCTGCGCTTTGCGCGGGCGCACGGGGGCGAGGCCGAAACCCTGATGGGATTGTCGGGGCTGGGCGATCTGGTGCTGACTTGCTCGTCCGCCCAGTCGCGTAACTTCGCCTTCGGTCTTCGCCTCGGGCAGGGTCTTGCGGTCGCCGACGCTGCGGCCGGCAAACTCGTCGAGGGAGCGGCCAGCGCCCACGCGCTGGTGACGCTGGCGCGCGAGCGGGGCGTCGACATGCCGGTGGCCGAGGCCGTCGACCGGGTTCTGTCCGGCCTGTCGAGCGTCGACGAGGCCGTCGATCACCTCATGAACCGTCCCGTCAAATCCGAGCAGTGAGAGCGCCCATGGCCCATTGGCTGTACAAATCCGAACCGTCGACCTGGTCCTGGGACGACCAGGTGGCAGCGGGCAAGAAGGGCACGTTCTGGAGCGGGGTGCGCAATCACTCGGCCAAACTCAACCTGATGGCCATGCAGGTGGGCGACCGCGGCTTTTTCTACCATTCCAACGAGGGCAAGGCGATCGTCGGCATCGTCGAGGTGATCAAGCCGTATTACCCGGATCATACCGACCCGACGGGCCGGTTCGGAATGGTCGACATCAAGGCCGTCAAGGCGCTGAAGAAGCCCGTGACGCTCGAGGACATCAAGGCCGAACCGCACCTCAAGGCCATGATCCTCGTCAATAATTCGCGCCTGTCCGTGCAGCCGGTCACCGACGACGAATGGGACGTCGTGTGCCGGATGGGCGGCCTTTAGCGCCCGACCGACCCGCCCGCCGGCGGGCAAGCCCTCACGACGAAAGTCCGAGCCGCCGCCGTGCCGGCGGGCTCGCTCTTTCGGCAAAGCTGGAGCAAAGTTGATGAAACCGTCTGGGAGAAGCGCCATGGATGAAAAAGTATACGACGTTCCGCCGGAATGGAGCCGCAGCGCTTACCTCGATGCCGCCGGGTACAAGGCCAAATACGAGGCCTCGATCCGCGACCCGGACGCCTTCTGGGCCGAGGAAGCCAAGCGCATCCACTGGTTCAAACAGCCGACCATCATCAAGAACACGAATTTCGGTCCCGGCGAGGTCTCCATCCGCTGGTTCGAGGACGGCACCACCAACGCGGCCTATAATTGCATCGACCGGCATCTCGACACCCGGGGCGACCAGGTGGCCATCATCTGGGAAGGCGACGATCCGTCTGAGTCGAAGCACATCACCTATCGGGAACTGCATGACGAGGTCTGTCGCATGGCCAACGTCATGCGCAATCGCGGCGTCGGCAAGGGCGACCGCGTCACCATCTACATGCCGATGATTCCCGAGGCCGCTTACGCAATGCTCGCCTGCGCGCGCATCGGCGCCATTCATTCGGTGGTGTTCGGCGGCTTCTCGCCGGATTCGCTGGCGAGCCGCATCGCGGATGCCAAATCGGTGTTCATCGTCACGGCCGACGAGGGCCTGCGCGGCGGCCGGAAGGTGCCGCTCAAGGTCAATGTGGACGCGGCCATCGAACGGGTCGGCACCGTCGATCACGTGCTGGTGGTGCGCCGGACCGGCACGCCCGTCAACATGGTGCCGGGCCGCGACGTCTATTACGACGAAGCCGCCGCGATGGTGACCAGCGAATGTCCTGTCGAGGAAATGAACGCCGAGGACCCGCTGTTCCTGCTCTACACTTCCGGCTCGACCGGCCAGCCCAAGGGCGTGCTGCACACCACCGGCGGCTATCTGGTGCATACCTCGAGCACCCACCAATACGTGTTCGATTATCATGACGGCGACGTCTATTGGTGCACGGCCGATGTGGGCTGGGTCACCGGCCACTCCTACATCCTCTACGGGCCGCTCTCTAACGGCGCCACGACCCTCATGTTCGAAGGCGTGCCGACCTATCCGTCGATCTCCCGGTTCTGGGACGTCATCGACAAGCACGGCGTGAACACCTTCTACACCGCGCCGACCGCCATCCGCTCGCTCATGCAGGCCGGCGAAGAGCCGGTGAAGAAGACCTCGCGCAAGAGCCTGCGCCTGCTCGGCAGCGTCGGCGAGCCGATCAATCCGGAAGCGTGGGAATGGTATCACCGGGTGGTCGGCGACAGCCGCTGCCCCATCGTCGATACCTGGTGGCAGACGGAAACCGGCGGCATTCTCATCGCCCCATTGCCCGGCGCCACAAAGCTCAAGCCGGGTTCGGCCACGACGCCCTATTTCGGCGTCATTCCGCAGGTGGTCGATGCGGACGGCAAGGTGCTGGAGGGGGCGGCCGAGGGCAATCTCGTCATCGCCGATTCCTGGCCCGGCCAGATGCGCACGGTCTATGGCGACCACGACCGCTTCGTGCAGACCTATTTCTCCACCTATCCGGGCAAGTACTTCACCGGGGATGGCTGCCGGCGCGATGCCGATGGCTATTACTGGATCACCGGGCGCGTCGACGACGTGATCAACGTGTCGGGCCATCGCATGGGCACGGCAGAGGTCGAATCGGCACTGGTGGCCCACCCGAAGGTCTCGGAGGCTGCCGTCGTCGGCTACCCGCACGACATCAAGGGCCAGGGCATCTACGCCTATGTGACCCTGATGGCAGGCGAGGTTCCGTCCGAAGAGCTGCGCAAGGAACTGGTCGCCTGGGTGCGCAAGGAAATCGGCCCGATCGCGTCGCCCGACCTCGTGCAATTTGCCCCGGGCCTGCCCAAGACCCGGTCGGGCAAGATCATGCGGCGCATCCTGCGCAAGATTGCCGAGGACGAGTTCGGCAATCTGGGCGACACCTCGACGCTCGCCGACCCCGCGGTCGTCGACGACCTTGTGTCCAACCGCCAGAACAAGCGCGCCGGCGAGTCCTGATTCGCACAAGAGCGCCTCGCCTGGATTGCGGTCCGGCGAGGCGCTCTTCTAAAGACGTCTGACGGCCGACCGGGGCTGGACACCTGCCCCGGCCCGCTTTTCCTTGAGGCTTCGCGCCTCGGCCGGTACACTGGCGGGCAGAATGGAGGCCCCGATGTCCCTGAAAACGCTGTTCACCGAGCACCCCGACGCCGTTGGCGAATCCTATTTCGAGCATATGGGCGTGGCCCTGAGCTTCGCCGGACCGCTTCTCGCCGCGGGCCTTGCGGCGCTCGTCCACGCGTTCCTGCCCTTCCTGTGCGTGACCACCGCGAGCGTCACCGTGAAGCGGCTCTATGCCCGCATGACCAACCGGACGCCCCGGGTTGCGTCGCACGCACCGGTCGACCGGATGCTGGAATGGGACCCGGTGATCTGAGACTGACGCGTTTGCGCCCTCGGACGGAACCTTAGCGGTTCCAGTCGCGTCTCAATCCTCGGGAGGGTTGAGACCATGCAATCACGTCTGGCCTTGATGGCTGTCTGCCTCATTGGCGCGACCGGCACCGGCGCGCTTGCCCGCGACGTGGTGCCGTTCGAATCCGGCCTATCGGCCGGCACGGTGGTGATCCGCACCGCCGAGCGCCGGCTCTATTACGTGCGCGGTGACGGCACGGCGCTCCGCTACCGGATCGCGGTGGGCCGGCCCGGCAAGCAATGGTTTGGCGAAGCCCGCATCGACGGCAAATACGTCAAGCCCGCCTGGGCGCCGCCGGCCGAAGTGAAGCGCGACAACCCGCGACTTCCCGACGTCATTCCTGGCGGTGCGTCCAACAACCCGATGGGGGTCCGCGCGCTCACGCTCGACCGGGACGAATACGCCATCCACGGCACCAACCGGCCGGATTCCATCGGCACCTTCGCGTCCTATGGCTCTATCCGCATGCTGAACGCCGATATCCTCGACCTCTACGAGCAGGTCGCGGTGGGCACCCGGGTGGTGGTGGAGCGCTAGCGCCTACCCATAGAGATCCGCCCGCGATGGCGGCAGGCCTGCGGGGCCGCGTGAACGCTTGGACGCCAGGGTCTGGTTGACGCCGACCGCGCCGCGCTCGAAGGCGAGCGAGCAGCCGGCGAGATAGAGCAGCCACATGCGGGTCTTTTCCGGTCCCACCTCGGCCTCGGCCTCCTTGCGGCGGGCGTTGAGATTGTCCCACCACAGGCGCGTGGTGCGCTGGTAATGTTCGCGCCAGGCCTCGACATCGTGCACCTCGAAGCCGTAGCGCTCCAGATTGGAGACCGACATCCCCAGATGGTCGAGTTCGCCGCCGGGGAAGATGTAGCGGGTCAATGCGCGGTATTCGGGCTTCAGCTTGCGGAACGCCTTCTCGGACCGCTTGGCGCGGCGCGCGATGGTGTGATGCAGGTAGAGCCCGCGCGGCCGCAGCAGGCGATGCACGGCGCGGAAATAATCCGGGTAATTGCGGATCCCGACCTGCTCGAACATGCCGATGGACGAGATCTTGTCGAACTCGCCCTCCATCTGCGTGTAATCCTGCAGCACCACCTCCACCCGCTCCTGAAGGCCCAGCGACGCGATCTTTTCGCGCGCCAGCGCCGCCTGCTCTTCCGAGAGCGTGACGCCGGTGGCCTTGACGCCGTAATGCTGCGCCGCGTGGCAGATCAAAGCGCCCCAGCCGCAGCCGATGTCGAGAAAGCGGTCGCCGGGTTTGAGCCTGAGCTTGCGGCAGATCATGTCGAGTTTGTCGGTCTGCGCGCGGGCCAGATCGTCATGCCAGTCGGGCTGAAAATACGCGCAGGTATAGACCATCTCGGGGTCGAGGAAGAGCCGGTAGAAGGCATTCGACACGTCGTAATGGTAGGCGACGTTCTGCTTGTTGGTCTGGGGTTTCCCATCGCGGGCCGCCGCATTGTCCTTCACCCGGTCGAGGGGACGGGGCATGGTGGCGGGCGCAAGCCAGAAATGATACGCGGCCTTCAGCGCCTTGACCTTGCTGAGCGATTTCAACCGCCGTCCGATCTTGCCCTGCGGACGCTGCGACGCGAGGTCGAAGATGGTGCCGTTCTTGAGATCGAGCAGGCCCGCCACATGGGCGTTGATGAGCGTATCGAGATTGGGCCGTCGTACGAGAGCAGCGATCACGCTCTCGCGTTTGATGACGAGGCAGAGGGCGTAAGACGGCAGATCCCGCGGGACCGTTGAGCCGTCCCATAACTCGAAGCCAAAGGGCAGTTCGAGCGCGCGATGCGCCTCCTCCAGCAGATCGCGGAACAATTCCAGCCGTTTGACGCCACTCATGCCCCGCCCCCGTTTGGCCGAACACTAAGGGTGGCGGCATGCCAAAACAACATTCCGCAGGGGGTTTTCCGATGCTGATCGCGCGGGCCGATCCTAGAAGTCGGCGGCGATTCCCTTGATCTCCCAGTCCGTGTAGCGGACCGGCTCGAGACCGCCGCGGCCCTGATGCTCCGGGTTTCGGGCAAGATCGGCCGCCCGCGCATCGATCTGCCGGCGGCGCTCCACCGCTTCGGACAGAGCGCGCTGCGCCTCAGCGCTCAGGACTTTTCCCGGAGCAGCACCTTCGACCGGGAGGTCGTTTTCCGGTGCGGGGCTTGTATCGGGGGTGTCGTTCGTGCTCATGAAGCGCCTTCCGCCCATTCTGACGCTCTCCTGCGAATCCGACCGTGGCCCGGAGGCTGAAGGCAGATCTTGGGAGAGCGCGGGACCATGCCCACATAGATTGCGTGGCCCACATAGATCGCATGGCCCACATAGATCGGTTGTGGCCAAGGATTTCAAGGATCCAGAATGGATCCGCAACGAGGATGAGGTGGAGATCGCGATGAACACCGTCAAGACCGGAATGCTGCTGGCGGCGCTGACCGCCCTGTTCGGCGTTGTCGGCTACATGCTGGGCGGCGGCACCGGCATGCTGCTGGCGCTCGGGCTCGCGGTCGCCACCAACGCCTTCGCGTACTGGAACTCGGACCGGCTCGCCCTGTCGGCGCATGGCGCCACTGAGGTCGATGAACGCACCGCGCCCGATCTGGTCAGGATGGTGCATGGGCTTGCGGCCCGGGCAGGCCTTCCGCCGCCACGGGTCTATCTCATCGACAACCCGCAGCCGAACGCCTTTGCGACCGGCCGCAATCCGGAGAATGCTGCTGTGGCGGCAACGACGGGCCTGCTTTCCGTCCTGTCGCCGGACGAGGTTGCGGGCGTGATGGCCCATGAGCTCGCCCATATCAAGAATCGCGATACGCTGATCATGACCGTCAGCGCGACCGTTGCGGGCGCCATCGCGTCCCTGGCGCAGTTCGGTTTTCTGTTCGGCGGACGCGGCGGGGAACGACCCAACGCCATCGTGATGCTGCTCACAGCCATCATCGCGCCGCTCGCTGCCATGATCATTCAGATGGCGATCAGCCGCTCGCGCGAATACGACGCCGACCGCATGGGCGCCGAAATCGCCAACAACCCCATGGCGCTCGCCTCCGCGCTTGCCAAGATCGCGGGCGGCGTCTCCCACATTCCCAACGAGGACGCGGAACGGCATCCCGCCACCGCGCCCCTCTTCATCATCAACCCTCTGTCAGGGCGCGGCATGGACAATCTTTTCTCGACTCACCCGGCGACCGAAAACCGGATCGCCGCCTTGCAGGCGCTGGCCCAGCAGATGGGCGCGGCTGCGCCCGCGCCGAGCTTCACCCGGCCGCCCGCGAACGGACCCTGGAACACCCCCCGTCGTGGACCGTGGGGTTGAGCGCCGTGGAGCAGCCGGACACGCAGGCGGGTCTCGGCCCCCGCCGCCTCGCCTGGGAAGCCGTCTCGGAGACGCTGAAGCGGCGCGTGCCGCTCGACGACGTGCTCGACGAATTATCGCCGGCCGCCGGCCTTTCCGTGCGGGACGAGGCCTTGGCGCGGGCGATCGCCATCGTGACCTTCCGGCGGCTCGGCACCATCGGCAACGCCCTGCGCGAGCGGCTCGACAAGGGCCAGCGCGATGAACGCCTGCTGCATCTGTTGGCCATCGGCGCGGCCCAGATCCTGTTTCTCGATATTCCGGACCACGCCGCAGTCGATACGGCCGTGCAGCTCGCACAGGGCGACTACAAACTGAAATTCGCCGGCGGCCTCATCAACGCCGTGCTGCGCCGGGTCGCCCGCGAACGCGAGGCCATTCTCAAGTCGCCCGCAGCGTTCCTCGACACGCCGGATTGGCTCGAGGATCGCTGGGTGGCGCATTACGGCGAGGATGTCGCCCGCCAGATCGCCGAGGCCCATCGCGCTCCCGCATCCGTCGACCTGTCGGTCAAGGGTGACGCCGCCCTCTGGGCCGAACGGCTCGGCGGCGTGCTGCTGCCGACCGGCAGCGTGCGGCTGGTCGAGCGCGTGCCGATCCGCGAATTGCCCGGCTATGCCGAGGGCGAATGGTGGGTGCAGGACGCGGCAGCGGCCCTGCCGGCCCGCCTTCTCAAGCCCCAGCCCGGCCAGCGCCTGGCCGATCTGTGCGCCGCGCCCGGCGGCAAGACAGCCCAGCTCGCCGCTGCCGGAGCCGAGGTTGTGGCGGTCGACCGGTCGGCCAAACGGCTGGTGCGGCTGACCGAAAACCTCGCCCGGCTCGGCCTTTCAGTCGAGACCCGCGCCATCGCGGCCGAAAAACTCGAGGACGCGCCGTTCGATGGCATCCTGCTCGATGCGCCGTGCTCGGCCACCGGCACCATCCGGCGGCATCCGGACGTGACCTGGACGAAGGGCGAGGATGATCTGAGAAAGCTCGTCGCGCTGCAGAGCCGCCTGCTCGACAAGGCGGCGAGCCTCCTCAAGGTCGGCGGGCTTCTGGTCTATTGCACCTGCTCCCTCGAGGCGGATGAAGGCGAGCAGCAGGCCGATGCGTTTCTCGTCCGGCATCCGGATTTCACGCGGGAGCCCATCGCGGAGTCCGAGGTCCCCGGCCTGAGCGAGGCCCTGACGCCGAAGGGCGATCTGCGGACCTTGCCGTTTCATCTGGCAGCCTCGGAGCCGGTGCGCGGCGGCGTCGATGGATTCTTCGCGGCGCGGTTTGTCCGCACCGGATCGTAGCAAAAGCGGCGTTCGGTTACGCGATCTTAACCGGACCGCGAGCAGAGCTTCATAAGCTGCGACGGAATGTGGCAGAACAAAAGGAGCGCGACGCGTGAATTGGGGGCCGGACCGCTGGCGGTTGTATGGTCTCGCCCTGCGCGAGACTGGCCGCGCCATGCGCGAAAGCCTGTCCTGGGGCGCGTCCCGGGTTCTCATGGGCTCGCAGAGCCCGACCCGTCTTTTGTTCGCGCCGCAGGATCTGCGCACTGCCGATCCCACCATCGCCACCGACATCTATTCGGGCTTCTTCGCGTTTGCCGGGCGCTCGATCACCACGAGCGGTCGCTCGCCGTTCGGCTTCGTGCCGCCGAGCCGCGCCTGGGCTGAAATGCTCTATGGCTTCGGCTGGCTGCGGCACCTGCGCGCCGCCGGCACGGCACTGGCACAAGCCAATGCCCGCTCGCTCGTCGACGAATTCGTCAGCTCCCGTCTCGGGGACCGTTTCACCGCGCACGAAACGCAGATCGTCGCGCGGCGGCTGATCTCGTTCATCAGCCAGTCGCCCCTCATTCTCGAGGGCGCCGACCACGCCTTTTATCAACGGTTCCTGCGCATCATCGGCCACCTCGTGCGCGACCTCGAGCGGCACCTGCGCGCCGGCGCGCTGCCGCAGCAGCAGCTCATGGGCGCGGTGGCGCTATGCTATGCGGGTCTGTGCTGCGAAGGACTCGACAAGACCCTTCGCCGGGCCTCGCGGTTGCTGACGCGGGAACTCGACCGACAGATTCTCGCCGATGGCGGCCATGCCAGCCGTAATCCACGGGTCGTCGTCGACCTGTTATTCGACCTCCTGCCCCTGCGCCAGATGTTCGCCAGCCGCGAGGTCGACACGCCCGAAGCGCTGCTTCATGCCATCGACCGGATGCTGCCGATGGTGCGGCTGTTCCGTCATGGGGACGGCACCCTGTCCCATTTCAACGGCATGGGCGTCACCGCCGCCGATCATCTGGCGACGCTTCTCACCTACGACGACATGCGCAGCCAGCCGATCCATCACGCGCCCTATTCGGGCTACGAGCGGATCGAGGCCAGGCGATCCCTGCTGGTGGCCGATGTGGGCGCTTCCCCGCCGACAGCCTTGTCGAGCGAGGCCGGCGGCGGTTGTCTGTCATTCGAGTTCTCAAGCGGCCAGCAGCGCATCGTGGTGAATTGCGGCACGCCGCGCATCGCCAACGACGCCATCCTGCAGGCCTCGCGCTCGACGGTGGCCCATTCCACCGCGTCCATCAACGATGTGTCGTCGTGCCAGCTTGTCGCCATGAAAGGCCATTGGCTCGACCGGTCTGCCGCGCGCTGGCTGCTGGAGCGGATCGGCCCCGTCGTCGTCAGCGGACCGCAGAAAGTGGTGGCCGAGCGCGGTGAGCGCGATCATGTCCAGACCCTGAACGCCAGCCACGATGGCTATGTCCGCCGGTTTGGCCTGACCCACGAGCGGCGCTGGCAACTCACGGCGGATGGCGGGCGTCTGGAGGGCGAGGATCTGTTCTGGGGCGAGGGCTCGTCCAACCCTTCGAGCGAAGCCATCGTGCGATTCCATCTGGCGCCGGGCATCAAGGCAAGCCGGGCGCAGGGCGGCCGGGTGGTGATGCTGGTCCTTCCCAACCGCGAGGCCTGGCAGTTCACGGCAAGCCCCGGGGATGCTTTCGTCGAGGACAGCATTTTCCTCGCCACGCCGGACGGCATGCGCCGCACCGAGCAGATCGTGCTCGCCTTGCGGCCTCATGAAACCCCTTCCGTTCGCTGGCGCTTCGAACGCCTCGCGCGCAGCTTCAACCCCACCCTTCCGTCCGAGCCGGAACCGGAGCTGCTCTAGCGGCAGGTGTGCTTTGCAGCGAGGTTTCCATGCGGGGCCTGCCGTGCTATCGCGCGCGCTCCAAATCCTCCCCGAACGGAGCCGCCGCCATGCCGAGCGATCTCAAGCGCGTGACCCGCGCTCTTCTGTCCGTGTCCGACAAGACCGGCCTCGTGGACTTCGCGCGCGCGCTGACCGAACGGGGCGTCGAGCTGGTCTCGACCGGCGGGACGCAGAAGACCCTGGCAGAAGCCGGCCTGCCGGTGATGGATGTGAGCGACCTCACCGGGTTCCCCGAGATGATGGACGGGCGGGTCAAGACCCTGCACCCGGCGGTCCATGGCGGGCTCCTCGGCGTGCGGGCGAACCCCGAGCATCAGGCCGCGATGCTGGCCCACGGCATCGCGCAAATCGACCTCTTGGTCGTGAACCTCTATCCCTTCGAGGCGACGATTGCGGCCAACCGTCCGTATGACGATTGCATCGAGAACATCGATATCGGCGGTCCGGCGATGATCCGTGCGGCGGCCAAGAACCATGGCGACGTCGCGGTCGTCGTCGACGGCCAGGATTATGCGGCGGTGCTCGACGAACTCGCGACCCATGACGGCGCGCTGACCCGCACCCTGCGGCGCCGCCTTGCCCAGAAAGCCTATGCGCGCACCGCCGCCTACGATGCGGCGATCTCCAACTGGTTTGCGGCCGAACTGGCAGACCCCACGCCGCCCTTCCGGGCGCTCGGCGGCGCCATCGCCGAGGTGCTGCGCTATGGCGAGAACCCGCACCAGACGGCAGCCTTCTACCGCACGCCCGAACAGCGCCCCGGGGTGTCGACCGCCCGGCAGGTGCAGGGCAAGCAGCTCTCCTACAACAACATCAACGACACCGATGCCGCCTATGAGGCGGTGGCCGAATTCGCGCCCGAGAAGTCGGCCGCCATCGTTATCGTCAAGCACGCCAACCCGTGCGGCGTGGGTGAAGGCGCGACCTTGCGCGAGGCCTATGGCAAGGCCCTGCGTTGCGACCCGGTCTCGGCCTTTGGCGGGATCGTGGCCATGAACCGCACGCTCGATGCGGATGCCGCCAAGGCGATCGTCGAAGTGTTCACCGAGGTGATCATCGCGCCTGACGCCACCGATGAGGCCATCGCCATCGTGGCGGCCAAGAAGAACTTGCGCCTGCTGCTCGCCGGACGCCTGCCGGACCCACGCCAGGGCGGCTTGACCCTGCGCACGGTGGCGGGCGGTTTCCTCGCCCAGAGCCGCGACAATGCGGTGGTGGACGACATGGACCTGACGGTGGTGACGACGCGCGCGCCGACCGAGCGGGAACTGGCCGATCTGCGCTTCGCGTTCCGGGTCGCCAAGCATGTGAAATCGAACGCCATCGTGTACGTGAAGGACGGCGCCACCGTGGGCTTCGGCGCGGGCCAGATGAGCCGCGTCGATTCCTCCCGCATCGCCGCCTGGAAGGCAGCCGAAGCCGCCAAGGCGGCGGGTCTGCCCGAAACCCTCGCGAAGGGCTCGGTGGTCGCCTCCGATGCGTTCTTCCCCTTCGCCGACGGGTTGCTGGCGGCGGCCGACGCGGGCGCCACCGCGGTGATCCAGCCGGGCGGCTCCATGCGCGACGACGAGGTCATCAAGGCGGCCAACGAGGCGGGCCTTGCCATGGTGTTCACCGGCCATCGCCACTTCCGGCACTGAGGCGCGGGTCAGACCTTCTTGACGCCGCTAAGCAGAAGGCCACCGGCGCAGAAGAACACGATCAGCACCGCGGGCCCCGCGGCCTGGGTCTGGAACAGGCTGGTGGCAACCGCCACCGTCAGCGGCGCGAGAAACGACGTGACCTTGCCCGAAAGCGCCAGCAGGCCAAAATAGCGCCCGGCTTCCGCGGGCGGCACGAGCCGTGCAAGGAGGCTGCGGGACGAAGCCTGGAGCGGACCGGCGACCGCCCCGATGAACAGGCCGAGCGCGAGAAACAGCCGCTCGGGCGTGCTGTCATAGAGGCCGCCGGCGGGCGGCGCGGTCGGGATCACGAACAGCACGTGGTCGTTGCCGAGCGACAGGATGCCGAGGCTGACCAGCGCCAGCACGCTGATGGCGCCCAGGATGACGGGCTTCGCGCCGAAGCGGTCGTCGAGCGCGCCGCCGATGAGGGCCCCGAAGGTGCCGGTCACGGTCAGCATGATGCCGAAGATGCCCAGTTCCATGGCGCGCCAGCCGAAGACCCCTGCCCCATAGATGCCCCCGAAGGCGAACAACGCCACGAGCGCGTCCTGATAGACCATGTTGGCCAGCAGGAACCGGCCGACGCTGTGATGGCGGCGGGCATCCGCGATGGTGTTCTTGAGCTGCGACACACCGCGGCGGATGGCATCCCGCAGACTGAGCCCCGAGCGGGCGATGTCGGGCGTGAACAGGAACAGCGGCATGATGAAGACGAGGAACCACAGGGCGGAAAACGGCCCGGTGACGCGGTCGCCCTCCATGCTGGCCGGATCGAGCCCGAAGAGGGGCAGGAAGCCCACGATGGTCCGACCCGTGGTGGCGTCCGCCGCCAGAAACCCGAGCACGATCACCAGCGACACGAGACCGCCGAAATAGCCGATCGCCCAGCCGGTGCCCGAGAGCCTGCCGTAATATTGCGGCGGCACGAGCCGGGGAATCATCGCGTTGTTGAACACCGCAGCGACCTCCACCGCGATGGTGCCGACCGCAAAACCCGCCAGCGCAATGGGAATGGCGTAGGCCTGCCCCGGCGCCGCAAACCAGAGCGCGAACGAGGAGATGAACACCACGAGACCGCAGGTGGCGATCCACGGTTTCTTCGGCCCCGTTGCATCCGCCACCGCGCCCAGAACCGGCGACAGGAAGGCAAGGCACAGGCCTGCCGCAGCAGTGGCAAACCCCCACAGGCTCTGGCCGGTGACCGGATCGGGGGCGAGCGAAGCGGCAAAATAGGGGGCGAACACGAAGGTCGTCACCAGGGTGAAGAACGGCTGGCACGCCCAGTCGAACAGCAGCCAGCCGGCGATGGCCGGACGGGACGCCATGCGGGCGGGCGGATGATCCTCCACGCTCACCAGCGTCGGCGTGGTCGCGCCGATCG
The DNA here is from genome assembly GCF_017921815.1 of Microvirga antarctica. Classification (GTDB taxonomy): domain Bacteria; phylum Pseudomonadota; class Alphaproteobacteria; order Rhizobiales; family Beijerinckiaceae; genus Microvirga; species Microvirga antarctica. Next base: position 319,479 of record NZ_JAGEMM010000005.1, on the reverse strand, counting down.
GCACCGCTTGCAGCATCTCTGATTCGGTCACCGGCTCTCCTTCGGGGCGCTGGGGGGCTGTCCCCGGGATCGTCCGTCACGCACGGGCGAGATCTCCGAGGAGGCTCGCCGCGACCGTGACCTTCGACAGGTTGAGGCCCGACAGCACGATGTTGTCGACCGCGCTGCGGATGCGCTCCACATCCGCCCCGCGCGCCTTGCTCCACCTTTCGACCCCGGCGACGCCGGACGAATCGGTGGCCGAGACTTCGGCGGTGAGATTGCGATGGGCGGTCGCGATGCTGTCGACGGCGCGATCTAGCGCGAGACGGTCGAAATAATCGCTGACTGGAATCTCACGCGCCGCGTTGGTGAGCGCGCCGAGACGGAAGGCCGCCTCGATGGCGAAATGGGTGCGGGCGATGTCCTCGACCGGCTTGCCGGTGCGTTGCGCGGTCAGCACGATGTCGGGCGCGGCCACCAGGTCCGGGATGGCCGCGATGCGGCGCGCGAGATCAGCCGGCACGCCCTGCTCGACCAACGCATTGGTGCGGGTATGCCACTGCCCGAGGGCATCCTCGGAGAGCGTGCGGGGCAGGCCGCGCTCCACCTCGGCGATGCCGTCCGCATAGGCGCCGATGATGTCCGCCAGCGACTGCTTGGTGAAATCGACGTTGCGGATGAACCAGACGATCCGGCTCATGAGCAGGTCCTGAAGGTCCGCATAGAGACCGAGCTGGACCCCGCCCGGCACCGTCCCGTCGAGCGCGTCGATGGCGAGATTCAGGTCGGCAAGACCGAAGGAATCGCGGGTCGCCGCATAGGCTGCCGCAATCGTGGGCCCATCGGCCCCGGTCTGGTCCACAAGGCGGGCCACCATGGTCGGGCCGCCCCGGTTGATGATGGCGTTGGCGAGCTGCGTGGCGATGATTTCGCGGCGCAGCCGGTGCCCCGCGATTGCTTCCGGGAAGCGCTCGCGCATGGCCTCGGGGAAGTAGCGCTCGAGTTCCTTGCCCAGATACGGATCATCCGGCACCGGGCTGTCGAGCAGCTCGTCGTGCAGGGACAATTTGGCGTAGGCGAGCAGCACCGCCAGTTCGGGCCTTGTCAGCGCTTCGCCACGACGGGCGCGCTCGGCGAGCGTCGCGTCGTCGGGCAGGAACTCCACATTGCGGTCGAGCCGACCCTGGGCCTCCAGCATGTGCATGAGCCGGCGGGCAAAACCCAGATCGCCGACGCCGCGACGTTCCGAGAGCGAGAGCGCGAGGGGCTGCAGGTAATTGTTGCGCAGGACCAGCTTGGCGACATCGTCCGTCATGTCGACGAGAAGGGCGTTGCGATCCTCTTCGCTGAGGCGACCGTCGCGCTCGGGCACCGCGAGCCCGATCTTGATGTTGACCTCCACGTCCGAGGTGTTGACGCCGGCCGAGTTGTCGATGGCGTCGGTGTTGAGGCGCACGCCGGCGCGGGCGGCCTCGATGCGGCCGCGCTGGGTCGCCCCGAGATTGGCGCCCTCACCCACGACCTTCGCGCGGATCTCGCCACCGGTGATGCGCACCGGGTCGTTGGCGCGGTCGCCGACCTCCTCGTCGCTCTCGGTGGAGGCCCGGATATAGGTGCCGATGCCGCCGAACCAGAGCAGGCCGACCGGCGCTCTCAGGATCGCGCCGATAACCTCCGCGGGCGTCGCCTCCGCTTTGTCGAAGCCCAGCACCGCCCGGATTTCCTCCGACAGGGGGATCGACTTGGCGCTGCGGGAGAACACGCCGCCGCCCTTCGAGATCAGGGCCTTGTCGTAATCCTGCCAGCTCGAACGCGGCAGGGCGAACAGCCGTTCGCGCTCGACGAAGGAGGCTTCCGTATCGGGCGTCGGGTCGAGGAAGATGTCGCGGTGGTCGAAGGCCGCCACGAGCTTGAGCTTGCGCGACAGCAGCATGCCGTTGCCGAACACGTCGCCCGACATGTCGCCGACGCCCGCCACCGTCACCGGATCGGACTGGATGTCGATGTCGATCTCGCGGAAATGGCGCTTCACCGCCTCCCAGGCGCCACGCGCCGTGATGCCCATCTTCTTGTGGTCGTAGCCCTGGCTGCCGCCGGACGCGAAGGCGTCGCCGAGCCAGTGGCCCTTTTCCTTCGACAGCTCGTTGGCGGTGTCGGAGAACGTCGCCGTGCCCTTGTCGGCCGCCACCACCAGATAGGGGTCGTCACCGTCATGCCGCACCGTATCGGGCGGTGGCACCACGTGATCGCCGACGATGTTGTCGGTCATCTGCAACAGGGTGCGCACGAAGATGCGGTAGCTTTCGGTGCCCTCGGCGATCCAGGCCTGCCGGTCGCCGGGCGGCGGCAGGAGCTTGGGCACGAAGCCGCCCTTGGCGCCCACCGGCACGATCACGGCGTTCTTGACCTGCTGGGCCTTGACGAGCCCCAAAACCTCGGTGCGGAAATCCTGCGGCCGGTCGGACCAGCGCAGGCCACCGCGCGCGACCTTGCCGAAGCGCATATGCACACCCTCGACACGCGGCGAGTAGACGAAGATTTCGTAGAGGGGCCGCGGCAAGGGGAGCCCGTCGACCTTCGCGCATTCGAACTTGAACGCGATGGTCTGGCGCGGCAATCCGTTGCTCTCGAGCTGGAAGTAGTTGGTGCGGATGGCGGCTTCCACGAGATTGATGAAGCGGCGCAGAATGCGGTCGTCGTCGAGACTGGTGACCTGCCGCAACAGCTCCTCGATCTCCGCCCGGACGTTAGTCTCGGCGGTGACGCGGCCTTCCTGATCCTCGATGCGCGGATCGAAACGGGCATAGAACAGCTCGACAAGCTTGACCGCGATGGCGCTGTGGCGCGCCAGGGTTTCGGCGAGATAATCCTGCGCATAGGGAATGCGGGTCTGGCGCAGGTAACGACCGAGCGCGCGGACCATCGCCACGTCGCGCCAGCCAAGGCCCGCCTCGAGCACGAGACGGTTGAACGCGTCCGATTCGGCGAGGCCCCGGAAAAGCGCCAGCAAGGCCGCCTCGATCAGCACCTGGGTGGCGTCGATGTCGATGGTGCCGCCTGAGGCGCGCTCCAGCGTCATGTCATGCAGCCACACCCGGTCCATACCCGACACGCCCGCCGAGGCGACCCGGTAGGTGCGCTCGTTGACGACCCGGAAGCCGAGATTTTCCAGCAGCGGCACGCGCTCCGACAACAGCAGCGACGAGCCGCGCGAGAACAGCTTGAGATGGACTCGCGTATCCTCATCGCCTTCGCGCCGGAACAGGTCGACGGCGCGCGGACGCGCCTCGGACAATTGCTCGAGGATGCCCACATCGACGATGGCCTCCTCGGTGCTGAACGCCTCGCGATAGGCGGCCGAGAATGCATCGGCGTAGCGCTTGGCGAGCGCGCGCGCGCGGGGTCCGCCGATCGAGACGTCCAGCGCGTCGCGCAGGGAATCGGCCCAGGTGCGCACGATGGTGGTGATGCCCTTCTCGAGCGTTTCGCGCGAGACCTCCGGCGTCTGGCCCTCGTCGCGCCCGATGATGTAGTGGGTGCGCGCCAGCGGTCCCTCGGGATAGGCCGGGTAGGCCGCCGAGACGCGACCGCCGAAAATGCCCGCCAGGAATTCACCGATCCGTCGCCGCGCATCGGTGTCGTAGCGCTCCTTCGGCACGAAGACGAGCACGGACACGAACCGGTCGAACTCGTCGGCCCGCACCAGCGCCCGCACCCGCGGCCGCTCGGACAGGTTCATGATCTCGAGGGCGAATTCGTAGAGCGTGTCATCGTCGATCTGGAACAGCTCGTCGCGCGGATAGCTCTCCAGCACGTTGCGCAAGCCGCGGCCCGCATAGCTTGACGGGTCGAAGCCGGCGCGCGCGATGATCTTCTCCACCTTGTGGCGCAGATAGGGCACTTCGCCGGTGGTGTTGGTATAGGCGCTCGCCGTGAAGAGGCCGACGATGCGCAGTTCGCCCTCGAGGTGTCCGGCGCCGTCGAACAGCTTCACGCCCACATAATCGAGATGCGCGCGGCGATGGACGCGCGACTTCACGTTGGCCTTGGTGATGATGAGGGCCTTGGGCAATTCGAGGAACGCGCGGATCTCCGGCGTCATCGCCACCAGTTCGCGGCCGCGCCGCAGCACGCTGACGGCCGGATCGCGCAGCAGGCCGAGGCCGGATCCGGCCACCGGATCGGCCGCGGTGTCGCCCGACAAGAGGCGGTATTCGCGCACGCCCAGGAACGTGAAGTTGTCGCGTTCCATCCAGTCGAGAAACGCCACCGCCTCGCTGACCTCATCGGCCGGCAAGGGCGGGGGATAGCGGCGATAGCTCTCCACGGTCTCGGCCACCCGCGCCCGCATGGCGGGGAAATCGTGAACCGCGACGGCCACGTCCTCATGGACGCGGCGCATGGCCTCGATGAGATGCTGGCGCTTCTCGCTGTCGTCGATCCGCGGCAGGTGAATATGGATGAAGCTCTCACGCTGAACGCCCGGCTCGGCGGGGCGCGAGGCTTTCAGTGCCTCGCCGAAGAAATGCACCAGCGCACCCTTCTGGTCCCGCTCGACGGCCAGGATGGGGTGCGCGACGAGCAGGGGCTCATAGCCCTCGTCGACGATCTCGGCGAGGGTGGAATCCAGCAGGAACGGCATGTTCTCGTTGACGACTTCGAGGACCGTCACGTCGCGGCTGCGGCCCTCGCGTTCCAGAGCCAGATCGAGGAGGCGGATATCCGCGCCGCCCGGCCGCGGCGATTGCAGGTGCTCGTAGGCAGCCGCCGCCAGGTCGGCCAGCGCCTGGGACGAGTACGGCGCCAGGTCCTCCGACGGCACCCGGCCAAACAGCACGGGCAGGAAACTGGAAGGGACTTTCTTGTGCCGGGTTTCCAGCACCGCAACGGCCTGCGCCGTGCGCTCGCTACCGCTGGTTGGCGTTTCCAGCTCCATGCGCGTAACCCTCGCTAAACGATCCTCGTCGAGCGTTGGCACAGGACCGGGGGGCGCGCAACTCTTGCCTGCGGCAAACACGCGAGAAGAGCGGAAATCGCTGGGCGACACGGTCGCGGCGGCAGTTCCTGTCGCGCCAGATACAAAAAAGCCGCCGAGGAGGTCTCCATCGGGCGGCTTTCATGTCAGGTCTCGAAAATGGGAATTGCCCCGACTTTGGTAACGTGGCCCGGCCCACCGAAACAACCGGGGGGGCTGGGGGGCTGACTTGTCCGGGAGGACGATGGGCCGGGCCGTCGAGGCAACGATCATTTCTCGCGCCGCAAAGGGGCTGCCGCACGGCACCATTACGGCAAGATTGCGGTGCGGTTGACGAAGCCGTGAGGAACCGGGGTTGGACGGGTTGCGTCGCGCCCGCGCCGGTCCCATCATCGGCTACGGGGTTCAGTGTTCGCAGGAGAGAGCATGAGCGAAGGTGACATCGCGGAGCCGCGACGCGGCAGCCCGCTGCAGGGGTCGGGCCCGTCGTCCGCGCCTGTGCTGCCGTTCCCCGCCACGCCCAAGCGCGTGTCGTTCGATCGCTCTGAACTCCAGACCATCCTGAACGTCTACGGGCGCAAGGTCGCCGAGGGGGAGTGGCGCGACTACGCGCTCGATTTTCTCGCCGACAAGGCGGTGTTCTCCATCTACCGGCGCACCTCGGAGGTGCCCCTGTACCGGGTCGAGAAGGACCCGCGGCTGGCGCGCAAGCAGGGCGCCTATTCGGTGGTGGTCGCGAGCGGGCTCATTCTCAAGCGGGGGAACGATCTCACGGCCGTCCTGCGGGTGATCGACAAGCCCTTGAAGGTGGTGTCGAACTAGATCCCGGCCTGTCCCCGAGGCGCCCGTCAGGCCAGGCTCCGGGTCGGCGCGACGGAGGCCCCCGGCCCCAGCGGGCGTTGCATGAGAACCGTTGAGAGCCAACGCCCGTGCTTGTAGCCGATCCCCGGCAGGGTCCCGACCATCTCGAAGCCGAGGCTGCGGTGCAGGCCGATCGAGCCATGCGATTGTGCGTCCCCGATCACCGCCACCATGAGGCGGAAATCCCGGGCTTCGCAAGCCTCGATCAGCCCGGCGAGGAGGAGCCGGCCGATTCCCGCACGCCGGGCATTCGGGCTCACATAGATCGAATCCTCCACCGTCGAACGGTAGGCGGCTCTGGGCCGATAGGGCCCCGCATAGGCATAGCCGAGAATTTCGCCTTCCCGGTCGGCCACCAGATAGGGAAAATCCCGCTCGACGAGGGCAGCCCGCCGCCGCGTCATCTCGGCGAGATCCGGCGGGTCGAGCTCGAAGGAGGCACTCCCGTGCGCGACCGCATCGGCATAGATCGCCGTGATGGCCGGCAGATCCGTCTCCAGGGAGGGGCGTAGGCTGAGGCTGAGGCTGAGGCTCATGGAAGGGCTCGTCAAATCGCGCCGCGCATGCGCGCAAGGCATCGCCAAACGAAAAGCCCCGGCCGTTGCGGGCCGGGGCTTGAGGCAGATCGACAGGTCGTTCGGCTTACTGGTTGCGGTTGCCGAACAGTGCGAGCAGGAACTGGAACATGTTGATGAAGTCCAGATACAAGGTCAGCGCACCGAAAACCGACACTTTCGCTGCGGTCTCCGTATCGTAATTGCCCGACAGGTACATCTCCTTGAGCTTCTGCGTATCGTAGGCGGTGAGGCCTGCGAAGATCAGAACGCCCAGCACCGAGATGCCGAACTGCAACATGCTCGAGGCCACGAAGATGTTGACGATCGAGGCGATGATCAGACCGACCACGCCCATGATCAGGAACGATCCCATGCCCGACAGGCTGCGGCTGGTGGTGTAGCCCCACAGCGACAGCGCGCCGAAGGACGCCGCCGTGATGAAGAAGACCTGCACGACGCTCGCGCCGGTGTAGCGGATCAGAAGCGTCGAGAGCGAGGCGCCCATCACCGCCGCAAAGGCGAAGAAGGTCATGCGCGCGGTTGCGGCCGACATCTTGTCCATGCGGAACGAGAACATGAAGATGAAGGCCAGCGGCGCGAGCGCCACCACCCACATCAACGGCGTGCCGTACAGCAAGCGACCGAATTCGGTCAGGCCGACGCCGCCGATTCGGGCCACAGCCTGTGACGGATCGTTGGTGACGGCGAGCATGTTGATGCCGAGCGCGACCATGGCCGAGATCGCAAGGCCAAGGACCATGTTGTTGTAAACGCCGAGCATGAAGGCGCGAAGCCCCTGATCGACCTGCGCCGCGGACCGGGCAAAGCCGGTTCCAGAGGCGTATTGATTCTGCTCATACGGTTGCATCGGAGCCCTTTCTCACGGTGTCCCGCTGTGTTCCCTCGAAAAGGCCGAGACATCAGCCTTCGGTTGCCACGTTTATGGCAACGCCCGGAATATGAGATGTCACGGAAGGTTCCGCAAGGGGTAAGGTCAAGCTTCAAGTCTTTGTGAGGCTTTTGTCGACTGCACTGTTCCAACCCGGCGAACAACTTGCGGTCAGCAGGTCATATCGTGGGTTGTCAAAGACTTCGAAGATATTGCGCCGGCTTTTGACTCAGGATTCGCCAGGTCCCGGCCAGTCCCAGAACAACGGTGACAATCACCGCGAGCGCCGCTGCCAACAAGGCGCCCGACAGATCCATCGCGAAGGTGAGGTTCATCACCTGGGTAATGATCAGAAAGGCCGCGAGCGTCCCCGCCAGCAGGCCGAACACGGCGCTGGCAATCCCGAGGATTCCGTATTCCAGCGCATAGGCGGATAGCAGTCTGGCCCGCGTGGCCCCCAGCGTCTTCAGCACCACCGCATCATAAAGCCGCGCCCGGTGACCGGCAGCAAGCGCGCCGGCAAGAACGAGAAGGCTCGCCACCAGCGCGATCGAGCTCGCGCCCCGGATCGCCATGACCAGTTGCGACACCACGTCGTTGACGGCCTCCAGCGCGTCCTTCACCCGCACGCTGGTGACCATCGGGAAGCTCTGCGCCGCCGCGCGCAGGATGCGTGCATCTGTCGCCGCATCCGAGCCGTCGGGAAACGCCACGGTGGCGAGATGCGTGTGGGGCGCGCCCGCGAAGGCATTGGGCGAGAACACCATGACGAAATTGATGCCGAGCGAGCGCCATTCCACCTGGCGCAGATTGGCGATGGTGGCCGTGATGTTGCGGCCCAGCACATTGACCGTGATGTCGTCGCCCACCGCCAGGCCCAGGCCCTCGGCGACCTTCGCCTCGAAGGACACCAGCGGCTTGCCGCGATAATCCGCGGGCCACCACGCGCCGGCGATGAGTTTGGAGCCTTCCGGCATGCCCGCCGCGTAGGTGATCCCACGATCGCCATCGAGCACCCAGGAGACCTCCTCATTGGCCTTGATCTCGGCCACCGGAACGCCCTTGAGGGTGACGAGCCGGCCCCGCATCATCGGGACGCGGTCCACATGGGCGTCCGGCGCGGCCTGTTTCAGGAACGCCGTGAAGTCGTCAGCCCGCGCATTGGGGATGTCGAGGAAGAAGAAACTCGGCGCCTTCTCCGGCAATGTCTGCTGGAGCTGGCGGGTGAGGTTGGAATCGATCACCGCCAGGGTGACCAGCAGGGTGATGCCGAGACCGAGCGAGAGAACCAGCGAAGGGGTCAGCGCCCCCGGCCGGTGCACGTTGGCGAGCGCCAGCCGGGGCCCGGTGCTGCGCGGGCGCGGCAACCTGCGGGCAATCGCCATGATGGCGAGCGCCACCAGCCGCAGCAGCACGAAAGAGGCAACCGCCGCGCCGACGAACATCAGGGCGATGCGGCGATCGTAGGCGGCAAACACCGCAAGGCCCACCAGGGCCCCGACCGACAGGGCGAGCGCCACCAGATAACGGGCGCGCGGCCAGGCGCGGCCAGGCTCGATCTGGTCCCGAAACAGGCCCGAGACTGGAATGTCGTGGGCGCGACCGAGCGGCGCGAGCGCGAAGGCGAGCGCTGTCAGAAGGCCGTAAAGAAGCGCGATCCCCAACTCGCTCCAGGCCAGCGTCGGCGCGATGGGAATCGGCAGGAGATGTCCGAACAGGGCCGTGACCGCAAACGGCAGGGCGGCCCCCACGGCGAGACCGATCACGATGCCCACAAAGGCAATCGCCATGACCTGCGTCAGGTAGAGGGCAACCACCTGACCGCCGGGCGCCCCGAGGCTCTTCAGGGTTGCGATCGAGGCGCGCTTGCGATCGACGAATCCGCGCACCGCATTGGCGACGCCGACGCCGCCGACGAGCAGGGCCGTGAGACCGACCAGGGTCAGGAACTGCGTGAAACGCTCGATATTCTTGGCAAATCGCGGGTCGGCATTGACCCGGGTGCGGATGTTCCAGCCGGCTTCCGGCAGGACGCGGTCGGCCTCGGCCTCGACCCGGGCGAGGCCCTCGTCGGTGGCGAGAGCCGGCGGCAGCAGGACCCGGTAGGTCCAGCGCACGAGGCTTCCCGGCTGCACGAGGCCGGTCGCCGCAAGCCCATCCTGAGACATCAGCAGGCGGGGCCCGAGGCCGATGCCGCTGGCGATCTTGTCGGGCTCGGAGGTGAGCGCCGCGCGCAATTCGACGGTCGCGTCGCCGACACTGACCCGGTCGCCGACCTTGAGGTCGAGGCGCGCCAGAAGCACCGGATCGGCCGCCGCCCCATAGGCGCCATTGCGAAAAGCCAACAGATCGGCCGGCGGCAGCTGGGGCTCAGTCTCGAGGACGCCCACCGCCGGATAGGACCCATCGACCGCCTTGACCTCGACCAAAGCGGAGCCCTTGTCGCCGGCGATCGCCATGGCGCGCAGGCCCGCGACCGTGCCGACCTGGCCCTTGCCGTCGAGAAACGCCCGCTCGGCCGGGCTCGCCTCCCGTTGCAGGAGGGAGAACGCCATGTCGCCGCCGAGGATACGACGGCCCTCGCGCCCGATCCCCTCGGTGAGAGAGCGCGACAGGGACGACACGCCCGCAATCGCTGCGACGCCCAGCGCGATGCAGGCGAGAAAAATCCCGAACCCACGCAGGCCGCCGCGCATTTCGCGCAAGGCGAGGCGCACGATCAGGGGCGTGGCGGGCACGCGCCGGGGACGGGGCGCAGGAGTGGCGATCGAGCCGTGCATGAAAACGCCTTACGCGGGAACGGAGGTCTGATCGACCTCGAGACGACCGGAGCGCAGACGAACCATGCGGTCGCAGAGCCGGGCGAGATTGAGGTCGTGGGTCACGAGCACCAGGGTGGCGCCGCGGTCGCGCTTGAGAGCGAACAGCAGGTCGATGATGGACTGGCCGGTCGCCTCGTCGAGATTGCCGGTCGGCTCATCGGCCACGAGGATCGCCGGGTTCGGCACGATGGCCCGGGCGATGGCCACACGCTGCTGCTCACCGCCCGAGAGCTGGGCGGGATAATGGTGAAGCCGGTGGCCGAGACCCACCGCGTGCAGCTCCGCCTCGGCACGCTCGAACGCATCGGCCTTGCCGGCAAGCTCGAGGGGAAGCGCGACGTTCTCGAGCGCCGTCATGGTCGGGACCAGATGGAACGACTGGAACACGATGCCAATCCGCCGGCCACGAAAGCGCGCCAGCGCATCCTCGTCGAGGGCCGCGAGATCGGTTCCCTCCACGACGATGCGGCCTTTGTCCGGACGCTCCAGGCCCGCCATGGTCATCAGCAGCGTCGATTTGCCCGATCCGGATGGTCCGACGAGGCCCACCGCCTCGCCCTTAACGATGTCGAGGGTCAAACCCTTGAGAATATGAACGCGGGCGGCCCCCCGTCCGAGGCTCAAATCGACATCGTGCAGCGCGATGGCCTTGTCCTGCATGCCCGGTCACCCGATCTTTCGTGGTCAGTTCGACAAAAGAAGTCCGGCAGAATCCCGCCGGCCCAGTCCGAAACATATGGGAAGCCATTCGATGAAGCGCCAATCGGGCCCTGTCATGACGATCATTTTTGCGTGTGCGGCGCTCCTCGCGTCCGGCACCACTGACTTGTTTCCGGCCTACGCGCAGACAAAGCCGGTGGCGCTCGTGGCCTTGGGAGACAGTCTCAGCGCGGGCTACGGACTGCCGGCGGAGGCAGCGTTCCCGGCCCAGCTTGAGAAGGCCTTGAGGGCCAAGGGGCACAATGTCACGGTCGCCAATGCCGGGGTCTCCGGCGACACCGCCTCGGCCGGGCTCGACCGTCTCGACTGGTCGGTGCCCGACGGCACCGATGGCGTCATCGTGGAGCTGGGCGCCAACGACATGCTGCGGGGGCTCGACCCGGCGGTGCCCCGCCAGGCCATCGACGCCGTGGTGCAGCGGCTGAAGGCGCGCGGCATCCCGGTCCTGCTCGCCGGCATGTATGCGTCCCGCAATCTGGGGGCTGATTACGCGAAGAAATTCGACAGCCTCTATCCGGAGATTGCGAAGAAGCACGACGTTGTGCTCTATCCGTTTTTCCTGGACGGAGTCGCGGGCGTCACCAGCCTCAACCTGCCTGACGGGATGCACCCGACGGCGAAGGGGGTCGAGGTGATCGTGGCGCGCATCCTGCCGACGGTCGAGGCCTTTCTCGCACGCCTTTCCAAACGCTGACATCCGTCGGCATCGCCGCCTCGGCTCTGCGGTCCGGAATCTGCGCGTCCGGCCGGGCTCCGGGGACTTGTTTTATCGCAGGATCACGGGCCAGACGGATCGGCCCGGTCTGATCGTGCACCAGCCGGAGCGCAGGGGCGTTGCCCTTTGCGAGGAGCCGTTTCGATGGAATATCGCCGCCTTGGCCGCACCGACCTGAACGTCAGCCTCATCTGCCTCGGCACGATGACCTGGGGCCAGCAGAACACCGAATCCGAGGGCCACGCCCAGATGGATTACGCCCTCGATCAGGGCATCAATTTCTTCGACACCTCGGAGATGTATTCGATCCCGCCGCGGCGCGAGACTCAAGGATCGACGGAGAAGATCATCGGCACCTGGTTCAAGGCCCGTGGCAACCGCGACAAGGTGATCCTGGCCTCCAAGGTCGTCGGCCGGACTCCCAATGACTGGCTGCGCGACGACGGCTCGCCCGCCGAACTCTCCCGCGCCCAGATCGAGGAAGCCATCGACAAGAGCCTCAAGCGGCTCCAGACCGACTATCTCGATCTCTACCAGATCCATTTTCCCGACCGGCCGATGCCCTGGGGTTCCAACCCCACCATCTTTCGGCACCAGGAAGCCGAGTCCCACCCCATCGAAGAGACCCTCCATGTGATGGGCGATCTCGTGAAGGCCGGCAAGATCCGCAATTTCGGCCTGTCGAATGAGAGCGCGTGGGGGACCATGACGTTCCTCAAGCACAGCGAGATCCGCAGCCTGCCGCGCGTGCAGTCGGTGCAGAACGCCTACAACCTTCTCAACCGCACCTACGAAGTGGGTCTGGCCGAGATCAGCATGCGCGAGCAGATCGGCCTGCTGGCCTATTCGCCACTGGCCCAAGGGTATCTCACCGGCAAGTATCTCAAGGGCGCCCGGCCCGCCGGCGCGCGCACCACCCTGTTCGACCGCGGCCAGCGCTACGAAAATCCCGTAGCGGAAGCTGCCGTCGAGAAGTATCTCGGGCTTGCGCGCGAATTCGGTCTCGACCCGGCCCAGATGGCGATCGCGTTCGTCAATACGCGCCCCTTCGTTGCCTCCAACATCATCGGCGCCACCTCGATGGAGCAGTTGAAGACCGATATCGCGGCGATCGATGTGACGATCTCGCCCGAGCTCGAGGCGCGGATCAACGAAATCCACCTCGCTTATTGCAACCCCTGCCCCTGACCTGACCCCGTCTCGCGGCTGCGCCCTTGCGGGCGCGGCCGTATCCCGCTCATCATCCGCCGTCCCTGCGTGCGGGAGAACCGGATGCCACGTCTGTTCACCGGGATTGAAATTCCCCCCGCCGTCGCCACCGGCCTGTCGGCCTGTCGCGGCGGTCTTCCCGGTGCGCGCTGGATCGACCCGGATTGCTACCACATCACCCTGCGGTTCATCGGCGACATCGATGACCGGGTCGCCCGGGAGGTCCACGCCGCCTTGAGCGAGGCCCGACCGCGACCGGAGATCCCCATCGCTGTCGATGGGCTCGACACCTTCGGCGGGGAGAAACCGCGCGCGGTCTTTGCGCGGATCGCCCCGACTCCGGGGCTTATCGACCTGCACGGCGAGCATGAGCGATTGATGCGCCACATCGGGCTCGCGCCCGAAGAGCGCAAATTCACTCCGCACGTGACGCTGGCGCGCCTGCGCGGCGCGTCCCCGCTCGCCGTGGCGGAGTATCTGGCGACGCGCGGGGATCTGCCTCAACATTCCTTCACGGCCACGCGGGTGGCGCTGTACTCGGCCACGGACTCGGTCGGCGGAGGCCCTTATATCGTCGAGGCCGCCTACCCGCTCGGCTGAACACCGCCCGGCCATTCGCCCCATCCGGAAAATCGCATGTCGATCATCATCTTTGTGACTCATCCCGAAGTCGTCATCGACCCCGCCAGGCCGGTTCCGGACTGGCCGCTCTCGGCAGTGGGGCAGGCCCGCATGAAGTCGTTCGCGACAGCCTTGCAGGGACACGGCGTGGAGTCCGTCTATGCGAGCAGCGAGCGCAAGGCGATGGACGGGGCCGCCATCGTGGCGGATGCCCTGGGCCTTCATTATGAGACCGATCCGCGCCTCGGCGAGAACGACCGCTCGTCGACCGGGTATATCGCGCCGCCGGAATTCTGGGAGGTCGTGGCGGCTTTCTTCGCCGAGCCCACCACGAGCGTACGCGGATGGGAGCGGGCGGCTGACGCACAGGCACGGATAGTGAAGGCGGTCGGCGACATTGCCCGCACGGCACCGGCCGGTGGGCCTGTCGTTATCGTGTCCCATGGGGGCGTGGGCTGCCTGCTCACCGCCCATCTGCAGGGCGTGCCGATCGGGCAGGAGACGCGGCCCTCGCATCCCGGCGGGGGGTGCTATCTGGTGCTCGACCGCGAACCGCTGGCGCTGAGGCGCGACTGGCGCGTGATCGAGGACGGTTTTGCCGCCTGAGGGCGGTTTTGCCGCCGTCGAGGCTTGCCTCGCCCCTGCCCCGGTGAGATGAGCAGGGGTGCCGATGGCCTGACAGGCCACGGCAGCACAGGGCGGGATCGATGAACACCACGCGGATCGCAGAGCTTGCTCCCGGGGTGGCCCTGTGCGGCGCCATCGCGGCCGCAGCCGTCGGCCTTCAGCATCTGGAAGAGCACTGGACCGGACGGCCCTATCTCGAGGCGCTCGTTCTCGCCATTCTGCTGGGGACCGTCGTGCGGACCGCCTGGACACCCGGCCGGCGCTGGGCGAGCGGCATCGGCTTTTCGGCCAAGATGCTGCTCGAGGTCGCCGTCATGCTGCTGGGCGCGTCGATCAGCTTCCAGGCGGTGATGCAGGCGGGCCCTGCCCTGATCCTCGGCATCGCGGCCGTGGTGGCGATTGCCATCGGGGCAAGCTACGGGCTCTGCCGCGTCCTCGGCCTGCCCAAGCGCATGGCGGTGCTCGTCGCCTGCGGCAATTCCATTTGCGGCAACTCGGCCATCGCGGCGGTCGCGCCGGTGATCGGCGCGAAAAGCGACGATGTCGCCTCCTCCATCGCCTTCACGGCGGTCCTTGGCGTCGCGGTCGTGCTCGGTCTCCCGCTGCTTGTCCCGCTGCTCGGGCTCTCCGACATCCAATACGGCGTGCTGGCGGGGTTGACCGTCTACGCGGTTCCCCAGGTGCTGGCCGCGACCCTGCCGGTCGGCCTCGTGAGCACGCAGATCGGCACGCTCGTCAAACTCGTCCGCGTGCTGATGCTGGGCCCAGTGGTTCTCGGCCTCTCGCTCGTGATGGGACGTTCCGCCCGCGATATGTCCTTCGGCCGCCTCGTGCCGTGGTTCATCGTCGGTTTCCTGATCCTGTCCGCGCTTCGGTCCCTCGGGGTCATTCCGGATGTGATCCTCGGGGCCATCCTGCCGGTTGCCACGATCCTGACCATCGTTGCCATGGCGGCGCTCGGGCTCGGCGTCGACCTCAAGGTCCTGGCCCGGGTCGGCGGGCGCGTCACCCTCGCGGTCACGTTGTCGCTGCTGGTGTTGTTGACCATCAGCCTGATGCTGATCAGGCTTCTCGGGATCGTGTGATCGGCCGTCACGACAGCCGCTGACGATCGGCCGAGCCTCTTCCAGAGGCCAGATCATATATGATTCATCCATGATCCCATATTTTTATTGATCTCTCCCCTGCGACCGGTATCCTTTCCGCAAGGATATCGCCGAGACATCGCGCCCGTCGGAGGGCGACGGGGTTGTCCGGGCTTCAGGATCGGAAATGGAGACCACGTGAGCGTGCTGGACCACCGCAAGAGCAAACCTGCCCGGACCGCGCTCGGCGCGCCCGTGCGGTTTGCCGGAATTTCGAAATCCTACGGCGGCGCGCTCGCGGTGAGCGGTGTCGATCTCGACATCGCGGCTGGTGAATTTCTGACGCTGCTGGGACCCTCCGGATCCGGCAAGACGACGACGCTGATGATGCTGGCGGGCTTCGAGACCCCCACCACCGGCAGCATCTTCGTCGGCGAGCGTCCGGTCACGTCGATCCCGCCGGCCCAGCGCAACATCGGCATGGTCTTCCAGAGCTACGCCCTGTTTCCGCACATGACCGTGTTCGAGAATGTCGCCTTCCCGTTGCGCATGCGCAAGAAGAGCGCCGCCGAGCAGGCGGCCCAGGTCAAGCGCGTCCTCGACATCGTCGATCTCGGCCCGCTCGGCGACCGCTATCCACGCCAGTTGTCGGGCGGCCAGCAGCAGCGCGTGGCGCTGGCCCGCGCCATCGTCTTCGAGCCCCCGGTCCTGTTGATGGACGAGCCGCTCAGCGCGCTCGACAAATATCTGCGCAGCCATCTCCAGACCGAGATCAAGCGCATCCAGCGCGATCTCGGCGTGACGGTCGTGTACGTCACGCACGACCAGGACGAGGCCATGACCATGTCCGACCGGATCTGCGTCATGCATCAGGGCAAGATCCGGCAGGTCGGCTCGCCTGAGGACCTGTACGAGCGCCCACTCGATGCATTCGTGGCGGGTTTCCTTGGGGAATCGAACATGTTGGACGCCACCATCGCGTCCACCGGCGACGGGGTGGCGATCCTGTCGCTCGGCGGCGACGGCGTCCCCGTTCCGGCGCGCAACGGCGTCGCGGGGGCAACCGTGAAGGTCTCGGTGCGGCCCGAGCACATCCATGTGGCGGCAGCACCGGATGGCGCTGGCGCCTGGTCGGCCGCGCAGGTGGTCGACACCACCTATGTGGGGGACCACCGCCGCTATACCCTGCGCCTGCCCGACGGGGCGACGCTGTCGGTCAAGCAGCAGATCGCCGCAACACCGCACCGCCACGCCACCGGCGAGACCGTGCATCTGCGCTGGCCCGGTGAGGCGATGCGCGTCTTCGCGCACGGCGTGTCGATCTCATGAGCGCGGCGCACTTCCTGCGTCGGCCGGAATGGCTGGTGGTGCCGCTCATCGCGTTCCTGGCGGTGTTCTATCTCATCCCCGTCATCCTGATGCTCGCCCGTTCGGCCGGAACGCAGACGGATTTCGCGCCGCTTCTGGAGGCTGTCTCGTCGGACATCGCCCGGACGATCTTCTGGAATACGTTGAAGATTGCCGTCGGCACGACGCTCGCCACCCTGGTGCTGGCCTACCCGCTGGCCTTCTTCATCGCCACGGCCAAGCCCTTCACCGCCAGCGTGTTTCTGGCGATCGTCATGGTGCCGTTCTGGACGAGCATCCTCATCCGCTCCTATGCGTGGATGGTGCTGCTGGGGCGGCAGGGCCTCATCAACGGCGTGCTGATCTGGCTCGGCGTGATCGATCAGCCGATCCGCCTGCTGAACACCAATTTCGCCGTCTATATCGGCATGATCCACGTGCTGCTGCCCTTCATGGTGCTGCCGATCTTCAGCTCGCTGAAGGCCATCGACGGGCGTCTCGTGGCGGCGGCTGAAAATCTCGGCGCCAATGCGTTCGCGACGTTCCGGCATGTGATCTTGCCGCTGTCGATGCCGGGAATCGTCGCCGGCTGCGTGCTCGTCTTCGTGCTGGCGCTGGGCTTCTACGTGACGCCGGCGCTCCTCGGCGGACCGTCGGACATGACGATCTCGATGCTGATCGCCCAGGAGGTCGACCTCTACCGCTGGGATTATGCGGCGGCGCTCGCGGGCATTCTGCTTGTGGCGACGCTCGTCGCCCTGTTCGCCGTCAGCCGCGTGGTCAGCGTCGACAAGCTGCTGGGAGGCGTCCGATGAGCGCGCGCCCCATCGTCCTGTCGGGACGCGCCAGCCGCTGGGGCCTGGGCCTGGTCGCGCTGTTCGTCTCGGCCTTCCTGATCTTTCCCGTTCTCATCATCGTGCCGGTGTCGTTCTCGGCCGGCAGCTTCCTGAGCTTTCCGCCTCCCGGCTGGAGCCTGCAATGGTATGAGCGGCTGTTCTCCCGCGCCGACTGGCTGAACTCGGCCTGGCTCAGCATCTGGATCGCGTGCCTGGCGACGGTGTTTTCCACGCTGCTGGGCACCGCCGGGGCCTACGGTCTCGTGCGCGGCAAGTTTCCCGGGCAGAAAATCCTGATCGGGTTCATCCTCTCGCCGCTGATCATCCCCGGCATCATCGTGGCCATCGCGGTGTATTTCTTCTATGCGCGCCTGCAGCTGGTCGGCTCGACATTAGCCATCGCAGTGGCCCACACGGCGCTAGCGGTGCCCTTCGTCGTGGTCAACGTGTCGGCCTCGCTCTATGGCTTCGACCGCAGGCTCGAACAGGCGGCGGCCAATCTTGGCGCCGATGCGTTCACGGCTTTTCGGCTGATCACCCTGCCGATCATCAAGCCGGGTATCGCGGCCGGCGCGCTGTTCGCCTTCATCAGCTCGTTCGACGAGCTCATCGTCGCGCTGTTCATCGCAGGACCCACGCAGGTCACCCTGCCGCTGCGGATGTGGGAGAGCATGCGCAACTCCATCGAGCCCACCATCGCGGCCGTGTCCGTGCTGGCCGTGGGAATCTCGGTGTCGCTGTTTCTCACCGCGTCGTGGTTGCAGATCCGGGCGAAATCCACCCTGCCGGTCAGCGAATAGGAGAGCGCCATGGCCCACCGCACCCTCATCCGCGCCGGCATGATCATCGCCTTCCAGGATGGCGAGCATCGCCTCCTGCGCAACGGCGTCGTGGTCGTGGAGGACGACCGCGTCGTGCATGTGGGACCGTCTTTCGAGGGCACCGCCGACGAGGTCGTCGACCTGCCCGATCACCTGCTGACGCCGGGCCTGATCGACGCTCACGCCCATCTTACCAGCGCGCCGCTGGACCGCTCCTTCATCGAGGATGTGGGACGGCCAAATTTCTCCTTCTCCGGCCTGCCCGAAATGCTGCCGGCGCTGGCCACCGCCATCGACGAGCCCGCCCAGCGCGCGATTGTCGATTTCTCGATGGCCGAACTCATCCGCAGCGGCACGACCACCGTCATGGAGATCGGCTGGCTTGGCGATTACACGGCCGCCGCCGCCGAGAAAGCGGGTCTTCGCGCCTACATCGCCGAGGGCTACGGATCGGCCCGCTGGAAGACCACCGACGGCAAGCGCATGACCTATGCGTGGAAAGAGGACGGCGGCATTCCGGGCTTTCGCTACGCCATCGACCTGATCGAGCGCATCGACGGCCGGGGCAATGGCCGGATCAAGGGCTACCTCTCCCCCATGCAGGTCGCCATGGCGACGCCCGAATTGCTGCGGCTGAGCCGCGAGGCCTCCGACCGCATGGGCGTGCCGCTCGCCCTTCACACGGCCGAGGCGGTGTTCGAATTCGACGAGATGGTGCAGCGCGAGGGCATGACGCCGATCGAATGGCTGGCCAAAATGGACTTCCTGTCCGACCGCTGCATCCTCGGCCATGTGGTGTTTACCAGCGGCAATTCGTGGATCCAGTATCCGGGCGACGATCTGGCCATTCTGGCCGATCACGGCGCAAGCGTCGCCCATTGCCCATGGGTGTTTGCCCGTCGCGGCATCGCGATGGAATCCTTCCCGTCCTATCTCGCGGCCGGGGTGAACATGTGCCTTGGCAGCGATACCGCGCCGCAATCGATTCTGCAGGCCATGCGGACGGCCTGCGTCGTCGGCAAGCTCATGAGCCGGGATTGCCGCAAGGCGACCGCCCGGGAGGCATTCGACGCCGCCACCCTGAACGCCGCGCGGATGCTGCACCGGGACGACATCGGCCGCATCGCCAAGGGCGCGAAGGCCGATCTGCTGCTCTGGAACCTGCGCGGCTTTTCGATGAACCCCTGCCGTGATCCGCTCAAAAACCTCGTCTATTCGGCGGAGGCCGCAGACCTGCGTCATGTGATGGTCGACGGGCGCTGGCTCATGCGCGACCATGCCCTGCTGACGGTGGACGAGGCGGGCGTCACGCGCGGCCTCGCCGAGACCGCCGAGCGGGTCTGGTCGGCCATCGGCCCGGGCGACTGGGCCGGACGCGACATCGATACCCTGTCGCCGCCATCGCTCGGTGATTTCCGATGAGTGTCCAGACGCTGCGGCGGGACGACGACGGAGTCGATTCCGAGACCGACAGCCTTGCCGAGATCGCCTATACGCGCATCGAGGACCTGATCGTCACGATGGAGCTCAAGCCCGGCAGCCGGGTGTCCGAGCCTTTTCTCGTCACCCGTCTCGGACTCGGCCGCACGCCGATTCGCGAGGCGCTCCTCCGGTTGGCCATGGATCAGTTGCTGGTCTGGATGCCGCGCCGGGGCATGCTGGTGCGCGACATCAATCTGCAGACGCAGCTGAAAGTCCTGGAAACCCGTCGTGCGCTCGAGATGCTGATGGTGCCCAGCGCTGCGCGACGGCGCACGCCCGAGGAGGCCGAGATCCTTCGCGAGATCGTCGGCCGATTCCGTGCCCTTCGTGGCGGGCCGGATCACGTGCCCCTGCTGCGCCTCGACCGTGAGTTCATCGGTCGACTCGTGCAGATTTCACGCAACCCGTTCCTGCGCTCGATCATGCCGCTCTATGCGCTGTCGCGCCGCTTCTGGCTTGCCTGTGAAGGCTACCAGACCCGCTTCAAGCCAGACGAGATCACCGATTTTCACATTCGAATCGGCGAGGCGGTCGCTGCCGGCGACGAACCGGCCGCCACCGCACTGACGGCGGAGTTCCTGGATCTCGTCGAGGCCTTCACGCGCTATGCCGGCACCGAATTTTTTTAAATTGATCCAGGCGCTCAGGACCCCCCATGACCACCCCCGCCGACGTGACGAAGACGACCGTAATCAAGGCGGCCTCCTGGGTCGTCGCCTACGACGAGGCCACCGACCGGCACGTCTATCGCACCGATTGCGACGTGGCGTTTCGGGGCGACCGTTTCGTGCTCGCCGATGCGGCGATTGCGGCGTCCGCCGATGAGGTGATCGACGGACGCAACCTGATGGTCATGCCGGGTTTCGTCGATATCCATTCGCATCCGTCCTTCGAGACCATGCTGAAGGGACTGACCGAGGAGGTCGGCTCGGCGAAGCTCTATATGAGCTCGCTCTACGAATACCTGTTTCTGTTCGAGACCGAGGCCGCCGGCATGGTGGCGTCCTCCCAGGTGGCCTTGAGCGAGCTCCTGCAGAGCGGAGTCACGACCGTTTGCGACCTCTCGGTGCCGCATGAGGGATGGCTCGACACGCTGGCGGCAAGCGGTCTTCGCGCCTATGCGGCGCCGATGTTTCGCGCCGCCCGCTGGTACACCAGGAACGGCCACGAAGTGCTCTACGAATGGGATATCCCGCTTGGGCGAAAGCGCATGGACGAGGCGCTCGCCGTGGTCGACGCGGCGGTCGCCCACCCGTCCGGCCGGCTGTCCGGCATGATCTGCCCGGCCCAGATCGACACCTGCGACGAGGCCCTGTTCCGCGATGCGTTTGCGGCCGCACAGGACCGTGGATTGCCGTTCCAGACCCATGCGAGCCAGAGCGTCGTCGAGTTTCAGGAGATGATGCGCCGGCATGGCCGCACGCCCGTCGGCTGGCTGAAGGAGATCGGCGTTCTCGGGCCGCTCACCACCATCGGCCACGGCATTTTCTTCGATCACAATGACTGGCTCGGCTGGCCGACCCGCGACGACGTGCGGATACTCGTCGAGAGCGGCGCGAGCGTCGCCCATTGCCCCACGGTCTTCATCCGCCGGGGCATCACCCTGCAGCATCTGGGCGGCTATCTGAAGGCCGGACTCAATGTCGGCATTGGCACCGATACGTTTCCGCACAATTACGTCGAGGAAGTCCGCAACGCCATCTACGCGGCGCGCATCACCGCGCGCGACGCCCATGCGGTCAATGCCTCGGACGCCCTGCATGCGGCAACGCTCGGCGGCGCAAAGGCGCTGGGGCGCACCGATATCGGACGCGTGGCGCCCGGCGCAAAGGCCGATTTCTTCACCGTCGACCTGACCCATCCGGCCATGCGGCCGCTCTACGATCCGGTGCGGAGCCTGTTCTACACCGCCGGCGAGCGGCCGATCCGGGACGTCTACGTGGATGGCCGGAAGGTGGTCGAGAGCGGCCGTGCGCTGGCCTTCGACCTCGACGACGCCCTGAACCGGCTGGAAGAGGCGCAGCGCCTCTCCGTGTCGAAGGTCGGCCAATACGACTGGGCGAATCGCCCCGCTTCCGAACTGATGCCGCTGACGCTGTAGCGCGCGTCAGCGCCGGTCGAACACGATCGCGCCGTCGACCATGGTGGAAAGAACCGTGACGTTGGCGAGATCCAAAGGCGGGATTGCGAAGGGATCGCGGTCGAGAATGCACAGATCGGCCAGCTTGCCGAGGCCGAGATCGCCCTTGGCTTGTTCCTCGCGCCCGCACCAGGCCCCCAGCCGCGTGTAAGCCTCCAGCGCCTCGTGCACGGTCACGGCCTCCGACTGATCGATGGAGCGCCCGCCCTGGGTCTGACGGTTGACCATCGCCGAGATGCCGAAGAACGGGTTGGCGCTGCAGACCGGGGCGTCGGAGTGGCCCGGCGCCGGCACGCCTGCATCGATCATGCTGCGGTGAGGCCACATCACCTTCATGGCATCCGCTCCCCGGTTTTGCAGATAGGCGTCGCCCAGATCATAGGCAAAGCCCGTGGCCGAGGAACACACGACGCCGCTGCGTTTGAGCCGGGCGAGAATCGCCGGCGTCACGTTGCAGCAATGCTCGATGCGCATGCGGTGGTCGGGACGCGGATCGGCCGCGAGCACGTCGTCATAGACGTCCAGGAAAAAGTCGATAGCGCGGTCGCCGATGGCGTCGGTGCAGACCATCAGGCCGGCCGCATGAGCTTCCGCCACGCGCCTTGTGTACTCCTCCCGGTCGAGCAGGATGGAGCCGCGGTTGTCGGGCGGTTCGCCGAGAACGGGTTCGCCCAGATAGGGATCGTAATAGGCGGCCGTGCGCCCCGACGTGCTGCCGTCTCCAACCCATTCGAGGCCGATCAGGCGAATCCAGTCGTCGCCGAAGCCCGATCGCATGCCGGAGCGGACGATGGCCCGCACGAGATCGTCGTCGCGCCCGCTTGCCAGGATGCCGATCCGCGTCTTGAGCTCGCCGTTCTGGCGCATGGTCTGATAGGCCGAAATGGCCTGCGAGGTGGTGAGGCTGTTGTGCACCGAGGTGATGCCGAATGACAGGTACTCGTCCAGCACCTTGACGAGGCCGCTGCGGAAATCCTCCGCCGTGTAGGCGGCCTGGATATGCTCGATGACGATGTGGGCCGCGCGCGCGCGCAACAGCCCGGTGGGCCGGCCCGTGGCAGGATCCCGCTCGATGCGCCCGAAGGCCGGATCGGACGCGGTGTCATGAAAGCCCACGGCCTTGAGCGCGGCACTGCTTGCCACGCCCATATGGGCATCGCGGCGATAGATGAAGACCGGGCGTCCGCCGGACGCTGCATCCAGCTCGTCGAGGGTCGGATAGCCGCCCGAGTGCATCTCGTCGAACCGGTAGGCGGTGAACCAGGAATCGTGCGGCTTGTCCTTGGTCTCGGCCCGCACGAGCGCCAACAGCTTGTCGCGGGTGTCGATGCGGCCGTCGAAGAAATCGTACCAGCGCCCGATGCGCGCGCCATGCATGTCCGGATGGCAATGGCTGTCGACGATGCCCGGCAGCACGGTGCGCCCCTCGCAATCGATGACCGCCGCGTGCGGCGCCAGCGCGCGAATCTCGTCCGTCGAGCCGCGTGCCACGATGCGCCCCTGGGCGATGGCGAGTGCCTCCACCCGATGGCCGGGCTTGTCCATGGTGACGATCTGCCCGTTGAGGACGACCGTCTCGATATTCAAGCGTTCCAGCGCCATGCCGCGATCCCGTCGATAAAAGCCATGAAAAAAGGGCTGCCGCGCACCGCGCCGCAGCCCTTGGATGTTGGTTTTGTTAGGAGAGCATCATCTTGTTGAACTTGGCGATGACCTCGGGCCGGTTCGCCGCCCACCATTCATGCTGGTAGGGAACCATCAGCTTGGCGTTCTCCGGCGAGGTCGGCAGGTTCTTCAAGACGGCCGGCGAGAGGTACTGGGCGGAATCGACGTTCGTGAAGCCGTAGGGCAGCAGGGTCGAGTAGCGCGCCTGCGCAATGGCCGACGAGCTGAAGGCGATGAACTTCTGCGCGTTCGAGAGGTTTGGCGCGCCCTTGGGAACGAGCCATGCATTCGACAGCAGCGTGCCACCGTTCCAGACCAGATCGAGGGGCTTGCCCTCCTGCTGGGCCGAATAAACGCGGCCGTTCCAGGCAGTGGCCAGGGGCGCCTCGTTGTCGATGAGCATCTGCATCGGCTGCGCGCCGGTTTCCCACCACTTGACGACCTTCGGCTTGATTTTGGTCAACACGCGGATCGCCCGGTCGATATCGAGCGGATAGACCTTGTCGGGCGCCACGCCGTCGGCGATGAGCGCGCCGACCAGCTCCGGGATATTGCCCTTGGTGGCGATCGGCATGGTGCGGGCGCCGGGGTATTTTTCGGCGTTGAAGAAATCCGCCCAGCCCTTCGGTCCGTCCGGATAGACATCCTTCCGATAGGCGATCATCTGCGCGTAGGGCACGATGTCGAGGCCGAATTTCGAGCGGAAATTATCGGTGACACCCTTCTCGACGATGCCGTAATCGATCGGCTCCCAGTAATCGCCCTGCGCCGCCAGTTCGATCATCGTGCCGCGGCCGATCTGGCATACGTCCCATGAGGTCGTCTTGGTGTCGACCATCGCCTTGACCTTTGCGGGATCGGGCCCGACGGCCTCGACGACCTTGATGCCGCAGAGCTTCTCGAAGGGCTCGAACCACGCCTTGCGCTGCATGTCGGTGCCAATGCCGCCCCAGGTGACGACGACCACTTGGCCGGAGCCCTTCCAGGCCTGCGGGATGTCCTTGAACTCGGGCATCGCCTCGGTCTGGCCGAACGCCCCGGTGGACAGCATCGGCATGGCCATCGCGGCCGCCAGGCCGCCGCCGTAGCGCAGGAGAAAATCGCGCCGCGAGGTCGGCGGCACCATCACGGAATCGTGCAGGCGCTGAAGCATGGCTTTGTGGCTGGTCTCATCACTCATCGGTCTCTCCTCTGGTTTCTTTTTTGGGGACATGCGCTTGGCATCAGGTCGCGTGAGCGTGAGACGCCGTGTCGAGCCGTCCCGCCTGCATTCCGTATCGTAAGTTTAAGGCCGCCAAGCTGACAAGAGAAAATATGTGAAGCACCACGGATCATATATTATTCGTCAACAGATCGCCGTGCGGACAGGCGGATGACCCCGAAAATCACGAATGCAAGCGACAGGAGGACGATGAAGGCGGGCAGGCCGAGGGTGCCGATCCGCTCGATCATGGAGGTTGCCAGGAGGGGTCCGAGGATCGAGCCCACGGCCCAGTGAAACAACAAGCTGCTCGACAGGCCCACCGCCTGCGACTTGTCGGCCCGGTCGAAGGCGTGGGAAACCGACAGCATGTAGACCGGCAGGGTCGAGCCGCCGATGAGCGCAAAGATCGCGAACACGCCAAGTCCCGCAGGCACGAGGCCCGCCACCAGAATGATCGACATGACCAACGTGACGGCCGTGCCGCCCATCATCACCCGGCGTCGGTCAGTCCGGTCCGACAGGTAGCCCATCGGCCATTGGGTAATCAGCGAGCCGACCTGCACGGCGGTCGACAGGAGGCTTGCCGCCAGCGGCGACAGGCCGGCCAGCACGCCCCAGGCCGGCAGGATCCCCATCAGCGCACTGCCGACCGATCCCACATAGATGCACCCCATGGCGCTCATGGGGGCCGTCCGCCAGAGCTGGCGGAGCGCGATGGTGGCCACAGCCGGACTCTGGGGCACATTGGCGACCGTGAGGCAGACCGGGATCACCGACAGGGAGTAGCAGACACTGACGATGAGAAAGGCGGACGAGGCCCCGAAGAGGAGGTGGCTCGCGGCCAGCTGGCCGCCGATCATCGCGATTCGGGTGAGCACCTGGTAGATGCCGAACAGGCGGCCGCGCTGGCTGGGACTGGCCTGCGCGCTGATCCAGCTCTCGAGCACGATCGCCGCCCCCGCGCCCGCAAAGCCGGTGCCGAACCGAACAAGCGTCCAGTAGCCGAAATCGCCTGACGTGAACCCGAGAGCAAGCACCGCCTGCAGGGCGCCGAACACCGAGAAGGCGCGGATATGGCCGATATGCCGAATCACCGGCGGGCACATGAAGCACCCGATCAGGAAGCCGCCCGCATAGGACGACGCCACCAGGCCGATCAGCGTGGGCGCCTGCTCGGCCAGGGCCATCCGCACCGGCACGATGATGTTGAGAATGCCTGCCGCCACCTGCAGGATGAGCGCGCCCACCATCAGCAGGCCCATCGCGCGCAATTGCTGCAGAGTGCCCTGCATTCCCCTGTTCGGGGGCTGCATGTCCATTCACGCCGCTCCCGGACCGGGCCTTGCCCCGTTGCCCGTCACGACCGACGAACCGGATCGGCGCAGGTTTGAGCCCGATGACGGGATCTGGAATTGACGGCGCCTGTCATGGAATGCGAATCCCTCTCCCGGGGCAGACTTCTTGGCAAGCAAAGTCGCCCAGAATATTGAGCGACGCAATCGTCGTCGCTCAGGAAGCCGGAAAAAGTCTCGCCGCCGCACCGGTTGCGGCCGATAGCAAACAGTATAGTATTTTGACCAACCCACCCGCTGCCCCAGGACACCGAGCGACCATGAACGAGTATCGTGACTTCTATATCGACGGCCGCTGGACGCCCTCGAAAGGCACCCGCACCCTGCCCGTCATCAACCCGGCCACCGAAGAGGCCTACGCGGCGATTGCCCTGGGCACGGCCGAGGACGTGGATCTGGCAGTGGCGGCGGCAAGGCGGGCCTTCGAGTCCTTCTCCCGCACCAGCCGGCAGGAGCGGATCGAGCTTCTCGAGGCGGTGATCGCCGAATACGGCAAGCGCAGCAGCGACATGGCGGACGCGATCAGCGCCGAGATGGGCGCCCCGATGACGCTGGCCATCAACGCCCAGGCGGCGGCCGGGCTGGGGCATCTCAAGACGGCCCTCAAGGTCCTGCGGAGCTTCGAATTCGACGAGGTCATCAACGACACGCGGGTCACCCGCGAACCGATTGGCGTCTGCGGCCTCATCACGCCGTGGAACTGGCCCATGAACCAGATCGGCTGCAAGGTCGGGCCGGCGCTTGCGGTCGGCTGCACAGTCGTGCTGAAACCCAGCGAAGTCGCACCCATGTCGGCCCTGCTGTTCTCCGAGATCGTCCACGCGGCCGGCGTCCCGGCGGGCGTCTACAACATGGTCAACGGCGAGGGCGCGGTGGTCGGCGAGGCGTTGTCCCACCATCCCGATGTGGACATGGTGTCGTTTACCGGCTCGACCCGCGCAGGCGTGCTCGTGGCGAAAGCCGCAGCCGAGACGGTCAAGCGCGTGGCGCAGGAACTGGGCGGCAAGTCCCCCAACATCATCCTCGACGACGCCGATCTGGAAAAGGCCATCACCACCAGCGTCCAGCGCTGCTTTAGCAACAGCGGCCAGTCGTGCAACGCCCCCTCG
Organism: Microvirga antarctica; assembly: GCF_017921815.1. Lineage (GTDB taxonomy): Bacteria > Pseudomonadota > Alphaproteobacteria > Rhizobiales > Beijerinckiaceae > Microvirga > Microvirga antarctica. The sequence goes on along the minus strand of NZ_JAGEMM010000005.1, from coordinate 292,460 downwards.
CGCCTGCTGGTGCCGGCAGCCCTGCACGACGAGGCCGTCGCCATCGCCCGCAAGGCTGCCCAGACCCTCAAGGTCGGCGACCCCAAGGCCCCCGATACGAATCTCGGGCCGGTCGTCAGCGACGTGCAGTTCAAGAAAATCCAGGCGTTGATCGAGGCGGGAATCGCCGAGGGCGCACAGCTCGTCACCGGCGGTCCGGGATTGCCGGACGGCCTGACGCGCGGCTATTTCGTGAAACCGACGATCTTCGCCAATGTCACCAACACCATGACGATCGCCCGCGAGGAAATCTTCGGACCGGTGCTGGCGATCCTGCCCTACGGGTCGGACGAGGAGGCGATCGCCATCGCCAACGACACGGTCTATGGCCTGTCGAGTTCGGTGACGTCCGGCGATATCGACCGCGCCCGCGCGGTTGCTCGCCGGATCCGCGCCGGCATGGTGCATATCAACGGGGCGCCGGGCGATTCGGACGCGCCGTTCGGCGGCTACAAGCAATCGGGCAACGGGCGCGAATGGGGCCGCTATGGTTTCGAGGATTTCCTCGAGGTGAAGTCCATGTTCGGCTACGGCCGCGACGAGCGCAGCGCCGCCTGAGCAACCGACTGTCCATGCCGGGCGGCACCGTCGCCCGGCATCAGGCGGGATCCGGGAGGACGCGGCCCCGGTTGAGAATGGCGTGGGGATCGAGCGTGTGCTTGATCGCCTGCATCACGGCGATTTCCGTCTCCGACCGGCTCAGGGGCAGATAGGGGCGCTTGAGCGTGCCGATGCCGTGCTCGGCCGAGACCGATCCGTGGGTGTCGGCCACGATGGCGTAGACCGATTTGTTGATGGCGCGCCCCATCGCGGCGTCGAAATCCGGCGTGTAGATTCCGATGTGAAGGTTGCTGTCGGCGAGATGCCCGAACACGATGGGGATCGCCGACGGCCAGCGGGCGGCGACTTCAGCCCGCAGACGCGCGACCGCCTCGCCCATCCGCGCCAGCGGAATGCTGACGTCGAAATGAGCGCCCTTCGGAAGCAACCGACCGAACGCGTAATTAGCCTCGCGATAGGCCCAGAATCGCTGCCGGTCCGCCTGCGATTGCGCCACCACCGCATCGGTGACGAGCCCCTCGTCGAGAAGGAGGCCCAGGGTTTCGGCGAAGGCGTCGGCGCCGGATGACCCGTCCTCCCCCATGGCGGCCTCGATCAGGATCGTGAGATCCGGATCGCCCGGGAAAGGGCGCGTCAGCCCGGCCCTCTCGACCGTCACCGTCATGTATTCGCGCCACATCGCCTCGAAGACCAGGAGCCTGCCGGGCAAGAGCGCATCGAACCGGCGCAGGAGCGACACCGCGTCCGCCACGGACCCGACGGCAAGAAGCGCCGACTGGATTCCCGTGGGGCGCGGATGCAGGCTGACGACCACCCGCGTGATGACGCCGAGCGTGCCCTCGCTGCCGATAATCGCTTGCGGCCAGTCATAGCCCGCATTGTTCTTGAGCATCTTGTTGAGCGAGCGCAGCACCCGACCGTCGGCGAGAACCACCTCGAGCCCGAGGACGTTGCGCCGGGTCATGCCGTAGCGCAGCACCTGATTGCCGCCCGCATTGGTGGCCACGTTGCCGCCGATGGTGCACGTACCGCGGGCGCCGAGATCGACCCCATAGAGAAACCCCGCCTCCGCCGCGGCGTCCTGGATGGCCGCAAGCGTCGTGCCGGCCAAGGCCGTGAGCGTGCCGCTTTGCGTGTCGATCTCCTCGATCCCCACCATGCGTTCGAGCGACAGGGCAATCTCGCCCGGCTGCGGATGGGCCCCGCCGGCAAGGCCCGTCATGCCACCCTGAATCACCACCGGCTGATGCAGCGTGTTGCAGATCCGCAGACACGTCGCGACCTCAGCGGTCGATTCGGGGCGCACCAAGGCGGCGGGCCGAAGCGGCGGCAAGCTGGCCGCATCGGCGGTGTTGCGCACGGAAACGAGCGCGTCGGTGAGAACCCGCTCCGGCCCGAGGGCATCGATCAGGGCGCGGATGACATCACTCATGCGATCGGTTCCAACAGGACGTGCGCTCCGGCACAGGGACGTCGGTCTCGTATGGCACGGCAGCGCGTCGCGGCCACGCGCTGCCGTCCCTTTCAGTTTCGCGTATAGGCCTTGATCGCCCAACCGGCCGCTTCGAGCCGCGTGCGCACCGTGCGAGCGAGCACCAACGCCTCGGGATTGTCCCCATGCACGCAGACCGAATCGATCCGGACTTCGCGGCGCTTGCCGTTGACCGACGTGATCGCGCCCTCCTCGACCATCCGCAGCACGTGGGCGGCGGCAACCTCGGGATCGTGAATGACCGCGCCGGGCTTGCTGCGATCAGTGAGGTTGAAGGTGTCGTCGTAGGTGCGGTCGGCATAGATCTCGCGGAAGAAGCCGAGGCCGAGGCGCTCGGCCGCCCGCTCGGTCGCCATGCCGGGCATGACGAGAAAAAGAAGGTCGGGATCAGCCGCCTTGATGCCGCGCGCGACCGCCAGCGCCAGCGCCTCGTCCTCGGCGCAGATATTGCCGAGCGCGCCGTGCACCTTCACGTGCATGGTCGCATGGCCGGCAAGGCGCGCTACAGCCTGGAAGGCGCCGACCTGATAGGCGACGATGTTTTCGATCTCGGCCTCGGTGAGACCCGACAGCCGTCGCCGACCGAAACCGAGGAGATCCGCGAAGCCCGGATGCGCGCCGACCGCCACGCCTTTGTCGCGCGCGATGGTGGCTGTCCGGCGCATGATCGCCGGATCGCCCGCATGGAAGCCGCACGCGACGTTGGCGCTCGTGACGATGTCCATGAGGGCCGCGTCGTCTCCCATGGTCCAGGGGCCGTAGCCCTCACCCAGATCGGCATTGAGATCGATCGTCATCCTGGTCTCCGACTGGCATGGTGGTCGTCGCCCGACAGGGTGCCGATGCGACGAGCCCGGGAAGCCGACATGCTATTTGGGCTGCATCCGGAGCGCGCCATCGAGGCGGATGGCCTCGCCGTTGAGCATGTCGTTCTCGATGATGCTGCGCACCAGCGTGGCGTATTCCTCGGGCCGTCCGAGGCGCGAGGGGAACGGGACGTTGGCCTCGAGCGACTTGCGGTAATCCTCCGCGATATTGTCGAAGAGCGGCGTGTGGAACAGACCCGGCATGATCGCCATGACGCGGATGCCGAAGCCCGACAGATCGCGCGCGACCGGCAGCGTCAGCGCAAGAATGCCGCCCTTGGAGGCCGAATAGCCCGCCTGCCCGATCTGCCCGTCCTGCGCCGCCACCGACGACGTGTTGATGATGATGCCGCGGCCGCCATCCGGCGTCACCGGATCGAGGGTCGCCATCGCGGCGGCGCTCTTGGCGATCATGCCGAAGGAGCCGATCAGGTTGATCTCGATGGTGCGGCGAAAGCTTGCCAGATCGTGGGCGATCATCTCGCCGGTCTCGCGCTTGCGGGAAACCGTGCGTTTGCCCGGCGCGATGCCGGCGCAATTGACGAGGATCCGCTCGATCCCGTGCGCGGCGCGGGCTTTTGCGAGCGCGGCATCGACGGAGGCCTCGTCGGTGACGTCGGCCTGGCAGAAGATGCCGCCGATCTCGCGCGCGACCGATTCGCCGCTCTGCGCGTTCATATCGAAGATCGCGACCCGGACACCGTCGGCCGCGAGCATCCTGGCCGTTGCGGCGCCGAGGCCGGATGCGCCGCCGGTCACGATGGCTGCCATAGATTTGTCGAGCTTCATGGGTTCTCTCCTGGAATCGGGTTGAGTCTGTAAGCCATCCCCGCGCGCGTGCCCAGCCGGCGCGAGTCGCGTCCCTGCAGGAGTTTAAGAGTTTGAGCGAGACCTTCACGAAGCCCTTCACGAAAGCCGAAATGGACGCCATGCGGGGCGCGACCCGCGAGGAGCGGGCCGTGAGGCGGAATTTCTGGGCGAAGCTCAGGCGGCTCGGCGGCCGTATCCCCTTCGCCGAGGATCTTGTCGCGGCCTATTATTGCGCGACCGATCCGGCGACGCCGAACCGGGTGCGTTTCATCCTCATGGGCGCGCTCGCCTATTTCATCCTGCCCACCGATGCGATCGCGGATTTCCTGCCGCTGGTGGGGTTTGCCGACGATGCCGCGGTGCTGGCAGCGGCTCTCGCGCAGGTCGCCGGTTCGATCACACCGGACCACCGGGCCCACGCCAAGGCCACGTTGAGTGATGAGGCGCCCGCGGCGCCGTCGGAATGACCGAGCCGTCTTTTCCCCTGCGTCGCAATCAGCTGGTCTCGGTCCTGCCGCAATTGCATGGCGTTTGCCGAACATGACTCCACGGAATGCCGCTGAGAAACCGCGTCTTCCGTGGCCTTTATAGGATTAAGATCTGTAATTCTTCTCTAAAATCTTATTGCATTGCGTAACTATACGATATAATGTTTCTTATTACTTGCTCTTCGTTTCAGCACGTAATGATTTCCTCCCAGCCTGAGGGACCGTTTCGACGGTCCCTCTTTTTTTGCGCGACAGGAATCGGTCCGCAGGTCGGCGCACCCCGCCATTTCGCCACACTTATTCGAACAGGCTTGGTGAAGAGTTCTTAACCAACCGGTGTATACGCTGTTCCCCATGATTCTCGCATCTCTTCAGCGCGGCCTGGCCGCAGGCGCTCTCGCCACCTTGTTCGCCCTTGCTGTCGCGCCGGAGGCCGTTGCCCAGCCCCAGCGCGCCACGCCGTCCAAACCTGCCGCCAAGACACCGGCGAAACCCGCTCCCGCTAAGCCCGCGGCCGCAAAGCCGGCACCCGCCAAGGCGCAGGCCGCGACGGGTCCCGGCGGCGCATCGCTCATCGCATCCATGGGCGACTGGGGCGTCTACACGGCGCAATCCGGCCGCTCGAAGATCTGCTACGCCCTGACGCAGCCGAAGGACCGGCTGCCGAAGAACCTGAACCGCGATCCGGCCTATCTGTTCGTGTCGTTCCGGCCCGCCGAGAACGTCAAGAACGAGCTGGCCCTCGTCCTCGGTTTCGCCGCCAAGGACAATGGCCCGGCGAGTGCTGCCATCGGCACGGCCTCGTATGTGCTGATCACCAAAGACGCCAATGCCTGGCTGAAGAACCCGGCAGAAGAAACCCAGGCGATCGCCGCCATGGGCAAGGCCTCGGCCGTCACGGTCAAGACCCAGTCGGCCCGCGGCAACACCCTGACGGACCGCTATTCGCTGAGCGGCTTCGGCGCAGCGCTCGACCGCGCCAGAAAGGAATGTTCCTGAACCGCCACCGCGGCCAAAGGGGGCTTTCACGTTTCCGACGCATTCATGCTATAGAGCGCGCCGTCTCCCCTTAACGAAGGCATGATCTCCCATGGCGACGGCGCTCGACATCGCCAAGCGTAATCCCCACGCGGCTCCGCTGGCCGTGACCGATGCCGCGCGCGCGGCCGGCCTCGAGACCCTCGCCATCGAGAAGAAGGCCGAGTTGACGGTGGTGGCCGGAACGGCGCTCGGCGGCGGCGCTTCGCTCGTCGGGCTGACGCGGGATCAGTTGAAGGACAAGCTCGGACAGATCGGCGTGCCGGAGCGCGAGCAGAAGATGCGCGCGGCCCAGATCTGGCACTGGATCTATCTGCGGGGCGCCCGCGATTTCTCCCAGATGACCAATGTGGGCAAGAGCCTGCGCGCAGCCCTGAGCGGGACCTACACCCTCGACCGGCCAGAGGTCATGTCCGAGCAGGTCTCCAAGGACGGCACCCGCAAGTGGCTGATCCGGATGGCGCCGACCTCTGCCCATGACAAGGGCGCGGAGATCGAGTGCGTCTACATTCCCGAGAGTGATCGCGGCACCCTGTGCGTGTCGAGCCAGGTCGGCTGCACGCTTACCTGTTCGTTCTGCCACACCGGCACCCAGCGCCTCGTGCGCAACCTGACGGCGGCCGAGATCGTCGCCCAGCTCGTCGTCGCCCGCGACCGGATCGGCGACTGGCCGGATGCCTGCCCGCCGGATGACGGTTTCCTGCCCCGCGAAGCGCCGCGCTTCGTGACCAACATCGTGTTCATGGGCATGGGCGAGCCGCTCTACAACACCTCCGAGGTCATCGACGCCATCGGCGTGCTGGCCGACAACGAGGGCCTCGGCCTGTCGCGCCGCCGCATCACGGTCTCGACCTCCGGCGTCGTGCCGCAGATCGAGCGGCTGGGCCAGGACGCCAACACGATGCTGGCGATCTCGCTCCACGCGGTGCGGGACGAGTTGCGCAACGAGCTGGTGCCGATCAACCGCAAATATTCAATCGCGACACTGCTCGATGCCTGCCGGGCCTATCCGGGCCTGTCGAATGCCCGCCGCATCACCTTCGAATACGTGATGCTGAAGGGCGTCAACGATTCGGACGCGGATGCGCGCGAGCTGGTCCGGTTGCTGAAGGGCATTCCGGCCAAGATCAACCTGATCCCCTTCAATCCCTGGCCGGGGTCGAAATTCGAATGCTCCGACTGGGATCGCATCGAGCGCTTCTCGGACATCGTCTACCGGGCCGGCTACGCCTCCCCCGTGCGCACCCCCCGCGGCCGCGATATCCTGGCGGCCTGCGGCCAGTTGAAGAGCGAGACCGAAAAGCTGCGCGCCCGCGCCCGGCTGATGCTCGAACAGGGCATCGGGGCTGAGGACGTGCCCGCGCTGGGCGACAGCGCGTAGACGAAAGCCGACACCAGTTTCATAATAGTGTATCGTCACAGTCTCCCTGCGTTTGGAGACGATGATGGCCCGCACGATTGCTGCCCTCACGGTCGCAAGTTTCTGGCTCCTTATCTGGTTCTGATCGAGAGGTTGCTCGAGGTCTCAGGGACGCATCGTTCGACGCCCGGGCCGGCAGCGTCCGACACGGCCGTGAACGTGACATTCATCGTCCTGAAAATCGTGGTTGCGGTGGCCACCATCGTCGGGATCGTCAATCTTGTGGCCACCACCGCGATCATCCTCGCCCTCAAGGCCTTGCGGCTCCACACATGGCGGAGCGTGTTGATCGCCGGGGCGCTCGCCGGAGCGGGCCTTCTGAGCCTGTTTTCCGCACGGAGCAGCAGCGTGCCGCAAGACCTTGGCGGCCATGCGCTCGACGTGATCAACGGGGGCATCGCCGGCATCCTCTGCGCAGCCCTCTACTGGACCATCGCCACCGGCGGACGGCGCGATTCGACGTCCCCTTAAGTCATCGGGCCGTCCCGGCCGAAAGACGGCGTGAGAATTCTGCGATATAGCAGGAGAATGGTCCGCTATCTCCTCCTCCTCCCCTTCGCGCTGCTCATCGCCATCGGCGCGAGCTCCCTGTTTCTGATGATCGCCTCGGTGGTCGATCCGGTCATGGCGGTGCTGACCGGCGACACGCTGCTGGTTGGCTTCCAGGCCTTTGTGGACGAGGTGTTCTCCGCCGAGGATCCCGGGCCGATCGTGCGGTCGGCCTTCGAGACCGTGGGGCGGATCGTCTTCACCCTGCTGGTCTTCCCGCCCCTGCTGGTCACCCTGATCAGCGAGGTCATCCGGGCCCGCAGCGCCTTGTGGTACGCGGGCGCCACGGGGGCGCTGACGGCAGCCATTCCGTGGATCCTGCGGGGCTCCGCGCGCGGCGGCTCCCCGGCGGAGCTTCACGTCAGCCTGGTCCTGTTCCTCACCGGCGCGGTCGCGGGCCTGATCGTCTGGGCCATTGCGGGCCGCGATTCGCGGCGCAGTCCGGCTTCTACTTTGCCGACGTCGCCAGGATCCTGAGGGCAAAGGCCGAAAACAGCCCGGCGAACACATAATCGATGGTGCGCATCACGCGCGGACGCCGGCGCAGCAGGGCGATGACCTTGTCGGCGAACACGATCATGAGCGCCGCCATGGGCCCCGTCAGCGCCACGAAATAGAGGCCGAGGAAGAGCAGCTTCGCCGACGCGTCGGGATCGCCCGCCTGCACGAATTGCGGCAGGAACGTCACGAAGAACAGCACGATCTTGGGGTTCGTCAGGTTGATGCCGACCCCGACCATGAAGGTCTTCCAGAACGGCAGCTCCGCCCGCGTCTGATCCTTGACGCTGAGCGCCGATCCGTTGCGCACCGCGTCAAATGCAAGCCACAGCAGATACAGCGCGCCAACCACCTTCAGGACGGTGAAGGCCGTCACGGAGGCTGCCAGAAGCGCCGACACGCCCAGGGCCGCCAGCATGGTGTGGACGCAGCACCCGGCCATGGCGCCGAGCATCGCGGCGATGCCGGCCCGTCGCCCGCCCGCCATGGTCTTGGCCAGAAACAGGCTCATGTCGGGCCCGGGGGTGATGAACAGGATCGTGCAAGCGAGCGAATAGGTCAGCAACGTGCTGGCATCGGGAAGAAACGTCATGGGCAACCTCTGTGACGATGTTGCCGGATGATGCCCGAATCACCAGGCCCGCGCCAGCGAGAAGCGACTTGTTGAACGGCTCCGATTGGCCCATTTGTGAAGCCTGTCGCGGTAACACCGATTCGAAAGTCAAAAACACATGATGGCGATGGCACTGTCCAACCGGGTTCGCGTGGCGCTCACGGGGCTGATCCTGGCCTTCGGCCTGTCGGCCTGCGGTATCAACAATGTTCCGACCCTGGAGGAGCAGGCCAAATCGTCCTGGAGCGAGGTCCAGAACCAGTATCAGCGGCGCGCCGACCTCATTCCCAACCTGGTCGAGACCGTCAAGGGCTTCGCCCAGCAGGAGCGCGAGGTTTTGATCCAGGTGACCGAGGCCAGGGCCAAGGCGAGCGCCGTCAAGGTCGACGCCTCGACGATCACCGATCCGGAAAAATTCCGTCAGTTTCAGGAGGCCCAGAACCAGCTCTCCGGCGCGCTGGGCCGCCTGCTCGTCACCGTCGAGCGCTATCCCGAGCTGAAGTCGAACGCGAATTTCCTCGCCCTGCAATCCCAGCTTGAGGGCACCGAGAACCGCATCGCGGTCGCCCGCCGCGACTACATCGAGACGGTCCGCGCCTACAACACGGAGTTGCGCACCATTCCCGGGCGCTGGATCGCGGCCATTCTGTATCCGCAGGCCAAGCCCATGGAGACCTTTGCGGCGGTGGCCGGATCGGATCGACCGCCGGCCGTGAAGTTCTAGCATGCGGGCGATGACGGCCGCGGGCTTCTTCGGCCATCGCGGGGCGCTTCGCGCCCTGCTGCTTGTGGCCGCCCTCGCCCTCCTGCCAACGGCAGCTTTTGCCCAGACGTTCCCGGCGCTGAGCGGGCGCGTCGTCGATGCCGCCAACATCCTCAAGCCCGACGACAGGGCGGCGCTCGAGGCAAAGCTCAAGGCTTTCGAGGACAAGACCACCGACCAGGTGGTGGTGGCCACGATCCAGTCGCTCGAGGGCTATGCCATCGAGGATTATGCCAACCGGCTCTTCCGCCAATGGCAGATCGGCCAGAAGCAGAAGAACAACGGCGCGCTCCTGCTGGTGGCCCCCAATGATCGCAAGGTCAGGATCGAGGTCGGCTACGGCCTCGAAGGAGCGCTGACGGATGCGCTCTCGCGCGTCATCATCGCCACCGCCATCACGCCGCAATTCCAGAAGGGCGATTTTGCCGCCGGCATCGGGGCAGGCGTTGACGGGATGCTCTCAATCCTCACCGGCGACGCCGAGGAATGGCAGCGCCGCGCCGACATCCGCAGCGACGACAAATCCATGCCGATCTCGCTGATGCATCTGCTCGTGCTCGGCATCGTGATCTTCATCATCATCCGGTCGATGCGGAGCGGGCTCGGCGCCCAGCGCCACCGCACCCGGGACGGCCGCTGGATCACCACCGGCTCCGTGCTCGGCGGAGGCGGCTGGGGCGGCGGATTTGGTGGGGGAGGCGGGGGAGGCGGCGGCGGATTTTCAGGCGGCGGCGGCTCCTCCGGTGGCGGCGGCGCATCGGGGAGTTGGTAGGCATGATCTCGGCCGAAGAGCAGGACAGGATCGCGCTCGCCATTCGCGAGGTCGAAGCCGAGACCGACGGCGAGATCGTCCTCGTGGTGGCGAGCCGGGCGGACACCTACCATCTCTTTCCGATCCTGTGGGCGCTCCTTGCAGCCCTCGTCCTGCCCTGGCCCCTGATCTGGCTGACGCAACTGGGCACCGCCACCATCGTGCTCATCCAGGGCTTTGGCGCCCTGGCCCTGACCCTGCTGCTCTCCGCCCCGTTCTTGCGCGGAAAACTGGTGCCCGCTGCGGTGATGCGCGCACGCGCCCATGAGGCGGCCGCGCATGAATTCGTCGACCACGGCCTGACGCGAACCCGCCATCGCTCGGGCGTCCTGATCTATGTGGCGCGCGCCGAGCGCTATGCGGAAATTCTTGTCGATACGGGCATTGCCGAGCGGGTCGGACAGGAGGCCTGGAGCGGCATCGTCGCGAGCCTCGTCGACACCATCAAGGCGGGCGATCCAGCCGCGGGCCTGATGACGGCGGTGCGGGACGTGGGGGCGATTCTGGCCATCCACGCGCCCGCCCGGTTCGACGACACGGACGAACTGCCCAACAAGGTCATCATTCTCTAGGGCGTCAGAGGCCCTTGCTCTTGGCTGCCCCGAGGATCGCGCCGGGAGTTGCTTCATCGACCGTCTGGAGCAGCACCACGTAACCGTCGCCCTTGCCGCGGGCAGCGTCGAGAGACACCTGGTAGCGCGACGCGCCGCCCCGCCATTCGCCCACCCGTGTCATGCCCCGCACCACATTGGCATAGGAAACCGTGCGGCCGCGATTTTCGCCCCGGCCGATCTGCACCGTCTGGGAGCGCGACACCGGCAGCACCCAGAGTTCCGCCACCCGGGTGATCGTCTGAGGGGTATCCTTGACCGAAATGGTCAACGTCCCGTTCGCCTCGGAGATCTCCATGTCGACCGGCAGCGGCCCGCCGCCGGTGCTCGTCGCCTTGATGGAGGCCTCGACCCGCGCCCGGTCGGAGCCGATGCACGGCTTGGTGCCGTTGACGATCATCTGTGGCGTGTAAACCTGCCGGTCGCTGCGCGACTGGGCGTAGGCCTTCTGCCGGGCCGTGAAGGCCGCATGCGCCAGCGTGTCCTTCCAGCCGAGATAGTCCCAGTAATCCACCGAGAACGAGAGGGCGATGATGTCCGGCTGGCGGGCGAGATCCGCCAGCACCGCGTCGGCGGGCGGACAGGACGAGCAGCCCTGGCTGGTAAACAGCTCCACGACGGCCCGGGGAGGCTCCGCCGAGGCGGGCCGAATGAGACAGACGAGGCCGATGGCGACCGCGGACAGGGTTAGACGTGAGACCATGATGGCGGCATGGAACACGAAATCACCCCGGAGGGGAACTCACGTTAGCTTGAGGGCATCCCGCCAGCGCTCGGCGTCGCCCTCGGCACCCGCCAGCGCCGGTGCATCCAGAGCCATTGCGACGGGTTCTCGCGGACCCAGCTCTCGACGACACTCGTCATCGCCTGCATGGCCCCCTGCACGTTGACTTGGCCGTCCGGGTCGCGGGGCAGATCGAGGGCCGGAGTGAGTTGCAGGCGGAAGCGGTGGTTGGGCAGGCGGATCACCCGCACGCCGTGGACCGGACAATCGAATCGCCTGGCGAATTTCCCCAGGATCGGATTGACCAAAGCCGGCCGACCCATGAAATCGACGATGACCCCGCGGGTAAAATGCTGATCGATCAGCATGCCGAGATGGCCGCCCCGTTCCAGCGCACCCTGCATGGCGAAGGCCGCGCCCTGGCGGGCTGCCTCCAGCCCTCCCATCGTGCCGGAGCGGATCTCGTGGAGCACACGGGCGATGGCAGGATCGTTGGGCGCGCGGAACACCGCCGTGGCGTCGAGCCCGAAACGGGCGGCGCAGATCGCCGGAAGCTCCCAGTTGCCGAGATGGGCCGAGAAGATGATGCCGGGCTTGCCGTCGTCGCGAAGCGACAGGAAATGCTCGATGCCGTCCACCTCGGTCCGCCCCGGCACGACCCCGTCCGGGTCGAAATCGAACAGGGTTCCAAGATGCGGGTACTCGCCGCCGACGCGACCGAGATTGTCCCAGGCTCCCCGGGCAATGGCTTTGATCTCGGGCTCGGGCTTATCCGGATAGACGGCCTTCAGATTGGCGATCGCCGTCCGATGGGCGGGCAGAAGCGGGCCGATCCGCCTTGCGATGGCGGCGCCCAGGCCGCCTGATCGCTCGGGACCAAGCGCGCGCGCGAAGGCGAAGACGCTGCGCACGATGGCGACCATGACCTGCTCGGTCAGTCGCGAGACAAGGCCGCGTCGTTTGTGCTGGTGAACCACGAATCCGTCCTGGCGTTCTGGCGATGATGCGGAAGCGCGGCGCGTCGCCGGCACTGGTAGCGGTGTTCCCCCACAGAGGAGGGTTTCGTCAAGTGCGGGTCTGCCGCGACAGGCCGTCATAGAGAGAGACCAGCACTTCGCTCTCGGTCTCCCAGCTGAGATCGCGCGCGGCCTTCAGGGACTGGCGTTTCATCGCCTCGATGCGGGTGCGGTCGAGGCCGTTGATGACGCCAGCGATGGCGCTCGGATCGACCGGCGCGAACTGACCGCATGCGTAGCGGCGCACGATCTCGGCCATGTCGGGCAGGGGCGAAGTGATGACGGCCAGGCCCGCGGCCAGATATTCGAACAGCTTGTTGGGCAGCGCGAAGCGATTGTGACGGCTCGAATCAGGCAGGAGGCACAGCCCCACATCCGACCGGGCCGCCGCCAGCACCACATCGCGGGGCGGCACCGCCGGCTCGAACCGCACCCGCCCGCCGATGCCGAGGGCCTCGGTGCGGGCCTTCAGGCTGTCGAGGTAGCCGATGGCGGCCGAGCCGCGCAGGGTGAGGCGAAAGTCGTCGCGCCACAGGGGCACCGAATCGAGGATCGCCTCGAGGCCCCGATTGTCGCGCAGCAACCCGTGAAACAGCACCTCGACGGTCTCGCCCACCGGCCGGAACGCCATCGGGGCGGCATCCGGGACGTTGCGCAGGAGGAGCGGCCGGGGAAGACCCGGATAGGCCTCGACCAGGGCCTCGGCAATGCCGGGGCTGACCGCGATCACCGCATCGGCCTGCCGGATGCCCTTGCCCTCGATCGCCTTCACGTGGGCCAGTGCGGCCAGACGCCATTTGAGGCTGTGCTCGTATTCGGCGATGGCCATTTCGTGGGTGTCGTAGACGACCCGCGCGCCGCATTGCGCCTTGGCGTCCAGTGCGATGGGCAGCGTGTTCCAGTCGTTGGCATGAACCGCGTCCGGCCGGAAGGCCCGCAGGATGTCGCGGGCGCGGCGGCGGCCTTGATGAAGCCAGTAAAGCGCGTGCGCGCTTCCCGGCAGCAGATTGGCCGGCGCCTGGCGCAGGAGGATGCCGGCCCGGATGGCAAAGGGGGACGGCAGATCCGGCAGCAGGGTGACGTCGTAGGCGGCGCCGGCCGGAGCCGGTCCGTAACCCACGAGCAAAACCTCATGGCCCGCCCGCCGCAGGGTCTCGGCGGTGCGCAGGACACGGGAATCACTGGCCAGAAGGTGGAGATCGACGATCGCGACACGCATCAGACGCAACGCGATAGACTGCAAGGGATACATTGTCCAGCACGGCAAGGAAGTCCTCGACCCCGCGCGATGCCATCGCTAGAACGCCCCATGCCGCGCCCTCTCCGCAAAGGTCACAATCCCCTGTCATCGCCCCGCATCCTCTATGTCTGCTGCGAACGCATCATTCCCGGAAGTGCGGCGGCCACGCACGTGCTGGAGATCTGTCGCGGTCTCGAGCGGCGCGGCTACGTCATCGACCTGCAGGCCGAACAGGGGACGGCGCGCTCGGGTCTCGTCGGCCAGCTGAAACGCTATGCGGACATCATCGCCGGTTCCTTGTGGCGGATGCGGCGGGCCGATCTCGTGTATGTCCGCTCGCATTTCGCCGCGTTCCCGATCGCGCTCGCGGCGCGGCTGGCGGGAAAGCCGACCCTTCACGAGATCAACGGCCTCTATGCCGAGGCTTTCGTCACCCATCCGCGCTTTGCACGCCTGAAAGGCATTCTGTCATGGATGCAGAAGGCGCAATACCGCATGGCCTCGGGCCTCATCGCCGTGACGCCGCAACTCGTCGCCTGGGGGCGCGACCAGGCCGGCCACACGCAGGCCTTCCATGTGGGCAACGGCGCCAATACGGACCTGTTCAGGCCCGACGGTCCATCATCGGGACGCACGCAGCCCTATGTGGTGTTTTTCGGCGGCATGACGCGCTGGCACGGGGTCGAGATCATGCTGCGCGCCGCGCGCGATGAATCATGGCCAACGGATGTCGAGCTGGTGCTCGCGGGACCGGTGGTCGATGCCAGCCTCAAACCGCTCCTCAATGAGGCGCCGGCGCGCGTCACCATCCTCGACCGGGTGCCGCAGGCGGAGCTGCCGGGACTGATTCGCGGGGCGCTCGCAGCCCTCGTGCCGAGCCTCGATCCGTCCGGCATCGCCGCCCAGGGGCTGACGCCCCTCAAGCTCTTCGAGATGCTGGCCTGCGGCACGCCCGTGATCGTCAGCGACTTTCCCGGCATGGCCGATCTCGTGCGGGAGGGCGCGTGCGGCGTGGTGATTCCGTCAGGCGATGCGCCAGCGCTCGCCCGCGCGGTCGCAACGCTCGCGGCCGATCCGCAAGCCGCGCGGCAGATGGGTGCCTCCGGCGCCCGGCTCATCGCGGCCTCCCATTCGTGGGACGCCCGCGCGCAGGAGACCGCGCAGGTGATCGAGACGGTGCTGCGGGCCTGAGACCGGCGGCTAGAACGTGACGACCACCTTGCCGAAGGCCTTGCGGGTTTCCAGTCGCTCGAGGCCCTTCTCGAAATCGGACAGCGCGAACACCGAATCGATGACCGGGCTCATGCCGCCCGCCATCTTGTCGAGGGACTGGGCGATGTTCTCGATGCGGCAGCCGAACGACCCGAAGATCCGGTATTGCTGCTGGAAGAGCTGCATCAGGTTCATGGTGGTGGAGACGCCGGACGTGGACCCGCAGGTGACCAGCCGCCCGCCGCGCTTGAGGCAGAGCAGCGAGCCGTTCCAGGTCTCGGCGCCCACATGCTCGAACACCACGTCGACGCCCTTGCGCTTGGTCAGCCGGCGGACCTCGCCCTCGAACCGCTCGGTGCGGTAATTGACCACGAAATCAGCCCCGAGGGCCTTGGCCTTGGCGCCCTTCTCGTCGTCGCCGACGGTGGTGTAGACGGTGCAGCCGATGGCCTTGGCCATCTTGATGGCGGCCGTGCCGATGCCCGACCCGCCCGCATGGACGAGGATCGATTCGCCTGGCTCCAGCTTCGCATTGTCGAACAGCATGTGCTGCACGGTGCCGAAGCCGATGGGCGCGCAGGCCGCCTGCTCGAAGGACACGCCCTTCGGCACCGGAATCACCAGGCGCTCGGGCCGGTTGATGTATTCGCGGGCGAAACCGTCGATGTGGAAGCCCATGATTCCGGCGACGTTCTCGCAGAGGTTGTCGCGTCCCTCGCGGCAGGCCTTGCAATGACCGCAGGTCTCGGCCCCGTACATGGTGACCGGATCGCCCACCGAAAACCGCGCCACGCCCTCGCCCACGGCCGCGATCTCGCCCGAGGCCTCGACGCCCACCGCCTGCGGCATCTTCCGCTTGGCGAAGGCCATGCCGCGAAAACCCCAGACGTCGAGATAATTGAGCGCCAGCGCCCGCACCCGCACCCGCACCTCGCCGGCGGCGGGCGGCGGCGGGGCGTCCATCTCGGAAAGACGCAGGTCGCGGTCGCCGAAAAGCTGAAGAGCGCGCATGAGGTTCGATCCCATCCTGGGGTCATTCCCGAAAAGCCTCGGGAGCCCCGTCTGTCACGGCCCGACAACGCGGGTGGCCGGATTGAGCCGGCCATGACGGACACATAAACTGTGCGGCGGGATTAAAGCCCGCGCGGGAGAATGACAAGCGTCACGGTCCCGCAGGGCTGCCCCGCCGGTCACGGCCCTACGCCCGGATCGCCGCGAGATACCGCGCCACCGAGCGGGCCATGGCGGCCTTGCCGTTCTGGCTGACATTGCGATGCGCGAAGGCGCCGTAGATGCGCTCGAACGGATAATGCGCAAGCGCGTCCGCAATGGCCGACACGGCGGTGGCGTTGAGCGGGATGTAGTTGGGATAGCTGCGCATGAAACTGACATAGCGGCGGTCCTGGCAGACTTGCAGATTGTCGCCCGCATAGAGGACGCCGCGTCCCTCCGCCCCGTGCGCGTCGTGCAGCACGGTGCTGCCTTCGAAATGACCGCCGGTGCGGATCAGGGTGATCCCGGGGGCGATGGATTGCGTCTCGCCCGACCAGAAATGGATCGACTCGTCCGGATGCATCACCCATGGCCGGTCGTCGGCATGGAGATGGATCGGTACGCCCCCGAACGCTTCGCTCCAGGACACCATCGCGGTGTAGTAATGCGGATGCGAGATCGCGATCGCCCGCAGGCCGCCGGCCTGAGCGATCCGGGCCTTTGCCGCATCGTCGATCAGCGCGATGCAATCCCACAGGATCACGCCCGAATCCGTCTGCACCATCAGGGCCCGCTGGCCGATGGCGAAGGATGGCGCCATGCCGATGCCCGTGACGCCGTCCTCCTCGGTAAAATGGACCCGATGGGCCGATTGCAGGGCCGACAGGCTCGTCCAGTCCTGTCCCGACCAGCGCACATATTGCCGCTCGTCCTCGCAGATCGGGCAGGAGAGCGGCGGCGTCTCGGTCTCGGCGAATTGCGTGCCGCATTGAACGCAGATGAAACGGGTCACGACACAGCTCCCTCGGTTTCGACGTCGATCGGCCTAGCGGTGCACACCCATCATGGCCGTGAGGCCACCATCCATCGGCAGCACCGTGCCGGTCATGTAGGCGGCAGGCGGGCTCATGAGGAAGGCCGCGAGGCCTGCAATCTCGTCCGGATGGGCAAAGCGCCCGGCCGGGATCTGCTTTTCCATGCTGTCGCGATAGGCCGCATAGGGAGCCATCATGTCGGTGTCGATGAAGCCCGGCGCGATCACGTTGACGGTGAGCCCCCGCTTGGCGGTCTCGATGGCGAGCGTCCGGCAATAGGACAATAGCGCGCCCTTCGAGGCCGCATAGGCCGCATTGCCGGGATTGCCCTGCAAGGCCGCCACCGAGCCGATGGCGACGATCCGGCCCGCCCGCGCGCGGATCATGCCGCGCATCAGCGATTTGGCGATGCGCGTCAGGGACCAGAAATTGACCTGCATGACGGCCTCGGCCTTGTCCTGCTGCATCATGGCGGCCAGCGCATCGTAGGACTGGCCGGCATTGTGAATGAGACCGAAGAACGGCTCAGTCTCGATGCTGTCGCAAAAGGCTTCCAGTGCGCCCTTGTCGGCGAGATCGACCGCATGGGCCGTGACCGCGCGGTCGGGGTGGTTTTTCATGAGATCGGCCGCCAATGCGGCAGCCGAGTCGCCGGACGATCGGTAGGTGAAGTCCACATCGTGACCGTGCGCGACGAGCGCCCGGACGATCGCAGCGCCGACCCCCTTGCCGCCGCCGGTGACGAGAATGCGCGTCATGGCCTGTTCTCACTCTGGAGGAGGAAGCGGCGTTCGCCGGGTGATCCGACGGTCATTTCGGCTCCGCACCGAAGATCAGGCAGGTGTTCTGCCCGCCGAATCCGAACGAATTGGACAGCACGTAGCGGACATCCGCATCCCGCGCCACATTGGGCACCACGTCGAGCGGGATCGCCGGATCGGGAACCGTGTGGTTGATGGTCGGCGGGATACGGCCGGTGGCGATGGTGAGCAGCGACAGAACCGCCTCGACCGCGCCCGCCGCCGTGAGCGTATGGCCGATCATGGACTTGTTGGACGAGATCGGCACCTCGCGCATGCGCTCGCCGAACACCGCCATGCAGCTCATGGCCTCCATCTTGTCGTTCTCGGGCGTCGAGGTGCCATGGGCGTTCACGTAGTCGATATCGTCCGGCTGCAGGCCGGAATCGTCAAGGGCCGCCCGGATCGCCGCGATTCCCGGCGCGCCATCGGGGCTTGAGCGGGTGCGGTGGAAGCCGTCGCCTTTCTCGCCGCAGCCGAGGACATAGCCGAGGATCTTGGCGCCCCGCGCCATGGCCGCATCCGCGTTCTCGAGCACGAGAGCCGCCCCGCCCTCGCCCATCACGAAGCCGTCGCGGTTTTTCGAGAATGGCTTGGAGGCCGTCTCGGGATTCTCGTTCTGGGTCGACAGGGCCGACAGGAGGGAAAAGCGCACGAGCGATTCCGGATTGACCGATCCGTCCGTGCCGATGCAGAGCGCCGTCTGCGTCTCGCCGCGCTGGATCGCCTCGACGCCGAGCTGGATCGCCGTCGCGCCCGACGAGCAGGCGGTCGACAGCGAGATCGGCGAGCCCTTCGTGCCGAACCGATCCGCCACCCGGTCCGCCACCGTGCCGAAGATGAAGAGATCGTGCCAGGCCTTGAACTTGCCGGTGGAGGCGGCTTTCAGAAGGTCCCGGTAGGTCACGTCGCCGTCCTGCCCCGAGGCCTCCGCCAGCGCCTCGCGCTGCGGCCATTCCATTTCGACCGGCGGCACGGCGATGAACAAGGCGCCGGGAAAATCCGTCGCCGGAAGACCCGATTGACCGACCGCCTCCTCTGCCGCCAGCATCGCCAGCCGCTCGGAGAGCAGCGGCGCGCTCATGGGCGCCACATCGAGGGTGTCGATGGTGCCCGCGATGGTGGTGCGCAGGCCCTCGATGGGAAACCGCGAGATCCGCTTGATGCCGGACCGGCCGGACGTCACGGCGTTCCAGGTCTCGTCCTTGCCGAGCCCGATGGACGTCACCACGCCCATGCCGGTGACGGCCACGAGGGGTCGGCCCTGCTTGTCCCGAAGCGCCATGCCGTTGATCCTCACGATGCCTTCGTTACGCGCACGCAGCCCTCGCCGCGCCAATGGCCGACGGAGGTGACGAGCGCCTCGTTCGATTGTCCCCTGGCGATCAGCGCCGCCGCGATGGCAAGGCCTGCGGGCGCCTGCCCTTCCATCATGTGGCCGGTGGTATCGCCGGTTGCATGGATGGCCGCATTGGGCGCCAGCGCTGCGAGCGCCGCCTGCTCGTCCTCGGTGATGCCCTTGATGCCGGTCGCACCGGAGATCACCACGTCGGGCTTGGCCTCGAGCGCTTCGGCCTGGCGGACCAGACTGCGCGTGACGCTGCCCGGCTCCCGCCTTGTGCGGTCGGAGCTGACGCCCGCGACGGTGGCAAGCGCCGTCGCGCCGCGGGCCTGTGCATGCTCGCGCGATTCCAGCACCAGGAAAGCAGCGCCGCTGCCGAGAATCAGCCCGCCGCCATCGGCCGGCCGGTTCCAGACCGGGCGATGCGCGTCCTGCCAGAGGAAGCCGCCCATTTCGTAGATCAGAAGCACGTCCGGGCGCTCGGCATTATAGGCGCCGCCGATGAGGAAGATGTCGTTCTGACCCGACGCGATGCGGGACTGGGCGATGCGGATCGCATCGATGCCGCTCGATTCCTCGCCCATGAAGGTGCGCGACGCGCCCGTGACGCCATGCACGATGGAGATGTTGCCGGCGAGCAGGTTGGAGAGCTGCGCCAGGAACAGGGTCGGCCGCAGGTCGGCCATCAGATGTTCGTTGAGATAGACGCCCGGATTGTCCGCATGGCGGATGCCGCTGAGGATCTGGCCGTCGACCGCGTAGTCGCGTTCGCCGCCACCCGCCGAAACGATCAGGTGCATGCGGCTCTTGAGCTCCGCATCGTCCTTCACGCCTGCCGAATCGAGCGCCAGTCCGGCCGCATAGCAGCCGAGCTTCTGCCACGGCTCCATCTGGCGCAGGTCGGATTTCTTGGCGATCTGCTTCTCGAAATCGACGGCCGTCACCGGATGGACCGAAAAGGGCGCGAAGGTCTCGCGATCCAGGGGCGGCGAGGCGCGGGTCAGGGCCTCGAGATGCGCCTCCACGCCTTCGCCGGACGCCGACACGATTCCGATCCCCGTAATGACGACGTCGTGCATCAGGCGGCCTCCGAGGATAGCAATCCGATATGGCGCGCCTGGGCGCGCATCAATTCGTCCATGCCGGGCGGGAACGGCATGATGCGGAACCGCAGGTCGGCATCGCAGATCGCCTTGCCCTCGACCAGGATGCGGGCCTTGGTGACCGCGTAGCCCGAGCCCTCGTGTTCGAGATGCGCCGTGACGGTCATCACCGTGCCGGGCGCCACGAAGGTGCGAAAGCGCGCCTTGTCGATCATCATGAGGAACGGCATGTGGGCGAAATCGGTCAGGCCGAGCACCAGATAGCCCGACGCCTGGGCCATGGTCTCGGTCAGCAGCACGCCCGGCACCAGCGGGTGACCTGGAAAGTGGCCCTCAAAAACCGGGCTTTCCATGGGAACCGTGGACGTGACCTCGATGCGCTTGGCCTCGCGGTCGAGGAGCGTCACCCGGTCGATCATTTCAAAATATTCGAGGCGCATCCCGGATCGAACCCTTCTCCTGCCATTCCCGGAGGGATCGGCCTGGGAGAGGATCTGACCGGTGCCCTGTCGGGCCCGATCGCCTCCCCGGGCGGGCCCTCAAAGAGGGCCGGCCCTTCCGGGACTTGATGATCGCTGCCCGCTCAGGCCTTCTTGGCGGCCACGAGCGCGTCGATATGCGCCACGAGGTTCTTGAGCACGAAATATTCCTCGGCCGGCGCCTTGCCCTCGTTGACCTCCTGCGTCCACTGCTCGAGGGGCAGCTTGATGCCGAACGCCTTATCGATGGCGAACGCGATATCGAGGAAGGCCAGCGAATCGATGCCGAGATCGTCGATGGCATGGCTCTCCGGCGTGATCTGATCGCGCGGGATATCGGCGGTCTCGGAAATGATGCCGGCGACGGTCTCGAAGGTAGACGACATGACGTCGCTCTCCTGAATGCGTTGGCCTTGACGATGCGGTGCTGTCGGGCGGGCGGCCCGGTCCCCAGCGGCTCGTACGGCAAGGAGGGTTGTATCGAAACGCACCCCTTACACGACCGGCCGCAGGGCGGCAACCGATAGGATCACCGAAGACGCCGTTGCGGCACCGGGGGCTCGCATTGATTAATCCCGGCCCATGGCCGATAACCCGCCTCTGTGCCCGCAAGGGAGCTTTCCGGCCCACACGCACCGATGGACCCCTGTGATCAACCGCTACCTCAAGCCTGAAACGCGCTATGCGCGGCGCATGGCGCGGATTGCCCGCTGGGACAAGCCGCTTTCAGGCGGAGTCGACCGTGCGCGGGCCTGGCTGCATATGCTGCTGGCCGATCACGGCGTGTTCCGGGTGCTCTACCTCAACAAGCACCGGGTCTCGGAGAAGCTGTGGCGCTCGGCCCAGCCGGCCCCGCACCAGATTGCCCGCCTGAAGGCGCAGGGGATCCGCACCATCGTCAACCTGCGCGGCGGGCGCGAGCATGGCTCCTGGCAGCTCCAGAAGGACATCTGCGACCGCCTCGGCATCGACCTGCGGGAATTCATCGTGCGCTCGCGCGGCGCGCCGGACCGGGACACCATCCTGTCCGCCAAGACGTTCTTCGACGATCTTGCCTATCCGGCCATCATGCATTGCAAATCGGGGGCCGACCGGGCCGGCTTCGTGGCGGTGCTGTACCTGATCGTGCACGAAAACAGCAGCGTCGATGCGGCGCTTGGCCAGCTCTCCATGCGGTTCGGCCATTTCCGCTTCTCGAAGACCGGCATTCTCGACGCGTTCTTCGAGCTTTACCGCCGCGAGGGCGAGGCGAAGGGCATCCCGTTCCTGACCTGGGTCGAGACGATCTACGATCCGGCGGCGCTCGAGCGGGATTTCCGTCCGGGTTTCTGGTCGCATATGCTCGTCGACCGGCTCATGCGGCGGGAGTAGACGCCGACGGCTCCGGCTCGGCATCGTGCGACAGCTGCATCCGGTGCAGGCGCGCATAGGCGCCGGCCGCCCCGATCAGCGCCTCGTGCGAGCCCATTTCGACCACCCGACCGGCCTCCATCACGACGATGCGGTCCGCGTCGCGCACGGTCGACAGGCGATGGGCGATCACCAGCGTGGTGCGCCCCTTCATCAACCGCCGGATGGCCTGCTGGACGAGCCGCTCGGATTCGGAATCCAGCGCGCTCGTCGCTTCGTCGAGGAGCAGGATCGGCGCATCCTTCAGAAAAGCCCGTGCGAGCGACACGCGCTGGCGCTCGCCCCCTGACAGGCGGCCGCCGGCCGGACCCACCACGGTGTCGTAGCCCTGCGGCAGCCGCATGATGAAATCGTGCGCGGCCGCGGCCTTGCCGGCTTCCTCGATCGCCGCGTCGCTCGCATCGGCCCGGCCGAACGCGATGTTGGCCCGCACGGTATCGTCGAACAGGATGACGTCCTGGCTGACCATCGCGATGGCGGATCGCAGGGACGCCAACGTGACGTCGCGCACATCCCGGCCATCGATGAGAACGCCGCCCCCGGTCACGTCGTAGAGCCGCGGCACGAGGGACAGGAGGGTCGATTTGCCGGAGCCGGATCGGCCGACCAGCGCCGTGGTGCGTCCCGCCTCGGCGACGAAATCCACATGGTGGAGCGCGACCTGATCGGCGTTGTAGGAGAATTCCACGTCCTTGAACCGGACCTCGCCGCCCGTGACCGCAAGCGGCGTCGCGTCCGCCTTGTCGCGGATGCGCGGGGTGTCGTCCATCACCGCGAACGTGCGTTGCAGCGCGGAGGCCGCCTCCTGCACGATGGCGTTGAGGTTGCCCAGCGCCCGGATCGGCTGGGCGGCCAGAATGAGCGCGCTGACGAAGCCGGTAAAATCGCCCACGGTCGACCCGCCCGATACGATGCGCTGGCCGATCAGCACGAGAACCGCCGCCACCGCGAAGCCGCCGCCGGCTTCCAGCAGCGGATCGAGCCGTCCACGCGCATTGGCGGCCTTCATCTTGAGCTTGCGGACCTCGTCGAAGGTGTGGGCGGCCTTCGCCTTGAGATAGCCTTCCAGCCCGTAGGTCTTGGCGATGCGCGTCCCGGCGAGGCTCTCGGTGATGAGGCTCGCCATCTGGCCGGTCTGCTCCTGGGTCGAGATCGCCACCCGGCGCAGCTTCTTGCCGATCTTGCCGATCGGCTGGGCGATGAACGGCACCGTGATGCCGGCGACCAGCGTCAGGATGGGGTCGATCCAGATCATCGCGGCGATCAGCGCCAGGATGGTCGCGACCTCGCGCATGAACACGGTCGACAGCCGGGTCAGCGCTTCCTTGATGAAGAGGAAATCGGTGGTGAAGCGCTGCGTCAGGGCGGCCGGGCTCTCGCGCCCGATCTGCGCCAGATCGGCCTCGATCATGTGGCCATAGAGCGCCGTCTGCATGTCGGCCTCGATGCGCGTCACCACCCGGTTGGTCAACACCGTCAGGGCCAGAAGCGAGAAGCCCTTGACGCATGTCACGGCGATGACGAAGAGCGGCGCCAGCAGGATGGCGGTCTGGTCCTTGGCCGTAAACGCGTCGAACGCCGCCTTGATGAGCACCGGATAAAGCCCGGTCGCCCCCGCCACCAGGAGCACCAGCAGCATCACGAGCGCCAGGGTCCGCGCATGCGGCTTCATCCAGTCGCCCCAGAGGCGCCGGATCAGCGGAAGGGTATCGCCTCGCGCAAGGAGGCCTTTTCGCGCCATCGGCCGCTTTCCAAAATCCGTCGCCCCGGTATCACGACCGGGGCCTTGCGGCAAACCTGCGGCCCGGCTCAGGCGCCCTTCTTGGAAAGCCGCGCGATCAGCGCCATGGCGGCGGCCGGCGCCTTCGGCTTGAAGCCGTTGATCATGTAGACGAACACGTCGCGGGATTTCGGCGGCTTGGGCTGGGGGCCTCCCACCGGCGCGAGATCGCCTGGCACACCCCCGGCCGCCCAGGCCCTCGCCCGGTCCGCCCAGAGATCCAGATCCTTCGGCCCGTAGCCGGTCTTGAGCGTCTCCGAGGCGCGCTGCAGGCGGGCATAGACGAACGGCGCGGTCACGTCCGGAATTTCGGGGAAGTCGGGCTTGTCGGTCAGGACCGTCGCCACTCCGTATTGGCGCAGCAGGTCGATGAAGGCGGGCACCCGGAAACTCGCATGCCGGACCTCCACCACATGGCGCAGGTCCCGTCCCTCGACACGCTGCGGCAGCAGCTTCAGAAAGGCCTCGAAATCGGCCGGGTCGAACGCTTTGGTGGGCAGGAACTGCCAGTTGATCGGTCCCAGCTTGTCGCGCAGCTCCAGCACGCCCCCGGTGAGAAAACGCTCGATGGACGAGCCGCTCTCGGCCAGCATCCGGCGGTTGGTGGCAAAGCGTGGGCCTTTCACCGCAAACACGAAATCGTCCGGCGTCTCGTCGCGCCAATGGGCAAAGCTCTCGGGCTTCTGGCTGCCGTAATAGGTGCCGTTGATCTCGATGGAGGTGAGGTGCCGGCTCGCATAGTCCAGTTCGCGCTTCTGGGTCAGGCCCTCCGGATAGAAGGTCCCCCGCCAGGGCTCGAACGTCCAGCCGCCGATGCCGACACGGATGCGGGAGGAGTTTGCAGGCATGGGGGTTGCAGGCATGGGCGATCCTCATGGTGACGGGTCCGCACCGGAGCCGATGACGCACATTCTCGCAGCCCGTTTGTTGCTGTCAAAACGCCCGATCGGCCGAAAGCCCCGCCTGCTCGGCGCGGATGCGCACCAGCAGCACCGCCGCGTTGAGGAGAGAGAACACGAGGGCGAACCACGGCAAGCCGAAGGCCAGCGGCAGAACGGCGATCTCGCCCGCCACCACGACGTAGTTGGGGTGGGAGACAAACCGGTAGGGGCCGCTGCGAACAAGGGTTTCTCCCGGTTGCACGATGATCCGGGTGGTCCAGCGGCGGCCCAGTGTGGCGAGAACCCAGAGGCGGCCGGCCTGCAGCAGAATGAACAGGGCGAGCCAGCCGCCGGCGACGGGACGGTCCCAGGCCAGGACCCAGAGGCCTGCAAGCCAGGCGGTGTGGACGAGAATGATGAGCGGATAGTGCCCGGGGGAGACCTCCCGGGCGCCGTTTGCAAGAAGCGCGTGTGTGTTGCGCCGCGCGATCACAAGCTCGGCCGCCCGCTGCAGGGTGACGAATGTCAGGACGGCCAGCGCCAGCGTCACGAGGGGCTTTCCAGCACCACGAGGCTCGTCGAGAAGCCCGGCCCCATGGCGTTGACGACCGCACGGGAAGGCAAACCGTCGGCGATGACGCGCTCCAGCACGAACAGCACCGTGGGGGCCGACATGTTGCCGTGGGTTTCCAGCACCGCGCGCTCGTGGTCGAGCGTGCCCGGCGCGAGGTCGAGCGCGCTTTCCAGCGCGGTGATGACCTTGCTGCCGCCCGGATGGCAGACGAACCGGTCGATCTCCCCGATGGTGAGGCCGGACCGGCCGAGGATGGCCGCGACCGCAGGCCCCACATGCTCCCGCGCGAAGGGCGGAATGGCCTGCGCGAACACGACCCCGAAGCCCAGCGGATCGACGTTCCAGCCCATGATGTCGAGGGTATCGGGCCAGGTATGCTCGCCCGCGGCCGTCACCTGTGCCAGACCCACAGCCTGGGTGCGACCTGGCCCGGCGGTAAGGCAGCAGGCCGCTGCCCCATCGCCGAAGAGGGCGGACGCCACTACATTGGCCTTGCTCAGCGTATCCATCCGGAAGGCGAGCGTGCACAATTCGATCACCACCAGCAGCACGATCGTGCCCGGGCGCGCCTCGGCAAGCCGGGCGGCGATGGACAGGCCCGTAACCCCGCCGGCACAGCCCAGCCCGAAGACCGGCACCCGCGACACGTCCTGACGGAACCCCATCCGCCCCATCACCCGCGCGTCGATGCTGGGCGTCGCAATGCCGGTCGACGACACGGTCACGATCGTGTCCACCTGCTGCGGCATGAGATCGGCGCGGGCCAGCGCCTTGTTGGCGGCTTCGATGAACAGCGCCTCGGCGCCCTCGAGATAGACCGCCGTGCGCTCCGGCCAGCCCAGAGCAGTGGCATACCATTCCAGCGGCCGCACCGCATGCCGCGTCTTGATGCCGCTGGTCGTAAAGACCCGCGACAGCCGCTGGAAGTCGCCATAGCGGGCCGAAAAGATGTCGTGGGCCAAGGCCGCCGCGTCCTCCTGGCGGAGAAGATGGGGGGGCACGGCGGTGGCGATGGAGAGAAGACGCGCGGATCGGGTCAAGGTAAAGCCCTTCAGGCACCCCGAGCATCCATGAACGCGCCCGGGAGGCAGGGAAGTCAACGCGGCTTGCGCCCGACGGTTCAGTGGCAACGACGAGGGCTCACCGACGCTTCCGCAAAGGGGCGATCCCGGGTGCCGGCGCAGGCCCATGGCATGAGACCAGACAACAAAAAACCGCCCGAAGGCGGTTCATTGTGTCTTCCTCTACAGAGAGGAAGAATGCCCTCGAAGACCGAGGGAAAATTGGAGCGGGCGAAGGGATTCGAACCCTCGACCCCAACCTTGGCAAGGTTGTGCTCTACCCCTGAGCTACACCCGCGCTCCGCGGCGCTAGCGCCGTTGCGAGGCCGCTCATGTGCCCCAAATCGATTCACATTGCAAGCGGATTTCCGCACCCGATCTGACGATTCCGCCGAAATCGGCAGGCCCGTGTCCGACCCGAGGATGAAGGCCGACCCGGGCGAAACACAAGGTGGGCAGGACCGTCGCCGCGCCCAACCTTGACCGTGCCGCTTGAGCCCGGCGCGACAGACCTCTAGAACCGGCCAGGCCGAAGACGGCCGTCACGCCAGCAGGGCCCCTTCAATCGTGTCACATCTCTCACCCCAGGACCTCCTCGCCCATCTCGACGCCCTCGGCATCGTGTCCGAGACGGTCTCGCACCCGGCCGTGTTCACGGTGGCCGAATCGCGACCCGTGAAGGCCACGATCCCGGGCGCTCATTCCAAGAACCTGTTCGTGAAGGACAAGAAGGGCCGGCTTTATCTCGTGACCGCCAAGGACGAGACTGCCATCGACCTCAAACGCCTGCACACGGCGATCGGCGCGTCAGGCCGGCTCTCCTTCGGCTCGGCCGAGCAACTGCGCGCCCATCTGGGCGTCGAGCCGGGCTCGGTGACGCCGTTCGCCATCGCCAACGACAAGGCCGGGCGGGTGACGATGATTCTCGACGCGGCCCTGATGGATCACGCGCGGCTGAATTTCCACCCGCTCGTCAACACCATGACGACCGGCCTGTCCCGCGAGGACCTGCTGCTGTTCCTGCGCGATGCGGGGCACGACCCCCTGATCCTGCGGTTGCCCGCGCCGGAATCGGGACCCGCGGAATTGTCTGACGACCACCGCGCACCCATCTGACACCCACCGTTCCCGCAATGCCCCGTTCGAGGCCCCCATGCTCAACGACATCCCCGTTCCCGGACCCGCCGACAGCGACCTCATCAAAGAGACGACCACCAAGGATTTCCGACAGGACGTCATCACTGCGTCCATGGACCGGCCCGTGCTGGTGGATTTCTGGGCGCCGTGGTGCGGGCCCTGCAAGCAGTTAACCCCTGTCCTCGAGAAGGCCGTGCGCGAGGCCGGCGGCAAAGTGCGCCTCGTGAAGATGAACATCGACGAGCATCCGCAGATCGCAGGCCAGCTCGGCGTCCAGTCCATTCCGGCGGTCCTCGCGTTCCAGAAGGGCCAGCCGGTGGACGGCTTCATGGGAGCGCTTCCGGAAAGCCAGATCAAGGGCTTTATCGAGCGCCTCGTCGGCCCGCTCGGCCCAAGTGCGGCCGATGCACTCATGGCAGAGGCCGATGCGCTTGCGGAAGACGGCGATGCGGCCGGGGCGGCCGAACTTTACGCGGCCCTGCTCACGCAGGATCCGGAGCATGTGGGCGCACTCGCTGCCCTGTCCAAACTGCACACCGCGCTCGGCGATTTTGAGGGCGCGGCGCGCTTTCTCGCCATGGTGCCGGCCGCAAAGGCGCAGGATCCGGCGGTGGCCGGCGCCCGGGCGGCTTTGGAGCTTGCCGAGCAGGCGGGCTCCGTTGGTGACCTTGCGGAATTAGAGGGCCGGGTCGCGGCCGATCCCCTCGACCATCAGGCCCGATTCGATCTCGCCGTCGGTCTCAATGGGCGTGGCCGTCGCCAAGAAGCTGTCGACCACCTCCTTGACATCGTGCGGCGCGACCGCAGTTGGAACGAGGACGGCGCGCGCAAGCAGCTTGTGCAGTTCTTCGAGGCGTGGGGGCCGATGGACGACATGACGCTTGCCGGGCGGCGAAAGCTCTCGTCGGTGCTGTTTTCATAAAGCGTTTGAGCCCACGTGCGGCGAATGGAGATCGGAATGGGGATGAACACGGCTTACCGGGGGCCAGAGGATTGCCCCTCGGTGATCCCGGTCTTTCCGCTTCCAGGCGCTTTGCTCCTGCCGCGCGGCCAGATGCCTCTGAACATCTTCGAGCCGCGCTATCTCGCGATGGTCGACGATGCCCTCAAGGGCGACCGGATGATCGGGATGGTGCAGCCGGACCTGGAGAGTGGCGGCAGCACGACGGTGCCCCGGCTGTTTCGGGTCGGCTGCGCCGGGCGCATTACGCAGTTCGCCGAGACCGGTGATGGCCGCTACCTCATCACCTTGGTGGGGGTGGCGCGCTTCCGGGTCGAGGAGGAGCTCAGCACCACGACGCCTTACCGCCAGTGTCGTGTCAGCTTTGCCGATTATGTCAGCGACTTCACGGCCCGCGCCGGGGAAGACGAGGTCGACCGGGCGGGCGTGGTGAAGGCGCTGCGGGACTTCGTGCAGGCCGCCGACGTTCGCGTCGACTGGCAGGGAATCGAGGATGCGCCCAATGAGGCGTTGGTGAATGCCTTGTGCATGATGAGCCCGTTCGGGGTGCGCGAGAAGCAGGCGCTGCTGGAGGCCGAAGATCTCAGGATCCGTGCCGAAGTCCTGATCGCGCTCACCGAAATCGAGCTGGCGCGGGGCGGCGGCGGCTCCGACAACACCCTGCAATAGGCGGCCATAAAGCCCGGAGCCCTGCCATGACCGAACCCACATCCCACCTTGAGCCGGTCGCCGCGACCCGGATCGATCCCAAGCTGCTCGAGATGCTGGTCTGCCCGCTGACCAAGGAATCCCTCGACTACGACGCGGCCCGCCAGGAGCTGATCAGCCGGGGCGCGAAACTCGCCTATCCGATCCGCGACGGCATCCCCATCATGCTGCCCGAAGAGGCCCGCCCGCTGACGGATTGAGGCGGAGGGCGAGGGTTGGCCGGCGCGTGCGGGAGCGCTACAGGTAGCCCCATGCTCATCACCCGCGCCGATATCGAACTCGCCCATGCCCGCATCGCTCCGCATATCCGGCGCACCCCGGTCTGGACCCTGCCGCAGGCTTTCGGCCATGCGGGCCCGGTGAGCCTCAAATGCGAATTTCTCCAGCATGCCGGCTCGTTCAAGGCCCGGGGCGCCTTCAACACGCTCCTGTCTCAACCTGTGCCCAAAGCGGGCGTGGCCGCGGCCTCCGGTGGCAACCACGGGGCGGCCGTCGCCTACGCGGCAAGCCAGCTCGGGGTGAAGGCGCGCATTTTCGTGCCTGAGATCTCCAGCCCCGCCAAGGTCGCGGTCATCAGGCACTATGGGGCCGAAATCGTCATCGGGGGGGCCCGCTATGCGGACGCGCAGGCCGCCTGCGATCGCCATGTGGCCGAGAGCGGCGCCCTGCGCATTCACCCCTTCGACGCCGGAACGACGATTGCGGGCCAAGGCACTGTCGCGCTCGAATGGGAGGCGGACGCACCGGCCCTCGACACGGTGCTGGTTGCCGCAGGCGGCGGCGGCCTGATCAGCGGCATCGCGAGCTGGTGGGGCGGACAGGTCAAGGTCGTGGGCGTGGAGCCGGAAGGGTCCTGCGCGCTCCATGCCGCTCTGGCGGCGGGGGAGCCCGTCGACGTGGAGATCGATTCCGTCGCGGCGGATTCGCTCGGCGCCCGCAACGTGGGCGATCTGGTCTATTCCATCTGCTGCGACACCGTCGACCACGTGGCGCTGGTGCCGGACGCCGCCATCCTGCAGGCCCAGCGGACCCTCTGGCGCGACTATCGCATGGCCAGCGAGCCGGGGGGCGCTGCAGCCCTGGCGGCTCTCCTGTCGGGGGCCTACCGGCCAGAACCGGGCGAGCGGATCGGCGTGCTGCTCTGTGGCGCGAATGTGGAATTGTCCAAACTCAGCGAGGTCGCATCATGAACGAAGTGCCGTCGTCCTTTCCCAAGCGCCTGTCGGAAGGCTACAGCGCCTTCCTGGCGGATCGCTTTCCGAACGAGAAACGCCGCTTCGAATCCTTGGCCGAGAAGGGCCAGTCGCCCGAGATCATGGTCATCGGCTGCTGTGACAGCCGGGTTTCGCCGGAGGTCATCTTCGATGCGAGCCCGGGCGAGATCTTTGTCGTGCGTAACGTCGCCAACCTCGTGCCGCCCTACGAGACCAACGGCGATTATCACGGGACCAGCGCCGCGCTGGAATTCGCCGTCCAGGCCTTGCGTGTGAAACATATCGTGGTGCTGGGGCATGCGCGCTGCGGCGGCATCCGGGCCTTCGCGGAGAACGCCGCGCCTCTGTCGTCGGGCGATTTCATCGGGCGCTGGATGAACCTCGTGGCGCCTGCCGCCGAGCGGATCGGCCCGCCGACGGACGACATGCCGGCCTATCAGACAAGGCTCGAACTGGCGGCTATCGACAACAGCCTGCAGAACCTCATGACGTTTCCCTGCGTGCGCATTCTCGTGGAGCGCGGCAAGCTCGCGTTGCACGGCGCCTATTTCGGCGTCGCCACCGGCGTGTTGCTCGTGCGCGATCCCGTAACAGGTGCGTTCGCACCGGCGGCGCCGGATATACCGGCACCGGGTTTCCGCTGCGACTGACGGGATTTTCGGCGTCGTTTTCTTGTCAGAATGCCGACGTTGTTTGCGTTGCTGCAGACGAGGCGGTTTTTGTGAGCCGCCAAGGCAAAAATTGCCACAAATGAGGCCGCAGAAGACGGTTTAGATATTGACCATTTGATGAAACATAATAACCTTTCGGCAACAAACCGCCGGAGGGGCACATGACCGTTTTCTACATCGTCGATCTTCAGCAGGACACCCAGTTCGTTCTCGACGGCGACACGCTCACCGTCACGGCGGGCGGTTCGATCATGATCCCAGACCCGTTCGCCTTCCCGATCGCGGAGGGCATCCGCAATGTCGAGTTCAACGACGGCGTCCATGCGGCGATCTACGGCACGGTCTCGGCCCAGATCACCGGCGTCATGTTTGGCAGCACGAACGACAGCGTGCTGGTGGGCGAGAGCGGATTGGTGCAGGGCGGCGTCACAGGGGTCTTGCTGGGCCGCTCCGGTGTGTTGGAAAACCACGGCCAGGTCATCGGCGGCGACCGCGGCGTCTATCTCGACTTGACCCGCAACAGCGTCTGGAATGAGGGCTCCATCTCAGGCGCAGTCGGTATCCTGAGCGGCAATTCGGCCGGCGAGACCTTTTTGTCCAATGCCGGCACGATCACCGGAATCAGCCACGGCATCCAGTTCAAGAACGACAGCCAGGTCACCAATAGCGGAATCATCCGGGCCATCGGCGACCGCACCTCCGATCCCAACGACGCGAGCCTCCCCATCGTGGTGGTGGGCATCGGCGTCGCGCTGGAAACCAAGGCGGCGATCGGCAACAAGCCGGTGAGCGTGGCCACCCTGACCAATACCGGAACGATCGCGGGCGAGACGGCCGTTCTGGGCGGCGCGGGAATCGAGCGGATCACCAATTATGGTATCCTCGAGGGCAAGGTCGATCTGCTGGGCGGCAACGACCTGTTCGACAGCCGCGGCGGTATCGTCACGGGCGCGGTGGATCTGGGTGCCGGCAATGACAGCGCCTATGGCAGCGCCGGCAACGATACGATCCAGGGCAATGACGGCGACGACCACGTGCATGGCGAGGCCGGCAACGACATCCTGTCCGGCGGCGCCGGCAACGACACCCTCGATGGCGGCGCGGGCGCCGACGCCATGGCGGGCGGTCTCGACGACGACACCTATACGGTCGACGACGCGGGCGACATCGTCACGGAAGTGGCCGCCGCGGGAGCCGACACGGTGCGGTCGTCGATCTCCTATGCGCTGACGGCGGAGGTCGAGAACCTGATCCTCACCGGAACGGCCGATCTGGCGGCCACCGGCAACGGGCTCGCCAACAGCCTCACGGGCAATGCCGGCAACAATCGTCTCGATGGCGGCGCGGGCGCCGACGTGATGGCGGGCGGGGCCGGCAACGACACCTATGTGGTCGACGATGCCGGCGATGTCGTCATCGAGGCAGCCGATGCGGGCAGCGACACGGTCAGGTCGGGCATCAGCCTCGTGCTGGCCGACAATGTGGAGGCGCTGGTTCTCACCGGCAGCGGCAATCTCGACGGCACCGGCAATGCGCTGGCCAACACGCTCACCGGCAATAGCGGCGACAACCGGCTCGACGGCGGCGCGGGCGCCGACACCATGGCGGGGGGCGCCGGCAACGACACCTATGTGGTCGACCATGCGGGCGACGTGGTGATCGAGCAGCCGGGCGACGGCATCGACACGGTCGAGGCGGCCGTGAGCATCGTGCTCGGCGCGAATGTCGAAAAGCTGGTCCTCACCGGCACCGAGGCGCTTGCCGGCACCGGCAACGCCCTCGAGAACACCCTTACGGGCAATGAAGGCGATAACTGGCTGAATGGCGGCGCGGGCGCCGACACCATGGCGGGCGACGTGGTGATCGAGTTGCCGGGCGACGGCATCGACACGGTCGAAGCAGCGATCAGCGTGGCGCTTGGCGCGAATGTCGAGAATCTGATCCTGACCGGCACGGAGTCTCTGTCCGGCACCGGCAACGACCTCGCCAACGCGCTCACCGGCAATGCCGGCAACAACCGGCTCGATGGCGGCGCGGGCGCCGACACGATGGCGGGCGGCGCAGGCAACGACATCTACCTCGTCGACAATGCCGGCGACGTCGTGCTCGAAGCGCTTGGCGAGGGGACCGATACCGTGCGCGCTGCGGTGAGCTTCGCGCTCGGCGACAATGTCGAACAGCTCGTCCTGACCGGAACCGGCGATATCGACGGGACCGGCAACGCGCTCGGCAACGTGCTTCTCGGCAACAGCGGCAATAACGTGCTCGACGGGGGCTCAGGGGCCGACATCCTGACCGGCGGGGCGGGCGACGACACCTATGTGGTGGACAGCACCGGCGACATCGTCAGCGAGGTTGCGGGCGAGGGCGTCGATACGGTGCGGGCGTCGCTCTCGTGGACGCTCGGTGCCCATGTGGAGAATCTCACCCTCACCGGAACGGCCGACATCGACGCCACGGGCAATGGGCTTGCCAATGTCCTGACAGGCAACGCGGGCAGCAACGTGATCGATGGGGGCCTTGGCGCCGACATGATGCGCGGCGGCGGCGGCGACGACACCTACATCGTCGACGATGCGGGCGATGTGGTCAGCGAAGCGCCGGGCGGCGGAAACGATGTCATCCGCGCCTCCATCAGCCTGACTCTGGCCGATGAGGTCGAGAGCCTCGTGCTGACCGGCAACGGCGATCTTTCCGGCACCGGCAACGGGCTTGCCAACACGCTCACGGGCAATAGCGGCAACAATGTCCTGACCGGCGGCGGCGGCAACGACACGCTCGATGGCGGCGCGGGCAATGACACGGCGGTGTTTGCGGGAGCCCGGGGAAATTATACCCTCGTGGCCAATGCCGATGGCAGCGTCACGGTGACCGACACCGTTGGCCAGGATGGCCAGGACATCGTCCGCAACGTGGAATCGCTGCAATTCAGCGACGGCACGATCTCGCTCACCAACAAGGCGCCGACCCCTCCCTCGGTCCAGGGCAGCATCACGCCCATCGCCGAGAACGCGGCGGTCTTCACGGTGGTGGCGACCGTCAAATCGACTGATGGCGATGGCGATCCCCTCACCTACAGCCTGGCGTCGAACCCGGGCGGCAAGTTCGCCATCGACGCCGATACCGGCATCATCACGCTTGTGGGCGCGGTCAATTACGAAGCGTCGGCTACGGAGGATCCGGACCTGCAGGTCGAACATGCGGGCACGGCCCTGGAGCGGAAATTCTATCTGCTCAAGGTGCACGCCAGCGAGTCGGGCGGCGCCGGGCTCGCCTCCGCCGATCTCACGATGAAGGTCTACGTCACCAACCTCAATGAGGCCCCGACCGACCTTGCTTTCGCGGATGGCTCGCACGTCGCCACCATCAGCGAAAACGCGACGGACGGCACGGTGATCGGCGCGCTGAACGCGTCCGATCCCGACGGGGCGACCGGGCTGATCTACTCCTTCGATTCCACCGGCAGCGGCGGCTCGAGCGGCGCCGGCAACGCCGGTGGCCGCTTCAAGATCGAGAACGGCCAGTTGAAGGTCGCGGCCCTCGGCGACATCACCCATACCGAGACCTATACGGTGACCGTCAAGGTGACGGACAATAACGGGGCGGCGGGTTCGGCCTCGGTCTACAAGGACTTCCTGATCACCGTGAATCCGGTCGCCGGCGGGACACTGGACGCGCCGGTTCTGTCCATCGGCACCGCGACCTCTTCCGTCACCGAGGGCGATACGGGCTTCACCGACTACACCTTCACGGTCACCCGCGACAACGCGGCCGGCGACAACAACGTCACCTGGACCATCGCTACCGGCAACGGCATCACGGCCGACGACTTCGACGCGCTCACCGGGACCGTCAGCTTTACCGGCACCGAGACGTCCAAGACCGTCACCATCAAGGTCAAGGGCGACACGGCGGTCGAAGGGCACGAAGCCTTCACGGTCGCTTTGTCCAACGCCACCGGCGGGGCCACGATCAGCGCGGCCCATGGCAGTGCGACCGGCACCATCATCAACGACGATCAGGCCGTCGTCGTGACCCCGCCGGTCCTCTCCATCGCCACGGCGACCTCCTCCGTGACCGAGGGCGATACGGGCTTCACCGACTACACCTTCACGGTCACCCGCGACAACGCGGCCGGAGACAACAGCGTCACCTGGACCATCTTTACCGGCAACGGCATCACGGCGGACGATTTCGACGCGCTCACCGGCACCGTCAGCTTCACCGGCAACGAGACCTCCAAGACCCTCACCATCAAGGTCAAGGGCGACACTTTGGTGGAAGGACACGAAGCCTTCGAGATCGGACTTTCGAGCGCCACCGGCGGGGCCACCATCAGCGCCACGCACGGCCACGCCAACGGCACCATTCTCAACGACGATCCGTCGGGAGGCGGCACGACACCGCCGGTCCTCTCCATCGGCACGACGACCGCCTCCGTGACCGAGGGCGATGCGGGCTTCACCGATTACACCTTCACGGTCACCCGCGAAAACGCGGCCGGCGCCACCGACGTCACCTGGACCATCGCCACAGGCAGCGGCATCACGGCGGATGATTTCGACGCGCTCACCGGCACCGTCAGTTTCGCCGGGAACGAGACCACCAAGACCGTCACCATCAAGGTCAAGGGCGACACGGCGGTCGAAAGCCACGAGGCCTTCACCGTCGCCTTGTCCAATGCCACCGGCGGGGCGACCATCAGCGCCACCCATGGCAGTGCGACCGGCACCATCCTCAACGACGATCAGCCTGTTGTCGTCACGCCGCCCCTGCTCTCCATCGGCACGACAACCGCCTCCGTGACCGAGGGCGATGCGGGCTTCACCGACTACACCTTCACGGTCACCCGCGAGAACCCCGCCGGCGCCACCGACGTCACCTGGACCATCGCCACAGGCAGCGGCATCACGGCGGATGATTTCGACGCGCTCAACGGCACCGTCAGTTTCGCCGGGAACGAGACCACCAAGGCCGTCACCGTCAAGGTCAAGGGCGACACGGCGGTCGAAAGCCACGAGGCCTTCACCGTCGCCTTGTCCAATGCCACCGGCGGGGCGACCATCAGCGCCACCCATGGCAGTGCGACCGGCACCATCCTCAACGATGACGAGATCGTCGTCGTCACGCCGCCGCTGCTCTCGATCGCCACAGCGACCGCCGCGGTCACGGAGGGCGATACGGGCCTGACCGACTACACCTTCACGGTCTCCCGTGATAACCCCGCCGGCGCCACTGACGTGACCTGGACCATCGCCACCGGCAACGGTATCACGGCGGATGATGTGGACGCGCTCACCGGCACCGTCAGCTTCACCGGCACCGAGACCACCAAGACCATCACCATCAAGGTCAAGGGCGATACGATCGTGGAGGGCAACGAGGCCTTCACGGTCGCTCTCTCGAACGCCACCGGCGGGGCGACCATCAGCGCAGCCCATGGCTCGGCCTCAGGCACCATCACCAACGACGACGTTGCGGCGGTCAATCACGCGCCGACTGACATCGTTCTCGCCGGAGCCGGGACGGCTGCCGAATATGCGGCCGAAGGCACGGTGATTGGCGATCTCTCGGCGCTCGATCCGGATGGCAGCACCGGCACCATGACGTTCGGTCTGAGCGGCGGCGACGACCGCTTCGCCGTTATCGGCCACCAACTCGTGGTGAAGAACGGCTTCAAGCTGGATTTCGAACAGGCGGCCTCGCATCAGGTCACGGTCTGGGCGAAAGATGCCGGCGGGCTCAGCGTCACCAAGACCCTGACGGTGGCGGTAAGCGACATGAACCCGGAATTTACCGCCGGCAGCGGTTTCAACGACATCTTCAAGGGTGGCGCGGGCAATGATACGCTGGGCGGCGGAGCCGGCGACGACATTCTGTGGGGTGCTGCCGGCAAGGATGTCCTGACCGGTGGCGCCGGCCGCGACACCTTCGTGTTCAGCACCAGGCTGAACAAGAAATCGAACCTCGACAAGATCGCCGATTTCAACGTCAAGGACGACACGATCTGGCTGGACAACGCGATCTTCAAGAAGCTCGGCAAAGGCGCGGAGGCCAAGCCCGGCAAGTTGAACGCCAAGTTCTTCACCATCGGCGACAAGGCCAAGGATGCGGACGATTATCTCGTCTACAACAAGCAGAAGGGCGTGCTGTCCTACGACCTGGACGGGTCGGGCGGAAAGGCTGCTGTCGAGATCGCCCAGATCAAGAAGGGCCTGAAGATGACCGCCAAGGACTTCTTCATCATCTGACCGGGCTTCTCCCCCACATGGAAAAACCCCCGCTGTCGCCAGCGGGGGTTTTTTCAATTGTTCTGCGACGGGTGTCAGGCGGCGCGCTTGCGGGTCGGCAGAAGGCCGCGATTGATCAGCGCCTCGGCGATCTGCACGGCATTGAGGGCAGCACCTTTCCGCAGGTTGTCGGACACGCACCAGAACGACAGGCCGTTCTCGACCGTGATGTCCTCGCGGATGCGCGACACATAGGTGGCGTCCTCGCCGGCCGCTTCGTGGGGGGTCATGTAGCCGCCGGCCTCGCGCTTGTCGATGACGACGACGCCGGGCGCGGAGCGCAGGATCGTGCGGGCCTCCTCGGCCGAAATGGGCTTCTCGAATTCCACATTCACGGCCTCGGAATGGCCGATGAAGACCGGCACACGCACGCAGGTGGCCGTGAGCTTGATCTTGGGGTCGAGGATCTTCTTCGTCTCCGCCATCATCTTCCACTCTTCCTTCGTGTAGCCGTCCTCCATGAAAACATCGATATGGGGGATGACGTTGAAGGCGATGCGCTTGGGGAACTTCTCCTGCTTGAGATCCTGCAGCGAATAGAGCGCCTTGGTCTGGCGGTCGAGTTCGTCCATGCCATCCTTGCCGGCGCCGGACACGGACTGGTAGGTGTCGACCACCACGCGCTTGATGGTGGCAAAATCATGCAGCGGCTTGAGGGCCACCACCAGCTGCGCGGTGGAGCAATTGGGGTTGGCGATGATGCCCTTCTTCATGCCGCGCACCGCG
Organism: Microvirga antarctica; assembly: GCF_017921815.1. GTDB lineage: Bacteria > Pseudomonadota > Alphaproteobacteria > Rhizobiales > Beijerinckiaceae > Microvirga > Microvirga antarctica. The sequence goes on along the minus strand of NZ_JAGEMM010000005.1, from coordinate 254,545 downwards.
TCGGCATTGACCTCGGGCACCACCAGCGGCACGTCCGAATCGTAGCGCCAGGCGGACGAGTTATCGATGACGACGGCGCCCTGGGCTGCGATCTTGGGCGCCCATTCCTTGGCGATCTCGCCGCCGGCCGACATGAGCACGAGATCCACGTCCGAGAAATCGTACATGTCGAGCGTCTTGGTCTTCAGCGTCTTGTCGCCGAAGGAAATCTCGGTGCCCTGACTGCGGCGGGAGGCCAGCGCCACCACCTCGTCGACCGGGAAGGCGCGCTCGGCGAGAATGTTCAGAATCTCGCGGCCCACATTGCCCGTCGCGCCGACTACGGCGACCTTGTAACCCATTGTGACGTCTCCTGTTTTTACGCTCTCCCCGGGCAGCATGGATACCCTTGTCGGGTATCGCCTCTCGCCCCGTGGGGAGAGAGGACCGGGGACGACGAGGCTAGGCGGCCGTTTTCACAGCCGTCGTGACGGTTTTCGTTTTGCTCGTCGTGCGCGTGAGCAGCGTCATTGCCATCGTCCATCCGGAGCCGTTCGGGCTCGGTCGAGCAGAAACACATCAAAGACGGGGTTTCGTCAAGACATCTCTTTTCGTCGAGACTTCTCGCGCGACGGCCGCCTTCCCGGCCGGCGGGTTCGGTAAGGTCTGATTCACGCTGCCGGGCAAAACCCGTCGAACTGCCCCGGACGATACGGTAGAACAGGGCTGACGCGACGGGCGCGTCGCGCAGGGACCGCATGCCAAGGCCGCTGGACCGGGACGAGGACGACGACGACACGTTCGACCTTGAGGACGAGCGCCCTCTCGTGCGGTCGCGCCGGCGCTTGCCCTGGCTGCGCATGATGCTGTTTTCGGGCCTGTGCATCGCCGCATTGGCGTTTCTGGCCCAGCAGGAGCGCCCTGCGACCTCGCCCGCCGCAGACAGTCCCCGGCCCGTTCCCGTCACCGTCCTGAGCGCGCCCCCGGCGACCTGGACGCCGCTCGCGACGGCGACCCCGCTCTACGCCCTGGACCGGACCCCGAGTCCCGTCGCCATCGAGGCCCGGCGTCATGTGAGCGGCGGGCGCGAGGACACGATGGTGATCGGCGCGCCCAGCGAGACACGCTACGGCCGGATCAGCGTGAGTGCAGGGATTCCGCCCATGACCCGCAGCTTCTACGTGGATGTGGTCCGGCGCGCGGCGGAGGCCGGCCTGTCGGTCGAGCGGAATGCCCAGACCGGCTTGCTCACGACGAAATTCGGCCCGGTGGAAGTTGCGGCCGTGACCCTTGCGGGACCGGCCGAACTCGGCTGCCAGGCGTTCCGGTTCCGGGACGATGACGCGGCGTTCGGCTTTCAGGGCTGGCTATGCGGGTCGGACGCCCAGGTGGCCGATTCACGTCAGCTTGCCTGTTTCATCGACAGCCTGATGCTGGTCGGCGCCGCCGATCCGGCGCTCAAGACGCTGTTCGGCCGCTCGGAAAAAATCCGCGCCGAGGCCTGCCCGCCGCCGGCCCGGACGGCGTCGGCGGGCGTCAAGGGGCCGAGCCGACCCTGATCGGCACCCCGTGCATGACGTTGCAGCCATAGCCGTTGGGATTCCAGTTGGAAGGGACAAAGGGCTGTGCCCGCCCTTGGGAATCGGTTGCCCGGGCATGGACGGTGTAGGCCCCGTCCGCCGGCACCGCCAAGTCGGCGCGCCACCGGGTCCAGTCGTAGCGGTTGAGCGGCGTGGTGAGAACGGCCGGGGTCCAGGTGACGCCGCCATCCAGGGTGACGTCGACGGCGTTCACCTCATCGTCGCCCGCCCATGCGGCGCCACGGACACTGAGATTCCGGGTCCCGGCGGGATGGGATGTTTCGGGTCCGGGCGATGAAATGATGCTGCGCACCGGCATGGATTCCAGGATCCGCAACGGGATTCCGCCAATATCCTGGCCCGGCGCCAAGGGCTGGGTCGGGACGCGGTAGGACAGGCCCGTCATGCCCGGTCCGTCATGCTCACGGTCGCGGATCCAGATCCGCGTCAACCATTTCTGGCTGAGCGAGCCGGGCCAGCCCGGAACCACCAGCCGCAGCGGCCCCCCATGCAGGAACGGCAAGGGCTCGCCGTTCATGGCAAAGGCCAGCAGCGTATGCGCCTCAAGGGCTTTTTCCACCGGCATGCCGCGGGACAGGGAGGGGATGGTGCTGTCCCCTGTCTTATCGGGATCCGCACCGTAATGGGCTGTGTGGGCGGCGGCGGGTGTAAGGCCTGCCGCCTGCAACACATCGCGCAGGGACACGCCTGTCCATTCGGCGCAGCCGACGCCCCCATGGGTCCAGGGATTGCCTTCGGCCCGGGGGCTGAGGAAGGACCGCCCGTTACCGCCGCATTCCAGCACCATGCGGAAGGTCCTGACGGGAAAGCGCTGCCTAAGATCGGCCAGGGAAAGCCGCAAGACAGTCTCGACCTCGCCGTCGACGGTCAGCGTCCATGCCTCGGGATCGAGGGCTGGGTCAGGCAGCAAGCCGTTGTTGCGGATGAAAAAGCGCGAGACCGGGGTTGTCTCGTCGTCCAGCAGCTCCTCCGGGGTCTCGGCCACCAGGGGCGTCTCGCCCAGGACCGCCAAGCGATCCTTGTCGCAGGCGGCGAGAACAGGATGCAAAGGCTCCGTCATCGATCAGCATCTCCTTTGGTGTGCGAGGGCCCGTCCCCGGCGGAACAAATCAAGCGGAGCCGTTTTGTCTTGATGCTCCGCTGCCCTTCGAGAGCCCCCGCCCTCATGCGACAGCCATGGATGGAGTTTGGACCATGAGACGCTTTGCTGTCTTCACTCTTGCTTCCCTAACGGCGTTGTCGGCATTGAGCGCCGCCGCCGAGGCTCAGGACCGGCCGCTGGTCTTGCGCGTCAAGCCGCGCAGCTTTCTCGATCCCGGCAACATGGCGCCGGTAGGCTCGATGAATCGCTACGCGACGTCGGGCCAGATGTCGATCCTGGTGATGCCGCCGTGGAACAACAACGAGCGGTTCGGGGGTGCGGTGCTGCCGGATCCCATCGGCGGGCCGTTCGTCGGAGCCACCAACCCGATCCCGCCCATCCCCTTCGAGGTGGGATCGACGGGATCGACCCGCTAGGCGCTTTAAGCCGCGCGGTCGAGTTCCTTGACGATGGCATCGCCCACATCCCGGGTGCCAACCGCATTGGCGCCGGGGGATGCGATGTCCTTCGTGCGGGTGCCGGAGGCGAGCACGGCCGCGATGGCTTGATCGAGACGATCCGCCTCCTCGGTGAGGCCGAACGAATAGCGCAGCGCCATGCCGAACGAGCCGATCATGGCGATCGGGTTGGCAAGGCCCTGGCCCGCGATATCGGGCGCAGACCCATGGACGGGTTCGTAGAGAGCCTTGCGCGTGCCGGTACGCGGATCCTCGGCGCCCAGCGAGGCGGAGGGGAGCATCCCGAGCGAGCCTGTGAGCATGGCGGCGATGTCCGACAGGATGTCGCCGAACAGGTTGTCGGTGACGATCACGTCGAATTGCTTCGGGTTGCGCACCAGCTGCATGGCGGCGTTGTCGGCCAGCACATGCTCGAGATTCGCATCCGAGAACTCGGCCTTGTGCAGCCGGCTGACGATCTGGCGCCACAGGACGCCTGTCTTCATGACGTTGCTTTTCTCGGCCGACGACACCTTGTTGCGGCGCTTGCGCGCCATGTCGAACGCCACCCGCGTGATGCGCTCGATTTCTCCAGTGGTATAGACCTGCGTGTCCACACCGCGCTGGGAGCCATCCTCAAGGGTGACGATTTCCTTCGGCTCGCCGAAATAGACGCCACCTGTCAGTTCGCGCACGATGACGATATCGAGCCCCTCGACAATCTCGCGCTTGAGCGAGGACGCGTCGGCGAGCGCCGGATAGCAGATGGCCGGGCGGATATTGGCGAATAGCCCGAGATCCTTGCGCAGGCGCAGCAGGCCGGCCTCGGGACGCACCGCATAAGGAACCGCATCCCATTTCGGCCCGCCGACCGCACCGAACAACACAGCGTCGGCTTCCTGCGCCCGGGCCATGGCGGCGTCCGTGATGGCGACCTTGTGGGCATCGAAGGCCGATCCGCCGACGAGGTCGGTTTCCGTCTCGAAGCCGGTGCCGCGCTTGCGGAACCAGCCCACAATCTTCTCGACCTCCCGCATGACCTCGGGACCGATCCCGTCGCCGGGCAGAAGAAGAAGCTTGTGCGTCGCCATGATGGAGAACCTCGTGCGTGCGTGAGCGGTGGTGTCCGACATCACGCCGGAATCTGGGCCTGTCCGCGCCCGAGCGGACGCGCATGGCCGGATCAACTCCGGCCACAGGACGAGGGTTTAGGCGGGAGAGACGGGGTTTGGCAAGACGCACGATGCCGTCCTGGCAAGGGTTTGGGGAGAGACTTGCCTTCCACCGGCAGGCGCGAGCCTTATCTCAGCCCCGCACCGCCTCCAGCACCTTGCCGCCGGGCCTCCCGCGCTGTTCGAGGCCGATGCGGCGCTCGATGTCCTTGATGGCGTCGCGGGTCTTCTGGCCGACCTTGCCGTCGGGCTCGCCCACATCGTAGCCGCGGGCGGTCAGGAGCTGCTGGAGCTCGCGGCGCTGGGCGCGCGACAGGGGCGGATCATCGGTCGGCCAGGCGGTGCGGATGCCCGGCAGGCCTTTGAGCCGGTCGCCGAGAAGCGCGATGGCAAGGCCGTAGGATTCGGCGGCGTTGTACGAATAGACCGCGTCGAAATTTTTCGTGACGATGAAAGCCGGGCCGTTGATGCCGGCCGGGATCAGCACGGCTGCCGGATAGCCGCCGGACAGCGGGCGCCCGTCGACGCGGGTCACGCCCATGGCGGCCCAGGCAGAGAGGTCACGCTTTTTCTTGCGGCCGGCAAGACCGGCGTTGAAGCCCGCCGGCAGCCGCACTTCATAGCCCCAAGGCAGGTTGTTCACCCAGCCGGCTTTTTTGAGGAAATTTGCCGTCGAGGCGGTGGCATCGGCCACCGAATTGACCACGTCGCGGCGGCCGTCGCCGTCGCCGTCGACGGCCAGGCGCTGGAACGTGGAGGGCATGAACTGGGTGTGGCCGAAGGCGCCGGCCCAGGAGCCCTTGAGGGAAGCGGGGTCGATGTCGCCATCCTGGACGATCTTGAGCGTCGCCATCAGCTCGCCGGTGAAATAGGCCTGGCGGCGCGGCGCGTAGCACGACAGTGTCACCAGCGACTGGACGAGCGGGCGATCGCCGAAATTCTTGCCGAAATCGGATTCGACCCCCCACACGCCGGCGATCACGTAGCGATCGACGCCGAAGCGCGCTTCCGCATTGGCGAGCGCCTTGCCCCATTGACGCATGGCGGCCGTGCCGTCCTGCACGCGCTGATCGTCCACGAGGGCCGAGAGGTAATCCCAGATTTCGGTCTTGAACTCGGGCTGGCTGTTCATCAGCTCGAGGATCTTCATGTCCGGCGCAATCCCGCTGGTGGCGAGATCGAAGGCCTGTCCGGAAATGCCCTTGGCCGCGGCCTGGCTGCGCAGGCCGGACAGGCAGGAGCGGAAATCGGCCTGAGCGGATACCGGCGTCGCGGCAGCCAACCCAGCGGTCGCGACAAGCGCGAGAGCAAGATGACGAATCATGCTCCGGAATGTGCGACCAATTTGGTTAATATTGGGCAAAGGCTCCGGCGGTAGCCAAAACAGGCGGCCGATCAGACCCAGGCGCGCTCGTTGAGCTTGGCCTCGTAGGTGTCGATGGCGGCGCCCTTCTGCATCGTCAGACCAATGCCGTCGAGGCCGTTCAGCAGGCAATGCTTGCGGAACGGATCGATATCGAAATGCACGCTGCCGCCATCCGGGCCGCGAATCTCCTGCTTCTCCAGGTCGACCGTCAGCGTGGCGTTGGCGCCGCGCTCGGCATCGTCGAAGAGCTTTTCCAGATTCTCCGGGCTGACGACGATGGGCAGAATGCCGTTCTGGAAGCAGTTGTTGTAGAAGATGTCGGCAAAGCCCGTGGAAATCACGCAGCGGATGCCGAAATCGAGCAGGGCCCAGGGCGCATGCTCACGCGACGATCCGCAGCCGAAATTGTCGCCCGCCACCAGGATCTCGGCCTTGCGGTAGGCCGGCTGATTGAGCACGAAATCCGGGTTCTCGGACCCGTCGTCGCGGTAGCGCATCTCGGAGAACAGGCCGACACCGAGGCCCGTGCGCTTGATGGTCTTCAGGTACTGCTTGGGAATGATCATGTCGGTGTCGACATTGATGATCCGCATCGGCGCCGCGACGCTTTCCAGCACGGTGAACTTGTCCATCGTCTTCACATTCCTTGCAAACCGCACGCGGCCGGGCCTTTTGGCCCGCCCCCTCGCGGACAGCCTCTTACCAAAGCCTTCCGGCCAGCACTAGGCCCATGATGGTCGCGCGCGCAGATCACCTTACGGAGCCGCGGGGAAGCGTGCTACACGAGACATCATTCCGGGGGGAAACGATTATGGATCAGCTCGTCCTTTTTCTACTGTTTGCCGCGACGCTGTTCGTGGCCTGGAACGGACGACGGAGGGTGGCCATCGGCCTGTTCTTCCTCACGATCGCGCTGTTCATCGCGGACTATCTGCATCACGCGACCGACCCGCTCACGCTCTCCTTCTGAAGGCCGCCCCATGCTGACGCCCCGCCATGCCGTGACGCTGAACGCGCTCGGCCTCTACGCCATCGCGGCGATCCTGTTCGCCGCCTTCGTGTTTCAGATCGTCCTGTCCGAACTTCCCTGTCCGCTCTGCCTTCTGCAGCGGGTCGCCTTTGCGGCACTGGCCGTTGGGCCGGCGCTGAACGTGCGATTCGGTCCGCGTCCCAGCCACTATGCCGTGTCGCTGGTTGCCGCGCTGGCCGGCGCAGGCGTTTCTGGACGGCAGATCCTGCTGCACGTGCTGCCCGGCGATGCCGGCTACGGCAGCGCGATCCTCGGCTATCACTATTACACCTGGGCGTTCGTCATCTTCGTGATCGCCATTGTTCTGATCGCCCTTGTGCTGCTGTTCGACCGACAGTTCGAACAGGCGTTCGACACCCGGCAATTGCCGGTGCTCGGGCGTTTCGAGAAAACCGCCTTCTGGCTCGTTTTCGCGCTCGTGGCGGGCAACATCCTCAACGTGTTCGTGGAGTGCGGCCCTGATGTGTGCCCGGACAATCCGACCGCCTACCTGATGCTGCCATAGCGAAGCGCGCCACCAGCCGCGGCGTGCTTCCGCCTAGCGCGCAGCTGTCTCGATGCCTTCCATGTCGTCGTCGGACAGGCCGAAATGGTGGCCGATCTCGTGCACCAGCACATGGGTGATGAGGTGGCCCAGCGTTTCCTCGTGCTCGGCCCAGTAATCGAGCAGAGGGCGCCGGTAGAGCCAGACCATGTTGGGAAACTGGCCCGTGTGCATCGTGCCGCCGCCCTGCGCGAGGCCGACCCCGCGAAACAGCCCGAGCAGATCGAACGGCGATTCGCATTCCATCTCGGTGAGCGTCTCGTCGTCGGGAAAATCCTCCACTCGGATCACCACGCCCTCGCACAGCAGGCGAAAGGCTTCCGGCAGGCCCGCGAAGGCCTCATGGGCCATCGCGTCGAAATCCGCCAGGGTAGGCGCTTGCAGACTTGCAAATTCGGTCACGGCAGCTCGCTCCGGTCAGACAAGGTGAAGCTGGGCGGCAAGCCAGTAGACCAGCACGATGAACCCGACGATCGAGAGGCTGCGCCCGATGCGGCGGCCCCATAGCTCGATCGGATCGGTGCCCCCGTCCTCGCCCGCCCCGACCGCATCCTGGCCGGTGAAATGATCAGTCATGCGCCGGCTCATGCGGTTCAGCGAGGATGAGCCGAGAGTCTCGGAATCCCGCTTCACCCGTTCGAGCGTTTCGCGGGATTCCCGCTCTGCATCACTCATGGTGACCTCCTGCCGATTCTGGTCTCATCCGTGCATTCCTGCAAACCCGGAGGGAACACTTTGTGCCCATTGCCGTTAGCTGCCCCACATTCCTTCGATCACACGATGAGGTTCTGATGCGCAAATTTCTCTCGATCCTGGCCGTGGCCGGGCTGATGACTGTCGGTGCCGGTGCAGCCTCCGCCCAAGGTGTCGATGTCCGGATCGGCGTTGGCGAGCGCGCGCCCCAGCACCGCATGGTGCAGGAGCGCCATCCCGGACCGCAGCATATGCGAAACCGCGGCCGCGTCGATCATCGTGTCCACCGCGGACCGCGCATGCGCCAGGAATGCCGCACCGTGATGCGCCGCCAGGTGCGGCCGAACGGCATGGTCGTGCGCCGGCCTGTCCAGGTGTGTCGCCAGGTTCCGGTCGGCCGCCGCTAGATCGGCGCATTCTTCCCTGTGGCAGCGCGGGAGATGCCGCGCTGCCGCTCCGGCAGCCTCAGCCCCAGGTGCGGATATCGACGAACCGGCCGGCAATCGCCGCCGCCGCCGCCATGGCGGGCGAGACGAGATGAGTCCGGCCCTTGAAGCCCTGACGGCCCTCGAAATTGCGGTTCGACGTCGAGGCGCAGCGCTCGCCCGGGGCCAGCCTGTCGGCGTTCATGGCAAGGCACATGGAGCAGCCCGGCTCACGCCAGTCGAAGCCCGCCGCCCGGAAGATCTTGTCGAGCCCTTCGGCTTCGGCCTGCAGCTTCACGATGCCGGAGCCGGGCACGATCATGGCGCTGACCGCATCATGAACGCGTTTGCCCTCGACCATCTTGGCCACGACCCGCAGGTCCTCGATGCGGCCATTGGTGCAGGAGCCGATGAAGACCCGGTCGAGGGTGATGTCGGTGATCTTCGTGCCGGGCTTGAGGCCCATATAGTCGAGCGCGCGCCATTTCGAGATGCGCTTGTTCTCGGCCGGAATCCTGTCGGGATCAGGGACCGCACCGGCCACCGAAATCACGTCCTCGGGGCTCGTGCCCCAGGTGACGATCGGCGGCAGGCTCGCCGCATCGAGCCGCAGCTCGGTATCGAAATGCGCGCCCTCGTCGGAAGCCAGCGTTTCCCAGTAGCGCACAGCCGCGTCCCAGGCCTCGCCCTTCGGGGCTTTGGGCCGGTCCTTGAGATACGCGTAGGTCTTCTCGTCGGGCGCGATGAGGCCCGCGCGGGCACCGCCTTCGATGGCCATGTTGCAGACCGTCATGCGGCCTTCCATCGACAGGGCGCGGATCGCCTCGCCGGCATATTCCATCACGTGGCCGGTACCGCCCGCGGTGCCGGTCTCGCCGATGATGGACAGGATGATGTCCTTGGCGGTCACGCCCTCCGGCAATACGCCGTCGACGGTGACGCGGTAGTTCTTGGCCTTGTTCTGGATCAGCGTCTGGGTCGCGAGCACATGCTCGACCTCGGATGTGCCGATGCCGTGCGCCAGCGCTCCGAATGCCCCGTGCGTCGAGGTGTGGCTGTCGCCGCACACGATGGTCATGCCGGGCAGCGTGAAGCCCTGTTCGGGCCCGACCACGTGGACGATGCCCTGGCGGGTATCGAGTTCGTTGAAATATTCGACGCCGAAATCGCGCGCGTTCTGGGCCAGCGTCTCGACCTGGATGGCCGATTCCGGATCCTCGATGCCGTGGGTGCGGTCGGTGGTCGGCACGTTGTGATCGACGACCGCGAGCGTCTTGCCGGGCTGGCGGACCTGCCGGCCGGTCAGGCGCAGCCCCTCGAAGGCCTGCGGGGACGTGACCTCGTGGACAAGGTGGCGGTCAATATAGAGAAGGCACGTCCCGTCATCCTGCCGGTCGACGACGTGAGCGTCGAAGATCTTGTCGTACATGGTGCGGGGCTTGGCCATTGTTCTCATTCCAACGCGCGTTCAGGTCAGTCCGATGGGGTCTTTAGCCGGTCTCCGGCATCGCGAAAAGATGTCGTGAGGGCGCAGCAAGACACGTGTGCATAGCCGACCTGCCCTGCCGCGCAATTAAATTCTGTGGGGCCATGGCCGGAAAACGAAAAAAGCGCGACCGAAGCCGCGCTTGTCTCACGTCCTGCTGCGCAGGATTACTCGGCGGCAGCCGGAGCCTTGCCCTTGGCGCCCTTGACGGGCTGCCGGTCGACACGCTCGGCGATACGGGCCGACTTTCCGCGGCGATCGCGCAGGTAATAAAGCTTGGCGCGGCGCACGAGACCGCGGCGCACGACCTTGATGGAATCGATGTTGGGCGAATAGACCGGGAACACGCGCTCCACGCCTTCGCCGTAGGAAATCTTGCGGACCGTGAAGCTTTCCTGGAAGCCGGCACCAGCGCGGGAGATGCAGACGCCTTCATAGGCCTGCACGCGGCTGCGCTCGCCTTCCTTGACCTTCACGTTGACGATCACGGTGTCGCCGGGCTGAAAATCCGGAATGGTCTTGCCGAGCTTCTCGATATGCTCTTGGTCGAGCTGTTGAATGATGTTCATGGTCGATACTCCAGCCGTCGCGCAGCTTTCGGGAAGATCCCGATGCCCGCAGGATTTCGGCGTCCTGTTGTGAATTGTGGCGGGCTATACAGGAGTTCCGGGGCCTTGTCGAGACGCTCAGGCGCCCGGCAGGGAGGGCATCCGCCGCCTGACCGGCGAGGCCTTCACGATGGCCGTGCTGGTCTGCGCCCGCTGGGCGATACGGTCCAGCATGGGATCGAGCTCGTCGATACTGCGCAGGGCGTAGCGCGCAATGAAGCAATCATCGCCCGTCACCTTGTCGCATTCGATCACCTCGGGCGTTTCAACCAGAATCCGCTCGACCATGTGAAGCTGACCCGGCAGGGGCTTGATCCGCACGATGGCGATCAGCGGATAGCCCCAGGCCTTCAGATCCGCGTCGATCGTATAGGTGCCGATGAGCCCGGCCTCCTCGAGCTTGCGCAGGCGATCGGCCACCGCAGGCGCCGACATGTCCACGCTGCGCGCGAGGTCCGCGACAGAGAGCCGGGCGTCCTTGATCAGGGCGGCGATCAGCGTGCGGTTGACCTCGTCGTCGGCGGGAGTTTCGTTTCGGATTTTCCTGACAGCTTGCGCCATGATTTTGAAACCGATTGCCGCGTGACGCCTTCGAACGCCACGGTACGGTGGCGGATCGGCGCCGTAAAGTCCCTCCAACACGAGGAGAGAGACAATGCGTGAATCAACGGGACGGTGGGGCGCCACGGAGATGGTGCTCGCCATGGTGCTGTCGGGCACCATCGGGTATTTCGTGGTCGAGTCCGGCCAGAATGTGTGGAATGTGGTGTTCTTCCGGTGCCTGTTCGGCACCATCAGCCTGTCGGTTTATTGCGGCCTGCGCGGCCTGCTGTTTCCGTGGCGGCTGAAGGGCAAGACCCTCGCGCTCGCCCTCCTCGGCGGCGTCGCCATCGTGATGAACTGGGTGCTTCTGTTCTCGTCCTACCGGCTCGCCTCCATTTCCATCGCGACCGCCGTCTACAACACCCAGCCGTTCTTCCTGATCCTGCTCGGTCGGCTCCTGTTCGGCGAGAAGCCCACGCGGGATGCGCTGGGGTTCATCGCCATCGCGTTTGCGGGCCTGCTCCTGGTCATCAGGATCGACACAACCGGCATGTCCCTGACGGACGGCTATTTGGGCGGCCTGTGTCTCGCGCTTGGAGCCGCGTTCCTCTATGCGGTCGCGTCGGTCGTCGCCAAGCGTCTCAAGGGCATCCCGCCGCACCTGATCGCGCTGGTCCAAGTCGCGCTGGGAACGCTCCTTTTGGCCCCGATGGCGGATGTCTCGGCTCTGCCGGCGCAGAACAGCCAATGGGCCGACCTGGTGATCCTGGGGGTGGTGCACACCTGCGTCATGTACATCCTGCTCTACTCGGCCCTGCAGAAGCTGCCGACGGCCCGCGTGGCGGTGCTGTCGTTCATCTATCCGGCGGTCGCGATCATGATCGACTTCCTGGTCTACGGTCGCGAGCTGTCCGTCGCGCAATGGGGCGGGATTGCGCTGATCCTCATCGGCAGCGCCGGCGTCAATCTCAAATGGCGGCTTGGCCGCGCGGGCCGCGCGGTCGCCGAAACCCCGGCCACGTGACGCCTCTCAGCGACGGTCGGAGAGCAGATCCGGCCGCCGCTCGCGGGTGATCCTCTCGGCCTCCTCGCGCCGCCACCGGGCCATGGCCGCGTGATTGCCGTTGAGCAGGACCTCGGGGATCGCCCGTCCCTCCCATTCCCGCGGCCGGGTGTAATGGGGATATTCGAGCAGGTTGCCCTCGAAGCTCTCTTCGGTGCCGGAGGCTTCCTTGCCCATGACGCCGGGCATCAGGCGGATGCAGGCATCGAGCAGCACCATGGCGGCCATCTCGCCGCCCGACAGCACATAATCGCCGATGGAGATTTCCTCGAGGTCACGGCCCGCGATGACGCGCTCGTCGACCCCTTCGAACCGTCCGCACACGATGGTGACGCCGGGCCCTGCCGCAAGGTCGCGCACGCGCGCCTGGGTCAGCGGCCGGCCGCGGGGGCTCATGAGCAGGCGGGGGCGGCTCTCACCCGGCTCCTCGGCGGCATCGAGGGCCGCGGCCAGCACGTCGCAGCGGATCACCATGCCGGGACCGCCGCCGGCCGGCGTGTCGTCCACATTGCGATGCCGGCCGATGCCGTGGTCGCGGATATTGCGGGCGTCCAGCGACCAGATCCCGCGCGCCAGCGCGTCGCCGGACAGGGAGACGCCAAGGGGGCCGGGAAACATCTCCGGATATAGGGTGAGGATGGTGGCCCGGAAGCTCACACGTCGTCCTCGGGTCCATCCGGCTCGGCCGCCGCGAACAGGTCCTCGGGCGGGGCCGCCACCACATGGCCCTCCGCAAGGGACACGGTGGGCACGAAGGCCCGGGTAAAGGGCAGGAAGGCCGAGCTCCCGCCGGCCGCCGGGGCGATTTCCAAAAGATCGCCGCCGCCGAAATTTGGCACATCCACGATGGTGCCGATCACGATCCCGTCGACGTCGCGCACGGCCAAGCCGATCAGGTCGGCCAGCAAAAATTCGTCGTCGTCCTCGGCCTTGGGCAGCTTGTCGCGGTGCAGGTAGAGGGCGATGCGGTTCAACGCTTCGGCGGCTTCCCGCGTCGCCACGCCGGACACCCGCACCACCAGCATCTCGGGCGCGCCGCCCGGTGCCTGGCGGGGCTGCGTGATGGTGTAGGGACGTCCATCCTGCCCGGTCAGCGGGCCGTAGGACCCGACGGCGAGGGGATCGCCCGTATGGGATTTCAGCCGCACTTCGCCCTTGAGGCCGTGGGCGCGACCGAATTCGCCGAGCAGCACGAGATCGGGACCCGGCGGTGCGGTCGTGGCCTCCGGACGGCGCGGCGAAGAGGGTGGGGCTGCAAGCGCGCCCTTTGCGGGTCTCACGCTTGCAGCCGCACCCCTGCCTCTCCCCGCTGGGGGGAGAGGCGAGGTGGAGCGCGAAGGGGGGCGCTCCCGCGTCATCGGCGTTACGCCGCGTCGCCTTCGGCGGGGGCTGCTGCGGCAGCGGCAGCGGCCGCGCGCGCATCCGAACGCTCCTGGGCCTTCTTGCCGGGGACCGCCTTCTGCGGGTTGTTGCGCGCATTGCGCTTCACGAGGCCTGCCGCATCGAGGAAGCGCAGGACGCGGTCGGTCGGCTGGGCGCCCTTGGCAAGCCAGGCGGTGATCTTGTCGGTCTCGAGGGTGACGCGCGAGGCATCGTCCTTGGGCTTCATCGGGTCATAGGTGCCGACCTTGTCGATGAAACGGCCGTCGCGGGGCGAACGGGCATCGGCCACAACGATACGGTAATAGGGACGCTTCTTCGCGCCACCACGGGTCAGACGGATCTTGAGGGACATTATGTGCTCCTTTTAGCGTTGTCCTGATCGACTTCTCGGCTGCCGTCCCGGCCCGCTGAACGCAGGCCGAGCCGGCAGAAACTCACTTCTTCTTGCCTCCGAACGGAAACCCGCCGAGGCCCGGCAGGCCGGGGATCTTCGGGCCGAGGCCGGGAAGGCCCGGCGGGCCCTTGCCGCCGCCGGCAAGACCGGGGGGCATCGGCCCGAGGCCGCCCCCGCCGCCCATCTGCTTCTGCATCGCCTCGATCTGCTCGGGCGTGGGTTGCGGCATGCCGCCCATCCCGCCCATGCCGCCCTTGCCGATGCCGAACATGTTGCCCAGGGCGCCGGCCATGCCGCGTCCCTTGCCGCCGCCCATCATCTTCATGACGTCGGCCATCTGGCGGTGCATCTTGAGGAGCTTGTTGACCTCCTCGACCTTCGCGCCCGAGCCCGCGGCGATCCGCTTCTTGCGCGACGCCTTGAGGAGATCCGGGTTGCGGCGCTCCTTCGGGGTCATCGAATCGATGATGGCGCGCTGGCGCTTGATGACCTTGTCGTCGAGATTGGCGTTCTCGAGCTGCGCCTTCATCTTGCCGATGCCGGGCATCATGCCCAGCATGCCGCCGATGCCGCCGATCTTTTCCATCTGGGCGAGCTGGTCGCGCAGATCCTCGAGATCGAACTTGCCCTTGCGCATCTTGTCGGCCATGCGCTGGGCCTGCGCCTGGTCGAAATTCTCCGCCGCCTTCTCGACCAGGGAGACGATGTCGCCCATGCCGAGGATGCGGTTGGCGACGCGCGAGGGGTGGAATTCCTCCAGCGCATCGACTTTTTCGCCGGTGCCCACAAGCTTGATCGGCTTGCCGGTGACGGCGCGCATGGAAAGCGCCGCGCCGCCGCGGGCATCGCCGTCCATGCGGGTCAGCACGATGCCAGTGACGCCGAGGCGTTCGTCGAAGGCCCGCGCGGTGTTGACCGCGTCCTGACCCGTCAGCGCGTCGGCAACGAGCAGCACCTCGTGCGGGTTGGTGGCGGCCCTGACTTCGGCGGCCTCCAGCATCAGACTCTCGTCGACCGTCACGCGGCCGGCGGTGTCGAGCATCACCACGTCGTAGCCGCCAAGGCGGGCGGCCTCCATGGCGCGGCGGGCGATCTGCACGGCGGTCTGGCCGGCAACGATCGGCAGCGTGTCGACGCCGACCTGCTGGCCCAGGACCGCGAGCTGTTCCATAGCGGCCGGGCGGCGGGTATCGAGGGAGGCCAGCAGCACCCGGCGCTTGTCGCGCGCGGTCAGCCGCTTGGCGATCTTGGCCGTGGTCGTCGTCTTGCCCGAGCCCTGGAGGCCGACCATCAGGATGGCGACGGGGGCCGGTGCGTTGAGATCGATGACCGCCGCATCCGCGCCCAGCATCTCGACGAGCTGGTCATGGACGATCTTGACGACCTGCTGGCCCGGCGAGACCGACTTGACGACCTCCGCGCCGACCGCCCGCGCCCGCACCTTGTCGGTGAAGGAGCGCACGACCTCGAGCGCGACGTCGGCCTCGAGCAATGCCCGGCGGACTTCGCGCAGGGCCGCGTTCACGTCCTCCTCGGTCAGCGCGCCGCGGCGCGTCAGGCCGTTGAGAATGGTGGAGAGTTTGTCGGACAGGCCCTCGAACATGGCTATTCAATTCCCTTCGCGAGGAGCGGCACGTCGCGGGCTTCCAGCGCCTTGTCGAAATGCGCGGTGGCAGCCTCGAACTTGTCGCGGCAGCCGGGATTGCAGAAGCCCACCACGGCATCGCGATAGCGGGTCAGCGAATCCGCCGCGATCGGTTTTCCCGACCACGGGCAGGTCTCGTTGACCGCGTCCTCGATGCGCAATGTGTCTCCCGCCATGCCGTCTCCCATCCGGTCCAAACCCGACCCCATACCCAAACAGGAGCGCGCCCGAGGGCGCATCGCGCTGTCGGACGTGGACCTCCAGCCTCGCGGGCTGGGCGGCGGCTCAATTGGGCACGCTCACATGATTTGCGGGCAGGAGGTATGGGCAAAAGCTCCGGGAGTCAAGAACCGGCCGGTTCCCTCCATCGGGGGGTGCGCCTCAGCACCGCATGGAACTCATCCCGTTTCTATATGTTATATTGTACCGAACCGAACTCTGGAGAGTCCCGTGTCGCCGACCATCACGCTTGCGTCTTTCGCGCGTCCAACCGAAAAAGACATCCTGGTCCAGGCCACCGCTGCCAACGGCCAGAGCTTCAGGCCGCAACTCACCCCGGACGGGCGCTATACCGTGTTCTACAGCGACGCCGCACTCGTGGGGGGCGATACCAACAACCAGCCGGATATTTTCCGCAAGGACCTCCAAACCGGCGAGATCGTTCGGGTCACCACCAATCCCGGCGGCGCGCCCACCGAGGCCTACGACCTGGCGATCAGCCCCGACGGCCGCTATGTGCTGTTCTCGTCCACGGCCAACGACCTCGTCGCCGGAGACACCAATGACGTCGAGGACGTCTTTCTGACCGACCTGCAGACCCACACGACGACGCTTATCTCGAGGACATCGGGCGGCGCGCTCGCCAACGGCGCCAGCATGTCGCCGCGCTTCAGCCCGGATGGCACCCGCGTGGTGTTCGCCAGCGAGGCCGGCAATCTGGTGACCGGGGACACCAATGGCAGCAAGGACATCTTCGTCAAGACGCTCGCTGGCGGCGCGGTCACGCGGGTGTCGATCGGCGTGCAGGGCCAGCAGGGGCACGACGGCAACAGCTGGGACGGCAAGTTCACCGGAGACGGCAGGTTCGTCCTCTTTTCCAGCATCGCCACCGACCTCATTCCATCGAGCGGCACCGCTCAGGTGCTGATGAAGAACCTGGAGACCCAGGAGCTCTTCCTGATCTCCTGCGACAAGGACAGCAACCAGGGCACGAACCACAGCAAGGAGGCGCAGATCAGCGATTCCGGGCTCTACGTCGTGTTCTCCAGCCTCGCCCGCGCCCTCGTGCCCGGCGACACCAACGGCAAATACGACATCTTCCGCAAGAACCTCATGACGGGCGAAATTCTGCGCGTCTCCACAAGCGCCACCGGCGCGCAATCCGACGGCGACAGCCTGGCGCCGCAGATCAGTGCCGACGGACGCTATGTGGTGTTCACCAGCCTCGGCTCGAAACTGGTGCCCGGCGACACCAACGGCGCGCAGGACATCTTTCGCAAGGATCTGACGACCGGCGAGATCATCCGGCTCTCGACCACGCTGACCGGTGAGACCGCACAGGGCTCCGACCACAACAGCTACAATCCGCAGATGACGCCCGATGCCCGCCATGTGGTGTTCGACAGCTTCGGCGGGTTCGTGCCGGGCGACGTCAACAACGAGCGCGACATCTACGCGACGGACCTGCTCTTTCGGGCCCACACGACCGCCGTCACCGGCAAGCAGTTCGTCGAGGTCAGCTTCGATGTCGGCCAGGCGACGTCCGCCACCATCGCGTGGGGCGACGGCCTGACCAGCACGGTGCAGCCGTCCGCCGGCAAGGCGTCCTTCACGCACGCCTATGCGGCGGGCGGAACCAAGACGGCTGCCGTATCAGTGACGGAGAACGGCCAGACCGCCACGGCCACCTATGCGATCGACCTCGCGACGGGCCGGATGACGCTCAACAGCGATGGCGGGACGGGAACCGGAACCGGAACCGGCACCGGCACCGGAACTGGCACGGGCACGGGCGCGGGCACGGGAGTTCCGAAAGTCGGAAGCGCCGGCAACGACACGCTGATCGGGGTGAGCGGCAACGACGTCCTGTTCGGCCTCGGCGGCAACGACACCTTGAACGGGAACGCCGGAAACGACAGGCTCGTCGGCGGCGCCGGCAAGGACATGCTCACCGGCGGCACGGGCCAGGACATCTTCGTGTTCGACACCCGGCTGAACAAGAAGACCAATCTCGACACGATTACCGATTTCAACGTCAGGGACGATTCCATTCACCTCGGCAACGCGGTCTTCAAGACGCTGGGCAAGGGCACGTCAGCGCACCCGGGCAAGCTCAACAAGGCGTTCTTCACCATCGGCACCGCGGCCAAGGACAAAGACGACCACGTTGTCTACAACGCCAAGACGGGCGGCCTCTTCTACGACATCGACGGTTCGGGCGGAAAACCCGCCATCGAATTCGCCGTCCTGAAGAAGGGCCTCAAGCTCACCGCGGCGGATTTCTTTGTGATCTGACGAAACCCGTCCGTCGCAGAGCACGATCGACACAGAAACGCCCGCCCCTCGTGTGCCGAGAGGCGGGCGATTTTTTTGGAGCAGGTGTGCGGCGGGGAAGCCGGACTGCTTAGGCTGCGAGCTGGCGCAGGACGTATTGCAGGATGCCGCCGTGGCGGAAATATTCCAGCTCGTCGAGCGTATCGATGCGGCAGACGAGCGGGACCTTCTGGACCGATCCATCCGCGGAGGTGATTTCCATCTCCATGCGCTGGCGCGGCTTGAGGCCTTCGGCGAGGCCGTGGATGGTGATCGTCTCGTCGCCCTTGAGACCGAGCGATGTCCACGACGTCTCGCCCTCGAACACGAACGGCGCCACGCCCATGCCGACGAGGTTCGAGCGGTGGATGCGCTCGAAGCTCTCGGCCACCACGGCGCGCACGCCGAGGAGGTTGGTGCCCTTGGCGGCCCAGTCGCGGGACGATCCGGTGCCGTATTCCTTGCCGGCCAGGACGATGAGCGGCACGCCCTCTTCCTGGTAGCGCATGGCGGCGTCGTAGATGAACATCCGCTCACCCGACGGATGGTGGATGGTGTAGCCGCCTTCCACCACGTTGCCGGCCTCGTCGCGCACCATCTGGTTCTTGATGCGGATATTGGCGAAGGTGCCGCGCATCATGATTTCGTGGTTGCCGCGGCGGGTGCCGTACTGGTTGAAATCCGCCACCGCGACCTGATGCTCGAGCAGATATTTGCCCGCCGGTGAATTGGCACGGATGTTGCCCGCCGGCGAGATGTGGTCGGTCGTGATCGAATCGAGGAAGAGGCCCAGGATGCGCGCATTGGCGATGTCCGTGATGGGCTTGGGCTGCTTGGTCATGCCCTCGAAATACGGCGGGTTCTGCACATAGGTCGAGCCCATGTCCCACTTGAAGTTGAGGCCTTCCTCGACCGTGACGCCCTTCCAGTTGTCGTCGCCCGTGAACACGTCCGCGTAGCGGCTGCCGAACAGCTCGCTGGTGATCGTGCGGTCGATGAATTCCTGGATCTCCGTCGACGACGGCCAGATGTCCTTGAGATAGACGGGCTGGCCGTCGGACCCGATGCCGAGCGGGTCCTTGGAGATGTCGATGAACATCGAGCCGGCAAGCGCGTAGGCCACCACCAGCGGCGGCGAGGCGAGGTAGTTCGCCCGGACGTCGGGGTTCACGCGGCCCTCGAAGTTGCGGTTGCCGGACAGCACCGACACCGCCACGAGGTCATTGTCGTTGATGGCCTTCGAGACGTTTTCCGGCAGCGGGCCGGAATTGCCGATGCAGGTGGTGCAGCCGAAGCCCACGAGGTTGAAGCCGAGCGCATCGAGATCGCCCTGCAGGCCCGCCTTGCGGAAATATTCTTCGACGATCTGCGAGCCGGGGGCCAGCGAGGTCTTCACCCACGGCTTCGACTTCAGGCCCTTGGCGACCGCGTTTCGGGCGAGCAGGCCGGCGCCGATCATCACGCTCGGATTGGACGTGTTGGTGCAGGAGGTGATGGCCGCGATCACCACGTCGCCATGGCCGAGATCGAAGTTGGCGCTCTCCACCTTGACCCGCTTGTGAAGTTCGCCGGCCTTGCGGAATTCCTTGTCCATCGCGGACTCGAACGCGGTCTTGGCGGTGTCGAGGGTGACCCGGTCCTGCGGACGCTTGGGACCGGCAAGCGAGGGCTGCACGTCGTCGAGATCGAGTTCGAGCGTATCGGTGAAGACCGGGTCGGCGGTCTCGGCGGTGCGCCACATGCCCTGCGCCTTGGCGTAGGCCTCGACGAGCGCGATACGCTCATCGGTGCGGCTGGTGGTGGTGAGATATTCGATGGCGCGCTTGTCGATCGGGAAGAAGCCGCAGGTGGCGCCGTATTCGGGCGCCATGTTGCCGATGGTCGCGCGGTCGGCCACCGTCATGTCGTTGAGGCCGGGGCCGAAGAACTCGACGAACTTGCCGACGACGCCCTTCTTGCGCAGCATCTGGGTGACGGTGAGCACCAGATCGGTCGCCGTCATGCCTTCGCGCAGCTTGCCGGTGAGCTTGAAGCCGATGACTTCCGGGATCAGCATGGAGACCGGCTGGCCGAGCATGGCGGCCTCAGCCTCGATGCCGCCGACGCCCCAGCCGAGGACGGCCAGACCGTTGACCATCGTGGTGTGCGAATCGGTGCCCACCAGCGTGTCGGGATAGGCCATCTCGGTGCCGGTCGCCGGATCCTTGCGGGTCCAGACGGTCTGCGAGAGGAATTCGAGGTTGACCTGGTGGCAGATGCCGGTGCCGGGGGGCACGACGGAGAAATTCTCGAAGGCCGACTTGCCCCATTTGAGGAAGCGGTAACGCTCGCCGTTGCGCTGGTATTCCAGCTCCACGTTGCGGTCGAAGGCCTTGGGGGTGCCGAATTCGTCGACGATGACCGAATGGTCGATGACGAGATCGACGGGCACCAGCGGGTTGATCTTGCGGGGATCGCCGCCCAGGCCCTTCATGGCGTCGCGCATGGCGGCCAGATCCACGACGGCGGGCACGCCGGTGAAATCCTGCATCAGCACGCGGGCGGGCCGGTAGGCGATTTCCTTCTCGGCCTTGCCGCGATTGTCGACCCAGGCGGCGACCGCCTCGATATCGGCTTTCGTGACGGTGCGTCCGTCCTCGAACCGCAGCAGGTTCTCGAGCAGCACCTTCATCGAGAAGGGGAGCTTGGAAATGCCCTTCAGGCCGTTCTTCTCGGCCTCGGGGAGCGAATAATAGGAGTAGGTCTTGTCGCCGACCTTGAGAGTCTGGAGGGCTTTAAAGCTGTTGGAGAGCGTCACGGCGAATCCTCGCGTGCATTGGGTTACGAACTGGGTGTTCGGCCGAAAGCGCGATAAGCGCGCGCCGCTCCGGGGGTGCCCGGATGGGGAGAGAAGGCGCGCTTAAGCGGGTTGGACGCTTGGCGCGCGGCGCAGCCAACGGTGATATAGATCATTTCGAACGACCCCGCTACACGGTTTAGAACCATTCTGGGGTGGAATCACGGCGGGGGTCCGGCAGTTTGCGTATCAGGGTCGAGAATCTTGCCTGCGAGCGGGGCGAGCGCCGGATCTTCTCCGGCCTGTCCTTCACGCTCAGCCCCGGCGAGGCCCTGATGGTGCTGGGCCGCAACGGCGCCGGCAAATCCTCCCTGCTCGACATCCTCGCCGGTCGCCTGGCGCCGGCTCAAGGCGCCATTCACCTGAGCGAGGCCGGCGAGCGGCTCCTGCCAGAATGTCTGCATGTGGTGGGCCATCGGGAGGCTCTGAAGGGCGCGCTGACGGCCGGCGAGAACCTCGCCTTCGCGCGCGACTTCCTGGGCGAACCGCGCGCCATGCCGGAAGACGCGCTGGCGGTTTTGGGCCTGGCCCACGCGCTCCATCTGCCTGTCGCCTATCTGTCGGCCGGACAGCGCCGCCGGGTGGCGCTCGCCCGTCTGCTCGTCGCCCATCGGCCGCTCTGGCTGCTCGACGAGCCGAGTGCCGCCCTCGATACCGCCTCGCAGGCCCTGCTGCTGCGGCTCATGGAGGCGCACCGCGCCGAGGGCGGGATGATCGTCGTGGCGACCCACCAGAATCTGGGCCTCGCGGACGCCAGGGAGCTGACCATCGGACGCAACCCGGCGGGGATCGCATGATGGGATCGTTTCGCGCCCTGCTGGTCCGCGATCTGAAACTTGCCGCCCGGGTCGGCGGATCGGGGACGATGAGCCTCGTGTTTTTCCTCGCCATCGTCACGCTCATCCCCTTCGCGCTCGGGCCCGATCTCAATCTCCTGTCGCGAATCGGCCCGGCCATCCTATGGATCGCAGCGCTCCTCTCGACCTTGATCGGCCTCGACCGGCTGTTTCAGGCCGATGAGGAAGACGGTTCGCTGGCCCTGCTGCGCCTGTCGCCGGTGCCGCTCGAGATCGTGGTGCTGGCCAAGGTGCTGGCCCATTGGCTGGTGACGGGCCTGCCGCTGGCGCTGGCCGTCCCCCTGTTCGGCCTGCTGGTGGCGCTGAGCCCCGAAGGCATGCTGGCGACAGCCGCGACCCTGCTGGTGGGCACCCCGGCGCTGACCTTCCTCGGGGCGGTCGGGGCCGCGCTGACGGCCTCCTTGCGACGGGGCGGGTTGATCCTGTCGATCATCGTCCTGCCCTTCATGATTCCGACGCTGATCTTCGGCGTCGCCGCCGCCAATGCGGCCCTGGGCGGTACCGTGCCGTTTGCGACCCCGTTCCTGATTCTCTGCGCCCTCACCCTCATCGCCGCGGTGGTGGGCACCTTTGGCGCGGCCGCAGCGCTCCGCTCCGACGTCTGAAAGCGCCGGTTACGGTTTGAGGGCGATGCCGAAGGCCTGCTCGATGGCGGGCTTGCCGTCCCGCACGACCTTGTAGACCGAGCGGTAGAGACCCGGGCGAAACCCGCCGGGCGGGCTCTTGAGACCCGAGAACATCATCCATTGGGCCTTGTCGCGGTCGAGCGGCGGGGCGGTGTTGGCGGCCAGCGCCTTCCCGTCCGGATCGAACAGGGTCAGGGTCTGGACGTCGCCGCCTTTCAGGCCGATGGCCCGCACATAGGCCACAAGCGCGGGCGAGCGGGTGGTCGGCACGTCCCGTTCCGTCTCGCCCGATTCGATCCCCGCCATGGTGACAGGAGCGGTCGCGTAACCCTTGTTCAGCACGGAGCCTGCCCGATAGGCGAGATGGCCCTGGACCGCGGCCTCCCACAACGCCTGTCCGCCGCCGCAGGAGGCGGGCGCTGCGCCGAACGCGAAGGGATCGACCAGCGTGCCGCTCTTGCGGACCGTGAAATGCAGATGCGGGAATTCGGTCATGCCCGACAGGCCGACACGGCCGATCGGGTCCCCCGCCTTGACCGGGTCGCCCGGCTTCACCGCCAGGCTGCCCTTTGCCATGTGACAATACTGGGTTTCCCACCCCTGCCCGTGATCGATCACCGCGCCGTTGCCGCATTCGAGCGTGTCGACGCTCTCACGGCCCCGCCCGGCAATCGACACGTCGGCAACGCCATCGCGGACCCGCAGCACCGTGCCGGCGGCGGCCGCCACCACGGGGACGCCGGCCTGCTCGGCCGCCATGGTGGGCAAGCGGATGTCGGTGCCGTCATGGCCGTCATAGGTCATGGTCCCGCACTGGTAATCCTGGACCTTGGCGGAAGGATCGCGGTCCACATAATGCTGGATGAAGCAGGTGCGGCCGATCTCGCAGGCGACCGGCAGGCGCAGCGACAGGACGGGCGGGGCTTCCTGGGCGAATGCGGGTGCCGCCATCACCAGGAGGACGGCCATGAGAGGGGCTGACAGGGAACGCATGGACACTCCGCAACAATGATGCGGATACCATACCGGGGCGCCTGTGGCGATTTGAAGGAGCGTGACCGGAAGAGCCCCCCACAAAGGGGCTCGACAGGGTCGGGCCACGGGACTATCGGCCATAGGGAGGAAGTCGCCCGGGAGGACTTGATGAGCCAGACGGCTGAGCGCGCGACACAAAGCCCGCGCATCGTGATTGCCGGCGGGGGCCTCGGAGGCCTATCGCTGGCGCTCGCCCTCAAACAGAGCCTTGGCGACGATCTGTCGGTCGACATGTGCGACCCCGGGCTGAACCGCGATCCCCATGGCGACACCCGGGCCTTCGCGATCGCCCCCGCGGCGCGCCGGATGCTCGAAGCCCTGGGCGTCTGGCAGGTGGTGGCGGGACGGGCGCAGCCCATTCTCGACATGATCATCACCGACAGCCGCCTGAACGACCCCGTCAGGCCCGTCTTCCTGACCTTCGACGAGTCGGTCGGCGACGGCGAAGCGCTCGCCCACATGGTGACGGCCGGCGACCTCACGGCCGCTCTCGTTACGGCCTGCGAGGAAGCGGGCGTCGGGCTGAAGGCTGTCGGCGTGGACGGGTTTTCGGTCACATCCGCTCATGTGGACGTGCAGATCGCGGGAGGCGATGTGCTGCCGGCCTCGCTTCTGGTGGCGGCCGATGGCGGCCGGTCGCGTTTGCGCGAACAGGCGGGAATCGGCTGGATTTCCTGGCCCTACCGGCAATCGGGGATCGTCGCGACGATCGTCCACGAGCGCGATCACGAGGGACGTGCGATCGAGCATTTCCTGCCCTCCGGTCCCTTCGCGATCCTTCCGTTAAAGCCTGAGATCGGCGAGGACGGCGCGGCGATTCATCGCTCGTCGATCGTCTGGAGCGAGCGCACCGAGAACGTGGCGGGGCTGCTGGCCTCCGATTCGGCGGATCTCCTGGCCGAACTCGAACGCCGCTTCGGCCTCCAGCTCGGCCGCATCGCGTTTGAGACCGCGCCCCATGCCTATCCGCTGTCGTTCGGGATCGCCCGCTCGTTCGTGAGCGACCGCCTGGCGCTGCTGGGGGACGCGGCCCATGTCATCCACCCGATTGCCGGACAGGGCCTCAATCTTGGCCTGCACGACGCGGCAGCCCTCGCGGAAGCCGTGGTCGACGGCATGCGGCTCGGCCTCGATCCCGGCAGCGCGGAGATTCTCGACGCCTACGAATCGGCCAGGCGGACCGACACCACCACGATGGGGTTCGTGACGGACGGGCTCAACCGGTTGTTTTCAAACGATATCCTGCCGGTCCGGCTCGCCCGCGATCTCGGCCTTGGCCTCGTCGACCGGCTGCCGGCGCTCAAGCGCTTCTTCATCCGCGAGGCGGCGGGCCTCACTGGACGGGAGCCGCCGCGCCTGCTGAAAGGCGAGGCTCTTTGAGGCCGCGCGCCGGGAACGCCTGACGCGCGGACGTCCGGTCTCAGGCCTTGCTCTTCTTGGCCCGCTCGATGCCCTCGACGATCAGTCGCTGCGCATCGGCCGCATCGCCCCAGCGCAGGATCTTCACCCACTTGCCGGGCTCCAGATCCTTGTAGTGCTGGAAGAAATGCTCGATCTGCTTCAGCGTGATGTCGGGCAGGTCGGTGTAGGTGAGCACGCGATCATAGCGCTGGGTGAGGTGGGCTGACGGCACGGCGATGATCTTCTCGTCCTCGCCCGCATTGTCCTCCATCACCAGCACGCCGACAGGACGCACGTTCATGACGCCGCCGGGGATGATCGCCCGGGTATTGGCCACCAGAACGTCGCAGGGGTCGCCGTCGCCCGAAAGGGTGTGGGGAATGAACCCGTAATTCCCCGGATAGCGCATGGCGGTATACAGGAACCGATCGACGAACAGGGCACCCGATTCCTTGTCCATCTCGTATTTGATGGGCTCGCCGCCGAGCGGCACCTCGATGATGACGTTCACGTCGTGGGGCGGGTTCTTTCCGATCGAGATCGCGTCAAGGCGCATACGGGCTCCTCCGAAGGCAAAAGGCCACAAGCTTTCCGCTTCACTAGCGGCAGCCGCGTCAGGCAACAAGAAGCGATGAGGCAATTAGGTAAAGAGATAGGCGATCTTGGCTAACGGAACGCCGCCGATGCGCTCCTCCACGTGGGCGATGCTGCGCCCGCCGAGGCTCTCGTAAAAACCGCGTGCGCGCGGATTGTCGGCCAAGGCCCAGACCGCGACGCGGGGCATCTCGCGATCGCGCAGATCGTTGCGGACTGCCTTGAACAGGCGTTTGCCGTACCCGACGCCCTGATATTCCGGCGTGAGGTAGAGCTCGTCGATTTCCCCGTCCGCGTGCAGCCCGCGGTTGCGGCAGCGCCCGTATGACACGTAGCCCACCACCCCCTCGCCCACATCCAGCACCACGAGGGGCCGGCCACGCCCGATGGCCGAGCGCCACCATTCGGCGCTGCGGCGGGCGATCAGCTTCTCGAGGGCGAGACCCGGGATGACGCCCTGATAGGCTTCGCGCCAGGAGGCGTCGAACACACGGGAGAGACCGACCGAATCCTCGGTCTTGGCGCGGCGAATGCTGACGAGAAGATCACTCATGGGACATGAACTTCAGAAAAAAGTCGGTGCAACGGGAAGAGGCACGGTCATTCAGTCGGCAACGCAGCATCTGGCCGGGAGCGTTAATGCGGCGTTAACGGACATCCGATCACAACCTGAGCCGCCTGACAATCGCATGCCGGCAAAGGTTGCAGCCCTCCCGTTCCGACGGCGCGGGCCATATCGCCGCAACGCCGGGCTGCCCTTGCGGGCCGGTGCGACAATCGCCACTTTGGGCCCCGCACAGGGACCGCCCATGACACGCCGCACGATCAGCCGGATTCTCGCCCTTCCGGGCCGCACTGCCAGAGGGCTGATCGGGGGAGGCCGGGCGCCCAATCCCTATTATGCCGGCCCGCCGAGCGACCACTTCGACGGCGTGCGCTTTCACCTCCCGGCCCAGCCGACCGACAAGGGCCTGGGCGACATGCTCCGGTGGCAGCTGAAGCGCGAGCGCACCCCCTGGCCCAAACATTTTCCGAGTCCGTTTCGCGACGTGCCGCCCGCCGCCGTGGCAGGTCTGCGAATCGTGCTGATCGGCCACGCGTCATTCCTCATCCAGGTCGCGGGACTCAACATTCTGATCGACCCGGTTTTTTCCGACCGGGCGAGCCCGTTCACTTTCGCGGGACCGCGGCGGGTCAATGCCCCGGGGATCGCGTTTGACGATCTGCCGCCGATCCATGCGGTGCTGCTGACCCACAATCACTACGACCATCTCGACCTTGCGACTCTGGGCCGGTTGTGGCGGCGGGACCGGCCGCGGCTGATCGCCCCGCTCGGCAACGACACCATCATCCAGGCAGCCTTTCCCGACATCGCGGTCGAGACCCACGACTGGGACGGGACAGCGGATCTCGGGTCCGGCGTGATCGCGCATCTGCGGCCAGCCTGTCACTGGTCGGCGCGGGGCGTGCGGGACCGGCGCATGGCCCTGTGGTGCGCCTATGTGCTCACCACACCCTCAGGCACGATCTATCACGTGGGCGATACCGGATTCGGCGACGGCGCGATCTTCCGCGATCTCAGCGACCGATTTGGCCCGCCGCGGGTGGCCAACCTGCCGATCGGCGCCTATGAGCCGCGCTGGTTCATGCAGCCGATGCACATGAACCCGCAGGATGCGGTCGAGGCCCTCCAGATTCTCGGCGCCGCGCAGGCCCTGGGGCATCATTGGGGAACGTTCAGGCTGACCGACGAGGGAATCGAGGCGCCGGTCGCGGCGCTCGCCACCGCCCTGCAGACAGCCGACATCCCGCCCGGGCGGTTCCGTGCCCTGCGTCCGGGCGAAGCCTGGGAGGCGTGAGGCGAGGCCTCACTCCTTGGGCTGGACGTAGATGTTCACCTCGAGATCGGGATCGTTGGCGTCCTTCATCTCGCTCACATATTCCTCGATGAACGCGTCGCGGGCGACGATGTCCTTAGCGTCGAGATAGGCCGTGATCGTCTCGTAGGTGCCGTCGATCTCCTCGTAGGCATCCTTGTGCACGAACCGGTAGGCCTTGCCCTCCGGCGTCTTGCCGAGCCTCACGTCGGGCGAGAGTTCGGTCTTGCCCTCAGGCGCGGCCGCGATGGGAATCATGGCGTCGAAGCGAAAACCCTGATCGTCCGTGTGCACGAAGACCGTGACGGGCTTGCCAGTGGGTTCGATGCCGGCGCGCTTGAGCTCCGCCTCGATCTTGGCAAAGGTCCCTTTGAGGGTCTCGAAAGCCTCGTCCCAGGTGGTCGTTCCGGTGGCGATCGCGGCGGGCTTGCCCGGCAGCATGACCTCTTCGACGTTGGTGGGATCGCCCGGCGTCGGAATGAGGGTGGTCCGGGCCCCGGTGATGGCCGGCGCGGGCGGGACGGGGGCAGCGGGCGGCGGCGACGGGGCAGGAGCCGGCACGACCGGAGCCGCTGGCGGCGGCGGCAAGGGCGCGGTCTCGACCGGCGGCACGACCGCCGGGGGGGTCTGCGCGAGGGAGAGACCTGGGCAAAGAGCAACGGCCAGGCACACAGAAATCAGACGGAGCCGCATCGGGGGTCTCTCACGAATCAACGAGGACGATTGCAACGCAGCATAGAGGCGTTTGTGTGTGTTCGCGAGGCCAGCACTGTGGCGGGATCCGGCCCCGGCCGGATCAGCCCAACGCCGTCATCACCGATCGTTCTCGGGCGCATTCCACCCTTGCGCACCGCCCCCTCGCGATGGCGCGCGTTTTGAGCCATATACGACTGATGAGCGCGCTCGCGAACACCCGTTTCCTGAAAATGAACGGTCTCGGCAACGAGATCACCGTGCTGGATCTGCGCGGCACCGCCACGCGCGTCTCGGCCGGAGAGGCCCGGGCGATCGCCGCCGACCCGCGCTCGCATTTCGACCAGCTTATGGTTCTGCACGATCCGGTCACGCCCGGCACCGACGCCTATCTGCGCATCTACAATACCGACGGCTCGGAATCCGGCGCCTGCGGCAACGGCACGCGCTGCGTTGCCTGGGCGATGCTGAGCGATCCCGCCATGAGCCGGCCTGCGGGCGCCAGTCTCCTGCTTCAAACCAAGGCGGGTCTCCTCCCGGTCGAACGGTTGGCCGAGGATGTGTTTGCTGTGGATATGGGTCCACCCCTTTTCGCCTGGCAGGAGATTCCGTTGGGGATCCCCTTTCCCGATACCCGCACCATCGCGGTGGCGCCGCTTCCCGGCCTGCCCGAGCTTCAGGGGCCGTCGGCGGTGAGCATGGGCAATCCGCATGCGGTGTTTTTCGTCGCCGATGCCACCGCCTACGACCTCTCCCGCATCGGACCGGTTCTCGAACACGATCCCGTCTTTCCGGAACGGGCCAACATCTCGCTGGCGCAGATTCTCGCGCCCGACCACATCCTGCTGCATGTGTGGGAGCGTGGTGCCGGCCAGACGCGGGCCTGCGGGTCGGCGGCCTGCGCGACGCTTGTCGCCGCAGCCCGCAAGGGGCTGACCGGCCGCACGGCCACCGTCACCCTGCCGGGCGGCGATCTCTTGATCGCCTGGCGGGACGCCGACGACCATGTTGTGATGACCGGGCCGATCGCCCTGGAGCACGAGGGCCGGTTCTCCCCTGCCCTGTTCGCGGCCGTGGCCTGATGACGGTCGAGGTCGTCACCTTCGGCTGCCGGCTCAACATCGCCGAATCCGAGGCGATGCAACGCCATGCGGAAGAGGCAGGCCTTGCGGATCTGGTCATCGTCAACACCTGCGCGGTGACGCAGGAAGCCTCCCGGCAGGCGCGCCAGGCGATCCGCCGCATCGCCCGCGAGAAACCGCAATCCCGCATCGTCGTCACCGGCTGTGGCGCGCAGGTCGAACCCGACAGCTTTGCGGCGATGGCAGAGGTGGCCCAGGTCATCGGCAACGACGAGAAGATGAAGGCCGGGACGTTTCATGCCCTGCGCGATCTCCATGTGGGAACGGGCGACAAGATCCACGTCACCGACATAATGGCCGTGAAGGAGACCGCCCTTCACCTCGTCGATGGGCTGCGCGGACACACCCGCGCGTTCGTTCAGGTGCAGAACGGCTGCGACCATCGCTGCACCTTCTGCATCATCCCCTATGGGCGCGGCAATTCGCGCTCGGTCCCCATGGGCGCCGTGGTCGACCAGGTGCGCATGCTCGTTGAAAACGGGTCGCGCGAAGTGGTGCTGACCGGCGTCGACATCACCAGCTACGGCCGCGACCTGCCGGGCGAGCCGGCTTTGGGCAAACTCGTCAAGGCCCTGCTGCGCCACGTGCCCGACCTCGAGCGGCTGCGCCTCTCATCGATCGATTCCGTCGAGGCGGATGACGATCTGCTCGACGTGATCGCCACCGAAACCCGCCTGATGCCGCATCTGCACCTCTCGCTCCAGGCCGGCGACGACATGGTGCTGAAGCGCATGAAGCGCCGGCACAGCCGCGCCGATGCGATCGCCTTCTGCGACACGGTGCGGGCGTTGCGCCCCGACATGGTGTTCGGGGCCGATCTGATTGCGGGTTTTCCGACCGAGAGCGAGGCCATGTTCGCCCGATCCCTCGACATCGTGGACGAATGCGGCCTGACCCATCTCCACGTCTTTCCCTTCTCGCCCCGGCCGGGCACGCCGGCCGCCCGCATGCCCGCGGTTCCGCGCGCGGTGGTGAAGGAGCGCGCCGGTCGCCTGCGCGCCCGCGGCGCGGAAGCACTCATCGCCCATCTCGACCGGGAGGTCGGGCAGCAGCGCGAGGTTCTGATCGAACTGAACCAGCTCGGCCGCACGCAGGCCTTCACGCCGGTGCGCTTTTCAGCACCGGTCCCGCGCGGCGAGATCCGGCAGGTGACCATCGCCGGCCATGACGGGCGCGTGCTGTTGGCCGGCTGAGGCTAGGACGCGCCCGTGCTGGCGTCGACCGCCTCGCGCATATGCGCCGGAACCGCCGATACCACCACGATGGCGGGTTTCTTGGGATAAAGCGGCACGCTGACCTGCCGGGCATGAAGATGCAGGCCGGGGCCGTGGAAGCGTGGCGCGGTGCCGTAGATCGTATCACCCAGAATGGGCCAGCCGGACGCCGCGCAATGGACGCGCAGCTGATGGGTGCGGCCCGTGACGGGGCGCAGCTCCAGCAGGGTTTTTCCCTCGTGACGCCCCACAACACGCCAGCGCGTCAGCGCCGGCTGTCCTTTCGGGTCGACCTTCATCCACCAGCCGCGATCGGGCGATTTGGGTGCCAGCGCCAGCGCGATCTCGCCGTCGTCGTCGTCCGGCCCGCCCTCGACCACGGCCCAATAGACCTTGTCGACGGCGTTTTCGCGAAACAGGGTGTTGAGCCGTGCCAGCGCCTTGGGATGCCGGCCCAGGATCAGGCAGCCGGCCGTGTCCTTGTCGAGACGATGGGCGGCCTCCGGGCGGCGTGGAAGGCCGAACCGCAGGGCATCGAGATGATCCGTCAGCGTCTCGCCGCCCTTGGGGCCGGGATGCACCGGCAGGCCGGCGGGTTTGTCGATCACGAGCATCAGGGCATCGCGATAGAGCACTTTCGACACTATCTCTTCCGCATTCATGAGGCCTCGGCTATCGAGGCTTGCACACCAAGTAAAGAGGCGGCACCCACCCCCATGGCCGAAACCAAGCCCGACAAGCCCGGATTTTTCGCTCGCCTGTTCGGGAGACCGGCGGACGAGCAGCCGATTCCGGACTCAACGGTCGCGCCTGCCGCCGACGCGCAAGCCACGCCTGCGCCCACGCCCGCGCCCGCGCCTGCTGAGTTGGAGAAGCCGGCAGGGCTCGATCTCGCGAATGCGGCCGCCGATTTCGCCGCCGCCCCCGCAGCGCCGCCACCTGATGAGGTCGCCGCCGAGCCGCTGCCGGAGGCGCTGGCCGGAGCCGATCTCCAGCCGATCGCCGCCGATCCGGCCCCCCAAGTCTCTGCCCCCCAAGTTTCGGCCCCCCAAGTCCCGGCCCCCCAAGTCCCGCCCGAAGCCGATCCGGTCCCCGCGCCGGCGACCGCCGATGCACCCCAGAGCTGGTGGCAGCGCCTGTCGCTCGGCATGCGCCGCACCTCCTCCTCGCTGTCCGAGAGCGTCACCGGGCTGTTCACCAAGCGCAAGCTCGACCAGGCGACCCTCGATGATCTGGAGGACGCCCTCGTGCGGGCGGATCTGGGCGTCGCCACCGCTTTGCGGATCACCGAGGCGGTCTCGGCCGGGCGCTACGACAAGGAGATCGCCCCCGAGGAGGTCAAGGCCATTCTGGCCCGCGAGGTCGAGAAGACGCTCTCGGCCGTGGCCCTGCCCCTCGTCATCGACCGCACCCGCAAGCCCTATGTGATCCTGATGGTGGGGGTGAACGGGGCCGGCAAGACCACCACCATCGGCAAGCTGTCGCAGAAATTCCGCCAGCAGGGCCTGAGCGTGATGCTGGCGGCGGGCGACACCTTCCGGGCCGCCGCCATCGAGCAGCTGAAGGTCTGGGGCGACCGGGTCGGCGCACCCGTGATCGCCCGCCCCCAGGGCTCGGATGCGGCGGGCCTTGCCTTCGACGCGCTCGTGGCGGCGAAAGCCGCAGGGTCCGATGTGCTCATCATCGACACCGCCGGACGGCTGCAGAACAAGACCGGCCTGATGGCCGAGCTGGAAAAGATCGTCCGGGTGCTGAAAAAAGGCGACCCCGACATGCCTCACGCCATCCTTCTGGTGCTCGACGCCACCGTCGGCCAGAATGCCCTGAGCCAGGTCGAGCTGTTTCAAAAGGCCGCAGGCGTCACCGGGCTCGTCATGACGAAGCTCGACGGGACGGCCCGGGGCGGCATTCTCGTGGCGCTGGCGGCGCGCTTCGGCCTGCCGGTGCATTTCATCGGCGTCGGTGAGGGCGTCGAGGATCTGGAGCCTTTCGCGGCGCGGGATTTCGCCCGCGCCATCGCGGGGCTCGACAACGCCTGATTGGCGGGTGCCGAAAACCCGCCACCTTTTCGTCGACAATGGGCTAGAAGACACCTCATGACCGATCAGAAACGCCTTCCGCCGCTCCTCAAACTCGTCCTCGAACTCGGGCCCCTGGCGCTGTTCTTCGTCGCCAATGCCTATTCGGGCCGGTTCGGCTATGGGGACGATCAGCGCATTTATGTGGCGACCGGCCTGTTCATCGTCGCCACCCTGATCGCGCTCGCCATCAGCTACGCGCTGACGCGCAAGCTGCCGATCATGCCGATGGTGTCGGGGGTCGTGGTGCTGGTCTTCGGCGGCCTGACGCTTGCCCTGCACAACGAGATCTTCATCAAATTGAAGCCCACTATCGTCAACACCCTGTTCGGCGTGATCCTCCTGGGCGGCCTCTATTTTCGCAAGAACCTGCTGCAGATCGTCCTCGACAGCGTGTTCGAGCTGACCGAGGAGGGCTGGCGCAAGCTGACCTTCCGCTGGGCGTTGTTCTTCTTCGCCCTGGCGATCCTCAACGAAATCGTCTGGCGGACCCAGACGACGGATTTCTGGGTCAGCTTCAAGGTGCTGGGCATCATGCCGCTGACGATCGTCTTCGCGCTCGCCCAGACCCCGCTTCTGCTGCGCTACGACGCCAGCAAGAAGGAAGCCTGAGCCGCTTTCGAGACGACCCTGTCGCGTCAGTCTAGACCCGCTCCTCGGCATTCGGCGTCAGCAGCACGAGCTTGCGGCTGACCCCGGGGAGGGGCTCGCATTCGACCACGTGCCACAGGGCTTCCTCGCCGGCGGCCGCGACCACATCCCACGACGCGAGGCAGTCGCAATCGACGTTCTTCGTGGCCTGCTCGATGCGCGCCGCCGTGTTGACGGTCTCGCCCAGAACGGTGAATTCGAGCCGGTCGTCATCGCCCACGACACCGCAGAACATTTCTCCCGTATGAATCCCGATGCCAATCCGCAGGGCGGGCTCGAAGTTGCGCTTGGCGTTCCAGCGCCGCACCAGTTCGAGAAGCGTACGGCCGCAGGCAAGCGCGCGCGTCGCGTCGTCGGGACCCGCTGCCGGCACGCCGAACAGGATCAGCGCGCCGTCCCCGGTGAACTTGTCGATCATCCCCCCGTGCTGGGTTGCGGCCCTGACGACCCGGCGGCGAAACGACGAGATGAAGATGGCAAGCCGCGCCGGATCCATGCTCTCGCCGAAGCTTGAGGAGGCCCGGATATCAACAAAGAGCAGCGTCGCCGAAATGCGCTGTCCGGCCCGCAGGTCGTCGAAGGTGCGATCGGACAGGATCGGTGCGAGTTCGCGCGGCAGATAGCGGGTGAGGCTGACCCGCAGGGTCGTCTCACGCACGGCCCGCTCCAGCAGCAGGCGGCCCTGCCGCGCCACCAGGATCAGGATCAGGGCGGCGGCAAACACCATCACGATCCGAATGAGGTTCGATTGCGGCGAGAAGAACCCGGCCAGCTGCGCCAGCTCCGCGCTGCGCTCCCCGGGCGGCGACACGCCCTCGCTGAAGGCCAGCACCGAGAGGCCAATCACATAGACGGCCGCCACATAGACCTGCAGGCGCGGCTGATAGTGGATGGCCGCCGCCGCCATGGTGATGGGCACCACCCAGGCGACCGGGAAAATGGCAAAGAACTCGCCGCCAAGGCCGATGCCCCAATGGCTGTAGGCGAGGTTGCCCAGCACCAGGAGGGCATCGAGGCTTGCCGTGATCGCCGGCAGTTTGCGCACGGCAATCCGCCGCGCTGCCAGAAGCCCGCCGAGCCAGCCAAGCGCGCCGAAGAGCACGAGGGTGAGCTCAGCGGCGCGGATCTGCTTCATGGCGGCAGGGCCGGTGATGTCGAGGCTTGCGGTCGCGAGCACCACCGACAGGAACAGCAGGGCCGCCACGACGATGCGGGCGAGGCCTGCCCGACGAAGGGCCGCCACATCCGCCTCGCGAATCAGGCGGTAAGTGGCCTCGCTGAGCTGATGGGTCGTGCGCAGATGCCGGAAGGAGCTCCAGGCGGAGGCCACGCGCGGCCGCAGGCTGCCCCTGCGGGGCGGCGAATCCTCGGACATCACGATGGGGATTGCTTTCTCACGTCCGGTGGACCCTCGCCTCGAATTGCGCGACGTGTCATTGGATTTGGGCGAAACAGTGCCCAATGACAGGAATTGATGATCAATGACGGCGACGCCCGTGGCCATCGAAATCTACGTGGACGCGGATGCGTGCCCGGTAAAGCCCGAAATCTACAAGGTGGCCGAGCGTCATCGCGTCAAGGTGTTCGTGGTGGCCAACAGTTTTCTGACCGTCCCGCGCGACCCGCTGATCGAGCGGGTGGTGGTGAGCGACGGGTTTGACGCGGCCGATGACTGGATCGCGCAGCGCGCCGGGCGCGGCGCCATCGTGATCACGGCCGATATTCCGCTCGCCAGCCGCTGCGTCCAGGCCGGCGCCGACGTGATAGGCCCCACGGGTCGCCCCTTCACGCAAAATTCCGTCGGCATGGCGCTGGCCACCCGCAACCTGATGGAGGACCTGCGGGCCATGGGCGACGTCACCGGCGGTCCGAAACCGTTTTCCCCGAAGGATCGCTCGGCGTTTCTGGGCGCCCTGGACGTTGCGATTGTGCGGTTGAAACGAGCGGGGTTCACCAGTCTCGGCGGTGCCTAACACCGAGTCAGGGGGCGGCGACCTTCGCCAGTACCGCCTTGAATCCCGAAATATTCTCCGGCGTCAACGGCCCGATCTGCTTGTGGCGGATGGTGCCGTCCGGGCCGACGATGAAGGTCTCGGGGACGCCGTAGACGCCCCAATCGATGGAAGCGCGGCCCTTCGGATCGGTGCCGACGGCCGCAAACGGATTGCCCAGCGCGCCGAGAAAGCGGCGGGCATTGTCCGGGTTGTCGCGCTGGTTGATGCCCACGACGCGCACGGCGGGGTCGCGGGCGAGGTCCATCAGCAGCGGATGCTCCTGCCGGCATGGGCCGCACCAGGAGGCCCAGACATTGACGATGGTGGTCCGGCCCTTGAGATCCGCGTCCGTCAGGCCGGGGACCGGCTTGCCGTCCGAGAGCAGGCCCTCGAGGGGGGCGAGCGCGAAGACGGGCGCGGGGCGGCCGATGAGGGCGGACGGCACCTGAGAAGGGTCGCCGCCGCCAAGGCGAAACACGAAGAGCAGCGCAAGGCCGACAAACACGAGGACGGGCAGCAGGACCAAAAGCCGCCGGCGGGGCCTGGCCTCCTCGGCCAGCGGGGCGATCTCCGTCATGGTCGCGGTCCCGACCGGCGTCCGGCGCCGCGGGCCTCGAGCGCGGCGAGCGCCCGCTGCTGGAGGCGGGCATCCACCACCGCCCGGACAATCAGCGCCGCCACCACGAGGCCCGTGATCGCATAGGCGCCGACGATGAAAACCCCGTGGGACATGGCTCAGGCCGCCTGTGCGTCGAGGCGTTCGGCCTCGAGGATGGTGAGGGTGCGGACCCGCCGCCGCAGGATTTCCGTGCGGATGCCCGAGAGGTGCAGGGCCAGCCCGAGCAACGTGAAGGCGAGCGCCATGACCAGCAGGGGGATCAGCATGGAGGCGTGGATCGTCGGTCCGCCCAGGCGGAACACCGAGGCCGGCTGGTGGAGGGTGTTCCACCAATCCACCGAGAATTTCACGATGGGCACGTTGACGGCGCCCACCAGGGTGAGGATCGAGACCGCTCGCGCGGCCCGGTTGGGCTCCTCGACGGCGCGCCAGAGGGCCAGAATGCCGCCATAGATCAGCAGCATCACGAGCATCGAGGTGAGCCGCGCATCCCATTGCCAATAGGTGCCCCACATGGGCTTGCCCCACAGGGAGCCGGTGACGAGGCAGATCAGCGTGAAGGCGGCCCCGATGGGAGCGGCGGCCTTTTGCGACACATCCGCCAGCGGATGGCGCCAGACCAGCGTGCCCAGGGCGGACGCCACCATGATCACGTAGAAGAAGAGCCCGAGCCAGGCGGCCGGCACGTGGATGTACATGATGCGGACGGTGTCGCCCTGCTGGTAATCCGCAGGCGACACGAACCAGACCAGATACAGGCCGAAGGCCAGCAGCAGCGCCGACGCGGCGGCAAGCCACGGCAGAAGCCGGCCGCTGAGGCCCATGAAACGGGTCGGATTGGCAAGTTCGCGGATCATGCGCTTGGATGTAGCGGGAGGCCGGCCCGCCCGCAATGCGAGGATTGCCGCAAGGCAGCGCGGCAGGCGCATTGCGTTTTCTGCTTCCCTCCCGGTTCGGTCCGGGTCAGGCTTGACCAGGGCTCGCCTGTCTTTGATGGATGGCCACCACAGCTAAGGACCGCCGAGATGCCCAGCGCCGTCGACAATCTCCTCTCCATCCTCGACCTCGAGCAACTCGAGCTCAACCTGTTTCGCGGCCAGAGTCCGAAAGTCGGCTGGCAGCGGGTGTTCGGCGGACAGGTGATCGGCCAGGCGCTGGTGGCGGCAAGCCGCACCGTCGAGGGCCGCCAACCCCATTCGCTGCACGGCTATTTCATGCTGCCGGGCGACCCCAAGGTGCCGATCATCTACGAGGTCGACCGGATCCGCGACGGCGGCAGCTTCACCACCCGGCGGGTGGTGGCGATCCAGCACGGCAACGCGATCTTTTCCATGTCGGCCTCGTTCCAGATCGAGGAGCCGGGATTCGATCACCAGGCGCCGATGCCCGATGTTCCCGGACCCGACTCGCTCCCCAACGAGGAGACCATGCAGCAGCAGCTGGTGGCGGCGATGCCGGAGCCGATGCGGACCTATTACGAGCGCGAGCGGCCCATCGAGATGCGCCCCGTCGAGTTGCAGCGCTACATGTCCAAGGATCCGATGCCGCCGATCTTCCATGTCTGGATCCGCGCCACCCAGCCGCTGCCGGACGATCCGTCGATTCATCAGGCGGTGCTGGCCTACGCGTCCGACATGACGCTGCTCGACACCTCCCTGATGCCCCACGGCGAGACGGTGTTCGACAAGGCCATCCAGGCCGCCAGCCTCGACCACGCGCTGTGGTTTCACCGGCCGTTCCGGGCCGACGAATGGCTGCTCTATGCGCAGGACACGCCGAGCGCGTCGGGCGCGCGAGGCTTTTCCCGTGGCTCGATCTTCAAGCAGGACGGCACCCTGGTGGCCTCGGTGGCGCAGGAAGGCTTGATCCGGGATCGCCGCCTCCGGCCTGCCTGATTTTTAAGCAGACTGACCGCGAACGATCCTTTGGCTCCTGCCTGTTTGATAGGCAGGAGAAGGTGGGGCCGGATTCCTAAGGTTTGGCATCATTCTTGCTTTGAGTGGTGCGATACCCGCCTTGCGGCGGGAGTTGATCAGGAAACCGGGGCTTTGAGCGCGCCAGAAGACGGGCTCGGGCCTACGCCACTAAGGGGGCATAACCCATGAAAATCGTGATGGCGGTCATCAAGCCGTTCAAGCTGGACGAGGTGCGCGATGCGCTGACCGCGCTCGGCGTCCACGGCCTCACCGTGACCGAGGTAAAGGGCTACGGACGACAGAAGGGCCACACCGAAATCTATCGCGGGGCCGAATACGCCGTGAGCTTCCTGCCGAAGCTGAAGATCGAGGTGGCGGTAGCCAGCGATCTGGTTCCCAGCGTGATCGACGCGATCATCGCGTCTGCCCGCACCGGCCAGATCGGCGACGGCAAGATCTTCGTCCTGTCGCTGGAAAAGGCGGTTCGCATCCGCACGGGCGAGACCGATGTCGACGCTCTCTGAGACCGCTTTCCCCTCATCCCGCCTGTCCTTCTGCCGGAGTTTCAATCCGATGAATCGTCGTCTTCTCGCAACCATCCTCGGAGGCGCCGGGCTTTGCCTGCTCGCATTCGAGCCGGCCCTCGCGCAGGATGCCGTAGCCCCCACCGTCAACAAGGGCGACACCGCCTGGATGCTCGTCTCGACCATCCTCGTCATCCTCATGACGATCCCGGGCCTTGCGCTGTTCTACGGCGGCCTCGTGCGCACCAAGAACATGCTCTCCCTGCTGACCCAGGTCTTCGCGGTGTTCAGCCTGGTGTCGATCCTGTGGGTCTTCTACGGCTACTCGCTGGCCTTCACGTCCGGCCCCGGCAGCCTCGGGGCCATCATCGGCGGCTTCTCCAAGGCCTTCCTGGCCGGCGTCACTACCGACAGCACGGCCGACACCTTCACCAAGGGCGTGGCGATTCCGGAATTCTCGTTCCTCGCCTTCCAGCTCACCTTCGCGGCGATCACGCCGGCCCTCATCGTCGGCGCCTTCGCCGAACGCATGAAGTTCAGCGCCATCCTGCTGTTCACCGGCCTGTGGCTGACCTTCGTGTACCTGCCCATCGCCCACATGGTGTGGTTCTCGGAAGGCTACCTGTTCGGCCTCGGCGCCCTCGACTTCGCGGGCGGCACGGTCGTGCACATCAACTCGGGCGTCGCGGGCCTCGTCGGCTGCATCCTCGTCGGCAAGCGCATCGGCTACGGCAAGGATCTGCTGGCCCCGCATTCGCTGACCCTGACCTTCGTGGGCGCCTGCCTTCTGTGGGTCGGCTGGTTCGGCTTCAATGCCGGCTCCAACCTCGAGGCCACCGGCGGCGCGGCGCTTGCCGTGCTCAACACCATCCTGGCGCCGGCAGCAGCCGGTCTCGCCTGGATGACGGCGGAAGCCTTCGGCAAGGGCAAGGCCTCGCTGCTCGGCATCGCGTCCGGCGCGGTGGCGGGCCTCGTCGCCATCACGCCCGCGGCCGGTCTTGCGGGCCCCATGGGCTCGATCGTCCTCGGTCTCGTGGCGGGCGTCGTCTGCTACTTCGCCGTGACGGGCGTGAAGAATGCGCTGGGCTATGACGACGCGCTCGACGTGTTCGGCATCCATGGCGTGGGCGGCATCGTCGGCGCCATCGGCACCGGCATCGTGGCGGCCCCCGCACTCGGCGGCTACGGCGTCGGCGAGTACTCCATCGGCGGCCAGGTCTGGACCCAGATCATCGCCGTGGTGGTGACCCTGCTATGGACCGGCATCGGTTCGCTGATCCTCTTCAAGATCGTCGACATGGTCGTGGGCCTGCGGGTGTCGCCCGAAGCCGAGCGCGAAGGTCTCGATCTCGCCGAGCACGGCGAGCGCGCCTACAACTACTAAGGCGCCAGACACGCGTCGAAATCCCGCTGGAGCGTCCCTTGGCGCTCCGGCCAACAAGCCCTCCAGAGGCACGCAACAAAAAAAGCCCCGACCTTTCCGGTCGGGGCTTTGTCGTTTGGCGCGGGATCAGCCTTCGCGGACCAGCCGCTTGAGCTTGTCGCGGCGCGTGGCCTCGGGTTCCTGGAAATTCGACGACCCGAAGAAATCGCCGTTGCGGTCCATCAGGAAGATGGTCGCCGTGTGGTCCATCGTGTAGCCCGACTCGGTCGGCACCTTCTTGTAGAAGACCTTGTATTCCTTCGCGGCGGCGGCGACCGTCGCGTCGTTTCCCGTCAGTCCGATGATGCGCGGATCGAAGGACGACAGATAGGTCTTCATCAGTTCCGGCGTGTCGCGCTCCGGGTCGACCGAGACGAACACCACGTTGAGCTTGCCGGCATCCGCCCCCATCGCCTCGAGATCGGCCGTGAGGTCGAAGAGGGTCGTGGGGCAGACCTCCGGGCAATGGGTGAAGCCGAAGAAGAGGGCCGAAGGCTTGCCCTTCAGGCTCTCGCTCGAGAAGGCCTTGCCGTCCGCGCTCGTGAGCGTGAACGGCCCGCCGATCGGCACCCGCGCGGCCGCGATCTTCCCCCCCGGCGCGAGATACAGGAGGGTGCCGAGAAGCATGAGGGCCGCGACGAGAAAGACGCTGAGCGGCAGCAGCAGGGAGCGTTTGAGAATCATGATGGTGTCCGATCCTGCTCAGTGATGCGCGTGAGCGCCGGCGGCCTCACCCGACATGCCGCGGACCTGGTAGGTGACGGCAATCGGTCCCGCCTTTTCGAAGACGAGGGTGCCGGACAGGACCTGGCCGTCCTTCAGACCCTCGCGCAGGTCGAGGAACATGAGGTGGAAACCGCCGGGCTTCAGCTCGACGGATTCGCCGGGCTTGATCGTCAGGCCGTCGGTCATCTGCTTCATCCGCATGATGTTGTCGGCCATCGACATTTCATGCACCTCGACGCGGCCGGCCAGCGGGAAGGTGCCACCGATGAGCCGGTCGGCCTCCTTGCCCGTATTGGTGACCCGCAGATAACCGCCGCCGACCTGCGCGCCCGCTGGCGTTGCCCGCGCCCAGGGTTGCTGAACGGTGATCGTGCCGGCGGTGAACGTCTTGGGAGCCGTCTCGTCGGCGACGATCCTGACTGTCGGGGCCGGCATCTTCAACGCGTTCGCATCCTGCCCGGGCGCTGTGATCTCGGTCCAGGATTCGCTTGCCTTGGCGCAGGTCTGGACGACCGGAAAGGCGAGCTCGGCGCCGGGCGCCACCGCATCGGTGACCCGCGCCTGGAAGACGAATTCGTCGAAATGGGCATCCGCCAGCGAGCCGGACCAGACGATCTCGCCGACGCCCTCGCTCACCGGCTTGCCATAGAGCTGGTAGGGAGCCGGATAGGTCGTCTGCACGGTGTCGAGGGTCCAGCCGGCCTTCGGCATCGGCTTGACGGCGATGACGCCGGCGGGAATCCGCACGCTGACTTTCAGGGTCGGCTGCCCGGCGCAGCCATGCGGCACCCGCAGCACGGCCTTGTAGGTGGTGTTCTGGGTGGCGCGCGGGGTTTCGAACGACACATGGGCGAAGGCGGGTGCGGCATGGACGAGGAATCCGGTCGCGACAAGCGCGCCGGAGGCAAGAAGGCGTTTCATGACAAGGTGGTCCTGATGAGAGTTCGGTCTTTCAAGCGCGGAGTGGCAGCCTCAAGCGAGGCGCGGCGGGGCGCGTGAACCGACAGGCAGGACGGCGGAAGCAACCGGCAGGGCATGGGGCGCCGGCAGCGTTCCAAGAGAAAGGAGAATCGGGCGGCGCTCCCGGAGCGATGACACCACCGGGGGAGGACCGGCCGAGACCGTCACGGCCCCGCAGCCGAGCAGGCAGCACAGGGCGTGGTCGGCCTGGCCGGATTCGTGCGGCGATCCTGCCGAACCGGTCTGAGCGCCCGGCAGGCACAGGGCGGTCTGCGGGGAGCCTGCCGCGTGCGCGTGCGTGGCCCCGCCCAGCGCCAGCAACAGGCCCTGCAGGACCAGCGCATAGGCGAGCGCCACGGCCATGGCCGTGCGTTTCCACCCGCGTTGCGACACCCCGATCGTCATGGCGGGACCATGATCCGGCAAGCCCGGCGCGTCAATCGTCGCGGACGCCCGTAGGGTTAAAGGACCCTTAACCCCGGACGTCCTAGGATCGGGACCGGTCTTCTCGATTTCGTCTGGTCCCTCCATGCGCAGCGCCCGCCGTTCCTCTTCGTCCTATGATGGCCTCGCAAGCGCCTTGCGGGCCTTCGTGGCCCGCCGTGCGCAGGAGCTCATCGGCCTGACGCTTCTGTTGGTCGCAGGACTCGTCGCCGCTTCGCTCGCCACCTGGTCGGTCGACGATCCAAGCCTCAACAACGCCACCGATTCGCCCGTCCGCAACATTCTGGGCTGGCCCGGCGCCATCGTGGCGGATCTCGCCATGCAGATCCTCGGCCTCGGGTCCATCGCGGCCCTGCTGCCGCTCGCCGTCTGGGGATGGCGGTTGATGAAATCCGGCGAACTCAGCCGGCGCCAGTTGCGGTTCGCCCTCTGGGTCATCGGGGCGGCCACCGCGACGGCGCTCGCAAGCTCCATGCCCGCCACCGATCGCTGGCCCCTCCCGAGCGGCCTTGGCGGCGTCGTCGGTGACGCGGTGCTGGCTGGCGCCCGGGCCATCACCGGCATGGCCACGGGCTCGGCCAGCGCGGTGCTCGGCATTGTCTTTGCCATCGTGGCGATCCTGTCGCTCAGCGCCGCCTGCGGGCTGGGCCTCGCCGACGAGCCGCACCGGGACGTGGCGGAAGAATTCGACGACCCGCTGGCCCCGCGGCGCAAGGGAAAACAACTGGCCGACTGGGACGAGGCCGACGATTCGACGCCCGACGAGCCCGGCTGGGGCATCGTCTCCCTGGGGGCTTTGGCCCATGGGGTGATGAGCCTGCGCAGCGCGGCGCGGCGCTGGGCGGCGGCCCGTCGCACAGGAGAGACTGAGGATCTGACCGCCGCCTCCCCGCCCGCTCGCCGGATGGAGCGCGGTTTCGAGCGGCGGGAACCGCATCTGGACGCGGCTCCGCCGCGCGGACGGGCCGCCCCGGCGCGGGCGCCGCTCCATGACGAGGACGATGAGCCGTGGGATGCGGATGCGCTCCCGTCCGTTCTGCGGCCGGAGCATCAGCCGGCCAGGGTCGCCCCGCTTCCCGTGGCGCCCAAGCCCGGCAAGCGCATGGCCCGTGAGGCCCAGCCCTCCCTGCTGGACGAGGGTGACTACCAGCTGCCGGCCCTGACCCTGCTGGCCGAACCGAAAAAGCAGGTCGGTCCGATCGTCTCCGCCGATGCGCTGGAACAGAACGCCACCCTGCTGGAAGGGACGCTCGAGGATTTCGGCGTCAAGGGCGAGATCATCAATGTGCGGCCGGGACCGGTGGTCACGCTTTACGAACTCGAGCCCGCGCCTGGCACCAAGTCGTCGCGGGTGATCTCGCTCGCCGACGACATCGCCCGGTCCATGAGCGCGATCTCGGCCCGTGTGGCCGTCGTCCAGGGCCGCAACGCCATCGGGATCGAGCTCCCCAACCACAAGCGCGAGACCGTGTTCCTGCGCGAATTGCTGGCGAGCCAGGATTTCGAGAACACCAAGCAGAAGCTGGCCCTGTGCCTCGGCAAGACCATCGGGGGCGAACCGGTGATCGCCGATCTCGCCCGCATGCCGCATCTGCTGGTCGCCGGCACCACCGGCTCGGGCAAGTCGGTCGCCATCAACACCATGATCCTCTCGCTGCTCTACCGGCTGAAGCCGGAGGAATGCCGGCTGATCATGGTCGATCCCAAGATGCTGGAATTGTCCGTCTATGACGGCATCCCCCACCTGCTCACCCCCGTCGTCACCGATCCCAAAAAGGCCGTGGTGGCGTTGAAATGGGCGGTGCGCGAGATGGAGGACCGCTACAAGAAGATGTCGAAGCTCGGCGTGCGCAGCATCGACGGCTTCAACGTGCGGGTGTCGGAGGCCAAGGCCCGCGGCGAGGTCATCACCCGCACGGTCCAGACCGGGTTCGAGAAGGAAACCGGCCAGGCGGTTTACGAGGACGAGGTCATGGATCTCGAGCCGCTGCCCTACATCGTGGTCATCGTCGACGAGATGGCCGACCTGATGATGGTGGCCGGCAAGGAGATCGAGGGCGCGATCCAGCGGCTGGCCCAGATGGCGCGCGCCGCCGGCATCCATGTGGTGCTGGCGACCCAGCGCCCATCGGTGGATGTCATCACCGGCACCATCAAGGCGAACTTCCCGACCCGGATTTCCTTCCAGGTCACCTCCAAGATCGACAGCCGGACGATTCTGGGCGAGATGGGGGCCGAACAGCTCCTCGGCCAGGGCGACATGCTCTACATGGCGGGCGGCGGCCGCATCACCCGCGTGCACGGGCCGTTCTGCTCCGACGAGGAGGTCGAGAAGGTCGTGGCCCACCTCAAGCGGCAGGGGAGGCCCCAATATCTCGAGGCGGTCACCGCCGACGAGGAAGAGGCCGCAGCCGACACGGCGGTGTTCGACCAGGGCGAT
Source organism: Microvirga antarctica (assembly GCF_017921815.1). GTDB lineage: Bacteria > Pseudomonadota > Alphaproteobacteria > Rhizobiales > Beijerinckiaceae > Microvirga > Microvirga antarctica. Next base: position 210,492 of record NZ_JAGEMM010000005.1, on the reverse strand, counting down.
TTCGGCGCGCCGTCGGGGGATCTCTACGACCAGGCCATCGCCGTCATCCTGCGCGACAAGAAGGCCTCGACCTCCTACATCCAGCGCCGCCTGCAGATCGGCTACAACCGCGCCGCCTCTCTCATGGAGCGCATGGAGAAGGAAGGCATCGTGGGGGCCGCCAACCATGCGGGCAAGCGCGAGATCCTGATCGAAAGCGTGGACGTGGAGGAGTAAGCATGGGGCCTGCGCCTGTGACGATTGGTTCCGCCCCAGCGCGTTCCGGAACCTTGGCCAGGAACCTTGGCGTCGCGTCATCGATTAGCCACATGCGGTTGTACAGTGCCGCATCACCCTGACTGATAGCCGGAGCCTCTTGCGAATGCGCCTCTCGAGCCTTGCCACCGCCACGACCCTCCTGGCCCTTCTCGGGGCCGGAACGTCTGCGGCCGGCGCGCAGGGGGTGCCCATGGATCTCTTTCACCCGCCCAAGGCGCCGCTCGCGCCGGCAACGATCGCCTCCATCGCCGAAGGGTTCAATCTGTCTGCCGCGCCTCTTCCCACCGCGACGTTCCGCCGCGAGGAGCCGGTTGTGGCCGCAGCCGAGCCCGTTGAGCCGCCGGCCGGCATCGACCGGGAGATCGCAAAGGCGCTGCCGGCCTCCGCGCCGTTGCCGCCCCAGCCTGTCCGGGAAGCCTCGCTGAAGCCCGTCACTCTGCCCAAGGACACAAGCGAGGCCAAGCCTGCCGACGGACCCATCGTGATTGCGCCTAAACCCGTGGTCACGGCCGCAGCCGGGCCGGTCGTGGTGGCCAAGGTGCAGCAGCAACTCTCGAACCGCGAGGTCGTCGACCGGGCGAACGCCTATTTCACCGGCCTGTCCACCATGGTGGCGGATTTCACCCAGGTCGGCGGCGATGGACGCCGGCTCGGCGGGACGCTCTATCTGCAGCGCCCCGGCAAGATCCGTTTCGAATACGATCCGCCCGCGACCCTCGAGGTGATCGCGGACGGCACATCGGTGGCGGTCCGCGACAAGAAGCTGCTGACGCAGGACATGTATTTCATCCAGCAGACGCCGCTGAAGTTCCTCCTGCGCGAACGGGTCAATCTGGGCAGCGACATCGCCATCACGGGGATCACGAGCGAGCCGAATTCCGTGCGGCTCAACCTCGAAGACAGCTCCACCCTCGGCGGGACGTCACGCATTACCCTGTATTTCGATCCTGAGATTCAGACCCTCACCCAGTGGCGGATCGTCGACCCGCAGGGGTTCCAGACCGTTGTGACGCTGAACAAGGCCGACCGCCGCAAGAGCATCGACCAGGCGCTGTTCCGCATTCCCAACGCCCCCACCATCGGCAGCAGCCGGTAGGCTTTTCGGGCCAGGCGACGACGTGCCCGCACGGTGACGCGCCCCCCCCCCTGTCGGGCGTTTCGAACCAGCGTTTGAATCCCATCGGAAAGTCCGCATGACCGGGTCCCTTCCCTCGAAGGACATTCTGTCGTAGCCGGAGAGTCCCGCCGCTGGACCGCATCCGTGAACCTCACCGTTTCGACCTGGAACATCAATTCCGTCCGCCTGCGCATCGAGCAGGTGCGCCGCTTCCTCGAGGAACGGCGGCCGGACGTCTTGTGCCTGCAGGAAACCAAGTGTCCCAACGACGTCTTTCCCTTGAAGGCGCTCCAGAGCTTCGGCTATCCGTTCGTCGTCCATATGGGCCAGAAGGGCTATAATGGCGTCGCCATCCTGTCGCGCTACCCGTTCTCCGCCACCAGCGTGATGGAGATGTGCGGGAAGGCGGATGCCCGCCATATCACCGTGACGCTGACCCAGGCCAAGGGCGCATCCGGCATCACCATCCACAACTTCTATGTGCCGGCCGGCGGCGATATTCCCGATCCCGCCCTGAACGAGAAGTTCAAGCACAAGCTGCAATTCATGGAGGAGCTGCGCGCCTGGGGCGGACGGTCCAACCCCACAGGAGCCCCGGCGATTCTCGTCGGCGACCTCAACGTCGCGCCCCTCGCACATGATGTCTGGAGCCACAAGCAGCTCCTCGATGTCGTCAGCCACACGCCCGTCGAGACGCAGGCCCTCGAGACCCTGCGCAATGAGGCCGGATGGGTCGACGCCATGCGCCAGCTCCATCCTGAGCCCGAGAAGATCTTTTCGTGGTGGAGCTACCGCTCGCCCGATTGGGCTTCGGCCAACAAGGGCCGCAGGCTCGACCACATCTGGCTGTCGGGCGATCTCGGCTCCACCCTGCGGGCCATGGACATCAGCCGCGAAACCCGCGGCTGGGAACGGCCCTCGGATCATGTGCCGGTGACGGTGACGCTGGAATTGTGAGATTCCGCCGCGCGGCGGCTGACCATTGGGCAGCGGACCTGCCCTGCCCTGTGTCATCGGAGCGACCAGGCGGCTTTAACGACGCAAAAAACATCCGCCTCTTGATGCTCTTTAGGCTAAGGCCGCCGAACCCTGTCTCGGACTTGCGGCAACGCGCTGTCTACTTGATCGCCATCAACTTCTGCCGCACCTGCTCCAGGCTGTCGTTGAGGCGGCCCAGTTCCTCGGCCATGGCGCCCTGCAGGGCCAAAGCCGCCTGCGGGAATTCTTCGAGCACCCGGCGCATGAGGCTGGGCGAGACGCGGATGACGGTGGAGGGCTCACGGGCGGTGGCAGTGGCCGGCCGGTCGATCCGGGTGAAGAGCGCCGCCCGTCCGATCACTGCGCCGGGGCCGGCGATGAAGGTGGCGGGCGATCCGTCATCCTGCGCGTCGAGGGCCACCGCGCCGCGGCTGACCACGTAGCCGCCATCGGATTTATCGCCCTTGCGAAACAGCATGTCGCCGGCGCGCAGCTGCCGGCTTTCGGCCGCGAACGCCACCAGCCGCAACGCATCCCGATCGAGCAGGGTGAAGAGCGGTGCGGCCGTCAGGATCGCGATGTCGTCGTCCAGAGCCATTATGGAATCAGCTTATAGCCGCCGGGCTCCGTCACGAGAATGCTGGCCTTGGAGGGATCGGTCTCGATTTTCTGGCGCAGGCGATAGATGTGGGTTTCCAGCGTGTGGGTGGTGACGTTGGAATTGTAGCCCCACACCTCGGCCAGCAGGGTCTCGCGCCCCACCACGGTCTGCCCGGCGCGGTAGAGATAGCGCAGGATCGCCGTTTCCTTCTCGGTCAGCTTGAGCTTGGAGCCCTTGTCGTTGGTCAGGAGCTTGGAGCCAGGCCGAAACGTGTAGGGACCGATCTGGAAGACCGCGTCCTCGCTCGCCTCGTATTGCCGCAGCTGGGCGCGGATGCGGGCGAGCAGCACGGCGAATTTGAAGGGTTTCACCACGTAATCGTTGGCGCCGGCCTCGAGGCCCATGACGGTGTCGTTTTCCGAGCCCTGGCCGGTCAGCATGATGATCGGGCTGCGGAAGCCGTCCCGGCGCATCTGCTTGACGGCGTCGCGGCCGTCCATGTCGGGCAGGCCCACATCCATGATGGCCAGGTCGATGCGGTCGCCCTTGACCGCCTGGAGAGCGCCGGCGGCGGTCTCGGCGGTCGCGATCTGGAACTCGTCATAGAGCCCGAGCTGTTCGACGAGGGTGTCGCGCAGGTCCTGATCGTCGTCCACGACGAGGAGGCGGCTGGCATTCGACATCTCAAACCCTTCATGACGGTAAAAACGCTGAACCGGTTTCGAGATTCCGCGCACAACGATAGAGTAGTCGCTCTGACCTTGACAACAAGGGGCTGGCTTTGCCCTTCCACTGCTCATGATCCGTTCCACCGTCAACACCCTTCGGGTTTACCGCTCGCCCCTCGACCCCAAAAAGGGCCGACTGGTGGCAGGCAACCTCTCGATTCCCTGCGCGATCGGGCGCGGGGGCATTCGCCGTGGCAAGCGCGAGGGCGACGGCGTCACCCCGGCCGGCCGCTTCCCGCTTCTGCAGGCCTTCTATCGCGGCGACCGCATGGTTCGGCCCCGCAGCGGCCTGCCGCTGAGCCGAATCGGCCCGCAGGACGGCTGGTCGGACGACCCGCGCGACCGGCGCTACAACCAGCCGGTGCCTATCCCCTGCGCGACCTCTCATGAGCGGATGTGGCGCGACGATGGGCTCTACGACATCGTGGTCGATATCGGCTGGAACCGCGGCCCCGTCATCCGCGGCCACGGCAGCGCCATCTTTCTCCATGTGGCTCGGCCGGGATTTCCGCCCACCGAGGGCTGCGTCGCGGTGGAGCCCCGAATGATCGGGCGGCTTCTGGAGCGGATCGGCCCGCGCACGACGCTCGTCATCGTCGGCTGAGCCGTCAGGGCGCGGCCGCCTGCCCCGCGACGGTGGCGTAGAAGGCCTCCGGGCCGTCGATCTCCCGGATGCGCTTGCCGTCCACGAGCAGAAACCGGGTGCCGACGGCTTTGACGAAACTGCGGTCGTGGGAGATCACCAGGCAGGTGGCGTCCGAGGCCAGCAGCTCCGTCTCGAGCTGCTCGCGGCCCGGGATGTCCACGTGGTTGGTGGGCTCGTCGAGCAGGTAGAGATTGGGCTCGGTCAACCGCAGGGCGAGCAGCCCGAGGCGGGCCTTCTGGCCCGGCGACATCCTGGCGATCGGCCGCTGCTGCGTCTCGATGGGAAAGCCCGCTCCCGCGAGAAGCCCCACGCTGCGCTGGTCGCCAAGGCGGAAGGTCGACAGGATGAAATCGTGCGGCGTGGCCTTCGGCGGAAGCTGCGACATGTCCTGATCGGTCGCGCCCATGACCACCGTAGGGCTGACCTTGATTCCCGGCAGATCCTCGGCCTGGCTCATGGCGCGCTGGAGCAGGCGCAGGAACTGGGATTTGCCGACGCCATTATGGCCCAGGACCACGATCCGGTCGCCCTGGGCGACGGTGAGTTTGGGAATGGCGAACAGGGGTTCGCCGGGAGGCTTGCGCACGGTCACATCTTCAAGGGTCACCAGCACGCGGGTGTGCGTGCCGCGATTCCCGAGCCTGATTTCGCCGCTGCGCTCCTGATGGACCGCCTGAAGCCCTTCCTCGATGGCGTCGGCCCGGCCGGCGAGCTGCTTGGACTTTTTGAGCAGCAGATCGCTGCCGCTATTGACCCCGATATTGCGCAATTCGCCGGCATTGTGCCGCAAGCGCCGCAATTCGCGACGATCCTTGTCGAGGATCCGTTCCGCCGCCGCATCATGCTCCGCCAGCAGCGCCCGGGCGCGGCCATAGGGGTGCTGGAAGACGACCGAGCTGTCTGGCCGCAGGAAAAGCGTGCGCGTCGTGCAGGCATCGAGAAACGTGCGGTCGTGACTGGCGATCACGATCGGGATCGGTCGGCTGCTGGCAAGCCAGCGTTCCAGCAAGATCAGCTTGGCGAGGTCGAGATGATTGGTGGGCTCGTCGAGCAGAAGCGCGTCGGGCTCGGCGATCCACGCGCGGGCGATCAGCGCGAGGCGCTGCCAGCCGCCGCTGAGGTGCTCGAGCGGCAGAATGCGCAGGGAATCCGGCGTCTCGAATTCGTCCAGCACCATATCGACCCGCCAGCCCCCGTCATCGCGCTCGGCGGGAGGGAGCGCGCGCAGCACGGCGTCATGGAGAGACAGGGCGCGCAAATCGTCCGGCATGTCCTGTTCGACGAGGCCGACCCGCATGCCGCGGGGACGCACGATCTCCCCTTGCGTGGGCTCCATCAGGCCGGCGAGGCACTTCAGAAGCGTGGTCTTGCCCGCGCCGTTGCCGGCCACCAGGCCGATCCTGTCGCGGGGGCTGATCGTGAGGGTGAGGTCGCGGAAGAGGGGCGCTTGCGCCAGAACGGTCACATTGCGCAGGGTGATGGAGCTCATCATTCATCTCGTGGTCGGTGCGCTGAGGCGGCCTGGAGCAGGCGCGGCCGTGCGCAAAAATCAGGAACGTTAGTCAGACGCGCTGAAAACCCGGCAGACGGGCACAGGCGCGGCGAGCCGTTCAGAGCTGACCAGATGAGAAAGAGGACGTCGTCGACGTCAGATCCGTATCGTGGCCGGCCCTGCAACGCTTGGCTGCAGGGCGTTCCAGGGGCCGTACATGCGAAGATGGTGTCGTACACGCATGCGGCCCTCCTGTGGTTCGGCGTGGATCGAAGCTAGATTATAACGCTCCGCGGTCGATCGGACAACCGCGAAGTCGCGATGAGGCTGCTAGCGGGGCACGCGTGCCCCAAAAATGGCGCTGCCGATCCGCACATGCGTCGCCCCGAGCTGAATGGCCGGGTCGTAATCGGCGCTCATGCCCATGGAGAGTGTCTCCAGGCCGTTGCGCTTCGCCATGCTGTTAAGCAAGGCAAAATGCGGCGATGGCGGGTCATCGGCCGGCGGGATGCACATGAGACCTTCCACCGTCAGCCCGTAGCGGCTGCGGCAGGCCTCGAGAAAGCCGTCGAGATCGGCCGGCAGCACCCCGCCCTTCTGGGGTTCCGCTCCGGTATTGACTTGGACGAGCAGGCGCGGTGCCTTGCCCAGGCGGGCGATCTCCTTGGCCAGCGCCTCGGCCAATGACGGGCGATCAAGGGTCTCGATCACGTCGAAAAGCTGCACCGCGTCCCGGGCCTTGTTGGATTGCAGCGGCCCGATGAGGTGGAGTTCCACATCGGGATAACGCTCCCGCAGGGCGGGCCATTTCTCGCCCGCTTCCTTCACGTAATTTTCGCCGAAGACGCGCTGGCCAGCCGCGAGCACGGGCAGGATGGCGGTAGCGGGAAAGAGCTTCGACACCGCCACCAGCGTGACGGAGGCGGGGTCGCGCTCGTAATCGGCCGCCGCGCGGGCAATGCCGGCCCTGACGTCTTTCAGGGCCGCGACGGTGTCGTGCTCGCTCATGGATGGGTGTCCCTTTCCCCTCACGGGGCTTGCCTGCGCGGGCAGGCGTTGACCGCGCGAGAGAGCTGTGTCCTAGTCCGCGCAAACCCGGCGGCGCAAGCTGCCCGAACCCTTGCGATGACGGATGTGTTACGAAAAATGAGGCCGGAGCGCTACAACGCCAAAGAAGCCGAACTGAAATGGCGCAAGGTCTGGAAGGACCGCGACCTCTTCAAGACCGCAAACGACGATCCGCGTCCGAAATATTACGTGCTCGAGATGTTTCCCTACCCGTCGGGGCGCATCCACATGGGTCACGTGCGCAACTACGCCATGGGCGACGTGGTGGCCCGCTACAAGCGCGCCAAAGGCTTCAACGTGCTGCACCCGATGGGCTGGGACGCCTTCGGCATGCCGGCCGAAAACGCCGCGATGCAGAACAAGGTCCATCCCAAGGAATGGACCTACGCCAACATCGCCACGATGCGCGCGCAGCTCCAATCCATGGGCCTGGCGATCGACTGGAGCCGGGAGATCGCGACCTGCGATCCGAGCTATTACAAGCACCAGCAGCGCATGTTTCTGGACTTCCTCAAGGAAGGCCTCGTCGATCGCAAGACCGCGAAGGTCAACTGGGACCCGGTCGATCATACGGTGCTGGCAAACGAACAGGTGATCGACGGGCGCGGCTGGCGCTCCGGCGCCCTGGTCGAGCAGCGCGAGCTGACCCAGTGGTTCCTCAAGATCACCGACTACGCGCAGGAACTCCACGACGCCCTTGAGTCGCTTGATCGCTGGCCCGAGAAGGTGCGCCTGATGCAGCGCAACTGGATCGGCCGCTCCGAGGGCCTGCTGGTGCGCTTCGCCCTCGATCCGGAAACCACCATCAACGAGACGGATGAGGTCGAGGTCTACACCACCCGGCCCGACACCCTCTTTGGCGCCAAATTCGTGGCCGTCGCCCCGGATCACCCGCTTGCCAAGGCCGCGTCTGCGGACAATCCGGAGCTTGCGGCGTTCATCGAGACCGCCAAGCGCACCGGCACCGCTCAGGAGGCCATCGACAAGGCCGAAAAACTCGGCTTCGACACCGGCATCCGGGCCATCCACCCGCTTGATCCGGCCTGGACGCTGCCTGTTTACGTCGCCAATTTCGTGCTGATGGAATACGGCACGGGCGCCATTTTCGGCTGCCCGGCGCATGACCAGCGCGACCTGGATTTCGTCAACAAGTACCATCTCGGAAACCTGCCGGTGGTCTGCCCGCCGGATGTGGACCCGGCCACTTTCGTCATCACCGACACCGCCTATGACGGCGATGGACGGATGATCAATTCGCGCTTCCTCGACGGCAAGACCATCGCGGACGCCAAGGACGAGGTGGCGCGGATCCTCGAGAGCGAGCGCCACCACAATCGCCCGGTGGCCGAGCGCAAGGTGAATTTCCGCCTCCGCGACTGGGGAATCTCGCGTCAGCGCTATTGGGGCTGCCCGATCCCGATCATCCATTGCGCCGCGTGCGGCGTCGTGCCGGTGCCGCACGATCAGCTCCCGGTGGTGCTGCCGGAGGACGTGTCGTTCGACGTGCCGGGCAACCCCCTCGACCGTCACCCGACCTGGAAGCATGTGGCCTGCCCGCAATGCGGGGGCGAAGCCCGGCGCGAGACCGACACCATGGACACGTTCGTGGATTCGTCCTGGTATTTCGCCCGCTTCACCGACCCGACCCTGACCGACCGCCCGACCGACCGCCACACAGTCAATGAATGGCTGCCGGTCGACCAGTATATCGGCGGCATCGAGCATGCGATTCTGCACCTGCTCTATTCGCGCTTCTTCACGCGGGCCATGACGAAGACCGGGCATGCGGGCATCAGCGAACCGTTCGCCGGCCTGTTCACCCAGGGCATGGTCGTGCACGAAACCTACAAGGACGCGAGCGGCGGCTGGGTTCTGCCGAGCGATGTCCGCTTCGAGACCGAGGGCAGCGCCCGACGGGCGATCCACATCGCCAGCGGCGCGCCGGTCGACATCGGCGCGATCGAAAAGATGTCGAAGTCGAAGAAGAACACGGTCGATCCCGACGAAATCATCGCCTCCTACGGGGCCGACACCGCGCGCTGGTTCATGCTGTCCGATTCCCCGCCGGAGCGCGACGTGATCTGGACCGAGGAAGGCGTTCAGGGCGCCGGGCGCTTCGTCCAGCGGGTCTGGCGCCTGGTCGGCGAACTGGCCGACCGGACCAGGGACGTCTCTGGTCCTTCCGCTGCCCCCGGCCCGCTTGGAACCGCGGTCCTGAAAGCCGCCCACAAGGCGCTCCAGGCCGTGGGTGACGATGTGGAGCGGTTGCGCTTCAACCGCTGCGTCGCCCATCTCTACGAATTGGCCAACAGCCTCCAGGAGCTTCTGGCGCAGTCCAAGAGCGCCCAGGAAGCCGGCCTGTCGCACGCCTTCCGCGATGCCGGCCGGATTTTCATCCAACTTCTCGCCCCCATGATGCCGCATCTGGCCGAAGAGAGCTGGGAGGCCTTGGGGCAATCGGGTCTGGTCGCGGAAGCGGCCTGGCCCGTCCTTGATGCCACCTTGCTGATCGAGGACACCATCACGCTGCCGGTGCAGGTCAACGGCAAGAAGCGGGACGATGTCACCGTCCCGCGCGACGCCGGGCAGGACGCGATCGAGGCGGCTGTGCTCGCTCTCGAGGGGGTTCAGCGCGCGCTGGACGGCAAGACTCCCCGCAAGATCATCGTCGTCCCACAGAGGATTGTGAATGTCGTCGCTTAATCGCTTCGCCACCTGTCGCGCAACCGTGCGCGTGGCCATCGTCATCGGTCTTGCGCTCGGCCTGTCGGCCTGCCTGCGGCCGCTTTACGGACCCACCGCATCCGGCCAATCGTTGCAGAATGTGCTGGCCTCCATCGATGTGCCGGAGCTGAAATGGACCGACGCCCAGGCGCGCATCGGCCATTTCATCCGCAGCGAGCTGGTCTACGATCTCAACGGGTCGGGCTCCGACACGCCCAAGCAGTTTGTTCTCAACCTGACCTTCGACGAGACACTGAGCACACCGATCGTCGATTCCGTGTCCGGCCGGGCGCAATCGGCAACGCTCATCGGCAACCTGACCTTCACGCTCACCAACAAGGACGGCACCAAGGTCATTACCCAGGGCCGCGCCACGGGCCAGGCAACCTACGACCGCTTCAAGCAGCGCTTCGCCACGGTGCGGGCGGCGCGCGATGCGGAAATCCGCCTCGCCAAGTCCCTGGCCGAACAGATCAAGACCCGGCTCGCCGCCACACTCTCGCAGATGTGACGGCCGCATGGTCGCGGTCAAAGCAGGCAGCGTCGAGGGGGTGCTGCGGCGGCCTGACCCACGGATCAGCGTGTTTCTGGTCTACGGCCCCGATACGGGGCTGGTGAACGAGCGCGCACGCATTCTGGCCGAGCGCGCGGTCGATGATCCGCACGATCCGTTTCAGATGATTCGCATGGACGGCGACGACATCGCGTCCGATCCCGGGCGTCTTGCCGATGAGGCCGGAACGATGGGATTGTTCGGCGGAAGGCGGGCCATCTGGGTGCGCGCGACCTCCCGCAACATCGCCCCTGCGGTGGACGCCGTCCTGAAGGGGGTCCTCAAGGACACGGCGATCGTCATCGAAGGCGGCGACCTTGCCAAGACCTCGCCGTTGCGGACCTTGTGCGAGAAATCCCCCCTCGCCTTCGCCCTGCCCTGCTATGCGGATACCGGCGAGGCGCTCGGCACGGTTGTCGATGAGGCGATGCGCGAGGCCGGCCTGTCCGTCTCCCGCGACGTCAGGGCAGCAATCGTGGCGTCCCTCGGCGGCGACCGGTTGGCCACCCGGGGCGAATTGGCCAAGCTGACACTCTATGCTCATGGCCAGACGGAAATCACGCTGGACGACGTCGACGCCATCATGAGCGATGTGTCGTCGCTGGCGCTGGACGCCGTGGTGGATGCAGCTTTTGCCGGAAATGGCGCGGAGCTGGAAACCGGGTCGCGGCGGCTCGCGGCCGAAGGGGTCCATGCCTCGGTTGTGCTGGGCGCAGCCCTGCGCCATGCCCTCGTCCTGCTGGCTGCCCGATATGCCGTGGAGGAAGGCCGTTCGCCCTCCACGGTGATCGACGGCATGCGCGGCCTGCATTTCAGGCGCAAGCCGCAGGTCGAGCGGCACCTGCAGCGGTGGAGCGTGGCGTCACTCAAGCCGGCCATCGCCGCCTTGCAGGATGCCATGCTTCAGACACGGCGTCTGTCGACGCTGGACGATGTGGTCACGGCCAAGATGCTGCTCGATCTGGCCCGCTCCGCACGGCGATAGTTTCGGGCCGACCAGACATCAGATCACAACCTGTGGGAGCATCCTCCGGAATTGCCCGAGGGCGTTCGCCCGTTCTCCCGCGCGTGCCGCGATCCGACGGGGGCTCAAAAAAGCCGGACCGCCGACCGTCGGAGGAGAGCCCGACCTCCCGGCAAAGGGGCCTCTCGGTCGCCTTGAAACCCTGCAGGGAAAGGCAGTTTTCAGCACGTATGGTTCCGGCAACGAAGCGCTCCGCACGGGCCATTTTGGCAGCCCTTGCCGTGATCGGATCTTCGGTTTTCCGGGAGGGCGGCAACCACCCGAACGCGCCTACTGCGGGTTGAGTCGGCGGCAGAGGCCGTCGAGCTGCTCCAGCGTCTTGTAGCGGATCCGCAACTCGCCGCCCTGTCCCTTGTGTTCAATGGCCACGTTCAGCCCCAGCACGTCCTGCAAAGCCCGCTCGAGCGCACGGGTATCCGGGTCCTTGGGCAACTTGAGTTTGTCGGCAGACTTCGTCTCGAGATCGGCCGGCATGCTGTTGTCGGCCTGGGCGATTTCCTCGACCTGCCGCACGCTCATGCCCTCGTCGATGATGCGCTTGGCGACCCGGTGCGGATCGTTCACTGACAGCAGCGCGCGGCCATGGCCGGCGGTAATCTGCCGATTGACCAGCAGCGCCTTGACCCCCTCCGGAAGATCGCCGAGGCGCATCATGTTGGCGATGTGACTGCGGCTCTTGCCGATGATCTTGGCAAGGTTGTCCTGGGTATAGGAGAACTCCGCCATCAGGCGCGAATAGCCTTGCGCCTCCTCGATGGGATTGAGATCGGAACGCTGGACGTTTTCCAGGATGGCGTATTCGAGCGAGGTCTTGTCGTCGATATCCACGACCACGACCGGCACATCGTGGAGCCCGGCCTGCTGGGCTGCCCGCCAGCGTCGTTCGCCGGCGACGATCTCGAACGCGTCCACGGTGTTTGGCAACGCCCGCACCACGATGGGCTGGATGATCCCCCGGTCGCGAATGGACTGGGACAATTCCCGCAATTCGCTTTCCTCGAAGGACTTGCGCGGATTGCGCGGGTTCGGGCGCAGGAACTCAACGGGAATGCGCCGCTGTCCGCGTCCCCGCTCGACAACCGACATCTCATCGCCAACCTCGCCGATGAGCGCTGCCAGTCCCCGTCCCAAGCGCGGTTTCGCGTCGTCTGCCATGATGGTCTTTCGCAACAATTAGGCGGCGCGCAGCGCGCGCTCGCGTTGAATGATTTCGGAAGCGAGTCGAAGATAGGCCTGCGATCCGGCGCATTTGAGGTCGTAGAGCAAAACTGGCTTGCCGTGGGAGGGCGCCTCGGACACCCGCACGTTACGCGGGATCATCGTGTCATAGACCTTGCTGCCCATGAACTGGCGGACATCGGCCACCACCTGCCCGGACAGGTTGTTGCGCGGGTCGAACATGGTGAGCACCACCCCGTGAATCGTCAGGTCGGGGTTCAGCGCCGAACGGACCTGCTCAACCGTCTTCAGCAGCTGGCTGAGGCCTTCCAAGGCGAAGAATTCGCATTGTAGGGGAACCAGCACAGCATCGGCTGCGGTAAGGGCATTGATGGTCAAAAGGTTCAGTGAAGGCGGGCAGTCGATCAAAATATAGGTAAAAGGATCACTTACCTCGGAGGTCATGAGAACCGCGATAGCCTTCTTCAGACGGTGAACCCGGTCGCGCTCGCCGGAAATCTCCAGTTCGACCCCAAGCAGATCGAGAGTGGACGGCGCGACGAATAACCGGGGGACGACGGTCTCGGTGATCGCCTGTTCCAGCGACGCCTCGCCGGTCAGAACGTGGTACGTCGAGACCGGCCGGTTCTTGCGGTCGAGGCCGAGCCCCGTCGAGGCGTTTCCCTGCGGATCCAGGTCGAGGATCAGCACCTTTTCGCCGATCGCCGCAAGGGCGGTTCCAAGATTGATCGCGGTGGTGGTCTTGCCGACGCCGCCTTTCTGGTTTGCCAATACCAACGTGCGCGGCGGAGACCGGCGCGGTCCTGGATCGGATTCGCTGCGTTCGGTGATCATGGCAATCTCTCGATGGAGGTGATGCGGAGGATCCGGGCGTCGGAATCAGTGCGGCTCGGCAGGATCTCCTGATCGAACTTCCACGATCGCGACGCCAAGGTCAATTCCGCATCGACGTCCCGCCCCTTGGGAAACAGCCCAATTGTCCCCGTTTTCAACAGGGGTTCGGTGGCGGCAAGGAGATCGGTCAAGGACGCCAGGGCGCGGGCTGACACAACCTCAACCCGACCGACGAAGCCCGGGATCACCGCCTCCAGACGTGCCTCGTGAATGACCGCGGGTGCATCCGTCAGTCGGGCCACATGCCGCAGGAAGGCGCATTTCCGGGAATTTCTCTCCACCAGATCGACCTTAAGGCCCTGGTCCCGGCCGGCAATCGCCAGCACGAGGCCTGGAAAACCCGCCCCCGACCCCAGATCAAGCCAGGTCGTCGCACGTGGTTGGAGGGCAAGGAGTTGCAGCGAATCGACGATGTGGCGGTTCCAAATGTCGTCGAGCGTCCCCGGCCCGACGAGGTTCTTGATCGCCTGCCAGCGCCGGAGTTCCGATTCGAGAAGCTGGAGCCGGTCCCTCGTTTCACGTGAAACATTGTGGAGAAGGGCCTGCCGATGAGAATCGTCGGCCATTAAAGCACCTCTCGGACGCGCAAAGCCGCGGAGGACGTGAGTGCCGGACGACGTCCAGCCTCCCCATTCGATCCGAAATGCGGGCTCTGGTGGACTTCGGGACGCATGGCGGGCTTCACAGCGATCAAGCCTCGACCCCCCCGGACGCCGCGATCCCACGACGGGCGAAGGCAGCAAGAAGGGTGAGCGCGGCCGGCGTGACACCCTCAATGCGCGCGGCCTGGCCTAACGTCTGCGGCCGAACACGGCTCAGCTTACTGCGAATTTCATTGGAAAGTCCCGGCAGGTTCGAGAAGTCGATCGCGTGAAGCGCCACGCTCTCATCCCGGCGGAACGACGCGATATCGGCTTTCTGACGATCCAGATAGACCGCGTAGGTCGCATCTGTCTGAAGGCGTTCCTTCACCAAAACGGGAACCGACCCCAACTCGGGCCAGATCCGCTCGAGATCACGCCACGAAATCGTCGGGTGAGAAAGGAGCTGGAAAGCGGAACGCCGGACGCCATCCTGGTTGATATCGAGGCCATTCCGCGCGGCCACAGCCGGCGTCACGGACAGAGCATGCAGCAGTCGTTCGGCGTACCGCAACCGGTCCTGGGACGCCTCGAAATGGGCCTGCCGGCGCGACGCGACGCAGCCGAACGCAAGCCCGCGAGGGGTCAGACGCTCATCCGCATTGTCGATCCGCAAGCTCAGACGATACTCGGACCGAGAGGTGAACATGCGATACGGCTCGCTGACGCCCTTGGTCACGAGGTCGTCCACCAGCACCCCAATATAGGATTCGGCACGGTCCAGTATCAGCGCCTCGCCGCCGGACGCTGTCCTCGCGGCATTGAGACCGGCGAGCAGACCCTGTGCGGCGGCCTCTTCATACCCGGTCGTCCCGTTGATCTGACCGGCCAGAAAAAGGCCCTTGACCGCGCACGTCTCCAGGCTCGTGGCGAGGTTGCGCGGGTCAATGAAATCGTATTCGATCGCGTAGCCGGGCTGGAGCATCACGGCACGTTCCAGCCCCGGAATGAGAGGCAGCAGGGCCCGCTGGACGTCTTCCGGCAACGAGGTCGAGATCCCGTTCGGATAAACTGTGACATCGTCGAGCCCCTCCGGCTCGAGAAAAATCTGGTGGCTATCGCGATCGGCGAAGCGAACCACCTTGTCCTCGATGGAGGGGCAATAGCGCGGCCCAAGGCTCTGGATGTCTCCCGAATACATGGGAGCCCGGTGCAGATTCTGCCGGATGAGATCATGGCCGGCCGCAGTGGTGCGCGTGATGCCGCACTCGATCTGGGGGACGGTAATGCGCTCGGTGAGGGTGGAGAACGGAACAGGGTCCTCATCGGCCGCCTGTTTCTCCACGGCGCCCCAATCGATGGTCCGGCCGTCAAGACGCGGAGGCGTTCCAGTCTTCAATCGGCCAAGGGCGAACCCCAGCCGCGCAAATGTCTTCGGGAGCCCGAGAGAGGGGCGCTCGCCCATCCGTCCGGCGGGGATCTTGCGTTCCCCGATATGAATCAGGCCCGACAGAAAGGTTCCGGTGGTGAGGACGAGGGCCCCCGTCGCCAAAACGCGGCCGTCGGACAGGATGAGTGCGGAGACCCTTCCGTCGTCGCACAGGAAATCGTCTGCCTCGCCCTCGACGATGGTGAGGTTGGGCGTGACGGCCAATTCAGCCTGCATCGCCCGCGCATACAGCTTGCGGTCAGCCTGGGTCCGAGGGCCCCGAACAGCAGGGCCCTTGCGCCGATTGAGAAGGCGAAACTGGATCCCGGAGGCGTCCGCGATTCTCCCCATTACCCCGTCAAGGGCGTCGATCTCTCGGACCAGATGTCCCTTCCCGAGGCCGCCGACGGCCGGATTGCAGGACATGACGCCGATGGTCCGGGCATTGTGCGTCACAAGCGCAGTCTGCGCCCCCATACGTGCGGAAGCGGCGGCGGCCTCCGCCCCCGCATGTCCGCCGCCCACCACCACAACGTCAAATCGCTTCATGAGATACTCCGAGCGCAGGAGGTACGCCGTCCCTCCCCCGACGTCAAAGGACAAAATGTTTCACGTGAAACACACCCATCTCCCGGCCGTTATTCACCGGTCATCCACGGGTTGCCGACTCTCCGTCAACAGCTTGTCCACGATGTTTCAGGTGACTTTCGGAAACAAAACCTGCGAAGAGCGGGCCCACCACATCCTCAACCCCCACGCGGCGGGTGACACGCCGGGGAGGCCATTCTGACCTGCCCGCCACAAGCTCTCCCGACAACGCCCCTTCCAGCATGCCC
Organism: Microvirga antarctica; assembly: GCF_017921815.1. Taxonomy (GTDB): domain Bacteria; phylum Pseudomonadota; class Alphaproteobacteria; order Rhizobiales; family Beijerinckiaceae; genus Microvirga; species Microvirga antarctica. The sequence continues at coordinate 194,384 of NZ_JAGEMM010000005.1, read as the reverse complement.
AACGCGGCGAGTCACCAAGCGTAACCGTTGGTGATGCCGTTCAATGGCGCTCACGCGTCAGCAAGGCATCCGCCCCTCCCCCCAAGGCCGCCTCGGATTCCGCAGGTCACTTTCCAATGCAAAAACCTGCGAAAAGCCGGTCGAGCACATCCTCAACCCCCACGCGGCCGGTGATACGCCCCAAGGCCCGGGAGGCCATTCTCACCTCCTCCGCCACGAGCTCACCCGGGAATGCGCCCTCCAGCATCCTCATGGCCGTGAGCAACGAGGCGTGACACTCGGTCAGTGCCGTCCGATGGCGCTCACGCGTCAACAGGGCGTCCGACCCTCCCCCCAAGGCCGCCTCAGCCTCCGCGCGCAGTCGCGCGACAAGCGCCTCCATTCCTTCGCCCGTCTCCGCTGACACGAGACAATCGAACCCATCACGGATCCGATTCAAATCGCTCTTCGTGCCGATTCGCAGAACCTTCCGGCCTTTCGGGACCGAGCCGGGAACCGCGTCCGGTGGGACAAGCCAGAGCACCAGATCCGCCTGCTGGACCCTCGCCTCGGCCCGCCTTACGCCCTCCTGCTCCACCGCATCCCCGGTCTCCCGCAGGCCGGCTGTGTCGACGATGGTGACGGGAAACCCGCCCAGATCGCAGCGCACCTCGATCACATCCCGCGTCGTGCCGGCGATCGGCGACACGATCGCCACGTCCCGGCGGGCCAGCGCATTGAGGAGCGTCGATTTTCCGGCATTCGGCACCCCTGCCAGCACCACCATGAGCCCGTCCCGCAGTCGCTCTCCGCTGGGGCTCGCAAGAACCTCCCGGAGAGACGCCTCAAGGGTCGCGAGCCGCGCAGCGATCACCCCGTCCAAGGCGTCGGGAACATCCCCCTCGTCCGAAAAGTCGAGGCCGGCCTCGATCATGGCCAGCACCTGCAGCACCTCCTCGCGCCAGCCTTCGGCCACATTGCCGAGGCGGCCTTCGAGATGCCGAAGAGCCTGACGCCGTTGCGCCTCGGTCTCGGCGTCGATGAGGTCCGCAAGACCCTCCACCTGCGTAAGATCCATGCGGCCATTGAGGAAAGCCCGCCGCGTGAACTCACCGGGCTCCGCCGCCCGACACCCCGGGAGCGCCCCCACGGCACGCAGGACCGCCCCCTGGGTCGCGAGCCCTCCGTGGATCTGCAACTCGGCCTGATCCTCAGCGGTGAAACTCCCAGGGCCGGGCATGAACGCGACCAGCGCCTGATCCAGGCTCTCGCCCGAGACGGGATCCCGCAACGTGCGCAAAGCCAGCTGGCGGGGAGCGGGGAGCGGACCGGCAATCGTTTCGAGAATGAATCGACTCTGGGGACCGCTGATTCGCACCACGCACACGGCCGCCCGCCCGAAGCCGGACGCCGGCGCGAAAATCGTGTCGTCTGACCGCATGCAAAAATCCTTGACCGCCACTGTCTCATGAACGACGGGGGGTGACTTGGTATGTCCGGGACATTCGGTCCAGCAGGCTCTCGTCCGGAAGTGGGCGGATACCGAAGCAGGCGGTATCATCACGAACGACCGCTCGGAGGCAAGCCCGCCCGATCGCAGCCACTGTGCCAACGCCCGATCCGGGCTGGTGTTGAATGATGACTCTCCCAAAGGCACCGTTGCCGCAGGATTTCCCGCCTGGCCGATGTCATGCCGAGCCGACGTCACGCCGGTCATCGATGGCGCCCAGAAGCCCCAGCAGCCCTAGACCCTGCTGGCGGATGAGATCCGCGGGCGAGTCGGCCCCAGTGGCTGTGAGGGCGATCATGCGACCGCCGACGGTCGGCGACGGTCATGCAGCAGGGTCTTGGGCCTCTGCCTCCTCCAAGGACGGCGTCCGATCCTCCCTGCTCACGCCCTCATGGCTTGGGACATGCGGCTCCCAGGCCGTGCCGAGCCTCCCACATCACTGATTCGCCTCTCCGGCGCCGGGCTGGCGGAGGAAGTGCGAACGGAGGGACCGCCGCACTCTCCCTCGTCGATAAGTTTTAGATCGCCGGAGGCGCCAGTCTGTCGTTTCATGGGCGAATCGATGCGTGAAGGACGTGTTGAGCCCGTGACCGGCAACGTGATGCCCGGCTGCCGAGTGAGTTCCCCTACAAACAGAGGCGATGTGCGAAGGTCTTTCGGGATGACCCAAACGGCCTGGTGCAATCCGCCGGGCGGCTCGGGGAAAGCGTCACAACCTGGGCCTGCGCCAGTCGGGATCAGACCCGCAAGTTCCCCATGGAGCCCGCCCCGTCAACACGGTCACGTCGGCTCAACACCTCATCACGAAAAAGCCCCGTCCCGGGATCTCCGGAACGGGGCGAGCTTGATACGAATAGTGACGCCGTCAGGTGTTCATGGAATCGAAGAACTCGGCGTTCGACTTGGTCTGACGCAGCTTGTCGAGCAGGAACTCGATCGCGTCGACCGTGCCCATCGGATTGAGGATGCGGCGCAGGACGTACATCTTCTTGAGGGTATCGGCCGGAACCAGCAGCTCTTCCTTGCGGGTGCCCGAACGGGTGATGTCGATGGCCGGGAAGGTGCGCTTGTCCGCAACCTTGCGGTCGAGGATAATTTCCGAATTGCCCGTGCCCTTGAACTCTTCGAAGATCACCTCGTCCATGCGCGAGCCCGTATCGATGAGCGCAGTCGCGATGATCGTCAGCGAGCCCCCCTCTTCGATGTTGCGGGCGGCGCCGAAGAAGCGCTTGGGACGCTGCAGGGCGTTGGCGTCCACACCACCGGTCAGCACCTTGCCGGAGGATGGCACGACCGTGTTGTAGGCGCGGCCGAGCCGGGTGATAGAATCCAGCAGGATCACCACATCGCGACCGTGTTCGACCAGGCGTTTGGCCTTCTCGATCACCATTTCGGCGACCTGCACGTGGCGGGAAGCGGGCTCGTCGAAGGTGGAGGCGACGACCTCTCCCTTCACCGAGCGCTGCATGTCGGTGACTTCCTCGGGCCGCTCGTCGATGAGCAGGACGATGAGGTAGCATTCCGGATGGTTGGTGGTAATCGACTGCGCCACGTTCTGCATCAGCACGGTCTTGCCGGTGCGCGGCGGGGCGACGATCAGGGCACGCTGGCCTTTGCCGATCGGCGACACGATGTCGATGATGCGCGGCGAGTAATCCTTGCGGGTCGGGTCCTCGATCTCGAGCTTGAAGCGCTCGGTGGGGAAGAGCGGCGTCAGGTTGTCGAAATGGACCTTGTGCCGGATCTTCTCGGGATCCTCGAAATTGATGGTGTTGACCTTGAGCAGCGCAAAATAGCGCTCGCCCTCCTTGGGTCCGCGGATGGGGCCGTCGACGGTGTCGCCGGTGCGCAACCCGAACTTCCGGATCTGGCTCGGCGACACGTAGATGTCGTCGGGGCCGGAGAGATAGTTCGAATCGGCTGAGCGCAGAAAGCCGAAGCCATCCTGCAGCACCTCGACGACGCCCGCGCCGATGATCTCGACCTCGCGGGTCGCGAGCTGCTTCAGGATCGAGAACATCAGTTCCTGCTTGCGCATGGTGCTGGCGTTCTCGACCTCGAGCTCCTCGGCGAATGCGATGAGTTCGGTGGGCGTTTTGGATTTCAGTTCTTGAAGTTTGACTTCCCGCATTGGGGAGAACTCTCGAAGGTATGTGCGCGCACAGGCGACATCGGCTGCACGCGGAGGAGATGAAAAGGAACGTTCGACAGGGCCGCTCAGTTCACGAACCGCGGCTCGGGGAGAGCCTGTGGGGCCGGGCAGCGCAACCTGTCATCAGGGAAGAGACCTCCTGTGTAACCGCAATCGACGCAGGTCTCAAGTCCCCTAACCCCAAGTTCCCGGCAGGCCGGCCGCCAATCGCCAAAATGTGAGCGAAACCCTGCTCTCAGAACGGTTTCAGGATCACCAGAAGGACGATCACGATCATCAGGACGGTCGGGACCTCATTGATCATCCGGTAGAATCGCGCGGGCCTGACGTTACGGTCGGCAGCGAAATCCTTGACGGTCTTGGCCAGGAATCCGTGAGCCCCGCTGAGCAGGAGCACGAAGAGCAGCTTCGCGTGGAGCCAGCCGGACGTCATCCAGCCGCCCTGCCAGATGAGGACCAACCCGAGAATCCAGGTGACGATCATCGCCGGCGTCATGATCGCCTTGAGCAGCCGGCGCTCCATGATCTTGAACGTGTCGGACTGGATCGAATGGGGCTGCGTCTCGCTGTGGTAGACGAACAGGCGCGGCAGATACAGCATGCCGGCCATCCAGCTGATGACCGCGATGACGTGGAACGCCTTGATCCAGAGATACGCCATGTCAGGTCCCGCTGCCGCGGACGCGAGCGATGAGCTGCGCCACGTGGTCGATAGGGGTCTCGGGCACGATGCCATGACCCAGGTTGAAAATGTGTGGCCGGCCGCGCACGGAGGCCAGGATGTGATCGATGCCCTGCATGAGCGGCTCGCCGCCGGCGACCAGCGCGAGCGGATCGAGGTTGCCCTGGGTGGCGATGCCATCCGGCAGAGTGGGAAGAACACGGGCCGGGTCGAGAGTCCAGTCAAGCGCCAACGCATCGCCGACCCGCGCGGACGCAAAGCGATGGAGGTTGGGCCCACCGCCACGCACGAACACGATCACCCTGGCGTGCGGCCGCGCCGCCTTCAGACCCTCGACCATCTGGCGGATCGGTTCCAGCGACAGCCGATCGAACAGGGCCGGCGGCAGGGCCGATCCGAAACTCTCGAAGATCTGCACCGCCTCGGCGCCCGCGTCGATCTGGCGGATCAGATAGGCGGTCGAAGCCCGCACCAGCCTGTCGATGAGGGCCTGCATGAAAGCCGGATCCCGATAGGCGGTCAGCCGCGCCGGCGCCTGATCGGGCGTGCCCTTGCCGGCGATCATGTAGCTGGCGACCGTCCAGGGAGCGCCGCAGAAGCCCAGAAGCGTTGTTTCGCGCGGCAGGGACGAGCGCAGGCGGTCGAGGGTCTCGAAAACCGGCGACAGCCGCTCGATGGGCATCTCGTCGGAGAGCCTGTCGAGATCGGCAAGCGATGTGATGGGTTCGAGCTTCGGCCCTTCGTTCTCGACGAAGCGTACGTCCTGCCCCAACGCATGCGGGATCACGAGGATATCCGAGAACATGATGGCGGCATCGAACCCGAAACGCCGGATCGGCTGGAGGGTCACCTCCTCGGCAAGACGCGGCGTGTAGCAGAGATCGAGAAAGGATCCGGCCTGTTTCCGGATCTCCCGGTATTCCGGCAGATAGCGGCCTGCCTGGCGCATGATCCAGATCGGCAGCGGCCAGACCGGCTCGCCATCGAGGACGCGGAGAATCGCTTTATCGGAACGTTCGTGCACAGGGGCTCTCTAACTAAAGAAAAGAAATGAATCTTGAATCTGTTGTTTCTCTTGGGCCGTGATTCATGACGCCGCAAGCCCGTCCACAACCCATCCACATGGGCCGGCCCGTTAACCATCCATTAACGGGTAAGGCAGCGCCGCCACAATCCTTGCCGAATTGTTAAACCTTAACAGATCCCTAACGCGCTGACGCCAGATTCGACTCGAAGCCGTTTGCCTGATTCGTGCCTGATTCTCCCAAAATGCCATCGCAGAGCACGCCCGTCGGACGGTGCTGTTGATGGTTTGCCGACTTGCGCACAGGGGTCTTTGGTGGACGGCGCCGAACAGGCGTTCTATCCACACTCATCAACCCCTCATACAGGAGGCCTGTTTCGTGGGGCGCAGCTATTTCCATCTCCATCTCGTGTCCGATTCGACCGGCGAAACGCTGATCACCGTCGCGCGCGCCGCGGTTGCCCAATACGAGGGGATCGCGGCCATCGAGCACGTCTACCCGCTCGTGCGCTCGAACACGCAGCTCGAACGGGTCCTGTCGGAAATCGAAGCCGCGCCCGGCATCGTTCTCTACACGATCGTAGAGCGCGAACTGGCAAGCCGCCTCGAGGAGACCTGCCGGGCCACCAGTTCGCCGCACCTCTCGGTGCTGGAGCCGGTCCATTCCCTCCTGCAATCCTATCTCGGCGCCGCTTCCACGGCGCGCCCCGGTGCGCAGCACATGCTGAACGCCGAATATTTCAAGCGCATCGACGCGATGAATTTCACGCTGATGCATGACGACGGCCATCTGCCGCACGATCTGGAAGAGGCCGATGTGGTGCTGCTCGGCGTCAGCCGGACGTCGAAGACGCCGACGGCGATCTACCTCGCCCATCGCGGCATGAAGACCGCCAACATTCCGCTGATTCCCGGCATGCCGCCGCCGGCCGTGCTGGAGACCACCCGCAAGCCCCTGATCGTCGGGCTCGTGGCGACGCCGGAGCGGATCGTCCAGATCCGCCAGAACCGCCTCCTTTCGCTCAAGGCGGATGACGACACGGCTTATGTGGACCGCAATGCGGTGGCGGAGGAGATCGCCGCATCCCGGCGGCTGTTTCAGCGCCACAACTGGCCATCCATCGATGTGACGCGCCGGTCAATCGAGGAGACGGCGGCGGCGATCCTCGATCTGTATCGGGATCACCGCCTGCGCTTCATCGCCGAATGAGCGCGCCTTTTTCCGTGTGGCGGGAGGCGCAGCCGCTCCTGCTCGCCTCGACCAGCCCGACCCGGCGTCTCCTGCTGGAGCGCGCGGGGCTTCCCGTTGAGACACAAGCCCCGCGAATCGATGAGCGTGCCGTCGAGGGTGACGACGCCGCGAACGCCGTGGATCCGGCAGGCCTGTCGGCACGGCTTGCCCGCGCAAAGGCGCTCGCCGTGAGCGCGACGCAGGCTGGCCGCCTCGTTCTCGGAGGCGATCAGGTGCTGGCCTGCGAAGGCCGCATCTTCCACAAGCCGTCGGATCGCGAAGCCGCCTTCCGCCAGTTGAAGAGCCTGTCTGGCAGGACGCACGTCCTCCACAGCGCCGGGTGCCTGGCGCGGGATGGCTTGGTCGTGGCGGAGTTTCACGCCAGAGCGTCCCTTGCCATGCGGCCTCTCGACGATGCGGCGCTTGACGCCTATCTCGATTGGGCAGGCGATCGCGCGCTCTCAAGCGTGGGCTGCTACGAAATCGAGACGCTGGGCGTGCACCTGTTCGAGACGGTCACTGGCGACCACACCACCATCCTGGGTCTGCCGTTGCTGCCGCTCCTGGCGGACCTTCGTCGCCTCGGCTGTCTCGCCTGGTAGACATGACCATGCACCCCGCCCTGCCGATCCGGTTGAGGAAAACCCGATGATCAAGGCCTTCGTGGTCGGACACCCGATTCGCCACTCCCGCTCGCCGCTCATCCACGGCCACTGGATCGGCGAGCTTGGGCTTGCAGGCTCCTATGAGCGCATCGACGTCCCGCCAGCCGAATTCAAGGATTTCCTGACATCGCTTTCCGCCCGGGGTTTCGCCGGCGGCAATGTGACGATCCCCCACAAGGAAGCGGCCTTTGCAACCGTCGCGCGGCGCACCGCCCGGGCGGAACGGATCGGGGCAGTCAACACGGTGTGGCTCGAGGACGGCGTCCTGTGGGGCGACAACACCGATGCGGCAGGCTTTGTGGACAACCTTGTTCAAAGCGTGGGGACGAACTGGGCAGCCAGCGTGGATACCGCTCTTGTGATCGGGGCTGGCGGCGCCGCCCGTGCGGTCGTGGCGGGTCTTCAGGATTGCGCGATGCGGCGCATTCTCGTGGTCAACCGCACGACCGGGAAGGCCGACGCGCTCGTGCAGGATCTGGCCCGCGAGGGCGGCCCGGCGCTGGTCTCGGCGACGTGGGAGGCCCTTCCGGCGCTGGTGCCGCAGGCGGGCCTTATCGTCAACACGACGTCTCTGGGGATGACCCGACAGCCTCCCCTCGACCTCGATCTGTCCTCTGCCAAACACGACGCCATCGTGGCGGATCTCATCTACGCGCCGCTGAAGACCGCTCTCCTGCGCGATGCCGAAAAGCACGGTTTGCGGATTGTCGGCGGCCTCGGCATGCTGCTGCATCAGGCCGTGCCGGGCTTTGCCCGCTGGTTCGGCGTCACGCCGCAGGTCACGCCCGCTCTCGAGGCGGTCATCCTGCGCGATCTGTCGGGGAACTGAATGTCCTTTATTCTCGGACTCACCGGATCGATCGGCATGGGGAAATCCGCCACGGCGGCGATCTTCCGCCGCCTCGGGGTACCGGTCCACGACGCGGATGCGGCGGTGCACGCGCTCTATCGGGGACGCGCCGCGCCGCTGATCGCGGCGGCGTTTCCGGGGACCGTGTCAGATGGTGTCGTCGATCGCGCGCGCCTCGGACAGGCGGTCCTCGGCGATCCCGCGCGCCTGCGCCAGCTCGAGGCCATCGTCCATCCGCTCGTGCGCGCGGAGGAGGCGGCGTTTCTGCAGCGGCGGTCAGACGCGCCCCTGGTGGTCCTCGACGTGCCCCTGCTGTTCGAGACCGGGGGGGAAGCGCGCTGCGATGCGGTTCTGGTGGTCACCGCGCCAGCAGCCGTCCAGGCCGCCCGGGTGTTGGGGCGCAACGGAATGACGGAGGACAAGTTCAGGGCGATTCTGGACAAACAGATGCCGGATGCCGACAAGCGGAAGCGGGCCCATTTCTGGGTCGATTCGAGCCGTGGTTTCGATTCGGCCGAGGCCCAGGTCCGCTCGATCCTGACATGCCTCGCCGCACGGCCGGGTCACGGGCAGACCCTCGCGTCGGAGAACTAGATCATGCTGCGCGAAATCGTCCTCGACACGGAAACAACCGGCATCGACCATGGCAAGGGCGACCGGGTGATCGAGATCGGCTGCGTCGAGCTCGTCAATCACGTGCCCACCGGGCGGTTCTACCACGCCTACATCAATCCCGAGTTTCCGGTCTCGCCGGGGGCGTTCGGCGTCCACGGGCTGAGCAATGAATTTTTGGCCGACAAGCCCGTCTTCGCCAGCGTTGTCGAGGCCTTCGCGGAATTCGTCGGCGACGGCCGCATGGTGATCCACAACGCCCCGTTCGACGTGGGCTTTCTCAATGCCGAATACGCGCGTCTGGGCCGTCCGCCGCTGGTGCTCGCCGACGTGGTCGACACCCTGTCGCTCGCCCGCCGCCGGCATCCCGGCGCGTCGAACAATCTCGATGCCCTGTGCTCGCGCTATGGCATCGACAATTCAAGGCGCACGAAGCATGGCGCGCTGCTCGACGCGGAAATTCTCGCCGAGGTCTATATTGAGCTGATCGGCGGCAAGCAGACCGGGCTCGATCTCACGGTCCGCCCGAGCAACCGCGGCATCCCCATTCTCCAAACAGGAACGGCCGCATCCCGGGAGATGCGGCCGCGTCCATTTTTGTCACGTTTGACCGAGGCCGAGCGCGCGGCCCATGCGGCCTTCGTGGAAACGCTGGGGGAGGACACCCTGTGGAGTGTCTATCTCGGCAAGGCCGAGACGCCTCTTACGAAAGCGTGACGCCGGCGCCCTGCTCGGTCTGGAGTTCCGTCGCGCGCTGGCGGTAGAGCGCCACGAAATCGATCGGATCGATGTAGAGCGGCGGGAAGCCGCCATTGCGCACCGCGTCCGCGACGATCTGGCGGGCGAACGGAAACAGCAGGCGCGGGCATTCGATCATGACGACCGGATGAATCTGATCCGGCGGCACGTTCTGGACGCGGAACACGCCCGAATAGGTGAGTTCGAACGCGAACAGCGTTTCGGTGCCGCCGACCTTGGCGCTGCCTTCGAGCGTCAATTCGACCTCGAAATCGGTCTCGGCGAGCTGCTTGGCGTTGACGTTGACCTGCAGACTGATCTGCGGGCCCTCGGCCTGCTGCTGGAGCGAGCGCGGCGCATTGGGGTTCTCGAACGAGAAATCCTTGCAATATTGCGCGAGGGCGTTGAGCGCGGGCAGGGCGTTGTCCTGCGCTCCATTGATTGCCGGGTTGTCGGCCATGTTGGCATGCTCCGAAGAGAGTAATCGATCGCGCTCTTGGGGAGCGCTCTGTGTCACAAGGTGAATCGGCAATGGGCCGTGGACGTTCGCGCTACCATGTTCCGGACAAAGGAACAAGATTCGGGATTGGCCTTCGCTTGTCCCGACGAGAGGTGGATGTTACGACGCATGAGCCCCATATGCGCAGGACACCATTCTCTGCCCGCTGCGGGCGACAGACCGGCCGTCCTTCGGCGGACCGGATAAGGGCGACAACGGATCGACGATGCAGGATTCCTTCGACATCACGACCCTCATATTCATCGTGCTCGCAGTTTTTGTCGTGTGGCGGCTGCGATCGGTTCTGGGGCAGAAGACAGGTAACGAACAATCGCCGGCCGATCCCATCGCCCGACGGGACCCGCCCCTGCGGCCGGCTACGCCCAGCGCCGATCAGGACAATGTCGTGCGTCTGCCGGGCGCCAACGGCACCAAGCCGGTCCTCGATGCGACCGCAAGCGCGGCCGAGCGCTGGAAGGGGTTCGCCGAGCCGGGAACGCCCATGGCCCGCAGCCTCGACGAGATCGCCCGCGCCGAGCCGAGCTTCGACGCCGCGACATTCCTCGAGGGCGCGCAGGCCGCCTACGAGATGATCGTGTCGGCCTTCGCCCAGGGCGACCGCAAGACCCTCAAGGATCTCCTGTCCAAGGATGTGTATGAGGGCTTCGAGCGCGCCATCACCGAGCGCGAGCAGCGCGGCGAGAAGGTCGAGACCACGTTCGTATCCGTGGACAAGGCCGAGATCACCGGCGCCGACGTTCAGGCGCGCAATGCCCAGGTCAATATCCGCTTCCTGTCCAAGCTCATCACGGTCACCCGCGATGCGGCCGACAAGGTCGTCGACGGCAGCTCCGACGCGGTCGTCGACGTGACCGATGTGTGGACGTTTGAGCGTGCGCTCGGGAGCCGCGACCCGAACTGGAAGCTGGTCGCGACCGAATCGGGCCAATGAGCCATGGGAGGCGGGCCCGGTTCGGCCTCCTCGCCCTTCTCTGCTGGAGTGTGACGATGTCGCCGTTCGACGCCGCATCGGCGCTCGCGGGCAAAGCCACGCTTGCCCCCCTGTCGTTTGCCGATCTCGCCGGTTGGGACGGCGACGATCACGCGGCGGCGTTTGCGACCTTCCGCAAGAGCTGTGCGGCCCTCGCCCGCAAGACAGCGCCCCTGCGGCCGGCGCTTGCCCCCGGCCTCGACCTCACCCGCGCGTGTCGCGCAGCGCTGGCGGAGACCTCTCAAGGGAGCGACGCGGCCAGGCTGTTCTTCGAGCGCCATTTTCGTCCCATGCGGGTCCTGCCGCGGGACGGAGCGGGGTTTCTCACCGGCTATTACGAACCGGAATTCCAGGGTTCCCGCGTCGCGGACGCGACCTATCGTGTCCCCCTCCTCGACCGGCCGGACGATCTCGTGACGGTGCCGCAGGGCGGCAGGCTCCCGGGTCTCGATCCGACTTTTCAGGCCGGCCGGCGACAGGGAGGCGGGTTCGTCCCCTATCCTGACCGTGCCGCCATCGAGGAAGGCGCGCTCAGCGCGCGCGCCAGGCCGGTCGTCTTCCTGCGTGAGCCGGGCGAGGCCTTCATCATCCATGTGCAGGGGTCCGCCCGCATCCGGCTAACCGACGGCACGGTGATGCGGGTGGCCTATGCGGGCCGCAACGGGCACTCCTATACGTCGATCGGCAAGCTGCTGGTGCAGCGTGGCGTCATGGATCTCGAAACCATGACGCTCGCGCGCCTGATGGGCTGGCTCGCCGAGCATCCGGCCGAGGCGCGGGACCTCATGCGGCAGAACCGGTCCTACATTTTCTTTCGTGAGGCCGAGGGCCTCGCTCTTGCCGAGGGTCCCATCGGGGGCGCGGGTCTTGCCCTCACGCCGGGACGCTCGCTCGCCGTCGACCGGACGATCTGGCCCTATGGCCTGCCGATCTGGCTCGACGGCACGCTTCCCCACACGCTCGAACGGACGGAGCCCTTGCGGCGGCTGATGGTGGCACAGGATACCGGTTCGGCCATTGTGGGTCCCGTGCGCGGCGATTACTTCGTCGGCAGCGGCAAGGAGGCGGGCGACCAGGCGGGCCTCATGCGCCATCCGGTCGGGTTCGTCATTCTCCAGCCCCGGCCGGCGCCATGACCCGAAGGCGGCGCGCCTTGAGCAGCGAGGAACGCCGACTCTGGGCCCATGTGGCGAGGGGCGTCGCGCCCATGAAGGGCCGCGTTCTTTCCGTCGAACCGGATCTGCCGCTTCCGCCTGTGGTGGAACCCCGGCCGGACGTCGGTCGCCTTGCCCCACCGCCGCTCCCCATGCCCAAGCCGCGCCTCCTTCCCCTCGCGCCCCTCGAGCGAAAGACCATGACGGGGCTGCGCCGGGGAAAGAAAAGCGTCGATGCCCGCATCGATTTGCATGGGATGCGCCAGAGCGAGGCCCATGGGGCGCTGCTGCGCTTTCTTCACCGGGCGCAAGGGGCGGGCCACAGTGTGGTGCTGGTGATCACCGGCAAGGGCGGCGCGCCGGGCCAGGGCGGTCTGTCGGACGAGCGCGGCGTGTTGCGGCGGATGGTTCCCCATTGGCTCAGCCTTCCGGACGTGCGGGCGCTGGTGATCGGCTTCGACGAGGCCGCCGCCCAGCATGGGGGCTCGGGCGCGCTCTACGTGCGCCTCCGGCGGCGGCGGGGCACCGAGTAGGATGACGCCGTTCGGCGAAAAGGTGCGGCAGCTACGCCGCGAACGGGGGCTGCTGCTCAAGGACATGGCGGCGCATCTCGGCGTCTCGAGCGCCTATCTGTCGGCGCTGGAGCGGGGCGAACGGGGCAAACCGACCTGGACGCTGATCCAGGGCACGCTGCAATATTTTCACATCATCTGGGATGAGGCCGACGAGCTGACGCGCCTTGCCGACATGTCCGAGCCGCGGGTGAAGATCGACACCTCCCACGCGACGCCGCGGGCGACGCTGGTCGCGAATCGGCTGGCGCGGGAAATCGGCGACCTGTCAGACGGGGAGGTGGAAGCCCTGCTGGCCATCCTCGACGAGGCCCAGGACCGGCTCCGCCGGACGCCGGGCGCCTGAGGCCTGACGGCGCGAGACTTGACCGGACCGGCCCCGGGTGCGAAAGCGCCCTTCTTTCAACACGACCGGTGGTTTCATGTCCTCTCATCGCATCGATGTGCTCACGCTCGGCAACGCCATCGTGGACGTTCTGGCGCATACCGACGAGGCCTTCCTCGTCCACAAGAACGTCCACAAGGGCGCCATGCAGCTCATCGACGAGGCGCGCGCCGAAGAGCTCTTTGCCGATATGGGTCCCGCCACGGTCATCTCGGGCGGCTCCGCGGCCAATACAGCGGCCGGAATCGCCTCCCTCGGCGCGCGTGCGGGATTCATCGGCAAGGTCAAGGACGATGCGACCGGCCATCACTTCGCCCATGACCTCAAGGCGATCGACGTTCATTACGACGTCGCCCTCGCCAAGGACGGCCCGGCGACCGCCCGCAGCTTCATTCTGGTGACGCCGGATGGCGAGCGCACCATGAACACCTATCTGGGCGCCTGCCAGAACCTCACCCCCGACGACGTCAATCCCGACACCGTCAAGGCCTCGTCGATCGTCTACCTCGAAGGCTATCTGTGGGACCCGCCGGCCGCCAAGGAAGCCTTCCGCAAGGCGGTGTCGATCGCCCATGCGGCCGGCAACAAGGTGGCGCTGACCCTGTCGGACGCCTTCTGCGTCGATCGCTACCGGGACGAGTTTCTCGGCCTGATGCGCGACGGCAGCCTCGATATCCTGTTCGCCAACATCCACGAATTGCAGAGCCTTTATGGCGCTTCCGATCCCGAGACCGCGCTCGCCGCGCTGCGGGAGGAAAGCATCCTCGGGGTCGTGACCCGCTCCGCGGAAGGCGCGCTTGTCGTCACCCGCTCCGAGACCCGGGCGGTGGCAGCCTCGCCAGTGGATCAGGTGGTCGACACGACGGGCGCGGGCGATCTGTTCGCTGCCGGGTTCATGACCGGCCTCGTGCGCGATCTCGACCTCGTCGATTGCGCACGTCTTGGCGGTCTGGCGGCAGCCGAGGTGATCAGTCATCTGGGCGCCCGCCCCCAGACCAGCCTGCTCGATCTTGCCCGTCAGGAAGGGATGCTGGCCTGACGCGTTGCGGACTTGCGGCGCTGGCCACGACAGTCTACCGTTTCGAAACCTTATCCTCGGGGAGTTCCGCCATGTTTCGCCCTGCCCTCCTCCTCGTTGGAATCCTTGTCGGGACCCTGCCGGCCAGCGCCGGCGGACCGACGCCTGAGCGGTCGCGCGCCGGGGTCGAATCCGAACGGGTCTGCGCCAGCCAAGGTGCCGGGTTCTTCTCGGTGCCGGGCACCGAGACCTGTCTGCGGATCGGCGGACGGGTGCGCTCCGATGTGGTGATGGGCTCGGGCCGGTCACGCTTGCAGGATGTGTCAGGGGTGCAGACCGGCGCGCGCGTCACGCTGGATGCCCGAACCCCCACCCCCTATGGGCCGCTGCGCACGGTGATCCGCTACCAGACCCCTGCCATGGGCCATTGAGGCCGAAGAACGCTACAGCCGCCTGAGCGCCACTGTCTCGATCCGGTGACTGGCGCCCTTTTTGAGGATCAGGCTCGCCCGCTGGCGGGTCGGCACGATATTTTCGCGCAGGTTCGTCAGGTTGATGCGGTTCCACAGCCCTTCGGCGATGGCGATCGCCTCTTCCTCGCCCACTTCCGCATAGCGTCGGAAATAGGACAGCGGATCGCGAAAGGCCGTGTGGCGCAGGCGCAGGAACCGGTTGACGTACCAGCGGTGGAGATCATCCTCCTCGGCGTCGATATAGACCGAGAAATCGAAGAAGTCGGACACGAAGGGGATGGCCAGCCCGTCCTTCGGCATGCGCGCCGGCTGGAGCACGTTCAGGCCCTCGACGATGAGGATGTCCGGGAGGTCGACCACCGCTTCCTCGCCCGGCACCACGTCGTAGACGAGATGCGAATAAAGCGGCGCGCGCACGTTGCGCTTGCCGGCCTTGATGTCGGCGAGAAAATGCAGGAGCGCACCGGTGTCGTAGCTTTCGGGAAAGCCCTTGCGCTCCATCAGGCCGAGGCGGATCAGCTCGGCATTGGGCAGAAGGAACCCGTCGGTGGTGACGAGATCGACCTTCGGGGTGTTGGGCCAGCGGGCGAGAAGCGCCTTCAGCACGCGGGCGGTGGTGGATTTGCCCACCGCGACCGAGCCCGCAACCCCGATGATGTAGGGCACCTTGGCGTCCTTCTCGGCGAGCAGGAAGCGCTGGGTCGCCTTGAACAGCCCCTGGGTGGCCGCCACGTAGAGGGACAGCAGGCGCGACAGCGGGAGATAGATCGCCGCCACTTCATCGAGGGAGATCGGGTCGTTCAGCGATTGCAGCTGCAGAACCTCGTCACCCGTGAGCGTCATCGGCGCGTCGGCGCGCAGCTTTGCCCATTCCTCGCGGGAAAAGCGGCGATAGGGCGAAAGCCCGTCGCCATTCTCGGTCGCGACCACGTTTTGCTGGTCCATCAGGGCGCCTTCCTGGACATCAGGGCTTGCGGGCGGCTTTCTCGGCAAGGCCGGATTGGGCCGTGCGCCGTTCGAGTTCGTTCAGCACATCACTTAGCGGAATGTGCGCGCCCCGCAAGACGACGAGCAGATGATACAGCACATCCGCGGCCTCCGCCGTCAGGTTTTGCCGGTCGCCGGAGACAGCCGCGATGACGGCCTCGACGGCCTCCTCGCCGAGCTTCTTGGCGGCTTTTGCCGGTCCGCCGGAAAGCAGCTTGGCGGTGTAGGATTCAGAATCCGGCGCCGATGCGCGGGCATCCACGATCCGCGCGAGATCCTCGAGGGTGAAGGCCGTCATCGGGATTCCTTTCGAACGGGCTTTGGCGTCTCGACAGCAGCGATGGCGCTCTTGAGGGCTTCCATTGGGCTGGTCAGGGGCCGTCCACCCTGGCAGCGCTCCGCGGCCGGCGCCATCGACGCCTGGGCCAGCGCCACATTGCGGGCGCCATCCGCGAAGGCACGATCAGCCGCCTGCGCGATTGCGTCCCCATAAGCCTCGGGCTGCCCGGATCGGAAAAGCGCCCACGCGTCGGGGACGAGCGCAACGGCGACGACGGTGTCGGTGTCCTGCGCGGCCTTCTCGAAAAGCGTCCGCGTCGACTCCAGCGTCGAGCGAACTGTGCAGAGCACGGTGAGCGGCCCGCCAGCGCCCACGGCCCGCCTGGCGAGAGCGTCATCGGCACGCAGCAGCCTGGCTCCATGCTCCGGTGGATCGGTTGCCACCACCGGGCCCAGCGTCGAGCAGGTGAGAATGACCGCATCGGCGTCTTGCGCGAGCCCGCGCAGGGCCGCGAGCGTATCGGCCGCGATCGCAGGCGTCAGGCCATTCTCCTGCTCGGCGCGGTCCAGAAGGTCGGCACGGACCGCATGGCGCAGCACGACGTCGGATCGTCCAAGGTCGGACAACGCGTCATCGAACAACGTCGCATTGCTCGGGGCCGTATGGAGGCAGGCGATGTGCATCGTGGGGCGCTCCAAAGCCGATCAGGGTGCGGGATCAGACGCGGGTTTGCGGATCGCGCCGCATCATCAACCCAGCCGCGGCCATGTAGTCCTTCGCCTCGCCGATGGTGTGCGTGCCGAAATGGAAGATCGAGGCGGCCAGCACGGCGCTCGCATGGCCCTCACGCACACCGTCGACCAGATGGTCGAGGTTGCCGACGCCGCCGGAGGCGATCACCGGCACCGTCACGGCATCCGCGATGGCGCGCACCAAGGCAAGGTCGTAGCCGCCTTTGGTGCCGTCCCGATCCATGGAGGTCAGCAGCAATTCGCCGGCGCCGAGATCGGCCACCTGGCGGGCGAACGCGATCGCGTCGATGCCGGTTGCCTTGCGTCCGCCATGGGTGAAGATCTCCCAGCGGTCGGGCTCGCCCTCCCCCGATACCTTCTTGGCGTCGATCGCCACCACGATGCACTGGCTGCCGAATTTCTCGGCTGCCTCGCGCACGAAGTCCGGATTGGACACCGCCGCGGTGTTGATCGAGACCTTGTCGGCCCCGGCCAGCAGGAGATTGCGGATATCCGCCACGGTGCGGACGCCGCCGCCGACCGTCAACGGCATAAAGCAGGCCTCGGCCGTGCGGCGCACCACGTCGAAGAGAATGCCGCGCGCCTCGTGGCTCGCCGTGATGTCGAGAAAGCAGAGTTCGTCGGCGCCGGCCGCGTCATAGGCCTTCGCGGCCTCGACCGGATCGCCCGCATCGACGAGATCGAGGAACTGCACGCCTTTGACGACGCGCCCATCCTTCACGTCGAGGCAGGGAATGAGACGGACTTTCAGCATCAGGCGGTCTCCCGCTTCACGCTGCGCAGCAGCGCCAGCGCCTGATCGGGGTCGATGCGGCCGTCATAGAGCGCCCGTCCGGAAATCGCCCCGCCGAGAATGGCGCAATCGGGCTGGGTCAGGCGCTCGATATCGGCCATCGACGCAAGCCCTCCGGAGGCGATGACGGGAATCTTGACCGCCCGGGCAAGCGCCAGCGTCATGGGAATGTTGAGGCCCTTCAGGATGCCGTCGCGGGCGATGTCGGTGTAGATGATCGCGCACACGCCCGCATCCTCGAAGCGGCGGCCGAGATCTTCGGCGGTGAGTGTCGAGGTCTGGGCCCAGCCCTCGACCGCCACGAGCCCGTCCTTGGCGTCGATGCCGACCGCGACCTTGCCAGGGTAGAGCCTAGCGGCTTCGCGCACGAAAGCCGGGTCGCGCACCGCCGCCGTGCCGATGATCACCCGCGAGACGCCCTTGGCGATCCACCCATCGACCGTCTTCATGTCGCGGATGCCGCCACCGAGCTGCACCGGAATGGCGATGCGCTTGAGAATGCCCTCAACAGCCGCCGCATTCATCGGCTTGCCCGCAAAGGCGCCGTCGAGATCGACCACGTGGAGCCAGGAGAACCCTTGCGCCTCAAACGAGGCCGCCTGGGCTGCCGGATCGTCGTTGAAGACGGTGGCCTGGTCCATGTCGCCCTGAATCAGGCGGACGCAGCGCCCGTCCTTCAAGTCGATGGCGGGATAGAGAATCACGGGCGCCACCTCATGAAGTTGGCAATCAGTCGGAGGCCGAGGGCCTGGCTTTTTTCGGGATGGAATTGCGTGCCGACCATGTTGTCGCGGGCGACGAGAGCAGTCACCGGGCCACCGTAATCCACGCTCGCCACAAGGTCTTCGGGGTCGCGCACGTCGAGCGCGTAGGAATGGACGAAATAGGCATGCAACCCGTCCTCGCCCGTGGCGATCCCGTCGAGCAGGGGATGGGGGTGATGCTGGCGCAGGTTGTTCCAGCCCATATGGGGAATCTTCAGGGACGGGTCGCTCGGCACGATGGCTTTCACGTCACCGGCGATCCAGTCGAGACCGGCGGTGGTCACGTGCTCGAGCCCCCGGCTCGCCATCAGCTGCATGCCGACGCAGATGCCGAGAAACGGCCGCCCGCCCTCGCGAACGGTGCGGGTCAGCGCTTCCACCATGCCGGGCACCGCATCGAGGCCGCGCCTGCAATCGGCGAAAGCCCCGACGCCGGGCAGCACGATCCTGTCGGCCGCAGCCACAATGGCGGGGTCGGAGGTGACACGAATGGGCTGGTCGAGACCGGCTTCGCGCGCCGCGCGCTCAAAAGCCTTCGCGGCGGAATGCAGGTTGCCCGAACCGTAATCGACGATCGCGACGCTCACCGGGACCGCTCCGCGTCAGGAAACAGGCCCAGCACCGGCTGCGCGGTCGGGCGCGGCCGCAGCAGAGGCGACGCCGCCGGCCGCGACACCGGAGCG
Organism: Microvirga antarctica; assembly: GCF_017921815.1. GTDB lineage: Bacteria > Pseudomonadota > Alphaproteobacteria > Rhizobiales > Beijerinckiaceae > Microvirga > Microvirga antarctica. The sequence continues at coordinate 175,590 of NZ_JAGEMM010000005.1, read as the reverse complement.
GTAGGCGCAAGGAACCGGGCGATGAACTTTGCCTCCGCGTCGTCCTTGTCGGTGGCGTGGACCACGTCGACCACCGGCGAGCCGTGGCGCGCGAGCGTCCAGCGGCGAAGCGAATTCGCCTCCAGACCGATCAGGCAGGAGAGCAGCACCTGCGCGGCGAATGCCGCCGCGGGAAACACGTCGAGCACGCTCAACAGGACGTTGAGGCCGATGACGGCCAGCAGAACGAGGAGGCCCGCGATCCACAGGCGGTGGAAGAAAAACCACAACGCCGTGAAGGCGAAAGCGCCCCACGAGAAAGCATCCTTCACGATGACCGCGTCCTCGAGAACGGCGGGATCGCCGGGTTTTGCGCCGCGGGGCAGATGCAGGGTGAATGTGGCCATGGGAGAAAGTCCTTGGAGCCTTGTCGGGATGCCGCGATCCGGGACGATTGTGCCACAAAACGGCGGCGCGACCGGGTCGAACGGCTAGAGCGTCCCCTTGGTGGAGGGAACGCGGCCCCCCTCCTTCGGGTCCACCGCAACCGCGTGGCGGAGCACGCGGGCGAGGCCCTTGAAGCAGCTCTCGGCGATATGGTGGGAATTGACCCCGTAGAGCGTCTCCACATGCAGGGTGACGCCCGCATTCATGGCGAAGGCCTGAAAGAACTCGCGTACCAGCTCGGTGTCGAACGCGCCGATCTTCTCGGTCGGAAACGTCGTCTTGAACACCAGGAAGGGGCGGCCGGAAATATCGAGCGCCAGCCGGGTCAGGGTCTCGTCCATGGGCATGTGGATATCCGCATAGCGGCCGATGCCCTTCTTGTCGCCGAGCGCCTGGAGAACCGCCTGGCCGAGGGCGATGCCCGCATCCTCCGTGGTGTGGTGCTGGTCCACATGGAGATCGCCGGTGACCTGCACGGAAAGGTCGAACAATCCGTGGCGGGCGAACAGCTCAAGCATGTGGTCGAGGAAACCGACACCGGTCTGGATCTCGGCCTTGCCGGTGCCGTCGAGCATGATCGACACGGCGACATCGGTCTCGGCGGTTCGGCGGCTGACGCTCGCTTCGCGCATCGGGGCAAATCCTTGCAGAACGACGATAATCGGCGGGTTCTATCAAGACCCGGGATGAAACGCCACCCGCGTTGCTTTTGCATGATGAATGCTTAAGTCAGGGGCGGTCCCATCCGGAGTTTGCCGCTTGTCCGACGCCCTGCCCTCCATGCACGCCACCACCATTCTCATGGTCCGCAAGGACGGCCGCGTCGTCATCGGCGGCGACGGTCAGGTGAGCCTTGGCCCGACCATCGTCAAGGGCAATGCCCGCAAGGTGCGCCGCCTCAGCAAGGGCGAGGTCATCGGCGGCTTTGCCGGCTCCACGGCCGATGCCTTCACGCTGTTCGAGCGCCTCGAGGCGAAGCTCGAGCAATATCCCGGCCAGCTCACGCGAGCCTGTGTCGAGCTGACCAAGGATTGGCGCACCGACCGCTATCTGCGCCGGCTCGAGGCCATGATGCTGGTGGCCGACAAGGAGGTCGGCCTGCTGTTGTCGGGCAGCGGCGACGTGCTCGAGCCCGAAGGCGGCATCATGGCGATCGGCTCCGGCGGCAACTACGCGCTGGCGGCGGCTCGTGCGCTGGCCGATAGCGGCATGGACGCCGAGGCGATGGTGCGCCGGTCCCTTGGCATCGCGGCGGAAATCTGCGTCTATACCAATGGTAACATTGTTATAGAAAGCCTTGCGAGTGATCAGCGAAAGCTCCCTGACTAAGGCCGTCGAGCGCGGCATCCTCACCGCCGACCAACTGACGCAGCTGCAATCCCTGGCGCAGACCAACGGGCTCCCGGGGAACGACCCGGACGACGAAAAGCTGCGGTTCGTGACCGGCTTCAGCGATATTTTCGTGACGATCGGGATCGGGCTTTTTGCCAGCGCCGTGGCCTATTTTGCCGATACGTATGGCGAGCCGGTACGATGGGCCGCCCTCGCGGTCGTGTCCTGGGCCCTGGCAGAATTTTTCACCCGCCGCCGCCGCATGGCGCTCCCCAGCATTGTCCTCCTGTGCCTGTTTGCCGTCGCGGTGTTCGGGGCCGCCTACCTTGGGCTGAACAGGCTTTCCAGTGGAGACCCCTGGCACGAATCCATCCCGTTCGGCGTTAGGAATTGGCGCCCCGCGATCCTCACCAGTGCGGCGCTGATCACCCTCGGACTGGTCGCACTTCACTATTGGCGATTTCGCCTTCCCATCACGGTTGCGGCCGGTGCCGCAGCGCTGGCGGGCGTCGTTGTGGGGCTGGTCTTCATCGTCGCGCCGGATTTCGCCGACCGATATGCGATGGTGATCATCCTGGCGGCCGGGCTCTCGATCTTCACCCTCGCGATGCGCTTCGATCTGTCCGATCCCGCCCGCATCACGCGGCGGACCGATATCGCGTTCTGGCTTCACCTCCTGGCCGCGCCGATGATCGTCCATCCGATGATCGCAATTCTCGTGCTGAAAGATGCCGACTTCAGTGCGAGCATGGCGCTGGCCATTCTGGCGATCTTCGTGGCGCTGGGCGCAATCGCCGTTATTGTCGACCGTCGCGCCATTCTTGTGTCCGGGCTGGCCTATGCGGGCATTGCCTTCAAGACGCTCATCACCGGTGTCGGACTGACCGATCATGCGGCGGCCGCAACCCTGTTGGTCCTTGGCGCCTTCGTGCTGCTCCTCAGCGCCGGTTGGCGACCCCTGCGGGCTTTCCTTCTCAAGCTTCTGCCATCGGGTCTTGCACGACGATTGCCGCACCCCATTCTAACCCCATGACCTCCTTTTCTCCCCGTGAAATCGTTTCCGAACTCGACCGTTATATCGTCGGCCAGAACGACGCCAAGCGCGCGGTCGCCATCGCGTTGCGCAACCGCTGGCGGCGCCAGCAGCTTGAAGGCTCGCTGCGCGAGGAGGTGGCGCCCAAGAACATTCTGATGATCGGCCCGACCGGCTGCGGCAAGACGGAGATCTCGCGCCGCCTTGCGCGCCTGGCGAATGCGCCGTTCCTCAAGGTCGAGGCGACGAAGTTCACCGAGGTCGGCTATGTGGGCCGCGACGTGGAGCAGATCATCCGCGACCTCGTCGAGGTCGGCATCGGCCTCGTGAAGGAGGAGCGCCGCCGGCAGGTCGAGGCGAAGGCGCATCTTGCGGCCGAAGAGCGCGTGCTCGATGCGCTGGTGGGCCCGGCCGCGAGCCCCGCCACCCGCGACTCGTTCCGCCGCAAGTTGCGGGCGAACGAACTCGACGACAAGGAAATCGAGATCGAGGTGCCGCAGGGCGGCGGCCAGGGTCTGCCGATGTTCGACATTCCGGGCATGCCGGGTGCGTCGGTCGGGGCCATCAATCTGGGCGACATGTTCGGCAAGGCTTTCGGCGGCGGCCGCACCAAGACCCGGCGCACCACGGTGGTGGAGGCCTATGCGCCTCTGATCGCCGAGGAATCCGACAAGCTGCTCGACCAGGACGCCATCGTCCAGGAGGCGATCCGCCAGGTGGAGAACAACGGCATCGTGTTCCTCGATGAAATCGACAAGATCTGCGCCCGCGAAGGGCGCGGCGGTGCCGACGTGTCGCGCGAGGGCGTGCAGCGGGACCTGCTGCCGCTCATCGAGGGCACCACGGTGGCGACCAAGCACGGGGCGGTGAAAACCGACCACATCCTGTTCATCGCCTCCGGGGCGTTCCACGTCTCCAAGCCCTCCGACCTGCTGCCGGAATTGCAGGGCCGCCTGCCGATCAGGGTCGAGCTGTCGCCCCTGACGGTGGAGGATTTCAAGCGCATCCTGACAGAGACCGAGGCGAGCCTCATCAAGCAGACCGTGGCCCTCATGCGCACGGAAGGCATGGAGCTGGTCTTCACCGACGATTCCATCGACGCGCTGGCGGAAGTGGCCGTGCAGGTGAACAACTCGGTGGAGAATATCGGCGCGCGACGGCTCCAGACGGTGCTCGAGCGGGTGCTCGACGATGTGTCGTTCACCGCCCCCGACCGTTCCGGCGAGACCCTGACGATCGATGGCGCCTATGTTCGCGGCGAGGTCGAGAGTCTCGCCCGCAACACGGATCTCAGCCGCTTCATCCTTTGACCGGCGGGCTTTTGCGAGTCCGTGCCGTCAGATGACGAAGACGTCCGCTGCCGTGAAGCCGAGCCCTTTCTTGAGAATGACGATCGGCACGGCCGCGCCGAGGCCGTTGCCATCGTGGTCGTAGGCGAGAAGGCCCGTCTTCTTGTTGTAGATCAGCACGTCATTGGAATCCTTGGCTTTCTCGATGGCGAAGAACTGTTTCTTGAGCGCTCCGGGTTTGGCCGTCGTCCCCTTCCCGAGCTTGCTCATGTATTTGTTGTCGAGCCAGATCGTGTCGTCTTTCACCGAAAAATCGGTAATCTTGTCGAGGTTGGTTTTGCGGTTCGGCTTGGTGTCGAAGATGAAGATGTCCTTGCCGGCGCCGCCAGTCAGAATGTCGTTGCCCAATCGGCCGGACAGCGTGTCGTTGCCGCTTCCTCCGGTCAGGCGGTCCACGCCGCTTCGTCCCACCAATGTCAGAGAACTCGGCGTCCATACCGGCACGCCACTGAGCAACTGGTCCCGCGACAAGGTGGCGTCTGAAAACTGGAAGACCTCGATGGCCCAAAGCCTGTCCTGGCCGTCCCCGCCGGCGCGCCCGTCTGTCACGACAAGGCTTCCGTCCGCTTGCGCCGTGGCCGTGTAGCTCGCGCGCGCTCCAGAAAACACCGCCCGGTCGGACACGCCCTCGCCGCCATCGAGGCTGTCGTTGCCCGCACCGCCCGTCAGCGTGTCACTGCCGGCCCCGCCGGAAAGCCGGTTGGTCGCCCCGTTGCCGGTGATCAGATCGTCGCCGCTGCCGCCCAGCGCGTTCTCGATGAGGGATCGGGTATCGCCCTGAAAGAGCCGCGCATTGGCGACATTGCCGGCCGCCGGACGTGTGACGTTAGTCGTGTCGAGGTCGGCCAGCTGCGACGCCGAAAAGGTCGAGAAGGCGCCGGGCCGCAAATCGATCGTCTCGGCGGTGGTATAGGCAGAGAGATCGTAGGTGTCCGTGCCGTTGCCGTCCCAGATCGTCATGAGGATCTTGCCGCCGACCGGTGTGCCGCGATCCTGGCCGTCGACGAACATGGTGCCGGTGGCCGGGTCCCACCGATAGGTCGTGTCTCCCGCATTGGTGGTGAAATTGGCCCCATACATGTATTGCAGCGCCGCGATGTCATCCTGCATGTAGGTGAATGGGTTGTCGCTGGCGGTATTGCCCTGGACCGGGTCGCCGACGGCCCCGGTATAGGACCGGTAGGTCATGAGCGAGTAGTTCCAGTTGTCCTCGGCGGCAGGCAGGGGACCGGGCCCGTTGCCCGTATTGTCGTCGAACCTGTTGGCGGACTGGCCGTGCTTGAGACCAAGGGTGTGGCCGAGTTCGTGGAGGATCGTCGACAGACCCCAATTGCCCAGTCGCGGATCCATGAACGTCGGGCCACCATTGGGATTCATCCAGACGTCGCCGCTCTTGCCCAGCCCCTCCGGATAATAACCGGCCGCGGTATTGTAGAAGTTGGTGAGCGCAAACCGGATATGACCGTGAACGGTGGCGGTCTCGTTGATCTCGTTGAAGGTCAGATTGGTGTAGCTCTGCGCCAGCCCCAACGCGTAGCGGACCGTCTGGGCCTGGTCGGTCTCGGTAGAACCGGCGCCGTCGATGGGCTGAAAATGCTGCGCCGCCGTGTTCTCGGCGCCGTAGGCCTGCCCGTCGTCATAGAAACTCCCGTTGCGCGGGAAACTGAAATTCAGGCTCGGGAGGCTCCAGGCCACGCCAGAAAGCAGGCCGTTGATGGATTGGTCGGTGCTGAGCGGGACAATGCGTGACGTCATGGCAAGACTCTAACAAATGGCAATAATGTTATTGTATAACTTAAATGTGCCAGAATGCCAGCGCCCGCCACGAAAATCCCTGGCGGCTCCGCCTGACGGCATTGTCACAACTCCGCGACAGGACGGCCATTCCCGAGGTTTGCCGGAACGGCCGGCAGAAATTGGCGTTCCGCCTGCAAGGAGAATGTCCTCATGCGTAAACTGATGTTGAGTCTGGCCGCGATGGCGGCCCTGTCGAGCGCGTCCCTTGTAGCCCCCGCCATGGCGGCGGAATCGCCATCGCAGGCTGTGGCCGCGCCGCTTGCAGCATTGCAAGCCTCCACTCTGGACACGAGCTATGCCCAGTATCGGGGTCGCGGCGCCTACCGGGGCGGATACCGCGGAGGCTATCGTGGCGGCTATCGCGGGCGGCCGGTCTATGGCGGCGGACGCTATTACGGCCGTCCGGGTTACGGGCGTCCCTATTACGGAAGACCCTATTATGGTGGAAACTACGGTGGCGCTGCCGCCGCCGGAGCGGTAGGCCTCGCGGCCGGGGCCATCATCGGCGGTGCGATCGCGCAACAATCGGCACCAGTCTATGCCGCGCCGAACAATGCCGTGGCGTATTGCGCCCAGCGCTTCAAATCCTACAACCCGGCGACGGGAACCTATCTGGGATATGATGGCCTGCGCCATTCCTGCCCCTGAGGTGACTACCCCCGAGAGCTTCGGCCTCGGGGGTCACCCGAGGTCAGATGACGAAGAAGTCCAGGGCGGTCATCTTGAGGCCCTTCTTCAGGGTGGCGATCTCGAGCGCTGTTTTCCCGCCTGAGCCGTCAGCGTCATAGAACAGCACCCCGGTCTTGGCATTGAACACCACGTGGTCATTCTTGTCGCGGGCATGGTCACCGATGGTAAAGAACGCCTTGTTCAGCTTGCCGGGTCTGGCCTCGGTGCCCTTTCCAAGGGTCTTGAACACCGCATTGTCGAGCCATATGGAATCGTCGCGCACGGAGAAATCCGCGATCTTGTCCCAGTTTTTCCGACCCGCTGTGGCATTGAACACGAAGACGTCCTTGCCCGTCCCTCCGGTCAGCCCATCGCGACCGGCCCCGCCGTAGAGGCGATCGTTTCCTGTGCTGGCCGTGAGGTTGTCATTGCCGCCGCCCCCGCTCAGGGTGTCGTTGCCGGATGCGCCCCGGAGGAGGTTCGCGCCGGCATTCCCGGTGAGCCGGTTGGCCAGGCTGTTGCCCGTGAGCGAGAACCCCGAAGCACCGGTGAGAACCGCGTTTTCGATATTGGCCCCGAGCAGCAGGGCAATGGATGTCTGGATCGTGTCGATGCCCTCGTTCGCCGCCTCGATGACGAAATCGCCCGGATTGTCGACCCAATAGATATCGGACCCTGGGCCGCCCCTGAGACTATCGGGTCCCCCCTTCCCGTCGAGGGTATCGTTGCCGGCATTTCCCACCAGGATATTGCTGGCGGCGTTGCCAATCAGCGTATCGAAACCGCTGCCGCCCAGAGCGTTCTCGATGAGCGATCGCGCGTCGCCCTGGAACAGCCGGGCATTGGCGACATTGCCGAGGGCCGGACGCGTGACGCTGCTTCCGTCCAGATCGGCCAGTTGCGTCGAATCGAACGTCGAGAACCCACCGGGCTGAAGGTCGATTTTCAGGGCTGTGGTGTAGAACGAGAGATCGTACGTGTCGTTGCCGTTGCCATCCCAGATCGTCATCAGGATCTTGCGGTCGATCGGCGTGCCCCAGTTCACCCCGTCGATGAAGAAGCCGCCGCTGGCAGGATCCCACTGATAGAGCGTATTGCCCGCATTCGTGCCGAAGTTCGGGCCATACAGATATTGCAGCGCCGCGATGTCGTCCTGCATGTAGGTGGTCGGATTGTCGCTGGTGAAGTTGCCGCGCACCACATCGGTCGCGGCGCCCGCATAGCTGCGGTAGGTCATCAGCGAGTAGTTCCAGTTGTCCTCCCCGGTCGGCAGAGAGCCTGGATTGAAACCGTTGAGACCGTTCGTTTCGTGTCCGTGCTTAAGGCCCAGCGTATGGCCGACCTCGTGCATGATGGTCGCCAGACCCCAGTTGCCCACGCCGGGCGTGGTGTAGGTCGGGCCGCCATTGGGGTTCATCCAGATGTCGCCGTCCTGGAGGTTGCCCGACGGATAGAACCCATAGGCGGTGGACGGCACGTTCGACATGGAAAGCCGGATCGCGGCGTGGTTGATGTTCGTCTCCACGATCTCGTTGAACTGCAGCGCCGTGTAGCTCTGGATCAGCCCGAGACCATACCGCACGCTCTGCTGCTGGAGCGTATTGGCTGGTTGGAACGAGTTGGTTTCGCCGTTGCCATAGCCATTGCCATAGACGGCGCCGCTGCCGGGGAAACTGAACGTGAGGAGGTTCTGTGTCCAGGCGACCCCGGACAGAATGCCGTCGATGGATTGATTGCCGCTGAGAGGAACGTTGCGCGCCATGGCCACCTGGGCTCCCACAATCGCGGCAGAGCCGCGCCAGATAGGGCTAGCGATGCATCAGGGGCCGCTTGGCTGAACTCTCTTCACTCTCTCTATCATGGGTAGTGACGTTACGGCAGCTATCCAGAAGGATGACGCGCCCCGGGAGCCGTCGCCGACCGCTCCCGGGATCTGTGCCATTTACTTGGCGGCGATGATGGCGATTTCGACCTTGAGGGGAGCCGATGCGAGCTTGGCCTCGACGGTCGCACGGGCGGGCGAATTGCCGGCCGAGACCCACGCATCCCACACCGCGTTCATCTCCTGGAACGTACCGATGTCGGTGAGCCAGATATTGGCCATGAGCGCCTTGGATTTATCCGTACCGGCCTCGGCCAGGAGGCCATCGATCTTGGCGAGAATTTCCTTGGTCTGCTCGGTCACGCTCTGACCGGCCGTCTTCTCGGCGACCTGCCCTGCGAGATAGACCGTGTTGCCGTGAACGACGGCGCCGCTCATGCGCGGGCCGGGTTTGAAACGCTGGATCGTCATGTCAAAAATCCTCAGTGGCTGGCGGAAAAGAACACAGGGCTTTGTCACGGGCTCATGGCGTCGCGTCAAGACACGCATCGACGCTAATAAAGCGTGTTGCGCACCCGTTCCGGCAGGGCCCTGTCGTATTCGGCGCCACCGAGCCTGCTCTCGCTCAGGGCGGCGAGCATCTCGCCGGCGCTCGGCAGCGCTCCGCGCGGCACGTGATGGGCAGGGTCCCACAGATGGGAGCGCAGGATGGCGCGCGCGCATTGGAAGAACACCGACTCGACGCTGACCACCAGAACCGTGCGGGGGAGCGTCTCGCCCACGGCAAAGCGCGCCAGCAAAGCCGGATTGGTCGAGATCGTCGCCCGGCCATTCACCCGCAGGGTCTCGCCGATGCCGGGGATCAGGAACAGCAGCGCCACCCGCGGATCCTCGACGATGTTGCGCAGGGAATCGAGTCGGTTGTTGCCCCGGCGGTCCGGCATCAGCAGCGTTCTCTCGTCGGCCACATGGACGAAACCCGGCCCGTCGCCGCGGGGCGAGCAGTCGAGCCCGGAAGGTCCGCTCGTGGCCAGGGAGACGAAAGGGGCGGCGGCGATGAAGGCCGCGTAGACCGGCACGATCCGGTCGACCTCCTTGACGCGGGAGGCCTCGGCGGCGGTGCCATAGAGGGTTTCGAGGTCGGGCAGGGTGGTGACGGTGAAGGAGTCGCTCACGGGTTTCTCTCGCGGGTAGCTCGGACGAGGACACGATCCCTAGCGCAAAACTGTCGCGCTGACATCTTTCCCCTCAGGCATTGCCGATGATCACACCGGCGGCAAAGACCAGGGAGCCGCCCAGCACCACCTGGAAGGCGGCGCGGAGGAAAGGCGTGTCCATGTAGCGGTTCTGGATGAACGCGATGGCCCAGAGTTCGACGAACACGACGCCCATGGCCACCAGGGTGGCGGTCCAGAAATGCGGAATGAGATAGGGCAGGGCGTGGCCGAGGCCGCCGAGCGCCGTCATGATGCCCGAGGCAAGGCCGCGCTTCAGCGGCGAGCCGCGTCCCGACAATTTGCCGTCGTCATGGGCCGCCTCGGTGAAGCCCATGGAAATGCCCGCCCCGATCGAGGCCGACAGCCCGACCAGAAAGGTCTGCCAGGTATCCTGCGTGGCAAAGGCCGCGGCGAAGATCGGCGCCAGGGTCGAGACCGAACCGTCCATCAGGCCAGCGAGCCCTGGCTGGACGAAGGTGAGGATGAACTGCCGGCGTTCGACCTCCCGCTCCTCCTCCTGCACATTGGCGGGCGTATGCGCGACGCCAAGGTCGCGGGCTAGCGCCTGGTGGCCCTGTTCTGCCGCAGCCAGATCGCCCAGGAGCTTGCGGGTGTTCGCATCGGTGCTGCGCTTGGCGGCCTCCACGTAGAACAGGTGCGCCTGCTCTTCCATGGTCTCGGCCGCGGCCCGGACCTTGTCGATCCCCAGCGGGCGGACGAGCCAATCGGGCTTGCGCTCGTAATAGCCGCTCACATGCTCGCGGCGGATCAGCGGGATTGTGTCGCCAAACCGGCGCTGATGCGCCGCGATCAGCGCACCGCGATGCCGGTCCTCCTCGTCCGCCATGTCATCGAAGACCTTGGCGGATTGCGGAAAGGCCTCGCGCAGGCCGTCCGCATAGGCGCGATAGATCCGGCCATCGTCCTCCTCGGACGAGATCGCCAGGGCGAGAATCTCCTGCTCGGACAGGGAATCGAAGGGACGGCGGTTGAAGCTGAAGACCCGGGAGAGCATGGGGACACCTTGTTTAGAATTATTCTAATAAACCTCCCTGCGGCCATGTCAAATCTGGCGGCCGAACCGGCACGCGATTGACGGGTGTTCGGTCCTCGGTAGGCGGCCGAGGGCCGCGGCTGTTGCGGATAGGATATCCGTGCATGCAGCCCTCGGGGCCGAAGGTAGGGCTTCGCCCCGTTGCCCGAGCGAATTGCGACCCACGCCGATAGATCGGGGTATCGGGTCACGCGCGGCTCTCAGCGTCTCGGTGACGTCTCAGCCGTTCTCTTTGCAGACGACGTTCACCGAAAGGGTCACCGTGCCGCCGCCTCGCGCAAGAGCGCCTTCACGAGATCCTGATGGGGCACCATGTAGCGTTCGAAGTACTGGCGACCTCGTGCCTGAGCCTGCTCCAATTGAGCCGGACTCAGCATGCTTGCCAGTTGCATGGCATTCTTGGTCGCCGCACCATCCATGATGGACGCGTGGGTGGCGGGGAACAACCACGCAAATCCCTCGACGAGATCGACACTCACGCCTTGGCCTTGCACGTAAAGTAAAGCCAACTCGTTCGCGGCCCGAAAGTGGCCGCGTTTTGCCGCAAACTCATACCATTGAGCAGCCTTCCCAGGATCAGCCGCCACGCCGTCGCCCTTGCGGAGCGCCTGACCAAGATTGAACGCGGCGAGCGCGCTCCCTTTGCGCGCTGCCTGCTCATAATACGAGACAGCCTTGGGCATGTCGCGCGGCAGGGCTTTTCCGGCCGAGTGGTAAATTCCGAGATTGTAGAGGGCCTGGGGATCGCCCTTCCCAGCCGCGTCTTCGAGGTGGCGCAGGGCAAAGACGTAGTCGCCGCGGTTGTAAGCCGCAATGGCGTCCGCCACATCCGCCAGCGCCGGGTTGGATATCGTCCATCCGATGAGGGTGGCGAGAGAGGCCACAACCCGTTGAACGCGTGACATGGGAAACCCGATAAATGATATGTCATCACTCTTAATCGGAGGCCCCAGAAGAAGCAAGGGCGCGGTTTGCACCGCGCCCTCTGACTTTATCGAAGCAAGTGATGAACCGCTGGCTTACTCGGCAGCGCGGGTCTTCTCGGCTTCCCGCTCTGCCTTCAGCTTCTCGGTGATGTCCTCGCCGGTTTCCTGGTCGACCACCTTCATGGACAGGCGCACCTTGCCGCGCTCGTCCATGCCGAGGAACTTGACCTTGACCTTGTCGCCTTCCTTGACCACGTCCGTGACCTTGTTGACGCGGTTCTTGGCCAGCTCCGAGATGTGGACGAGGCCGTCGCGCGAACCAAAGAAGTTCACGAACGCGCCGAATTCCATCACCTTGACGACCGTGCCCTCGTAGACCGTGTTGATCTCGGGCTCGGCCACGATGGAGCGGATCCAGTTATAGGCCGCCTTGATGGACTTGCCGTCGGCCGACGCGATCTTGATGAGGCCGTCGTCGTTGATGTCGATCTTGGCGCCGGTCTTCTCCACGATCTCGCGGATGACCTTGCCGCCCGAACCGATGACTTCGCGGATCTTGTCGGTGGGGATCTGCATGGTCTCGATGCGGGGCGCATGCTCGCCGAGTTCCGAGCGCGGCGCGGTGAGCGCGTTGTTCATCTCGACCAGGATGTGGTCGCGGCCGGCCTTGGCCTGATCGAGCGCGACGCGCATGATCTCTTCGGTGATGCCCGCGATCTTGATGTCCATCTGGAGGGACGTGATGCCGCCCTCGGTGCCGGCCACCTTGAAGTCCATGTCGCCGAGGTGATCCTCGTCGCCCAGGATGTCGGACAGAACCGCGTAGCGCTCACCCTCGAGGATGAGGCCCATGGCGATACCCGCCACCGGACGGCGCAGCGGCACGCCGGCATCCATCAGCGACAGCGAAGCGCCGCAGACGGTGGCCATCGACGATGAACCGTTCGACTCGGTGATTTCCGACACCACGCGCAGGGTGTAGGGGAACTCGTGCGCCGGCGGCAGCATCGGACGGATGGCGCGCCAGGCGAGCTTGCCGTGGCCGATTTCGCGGCGGCCGGGCGAACCCATGCGGCCGGTCTCGCCGACCGAGTAGGGGGGGAAGTTGTAGTGCAGCAGGAAGGTCTCCTTGCGGGTGCCTTCAAGCTGGTCGATGTACTGCTCGTCCTCGCCGGTGCCGAGCGTGGTGACGACCAGCGCCTGGGTCTCGCCGCGGGTGAACAGCGCCGAACCGTGGGTGCGGGGCAGGACGCCGACTTCGGAGACGATCTGGCGGACGGTCGACAGGTCACGGCCGTCGATGCGCTTGCCGGTATCGAGGATGTTCCAGCGAACGACCTTGGCCTGGGCGTCCTTGAAGACCGCCTTGACCTTCTCGGCGCTGAATTTGGCTTCGCCCTCGGCCGGAACCAGCGCATCCATCACCTTGTGCTTGACGAGGTCGATGGCGGCGTAGCGGTCCTGCTTCTTAGTGATCTTGTAGGCTTCGCGCAGATCGTCGCCGGCGATATCGAGCACGGCCTTTTCGATCTCGGCCACGTCGGCCGGCTGGTAATCGCGCGGCTCCTTGGCGGCCTTTTCGGCGAGGCGGACGATCGCTTCGATCACCGGCTGGAAATGCTTGTGGCCGAACATCACGGCGCCGAGCATCACGTCTTCGGCGAGCTCCTTGGCTTCCGATTCGACCATCAGGACCGCGTCGGCGGTGCCGGCGACCACGAGGTCGAGGGTGGATTCCTCAAGCTCCTGCAGGGGCGGGTTCAGCTTGTACTGGCCGCCGATATAGGCGACGCGCGCAGCGCCGACCGGACCCATGAAGGGCACGCCCGAGAGGGTGAGGGCGGCTGAGGCCGCCACCATGGCGACGATGTCGGGATCGTTCTCGAGATCGTGCGACAGCACCGTCACGACGACCTGCGTCTCGTTGCGGTAGCCGGCGGCGAAGAGAGGACGGATCGGGCGGTCGATGAGGCGGGAGACCAGGGTCTCCTTCTCGGTCGGGCGACCTTCGCGCTTGAAATAGCCGCCGGGGATGCGGCCGGCCGCGTAGGTGCGCTCTTGGTAGTTCACCGTGAGCGGGAAGAAGTCGATGCCGAGCTTCGGCTCCTTGGCCGACACGACGGTTGCGAGCACCGAGGTCTCGCCGTAGGTGGCGACGACGGCGCCGTCAGCCTGGCGGGCGATCTTGCCCGTTTCGAGCACGAGCTTGCGCCCGGCCCACATCAGTTCTTCGCGTTGAATATCGAACATCAGGGTGTCTTTCATGACATGGCGGGGGCGATGCCATGAGCAAGACGGCAAGAGGCTCAGGTGCAACGGGGGTCAGCGCCGGGCTGAGCCTCTGCGTCGGATAAGCCTCTTGCGATCCTGCCATGGTCATCGCGTCGTCCGCCTCTTTTTCCAAGGGCGCGGGGACCACGTCCCACGAGCGCCAAGAGGCCGTCCGGAGCCGGGCTCCGGACGGAAGTGTCATCGAGGTTAGCGGCGGATGCCGAGCTTCTCGATCAGGGTCCGGTAGCGCGCCTCGTCGCCCTTCTTGACATAGTCGAGAAGCGAGCGACGCTGCGACACCATCTTCAGGAGGCCGCGGCGGGAATGGTTATCCTTCGCGTGGGTCTTGAAGTGGCCGGTCAGGTTGTTGATCCGCTCGGTCAGAATGGCGACCTGCACCTCTGGGGAGCCGGTATCGCCTTCCTTGTGAGCGTATTCCTTGATAAGCGCGGTCTTGCGCTCAGCCGTAATCGACATCGATCAGTCCTTTCGGGTTGGTCGTTGAAAGCGGCCTGTTTCCTTTGGAAATCAGGCCATGGTCGCTGGGGAAGGCCGGGCCGGGATGTCGTCCAGCGCGGTCTCGATCGCAGCGCATCCTGCAGACAAGGCCTGCGGGAAGTGGCCGCACCATACACGAAAAGCGCGTAAGTGCGAGTGAAATCATGCGGTTGGTGAGGCCGGTCCGGTTTGCCCGATCAGGCGCCTGCCCGGTTTGCGCTCACGCCCCGAGATTGAAGACCCGGTGCGGCACCAATTCGCCCTTCTCGACATCGCCCACCGCAACGAGCACCCCGTTGCAGGTGGCGAAGATCTTGCCCGAAATGGGCGCGTCCCGCCCGCGCAGGATGATCGACTGGCCGCGCATGAGGCGACCGGCCATGTCGCGGCTCACCGCGATGGAGGGGATGTCGTGCAGAGCCGATTCGACGGGCCGAAGCGCTGCCGCATCCGTCGTCAGATCGTCGACCGTGACCGCGTCGGCTTCCGTGAACGGCCCGACCCGGGTCCTCCGCAGGGCTGCGATGTGGCCGAGGCAGCCGAGCGCCCGGCCGAGATCGCGGGCGATGGCGCGCACATAGGTGCCTTTCCCGCAATCGGCCTCGAGCACGGAGCGATTGCCCCGGTGGTGCACCAGCGCGATCCGGTCGATCTCGACGGTGCGCGGCTGCAACTCCACCACCTCGCCGTCGCGGGCGAGATCATAGGCGCGCTCGCCCTGGATCTTGATGGCGGAAAACCGGGGCGGCACCTGCTGCACCTGGCCGATGAAACGCGGCAGCAGGGCTTCGATGGCGGCGGCTTCCGGCAGCAGATCCGTGCGACCCACCACCTCGCCCTCGGCGTCGTCGGTGTTGGTCTCCTCGCCCCAGGCAACGGTGAACACGTAGGATTTGCGGCCGTCCATGATGAACGGCACGGTCTTCGTGGCCTCGCCCAGCGCAATCGGAAGGATGCCGGAGGCCAGCGGATCGAGGGTCCCCGCATGGCCTGCCTTCTTGGCCGACAGCCCGCGCTTGACCACCGCGACCGCGTGGGTCGACGTCATGCCGACGCCCTTGTCGAGGATAATCCAGCCGTTGACGTCGCGCTTTTTCGGCCGGTCGCCCTGGGGCCGACGCTGCGGGGGATGGGGGTTTGTCGGTGCGTCATTCATGGCGGGTCTCTGGCGGGTACGGGGTCTGACCAGCAGGAGCGATCATGCGACCCAGGAAACGTGCAAAAGCCGTCGCATCGTCGGGTCTGGCGAAGGCGGTTTTCGGAATCGCCAGAAATGGCGTGCGGCGTTTGAACAGGACGAGGTGGGTTTTGGTTTCCGCAACCCGGGACACGGAAGACAGCCTCACGTGAAAGCCGATCTCCTCATTGTCCATGGTCAAGGTATGGCCATCGGCGCGCAGCCGGGACGGCGGGTTTTCTGCCAGGTCGCGGGCGATCCCGTGCTTCCAGGCCCGCTCCATGGCGAACCGGTAAGCGGCGATGCCGAACAGCCCTCCAAAGATCCCGGTGGAAAGCAGCGTCAATCCCAACGGCACATCCGGGTCGGTCAACACCACGAATCCCACGGTGGCGAAGGCCGCAAGCGCGCCGGCGCCGAGCCGTGCGAGGAGGGTGGTTGCCACATGGTATGACCGATACGGATTGAAGCGCGCCAGAGCGCGCTGATCGGCCCCCGTCGCGTCCACGGTCAGGTCGAGGATGCCCGTGGCCGCTCCGATCGCGGGGCCGGGCTCCTGTGCGTTCTCCGCGCTCACCGATGCTACTCGTCGGCGTCGGATTCGTCGTCCGATCCGGGCTTGGCCGTATCGCGGGCGACCTTTTCGGTGCGCAGGAGCTTGGTGATCCGGTCGGCCTCGTCGAAGGTCTCATCCCGATGGAAACGCAGGTCGGGGGCGAATTTCAGGTTTACCCGGCGCGCCACTTCCTTGCGGAGCACGACCTTGTTCTTCTCGAGCGCCTTGATGACCGCGTCTTCGTCGCGCCCGCCGAGCGGCATCACGTAGGCGGTGGCAAGCTTGAGGTCAGGTGACATGCGCACCTCGGGAATGGTGATGACGTGTTTGCCCAGCACAGGGTCCTGCACGTCGCCGCGTGACAGCACCTCGGCCAGCGCATGCCGCACGATCTCGGCGACGCGCTGCTGGCGCTGCGTGGGGCCGGCGTTTTGATCAAACCGTTTAGCCATCTTCAACCTCCGGGATTGGACCGGACCCTCTCGCCTGATCGTGCGGGGACGCGCCCGGTCGCACGGTCTGGCGACGCATTGCTCATGCGATCTTGCCAAGCAGTGTCACCGGGAAAAGCCCGGTGACGATGAGTTTTTTGAACGAACGCGGGTCGAAGCGCCTGTCAGAGCGAGCGCTTCACTTCCTCGACGCGGTAGCACTCGATCTGATCGCCAGGACGCATGTCCTGGTAATTCTCGAACGCCATACCGCATTCCTGTCCGGACGTGACCTCGCGGGCATCGTCCTTGAAGCGCTTGAGCTGGCTCAGGCGGCCTTCGTGGATGACCACGTTGTCGCGGATGAGGCGCACATGCGCGCCGCGCTGGACCACGCCGTCGAGGACGCGACAACCGGCGATCTTGCCGACCTTCGACACGTCGAAGACTTCGAGGATGAGCGCCTCGCCCAGCCGCTCTTCGCGCAGGGTCGGAGCCAGCAGGCCGGACATCGCCTTTTTAACATCGTCCACGAGATCGTAAATGATGTTGTAGTAGCGAATCTCGACGCCGGCCCGTTCGGCCGCCTCGCGCGCTTCCTTGTGGGCGCGCACGTTGAAGCCGAGCACGATGGCGCCTGACGCCTCCGCCAGGGTGATGTCCGATTCCGAGATGCCGCCGACGCCCGATTGAAGGATGCGGGCCGTGACCTCGTCGGTGCCGAGTTTCTCGAGCGCGCCGACGATGGCTTCCGCCGAGCCCTGCACGTCTGCGCGCACGACCAGGGGGAATTCCTTCCGGCCGGCTCCGGCCTTCAGGTCCTGCATCATGTCGGCCAGCGTGCGGCCGGCTGCACCCGTGCGGGCGGCCTGACGCTCGCGCTTCTGGCGGGTGCGGTACTCGGTGACTTCACGGGCCCGGGCTTCCGACTCGACGACCGCGACGCGATCGCCGGCGTCCGGCGTGCCGTTGAAGCCCAGCACCTCGACCGGAACCGAGGGGCCTGCTTCCTTCACGTTGGCGCCGCTGTCGTTGATCAGCGCGCGGACACGGCCCCATTCGGCGCCGGCCACGACAATGTCGCCGGTCCGCAGGGTGCCGCGTTCGACCAGGACAGTGGCCACAGGACCCCGCCCGCGATCGAGCTTGGCCTCGATGACCGTGCCTTCGGCGGACCGTTCGGGGTTTGCCTTGAGGTCAAGGATTTCAGCCTGGAGCTGCAACCCTTCGAGCAGCGTGTCGAGACCGTCGCGGGTCTTGGCCGACACCTCGAATTCGAGGGTGTCGCCACCCATCGATTCCACCACGATGGAATGCTGCAGGAGCTCGGTGCGAACCCGCTGCGGGTTGGCGTCGGGCTTGTCGATCTTGTTGATCGCGATGATCAGCGGAACGTCGGCGGCCTTCGCATGGGCGATGGCCTCCACGGTCTGCGGCATGACGCCGTCATCGGCTGCCACCACGAGCACGACGATATCCGTCACCTTGGCGCCACGGGCGCGCATGGACGTGAAGGCGGCGTGACCGGGCGTGTCGATGAAGGTGATCTTGCCGCCGAGCGGCGAGGTGACCTGATAGGCGCCGATATGCTGGGTGATGCCACCGGCTTCGCCAGACACCACGCTGGTCTTGCGGATCGCGTCGAGCAGCGAGGTCTTGCCGTGATCGACGTGACCCATGATGGTGACGACCGGCGGACGGGTCTCGAGATTCTCGTCCACATCCTTGGCGTCGAACAGGCCCTCTTCCACGTCCGATTCAGCCACGCGCTTGACGGTGTGGCCGAGCTCTTCGGCGATCAGCTGGGCGCTGTCGGAATCGATCACATCCGTGATCTTGTGCATCTGCCCTTGCTTCATGAGCATCTTGATCACGTCCACGGCCCGCTCCGACATGCGGTTGGCGAGTTCCTGGATCGTGATGGTCTCGGGAATGATCACCTCGCGGGCGATCTTTTCCTTCTGCTCGACCTGGCGATGACCGGTGAGACGCTGGTTGCGGCGACGGAACGACGCGACGGAGCGCGTGCGCTCGTCCTCGCCCGAGGTCGCAGCCGTGACGGTCAGGCGGCCGCGGCGCTTTTCTTCACCGGGCGTAACCTTGGGAGTCTTGAGAACCGTGGCGGGCTTGACGGCCACGCCGGGGCGCCGGATCGTCCGGGCTCCATCCTCGTCCTCGATGGTTGCCGGGCGGGCAGCCACGGGCGCTGCCGAACGGGTGTTGGGCTTGGCCGTCGTCGGATCGGGCGCCACCGGAGCTGGCGGACGCGCCATGTGATTAAGGCTCTGCGGACGACCGCCAACCGTTCCACCGCCGGAACGAGGACCGCCGAAGCCACCCGGCCGAGGGCCGGTGCCGGCCGGACGCGGACCGCGCTCGCCCATCGGACGATCGCCGGCCGGACGCGGTGACGGCGCTGACGGGCGGGAAGAGGGGCTGGAGGGCGACGCGGACCGGGGAGCCGAGGCCGGCACAGCCTCTTCGCCCAGGCGGCGACGGGCCTGATCTTCGGCGACGCGCTTGCGCTCGTCCTCGTGGCGGCGGCGATCCTCATCGTCGCGCTTGCGCGCTTCGGCGGCTTCGCGTTCCTGAGCCTCGGCAGCGTCCCGCTCGGAGCGCCGACGGGCGTCCTCTTCCTGGGAATGGCGATCGGCCTCTTCACGCCGCCGCGCATCCGCCAGGGCGTTGGCGCGGGCGTCGCGTTCCTGATCGGACAAGGTGCGCAGCACGACGCCGGAGCGGGGTGCGTTGGACGGCGAACCGCCACGGCCACCACGCCCCTGCGGGGCAACCTTCGCGGCAGCCGGAGCCGGCGCCGCCGCCTGAGGGGGCGCAGCCTTGTGCTCGACGGTTCCGGGAGCAACCGGACGACGCTTCACCGTCTCGACCACCACCGCTTTCGAGCGGCCGTGGGAGAAGCTTTGGCGTACGACGCCCTGTTCGATCGGGCGTTTCAGAGAGAGCGTCTTGGGCGACACATGGAGCGTCTTGTCGCCCGGATTTTTCGTATCATTCATTCCGCTCAGATCCTGCGGGTTGCATAATCGTGGGTTCGCCGGTCTCGGTCTCGAGGCCAGAGGGATCGGCTTCGATGCCGCAATAAGTACGGTAACGATGCCAGCGGTTCAGAAAGCCAACGCTTCCAGCGCCCGCGACAAGCGCAGCATGTATCACATTTGACCGGCCTAATGCCAAACCCAATTCGTCATTCGACAAATCTTGGATCACCGGAAAGTCAGATATGGCCTCGCCGAGGCGTTTACGCAACTGGTTTGCCAGTTTTCTTCGCCCATCTTCGGCCGCCTCTGCGGCATGAATAAGGGCGACGACGGGCTTTTCGGCAATGGCGGAGTCGAGCTTGGCGAAACCCGTCAGCACGACGCCGGCCTTGTTGGCGAGCGAGAGGCCCTGACGGACGTCGTCGCGCAGAGACGCTGCGATGTCGTCCGCAAGCGTTTCGGGAACCCGAACCTCAGCCTTGAAGGCGCGGGCGAAGAGGCGGCGCTTGACCGCCTCCTGGACCTGGTCGCGGCGGGCCGTGACCCACACCCCGCGACCGGGCAATTTGTGTTTCAGATCGGCAAAGACCTGATTGTCGGGGCCGAGGACAAAGCGGATCAGGCCCGCAGCCGGCTGGGCCGCGCGGGTGACGATGCAGGTCCGCTCCGGTTCATGCCGCGCCACGGGTGTCGTCCTCGCCATGCCATGACCGGTCAGGAAGCGTCCGCGTCGGAATCGGCGGGTTCCGCCTCTTCCTCGGCCGCAACGGGTGCTTCCACCCAGCCGGCCTTGACGCGGGCATCCATGACCATCGCCTCGGCTTCCGTGCGCGATAGTTCGAAACTGTCGAGATAGCCGCTGAAGCGCGTCGCCTCTGCGCCGCGTCCCTCGGTCCAGCCGACAAGATCGTCGGTGGCGCAGCCCGCGAGATCCTCAAGCGACTTGACGTCGTTCTCGCCCAGCGCGACCAGCATCGCGGTCGTCACGCCTTCGACGGTTTTCAGATCATCGGCGACGCCGAGTTCCTGCCGGCGCGCTTCGTTCTCGGATTCGATGCGGGCGAGATAATCCTGCGCCCGCGCCTGAATTTCGGCCGCCGTGTCGTCGTCGAACCCTTCGATCGACGTCACTTCGCCAGCATCCACATAGGCAAGTTCCTCGACGGTGCGGAAGCCCTCGGACGCAAGGAGCTGACCCACCACCTCGTCCACGTCGAGCGCTGCCATGAACAATTCGGTGCGCTCGGCAAATTCCTTCTGGCGCCGCTCCGATTCCTCGGCCTCGGTGAGAATGTCGATATCCCAGCCGGTGAGCTGCGAGGCGAGGCGGACGTTCTGTCCGCGCCGGCCGATGGCGAGCGACAGCTGGTCGTCGGGTACCACCACCTCGATGCGGTCGGCATCCTCGTCGAGCACCACCTTGACGACTTCCGCCGGCTGCAGCGCGTTGACGATGAAGGTCGCCTGATCCTGCGACCACGGAATGATGTCGATCTTCTCGCCCTGCAATTCGCCGACCACCGCCTGGACGCGGGAGCCACGCATGCCGACGCAGGCGCCGACCGGATCAATCGAGCTGTCGCGGGAGATGACGGCGATCTTGGCGCGGGAGCCGGGATCGCGGGCAACCGCCTGGACGGTGACGATGCCGTCGTAGATCTCGGGTACTTCCTGGGCGAAGAGCTTGGCCATGAATTGCGGATGCGTGCGCGACAGGAAGATCTGCGGGCCGCGGACCTCGCGGCGCACGTCGAACAGATAGGCGCGGACGCGATCGCCGGGACGGAAGGTCTCGCGCGGGATCATCTCGTCGCGGCGCACGATCGCCTCGCCCCGGCCGAGATCGACAATGACGTTGCCGTATTCGACACGCTTGACCACGCCGTTGACCACTTCGCCGATGCGGTCCTTGTATTCCTGGTATTGCCGGTCACGCTCGGCGTCGCGCACCTTCTGGACGATCACCTGCTTGGCCGATTGCGCGGCGATGCGGCCGAAATCGAAGGGCGGCAGGGTTTCGGAAATCGCGTCGCCCTCCTGGGCTGCCGGGTTGCGCTTGCGCGCTTCCGACAGGGCGATCTCGCGGGAATCGTTTTCCAGCGCGTTGTCCTCGACCACGAGCAGGTGGCGCGACAGGCGCAGCTCGCCGGTCTTGCCGTTGATCTCCGCGTGGATGTCGGTCTCGGCGCCGTAGCGCGAGCGTGCCGCCTTGGCGATGGCGTCGGCCATCGCGTCGAGCACGATCTGTTTGTCGATCACCTTCTCGCGGGCGACCGCGTCGGCGATCTGCAAGAGTTCAAGCCTGTTGGCGCTGACAGCCATCGCAGTTACTCCTTCGTCGATTTCTGAGCGTCGTGGCCGCGCGCGTCCGGCGCAGGCTCCACGACCATGTCGTCGTTATCGTGATCGGTGTCGTCCTCATCCTCGTCGTCGGCCGCAGGGGCGGAGCCCCGCCGCAACGATTCGCGGATCAGGTCGTCGGTGAGAACCAGATGGGCCGCGAAGAGATCCGACAGGGGCAAGCGCGCCACCGGGTCGAGGCCTTCCTTCACGTCCGGAAGATCGATCACCGCATGGCCGTCCTCGATGCCGCGGATGATCCCGCGAAACCGCTTGCGGCCGTCCTGCGGCACGGCAAGCTCGACCTTCGCCTCATAGCCGGCCCAGCGCTCGAAATCGCTGGCGCGCACGAGCGGCCGGTCGATGCCGGGCGAGGACATTTCGAGATGGTAGGCCTGCGGCACCGGGTCCTCGAGGTCGAGCACCGGCGAGATCGCCCGGCTGACTGTCGCGCAATCGTTGACCGACATGGTGCCGTCCGGCCGCTCGGCCATGATCTGCACCGTGCAGCCGTTCTCGGCCGTGATCTTCACCCGGACGAGATTGAATCCCAGATCCTCAATCGCCGGTTCCACCACCGCGGCGACGCGGGCGGCCACGCCGGTTTCGGTGATCAGACGCTTGTCGCGTTCGTTTGCCATCGTGTGTTCGTGTCTCTCCGTGCTCCGGCGCGCGAGCAATAAAAAAGAGCGGACCCGGCGGGGTCCACTCCTGCAAGGCAGTTTACACTGCAACCAGAGCTGACACGGCAGATATACTGATTCACGCCCCGAAAAGCAAGGGAGCTGAGCGCCAGACGCCGTGGCTGAAAGAAGGGCCGCGATGGCGGCTCAGACCGCGTCCGTCCGGGTCATGAAAAGGTAGCTCGGGACACGCCCTTCACGGAAGGCTTTCGCCTCGTAGCGGGTGCCGGGCCAGTTCGCGTAGGGCTTGCGCCAGTCGTCGGCGGCTTCAGCCGTCCAGATGAAATGCCGCGAACGCAGGACGCGGGCCAGCACCCAGCCGATGTAATTGTCGATGTCGCTGGCAAACCGCAATTCGGCGCCCGGACGCATGACGCGGGCCAGCGCCACGAGGCTCTCGTCCGAGACCAGCCGGCGCTTGCGCTGCCGCCGCTTCGGCCACGGATCGGGATAGAGGATGTAAACCCGGTCGAGGCTGGCATCGGCAAGGCTGGGGAGCAGGTCGGTGACGTCCTCGTCCCAGATGCGCACGTTGTCGAGGCGGTCCTGCTCGACCACCGACAGGAGCTTGGCCATGCCGTTCACGAACGGCTCGCAGCCGATGAAGTTGACGTCCGGATGGGCGCGGGCCTGGGCTGCCAGATGTTCGCCACCGCCAAAGCCGATCTCCAGCCAGGTGGGCTGATCGGCACGGCCGGGAAAGCGAGTCGCGGGCGATTCGCCCGGGACGAGCCGCAGTTCCGGCAGCAGATTCTGCACCAGCCGGTCATGGGCCGGCCTCAGGCGCTTGCCCTTCCGGCGCCCGAAAAAGGCGCCGGCACGATCAACGCCGTCGGTGTCGGACATGGCGGGGTCTAGCGCAGAGCCGTCCGCAGGGAATCCGCGAGGTCGGTGCGCTCCCACGAGAAGCCGCCATCAGCATCGGGCTTGCGGCCGAAATGGCCGTAGGCCGAGGTGCGGGCGTAGATCGGCTTGTTGAGGCCGAGATGGGTGCGGATGCCGCGGGGCGACAGATCGATGGCGTCCATCAGGGTCGCCTCGAGGCTCTCCTCGGAGACCTTGCCGGTGTCGTGCAGATCGACATAGATCGACAGGGGTTTAGCAACGCCGATGGCGTAGGAGAGCTGGAGCGTGCAGCGGTCAGCAAGGCCCGCCGCCACGACGTTCTTGGCCAGATAGCGTGCCGCATAGGCGGCCGAGCGGTCGACCTTGGTGGGGTCCTTGCCCGAGAACGCGCCGCCGCCATGGGGCGCCGCGCCGCCATAAGTGTCGACGATGATCTTGCGTCCAGTCAGGCCGCAATCGCCGTCCGGGCCGCCGATGACGAACTTGCCGGTCGGATTCACGTGCCAGACGGTGTCGGACGAGATCCAGCCTTCCGGCAGGGTCTTGCGGATATAGGGCTCGACGATCTCGCGAACGCCGTCGGACGTGAGGGTGTCATCGAGATGCTGGGTCGACAGCACGATCTGGGTCGCGGCGACCGGCTTGCCGTGCTCGTAGCGCACGGTCACCTGGCTCTTGGCGTCGGGGCCGAGGACGGCGGCCCCGTTGGCCTTGCTCTTGCGGGCGATGTTGAGGTCTTCGAGAATCTTGTGGGCGTAGTAGATCGGCGCCGGCATCAACTCGGGCGTCTCGTTGCAGGCATACCCGAACATGATGCCCTGGTCGCCGGCGCCCTCATCCTTGTTGCCGGCCGAATCGACGCCCTGGGCGATATGGGCCGATTGCGCGTGCAGGTAGACCGACACGTCGGCGGTCTTCCAGTGGAAGCCTTCCTGCTCGTAGCCGATATCCTTGATGGCGTCGCGGGCGAGCTGGATGACCCGATCGGAATCAATCGAATCCGGTCCGCGCACCTCGCCGGCGATCACCACCCGGTTGGTGGTGGCGAGCGTCTCGCAGGCCACACGCGATTCCGGCTCAGCCGCCAGATAGGCATCGACGACGGCGTCTGAAATCCGGTCGCAGACCTTGTCCGGATGACCTTCGGAAACCGACTCGCTGGTAAACAGATAGCTTGAACGGCGCACGACCATATCCTTTGAGGCAAAGAAGAAGAGGCCCGCCACGGCAGGCTTTCGGCACGGTCTTGCCGGAGCCCGAAAGAAAGGTCAAGCGGACGCGTTCTTTTTGTCGAACGCTACGGCGTGTCCTGGGAAGCGAGAGCCGCGACAAGTTGAACAATACTCTTGCGAACCTTGGGGTTCTTGATCCCCGTAAAGGTTCGGATGAGCTGAAGTCCCTCGGGCGTGGACATCATCTCGGAAATATAGGGCGGCGAATCCTCTTCACCGAACCCGGCATCTGCCTTGGCGCTGTGCACGCCATCAAAGAAGAAGTGGATATCGACGCCGAGGATCTTCGCAATGTCCACGAGCCGGCCGACACTGATGCGATTGGTGCCTTTCTCGTACTTTTGAACCTGCTGAAAGGTCAAGCCGAGCATATCGCCAAGTTTTTCCTGGCTCATACCGATGGAAATCCGCCGCATCCGCACGCGGCTTCCAATTTCGATATCGATTGAACCGGTCGACTTCTTCATCAGTTCGGGCTTTCTGCCTGGCCTTACGAAAGTGTAGGGCTGGGAGCTCGAGGAGAGGGCCGCTTCCGCCTGCGCAGAGCGGGTGCCATTAAGCAGATGACGAGCATGGCCGTCAAAACAAACCTGCCGCTTTTGCCGTAAACGGTTTGGGACAACGAACGGGGCAGACCGGCATCGAGCACCCCTTCCGTTCCCAGCGGCAGCGACGCCACGACGCGGCCGAAGGGGTCGATCACGGCCGAGATTCCCGTGTTGGCGGCCCGGATCAGCGGCAATCCCTCCTCGACGGCGCGCAGGCGCGCCTGCGCGAAATGCTGGTAGGGGCCGGGCGTCAAACCGAACCAGGCATCGTTCGTCACATTCAGGATCAGCGAGGGGCGCGGCCCATCGGCAAAGATCTCATCGGGAAAGATCGCCTCGTAACAGATTGTGGCGGCCACCGGCGGCAGGCCCGGCACGGCGAGGCGGGTGCGCCGTCCGCCGGCCGAAAAACCACCGGGGATGCTGACGAACTGCTTCAGGCCCAGCGCCCGGATGGCGGATTCGAGAAAGGCCGGCACATATTCGCCGAAGGGCACCAGGTGGACCTTGTCGTAGGAGCCCAGGATGGTGCCCTGGTGGTCGATGGCCTGGATCGCGTTGAAGAACCGACCGGCGGCCTCACCCGGAAGCGGTTCTTCCATGCGGGCCGCCCCGGTCAGCAGGAGCGCGCCGGGGCGCAGGATCGAGGCGATCTGGGCGAGCGCCCCCGGATCCCGGTGGAGCAGGAAAGGAAAGGCCGATTCGGGCCAGATCAGGTGCGTGGCTCCCTCGAGCGTCCCGCCATCCTGGCCAGCATAGCGGCTGATGGCGAGGTAGCGCCGCATGATGGCGTCGCGGTTGCGCGGATTGAACTTGGCGTCCTGCGGCAGGTTGGGCTGCATGATGCGCAAGGTGACGCCGTCCACCGTTTCCACCGGCCCGTCCGGCAGACGCCAGGCTCCGAAGAGCGCCATGGCGCCAAGGCCTACGGCTGCCAGTGTCGGCGCCGCCCAGCGCTGGCCGGTTGTCGGACCGGTGAGAATCAGGGCGGGCGAGGCGCAGATGGCGAGGCTCACAAGCGTCAGGCCATAGAGCCCAATCACCGACGCGCTCTGCATCAGCCAGAGCGACTGGCCGAACGCCATGCCGGGATTGTTCCACGGGAAGCCCGTGAACAGGTGTCCCCGCAGCCACTCGCTGATGGTGAGCGCCGCCGCAAAGGTCAGAATGCGTCCCGCACCGGGCGTCCAGAGCAGGCGCGAGAGCGCGAAGCCGAAAGCGGTGAAGAAGGCCAGAACGGCCGGCAGCCCGACGACGCCGAGCGGCATTGCCCAGGCGAATTGATCGGCCTCGACCAGAAAGGCCGCGCCGAGCCACCACAGGCCGGCGACGAAATAGCCAAACCCCCAGCTCCAGCCGATCAGCGCGGCGGCTCTGAGACGCCCCCAAACCGTGTCGGCCGCGATAGTGTCGAGCAGCCAGATTGCCGGCACCAGGGCCACCACGAGGGCGTGCCACAGGCCGAGGGGCGGCATGGCAAGGGCCCCGACAGCGCCGCAGGCGGCGGCCATGAGGGATCGCCGCCACCCCGACAGGCGGGTCAGGCGGTCAGGCAGCGCATTCATCGCGCGGCGGAGCTTTCGGTGGGCTCGGCGCCAGCACCCGGCGGGGAGGCCGCCTCGGCATCCACCACACCGTTGCCGCTGAATTCCCGGCGGACGATACGCACCTTCTTGACCCGACGGGGATCCGCGTCGAGAATCTCGAATTCGAGATTTCCCGGTCCGAGAATGAGCTCGTTGCGCGACGGCACCCGTCCGGCGAGGGTCACGATGAAGCCGCCGATCGTGTCGATGTCCTCGGCGCTTTCCTCGTATTGCAGGTCGACCCCGAGGCTTTCCTTGACCTCGTCGAGGCTGGCGCGGGCATCGGCCACGAAGGTCCCGTCGGCTTCGGCGAGGATCATCATCTCGACGGCGTCGTCATGCTCGTCCTCGATGTCGCCCACCACCATCTCGACCAGGTCCTCGATCGACACGAGTCCGTCCGTGCCGCCATATTCATCGATGACGAGGGCCATGTGGGTGCGTGTCGCCTGCATCCGCACCAGGAGGTCGATGGCGGGCATCGAGCGCGGCACGAACAGGACTGGCCGCAGGATTTCGGCGGCGGCAAGCGGAACGGAGAAATCGACCTGGCCGAGATTGGGCTGGCGCGGCTTGCCGCCCTCGCTGTCCCAGCCCTGGGCGCCGTTGGTGGTATCGGCGTGCTTGGCAATGAAATCCAGGAAATCGCGGATGTGGACCATCCCCTTGGGATCATCCAGCGTCTCCCCATAGACGGGAAGCCGCGAATGGCCGGCGGTGCGGAAGAGATGCAAAAGGTCGCCCAGCGGGGTGTCGGCCGAGACCGCCACGATGTCGGCGCGGGGCACCATGGCGTCGTCCACCCGGATGCGGTGGAAGCCGAGCACGTTCTTCAGCATCGCCCGTTCCTGGGGCGAGAAATCCGTGTCCTCGACGGTCTCGGCGAGCGCGTCCTCGAGGTCGTGGCGGATGGAATCGCGCGCTTTCAGGCCGAGGCGGGTCAGAACCCGGTCGTACCAGTGGTCACGCAAGCCTTCAGGCTCCGGGAGTGTCCGGAGCGGACGGTCGTTGCGACTTCGATCTTCATTCATAACGGTTGAGTTTCAGCCGAACGTTATCCGTTCAAGCTGCCATATCACGATAGGGATCGGCAATGCCGAGGGTCGACAGCGCCTTCACCTCGAGACCTTCCATCCGTTCCGCCTCGGCCTCGACCTCATGGTCGTAGCCGAGAAGATGCAGAACGCCGTGAACGATCAGATGGGCAAAATGGTCCGCGAGCGGTTTGGATTCCTCCTCCGCTTCGCGCACCAGCGTGTCGTAGGCT
Source organism: Microvirga antarctica (assembly GCF_017921815.1). Taxonomy (GTDB): domain Bacteria; phylum Pseudomonadota; class Alphaproteobacteria; order Rhizobiales; family Beijerinckiaceae; genus Microvirga; species Microvirga antarctica. Next base: position 147,531 of record NZ_JAGEMM010000005.1, on the reverse strand, counting down.
AGAGCAATATCGCCCAGATGGCGAGGGCCTGTCACGCCCGGCGGGGCGGGAGCCGGAAACGACAGGACATTGGTCGGCTTGTCCATGCCCCGAAAGGTCTTGTTGAGGACGCGCACGGCCTTGTCGTCGGTCAACAGCACGCTGACCTCGAGCGCGTCCGGGCCTGTCTCGCCGGCAACGTGCGATGCGGCCGCGGCCGCTTTCTGCGCGAGGGCTTCCGCGTCAGGCAGGCTTTCCCAGTTGCCGTCTTCGACCACGATATCGAGGGCGATCACAGGCGGCGTCCCATTTCCTGGCGGAAATCGGCGTCATAGGCCGTGACGATCCGGCGCACGAGGTCGTGGCGGACCACGTCCTGCTCCTTGAAGGTGATTCGGGCGATCCCCTCGACGCCGTCGAGAATGCGCACCGCCTCGATGAGGCCGGATTTCTGGCCCGGAGGCAGGTCGATCTGCGTCGGGTCGCCGGTCACGATCATGCGCGAGCCCTCGCCCAGACGGGTGAGGAACATCTTCATCTGCATGGTGGTGGTGTTCTGCGCCTCGTCGAGCAGGACGATGGCGTTGGTCAGCGTGCGTCCGCGCATGAAGGCGAGGGGCGCGATCTCGATCATGCCGGTCTGCAAGCCGCGATCGACGAGCCGCGCATCCATGAAATCGTAGAGCGCATCGTAGATCGGACGCAGGTAGGGGTCGACCTTCTCGCGCATGTCGCCGGGCAGGAAGCCCAGCCGCTCGCCGGCCTCCACCGCCGGCCGCGAGAGAATCAGCCGGTCGGCCTGGCCGTTCTCGAGCAGCGACACCGCATAGCCCACGGCGAGCCACGTCTTGCCGGTGCCGGCCGGGCCCTCGGCGAAGGTCAGTTCGTGCTGCTTGAGCGCCTTGATATAATCGTTCTGGGCGGCGTTGCGCGCCCGCACCGGCCCGCGCTTGCGGGTTGCGATCTGGTCGAAGGCACTCACGCCTGGCAAGGCGGCGTCGGCTGCGGGAAACAGGGTGCCCTGCACGGTGCTTTCCTGGATCGCCCCGTCCACATCGCCGGTGCTCAGCGCCCGGCCCTGGCGGGCGCGCTCATAGAGGCCCTCCAGCACGCGCCTTGCGACCTCGGAGCTCTCGGGCGACCCTTTGACCGTCACCCGGTTGCCGTTGGCGATCGCCCGCACGTGGAGGCGGCGTTCGAGATGGGCGAGGTTCTGGTCGAACTGGCCGAAAACGAGGCTTGCGAGGCGGTTGTCGTCGAAGGTGAGGATGATTTCGGCTTCCTCGACGACGCCGGGATGGAGGCTCGCCGGGCTCCGTCCCTTCTGCGCTTTGGCGGTCGCATGATCCGCTGGCCTCAAATGTCTCTCCCGTTTCAGGCGGCGACGCGGTCGCCGGCTTTGACCAAGTCTCCGAACAGGCTGCCGCCGCCTGCCCGCACAATCTGCACCGTCGCGATCTGCCCCACCGTCAGGCTGTCGCTGTCGAACTGGACCGGCTGAAGATAGGGCGACTTGCCGGCCATCTGACCGGCCAGCCGTCCCGGCTTCTCGATGAGAACATCGAGAGTCTGACCGACTGTCGCCTGATTGTAAGCCACCCGCTGCGTTTCCAACAGCTTTTGCAGACGCGCCAGGCGCTCGGCCTTGACGGGCTCGGGCACCTGGTCGGACCGCTCGGCCGCCGGCGTGCCCGGCCGCGGGCTGTATTTGAACGAAAATGAGAAGGCGAAGCCGATATCGCTCACCAGATTCAGGGTTTCGTCGAAATCCGCATCGGTTTCGCCGGGAAAGCCGATGATGAAATCCGACGACACCGCGATGCCGGGCTGGCGCTGGCGGATTCGCGCGATGATCCGGCGATAATCGTCGCCGGTATGCTGGCGGTTCATGGCCGCCAGAATCCGGTCCGAGCCCGATTGCACCGGCAAGTGCAGGGACGGCATCAGGGCCGGTAGATCCCCATGGGTCAGGATCAGGGCGTCGTCCATGTCGCGCGGATGCGAGGTGGTGTAGCGCAGGCGGGCGATTCCGGGGATTTCGGCGAGCCGGCGCAGCAGCCGGCTGAGGCTCCAGACGCTGCCGTCCGGCCCCTCGCCGTGATAGGCGTTGACGTTCTGGCCGATCAGGCTGAGTTCGCGCACGCCGGCTTCCGCCAGCCGGGTCGCCTCGTCGATGAGGCGGGCCACCGGCCGCGACATCTCCGTGCCGCGCGTGTAGGGCACGACGCAGAATGTGCAGAACTTGTCGCAGCCTTCCTGGATGGTCAGGAAGGCCGAGACCCCGCGGCTCACGATCTGGGCGCGGGTGGGTTTCGGCAGGTGATCGAACTTGTCCTCGATGGGAAACTCCGTGTCGACGACGCTGCGCGCGCGGGAGCGCTGCAGCAGGTCGGGCAGCCGGTGATAATTCTGCGGTCCGACAACCACGTCGACCTGGGGGGCGCGGCGCAGGATCTCGGAGCCTTCCGCCTGGGCCACGCAGCCGGCGACGATCACCTTCGTGTCGTGGCCGTCGGCCGCGCGCACGAGCTTGATGTCGCGCACCCGGCCAAGCTCCGAATAGACCTTCTCGGCCGCTTTCTCACGGATATGGCAGGTGTTGAGGATGACGAGGTCGGCATCCTCCATCGCGTTTGTCTCGCGATAGCCTTCGCCGGCCAGAAGGTCCGTCATGCGCTCGGCATCGTAGACGTTGGCCTGGCAGCCGTAGGATTTGACGAAGACCTTTTTCACGAAGACCGGAACCCGATTTATTCACGATGGCCAAGGGCGAAGGCGGGGGAGGCGGCCTCGCGACAAAGCCTCCCACCATCGGCCTCTTCTACGAGGTTTGCGTTGCGAAGAGAAGAGTGGCGCACCTGCGGCTCATGCACCGCCTCTTATCACCGCCTCATCACCGCCTCTTGCCAAGGCGACGCTGCCGATTTTAGGGTGGCGCGTCCGCCTTGTCAGGCGGGCGATGGTCTCAGGGCAGGGTGAAAGTCCCTACCGGCGGTAAGCGGATCCTCCAGATTCGCAAGCCCGCGAGCGCCTCCGACGTCGTCGGAGGGTCAGCAGATTCGGTGCGACTCCGAAGCCGACGGTCATAGTCCGGATGAAAGAGATCGGGTGTTGCGAAGGGCGCGCTTGGCGAGCCCGATTCGCGGCTTCCGCTTGTCCTGATGGTGACCGGGCAACGAGAGGAAGACGACGTGGATCAGACGCGGCATTTGGACCTTCGGGTCGCTTTCATCCAATCCTGCTGGCACAAGGACATCGTCGGCCGTGCCCGCGAGGCGTTCTGCGAGGCGGTGGCCGGCCGTGCGACGGTGGAGCAATTCGAGGTCCCGGGCGCCTTTGAAATCCCCCTGCTGGCAAAACGGCTCGCGCGCAGTGGGCGTTACGCCGCCATCGCCGCCTGCGGATTGGTGGTCGATGGCGGCATCTACCGGCACGACTTCGTTGCCGACGCGGTCATCTCCGGATTGATGCGGGTGCAGCTCGAGACCGACACGCCGATCCTCTCGGCCGTGCTGACGCCGCATCACTTTCACGAGCACGCCACGCATCAGGATTTCTTCGCGGCGCATTTCGACCTCAAGGGCCGGGAGCTGGCCGCAGCGTTCCTTGCCGTCACGGACGCATCCTACGCGCAGCCTGTGACGAGCGGGGTGTCCTGAAAGCGCGGGTCGGGAAACCCTAGTGGCGCGACCGCCTCACGGCCGCCTCGGCGGCGGCGGTGGCCTCCTTGCGGTTGCCGTTGAAGGGGATGGGTTCCCCCCAGGTCACCACCACGTCGACCGCGCCGCCGTCGACGAAGGCCGCCAGATGGGGCCCAAGCTCCATGTCGCCGTACCAGGCGAGGAACGGCCGGTCGCGCCGTGTCACCGGCATGCCGCTGCGGCGGGTATAGGCCAGCGCCAGCGGCTGCAGCACAATGCGCGCCTCGGCATCGTTGACGATGACCGCTTGCGCCGCGCCGACAAGCGAGGAGCGAAACGGCAGCAGCCGGTTGCCGTCGCCGGTGGTGCCCTCGGCGAACAGCACGATGACCTCGCCCTTGCCGAGCCTGTCCGCCAGCGCGTCGTTGACCTCGGCGGTGGCCTTGCGGCGCTGCCGGTCGATGAAGACCGAGCGCTGCAGCCGGGACAGGAAGCCAATCAGCGGCCAGGTCTCAACCTCGGACTTGGCGATGAACGAGACCGGATGGAGGGACCCGATCACCGAGATGTCGAGCCAGGACACATGATTCGACACAACGAGGGTGGGAATGTCGCCGGGCGGCGTACCGCGCTGGGTGATCCGCACGCCGAACAGCCGCAGGAACAGGCGGTGAAGCGACATCGGCAGCCAGTCGCGGATGGGCCAGCCGAATCGCAGGGACAGCATCTGGAGCGGGATGACGAAGAGACCGTAGAGGCCGAGGATCAGGAGCCGCGCGACAAGCGCGATGCGCCTCACGAATCGTCCTCTTCAATCGGCACGGCGTAGAGCTCGAGGCGATGGTAGATCACCTTGTAGCCGAGCCGCCGGGCGATTTCCGTCTGCAGCGCCTCGATCTCGTCGGAGTGGAATTCGATGACGGCGCCGGTCTCCAGGTTGATCAGGTGATCGTGGTGCTCGCGGGCCGCCTGCTCGTAGCGGGAGCGGCCATCGCGGAAATCGAGCCGTTCGATGATGCCCTGGGTCTCCAGCAGCTTGACGGTGCGGTAGACGGTCGAGAGGGAAATCCGGTCGTCGACGACGGCGGCGCGCTTGTGAAGCTCGACCACGTCCGGATGGTCGTCGGCGGAATCGAGAATGCGCGCGATGACGCGGCGCTGGCCGGTCATGCGCAGGCCGTGTTCGCGGCAGGCCCGCTCGATGGCGTCCGATCGCTTGATTCTCGCCGGTTTTGTGCTTCGTGCTGCCAAGTCTGACCCGCTCCTCGCGGACGCTTATAGGGGAGGTGGGACGCTGCGGCTACGGTCCGCCGTCAGAGGTCGCGCTTCATCGTCAGGGCCGCGTTGCGGCTGTTGTCGGCCTTCGGATAATAGCCCGCGCGCCGTCCCGTCTCATGAAAGCCCAGCCGCCGGTAGAGGGCAAGCGCCGGGGCGTTGCCCTCCTCGACCTCCAGATGAACCTGCCGGATGCCCAGCCGGGAGAGGCCGTCGAGATGGGCCGTGAGAAGCGGCCGCCCGAATCCCCTGCCGCGCCGATGGGGCAGGATGGCGACGGTGAGGATCTCGGCCTCATCAAGCACGCAACGCGACAGGACGAAGCCCACGGGCGGTCCCGACTGCCCGACAAAGACGCCGTCGGCGATCACGTGCCGCTCTGCCAGCAGGCCTTCGAATTCCAGGGTGCTCCAGGGCCGGGCGAATCCCGTCGCGTGAATCCCGGCGAGCTTTGCGGCGGACCGCGTGTCGAGCGGTTCGGTCCGGGGCCCGGGCTGCGCAAAAAACCGCCCGAGGAGGCTCATCGTCTCGCGATTCGGGCTCCGTCCTGCGGCTTGGCGTCGGGTTCGCGCAGGTAGAGCGGTTTGGGCAGGGCATTGGCCGGATCGGCGATGGCCCCGAGACGGGCCACCCAGGCGATGTCGGGGGCGGGCGAATCCTCGATCACATGGGCCTCGACGCCCTGCGCGCGGGCCTCGGCGGCGAGCAGGGCCGCAGCCGTTCCGGCGATGAGCAGGGGTCCCGATCCGAGCACGCGGATCGCGTCCCGGTAGCTCATGAGCGAGGGCGCGATGATGACCTTGCCGCCAAAAGCGATCGCCTGGATGTAGATATGGCCGTGCTTGGCGTCGATGGCGCTGGTGAACAGGCCGCGCGAATCGCCCGCCATCAGGGGCGCCAGGAAGGCCGACAGGGTCGCGACTCCGACGACGGGAATGCCGGCCGCAAGGCCGATTCCGCGCGCGGCCGAGATGCCCACGCGTAGACCCGTATAGCTGCCCGGTCCGACGGTCACGGCGACCCGGTCGAGGCTCTCGAAGCCGCCATCCACATGGGACACCAGCCGGTCGATCAGCGGCAGCAACGCCTCCGCATGGCCGCGCTCCATCGGAATGGTCTCGCGGGCCAGGGGCTCGTTGTCGCCGGCCTCGAAGACGCCGGCTGAACAGGCACCGAGGGCGGTGTCGATGGCAAGGACGCGCAAAGGTCAGGTCTCCGTCTCGGGGCTCTCTTTAGAGCATGAACGCGCCGGCAGGGAACCGCTTTTCCCGAAACCCGCGCGCTGCCACGAAAAAGCGGCCCGCAGGCCGCTTGATCGAGACGCTCGCGGGAAGCGGTTCAGACCGCCTGGACTTCGCGCACATCCGGCAGGAAGTGGCGCAGCAGGTTCTGGATGCCGTGGCGCAGGGTGGCCGTGGAGGACGGGCAGCCCGAACAGGCGCCCTTCATGACCAGATAGACGATGCCGTCCCGGAAGCCGCGGAACGTGATGTCGCCGCCATCGCCGGCGACCGCCGGACGGATGCGCGTCTCGAGCAGTTCCTTGATGGTGGCGACCGTGGGCGCGTCCTCGGCGTCGAAGAATTCCTCCGCATCGCTCTCGCTCATGTCGGCACCGGCCGTGAACAGCGGCGCGCCGGTCATGAAATGCTCCATGATGGCGCCGAGAATCGCCGGCTTGAGGTGCTGCCATTCGGTATCGGTCTTCGTCACGGTGATGAAATCGTGGCCATAGAAGACCCCGCTGACGCCTGGAATCGCAAAAAGACGATCGGCCAGCGGCGACGCGCCGGCTTCTTCCGAGGCGCGGGCCTCGAAGGTGCCGTCCTGCATCACGACGCGGCCGGGCAGAAACTTGAGGGTGGCGGGATTGGGTGTGGCTTCGGTCTGGATGAACATCGATTGGGTCCTCTGCGCCGGTTCAAGGCCGGCCGAGTGGGTGGAACTGTCCGCCATGGGCGGAGCCTTGGAACAGTTCTAACAGGTTCTGAACCGGATGTGGACCGGGTGTCGCCGGATTCCAAGACCCGGACGCTGCGGCCTAGCCTGCGAGCGCGTCGATCTCTTCGTCGGACAGGCTGCCGGGGACGATGACGATGGGAATCGGAAAGGTCGAGGCGGCCTTGCCGGCGAGCGTCGAGACAAGCGGGCCGGGACCGTCCTTGCTCGACCCGGCGGCCAACACGAGAAACGAGATATCCTCGTCCTCGTTGATGAGGGCGATGATGGCCTCGGCCCGTTCGCCGACCCGAATCACCCGTTCGGGCTCGAGGCCGGCGGCGGCGCGGGCTTCCTTGGCGGCGTCCTCGAGACGCTTCTCGGCTTCCTCGCGGGCCTCCTCGATCATCGCCTCGCCGACGCCGATCCATTCGAAATTGTCGGGCGGGTCGACCACGGCCAGCATAATCATGCTGGCAGCCGTCCGCACGGCGCGACGCGACGCGAAATGCACCGCCCGAAAGCATTCCGGCGTGCCGTCGACCACCACCATGAATTTCGGCCGGTGGCCGGCCTCGTAGGATTGGCGCTTCCCGCTCACTGCACAGATCCCTTCGATGGCGGGAATGCTGCCCTGACGTCAGCCAGAGAGCAAGGGAGGCCGGAAAGTGCGGTCAGCGGGCCCTCACGAAGCCAAGGATGTCCTTGACGGCATTCATGGTTTCGGCAGCGAGGACGCGGGCGCGCGCCGATCCGTCGGCCAGGACTGCGTCGATGTGACCGGGATCGGCCATCAGGCGGCGCATGTCGTCAGCGATGGGGGCAAGTTTGGCCACCGCCACGTCGACCAGCGCGCTCTTGAAGCCGGAAAACTGCGATCCCGCGTGGTCGCGCAGGACGTCGGCGGGGGTGACGTCGGTCAGGGCCGCATAGATTGCCACGAGATTATCGGCCTCCGGCCGCGCCTTCAGGCCCTCGACCTCGGACGGCAGGGGCTCGGCGTCGGTCTTCGCCTTGCGGATCTTCTGCGCGATGGTGTCGGCATCGTCGGTGAGGTTGATGCGCGAATAATCCGACGGGTCGGATTTCGACATCTTCTTCGCGCCGTCGCGCAGGGACATGACGCGGGTCGCGGGCCCGGCGATCATCGGCTCGGTGAGGGGGAAGAAGGCATCGCCGAAGCCGTGTTCGGCAATCGAGGCCGACCAGTCGTTGTTGAATTTCTGCGCGATGTCGCGGGTCAGTTCGAGATGCTGCTTCTGGTCCTCGCCGACCGGCACATGGGTCGCCCGATAGACCAGGATGTCGGCGGCCATGAGGTCCGGATAGGCATAGAGCCCGACGGAGGCGTTCTCGCGGTCCTTGCCGGCCTTGTCCTTGAACTGGGTCATGCGGTTCAGCCAGCCGAGGCGGGCGACGCAGTTGAACACCCAGGCGAGTTCGGCGTGCTGGGGCACCTGGCTCTGGTTGAAGACGATGTGGCGGGTGGGATCGATGCCGGCGGCGAGAAACGCCGCCGTGACCTCACGGATCTGCCGGTGCAGGTCCTTGGGGTCCTGCGGCATGGTGATCGCGTGCATGTCGACCACGCAATAGATGCACTCATGGGTGTCCTGCATGGTCACGAAGCGCTTGATGGCGCCTAGATAATTGCCCAGATGCAGGTTTCCGGTCGGCTGAACGCCGGAAAACACCAGTTCGTTGAATGTCGCCATCGTCCGTCGACTCCCCAAGCCCGTCGCGGCCGGGGTTATGACAGGGCACGGCGGCGATGCAAGCCTCTTAGGGCTTTTTCGTCAGCGGCGCGAGATCCTGTCGCGTCACCGCGCCCAGCAGCCAGGCAGCGCCGGCGAAAACCGCCACTCCGCCGATGCACAGGCCGGCCAGCGCAACCGTGCTCGGCATCGGTGACAAACGGAGGGCGGCTGCGATTCCGCCCGCCATAAGGGCGCTGGCGGACGCGATTCGCGCAGCCTTGCGGGAAAGCGCCCGGTCGGGCGCCCAGAGTCCGGCCTGCCGCAGCAGCCACATCAGAATGCCCGCATGGACGACGGAGCCCAGGCTGATTCCCAGCGCGATGCCGAACACGCCCCAGACAAACCCGAGCCCGAATGACAGCAGCGCGGTCGCGGCGATTCCCCCGAGCGCCGCCACCACCGCGCCGCGCAGAGCGCCCCGGGCGAACAGGGTCTGGCTGAACACCTTGGCCAATGTCGCGACCGGGAGGCCGAGGCTCAGGCCCATGAGAACGAGCGCCGTTCCGGCCGCATCCTCCGCCTCGAACGCGCCGCGCTGGAACAGCACGCTGGCAATGGGACGGGACAGGACCAGCAGGGCGAGACTGGCCGGCAGCGACAGCAGGAGGCCGAGGCCGATCGCCCGGTTCTGCGCCGCGACCAGCGCCTCGCGTGCACCGGTGCGATGGTGGAGCGCGAGTTCCGGCAGCAGGACGCTGCTTGCCAGCGCGGCCATCAGGCCGAGGGGCAATTGCACCACCCGGTCGGCGTAATACAGCCAGGACACCCCGGACGGCCAGAACGACGCCACCTGGGTTCCCACCAGCACGAAAAGCTGCACCGCGCCGCTCGCCACAAGCGCCGGGAATCCCGCCAGCAGCAGACCCTTCAGCACCGGCGACCAGACCGGCCGGCGAAAGCGCACGAGGCGGACATCGCCCCCCAGCATCGCCGCGCCGACAATCACAAGCTGGGCGAAACCCGCAAGGCTGGAGGCTGCGGCGAGCCATCCGGCCTTTTCCACCAGCGGCAGCGCCGGGCGAAGCTCGAGCGCCACGATGGCGAGAATCAGCCCGCCATTGACCGCCAGCGGCGCGAGGCTTGCGGCCCGGAACCGACCATGGAGATTGAGCAGCGCCGCGCCGATGGACGCCAGGGTGATGCAGATGACGGACGGGAAGGCCAGCCGCGTATAGAGCGCCACCAGGGCCAGCGTGTCGGGCTCGCCCGCCAGTCCCGGCGCGAGCGCAAACGCCAGAAGCCCCGCCGTGAGCTGAACAAGCCCCGTGACGCCGAGCAGCGCCAGGGCGAAAACGACGATCACGTCGCCCGAGAGGGTCGCCGCGGCCTTGGGCGCGAGCGATCCGATCACCGGCACGAGGGCCGGATTGAGGCCCCCTTCGCCCACCACTCGACGCACGAGGTTGGGAAGGCGGAAGGCCGCCAGAAACGCATCCGCCACCGGCCCGGCGCCGAGCGCCTGGGCGAACAGGACATCCCGCACGAATCCGAGAACGCGCGAGAGGCCCGCGCCGAGGCCGACAAGAAGAGAGGACCGGATGACCGACATGCAGGATCGCGCTTAACGGGTTGCGCGCCTCTTGTCTAAGCCGTTCGCGCGACGGGCCGACAGCACCGCGGGTGCGGCCACCGGTCCCCCTCGACGGAGGCACCCGCCTGCCCTAGAACAGATACGGAACATCAACAGGCGGGTCATGGACGTACTCTTGTCGCGGAAACTGCGCATTCTTGCCGATGCGGCCAAATATGACGCGTCCTGCGCCTCCTCGGGAGCGCCCAAGCGCAAGGCGGGGCGCGATGGCCTCGGCTCTACCACCGGCGCCGGAATCTGCCACGCCTACACGCCCGACGGGCGCTGCGTCTCGCTTCTGAAGATCCTGCTCACCAATTACTGCCTCTATGACTGCGCCTATTGCGTCAACCGGCGCTCGTCGAACGTGAAGCGGGCGAAGTTCTCGGTCGAGGAAGTCGTCACGCTGACGGTCGAATTCTACAAGCGCAACTACATCGAAGGGCTGTTCCTGTCGTCGGGGATCATCAAGACGCCGGACCACACCATGGAAGAGATGCTGCGGGTCGCGAAAAGCCTGCGACAGGAGCATCAGTTCCGCGGTTATATCCATCTCAAGACCATTCCCGAGGCCAGCCCCTGGCTCATCGAGCAGGCGGGATTATGGGCCGACCGCCTGTCGATCAATCTCGAACTCCCGACCGCCGACAGTCTCGCGGCACTGGCGCCGGAGAAGAGCGGCCCGTCGATCCGGGGCGCGATGGCGCAGATGCACGAGCGGATCGTCGAGGCCAAAGAGGAAAAGCGCCGCTTTTCGCCCGCCGGCCAGTCGACCCAGGTGATCGTCGGGGCGGATGCCACCACGGATGCGGACGTGCTGCGCACCAGCGCGTCGCTCTACGGCGCCTACAAGCTGAAGCGGGTCTATTATTCGGCCTTCAGTCCCATCCCCGATTCGAGCGCGATCCTGCCGTTGAAGCCGCCGCCGATGCAGCGCGAGAACCGGCTCTACCAGGCCGATTGGTTGCTGCGCTATTACGGGTTCGGCGTGGAGGAGATCGCGTCCGGCGGAGAGGAGGGCATGCTCGATCTGGCGGTCGATCCCAAGCTCGCCTGGGCGCTGAAGAACCGCGGCCAGTTCCCGGTCGATGTGAATACCGGCAGTCGCGAGATGCTGCTGCGGGTGCCGGGTCTGGGCGCCCGCGCCGTCGATCGCATTGTCTCAGCGCGCCGCCACACGAATCTGCGGCTCGCGGACGTGGCGCGGCTGACCTCATCGCTGAAACGCGCACGGGCGTTTCTCACCGCCACCGATCATCATCCGCGCGCCCAGCTCGACGCCGCGGCCCTGCGCGAGCGTCTGGTGGAAAAGCCGCAGCAGCTCAGCCTGTTCGGATGATGGCGGATTCAGCCTTGCGCCATGTGGTGCTGTCAGACGGCGCTGATCTCGATGGATTCCGCCGGGCTGTCCGCGCGCTCGCATCAGCGCGGGTGTCGCCGGACGCGGTCGTGTTCATGACCGGGGCCGCGCCTGATCTGTTCGGCGACAGCTTCGCGGCGGATGCACCACCGGTGGCGCTGCCAAAAGGCGTCGGCGCGTTGATTGCGTCGGTGGTCTGTCACCGCGATCCGGAGCGCTACGCCCTGCTCTATCGCCTGGTCTTTCGCGTGCTCAACGGGGAGCGGGCGCTGCTCGAGGTGCCAAGCGATCCGCTCGTGCACCGCCTTGATCTCATGGCGCGCACCATCCGGCGCGATCTTCACAAGATGCACGCTTTCCTGCGTTTTCGCCGGGTTGCAGGGGAGGAGGGCGAGCGCTTCGTGGCGTGGTTCGAGCCCGATCATTTCATCCTCGAGGCCACCGCGCAGTTCTTCATCGACCGGTTCCGGTCGCTCGACTGGACGATCCTGACGCCGGTCGGCTCCATGCGCTGGGATCGCCTTAGCCTCGTCTATGGTCCGCCGGCAGCCCGCGAGGACGCGCCCGCGGGCGACCGTTTCGAGGAGGGCTGGCGCGATTATTACGAGAGCACCTTCAATCCGGCGCGGGTCAACCCGAAGGCCATGCGGGCCGAGATGCCGAAGAAATACTGGCGCAACATGCCGGAGGCTGCCTCCATCACGGCGTTGATCCGGGAGGCGCCCGGCCGCATGGCGGGCATGATCGACAGGGAGGCGACGATGCCGGCAAAACGCAAGCCCGAGCGGGCCCTGGAGGCCATGTGGGACCAGGAGCCGAAGACGCTCGCAGCCCTCAATGCCGTGATCGCCGCTGCCGGTCCGCTGGTACCGGGCGCGACGCAGGCGGTGCCCGGCGAAGGTCCGGTGGGCGCTGCCCTCGCGTTCGTGGGCGAGCAGCCGGGCGATCAGGAGGATCTTCAGGGCCGGCCCTTCGTGGGGCCCGCCGGCCAGCTCCTCTCGCGGGCGTTGCGCGAGGCCGGGATCGATCGCGAGGCGGCCTACCTCACCAATGCGGTCAAGCATTTCAAGTTCGAGGAACGGGGCAAGCGCCGCATCCACGCCAAGCCGACGGCGGGCGAGGTCAAGCATTACCGGCCCTTTCTGATGAAGGAGCTGGCGCTGGTGCGGCCGCGGCTCGTGGTGGCGCTCGGCGCCACGGCGCTGCTCGCCCTGTCCGGCAAGGCTCTGCCGGTCACGAAGGTGCGCGGTCCCCTGCGGCTCGACGATTATGACGGCTACGTCACCGTGCATCCGTCCTATCTGCTGCGCATTCCGGACGAGGCCGAAAAACGGCGCGCCTATGCGGCGTTCGTCGACGACCTGTCGCGCATCAACGCCATGGTGGCGTGAGCCGAAACAGTGTGCGGTCGGTTTAACCGCCCCTTAAACCGCCATAATTATACTGCCTCAGGACAACCATCCGGCACCGGATCCCCGGTCGCTCGAGAATGGAAGAGGTTTTGCCGTGGCGAACGGACGTGACAGGCGCGAGCCGGTGTTTGGCGCGCCCGCCACCGAAGCGGAGTCGCAGGATTTTCGCCTTTCGCCTGACGATCGGGCAGGGGGACAGGCAGGGGGCCACATGGCGCAGAAGCGCGCGGCGCGCTCGAATGACAGCGGGCGCTCGACCCGCCCGCCTTCCCGGCAGAAGAAATCGACCCGCAAGCGCGGCCGCCGGTCCTCGATCTGGCGCAAGCTCTTCTATGCCGGCGTGGTTCTGTCACTGTGGGGCGTGATCGCGCTCGGCAGCGTCGTGGCCTATTACGCCGCCCAGCTGCCGCCCATCGACGAACTGACGATCCCCAAGCGCCCGCCGAACATCGCCATCATGGCGAGTGACGGGTCCCTGCTCGCCAACAAGGGAGAGACGGGCGGCCGAACGGTCTCGATCAAGGAATTGCCGCCCTACCTGCCCCGCGCTTTCGTGGCCATCGAAGACCGTCGTTTCTACGACCATTGGGGCATCGATCCGGTGGGCATCGCCCGCGCGGTCTATCGCAACATTAATCGTCGTGGCGTGTCGCAGGGCGGATCGACGCTGACCCAGCAGCTCGCCAAGAACCTCTTCCTGACGCAGGAACGCACCGCCTCGCGCAAGATCCAGGAGGCGATTCTCGCCCTTTGGCTGGAGCGGAACTACACCAAGGATCAGATCCTCGAGCTCTATCTCAACCGCGTCTATTTCGGCGCCGGCGCCTATGGGGTGGAGGCGGCAGCCCAGCGCTATTACGGCAAGTCGGCCCGCAATGTGTCGCTGTCGGAGGCCGCGGTCCTCGCGGGCCTCGTCCAGGCCCCGTCGCGGCTTGCGCCCAACCGCAATCCGGACGCCGCGCAGGCCCGCGCCGAACTGGTGATCGCAGCCATGAACGAGCTCGGCTTCATCACCCCGGGCATGACCAAGACGGCGCTTGGCGCACCGGCCAAACCGGTGCGCGCGCCCGGCGCCGGATCGGTGAACTACGCGGCCGATTACGTCATGGACGTGCTCGACGATTTCGTCGGCACGATCGAATCCGACATCGTGGTCTCGACCACCATCGATCCGGCCCTGCAGAGCGCTGCAGAGCGCTCGCTGGTGGAGGAGCTCGACAGCAAAGGCCAGAAATTCAACGTCAGCCAGGGCGCCGTGGTGGCCATGCAGCCCGACGGCGCGCTGAAGGCGCTCGTGGGCGGCCGCAACTACGAGGCAAGCCAGTTCAACCGGGCGACGGTCGCGCGCCGCCAGCCCGGCTCCTCGTTCAAGCCCTTCGTCTATCTGGCCGCCATGGAATCAGGCCTCACGCCCAACACCGTGCGGGAGGATTCGCCCGTCAACTACAAGGGCTGGGCGCCCGAAAACTACGACCGGGGCTTTCGCGGCCCCATCACCCTGCGCGACGCGCTCGCCCTGTCGTTGAACACGGTGGCGGTGAAACTCGGGCTCGAGGTCGGGCCCAAGGCCGTCGTACAGGCCGCCCAGAAGCTCGGCATCAATTCGCCCCTGATGGCCAATCCGGCGCTGGCGCTGGGCACGTCTGAGGTGACGCCGCTCGAACTCGTCAGCGCCTATGCGGCCTTCGCCAATGGCGGCACGGGGGTCATTCCTTATGTGATCACCCAGGTGAAGAGCGGCGACGGCAAGGTCATCTATCGGAGGCCCGCCGGCGGCGGACTGGGCCGGGTCATGGACCCGATGACCGCCACGATGATGAACGACATGATGCACAACACCTTCGTCATCGGCACCGCCAAGAAGGCCCAGGTGCCCGGCTGGACGATGGCCGGCAAGACCGGCACGACGCAGGACTGGAAGGATGCGTGGTTCGTCGGCTTCACGGGCAGTCTGGTGGCGGGCGTGTGGCTCGGCAACGACGACGGCACCGTGACCAAGCGGGTCACCGGCGGCAACCTGCCGGCCGAGATCTGGCACGCTTTCATGACGAGCGCGCTCAAGGACCAGAAGCCCGTGCCACTTCCCGGCAGCGAGCGCTTCCTGCGGCAGGGCGATGTCCCGGTCGCGGAGGCGCAGCCACAGCCCGGCCAGCAGCGCGAAAGCGCGTGGATTCCGCCGCAGCAGCAGCGCCGCGGCGCGGAGAAGAACTTCCTCGAAAAACTGTTCGGGCTCTAGCGCTCAGCCGCGCCGGGCCCGCCCGGTGAGGCCGAAGACGGCGAGCGCCATGAGGCCGGTCGCCGCAATCGTCAGCGGCAAGGGCAGAGCCGAGCCGTCGAGATTTTGGCCGAGCACGATGCCGAGGATCGCCGCAAAACTCATCTGGCAGATGCCGAGCAGCGACGACGCGGTCCCGGCCCGGTCGGGGAAGGGCATCAGCGCCGACGCCATGGCCTGCGGCATGGTGAGCCCGACGCCCATGCAATAGAGCGCCATCGGGCCGACCACCGCCAGGAACGAGGCGACGCCTGACGCCACCAGCACCACCATCAGGCTGCCGCCGAGCGCCAGGCAGGCGACCCCGATGCGGATCGTGCCGTCGAGGCCATGCGGCCCGACCAGCCGCTGGGCCAGAAAGGTGCCGCCGATATAGCCCACCACCACGAACGAGAACGACAGGGCGAAGGCCATCGGCCCGAGACCGTAGACGGTTTGCAGGACGAAGGACGAACCCGAGATGAAGGCAAACAACCCCCCATAGGCGAGAAGCGACAGCATCACGTAGACCCGGTAGCCGCGATGGCCGAGCAGGCTGCGGAAGGAGCGCAGGATCGACAGGAAAGACAGCGTCTGGGCCGATTTGCGGGCGAGGCTTTCAGGCAGGCGCAAGGCCACGACGGTGGCAAGGCCCGCACCGAACAGCAGCGCCGCGACGAAGTTCATCCGCCAACCGCCCCAGGGGGCGATGAGCCCGCCGAGCACCGGCGCGATGGCCGGCACCACGCCCATGATGGAGGCCATGCGCGACAATTCCTTGCCGGCGCGCGCACCCTCATAAAGATCGCGCACGATGGCCCGGCCGATGACGATCGGGCCGGAGGCGCCGAGCGCCTGCAGAAACCGTGCGGCGATGAGCGATTCGATGTTGGGCGCCAGCGTGCAGCCGAGGCTCGCCAGGGTGAACAGCGCGAGACCGAACAGCAGGACGGGCTTGCGCCCGACCCGGTCGGAGATCGGCCCGTAGAAGAACTGGCCGGCCGCAAAGCCGAACAGGAACAACGACAGGGTGAGCTGGGTCTGGGCCGCCGACGCGGTCAGATCCTGGGCGATGGCCGGCAGCGCCGGCAGGTACATGTCGGTGGAGAGCGGCCCGAGGGCCGTGAGCAGCGCCAGCACCACGGTGAGCGCGAGGGTATTGGGCTTGAGCATGGTCACGGATGGGTTGTGGAACAGGGCGGAGCCGCCGGGATGCCCGTGGCTCTAGGCCGAAAAAGGCCGCCTGTCACGAAGCGTCAGCGACGGGGCCCGACGACCCGAACCGGTGCAGGGCCGTGCCGTGGTTCTTCAGCCAGCGCTCGGCCTCTTCGGTGCGGGGGCACAGCTTGCGGGTGAGTTTCCAGAATCGCGCGGAATGATTCATCTCGCTGAGATGGGCGACCTCATGAGCCGCGAGATAATCGAGCACGAAGGGCGGCGCGAGAATCAGCCGCCAGGAAAAATTCAGCGCGCCGGTCGAGGAACACGAACCCCAGCGGCTTTTGGTGTCGCGCACGGTGATGCGCTTGGCCGGAATGCCGAGCGTCCCGGTATGGCGTTTGACGCTCTCGGACAGATCGCGCTTGGCTTCCGCCTCGAGGAAATCCTGCACCCGCCGGGCGACGTGCTGGGGATCGCCGGCCACCGCCAGAATCGGCGCGCCGTCGCTGCCCTTCGTCGCCTGGGTGATTCCCCGGATGCTCGACCAATGGACGATCCGGTGCGGGACGCCGCGCAAGGGCACCACCGCGCCGGCCTCGAACCGCACCCGTGCCGGGAGCTTTGCGAGCCTTGTGGCAATCCAGCCCCCATGGCTGTCGGCGAAGCGCTGGGCCGTGTCCACAGGCGTGCGGTCGGGAATGGTCAGCACCGCCTCGCCCGAGGCGTTGGAGACCCGCAGGGTGATGCGGGTGGCCGTCGGCCGTCGCTTGAGCGCCACCTTCAGGGTGGCGCCCTCGTGCTGCACCTTGAGGTGCGGGGGGTCGTCCGGGACCCGGCTGAACAGAGCGAATCGCATCCGTGCAATCTGCCCTGCTCCGGCCCCGCTGTCAGCGCTGCCGTTTGCCGCGAGGCAGGATCGGCCTCATTCGGCCGCCATCAGCTTCTTGCCGGCCTTGGCCGTCGCCCCATGCTGGTGCGTGAAGGCGGTGATCCGCGGCGCAATGTCGGAGCGGAAGCGCGAACCGTTGAACACGCCGTAATGCCCGACGCCCATCTGCAGGTGATAGAGCTTCTTGTCGGACGACAGGTTCGGCGTCAGCTCGATCGCCGCCAGGGTCTGGCCCACGCCCGAAATGTCGTCGCGCTCGCCCTCGATCGCCATGATGGCGCAACGGCGGATGGCCACGAGATCCACCGGCTTGTCCCGGTGCATCATCTCGCCCTTCGGCAACTCATGCCGCACGAACACCTTGTCGACGGTCTGGAGATAGAACTCGGCGGTGAGATCCATCACGGCGAGATACTCGTCGTAGAAGTCCCGGTGCTTTTCGGCCGAATCGCCGTCGCCGTCGACCAGATGGTTGAACATGTCCCAATGGGCCGTCACGTGCCGGTCGAGATTCATCGCCATGAAGCCGGAGAGCTGGAGGAAGCCCGGATAGACCTTGCGGAAGAAGCCCGGATGGGACGGCGGCACATGCATGATGCAATGGCGTTCGAACCAGTCGATCCCGCGCTCCTCGGCCAGCAGGTTGACGGCGGTGGGCGAGCGGCGGGTATCGATGGGGCCGCCCATCAGGATCATGGATTTGGGGATTTTCGGGTCGTTCTCGGCTTCCATCAGGGCGATGGCGGCGATCACCGGCACGGCCGGCTGGCAGACGGCCATCACGTGCAGATCGGGGCCGAAGGCCTGGAACATCTCGATCATGTAGTCGATGTAATCGTCGAGATCGAAGCCGCCCTCCGCCATCGGCACCATCCGGGCATCGGCCCAGTCGGTAATCATGACCCGGTGAGTCGGCAGGAAGGTCTCCACCGTGCCGCGCAGCAGGGTCGCATAATGGCCCGACATGGGCGCCACGATCAGGAGCAGCGGCTGCTTGGCGGCGGCCGAGTGATCGCGCTCGAAGGCGATGATGTCGCAAAAGGGATGTTCCCACACGATCCGCTCGGTGACCCGCACCTCCTCGCCATCGATGGTCGTCGTCGGCAGGTCGAAGGCGGGTTTGCCGTAGCGCCGGGTGGTGCGCTCAAACAATTCACAGGCGGCCGTCACGGTGCGACCGTAGGGTGTGTCGCCAAAGACGTTGCCGGGAATTTCAAGAAAGGATTTCGTGGCGCCCGACGCCGCGCGGGCGGGACCCAGCAACCAATGGGCCGTCTCATACCAATAATAGGACAGATTCATTTAAATATCCCCGCGGGAAGAGCACTCTTGTTCCATCGCCAACGCGATCCGAGCTTGTCCTCGACCCTACGCTTAAAATGTAAGGTCCGGGTCTCAAAAGCAAGTTAACCCCCGAGCGCGCAGCCGGGCGCAAAATCGCCGGTGCCGCGCCAGGGTTAATCCGATTGCCAAATCAAGGGGTTGCAGGAGGAGCGGGTCTCCGGTCGATGCCTGGCGGGGCCAGCACTGCGACGAATTGCTGAAGCCCGGCGGGGCTGAAGACCAGCGTGCGGCCGTTCCGTCCGGCCCATTTCCGCTCGATGAGGGTCGCCAGCACCGCGGCTCCCAACGACCCGCCCAGGTGGCTGCGCCGTTCGCTCCAGTCGAGACAGGCGCGGCAGACGGGTCTGCGGCCCTTCTCGAGAGCCGCCACGTCGATTCCGAAATCGGCAAAGAAGCGGCGTCCCGCCGGCATCACCGTCATGGCGTCGTCGCCCTCGACGAAGCCCCGCCGCTGGAGGCTCGTCAGCATGTCGACGCCGCGCTCTCCGGCCAGATGGTCGTAGCAGATGCGGGCGGCGCGCAGAGCCTCGTTTCGTGGCCCGGTCCGGACGCGCACCGCGCCGGTGCGCTGGGCAAGCCCCATCAGGCCTTCGAGCACCTGCGCCACATCGGGGCCCGAGAGGCGGAAATAGCGGTGCCGGCCCTGCTTCTCGCCGATCAGCAGCTGGGCCTCCGCAAGCTTGGCGAGGTGGCCGCTCGTGGTCTGCAGGGTCACGCCGGCCGCCCGGGCGAGTTCGCTCACCGTCAGCGCGCGCCCGTCGATGAGCGCCGTGAGGATGTTGGCCCGCGCCGGATCGCCCAGCAAAGCGGCCACCTGCGCGATCATCGGACCTTCTTTCATCGTCTCGTCCATACTTCGATCATAGCCGAAGCATCGTCGTTGATCAACGGGCTAGACATTGCCCGGCAACTCTGGAGAGCCCCGTGATCACCTGTTTCATCCGCTACGACATCGACCCGGCCAAGACGGAAGCGTTCGACCACTATGCCCGCAACTGGGGGGCGATCATTCCGCGCTGCGGCGCTGACCTGATCGGCTATTTCTCCCCGCATGAAGGGTCGGCCACCACGGCCTATGGCCTCTACAACATTGCCAGTCTGGCCGAATACGAAGCCTATCGGGCCCGGCTCAAGGACGATCCTCAGGGCCGCGAGAATTACGAATTCTCAAGGCGCGAGCAGTTCATCCGGCGCGAGGATCGCCTCTTTCTCCGCCTGAGCTCGACCCCTCACCACCCGCTTGTTCGCCCGAAGGATCGCACCCGATGATTGCCGTCATTTTCGAAGTCTGGCCGGACGAGAGCGCCCGCCAGACCGATCTCGATCTGGCCGCAGCGCTGAGAGCCGAGCTCGAGACCGTCGACGGTTTCGTGTCTATCGAGCGGTTCCAGAGTCTCAGCGATCCCGCAAAGCTCGTCTCGCTGTCGTTCTTCCGCGACGAAGAGGCGGTCCGGCAGTGGCGCAATCTGTCGTGCCATCGCCAGGCGCAGGCCAGCGGGCGGGATGGCGTCCTGCGGGATTATCGCCTGCGGGTGGCCGGCGTGCTGCGCGATTACGGGCTGGAGTCGCGCCTTCAGGCTCCCCTCGACAGCCGCGCCGTCCATGCTCCGCAAAGGCGAGCGGGGTCGTGAAGCGCACAAGTCTTCCTTGGCGGAAGCGGGAAACGCCCTATCCTGTCGACGATGGATGAGATCAGACCGAAGATGTTGACGCGCAATGCGAGACAGTTGCGCCTCGACACCCTGGTGCGGCTGCGCTGGCTGGCCATTGCCGGCCAGGCTCTGGCGGTCGCGGTGGTGCGGTTCGGTCTGGGGTTCGAACTGCCGTTCGGGCTCTGCTTCGTGGTCATCGTCGCCTCGGCCTTCGTCAACCTGCTGCTGCGCATCCAGTTTCCGGCAAGCCATCGTCTTGGCGACAACCCGGCCACGATCCTGCTGGCCTTCGACATCCTGCAACTCGCAGGGCTTCTCTACCTGACCGGCGGGCTCGCCAATCCCTTCGCGATCCTGTTCCTGGCGCCGGTGCTGATTTCGGCCACCGCGCTGACGCCGGAACGCACGCTCGCGCTCGGCCTGCTCGCCGTCGGGCTCGCCACCCTGCTGGCGCTCGCCCACCGGCCCCTGCCCTGGTATCGCGGCCAGAGCCTCACCCTGCCGTTCCTCTATGTGACCGGGATCTGGATGGCGATCCTGCTGGGCACCGTCTTTACCGGCATCTATGCCTGGCGGGTGGCGGAGGAGGCGCGCCAGCTTGCCGAGGCGCTGGCCGCCACCGAGCGGGTGCTCGCGCGCGAACAGCACCTCTCCCAGCTGGACGGGTTGGCGGCGGCCGCCGCCCACGAGCTGGGCACGCCCCTTGCGACCATCGCGCTCGTGGTCAAGGAGCTGCACCATTCCCTGCCGCAGGAAGGGCCGGTGGCCGAGGATCTCAAGCTGCTGCGCGAGCAGGTGGAGCGCTGCCGCACGATCCTGACCAAGCTCACCTCCATGGGCCAGGAGGATTCGGCCTTCCTCGAGACCATCACGCTGAGCCATCTGGTCGAGGAGATCGTCGCGCCGCAGCGCTCCCTCGAGCTCGACCTTGCGGTGGAAACCGACGGCGAGGGTCCCGAGCCGCTGATCCGGCGCAATCCCGGCGTCGTCTACGGCCTGTCCAACATCCTCGACAATGCGGCCGACTTTGCCGAGAGCGCGGTGAGCGTCGAGGCGATCTGGTCAGATCGCGAGGTTGTCATCCAGATCAGGGATGACGGACCGGGCTATGCGCCCGATATCCTGCTGCGAGTGGGCGAACCTTACGTAACGACCCGGAGCGCGGCCGATCGCGCCGAGAGCAGTGTCGAAGGCGGCGGATTGGGCCTCGGGCTCTTCATCGCCAAGACGTTGCTGGAGCGATCGGGCGCCCAGCTGACCCTGTCCAACGCCGCGCCTCCGGGCTCCGGCGCCGTGGCAAGGATCGTTTGGCCGCGTCAGGCGTTTGACAGGGGTGCGGCAATCACGCCGCAGGCCGGTTCGGAGGCTGCTCTCCCGCTAGGGAGCATCCCATCCCATATGGCAGATCGAGCTGTTTGAGTTCGAGTATCCAAGGAGTCTTGGCGATGCAGGGAGATGTTCTAATGGCCGACGCGCCCGTCGCGTTCGAAGAGCGTGCGGACAAGAGCCTTCTGATCGTCGATGACGATCGCCCTTTCTCGACCCGTCTCGCCCGCGCCATGGAAGCCCGCGGCTACCAGGTCCGCGTCGCCGAGAGCGTCGCGGAAGGCCTCACGGCGATTGAAAGCGAAGCACCGGCCTTTGCGGTGATCGACATGCGATTGGGCGACGGCAACGGGCTCGATGTGATCGAGCGCCTGAAGAAAAGCCGCCCCGAGGCCCGTGGCGTGATCCTCACCGGCTACGGCAACATCGCCACTGCCGTCACGGCGGTGAAGATGGGGGCGTTCGATTACCTGGCCAAACCCGCCGACGCAGACGAAATCCACGCGGCCCTGATGGCGATCCCCGGCGAGCGCGCAACCCCTCCCGAAAACCCCATGTCGGCCGACCGGGTGCGGTGGGAGCATATCCAGCGCGTCTACGAACTCTGCGGGCGGAACGTTTCGGAAACCGCCCGCCGTCTCAACATGCACCGCCGCACGCTCCAGCGGATCCTGGCCAAGCGCGCCCCGCGTTAGAGCGTCTCAAAGGCGACCCTCGGAGATTCCGCCGGGATCGGCAAGCGCATGCAAGGCGCTTGCCGCCGCATGGGCGAACCGCAACATCACGGCCTTGCGCCGCGCGCCGGCGAGAGGATGGCGGCCTGAATCGCGCAGGATCGCGGCCCCGAAGGCGTCGGCCACGATCAGGCCGCGATCC
This sequence comes from Microvirga antarctica, assembly GCF_017921815.1. Lineage (GTDB taxonomy): Bacteria > Pseudomonadota > Alphaproteobacteria > Rhizobiales > Beijerinckiaceae > Microvirga > Microvirga antarctica. The sequence goes on along the minus strand of NZ_JAGEMM010000005.1, from coordinate 125,097 downwards.
GCCGGGAGCAGGTCCGCCGGCATGGTGTCGGGGACGGCAAAAAAGAAGCGATCGCAGTAATCCTGATAATCCGGCCATTTCCGGTCGGCCCTGAAATCCGCCACGCAGGACTTGATCTCGACGATCGTGATCAGCCCGTCCGCCCCCAGCGCCATGATGTCGGCCCGCCTGCCGCTGGCCAGCGTCAGCTCCGGCAGGGAGGCATGACCGAGCTCGGCGAAAAGCCGCCGGACACCGCGCTGCACATGGAGCGCGGTCGGCGACTGGCGGCGGTCCACGAGCAGGATCGGGCGGTGCGCGGAATCCGGAACCGGTGCAGCCATACGGGGGGAATCAGGGGTGAGCGAATCGGCCATGGGCAAAGATTACGCCCTCGGATCGCCGTCGCAACGGCCCGATTGTCGCGCTTTCGCCGGCTTACCGGAAGGCCCGCCCTCAATGCAGCATGAGGTTGCGCGGCGCGAGATCCTGCAGGATTTCGCCAAGGTCTTCCAGATGGGGGTTGATCGACAGGGCGATCTGGAACGCGGCCCGGGCCTCGTTGAGATGGCCGTTGCGCAGGCACACATGGCCAAAATCCGAGATGGCGCCGAAATGCCGGGGTTCGATGGCGAGGGTTCGCTCGATATCGGCCAGGCAATCCGCGTCGCGCTTCTCCATGAAGCACAGGGTCGCCCGGCGGTTCCAGGCTTCGGCCCAGTCGGGGTAACGTTCGGTCAGATCGTCGAGCAGAATGCGGGCCGCATCCCAGGCGCCGACTTCCATGCCTTCGATGGCCTCCGCCATGATCTCCTCGGCGTCGCGATCCTCGTGGGAGGTCCAAACGGCCCAGATCAGCTCCTCGGTCTCTTCCGCAGCACCCGCGTCGTCGGCTGCCGCGAGCGCATGAAACAGCTCTCCCAGCCGCCGGGGCAGGCCCGGGGCGGGGCGGTGGGCCGACAGGTCGAGAATGAGGTGAAAGACGGGGTCAAGGGTCCGGGGTGAAATCATCGTCGCTCTGCTATCCTCCCAGGCCAGCCAATCCAAGAGGCAAAAGATAGAGTCGAACCGCCCTGAAACGAGGGGTCGGGCCTGTCTTTCGCGCGATGCCGGTGATTTGCTCCGGCTCGGGCCGTGCAAGCATGGCCATCGGACGCATCCCCGTCAACTTTTCGGGCCTCCGGCTCTAGTCGTTACGGTTCCGCTTCGATAACCTCCGCGCATCATGGCAACCAGGGACACGACATGGAGCGCGATCCACTTCGCCTGACCTGGAAGACCACTCCGTGGCAGCACCTTCTGGGTTTCCTTGTTCTGGCATTGTCCGGAATCACGCTCCTCATCGGGCTCGATCTCATCCGGGTCGCGACGGATGTGGGGGTGCGCGCCGCGGCGGTTGCGCAGGACGCGGCCACCTTCCTGCGCCTTTCCATCCCCCTGCCGCGGGAAATCGCCGACGGGCCGCTTGTGCTCGTGCGCGGTTTCGCCCTGAGCGAGGAACAACTCACCATCATCGCCATCGGCGGCGTCGTTCTGGTGCCGCTCCTCATCGCGGTGCTGCACGCAGCCCTTGACTGGATCCTGGTGGGAATCGGCGCGCGGGTGATCCAGCGCATCCGCGACGCTGTGCTCGACGCTTCCCTGCGGGCCCCCCTCTCGCTCGCCTCCGAAGTCGCAGCCCTGCACGATCTCGCGGCCGACGATCTGTCGCGGCAGGGCCGGGTGCTCGGGGCCTCGCTTCTGGTGGCGACCCGGCTCACCGGCATGAGCGCGCTGGCGCTGCTCTATGTGGTCGTGACCGACTGGCACGCGGGATTGGCGCTCGCGCTGGTGATGGGGCTGGGGGCCGCCCTTAACGCCGAACGGTTCCGCCTGCGGGTCGACATCGCGCGGGTCCGCGAGAAGGAGGGCGCGGCGATCGAGAAGACCTTCGCCGAACTGCGGCATCGCATTCCAGCCATCCGGGCCCACGGGACCAGCGCGCTCGAACGCCAGCGGGTGGTCGAGGCGGTGGCGCTCCGCCATCGTCCGGTTGCCGCCTGGGAACGGCGGCTCGCAGTGGTCGAATCCTTTTCCGTTGCGGTGATCCTTCTGGCGCCGCTGGCCATTCTGGCGGTTGCCGCCTGGTATTCGCCCACTGGCCCCGCCAGCCCCGGCGCGCTCGTCGCCTGTGCGCTGGCGGCCGCGCTCGCGGCCTTCGGGATCCGCGAAGGCGTGCAATGGCGCCGGGTGGTCGAGCGCGCCAAGACCCTGCTGACGGCTTTGGGCGACATGATCAACGCCATCCGGCCGCGGGCGCGCGAACTTGCACCCGAGACCCTCCCGCGCAGCGGCACGCTCGTGGCCGAGGGCGTCTCGGCGCTCGATCGCGCCAGCGGGTCGCGGATCGCCGGAGTCGACCTGCGCATTCCCTTCCCGGCCCATGTGGCCTTGACCGGCGACGGCGATGCCGGCCCGCAGGTGCTGGCCTCGCTCCTGGGCGGCCGCATCGTGCCGTCGACCGGCCACCTCACCTATGGGGGCGTCAATCTGGCGGCGGTCGACCCGGTCGAGCGGGCGCGCCGGATCGCGCTGGCGGGCGACACCGTCCTGATCCCCGGCACCCTGCGCGACAATCTCCTCTATGGCTGCGTCGGGGATGCGGCCGAGCTGGAAACCCGGCTTGCGGACGCGGTGGCAACGACCGGTCTCGACCGCCTCACCCACGCGCGCGGCCTGTCCGGCACGCTCGATCCCAAGCGCGAGAAAAAGCTCGCGGCCGCCATCGTCGAGGCCCGCCGGGCCGTCCACGAGGCGCTCGTGGTCGAGGACCTCGACCGGTTCGTCGATCCGTTCGACGCTCTGCGCTACAACCGCTATGCGACGGTCGGCGAGAACCTGCTGTTCGGCAAGGCGATCGGCGACACATTCCGCGAAGACCGCCTGGCCGGCCACCCGTTCATCCGGGCCATCCTGGAAGCGGACGACCTCACCAAGCCCCTGGCGCGGATGGGGCTGTCGATCGCCGGCAGCATGATCGAGATTTTCGCCGACATCCCGGACGGTCACCCGCTCTTCGAGCGGTTCGCGTTCTTCTCGGCGTCGGACCGGCCGTATTTCGAGGATCTGGTGGAGCGTCGGCGCGAGAACCGGCGTGGCGTCCAGACCGGGCGCGACCAGGAGCGGCTCATCGGCCTCGCCCTGCGATACAACGAAAGCCGCCACCGTCTCGGCCTCCTCGACGCCGAGATGGAAGGTCGCATCGTGACGGCCCGCGCGGACCTCGCCCGGATGCTGCCGGTCAGCCTGCAACCCGCCATCGAGTTCTATGACCAGGCCCGGCTGTGCGCAGCCGCCAGCGTGCAGGACAATGTTTTGTTCGGTCGCGTCGCGTCGGATCAGGCCGGTGCCGCGGACGCCATCCAGGCCGTCATCCGCCGCGTTCTCACCGATCGCCGGCTCGACGCGGACGTGGCCCGGATCGGCCTCTCCATGCCGATCGACATCCAGGGCGGCGATCTCACCTTAAGCGACGTGGCGCGGGTCGATCTCGTGCGCTGCCTCGTGCGGCGTCCGGACATTCTGGTCGTGCAGCAGGCGCTCAACGGCCTGCCCACGGCGGCGGCCGAAACGCTCGTCCTGAGCCTTCGTGGCGCCCTGATGGGACGCGGCCTCGTGCTGGTGACGCCGGAGGTCACGCCCGCCATGCAGAACCCACCCTTCGAGGCCGTGATCCGGTTCGAGCGCGGCGTGCCGCAGGTCGATGCGACGGCCGCAGACAGCAGTGCTGCCACGCCCGCATGACCGATTCGCGCTTGACCAACCGGCTGGGTCTGCTCATGTGTGCCAGCGCACATGCGGGAGGTTCCACATCCGTGATGATCGAGGAATGGTAGGGCGAGCTTTATCGTCGGGTGACCTCCAGATCCGATTCTGGGGTGTGAGAGGCTCGACCTGCGCGTCGGGCGCGCAGTTCGTCGAGTTTGGCGGCCATACCCCGTGCGTCGAAGTGCGGTGCGGCGAGCGCTTGTTCATCGTGGATGCGGGCACCGGCCTGTCGGCGCTCGGAACGCATCTGGCCAATTCCGCCCCCGACACCGTCGACCTCCTGCTGAGCCACCTGCATCTCGATCACATCAGCGGCCTGCCGTTCTTCAAGCCTGCGCTTCTCAGCAACGACCGGGTCATTCGCACCTTCTGCGGCAATCTCGGCGGCGAAAGCGCCAAGGCCTCACTCGAGCGGCTCTACGCCCCGCCGCTCTTTCCCATCTCCCTCGACCAGTTGCCGGCGCATTTCGAGCACCACGGTTTCAACGCCGGCGAAACCCTGTCCTTCGCGGACGGCACGCTGGTCCACACGCATCTGCTCAATCATCCCGGCGGGTCGACCGGCTACCGCTTTACCCATGCGGGACGGAGCGTCTGCTACATCAGCGACATCGAGCATACGGTGCCCTGGCCCGATCCGGCCCTGACCGCTTTCGTTCGCGACGCCGATCTGATGATCTATGACGGCATGTTCTCCGATGCGGAATACACCCGCTGCCAGGGATGGGGGCACTCGACCTGGCACAAGGGCGTCGAACTCGCGAAAGCCGCCAACGTGAAGGCGCTGGCGATCTTCCATATCTTCCCCGGCCATGACGACACCTTCCTGAGAGCCTCCGAACGTCAGATGCAGGAACTCATGCCCACGGCCTTCGTGGCCCGCGAGCGCCAGACCATCGCGTTTCCCGCGATCGCCCCCGGCCCCGCGCAACAGACCCAGCAGGCCGCGCGTCAGCCGGCGGGTGCAGACGAGTCCCGCTAACTCCCGGGTCTTCCCGCGTGCCGCCTTCGAAGCGACATTGTCATCGCTACATTATAACGCCTTAAGAGGGCTGATTCCCGTTGGAATCGCCGGGCGAGAGACCAGTCGCGCGGTTCGTGCGAGACGGAGGTCTCGATGCCAGCTCTATTCTCCGCCCACCCGACCGGCAATTCGGCGACGGGGACGCTGGTTCTCATCAACCTAGATGGCGACCAAGTCTCTAGCGCCGGGACCGACGCGGTCTGGCTGGATACGGGGAACGTGGCGACAGTCACCGACGATATCGCGCTCCTGTCGCTGGAAATCGGACTTGCGGACGGCGTGCTCGATCCCGGCAGCATCTTCGGCATCGACACGCGCGCGGGCGCTTTCAGCCTGACGGACGGCCTCGCCGAAGGCAGCGAACTTTCTGCCGGTGATGTCCCCATCGGCAGGATCATGACCACGACCGACGGCATCGGCGCATTGGTCATGATGCTCAATTCGAATGCGACGCCGGCCCTGCTGTCGCAGCTTCTTCACGCGCTCACCTACAAACGCGCCGATGCCGCCCCCCACGATCCCGTCGCGGTCGTCATCAAGCTGACCGATGTCGAGGACGTGAGTATGACCGCCACCGTCACGGTGAAGTCGGGCGACACGCCTATCAACCGATCAGCCCCGGTCATCACGCACCTCGATGGCGATCAGGTCTACAGTGACGGAACCGAGGCGGTTTATCTCGATGCGGGTTCTCTCGACGGGCACAGCCTCGCCAGGGTCACGGACGATGGCGAGCTCGCCCGCCTGGAAATCGGCCTGAAGGACGGCGCGACCGATCCCAAGAGCGTCTTCGGCATCGACACGACCATCGGCGGCTTTTGGTTGTCGAACGGCCTCGCCGAAGGGAGCATCCTGCTGGCCGGCGAGACGGGGATCGGCGAGATCGTGTCCACCACCGGCGGGGCTGGGTCCCTGGTGATCGCCCTCAACGGCGATGCGACGCCGGCGGTGGTCTCGCATCTCCTCCAGCTCCTCACGTACACGCGGACCGATGCCGCCAACCACGATCCGGTCGCGGTCGTCGTCAAGCTGATCGATGCCGACAACTTCAGCGCCACCGCCACCGTCACGGTGAAGTCCGGCGACACGGCGCCGCCTCCGACCGCGCCGGTCATCGCGCATCTCGACGGCGACAAAGTCTACAGCGCGGCGAGCGATCCGGTTCTGCTCGATGCGGGCTCGCTCGCCGCCAATACACTGGCCACGGTGACGGATGACGGCCCCCTGTCTCGCCTGGACATCGGTCTGAAAGGCGGCGCGGTCGATCCCAAGAGCCTGTTCGGGATCGCCACCAGCGACGGCTTTTTCCACCTGACGAAGGGTCTCGCGCAAGGCAGCGCGCTGCTTGCCGGCGAGACGGTCATCGGCGAGATCGTGTCCACCACCGGCGGGACCGGCTCGCTGTCCATCGCGCTCTGGGACACCGCAACCGCCGCCCAGGTTTCGCATCTCCTGCAGACGCTCACCTACAAGCGCGCCGACGCCGCCCTCCATGATCCCGTCGAGGTCGTCATCACGCTCACCGATGCGGACGATCTCACGGCCACCGCCACCGTCACGGTGAAATCGGTCGCGGCGCCCACGGCGCTTACGCTCGACGGGCACATGGTCATGGAGGGCGCGCAGGCCGCAACCGTGGTCGGGACCTTCGTCACGATCGATCCCAGTGCCACCGACACGTTCACCTATGCGCTGGTGGATGATGCGGGGGGCCGCTTTGCCATCCAGGGCGACAAGCTCGTGGTCAAGCACGGCGAATGGCTCGATTTCGAGCAGAGCGTCGCTCACGACGTGCGTGTGCGGGTGACGGATTCCGAGGGGTCGAGTCTGGAGAAAGCCTTTCGCATCGACGTGGCGGATGCGCCGAACGAGTCGATACAGGGCTCCGATGGGGCCGATACGCTCTATGGCGGCGGCAGTGCGGACACCCTGTCGGGCGGGAGTGGCGGCGATCATCTCCACGGCGGGGCCGGCGGCGACTGGATCGGGGGCGGCGCGGGGGACGACGATCTCTGGGGCGATGACGGCACGGATGTGCTTTCGGGCGAGGATGGCGACGACGACCTGGACGGCGGAGCGGGCAACGACAGCCTGTCCGGCGATGCGGGCGCGGACACACTGGAGGGTGGCGACGGCAATGACGTGCTTCAGGGCGGGGCCGGCAACGACCGTCTGTCCGGCGGTCGCGGCACGGATGTGCTGACCGGCGGCACGGGCCGGGACGTGTTCCTGTTCGACACGAAGCCTGCCTCCCACGCGGACAGGATCACGGATTTTCACGTGAAGGAGGATGCGGTGTGGCTCGACAATGCCGTGTTCCGCACCCTGGGCAAGGGCAGCCCCGACAAACCCGTCAAGCTGAACAAAAAGTTCTTCAGCCTTGACCGTGCCAAGGACAACAACGACCACGTCATCTACTTCAAGGCGACGGGCGTCCTCTCCTACGATGTCGACGGATCCGGCAAGGCGAAGGCCGTCGACATCGCGGTGCTGAGCAAGAATCTCAAGCTGGTCTGGTCCGACATCTTCGTCATCTGAGCCGCATCGGGAGCGCAGCGTCGAGCCCGCCCGCTCCTGCCGAACCTCGGTGGTTCCCCCTGCGGAATTCCACAGGGGCGCCGCAGCGCGCGGTTTCCTCGCGGGTGAAACGGCCCTAAGGTGCCGGCCTTCACAGAAGCAGCGGGACCATTTGATGCCAGCGCCCATCCTCGTGACCGGAGCCGCGGGCTTCATCGGGTTCCACGTGGCCCGGCGCCTCCTCGACGACGGCCATCAGGTGGTGGGGGTCGACAGCTTCACGCCGTATTACGACGTCAGCCTCAAGGAGGCGCGCTTCGCCACGCTCCTCCCCCGCAACGGCTTTCTGGGCGAGCGCCTCGATCTGGCCGATCCCCAGGCGATCCGGGACCTGTTCGCGCGGCACCGCTTCACCCATGTGATTCATCTGGCGGCCCAGCCGGGCGTGCGCTTCGTCGACCCACAGCCTTATGTGCAGTCCAACATGGTGGCGTTCGTCAATATGCTGGAGGCGTGCCGGCACGGACAGGTCGAGCATCTGGTCTATGCCTCGTCGAGTTCGGTCTACGGGGCCAATCGCCAGCTGCCGTTTTCCGAACATACACCCGCCGATCATCCCATCAGCCTCTATGCGGCCACCAAGAAGGCCAATGAGATGATGGCGCATTCCTATGCGCATCTCTTCGGCCTGCCGGTGACGGGCCTGCGGTTCTTTACCGTCTACGGTCCGTGGGGCCGGCCCGACATGGCGGTCTACACCTTCACCCGGGCGATCGCCGAGGGTCGCGAGATCCGCGTCGCCCATGCGGGCAAGGTGTGGCGCGACTTCACCTATGTGGACGACATCGTCGAGGGCATCGTGCGTCTCGTGGGCCAGCCCGCAGCAGCCGATCCCGCCTGGGATGCGCTCGACCCCGACCCCGCCACCAGCAGCGCGCCCTATCGGCTGTTCAACATCGGCAACGACCACCCGCAGGAGGTCAATCACCTGATCGGGCTGATCGAGGCAGCCCTCGGCCGCAAGGCCGTGCGGGTCGACGTTCCGCTGCCGCCGGGGGACGTGCTGGAAACGCGGGCCGACGTCTCGGATCTGCGCCGCGCGGTCGGCTTCTCGCCTGCGACCTCGCTCGCGGACGGCGTGCAGAAGTTCGTCGACTGGTACCGGGATTATCATGGCGCTGCGTGATCTTCTGCTGGCGCCGCTGGCTGCTTTCGTCCTGACGGTACTGCTCATCCTCATCCTCAAGCCGCTGCTGGCGCGCTACGCGATGGCGCGCCCCAATGCGCGCTCGAGCCACACGGTCCCGACCCCGCAGGGCGGCGGCATCGCGATCATGATAGCGATCCTCATCGTGGTGAGCGCGGGCCTGGTTCTCCTGCGGTGGGTGCCCGAACCCGGCAGTCTCGTCCTGCCGCGCGGGACGCTCGCGGGCGTGCTCGCGGCGGCGGTCGTGCTGGCGCTCGCCGGTGCGATCGACGACATCCGCCCGCTGCCGGCGCTGCCGCGCCTGACGCTGCAATTCCTCGCCGTCCTCATGGTGATCGGCCCGACCCCCCTGCGGCTGTTTCCGGATCTCGTGCCCGCCTGGCTGGAAACGGCGCTGCTGGTTCTGGCAGGAGTCTGGTTCGTCAACCTCGTCAATTTCATGGATGGGCTCGACTGGATGACGGTGGCCGAAATGGTGCCGATCACGGGCTTCCTGATGGGGTTAGGCCTGCATCTCGGCGGCGTTCCGCTCTTCGACCCGGCCGGCGTTCCGCTTCTGGCCGGCGCGCTGTGTGGGGGGCTTGTGGGCTTTGCGCTCTTCAACAAACCCGTCGCGCGGCTCTTCCTTGGGGATGTGGGCTCCCTGCCGATCGGGCTGATCGTGGGCTGGTGCCTGCTGCAACTGGCCGGTACCGGCGCGCTGGTCGCGGCCCTCCTGCTGCCGCTCTATTATCTGGCCGACGCCACCATCACGCTGGGCCGTCGCCTCGCCCGGCGCGAGAAGGTGTGGGAGGCCCATCGCACCCACTTCTACCAGCGGGCCACCGACCGGGGTTTCACGGCGCTTGGGGTGAGCGCCCATGTGTTCGGGCTCAATCTTGTGCTCGCCGTACTCGCGGCGGTGACGCTCGCGTATCCGAGCCTTTCGGTTCAGATTGCCAGCCTCCTCGCGGGGAGTGTGCTGACCGGCCTGCTGCTGTTCCGTTTTTCGCGACGCCACCCGGAGCCTGTCCGATGACCGCACCCCTGATCGCGCTGACTGGCGCCACCGGCTTTATCGGCCGCCATCTGGTGGCCGAACTGCCCAAGCGCGGCTATCGGGTGCGGGTGCTGCTGCGGCGGCCGAGCGAGGTGCCGCCCGGCGCCACCGGCGCGGTCATCGGCGATATCGCGTCCCCGCAGAACATGGCGGCGGCCCTGCGCGATGTCGACATGGTGATCCATTCGGCCGGGTTGGCACACGCCATGTCGGGACGTCCCGAGGACGATTACCGCACCATCAACACGCAAGGCACCCTGACGCTCGCCCGCGCGGCCGAGCGGGCGCATGTGAAGCGCTTCGTCTTCCTGTCGTCGATCCGGGCGCAGAGCGGCCCGGTCTCCAGCGCCGTTCTGTCCGAGGCAGACGCGCCGCATCCGACCGACGCCTATGGACGTTCGAAACTCGAGGCCGAGCAGGGTCTCGACACGTTGGCGATGGATTGGGCCGCCCTGCGGCCGGTGCTCGTCTATGGACCAGGCGTCAAGGGCAACATGGCGGCCCTGCTGGCGCTGGCGCGCACCGGGTGGCCGCTGCCACTGGGCGGGCTCACGGCGAAGCGCTCGCTCCTGTCGCTCGACAATCTGACGGCAGCGCTGGATGCCGTGCTGACGGCCGAGGGGCCGCTGCGCCGGCCGTTCATCGTGGCCGATCCCGAGCCTGTCACGGTGGGCGAGATCGTGGCGGCTCTGCGCGCCGGGATGGGACGGGGCCCGGGGCTCCTGCCGGTGCCGGCGGGCCTGCTGCGTCTGGCCGCCATGATGGCCGGAAAGTCGGAAGCCTACGAGCGGCTTTCAGGCTCGCTCGTCGCCCGGCCAGACGCCCTGCGGGCCCTGGGCTGGCAGCCGGTCAATGCGACGCGAGACGGATTGGCTGCGCTGGCTCGGGCGGCAGGGCCTTCCGGCGCGTAAATTCCGGAATCGCCTCCTCGAACACGCGCTCGGCCCCGGCCCTGTCATTGGCCTTGAGCGCGTGGGCAAGCGTCTTCAGCCATTCCTCGACGCGGGCGCGGTCGGCGAAGACGGGCTTTGCGGCCATCACGCCGTCGATGCCGATTTCGGCCCGCGGCTCCTCCCGGGCGAACAGGATCTCGTGCAGGCGTTCGCCGGCCCGCGTGCCCGTGTAGGCGATCTCGATTTCCTCGCCGGGCTCGAACCCTGCCAGCCGGATCATCCGCTCGGCCAGCTCCAGGATGCGCACGGGCTGGCCCATCTTGAGCACGTAGACGGAGGCGCGCTCGTCGCGATTGCTGCCGTCATGGAGCACCCGTCCCTCGCCATCCGCATGCGACGCGGAGGTCAGCACCAGATCGGCCGCCTCCCGGGTGGTCATGAAATAGCGCACCATGTCCGGATGGGTGACGGTGACGGGACCGCCGCGGGCGATCTGCGCCTTGAATTTCGGCACCACCGAGCCGACCGAACCCAGCACGTTGCCGAACCGCACGGCGATCAGGCGCGTGGCGCGGTTGCGGCCCATGAATTCCGCATCGAGCGCCTGGCCGTACATCTCCGCAAAGCGCTTGGTCGCGCCCAGCATCGAGACCGGGTCGATGGCCTTGTCGGTGGAGATCATCACGATGGCCGCAGCCCCCGCCTCGACCGCCGCATCGGCGACGTTCACCGTCCCGAACACATTGGTCTTGATGCCCTCGGTCCAGTTCTTCTCGAGATAGGGCACGTGCTTCAGGGCAGCGGCGTGGAACACCACGTCGGGCTTGAAGCCGTTGATGACCTCGCGCACCCGCTCCCGGTCGCGCACATCGGCGATCGCTCCGTCCACCACCGTGTCGCTCGACAGGATGGTGGGGTTTTCCAGAATATGGTGCAGGGAGGGTTCGGAGCTTTCGAGCACCAGCAGGTCGCTCGCACCGAACGCCACCACGCGGGTGCAGATTTCCGACCCGATGGAGCCGCCGCCGCCGGTGACCAGCACGCGCTTGCCGCGGATGAAGGTTTCAAGCCGGCCGCGGTCGATCTGCACGGTGGGCCGCAACAGCAGGTCTTCGATCTCAAGCGGGGCGAGTTCGGCGTCGCGCATGCCCTCGCCGAGACTGGTGACCCTTACCAGCGGCAGGCCGAGCCTGCGGGCGCGGGCGATCAGCATGTCGGGATGGGCCTCGGGCGCCAGCGCACTGGGGGTCGCGACCAGCCGCCTGATCGGCACGCCGCGCTCCTGGAAATCCTGCACCACCTGGTCGAGATCCGCGAAGGTGCCGAGCACAGGAACGCCCCGGATGGACTGGCCGAGATCGTCGGCCCGGTAGGACAGCACGCCCTTGGGCTGCAGCTTCTTGACCGAGCCCGATTCGATGGCGCGCAGCATCACCTCGATGTCGCTGCCGCGGCCCAGAAGCAGGGTCGGCGTGTTGGCGTCGCGCTGCAGAACCTGCCGCGACTGCGCATATTTCACGTAACGGAATGCGAGACGTGGCCCGCCCAGGAAGAACATCTGGATCAGCCAGTAGAGCGCGATGGTGATCTTGCCGAAGAAGAAAAACCCGAAAAGCTGCGGCGATACCAGGATGTAATCGACCACCAGCAGAGTGAGCGCCAGGACGCTCGAGGCGCGGAAGATATTGTAGAGGTCGGGCAGCGACGCGAAGCGCCATTTCGACCGGTAGAGCTGGAAAAACCAGTAGACGCAGCCTGCAAACAGGACGAAGGGCGGCAGCACATAGGGGAGCTGGCGCAGCCTCTCGGCCAGCAGGAACCCGTCGAATCGCACGAAAAATGTCGCCACGACAGCCAAAGCCGTCATCACGAGATCATGCGCGATGATGAGGGTTTTCTTGAAATCCTGGCGGGTCATGGGCCTCTGTCGCAAACTGCGAGGGCGGTATCCGCCCCGGCTGCTCCTTTGTCAATCTGACGGAAAACCGGCGCCGGGCGACCGATCCGGCAGCGGCCGGTCGGCCACCACCACGAGTCCGCCGGCCTCCCGGGCGATATGGGCCTCGATGCCGAAGCTCTCCGCCAGACGGTCCGGAGTGAAGACCTCGGCCGGCGCGGCATGGGCCGTCAGCCGGCCCCGATCGAGCAGGACGATCGCGTCGGCATAACGGGCGGCCAGCGTCAGGTTGTGCATCACCGCCACCACAAGTGTGCCGGCTGTCGCCTGCGCCCGCAGCACGTCCAGCACGATGAGTTCGTGGCGGGGGTCGAGGGCGGCGATGGGTTCGTCCACCAGCAGCACCGGGGCCCGCGTGGCAAGCGCACGGGCAAGCAGAACCCGGGCGCGCTCGCCGCCGGACAAAGCCGTGGCGGACCGGGTCTCGAAGCCGCCAAGGCCCACGGCCGCGATGGCGTCGGCGACAGCGTCGCGTCCCGCAGCCGAGAGGGAATCCGGGGCCTCCCCATGGGGCAGCCGTCCCAAAGCCACCACGTCGGCAACCGGAATCGGCCAGGCGATGGCTCCCCCTTGGGCCAGGTAAGCGATGGCCCTCGCTCGCTCTCGGGCGGGCATGGACAGAACCGGGACGGCGTCGAGAAGCACCGCGCCGCGGTGGGGCGGCGCCAGCCCGGCGAGCGCGCGCAACAGCGTCGTCTTGCCGGCCCCGTTCGGCCCGACCACCACGACGAGACGTCCGGCGGGCAGGGACAGGTCGACGCCGGACAGCGCCTCGCGGCGGCCCAGGCGCACGGTGAGGTCCCGGGCGATCAGCCGGGTCATGTGGCCATCTCCGACAATTCGGCCCGCCGCCGCGCGATGACGAACAGGAAAAACGGCACGCCGAGCAGGGCGGTGAGCACCCCAATCTTGATTTCGGCCGTGGAAGGAATGAGCCGCACTGCCGCGTCGGCGGCGAGCAGCAGGGCCGCCCCGGCAAGGCCTGCGGGCACCAGGGTGCGGGCGGGGTCGTGGCCGACGAAGGGCCTGACCAGATGCGGGGCGACGAGCCCGACGAACCCGATGGAGCCTGCGACAGCGACGGCAGCACCGGTTCCGATGGCCGCCCCGCCGACGATCAGGAGCCGCAGGCGAGACGGGGCAAATCCGAGGCTGCGGGCGGTGTCTTCGCCCAGGGCCAGCGCCCGCAGGCCGGGCCCGGCGGTGAGCAGGGCGATGCTCGCCACGAAAAGGAACGGCACGCAGAGCATCACATGCACCATCGAGCGGTCCTCGAAGGAGCCCAGAAGCCAGAACACGATCTCGGTCACGGCGAAGGGGTTGGGCGAGAGACTGATGGCAAGCGCCGTCCCGGCTCCCGCAAGGCTGCCGACCGCGAGGCCCGCCAGCACCAGCACCACGATGGTGGCCTGCCTTCCCGCGACCGCGACCACGAGCGCGATCGACAGCAAGGCGCCCGCGATCGCCGCCACCGGCAGCAGAAACGACAGGGCGCCGACGAGGCCGAAATAGAGCATCGACACGGCCCCCAGAGCAGCAGCCTGCGGCGCGCCAAACACCGCCGCATCGGCCAGCGGGTTGCGCAGGAGGCCCTGCAAGGCCGCGCCAGTGAGCCCGAAGGTCCAGCCGATGGTGAGCGCCAGCAGCGTGCGTGGCAGGCGGATGTCCCGCACCACGATGCTGGCATTGCCGAGATCGACCACCAGCGCCTTCATGGCGGTGAGCGGAGGGATCGGGGCCGGGCCGATGGCAAGCGAGGCCGCGCTCAGCCCGCAGAGCAGGAGCGCGAGGCCGGCGGTGAGGCGGTGGCGGGAGACGGACATGTCATCCCGTCATGAGAGGAACCCGGACCGATGGCAAGAGCGTTGGCGGGTGCCACTCCGGCAAGACCGTGCTACGAACCGGCCGAAACCCTTGAAATCCCGCAGCCATGAGATGCCGGCATGAATCCGCTTTTCGCCAATCTGCCCACCACGGTCTTCGAGGTCATGTCCGGCCTCGCCCGCGAGACGGGCGCGATCAATCTCGGCCAGGGTTTTCCCGATGACCCGGGCCCCCTGGATGTGCGGCAGAAGGCGGCCGATGCGGTGCTCAACGGCTACAACCAGTATCCGTCCATGATGGGCCTGCCGGAATTGCGCAGCGCCATTGCGGCCCATTACCGCCACTGGCAGGGCCTCGATCTCGACGCCAGCACGGAAGTCATGGTCACGTCGGGCGCGACCGAGGCGCTGGCCGGCGCGATCCTCGGGCTGGTGGAGCCCGGCGACGAGGTCGTGCTGTTCGAGCCGATGTATGATGCCTACCTGCCGCTGGTGCGCCTGGCAGGCGGGATTCCACGCTTCGTCACCCTTGAGCCGCCCCATTTTCGGCTGACCGAGGAGGCGCTGGCCCGGGCGTTCTCGCCGAAGACCAAGGTGGTGGTGTTCAACAATCCGCTCAATCCCACCGCCACCGTGTTCAGCCCCGACGATCTCGCCCTGCTGGCGGATTTCTGCCGCCGGTTCGACGCCATCGCCATCTCGGACGAGGTCTGGGAGCACGTGGTGTTCGACGGCCGCAGGCATCAGCCGGTTTTGGGGCTCGAGGGCATGCGCGAGCGCAGCGTGAAGATCGGGTCCGCCGGCAAGATCTTCAACCTGACCGGCTGGAAGGTCGGTTTCGTCTGCGCCGCGCCCGAAATCATGCGGGTGCTCGCCAAGGCGCACCAGTTTCTGGCCTTTACGACCCCGCCGAACCTGCAAACGGCGGTGGCCTACGGGCTGGGCAAGGACGACGCTTTCTTCGACGGTCTTCGCGCCGATCTTTCGCGCAGCCGGGACCGGTTCAGCACCGGGCTCGAGAGTCTGGGCTTTGCGGTCCTTCCCAGCCAGGGCACCTATTTTCTCAACATCGACATCGCGCCGCTGGGCGAGACCGACGATGTCGCGTTCTGCCGCCGTCTGGTGATGGACCACGGGGTGGCGGCCATTCCGGTCTCGGCCTTCTACGCGCAGGGCGCGGTGAAGACCGTCGTGCGGTTCTGTTTTGCCAAGAAGGACGAGACCCTCGATGCGGGGCTCGAGCGTCTGGCCGGCGTGATCGGCGCCGCCCGTTGAGGGGACCCCTTGCCGGCTACCCACAAGGATGTTCCGGCGGCCGTTGTTTCGAGCGCTGGAAGTCCCTAGCCTTCGGGCCGAGCCCGGAGTGCAGCCACCGATGATCCGCCTGTTCGTCTCGCTTGCTCTCGCGCTTGGTCTGGCGACCTCAGCCTTCGCGCAGGAGCGCGTCGTCAACGTCTATAACTGGTCCGATTACATCGACCCGAAGGTGCTGGATGCCTTCACCCGCGAGACCGGCATCAAGGTGGTGTACGACACCTACGACAACAACGAGATCGTCGAGACCAAGCTGCTCGCGGGGAAATCCGGCTACGATCTCGTGGTGCCGTCCGGGCCGTTCCTGCAGCGTTTGATCGCCGCCAAGGCCTTCCAGAAGCTCGACAAGTCCAAGCTTCCCAATCTTGCCCATCAATGGCCCGAGATCAGCCAGCGGCTCGCGGTGTTCGACCCCGGCAACCTCTATGCGGTCAACTACATGTGGGGCACCACCGGGATCGGCGCGAACGTCAAGAAGGTGCGCGAGATTTTGGGCGATGTCCCGCTCAACAGCTGGGAACTGGTGCTCAGGCCCGAATTCTCCGCCAAGCTCAAGGGCTGCGGCATTTCCATGCTCGATTCCCCCGAGGACCTGTTTCCGGGCGTGCTCGCCTATCTCGGCCTCAACCCGGATTCCAAGCGCAACGAGGACCTCATCCGGGCCGGTGACGCCCTGTTCCGGGTGCGCAGCAACATCCAGAAATTTCATTCCTCCGACTACATCAACGCGCTGGCGAACGGCGATATCTGCGTGGCGGTCGGCTATTCGGGCGACATGATCCAGGCGCGCAACCGGGCCCTCGAGGCCAAGACCGGCGCGGAGATCGTCTATGCGGTGCCGCGCGAAGGCGCGCTGATGTGGTTCGACAATCTCGCCATTCCGGCCGACGCGAAGAATGTCGCCGAAGCGCATGCCTTCATCGATTTCCTGATGCGGCCGGAGATTGCCGCCATGAACACCAATTTCGTCTCCTACGCGTCGGGCAATCTCGCGGCCAAAGCCTTCATCGATCAGGACATCCTCAACAATCCGGGCATCTACCCGGATGCTTCCACCTTCAAGCGTCTGTTTACCAACACCGCCTATGACGAGCGCGCGCAGCGGGCGGTCGCGCGCCTGTGGACGCGGGTGAAGACGGGCCGTTAGCGCACGTGTCCGGGTCCTGAGGCCGGTCATCGAATTGCCGCGCTGCGACGCGAGTCTTGGGGTCCTGCGCCCGCTGGGGGCGATATTCGGAGCGTTTTGATGCGTTTGACGATTCTTGCGGCCGTCTCGGCCCTGCTGCTTTCGCCACCGGCCTTCGCCCAGGAGCGTTCGCCCACGCGTACCATCAGCGTCATGGGGACAGGCGAGGCCGAGTCGAAGCCGGATTTCGCCCGGATCTTCGTCGCCGTCGAAACCCAGGCCGATACGGTGGCGCAGGCGGCCTCTGCCAACAATGCGGCAAGCGAGCGTGTGCTGGAGCGGATCCAGGCGCTGGGCATCCGCAAGGATGACATCCGGACCGTGAATTTCCAGGTCTTCCAGACGCCGGTGGTGGAGAGATCCAGCCGCGACGCAAAGCCGGTGCCGAAATTCACCGCCAATCACCGCCTGCAGATCACAACCCGGGATCTTCCCGGCGTCGGCAGGCTGGCGGGGGAGATTCTGGCGAGCGGCGACATGACGTTCCAGTCCGTCTCGTTCGGTCTCGACCGTCAGGATGCAGGAGGCGACAGCGCCCGGGAGGCGGCCGTCAAGGACGCCATGCGCCAGGCGGACGTCTATGCGAAGGCCGCCGGCGTGAGCCTCGGCCGGGTCATGGAGATCAGGGACGGATCGGCTCAGCCGTTCCAGCCGCAGCCGGAGATGCGCATGCAGATGGCCATGGCCAAGGGCGGTTCGGACGTGCCGATCGTGCCGCCGGCGACGATCCGCTACAATGCGGGCGTGCAGATCGTGTGGGAAATCGCCTCTCAGCCTTAAAACCGAGCAGGTCCTGCCGTGTTTTCGGTCCGCGACCGCAGGGCCTTCAGGCGGCGCGGGGGATTTCGGTCATCACCGCATAGAGGGCATTCGCGTCCCGGGTGGCGCGGATGCGGTCCACGAGGCCCGGCTCGCGCAGCACGCGGGCGACGCGGGCCAGCGCCTTCAGGTGGTCCGCGCCCGCCCCTTCGGGGGCGAGCAGCAGGAACAGGATATCCACATATTCGCCGTCGAGGGCCTCGAAATCGATCGGCTTCTCGAGGCGCGCCACAAGGCCGAAGATCCGGGTCAGGCCCGGCAGCTTGCCGTGGGGGATGGCGACCCCCTCACCGATGCCGGTGGAACCGAGGCGTTCCCGCTGCAGCAGCGATTCGAACACCAGTCCCTCATCCAGGCCGAGCAGTTTCGACGAATGGGCTGCCAGTTCCTGCAAGGCTTGCTTCTTGCCGCTCACCCGCAATGCGGGAAGGACGGCCTTTGGGTCGAGAAAATCCAGCAAGGGCATTGATCAAGCTACGTCCGTTTTGAAGCCAGGGCGGCTTCGCGGGGGTTCAGGCAGCACTTGCCACACACGACTCTTCACGCAAAACCCGGGCCAAGGCAAAACCCGGTCCAAAGGAAAGGACAGCCCTCAGGACTGGCCCGGCGGCGGATCGACCCATCCGATCGCTCCGTCGCTGCGGCGGTATACGACGTTAATGCGGCCGGTGCTAGCGTGGATGAAAACCAGCGCCGGCGACCCGGTGAGATCGAGCTGGAGCACGGCGTCGCTGACCGAGTAGCTGTGGAGGGACTTGGTGGTCTCGGCCACGACGATGGGATGAAAATCCTCTTCGGTGACCGCCTCGTCGCTGGGCGATTCGAACACCGCGTAGGGAACCTGGCGGCCATTGGCCCGAGCCGAGGGGGCGTGTTCCTTGAGGCGCCGCTTGTAGCGACGCAGGCGCTTCTCGATCCGCTCCGCGGTCTGGTCGAAGCTCGCATAGGCGTCGTGGGCGTTGCCGGAGGCCTCCAGGGTCATGCCCGAGGCGAGATGCAGCACGCAATCCGTGCGGAAACCTGTGCCGTCCTTGGCAACGGTGACGTGACCGGAATAGCCCCCGTCGAAATACTTGCTCAGCGCGCTTTCCACGCGCGCCTCGACCTGGTTGCGCAGGGCTTCGCCGATATCGAGGTTCTTGCCTGATACCCTCAAGGTCATGTCATCCTCCGTTGTTTTTGTTCAGCTGTCGTCGCGATGATGAGGCAGTCGATCGGCTCTGCAATGTGAGGTCGTTACGGCACCGGTCCGGTCATCCTCCTGTTGAGTCTCCGCCGGTGGGCGGAGGCGGGAATCCGCAGGGATTCCCGATATTTGGCAACCGTGCGGCGGGCGATGTCGACCCCGGTCGCCTTCAATCGCTGGGCAATGGCATCGTCCGACAGCACCGCGGCGCGGGTCTCGGCTGCGATCAGCGCCTTGATGCGGTGACGGACGGCTTCGGAGGATTGGGCCTCGGCGCC
Organism: Microvirga antarctica; assembly: GCF_017921815.1. Classification (GTDB taxonomy): domain Bacteria; phylum Pseudomonadota; class Alphaproteobacteria; order Rhizobiales; family Beijerinckiaceae; genus Microvirga; species Microvirga antarctica. Next base: position 106,068 of record NZ_JAGEMM010000005.1, on the reverse strand, counting down.
GTCTGCGCCTGACAGCGCGCTGCTGAAGAAATACTTCATCGGAAACGTGCCCGCGGGGGTGCCGACGGCCTTGTTGGCGGTCACGCGCGAAATGGTCGATTCGTGCATGCCGATCGCCTCCGCGACGGCCCGCAGGGTCATCGGCCGCAGATGGCCGGCGCCGTGGCGGAAGAAGTCGCCCTGCTGGCCTACGATTTCCGTCGCCACCTTGAGAATGGTGGTCGCGCGCTGGTCGAGGCTGCGGGCGAGCCAGGTGGCGCTGCGCACGCAATCCGACACGAAGAGCTGATCGGCCTTGCTCATGGCGTGTCCGCTCACCTGCGCCTGATAGGTCCGGTCCACCAGCAGCCGGGGCATGGTGGTGGCATTCAGCTCAAGGTGGAAGCTGCCATCCGGTTGCGGTCGCACGAACACGTCCGGCACCAGCGCATCGACCGGCGCGACCGTAAAGGCAAGGCCCGGCTTCGGCTCGAGGCTGCGCAGCTCCGACAGTTTGGCGGCAAGCGCCTCCTCGTCGAGATCACAGAGCCGCCGCAGGGCCGCATAATCCCGCCGCGCCACGAGGTCGAGGCGGGCGAGCAGGGTTTCCATCGGCCGGTCGAGACGCCCGCGCTCGCGGAGCTGGATCGTCAGACATTCGGAAAGCGTCCGCGCCGCGATGCCAGGCGGGTCGAAACTCTGGACGAGGGCCAGCGCTCGCAGCACCGCATCCTCGCTTGCTCCGCATCCGCTGGCGATCTCGGCGACGTCGTCGGCCAGATAGCCGGTTTCGCTCAGGGAATGGATCACATAGCGGCCGGTGTCGCGCAGCAAAGGGTCGGCGGTGGCGAGGTCGAGCTGGGCCTCGAGGTGATCGGTGAGGCTGACCGTGCCGGCCTGCGTCGCCTCGAGATCGCCGCCGGCCTCGCTCGGGACCGATCCGCTGGCCTGACCTGTCTTCGACGAGACCAGCCCCTGCGGATGGCGCGCGCCGGCCTGCGGGAAGATCCGGCGGATCACGCGCTCGGCCTGTGCGGCCCGCGCCTTGCCGTCGGGCGGACCGTCCTGCGCCATCTCGTCGGCATGCTGCAGCAGGGGGTTGCGCTCGAGTTCGGCATCGACGAAGGCGGCGAGTTCAAGATGGGACAACTGCAGCAGCTTGATCGATTGCAGCAATTGCGGCGTCATCGTGAGGGTCTGACCCTGCCGCAGCTCCAGCCGTTGCGTCGAACTCATGAGCGCATCCCAGCAAATCGTCAGACTAGATCTAATCCGTCCCCGCGCTGCCGTCAAAAGGGTTCGGGCCGCAAGGCGGCCCGGCAGGAGCGATGGCGGCGTGGCTACAGCCTTGCGTCAGAGCTTGAAATCTTCGCCCAGATAGAGCCGCCGCACGTCCTCGTTCGCGACAATCTCGTCGGGATGGCCCTCGGTCAGAACGCGGCCGGAATGGATGATGTAGGCCCGGTCGATCAGGCCCAGCGTCTCGCGCACATTGTGGTCGGTGATGAGCACGCCGATGCCGCGCCGGGTCAGGTGGCGGACGAGATTCTGGATGTCGCCGACGGCGATCGGATCAATGCCCGCGAAGGGCTCGTCGAGCAGCATGAAGGTCGGATCGCCGGCAAGCGCGCGGGCGATTTCGCAGCGGCGTCTCTCGCCGCCCGACAGCGCAATGGACGGGGCCTTGCGCAGCCGCTCGATGTTGAATTCCTCGAGCAGGGAATCGAGCTTGCGCTCGCGCTCCTTCTTGCTCGGCTCGACAATCTCGAGCACGGCCCGGATGTTGTCCTCGACGTTGAGGCCGCGAAAGATCGAGGCCTCCTGGGGCAGGTAGCCGATGCCGAGGCGGGCGCGGCGATACATCGGCAGATGCGTGACGTCGTGGCCGTCGAGGCTGATGACGCCGCGATCCGCCGAGACCAGCCCGGTGATCATGTAAAAGATGGTCGTCTTGCCGGCACCGTTGGGCCCGAGCAGGCCGACCGCCTCGCCGGCGCGCAGGCTCAGTGCCGCGTCATACACCACGGTGCGGCCGCCATAGCTCTTCTGCAGGCCCTTGACGGCAAGCGCGCCGGCGCCCCCGAAGGTCGCCTGTCCCTCGTAGCGGTCGAACGAGCGCGTCGCCGTGCTGCGCGGTTCGGAAACCGGGGCCGGAGCGGAACCGGCTGGGGAACGGCTGAAAAATGGTTTCAACGGGACAAATCGCTAAAAGAGGACAATGACAGACGGGCGCGCCGCCGAACCGGTCAGTTCGTCGCCGGCTTCTGGGGCTTGGGTTTGGCCGGGGCGGCAGGGGCCGGCGTCGCCGCCGGCGCGTTGCTGCCGGGCACGAACAGCGCGCGGACGCGGCCGCCGGGCGCTGTTTCCACGTTGGCCACGCCGGTGTTGAGGTCGTAGATGACGCGCTCGCCGCGGGTGACGTTCGGGCCGTCGCTCAGTGCCGCATTGCCGATCAGGAAGATCTTGTTGGCGACCCGGTCGAACACCGCGTCGTTGCCGGTGGCCACCTGAGTCTTCGACACGATGGTGACCGGGCCCTTGCAGTCGATCTTCTTGATCGAGCTGTCGTCCGAACCCATCGGGCCCGCAGGGGCGGCTGTCCCCGCGGCCGCGCCGTCGCGCTTCTGCTCGTAGAGCACCGTCATGAGGGTGCAGTTCATGGTGCTGTCGCCCTGCACCGCCACCACGTTGCCGGCAAACACCGCCCGACCTTCCTTGTCGAACACGTCGAGCCGGTCCGCGTCGATCTTGATGGGCTCCTTGCTGGCGCCGAAACTGCCGAAGCCGGCGGCCCGCTCCTTGGTGGTGGGCTGGGCAAGGGCGCCCGATAGGCCCAGCGGAAGGGACAGGAGGAGCGCGGTGCAGAACACCGCCTGCTTGAACATCATCATGAGCGGGAGCTTGTCGGTTGCGCGGGCGCCGCCGGGGCGGCAGGTCCTGCGGGAGGAGTCTTTGGAGCCGAATCGGATTCGTTCTGGAACACGGCCCGGACGCGGCCGCGGAAATGCATGATCTTGCCGTTGTCGCTCACGTCGAGCCCGGTCGCCTCGATCACCCCGTTGCCGAGGGACACCGAGACCGGCTCGTCCGACACGACCGTGCCGGCCTTGAAGTCGACGAAGGCCGATTTCAGCCTCACTTCCTGGCCCGCATCGGTGCGCACGCGCACGTCCTGGCGAAGGTTCATCTGTTCCTTCTCGGTGTTGAGCACCCCGAAGGCGGCCTCCAGCCGGGCCGCATTGCCGTTGTCGTCAGTCACGATCCGGGCGCGCAGATCCTTCAGCTCGACGAAATTCGGCTTGAGCACGTCCTGCGTGGCCTGGCTCGCGGTGACCTCGTAGGGCCGCGAATCGTTGCGGAAGCCGTTGAGCTTCGGGCTTTCCATGGTGACCTGGGTGCCGCTGACCCCGATTTTGCCGATGGTCAGGCCGGGAATGTGCCGGAAAGGGTCGAAATAGGCGTAGAGGCTGACCAGCGCCACGGCCAGGACCGACCCCAAGGGAATGGCCAGCTTGGCGAACCGGACGAAACGCGAGTGGCGCTGGGCGCTGGCGAACCCGCGCGAGCGCGGCAGCGACTCCCTCGCAACCGGGTCTCCCATCGTCATGCCGCCGGGTCTCGCCACGCTGCGTCCTTTGTTGGTGTTCATCGGGCAGGGTCGCCATGATGGCAGCCCGTGGCGAAGTTATGTCCTTATAGGTTATATCCTCTGAAGTTTGAAGATCGCGTCAACTATGCGCGAAGATGTCCGTCTCCGGCCAGCCGAGCAGGTCGAGCTGGGCGCGGGTGGGCAGGAAATCGAAGCATTGGTGGGCGATTCCAAGCCGATTTTCGCGTTCCAGGTTGCGATCGAGCTTCTCTTTCAGGGCGTGCAGGTGGAGCACGTCGGAGGCCGCGTAGTCGAGCTGGGCCTGGGTCAGGGTCTCGGCGCCCCAATCGGAGGATTGCTGCTGCTTGGAGAGATCCACGCCCAGCAACTCGCGCGTCAGGTCTTTCAAGCCATGCCGATCCGTGTAGGTGCGCACCAGCCGCGAGGCGATCTTGGTGCAATAGACCGGCCGCGGCATCACCGCGAAGGCGTGGAAGAGCACCGCCAGGTCGAAGCGCGCATAATGGAAGATCTTGAGCACGCTCTCATCCCCCAGAACCGCGATCAGGCGGGCAGGCGCGGGGCCATGCGGGATGATCTGCACCACGTCGGCGCTGCCGTCGCCCTTCGAGATCTGGACCACGCACAACCGGTCCCGGTGCGGGTTGAGACCGAGTGTCTCCGTGTCGATGGCGATCGAGGGGCCGGGCTGATATCCGGCGGGCAGGTCGCCGCGGTGGAAACGGGTGGTCATGGGGCATCCGGATGCGAGAGGACGGGAGACGCTAGCGTCTAGCGCGTCCCGCGCCCCGCATCAACGGCGACGGCAATTCCGCCTCGGCCTCAGTAGCAACTGCGCACCCGTCGCACGGCCGTCCGTCCATGGCCGATCTTCACGCGGCGCTTCTCGTAGAAGCAGTGGCCGGCGGGCGCATAGACAGCCGGACGGTAGACCGGCTGCGTGGCCGCATTGGCGATGGCGCCGAGCGCCAGGCCGCCGACGAGGCCTGCGGCAATCGCCCCGCCATCCCCGTACCAGCCGTTGCCGTACCAGCCAGGATACCCGTAGCCGCCATAGACGGGGCGATAATAGCCCGGATAGCCCCATCGCCCGCCATACGCGGGTCCGCGATAGCCGCCCCACGGCCGGTAGCCGTAGCCTCCTCCGTAGGGACGCCCGATCGGCCGATAACCGCCGGCAAAGCCGCCGACCGGTGCGCGGCCGATCGTGCGGTAGACGCCGGGGGAGGAAAAATAGCCCGCTCGGTAGGCGGGGGGGCGAAACCCCGGCCCGCCCATGCCGCCGCGAAAACCGCCGCCACGGAAAGCCGGTCCACCGGCCCCCGGACGACCATGGAATCCCTGCGCGTTCGCGGAGGTCGCGAAGCTCATGCCGGTCAAGCCGGTCAACAGGCAGGCGGCGAGCGCGAGCGCGTGGCTCAAGCGACTTTGGTGCGATCGGAACATGGCCGTTCTCCCGAGGTCCGGACATGCCGTCCGGACTGCCCCGGTGAAACGGGAAAAACTGTTGTGCGTTCCGGCTTTGTCTTGCGTCGAAGCAGCGCAAGGAGCCGCGCCGTCCGCCATGGCGCGGGAGATCGCCAGCGGTTATCATTCGCCGGATTGGACGCCGAAAGGACAGACGATGCTGCGCGCACTCTCTCTTGTCGTTTTCACCTTGACCTTTCCCATGCCGTCTCAGGCGAGCGAGCCGAACGATCATACGGTCGTGGCGCAGGAAAAGCCCGCAGCGCCGATTCCCCAACGCGATTGCGAGAAGAAGGCCGAGGGCATCAGCTGAGTCGCTCGCGCGCTGCCGGCCGCCATTTATTCCTTAGCGACATCGACGCCTTAACCTTGTAGCGTCCGTCTGCGACAGGACGATGCTGTGGCGATTATCGGCAAAGCTCCGGCGGATCGGCCTCGTGGCCCATGGATACGACCCAGAACCTGGACCACTCGCAGACGCTGGCGCAGGCGATCGTCAACACCATTGCGGAACCGTTCCTGGTGCTCGACGAACAATGCCGGGTGCTGGCCGCGAGCCGCTCGTTCTACAGCACCTTCAAGGTCACGCACGAGCAGACTCTCGGCTCGCTTCTCTACGCCCTCGGCGACGGCCAGTGGGACATTCCGGCCCTGCGACTCCTGCTGGAGACGATCATCCCCCAGCACGTCGCCATGGATGGTTTCGAGGTCGATCACGAATTCCCCAATCTCGGGCGACGGACCATGCTGCTCAACGCCCGCAAGGTGCTCTACGACGACAGCCCGGACATCAAGATCCTCCTGGCGTTCGTGGATGTCACCGTCCGCCGCACGATCGAGCGCGAGAAAGCGGAGCTGCTGCAGCAGACCGAGGAGCTCCTGCGCCAGAAGCAGGTTCTGCTGCAGGAGATGCAGCACCGCGTCGCCAACAGCCTGCAGATCATCGCCAGCATCCTGTTGCTCAAAGCGCGGGCGGTCACGTCGGAGGAAACCCGGCATCACCTGAAGGACGCGCACCAGCGCGTCATGTCGGTGGCGGCCGTGCAGATGCATCTGCACGCATCCGAGGGCATCGATCGGATCGCCGTCGGCTCCTATCTCGAGAAGCTGTGCGAAAGCCTCGCCGCCTCCATCGTCGGTGAGAGCCAGTCGATCGCCATTCGGGTGGTGGCCGAAGACGGCACCATCGAATCCGCCAAGGCGGTCAGCATCGGCCTCATCGTCACCGAACTCGTGATCAACGCCATCAAATACGCCTTCCCGCACGACAAGGAGGGCGCGCTCGTTCTCGTGACCTACGAGGTCAACGGGACTGACTGGAAGTTGACGGTTGCGGATAACGGCGTCGGCAAGAGCGTCTCCGACACGCCCCCGCCGACGCACGGTCTGGGAACGAGCATCGTCAAGGCGCTGGTGAACCAGCTCGATGCGCGCATGGAGGTGGAGGCCAGCCCCGACGGTCTCAGCATCACCATCACGCGCGCCACCTTTCCGTCGCGTCTCCCGCAGGCGGCCTAGCGGCGCGTGACATCGGCGCGTCGCCATGCGAGGTGTCGCGCTTCTTGAGACCCGATATCCGAAGGGTGGCCGATGATCCCCTGGATCCATCTCGATACAGCGAAAGTCCCCGGCGGGGATGAACTGCGCCTGATGAAGCGCGGCGACGAATTCTCCATCATGCTCGGCGCCAACGAGCTCATGAACAGCCGCCTCAGCGGGTCCGAGGAGGCGCTGGCGAACCTGTCCTGCGCGGCGATGGGCGATCGCCCCCGGGCCCAGATGCTGATCGGCGGGCTCGGCATGGGGTTCACCCTGCGGGCAGCGCTCTCGGAACTCGGGCCGCACGCGCGGATCGTCGTCGCCGAGCTGGTGCCGGGAGTCGTGGCCTGGGCGCGGGGTCCCATGGCGGAGGTCTTCCAGGATAGTCTGGCCGACCCGCGGGTAAGCATCCGCGAGGCGGATGTGGGACGTGTGATCCGGTCGGCGCGGTCGACCTATGATGCCATTCTGCTCGATGTGGATAACGGCCCGGAGGGCCTGACTCGCAAAGGCAATGATGCGCTCTACGATCTCGACGGCCTGCGGGCCGCCCGTACCGCGCTGACCCCCGGGGGCGTGCTGGCCGTCTGGGCCTCGTCCGCCAATCGCATGTTCACCCAGCGGCTCGGGCGCGCCGGTTTTGCCGTCGAGGAGATGGTGGTGCGCGCCAATGGCAAGCGCAGCGGCGCCCGGCACGTGATCTGGATCGCCACCCGCAAGTCATGACGCCTCGTCAGTGCGGCGCCGTATCGTGCGGCGCGGCCGATCCGCGTGACGCGAACCATCCCTTGATCCGCTCCCGAAGGCCCTGGAACGTGGTGTAGAGGGGTGGGATCGCGAAGATGCCGACCACGGCTGCCAGGATCATGCCGCCGAAGACCGGCGTGCCGACATTGCGCCGGGCAAGCTCCGACGCACCGGTCGCCACCACCAGCGGCAGCAGGCCCAGGATGAAGGCAAGCGACGTCATCATCACCGGGCGGAACCGCAGGCGCGCGCCCTCGGTGGCGGCCTCCTGCAGGGGCACGCCCCGCTCGCGCTGATCCTTGGCGAATTCCACGATCAGGATGCCGTTCTTGGCCGCCAGACCAATGAGCACGATCATGCCGATCTGGCCGTAAAGATCGAGCGTCAGCCCCGCGATGACGATGGCTCCGAAAGCCCCGAAGACGCCCACCGCAACCGACAGCAGCACGGGAATCGGGATGGTCCAGCTCTCGTACAGGGCGACGAGGAACAGGAAGGCGAACAGCACCGCCAGGGCCAGGATCATGGCGGTCTTGCCCTCCGCCCGCTTCTCCTGGAACGCGGTATCGGTCCATTCCCCGGCAAAGCCCGAGGGCAGGGTGCGGGCGGCGACCTGCTCCATGGCGGCAAGCGCCTGTCCGGACGAGACGCCCGGTGCCGGGCTGCCCTGAATGGTGACCGCGCGGCGGTTGTTGTAGCGAATCAGGGCGGGCGGCCCGACGACGACACGAACCTCCAGGAGGCTGCGCAGCGGCACCATCGTGCCGGCCGCATTGCGCACGTTGATGCGATAGATGTCCTCGACCCGGGAGCGGTCGACCGCCTCGGCCTGGACCTGGACCTGCCAGGTGCGGCCGAACAGGTTCATGTCGTTGACGTAATAGCCCCCCAGGGAGGCCTGCAGGGCCTGGAACACGTCGTTCAGCGCGACGCCGAGAATCTGCACCTTGTTGCGGTCGATATCGAGATACACGGACGGACTGGTGGCCGAGAAGGTGCTGAACACCCGGGAAAGCAGGGGTTCCTGGTTGGCCGCCACCGTGACGCCGCGCAGCACCTGGGCCAGGGTCTTGGGATCGCCGCCGCGCAGATCCTCAAGCACATAGGTGAAGCCCCCGCCCGTCCCCAGGCCGATGATCGGCGGCGGCGCGAGCGGCACCACCGTCCCGCCCTGGAGCTGGCGCAGCTTGGGTCCGATGCGCGCGATCACCTGCGTGGCGCCCAGGGACCGGTCTTTGCGCTCCGCGAACGGTTTCAGGGTGACGACGATGAAGGCCGCATTGGGCTGCGAGTAATTGTCGATGAAGTTGAGGCCCGTCACCGCGGTGAAATCGGCCACCGCGGGCTCGGCGCGCAGGATGGCCTCGGCCTGTCCCACCACCTCGGCGGTGCGCAGGACGGAGGCGCCGTCGGGCAGCTGCACCACCACGAAAAACGCCCCCTGGTCGTCCTCGGGAAGGAAGCCCGTCGGCGTGATGGCCGACAGGCCGACAATGCCGCCGGCGGCGAGCGCCACCATGGCAACGCCGATGAGCGAGATCCGCACCAGCCGCGCGACAACCGATCCGTAAGCGTCGCGGACCTTGTCGATGAAGCGCATCACAATCCCGATGATGCCGCGCCGCGGGCCGTGATGGGGCCGCAGCAGGACGCCGCAGAGCGCCGGCGACAGGGTCAGGGCATTGATGGCCGACAGGCCCATGGCCACCGCCACCGTGACGGCGAACTGGCGGAACAGCTCCCCCGAAATTCCGGGGATGAAGGCGACCGGGACGAAGACCGACAGCAGCACGAGGGTGATGGCGATGATCGGCGCGGTGATCTCCCGCATCGCCTTCTTGGTGGCGTCGGCGGGGGACAGTTCGGGGTTTTCCTCCATCACCCGCTCGACGTTCTCCACCACCACGATGGCGTCGTCCACGACGATGCCGATGGCCAGAACGATGGCCAGCAGCGAGACCGAGTTGGCCGAATAGCCGACCGCGTTCAGAACCACGAAGGTGCCGATGAGGCTCACCGGCACCGCGAGTGTCGGAATAAGCGTCGCGCGCAGGCTGCCGAGGAACAGGAACACCACGATGACGACCAGGATGAAGGCCTCGATCAGGGTCTTGACGACCTCATGGATCGTATCGGTCACGAAGACGGTGGGGTCGTACGTCACCGTCCAGGCGAGGTCTTCCGGGAAGGTCTGGGCGAGGGTCGCGATGCGGGCCTTGACCGCGTCGAGCGCCGCGATGGCGTTGGCGCCCGGCGATTGATAGATCGCCATGACGGCCGCCGGGCCGCCGTTGAACCGCGTTTCGCGGTCGAGATTGGCAGCGCCCAGTTCGAGGCGCGCCACGTCGCGCAATTGCAGCACCGACCCGTCCGGGTTGGTGCGCAGCACGATCGCCTCGAAATCCGCCACCGAGGACAGGCGTCCCTTGGTCTGGACCGTGAGCTGGAGCTGCTGCTCGTCCGAGATGGGTCGCGCACCGATGCGGCCAACGGCGGCCTGCACGTTCTGGGCCCGGATGGCGTCGATGATATCGCCGGTGGTAAGCCCCAGACCGGTGAGCCGGTCGAGCCGGATCCAGACCCGCATGGCGTAATCCTGCGGTCCCCAGAGGGCGGCGTCGCCGACGCCCGGCGTGCTCTTGATCTGGTCGAGCAGGTTGATCGTGGCGTAGTTGGAGATGAACAGCGGATCGTGCGTGTGCTTGGGCGAATAGAGCGCCACCACGCCCAGCAGCGCGGAGGATTTCTTCTTCACCGTCACGCCCTGGCGCTGCACGTCCTGCGGCAGCTTCGACAGGGCGACCTGCACCCGGTTGTTGACGTTGACGGCGTTGATGTCAGGGTCGGTGCCGAGTTCGAACGAGGCGGTCAGGCTGTAGCTGCCGTCGTTGCCGCTCACGCTCTTCATGTAGATCATCTTGTCGACGCCGACGACCTGCGACTCGATCGGCTGCGCCACCGTCGCGTCCATCACGTCCGCGGATGCGCCCGGATAGCTCGTGGTGACGGACACCTGCGGCGGCACGATGTCGGGATATTGGGCGACGGGAATGCTCAGCAGCGCGAGCAGACCCGCGATGGTGGTGACGATCGCGATGACGATGGCAAGGCGCGGGCGGTCGACGAAAATCGCAGACAGCATCGGGCTACATCCCGCTCAGGCTGCGGGGCAGCGGCGTGGCGCGCACCGGAATGCCGGCGCGCACGCTCTGCAATCCCTCGACGATCACCGGATCGCCGACCGACACGCCCTCGGTGATGATCACGCCGGATCCGGTCTCTGCGCCGAGCTTCACGCGCCGCATAGCGGCCTTGCCGTCCTCCACGATGAACACATAGACGCCGCCCTGGTCGGCGATCAACGCCGCCTGCGGAATCACGATGCGGTTCTCGGGTTCGCGATTTTCCAGCAGAACGCGCACCAGCTGGCCGTCGGTGAGGGTGAATTTCGGGTTTGGCATCACGGCCCGCACCAGCAGTGTATCGGTGGTGCGATCAACCGACACGTCGAGAAAGTCGAGACGCCCGGTCTGGTCGTAGATGGTGCCGTCCGGAAAGACGATCTGGACTTTCAGGCTCTTGGGATCCACCGGCCGTCCGGTCTCCTCGCCGCGCAGGAATTCCCGTTGGCTCACCGGAAAGGTGACGTACATCGGGTCCTGGCTGACGATCGTCGTCAGCACGCCGCTATCGGGCCCGACCACATTGCCCTTGGTGACGCTGGTGCGACCGATCCGGCCCGCGATGGGCGACAGGATCTGCGTATAGCCGAGATTGATCTGTGCGGTGGTGAGGTCGGCCTTGCTGGTGGTGACCGCACCCATGGCCTCCTGCTCCTGCGCACGGGCCTGATCGCGCGCCACCGCGGTTCCGGCGGCCTTGGCGAGAAGATCTTCGGCGCGCTGCAGCTGGATGACGGCCAGCGCATGGGTCGCGGTGCTGCGCTCGAGCGCCCCTTGCGCGCGCTCCACATCGGCCTCGAACAGACCCGGCTCGATGCGATAGAGCGGGGTTCCCTTCTGGACGACCGCGCCCTCGGTGAACAGGACCTCGTCGAGAAATCCCTTCACCCGGGCCCTGATTTCGACCCGCTCCGGCGCCTCCACCCGGCCGACGAAGTCGAGCGTCTTGGCAATGGGTTTCATGGCGGCGCTGACAGTGCCGACCGGCACCGCGGCGGGAGCCGGTTGCTGGGCCAAGGCCGGCATCGCCAAGACAGGCATCGCCAACCCCGCCACAAGAATCGCCAGAACCGCGACGCGCATATTCCCCTCCCGGGACGTTTCCAATCCCATCTTCAGGAAGGCCTTCATGCCCCCGTCGACGACCGCCCGACAAAGCTTAGCACAGCAAAAGAGCCGCGCATCGTTTCCGACGCACGGCGGATCAAGAAAATCCAACGGTGGCAAGACCGGCGGAGCACGTGCCGCCGGCCGCCCGGTTCGGTCTAGGCGGGTTTGTGATCCGCTTCCTCTTCGAAGGTCACGGCCACATCCCCGTTGGCCGAAAGCCGCACATTGTTGCCCTCGACATCGGCCACCAGGCTCAGGGGAATGAAGTGGTGATGACCTTCATGCGAGCCTTCGCCGCTGTCGCGTTTGGTGAGCTTGATGCGGTCGCCATCGAGGCGATCGACCGTCCCCACAGGGGCGCCGTCGGCGCCGATGACTTTCATGTGCTCTTTGATGTTGCTGTGATCGACCAAGGCGCTCTCCTGTTGTGTCACGTCCACAACGTCGGACCGGCCTAAAGGATGCATGGAAACGATCGCGAGGACGCCCGCCCGGCAGTGAGCGGGTATCAAACGACGGGCCAATATGGTCATACTCAACGCCATCATTGTTTCAGGATGACCCGATGTTCGAAGGGCGCTTGCCTGACCGTCAGCAAATCTCGACCCTTGTCCTCACCGGCGGAGTCCTTTTCGGTCTGTTTCTCTGCTACCTCCTGGCGGTCCCGTTCCTGCCCGCCCTGGTCTGGTCCTTCACCCTCGCGGTGCTGTTCGGACCGGTCTACGCGCGGGTTCTCTCGGCAACGAACGCGCCCGGCCTGTCGGCTGCGATCATGGTCGCCGTCGTGGCGGTGATCGTCGTCGTGCCGGCGATCCTGGTCATCGGGACGCTACTGACCGAAGCCGTGCGGAATGCGACGCTGGTCAGTGCCATGGTCGATGCCGACAGCTGGACGCGCTGGGTCGATGCCCACCCCCGTCTGGCGCCCGCTTTGCGCTGGCTCGACCTGCCCGAGCTGGTGAAAGCCCCCTTGGCCTGGCTTGCCGGCTGGAGCGGGACGTTCGTCAGCGTGTCGCTGTCGGGCCTGATCAGCCTGTTGCTGACCTTCTATTTCCTGTTCTACTTTTTCCGCGACCAGGAGGCGATCCTCGCCGCCACCCGAGGCCTGCTGCCGCTGTCGTCTTCCGAGTTCGCGGTGGTCGCCGACAGGATCGTCAACACGATCTTTGCCACCATCCTGGGAACGGCGGCGGTCGCGGCGCTTCAGGGCGCGCTGGGCGGCGCCATGTTCTGGTGGCTTGGCCTGCCCGCTCCCTTGCTCTGGGGCGTGCTGATGGGATTGCTCGCCGTCGTGCCGTTTCTCGGCGCCTTCGTCATCTGGGCGCCGACCGCGGCCGTCCTGGCGATCCAGGGCGAGCTTGGCTCGGCGGCGGTGCTGACCCTCTGGGGAACGCTGGTGGTGGGCGTAGTGGACAACGTCGTCTACCCGATCCTGGTCGGTAAGCGCCTGATGCTCCACACGGTAGCGTCCTTCATCGCCATCGCAGGCGGGTTGCTCGTCTTCGGCACGCCGGGCGTGGTGCTGGGTCCTCTGGTGGTGGCGATATCTCTCGCGCTACTGGACATCTGGCGCCGGCGCATCCCACCCGACGCGAAGGCCGCGGCCGGCGAGGCGAAGGGGATCCAAGCGGTCGCTCATAACCAAAAAAGCCCGGAAAACCGGGCTCTTTGATCAATCTCTCACGTTATTGGACGTCTTCGGATTTGGTGCCCAGGAGAGGACTCGAACCTCCACGACTTGCATCGCTGCTACCTGAAAGCAGTGCGTCTACCAATTCCGCCACCTGGGCATGCCTGTTCGGCGAGCTTCGTTTAAGGCGGCGCAGGCGGCGCGTCAATTGCCTAAAGTGGGGCTTGGGCGCTTATCGGGCGATGGCACCCCTTCACACGCGACCGGGGTTTGATTAGAGACGGTCGCAGACGCAATGCCCGGGCCTTCGGCCGGGTCCAATCCCGCCATCGTCCGGCGGGGCAGGAGGCTTCCATGATCGGACCGATTCGCACCCCGGCCCAGCAGCTCGTCACCATCTTTGGCGGGACGGGGTTTCTCGGCCGGCAGGTGGTGCAGGCGCTGGCCCGGCGCGGCTATCGCATCCGCGTGGCAAGCCGCAGGCCCGACCGGGCGTTCTTCCTTCAGCCCCTCGGCGCTGTCGGCCAGATCCTCGCGGTCCAGGCCAATCTGCGCGATGCGGCTTCAGTCGCCCGCGCGGTTGCGGGCGCCGATCACGTGATCAACCTGGTGGGCATCCTCCAGGAAGGCGGCCGCCAGCGTTTCGACAGCCTGCAGGCCAAGGGCCCGCGCCTCATCGCCGAATCCGCGGCCCCGGACGCGCGCATCATCCACGTCTCGGCCATCGGCGCCGATCGCTCGTCGCCTGCCGCCTACGCCCGCTCGAAAGCCGAGGGCGAGGACGGTCTGCTCGATGCGCGGCCGGATGCCATCATCCTGCGGCCCTCGCTGATGTTTGGCCCCGGCGATGGCTTCTTTACCCGGTTTGCGACGCTCGCCCGCCTGCTGCCCATCCTGCCGCTGGCCGGCGCCGAGACGCGCCTCCAGCCGGTCTTCGTCGGCGATGTGGCCGAGGCGATCGCCCGCGCGGTCGATGGCACCGTTCCCGGTGGGCGGATCTACGAGCTGGGCGGGCCTGAAACCCGCACCCTGCGGCAGATCGTGCAATACGTGCTGTCGGTGACCGAACGCGGCGCGGTGATCCTGGGTCTCCCTCCGACGCTTGCCCGCCTGCAGGGCAGCCTGCTCGGCCTGCTCGACAAGGTGACCCTCGGGCTGATGCCCGATGCCCTGGTGATGACCCGCGATCAGGCGGTGATGCTGGAAACCGACAACATCGTGTCCGACCAGGCGGCAGCCGAAGGGCGCACCCTGCCGGGGATCGGCATCGCGCCCATGGCGCTGGAGGCGATCGTCCCGTCCTATCTCGTGCGCTTCCGTCGTACCGGCCAGTTCGACCTCAAGCGCAATGCCGGCCCGGACGCTGTCCCGGCCGTGTTGGCCGACGAGCCGCACCGGGGGCAGCCCGCTTCGGGACATTAATCAGGGCCGATTCGAAAAAGCTCACTCATCCGTATCGAGACGCCATGAGGGAAGGTTGTGGGCCTCCCAATCCTTCGCGGGAATCGGGTCTCCGACCGTAAACTCAAAATGCGCGATGCGTTGGGCATCGGCCGCGAGCTGGCATTTAAAAGACAGCCGGTACCACCGATGTCCGCTGCGAAAGGCAGCGCCGTCGGCCTGCAGCAGGGACTGCGCCACGACCAAGTCGGCCATCGCATAGGCGACGATCCGTTGGGGATGAAATTCCGGCAGCGCCTGTGCGATCTGGGCCATCGCCTCCAAGCCGCAAAGCTGTTCCATTCGCGTCTCGGCGTCGTAGCGGGCGAGCGTTTCCCTCATTTGCCGGCTGCGGGGATCGGAGAGAACGGCGTCGGACAAGATATGGGTCGCCCGGATTGGGCCGGCGCGCGAAACTTCCTTTGATGACTTGGGATAGGGCTCGGGCGCAGGGGTGGTTCTGGTCCCGTCAGGCGGAGACTGCTGATTGCGGTCCGACGCACCGGCAGATCCGTCGGCAATGGCGCGCCACGCCTGCGACGACCAGATTTCCACCGGCGTCCCTTCGGGGGGAGGCAAGATGGGCGTGTGGTTCCGCCAGACGAGGACGAGCCACAGCAAAAGGGCCGCGTGGGCCATCCCCGACCCGACCACGCCAGGCCTCGTCCAGCGCGGGCCGTCGGGTGCCGTCAGGATGGCGGCGGGGCGCATATCGACGTGCAATCGGCGCCCTCCGTCGCCCGGTCCGACACAGCCCATCAATCGTTATCATGTCCGGAAGATGGCGGCCGCGCCCTCAGGCTCCGATCCGCGACCGCGACGGCGGGATGATCGTGCTGCCGCGGGAGGCGCTCAGGCGCTTGTGCACATGGACCATCATGGCGGCGCCGAAGAGCGGCGTCAGGAGGTTCAGCACCGGCACCATGACGAGGGCGGCCACGATCGCGCCGGCGGCAAAGACCGTGCCGCGATACTGGACGCGCATCTGCGCCGCCTCCTCGATCGAGCGAAACCGGCCGGCCGCGAGCTCGAAATATTCCCGCCCGAGCAGATAGGCGTTGGCCGCAAAAAACACCCCGATATTGATGCCCGGGATGAAGAACAGCAGCAGGGCCGCCAGGTTGATGATCAGCGACAGGCCGGCAAAGCGCAGGCCGTAGAGGAGCGCCCGGCCGACCGGCAGCGGGCGGCCCGGAGGGTCGGCCGGAAAGTCGGTCGCCTCCACCACCTCGGCCACATCGTCGAGGAAATAGCCGGCGACGATCGCCGACACCACCGGCAGCAGATAGGCCAGCAGCACGAACAGGCCGGCGCCGGCGAGAAAGAACGCGAAGCTGTTGAGGATCGGATAGCTGGCGCTGATCGCGTGACCCTCGAGCAGATAGCCGAAGAGCCGCGTCAGTCCCAGCCAGACGAGGCCGAGGAGCGCGATGGTCAGCGCGAGCGACTTCCACAGGATGCCGCGCAGCGGCGCCGAAAACACCTGGCGGGCGGCCGCAAACGCCGATTGGATCAGCATGAATGGTCTCTCAGAATCTGAAAAAGGAGGGCGGGGCGGCTCAGAGCATGCTGAGCAGTACCCGGTCGGGCGGTTTGTGACCGTCGATGAACGACTTGATGTTGACGATGACCTTCTCGCCCATGTCGACCCGGCTCTCCTGCGTGGCCGAGCCCATATGGGGCAGCAGGACCACCTTGTGCTGGCGGGCGAGCTTGAGGAGCCTCGGATTGACGGCGGGCTCCTCCTCGAACACGTCGAGACCGGCCCCGGCGATGGCGCCGGCCTCGATGAGGCGCGTCAACGCGGTCTCGTCGATCACCTCGCCCCGGGAGGTGTTCACCAGAATGGCGTCGGGTTTCATGAGCTTGAGGCGGCGTGCCGAGAGCAGGTGATAGGTGGCGGGCGTGTGAGGGCAGTTGATGGACACGATGTCCATCCGGGCGAGCATCTGGTCGAGGGATTCCCAATAGGTCGCCTCGAGCTCCTGCTCGATCTGGGCCGGCACGTGGCGGCGGTTGTGGTAGTGGATCGACAGGCCGAACGCCTTGGCGCGGCGGGCCAGCGCCTGGCCGATGCGGCCCATGCCGACGATGCCGAGCCGCTTGCCGGTGATCCTTCGGCCGAGCATCCAGGTTGGCGACCAGCCGGCCCACTCGCCATCCGGCACGATCCGCGATCCCTCGGGAATGCGCCGGGCGACGGCGAGAATCAGCGCCATGGTCATGTCGGCGGTATCCTCGGTGAGAACGCCGGGCGTGTTGGTGACCGTGATGCCGCGGCCGATGGCCGCCTCCACGTCGATATGGTCGACGCCGTTGCCGAAATTGGCGATCAGCTTGAGGTCGGGCCCGGCCTCAGCCAGCAGCTCGGCGTCGATCTCGTCGGTGACGGTCGGCACCAGAACGTCGGCGGTGGCAAGCGCCGCGGCCAGCTCCTCGCGGGACAGGGGCTTGTCGTCCAGGTTGAGACGGGTGTCGAACAACTCGCGCATGCGGGTCTCGACGGCATCCGGCAACCGGCGGGTCACGACGACGACGGGTCTTTTTTTCATGCGTGGCAGCTTCCCCAGCTCTCGAAAAACCGTGACCCGTTTCGGTCGCGCTTCACGCTCCCTTAACCGTATCTCGGCGACTAAGAACAGTGTCGACACAGTCGCCCGACCGTTTCGACCCGTGCTCCAAGGCAGCGAGCCGTCGCGTGGCGATGCTCGTCAGAGCTTCTCTACCAGAGGGGCTGCCCGCCGCACAAACACGAAGGTGAAGGACATCATGCGCAAGATCCTGCTGGCCATCGCGTTGCTGGGCTTCGGCATGTCGCTTGCCTCTGCCCAGACGCCGCCCCCGGGCGGACGGCTGGGGACCGGCCTGCCGGTGCCTCGCTATGTCAGCCTCAAGACCGACCGGGTCAATCTGCGCGAGGGGCCCTCAAAAGATCACCGGACCGCCTGGGTGTTCCAGCGGGCGGGTTTGCCGGTGGAGATCGTGGCCGAGTACGAGACCTGGCGGCGCATCCGCGATTCGGAAGGCACCGATGGCTGGGTGCTCCATTCCCTGCTGTCCGGTCGCCGCACCGCCCTTGTCATGCCCTGGGCCAAACCGCCGCAGCCTCCCATCCACCTGCTCGACCGTGCCGAGGAAAAAGCCGGGATCGTGGCCAATCTGCAGCCCGGCGTCATCGCCAACATCAAGACCTGCGACAACGGCTGGTGCCGGGTCTCGATCGTGATTGACCGGGCGCGGGACGTCGACGGCTATGTCCGGCAGGACAAGCTGTGGGGCGTCTATCCCAATGAGAAGGTCGAGTGACCGCAGCACACGTTGCCCAAACATCCGAGAACCCGATGACACTTTCCTTCAGCCTCAAGAACCTCCTGCCCCTGCTTGCCATCATCCTCGGCGTGGCCGCGATCGTTGCGCCGCGCTTTCTCAACGTGATCGTGGCGATCTCCCTGATCGCGTTCGGAATCTATGGCCTGGGTCTGATTCGTTAGGAGCGCGGCAGGACCCGACCGACGAGGCGCAGGCCGAAGACGTTGATGGCCAATCCCAGCACGATGATGGCGCCGCCAACCGCCTCAAGCGGCCGCATGACCTCGCCCAGGATCAGCGCTGACCCGAGAATGCCGGCGACTGGCACGAGCAGGGCAAACGGCGTCACCGTTGCGGCCGGGTGGCGTGACAGCAGATAGGCCCAGATGGCGAAGGCGAAGACGGTTGTCGGGTAGGCAAGATAGGCCACCGCCGCCAGTGTCCCGACATTGAGATCGAGAAGGGACGCCACCACCCGGTCCGGCCCGTCGAGCAGCAGGGACAGGCCCATGAGCGGGATCGGCGCGATGAGACTCGACCACACCACGAAGCCCAGCATGTCGATGCGGCCCGCCCGCTTGGAGATGATATTGGCGACCCCCCAGCAGGCGGCGGCCACGACCGTCATGGCGAAGGGCACAGCCCCGCTGCCGGTCAGCCGCGGCCAGGCGATCAGGATCAGGCCGAGACAGGCCACGATTCCGCCGACGATCTGGTGCGGCCCCGGGCGCTCGCCCATCAGAAGGGCGGCAAACAGAATGGTGAAGAAGACCTGCGCCTGCATCACCAGGGAAGCAAGGCTCGCCGGCATGCCGAGCGAGATCGCCGCAAAGAGCAGCCCGAACTGCGCAACCCCGAGAAAGAAGCCGTAGCCGACGATGAAGCGCCAGCCGGTCTTCGGGCGCGGAATGAACAGCACCGCCGGCAAGGCCGCGAACACGAAACGGAGGGAGGCCAGCACCAGCGGCGGGGTCGTCGAGACGCCCAGCTTGATGACGACGAAGCTCATGCCCCACAGGAAGGCGACGAAGACGGCCAGAAGGCAATGAGGAAGCGGCATGACGCCACGCTATAAAGTATAGAAAGAAGCGCGGCAACACGCGTCCGGCTGAGGCCCGATGCCAGGCGACCCGGCGCAGGTATGGAGGTTCTGTCGCGAGCGACCTGCTCGGTCAGGCCGCCTTGCGACGCAGACGGACGATCACCTCGATGCCAGCCACTTCCATGCCGGCCGGCGGCTCGGGCAGTTCGGTGACGCTGATTCCCGCATGCGGCATGTCCACCAGCTCGCCCTCGTCCTCGAGGAAGAAATGGTGGTGCTCGCTGGGATTGGTGTCGAAATAGGATTTGGCGCCGTCCACGGCGAGCTGGCGCAGGAGGCCGGCCTCGGTGAACTGATGCAGGGTGTTGTAGACCGTGGCGAGCGAGACCGGCACCCGGGCGCGGGTCGCCTCGTCGAACAGGACTTCGGCCGTGATGTGCCGGTCGCCCTTGCCGAACAGCAGCCAGCCGAGGGACACCCGCTGGCGCGTCGGGCGCAGACCCACGCGGCGCAGCTTGTCGCGCAGCTCGGAGAGCGGACATCCCCGCCTCTGGAGAGGCGTGGACGGAGACTCGATGTAGGCTGAAAGCGGATCGGTCATCGTCACAATGATTGGCCGGAACTGTTTGCGGAAAAACGGCTTCTATCACCTCAATGATAGGAAAGCGAGGGCCGGCCCGCAAGGCGGCCTTGCCGGGAGCGCCCGACGGCGCGCGGCAAAGAATTGCTGCGGCCGCGGCGGTGGCCTTTGATGCCTGGCCAAGCCTGTGCTACCAGAGCCGCGTATTCGGTGGCGGCGGACATTTCGTCGCTCTAATGTGAAGATTGTTGAGAAGGATCGGCATCCGGCATGGCGCGCCAGTCGAGCTTTACCTACGAAGAACTCCTGGCCTGCGGGCGGGGAGAATTGTTCGGCCCCGGCAATGCCCAGTTGCCGCTTCCGCCCATGCTGATGTTCGACCGGATCACCTCGATCGGCGAGGATGGCGGCGCGAACGGCAAGGGCCATGTGGTGGCCGAGCTCGATGTGCGGCCGGATCTCTGGTTCTTCCCGTGCCATTTCAAAGGCGACCCGGTGATGCCGGGCTGCCTGGGGGTCGATGCGCTCTGGCAGATGGTCGGGTTCTTCCTCGGCTGGTCGGGATCGCCGGGCCGCGGCCGGGCGCTCGGCGTCGGAGAGGTCAAATTCAGCAACCAGGTGCTGCCGACTCACAAGAAGGTCGTGTACGGCGTCGATTTCAAGCGCGTGTTCCGCTCCAAGCTCATCCTCGGCATCGCCGATGGCTGGCTCGAGGCGGATGGCCAGCGCATCTACGAGGCCAAGGATCTGCGGGTCGGCCTTTTCCAGGCGGATGCGGCCGGCGGCTGATCTGGGCCCATCCCGTTCTGGCCCCAATTTGCGGGCTTAACGTTGAGAATGCGCACGGCCGCCCTTACCTGTTGGGCAAGGGTTGGCGAAAATTTCCTATGAAGGGGTAGGCTATGAGACGCGTCGTCGTCACCGGAATGGGCATTGTCTCGTCCATCGGCAACAACACCGAGGAGGTGCTGACCTCCCTGCGGGAAGCAAAATCCGGCATCACGAAAGCCGACGATTACGAGAAATACGGCTTTCGCTGCCAGGTGCACGGCAAGCCCACGCTCAATCCGGAAGAGTTCGTCGACCGCCGCGCCATGCGCTTTCACGGTCTCGGCACGGCCTGGAATCACGTGGCGATGGATCAGGCGATTCTCGACGCGGGGCTGACGCCCGAGGACATCTCCAATCCCCGCACCGGCATCATCATGGGCTCGGGCGGTCCCTCCACCCGCACGCTCATCGACGCCGCCGACATCACCCGCGAGAAGGGTCCCAAGCGCATCGGGCCGTTCGCGGTGCCCAAGGCCATGTCGTCGACCGCGTCCGCCACGTTGGCCACCTGGTTCAAGATCAAGGGCGTCAACTATTCCATCTCGTCCGCCTGCGCGACCTCGAACCATTGCATCGGCAATGCCTATGAGACGATCCAGGTGGGTAAGCAGGACATGATCTTTGCCGGCGGCTGCGAGGATCTCGACTGGTCGATGTCGAACCTGTTCGACGCCATGGGCGCCATGTCGTCGAAGTATAACGCCACCCCCGAGAAGGCCTCACGCACCTACGACGCCAACCGCGACGGCTTCGTCATCGCAGGCGGCGCGGGCGTCCTCGTGCTCGAGGAACTCGACCACGCGCTGGCGCGCGGCGCCAAGATCTATGGCGAGATCGTCGGTTACGGCGCGACGTCGGACGGCTACGACATGGTGGCGCCCTCGGGCGAAGGCGCGGTGCGCTGCATGCGCATGGCGCTCGAGACCGTGAAGGGCAAGATCGACTACATCAACCCGCACGGCACCTCCACGCCGGTGGGCGACCTCAAGGAAATCGAGGCGATCCGCGAAGTCTTCGGCGCGGGCGAGTCCTGCCCGCCGATCTCGGCCACCAAATCGCTCACCGGCCATTCGCTTGGCGCGACGGGCGTGCAGGAGGCCATCTACTCACTGCTGATGATGAACAACAACTTCATCTGCGAGAGCGCCCATATCGAGGAAATCGACCCGGCCATCGCCGACATGAACATCGTGCGCAAGCGCATCGACGACGTGACCCTCGACACCGTGCTGTCCAATTCCTTCGGCTTCGGCGGCACCAACGCGACGCTTGTCTTCAGCCGTTACAAAGATTGAGACGACAGCGTGTCCGCTGCTTGATATGGGGCACGAGGGCGCGGCTGGTTCGGCCGCGCACTCGGAAAGCGGATCCGATTGCCACATCGTCGTCATAAGAACGGGCATCGGATAAAGGGGAATTTTGCGTGAACGGTCTGATGCACGGAAAGCGCGGCCTCATCATGGGCGTCGCCAACGACCACTCGATTGCCTGGGGAATCGCCAAGACCCTGAGCCAGCACGGCGCGGAACTGGCCTTCACCTATCAGGGCGAGGCGCTGGGCAAGCGCGTCGCTCCGCTGGCGCAGTCGCTCGGATCGGACATCGTGCTCTCCTGCGACGTGGAAGACATCGGTTCGGTCGATGCGGCCTTCGCGGCCCTCGACCAGCGCTGGGATGGTCTCGATTTTCTCGTTCATGCGATCGGGTTTTCCGACAAGTCCCAGCTCAAGGGCTCCTATGTGGACGTCACCACGCGGGAGAATTTCTCGCGCACCATGGTGATCTCGTGCTTTTCCTTCACGGAGGTGGCGCAGCGCGCCGCCGCCCGCATGAAGACTGGCGGCTCGCTCCTCACGCTCACCTACGGCGGCTCGACCCGGGTGATGCCGAACTACAACGTGATGGGCGTGGCGAAGGCGGCGCTGGAAGCCAGCGTGCGCTACATCGCGTCGGATCTCGGCCCCGCGGGCATCCGCTGCAACGCCATCTCGGCCGGTCCCGTGCGGACGCTGGCTGGCGCCGGCATCGCCGATGCGCGTCTCATGTTCACCTACCAGAAGGCCCATGCGCCGCTGCGGCGGACCGTGACGATCGAGGACGTGGGGGGCTCGGCTCTCTACCTGCTGTCCGATCTGTCGAATGGGGTGACGGGCGAAATCCACTATGTGGATTCGGGCTACAACACCATCTCGATGCCGCGTCCCGACATCCTCAAGGCGCAGGACGCCGCAGGCGTCACCGGCGAAGAGGCCTGACACCACGGCGTTGATGCGTCTGCTGTCGCCACCGCTCGGAAAAAGACCGCAATCGCCGGTTTGAAAAGGCCGTCCGGCCGCGGCGATTCGTCGAGCCGGACGCTCGCCTTCTCCGTTCCCTCTCGCCTTCGGTCCTCACGATGATGTTTTCCCGCCGCACGGTGCTTGCCGGCCTTGCCCTGTCGGGCGCCACCGCACCCGCCTTCGCGCAATCCGCACCCGAATCGCAACGCGCGCCCGTGGAACTGGTCGAGGATACCCTCGATTTGCCGTCCGCCGTCCGCCTCGGCCATGCGCGCGGCAGCGTCATCATGGTGGAATATTTCGATTATAACTGCCCATGGTGCAAACGCTCGGCGGCTGAACTTAACGCCCTGCTGAAGGCCGAGCCCGATCTGACCTATGTGCTGGTCAACTTCGCGGTGCTCGGCCAGCCATCGGTGGAGGCAACCCGCGCCGCCCTTGGCTTCCTGCAGGTTAAGGGGCCCGGCACCTATTTGAAACTGCATCTGGGGTTATTCGGATTGCGCGGCGTCGTCACCGGAGAGCGGGCGATCGCCGAGGCCGAGAAGCTCGGCGGGGATCGCCGCAAACTCATCGAGGCGGCGGATGCGCCCCGTACGACCCAGTGGATGAAGGACGCGTTCACGCTCGGCAATTCACTGGGGTTCACCGCAACCCCGTCCTATCTGGTCGGCACGGAGGCTTATGTGGGCGGCATGAGCCTCGCGCAGAAGCGCGAGGCGATCGCCAAGGCCCGCGCCTGACGCGACCCCCGCCGAAAGCGGGGAGGTCGCGCCCCGGCCCGGTCAGGCCAGCGTGAAGTCCAGGCTGATTTCGGCGTTGAGAACCTTCGAGATCGGGCAGTTCTTCTCGGCGATGCGGGCCAGTTCCTCGAACTTCGCCTTGTCGATGCCGGGCACATTGGCCGCGAGCGTCAGGTGCGACTTGCTCACCTTGAAGCCGTCGCCGTCCTTGTCGAGGGAGACGGCCGCCTCGGTCTTCAGCTCGGTCGGCGTGAAGCCCGCGCCCTGCAGCTGGAAGGCCAGCGCCATCGTGAAGCAACCCGCATGGGCGGCTGCGATCAGCTCTTCGGGGTTGGTGCCCTTCTCGTTCTCGAAGCGGGTCTTGAACGAATAGGGCGTCGCCGACAACACGCCGGAATCGGTCGTGAGGTGGCCGGTGCCGTCTTTGCCCGTTCCCTGCCAGACTGCCTTTGCCTTGCGATCCATGCTTGTCTCCTTTGGGTGATGATCGTCTCTGATGTAGGACGTGCCGCGCGGGAAACCACCGCGTAGCGCAAATGAGCCCATAATTCGCCCGCCCGGGCTGCCGGATCAGCCGCGCCCTTGTCCAACGGCCGCTTCCCGCGCATACCGCTGCCGAATCGAGGATCGCCCATGTTTTTCAATATCGCGCGGCTGCGTCCCCGTCTGGTGCTGGCGCTTCTCGTCGGCCTGATCGTTGCCGCGGCCCTGCCCGGAGGCCTCCACCCCAACACCCGGTTTCTCATCTCCTGGGATGTCGCCGTGACGTTCTACGTCCTGTCGGCGGTCCAGCTGGCCGCCACGGCGAGCATCGACGACATCCGCAAGCGGTCCAATCTGGAGGATGCGGGCGCGACCGCGATCCTCTTTCTGACCATCGGGGCTGCTGTCGCGAGTCTTGCGGCGATCGGCATCGAGCTGCTCGGCATTCACGACAAGCAGGGCGGCGATCAGGCCCTGCGTCTGATCGTGGCCGGCCTGACGATCCTGTGCTCGTGGTTCTTCGTCCACACCATCTGGGCGATCCACTACGCCCATGAATTCTACGGCGACAAAGGCGAGCGGCGCGGGCTTGCCTTCCCCAAGGAGGACAGCCCCGACTACTTCGACTTCTTCTATTTCTCGTTCAATATGGGGGCGGCGGCGCAGACCTCCGACGTGACCGTGGTATCGCGCAATATGCGCCGGCTCGTGCTCTGCCACACGATCCTGTCGTTCCTGTTCAACACGACGATCCTGGCGCTGGCCATCAATGTGGGCGCGAGCGTGATCTAGGCGGGTGCCCCCGGAACCGCCCGGCGTGGCTAGCTTTGCGGCTCTTCGTCCACGATCCGCTTGGCCACGCCGTAGCCGAAGCCCGCCCGACCCATGGCGGCCAGATCCTTGTCGCGATAGGGCGCCCGCTCGCCCGGCCGGAACGGCCCCAGCCGGCGCCGGCGCGCGAAAGCGAGGGCGGCCTCCTCGTCGTCGCCCGTATGAGACTCGAGCGCTGCCGCGATGGTCTCGCCGTCGACGCCCTTCTGGGCGAGTTTGGCGCGGATCGCCCGGGCCGATCCGCCCCGCAGCCTTAGCGACGCGACCCGTCCCTCGGCATAGCGGACATCGTCGATCAGCCCGATCCGCAAGCTTTTCTCCACCACGTCGTCGATGGCCTCACGGAAACCGGACGGGTCCTCGCCGCGAAGCCGGCAGCGGTTCGCGACCTTGCGGGTCAGGACCCGCCGAAGGTTCGCCGACGAGGAGGTATAGCGCTCGAGATACGCCATGGCGGCGCGCTGCAGATAGGCCGGCGTGACCTTTCCGGGAGGCTTGCGGGGAGGCCTTTCGGGCGCATCGGTCAAGGGGAGGTCTCGCCCGGGGCCTCGACCTTCCCCTCGCGCTGCAATTGTAGGGCCACGAACCAGCACAAGGCGGCCCAGGCGGCGCCGACCGCCCAGCCGGCCAGGACATCGCTCGGCCAGTGGACGCCGAGATAGACCCGGCTGACGCCGACCAGCAGGGTCAGGACCACCGCCAGTCCCATCAGGAAGGCCTGGATGCGCCGGCGCGTCTGGATACGCGAGAGCAGGGCGCCCAGCGTCAGGTAGGTGATGGCCGACAGCATGGCGTGTCCGCTGGGAAAGCTCGCCGTATAGACCCGCGTTCCGTGCGGGACGAGATCGGGGCGGGGGCGCTCGAAGCCGAATTTCAACGCGGTGGAGAGCAGCATGCCGCCGACGATCGCCACCAGCACCAGCAAGGCCGCGCCGCGCTTTCCGGCCATCAGCAGGAACGCCAGGGTGGCGAGCGTTACGATGGACAGGACGGCATAGCCGCCAAGGCCCGTGATGTCCCGGGCGGCTTCCTCCAGCCAGCTCGGACCGAGGGGATTGGCCGGGTTCTGCGGATCGCGCAAGGCCAGCAGCAGGGCCCGGTCGAGGGCGTGGGTCTCGCCCTCGCGGACCTCGTCGGCGAGCGCGATGAACGCCCAGGCAAAGAACCCGAAACCCGCCAGCGACAGGAGCGGGCCGATTTCGTTGAGGCGAAAGCGCAGCCAAAGCCGCGTGGCGGGAGCGATCATGAAGTCCATGGCCCATTCAAGTAATGCGCTTTTGGCATCATGACGAGGGGGCCTCGAGTCACGGGCGGATCAGCGTCGTCCAGCCGGGCGGCACGACAATGTCGGAGAGGCCCAGCCAGCCGGCCATCAGGCGCAGTTCGTCGGTCAGAGCGGGGGCGATCATCTCCGGCGGCGCGTGGGATTCCGGGTGAATGGAATGGACCAGAAGCGCTCCGGCCGCTCGGTCGGCCTTGAGGTCAAGACGGGCGACGATCGCGTCGCCGAGCAGGAACGGCAGGCAGTAATAGCCGAATTCCCGTTTCTCGGCCGGTGTGTAGATTTCGATGCGATAGCGAAAATCGAACAGGCGTTCGGCCCGGCTGCGCTCCCAGACGACCGGGTCGAACGGCGACAGCAGCGCCTGCGCGGCGATTCGGCGGGGAAGCGTCGCCTTGGGATCGAGATAGACCGGCCCCGGCCAGCCCTCCACCGTGACCGGCAGGAGAGCGCCCGCTTCCACCAGTTCCGGAATGCGGGCCTTGGCGTCGGCCGCGTCGAGGCGGAAATAATCGCGCAGGCAGCGTTCGCTGGCGATGCCCAAAGCCGCAATCGACAGGCTCAGGAGGGCACGCTGGGCCTCAGCTGCGTCCGGTGTCGGAGCCCGCAGGATCTCGGCCGGAATCACCCGCTCGGTGAGATCGTACAGGCGTTCGAATCCCCGCCGGCTCGCCGTCGTCACCTCGCCGGCCCAGAACAACCATTCGAGCGCCCGCTTGCCGTCGCTCCAGCCCCACCATCCGGCGGGGCCGCGCACCCGATCCTCGGCTCCGGCCGACAGCTCGCCCGCGCCGATCGGGCCGCGCGCCGTGATTTCGCGCCGGACCGCGGCGATGAAATCCTTCTTCTCGTGGCCGAAGGTGGCGAGGCCCCCATAGATGCCCTCGCCGCGGCCGGCCCGCGCCATCCGCCAGCGAAACAGCGGGTGGAGGTCGAGGGCGACGAGGGAGGCCTCGTGGCCCCAATACTCGAACGTCGCGCGCTTTTTCGGATGATAGGCGGCGCGGTCGAGCAGGTCCCGGTCATAGGGCCCGAGCCGCGAATAAAGCGGCATGTAATGGGCGCGCACGAGCACGTTGACCGAATCGATCTGGAAGAGTTTTGAGCGCGCCAGGGTGCGGGCCACATGCCGGGCGGAAGGCTGCGCCGGCCGGGCGTCTGCGAATCCTTGCGCCGCGAGTGCAATGCGTCTGGCTTGAGAGACGGAGAATCGGGTGCGGGCGGTCATGGCGATCAACAGGGCGGGGAGAACGAGCTAGCGTCAATCCGCCCTCGCCCGCAAGGCTCGACGGCCGAAGGGGTGTCGCTCCGGCGCAACGAGACGTCCTGCATATCTGCCCTGCGTGGTATTGGGGGACAAACGCGCCGGTGCGCCCTAGATGCAAGCGCGATAAAGATGGATGCCATGGACCAGTCCACACCCCAGACCCGGGCGCTGAATCCGCCGACCCCGCTGACGCAGGCCGAGATCCGGTCGATCATCATCGGCCTCATGGTGGCCCTGCTCCTGGCGGCCCTCGACCAGACCATCATCGCCACGGCGCTGCCCACCATCGGACGCGAACTGGGCGATCTCGAGCATCTTCCCTGGGTGGTCACCTCCTACCTTCTCACCGCCACCGTCGCGACGCCGCTTTATGGCAAGTTCAGCGACGCCCATGGACGGCGAATCACCCTGCTGATCGGCATCTCGGTCTTCATCATCGGGTCGATCGCCTGCGCGCTGGCGCCCTCGATGCTGTTTCTGATACTCGCCCGCGGACTGCAGGGCCTGGGCGGCGGCGGGCTGATGGCGCTGTCGCAGACCATCGTGGCCGACCTGGTGTCGCCGCGCGAACGCGGCCGCTACCAGGTCTATTTCGCCAGCGTGTTCATGACCTCGAGCCTTGCCGGTCCCGTGCTGGGGGGCTTCTTCGCCGAGCACCTGCATTGGTCGATGATTTTCTGGATCAACCTTCCCTTGGGCCTGCTGGCCTTCCTGATCTCCTATCGGGGCCTCAAGCGCCTGCCCCGGCACGATCGCCCGCACAAACTCGACTGGCTGGGCGCCTTCTTCCTCGTCGTCGCCACCGTGTCGATCCTGCTGGCGTTGAGCTGGGGCGGTCTTCGCTATGCGTGGGTGTCGCTGCCGATCGCCGCCATGGCGGTGGTGTCGGTGATCTTCTGGGGTCTGTTCGGCTGGCGGATGAAGACCGCGACGGAGCCGTTGATCCCCGCGGGCGTCCTGCAGAACCCGGTGGTCCGCATGGGCGTGCTGGCCGCCTGCTTCGGCATGGGCACCTATATCGGCCTGACCATCTACCTGCCGGTCTATTTCGAGACCGTGCGGGGCCTATCGGCGAGTCATTCGGGTCTTGCCCTCATTCCCCTCATGGTCGGCACCGTGATGGGCGCCAACATCTCCGGCCAGCTCATGGCCAAGATCACCCATTACAAGCGCGTCCCCATCGTGGGCCTCTCGGCAGCCGTCGTGGGGGTGGGGGTCCTTGTGTTTTTCGAGCGCCAGCTTTCGCTCACCGGGGTCGAACTGGTGCTGGGTCTTCTCAGTATCGGGCTGGGAACCCTGCTGCCGGTCAGCACGGTGTCGATCCAGAATGCGGTCCGGTCGCATGAACTCGGAACCGCCACCGGGGTCGCCAATTTCTTCCGCTCCATCGGCGGCGCGTTCGTGGTGGCGATCTTCGGCGCGATCATCCTCGGGATGTCGGGCATCGGGGGAATCTCGAGCCTGGAGGCTCTGGGCTCGGCTGTCGGTCGGAATAGTGCCGATCTCGCGCAGGTCTTCCACTACCTGTTTGTCGCCGCCCTCGTCGGCTTCAGCCTGTCGCTGTTCTTCCTGATTCGCATGAAAGAGCTGCCGCTCAAGGGTAGCGCCGTGCGGGCGGCGGAGGCTGCCATCGCCGATTGACGGCCCTCGCCTGCCCCCTTCCGCCTGCGGCCTCTTGACCTGTGGAGCGTTCACCCGTCCGTTGCCGCTTGGCCTGGCGGATATGGTAAGTCCGACCTGACGGGTTTCAGGCGAGAGGGAGGCGGATGACGGTCGGTATCGATATGGGGCAGGTCTCCGCCGGCATGGCGTCGGGCGCCGCCAAGGGCAGTGCGGCGATCCTCGATCTCGAGGAACTGCTCGCCACCCGTCTTCTCGTCCAGGGCAATTCAGGTTCCGGCAAATCGCATCTGCTGCGGCGGCTGCTCGAGCAGAGCGCCCCGATGGTGCAGCAGGCCGTCATCGATCCGGAAGGCGACTTCGTCACCCTGGCGGAAAAGTTCGGCCATGTGGTGGTGGATGCTGCCCGCAGCGAGGGCGATCTCCAGCGCATTGCCGCACGGGTGCGCCAGCACCGCGTCTCCGTCGTGCTCAATCTCGAAGGTCTCGACACCGAGGCGCAGATGCGCTGCGCCGCGGCCTTTCTCGGCGGGCTGTTCGATGCGGAGCGGGACGTCTGGTATCCCATGCTGGTCGTCGTCGACGAGGCGCAGCTCTTCGCCCCGTCGGTTGCCGGGGAGGTCTCCGACGAGGCCCGCAAGATGTCGCTGGGGGCCATGACCAACCTCATGTGCCGGGGCCGCAAGCGCGGACTGGCCGGCATCATCGCCACGCAACGCCTCGCCAAACTCGCCAAGAACGTTGCGGCCGAAGCATCGAACTTTTTGATGGGGCGGACCTTTCTCGACATCGACATGGCGCGTGCCGCCGACCTCCTCGGCATGGACCGCCGCCAGGCCGAGATGTTCCGCGATCTCGAACGCGGCCATTTCGTCGCCCTCGGGCCCGCGCTCTCGCGCCGGCCAGTGCCGATCCGCATCGGCGACGCGCAGACGGCACCGCGCAGCGGCACGTTCAAGCTCGTCCCCTTGCCGGGGCAGGACAGGGGCGAGGCCCGCGACCTGATCTTCACGGCGGGCGAGGACGAAGTCGCCCGTCCGCTCGCGCCGCGCCGGGCTCCCCCGGCGCCCCCGCCCGCCACCCACGACGTGCTGGCCCAGCTCGCCCGTGCACGGCCGATGGCGGCCGAGCCCGAAGCCGCGCCGAGCGAGGAAACCCGCGCCGAGCGGGATGCGGTGCTCGACAACATCCTGCGCGAGATTCTGACCGATCCGGAGGCCGCCTTCCGCACGGTGGCGGTGCTCTATCAGGATTTCCTGGTGCGCTGCCGCATTCGCCGCGTCGCCGGCGAGCCGCCGAATCTCCCCGCCTTCCGCCGCCTGCTCGCGGTTGCCCGGGCCGGCGTCGATGCCGAGACCGCGTCCGGCTCCGAATGGGGCCGCGCGATGGCGTTCGCGGCCGATCTCGCGGAGGATATCCAGGGCGTCTACCTGCTCCTCGCCCGCGCCGCCATGATGGGCGTGCCGTGCCCGCCGGACGGCGAGATCGCCCGCTCCTGCGGCAGCCGGTCGCCCGGCCGCGCGCGGCGGCTCGTCGCCTATCTGGAAAGCCGCAATCTCGTAGTCACCCGCAACGACCCACGGGGCTTTCGCATCATCGCGCTCCCCGACCTTGGGTGGGAAACCGGCCCGGGCGACGCCAATGCCTACGAGGAGCCGGCCCCGGCCGAGACGCGGGACCTCTTCGCGGTCGGGTGATCTGCCGTTTGTGCGTTGCTGCAAAGAACACTTGGCGGAAGCCGGGATCGCGTGTGCGCTCCCGCAACGCTACATTGCCTTCAACACGTTGGAGGACACTATGAAACTCACCGGAATTCACCATCTGACGGCGGTTTCGGCCGACGCTTCGGGAAACCATGCCTTCTACACTCAGGCGCTGGGCATGCGGCTGGTCAAGAAGACCGTCAACCAGGACGATGTCAGCGCCTATCATCTCTTTTACGCCGACGGGATCGCATCGCCCGGATCGGACCTGACCTTCTTCGACTTCCCCACCGGTCGCGAGCGGCGGGGCACCCACGGCATCGTCCACTCTGCGCTGCGCGTCAGCGGCGAGGACACGCTCGCCTGGTGGAAGGATCGCTTCGATGCGCAGGGCATCGCCCATGAGGGCATTGTCGAGCGCGATGGCCGTCTCTGGCTCGATTTCGAGGACCCGGAGGGCCAGCGCCTCGGTCTTGTCGATGATGGCGGCGTGGGCGAAGCCCATCCGTGGGATCGCTCGCCCGTGCCGTCAGCCCACCAGATTCGCGGTCTCGGCCCCATCACCATGAGCGTGCCGCGGCTCGAGCCGACCGCCCGGGTCGTGGTTGACGGCATGGGCATGCGGGCTGCGCGGGACTACACCCGCAAGGGCGCGTCCGTGCAGGTGTTCGAGATGGGCGACGGCGGCCCGGCCGCCGAGCTTCACGTGGCGGTCGAGCCGCATCTCGATCCGGTCCAGCCGGGGGCGGGCGGCGTCCATCACGTGGCGTTCCGCACGCCCGACGAGCAGACCTATCGGGAGGCGGCCGAGCGCCTGCGCACCATCCGCGCACCGTCGAGCGGGCCGATCGACCGGTTCTACTTCAAGAGCCTGTATTTCCGCGAGCCGAACGGCATCCTGTTCGAGATCGCCACCGACGGCCCGGGCTTTGCCACCGACGAACCCCTCGCCACGCTGGGCGAGAAGCTCGCGCTGCCGCCGTTCCTGGAGGGCCGGCGCGCCGCCATCGAAGCGGGCCTGAAGCCGCTCTGACAGATGAGGCTGGACCGCGCGAGTCATGATCGCGCGGTTCAGATCGACGAAAGGGACGTTGTTCCTAATGCGCTGTTCTGTCACCATGCCGCAACGGCATGACGGTAAGGCAGGGGGCGACGGATGGTGGGTTTCAGATGGAGCGGCGGGATGGCAACCGCGTGCTTTGCGGTGTTCGGCCTGCTGGCGGCGCCGGCTCAGGCTCAGGCCAAGAATGAGGCCGCGATGCGCGCTCGGATCGACGCCCTCATCCCGGCATTCGAGGCGTATCTCAAGGACGGCATGAAGACCGCCCGGGTGCCCGGCATCGCCATCGGCATCGTCCACGGGGACGCGCTCGTCTATCAATCGGCCTTCGGCGTCCGGAACGCTGCGGGCTCCGAGGCGGTCACGCCCGAGACCGTGTTCCAGATCGGCTCGGCCACCAAGGCGTTCCTCAGTACGACGCTCGCCCAGGCGGTCGATGCCGGCAAGCTCGCCTGGACCGACCGGGTCGTCGACCGCATGCCGGCGTTTCAGCTCAATGACCCCTGGGTCGGCCGGGATTTCCGCATTCTCGACCTTCCGGCTCAGCGCAGCGGGCTCAGCCCTTACGTCAATGACGGGCTGGGTCTTCTCGGGTTCGACGAGGAAACGATGATCCGCTCCCTGCGGGATGCGCCGCCGGTCGGGATCTTCCGCTCCGATTTCAGCTACCTCAACATCACCCACATGGTGGCGGGCCGGATCCTGGCGCAGGTCTACGGCGTGCCGTCCTGGTCGGCTGTGGTCAAGACAGGCCTCCTCGATCCGCTCGGCATGGGCGCCACCTCATGGACCCCCGAGGCGATCGAGGCTGCGCCCAACCACGCCACCGGCCATCGGGCGGCGGCGTCGGGACCGGTGGCGATCCCCTTCCATGCCTCCTTCCCCTACGGCTTCGGTCCGGCCGGCAACCTCAATTCCAACGTGCCCGACATGGCCCAATGGCTGCGGCTGCAACTGGGCCGGGGCATGCTGGGCGAGAAAGTCCTGGTGTCCGAGGCCAATCTCGACGTCACGTGGACGCCAAGGGTGTCGATGAGCGAGCGGGTGTCCTATGCGATTGGATGGGTGGTCACGGCGACGCCCAACGGGCGCGTGATCTGGCACAATGGCGGCACCACCGGCTTCGGCGCCCATGCGGGTTTCCTGCCGGATCGCGATGTCGGGCTCGTCGTGCTCAGCAATCTCGAGAACCAGGGTTTCCCGGACGCGGTCGCGCAGTGGTTCTATGACCGCCTCCTGGGCAATCCCGAAGTCGACAACGTCGCCCAATGGCTCACCGCGCTTCGCGCCCGGGAGCAGGAGGCCAAGGACAGCGCGCCCCGCGTCTCGGCCACAGCCGTGGCGCCCGGTCCCTATCTGGGGACGTACGAATCCCGGCTCCTCGGCGAGGCGACGATTCGCACCGGTCCGGCGGGCCTGCAGATGGTGCTCGAGACGTCGGAGGCTGTGCTCGATCTCGAGCCGACAGAACCCGACACGTTCAGCGCCCGTCTGTCGCCGACCGCTGCCTTTGCGGCGGTGGCGGCGATGACCGGCGACGACATCGTCACGCCGGTCCAGTTCGAGCGCGACGGCAAGGGCCTGGTGACAGGCCTGCGCTGGACGTCGCCGGCGATTCCCCAGACCTTTTCCCGTCAGCGCTGAGGCCGCAGGAGAGCATCATGGCAAGATCCACATCTCTGGCGTTTGCCCTCGGGCTGCTGATCGCCGGCACGGGCCTGGCATCGGCCTCGGGGCGCCCTGTCCCCGTGCGTCCCGACAGCGCGCCTGCGATCGTGAAGGTTCAAATGCAGGGCCTGCTCGACCTGTTCGTCGACGACGGCGAACCCTATGGCTACGACCGCCACTACGACTTCGACCAGTACCGCAACGCCACCAGCCGCAAGGAGCGGGTCCGCGACTATTACCGGATGCAGACCGACATGCAGAAGAACTACTGGAAAGACCAGAAGCAGATGCAGAAGAACGCCATCAAGCGCCAGCGCGGCTGGTGAGACGAAGCCCGCCTACGGGCAAGCGCCAGCGCGGCTGGTGAGACGAAGCCCGCCTACGGGCAAGCGCCAGCGCGGCTGGTGAGACGAAG
Source organism: Microvirga antarctica (assembly GCF_017921815.1). Classification (GTDB taxonomy): domain Bacteria; phylum Pseudomonadota; class Alphaproteobacteria; order Rhizobiales; family Beijerinckiaceae; genus Microvirga; species Microvirga antarctica. Next base: position 72,252 of record NZ_JAGEMM010000005.1, on the reverse strand, counting down.
CCCGCCTACGGGGCGGGCGGCTGACCGGGGAGAAACGCGAACGGATCCGCCTTGGCGAATTGCGCGCTGACCTCGCCGGCAAACACCTCGCCGTTCTGAAGGGTGAGTTTGCGCGGGGAAGCGCCGGGCTTGAGGTCGATCTTGTCGAACGCGATCCAGAAGGTGTTGGGACGCGTCGCCGAGTCGAAATAATAGATGCGGTTCTTCTGGTCGGCGACCGTGCGCCAGAGGGTCGATGAAATGTTGGGCTGGGACGGCGTGGTGATGCCGAGCGGGACGCTGACGGCGCGCTGAACGCTCATGACGCTCGCAACCGCCTGATAGGTGAAGTCCTGTCCGGGCACGCCCGCGATGTAATTCGGGTCGCGCTTCCTCGGAATGGCATCGAGCAGAAACGAGGTGCGCACGAAGCGATCCGCCGCCCGGTTGGTGCCGGGCAGGAAGGTCAATCCACCGATGTCTTTCCAGTAGGCGTTGAGCGCCAGCTGCTGGTCATAGGTCGGCGAGTTCGTCATGACGGTGTATTGCTTGCCGTGATGGATCACGAGCTTGCCGTCGATGTGCTCGAAGATCGCCGAATCACCCGTCGCGTCGGAGATCGACAGGTGCAGCGAGGCCGGCGCGCCATTGGGCAGGGTCGGCGCGAGGATGCTGAACCGTTGGGCCGCGAGGCCTTCGACGGCCTCGGCGACCGTCGCGTAGGAATCCAGCACGTACTGGGCCCAGGCGGCAATCGACAGGAAGGGTCCGTCCTTCGCGGGCGCGCCATAATCCGCTTCGGCCAGGTAGAGGATGTTGGCGACGAGCCCCTTCTCGTTCATGCCGTCGGTCGTTCCGGCCTCGTAGCCCGAAACGATCACGCTGCCATATCGGGACGTCCAGGACAGCGAGCGCGGACCCGACGCGCCATCCCGTTTCATCCCGGCCGGAAAGATCCACAGGTTGGAGGCCATGTCCTCCTTCCAGTCCATGTTGCGGCCGGTGATGACCAGATTGCCGTCGCCCACATAGAGCGAGCGGGTGCAGGCCATCGCCGCGCCGCTCAGGCTGGGAACGATCATCGCGGTCGCCATCAGCATGGCAGAAAGACGGGTGGACAGAGGTGTCGTCATGGCGCTCTCCCGGCTTTCTATCCGCCCGTCCTTCATGCGTGGCGGCACAGAGAAAACACCAGAAGCCCGTGTCGCGCTAGAGTGAGCGCGGCGCGCGCCGGTAGAAGTCGCCTGCCATTCGCCGCATGGTCTTGAGAACCGACACGTTGCGGGTCAGCCCGTCGAGCTGGCAATAGACTCGCGGCGGCAGCATGGCCACCAGCGGCGATCGGCGCCCGAGCATGGCGATGGCGAATTGCGGGGCCGCCAGATGGGTGTAGCGGCCAATGTTCTCATACCAGCGCGCGCTGTAGCGGGCATCCTTCAGGGTCCTGGAAATCGCCAGCTTGCGGTCGGTCTCGTAGGCGTGGAAAGCCGCCGCAATGGTCGGCTTTTCGTGCAGATGCCGGGCCAGCGCGATGGAATCCTCGATGGCCAGACGCGTGCCGGAGCCGATGGAAAAATGCGCCGTGTGCGCCGCGTCGCCGATGAGAACGACGTTCTTGTTGTGCCAGCGCTCGTTGGTCACCTGCGAGAAATTGAGCCAGGGAAGGCGGTTGTCCCGGGTCTGGGCCAGAAGCTTGTGGCCCCGGAGGTGATGGGCAAAAATCTCTTCCAGCCGGGCGAGACTGTCTTCCGCCCCGAGTTCGTCAAAGCCGAGCTTGGTCCAGGTCTCGGGCGCGCATTCGACGATGAGCGTGCTCATGCCGTGTTCGAACCCATAGGCGTGAAACCAGAGCCAGCCCGCCTCGGTGGGCACGAAGGCGAATTCGAACGCGTGAAAGACCCGGGTCGTGCCGAGCCAGACGTATTTGTTGCGCCCTTGCTCGACCTTGGTGCCGAATTCGCTCGCCCGTTGGCGTCGCAGGCGGCTTCCGACGCCGCCCGAAGCGACCACGACATCCGAATCGGACAGGTCGGTCGCGGGGTCGACCTCGGTGTCATAGCGGATCGTGACGCCAAGCTCGCGGGCGCGTTTGGCCAGAATGTCGAGGAGGCGCTGGCGGCGCATGCTGTAGCCGCCGCCGGTGCCGCGCACCGGCTTCTGGTCCTTGATGTCGACGATCTGATCCACCCACAGGAACGACTGGTCGACGATCTCGCGCGCGGTTTGCGGATCGTTGTCCTGAAGCGCATGAATTAAGTCGTCCCAGAAGACCACGCCCCAGCCATGGGTCACGCCCTCGGGATTTTGTTCATAGACGGTGACGTCATGACGCGGGTCCCGATTCTTCATCAGGATGGCCAGGTAGAGACCGGCGGGTCCCGCTCCGATACACGACATCTTCATGGTTGTGGCGTCCACTCTTTACTGCTTCCGGGAGAATGCCGCAGTTTCCCCGTCAGCGCGCGCGGTTGGGGGGCGTAGAGACTGTTTATTGCGGAGTAGCCCTGTTGAGCGTATGGCTCGTGGGCGCGGGGAAACGCTCCTCGCCCGGCGATTGCCAGGGCGGACGGGCGACCGACGGCCAATTCCTGCAGTTCCGATGAAATATTCCTATCCGATGGACACAAACGGCGTAAGCTTGAACGCTTCCCGAGGTCCCGCCTTTTTCTCTTTTACGATCGGCTTCCGGCGATGCGCGACACAACCCTCGAACGACCGTCTCTCCTGTATGGGGCTGTCATGGCAGGGGCGGTTCAGGTCCGCGGGCCTGTCGCAGTCGTCCTTGCCGCATAGCGTGACTGGATCCGGCAGTGCCCCGAGCCTCGCTCCCCCTTTCGCCCGCAAAGCGACGGTTCTTCGCGCAGATATTGCTGCCGGTAGCGGCCGTGACGGCGGTCGCGCTCGTGCTCGCGGCCGCGGCTTTGTTCTGGACGGTGCTGAAGACGGACGGCATTTCCATCGACCGTCAGGTCCGGATTACCCAGAACGCCATTAACCGCAGCGTCGACGAACTGGCCACGCAACAGCAGACCATCGCGGTCTGGGACCAGGCGGTGGCCGAGTTGCAGAAAGAGCAACCTGACTGGGCCTGGATCGACGACGAGATGGGAACCTGGCTCCATCGGCTCTTCGGACACGACCAAGTCTACATCCTGAACGCCCGCGACGAGGCGGTCTACGCCATGAAGCATGGGGGCGTGGAGGCAGCCGGCGAATACCTCCTCGCGCGCCCGGATCTCCAGGGCCTGGTCGACGGCGCGCGCCAGGGCCTGCGCGCCCAGGGCCCGGGCCGCAATGGCTTCAACGCGCCGGATCAATTCGGCCGATCGGGACGGTTCCTCGAGGTGCTGGGGCAGCCCGCCATCGCCAGCGCCATGACGATCGTTCCCTCGACGGGCGCAGGTGTCCAGCGTTCCGGGTTCGAGCCGGTGATCGTGAGCGTTCGGTTTCTGGCAGGCCCCTTTCTGACGGAATTGTCGGCACGCAATCTCATCGAGCAACCGCGGCTGTCCCGGTTCGACACCGCCCTTGCCCGGGAACGCTCCTTCGCCCTGCACAACGATCAGGGTCACATCATCGGCTATTTCATCTGGGAGCCCGAACTGCCGGGCACGACGATTCTCGGGGTGCTGGGCCCGGTCGCGGCGGTGGTGCTGGTCGCCATCCTGATCCTGACCGCGCTGCTTGTCTGGTCGCTTCGACGCTCGATCAAGGCGGTCGAGGTCAGCGAGCGCCATGCCCGCCGCCTCGCCCTCCACGATGTCCTGACCGGGCTTGCCAATCGCACGCTCTTCAACGGCCGCCTGGACGACGCCCTCGCGGCGGTCGGGCGCGACAGCAGAGTGGCGCTGCTGACCCTCGATCTCGACCGCTTCAAACACGTCAACGACACGCTCGGGCATGGAGCGGGCGACACGCTCATCCGCGATTTCGCGACCCGCCTGTCGGCGCTCATGCGCCCTTCCGATACGCTCGCCCGGCTCGGGGGCGACGAGTTCGCCATCGTCCTTGCGGGGGTGGATAGCGTTGCAGAGATCGATGCCCTGTGCGAGGCGATCCTGTCCGCCGTCCATCAGCCGTTCGAGCTCGGCGGCAGCCAGGCTTTCGTCGGCGTCAGCATCGGAATCGCGATTGCCCCGCAGGACGGGACCGATCGGGTGGAATTGATTCGCAAGACCGACATCGCGCTCTATCGGGCCAAGGACGAGGGCCGTGACTGCTACCGGTATTTCGCCCCGGCGATGGACGAGGCCGTCAAGAGACGCAGTCAGATCGACGAGGATCTGCGCGCGGCCCTGCGGACCGGCAGCGGGCTCGTCATGTACTACCAGCCGCAGGTAGCGGCCGACAGTCGACGGATCGTCGGGCTGGAGGCATTGGTCCGGTGGAACCATCCCACGCGGGGGTTCCTGTCACCGGAGCATTTCATTCCCGTCGCGGAGGAAACCGGCGTCATCGTTCGCCTGGGCGAGTGGGCCCTGCGTGAGGTCTGCACGATGTCGCTGCGCTGGCCCCAACTCTTCCTCGCGGTCAACGTCTCGGCGGCACAATTCCGCTCGAGCGGCTTTGCCGAGCGGGTGATCGCCATCGTGCGCGAAGCCGGCGCCGATCCGCGCCGCATCGAACTCGAAGTCACCGAAAGCGTGCTGCTCGGCGACCAGCTCACCCGCGATTCCCTCAGGACCCTGCGGGCTGCCGGGTTCACCATCGCGCTCGACGATTTCGGCACCGGTCATTCCAGCCTCGGCTACCTGCGTCAGTTCCAGGTCGACAAAATCACGATCGACCGCACCTTCGTGCAGCATCTGGGCGAGCCGGACGATGGCGATTCCGCCGCCATCATCGTGGCGATCGTCACGCTCGGCCAGGCGCTCGGCCTGGTCGTCACGGCCGAGGGTGTCGAGACCGAGGATCAACGGCGCTTCCTGTCGCGAAGCGGCTGCACCGAAATGCAGGGCTACCTCTTCGCCCATCCGATTCCCGAGGCCCAACTCGCGGCGCTGCTGGACGACGTGGCCGACCCTGCGGTGACGGAACCCGTGGACATTTGAGTCGCCCCCTCCCATGGTGCGCGCCACGATCACGGAGGATGCATGGCCTGGCTGCAATTTATCGACTCGGGTGACGCACCGGTGTGCGTCAACATGACGAACATCATCAGCTTCACGCCGCACAAATACGGCGACAAGGTCTATACGCGGCTGATGGCGATCGGCCAGAACAGCGAGAGCCTGAAGATCATCACCGTCAAGGACAGCATGGACGAGATCCTCGCCAAGCTGAAGGCAGCCGGCGAATAGCAGCTGCGACGGCCTCGCCCCTGTCAAAAGCTGGTGTTTTCGGATATGCAGGCCGCACCAGTGGTTCCCTAGTCGGCTGCTGCCCTTTTGGGCGCGATGATGCGTCTCGAAGCCTTCGGCTTTTGAGGTCAGCCCATGCCCACCGAACTCCCGCCGCGCAAGAAATCCGAGCCCACGCTCTCGCTTCCGCAGGATCCCTGGTTCGACAAAAGCCTGAACTGGCTGGCCGTGATGGTCGGGATCGGCCTGTGCGTCTGGGCCATCACCTTCGGCATCAACGCGCCGCCGTCGCTCAACAGCCCGAGCCAGCGCGCCGCCACGTCCGCGATGAGCCGCTAGTTCGCTCCGCGCAGCAGATGGACGAGGGCCGGCGCGCCGAGCGAAACGCCCGACAGGAAGAGCAGTACGAACACGATCCGTCGCAGCATCGCGGCCGAGATCGGCGGCGGCCACCGGCGCGCGGCGTGGGTCGAGACCATCACCATCGGAATGGCCAGAAGGCCCCACCAGGCCGAGCCGGTCGGCAGGTTGCCCGACAGCGTCACCAGTGAGATCCGCACGACCGCGTTCAGCGCAAACACCGTCACCAGGGTTTCGCGCACGCTCGCGAGCGGCATCGGCTGGCGGTAGAAATGATAGACCAGCGGCGGCCCGGCGGTCGAAAACAGACCCCCCATGAGGCCGGAAATCATGCCGAAGGCGGCAAAGGATCCGCTGCCGGATTTCCGCCCCAGGGGCTGCGGGCGCAGCGCCAGTTGCAGGCTTGACAGGATGATGATGATCCCAAGAATCAGGCGCAGGATGTCGGTCCGGGTCTCGGCCAGCCACTCGAGCAGCACATAGCCGACGACGAGCATCGGAATATTGGTCGCCATGACGAGGCCGAATTCCCGCCAGGCCACATCGCGCCAGCCCTTGGTGAGCATCTGCACCGCGTTGACCAGAGTCAGCACGCTGACGAGGGCTGCGGCATCCGGCAGCGACAGGAGACCAGTGAGCGCGATGCCCCCCATGGTGATCAGCCCGAAGGCAAAGCCCGTCAGGGTCTGGGCGTAGGCCGCCGCTCCCGTCAAGACGAGGAAACCGAGGAGCGTGACGGGTGACATGGGGAAGCCCTTCTTCAGGACGGGCGACCAATGCCTCGCGCAACGCGTTTGCCCGTTGACCGCCAGCGAACAGGACGGCGCTGCGTCAGGCGTGCCGGTGCGGTCGTCGATCCCGTCTCTATCTCCGGGCGGGAGGAGCGTCCAGTGCGTTTGTCCCGGGCGCCATTCTCTGGTGGCGTCGGCTTGGGCAGTCGCGCTACCGTAGGGTCCAGGGGCGACGACTGGCCCAGCGTCCAGCCAAGGCGATGCCATCGTCGAGGCTTCGGCCCGGATAGAGGGGGATCGGAACCATGCTTGCCATGCTTCTCGCCGGCCTGATCGGGGTCGTCGCCGGTCTCAGGGCTATGATGGCCCCGGCCGTCGTCAGCTGGGTTGCCCATGCGGGTTGGCTGCCTCTGGAGGGGACCTGGCTCGCCTTTTTGGGCTTCGCCTATACGCCCTACATCCTGACCGTTCTCGCGGTGGGTGAACTCATCACGGACCAATTGCCGTCGACGCCGAGCCGCAAGGTGCCGATGCAGTTCGGCGCTCGCCTTGTCAGCGGCGCCCTCAGCGGCGCCGCGCTCGGCATTGCGGGCGGATCGATGATCGGCGGTCTGGTGGCGGGCCTTGTCGGGGCGGTGATCGGGACCCTCGGCGGAGCCGCGGCGCGCGCCCGTCTGGCCGCAGCCTTCGGCCGCGATCTTCCGGCCGCCCTGGTTGAGGACGTGGTGGCCATTCTGGGCGCGATCCTGATCGTGGTGGCGATGCGATGAGTGAGAGCAGCTTCGATGCCATCATCATCGGTGCCGGACAGGCCGGTCCGCCGCTCGCCACCCGCCTGTGCCATGCGGGAAAGCGCGTCGCGCTCATCGAACGCAAGTTCTTCGGCGGGACGTGCGTCAATGCCGGCTGCATGCCCACCAAGACTCTCGTGGCAAGCGCGGCCGCCGCGCACGTCGCGCGCCGCGCTGCCGATTACGGCGTCGTCATCGGGTTGCCGATCGGGATCGATATGCCGGCCGTCAAAGCCCGCAAGGACGCGGTCGTCACCAAGGCGCGCGCCAATGTGGAAGCCGGATTGCGCGCGCTCAAGACCTGCACGCTGCTGGAAGGACACGCCCGGTTCCTGTCCCCCACGCAGGTCCAGGTCGGCGACGCGATGCTGAGCGCGCCGCAGATCTTCATCAATGTGGGGGCGCGCGCGACCGTGCCGGATTTTCCGGGGATCGATGCCGTTGCGGTGATGACCAGCACGTCGATCCTCGCCCTCGAGACTGTGCCGCGCCATCTGGTGGTCGTCGGCGGCAGCTATATCGGGCTGGAATTCGCCCAGATGTATCGCCGCTTCGGCAGCGAGGTGACCATCGTCGAGAAAGGCCCGCGCCTGATCCAGCGCGAGGACCCGGATATCTCGGCCGCCATTGCGGCCATTCTCGAGCGCGAGGGCATTCGCCTGCGGCTCAACGCGGAGTGCATCCATTTTGCCCCGCGCGGGACCGACATCGCCGTGGGGGTCACCTGCGCGTCCGGCGATCCCGACGAGATCGGCAGCCATGTGCTGGTAGCCGTCGGACGGCGCCCCAATACCGACGATCTGTCGCTCGACAAGGCCGGTGTCGACATCGATGCGCGCGGCTCCATCGTGGTTGACGACACCCTGCGTACCACCGCGCCCGGCATCTGGGCGCTCGGCGATTGCAACGGCAGAGGAGCCTTCACCCACACTGCCTACAACGATTTCGAGATCGTCGCCGCCAATCTGCTTGACGGCGAGACGCGGCGGGTGAGCGATCGCCTGCCGGCCTACGGGCTCTACATCGATCCGCCGCTCGGCCGCGTCGGACTGACCGAGACCGAAGCCCGCGCCACCGGCAAGCGACTGCTGGTCTCCACCCGCCCCATGACCCGCGTCGGCCGCGCCATCGAGAAGGGCGAAACGCAAGGGTTCATGAAAGTCGTCGTCGACGCGGACAGCCAGCGCATTCTTGGCGCGGCCATTTTGGGCGTCGGCGGCGACGAGGTCGTGCACGGGCTCCTCGACTCCATGTATGCGAATGCGCCCTACACCGTGATCCAGCGATCGGTGCCCATCCACCCGACCGTGTCGGAATTGCTGCCGACGCTGCTCAGCGATCTCAAGCCTGCATCCTGAAGCGGGCCGCTTTCTCCTGCGCCCGGCTCTTGAGGGCAAGCCACAGGCGCTGTTCCTGGCGGGCATCCGCCAGCGCCCGGTGGGCCGGCGGGCTCTCGCCGTCGGCGGCCTTGCCGTCGGGCGGCAGAAGCTCGGCGAGGAGTGTCTCGTGCAGGGATTCAGGCACCCCGGCCGCTGTCAGAATGCCGACCACCAGATCGCGATGGGCGACCTGTGTATCCTGCAGCCGCAGGGCATGACGGGGCAGGCCCCCGGCACGCAGCAGCAGGCTCATCCAATGGCCGTCCCAGGACGGCGCGGTGGCGTAGATCGCGTGCCCCTCGAGCGCTGCCAGCATGGCGGCGGCCACGTCCCCGGCCGGGCGGCCCTCAGCCAGCAAGCGGGCGCGCGTCAGGCCATGAAGCGCCTCGGCGTCATCCGCCCAATCGGTCCAGGCCGGTTCGGGACGGATCAGGAAGCTTGCTGATTCGCCGGTCCTGAACACCCACGCGACCTCGATCGGATAGCCATGCTTTCCGAGCGACGAGGCCTCGAAATCGACGAAGGCGATACGCGCCAATGCGGGGTTCCTCCGGCTGCCTGATGGCCGCAGTTTCGCATGAACCCGGGTCAGGCGCGAGGCGGTCTCCGCCTGCGCGCTAATGCGCCATGAGGAGCGGGATGGGGGAGGTCTCCAGCAGGTCGCGCGTGGCGCCGCCCATCAGCCACTCCCGCGACCGTGAATGACCATACGCGCCCATGACGATCAGGTCGGCCGAGAGGCGTTTGGCCTGTTCGAGGATCACCTCGCTGACGTCCCGGTCGCCGCTTGTCACGACGTTGACGTCGACCTTCGCCCCATGCCGGTCGAGATGGGCCGCGATGTCGGCCGCAGGCTCGCCGATTTCTCCGGTGAGGAGGGGCCGCGGATCGATGATCAACACCGTCGTGCGGGTCGCCTGCGCGAGAATCGGCGTTGCGGCGGCGACGGCGCGCGCGGATTCCCGCGTGTCGCGCCAGCACACCAGCACGCGTCGGATGGCGTCGGGTGCGCGATAACCGGGCGGCACGACGACAACCGCCCGTCCGCTTTCGAACAGCACAGCCTCGAACAGGGCTTTCCAGCGCGCCACATCCGCATCTCCTGTTGGGCGGCTGAGAACGAACAGGTCCGCCCAGCGTCCCTCGGTGGCGGCGCAGGACGGCAGCCGCGCATCCACCTCGTCGATGCGGCGAACGTCGTTCGGGCCGGCCATGCGGGCGAGGCGTTCATTGAGCCGGGCCTCGATCACCGCGCCTTCGCGACGGGCGTCGATATCGAGCGACGTGATCATCTCGGCCGCAAGCGCTCCGCCGTCCAGAGGCACCAGGGTGGCGAAATCCGGGAGCGCGTTGGTGAACAATCCGGTCAGGTGGGCGCTGCCGATGGAAGCGATTGCCTCGGCCTCCAGCAGCCGCTCCTCGTCGTGAGGGGAGCCGTCGAGGTGAACGAGAACGTCTTTGATCATGGCCATTGTCCTGATGAGAGTCTGGCAGAATAGATTGGGCGGCCGGCCGGACGGTTGAGAATTGTCAATCGCCCTAATAGGCGATGGCTGCGAAGAAGATGGCGAAGAGGCCATCGACCACGATCACCATGAAGATGCCCTTGACCACCGAGGCCGTGACGTGCTCGCCCAGCGACTCCGCCGAGCCCTTCACGGCCAGGCCTTCGATGGCCGCAATCAGCCCGATGATCAGCGCCATGAAGGGCGCCTTGATGAGGCCGACCAGAAACGTATTGAGCAGGATGGCGTCCTTGAGCCGGGACAGGAAAACCGTCGGACTCATGCCGTCGTAAAGCCACGCCACGAGGCCGCCCCCGAGCAGCGCCGACATGTCGGACAGGAAGGTGAGGAGGGGCAGAGCGATCAGCAGCGCCAGAATCCGTGGGATGATCAGGACCTCCATCGGGTCCAGGCCCATGACGCGGATCGCGTCGATTTCCTCGCGCATTTTCATCGAGCCGATTTCGGCCGTGAAAGAGGAGCCGGATCGACCCGCGATGATGATGGCGGTGAGCAGCACGCCCAGCTCACGTAAAGTCAGAATGCCCACGAGATCGACGACGAAGTCCCCTCCGCCGAACCGGCGAAGCTGGAAGATGCCCTGTTGGGCGATGATGCCGCCGACCAGGAACGAGATCAGCGCGATGATGGGAACGCCGCGCAGGCCCACGCGGTCGAGTTGGGCAACGAGGGCCGTGCCCCGGAAGCGGCCGGGATGAAGGATCGCCTTGCCGAGCGCGACCACGAATTCGCCCAGGAATCGCAAGCCGCCCATCACTTCGCCGCCGGCATCGACCACGCCGTGGCCGACGCCTGACAGGACGAGCGTCACCTCGCTCGCATCGTCCGCCTTGTGCTCTTTCGGGATGTCGTAATGGTCGACTTCGTCGATGAGGATGCGGTGCTCGTCGCGGGCGCCCGAAAGGGTGACGGTGTGCCCTTCGCCCACGAGTTCATGGCGTGTGCGGTCGATCAGCCAGGCGGCGGCCGTATCGAGGCGCTGCATGGCCGAGAGATCGAGCACGATCCGGGCATGCGGCTGGCAAACATCGCAAATCTGAGCCACTGCCACTTCGATGCCGGGGGCGTGCTCCGCGCTCCAATCGCCCGCCAGGCCGATGCGGATCTGACCCGCCGTTTCGGTGTGATTCCATGTGGGCGCCTCAAGCGCCGCGCCGGTCAACGTGCTGGCGGACACGACGTGCCGGATCGTGGAGAAAGGGACGCGCACGCGGGCATGGGAATCTCTCCGACAGCGGACGGATCCGCCAAGTGCGCCCACTATCCGCGGGGCTCGGAGCGAACCTGTTGATCTATCGCAATACGGGCGGGAAGAACCGGCCGCCGTCTCCGTGCGCTTGATCAGAATCAATGGCGCCGCGTCGCGCCGCGCCTAACGTTGCGGCCCACGAGAGAAGCCCGCCGGGTCCCGCTTTTGCGGCGGATTTCGGCCGATAACCCGATCGCCGCAGCAAGGAACGCACCCATGCTTCAGAACCTGAAAAGTATCCTCATCGGCCTGATCCAAGAAGGCGACCCGGACCAGGCGGGGTCGGCTTTGCCGTACGGTTTGTCCCTGGCGCGCGCGGCCGATGCGCACGTCACTGTCGAGTCGGCCTCGTTGAAACTCGTCATGACCGGCGCCTTCATCGGCGGTGTGGCGGCGCATCTGGTTCTGACCGAAAATCGCAGGCTTGACGCCCTCGCGCAGGCTGTGGCCGAGAACGCGCTCCGGGCCGCTTCGGCCTGCGGCCTCTCCTGCACGACGCAAGCGCCCCAACTTTCCTATCCGAAGCTCATCGAGAGCTTTACGGATCTGGCGCGCAGCCATGACCTGACGATCCTTGATGCTGAGCCTGTCGCGCTGGCGGCCGAACGGGGATTGATCGAGGCGATCCTGACCCAGAGCGGCCGCCCGCTGATCGTGGTGCCGAAGGCGCACGAGACATTTGCAGGACAGCGCATCGTGGTGGCCTGGGACGGCGGGGGAAAAGCCGCGCGCGCCCTGAACGACGCCCTGCCTTTCCTGCGCGCGGCGGAGATCGTCGAGCTGGTGAGCGTGATCGGCGAAAAGGACCTGGCGGATTCGGTCCCTGGCGCCGAGGCGGCAGCCCATCTGTCACGGCACGGGGTTCCGGTCAGCGTCCTGACCCTTCCCGTGGTCGACGGCAATGTGGCAGAAACCTTGCGCAACCACGCTCATCTGACGCGGGCGGACATGATCGTCATGGGGGCGTTCATGCACTCCCGGTTTCGCGAAATGGTGCTCGGCGGCACCACGCAGGGGATGTTGAAGACATGCCCGGTTCCGTTGATGCTCTCATACTGAGACCGCTTCACGGTGCGTCCTCGATCGCGCGCCGCACCCGTCTCAGGATCACCTCCTTGGCGTTGCGGTCGGCCGCCTTGTCGATGGCGTCGCTGAAGGCCAGCAGCACTTGCGCGTAGTCGTTGTGCCAATCGCGATGACCCGCGCTGGCGGGCGGCAGGCGGGGCTCGCCGCCATCGGCCGGCACGGCAGCGTCGCCGGAAAGTTCATAGACATCGTCGAGCGCCGCCACGATGGCGTGCGGTGCGCGTCCCAGGGGCCCGAGCAGGGTTTGCAGGGCCGTCAGGGCGTCGGTTTCTCCGTGGACAAGAAAGACCCCCCGCCTCACCGGCAGCCGCTCGGTCAGCCACGCTTTCAGCTCAGGCGCATCGGCATGGGCCGAATAGAGATCCAGCGTTCGCAACCGCGCCCGCACCTCGACGTCCTCGCCCTGGATCCGCACGCGGGACACGCCTTCCTGCAGGATGCGGCCAAGACTTCCCTGCGCCTGATAGCCGACGAACAGCACCGTCGCGTCGTCGCGCCAGAGCCAGGCCTTGAGGTGATGGCGGATGCGTCCGGCCTCGCACATGCCACTCGCCGCGATGATGATGTGGAAGCTGTGAATGCGATCGATCGCCTTGCTCTCGTCGACGCTCTCGGTAAACCGCACCCAGCGCGATTGCAGCGCGCGCACCAGTTCGTCGCCATGTTCAAGTTCGGCCGCATGACGCTGGAAGATCGCGCTGGCCTTTGTGGCGAGCGGCGAATCGATGAAGACTGGAATGTCCGGCAACTCGCCCGCCTCCATCAGGGCGAGCAGGTCGACGAGGAGTTCCTGCGTGCGCTCGACCGCAAAGGACGGGATCAAAAGGGCGCCGCTCGGGCGCGTGGCGGCCCGCACCTCGTCGCGCAGCATCCGGCGACGGCTCTCGACCGTCACGCCCGCCCGATCGGTGTCGCCATAGGTCGATTCCACGATGATGTAGTCGAGGTCGCGTGGCCCTTCCGGGTCCGGCTGCAGGAGCTTGTGGTCGGGCCCCACATCGCCCGAGAACAGCAGGCGGATGGGCGGCGCCGGCCCGTCCTGCGTCACCTCGATCTCGATGGAGGCCGAGCCCAGAAGATGCCCGGCGTTCCAGAACCGGGCGCGGATCCCCGCCGCGACCGGCTGCCACTCTCCATAGGCCACGGGCCGGAACTGGGACAGGCAGGCCACCGCCTCCGCGGCGGTGTAGATCGGCGTCACCGTCGGGCGGCTGCGACGGCGGTTGCGGCGGTTGAGGCTCTCGACCTCCATCTCCTGGATATGCCCCGAATCCGGCAGCATGATCGAGGCAAGGTCGGTGGTGCTGGCGGTCGCATAGATCGGACCGTCAAACCCGGCTTTCACCAGTTTTGGAACAAGCCCGCTATGGTCGATATGCGCATGGGTGAGGCAGAGCGCGTCAAGGCCGGAGGGGCGGAACGGAAAAGCCCGATAATTCAGCTCCCGCTCCGATTTCGAACCCTGGAACATCCCGCAATCGACCAGCACCCGGGCCGTCGCGGTTTCCAGCAGGAAGCACGATCCGGTGACGGTGCCGGCAGCCCCATGGAACGACAATCGGAGCGTCACGGGCAGGCCCTCCAGCCGACGACCGTGGCCGAAGAATGCACCCAACCGTCCCCGGCGTCGAGTCGGGGATCAGACGTCCAGATTGGCGACGCTCAGCGCGTTTTCCTGGATGAATTCCCGGCGCGGTTCGACCACGTCGCCCATCAGCTTGACGAAGAGATCGTCCGCATCCGTCACGTCCTTGACCTTGACCTGAAGCAGCGATCGCACGTCGCGGTCGAGGGTGGTCTCCCACAACTGCTGCGCGGTCATTTCGCCCAGGCCCTTGTAGCGCTGAAGCTGCAGGCCCTTGCGGCCGGCCGCCAGCACCGAGGTGAAGAGCGTCAGCGGGCCGTCGATGAGCATTTCGTCGCCCTTGCGGACCAAGGCTGCGGGCTTTGCGTAGACGTCCTGCAGCGATTTCGAGCGCTCGTCGAGCTTCTTGGCTTCCTGGCTGGCGATCAGCGATTGGTCGAGCACCGAGACCTGCTTGACGCCACGCACGGTGCGCCAGAAAGCGTACCCGCCATCGCGGACCTCGCCGCTCCAGCCGCGTTCCAGCTCGTCCGAAATCAGGTCGAGACGCTGCGCGATATAGGCTGCCGCCGCAGGGCCCCGCTGCGGGTCTTCGACCACATCCGGACGCAGCGCGCTGGCGATGGCCGCCTGCTCGACCGCGCGCCGGTCATAGCGCGAATGCAGGCTCTGCAGCACCTGGCGGACGAGGCGGGCCTCCTCGATCAGGCCTTTCAGCTGCTCGCCCTGGAAATCCAGGCCGGATTCCAGCCGCAGGAAAGCGTTGTCGATGCCGGAATCGATCAGGAAGTCTTCGAGTGCGCGCTCGTCCTTGAGATAGAGCGCCTGCTTGCCGCGCGTCGCCTTGTAGAGCGGCGGCTGGGCGATGTAGAGGTGCCCGCGCTCGATCAGTTCGGGCATCTGGCGGAAGAAGAACGTCAGCAGCAGCGTGCGAATATGCGAGCCGTCCACGTCCGCGTCCGTCATGATGATGATGCGGTGGTAGCGCAGCTTGTCGGGGTTGAATTCCTCACGGCCGATGCCGGTGCCGAGTGCGGTGATCAGCATGCCGATCTCCTGGCTGCCCAGCATCTTGTCGAAGCGCGCGCGCTCCACGTTGAGGATCTTGCCGCGCAAGGGAAGCACGGCCTGGAAGGCGCGGTCGCGGCCCTGCTTGGCCGAACCACCGGCGGAATCGCCCTCGACGAGGAGAATTTCGCATTTCGACGGATCGCGCTCCTGGCAATCGGCGAGCTTGCCGGGAAGGGACGCGATGTCGAGCGCGCCCTTGCGCCGTGTCAGCTCACGCGCCTTGCGGGCGGCCTCGCGGGCGGCGGCTGCTTCCACCACCTTGCCGACGACGCTGCGCGCCTCGGCCGGATGTTCCTCGAGCCAGTTGTTGAGCGCTTCGTTGACGACGTTCTCGACTGCCGGCCGCACCTCGGACGAGACGAGCTTGTCCTTCGTCTGCGAGGAGAATTTCGGATCGGGCACCTTGACCGACACCACCGCCGTCAGGCCTTCGCGGCAATCGTCGCCGGTAAGCGAGACCTTCTCGCGCTTGGTCAGGCCGGAGGATTCCGCATAGCCGTTGACCTGGCGCGTCAGCGAGGCGCGAAAGCCCGCCAGATGCGCGCCGCCATCCCGCTGCGGGATGTTGTTGGTGAAGCAGAGCACGCTCTCGTGGTAGGAATTGTTCCACCACAAGGCGACCTCGACGCCGATGCCGTCGCGCTCGGAGCGGATCACCACCGGCTCGCTGATCAGCGGGGTCTTGGCGCGATCGAGATAGCGCACGAAGGCCTCGATGCCGCCCTCGTACATCAATTCCTCGCGCTTGCGCTCGGCGTGGCGGTTGTCCGTCAGGATGATGCGGACGCCGGAATTGAGGAAGGCCAGCTCCCGCAAACGGTGTTCCAGCGTTTCGTAATCGTATTCCACCATCGTGAAGGTGTCGGTGGAGGCGAGGAACGTCACTTCGGTGCCCTGGCGCCCTTGAGCGTCGCCGATGACGGCGAGCGGCGAGACCGCGACGCCATGGCGGAATTCCATTGCGTGCTCTTTGCCGTTGCGGAAGATCCGCAGCTTCAGGTAGCTCGAGAGCGCGTTGACCACGGAGACGCCGACCCCGTGCAGGCCGCCCGAGACCTTGTAGGAATTCTGGTCGAATTTCCCGCCCGCATGGAGCTGGGTCATGATCACTTCGGCGGCCGAGATGCCCTCGCCCGTGTGAATATCGACCGGAATGCCGCGCCCGTTATCGGTGACGGTCACCGATCCGTCAGCGTTCAGCGTCACCGTCACCTCGGTGGCATGACCCGCCAGCGCCTCGTCGATGGCGTTGTCGACCACCTCGTAGACCATGTGATGGAGGCCGGAGCCGTCGTCGGTGTCGCCGATATACATGCCGGGCCGCTTGCGCACGGCATCGAGGCCCTTGAGAACCTTGATGGAATCGGCCCCATAGGCATCGACATTCATGTGGATCGCGGGTTCGGCCATGGAGAGTCCTTGTGGAGCGCGGCGGAGACCATGCGCACTCGGTCTTTGATTCGTCAGATCAACTATTTAGTCACTCATCGTTGAAATTTCACCCCCGCGCGCCTACGCGCGCGGGAAAAGCGTGGGAAAACGACAAGAGCCGGCCTTATCCGCTCACCGCGCCGCGATGGCGACCGCCGCGCCGGCCATCACGGCGCCGGTGCTCTTGTTGAGCCGCCTGATCGCCGTCGCGCTGGTGAACAATCGGCGCGCCCGCACGGCGAGCAGGATATAGCCGGCAAACACCACCGTCAGCACGACCATCGTGGCGGCGACGAGTTCGGCGTAGCCCAGCGCGCTGAGCTGCGTGAGGTCGATGAGGGTCGGCAGGAGCGCGAGGTAGAACACCATCGGCTTGGGGTTGCCGAGCGTCACTGCGATACCGCCGAGAAAGAGCCGGAAGGGCCGTTCGGCCGGCGCTTCGCCGACGGCCACATCGTGCGGCACGACCGGGGCCGTCCAGAGCCTGTAGGCGAGGTACAGGAGGTAGGCGGCGCCGGCCCATTTCACCACCAGAAAGACCCCGTGGAAGGCCTGCGCCAAGGCGGCGAGGCCGACGACCGCGAAGGTCAGCCAGACCACGTCGCCGATGGCGACCCCGAGGCTGAACGCCATCGCACCGCGGGCGCCCCGGCCCAGCACGCGCGCCACGATGGCGGCGATGCCCGGTCCGGGCGAAGCCGCGGCGATGAAAAGGGCGGTCGAGAAGACGAGCAGTCCAGCCAGATCCATGAGGCGTTCTCCCGCCGCGATCTTACGGCATCGCGGGCCAGACGGGTATGGGTCAGTCGACGATGAAGAGGCTAGCGCCCTTTTCGGTGCGCGACCGGTGCGGCTCGGCATTGTCGGCGACCTGATAGCTCTGGCCGGCTGTGAGCGTGAACACCCGGCCATCCTCCAGCTCGGTGACCAGTTCGCCCGCAAGAACCAGCAGGATGTGGCCCTTGCTGCACCAATGGTCGGCCAGGTAGCCGGGCGAGTACTCCACCATCCGCACCCGCACGGTGCCGAAATGCTGCGTGCGCCACAGGGCGTGGCCCTCCTCGCCCGGATGGGTGGTCGGCGCGACGCACGACCAATCGGTCGTGCCGAAGGGGATATCGTTCATTTTCATGGGAGAGGTCGTAGCGGCTTGCGGACGCCGACGCCAGCCCGCGGGCTCATGCCGAGAGCGGCACCACTTGCCCCGGGGTGACGTGCAGGAGGTCGGCCCGGCCCCGCAATTCGACAAAGAGATCGGGATCTGCCCCGGTCATCCAGACCTGGCCGCCCAGCGCCTCGAGCGCCGCAAACAGCCCGGCGCGCCGGCGCGGATCGAGATGGGCCGCGACCTCGTCGAGGAGGATGAACGGGGCGATCCCCGTCATGCTGCCGACGAGTTGCGCATGGGCGAGCACCAGGCCGATGAGCAGCGCCTTCTGCTCGCCGGTCGAGGCGAGATGGGCCGGA
Organism: Microvirga antarctica; assembly: GCF_017921815.1. Lineage (GTDB taxonomy): Bacteria > Pseudomonadota > Alphaproteobacteria > Rhizobiales > Beijerinckiaceae > Microvirga > Microvirga antarctica. Next base: position 54,297 of record NZ_JAGEMM010000005.1, on the reverse strand, counting down.
ATGTCCTTCGGGCCGTGGCGCACCAGCATGTCGGTGGCCTGCGGCCCCACGAGGGTGCGCCCGGCCGCCCGGTCGCGGGCGCGGCCTTCCCGCAGGATCGCCCGATAGCGGTCCTCCGCATCGACAGCGGCATGGGACGCCACCAGGCTGTCGATGTCGCCCTCGAGGCTCAGGGTCGCAAAGGGAAACGGCGAGGTGTCGTCGCGGGTCGCCAGGATCAGGGCCCCCAGCCGATGGACGGTCTCCTGCCGGGCGGCCGCGACCGCGATCGCGAGTTCCGCGACCTCGCGCTCGATCGCGTCGAGCCAGAGCCGGTTGTCCGGAGTCTCATCGAGGATGCGGTTGCGCGAGCGCAGCGCCCGTTCGAGCGCGCTCACCCGCGCCCCGTGTTCGGAATCCACCGCCAGAACGAGCCGGTCGAGGAAGCGCCTGCGGTCGCCGGCAGCGCCGCGAAACAGCGCGTCGAGATCAGGCGTCAGCCAGACGATGCGCAGGTATTCGGAAAACGCCGCCGCCGACGAGACGCCGGCGCCCGCCACCCGGCAAACGCGCGACGGTCGCGCGTCCGGGGCCGTCCGCTCGAGGCCGGTGCCAAGACGCGTTTCGCCGATCGGCGCGTCGAGGCTGACCGAGACGGCAAATCCCGCCGGAACGTCGTGCCGGATCATCTGGGCGAGATCGGCGCGCCGCAGGCCGCGGCCGGGCATGAAGAGCGACAGGGCTTCGAGCAGATTGGTCTTGCCCGCGCCGTTCTCGCCCACAAGCGCGACGAGCGGGCGCGTCACCGAAAGGTCCAGGCTCGCATAGGTGCGAAAATCCTGGAGAATCAGGCGCGTGATGAGCGTTGCGGAGGAAGCGGGCATGATGATGTCATGCCCTTTTCCCGGACGCGGACCGAAAGATCAAGCGCCTCGCCGTCGCGCCGGGACCCGGCGCGACGGAGGCCGCGTGGTCCTAGACGCGCATCGGCATCAGGACATAGAGCGCCGAGGCGCCCTCGCGGTCCTGGACGATGGTGGGCGAGCCGGGATCGGCGAGCTTGAACAGGGCGGTGTCGCCGTCGAGCTGGGCCGTGATGTCGAGGAGATAGCGGGCGTTGAAGCCGATATCGATCGGCGCCGCATCGTAATCGACCTCGATTTCCTCGGTGGCGCTGCCGGAATCCGGATTGGTGACGGTCAGCGTCAGCCGGCCATCACCGAGCGCCAGCTTCACGGCGCGGCCGCGCTCCGACGAGATGGTCGAGACGCGATCGACCGCCTTGGCGAAATCGCTCCGCTCCACGGTCAGCAGCTTGTCGTTGCCGACCGGAATCACCCGCTGGTAATCGGGGAAGGTGCCGTCGATCAGCTTGGAGGTCAGCACCACCCCGTCGAAGGTCAGCCGGACCTTGGCGGCCGAGAGCTCGATGGTGACCGTTTCGCTGCCGTCCTCGACGAGCTTGACGATCTCGGCCACGGCCTTGCGCGGAACGATGACGCCCGGCATCCCGTCCGACCCTGCGGGCGCCGGCAGCTCGACGCGGGCGAGCCTGTGGCCGTCGGTGGCGACCGCCCGCAGCATCGTCGCGCCGCCCACATCGATGGTGTGCAGGTAAATGCCGTTCAGATAATAGCGCGTCTCTTCGGTCGAGATGGCGAATTGCGTCTTCTCGATCAGGCGCTTGAGGTCGGTGGCCGACAGCGTGAAGCGGTGCGGCATGTCGCCCGCCGCGAGATCCGGGAAATCGCTTTCCGGCAGCGCCTGCAACATGAAGCGCGAGCGGCCGGAGCGAATCTGCATCTGGCCACTGTCGCCGCTCATCTCGAGGGAGACCTGCGCCCCGTCGGGCAGTTTGCGCACGATATCGTAGATCATGTAGGCCGGAACGGTCGTCGAGCCGGGCTCCGAGATATCGGCCGGCAGCGTTTCCGTGACCTCGATGTCGAGATCGGTGGCCTTCAGGCGCAGCAAGCCGTCTTCCCCGCGCAGCAGCACGTTCGACAGGATCGGAATGGTATTGCGGCGCTCGACGACGCGGTGCACGTGCCCAAGCGCCTTCAGCAGAGCGGCTCGCTCAACAGTAACTCTCATCGACCAACACCCGTTTTCGTTGGAATTATTGGCTCAAACCCCGGCATCCGTCATCCAGCAGCCGGACAGATCAAGCGGGGCGGCAAGAGTGACGAAGGTTCACCCCAAAAGCAAGGCCGTGGAGGGGTTTCCTCAACAAGCCACCGAGGTTGCCCCGTCGACGGTGCCGGCTCCCTATTCCTGAAGCATGCGTTTGAGCAATTCGACCTCGTCGCTCAAGGTGTTGTCCTCGCCCAGCGCCTTCTCGATCTTGCGGACCGCGTGCAGGACGGTGGTGTGGTCCCGCCCGCCGAAGCGGCGGCCGATTTCCGGCAGGGATCGCAGGGTCAGCACTTTCGACAGGTACATGGCGATCTGCCGTGGCCGGACGACGGCGGCGGTGCGGCGCTCCGACAGGATGTCCGACCGGGAGACGTTGTAGCGCGAGGCCACGAGCTTCTGGATGTCCTCGATCTTGACCCGCTTGGGCTCGCGGTTGCGCACCAGATCGCGGATCGCGACCTCGGCCGTCTCCAGCGTGATGGCCGATCCCGACAGGGTCGCGTGGGCCAGCAGGCGGTTCACCGCGCCTTCGAGGTCACGTCCGTTCGCCGTGATGGCGTGGGCCACATAGGCAATCACATTGGCGCCCACATCGAAGGTCGGATGGACGATCTTCAGCGCCTCGATGCGGGTGGACAGGATCGAGGCGCGCAATGCCTCGTCGAGACCGCCAACCTCGACCACCAGCCCGCCCGCAAGGCGCGAGCGGACCCGCTCGTCGAGCGCCTCGAGATCGGTCGGCGGCCGGTCCGCCGCCACGACGATCTGGCGTCCCGCATCGATGAGGGCGTTGAGGGTGTGGCCGAATTCCTGCTGGATCTGCTTGCCCTGGATGAATTGCACGTCGTCCAGAATGAGCAGGTCGATGCCGCGCAGGCGTTCCTTGAAGGCCAGCGAGGTCTGCGCCTTCAACGAGGCCACGAACCCATACATGAAGCGGTCGGCCGTCAGATAGATGACCCGTCGCCCCTGCGAGCGGACCTCATGGCCGATGGCGTGCAGAAGGTGGGTCTTGCCGAGGCCGACGCCCGCATGGAGATAGAGCGGGTTATAGATGGCCTGCCCGTTCTGATGGTGGGCGACCCGGTCGGCTGCCGCATGCGCCAGGGCGTTGGAACGGCCGACGATGAAGCTGTCGAAGGTCAGCCGGGTGTCGAGCGGCGCGCCACCGAGTTCGCCGGATTCGTTGCGCTCCTCGGGGATCGCGGCAAGCGACAGGGGTTTGACCTCACCGATCGGCTTGGCGCCTGCCAGAGCAGGGCCTGGACCGAGCCGGGCGATCTCGGCCGGGCGGCGCAGGGCGGACTGATCGCGGCCGACGCCGCTGCGGACGGCGACGATCACGCGCTCGAGATGGGGAGCCTCGGTGCGGTAGAGCGCAAGCACACGGTCGGAATAATGCGATTCGATCCAGCTCTTCAGAAAACGGGTCGGGACAGTCAGATAGGCGCAGCCATCGACGACGGTATCCAGTTCCAGACGGCCGAACCAGCTCGAGAAGATATCCTCGCCCAGCTCCGCCCGGAGCCGGCGCTTGACGCGTGTCCAGGTCTCCGTCGCTCCCTGGTCTGCCGCACCCGCAACGCCGCTCTCGCTGGCCGCCGCAAAGGTGCGGTGATCCTCGCTCCGAAACATCAAGATTCCTCCCCTAAGGGCCGCCGCAACGCGCGATGGTCCTTACGCCCCATATTGATCGTCAAAAACACAAAGAAACTGCCCCGCCCAGGTTGTTCAAGCACCTGACGCCACAACTTTACCGAAGATGATCTCTTAACTATTCCGTCGGGCCGTCCGCTGCGGAAGCCCTGCGTCAAAGCCCGTCAAGTTTTATCAAGAGAAGCCATCAGGCGGTGCTGAGCCAAGTCTTGCTTCGTATTCACATGAAACAACGCTCTATCCCCGCAACTGAGCTGTATACCTTGCAACTTGATTGGATAACTTCGCGGCGGACCGCTGAAGTGAGGTGACCTTACACAGGGGGTCGGGGGGGTGCAACACGCCCGAGGCGGATCGGACTGCGCGCGACGGGTCGCAGATGCCCACAGCGTCGTCCACAGCTTTTCCCGGGCTTCCATAAAGTGCTGACTCCGCAACTGATTCAGTGTTCCGCCGACCCCCCTGAGACCCTCCTCAAAAAAGGTTTTCGGGTGATGTTGAATCAGAGGCGATTCGGGTCCGGGCCGCACGTGATTCCGATGCGTTGCGAACCTTTGCCTGCTAAACTGTTGAATATATTCGGGCTTTCGTGCGCGATTGAAACTCGCAGAGGGCAAAAATCACCCCTTGAAGAGACCATGAAGTCAAGGGGCATTGTGGACAAATCGGCAGGTTGGAAAGCCGGCTCCAGACAAGCAAAAACCCGGCGCGAAGGCCGGGTTTTCAGGTCGTCTCGATGTCCCAATGGGACGAAATTCAGGCCGTCAGCGCTTTCACGCGGCTCGCCAGGCGCGAGACCTTCCGCGAGGCGGTGTTCTTGTGAAGGATGCCCTTCTGGGCGGCCCGCATCATCTCCGGCTCGGCCGCGCGAAGGGCCGCGGCCGCATCCGTCTGGTTGCCGGTGGCGAGCGCTTCCTCAACCTTGCGGATGAAGGTGCGAACGCGGCTGCGACGCGACTTGTTGACCGCGGTACGCTTCGCGATCTTGCGGGTCATTTTCTTGGCCGACACGGTGTTGGCCATGGGCCTGTCCTCGTCTTTAAAAATCCGATACGCGAAACCAGGCTCGATGTGGCCCTGGCGGCGGTCGGTTGATTGCATGGAAACCGGAAAGCCCGCTTCAAGCGCGGGCTCGTGTGGGGCGGCTTATAGCCAAGAGACCGCGGAACGTCAACGGCGACCCGGCAGGGGGCGTCAAAAAAGCGTCGCGAGCGCCCGCCGCCACGGATTGGCCGGGTCGAGCAGCAGCCGCAAGGCCATCAGGCTCGACACCGCCACCAGCAACGGGCGGATGATCCGGACGCCGAAGCGCAGGGCCATGCGCGACCCGAGTTGCGCGCCGATGAGGGAAGCGCCCGCCATCACCAGGCCCAGGGGCCAGACCACCGCACCGGTCGCCGCGTAAAGCAGCAGGGACCCGAAATTGCTGGCGAAGTTCAGCAGCTTGGTATGGGCGGTCGCGCGCACGACGCCGTAGCCATGCAGCGTGACGAAGGCCAGCATGTAGAAGGAGCCGGCCCCCGGCCCGAAGATGCCGTCGTAAAAGCCGATGGCCACCGGCGCCGTCAGCCCGAACGTCAGCGCTGTCATGCGGGCCGCCGCATCCGCATCCTGGAGCTTGCGCGAGAGCGCGAAATAGATCGCGATGACGATCAACAGAACGGGAATCAGGAGATCCAGCACCGCGCGGGGCAGAAAGCGGACGCACAGCGCGCCTGCGATCCCGCTCAGAAAGGCCATCAGGGTGAACCGCCAGGCGCTTTTCCAGTCGATCATTCCCTTGCGCCAGAACGTCCAGGTGGCGGAAGCGGCCGCGACCGAACCCTGCACCTTGTTGGTGGCGATGGCCTGGGCGGGATCGAGGCCCGCCAGGATGAGGGCAGGCACGGTGAGGAGGCCGCCGCCCCCCGCAATGGCGTCAACAAAGCCCGCCAGCAGGGAGATCGCGGCGAGCGCCGCGAGCGTGTCGAATCCGAGGTCGCCCATGGATAAGGGTCAACGCGCCTTGAACTGGGCCGGACGCTTTTCGACGAAGGCTTTCATGCCCTCGCGCTGGTCGTCGGTGCCGAACATGGAATGGAACACCCGGCGCTCGAAGCGCACGCCTTCCGCCAGCGAGGTTTCATCGACCCGGCCGATGCTTTCCTTGGTCATCATCACGGCGGCCGGCGACATGGACGCGATGGTCTCGGCGGTCTTGATGGCCTCTGCCAGAAGGTCGGCCGTCGGCACCACGCGCGCGACGAGGCCCGCTCGTTCGGCTTCTTCTGCTCCCATCATCCGCCCGGTGAGGCACATCTCCATCGCCTTGGCGCGGCCGATGAGGCGGGTGAGGCGCTGGGTGCCGCCCATGCCGGGCATGACGCCCAGCTTGATCTCCGGCTGGCCGAACTTCGCGTTCTCGGCAGCGATGATGAAGTCGCACATCATCGCGAACTCGCAGCCCCCGCCCAGCGCGAAGCCGGCAACGGCCGCGATCATCGGCTTGCGTTGGCTCGCAACCGCGTCCCAGCCCGAGAAGAAGTCGCCCAGATAGGTATCCGGATAGGTGAGATCGGCCATTTCCTTGATGTCCGCACCGGCCGCAAAGGCCTTCTCGGATCCGGTCACGACAATGCAGCCGACACCCCGGTCGGCCTGGAACGCCGCCAGTGCGGAGAGCACATCGGCCAGCACGGCGGAGTTGAGCGCGTTCAAGGCCTGGGGCCGGTTCAGGGTGATGAGGCCCACGGAGCCGCGAGTCTCGACGAGGATGGTCTCATAGGTCATGCATCTGCCCCCGGGAATGATCGCTCACCGGTAGGCGAGGCATCGCATCCGGGCAAGAAAAATCAGGTCCCGGCAGGCGTGCCGCCGCGCACCTGATCAGGGGCCGACAATGCGCCGGTAGAGATGCCACGTGGCGTGGCCGAGGATGGGGAGCGTTACCGCCAGGCCGAAAAAGAACGGGATGAAACCGATCAGCAGAAAGGCCGACACGATCAATCCCCAGACGATCATCGTGCCGGGGCTGGTGGCAAAGGCCCGGATCGATGTCTGGATGGCGGTGGCGATCCCCACATGGCGATCGACGAGCATCGGGAACGAGACGACGCTCAGCGCCAGAACCGCCATGCTGAAGACGAACCCGATGGCATTGCCGACAATGATCAGCGTCCAGCCTTTCGGAGTGGTCAGAACCTCCCGCACGAAGGCCGTCAGCGAGGCGGGCGTCGCGGACCCGAAGATGGATTGGTAGAGGGCCTGCGCGACCCCGAGCCAGACGAGGAAGATCGCCAGAAGCAGCAGGCCCAGCAGGGCAATGGAGCCGATCGCCGGCGACCGGACGACCTGGGTGGCGGCCGAAAGCGGGATGTCGCCGCCCTGTTCACGGAGCCTGCTGAGTTCGTAAAGCCCGATCGCCGCCACGGGACCGAGCAGCCCAAACCCAGCCATGATCGGGAACAGCAGGGGCAGGATGTTGTTGCCGAAGATCATCGCCGCGAGCAGGACGCCCAGGATCGGGTAGATCACCGCAACGAAGAGGGCGTGGGTGGGCATTGCGCGGAAATCGTCGACGCCCAGTCGGAGGGCGTCGCGCAGGTCGGCGGTTCGGATGTGCCGGATGTGGGGGATTTCGAGATCCAGGCCGGCCGTGGGCATCGTCGTGAGCTTCGCCATGTCACACCTCGCAAGGAAGACCGGATGGCGGGTTCGGGAGGATGGACGCTGCCCTCACGGTCGACCCGTCCGGCGTTTCGCAACCTTGAGTATTCTAACGCGCCAGCAGGCCGTTTGATCCGTCGATCTGGGGCGAGGCGTTCACTTTTCGCGGACGCGATCCTACGCCTCGAGGCGACGTGCCACATCCTCGGCAATAGCGAGCGACGCGGTCAGGCCCGGGCTCTCGATTCCGAACAGCTGGACCAGCCCGGACAGCCCGTGCTCGGCGGGGCCGTCGATTCCGAAATCAGCAGCGGGCTCGCCCGGGCCCGTCAGTTTCGGCCGGATCCCCGCATAGTCGGGAAACAGCGCGTCGTCAGGCAGACCGGGCCAGTAGCGGCGGATGGATCCGGTAAAGCGCGGCGCGCGGGCCGGGTCGACCGCATAGGCCTCCGCGTCGATCCACTCGACATCGGGGCCGAAGCGTATCCGGCCGGCCAGATCAAGAGTCACATGGATGCCCAATCCGCCCTCCACCGGGGCCGGATAGATCAGCCGAGAAAATGCGGGTTTGCCGACGCACCCGAAATAATGGCCTTTGGCCAGAACCAGTCGCGGCACCCGCGCTGCCGGATACGCCGCGATGCTACGGGCCAGCGCCTGCGCGCCGAGGCCGGCGGCGTTGACGACCGCATCCACCGCAACGACAGCCGGCTCGTCACCCCCCACATGGGCCTGCCAGCGGGAACCCTCGCGGTCGATGCGCGACACCGGCGCGCGAAACGCAATCATGCCGCCCGCATCCTCCAGGTCGCCCTGCAGGGCGAGCATCAAGGCGTGGCTGTCGACGATCCCGGTCTCTTGCGACAACACCGCGCCGGTGCAGGCGAGATGGGGTTCGAGGGCTTTTGCAGCCGCGCCGGACAGGCAGGACAGACCCTCGACCCCGTTTTCCAGGCCCTGGGCATAAATCCCCTCGATCTTCTGCTGTTCGAGCGGATTGGTGGCGACGATCAGCTTGCCGCAGCGCCGATGCGGCACTCCGTGGCTGGCGCAGAAATCGTAGAGCATGCGGCGCCCCGCGACGCAGTGCCGGGCGCGCAGGGAGCCCGCGGGATAATAGAGCCCGCCATGGATCACCTCGCTGTTGCGCGACGACACCCCGTTGCCGATCCCGCCGGTCGATTCGGCCACGATCACCGCATGGCCGCGCTGCGCGAGCGCGCGGGCGACCGCAAGGCCGACGACGCCGGCGCCGACAACCAGCACCTCCATCAGGCCTGCTCGCGGGCTGTGGAATCCGTGGCCCACAGGAACGCGCCAAGCAGGAGCGCGGCGAGAAAAGCCGCCACCACCGCGCCGGCGATCGAGGCCTCGCCGCAGCCCTCAAGGCGGGCGGACAGCATCAGGCGATCCGGGAACACATTGTCGCCAAGGGCCGTGACGGCCTTCACGGCCGCCACGAGCCCGGCAATCAGCGCCATGCCGCGCAGGCGGGGAAACCGCGTCGCGGTGAGGATCGCCAGGGCGATCAGCCCGAGGGTCAGGGGCGACAGCAGCCGGTCGCCCACATGACGCCAGACAGAGGCATGCAGAAGCCGGTCGAAATCGGATCCGAGCAGCTTTTCGCAGACCTCGGCGGCGGCCGGCCCGACGGACAGCAGGAGCGCGAGAAGAATGGCCGGAAGGCGGTTCATGGCCGCCTTCCGGGGAACCGGATCAGCACAGCGCGCCGTCAGGCGGCGATGGAGGCGTGCGGGGCGGCAGCCCGCACATCGGCATCCACATGGTCTTCGAACCGTTTGAAATTCTCGTTGAACATGGCGACCAGGCGCTTGGCCGACTGGGCGAACGCCGCCTTGTCCTGCCAGGTTTTCACCGGGTAGAGAATGTGCGGCTCGACGCCCGGCACCGAGGTCGGCACGGCGAAGCCGAAATACGGATCCCGGCGGAAATCGGCGCGCGACAGGGAGCCTTCGAGGGCCGCCGAGAGCAGGCGGCGGGTGACGCGGATCGGCATCCGCCGGCCGGTGCCGTATTGGCCGCCGGTCCAGCCGGTATTCACCAGCCAGCAATCCACATGGTGCTTGGCGATGAGGTCGCGCAGCAGGTTGCCGTAGGCGGAGGGGTGGCGCGGCATGAAGGGCGCGCCGAAGCAGGTCGAGAACGTTGCCTCGGGATCCTTCACGCCCTTCTCGGTGCCGGCGACCTTCGCCGTGTAGCCCGACAGGAAGTGATACATCGCCTCGGCGGGCGTCAGCTTGGCGATCGGCGGCAGCACGCCGAAGGCGTCGCAGGTCAGCATGACGATGTTTTTCGGGATGCCCGCCCGACCGGTGATGCTGGCATTGGGAATGAAATCGAGCGGATAGGCGCAGCGCGTGTTCTCGGTCTTCGACGCATCGTCGAAATCGGGCTCGCGGGTGATCGGGTCGACCGTCACGTTCTCCAGCACGGTGCCGAAGCGCTCGGTGGTGGCGAAGATTTCCGGTTCGGCCTCCCGCGAGAGGCGGATGGTCTTGGCGTAGCAGCCGCCTTCGAAATTGAAGACGCCGTAAGGGCCCCAGCCGTGCTCGTCATCGCCGAGAAGAATGCGGTCCGGGTCGGCCGACAGGGTGGTCTTGCCGGTGCCGGACAGGCCGAAGAACACCGCCACATCGCCCCCATGGCCCACATTGGCCGAGCAATGCATCGGCATCACCGATTGCGGCGGCAGGGCAAAGTTGAGGTAGGTGAAGACCGATTTCTTCATCTCGCCCGCATAGGAGGTGCCGCCGATCAGCACGATCTTGCGGGTAAAGTCGCAGGCGATGACCGTGTCCGAGCGGCAGCCGTGACGCGCCGGGTCGGCCTTGAACGACGGCAGATCGATGATGGTCAGATCCGGCACGAAGCTTTTCAGGTCGCCCATTTCGGGCCGGATCAGCAGGTTGCGGATGAACAGGGAATGCCAGGCAAATTCGGTGAAAACGCGCGCCTTGACCCGGTAGGACGGGTCGGCGCCGCCATGCAGGTCCTGCGCGAACAGCTCCTTGCCCTCCGCATGGGCGAGGAAGTCCTGGAGCAGCACATCGAACTGGTCCGGCGAAATCGCCCCGTTATTGTCCCACCAGACCGTGTCCTCGGTGGTGGCGTCGCGGACGATGAACTTGTCCTTGGGCGAGCGGCCCGTATGGATTCCCGTCTCGGCCAGAAGGGCGCCGCCCTTGGCGATTTCGGTCTCGCCCCGCTTGAGGGATTGCTCGTAGAGCGCGGGCGCCTCCAGGTTCCAGAAAACGGTCTTGAGGTTGCTGAAGCCGCTGGCCTCAGCGCCGTGTGCGCTATTGAAGACGCCGATAGTGTCCACTGAGACTTCTCCTGATCACCGGATTGAAAACCGGTCCGGGCATAGGCCAGATAGGCTGAACGCAAGCTCTTGAAGAGGCGGGACGATGCCCGGCGACGGCTTTTGTTTCAGACATCGGGCAGCCTCGTCAACACGCCTGTTCCATTTCGTTCTATTTCGCCTACCCCAACGTCACTTCCGACCGTTCATCTCTCGTTCCAGCAGGGGACCTATGGTGCGGACCTAGCGCAGGAGCGGCCGGAACCTTACTTATGCCATGAGAAAGGCGCAGTTCGGCATGCTTTGGGGCCTTGTGCGTTACTTGGGCCACGACGGCGTGGCCATCATCCGCGTTCTGTTTAAGGAAGTGTTCATGCCAACGATCGCTCTTGTCGACGACGATCGCAACATTCTAACGTCCGTTTCCATCGCCCTCGAGGCCGAGGGCTACCGGATCCAGACCTACACGGACGGTGCGTCCGCCCTCGACGGCCTGAAGCACGCCCCGCCCGATCTGGCGATCTTCGACATCAAGATGCCGCGCATGGACGGCATGGAATTGCTGCGTCGGCTGCGCCAGAAATCCGACCTGCCGGTGATCTTCCTCACCTCCAAGGACGAAGAGATCGACGAGCTGTTCGGTCTCAAGATGGGCGCCGACGATTTCATCCGGAAGCCATTCTCCCAGCGCTTGCTGGTCGAGCGCGTGAAGGCCGTTCTGCGGCGCTTTGCGCCCCGCGACCAGTTGCAGACCCGCGAGGCCGACGCCAAGGCGCTGGAGCGCGGCCAGCTCAAGATGGACCCGGAGCGCCATGCCTGCACGTGGAAGGGCGAGCCTGTCACGCTGACCGTGACGGAGTTTCTCATCCTGCAGGCGCTGGCGACCCGCCCCGGCGTGGTCAAGAGCCGCAACGCCCTGATGGACGCGGCCTATGATGACCAGGTCTACGTCGACGACCGCACCATCGACAGCCACATCAAGCGCTTGCGCAAGAAGTTCAAGTCCGTTGACGACAGTTTCGAAATGATCGAGACCCTCTACGGCGTCGGCTACCGCTTCCGGGAAGGGTGACGCGGGGTCTCGCGTGAGAGTGGCATGAAGGCTGATCTCAACCTCGCCGAGGCCGGGGCCGACGAGCTGCCGGCCCCGCGCGGCGCCATGGCGCGCCTGAAGGCCTTCGGCCGGGCGCTGGCGCAATGGATGTCGTCCAGCCTCACGCGCCGGATCGTGGTGCTCAATCTTGCCGGCCTCGTGGCGCTCCTAGTGGGGTTTCTCTACCTCAACCAGTTCCGCCAGGGGCTGATCGAGGCGCGGGTCCTCAGCCTGGTGACCCAGGGCGACATCATCGCGGGCGCCATCGCGAGCTCGGCCACGGTCGAGACCGACACGATCACCATCGACCCCGACCAGCTTCTCCAGATGCAGGCCGGCGATACCGCCCGGTTCAACGACGATGCGCCCTCGGCGCTGGAATTCTCGATCAATCCGGAGCGGGTCGCGCCCCTCCTGCGGCGGCTCGTGACCCCGACCCAGACCCGCGCGCGCATCTTCGACCGGGAAGGCTCGCTCCTCCTCGATTCCCGCACGTTCTACTCCCGCGGCGACATCATGCGGATGGATCTGCCGCCGGTGACCGACGACGATCTCAGCTTCATCGAGCGCACCTGGCACAATCTGCGGACCCTGTTCCGCACCAAGAAGCGCCTGATCCTCGAGGATGTGGGTCCCAGCAACGGCAAGACGCTGCCGGAGGTCCAGCGCGCGTTCTCGGGCGAACGCTCGAGCGAGGTGCGCACCAACGCGCGCGGCGAGACGATCGTCTCCGTCGCCGTGCCCATCCAGCGCCTGCGCACGGTGCAGGGCGTCCTGCTGCTGTCGACCCAAGGGGGCGACATCGACACCATCATCGCGTCCGAGCGTTTCGCGCTGCTCCAGGTCTTTCTTGTGGCGGCGGTGGTGATGATCGTGCTGTCGCTGTTTCTCGCCGGCGCCATCGTCGGCCCGGTCCGCCGCCTCGCCGAGGCGGCGGAGCGCGTGCGACGCGGCACAAGGTCCCGCCAGGAGATCCCCGATTTCACCGGCCGCTCGGACGAGATCGGCCATCTCTCGGGCGCGCTGCGGGACATGACGGGTGCCCTCTACAACCGGATCGACGCCATCGAAAGCTTCGCGGCCGATGTGGCCCACGAGCTTAAAAACCCCCTGACCTCCCTCCGCAGCGCCGTCGAGACCCTGCCGCTCGCCCGCAACGACGAGTCGCGCGGACGACTGATGTCGATCATCCAGCACGACGTCCGGCGTCTCGACCGCCTGATCAGCGATATTTCCGACGCCTCTCGCCTCGATGCCGAACTGGCGCGGGCCGATGCGGAACCGGTCGACATGCAGCGGCTGCTGGTGGCTGTGGTCTCCGTCGCCAACGAGCGCCGCCATGCGGGCGATCCGGCCATCACGCTGATGGTCGACCCGGCCCCGCGCGACGCCTATCTGGTGGTGGGCCACGACAGCCGCCTCGGGCAGGTGTTCAACAACCTCATCGACAATGCCCGCTCGTTCTCGCCGCCCGACAAGCTGGTCAAGATCCACATGCGCCGACGCCGGAGCGAGATCGAGATCCTGGTGGACGATTGCGGGCCGGGGATCGAGCCCGATGCCTTGGATCGCATCTTCGAGCGCTTCTACACCGACCGTCCGGAACAGGGCTTCGGCCAGAATTCCGGCCTCGGCCTGTCGATTTCGCGCCAGATCATCGAAGCCCATCGCGGCACCATCCGGGCCGAGAACCGTCCCGGGCCTGCCGGCGAGGAGCCTCTCTCGATGGGTGCCCGTTTTATCATCCGTCTGCCGGCGGTCGGCAAAAAAGGATAGTGGCCGTGTCCGTGACCGTCACCGTTCACGCGACGGCGCTCGTCATCGGCGAGGCGGGGATCCTGATCCGCGGCGAGGCGGGCGCGGGCAAGTCGTCGCTCGCCCGGCAGCTTCTCCACGAGGCAGCGGGACGCGGACTGTTCTCGCGGCTCATCGGCGACGACCGGGTCATCCTGTCGCCCTGCCACGGACGGGTGATCGCCCGCCCGGTGGCGGTCATTGAAGGCGCCATCGAAATCCGCGGCATCGGAATTGCCATGCGCCGGAGCGAGCCGGCTGCGGTGATGCGGTTGGTGGTGGATCTGTCATCGGGCGCGCCGGAACGGATGCCGGAAGCGGGCGATGAAACGATTGCGGTCTGCGGCGTTCTGCTCCCTCGCATCCGCGCGGGTTTCGGCTCACTGATCAGCGATGTCATCTTCCAACACGCGAGTGGCAATTGCGACGCCATCGTGACACTGTGATGAAGATTTTATCGGAAGTGCCCTTGCGCTTGGCTTCGCAGTGCACAAAATAGCGGCTCCGCTCTCAGGAGCGATCGGACCAGAAACATTATGATTGGCATGGTGCTCGTCACCCACGGGCAACTCGCGACGGAGTTCAAGGCCGCGCTCGAGCACGTTGTGGGGCCTCAAGAGCAACTCGAGACGATCACGATCGGACCTGACGACGATATGGAGACGCGGCGCAAGGATATCATGTCCGCCGTCGTCCGCGTCAATTCTGGCAACGGCGTCGTTGTCCTGACCGACATGTTCGGCGGGACGCCCTCGAATCTCGCTTTGTCCTGTATGAACGGTCACACCGTCGAGGTGGTGGCGGGCATCAATTTGCCCATGCTCATCAAGCTTGCGAGCGTCCGCGACGAGGAGAACCTCGAGGATGCCGTGTCGCACGCCCAGGAGGCGGGCCGCAAATACATCAACGTCGCGTCGCGCGTGCTCACCGGGAAATGACTGCGATGGATCTCGACGACGATTGTCCGCCGGCCCCGATCCCCGAGGGTGCCAACCATCGCGAACTCCCCATCATCAACCGCCGCGGGCTGCATGCCCGCGCCTCCGCGAAATTCGTCCAGACGGTCGAGAAATTCGATTCCGACGTCACCGTGACACGCTGCGGCGAGACGGTGGGCGGCCGCTCGATCATGGGCCTGCTGACGCTGGCGGCAGCCCAAGGCACCACCATCACGGTCACGGCCAAGGGACCGGACGCCGTTCCTTGCCTCATCGCCATCGGCGACCTCCTCGCCAACCGGTTCGGTGAGGACGAGTAGGTAGCCATATAAAGATATCTTTATATCTTGATTGCCTCTGAGGCTCTCCTCTGCTAGAGACGCGCCAGTCAAACGACGCTGAAAAGAGAGTGCTATGAGCCAAGCTGCCGTGAAAGGCGCGTCCGACGCGCAGGATTATATCGTCAAGGACATCGGTCTCGCGGAGTTCGGCCGCAAGGAGATCTCGCTCGCCGAGACCGAGATGCCCGGCCTGATGGCGGTGCGTGAGGAATACGGCCCGTCGCAGCCCCTCAAGGGCGCGCGGATCGCCGGCTCCCTGCACATGACCATTCAGACGGCGGTGCTCATCGAGACCCTGAAGGCGCTCGGCGCCGATATCCGCTGGGTCTCGTGCAACATCTACTCGACCCAGGACCATGCGGCCGCAGCGATTGCCGCCTCCGGCATCCCGGTCTTTGCCTACAAGGGCGAAACACTTTCCGAATACTGGGATTACACCGCCCGCCTGTTCGATTGGCATGGGGGCGGCGTGCCCAACCTCATCCTCGATGATGGCGGCGACGCCACGATGCTGGTCCATCTCGGCCTGCGCGCCGAGCAGGGCGATGTGGCGTTCCTCGACAAGCCCGGTTCGGAAGAAGAAGAAATCCTGTTCGCGCTGATCCGGCGCCTGCTCAAGGACAAGCCCAAGGGCTGGTTCGCGGAGCTCGCCAAGGCCATCAAGGGCGTGTCGGAGGAGACCACCACCGGCGTGCACCGCCTCTATGTGATGGCCAAGGAAGGCAAGCTCCTCTTCCCGGCCATCAACGTCAACGACTCGGTCACCAAGTCGAAATTCGACAACCTCTATGGCTGCCGCGAGTCGCTGGTGGACGCCATCCGCCGCGGCACCGACGTGATGATGGCCGGCAAGGTCGCGATGGTCGCGGGCTTCGGCGACGTGGGCAAGGGCTCGGCCGCATCCCTGCGGCAGGCCGGCTGCCGCGTCCTCGTCTCGGAGGTCGATCCCATCTGCGCCCTGCAGGCCGCGATGGAAGGCTATGAGGTCACGACGATGGAAGATGCAGCGTCCCGCGCCGACATCTTCGTCACCGCCACCGGCAACAAGGACATCATCACCCTCGACCACATGCGGGCGATGAAGGACCGGGCGATCGTCTGCAACATCGGGCACTTCGACAACGAGATCCAGATCGCGGGCCTCAAGAACCTGAAGTGGCAGAACATCAAGCCGCAGGTCGACGAGATCGCGTTCCCGGACGGCCATCGCATCATCCTCCTGTCGGAGGGGCGCCTGGTGAATCTCGGCAACGCCATGGGACACCCGTCCTTCGTCATGTCGGCGTCCTTCACCAACCAGACGCTGGCGCAGATCGAGCTGTGGAACAACGCCGGCAAGTACGAGCGCAAGGTCTACACCCTGCCCAAGCATCTCGACGAAAAGGTCGCGACCCTTCATCTCGAGAAGATCGGCGTCAAGCTGAGCAAGCTCAGCAGCGAGCAGGCGGCCTATATCGGCGTTTCCGAGAGCGGTCCCTTCAAGCCGGATCATTATCGTTACTGATCGGCCAATCTGCGCTTTACATCCCGAAGGGCCCGGCAATGCCGGGCCCTTTTTTGTGCTGGCCCGTCATCGTCTGCGGCGAAATCGGCCGCTTGCCACAGATCCGTCAACTGTTTGTCCACAGGTTCTCCCCGGTCGGTTTAAGCCGCCCTTAACCCTCTTCCTGGCGGAGTCACCGGTGGTCTAAGGTGGGGGCGATTCGTTCCGATCCGTCGAATGTGCCCGGTCGGCGGTCCAGTTCATCGCGTCACGAGCGTCCCGCCGGCAGCAAAGCCGGCCCGCGTCACGAAAAACGCCCCATACGGGGTTCCAAAGGAGTCGTTGGAGAATGCGCGGCACGGTCTGGCGCGGGGAGCACCCTCGCAGAGGGGGGACGGCGGCGAGACGGCTCGTGGCCTGCGCGCGGACGACGCTGTCCGCCACGCTTCTGGCCGGATCGTCCTTCAAGGCGCTGGCCCTGGACATCGCCATCCCGTTCACCGGCCGCACCCTGGCGGTGCCCGACAAGCCGGGCGATCTCGCCCGGGTTCTCCAGCGTCTCGACCTTCACAACGCCTATTTCGGGCTGTTTCTCGGCCTCGTGGCGTTCTCGGCGGCCGCCGCAGTCCTGCTGGTGCGCGAGAAGCGTCTTGGGGCCCGGCGCGAGCGGGCGCTGCGGGCGGAGATTGCCGAGCTGCGCGGGGCGGACGATCTGGCGCGGCTTCTCATGGGCTCCGAGCGGCAATTGCTGGTGAGCTGGCAGGGCCGCGACGGCGAACCCCGTTTCGAGGGCGATCCGTCTCTCGTGGCAGACGGTGCGCCGGCCCAGCGGGCGCTGGCCTTCGGCGCCTGGCTCAGCCCCACCGACGCGGCAGCGGTCGATTCCGCCCTCGATCGTCTCAAGCAGCGCGGCGAGGCCTTTCGCCTGACCGCCCGAGCCTCCGGCGACCGCTTCATCGACGTCGAGGGACGCACGATCGGCGGCCGCGCCATCCTGCGTCTTCGAGACGTCACCGGCGACCGGGCCGAACTGCTGCTCGGACGCGCCGATCTTTCGGCGGCCCAGGGCGATCTGCTGGCCATGACGAGCCTGCTCGACGCGGTCGCGCATCCGCTCTGGATTCGCGACGGGGACGATGTGCTGGTCTGGGCGAACCACGCCTATCTGCGCTCGGTCGAGGCGGCCGACATCGCCGATGCGACGAACCGTTCGCTCGAACTCTTCGACCGCTCGACCCGCGAGGAGGCCGGGCGCAAGCGCAAGGCCGGCGCGACCTATGCGGCCCGCGTCACCACGGTGATGGCCGGCAAGCGCACGGTCCTCGACGTGGTCGAGCGCCCGACCGGCACCGGCAGCGCGGGCATCGCCGTCGATGTGTCGGAACTCGAGGCGGTGCGGATCGACCTGCAGCGCCAGATGGACGCGCAGCTGCGCACCCTCGACCAACTCCCGACCGCCGTGGCGATTTTCGATGCCGGCCAGAACCTGATCTTCAGCAATGCGGCCTACCAGCAATTGTGGAGCCTCGATCCGGCCTTCCTCGCCTCGCGGCCGAGCGACAGCGAGGTGCTGGATCGCCTGCGCACCGCCCGCAAGCTCCCCGAGCAGGCGGATTTCCGCGCCTGGAAGGCCGATATCCTGTCGGGCTACCGGGCGGTGGAATCCAACGAGACCTGGTGGCACCTGCCGGACCGGCGCACGTTGCGGGTGGTCGTCAATCCGAACCCGAAGGGCGGCGTCACCTACCTGTTCGACGATGTCAGCGAGCGCGTGCAGCTCGAATCCCAGGTCACCGCGCTGACCCGCGTCCAGAGCGAGACGCTGGACACCCTCAAGGAAGGCGTCGCGGTGTTCGGCTCCGATGGCCGCCTCAAGCTGCACAACCGCGCCTTCGCCGATTTATGGGAGCTGCCCGCATCGCTGACGACCGAGCATCCGCACATCGATGCGATCATCCGCGCCTGCCGCCGCCTCGCGCCGCAGGACGAGATCTGGGTCGAGTTGCGCGGCGCCGTCGCGGGACTGGCGGATTCGCGCACCGGGATGGATTGCCGGATGGATCTCAGCGACGGTTCGGTGCTCGAATGCGCCGCCCAGCCGCTGCCGGACGGCGCGACGCTGCTGACCTTCATCGACGTCACGGCCAGCGTCAGCGTGGCGCGCGCGCTGACCGAGCGCAATGACGCCCTCGAACGCGCCTCGCGCCTGCGGGACGAGTTCGTCCACCACGTCTCCTACGAGCTGCGCTCGCCGCTGACCAACGTCATCGGCTTCGCCCAGCTCCTGGGCGACGAGACGGTCGGGACGCTCAACCCGCGCCAGCGCGACTATGCGGATCACATCATGCGCTCCTCGGGCGCGCTGCTGGCGATCCTGAACGACATCCTGGATCTCGCCTCCATCGATACCGGCTCGCTCGAACTGAGTCCGGAACTGGTAGACATCCGCTCAACGATCGAGGCCGCCATGCGCGGGCTCGAGGACCGCCTGGCCGAGGCGTCCCTGCGCGTCGATATCGACGTGCCGGACGATATCGGGTCCTTCACCGCCGATGGAAAACGCATCCGGCAGATCCTCTTCAACCTCCTGTCCAATGCGGTCGGCTTCTCGTCTCCCGGCCAGACGATCCGGGTGCTCGCCCGCAAGCGCGGCCCGGAGGTGATGTTCGAGGTCAAGGACGAAGGGCGCGGCATCCCGCCGGAGGTGAAGGCGCGCATCTTCGAGCGGTTCGAGAGCCACACGCTGGGCACGCGCCATCGCGGCGTGGGCCTCGGCCTGTCTATCGTGCGCTCCTTCGTGGAGCTGCACGGGGGCCGGATCGAACTCGTGTCGGCGCCTGGCATGGGCACGACCGTCACCTGCACGTTTCCGGCCGAACGCCATGAATCGCCGTCGGATGGCCGATCCGCTCAGAATGCGCTACCACCGCTCGCCGCCGAATAAATTGACCGGCCGCTCCACATTCGACGAAGGTGAGACAGATTGGACCTCATGCACGCGCAGGATTCATCGCAGCCCGGTTGGACGATCTCGCTGGACGACCATGCGGCGACGGAGCGTTTCGCCCGGATTCTCGTGGACGAACTGCGCGCTGGCGATCTCGTCACGCTGTCGGGCGGCCTCGGGGCCGGCAAGACGACGCTGGCGCGCGCGCTGATCCGGCTCCTCGCGGAGGACCCCGATCTTGAGGTTCCAAGCCCCACCTTCACGCTGATGCAGACCTACGATTCGCCCGCGTGTCCCATCGTGCACGCGGATTTCTATCGTCTGGGCGGCGGTCAGGAGCTGGTTGAACTCGGCTGGGAGGACGCGACCGACGCCGCCATCACGCTGGTGGAATGGCCGGAGCGCGCCGACGACGCCTTGAAGGCGGAACGGCTTCACATCACGCTGGAATTCGCGCCCGGCACCGCCGGCCGTGGCCGCATCGTCTCCTTGAGCGGGTCCGGCTCCTTTGCTGCCCGCCTTCGCCGTCTGCGGGCCTTTCAGGGGCTGGTGGAGCAGAGCGGCTGGGCCGATGCGACGCGCGCGCCCATGCCGAGCGACGCCTCCGTGATTCGCTCGTATGAGCGTCTGGTGAAGCCGCGCGGCGACACCGCGCTTCTGATGATTTCCCCGCCGCGGCCGGTCGGCCCGCCCGTGCGCCGGGGCCGTCCCTACACCACCATCGCGAAGCTCGCCGAGACGGTCCACGCTTTCGTCGCCATGGATCGCGGCCTGCGGGCACTGGGGCTGAGCGCGCCTCGCATCTATGGCGAGGATCTCGAGGCTGGTCTTCTGCTGGTGGAGGACCTTGGCGCCGAGCCCGTCGTCGACGAGGCCGGCCCCATCCCGGAGCGCTATGCGGAAGCGACCCGGCTTCTGGCCAAGCTTCACACCAGCGCGCTGCCGCATGTGCTGCCGGTGACCGAGGGCCAGGAGCATGCGCTTCCGCCCTACGATCTCGAGGCCCTGCTCATCGAGGTCGAGCTGCTGACCGACTGGTATGTGCCGCACATCATCGGCACCCACCTGTCGGGCTCGGCCCGGGCGGAATTCGTCAATATCTGGACCGAAACCCTGCAGGAAATCCTGGCTGCGCCCGCCACCTGGACCCTGCGCGACTACCATTCGCCCAACCTGATCTGGCTGCCGGAGCGCGAAGGGCTCGCGCGGGTCGGCCTCATCGATTTCCAGGATGCGGTGCTGGGCTCGCCCGCCTACGACGTCGCTTCCCTGCTGCAGGATGCCCGGCAGACCGTCCCGCCCGATCTCGAACTCAAGCTCATCGGCGTCTATGCGCGCGAGCGCCGCGCGGTGGATCCGGGCTTCAACGTGGCGGCTTTCGCCCGCGCCTACGCCATCATGGGCACCCAGCGCGCCACCAAGATCCTGGGCATTTTCGCGCGGCTCGACCGGCGCGACGGCAAGCCCCATTACCTGCGGCATCTGCCGCGCATCGAGGCCTATCTCATGCGCAATCTCGCCCATCCGTCGCTCTCCAAGCTGAAGGCATGGTATGAGAATTACCTGCCGCGGCTGATCCCGCATCCGGACGATTCGCCCCCCGCCGCCTGAACCCGAGCCGCCCCTTGTCCCCCATCCTGCTGAACGCCCCCACCACCGCCATCGTGCTTGCCGCGGGTCTCGGCAAGCGCATGCTCCCGCTCACCGCCACGATGCCGAAGCCCCTCGTCAAGGTCGGTGGCCGGACGCTGATCGATTTCGCCCTCGACCGGCTGGATGAGGCCGGGATGGATGTGGTGGTGGTCAATGTCCACCATTTCGCCGACATGCTGGAGGCGCATCTCCGGCAGCGCCGGAGCCCGGCCATCGTCATCTCGGACGAGCGCGAGGCGGTTCTCGAAACCGGCGGCGGCGTCAGGAAGGCCCTGCCCTTGTTGGGCGGCGCACCGTTCATCACCTTCAATTCGGATTCGATCTGGGTCGAGGGCGGAAGGCCCAATCTCGGGCGGCTGATCGCGGCCTGGGACCCGGACAGCATGGACATCCTGATGCTGATCGCGCCGCGCGAAACCAGCGTCGGCTATGACGGCATGGGCGATTTCAGCATGGCGGCGTCGGGCCGCCTCGCGAGAAGGCCATCCGGCGGCAGCGTGCCGTACGTGTACGCGGGCGTTGCCATCGTGAAACCCGAATTGGTCCATGGCAGCCCCGAAGGGCCGTTCTCGGCCAATCTCTTCTACGATCGGGCGATCGCCCGGGACCGCCTTTATGGTCTGCCGCTCGACGGGCAATGGCTGCATGTGGGCGAACCGCACGCCATCGCCGAGGCGGAAGTCTGCCTGTCCGCCGGGGTGCGATGAGGGAGCAGGCCGCGCACGTCTTCTCCATCGCGCCGGGCAGCCCCTTTCTGCCGACCCTCGTCGATGCGCTGTTCGACGGCCGCCTTGTGGGAAAACTGGGCGACGATCCGGCGGCGCTTGCCGATATCACCATCTATGTGCCGACCCGCCGGGCGACGCGGGCGCTGATTGCGCTCCTGGCCGAGCGCGGCGGCGGACGGGCGCAGCTTCTGCCCCGCATCGTGCCGCTCGGTGAAGCCGACGGGGCGGAGTTCGAATTGTCGGGGCTGGAGGGCACGCCGCTTGAGGGGGCGGCTGCTCTCAAGCCCCCCATTCCGCCGCTCGAACGGCGGCTGATCCTGACCCGCCTGATCCAGCGCTGGTCGGCCGAGGTCGACCGCACCCTGCTGCAACTCGGCCCCGACGTCCCGTTCCTGGTGCCGGGCTCGCCTGCCGATGCGGTCAATCTGGCGGCCGATCTCGAAACCCTGATGGATTCCTTCACCACGGAAGGGATCGACTGGCAGGCCCTCGACCGCGCCGTCGAGGCGGATTTCTCGGAATATTTCCGCATCACCCGCAACTTCGTGCAGATCGTCAGCGAATACTGGCCGCAGATTCTCGCCGACCGTCAGGCGAGCGATCCGGCCGTCCGGCGCGGCGCGCTGATGGACGCGGAAGCCCGGCGGCTCACCCGCGATTGCCCGTCAACGCCGATGATCGTGGCGGGCTCGACCGGCTCGATTCCCGCCACCGCCAAT
This sequence comes from Microvirga antarctica, assembly GCF_017921815.1. GTDB lineage: Bacteria > Pseudomonadota > Alphaproteobacteria > Rhizobiales > Beijerinckiaceae > Microvirga > Microvirga antarctica. Next base: position 31,863 of record NZ_JAGEMM010000005.1, on the reverse strand, counting down.
CTCATGGCGGCCATCGCCCGCCTGCCCCGGGGCGCGGTCGTGCTGCCGGGGCTCGACACCGATCTCGACGACGAGAGCTGGGCCATGATCGGCGGCCTGGGCGACGAGGATACCGACCCGGTCCATACCCACCCGCAGGCGATCCTGCGGCGGCTGGTCGAATCCCATCTCAAGGTCGCGCGCGCCGACGTCGTGGTGCTGGGCGACCCGCAGGAAGGCGCCAGGGCCCGGCTCCGGGTCCTGTCCGAGGCCCTGCGCCCGGCCTATTCCACCGACCGGTGGTCGGCGATACCCACCGATGAGCGCCTGGCCCTCAGCGCTGCGGGATGCGACGGCCTTGCCGTGGTGGAGGCAGCCGACGAGCGCGAGGAGGCGCTTGCCATCGCGGTAGCCCTGCGCGAGGTGCTGGTCGATCCGCACCGGACCGCAGCCCTGGTCACCCCCGATCGGGCGCTGGCCGCACGGGTTTCGGCCGAGCTCGACCGCTGGGGGATCGCGGTCGAGGATTCGGCCGGCTGTCCGCTCTCCGACACCCCGGCGGGGCGGCTCGCCCGCCTGGCGGCTGATGCGGCGGCCGACGATCTGCGGCCCCTGTCGGTGCTGGCCCTGCTGGCGCATCCGCTGTTCCGCCTCGGATGGCCGCGCGAGACCGTGGAGCTGGCCTCCTCGGTTCTCGAGATCGGCGTCCTGCGGGGTCCTGCGCCGGGCGAGGGCCTGTCCGGCATGCGGGCGACGCTTGCGGTCAATCGCGCGGACACAAGCCGTCGTCTGCCGCGCGCCCGTCGGAATCTGTCGCCAGAGGAGTGGGATCTGGCCGATGCCCTGCTGGAGCGGCTGGAAGCCGTCTTTTCGGAATTCTCGCCTTTGACCAAGGGCGAAGACGACCTCGACCTCATCGCCCTGACAGAGGTTCATCGCAGCGCGGTGGAACAGCTTGTGGCCGGGCCCGAATCCGAACCGGAGGCGGGACGGGACGATCCCTCGCTCGAGGCGCTGTGGGGGCTGTTCGATGACCTCGCCCTGTCGGAGATTCGCGCCGAGGACGATCAGCCGCTGGTCGGGCGGTTTGCCGATTATCCGGCCTTCTTCACCACGCTCGCCCGGCAACTGACCCTCAGCCCGTCACCAAAATCGACCCACCGGCGCATCAAGATCCTGGGGCTGCTCGAGGCGCGGCTGCTGTCGGTCGACCGCATGGTGCTGGGCGGACTGGACGAGGGCACCTGGCCGCCGCGCACGATCACCGATGCGTTTCTCAACCGTCCCATGCGCGCCCGTGTCGGCCTCGCCCCGCCGGAGCGCCGCATCGGCCAGACCGCGCACGACTTCGTGCAGGCCCTGGGCACCCGGGATGTGATCATGACACGGGCGCAGAAGCGCGACGGCTCTCCCATGGTGCCGTCGCGATTCCTCCAGCGGCTCAAGGCCTTCACCGGTGAGGCCACCTGGGCGCGCGTCACGGAAGAGGGCGCGCGCTATCGGCACTGGGCGCAACAGATCGACCGGCTTCCCCCAGCACCGCCGCTCCGCCGGCCCCGGCCCCTTCCCGATGCCGCGCTCTTTCCGCGCGCGCTCAGCGTGACGGAAATCGAGATCCTGGTGCGCGATCCCTATGCGATCTTCGCCCGGCACATCCTGAAGCTCGATGCGCTGGACGGGATCGCGGTGGCGCCGGGGGCCGCCGACCGGGGGACGATCATTCATGACGTGCTTGGCGGGTTTGCCCAGGCCCACCCGCGCGCCCTTCCGGCCAACGCTCTCGAGGATCTGCTGGCTCGCGGCGTTGCGGAGTTCGCGCCCGTCGCAAAAGCGTTCCCGGAACTTCATGCCGAGTGGTGGCCGCGCTTCGTGCGGCTGGCGACCGATTTCGTCCAGTGGGAAAGCGCCCGCCGCCCCGATCTCGTAGAGGTCTACGCGGAATGCGCGGGCGCGCTCGCCATTCCGCTGGCCGACGGGACGATCTTCACCCTGCGGGCGCGCGCCGACCGGATCGAACATCGCCGCGATGGCTCCTTCATCATCGTCGATTTCAAGACCGGGCAGCCGCCCGGATTGCGCGAAGTCTATGCGGGTTTCTCGCCACAGCTGACGCTGGAGGCCGTCATGCTGATGCGGGCCGCCTTCAAGGGCCTGCCGCGGGCGCGCGAAGCACCCGATCTTCTCTACATGCACACGACCGGCGGCCGCCAGCCCATGGTTCCGCGGCGCATCGAGCCGACGCGGGACGAAACGCGGCCGGTCGCCAAGATCATCGACGAGCATGCGCGCCGGTTCGAGGGCATGATCGCCCGGTTCGCCCGGGGCGAGGCGCCCTATCTGTCGCGGCCGTTCCCGAAATATGCGCGCCGCTATTCGGATTACGACCATCTGGCGCGGGTCAAGGAATGGTCGCTGGTGAGCGGCGAGGGGCTCGAATGAGGAGCGATCTCGTCATTCCCGACTACACCAGGGAGGCGCAGCGCCGCGCCGCCGATCCGCGCGCCTCGGCGTGGGTGTCGGCCAATGCGGGCGCGGGCAAGACCAAGGTGCTGACCGACCGCGTGGTGCGGCTGCTGCTCGACGGCTGCGCCCCCGGCCGCATCCTGTGCCTGACCTTCACGAAGGCTGCGGCCGCCAACATGGCGATCCGCGTGTTCGAGCTGCTCGGCAAGTGGGTGACGCTCGACGACGAGGACCTGGTGACGGAACTCACCGAACTCGAAGGAAGGCCTCCGACGCGCGCGCAGGTGCGGCTTGCCCGGACCCTGTTTGCCCGGGCCGTGGAGACGCCGGGCGGGCTCAAGATCGACACGATCCATGCCTTCTGCGAGCGGCTGCTGCATCTGGTGCCGTTCGAGGCCAATGTGCCGGCGCGGTTTTCCGTGCTGGACGAGAACCAGACCGCCGAAATGCTGGCGACCGAGACCGCAAACGTGCTGGCCGATTCGGCAAGCGGGGCCTATCCGCAGCTTCACGACGCGCTGGCGATCGTCAGCGTCGAGGCGGCCGGCGATAAGCTCTCGGCAGCCTTGAGCGCGGCACTTCGCTGCAAAGCGTTCCTGCGGCAGGAAGGCGGCGTGGCGGTAGGCCTCAACCGGCTTCGCGGGGCGCTGGGCCTGGGCCATGGCGAGGATGTCGCAACGGTCGAGCACGCCATGCTGGAAGGCGGCATCCCGCCCGCCGAATGGCTGGGCCTTGCGGCCGAGCTGCGCACCGGAAAGGCGACCGACGAGGCTCGCGCGTCCGGCCTTTCGGCGGCTTTTGGCGCCCGCGCCCACGACGAGCGGCTCGCCCATTATCTCGACGTGTTCTTCACCAAGGATAGAACCCCGCGCAAATCCTCGGCCTTCCTCACCAAGGCCGTGCCCTTGTCCGTGACCGAGCGGATGCTCGCCGAGCAGACCCGCCTTGTCGGGCTGCAATCGAAAGCGAAAGCCGCGCTGGCCCTCCAGCGGACCGCGGCCTTGTTCACGTTGGCGGCCGAGATCGGCGCGCGGGTCGATCAGGCCAAGGCCCGGCATGGGGCGCTCGATTTTCAGGACCTCATCGACAAGACCCTGGCCCTGCTGTCGCGGGGCGATGCCGCGTGGGTGCTCTACAAGCTCGATCGCGGAATCGACCATGTGCTGGTGGACGAGGCGCAGGACACCAATCCCGAGCAATGGGAGATCCTTGATCGCATCACGGCCGATTTCACGGCGGGCGCCGGGGCCGGCGGCACGCGGGTCCGCACGCTGTTCGCGGTCGGCGATCCCAAGCAGTCGATCTACGGTTTCCAGGGTGCGGACCCGCAGGAATTCGAGGCCAGCCGGAAGAAGTGGAAGCGCAAGCTGGATGCTGCCGAACTCGCGTTCGCGGATGTGCGCCTGACCCTGTCGTTCCGCTCCACGCCGGCCGTTCTGTCGGCGGTCGATGCCACCTTCGCGGTCGAGTCGCATTTCAGGGGCCTGTCGTTCGAGGATCAGGCCATCGGGACGGTGCATGAGAGTGCCCGGCCGCAGGTGCCGGGACTCGTCGAGTTGTGGCCTGTCGTCACGCCGCAGGACGAGGACGAGCCCGACGCCTGGGTCCTACCCGTGGACGCGCCCGAGCAGCATGCGCCGCCGGTCGTGGTGGCAGGTCGCATCGCCGATCTCATCAAGCGCGCCATGACCATCGGCGACGAGACCGGGCGGCTGTGGCGGGCCGGCGAGGTGCTGGTGCTGGTGCGCAAGCGCGGCGCCGCGTTCGAGGCGGTGATCAGAGCCCTCAAGGAAAAGGGCGTACCGGTGGCGGGCGCCGACCGGCTCAATATCGGCGAGCACATCGCCGTCATGGATCTCGTGGCGGCGGGCCGCGCCGCGCTGTTGCCGAACGACGACCTGACGCTGGCCACCGCGCTGAAATCGCCCCTGGTGGGCCTGACCGACGACGATCTCATCCGCATCGCGTCCTCCCGCGGCGACAGCGAATCCCTGCTCGCCGCCCTTGAGCGGCACGCTCTCGATCGTGACCCGGCCGCCGCCCGCGCCTGCGAGAGCTTGCGCCAATGGCGGGAGCTTGCCCGCGAGCGCGGTCCGTTCGGGTTCTTCGCCTTCCTGCTCGGTCCCCTCCGTGGGCGGGCGCGGCTTGTGGCGCGTCTCGGCAGCGAGGCCGGGGACGCCATCGACGCGTTCCTGTCGGCCGCCCACCAATCCGAGGCTCTTTCCACGCCCTCGCTGGTGACGTTTCTCGACCGTTTTGAGTCCGCGGACCACACCATCAAGCGCGATCTCGAGTCGACCAACGACGAGGTGCGCGTCATGACCGTGCACGGCGCCAAGGGGCTGGAAGCGCCCATCGTCATTCTGTTCGACGGCTGCACCGTGCGCGGCGCCGATCCCGTCCTGCTGCAGGTGCCGACCGTCTCCGGCAGGACGCTCCCGGTCTGGTCGCCCGGGAAGGCATACGATTCCGATGTGATCGCGGCGGCGCGGGCGGTTCTGCACGACAGGGCCATGGAGGAGCATAACCGTCTCCTCTACGTGGCCATGACGCGGGCCAAGGACAGGCTGGTGGTGGCCCCCTATCTCACCGCCGGCAAGACTGTCGCGCCGCAGGCCTGGTCGGAGATGATCCGCCTTGGGCTGGGCCTCAAGCCGGGTGCTCTCGAGGACAGCGAGGGCCCGTTCGGCCCGGTCTCCACCTGGCGCGACGGGCCACCGGCGACCCCAGGGACGGCCGATCCCACGCGGGAGGATGTCGTCTGTGCGGACGTGCCTGGCTGGCTTGCCAAAAAGGTCGTGCCCGAGCCGGAGCCGTTACCGCCGATCCGCCCGTCGAGCGCGCTGGGAGCAGCCGACAGGCTCACACGGCCAGGGGACGGACCCTATGCGCCCGAGGCGAGGCTACGGGGCACGATCGTCCACGCGCTGATCGAACGCCTGCCAGATGTCCCGCCCGAGCATCGGCACGCATTGGCGCTCGGCTTTGTGAAGGCGCGGGCGCCCCGGCTTGCGCCATCCCTGCGCGACGCGTTCGCCAGCCATGCGCTGAGCGTGCTGCAGCATCCGGATCTGGCCCCCCTATTCGCCCCTGGATCTCGCGCCGAGGCGCCCATTGCCGGACAGGTGCTGACGTCTACCGGCACGCTTTTCGTCTCGGGCCAGATGGACCGGCTGGCCGTGCGCGACACCGAGGTGCTGGTGGCCGATTTCAAGACTACGGCCCGCCCCCCTCGGGAGGGCGCACCTGTGCCTGCCGCATATGTCACCCAGATGGCGCTGTATCGGGCCCTGCTGCAGGAGATCTATCCCGACAAGCGGGTGCGCGCCTTCCTGGTCTGGACAGCCGGTCCGGTGGTGCATGAATTGCAGGATGGGGTGCTCGACGCCGCACTGTCGGGCCTCAACGCCGCGTGAGGCGCGACCGGTCCTGCTTGATTCCGGGGGAGCCGGTTCTTACGTTGGCATCAATGCCCGCGGCTCGCTGCTGAGTCGCGTCCAAAAGCAAAGGTGACTGACATGGCGACCGTAAAGGTAACCGATTCCAGCTTCGGCGAAGACGTCCTCAAGTCCGCTGAGCCTGTCGTGGTGGATTTCTGGGCCGAATGGTGTGGCCCCTGCCGCATGATCGGTCCGGCCCTTGAAGAGATTTCGGCCGAAATGGGCGGCAAGGTGAAGATCGTGAAGCTGAACGTCGACGAGAACCCGCAGGTCTCGTCCGAGTACGGCATCCGCTCGATCCCGGCCCTGATGATGTTCAAGGACGGCAAGGTGGTGGCCCAGAAGATCGGCGCCGCACCCAAGGGCGATCTCGCCAAGTGGATCCAGGCCTCCGCCTGAACCCGGTTCTCGACCGATGGACGTTTGAAAGGGGCCGCAAGGCCCCTTTTTCATGCGCGGCCCCTCTCTCAGTGCGGCAGGGTTCCGTTGGCGGCGAGCACTTCGCCTGCGAGATAGAGCGACCCGCAGATGAGGATGCGCGGCGGCCGGTCCCAGACATAGTCGTGCAGCGAGGCGAGCGCTGATTCGACGCTCGCCTGGACCGAGGTCGTCAGGCCGACTTCTGCGGCGATGGCCGCCACCTCGGCGGCCGGGCGGGCGGCGATCTGGCCGCTGATCGGCACCGCGATGACCTCGCGGGCAAGGCCGATGAAATTGCGGAAGAAGGCATCGGAATCCTTGGTGCCCAGCATCCCGACGATGAGCACGAGGGGCGCATCCTTGCGCTCGCTCTGGTCCGCCATGGCGGCGGCCAGCACCCGTCCGCCATCGGCATTGTGGCCGCCATCGAGCCACAACTCGCTGCCGTCAGGCGCGAGACCCGGTAGCCGGCCCCGCGAGAGACGCTGCAACCGGCCGGGCCATTCCGCATTGGCAAGGCCGGCCTCGAAGGCTGCGGTCTCGAACTGCTCGAAGCCTGCTGCGCGCAGGGCCGCGATGGCGGTCCCGGCATTGATATATTGATGGCGGCCGATGAGCCGCGGCCGGGGCAGGTCGAGCAGGCCCTTCTCGTCCTGGTAGACGAGCCGCCCGCTTTCCTCGTGAACCGAGAAATCCTGCATGCCGACGATGATTGGCGATGCGCCAATGCGCTCGGCCTCCTGGCGCAGGGTCTGATCAGCCGCAAGATAATCCTGGGCGGCGATCACCGCCGGACAGCCGCGTTTGAAGATCCCGGCCTTTTCGCCCGCGATGCCCTCGAGTGTGGTGCCCAGATATTCCGCATGGTCATGGCCGATGGAGGTCACGACCGCGGCAGCCGGGCGATCGATCACGTTGGTGGCGTCGAACCGTCCGCCGAGCCCGACCTCGAGCAGCAGCACGTCCGCCGGCTCTTCGGAAAACAGCAGGATCGCCGCCGCTGTGGTGATTTCGAACACCGTGATGGGCAGCCCGGCATTTACCGCCTCGCAGCGGCGGAACGCTTCGACCAGCCGGTCTTCCTCGACATAATGCCCGCCGCCGAACCGGCCGAGGCGGATGCGCTCGTGAAACCGCACCAGATGGGGCGACGTGTAGACATGCACCGCCAGGCCCGCGGCTTCCAGGATCGCCCGCATGAACGCGATGGTCGATCCCTTGCCGTTGGTGCCCGCCACATGGATGACCGGGGGCAGGCGGCGTTCGGGGTGGCCCAACTGGCCGAGCAGCCGCTGGATGCGTCCCAGCGACAGATCGATGGTCTTGGGATGCAGCGCCAGGAAGCGCGCGATCAGCGCATCGGAAGAATCCATGCGAATAGCCCCCTGTCGCAGGGTCCGGCCCCAGCCGGGACCGCCGAGGCGACTTTTGTGCGAGACGTCAGGCGGCGATCGCCGGCCTCTTGGTGAAGAGGCCCGCAAGGCGCGCCACCGTGGCTTTGATGTCGTGCCGGTGCACCACCATGTCCACCATGCCGTGGTCCTTGAGGTACTCGGCCCGCTGGAAGCCGTCGGGCAGCTTTTCGCGGATGGTCTGCTCGATGACGCGCGGCCCCGCAAACCCGATGAGCGCGCCGGGCTCGGCGATATGGACGTCCCCCAGCATCGCGTAGGAGGCGGTAACGCCGCCCGTGGTCGGGTTGGTCAGCACCACGATATAGGGCAGGCGCGCCTCGCGCAGGCGGCGGATGCCGACGATCGTGCGGGGCATCTGCATGAGGGACAGAATGCCCTCCTGCATGCGCGCGCCGCCGGAGCCGGCAAAGAGAATGTAGGGGGTCTGCTTTTCCAGCGCGGTCATGGCACCTTTGACGAAGGCCTCGCCTGCCGCCATGCCGAGGGACCCGCCCATGAAGCCGAAATCCTGCACCGCAACCGTCATCGCGATGGACTCGACTTCGCCGAAACCGACCCGGAACGCATCTGGCTGGCCGGTCTTGGCGCGCGCGTCCTTCAGGCGGTCCACATAGCGCTTCTCGTCACGGAACTTGAGCGGGTCGACCGCCACCTCGGGCAGGGTCACATCCGTCCAGGTGCCGCCATCGAACATGAGGCCGAGGCGCTGCGTCGCCGAAATGCGCATGTGGTGGTTCGAACCGGGAATGACCCACTGGTTCGCCTCGACGTCCTTGTGGAACACGACCTGCCCGGTATCCGGGCACTTGATCCAGAGGTTATCGGGTGTCTCGCGCTTGAACAACGTCTTGATCTTCGGTCGAACGACTTCGGAGATCCAATTCATGTCTTTGTCCTTTCGCGTCGTTGCGGACCGGGTCCGGCTCCGGCGCCCTTGGGGCGGCGCGCGTGGATGACCGGTGAGGTCCAGCGGTGACGCCGGTTGGATTATGCGGCGGCGCGCTTGTTGACCGAGCGCACGCCTTCGCTCAATTCCTTCACCAGGGTGGTGACGGCCTCCACCGTGCCTGCCGTGGCCCGGTCATCCGCATCGAGCGTCCCCTTGAGGGCATCGATGAGGGCTGACCCGACGACGACGCCATCGGCGCCACGGGCGACCGCTGCCGCATGGGCACCGCTCTTGACGCCGAACCCGACGACGACGGGCAGGGGCGTGTGCCGCTTGATCCGCTCCACCGCCGTGGCGACCTTGCCGAAATCGGGTGTCGCCATGCCGGTGATGCCGGTGATCGAAACGTAATAAACGAACCCGCCCGTATTGGCGAGCACTGCCGGCAGGCGCTTGTCGTCAGTCGTCGGCGTGGCGAGCCTGATGAAGGCCAATCCGGCTCTCAACGCGGGCAGGCACAATTCGTCGTCTTCCTCGGGCGGCAGATCGACGACGATCAGCCCGTCGACGCCGGCAGCCTTCGCGTCAACCAGGAATCGGTCGCGACCATAGGTGTGGATCGGGTTGAAATACCCCATGAGAATCACCGGGGTCTGGGCATCCTCGTCCCGGAACCGGCGGACCAGCGCCAGGGTCTTGACCGTGTCCTGGCCCACCTTCAGGGCCCGCAGGCCGGCCGCCTGGATCGCCGGGCCATCGGCCATGGGATCGGTGAAGGGCAGGCCGAACTCGACGATGTCGGCGCCGGCCTTGGGCAAACTCTTCAGGATCGCCAGCGACGTCTCCGGATCCGGATCGCCCGCCATCACATAGGTGACGAGGGCGGCGCGGCCTTCCGCGCGGCACTTCTCAAAACGGGCTTCAATGCGTGTTGTCATGGGCGGTCCCATAGCACGGTCTGGCAAAAGTTGACAAAAGTCGGCACGCCCGGCCCCTACGGAACGGGTCGCGTCGCTCTCAGGAGAGACGGGCCCCGAGGATCTCGGCGATCTGCGGGATGTCCTTGTCGCCACGGCCGCTGATATTGACCACCATCAGGTGATCCTTGGGCTTTGCGGGAGCGAGATCCTTGACCCGCGCGAGCGCATGGGCGGGTTCGAGCGCCGGCAGGATGCCTTCGAGCCGGGCGCAGAGCTGGAACGCCTCCAGCGCCTCCTCGTCGGTGGCCGAGATGTAATGCACCCGGCCCATATCGTGCAGCCAGGAATGCTCGGGACCGATGCCCGGATAGTCGAGCCCGGCCGAGATCGAATGCGCGTCCTGGATCTGGCCGTCATCGTTCATGAGCAAGTACGTGCGGTTGCCGTGCAGCACGCCCGGACGGCCGCCCGACAGGGAGGCGGCATGGAGCTTGTCGAGGCCGTGGCCCGCCGCCTCCACGCCGTAGATCTCCACCTCCGGATCGTCGAGGAAGGGGTGGAACAGGCCGATGGCATTGGAGCCGCCGCCGATGCAGGCGACCAGCGAATCCGGCAGCCGTCCCTCGGCCGCCATCATCTGGTCGCGGGTTTCGGTGCCGATCACGCTCTGGAAATCGCGCACCATGGCGGGGTAGGGATGCGGGCCAGCGACGGTGCCGATGCAATAAAACGTATCGGCCACGTTGGTGACCCAGTCGCGCAGGGCCTCGTTCATGGCGTCCTTCAGGGTGCGGGTGCCCGAGGTCACCGGCACCACCTTGGCGCCCAGCATGTTCATGCGGAAGACGTTGGGCTGCTGGCGCGCCACGTCGACCTCGCCCATGTAGACGATGCATTCCAGCCCGTAGCGCGCGCACAGGGTGGCGGTCGCGACCCCGTGCTGGCCGGCGCCGGTCTCGGCGATGATGCGCTTCTTGCCCATGCGGCGGGCGAGAAGAATCTGGCCCAGCACGTTGTTCACCTTGTGGGCGCCGGTGTGGTTCAGCTCTTCGCGCTTGAAGTAGATTTTCGCCCCGCCGAAATGCTCGGTCATGCGTTCGGCGAAATAGAGCGGGCTCGGACGACCAATGTAGTGGGTCATCATGCTCGACATCTCGGCATGAAAGGCCGGGTCCGCCCTGGCGTCCGCATAGGCCTGCTCGAGATCGAGCACCAGGGGCATCAGCGTTTCGGCGACGAAACGGCCGCCGAAAATACCGAAATGCCCGCGCTCGTCGGGTCCGGTGCGAAAGGAATTGGGTTGGGGCTGATTTGTCACGCCGATCCTGCCTTACGCTGCTGCCGCATCGTCAAAAAAGCCGATGCGCGAATGGTCAAATGGCCGGTACGGCAAATGCCGCCCTGGCCGCCTTCACGAATGCCCCGATGCGATCGGGGTCCTTGACGCCGGGCCCGCTTTCCACCCCCGACGACACATCGACCGCGTCGGGCCGCGTCAGCCTGATCGCCTCGGCCACGTTGGCGGGATCGAGGCCCCCTGACAACATGAACGGGAGCGTCCGGTCAAGGCTGTCGATTAGGCCCCAGTCGAACGACAGGCCGTTGCCGCCCGGAAGCGCGTCGGATTGCCTGGGCGGTTTGGCGTCGAGCAGAAGATAGTCGGCAGACGTCAGATAACCAGTGGCGGCCGCGAGATCCTGTGCGGTGGCAATTCCCAGCGCCTTGAGAACCGGCCGCCCGAAGCGGCGGCGGATGAAGGCGACACGCTCGGGGCTCTCGCTGCCGTGCAGTTGCAGCATGTCCGGATCCAGCGCCTCGATCGCGCTGTCGATTTCGGCATCGTCCGCATCGACGAGCAGGACGACCCGGCCGGCACGTCCTTTGGCCTGCGCCGACAGGGCGCGACCGGTCTCGAGGCTCACGTGGCGCGGGCTCTTGGGAAAGCGCACAAAGCCAACGAGATCGGCTCGCGCGGCCAGGGCGGCCTCGAGTGTCTCCGGCGTCGAGAGCCCGCAGATTTTAACGAGATGGTCCATGATGCGCGCAGTCTATGCCGTCGGGGGGAGGCTGCGCCACACCAGCATTGCCGCAGCCAGATCCTCGAGCGCCGTGCCGACCGATTTGAACAGCGTGATGGCGTTCGGATCGCGGGGCGGGACCTCTCGGCAGAGATCGGCAAGATCCCCCAGGACATCCTGTTCGCCGATCGCGCCGCTGCGGATGGCCAGCGCGACGTCGCCGCCTTCCGACAGGGCAGCTGTCGTGTCCACATAGATCGCAGCGCGCTGCAGGGCCGCGTCATCGGCTTCGCGCATGTGCAGATTGAAAGCGCCCACAAGATCGAGATGCGCGCCGGGCTTCAGCCATTCTCCCTTGACGATCGGATCAGCCGACAAGGTCGCGCAGGACACGAGATCCGCCTGCCGGATGGCCGCCTCGAGGTCCTCCGTCGCCGTCACCGGAAGACCTTCCGCGCGCAGGGCGGTGGCAAGCGCCTGTGCGCGCTCCGGGCGATGGTTCCACACCCTGATGTCGCGAAGCGGTCGCTGGCTTGCATGGGCGCGGATGAGAAAGGGTGCGAGCGATCCGGCGCCGACCATCACCATGCGGCTGGCATCCGGCCGGGCGAGAGCGCGTGACGCGAGCGCCGAAGCGGCCGCTGTCCGCCAAACCGTCAGGCGGGTCCCGTCGAGCGCTGCGCGGGGCTCGCCGGTGGCGCCGTCCATCAGCAGGTAGGTACCCAGCACGCTGGACAGATTGCGCGCGCCGTTCTCGGGAAAGACCGACACGATCTTCACGCCCAGAAAACCCTCTCGCGCTGCCACGCCCGTCCATGCCGGCATCAGCAGAAGCGTTGCGGCCGACCCGTCGCGTGCGATCTCATGGTGGTGGCGGACCGGTGTGGCGATATCGCCGCGGAACGCCTCGGCGAGCGCCTCGATCAGAGCCGGAAAGGTGAGGACACGATCAATCTCGGCTGCGGTGACGACGCGCATGATCAGTCTAGAGACGGCTGGAAGGCGACGGCGGGACCGCCGGAAGCGTGCCGCGCGGTGTGTCGGCCTTGAGCCGGTCGGTCTCATAGCGCAGGCTCGTCGCCTCGCGCCGGTAGCGGCGGCGTTCGCGCCGGTGTTTGCCCTGGGCGAGCCAGGCGGCGATGCCGCCGATCACCACGCCGAGCATGACGGCGGCGAAGATCACCGCAAAGAGCGGCAGCGGCACCGCGAATTCGGGCGCGGTCTGCGAAAACGGATCGAGCGACAGGGTCACGATCTGCCGGTTGGCGACCGCGAGCAGCACGATCAGGATCGCGATGGGCAGAAGGACAAGCGCCTTCAGGAAGCGAATCACAGGCAATCCTCTTGAACGTCCGGTCTGTCGAATGACCGGCCTTCTTTCTACTGGGCGGCGGTCTTCAGGACCTTCTGCGGCAGGTTCAGCCGCTGCCGCATTTCCTTCCCGGTCTTGAAGACCGGCACGACCTTCTCGGAGATGGACACCGATTCGCCGGTGCGGGGATTGCGCCCCGTTCGCGCGTCGCGCTTCTTCACGGAGAACGCGCCAAAGCCCCGCAATTCGACGCGGTCGCCACGGGCAAGGGCATCGGCGATCGTGTCGAGAATCGCGTTCACGATATTCTCGACGTCACGTTGATACAGATGCGGGTTTTGCTCAGCGAGTTTGAGCACCAGTTCGGATTTGATCATCTATCGGCTATATGTTTGACGCTGCTTTATTTTTCGGAAGGGTGCCAGACCGCCAGGAGACCGTCAAGCTGAGCCGACTGCGCGCCGGAGGCGGCCCGCCGAAACACCTCGCTCACCCCTGACAGACCGACCAGATCGGAACCCCATGCGGCCATGGTGAAAAGCGAGAGGGGGCTGTCGTCGCGGGGTTTCCAGTCCCGAATCGGCAGGTTCGCGCGCAAGCCCTTCTCGCGTTCCATCCAGGCGACCGCATCGCGTTCGACGCCGACCGAATCGACGAGCTTGAGCGGCACGCCCTGGTGGCCGCTGAACACCTGCCCGGTGGACGCGACGGCCAGTTCCGCATCGCTCAGGCCGCGCCGTTCGCGCACGAGTCGCTTGAACCACTCGAAGGTGTCCCGGACGACCGAATCGATGGCGGCGCGGGCCTCCGGGCTCGTCGGCTGGAACGGGTTGGGCTCGGCTTTCAGAGGAGCCGATTTGATCGTCTCCATCTTGACGCCGACGCGATCCAACAGGGCGGACACGTCCGGGTATTGAAACAGCACGCCGATGGAGCCCACCAGCGAGGTCTCGCGCGCCACGATGTGGTCGGCGGCGATTGCCGTGATGTAGCCGCCCGACGCCGCCGTGCCGTCCACGAACGCCACCACGGGCTTGCGGGCGGCCAGGCTGCGGATATTGCGGAAGAGCTCTTCCGAGCCGGTGGTGGTGCCGCCCGGGCTGTTGATGGACACCACGACTCCCACGACGGACCGCGCCCTGCCGACCCGCTCCATGAGATCGGCCATCGCCTGATTGCCCGTGATGACGCCGGTGACGGAAATCCGCGCCACATGCGGCCCCGCCTCCGTCCAGCCAAGGCGACGGGATGCGAAGAACCCGGCCGTCCCGATGGCCAGCACCAGGGCGAGAATGCCGACCACGCGCCAGAAGCTGAGCTTGCGGCGAAGGCGGCGGCGGTCGGCAATGGCTTCGGCGTCGATCATGGATGGGTCTCGTCGAGTCGATGGGCGGGCGTTCGGGCGCACCCTAGAGCGGTTTTCGATTCTGTTGAAACGAATTTCCACGAAGCCTGCTCCGCGGCGCGGCCCGGCGGATTTGTTTGGCGGCAACAAAAAACCCGCGCGATGACTCGCGCGGGTTGAAAGCGTGCCCCGGGAATGTCCCCGGGGCGACAGGCCGGTGAGGCCCGCTCACTTCTTGTCGGTCTTGGCCTTGTTCAAAGCCGCGCCGAGGATGTCGCCCAGCGATGCGCCGGAATCGCTCGAACCGAACTGCGCAATCGCTTCCTTCTCTTCCGCGACCTGGAGGGCCTTGATCGAGAGGGTGACGCGGCGCGCCTTGCGGTCGAACTGCGTGACGCGGGCATCGAGCTTCTCGCCGGGGGCGAAACGCTCGGGGCGCTGGTCGCCACGGTCGCGGGCCAGCTCATTGCGCTTGATGAAGGTCGAGAGGTCGGTGTCGACGATCTTCACCTCGATCCCGCCATCCTTCACCTCGAGAACCTCGCAGGTGACGATCTGGCCCTTCTTGATCTCGCCGGCTTCCGCGAAGGGGTCGCCCCCGAGCTGCTTGATGCCGAGCGAGATGCGCTCCTTCTCGACGTCCACGTCGAGAACCTGGGCGCGGACCATGTCGCCCTTCTTGAAGTCGTCGATGACCTGCTCGCCCGGACGGTTCCAGTCGAGGTCCGAGAGGTGGACCATGCCGTCGACGTCGTTCTCGAGGCCGATGAAGAGACCGAACTCGGTCTTGTTCTTCACTTCGCCTTCGACTTCGGAGCCGACCGGATGCAGTTCGGCGAACGCCTCCCACGGGTTCTGAAGCGTCTGCTTCAGGCCGAGCGAGATGCGGCGCTTCACCTGATCGACCTCGAGGATCACGACCTCAACCTCCTGCGAGGTGGAGATGATCTTGCCCGGGTGGACGTTCTTCTTGGTCCAGGACATTTCGGAGACGTGGATCAGGCCTTCGATGCCCGGCTCCAGTTCCACGAACGCGCCGTAATCGGTGATGTTGGTGACGCGGCCCTTGAGCTTTGCTCCGACCGGGTAGCGGGCGGCGATGCCCTCCCACGGATCGGCGAGAAGCTGCTTGATGCCCAGCGAGATGCGGTGCGTCTCGTGGTTGATCTTGATGATCTTGACCTTGACGGTCTGGCCGATGGTCACGACCTCGGACGGATGGTTCACGCGACGCCAGGCCATGTCGGTGACATGGAGCAGGCCGTCGATGCCGCCGAGATCCACGAACGCACCGTATTCGGTGATGTTCTTGACCACGCCGTCGATGACCTGACCCTCTTCGAGGTTGGCCACGAGCTCGGAGCGCTGCTCGGCGCGGCTCTCTTCGAGAACGGTCCGGCGCGACACGACGATGTTGCCGCGGCGACGATCCATCTTGAGGATCTGGAACGGCTGGCTGACGCCCATGAGCGGGGTGACGTCGCGCACGGGGCGGATGTCGACCTGCGAGCGCGGCAGGAACGCCACGGCGCCGTCGAGATCGACCGTGTAGCCGCCCTTGACCTGGTTGAAGATGACGCCGTTGACACGCTCGCCGGCCTCGAAGGCCTTCTCGAGCTTGACCCAGCTTTCTTCGCGGCGGGCCTTGTCGCGGGAGATGACGGCCTCGCCCAGCGCGTTCTCGATGCGCTCGACATAGACTTCAACCTCATCGCCGACGCTGACCGTCTGGTCCCGGTTGGGGCCCGCGAATTCCTTGAGGGCGACGCGCCCTTCCGTCTTGGCGCCGATATCGATGACCGCGACGTCTTTTTCGATCGCGACCACGATGCCCTTGACGACTGAGCCTTCGCTGATCTCGTTCGTCAGAAACGACTCTTCGAGCAGGGCTGCGAAATCGTCACGGCTCGGCGAATATTGTGTAGCTGCAGACATTGGTTCTCCTGAACGGCCCAACTTTAAGGGGCTCCACCGGCGGCTCGTGTGACGGGCCGCTTCCAGTCGCCGTTGCCGGGGATGCCCCTGTCGGGCCAGGTCCCCGGCATGCCGCCGCGAAGGGCGGGCCGGTGTGTCTCAATCGACGGCTGGAAACGCTTTTCCTTCAGGACTGGGCATGACCGGGACGCGCTGTCGCGTCGCCCCGTGGATCATGCCCGCTGGCGTCTTGTCGGATAGGAGCGTCGTTTACTGCAAAATGCGAGCGGAAACAAGCGCACGGGAGCGCCTGTCGCCCTGAGCTTGTTCCGCAGCGACGGCTGGCCTCCTCAGACCGGGAAATCGGCCCGCCGCGCCCGGTCGTCGACCGCCCATTCCAGCGCGCGTTCGAGCCTGTCGTTGCCCCAAAACATCTCGCCGTCCTCGGCGATCAGGGTGGGGGCGCCAAACACGCCGCGCGCCTGCGCCTCCTCGCCGATCCGCCGCAGGCGCAGCTTGTTGGTGTCGGCTTCCGCGTCCGCAAGAACGGCCGTTGCATCGAGACCCAGCCCCGACAGGATATCGGCGATGACCTCCCGTTCGGCGATATCGCGCCCGTTGCCGAACTCTTCCGTGAAGGCGATGCGCGTGAAGGCCGGCGTCCAGCCCCGGTCCGATCCGACCAGGGCCACCCGGGCGGCCAGCAGGCTGTTCTGGGGGAAGGGGTTGGGACGGTAGAACGGGATGCGCAGGCGGGCCGCCTCCCGCTCCATGTCGCGCCACATGTAGCGGCCACGGCCGGGAAAGAGGTTGAAGGGCGAGGAGGTCCAGCCCTGGGCTGCGAAGATCGGCCCGAGCAGGAACGGCCGAAAGAGCACGTCCACCCCGGCCATTTCGGTGGCGGCCTCGATGCGCATGGCCGTCAGGTACGAGTAGGTCGAGGCGAAATCGTACCAGAATTCAAGGGTCGGGCGCTGGGCCATGGGCATCTCCTTAAGCCGCGCACCGTCATCCGTTTGGCGGGCCGGAGCAAGGGTTGTGGCGGCATGGGAGCACGGCGGCCCGGGAATGACGGCAAGGCCGGGGCAGCCTGCCGGATGGGTCTGGCCCGTTCCCCATTGCACCGGCCCGGCTTCCCGGCTAAGCCGCGACACGTCATTCATTGCTGGAACACACCCATGGCTCAGACGCGCGTCAAAAAGGTCGTGCTCGCCTATTCGGGCGGCCTCGATACCTCCATCATCCTCAAGTGGCTGCAGACCACCTATGGCTGCGAGGTCGTGACCTTTACGGCCGATCTCGGCCAGGGCGAGGAACTGGAGCCCGCGCGTCAGAAGGCGCTGCTGCTGGGCATCAAGCCAGAAAATATCTTCATCGAGGACCTGCGCGACGAATTCGTGCGCGACTACGTCTTCCCGATGTTCCGGGCCAATGCGCAATATGAAGGGCTCTACCTGCTGGGCACCTCCATCGCCCGCCCGCTCATCGCCAAGAAGCAGATCGAGATTGCCGAGCGCGTCGGCGCCGATGCGGTGGCCCACGGCGCCACCGGTAAGGGCAACGACCAGGTCCGGTTCGAGCTCGGCTATTATGCCCTGAAGCCCGACGTCACCGTCATCGCGCCCTGGCGGGAGTGGGACCTGCGCTCCCGCGAGCAGCTCATCGCCTTCGCCGAACAGAACCAGATCCCGATCGCCAAGGACAAGCGCGGCGACGCTCCGTTCTCGGTCGATGCCAACCTCCTGCACGCCTCGTCCGAGGGCAAGGTGCTGGAGGACCCGGCGGTCGAGGTGCCGGACTATGTCTATTCGCGCACCAACGATCCGGAATCCGCCCCCGACACGCCGACCGTGATCAAAATCGAATTCCTCAAGGGCGACCCCGTCGCCATCGACGGCCAGAAACTGGGCCCGGCCGACCTCCTGGCCAAGCTCAACGCGTTGGGCCGCCTCAACGGCATCGGCCGGCTCGATCTGGTGGAAAACCGCTTCGTCGGCATGAAGAGCCGCGGCATGTACGAGACCCCGGGAGGCACCATCCTGGCGCTGGCGCATCGGGGCATCGAGTCGATCACCCTCGACCGCGGCGCGGGCCATCTCAAGGATGAGCTCATGCCGAAATACGCCGAGCTGATCTATAACGGCTTCTGGTTCAGCCCGGAGCGCGAGATGCTGCAGGTGCTGATCGACAAGAGCCAGGAATTCGTCACCGGCGAGGTCACGCTCAAGCTCTACAAGGGCGGCGTCCACCTCATCGGCCGCGAGAGCCCCTACTCGCTCTACGACCAGGACCTCGTCACCTTCGAGGAAGGCGCCGTCGCCTACGACCACCGCGACGCGGCGGGCTTCATCAAGCTGAACGCGCTGCGCCTGCGGACGCTGGCACAGCGGAAGAAGAAGCTCGGGTTGTAACCATGAATGCGGTCGTCGCCGCCGTCAGCCTCGGCCCGGGCCACACGTTCAGCAAAGCCAATGCACCATCCATCCGGCTTCTGGCCGGGCTCGGAGTGGCGGGTGACGCCCATGCGGGCGAGACGGTCAAGCACCGCTCGCGGGTCGCCAAGGACCCGACCCAGCCCAACCTGCGGCAGGTCCATCTGATGCACGGCGAGTTGCTGGATGAACTGGCCGCGCAGGGCTTTTCGGTCGCGCCCGGCGACATGGGCGAGAATGTCACGACACGCGGCATCGACCTTCTGGGCCTGCCGACCGGGACCGTCCTCAGCCTCGGGTCAACAGCCCGGGTTCTGGTGACCGGCCTGCGTAACCCCTGTCTCCAGCTCGACCGCTTCCAGCCCGGCCTCATGGCTGCGGTCCTCGACCGCGACAGCAACGGCGCCCTGATCCGCAAGGCTGGCGTAATGGCAATCGTGCTGGCCGATGGCGAAATTCGATCCGGTGACCGGATCCAAGCCGCATGGCCGGCTGAACCGCATCGGCCACTGCAGCCGGTCTAGAGGCTGCAGTGGAGGCGGTCAGGCAATCTGAAGCAGCGCCTTTATCTTCGCCCGCGCGTGCGAAACGACGGGCGCTGGCGCGGTGGCGATAAACGCTGCGTCACGGTCTACCCAGGAAAGGCTCTTGACCTGATCCGAGAGGACAAAGCCCGTGACAGACGCACCGGTCGGGAGCGGAACCTCGAAGGGGTATCCCTTGCCCTGGTTGGTGATCGGGCAAAGGACGCAAAGGCGGGACAGCGCGTTGTAGCTGCGAGGCGACAAAACAAGCGCCGGGCGGCGGCCATTCTGCTCACGGCCCGCCTGGGGATTGAAAGTCAACCAGATGAGGTCTCCCGCATCGGGGCAATAGGCCGAACTAGAACTCATTGCCGACCGCCACACCGGTGTCAGTCTCATCATGGATGGTCTTGGGTGTCATTTCCGCCAGGAGATCTGCGAGAGTGTAGACCGGTACATTCTCCGCAGGAGTGATGACTAACCTACCGTTCTCGATCGTGAGATCGGCGGAAGTGCCTTCGACCGCGTGAATTTGGCGCGCGAAGGCACTTGGGATGCGGAGCGCAACGCTGTTGCCCCATTTCGCAAAATGAACGATCATCGCCTTCTCATACCTGCCCACCACACTTGTATCTACAATGAAGATACCTCATCTGACGGTGAGATCAAGGTCATCGTCAACCTTCGGCGAGACGCTTGGCCCGTAGGATCAAGCCCCCGCCCCCCCTCTTGCCAGAATCTCCCGCCCGCCCTATTGCGGCCGCTCTCTCGGCACTATATTGCAACGCAACAGATTTCCGCCCGGTTCGAGCCAGGGGCGCGGGGAGTATCCACCGCGAACCGGGCCATTTTGCTTTGAAAGCCTCGAAAGACTCTCATGAAGCTGCGCAACATTGCCATCATCGCCCACGTCGACCACGGGAAAACCACCCTCGTCGACAAGCTCCTGTCGCAATCGGGAAGCTTCCGTGAGAACCAGCGCGTGGAAGAGCGCGCGATGGATTCCAACGACCTCGAGAAGGAGCGCGGCATCACCATCCTGGCCAAGGCGACATCGGTCGTCTGGAAGGACACCCGCATCAACATCGTCGACACCCCCGGCCACGCCGATTTCGGCGGCGAGGTCGAGCGTATCCTGAGCATGGTGGATGGCGCGATCGTGCTGGTGGACGCGGCCGAGGGGCCGATGCCGCAGACCAAGTTCGTGGTGTCCAAGGCCCTCAAGATCGGCCTCAAGCCGATCGTGGCCATCAACAAGATCGACCGTCCGGACGCCCGCCACATCGAAGTCGTCAACGAGGTGTTCGACCTCTTCGCGGCGCTGGACGCCACTGACGAGCAGCTCGATTTCCCGATCCTCTACGGCTCGGGCCGCAACGGCTGGATGGCCGAGGCGCCCGAAGGGCCGAACGACCAGGGCCTCGCGCCGCTCTTCGACATGGTGCTCCGTCACGTGCCGCCGGCCAAGACCGAAGAGGGCCCGTTCCGGATGCTGGGCACCCTGCTCGAGGCCAACCCCTTCCTGGGACGCATTGTCACGGGGCGCATCTCGTCGGGCTCGGTGAAGCCGAACCAGTCGATCAAGGTCATCGATCGCGAGGGCAAGCTGGTCGAGACCGGCCGCGTCTCCAAGATCCTGGCCTTCCGCGGCCTTGAGCGTCAGCCGATCGAGATCGGCGAGGCGGGCGATATCGTGTCCATCGCGGGCCTCGTGAAGGGCTCCGTGGCCGACACCTTCTGCGCCATCGAAAACGAGATCCCGATCCAGGCCCAGCCGATCGATCCCCCGACCGTCACCATGTCGTTCCTCGTCAACGATTCGCCGCTTGCCGGCACCGAGGGCGACAAGGTCACGAGCCGCATGATCCGCGACCGCCTGTTCAAGGAAGGCGAGGGCAACGTCACGCTGAAGATCGAGGAGGCGTCCGACAAGGATTCGTTCTTCGTGTCAGGCCGCGGCGAGTTGCAACTGGCGATCCTCATCGAGACCATGCGCCGCGAGGGCTTCGAGCTCGCCGTCTCCCGTCCCCGCGTGGTGTTCACGAAGGACGAGGCGACCGGCGAATTGCTCGAGCCTATCGAGGAAGTCGTCATCGACGTGGATGAGGAATATACCGGCGTCGTCGTGCAGAAGATGTCCGAGCGTCGCGCCGACATGCTGGAAATGCGTCCCTCCGGCGGTAACCGTCAGCGTCTGGTGTTCTACGCTCCCACCCGCGGCCTCATCGGCTATCAGGGCGAGCTGATGACGGACACCCGCGGCACCGCGATCATGAACCGGCTGTTCCATGCCTACGAGCCCTTCAAGGGCGAGATCGCCGGCCGCCGCAACGGCGTGCTGATCTCCAACGACAGCGGCGAGGCCGTGGCCTACGCCCTGTGGAACCTCGAGGATCGCGGCCCGATGATGATCGAGCCGGGCTGGAAGGTCTATCAGGGCATGATCGTCGGCGAGCATAACCGCGAGAACGATCTCGAGGTGAACGTCCTCAAGGGCAAGAAGCTCACCAACATCCGCACCACCTCGAAGGACGAGGCCGTGCGCCTGACGCCGCCGATCCGAATGACCCTCGAAAAGTCGCTGGCCTGGATTCAGGAAGACGAACTGGTCGAGGTCACGCCGAAATCCATCCGCATCCGCAAGACCGTTCTCGACCCCAACGAGCGCAAGCGCGCCGAGCGCTCGTCGAAGGAAGTCGTCCCGGCCTGAGCATTTCGTCAGTCATGAAAAAGGCCGCCCTCGGATCCCGCGGGCGGCCTTTTTTTGTCTGATGGCTGGCTGTCAGCCGCCGGTTGAACCGGTTGCGTCCGGATCGCCAGCATCCGCGAGACTCCCGGCGCCCGGGGTCGCCTCCTCGTTGGTCAGGTGCGGCTTGGCGTGGGGTCCGGCAGCGGGCTGGATATGAGACGAGGGCGTCTTGCCGGATTGGGGCGACGTGTTGGAACTCTCACCTTCAGGCTTGTCGTCTTTTGGGATCTCGCCCTCTTTTGGCATCTGGCCCATGGGTCAGCCGCCTTTTTTCGGCGGGGTCTTTCCCGTGGCCGCGTCGACCATGGCCTGCTTTTCTTCAGGGGTCAGGCTGGCATCCGACAGATGGCGGGTGGTCTCGGGAGTTTCGGCCGCCGTCAGCGCGGAGTGATCCTCGTCGCGGTTGTTGCCCTGGATCGCCTGACGAAACGCGTAGGCCTCTCCACCCGGTTCGTCCCACACCTCGCGCATGGTGGCGTTGGCCTCGGCTCCGTCCAGACGATGGCTGTCCGCGACAGGCTCGCGGTCGGTCGTCTTCGTGCCGGTGGCGGGCTGCGCTTTTCGGTCGCTCATCCTGGACTCCCTGGGTTGTTGTCAGAACAACCCGACCAGGCATCAGAAGTTCTGGTCAAGCTTATGGCGACCGCGTTCCGTCGATACAAAAAGGGCGGCCGAAGCCGCCCCTTGAGAGCCCTCGCGTGACTTACAGTCCTTCGAACAGGGCACTGGAGATATAGCGCTCCGCAAACGAGCACGCGACCGTGACGATCCGCTTGCCCTTGAATTCCGGCCGCGCCGCGAGCTCAAGCGCCGCCGCCACGTTGGCGCCGGTCGAGATGCCGCCGGGAATGCCTTCCAGCTTGGACAATTTGCGGGCGGTCTCGAAAGCGGTCTGGTTGCCGACCGTGACGATCTCGTCGATGACCGAGCGGTCGAGCACGTCGGGGACGAAGCCTGCGCCGATGCCCTGGATCTTGTGCGGGCCGGGCTGGCCGCCGGACAGAACCGGGGAATCCTCAGGCTCAACCGCGATGATCTTCAGGTTCGGCAGGCGGGGCTTCAGCACCTGGCCGACACCGGTGATCGTGCCGCCGGTCCCCACGCCCGCCACGAAGGCATCGAGTTGTCCGTTGGTGTCGTTCCAGATCTCCTCGGCGGTGGTCCTGCGGTGGATGTCCGGGTTGGCCGGGTTCTTGAATTGCTGCGGCATCACCGAATTGGGGATTGTCGCCAGCAGCTCTTCGGCCTTGGCGATGGCGCCCTTCATGCCGAGCGGGCCGGGCGTTAGCTCAAGCTCCGCGCCGAGGAAGGCCAGCATCTTGCGGCGTTCGATCGACATGGTCTCGGGCATGACGAGGATCAGGCGGTAGCCGCGTGCAGCCGCCACGAAGGCAAGCGCGATGCCGGTATTGCCGGATGTAGGCTCCACGAGTGTCGAGCCGGGCTTGATGGCGCCGGAGGCCTCAAGAGCGTCGATCATGTTGACGCCGATGCGGTCCTTGACGCTCGCAATCGGATTGAAGAACTCGAGCTTCACCAGAATTTCCGCATCCACGCCGTATTCCTTCGGCAGCCGATTGAGGCGAACCAGCGGCGTGTTGCCGATCGTGTCGGTGATGGAGCCGTAGATCCGGCCGCGGCCGGGCTTGGATTCGGTGTCAGCCATGAATGTCTCCTGATAGGCGTGCTACGTTCTACCGTGTTTCACATGTAGTGTCGATAAACCCGGTAAATCACATTTCAAATCGTGAAATCGATGGGCATCCGAATGTCGATCGCGCCGGCAGCCTGGGCCCGCGCACACAGTTCCTCAACGGTAACGGCGTCCAGATAGGCGAGAAATGACTCGATGCCCTGGGCCACGAGAGGGTCAATGACCCTCTCGGCGAGCTTCGAAACCGGGACCGCAGAGGGAGCCTCTTCATCCGGCGCCGCCATGGCGATCCGGACGATCTCGCCCGCCGTGATCCGCCGACGTTCCCGCGCCAGTTCATACCCGCCGCGGGGTCCCCGTACGCCTTTCAGGATCGCCGCGCGAACGAGGGCCTGCAGAACAGGCTCGAGATGGCGGGGGGGCAGGTCGTGGCGGGCGGCCAGCGCCTTCGCGGAAACCGCCTGCGGACGGGCATAGAGCGCGATATCCGTGACCGCCGTGATCGCCAGACGCGAGCGCCGCGACAGGAGGTTCATGAACCGCCCTGCGACAGGCCGGTCGATCCAAAACCGGATGCGCCGCGCGACGTCTCCGGGACGGTCTCGACCGGGACGACGGCCACCTGCGTGACGGGGGCGACGACCATCTGGGCCATCCGCATCCCGCGGGCCACCGTGAAGTCAGAGGCGCCGAAATTCACCAGAATGACCTGCACCTCGCCGCGATAATCCGAGTCGATGGTGCCGGGCGTGTTGAGCACGGTGACGCCATGCTTGAGCGCCAGCCCTGAGCGAGGCCGGATCTGGGCCTCGAACCCGGGTTCAAGCGCGAGGACGAGGCCGGTCGGGACCAATGCGCGTCCCATTGGCGGGATGACGATGGGTAGGTCGACGGGCAGCGCCGCGACGAGATCCATGCCGGCAGCGCCCTCGCTCTCGTAGCGCGGCAGGGGAAGGTCCTGCGCATGGGCAAGGCGGCGAACGAGCAGACGCCCGGTCATGATGGCGACGACTTCAGGAGGGCGCCGACCGCGCTCACGAGGCGGCTGGCAACCTCGGCTTTCGACAGGGTCGGCCAGGTCTCGATGCCGGTGGGGCCGACGAGATGCACCGTATTCATGTCGCCGCCCATGACGCCGCCTTCCGCCGACACGTCGTTGGCGACGATGAGATCGCAGCCCTTGCGGGCGAGTTTGGCCTTGGCATTCGCGATGACATTCTGGGTCTCGGCCGCGAAACCCACGACGAGTTCGGGACGGCCTTGCGTGCGGTGCGCGATGGTGGCGAGGATGTCGGGATTTTCGGTCAGCGAGAGGGGCTGCAGCGCGCCGCCATCCTTCTTCATCTTCTGAGCGCCGGCATGGACAACGCGCCAATCGGCGACCGCTGCGGCGAAGATGCCGATATCGGCCGGCAGCGCCATTTCGACCGCCGCCAGCATGTCGCGCGCACTTTCCACATGAACGGTGGTGATCCCGGCCTGATCGGGCAGCGAGACGGGCCCCGAGACCAGCGTCACGCGTGCACCTGCGGCGGCAGCAGCGCGCGCGATGGCGTGGCCCTGCTTGCCCGACGAGCGGTTCGCGATGTAGCGCACCGGATCGATGGGCTCGTGCGTCGGCCCGGAGGTGATGAGCACGTGCCGTCCAGCGAGCGGTCCGGTCGGCGCCAGAACCTGGCGGACCGCATCGGCGATTTCGAGGGGCTCGGCCATGCGGCCCGGGCCGGTCTCGGCCTCGGCCATGGCGCCGTCATTGGGGCCCACCACGCGCACGCCGTCAGCCTGCAATGTCGCGAGATTGCGCTGCGTCGCGGGATGCTGCCACATGCGCACGTTCATGGCGGGCGCCAGGAGGATCGGCAGGGTGGTGGCCAGCAGAACAGTCGACGCGAGATCGTCCGCGTGGCCTCCCGCCATACGGGCCATGAGATTGGCCGTGGCCGGGGCGACAACGACAATATCCGCATCCCGCGCCAGACGGATATGGCCGATATCGGCCTCGTCTTCGCGGTCGAACAGGTCCGTATGGCTGCGTTGCCCGGAGAGGGCGGAGGCGGCGAGCGGCGTCACGAAAGCCTGCGCACCCGCTGTCAGGATGCACCGCACGGAGGCGCCGCGTTCGCGCAGGCGCCGGATGAGGTCGAGCGCCTTGTAGGCGGCAATGCCGCCGCCGATCACCAGAAGGACGCGCTTTCCGGCCAGGACCATGGTCAGAACTCTCCGAACGCGATGATCATCAGGGACAGCGCGATGATCCACAAGGCCGCCGTGTTCCAGCCGTGTCCGCGGGATCGCCCCGCGACCCTGCCCGCATCGTCCCGCGCGAGGTTCCTGGCCGTCAGATCGTCGACACGGGCCAGGATCCGTTGTGCCCTCAGGGCCATGTCGGGCAGGTCGGCGGCAAGGCCCGCAAGCGTCATCAGGCCCTTGCCAGCCTCCTCGATGCGACCGACCGGTCCGATATGGCGCTCCATCCAGGTCCGCACGACGGGCTCGGAGGTCGTCCACATATCGAGTTTCGGATCAAGATTGCGCGCGACGCCCTCGACCACCACCATGGTCTTCTGCAGCATGACGAGTTCGATGCGCGTCGCCATGTCGAACAGCGCGGTGATCTCGAACAGCAGGGTCAGGAGCTTTGCCATCGAGATTTCGTCTGCGCGGCGGTCGTGAATGGGCTCGCCGATCGCGCGGATCGCCTGGGCAAAATCCTCGACCGAATGATGCGGCGGCACGTAGCCGGCCTCGAAATGCACCCGCGCCACGCGCAGATAGTCGCGCTGGATGAACCCGAGCAGGATCTCGGCGAGGAACCGGCGTTCCTTCATGCCGAGCCGGCCCATGATGCCGAAATCGACCGCCACGAGACGGCCTTGGTCATCCACGAACAGATTGCCGGGATGCATATCGGCGTGAAAAAAACCATCGCGGATCGCGTGCCGCAGGAACGACTGGATGACCGTGCGGCCGAGCGCAACCCGGTCGAGCCCGGCAGCCTCGATGGCCGCCACGTCGTTGAGGCGGATACCGTCGATCCAGGTGATGGTCAGCACGTCCCGGGCGGTGAGGTCCCATTCGGGTTTCGGGACCCGGAAATCGAGATCGTCCTTGGTGTTCTCGGCTAGCTCCGAGACGGCCGCCGCCTCGAGCCGCAGGTCCATTTCCACCGAGACGGAACGGGCCAGTGCATCGACGATCTCGACCGGTTTCAGCCGCCGGGCATCCGGCACCCAGCGCTCGAACAGGCGGGCCGCCGCCCGCATGGCCTGGAGATCGCGCGCAAAGCCTTCGCGGACGCCGGGTCTCACCACCTTGACGGCGACCGTCAGGTCGCCCTCATTCGTGCGGATCACCGCCTTGTGGACCTGTGCGATGGAGGCCGCCGCCAGCGGTTCGCTGAACGCCACGAACATCTCGCTCAGCGGACGGCCGAGCGCGCTTTCAACCACGCGCACGGCCTCTGCCCGGGGAAAGGGCGGCATGCGGTCCTGCAGGCGCTCCAGATCGAGGGCCGCCGCCGCGCCGACGATATCGGGGCGGGTGGCCAGAAACTGCCCGAACTTCACATAGGACGGCCCGAGACGTGTGAGCGCCGTCGACAGACGCGCGGCACTGTCGCCCCCGCTGCGCCGCTCGATCATCCGTGCGACGCGCAGGCCCAGCCGCGCCGAGGGCGGCAGGGCGTTCGGATCGATGAGGGAGAGGGCGCCTTCTCGCGCCAGGACGAAACCCGCGCGGGCGTTGCGGGCCAGATGGACGAGGCTGCCGATCACGTCAGATCTTCCAGCCGGAATGAATGTTGACGACGCCGCCGGTCAGCGCCCGGTGCGTGACGCGTTTGAACCCTGCCGCCTCGATCATCCGGGCGAAGGCCGCGGGCGTGGGGAACCGGCGGATCGATTCCACCAGATACTGGTAGGATTGCGAATCCCCGGTCACCATCTCTCCCAGCTTGGGAATGACGTTGAACGAATAGGCGTCGTAGATGCGGTCGAGCAGGGGCACGTCGACTTTTGCAAATTCGAGGCACAGAAAACGGCCGCCGGGCTTCAGGACCCGATGGGCCTCGCGCAGCGCCGCGTCGATGCGCGGCACGTTCCTGATGCCGAACGCGATCGTGTAGGCATCGAAGGACTTGGATGCGAGGGGCAACTCTTCGGCATTGGCCTCGACGAAATCGATCCGGTCGGCGAACCGGTCGCCCGCGCGCTCCTGCCCGACCTTGAGCATGTCGCCGTTGATGTCGAGCACGGTGACGTGCGTCTGGGTTCCGCCGGCCTCAAGAATGCGGAAGGCGACGTCGCCCGTGCCGCCAGCAACGTCGAGATGACGGAAGGGCCGGTCCCGGGGCGGCCGGACGGCCGTGACGAGGGCACTCTTCCAGAGCCGGTGGAGGCCTGCCGACATGAGGTCGTTCATGAGGTCGTAGCGGCTCGCGACCGAGTGGAACACCTCGTTGACCTTGCCCTGCTTCTCCTCGAGCCGCACGGACTGGAAGCCGAAATGGGTCTTCTCGTCGGTCATGGTCGTCACGCCTCACATCATCTGTGTGGCGATCCATAGCGGAAGCGCGCCCGAAACGCTATGTGAAGGCCGTCGCGAACCCGAGAGATGGTTGATGCCTGAACTGCCCGAAGTGGAAACCGTCCGGAGGGGTCTGGAGCCCGCCATGGTGGGTGCGCGCTTCACGGAGGTGGTGCTGCGCCGACCGGACCTGCGCTTCCCGTTTCCCGAGCATTTCGCCGACCGCCTGCTTGGCCGCGAGATCACGGCGTTGGGCCGGCGGGCCAAATATCTGCTGGCCGACCTGTCGTCGGGCGAGGTGCTGGTCATGCATCTGGGCATGTCCGGTCGATTCCTGGTGACAAATGGCGGCACGACGATCGCCCCGGGCGAATTCGCCCTGCCGGCTGGGGATCTCGCCACGCACGATCACGTGGTCTTCCGGCTCTCGAATGGTGCGACCGTGACCTATAACGATGCGCGACGGTTCGGCTTCATGGATCTGATCCCGCGCGCCGAACTCGAGACCAGCCGCCATTTTGTGGGGATGGGAATCGAGCCTCTCGGCAACGAACTCTCGGGCGAGACCATCGCGCGGCTCTTTGCCGGCAAGCGCACGCCGCTCAAGGCGGCGCTGCTGGATCAGGGCCTGATCGCCGGGCTCGGCAACATCTATGTGTCGGAGGCGCTCTTCCGGTCCGGCCTCCATCCGGAGGCAGCAGCGGGCTCGCTTGCTACCGCCGCGGGCAAACCGACGCAGAAAGCGCATCTCCTTTCCGACTCCATTCGGGACGTGCTGAACGAAGCCGTCGTGGCGGGAGGCTCGACCCTGCGGGATCATGCCCAGGTCGATGGCACGCTCGGCTATTTCCAGCACCGCTTCCGGGTCTATGACCGGGAAGGCGAGGCCTGCGTCACGCCTGCCTGCACGGGCGTCGTCCGGCGCATCGTGCAGTCCGGCCGCTCGACCTTCCTGTGTCCGCACTGCCAGCGGGCAGCCCGCCTCAGAAGAACACGAGCGTCGTGATCAGGAAGACCGGCAGCAGGATCGTGCAGGACCACAGCAGGTAGCCGAAGAAGCTCGGCATCCTGACGCCGCCTTCACGGGCGATGGCGTAGACCATGAAGTTCGGCGCGTTGCCGATATAGGAATTGGCCCCCATGAAGACGGCGCCGGCCGAGATGGCCGTGAGAGTCACAGCGCCCGCCGTCATCAGCCGCTGCGCGTCGCCGCCGGCGAGCTCGAAGAACACCAGATAGGTCGGGGCGTTGTCGAGAAACGACGACAGCCCGCCCGCGAGCCAGAAATAGGCGGCGTTGTTGGGGCTGCCGTCGGAATGCGTGACCAGCCCGACAAGGGGCGCGAAGAGCCCGTCGGCGCCCGCCCGCAGCATGGCCAGCACCGGGATGATGGTGATGAAGATCCCGGCGAACAATTTGGCGACCTCGACGATCGGCCCCCATGAAAAACCGTTCTCCGTCCGCAACGCGGCGGGTGTCGCCCGGAGAGAGACAACCGCCACGGCGATCATGGTCAGGTCGCGCAGCAGGTTGGAAAATTCGATCTCGCTGCCCAGCACCGTGATCCGGCCGAGATCGAGCGTTGCGCTCATGAGGATGGCGGCAATGACGACTGCCAACAGCCCGAGATTGACCGCGCCCACGACCCGGATGGGTGAATCCGGCGTGGGGTCGGGCCGGATGACACCCTCCTTCCGGTAGATCGCCCAGTCGACCACAAAGAAGAGGGCCAGCAGGATGCCGGCGACGAACAGCGTCTCGCGCCACAGGTTCTGCGTCGTCCAGAAGAAATCGACCCCGCGCAGGAAGCCGAGGAAAAGCGGCGGGTCGCCGAGCGGCGTCAGCGAACCGCCGATATTCGACACCAGGAAGATGAAGAAGACGATGACGTGAACGTTGAAGCGCCGGTTGTCATTGGCCCTCATGACCGGGCGGATCATGACCATCGAGGCGCCGGTGGTGCCGATGAGGCTCGCGAGAACCGCCCCGATGGCGAGCAGCGCCGTGTTGGCGACGGGCGCCCCGTGGATATTGCCCCGGATCACGATCCCTCCCGACACCGTGAACAGCGCCACCAGCAGAAGAATGAACGGGATGTATTCGAGGAAAGCGGTGTGCGCGAGGGCCTGCACGGCCGTGGCAGGGCCGATGAAGAGCATCATGGGACCGAGGACAAGCACGGCCCAGAGGGCAGCGATCTTCCCCTGGTGGTGCTCCCAGGCATGGGCCGCCAGCAAGGGCATCAGCGCGATGGACAGCAGGATCCCGACGAAGGGCAGGGCCCACAGGGCACCCAGGGTGCGACCGTCGAGTTCGGCCGCCGAAGCGGCATTCGGCAGGGCTGCGAACAGGACCGCCAGGCCCACCGCCGCAAGCCGGCTCGTCGCCGGTCGAACCATCTCACACCCCCCGTGGCTGCCGGCTGTCCCGGCTCGTTGCGCCTGCGCTCGGTTCTTAAGGGAAGCCCGCATGGGCCGCAACGGCCGGGCCGTTAACCGGCTGTTCACCCTGATCCGCACAGGTTAGATTGACACAACAGGACATGAAAGGCGCCTTGAGAGCGCCTTGGGGACCACCGGAATGTGCCGTTTCCTTGCCTATCGGGGAGAGCCGATCTTTCTCACCGACCTCGTCTGTGCGCCGTCTCATTCGCTTGTTCACCAATCGCTTCACGCAGCAGAGGCGAAGACCGAGACCAACGGGGACGGGTTCGGCCTCGGCTGGTATGGCGAGCGCAGCGTGCCGGGCCTCTACCGGGAAGTCCGACCGGCCTGGTCGGACGAAAATCTCCGCAGCCTCTGCGATCAGGTCCGCTCACGCCTGTTCTTCGCCCATGTGCGCGCCTCGACCGGCACCGCGACGACCCGCGCCAATTGCCACCCTTTTGCCAATGGCCGGCACCTGTTCATGCATAATGGCCAGATCGGCGGCTATCATCGGATCAAACGCCGCCTTGAAGCGCTGATTCCCGATGAGCTGTATGACGCCCGCGTGGGAACCACGGATTCGGAGGCGATCTTTCTGCTCGCCGTCGCCAACGGCCTGTCGAACGACCCCGTCGACGCCATGGCCCGAACGCTCAAGCAGGTGCGCAGCCTGATGGCGGAGGCGGGGATCGAGGAGGCTCTCAAGTTCACCGCCGCGGTCGCGGACGGCGAAAGCCTGTGGGCCTTCCGCTGGTCCTGCGACGGGCAGCCCCCGACCCTCTATTTCCGCGAGGCGGAAGGCAGCCTCCTGGTTGTCTCGGAACCCATCGACAAGGACGCGAGCACGTGGCGCGAGGTCCCCAAGGGCTGCAGCCTGGTGGCGCGGGCCGGAGCGGCCACGCAGGTGCGCTGCCTCAACGAGACCATGGCGCAGATCGCCGCCTGAGCGCGACGGCACGCTGTCGGATCGTGGCCCTCCAGGAGGCCATATTTGCACTTGCATTGCCGGCGAAATGGGGTATTCCTCCGGCCCCTGCCACAGGGGGCGCGAGGGCGCGAAAGATGCCCTGAGGCGTCCCGACAGACAGGGCGAGTGCAAGCGGTATCCGCGCGCTCCACATCTGACACATCAAAGTATCCGACTGATCGGCCTGCGTAACCTGATTCGTCGTCCAGGCTATTCGCGGCGGGTCATCCTGTATCGTTTCGGTTCCCGTACGCGCCAAGCCCGTGCCCGCACGCGGTTTGACTGTCCGTGACGGGCTGAAAGCCTGCCGGACGAAAAAATATGATCGCGGCCGCATTTTTGTGTTTGACACGACGTGATGAGCGGCTTTATAAAGCGGCCATCGACGGGGCGCCGCACTGGTTTTGGTTTTGGTTGCTTTGTTTGAATTATCTTAGAATTTGGCGGCATTGTCCGGGACATGTTTTTTTCC
>NZ_JAGEMM010000059.1 GCF_017921815.1 Microvirga antarctica | reverse complement strand
GATAAAATCCGGCGCATCATCAGGTCCTCTCCGTTTTGCTTAACCACATTTCGTCCATCCCGCCCCCGCGAATCTGCATCGGATAGACATGCTCGCTGCCATCAACGGTGACATCGACGAACACCAGTCGGTTATTACGCACATGCTCAAGGGCTTCGCTGAGTTTACTTTCCAGCTCATCCGGACGGTTAATCTGCAGCCCGACATGGCCATATGCTTCCGCCAGGCGCACAAAATCCGGTAACGACTGCATATAAGACTGAGAATGGCGACCAGAATAGATCATATCCTG
>NZ_JAGEMM010000058.1 GCF_017921815.1 Microvirga antarctica | reverse complement strand
CTGACAATAAAACGATATTTTTTATTCTTTCTAAGGTATGGCGTAATCGTTAAAAAGCCTGTTCCGGAGTTTGTTATGTCATTGCCGCATTATCACGCTGAAACTGACCTTAACGCTGAAAATTTGCTCAGATTGCCTGCTGAATTCGGCTGTCCGGTCTGGGTCTATGACGCGCACATTATTCGCCGTCAGATAGCCGCCCTGCAGCAGTTTGACGTCGTGCGTTTTGCGCAAAAAGCCTGTTCGAACATTCATATCCTGCGCTTAATGCGCGCGCAGGGCGTCAAGGTGG
>NZ_JAGEMM010000057.1 GCF_017921815.1 Microvirga antarctica | reverse complement strand
GCCACCATGAGTTTGAACGATAAGGACAAGGCTGCCGTCAAGGCCCTCTGGGCAAAAATTTCCAAGTCAGCTGACGTTATCGGCGCTAATGCCTTGGCCAGGATGCTCTTGGTCTACCCGCAAACCAAGACCTACTTCACTCACTGGACAGACCATGCTCCCGGCTCTGTCCCAGTGAAGGCCCACGGAAAGAAGGTGATGAATGGCATTGGTTTGGCTGTGGCCAAAATCGACGACCTGGTTGGTGGCCTGCTGGAACTCAGCGAGCAGCACGCCTTCCAGCTGAGAGCGG
>NZ_JAGEMM010000056.1 GCF_017921815.1 Microvirga antarctica | reverse complement strand
CATACCAGCGCGGCACAGGCGGGTATGGCGCCAATATAGCCGATGGCCGACATTGACCAGTGCAAACTCACCTGATTACCTACCAGCGCGCCAGCGCCAATACCAATATTAAAGATGCCTGAAAA
This sequence comes from Microvirga antarctica, assembly GCF_017921815.1. GTDB lineage: Bacteria > Pseudomonadota > Alphaproteobacteria > Rhizobiales > Beijerinckiaceae > Microvirga > Microvirga antarctica. The sequence goes on along the minus strand of NZ_JAGEMM010000056.1, from coordinate 168 downwards.
TAGCGCCATTGCGACATCGGTCGCGTCCGGGGCCAGCGCCAGTACTTTCACCTGCATACCGAGCCCTATCACCATAATCGCGATGCCCCAGAAAATGCTCAGTATGGCCAGATGCGCTTCGCTATCCGCCGCAGGCAGCAGCAGAAGCAGACAGACAACCAGCAGGGC
>NZ_JAGEMM010000055.1 GCF_017921815.1 Microvirga antarctica | reverse complement strand
GAAAAAAGCGATGAAACCGTATCGCTGTATCAAAACGCTGATGACTGTTCAGCGGCGAATCCGGGCAAAAGCGCGGAGTGTACAACTGCGTATAACAATGCTCTGAAAGAGGCCGAACGTACTGCGCCTAAGTACGCTACACGCGAAGATTGCGTCGCCGAGTTTGGCGAAGGTCAGTGCCAGCAAGCACCCGCACAGGCTGGCATGGCGCCGGAAAATCAGGCGCAGGCTCAACAATCCAGCGGCAGTTTCTGGATGCCGCTTATGGCAGGTTACATGATGGGGCGTCTGAT
>NZ_JAGEMM010000054.1 GCF_017921815.1 Microvirga antarctica | reverse complement strand
CGCACCGTCGCCAACTCCTGGCACCCGGAAAACTGGGGCGAGGATAGCCCGTGGATGCGTATCTTCCGTAATGCGCGTAAGCAGCTTGGTTAATTAGCCCGATAGCCATTAAGCCCCTCTTCACGAGGGGCTTTTTTGTAGACGGCGCTTATCAGGCCCACGGGGAAGCGCGGTTGAAGCTACCGTCTTGAACGTCAAGCGGTAGGCCGGATAAGGCGTTTACGCCGCCATCCGGCAATAAACTAGTGCTTATGCCGCAAGATTAAAGTGTCGGGAAATCCCGACATGAGTGGG
>NZ_JAGEMM010000053.1 GCF_017921815.1 Microvirga antarctica | reverse complement strand
ATCTTCAGTAAGTTGGACTATGAGGCCGTTGGCCCTGCAACTCTTTGCAGGTGTCTGATCGTCTATCCCTGGACTCAGAGGTATTTCGGCAACTTTGGAAACCTCTACAACGCAGCCGCAATCATGGGAAATAATGAGGTTGCAAAACACGGAACAACTATCCTCCACGGTCTGGACCGGGCTATGAAGAACATGGACAACATCAAGGCGACCTATACCGAGCTGAGTGTGCTGCACTCCGAGAAACTGCACGTGGATCCCGACAATTTCAGGCTCCTCTCCGACTGCCTGGTC
>NZ_JAGEMM010000052.1 GCF_017921815.1 Microvirga antarctica | reverse complement strand
GAATAACCCGGGGATTTTCATCCGCAAACTTCGTGAATTTCTCCCCCAACTCCCCCAGCCATTGTGTGATATTTTTAGCGTCACCAGAAAATGCGCCGCCAATAGCCGCAAGGCCGTTAGTTGCGGTCCCTGTCATTGCCTCCCACAGGTTGGACAGCGTACCAAGCTGTGCCTGAACACGTTTATTCAGGCTGGCCTGTTTATTCATCTTCTGCTGGATCTGATCGTAGCCATCCTTTCCTTTATCGATTAGTGCATTGACCACCTGAAGGGTTTCGGCATCATCACCAAATATTG
>NZ_JAGEMM010000051.1 GCF_017921815.1 Microvirga antarctica | reverse complement strand
GCGGGCCGTAAAGTTCCCAGCGGTGGATATGCTTGCCGGATGCAAGACTTAGCCCTGGCCAATGACTCAACTCCGCCGGCGCGGAAGGGATTCCCATCCGTGCGATAAGATCCGGGCTGGCAAACAGGCGATGCCCTCTGTCAGCCAGGACGCGCATCACCAGGTCGCTATCTTCAAACGGGCGCGGCCTGACGCGAATCGCCACATCCACCCCCTCCCCTACGACGTCCACCCGACGATTGGTCGCTTCAAGCTGTAGCGAAACATCAGGATAACGCGCCATAAATTTCGCCAGCATT
>NZ_JAGEMM010000050.1 GCF_017921815.1 Microvirga antarctica | reverse complement strand
CGGGCTTTTCACCCGCTTTATCGTTACTTATGTCAGCATTCGCACTTCTGATACCTCCAGCAACCCTCACAGGCCACCTTCGCAGGCTTACAGAACGCTCCCCTACCCAACAACACACAGTGTCGCTGCCGCAGCTTCGGTGCATGGTTTAGCCCCGTTACATCTTCCGCGCAGGCCGACTCGACCAGTGAGCTATTACGCTTTCTTTAAATGATGGCTGCTTCTAAGCCAACATCCTGGCTGTCTGGGCCTTCCCACATCGTTTCCCACTTAACCATGACTTTGGGACCTTAGCTGGC
>NZ_JAGEMM010000004.1 GCF_017921815.1 Microvirga antarctica | reverse complement strand
TATAAACGCCCCCGAAGAAAACAGCGGCAATCCCCGGAAAAAAACATGTCCCGGACAATGCCGCCAAATTCTAAGATAATTCAAACAAAGCAACCAAAACCAAAACCAGTGCGGCGCCCCGTCGATGGCCGCTTTATAAAGCCGCTCATCACGTCGTGTCAACGCTCATGTGAAACTTTTTTGACGCTTCAGAATGGTCACGGGTCTTAACCATAACCCGCCGAAAGCGAAGCTGTGCCTCACTGCCGACACACTGGCGCATGATGGACGAAGGGCCAGGGGCTGGTGTCAACCGGGAGCGTGCAGGTCACCGTTCCGGAATGCTGTCCAGGGCCGGTCTCCGCCCTCAGCCGGTTCGTCTCAGGGGCCGGATGGTCGTTGAGAGACGCGCCGATCCACGCTACACGAATGGTCCATGACTCAATCGCCCCCAGATGATCGCCGCGCCAAACGCTCCCAGCGAGAGAACGCGCGCGCATCCTTCGGCATCGACCTCGGGCATGAGGCTCCCCTCAATGCCGACGGCGAAACCGCCCGTCAGGTTGACCGACGCGACATCAACCTGCGCTGGCTTGGCGCCAGCATCCTCACCGGCCTGACCGGCGCCGCCCTGATCGGCGCCTCCATTTATATCGCCCTCGAAGGCGCGACGACGACGGCCGAGCCGCCGGAACGCGTGGCGGTGGAATCCTCACCGGCGCGGGATGGAGAGGATCGCGCCGCCAACACGCCGCGCAAGGCCGACCGCCTCAACCGGTCGGAGACGACGGTCACCGCCAAGCAGACCTTCAAGGCGCCAATGACCATCCGAACCGGGGACCGCGAATCGATCAAGGTGCGCCAGTTCGTTCGTGTCGCCACCAACCTGTCCTTGACCGCCGGGACCTACGCCACCGACATCCCACCCTTCAATCCACTCCGGCTGTTCGCCGAGGATAAGGAGATCAAGGTCGCCGAATCCGCACCGGAGATCTCTGACGCCGACGTGTCGGTCGTCCGGCGCGATCTGGCGCCCCTGACTGTCGAGGCCAGTGCCCCTGCCCTGACCGACGACGACGTGCTGGCGACCCTGGAGGAGGAGCGCCGCGTCTCTGCCGAGGTCGGCCGCCGCACCTCGGTGCCGATACCCGCCCAACAGATGCTGTCGCGGGCCTTGCGGCAGCCGGAGGCGCTGGGCCAGGCCCTGGGCTATGCGGGCCTTGTCGACGCGCCGTTCAGCACCATCGAGGTCCGCGTGGTGCCCGAAAACGTCACGAACCTTCCCAAAAGCGACCAGCGGGCATCGAGCCCCCTTGTCGAGGAGCGGGACGTGACGATGAAGAAAGGCGAAACCCTCGAGACGACGTTGCGCGCCTATGGCGGCAATCCAGAGCAGATCGCCGCCATCACGACCGCGCTCTCGGCGCGCATCAAGGTGGCGGGCCTTGGCGAAGGGCAGCGCCTGCGAATCCTGATCGCCCCCGGCCCCCGGCTGGGCGATCCGCGCCAGATCGTCCGGGTGCTCGTTCTCGGAGAACGGGGGATCGAAGGGATCGCTGCCACCAATGACCGCGGCGTTTTCGTGTCCGTGACGCCGATCAACGACGACGCCAAAGGCTCCCCCGCCGACGACGACGAGGAAGAAGAGGACAGCCCGGGCGGCATCAAGCTCTACGACAGCCTGTATGAGACAGCCCTGAAAAACGAACTGCCACGCGAAAGCGTCAACGATCTGGTCCGCATCTTCGGCTACGATGTCGATTTTCAGCGTCGGGTCACGCCAGGCGACACGTTCGAGGTGTTCTACGGTGCGGATGAAGACAATGCCCCACCGGAAATCCTCTACGCGGCGCTGACCGTGAACGGAGAGGCGCGGCGGGTCTACCGATACCAAGGCGACGACGGCACCATAGACTTCTTCGACGAAGCCGGACGCTCCCTCAAGAAATTCCTTCTGCGCAAGCCCATCTCGGAAGGCATCCTGCGGTCCGGATTCGGATCGCGTTACCATCCGATCCTCGGCTATTCCCGTCCCCACACGGGCGTCGACTGGGCCAACCGCATCGGCACGCCGATCCTGGCCGCGGGCAATGGCACCATCATCAAGGCGGAGTGGGATTCGGGCTACGGGCGCCGGGTCGAGCTGCAGCACACCAATGGCTACGTCACGGCCTATTCGCACATGTCGGGCTTCGGCAAGGGCGTGACGCCGGGAACCCGGGTGAAGCAGGGGCAGGTGATCGGCTACCTGGGCAATACAGGCCTGTCGACGGGCCCGCACCTTCACTACGAGGTGATCATCAACGGCAGCTTTGTCGACCCGCTCAAGATCCGGTTGCCGCGGGGGCGCGAGCTGGAAGGCCGCAGCCTGGCCGATTTCAGACGCCAGCGCGAGCAGCTGGACGACCTCATGAGTCACGCGACTGCCTCCGCCAGCCTGTCCCAGCGCGCCGAGCTCCGTTAAGCCCCGATGCTGGACCTTCTGACGATCGTCCTGCCGGTCTTCGGGCTGATCGCGATCGGCTACCTTGCCCGCAAGGCGAATCTCATCGCGGAACGGACGGGCGAAGGCCTGTCGGAATTCGTCTTCAAGCTCTCCCTGCCCTGCCTGATCTTCAGGACCCTCGTCCATGCTGAGATTCCCGCGGTCCAGCCGTGGGGCTACTGGATCTCCTACTTCGCCGGCGTCGCCGTGGTCTGGGCGGCGGCAAGCCTTCTCGCCCGCCGCATGTTCGGCTTGACGGGAATCGCCCAGGTCGTCGCTGGTTTCTCGGCCGGACAGGCGAACACCGTTTTCGTGGGCGTCCCGATGATCCTCAAGGCCTATGGCGACGCCGGCGCCGTTCCGCTGTTTCTTCTCATCGCCATCCATTTGCCCATCACCATGACGCTGGCGACGATCCTGGCCGAAGGGCGACAAGCCTCCGTGTGGCTGATCGTCAAGCGGCTCGTGACGCACCCGATCGTGGTCGCGATCCTCGCCGGCTCTGCCTTCCGCCCGCTCGCATTCGCCATTCCATCCGGAGCCTGGCAGGTGGTTGACCTGCTCGCGAGCGCGGCGATTCCGTGCGCTTTGGTCTCGATGGGCATTGCTCTTTGCCGCTACGGCATTGCCGCCGGCTGGACGCTGCCGTTCTTGATCTCCGCCCTCAAGCTGATCGTTCACCCTCTGATCGTGCTGCTTCTGGCCCGCTACGTCTTTGGCGTGCCTCCTGTCTGGACGGGTGTCGCCGTGCTCTTCGCCTCGTGCCCATCGGGAATCAACGCTTACCTCTTCGCGGAGCGTTATGGCGAAGGGGTTGCGCTGGCATCGAGCGCGGTCGCCCTGTCGACCGCCCTTGCGCTTGGGACGACGCTGTTCTGGCTGGCAGTCCTCGGCGTCGGTTGAACCCCTCGCGGGCTGACGGTCCACGCCGTTTCGCGTGCGCACGCCTGCCGGCCGCTGATCGCCGTTGCGGAACTTCTGTATCCTGGATACGATCCTGGCATGAGGTTGCACGATCGTCCTCCCGCCTTCACGTGGAACAGCCAGGCTCGTCTTCTCGACGAGGTGGCGGACGTTTTACGTGAGCGGATCTATGCGGGCACCTACCGGCCTGGCGACGTGCTGCGCCAGGAATCCCTGGCGACGGAATTCGGCATCAGTCGGACGCCCCTGCGGGAAGCACTTCGCGTGCTGGAACGGGATGGCCTTGTCCATCACCAGGCCGGGCGGGGCGTGAAAGTGGCCTCCGCCGACCGGGCGAGACTTCTTGACGCTTACGCGCTGCGAGAAGTGGTGGACGGGCTGGCCGCGCGCTTCGCGGCCGAGAGGGCAGATCGCGCAACCATCGAAGCTCTCGACGGGCTGGTTGCCCGGCAGGTCGAGATCGTGGCCCCGTGGGAGCCGCGGGTCTACACACAATCCAACGTCGATTTCCACCTTGCCGTGATCGCAGCGGCCAGAAACGAATTTCTCGACACGCATATCCCCTTGGTGCGCATGACGTCGCAGGTCTTCACCCCGGCCTATTCCCTTTCGCTCGACAGGGCTCTCCAAGGCATCGGCGAACATCGCCATATTGTCGAAGCGATCGCCGCCGGAGACGGTGCGGCCGCCGAGCGACTGGCGCGGGCGCATATCCGCGAGACCATGACGCGCCTGACCAGGGACGTGCCGACCGGGGAGGAGACCTCATGACGACATCCCTGCACAGCCTGCGCGAACAAACCTCGCCCCGCACGAGGACAATCGAGACCTACCGGCATCTCATCGGGGGGCAATGGGTCGAGGCTGCCGAGGGCGGGAGCCTCCCGCTTCAGGATCCCTCCGACGGGAGCCTGCTGGCGGAGATCGCGCGCGGGACCTCGGAGGATATCGACCGCGCCGTCATCGCAGCGCGGATGGCCCTCGCGGGGCCATGGGGCCGGATGACCGCGACGGAACGCGGCCGCGTGATGCAGCGCATTGCCGAAGCGGTCCTGGCTGAGGCCGATACTTTGGCTGACCTCGAAGCCCGCGATGTGGGCAAGCCTCTCAAGCAGGCACGCGCGGATGCCGTCGCGCTGGCGCGCTATTTCGAATTCTACGGGGGCGCTGCCGACAAGGTTCATGGCGACACGATTCCCTATCAGGCGGGCTTCACCGTGATGACGCTGTACGAGCCGCATGGGGTGACCGGCCACATCATTCCGTGGAATTACCCGATGCAGATCATCGGCCGCAGCCTCGGCGCAGCGCTCGCGATGGGAAATGCGGCCGTCGTCAAGCCGGCAGAAGAAGCCTGCCTGACGATCCTGGCTTTTGCCCGCATCGCGGAGGCTGCAGGCCTTCCGGCCGGCGCCCTGAACGTGGTCACAGGAACCGGGGCGGAAGCGGGCGCCGCCCTGTCTGCGCATCCCGGAATCAACCACATCTCGTTTACCGGCTCCCTGCCGACCGGAGCCCTGGTCCAAGCGGCCGCCGCGATCAATGCGGTGCCAGTGACACTCGAACTCGGCGGCAAATCTCCGCAGATCGTCTTTGCCGACGCCGACCTTGAGCGCGCGTTGCCGGTTTTGGTGATGGCGGGCATTCAGAATGCCGGCCAGACCTGCTCGGCTTCGTCACGGATTCTGGTGGAGCGCCCCGTCTACGAGACGGTCGTCGCAGGCATGGCGGAACGCTACCGTGCGCTGCGCGTCGGACCCGCCCTGGCGGATCTCGACGTGGGTCCTGTCGTGTCGCATCGGCAAAAGGGAATCATCGATCGCTACATCGATCTGGCGCGCGACTCGGGCCTGACGATCGCCGCAGAAGGAGAGATCGTCGCCGGCTCCCCCGCTGATGGCGCCTATGTGCGTCCCACGCTCATTCGCGACGTGCCGCCGGCGCATCGCCTCGCGCGCGAGGAGATTTTCGGTCCTGTCCAGGTCATCATGCCGTTCGATACCGAAGAGGAGGCCATCGCGCTTGCCAACGGGACGCCGTTCGGTCTCGTCTGCGGCATCTGGACTCGCGATGGCGGCCGCCAGTTTCGCCTCGCTCATGCGATCCAGTCCGGGCAGGTCTTCATCAACAATTACGGCGCGGGCGGTGGCATCGAGCTCCCCTTCGGGGGCGTCAAGCGCTCCGGTCACGGCCGGGAAAAAGGGTTCGAGGCATTGTACGGTTTCGGCGTACTCAAGACCGTGTCGCTCTATCACGGCTGACACGCCTTTGATGACGAGAGAGACCAGCAGCATGGGGAAACGAACGTGAGGCTCAACGGAAAGACCGCGCTGATTACGGGCGGCGGGTCGGGATTTGGCGAAGCGATGGCAAAGACCTTCGCGGCCGAGGGTGCACAAGTCGTCGTTGTCGACAGGGATCTGGCCGGCGCCGAACGGGTTGCGGCCGATATCGGTACTGCGGCGCTCGCGTGCCGGGCGGACATCGCCATCGAGGCAGACGTGACGGCGGCGGTTGCGCAAGCCATCAGCCATTTCGGCGGCCTCGATATTCTGGTCAACAACGCGGGCATCGGCCATAAGCCGCAACCCGCCGAGGCGGTGGCGCCGGACGTCTTCGATGCCTTGGTGGGCGTCAACATCCGCGGCATCTACCTCGCGTGTCGGGCAGCCATTCCCCATTTCAAGGCGCGCGGCACCGGCGTCATCCTCAACGTTGCCTCGACGGGTGCTGCCCGACCCCGGCCAAACCTTGCCTGGTATAACGCGACGAAGGGCTTCGTTGTCTCCGCCACCAAGGCGCTCGCGATCGAGCTGGCACCGCACAACATCCGCGTCGTAGCGCTCAATCCGGTGGCTGGCGAGACGCCGCTGCTGAAGACCTTCATGGGCGAAGACACTGCCGAAATCCGGCAGAAGTTTCGCGATTCAATTCCGCTCGGCCGATTGCTGCAACCGAACGAACTTGCCGACGCAGCGGTCTTTCTCTGCTCGCCCGCAGCAGGAATGATCACCGGCATCGCACTGGACGTGGATGGTGGCCGATCGATCTAGACCGACGGCGCGCCTCACTCATCAAGACCACACAAAAGGGGACGACAGAATGAAGAGAATTCTCCTCGCGGCCATGACCACCACGGCTTTGCTCGCATCCGCCGGCGCCGGGTTTTCCAAGGACACCCTGACCGTGGGCGAGGTTCTCGAACCACCGGGTCTCGATCCCACCGCCGGGGCGGCCTCCGCCATTCGACGGGTGACCTATTCCAACATCTATGAGGGGCTCGTGCGCATCGATGGCCAGGGCAATCTCAAGCCAGGCCTCGCCGAGAGCTGGACCACCTCGCCCGACGAATTGACTTACACGTTCAAGCTTCGCCAGAACGTCAAGTTTCATGACGGCACGCCATTCGATTGCGCGATCGTCAAGTTCTCGTACGACCGGGCGACGGCGCCGGACTCGACCAACGCGCAGAAAGGCTTGTTCGAGCCCATCGCGAAAACCGAATGTCCCGACCCATCCACCGCCGTCGTCACCCTGAAACGCCCGACCTCCACCTTCCTGTTTGGAATGGGCTGGGGCGACGCCGTCATGATGGCGCCGGGATCTGCCGCCACCAACAAGACCAAGCCGGTCGGGACCGGCGCGTTCCGCTTCAAGCGCTGGGTGCAGGGCGACCGCGTCGAGCTGGAACGCAATCCGGATTACTGGGGCACGCCGGCGAAGCTTGCGGGCGTGACCTTCCGCTTCATCAGCGATCCTTCGGCCGCAGCCGCAGCTGTCCTTGCCGGGGACATCGACGCATTTCCGGAGTTTCCCGCGCCGGAGCTTCTGGAGCGCTTCAAGGCCGACAACCGCCTTCAGGTCGAAGTCGGCACTACGGCCGGCAAGGTTGTTTTCGTTCTCAACAACGCGCGCAAGCCCTTTGACGACGTGAAGGTCCGGCGTGCGCTGGCCCACGCCATCGACCGCAAGGCACTGGTGGACGCAATCAGCTCCGGCTACGGCGCGCTCATCGGTTCGCACTACACGCCGGTTGATCCTGGCTATCTGGACCTCAACAGCGTCTATCCGTACGACGTCGCGAAGGCCAAGGCGCTTCTCGCCGAAGCGGGGGTCAAACCCGGCACCGTGATGACCATCGTGCTGCCGCCCCCGGCCTATTCCCGTCGCGGCGGTGAAATCATCGCCGGCATGCTGAGCCAGGTCGGCCTGCAGGTGAACCTCGTGCCGATGGAGTTCGCCCAGTGGCTCGATCAGGTCTTCAAGCGGTCCGATTACGAGACGACGATCATCGGCCATACGGAAGCCCGCGATCTCGATATCTATGCGCGCGACACCTACTACTTCAATTACCAGAACCCCGAGTACAAGGCGTTGTACAAGGCCTACACAGAAGCCAAGGACGAGACCCAGCGCATCGAGCTGCTCGGCAAGCTGCAACGCAAGCTCTCGGACGACGAGCCCAACGTGTTTCTTTATGCGCTTCCGAAAATCGGCGTGTGGGACAAGAAAGTGCAGGGGCTTTGGAAAAACCTGCCGATCCCGGCCAACGATCTGACGGCCGCGAGCTGGGCGAATTGATCTTCGCACAGCACAGCCATCGTCCCGCCCTCGACAAGGGCGGGACGACTTCCGCGAGGAAGAGCAGGGCCTCGCTCACTGGCGCGCAGGAAACTCGCGCGTTCGATGCGAGCGTCATGGGCGAGACGTCACGGAGACGAGATCGTGCTTAGCTACGCATCGGGACGGCTGATGTCTCTCGTCCTGACGACCCTGGCTGCCTCGGCGGTGGTGTTCGTCCTCATGCAGGTTCTGCCCGGCGATCCGGCGGCGGTGATGCTTGGGGTCAACGCCCAGCCCGACACGCTTCTGGCCTTGCAGAAGCAGCTCGGTCTCGATCGGCCCCTGTGGATCCGCTATCTGACCTGGATAGGATCCTTCGTCATCGGCGATTTCGGCACCAGCTACACGTACTCGGTGCCGGTGGGAGAACTCATCGCGCCGCGGGTGATGGTCACCCTGCCGCTTGCCCTGATGGCCATGACCCTGTCGGTGGCGGTGGCGATCCCCGTCGGCGTCTTTGCCGCGTCCCGGCGCGGCCGCGTCGGCGACGTGGCCAGCATGGGCGTGGCACAGATCGGCGTCGCGGTTCCAAACTTCTGGCTCGGGCTGCTGCTCATCCTCTTCTTCGCGCTCAAGCTCGGATGGTTTCCGGCCTCCGGCTTTGGCGGATGGGAGAACGGCCTCTGGCCGGGGTTGCGGTCGCTCATTCTTCCCGCTGTCGCCCTGGCGTTGCCGCTGGCCGCCATCCTCTCCAGAGTGACCCGGTCGTCCGTGATCGAGACCCTGAGCGAAGATTTTGTCCGCACAGCCCGCGCAAAGGGCCTGACGCGAACCGCCGCCCTCTGGCGGCATGCGGTTCCCAACGCGCTGATCCCCGTCGTGACGATCATCGGTCTCCAGTTTTCGTTTCTTCTGGCTGGCACGATCATCATCGAGAACGTGTTCAACCTGCCTGGCCTTGGCCGCCTGGTCTTTCAATCGATCGCCCAGCGCGACCTGATCACCGTGCAATCGCTTGTCACGCTGCTGGCAGCGAGCGTGATCGCGGTCAACTTCCTCGTCGACCTCGCCTATGGCTTTATCGATCCGCGCCTTGCCCAGGGGGGTGAGCGATGAGCGGGTCCGCATCACGAGGGTCTGCATCCCTGCGGATGTTGTCCATGAGCCGCAGTCTGCTGATCGGCGGGCTGGTCACGGCGGCGATCGTCGGCATGGCGCTGGTCTCGCTGGTCTGGACTCCCTATTCGCCGACCGCGATCAACATTGCGAAGAAATTGCAGGGACCCAGCCTCACCTACTGGCTCGGCACGGACGCGTTCGGCCGCGACGTCTTTTCGATGATCATGGTCGGCGCCCGCAACTCCATCCTCGTCTCGGTGGTGGCCGTTGCGGTTGGTGCGGGGATCGGCGTTCCGCTGGGCGCGCTGGCGGCCGCGCGCGGCGGCATGATCGACAATTTCGTCATGCGCCTGACCGATCTCGCCTTCGCGTTTCCGGCGCTGCTGACGGCGGTCATCATCACAGCAGTCTTTGGGCCCGGAGCCTTCAACGCGATGCTGGCCATCGGCATCTTCAACATTCCGGTTTTCGCCCGCCTGACGCGCGGATCGTCACTGGGCTTATGGAAGCGCGAATATGTGCTGGCGGCCCGGTGTGCCGGTCGCGGCGACATCGCCATTACGCTCGACCACGTTTTGCCCAATATCGGCCATATCCTCATCGTTCAGGCGACCATCCAGTTTGCCCTCGCCATCGTTGCGGAAGCTGGCCTGTCATATGTCGGTCTTGGCACCCAGCCGCCGCAGCCAAGCTGGGGCAAGATGCTGAACGACGCGCAGACCTACATCTACCAGGCTCCCTTGCTGGCGGTGTTTCCGGGATTGGCCATCACGTTCGCGGTGCTGGGTCTCAACCTTCTTGGCGACGGATTGCGAGACCTCCTCGATCCGCGGATCCGGAGGCAGAGATGAACGAGCCCTTGCTCGACATTCGTCGCCTGACCGCGCATCTGCAGATCGGACAGAAACGCGCGGAGCTTCTCTCCGATATTTCGTTGACGGTCCATCGTGGCGAACGCCTGGGCATTGTCGGCGAGTCGGGCTGCGGGAAATCGCTCACCGCGCTCGCCGTCATGGGTCTTCTGCCCGCGCGCATGACGCTGGGTGGGTCGATCCTGTTCGACGGATCGGATCTCGCCCGCATCGACGAGGCCGCCATGTGTGACCTGCGCGGACGGCGGATCGCCATGGTGTTCCAGGAGCCGATGACCGCGCTGAACCCGATCAAATCGATCGGCGCGCAGATCGCCGAGGGCATCCGGCTTCACCTCGGCGCGAGCCGGGCGGTGGCCGAGGACGCGGTCCGGCGTCTGCTGGATCGGGTCGGATTGCCGGCGCCCCGCTTCAACGGCGATCTCTACCCGCATCAGCTTTCCGGCGGCCAGCGCCAGCGGGTGATGATCGCCCTCGCGCTCGCCTGCGAGCCCGACCTGCTGATTGCCGACGAGCCGACAACGGCGCTCGACGTGACGGTGCAGGCGCAGATCCTCGACCTCATCGACGATCTCGTGGACGAGACCGGCATGGCCCTGATCCTGATCACGCATGATCTTGGGGTCGTCTCGGAAATGACGGAGCGCATGGTTGTCATGTATGCCGGCCGGATCGTCGAGAGCGGCCGCACCGAGGATGTCTTTCGGCAGATGAGCCATCCCTATACGCGCGGCCTGTTCTCGGCATCCCCACACGGGGCAGCCCTGGTGGCGCGTCGGCCGCTGGGAGGGCCCCGCCGCCGCCTCGCCTCCATCCCCGGCGTGGTTCCTGATCCGACGAACCGGCCGTCTCATTGCGCCTTCGCCGACCGCTGCGGATTCGCACAGGACGATTGCCGCGCGGCCATTCCGCCGCTGTCGGTCCTTTGGCCGCACGAATCGATTGACCACGCGGCAGCCTGCTTTCACCCACAACGGGGGAAGGTGCCGGCATGAGCACACCCCTGCTTGAGGTTCGAAACGTCGTTCGCGACTACACGCTGCCGCGTCCGTCCCTGTTCTCAAGGCCCGTTGCATTGCGGGTTCTGCATGGGGTGAGCCTCACGCTCGGTGCGGGGCAGAGCCTGGGAATCGTGGGCGAATCCGGATCGGGCAAATCCACGCTGGCACGTACCGTCATGGCGCTCGATCGCCCGCAGGAAGGCGAGGTTCGCATCGACGGCGAAAACCTCTACGCGCTCAGCCGGACCGATCTGCGCGCCGCCCGCCGAAAATTCCAGGCCATCTTTCAGGACCCCTACGGTTCGCTTGATCCGCGCCATTCGGTTCGACGCATCATCTCCGAGCCGATGCGGTCTCTGGAGGCAGGGCAGCCGGGGACATCCCGGTCTGATAGGATCGGCGAGGTCCTTGATGCGGTCGGATTGTCGCCGGCGGCGGCTGACAAGTATCCGCACGAGTTCTCGGGCGGCCAGCGCCAGCGCATCGCCATCGCCCGGGCCCTGGTGACGCGTCCGGCCCTGATCGTGGCGGACGAGCCCGTCTCGGCGCTCGATGTGTCTGTGCAGGCCCAGGTGCTGAACCTGATGATGGACCTGCAGGAACGGTTCAATCTCGCCTATCTGTTCATCAGCCACGATCTTGGCGTGGTGCGGGTCATCACGGATCGCGTGGCCGTCATTCATCTCGGGCGGATCGTCGAGGAAGGGCCGACCGGCGAGGTGTTCGACGGTCCACGCCATCCCTACACCCAGGCGCTCGTCGAGGCGGTGCCCAAGCCGTTCGCTGGCCGCCGGCAGCGGGGGAGATCCGCGAAAGGCCACGCATCCGTCGCCGCATCGGGCGCCGCGGGTGCGGGCTGCCCCTATGAACCGCAATGTCCGCTGGCGCAGCCCCTCTGCAGCATGGAAGCGCCGGCCCTGCGCCTTCTTGCGCCCGAGCATTCAGCCGCCTGTCATTTTGCCTGACGGTGCGCCCCCTCTCCTGGAGTTCTTGACCATGACCGCCCTCGCCGATCTCTCAGCCATCGACCTCGTCGCGGCCTATCGCGAGAAAACCCTGTCGCCGGTGGACGTCACAGAAGCGGTTCTCGCGCGAATCGCGGCTTACGAACCGCATCTGTGCGCCATGTGGGCCCTCGATCCGGCAGGCGCACGGGAAGCCGCGGTGGCGTCCGAAGCGCGGTGGCGGGCAGGGACGCCGGCGGGTCCGATCGACGGCGTTCCGGTGACCATCAAGGAGAATATCGCCACCAAGGGCACGGCGGTTCCGCTCGGCAGCGCGGCAACGACCCTGACGCCCGCACCGGCCGACGCGCCGGCAGCCGCCCGCGTGCGCGAATCGGGCGGCATCATTCTCGGCAAGACCACGATGCCCGATCTCGGCATGCTGTCATCCGGCCTGTCGAGCTACCATCAGCTCGCGCGCAATCCCTGGGACACGACGAAAAATCCCGGCGGATCGAGTGCCGGCGCCGGTGCGGCGGCTGCCGCCGGCTACGGGCCGCTGCATATTGGCACCGATATCGGCGGCTCGATCCGCCTGCCCGCCGGCTGGTGCGGGGTCGTCGGGCTGAAACCGTCTTTCGGCCGGGTTCCCATCGAGCCGCCGTTTGTCGGACGCGTTGCCGGACCGATGACCCGCACGGTGGCCGACACCGCCCTGTTCATGTCCGTGCTGTCGCGGCCCGACCCCCGCGACGGCATGAGCCTCCCGCCCGCCGAGATCCCGTGGCTCGATCTCGACATGGACGTCAAGGGATTGCGCATCGGCCTGTGGCTGGAAGCGGGAATCGGCTCCGATCCCGAGCCGCAGGTGAAAGCCGTCCTCGAGGCGGCGGCGCGTCGGTTTGCGGATGCGGGCGCCATCATCGAACCGGTGAAGCCTTTCCTGACAAGCCAGATGCTGAACGGCCTCGACAGCTTCTGGCGCGCGCGATCCTGGTCCGATCTGTCACGCCTCACACCGGAGATCCGCGCCAAGGTGCTCCCCTACATCACCGCGTGGGCAGAGACCGCCCGGCATCTCAGCGGGCCGGAGGTCTATAACGGCTTCTCGCAGATCGGGGCGATGCGCGATGCTGCGCTGGCAGCCTCCCGCAACCTCGACTTCATCATTTCGCCGACGGCGCCGATGCCGACTTACGATGCGGAATGGGCCTCGCCGATCAACGATCCTGAACTGCCCTTCGAGCATATCGGCTTCACGGTCGCCCTCAACATGTCGGAGCAGCCGGCGGTTTCGGTGAATGGCGGCTACACGACCGAGGGACTGCCGATCGGCCTGCAGATCGTCGGCCAACGCTTCGACGATCTCGGCGTGCTGCGCCTCGCCCGGGCCTTTGAACAGCTGCGCGAGCCGCAGCGCCCTTGGCCGATTCTGGCCTGACAGCACAAGACGACCGGAAACAGGAGACAAGCAATGACGATGGAAGTGGAATGGGCCCGCATGACTGCGCCCGATCTTCGGGCGCTGGCGGCGCGCCCCGGCGCGCTCGCCGTTCTGCCGGTCGGCTCGCTGGAACAGCACGGCCCGCACCTGCCCGTCATCACCGACACCGCCAGCGCCAGCGCTGCGGCGATCCGGGCGGCGCACCTGGTGGCGCAGGAGTTGCCCGTCGCCGTCCTCCCCGGATTGTGGCTTGGACTCAGCGAACACCATCTCCCTTTCGGCGGCACCATCAGCCTCGACTACGACGCCTATCACGGCATCCTGCGGGGCGTTGTGCGTTCGCTCAAGGCGCTTGGATTCGCGCGTCTGCTCATCGTCAACGGCCATGGCGGCAACGTCGACCCGCTTGCGGTGGCCATTCGCGAACTGGCGGTCGCCTATGAGATTCCGATCGTGGCCACGACCGCATGGTTTCTGGCACCGGACGAGGTCGCCGAGATCTTCGAATCCGATACGGGGCCCAAACATGCCTGCGAGGGCGAAACCTCGATCATGATGGCAATTGCCGGCGACACCGTGCGCGCCGACAAACTGGACGAGGCCATGCAACAGGCCCCCCAGCCGATTGCGGCGCCCGCCGGGTTCTCGCGATTCTACTCGTTCTCAGAGCGTGCTCCCGTGACCGGCACCTGGGGCGATCCCCGCACGGCCACCCGCGAGAAGGGGGAGCGATTCCTCGCCATCCAGGCCCGTGAGCTCGCCCGCGCCATGCGCGATCCGCAGCTGTGGCTGACGCCCGATCCCGTCTGGCAACCGGGTCGGGGCCAGCTCACCACTGCGGGCAAGGTCGATCGATAGCCAACAGCCCGCTACAAATTGATGACGTCGACCGCTGGCCCCAAGGTCGCTTCGGCCAGGTCGGCCACATGCCGGTGGTGCGTGAACAGGATGACCTGCCGCGCATCCCCGAAGGCTGCCAACACCGATAAGGTGCGGGCCGTCCGGGTTTCGTCGAAACTCGCCAGCAGATCGTCGCCGATGAAGGGTAATGGCTCCGCGCTGCGATATTCGAGTAGCGCGAGACGCAGGGCGAGGAAGAGCTGATCGCGGCTTCCCTCGCTCAGGCCCGCCACCGGAACCCGCGTGCCGTCCACGCGCAAAGCCACCAGAATCGGCCGATCGGACTCGTCGTAATCGGCTCCGAGGCCACTGAATGAGCCTGCCGTCGCAAGGCTGAACAGGGCGCCCGCCCGGGACACAAGGGGATCCTGCACGGCAGCGCGATGCCGCTCGATAGCCCGTGTGGCGAGCCGTGCAGCGGCTGCGCGCACGACCCAGCTTTGCGCGATCGACAGAAGCTCCGCAGACGCCTCCGCCCGCTCGCGCGCCGCTCCGCCAGCGTCACGTCCACGGGCGAGCGCTTCGCGCTCCTGTTCGGCCTGATGCTGCCTGATGGCCGCATCGCGAATTTCGGCCAGAAGCTGGCTCTGCCGCGCGGTCAATCGCTCGACCTCCCCCGGCAGCAGGTCGGGGTCGAGGCCAACCTGTTCCAAGCGGACCGCATCCTCGTCGAGGCCATCCGCCGCGTCGATCAGATCGCGCGTGACCAGCGCGCGTTCGGCGTCGAGGCGATGACGATGCCCCAGTCGATCGAGCGCTGCGGCGAGATCGCTCTGCTCTGACACGCCCAACGTCGCGAACGCCTCGTTGAGCACCGCCGCGACAGCCTCGCGGCGGGCTGCGAGCGACGAGCGGCGTGTGTCCCGCTCCGTGGCCAACTGCCGGAGACGGGCGCGGGAATCAGCCGCGCGTCTGGCTGCTACCAGCCGAACCGTGAGGCCTTCGAGGGCTTTCTGGGCCTGTTCATCGATGAGGTCGGGAGCAACCGCCGCGCAGACAGCGGCCACATCCCGATCAAAGTCGGCGAGATCCCGCTCGATGCCGTCGATGCTGCGGCCCTCTCGTTCAAAGATCTGCTTCTCGCGGGGCACCGATTGCCAGACCTGAAGGGCAGCCTCCGCCTCCGCGACCGACGACTCGGGAGGAAATGCGATCGCCCGCATGGCCCCGGGCCACGCTAGCGCGTGATCCGACAAGGCCGCGTCCAGACGTGACAGGACAGCTGTGCCTTCGGCAAGGTCCTGCTCCGCACGCGCCCGCGCGACAGCGTTCCCCACCGCTTCGGCCCAGGTTTTTTGCATCTCGGCCTGACGCGCGCGCGCCTCGCGATAGAGAAGGTCCACGGCAAGGCCCGGAGGTGGGCTACGGCCATATTCCGCGAGGAGGTCCGACAAGGCGGACCGACGCGACTCGAGCCGCACCGCCAGCGCGCCGATTTCGGCCATGCGGGTGGCAAGATGCGAGCGGCGCTCGACGATCCGTTGCACGCCCTCCCGCCACAGAGCCATGTCGGCGGGCTGGCGCGGAGCAACACCTGTCCCGTCCCAGAGGCTGCGCCACGCGGATTCCTCGGCAACCCTTCGTGCCTCAAGGATGGCGACCTGCTCACTCAGGCGCTCGCCCTCGGCAATGCCATCCGCGAGTCGCTCCTCGGCAGCCTGGCGACGGGCGGCGCGCGCGCTGTCGGACAGCAATTGATCGGTGACCGCATCGAGGGACTGAGAAAGCGTCTCCAAGGTGGCCAGACCTGCTCTCAACGCGGCCTCCTCGCGGTCAAGGTCGGCCGACAACGCGCGAAATGCGGAATCGCGGTCGTCGCGCGCGGCGAGGAGGTCGAGGCGAGTCACGCTCGCACCTTCCCGCGACAATCGGACGATCTCCGCGCGCTCGGCGGCGACCGTCTGATCCGCGCTCTGCCGGCGATTCCGTACTTCGGAGATCTCATCGCTGAGCTTCTCGGCGGCGCGAGCATGAGCCGCGATGGTCGTTGCGTCGGGCAGAGACAGGATTGCGAGGGCGGCGGGATCGCCAGCCCTCGGAAACAAGGCGGCCGCCGTCTCGGTCAGAGCATGGTCCTCGGCCTCGCAACTGGCCCGGTCCCGCAAGAGTCGGTCTACATCCGCCTCGACATCGGCCATGGAGTCGAGTCGCTGCCGGAACGATTCGGGATCGACAACGGTGGTGATCTCACCTTCCGCCGGCGCAAGGCGGGCCTTCTCCCGGCGGGCCCTTTCGGCCCTGTCTTCCGCCTCACGGCGGCGCTCCTCATCACGCCGGCGCTGATCGATCAGTTCGCGGACGCGCGCCAACGCGTGATCGGTGGGCAAAGCTTCCAGCAGAACCCCGTGGGAGGGAAGGCCCATTCGCCTCGCTGCTTCGTCGAGCGCGTCCTGCGCCGTGCGGCGCGCCTCGCGCCGGCGCGGCAGATCTTCGATGGCCTTGCGAACCGCGCCGATGCGCTCGCGCAGGGCATCGATCGTGACACCCTCGGACAGCACCGCCTCGTCGACCGACAGGGCCGCGATGGATGCGGCGTCCGCGGCATCGGCCTGGGCCAGCTCGCTGAATTGAGCGGCCATCTGGGCGTCGGCCGAGACCGCGCTCCGCCAGGCATCGACCATCGACTCTCCAACCTGGGGAAGATCCTGGAACGAGAGCAGATCCTGCCCGATCGCGTCGAGTCGCGCGAGCTTCGGGCGGGTTCGAAGAGCCCGCTGGAGCCGGGCGAGATCGCGACCGGTCTGCTCGTGTTCCCTGTTCAGGGCTGAAAGCGCAATCCCGGCGTTGCCTACGGCCGCGTCGGCACTCGACAACGCATCGGCAGTGACGATGGCGTCGCGCAGACGGCGCTCCGCCTCTTCGTGGCGTGCGGAGGCGAGGTAGAAGGTCTTTCCGGCGGATTTGCGCGGCGTGAACAGGGCATCGGCCTCAAGCACCAGCTGCTCGCGCAGGCGCGAAAGGGCCGACAGGCCGGCCGAACTGGCGGCCAGGGTTTCGGCCAACCGTCCGCCCGCCTTGAGCAATTCGTGTCCGCCCGCGCGCAGGGTCTGTGCCGTCAGGCCGAATTCGGTTCCGAATGTCTCTCGCCCGATCGTCCCGATGAGGGGTGACAGAAGATCGTCGGGCAGGGCGTCGTCGCGCGCATCCACGAGGGTGTTCTTGGCGCCCTTCCGTCGCCGGAAGGCAAGTGCGGTGCCGTCGGCCAGCCGGACGACACCACCCACCCGCAGGGCCTTTGCCTCATGGCTGAACGCGTACGTCGTCGTATGTCCAAACCCGAAGAGCAGATCGCCGATGGCCGACAGCGCCGATGTCTTGCCGGCCTCGTTGGCGCCCACCACCACGTGCACGGAAGCGCCTGCCCTGAAGGTCAGGGTGCGGTCGGAAAACGCCCCGTAGCGTTCCAGCGTGAGGGTTTCGAGTCTCACGAGGGGAGCGCCCCCACGAGGTAGTCGCGCGCCTGCAAGGCAAGCTGCTCCAGGGCGTCTGGATCCTCGACGGATAATTCGGCGCGAAGATCGCGGGGCAATTTGTCGGCAACGCTCGCGAGAAGCTCCGACAGGACGCTGCGGAAGGCGGGATCGTCCGCCGCCGCCTCCAGCAAACCGGCCACATCGAGGGCGTCAGGCTCGGCGGCGCGGTCCGACACGCGGGCGGGCGCCACGGTCGCGAGCTTGACCTGCTCAACCCAGCAATCATCCGCAAACTGGAACCCGAGGGCGCGTGCTTCTTCCTCGATCGCCTCGCGTCGGGCGACCAGCCTTGCATGGGCAGACGTCGTTCCAGAGAGCGTCAAGCGCACCGCCAGCGGACGGCCGCCGGACCCGGGATGAAGCTGCCGCAGAGCCTCGCGGATCAGGGTCAGCACCTCGGCCTCGTCGCTGCATCCGGAAACGTCGATGGTTTCATGGGCCCAACGCGCTGCGTCGAGGACCAGCGGCTCGACCGCAATGATTCGTCCATCCTCGACCGTCACGCGCACGGCGCCCTTGGCGCCCGTCTCGCGGACGCTGCGGCCCTGCACATTGCCCGGATAGACGATCCAGGGATCCTCGCTCACCGTCTCGGCGGCGTGGATATGGCCCAATGCCCAGTAATCGTACCCGAATCGGCGCAGGTCATCGACCGTGCAGGGCGCGTAGGCTTCGTGCCCCCGCGTGCCGTCGAGGGCCGTGTGCAGCACCCCGATATTGAGCCAGCCTTCGCGCCTTTGCGGATATGAGGCCACGAAGTCATCGGCGACCTTGCGGCTGCTGAAACTGCGGCCGTGCAAGGCGACCCGACAGTCCTCGAGGGCGTAGGTCTCGGCCCTGTTCGACGCAAAGGTCCGCACGGTCTCCGGATAGGCGAGCGGGCCCCGGGACATGATGCTGTCGGCATCGTGGTTGCCTTTGACCATCACGGTCGGGATGCTGGCCCGATGCAGGGCACCGAGGGCGCGGGCAAAGAACAGCCCTGTCGTGACGTCCTTCCAGTCCCCGTCGAATACATCGCCAGCGATGATCACGAAGGCGGCCTGGCTGTCGATTGCCTCAGCGACAAGCGATTCCACCGCCTGGCGTCCCGCCTTGGCAAAGCGCGCAGCCACCGCCTGATCCTTCAGGCCCAGGCCCGCAAAGGGGCTGTCGATGTGCAGATCGGCCGCGTGAATGAAGGTGAATCGCATGGGTGATCGCTTTGGTGGCGGGCGATCACCCTACACAATCCCTGCGCCCGAAGGCTAGGCGGCCCTTCCCACGGAGAGAGCCGCCGGACGGCCGCTATTCGAAGTCGCGGCTGTCGCCTCCCATCAGGATCTCGCGCTTGCCCGCGTGGTTTGCGGGCCCCACGACGCCTTCCTTCTCCATCCGCTCCATGATCGAAGCCGAGCGGTTGTAGCCGATCTGCAGGCGGCGCTGGATGTAGGACGTCGAGGCCTTCTTGTGGCGCAGAACGATGGAGACGGCCTGATCGTAGAGATCCCCCGAGGGCGCGCCGAAATCGCCTTCGTCGAACACCGGAGTTTCCTCGACGTCCAGCTCTTCCTCGTCCTCTGCCGTCACGGCCTCGAGATAGACAGGCTTGGCTTGCCGCTTGAGGTGGGCCACGACCTTCTCGACCTCCTCGTCGGAGCAGAACGGGCCGTGCACGCGGGTGATGCGGCCGCCGCCCGCCATGTAGAGCATGTCGCCCTGGCCGAGGAGCTGTTCGGCCCCCATCTCGCCGAGAATCGTCCGGCTGTCGATCTTGGAGGTGACCTGGAAGGAAATCCGGGTCGGGAAGTTCGCCTTGATGGTGCCGGTGATCACGTCCACCGACGGGCGCTGGGTCGCCAGCACCACATGGATGCCGGCGGCGCGCGCCATCTGGGCCAGCCGCTGGATCGCGCCCTCGATCTCCTTGCCGGCCACCATCATCAGGTCGGCCATCTCGTCGACGATGACCACGATGTAGGGCAGCGGCTCGAGATCCATGACCTCGTCCTCGTAGACCGCCTGGCCGGTTTCCTTCTCGAACCCGGTCTGGACCGTGCGGGTGATGACCTCGCCGCGGGCCTTGGCCTCCGACACCCGCACGTTGAAGCCGTCGATGTTGCGCACGCCGAGCTTCGACATCTTCTTGTAGCGCTCTTCCATCTCGCGCACGGCCCAGCGCAGCGCGATAATCGCCTTTTTGGGATCGGTGACGACGGGGGTGAGCAGGTGCGGAATGCCGTCATAGACGGACAATTCGAGCATCTTGGGATCGACCATGATCAGCCGGCATTCCTGCGGGGTGAACCGGTAGAGCAGGGACAGGATCATGGTGTTGATGGCGACCGACTTGCCCGAGCCAGTGGTGCCGGCGACCAGCAGATGCGGCATGCGGGCGAGATCGGCGATCACCGGCTCGCCCCCGATGGTCTTGCCCAGACATAGGGGAAGCTTCTGCTTCGAGGCTTTGAAATCCGCGCTTTCGAGCTGTTCGCGCAGATAGACCGTATCACGCGTCTCATTCGGCAACTCGATGCCAATGGCGTTGCGGCCGGGAATCACTGCCACGCGGGCAGAGACGGCGCTCATGGAGCGCGCGATGTCGTCCGACAGAGCAATAACACGGGCGGATTTGGTGCCCGGCGCGGGTTCGAATTCATACAGCGTGACCACGGGACCGGGCCGCACATGGATGATCTCGCCCTTGACGCCGAAATCGCGGATCACCTTTTCGAGGCGACCGGCCGAGGCCTCGAGAATATCGTCGGTGAGGATTGGACCCTCCGTGACAGGAGGCTCGGCCAGCAGGGCGATATCCGGCAGCTCGTACTCCGTCGACTCGGGGCGGCTGCGCGCGAAGGGAATCACTTCGGCGGTCGGAGGCGTCACGATTGGCTCGGCGGGGCGCACCACGCGCGCAGCAAGGGTCAGATCGAGCGGTTCGGGATCGGGGTCGGGGTCGGGGTCGGGTGCCGTCGCAGGAAGAGGGGTTGCGCCAGTCTCGTAAAGCCAGAGAAAGTCCGATTCTTCGCCGGCCCCGCTCAGATCTAACGATTGTTCGATTTGACGCATAGGCGTCAACGCAGGCGCCACGGATGGCTCGTCGACCGGTGTCTCCACGTCCCACGGCACGACCGGCGCGAAGGACAGCGGCTCGGCGTCGCCGACATCCGCTGCCTGCCAAGGTTCAGCCCCGCTGAACGTCGATTCGAGCGAGAGAATGTCAACCACGTAGGACCGGCTCACCCAACCGAACGACCCGGTGGCAGAACCCGGCTCCTCAAGGGGTCGCGCTGCGGGCGCGGTGTCAGACCGAGCCTGCCGCCGCATGGGGGCCGCGGCTGGAGCAGGCTGCGGCAACAGGGCTGAATGCAGGTCCGCGATCTGGTGGCGCACGGGGTTCTCCTGGGGCTTTGCCGCCGCGGCGGACACCTCTTCTGGATGCGGGCGGGGTTCGAGGGTCTTGGTCACGGCGGCCACGATGGCGCTCGCCTTGGCGAGCGTGGCCGTACGATCGGCGGTCACGCGCTGGGGAGTCCTCGTCGACCGCACGTTCCTGTCCACGGCGAACGCCTTCCACCAGCCTGGTTCCGGCAGGCCCGCCTCGGACCAGGGGGTTTTCCAGCGATGCTCGATCGGCCCCTGAGGCCCACGCACGGGATGCGCCGCGACCTCGGGGGTCCGGGTCTCGGTCGGACGCGAATCCGACAGTGGCGGGGGGCTGAGGGCGGGCTGGGGACTGGGTCGCATGATCTCGATGGGCTCCAAGCTTCGTGACGTCCCGAAGGCCGACGCGTCAGCGCACCATCCGCCCGACAGGTAAAAAGACGGTTAGGGTTCAGACGAAAGGTGGCGGCCCCCTCGGGAGCCGCCACGATCAGACAGTCACGGTCGGAGGGTCATGCCAGCAGACGCACTTTCGGCTCGCGATCCCATTGCCGGGTCCGGGCAGCCGCCACAAAGGCGGGAGCGCCGCCCTTCAGATCAACGATCCCGGCATCCGCCTCGACGCCGGCCTTGTCGAGAAGCGGCTGGGCGTCGGCCGTGAAGCCGATGGCCTTGAGATGCCCGAAGGCGTTCTTGGCGAAATCGACTGCCGCACCGTCGTTCAGCAGCATCGCGCAACCCTCCTTCGACAGCACGAGCGCCACCGCGTCGAAAATAACCGACGGGGTGCCGGCGAGTTGGCCGTCGGCTTTCAGCCGCTTGCCATTCTTCAGGGTCACGCCGCCGACCTTGGGCGCCACGATCTGGACAGTTGCGCCCTCGCCCACCGCTGCCGCCCGGACCGCCTCGACCAAAGCGCCGTCGGCGCCGTCGGTCACGAGAATGCCCACAGCGCGCCCTTTCAGGCTGTCAGGGTACTTGCCGATCAGACGCAGGCCCGGTGACAGGGCCATGTCCGTGGGCTCTACAGCCGCCGCGGTCTTTTTGGGAAGATCCATCCCCAGACCCTCGGCGACCCGTCGCGCCAGGTCCTCGTCCACGTTGCGCAGGTTTCCGAGCACCCGCGTGCGGATGTGCTCGAGCGAGACCTTGGACAACTCGAACACGATGGCGCTGGCGAGGTGGGCCTGCTCCGGCGCGCTCTGGGAGCGGAAGAACAGGCGCGCCTGACTGTAATGATCGGCGAAGGACTCGGCTCGCAGCCGGACCTTTGTCCCCTCGAGGGGGAGCGCAAAACTGCGGAACCCGCCCTGGGGATCCTCCCGCGGACCGCCCTCCTCGCCCGCCTCGGCGAGGCTGTTGGGCTCGTAATTGGCCCGGCCCTGGAACACCTGGGTCTGCATGTGGCCGTCGCGCTGGAGATTCTGGAAGGGGCAGCCCTTGGCGCGATTGATCGGAATCTGGTGGAAATTGACCGTCCCTAGCCGCGACAATTGCGTGTCCTGATAGGAGAACAGGCGCCCTTGCAGGAGCGGATCCTCCGACACGTCGATGCCAGGCGGCATATTGGTCGGCAGGAAAGCGACCTGCTCTGTCTCGGCGAAGAAGTTGTCGGGATTCCGGTCGAGCACCAGCCGACCGACGATCTGGATCGGCACCATTTCCTCGGGGATGACCTTGGTGGCGTCGAGAATATCGAACGGCAGCGCGTCGGCCTCATCCTGCGTCAGCACCTGGACGCCGAATTCCCATTCCGGGAAGTCGCCAGCCGCGATGGCTTCATGAAGATCCCGGCGGTGATAGTCCGGATCGGCGCCGGCGATCTTGACCGCCTCGTCCCAGCAGGTCGATTGCAGCCCGAGTTTCGGACGCCAGTGAAACTTGACGAGCACCGCCTCGTCCTTCTCGTTGAGCAACCGGAAGGTATTGACCCCGAAGCCCTCCATCATCCGCAACGACCGCGGAATTCCCCGATCCGACATGGCCCACATGATCATGTGCGTGGCCTCGGGCATCAGGCTGACGAAATCCCAGAACGTGTCATGGGCGCTTGCCGCCTGCGGATAGCCGCGGTCGGCCTCCATCTTCACGGAGTGGATGAGGTCTGGAAACTTGATGGCGTCCTGGATGAAGAAGACCGGAATGTTGTTGCCGACCAGATCCCAATTGCCTTCCTTGGTGTAGAATTTGACCGCGAACCCGCGCACGTCGCGCGGTGTATCGACGGAGCCCGCCCCGCCCGCGACAGTTGAAAAGCGCACGAAGACCTCGGTCTTCTGCCCGACTTCGGTCAGCACCTTGGCGCGGGTGTGTTTGGCCAGGGAGTGGGTCAGCTCGAAGAACCCGTGGGCAGCGGAGCCCCGGGCGTGAACGATCCGCTCCGGAATGCGCTCATGGTCGAAATGCTGGATCTTCTCCCTCAGGACGAAATCTTCCAGCAGGGTCGGACCTCTCCGTCCGCCCTTCAGGGAATTCTGGTTGTCCGAGACCGGGACCCCATGGTTCGTGGTGATCCGCGCATCGGGAGCCGATGCTGTTTGATGAAGTTCTCCGCCGTTGCCGGGTTTTCCCGTGCTGGAAGGTGCGTCGTCTTTGCGGGCCATGGTTTTTCAGATCCTTTGGTCGAAAGCAGGGTGGCGAGGAGCGCGCCGGAGCAGCGCACAGACAGGCGTCGGAGCCGGCAGGATCGGCTGCGTCCGATCGACAGCACATGACACAGCTTCTCTCTCCGAGACCGAGGGGCTCTCAGTCTCGACACAACCATAAGGATCACGGCCGCGTGATGTTCCGCCGGCTGCAGAACTCTTCCGGATTTTCCAACGATGCCCGGCCGGACCGAGACAGGGTCAGCGGCTTGCGAAGGAACGCCGAGGAGATTTCGTACGTCCTGAGCTCTGTCGATGATAGCATCGCTCGACAGGCCGCACGCCGCGCGATCCGAAAGCGGGGGAGGATCTCGCGGCATTTCAATGCAAAAAAAATGCCTCTGGCTGCGGCGGATTTGGCCCGCGTGCGTTTGTCGGTGCAGAGGCCGAGAATTTTCTAGCGTTGTAGGATTTACATCTTAGTCTGTCAGGTGCCGTCTTCGACGCGCCTTGAGATGCCGCGAGGGACGACGCCCGACCATGCTCCGACACATGCGGCAAACACTATCGTCGCTCACATGGGGCAAGGCCGCTTGCATCGTGGCGGGTGCGACCCTCGGGGCGATCCTGTTTTCCGGCTTGGGGCTTGGGCTTGTGCTGCGGGGCGCGACCGAGCGGCTGACGGAGGTGAGCGCGACTCTTCTCCATCGCACCGAGCAGCAGGGTCAGGAGGTGAGCCGGGCCTTCAAAATCCTGAACACGATCAAGGCTGAACCCTGTTCCGAGGCCGAAAATCAGGCATGGCGACGCCTCGTGTTTCAATCCCAGATTATCAACGATATCGGCTATCAGCGACACGGCTTCTTGCTTTGTACGCTGACCAGTGGCCGCCTTGCCGCACCCCTGCCGCTTGACAAGCCGGATCTCGAAACAGAGCGGGGCGCGCGGGTCAGACTGGACGCCACTCGGCCTTGGGCGCCCGACACGCCGGTCACGATTGTCGGCCAAGGCAATTACAGCGTTGCCCTGCGGGTCGATGCCCTGGGCACGCCGATGGTGCCCAGGGATTTCAGCGTAGCATCGCTCTTCGTCAATGCCTCGAGTGGACGGATAGCGAGACAGGCGGGCGCGCCGGTAGCGCTTCCCCAGAGCGAGCTGGTGAACGGCAGGATCGGCTGGCGCGCCGGTCAGCTATTTGCGGTCGGCTGCCTGCCGGAGGTGTCCACCTGTCATGTATTAAGCGCGTCCTTGCCCACCCTGCTCTCTCCTGCCCGACCGGTCCTGCTCATCCTGGCACTTGGCGGCGGCTTGACGGGCGCGCTGGGAATGGTGTCGGTCTTGACCTGGCAGCAGCAGCGCCGCTCACTCGAGAGCAGGCTCCGCCAAGCGCTGATTCGGCAGGAACTGTTCGTGCTCTATCAGCCCGTCGTGGATGCCAAGACGCTGCGCATCGTGGCAGCCGAGGCTCTCATGCGATGGGAATTGCCGGACGGGAGCTATATCCGGCCGGAGATCTTCGTTGCCATCGCGGAAGCAGGGGGCTTCACCGGTCAGATCATGCGCCTGGCGATCCAGCAGGTCGGTCGCGATCTGGGCGACGCATTGCGCGCCGATGCTGATTTCCGGGTCACGGTGAACGTCGCGGCTGGAGATCTGGGGGGAGCACCCCTTATGCACGCGCTGCAAACGCATTTTCTCGACCATGGCGTGCATCCGTCCCAGGTTGCCATCGAGCTGACGGAGCAGGTCAGCCTCGAGACGCAGGCGGCCTATGACGGCTTGCGCGATCTTCGCAGCCGCGGGTTTCAGATCTACATCGATGATTTCGGCACTGGCTACTCGAGCCTGTCCTATCTGAACGAACTTCCGGTCGATGCGATCAAAATCGACAAGAGCTTCACCGACCTGGTCGGGTCGGGCTCGCCCAAGGTCGGTGTCGTGGCGGCCATGTTGGCTATGGCCAAGAGCCTGTCCGTCGCGGTGATCGCCGAAGGGGTCGAGACCGAAGAGCAAGCGGCCTATTTTCGCGCCCATGATGGCGCGATGCTGCAGGGATGGCTTTTCGGCAAGCCCATGTCCGCCGCGGACCTCGTCGCGGCCCGGCTGGCGCAGGAAAGTCTCGCGCAGGCGAGCTAGGCCCACGATCCTGATCACGCTCCGCGCGGGCGGGCGGACGGCGATAGGAGGCGGACGTGGTTGTCCCAGACCCAGCGATCAAGGTCCGTTCCGCCGAGGCGCCTGAGCGCAGTGTCGACCACCGGAGCCATGCGGATGCCGGAATTTCCCGAGGTGACGAGAAACACGCCATCGGCAGGAGCCGGCGCCACGCCGCACACATCCGACATCCTGCGGCGGCCGAGAAAGCGGCCTGATTCAAGATCCCAGAACCCGACCGTATTGCCGATCGGGCTGGTGGCGGCCACGATCCTTTCGGCCGCATCGAGGCTCACCGACCCGACATAGTTCCTGAACGCGTCGAGGTCGTCTTCCGGCATCCCGAGAAACCGCGTGGTGCCATCGGGCTTCATTGTCCCGACAAGCATCGGCATGTCGGAGGCCTCGCCGGTGTACTGGCAGCCGAAGACGGTTTCGCCGCCGGAAGAGACCGCCAGATGCCTGATGCTGAGACCCCGCAAGCCAGCCCCCAGCTCGATCTTCATCAGCGCCTTGCCGGTAGCCGGATCGACGACGACGAGGCTGGGGTCCATCTGATCCTGGTTCAAGATTTCGCGCCCGGTCTGCGGATTGGTCCTGATCCCGCCATTGGCTACGACCATATGCTGGCGGTTCGGCAGGAAAGCGATGTCGTGCGGGCCTGTGCCGAAGCTCGGCATCTCGCCGATCCGCCGATAGGCCGCGGCCGCATCGTAGACGCCCAGAACACCCTCCCCGGTCGCGATGAGATTCTCGGTCGCATAGAGCAGCGTTCCATCGGCCGAGAAGACCCCGTGACCGTAGAAGTGGCGGCCGGGCGGCGCAGTGATGACCTGTAAGACGCTTCCCGTTCGGCGATCGATGACGGCCGCCCAGTCGCCGGGCCGGCGGGCGAACACGATGAGATCGGCTGAAAGCGGGCGAATGGAAGTGTCGTGGCCGCGCTCCGGCAGGGCCGTGGTGAAGCGCAGCGATCCGTCCAGCGAAAACACCGCGACCGCGGCTTTGTTGTCCGCATCAAGGCAGGCCGACACGTAGAGCGGTTCGGCGGTTGCGGCAGAGGCCCGCTGCGGACGCGCCTTTCCGGCAATCGCCGCGCCGAGCGCTGCCAGAAAGGAACGGCGATCAATCTCCATCGCGGCTATTGAACCCGATGATGACGCCGAGTGCGTCAGGGAGGGAAAGTTCGGCAAGATCGCGCGCCGATCGCACCGCATCGCGCAGCAGGATCAGGCGCGGGCGTTGCTTGGGGTCGGCGGCGGTTCGGCCGATATCGGGCGGAAGCGTTGCGGCGACGTGATGGGCGGTCTCGAGCGCCGCGCCCACCGATGCGCCAGCACCCGAGGGCGGCGGTGCGAGCGCCCGCGTGAGTGCCGCGATGGCCTCGAGATTGATGATGATCGCCCGCATGGACAGGCCGCTGCGCCAGCCCTCCGCAAGGGTAGGACGGACCTCCGCCTGCGTCTTGCCGAGAACGGCCGACAGCTTCTTGTCGTAGATGATCTCGAGAGACGTGATGTGATCCGTGACAAGTCGCGTCAACGCCTCGTCGATCGCCGGCGCATCCGCGGTCTCCAGCGCCGCGAGAGCGCCGTTGGGACCCGTCCATTCGGCCAGGACCTGGCTGCTTGTGCGCGCCAGACCCGCCGCGATGGCCGAGCTGACCGCGCAGCGCCGGGTAGCAGCCTCGCCGGTCGCGAAATACAGGTCCGGCGCATTGCCGTCGAAGAGCAGACGCTCCAGGGCGGTCAGGCCCTGCGAGGCCGCGCTGACGCTGGCGAAGCGCTCGGGCGACAGGTCGTCGCCGCTTCGCGCCAGCAAGGCCTGCACTCCACGGCCCACCGCGTTGTTGCGCTCCGGCCAATGGGCCATGCGCTCGAAGCGGTAGTCGCGGCTGATCGGGCCATAGAGAATAAACTCGACACCCGACCAGGCATCTGCCGCCTGCTGGAATGCCGCCTGAACGCCCGTAGAACCGGCCTTGGTCGGCGTAGCGCAGAACCCTGTCCAGGCGGCCTCCTGCGCCGCCATCGCGGCCGCCAGGGTGGTGTATCGTGGAACAAGCTCCTCCCGGGCGACGGCCTGGACGAGCTGCCGACGCGCATCGGCGCTGGGCTGCGCATGGAGGGGCGAGGCCATCAACAGGCCCAATGCCATCAGGCTGAACAGCAAACGCATGGCAGGTCTCACAATGCTCTCAAAAAGATCAGCAGCCGCTGGCGATCACGCTCGGGCAGGGAGCGGAAGCCTAGTGCCGCGCGATCCGCCTCGCCACCGTGAAACGCAATCGCCTCTTCGATAGTCGCGGCCCGGCCGTCATGCAGGAAGCCGGCGCCGGCCTCCACGATCCGTGACAGGCCCCACAGGGGTGCCGTGCGCCACTCGCTCGGAGCAACACCCGGATCGGTCGCTCCGCCATCGGTCCGGGGGCCGAGGTCGTGCAGCAGGAGATCGGTGAAGGCAGGGACGGGCCCGCGCGCGCCCGGCAGCGATGGCCGATGGCAGCCGGCGCAGCCGGTGGCCTCGAACAGATGCAGGCCTCGCGGATCGGCATCCGGCGTGACCGGGGGCGCGATGCCCGCCAGATAGGTACTGATCCGCGCGACGATCGCCTCAGACATTTCCGGCGCGCTGGCGTCGCCCCCGTGCGGAGCGCCCAGGCAGGCAGCCTGCCCGGCCGTGCAATCGCCGCTCTCGCGCGGATGGCCCTTGGTCGAGAGGCCGAGGTCGAGCAGGAACGCGGTCTCGACCTGGTCCGAAATGGAGGCCGCAGACGCTTTCCACCCGAACCTGCCGACCCGACGGTGGCCGTTCAAATCAGTCACCCAGTTGACCCGGCCCGTCACGCCATCCGCCGTGCGGGCGCGGTTGTTCGCTCCCGCAAGGATCGCCTCGTCCGGAACAGACTCAAGCGCGCCCAGGCCCCGCAATGCAGGCGCCACGCGCGCGCCGACCCGCGTCTCACCGGCCATATCCCCATAGGCGAGCGCGGAGGCCTGGTAACGCCCGTCGCGAAACGTCACGGTTCCTTCCGGGTCCACGCCGGCCACAGAGCCGGTTTGAAGCTGGCGGCCATAAACAGGGTCCGGATGGCCGTCGCGATCACTGAGGCGCAGAACCAGATGCTCGCCCACCACCACGCCCCCCGTCGCCGCGACAGGCTTGCGGTCGAGCCCTTCATGACAGGCCGCGCAGGAGCGCGCGTTGAACAGGGGACCGAGACCATCGTTGCTGAGGGTCGAAGACGGCGCCGGCACCCACGCGCGCCGGAAGAGCGCGCGCCCGATGGCATCGTCGAGGGCATGGGCAGGCAAGGGGGTCAGGGCTGCCGCGAGCCACGCGATCCGAAAGAGGCTGCAACGCACGGTCATGACTCGACGCGCAGGTAGCCCATCATGCCGAATTCCAGATGCTCCAGCACATGGCAGTGAAACATCCAGTTTCCTTCCTCCGCCACGAACGCGATCTCGACGCGCTCCTTGGGCTGGAGAAGAACCGTGTCGGCGAGATGCCGGGGCCGGGCGAGGCGCGACACGCTCAGGACCTCGAAGGTGTGTCCATGGAGATGGATGGGATGCGGATGGGGCGTCGCGTTCATCAGCTCGAACACATAGGATTGGCCGGCTTTCAGCAGGCCCAACGGCGGCGGCAGCGTGCGATGCGCGCCGGCCGACCAGGACGCCTTGTTGATGGCCCAGAACGCCGTGTCCCGCACGCAGAGCCCATCGAGCAGGATCTTCGCCAGGGGGTCATCGGGCGCGAGCTGTCCCGCCGCGTCCGCAAGCGAACCGGAGCTGGCGCTGAAGGTAAAACTCATCCGTTCGGCCTTGCGCAGATCTGCCCGAGGAACGACCGCCTCATAGAGAAGATCGGGATCGAACGGCCGGGATGGTGCCGCAGGCGCGGATGTCCGAACGGTCGCCAGGGTCCAGGTCTCGGTCGAGAAATAGTCGATCACCTGAAATTCTGCGCCGGCCTTCGGGGCGCGCACCAGCAGGTCGACCCGCATGGCCGGACCCATGCGCCAGGTCTCCAGCGGGAACGGCGCAACCGCGTTGCCGTCGATCGCGATCACCACGGCCTCGGCCCCTTCGACGCCGATGTCGATCAGCCGCGTGTTGTCGAGGTTGAGAAGACGAATTCGTATATCGCCGCGGGCCGGCACGGTGCCCTGAAAGGACCCGGCGCCATTGACGGATCGCACGGTGCCGAAGGTGCCCGCGCGGCTTGCCCCTTCCGGTGTCTCGAAGGCAAGCCAGGTTCCGTCTGTGGCGAGGCGCCAATCCTTGTAGGCCAGAACCAGGTCCGCATCGACCTGACTCCTGGCATCGCCCTCGACGATCAGCACGCCGCTCATCCCGCGGCCCGTCTGGGCGGATTCGTTGCAATGCGGATGGATGAAGAAGGTGCCCGGATCGGGGGGCGTCACCGTATAGACGAAACTCTCGCCCGGCTGGACGGGCGGTTGCGTCAGATAGGGCACGCCGTCCATGGCATTTGGAACACGCACGCCGTGCCAGTGGATCGAGGTATGCTCGCGCAGTCGGTTTTCGAGACGCACACGGATCGTGTCGCCGAGCATGATGCGTCTAACCGGCATCACGTCATCGGTATAGGACCAGACGGCGCTTTCCGGACCCGACGCGCCCAACAGGCGAGCGGGGCGTTCCATGGCGGTCAGATGCCAGTCGTGAATGCGCCCGCCTTTCACTGGCGGGCGCTTGGCAAGCGCATTTCGCGGAGGCGCCTTTGCGAGAAGGCTGGAAGCGCCCGCAATGGACGCAACACTCCCAGCCGCGATGCCTTGCAGGACCTGCCGGCGATCCAGCCTCATGGCCTCAGCGGGCCACGGTGCTGGGATGATCGAGACTATCCGACCCCTCGAGAGCGATGGACAGGCCGAGCTTCTTCACCAGGCCCTCGATGGCGCGCGCCTGAGCCACAAGGGCATCGACGCCAGCCTGCACCATCTTGTTGCCTTCGCTGTTGCCCTCCGCAATCATCTGGTCGTAGGCCTCGCGCCCTGAATCAGCCCGCTCTTTGATGGCGCCGAGCTTGTCCGTCGTGACCTGCATGGCGGCCTCCACCGCGGCAGCCTCTGTCGGCGCCTTGGCCCTGGCATAGGCGGCGAGACTGGGGCCCTCGACGATCTGTCCGTCCGGCCGTGTGTAGCGACCCTGATAGATCGCCACCATGCCGACCTGGTCGTTGAAGTGGGAATTGTGCGTGTTGTCGGAAAAGCAATCGTGCTCTTCTTCCGGATCGTGCAGGATCAAGCCGAGCTTCATGCGCTCGCCCGCGAGTTCCCCATAGGACAGGCTGCCGAGACCGGTCAGGATCGTCGACAGGCCCTGATTCACGCTCTTCTTCGCGAGGTCCTGGCGGGCGTTGCCTTTGATTGTCCATGCCTTCGCCATCTCGGCAAGATCGTCCACCAGCAGATCGGTGACGACCTTCAGATAGGCACGCCGACGTTCGCAATGTCCATGGGTGCAGGCCTGCACCGAATAGTCGGTGGCGGGCCGGGCGCCGGCACCCGCCTGTGTGCCGTTGAGGTCCTGACCCCAGAGCAGAAATTCAATCGCGTGATAGCCGATGGCGACGTTCGATTCGACGCCGCCCGCCTCCTGCAACGTGCCCGAGAGAAGTTTCTTGGTGATCGTCGTGGTGTCGATCTGTTTCCGACCGACCCTGACCTGCGTGTTGGCGATAATGTTGGCGCGATAAAGCGGATTCTCGTCCGAGGTCTCGCCATAGGTCTTGGTGTCGACGTAATCGATCAGTCCCTCGTCCAGCGGCCAGGCATTGACCCTGCCCTCCCATTCGTCAACGATCCTGTTGCCGAACCGGAAGCCTTCGGTTTGCTGGTAGGGCGCCCGAGCCTTGATCCAGGCGCTCTTCGCGGTCTTCTGCGTCCCCTCGGTCGGATCGGCCAGAAACGCATCGATGGCTTTGGCGAGGCTCTGTGCCGTCGCGTGCGCATCGCCGTACATGGCCTCCGCGATGGACCCGTAGGTCTCGACGACAGCCTTGGGCTGCGGCGCTTGAGCAAACGCTACCCCGCCCAGCGCCATCGTGGCCGCCAGGGCGATTCCAGCAGTCAGACGCAACCTCATTCCACGCTCCATCCGTTTGTCGGCGCGGGTCAATTCCTCACGCCAAAACAGGATGCGGAAGATTGCGCCGGACTCGATGGCACTGGCTATTCTGCTTCGCACGCAACTTCAACACAAATTCTTCTTTATGGAATTGTTCTAATCTGATGAAGTCGAATGCGTTGTCAGTTACGCTACAGTCACGGAATTTTCTTGTTTAGAAGAGATGTAGACTTCTGGGATGCGGATACGCTGGTCATCTCGGAAGATCGCCCTGGTGCCCGCTCAAACAAACGGCGGCCATCGTCTCCGACAGCCGCCGTCGATAGCAATGGTGCAGGCGATCAGCCCTTCTTGGAGCCGACCTCCTCGTCCCATCGCCGGAAAGCCTGAACCATCTTGCTTGGCGTCAGCGGCAGCTCGATGGGATTGCCGGAGATGAGTTCGGCGTATTCGGGCCGCCCAAACTGCCGGATGATGTCCTGGCTCTCTTTCGGCGCCATGGACAGAGGCACGTTCTTCACAGCCGGACCGGGATAGAGATAGCCCTCGTCATATGAGAAGGCCTGCTGCTCCGGCTTGAGAAGGAACGCCATGAGATCGAGCAGCACCGCAAGCTTGTCTTCTGACACGCCTTTCGGCACCGTCATGAAGAAGGCGTCGGAGACCCAGTGAAAACCCTTCAGCGTGGCGATCTGCGCGCTGGCCGGTACGATCCCGAGCGCCCGCGGATTGATGTCCCAGCCCGTGGTCGAGATGATCATATCCCGTGAACCTTCGCCGAACTCCTTCATGGTGGCGCCGGTACCGGCCGGGTAGTATTCGATGTAGGGGTTGAGCTCGCGCAGGTAACTCCAGGTCTTGTCCCATCCGTTGATCGGATCCATGGGATCCTTGTCGCCCAGGATGTAGGGCAGGCCCATCATGAACGTCCGGCCGGGCCCAGAATTGGCCGGCCTTGCATACATGAAGCGGTTCTTGTTGGCCTTTGCCCAGGCCAGCAGTTCCTCGGCGGTCTTGGGCACATCCTTGACGCGCTCAGGCGCATATTCGAGGAGCGGGCCGGACGGGTAATAATTGATCACCACGCCGAAGCCCTGGCCCTGCACCTTGTGCAGGTTGAGAGCGGCAGGCTCGTAGTTCTCGTCGAGGCCGGGGAACTTGTCATTATAGGCAGGCAGAAGCTTGATCCAAAGATTCTGCTCGAGGCCTGCGGCGAGGCCATCGCTTCCGGTCAGCACCATGTCGATATCGACGCGCCCCGCATCCTGCTGGGCCTTCACCTTCGAGGCGAGTTCCGGCGCGGGCGCCTTCACGTAGGTGATGCGCGAAACAAGCTCGGGCTTTGCCTTGCGATATTCCTCGAAGGCCTTCTGCATGAGCGCAAGCGCCCCACCCACGTCGATCACATTGAGGGCGACCGGCGCTTTGGGAAGCGGCAGGCTTTGCGCGCGTGCGCCCGTTGCCGCCACGACAGCGATGCTGGCGGCACCTCCGATCAGTGTCCGGCGATCAATCTTGCCTCGGTCATGACTCATGATTTTTCCTCTTCTGGTTCTGTTGATGGTTTGGTGAGACTAGGGAATGCGCGTCCGCTCAGGGTGTCACGACCGCTCCTTTCCGACGTCGTTAGCATCGACCGATCCGCAGAATAGCATTCATCCGCCAGCCGGACCTCGATGACATGCAGGTCCTCGGACCAGACGACCCGGCCACGGTCAGGGGCGTCGATTCCGTGTGCCCGAAGGGCGGGCTCCAGAAGTGCGAACGGATGATCAGACGCCATCGCGATGGCGTCTTCCGTGCTGGCGATTCCGCTCGTGACGATGTTGCGAACCGCACGATCCAGTGTCAGGGCGGAACCCGCAAGCGATCGACCGCCTGGAGCACGGACACTCCCGTCGCTGCCGTGCTCGATCGTCATTCCCGCAAAGCTGTAGCGGCCCGGAGCCGTTCCGGCGGCCGAGACCGCATCCGTGACAAGGATCGCGCGACTGATCCCTTTCGCCCGCACCATCGCCCGCAAGGCCGGTTGCGGCAGGTGGATCCCGTCTGCGATGAAGCTCGCCTGCAGGCCATCCGCGGCGAGCTGCGCAAAAATCGTGTTGTCGAGCTTCGGCAGGAACTGCGGGATGCCATTGCCCAGATGGGTCGACATTTGCGCGCCCGCTGTCGCCGCCATAGCGACAGTCTCGGCATCGGCGGCAGAATGACCGATGGCCACGATCTTTCCGGCCTGCCGCATGGCGCGGATGAACGTCTCGGCACCAGGGAGTTCCGGCGCGATCGTGACGAGAAGGATCGGCCGCGACAGACCTCTCTCGAGGTCGAAAACCAGGCCGGCATCAGGTGCGATCATGACAGCCGGGGGATGGCATCCCGCATAGCCTTCAGCGGGGTTGAGAAACGGCCCTTCGAGGTGATAGCCCGGCGACATCGCGCTCGCCCGCCGATTGTTGCGGATCGCCTCGTCGAGCGCCGCCAAGCGCAGCCGCAGATCCGCGACGGATGCGGTGATGATCGTTGGTAGGCAGGTGGTGACGCCGGTCGCGAACATGGCTGCGAACGCCCGCTCAAATGCCTCGCGATCGATCTGCGACGCGTTAAAATCGACGCCGCCGAAGCCGTTCACCTGAAGATCGACAAGTCCGTGGCTCTGCATGATGGTCCCAGTGTCGCGACGAGAGCGGCAAAGGCCGCCGCTCTCGTCTTCATCAGTCTCAACGAACCTTATTGACGGGCCTTCGAGCCGCCGATTTCCCGGTCCCACTTGTCGAACATGGCCACGAGGGGCTTGGCGTCGAGAGGCGGTTCAATCGGGTTGTCGGCGATCATGGCGGCATATTCCGGCCGCCCGAACTTCTTGATCGTGTCCTGACTTTCCTTCGGCGCCATCTCGATCGGCACGTTGTGAATGGCAGGGCCCGGATACATGTAGCCATGGTCGTACATGTAGGCCTGCTGCTCCGGCTTGAGCAGATAGCCGATCAGTTGCAGCAGCACGTCAACCTTTTCCTGCGGGACGCCTTTGGGAATCGCCATGTAATTGGCGTCCCCAACCCAATGGAAGCCCTTCAGGGTCGCCACCTTGAAGTCTTCAGGCACGATTCCGAGATAGCGCGGGTTGATATCCCAGCCTGTCGTCGTCGCGATGATGTCGCGCGATCCCTCGCCCAGTTCCTTCATCGTCGCGGTGGTGCCGCCCGGATAGTATTCGATGCAGGTGTCGAGTTCGTTGAGATACGACCAGGTCTTCTCCCAGCCATTGACCGGATCCAGCGGATCCTTGTCGCCCAGAAGATACGGCAGGCCCATCACAAACGTCCTGCCCGGGCCCGAATTGGACGGGCGCGCATACATGAAGCGTCCCGGATGGGCCTTGCACCAGGTCAGCAGCGACTCGGCGCTGTCCGGCAGGTCCTTCACGCGTGCGGGTGCATATTCCAGCAGCGGGCCGGACGGATACCAGTCGATCACGAAGGCCTGCCCGCGCCCCATCTTCTGCATCGCGTAGGCGCCCGGCATGTAGAGCTTTGACAGGTCCGCGAACCGATCCTGGAACTTCGGCAGGATTTCCAGCCAGACCCCCTGCTCCATCCCGCCCGCAAGCGCATCGTTGCCGGTCAGCACGAAGTCGATGTCGACGCGCCCCGCATCCTGCTGCGCCTTGAGCTTCGCCGCCAATTCAGGCGCTGTCGCCTTGGTGAAGACGAACCGGGAGACGAGGTCAGGATGATCCGTCTTGAACTTCTCGATGGCCGGCTGGCTGATCTGCAGATCGCCCGCCACATCGATGACGCTGATAGTCAGCGGCTGCTTCGGTTTTGCGGGAGCGGTCTGAGCGTGACTGCCGGTCGACAGGGCGGCGGTCACCGCGAAACCGGCGATCGCGCCGTAGCGGATTATCATAGATCGACGCATGGACCTTACTCCTCTGGCTTGTTGAAGGGGGGTTACTTCGATTGCCCCGAGAGACCGGCGCGAAACGCCGGCGACAAGGCGCTCGCAGATTGCGGATCGAGCAGGATGTGGCACGCAGGATGGCGCTGGACGATGGAGGCCGGACAGAGATTGCTCACCGGACCCTCCAGAGCCTCCCGGGTTGCTGCAGCCTTGCGTTCATCCGGCACGGAGAGGATCAGCAGCTTGCTCTTCATGATCTGGCGGATGCTCATCGAGATGGCGGTCTTCGGCACATCGTCGAAAGCCTTGAACCAGCCCTCGCCGAATTGCTGACGGCGGCACTTTTCGTCCAGCGACACCACGATGTAGGGCACCTCGGTGTCAAAATCCGCGGGCGGATCGTTAAAGGCCAGATGCCCGTTCTCGCCGATCCCCGCGAAGGTGACGTCGATGGGATGTGCGGCAATCAGCGAGGAGACCCGCTCGAGCTCGCCCTCGAGGGAGGGCGCGTCGCCGTTGACGAAATGGAACGCGCCCAGGCGTGGCAGCTGCTCGGTGAAGCGCTCCCGCAGGTAGCGGCGGAAACTGGCCGGATGGTCGTCTGCCATGCCGATATACTCGTCGAGGTGGAAGCCGGTGACCTTCGTCCAGTCGATGGTCTGGTCGGCCACCAGCGCCTCGAGAACCTCGAACTGGCTCGCGCCTGTGGCCACGACGATATTGGCTCGGCCCTTGGCCGCGATGGCGGCGCGGATGGCCTGCGCCCCGAGAGCCGCAGCGGCTTTGGCGAGCGCGTCTTTGGTCGGGAAAACTTGAACGTTCATCATGTCCTGCATTGTGTGAAAAAATCGGGTCTCACGAGAAGGTCGGCTGCTGGCTTCGCCTCTTGGCGGAGGCGCGCGGCTGCGTGGTGGTGGCGCGAACCACCAGTTCGGTCGGAATCAGAATGCGGTCCATTGGGGTGCTGCCGCCCTGGAGGATCGCGGTGAGGAGGTCGACCGCCTGTCCCCCGGCCTCCGCGCAATGCGCCGCGACAGTGGTGAGCGGCGGATAGGTGGTCGAGGCAAGCACGTCGTCGAACCCGATGACGCTCATCTCGTCGGGCACGCGCAGGCCTTGAGCCGCGAGCCCGGCCATGATGCCCTGCGCAACCAGATCGTCGAACGCGATTGTGGCGGTCACATCCGTTTGTGCGAGTTCGGTCGCGGCGGCCTGACCGCCCTGATAGGTGGGCCTGCTCGCCGCGATGGCGATCAGCGTCATGCCGAATTCACGCGCTGCGGCGATCGCCGCGCTCTGCCGCTCCTGATTGGCCCACGACGCCGGCGGGCCGCTCACATAGGCGATGTGCCGGTGGCCGAGATCGGCCAGATGCCGGACCGCCTGGGCAATGCCGGATGAGACATCCATGAGCACCCGCGCAAGGCCGTCGATATCCCGGTTGATGAGGACCAGGGGCCGGCGAGCCGCATGCGCGCGGATTCGGGACTCATCGAGACGCGGCGATGCCAGGATGAAACCGTCGACCTGCGGCGCAATCTTGGTCAGCAGAATGTCTTCGCGCTCCGGCCGTTCGTCCGAATCGCCGAGGAAGACCGCATAGCCTTCCGAGTCCGCCCTCGCCTGCGCGGCCCGGATGAGCGGCGGAAAGAAGGGGTTGGCGATATCCGGCACGACAAGCGCGATGTTGCCCGCCCGACCGGTGCTTAAAGCGCGGGCCACCTGGTTCGGAACGTACCCGAGCTGCGCCGCCGCGGCGCGCACGCGCTCCGTCGTATCAGCATGAAGAAGCTCAGGCCGGCTGAAGGTCCGCGAAACGGTGGCACGCGAGACGCCGGCGAGGGAAGCGACCTCGGTAATCGTCGGCGCTCGTTTCGGCGGAATGGTCACCGGTTTTCACCTCTTGGTGAGCTATGTAACCGGTTGCAGGGGACAGTTGTCAATCGGTCCTCACGCAACGACAGCGGACCCGAGAGAGTGCTGCGGGCCACGGGAGCCGCCTCAAGCGCGGACTCCTCCGGACGGGTTAACAAACAGCTTGTGAAATCTCACAAATTTGATCAGGATCGGGAATGCTTGACTTAACGTCGCCCTTTTTACCGCTTTCGACACTGCCGCAGCCCAAGCGGCAAACGGAGCTTGCGGTGGATCGCCTGCGGCAGGCGATTGTCGAATGCCACCTCCACCCGGGCTCCTACGTCAGCGAGGCGGAGGCCGCCAGCCGGTATGGTCTCGGCCGCGCGGCGGTGCGGGTGGCGCTCACCGCCTTATCGGTGGAAGGCTTCGTGGCCAGGCAGCCGCGCCAGGGCTGGCGGATCACAGCCGTCTCCGAGGCGTTGATCGCCGACGTCATCGCGGGCCGCCGCCGCCTTGAAACCGCCTTTGCCGCCCGCCGCCTAACGGCCCAGGAAATCGCACAGCTCGATCAGTTGACCGGAATGGTCGCGGTCCTCGCCGACAGGGCAGACCGGCAGTCGCTGGTTACCGCACGGGTCGCCAGCCGACAGGTCAAGGAAACGCTCGCCGCCGGACTCCCGCCGATCATCCGTCGATGGCTCCGCGAAACCTGGGATCATGCCGCGCGCATCGAGGCCCGCTTCGATCAGGGCGGGCTTCACCTCTCGCCGCCGGATCACGGTCCTCTCGTTATCGCACTCGCTTGCGGCAACGAGCCGGCCGCGGAAAGATGGGTTGCGGCTGATTGCGACCGATTTTGCCACCTGGCCGGCCTCGCCATGAAGGCGGTCGATCTCTCCCATGACGAACCACGCGCACGATCGGCACGCCGATGGCGCACCCGCTCCCAGCGTCCTCAAGGCCCCATCCATTCCCCCTCTGCCGTCAAGGAATAGACATCATGACTGATCGTTTTCGGTATGCCCGTCTTGTCGCTCTTGCGTTCACGCTTTCGGCTTCGGTAGCGCTTCCGGCGCACGCGTCGAAAGATCGCTTCGTCATCGATCTCGTCAACGAACCCTCGTCCCTCGACCCGCAAGTGCAGTGGAACCCGGACAGCTATTACGTCTACCGCAACATCTTCGACAATCTGCTGACTCGCGACGAAAAGGGCGAGATCGCCCCGCAGGTCGCCAAATCCTGGAAGTATCTGTCGGATACCCAAATCAGTTTCGATCTGCGTGACGACATCGTCTTTCACGACGGGCGCAAAATGACCGCCGACGACGTGGTGTTCAGCATCCAGCGGATCACCGATCCGAAATTCGGCAGCCCACAGCTCGGCCAGTTCGATCAGATCGTGAAGGCGGAAGCCACCTCGCCGACGACTGTCGTCCTGACCACCAAGAGCGCCTATCCGGCCCTGCTCGCGCAACTCGTCAAGCTCTCCATCGTCCCCAAGCACGTGGTGGATGCGGTGGGCAAGGATGCCTTCAACGTCAACCCGGTCGGCAGCGGACCGTATCAGTTCGACGGGTGGCAGCGCGGTGTACAGGTCACGCTGAAGCGTAATGACGCGTATTGGGGCACCAAGGGTCCGTTCCCGGTTGCCGTGTTCCGGGCCGTTCCCGATTCGGCGACCCGCCTCGCAAACCTGCAGGCCGGCGCCAGCGATCTCGGCGTCACGCTCGACAGCGATCAGGCCGGCCAGTTGAAGAATGCCGCCAAGGCCAAGGCTCTCACGGGTCTCACCGAGCGCGTGGCGTATCTGCGCCTCAACACCCTGAAGCCGCCGTTCGACAACGTGAAAGTGCGGCAGGCGGCAGCGCACGCCATCGACAAGGAAGGCATCGTCGACGGCATCCTCGGCGGATACGACAAGGCCGTGCCGGAAATGGCCACTCCTGCAATCTTCGGCTGGAGCGATGCCATCAAGGCCCCAGCCTTCGACCTCGACAAGGCCAAGGCCCTGGTGGCCGAAATGGGACCAGCCGGCAAAGCGGAGATCGAGCTTGCCACGGCACCCGTCTTCGATCAGCGCGTCGTGCAGGCCGTGCAGCAGATGCTCACCGATGCGGGACTGAACGTGAAGATCAACATGTCGGATATGGCGAGCTATCTGAAACGCGCCCAGGCAGGACCCGATGCCACCTCGCTCTTGAGCTACGGACGCTGGTCATGCGCCTGCCAGGACTCGGATGGCGTGTTGTTTCCCCTCCTGCACAACAGCAGCGCCTGGTCGGCCTATCGCAACCCGAAGGTCGATGGCCTTCTGGAGGAAGCGCGCCAGACCCTCGACGCGAAGAAGCGGCAGGACCTGTATCGTCAGGTGCATGAGATCGTGGCCGAGGAGGTGCCCCTGATTCCGCTTTATCAGAGCGCAGCAATCTACGGCGCCACGAAGAATCTGAAGTGGCAGCCGACAGCCAATGAAAGCATGTTTCTCAACCGCATGAGCTGGACGGACTGACCCGGCCGTGTGGCCCTTTCTCCTCCGCAGGGTCGGTCAGGCGCTGGTGACGATGTTCGGCGTAGCCACGCTGATCTTTTTTATCCAGCGCCTGACCGGCGACCCGACCTACCTCCTGGTGCCTGAGACTGCCACGCGCGAGGACATCGCAGCGCTTCGCCATAGCCTGGGGTTCGATCGCCCGCTTGTGGTGCAGTACCTCGAATTTCTGGCAAACCTCGTGCGCTTCGATCTCGGCCGCTCCATCGTGCAGAATGTGCCGGTCGTCACGATCATCGCCTCCCGCCTGCCCTATACGCTTGCGCTCGCGGCGGGCGCATTGGTGGTGGCCTGCGGATTGGGCATTCCGATCGGGATCCTGCTCGCGCAGTTTCGTGACCGCCCCATCGCGAAGGTTGCCACGGGGTTCGTTC
Organism: Microvirga antarctica; assembly: GCF_017921815.1. Taxonomy (GTDB): domain Bacteria; phylum Pseudomonadota; class Alphaproteobacteria; order Rhizobiales; family Beijerinckiaceae; genus Microvirga; species Microvirga antarctica. The sequence continues at coordinate 332,675 of NZ_JAGEMM010000004.1, read as the reverse complement.
TGGCCGCACAGAGCATGCCGACTTTCTGGAGCGGAATTCTGCTGATCCTCGTCTTCGCCATCGCGCTGGGATGGTTGCCGCCGTCATCGTCGGGCGATTTCTCTCATCTGATCCTGCCCTCGGTCACGCTGGGCTTGCTGAGCATGGCGACTTTCGCGCGCATTACACGAACCTCGCTCCTCGACGAGCTCAGCAAGGACTATGTCCGCACCGCAAGGGCCCGCGGTGTTCGCACGAGCAGACTCCTGTGGCGTCACGTGGCACGCAACGCGGCGATCCCGGTGATCACGGTTGCGGCGCTCGAAATTTCGAATCTCCTGGCCGGGGCCGTGATCGTCGAGACGGTCTTCGCATGGCCAGGTCTCGGGCAAGTGACCGTTCAGTCGATCCTGGCGCGCGATTTTCTGATCGTTCAGGGGGTCGTCCTGCTGGGCTCGTTCGTGACGGTCGCGCTCAACCTGCTGGCTGATATCCTCTACAGCGTCGTCGATCCGCGTATCAGGCTGGAGGTTGCGCGATGAGCGGCCTGGTTGCCCAACGCATCACATTCTCTCAAGCCCTCGTCAAGACGAGCCGGTGGTGGCCGGTGGCGCTCATTGCCATGTTCGTGGCCGCGGCCATCTTTGCACCGCTGATCGCACCCTACGATCCCAACGCCCAGAACCTGGTTGGCCGTCTCAAGCCGCCCGGAACAGTCTCGCGGACCTTCCACTATTGGCTCGGCAGCGACGAACTCGGTCGCGACGTCCTGAGCCGGATCATCTACGGCGCGCGCATCTCGCTGACCGTCGCCTTCGCGTCCGTCATACTGTCAGGCGCGGTGGGAGTCTGCCTCGGCATGATGGCCGGCTACCGCCGCGGCTGGGTCGAAATGGTCATCATGCGCGTGGTCGACGTCTTCCTGTCGATTCCGGCTATCCTGCTGGCGATCATCACCGTGGCGGTCCTCGGACCGAGCCTCTTGAACGTCATCCTGGTGCTCGTCCTCACACGCTGGCCCCGCTACGCCCGCGTCGCCTATGGCCAGACGCTCGCTGTCGCGAACATGCCCTATGTGCGTCTTTCCGCCTTCATGGGTGCGAGCGCAACACGCGTGCTGCTGCGTCATGTCCTGCCGAACATCATCGGGGCCATCACGGTGGTGGCGACGCTGGAATTCGGCCTGATGGTGCTGTTCGAGGCCGGCTTGTCCTTTCTCGGCCTTGGCGTCCAGCCGCCGACCGCGAGCTGGGGCGCGATCCTGAGCGTCGGCCGCAACTATCTGGCCAATGCGTGGTGGATTGCCACCCTGCCGGGAGCCTGCCTGTTTCTGCTGGTGCTGGCCATCAATCTTATCGGCGACTTCGTTCGCGACTATCTCGATCCACGAATCCATTGAGGCCGACCATGCAGTTCTTTGACGATCTTAAAGGCAAACGCGCGGTGATCACCGGTGCCAGCGGCGTGATCGGCGAATGGATCGTGGCCACCTTGGAAGAGGCTGGCTGCCATCTCTGTCTCACCGACATGGATCAGGCCGGGCTCGATCGGCTCGCCGCGTCGCACGCCCTCGGAGCGGAGGGTTTCACCCACACGGCCGATCTGACGCAAGAATCCTCGATTGTAGCGCTCGTCGACGCCGTCGGCGCGCGCTGGGGCGCGCCGGATATCCTCGTCAACAATGCGGGCATCTATCCCAGCGGATTCCTGCTCGATATTTCAACGGCGGATTTCGACCGCATCTTCTCGATCAACCTGCGCGCGCCCTTCATCACCACCCAGCGATTTGCGACGCAGATGGTGCGAAGGAGCCTGCCGGGCTCGATCATCAACATTTCATCGGGCGCCTCGCGCAAGATGCGAAGCACGGTTGTGCCCTATTGCACGTCCAAGACTGCCCTCGACCGGCTGACCAAAGGCTTCGCGATCGAGCTCGCGGAATATGGGATTCGTGTCAACACGCTGGAGCCTGGCTTCGCGGCCGGAAGCACGGTCAGCGATCTCACGCAGGATCATATCGCCAACACGGTGGCGGCGATTCCCCTCGGCCGTCCCTCGTCCAGACAGGATGTGGGAAATGCCCTGCTGTATCTCGCCAGCGACGCGTCGGATTACGTGACTGGCAGTACGTTGACGGTCGATGGCGGCAATTCCATCGGCTCGCTCGCGGTTCACCAAGCCAAGAAGAAAGCCCTGTGAGACCCGCCCAATGACGGATCCTGATCTCCACGCGTCGCCGTTTCCTCGCTATTCCTGGCCCGGCGGCAAGACAAGCGCCTTCTGCTTCACCGTCGACGTCGACGCGGAGTCTCCCTATCTCTGGGGTCGAAAAGATGCCGTGCCAGATGCGCTCATCGGGCAGATGGAGCAGCGCCTCTTTGGCCCGCGCACCGGAATCTGGCGCTTGCTCGATCTTCTCGACCGCCATGCCATGAAGGGGACGTTCTTCGTCCCCGGCCTCGTCGCGGAAAATCACCCCGCACTTCTGCCAGCCTTTGTGGCACGAGGCCACGAGGTCGGATTGCACGGTTACTTCCACGAGGTGGTGGCGGACATCCAGGATGACGAGTTTGTCAGGGCGCTCGACGAATCCTTTGCGATCTTCGCACGTCAGATCGGCGCAAAGCCGACAGGCTTCCGATCGCCAGCCTGGGAGATGACTCCCTTCATGTTGGCCGAACTCAAGCGGCGGGACCTGTATGACAGCTCGCTGATGGGTTTCGATCACCCCTACACGATTGATGGCGTGACGGAGATCCCCGTCCAATGGGCAATCGATGATGCGATTTACTTCAAGTTCGTCGGCAGCGGCGCAGACCGCTGGGCGCCCTCCTCTCAGACAGGCGTCCTCGACTCGTGGCTCGACGAATGGGACGTCCTCAAGCGGGAACGCGGTCTGTTCATGCTGACCGTTCACGATTGGATTTCCGGCAGAGCGGGTCGCATCCGCATGCTGGAGCGATTGCTGGAGAGCATCGCGAACGACCCTGCGGTCTGGATTGCGACCGTCGGCGAGGTCGCGCGCCATCATCGCAGCCTCGGGGACGGCTTTTCCGTCACGTCGCGTGTCCCGGACGCGATCGGCGCGCGCCGGTTCAAGGGAGCCCAGTAACATGCAGACATTCCAGGTGCTGAAGCCGTGCGTCCGGTCGCGGAATGGCATGGTGGCCGCGCAGAACCGCCACGCGGCGGCGGCCGGTGCGACCGTGCTTGAGCGCGGAGGCAATGCGATCGACGCGGCGGTCGTCACCGCCCTGGTTCTCAGTATTGTCGAGCCCTGGCTGTCGGGCGTTGGCGGTGGCGGCTTTCTGGTGAGGGCCGACGGCCGCACCGGCGACGTGGACACGCTCGACTTCAACATGCGATCGGCGGCAGCCGTTGATCCGTCCGACTATCCGCTGGCCGAGAACCAGAGCGGCAACTGGTTCAACTGGCCGTCTGTCGTGGACGACCGGAATGTGTCGGGCTATTCGTCCATCTGCATCCCGGGCGCGGTGGCGGGTTTTGCCGCAGCGCTTGAACGGCATGGGACGATGACCTGGGCGGATGCTCTCGAGCCCGCGATTGCGTTCGCGACTCGTGGCTTCGAGGTCGACTGGTTCGCGGCTCTCTCCATCTCGACCGAGGCCCCGGCCCTCGTTCGGGACCCGGAAACGGCCGCGCTCTTCCTCGATCAGGGTCGCGCGCCATCCGTCGGCGACAGCGCTCATCCTCATCTCCGGCCGATGGCGAAAAAAGCCGAGATGTTGAAGCGTCTTGCCCAATCGGGTGCACGCGACTTCTATGAAGGCGAGATCGCCCGTCTGGTGACCGCCGATCTCCAGCAGGGAGGATCCGTCATCTCGGCCGCCGACATGGCATCCTATCAGCCGACGTGGAATCCAGCCCAGACGGGCCGGTATCGCAATTACGACGTTCACGTGGTGCCAGGGTTGAGCGGCGGCCCGAGCTTCCTCGACGCGATGGACCGTCTGTCGGCGCTGACGACTTTCGGACCGGAAACGTCTGACGCCGATGCCGCGCTTGCCTACGCCAACGCCATCCGCGACACCTATCAGCACCGGTTGACCACCCTGGGCCACGCCGCCCGCGCGGCATCCTGCACGTCGCATGTGAGCGTGGTCGATCGCGACGGCACCATGGTGGCGCTGACCAACACCCTGTTGTCTCGCTTCGGATCGAAAGTGGTTCTGCCCAATGCCGGCATCCTCATGAACAACGGCATGATGTGGTTTGACCCGCGACCCGCGCAGCCCAACAGCATCAAGGGCGGCGTGAAGCCTCTCGCCAATATGTGCCCGATCGTCCTGACGCAAGACGGTCGCCCCCACCTGGCGATTGGCGCCGCTGGCGGGCGGACCATCTTTCCAACCGTTCTGCAGATCGTCTCCAGCCTGGTCGATTTCGGCGCAAGTCTAGAGGACGCCTTTCATCGCCCGCGCATTGACGCCAGCACACCCGTCATCAAGGTCGATATCCGGGCCGGCGCCAAGGTCGCCGCAACAGTGGGGCGCCTCCACCCAGTCGAGCGGGTCGACGACACGATCTACCCTGTCAATTTCGCAATCCCCTCCGCCGTCATGCGAGACGATGGCGGTTTTGTCGGGATGGTTCATCCCACAAGCCCGTGGTCCGCCGTGGTGGCTGCCGATGACGCGGCACCCGCCTCATGAATGCAGCCGAGCCCGTCCTGGCCATGAGGGATGTCGCCATCGAGATCGGCGGGGCGCGCGTCGTCGATGGGGTCTCGATCACCGCAAGCGCCGGACGCATCGTGGCGCTTGTCGGCGAGAGCGGGTGCGGGAAAAGCCTGACGGCACTTTCGATTTTGCGATTGCTGCCGAAGGCCGCGCGTTTCACCGGTGGCACCGTTGAACTTGGCGGTCGCGTCCTCAGCGCGATGAGCGAAGAGCAGTTGGCAGGCGTGCGCGGTGACGAGGTCGCAATCATTTTCCAGGAGCCGATCGCCTCGCTCAATCCGCTGATGCGTGCCGGTGAGCAGGTCGAAGAGGCACTTCGTCTGCACAGGGGGCTTGGGTCTGCAGAAGCACGGCGCGAAGCCATCGCGATGATGACGCGCGTCGGCATTTCAGACGCCGAACGACGTGCGGAACAATACCCCTTCGAGTTGTCCGGCGGCATGTGTCAGCGCATCATGATCGCCGCCGCCCTCATCTGTCGCCCCAAGCTCCTGATCGCCGATGAGCCCACCACTGCGCTGGATGTGACGATCCAGGCCCAGATTCTCGATCTCATGCGCGATCTCCGGCAGAGCGCCGGGACCGCGATCCTGGTGATCACCCACGACATGGGCGTGGTGGCCGATCTCGCGGATGACGTCTGCATCATGTATGGCGGACGCATCGTCGAGAGCGGGCCCGTTGACGCGATCTTCGAAGAGCCCCGGCATCCCTATACAAAACTCTTGTTGGCGACCATTCCGAAACTCGACGGACCGCGCAAGGTCGACCTCAAGACGATCGCCGGCGTCGTCCCTGCAGCGGGGACGTGGCCGGACGGGTGCCGGTTCCGCAACCGATGTCCGCTGGCCGACGAGGCTTGCGCAACCGTTCCGCCATTAGTGGAAGTGGGGCCGGACCATGACACGGCATGCTGGCATTCCACCCGTGTCGCGGAGCTCGCCTGATGGCACTTGCCGAAAGCCCACAACCGCTCCTCCAGGTGCGCGACCTCAAGGTCCACTTCCCTCTTCGCGGTGCGCACAAGGATGCAACGGTGAAAGCCGTGGATGGGATTTCGTTCGACGTTCCGGCCGGCCGCACAGTCGCCATCGTGGGCGAATCGGGATGCGGCAAGTCCACCACCGCCTATGCGGTTCTGGGCCTCGAGAAACCGACCTCGGGCCAGGTGTTGTTCGACGGTCGCGATATCACCCATCTGCGCGGCCGCGACCGCCAGGCGCTGGCCTCTGAGATGCAGATCGTTTTCCAGGATCCAAGCGCCGCCCTCGACCCGAAGATGACCATCGGCGATAGCGTGGCCGAACCGCTCGCCATTGCTGGACGGCCCAGGCAGGAGCGTCGGCGGCGCGTGGCGGAGCTCCTCGACCGCGTGGGCCTGTCGCAAACATTTGCGGCCCGGCTGCCGAATGCGCTTTCCGGGGGTCAGCGGCAGCGTGTGGTCATCGCACGAGCGCTTGCCTTGTCGCCGCGCCTGCTGGTTCTCGACGAGCCCGTCTCGGCCCTTGACGTGTCGATCCGATCACAGATCCTGAACCTCCTGCTTGAGCTTCAGCGCGATCTCGGTTTGACCTATCTCTTCATCTCACACGACCTGTCTGTCGTTCGCCACATCGCCGACGACGCGCTGGTGCTCTATCTCGGCACGATTGCCGAGCGAGGCCCGGTCGACGCGCTGTTCGAGGCGCCCCGGCACCCGTACACCCAGGCGCTGCTCTCGGCGATTCCCCTGCCGGATCCCGCCCGTCAACGGCGACGGGAGCGGATCGTGCTGAAAGGGGAATTGCCGAGCGCCCTCGACCCTCCCGTGGGATGTCCCTTTATCGGGCGTTGCCCCATCTCCATCGACCGGTGCGCGCGCGTGCGTCCTCCGCTCGTCCCCTGTCCCACCGGGACAGAGGCTGCATGTCATGTCCGCGCCCCGGCAGACGGCGGCGTCGTGGGTCTTTGAGGGCGGGGCAGAGATCCTGTTCGACCGTCAGATCGGGGACAATTGCCCGAACTTGCACAGGATATCGGTTGTGACTCCGGCCGATGCGGGCCGGGCGAAGTGGAACCCCTGACCAAGAACGCATCCCATCGACAGCAGGCGATCGACCTGTTCCCTGGTCTCGATGCCTTCCGCAATCACCCGGATGTCGAGCTTGCGCGCGATGTCGAGGATCGCCTCGACGATAACGCCGCTGGGCCGATCATCGATGATCCGGTCCACGAAGGATTTGTCGATCTTGATGATGTCGACCGGAAAATTGAGCAGATGAGTCAGGGACGCAAACCCCGTCCCGAAATCATCCAATGCCACGCGGATCCCCTTGGCGCGCAGACTTTCGACCTCCCGCGCCACCATGTGATCACCCGTTCCCATGAAGACGGACTCGTTCACCTCCAGGATGATGTGTTTGAGCGGAACACCGGCCTGCGCGAAAGCATCCGTGATGCGAACCTCTAAATCCCCCCGCTGAAAATCAGCCGTCGTGACGTTGATTCCGACATGTTGAAAGGGAATGCCCATGTCCAGCCATCGACGGAGATCGGCCGCAACACGTGTCAGCATTTGCCCGGTCAGGGCGTAGACGATCCGCGAGTCGGTCAAGGCCTCATGAAACTCCTTTGCGGCCAGCAGCGCCTTTTGGACATCGGTAATGCGCGCAAGTGCCTCGAGCCCGATGACCTCCGCACTGTCCATGCGAACGATCGGCTGGTAGTGGGGGATGATGCGCCCCTCGGCGAGTGCTTCGCCGACCACCCTGACAGCCTTAATCCGCTGGCTGATGGACGTGCGCATCCCTGCCCGGAACGGGACGAAACCGCCGCGATGCGTCTCCTTCCCGTGATAGAGAGCGAAATCCGCATTCTGCCGCAAGGTATCGACATCTACGGCTTCCTCGGCCTGCAGTATGCCACCGATCGTGACAGACGGAATGATCGTCTGATGCGCGTGATGGAACGGCGCACCGATTGTCGAAATTAAATGCTGAGCCGCGTCCGCCATGGCCGCCTCGCTGCGACAGCCCAGCACCATGAGGGCAAATTCGTCCCCGCCGAGCCGGAAAGCCTCCATGGACTGTCCCATCGTTTCCAGGCGACTGGCGACCGCTCGGATCAGCGCATCGCCTGCAACATGTCCGAGCGTGTCATTGACGGACTTGAGTTGATCGATGTCGACCAGCAGAAGTGCGAAGGGCGTGTCTTCCTCGGCAGCTTGCTTTATCCGTCGATCGAAGCTCACGCGGTTCGAAAGCCCAGACAGCGCATCGACGAATGCGAGATCATGGAGGCGCTGTTGAATCTGCTGATGTTCGATCGCAATGGCGCAAAGGTTCGTGCAGGCAGCGACGATATGCCTTTCGAGATCGACAGGCCCGCGCGCTGAATGGAAGTAGAAAGCAAAGGTGCCGATCACATGCCCATCGCGCGCCTTGATGGGGCTGGACCAGCAGGCCTTGAGGCCGAGGGGCAGGGTGAGGAACTCGAAATCGGCCCATCGTGGGTCGGTCGCGATATCCCGGACTTCGATGTCTTCGCCCCGATAGGCTGCTGTTCCGCATGACCCAACATGCGGCCCGATAGGCAAGCCCTCCAGCGCCTGGGAAAAGGAGGCGGGCAGACTGGGGGCCGCCAGCGGGTGGAGAAGTCCGTCCCTGTCGACGGTAAGAACGGAACAGACCGACTTCCCCGTGAACTTCTCGACTCTGCGGCAGAGAAAATCCACGATCGACGCCAGGGGCTCGCCGTATGCAACTCTTGCGAGAACCTCGCTTTGGAGATCAAGCAATTCCTGCTTCAGTGCATCACTTACCTGCGGCGCGGTCTCTCGCCGTCGAGGGGGCGTCGTCTGCACGTCGGTCGCCATCTGCCACACCATTGCGTTGTCCCGCGTCGGACAGTTCCAGTGTCTCCTGCAAACCCTGATGGACAACAACGTGATAACGCCAGACTAGTTCATCTCATTCCATTATACGATTTACTCATGTCCTCCACGATGGTCTAGACACCTGTCCATGCAAGACCACCGAATGCAAAACCAGCCTTTCCCGGGCCGAGACTGTTACGGTATTATCCGGAAAGCACGTTTGCTGGGCGGAATGACCGGTTAAGTGTGCTCAATTGCCATCGTGCGTGTAGGCCGTCTTGACCGTGGTGTAGAACTCCTGCGCGTAGCGCCCCTGCTCGCGCGGACCGTAGGAGGAGCCTTTTCGGCCGCCGAATGGCACATGGTAATCAACGCCCGCCGTCGGGAGGTTCACCATGACCATGCCGGCTTCGCTGTTGCGCTTGAAATGACCCGCGTGCTTCAGGCTTGTGGTGCAAATGCCCGACGAGAGGCCAAACGGCGTATCATTCGCGATCGCCAGTGCCTCCTCGTAGGTTTTTGCACGCGTGATCGTGGCGACGGGGCCGAAGATTTCCTCGCGCGCAATGCGCATCTGGTTGTCCACGTTTGTGAACAGGGCCGGAGACAGGTAGAAGCCCGGATGGTCCCGTGTGAGGCGTTCGCCCCCCTGAACCAGCGTTGCGCCCTCGTCCTGGCCAAGTCGAATGTAGGAGAGATCCTGATCGAGTTGACTCTGGTCGACGACCGGCCCGATCTGCGTGCCGGGTTTGAGCGCATCGTCGACGACAAGGCCTTGCATACGCTCGGTCATCGCCTCCACGAAGCGGTCGTGAATCCCGTCCGTCACGATGAGACGCGAGGAGGCCGTGCAGCGCTGACCTGTGGAGAAAAAGGCGCCGTTGACCGCGCATTCCACCGCGACCTTGAGATCGGCATCGTCGAGCACGACGAGCGGGTTTTTGCCGCCCATTTCCAGCTGCATCTTCTTCATGGGGTCCGACCCGATGCATGATTGGGCGACCTTGCGCCCCGTCGCGACCGAACCGGTGAACGAGATCGCAGCAATCTGCGGGCTCGTCAGCATGGTCTCGCCGACCACCGATCCCCGCCCCATGACCAGGTTGAAAACCCCCGCCGGGACACCGGCCTTGGCGATGATTTCGGACAGGGCATGCGCGGAGGCAGGCACCAAATCCGCCGGCTTGAAGACGACGCAATTGCCATAGGCCAGTGCCGGTGCGATTTTCCAGGCTGGGATCGCGATGGGGAAATTCCAGGGTGTGATCAGCCCCACGACGCCCATCGGCTCACGGGTGATCTCGACTTCGACGCCTGGCCGCACGGAGGCGAGTTTTTCACCCGAAAGCCGCAGGCATTCTCCGGCGAAGAACTGGAAGATCTGGCCGGCGCGCATGGCCTCGCCGATGCCCTCGGGCAGAGTCTTGCCCTCCTCTTGAGACAGCAGGCGACCCAATTCTTCCTTGCGCGCGATGATCTCGTCGCCGGCCTTCTTCAGAATGTCATGGCGAAGCTGGATCGAGGATCGGGACCACGACGGAAACGCCGCGGCGGCCGCATCGATGGCGCGCTGCGCATCGCCAACACTGCCGCGAGCGAATTCCCCCACCACATCCTGCGTGTTCGACGGGTTGATATCGAGCGAAGCATCGGAGGCCGCTACCCACTCGCCTGCGATGTAGTTTTTTGCCTGGATGGTCATGGTTACTGGTCCGACTTGGATTTGAGAAGGCCGCGTTGAGCAAGGTTGGTCATGAGCGCCACGAGACCGAATGTCCAGGGCTCGCAATCCGAACTCGTTCGCATGCGGTTCACGAGCGCACCGAGCTTGGGCGCCGCGATGGTGACGACATCGCCTGCCTTGTGCGTGAACCCGAGACCGGGCTCGTTCCGATCCTGCGTCGGCGCAAACATAGTCCCGAGAAACAGCACGAAACCATCCGGATACTGATGGTCCGGGCCGATGGTCTGGCTCACCAGATCCTCAGGATCCCGGCTGATTTTTGCAATCGACGAGGACCCTTCGAGCCTGAAACCATCCTCACCCTCGACCGTCAGCGTGACGGTCGTGGTGCGGACGTCGTCGAGAGTAAAAGTGTCATCGAAGAAGCGCACGAAGGGCCCGATTGCACAGGAAGCGTTGTTGTCCTTCGCCTTTGACAGAAGCAGGGCGGACCGGCCCTCGACATCGCGCAGATTGACATCGTTGCCGAGCGTGGCCCCGACAATCCGTCCAGCGGGCGACACGACAATCACGACCTCCGGCTCCGGGTTGTTCCAGGTCGATTTTGGGTGGTAGCCCGCGTCCATGCCGGGCCCGACCGCCGAGAGGGTCGGAGCTTTGGTAAAGATCTCCGCGTCAGGACCGATGCCGACCTCGAGATACTGGCTCCATGCCCCTTGCGCCACGAGGACCGCCTTGAGACCCATTGCCTCCGTGGAGCCAGGCTTGAGCTTGCTCAGATCATCCCCGACTAGGCGCGTCACCTCACGCCGGATCGCGACCGCGGCCGCAGCATCGCCACGCGCCCGCTCCTCGATCACCCGCTCCAGCATGGAGACCGCAAAGGTCACGCCCGCGGCTTTGATGACCTGGAGGTCGATGGGAGCCAGAAACCAAGGCTTGGCAGGATCGCGTCCGTCCGGCGGCGTATTGGCCAGAATGTCCTCGAAAGAGCCGAGGCGCGCTCCGGACGCGGTGCGACAGACCAGAGCCGGTTCGCCGAGGGCCGCCAGTTCGCTCATCGTTGCGCACGATTGCGAAAGGTCAACGACCCCGCCCTCGCGAATCGACACGAGCGTCGGTCCGATACCGGGTTGCCAGACCCGCCCAGCGAGGGCGCCGCCAAAACCATCGGTCGGGAGGACCCGGTGGAGGCGCTCGGGCGAAGAAACCTTTTCCATGTCAAGTCCTTGACCTCTGGCTGCGCGACCTGTCCTCGGACAACCCGTTCGCTGTCGCGTCTGCCCAAGCAGACTAGCGAAGTCGCCCCGCAAGGGCCAGAGCGTCGGATCGGGCCGCGCTGCGTCTGGCCTCCAGCATCATTCCCGGCCAGCCGCAAGAATGTCGGTCACCAGGCGTTGGCTCGCCAGCGCTTCCTCGCCGGACACCTGTGGATCCCTGCCCTCGCGGATCGCATCGAGAAAGTCGGCCAGGACGGCCCGATGGGCATCATGGGGGAAATCCATGATGCTGGCTCCGCTCCCGGTTTTTCCTTCCGCTTCGACACGCTCTTCGGTGCCGTCGAGCCAGGACAATTGCAGTGTGCCGCCGATCAGCGAGGCGAAGCCCTTTGTACCGATGATCTCGATCCGCTCGGCATAGCCCGGATAGGCGGCGGTGGTCGCCATAAGCGTGCCCGGTGCGCCGTTCCCAAGGCGAAGGATCGCCGTTACCAGATCCTCGGTCTCCATCTGATGAAGCTCCGTGGTGCGGACGTCGGCCTTGACGACCTCGGAGACCCCCAGGAGCGACCGGAAGAGATCGAGCGAATGGATCGCCTGCGTCAGCAGGACGCCGCCGCCGTCGCGCGCCAGTGTTCCGCGGCCGGACTCATCATAATAGGCCTGTGGCCGCCACCAGGGCACCGTGAGAAAACCCGCCTGCACCTGACCGAGTTCGTCGGTCTCCAAGGCCTGCTTGAGCCGGAGGCTCGCGGGCCGAAAGCGGTGCTGGAGGACAACGCCGAACCGCAATCCGGACGCCCTCGCCAGCGCGACGAGACGCTCGGCGCGTTGCAGGGTCAGCTCGAGAGGTTTCTCGATCAGCACATGCTTGCCGGCGGCCAGGCACTTCTCTGCGATCGCCAGATGTGTGCTTGGCGGCGTCAGAAGCAGCACGGCCTCGACGGCGGGATCGGCAATGGCCGCATCGAGGTCAGTCGTGGTTCGGAAACCGAACTCGGCCTCGAAGGCGCGCGCGCGCTCCGCCGAGCGGCCGACGGCCCAGCGGACATTCACCCTGGACGCAAGATCGATGAGGCTCTTGGAATGCGGCTGGGAGGCGGGGCCCAACCCGATCATCGCCAATTCGATCTTCTTGATCATGAACTCTCCGGATGTCCGGGGCGTGCGCTGCCCGTCAGATATGAGGCATCCGCCTGTGCCTGCAGGGCAAGCCGACAGACGGCAAAGACGTGGTCCTGACGCATGGCGGTCTCTGTGCGGTCACGGACGTCGGTCAGAAATCGGTCGAAATAGACAAGGGGCTCGCGGTGTGCCTCGATATATCGCGTCCCTTGGCGATCGACGACAAAGACATGATCGGTTCCAGGGCGGCCCGCAAGATCGACGTATTTGCGGAGCTCGATCGTCCCTTCGGTCCCGAGGATGAACAGCCGTCCATCTCCCCAGTTCGACAGGCCGTCCGCGGTGAACCAGTCCACCCGGATGTAGCCGCTGGCCCCTTCGCTTCGCAGCAGGATGTCCCCGAAATCCTGAAAGCCCGGATACTCCCCGTCACCGAAATGACCCACGGAGGAGGCGATGATCTGCGCATCCCGCGAGCCGGTGAAATGCAGGAATTGATCGATCTGGTGTGAGGCGATATCGGCCAGAATGCCGCCGTAGGCGGTGGTGTCGAAAAACCAATCCGGGCGGATCTGCCGGTTGAGGCGGTGGGGTCCCATCCCGATGGTCTGGATTACCCGTCCGATGGTGCCGTCGCCGATCAGTTTCTCGGCGACGAGCGTCGCGGGAACGATGAACCGTTCCGAGAAGCAGATAGAGAAAATACGCCCTGTCTCGGCCACACACGCCTCGACTTCCACAAGTTGCGCGATTGTCGTCACGCCGGGCTTGTCGACCATCACGTCCTTGCCGTGCCTCATCGCCTCCACCGCGATGGCCGCACGGTCGCGCGGGATGGCGGCGCAGACGACCACGTCGACGGTCGGATCTTCGATCAGCCGTCGACGTTCCGTGACTTTCGTCAAGGCGGGAAAGCGCTCTTCGAATCCGGCGAGCACGCGAGCGTCGCTCGTGGCAGGATCGTAGCCGACGCACGCGGCACCAGCTGCGAGAAGACCCTCGACCATATGGTAGATATGGCGATGGTCGAGACCGATGACCGCGAAGCGCACGCCTACTTCGCCATGGCGCCGATTTCCTGATCCCAGCGCCTGAACGCCGCCACCAGCTTTTCAGGGCTGAGCGGCACAACGGTCGGTAACTTGGCGATCAGCTCGTCGTAGATTGGCCGGCCGAATTCCTTGATCACGGCCTGGCTTTCCTCCGGCGCCATCGCAAGCGTCACGCCCTTGATCGCCGGGCCGGGATAAAAGTAACCCTTGTCGTAGGTCGCAGCCTGTTGCTGCGGCTGCAGCATGTAGGTCATCAAGGCAAGGAGCGCGCCGATCTTCTCGGCCTGCACGCCTTTGGGGATGCACATGAACTGCGTGTCCGGGACCCAATGGGTGCCCTCGAGCGCAAAGATTCCGGCCTCTTTGGGCACGATGCCGAGCGCGCGCGGGTTGATGTCCCAACCGCAGGTCGTCACGATGATGTCGCGGGTTCCCTCTCCAAGCTCCTTCATGGTCGCACCCGTGCCGGCGGGATAATAGTCGATCCCGGTGCCAAGCTCCTTCAGGAATGCCCAGGTCTTGTCCCAACCGCCCATGGGATCCGTCGGATCCTTATCGCCAAGGATGTAGGGGATGCCCATGAGAAACGTCCAACCGGGGCCCGAATTGACGGGGCGCGCATAGGTGAAGCGCTTCGGGTTCGCCTTGACCCACGCCAGCAGATCCGCTGCCGTGCGGGGAACGCTTTTGACGCGCTCAGGGGCATACTCGAACAAGGGGCCCGACGGCGAATAGACAACAGCCACGCCCTGATCCTGCCCGAAGTTCTTCTGCATCATCAAAGCTTGGGGGTGATAGATCTCGTCGAGCTTCGGCAAGCCGGCCGCATGGGCCTTGACCACGTCGATCCAGAGCCCCTGTTGAATCCCATCCGATAAAGCGCCCGGCCCTGTCAGGACGAGGTCGATATCCACCTTGTCTGCCTGTTGCTGCGCCTTCAGTTTCGAGGGCAATTCCGGCGAGGGCGCTCGCGAAAAGGTGACCCGGGATACGATCTTGGGGTTCTCTCGGGCAAACCGCTCGATCGATGCTTGCGTGAGCTGCAGATTGCCCGCCACATCGATGATGTTGAGCGCAACCGGATTGGCCGGGACGGGTGCCGGCTGACCCCAGGCGCCCGAGCCATAAAGCGCAAGTGCGCCCGTTGCCGTTCCGAGAAGTCCACGGCGCGTCAATGCTTGTCTCATGCGTCCCTCCAGTGAAACATTCTTGCGCCATCGATGCAGGCACAGCGTTCTTATCTTGTATGCTAGTTTGCTAGTGTGGGAGCGCAAGGCTTTAATTTTGTCGGCGCGTCTTCGGGAATGGCGAGGGGCTCTGCCGGCTGAAAGCGCTTGCCTCCGCGCCCATTCACGCCAATGCTCGCGAAAGCAAGAGGTCCCGATGGCTGCAATGAGGTTGCGCATACTGCCCGTACTGGCGGTCGTGATGATGGTCATGTCGACGGTCGCCGCTAAGGCCGAGACAGAAGTCGACCTCGCCCTGGTACTGGCAGTCGACGTTTCGCGCTCGATGGATCCAGACGAACAGGAACTGCAGAGGCAGGGATTCGTCGAAGCGCTGCGCTCGCCGCAGGTGCATCAGGCCATCGCCGGAGGCACGCTCGGTCGTATCGTGGTGTCCTATGTCGAGTGGTCCGGCGAGAACGAGCAGACCGTCATCGTCCCCTGGACTGTCCTCGACGACGAGCCGGACGCCGTGGCGTTCGCCGGACGACTGGCGGCAGCCCCCGTCTCACGCATGCGCCGAACGTCCATTTCCGGCGCAATCGATTTTGGCGTCAGACTGCTCGCAGATACCGGGGTCACGCCTCTGCGCAAGGTCATCGACATCTCCGGCGACGGCCCCAACAGCAGCGGCCGCGCCGTCACTCGTGCCCGAGACGAAGCGGCATCCCAAGGCATCACCATCAACGGCCTGCCCATCATGCTGAAGCGCCCTTCCGGGTTCGGCGACATTGACAATCTTGATGCCTATTATCGTGATTGTGTCATCGGCGGGCGCGGTGCCTTCATCGTGCCCGTTCGCGAGCGGCAGCAATTCGCAGAAGCCATCCGGAACAAAATCATCCGTGAAATCGCCGACCTGTCTTCGACCCCGCTGATCCAACCGGCGCAGGCGGCGAGCCCCGTCGACTGCGCCACGCGCGGGAGCGCCGGCTGGGATCAGTGGCGGAATTAGTCGCCTGCTTTGTTGGACAAGACGACCGCTAGTCGCGCGCACGACGGACTGCGACCTCAGAAATCAGGACACCTCCCACATGGGACTTCTCATTGACGGCACATGGCACGACGACTGGTACGACACCGGTCCGTCAGGGGGGCGGTTCATCCGCAAGGACTCGGCCTTTCGCAGTTGGGTGACGGCCGATGGGGCGGCCGGGCCGACGGGAGAGGGAGGCTACAAGGCAGAGGCCGGACGATATCACCTGTATGTGTCCCTTGCCTGCCCGTGGGCACACCGCACGCTGATCTTTCGGAAGCTCAAAGGCCTTGAAGACTTGATTGGCCTGTCGGTTGTTCATTGGCGGATGGGCAAGAACGGCTGGACCTTCGAGGACGGTCCTGGTGTCGTGCCCGATACTGTAAACAAGGCGCGATATCTCTATGAGGTCTATCTCGCGGCAAAGCGTGACTATACTGGCCGTGTCACGGTTCCGATCCTGTGGGACACGGCAACCGGCGCCATCGTGAGCAACGAATCATCGGAGATCATTCGGATGTTCAATTCCGCCTTCGACGGGATCGGAGCGCGGCCGGCCGATTTCTATCGTCAGCCGCTGCGACCCGCGATCGATGTGCTGAATGCGCGAATCTATGAAACGGTCAATAACGGGGTCTACAGGGCCGGGTTCGCCACAACGCAGGCAGCCTATGAGGAAGCCGTACTGCCGATCTTCGCAAGTCTGGATTGGCTCGACGGTCTCCTGGCAACGCGACGCTATCTCTGCGGCGCGCAACTGACCGAGGCCGATTGGCGCTTGTTCACCACATTGGTGCGGTTCGACGCCGTCTATGTCGGCCACTTCAAATGCAACCTGCATCGTATCGCCGATTACGCGAACCTGTCAGGCTACCTTCGCGATCTCTATCAAATGGATCGTATTTCCGAAACGGTCGACTTCCAGCACATCAAAGGCCACTACTACGAAAGTCATCGCACGATTAACCCGACAGGGATCGTGCCGGCAGGCCCCGTCCTTGCTCTCGACGCGCCACACAACCGAGACCGCCTGGGGAACGCCGACTAGCCCCCGCCTTGGCTGCCTGACGATGTGCCGTTCCGCTGGCTGATCTTTCCGATGATCGCCTCCATGTCCTGGACCAGACCGTTGAGATGCAGAAGCAGTTCGGCGTCGGAAATCTTTGGCCGGAACAGCGCGGGCTGCGGCGAATCCAGCGCGCTTTTGATTTCCTTGATTTCGTCGAGCGCCTTCCGACCGAAGCCGGGCGTACCCAACCAATCGTTGTCTCGGTAGGCCAAAACTTCAGCAATCGTCGGAACGCGCCCCTCAAACTCACGGAGGAGCGCGTTCGCAACGCGCTTGGAGCACCTATCAATTGGGAAAGGCTGATCGAAATTCATCGGTTATGGACTCACAGGTACAGTGTTCATGAGGCAGCCGGCGCGAAATGTCGACGGCGAGAAAGGCGTAATCCGCATGGCCGATGGAGCGGGGCTGCCCGGACCCCGTCGCGGCGGTCTTGGTCACCACTGCGACGGAAGGCGAACTCAAACAGAAACGCAACGCGTGCATCGCGACAGACTGATCGGAAATGATCTGACGTGACATCGGGCCAATCCAGGGCAACGAACCGCGCAACAGGCGCTGCTTCCGGCTATCAAATGCCCTTTGGTCTTCATCAATCCCCGAGATGTGTCGGATCGAGCTTCGTGCCGGAATAGTAAAGTCCATATTGCGTATCACGGGTCGACGATTTCTTGTCCATCTCGGCGAACTGCGCCTTTGCCTTGTCGTACTGGCTCAGTTGATACAATGCCCAGCCGCGCAACACGCCAAGACCCTGATCCTCCGGTGCCTTGGCGGCTCGCTTGTCGAGGACCGCGAGTGCGTCGCGATACTTTCCATCCTTGAACAGCTCCGACGCCTCTTTGGCCAGAAGTCCGGCCTGACTGTCGCCCCCGGCGGTGCGGACAGCACCCTGCCCCTTAGACCGCCCACCCGCCGCAACAACGCGGGTCTTGTCGATCTGCAGAGCAGCAACGGCCGGATAGCGAGATCCGAATTCAGCAACCGTTTTCTTGAACAGAGCCTGATCTTTCGATCGCGATGCCGCGAGCGCCAGGCCAAGGGCGCTGGTTGCCGTCGGCTCCCATGCAACCGACTTCGCAAACCACTGACCGGACTTTGGAAACGCCCCGGTATTGTAATAGTACCAACCGAGCGCCTGCGCGCCAACAGCCGAGCTCGTCTTTGCCACGACCTCCTCGGTTTGCGCCAGGCGCGTTGCCTCAAAGACGGCAGGCTTCGGTTCTGTCAACGCCGTCGCGACAATCTCGACATAGAGCTTCGCGACAAGCGGATCGGATTCCCGCCACTGGTAGGCTGCTGCCTCTGCTTCCGTCAGAAGCCCTTGTTGGCGCAGAGACAGCGCATAGCCTTCGGCGGCCTTCGGCGACTTGTCCCAATCGACGGCCTGCTTGAACCATGTTGCGGCGACTTTCCAGTCCTTCTGGGCATATCTCTGCCAGCCAAGCATGACCGCGTCGTTGCTCAGCCTGCGCTGCGTCACAAGGGCTTCGAACGTCCGCATCTCAGCGGCCGGGACGACGGGGGCCGTCGCGTCGGAGATGGTTGCGCCGATCTGACGACGCAGGAGGTCGAGATTGACGGCCTCCATTTCCTTCTCGCCCATGGTCCGCCGGCCCGATGACGCCATGAGTGCTTTCACGGTGGGAAGCGGCAGAAGCTGCATGGCCTTCTGCAAGGTCGCGACGCGCTCGGCTGGATTGTTGCACTGCACAAGGATGAAACGATACAGATCCTGTGCCCGCTCAGAGTCATCCGTCTCGACAAGGGATTCCGCGACGCGCCACATGACGTCGACATCCGCGCAGACGAGCATGTCAGGTCGCTGTTCCGCGAGCCGGAGAACCGTTGCGGAATCCTTCGCGTCCGAGGCGGCGACCAGATCGGCTCTTGTCACGGCAATTTCGAACTTCTTCGCAAATTCGGGCGAAGGACGCCAGGTTGGATCCTCCGTGCGAATATCCTGCACGGTCGCGAGAATGTCGTCGAACCGTCCAGCTGCAAACAGCTCCCACAACTTGGTATCGAAGGCCGGGTCGCGCGCCTCGTCGAACAGGTCGCCTGGCGGCTCCCAGGCGGGGTGGAGGATCTTGATCCGCTTGATTTCCATCGAGACGCGTGCGGAATCGTTTTGCGAGGCGTAGAAGCGCAACGCGCTCTCGTCGACCTGGGCCGACGTTGCCGCTGGATCTCCTCGCTTCTTTGCGAGCGAAGGTCGCGGCGCTGTAAGGGGGCTGCTGGGCGCCGCCAAGGGAGCAGCAAGCGACCGCTCGAGCGGCGCAGCCGTGGCCGGGCGCAGGACGAACGCTGCCTGTGGAGGTGCATTCTCGGTTCCCAGGGCCTGCGAGAGGCGGCTCGAGAGCTCCGTCGCAATCCCGGATGTTCCCACGAGAACGGAAGTGCTGACGCAGGCCAGGAAAAGCGTCGTGCGGATCAAAGACATTCTGGGTACCTTTCCTGAAGGGCGATCAGAGACAGGATGTGCAGGGTCGTGGAGTAGTACGATCCTTGCTCGATTTTCTGCAGCGCTGCCGGCAGCTTCTTGCGATCGACAGCGCATTTGGCGGTAGCGACGACCGCCTTGAAACCATTGCCTCCGAAGGCATCGAGGGCCGCTCCAGAGGGGAGCTCGACTTCGAAGGGTCCGAGGTTGAGGGTGTCGTTCCAAAGACCCGCGAAGGGCCGGAGAAGATCCCGCTGATTGACGGTCGACCAAGCGAGATACAGCGGGATGCGAATGGCATTGTAGCTGAAGCGAGACGGGAAGGCCTGCGCCGGCGCCGGCTTCCCGGAATCCACCGCGATCCACTCCGATGGGAGACGGGTTGGCCCGAACCGGCTCTCACGGATCAGCCGCAGCCCCGTCGACTGGATGCTGTTCCAGTCGATTTCAGGCGAGATGCCTTTCAGACGCTCGAACGCGGGGAAGACCCAATAGGACAGGTTGAGGACCATGCCGTCCGGCTGGTCCTTGGCGGTAAAACCCGTGCGACCGGGCAGCAGAACAGCTCCGCCGGACCCTTCGGCCACCACGCTTCGCCCGATGGCGGACGCGATCTTGCGCGCGGCGTCCACATAATCCGGCGAATGCCACTTTTCGCCGGCCTCGAGCAATGCCCACGCGATAAGAATATCGCCATCCGTCGCGTTGTTGCGATCGGTTACGTTCGGGGTGCTCTTGTCCTTCCACTGCCAGGCCGCAAGATCGCTCGGATCGATGTAGAGCTCCTTCCGGGTCCAGTTCCAGATCTCATCGAACGCGGCACGATCGGACGCCTTGGTGGCGATCAGCATCGCGTAGCCCTGACCTTCGCTGTGACTGATCTTATTGACGTCGTCGATCACACGACCGGAGCGCACGAACTGGCGCTTGTAATTATCCCACGCCGTTGCCAGCCAATTCTCCGGGAGGCCCTGCCCTTCCTTTGGCGCAGGTCCTGGCCGGACAGAGTCCGCAAGAGGCGCCCGCGCGCGCTCGCCAACCGCCCAGGACGCGGCGTGCGGGCACGTGCTCCCGATCAGGACAATGAGACACATGAGGCCTGCTCGCGCACTCATGGCTCGCGGACGCCGGTGGTGCGGAGTGTGCGCTGCAACAGCATCGTCAGAACCAGAAGAACGGCCAGAAGTGCAACGAGCAGAACGGGAACGTTGCGGGACAGCCAACCTGCGGCGATCAATCGGACGTTCTGCACATCGAGCCCCGCGGTCTTGCTCAACCAGATATTGCCTGAGACCCGCGTGGCGATCTGGTTTGTCTCCGAATCGAAGACGGCAGCCTGCCCGACCAGCTGCTGCCAGAGAGAGCCGGTGAGGAGGTTCGACGTCGAGGCCACGAGATCGGCAGCGGACGGCGCCACAATCACGGTGGTGGACTCGATGCTGGGAAGAAACCCCGGCTGCGAACCGTCCTGAAGATCGCGCGCCCTGGCGCCTTGGGCGATGACGAGAGTGGAATTGTCCGTCACCACCAGCCTTGCGGCTTCAGGCGAGGCGAGAACGCCCGTGCGGCGCAGCGGTTCGGTGACGATGTCGGAGGCCGTCGCAAAGACGGAGCCGACATGACGCGTCAACCAATCGGAGCTGGTGCTGCCCACAAGAGTCTTGAGCCCTCCCAGAGAAGATTGGGTGTTTGCGAGTTGATCGTGGAGGCTGCTGGTCGCCACCGGCGGATCCGTCGGCACACGCCGGGACGGCACCACCAGTTCGCCACTGGCATCCATCGACGCAACCTTAATTCGCTCGGGATTGCTGCTCGTTTGTACCGCTCCCGTTGTGGTTCCCTGCCAAGCACTTCTGAGTTTGTCAGGATCGAGCTCGGCCGCACGGAGCATGGCGTCGGGCACGTCCCCGAAGGCTCCTATTGCGAGAACATGGGATCCGCTCTGCGGCGGCTGCTCGAAACCGACATTCACCGTGGTTGGGTGGCCGGCAACGCTCGCCATCTTTGCCAGCACGGTCAGCGACGCATCAATGGCTTCGCTTCGCCCTTTGGGGATGAAGACAGAGAGTTCTTTGGACAAGAGGCCGAGACCGCCCGACATCGCAGACGAGATGTTCGGCAACGCTCCGATCCGTGCAAGGGTCGGCACAGTGATCTCGCTGCTCCCGGCGAGCAGGAAGCGTTCGCGCTGGTCGAGCAGCGCCACCGCATCGCAGCGAGCGTCCCCGGCTGTTCGCGTCTCGGCTTCGATGTCGATGGTGTTGAGACCCGACTTGAAAGCCCCCGTCGGAAGATAAAGAATATGGCGCTTGAGGACGTCGCCACGCGGGTTGGCCATCGACGCGTCGGCAATGACAGTCCCGTTGACTCTGACGATCAGTTTATTGCTGGGCGAAAGATCCGGCGCGTAGACAGCATCGGTCGTCAACGTCACGCGGCCGTAATCCGCCGCGAGAAAGTCCGGCGGGAGCTGCACTTTCACCGTCTGCCGGCTGAGACGGCCCCGAAACGGTTCCGATTCCAGCCCAAGCTCATTGAGAGTGGCGGATTCGCCGCCCTGCAGCCGCCGCCCACTGACATTCTTCAGCGCCCTGAGCCCGGCAGGAGAGCCCACCGGCACGGCCGCAGAGGCGCGCTCGGCAAGGGCCTCAAGAGCAGCATCGATTTCCGCCTCGTTTGCGCCTGTCACGGCCAGCGTGACGCGTCCATCAGAGGTTCCCTGCAGAACCTGGCTGCGTGGGCCTGAGCCTTGCAGGCGCTGTCCCAGAAGGCTTTCAATGGCGCCAGCCTGCCCCACGATGATATCGAGACCTCCGACGCCGGGCGACGATGGATCGAACTCAACGACGGGGTTCGTATACTGACCGAGCAGCACCGCCGACTGGACGGCGCGAGATGCGCTGACCACGTCTTTGCTGCTGGAGCCGCGCAGGACTTTCACCCGAATGGGCGTCGATCCGTTCTTGCCACTGCCGACCGCAGGAAGATCGCGCAACTCGCGAATATCGGCGACACCGCCTGTGAAGGTGAGTTCGCTCTGGTCGGGCAGGAGCCGCGTCCACAATTCGTAGGTCGACCCCGCCGAACAATCGACGCGGTGAGATTGGCGGACACTGATCCTCACAGAATTGAAACCAACCTCCAGCAGACCGGCCGGGATGTTGAGGCTCAGATCTCCGGGGCGGCTGGATGCCTGCTTGGTTGTCTCGCCCACAACCACATCATTGATCTTCACGGTGAGATGAAATGTCTCGGGCAAAACCGAGATCGCATTCAAATATGCGAGCTTCAGTTTCGCCGGCCGGGTCGCCTCATTGGCTGTCAGATAGACCGGATATTCGTGGCTCGCTGCCTCTCCGACGAAGTCCATCTCGTCCGCTGCGATGGGCAGCGCCCGGCGCGATTCCAGAACCGGGAAACTCAGGGATGACACCGATCCGGCAAGAGAGCGGCGCGGCGATTCGGCTGCACCGACCGCGAGTGGCAGCAGTGATGCGGCGAAGGCAAGGGCCAGGACGGGACGCATTGTCGGCTCCAAAGTCAAAAGTCTTGTCTGAGAGGGTTGTAGGGCGTCGGCGCGCTCAATGCGTCGTGGCAGGGACAGTGGAAGCCGGCTCCCGGCGGAAGAGCGCGTAATAGCCCCCGCGCAAAGTCTGCCTGAACCCCCAGAGCAGGATCTGAGCCGTGCCGAGAACAATGCTCTTGGAGCGTTGGCGGGATTGTCGAACGCCCCGCAGCAGCGTCAGATCGCTGTACATCATCCGGGCGACGGCCCCATATTCGGCCGCGTTCAATGTTTCGAAGCTGACGCCAATGATGCGATCGTCGCCTTCACTGCGCACGTTCGCGATCCGCACGGGAATCGACACAGACGCCGGAGCCTTTCCGGGAAGCGTGAGAGCCAGTCGTGCGGAGGATTGCAAGCGAATCGCCTCCTTGCCGCTCGCGCGCACCAGCATCCCACCCTGCGAAATATCGATCACGCTCCCGACAAACACCAATCCGTCAACGCTGAGCGTTCCCCGCGCCTCGGTGGGCAGGCGATGCGACTGGCGCCGTTCGCGTCGTTCACAGACGGCACCAAGCGCAAGACCCGCCATCATGAGGTTGAACATGTTCCAGAACCCGACGATCAGGAGAAGCCCAGCGGCCTCCGGTTCGGCGTGCATGCGATAGAACACCGTTCCCTGGGCGAGGAGGAGGACGACGAAGATCAGGAAATAGGGCCAGGCGAAGCCGGAGAGATGATCCTGCTCAGTCGAACCGCCCTTGGCCGTGACGTTGAACTTCGGCGATCGCGGATTGCGGATGACGCCTGCAATCGATTTCAGGAGATAGACCGACTGGAGATACTCGTAGAGTTCAGAAATCCACGGCCAGCGGAAGCGCCCATAGGCGTAGCTTTGGAGAAGCACAGCGGCGACCAGATAGGTCATCGTATAAGCGCCGAATTCCGCGACGGTCGAATTGTAGATCTTGAGATTGAAGAAAATGAACAGAAGCGGCGCGAAAAGAAATGCCATGCGCGGGATCGGAAAGAGCCAGAACATGCAGGTGGACAGGTAGCAGATGCGCTGCGCCGGAGAGAGGCCCTTCTTGAACAGCGGGTTCTTCATGAGAAGGATCTGCAGCATCCCGCTGCACCAGCGGGAGCGTTGGCCGATGAAGGATGAGAACGTCTCGGGCTGCAACCCTGCGATCAGCGGCTTGGCCACATAGACGCTGTTCCAGCCTGCCGCGTGCAACTCCAGCGCCGTCTCGCAGTCTTCCGTGATCGAGGTGCCGGCAAAACCGCCGACCTGTTCGAGTGCGCTTCGCCGCAGGACCGCCGCGGATCCGCAAAAGAACGCCGCGTTCCATTTGTCGAGGCCCTTCTGGATCATGCCGTAGAACATCTCGCTCTCGGACGGCATGCTGTCGAAGGTGGACAGATTTTTCTCAATCGGATCGGCATTGACGAAGAAGTGAGGTGTTTGGACGAGAAACAGCTTGGGGTCCTGAGCGAAAAATCCCACCGTCTCGCGGAGGAACTCTCTGGCCGGGGCGTGATCTGCGTCGAAGACCACCACGAGATCCCCGCGGGAATGAAGTAAGCCGTTTGAGAGGTTTCCCGCCTTCGCGTGAACGTTCTTTTCCCGCGTGAGATAGGTCACATCGAGGACGCGGCAGAGCTCCTGCAGTTCGTGGCGTCGCCGCGCAGCCGCATCCGCAACCTTGAAGCTTGTGGAGTTGATCTTCTCCTCCGTCCCGCCGTCGTCCAGGAGGTAGACTTTCATCCGATCCGCCGGATAATCCATGCCCTTCGCGGCAGCCAGGGTCAGGGCCAGCAGGCTCGAATCCTCATTGTAGGACGGCACGAAGACGTCGACCGTTGGAGCTCTGCCCTCTTGAATAGCAGGGGCCCTTCCACGGGTAATAGGCCGCGAGATCACGAAAAGGCTCAGGGCGAGCATGACGACGCAGAACATTTCGGCTGCGTAAAGCAGGATTCCAGGAATGAAGTCTTGCAGATGCTCGGGACTAGGCAGCGTCGACGTGGTCCGCCAGTATACATAGCGCAACACGAGGATGGCCCCGAGTGTAAAAAACAGATGACGCCAATAGCCACTCAGCTTCAACAGCTTGATTGCCAGCATTGCGACGAGGCACGCTTCCGCAATTGCCCATTGGGCGTCTGTTCCCACCGGCTGGAGCAAAAGAAGGAGGATGAGCGATACCGCCACAACTATCATTACGCCATTCAGGACGCGCATCATTACTAAATTCCACTTTGAGTGTGGGAAGCCATGAGCGGAACTTATTCTGAGAGGCTCTTAAATGCTGGGAAACAAAGTGTTAGCGGGCGTCCCTCAAATTTGGCCCAAGACAATTTCGGGCTACCTGATGCGTGACGCTATTGCGTTCAAAAAATTCGTCGCATCATCCGAAGGTCAGTTTCGGCAAAACATGGATTTATTGATCGCGCTTTTCCACAGGATCGGATTGAAGCGAACGCTTCTCCTGTCTCTACTGGGAGCGATGAAGAGATTGGTGGCGGATTGTCGCGGTTAATCTAGCAAAGCCAGTAGGCAAACCCAGCTTGCGGAATGGCACGAAAATTGCTAATGGAGTGCCTCTCTGGGCCTTCCGAACGAAACTGCCTCGCGAAGTGGCAGATGCCGCTTATGGGGGGAGCGAATTGCACCGCCTCGCGACTGACGGCGCTCTAGAGCTATCCAACGCTACCGGTAGGCCGCGGATGATGGGGTGCATGTTGGCCGAAGGGCTTCAACCGCGATCTCGGGGCCGAGGCGGGATCGTGGCGGATTGGACCGATCCGGAGAGCACGAGGCGCCGGATCGGCCGTGTGTCAGGCGCGCGCCGCGATGGGCGCGCCACTCGCTGAAGGGATCTCAACTTCGATCTCGAGGGTCGACACATCGCCGCCCCTGTTCATCTTTACCTGGATATTGTCACGCTCGACGGTGATGTGTCGTCTCACAAGAGCAACGATCTCCTCCCGCAGGAGCGACACGAGATCGCTTTCGCCACCGACGATGCCGCGCTCGTGCGCAAGAAGGATCTGGAGCCGTTCGCGGGCGACTGGAGCTGAACTCCGGCGATTGAAAAAGCTCAAGAGGCTCATGCCGCCCTCCGTCCGAAGATTTTCCCGAACAGGGTCTTCCGATCGCTCGGAATGGTCATCTCGACGGTCTCTCCTTTAAGGCGTCGAGCGGCATCGAAATAGGCACGTCCCGGCGCGCTGTCAGGATTGTTCAGAGTGACGGGCGCACCCACGTTCGATGCACGCAGAACCTCTTCGCTCTCGGGGATGATCCCGAGAAGGGGAATGGAGAGGATCTCCAGGATGTCGTCCGTCTTCAGCATTTCGCCGCGCTCCGCGCGTGCTGGGTCGTAGCGGGTGAGCAGCAGATGCTTCTCCATCCGCTCTCCACGCTCTGCCTTCTCGGTCTTCGAATCGAGGAGGCCGATGATCCGGTCGGAATCGCGGACAGACGACACTTCAGGATTAGTCACCACGACGGCGAGATCAGCGTGACGCATCGCAAGGGTCGCGCCCCGTTCGATGCCCGCGGGGCTGTCACAGATGACCCAGTCGAACTTCTCGCGAAGCTCGGCAAGGACTCGCGCGACGCCTTCCTCGGTGAGCGCATCCTTGTCGCGCGTCTGCGACGCCGGCAGGATCGAGAGGTTCTCAAGCCGCTTGTCGCGAATGAGGGCCTGCGCCAGCTTCGCATCGCCCTGCACCACGTTGATCAGATCGAAAACCACGCGGCGCTCTGCCCCCATGACAAGGTCCAGATTGCGCAAGCCGACATCGAAGTCGACCACAACGACTTTGTCGCCGCTTCGTGCCAGTGCGGCACCGAGAGCAGCCGTCGAGGTGGTCTTACCAACGCCGCCCTTGCCAGATGTCACGACCAATACTTTGGCCATTGTGTGCCTCTTTCTGTGAGATCAGTCGAATGTTTTGAGGATGATCGAATCGCCATCCAGGTTGACCTGGGTGGCGAGGCCCCGGAAGGCAGGGCCGAGATCGTCGGCCGTCTTGTAGAGCCCGTCGATGCTGATGAGTTCAGCTTCGAAGCGGTTGCAGAAAATGCGCGCGCGCGCGTCGCCGGTACAGCCCGCAATCGCACGTCCGCGTAGCGTGCCATAGATATGGATCGATCCACCGGCCACGACCTCGGCTCCCGACGCAACCGACCCGATGATCGTGACGTCCCCCTCCGCATGCAGGATCGATTGGCCCGAACGGACGGACGTCTCGATGAGGAGGGATTTCATCGGTGCGGGCGTCGTCACCGCAGGGGCTGGCGCGGCGGCGGTTGGAACCTCGACGGCACCGGCCGGACGACCGCCATTCACGCTCGGAGGCATGCCGGGCTCGACGATGGCCGGATCGGCACCCTCCATCCCCATGAGCCGGATGTCTCGTGCCTGAAGCGACGCGATCAGGTCCTTCAGTTCGCCTCTGGACAGCCGGATGGTCGACAGATCGAGGATGATGGCGCGCCCTCCGAAGAATCCTGGAGAGCGTTGAGACACTTCGTCGAGATCCGAAAACCATGCGTTCAGGGGCGCTGTCGGGGCCAGAACGAGCGCCATGAAGGATCGGCCACGGAAACGAAGCGAGGGGCGGGGGCGAACGGCGATGGTCACGGGCGGTCAGATTCCTGTTGTGAACCGATCTCGTCGTCTTATGGTTAACCGACAGTTAATATCCGCGGGATTGTGCCGTGATTTCTGTGAGAACGACCGTCAAAAGTTGGGCCCCGGTTTCGCGCGCCGATCCATGATCACGGGGATGGCGGGCGACATCACGCCAGCGATGAACGCGAGTCTGCAGCGCTGCATTTCCCCAGTCCCCGGCTCTCGGCTAAGGTCCTAACCGCGGCAGCCGCCGCGCTCTTGGCAAGGAAGACGAATCCATGACGTGGTCTATCGTCGCGAGAGACAAACGGACAGGACATCTCGGCATTGCGGTCTCGACCTGCGCCTTTGCGGTCGGTGCACGCGTCCCGTTTGTGGAAACGGGGACCGGCGCCGTCGCTACGCAGGCTTTCGTCAATCCGTTCTACGGTCTTCGCGGGCTTGAACTCCTCAGGGCCGGCTTTTCCGCCGAAGACGTGATTGAGCGCATCACGGAGGCGGATGCGGGGCGTGCCCAAAGGCAGGTGCATGTGACCGATCGTGCCGGGCGGTTTGCCGCTTATACGGGCATGGAATGCGTCCCATGGTGCGGTCATCTTCTGGACGAGACGTTTTCGGTGGCCGGGAATATG
Source organism: Microvirga antarctica (assembly GCF_017921815.1). Classification (GTDB taxonomy): domain Bacteria; phylum Pseudomonadota; class Alphaproteobacteria; order Rhizobiales; family Beijerinckiaceae; genus Microvirga; species Microvirga antarctica. Next base: position 304,562 of record NZ_JAGEMM010000004.1, on the reverse strand, counting down.
TTGGCCAATGAGGATGTTGTTCCTGAGACCGCGCGGGCATTCAGGGAGTTGGAAGCGCTGCCGCTGGCGCGCCGGCTGGTTGCCGCATTGAAGGCCGGAGAAGCCGCCGGCGGGGACAAAAGAGGGCGCCAATCGGCGGCCCTCGTGGTCCACGACAGTGAGGAGTATCCGTTGGTCGATCTGCGGGTTGACGACCACGCCGATCCTCTCGCGGAACTGGAGCGTCTGGAGGCGGTGAGCCGCCAACGGTTTCTGCACTACCGCAAGTTCATGCCGTCGCGGGCTCACCCGGCTGGCATCATCGATCGGGCCGAGATCGAGAGCAGGATTGCCCAATCGATCGCAAATGGCGAGCCGTAACCTGCAATGTTGCGGCAGCGAGAATTCTCTCGTAGTCGGGAAACGGGGTTGAAGAGCGGCGGCAATTGGTGGACGTTGGCGACGCCGGTGCGCTCCTGACATCGTCGGCGCGCGCAGCGCCACCCTCACGCGCTGGACATGGTCCAATCGGCTCGTGGACAATGTTTCATCCACGACCGTTCGACGACGCTCACACCCAAGGTCATCTCGTGCACTTCACCCTTCAGTCTGATTATCCGTCTCGCCGGTCCCCGGTCCTTGCCCGGAATGTGGTGACGACATCGCATCCACTTGCAACGCAGGCCGGCCTGCGCATGCTCGCACGCGGCGGCAATGCGATGGATGCCGCCCTCGCGGCTGCCATCGCCCTCGTCGTGGTTGAACCGACCGGTAATGGACTGGGCTCGGACGCGTTCTGCATCCTGTGGGACGGTAAAGAGTTGCATGGGCTGAACGCATCGGGCCGTTCATCCGCTCAGTGGAACCCCGAGCGGTTCGCCCATCTTCCTGCCATGCCGATGCGCGGCTGGGAATCGGTGACGGTTCCTGGCGCTGTGTCTGCCTGGGCCGATCTGTCGGAGCGCTTCGGAAAGCTGCCTTTCGCGGATCTGTTCGGGCCAGCGGTCGACTATGCCGAGCGCGGCTATCTCGTGACGCCGGTGATCGCCGAACAGTGGCGTCGGGGCGCCGCCGAACTCAATGCCCAACCTGGGTTCCGCGAAGCGTTCATGCCCAATGGGGCGGCCCCGAAAGCAGGCGAACTCTACCGCAACGAATCTCTCGGACAGACCCTCGCGCTGATCGCCGAAAGCAAGGGCGATGCCTTTTATCGGGGCGCATTGGCCGCCAAGATCGCGCACTTCGCCAAGGAGCACGGTGCGGTGCTCAACGAGGACGATCTCGCCGCCCACAGCAATGATTGGTGCGGCACCATCGCTCAAGAGATCGGCGATGTGGCGCTCCACGAGATTCCGCCGAATGGCCAGGGCATTGCGGCCCTGATGGCTCTGGGCATTCTGCGACAGTTCGACCTCGCCAGCATGCAACCTGACGATGTCGATGCCGTGCACCTCCAGATTGAGGCCATGAAGCTTTCGACTGCTGACGTGCATGCCTACGTGGCCGATGCGGCCGCCATGACGGATGTGGCGGCCTCGCACTTGCTTGACCCGGCCTATCTCGCCAGCCGTGCGAAATTGATCGACCGGAAGCGCGCGCAGAATTTTGGCGCCGGTTCACCCAAGCATGGCGGTACCGTCTGTCTGGCTGCGGCTGACGAGAGCGGCATGATGGTGTCCTATATTCAATCCAACTATGCTGGCTTCGGCTCTGGAATCGTCGTTCCCGGCACGGGTATCAGTCTGCAGAACCGGGGTTTCGGGTTCACCCTCGAGAAGGGACATCCCAATGAAGTCGGCCCGAGCAAGCGCCCTTTCCACACCATCATTCCGGGCTTCGTGATGAAGGGTCGCGAACCCGCGATGGCCTTCGGCCTGATGGGCGGCCCCATGCAGGCTCAAGGTCACGTCCAGATGGTGCTGCGCACGCAGATCTGGCAGCAGGATCCGCAGACCGCCTCGGATGCGCCCCGCTGGCGCATCCTCCAAGGGCTCGAGGTCGCATTGGAATCAACCATGCGCCCAGACCTCGTCGAAGGCCTCAGCGAGCGCGGACATAGCGTGAAGTCGGAGGCGCCCGATCAGAGCTTTGGATTTGGCGGCAGCCAGATCATCCAGCGCGTTCCCGGCGGCTATGTGGCGGGGTCCGACCCGCGCAAGGATGGCCAGTCCGGCGGCTTTTAACGCCCCTTGCCGCATCCGCTCTCAGAGCGGGTGCGGCAGTCTCCCGCCTCGGGCACCGACAGCTCTCTGGTCCCCGCTAACGCCGTTTGGCGCGCGGTCGCCATGGAAGCGGGCATTCTGGCGGGGGACCTTCACGCCAAAGCCAGAGACCGCCCCACTCGGGAGCAGAATTCAAGTGTCGCCCCTTCAGGTCTTTTGGTCGGCACGTCCCAGCACGACAACAGGGATGATGCCGGCGGCCACGATCAGGAGAGCGGCAATCGCTGCCTCTTCGTAGGTGCCGCGCGCCGCTTCGCCGTAGAGATGTGTGGCAAGCGTCTCGAAATTCAGCGGCCGCAGCAACAACGTCACAGGTAGTTCTTTCATCACGTCGACAAAGACGAGAAGCGCCGCCGCGGCGACAGCGGGTCGGATCAACGGAAAGTGAACCTGCCTGAGCGTGGAGCCTGCCGATTTTCCCAAGGTCCTCGAGGCATCGTCGAGGGACGCCGGAACACGCGTGAAGCCGGCCTCGATTCCACCAATCGAGATGGCCATGAAACGCACCGTGTAGGCAATGACGAGGCCCGATCCTGTGCCAAGAAGCCATAAGCGCAGGGGAACATTCCAGATTGATTGGACAATATCGTCGAGGACAGCATCGAGCCCGGTAATCAGCGGCAGCATGCCGATCGCCAGGACGGTTCCGGGAATGGCGTAGCCAAGCGAAGCCACGCGGAGCGAGATTGCGGACAGCCTTCGACCCCTCTCGAGCCGCGCCGCATAGGCAACGACAAGACCGAGGCAGACGACGGCCAGCGTCGCAATAAACGAGACCGTGATTGTGTTCAGCAACTCCCTGATGATGGACGACGAGATGCCCCCAAAACGGACCCGCTTGATGCTCTCCGACACGAGGTATACGGCGGGCCCCACGAAGCCGAGCACGATCGGGATCACACACAGGACGATTGCTCCGGCTGCCGCGGGCCCCTTCAGGATGACGCGCTTCAAAGGATGAGATCTCTTCGTCGACGCGGCATATCGTCGATGGCGTCGTGCCCATCGCTCGGCCATCACCAGCATGATGACGACCAGGAGCATGACGAGTGCGATCTGCGCAGCTCCGGGGAGGTCCGATCGTGTGATCCAGGTGGTGTAGATCGAGACAGACAATGTCCGCACGCCGAGAAATTCGGACGCACCGATATCGTTGAGAGCCTCCATCAGAGCGAGGCTGACGCCGACTGCGATGGCTGGATGCGCGAGTGGCAGCGCGACGCGAAAGAACAACGCAACCTTGCGCGTGCCGAGCACCCGCGCCGCCTCGATGAGACCAGCGGCCTGCGTCTGGAACATCGCGCGCGTCGTGAGATAGACGTACGGGTAGAGCACGAAGCTTAGCAGAAGAATGCAGCCGCCCATGGATCGGATGTCGGGCAGCCGAAAATCTCGCGGGCTCGCGATTCCCAAGACCGCACGAAGCGCTGTTTGAACCGGCCCGATCGGGTGCAGGATATCGAGATAGGTGTAGGCGATGATGTAGGTGGGAACCGACAGGGGCAGCAGCAGCGCCCATGACAGGGCGCGGCGCCCCGGAAACTCGTAGGCCGACACCAGCCACGCCGTTCCAGTCCCGATGGCGCTGACAAGGATGCCGACGCCGAGGAGCAGCAGGATCGTGTCGTGCAGGGCCGTCGGAAGAACGTTGGTGGCCAAGTGGGACCACAATCCTCCCGAACCCTGCGCGGCCAGGCCTGCAAGGACGACGATCGGCGCCATGACGAGGGCCGCGATTCCCATCGCGGCAACAAGCCATGGTCGCCGCTGAAGCGAGCGCCCGCTTTGCTTCACGAAGTACACTGTGACGGTTCAATTCTCGAAAGAGGAAGGAGGGGCGCCAAGCCCCTCCGTCATGTCAATTGTCGAAGCCGACTTTCTCAGCGAGAAGGCTCGCTTCCTTGCGGTTCTTGGCGATCTCGGTCAGGTTGAGATTGTCCACCTTCAGGTTTCCCAACGCCGCGATCAGAGGATCGGCGGCGACGCCGGCCTTGACCGGGTACTCGTAATTGGCTTCCGCGTAGATCTTCTGAGCGGCATCCGACACGAGAAATTCGAGGAAGCTGATCGCCGCAGCCTTGTTGGGGGCATTGCGCGCCACGGCAGCACCGGACACGTTCACCTGTGTTCCGCCTCCCTCGAAAGTCGGAAGAACGACCTTGATGGCCTCGCCCCATTTCTTCTGATCGGGACCGCCGTTACCACTGCGCATCAGGCCGACATAATACGAATTGCCGACGCCGATCTCGCAGATGCCGCCGAGGATATCGCGCGCGACTTCCCGATCGCCGCCTCCGGCCTTGCGCGCCAGATTGGCCTTGAGACCCTTCAACCAGGTCTCCGTCTTTGCCGCGCCGTGATGGGCCAGATAGGCTGCAATCATTGCCGTGTTGTAGGGGTGCTGTCCCGACCGAATGCAGACCTTGCCCTTCCATTTGGGATCGGCGAGGTCCTCATAGGTGAACGCGGTGAGGTCGAGATCCTTGGCCGCATAGAGGACGCGGGCGCGCATCGACAGCGTGAACCACTCGCCGTTCGCACCGCGAAGATTGGCCGGAATGGCGCTGTCCAGCAGCGATGACTTCACCGGCTGCGTGAGCTTCTTGTCCACCAGATCGATGAGGTTGCCAATGTCCACGGTCATGAGCACATCCGCCGGCGACTTGTCGCCCTCGGCCTCCACGCGCTCCGCCAGGCCATCCTTGACGAAGATCGTGTTGACCTTGACCCCTTTGGCCTGCGTGAACGCATCGATCAGCGTCTTGATCAGACCCGGCTCACGGGTCGTATAGAGATTGATCTCCTGGCTGAAGGCAGCGCCTGACGACACGCCCAGGCTTCCAGCAAGGAGAGCGATCTGAATACCGCGTCGCAAAAGGGTGGTAGGCATCATGGATCGTGTCTCCGTAGCGTTTATGATCAGATGACGGGCGATATCCACCCGTCCGGTGCGCTACTGCACGATCGTTCTAGCATCGGCAATGCCCTTCGGCCCAAAAACCAGGCCGAATAGGCAAGATGTTACCACAATTAGAACCACTCCAGACTTTGATTAGAACTGTTTTAAACAGGCGCGCATAAAGTTTTACTTCCGCTACGGTCTGCTTTTTCCAGAGGTCGGTTCGACCATTGCGGTCAGAGAGCCAGGATGGCGAGCCCTGCCACAGCAACCGCGGCCCCGGCAAGCCGAACGACGGAAGGGCGGGACGACGCGATCCCCGCACCGACGCCGACCGCGTGCAGAAGGGCGGTCGCAGCCACGAAGCCGAGGGTGTAAAGGCCGGCTCCCGCCGCGACGGGCATCTCGGCTCCATGAGCGTAGCCGTGAAAAATCGCGAACCCGCCGACCATGCCGGCAGCCGCGCCGATCGGCCATGCCTTCCCCACCATCACCACCAGCCCGAGGACGACCACTGACAGCGATATCCAGCCCTCCACGCCCGGCAGCGAAAGCCCCGCAAACCCGAGCGTGCCGCCCAGAATCATCATGGCGACGAATGTTGCCGGAAGCGCCCACCGGGCACGCCCGCCCAACACCGAGGCAAAGAGGCCTGCTGCCACCATGGCAAGGACATGATCGAGGCCTCCGATCGGGTGGAGGAATCCGGAGGTGAGATCGGACGTGGTGCCGACGCCGGTATGCGCGAGCGCCGGGCTTGCCAGGAGCGAGGCGATAAGAACGGCGACAACTCGAGTGATTTTCATGGATGCTGCTTTCAGGTTGTTGGCGTGAGGCCGCCGGTCCTCTCGATGAAATCGGCGATGAAGTCGACACCGAAGCCGCTGCGGATGGCGCTGAAAATGTACGGCCGGTGACCGCGCATGCGCTTCGTGTCCTCTTCCATCACGGCAAGGTCAGCGCCCACATAGGGGGCGAGATCGATTTTGTTGACCACCAGCAGATCCGACCGGGTGATGCCGGGTCCGCCCTTGCGGGGAATTTTCTCACCGCCCGCCACGTCGATGACATAGATGGTCAGATCAGCCAATTCAGGTGAGAAGGTCGCCGAAAGATTATCGCCACCCGATTCCACAAGGACGATGTCGAGATTTGGGAAGCGACCTCGCATCGTTGCGATGGCCGCGAGATTGATCGATGCATCCTCCCGGATCGCGGTATGCGGACAGCCTCCTGTCTCCACGCCCATGATGCGCTCTTCCGGCAGCGCGTCCGCGACTGTCAGCAGGCGCGCATCCTCCTTGGTGTAGATGTCATTCGTGATGGCGCAGATATCATAGCGGTTACGGAAGGACTTGCAGAGCGCCTCCATGAGGGCGGTCTTGCCGGATCCAACAGGTCCCCCGATTCCCACGCGAAGTGGCCCGGTCGCCGACGTCATGATCGAAAAATCCTCGTATATTGGGTTTCATGATGAAACGAGCCGAGATCGGCTCGAAACGTCGCGCTCGACAACGCATCGAGGTCCGCGCTTTCCGCGTCCCGGGCTGTCGCGATCACGACCGATTGCAAAGACGCGCAGACGCGGGTTCCCGATGTCTGACCGATGGGCGCCAACCGGATGGCGGCCGAGACCTGGTTCTGGACAAGAGCAAAGAGGAACGCCTCCAGCGTCACCGGCAAGGGGATGCCGTGAGCCGCCGCCGCAGCCCCGACCGCCACCGGATAGGCAATCTCTCCCGCGCAGGACGGCAGGAGAGCAGCCGACCAGGCAGCCCGCGTCGCGTCGAGAAAGCTGCGGCCCTGTTGCGAGGTCTCAAGATAGATTTCTGCCGAGGGTGAGAGCGCGAGCGCCAACGCGTTGACCGCGTCGAAAGATGCGTCATCGCGGGCGCCGATCGCGTTGTAGGCGTGCACCAGTAGAATTGCGTCATTGCGACCGGCGCCGAGTGTCAGCATATCCGAAAGCCACACGATGAGTGTCGCATCATCCAAAACATCGCCGGCTTCGACCGCCCATTCAAGACCCCGGGAATATGCATAAGAGCCGACCGGATAGCCCGGTGAAAGCCACGCAAAAAGCGGGATCAGGGACGCGGAAGCGGACACGGATTTCGACTCAGCCATGGGCGTGGCCGGCATGATGCGAATCGTGGTGATAGGCGCCGCGAACAGGACTGAAAGCGCGCTCGACCAGACTTGTGGACGCACCCTGCCCCTGAAGCATCGCGACAAGAACATGGTCGTACAGAATATAGATCGCCTCAGGGGTGATCTCCGCCGGGACGTGACGGTTGCCGATGTGCCAGGCAAGCGTCAGAAGGTCCAATGCAGTGTCGGCGCGGATCTCGACAAGTTTCTCAAGCGATGCACGCACCTCGATGAGCCAACCTGTCTCGAGCCTGATCGCATCCCCATCCGCGAGGACATCCGCCTTGTCGAGATCGAGCAGAAAGGCCGTCCCCCCATCCGCTGTGAGAAAGATACGCCTGCGATGACGGTCGCCATGATCGAGGGTGATGACGTCGACGATGCGGTCGGGATCAACGTCGGGCTGGCGGGTGATGGTGGAGGCGCGCATCATGTCAGAACAGGAAATAGCGCTGGGCCATTGGAAGCTCAGATGCCGGTTCGCAAACGAGAAGCTCGCCATCCGCACGAACGTCGTAGGTTTCCGGATCGACCTCGATCACCGGCATGGCGTTGTTCAGAATCATATCCTTCTTGCCGATTCCGCCACGGACGTTCTCGACAGCGACGAGTTGCTTCTGCACGCCGAGCCGGGCCGCCAATCCATCCTCGATCGAGGCTTTGGACACAAAAGTGAGTGAGGTCGCGGTGACGGCGCGTCCAAATGCACCGAACATCGGCCGGTAGTGAACCGGCTGCGGTGTCGGAATCGAGGCATTCGGGTCCCCCATGGCGGCGGCGGCGATCGTCCCGCCCTTGATGATGAGATCCGGCTTGACCCCAAAGAACGCCGGCGTCCACACGACGAGGTCAGCCAGCTTTCCCACCTCGACTGAGCCAACGTGTTTCGAAACCCCATGTGCGATGGCGGGATTGATGGTGTACTTCGCGATGTAGCGACGGGCACGCAGGTTGTCGTTGTCGCCGCTCTCGCCGGGAAGCGGGCCCCTTTGCAGCTTCATCTTGTGCGCGGTCTGCCAGGTGCGGATCACGACCTCGCCGACCCGGCCCATCGCCTGGCTGTCGGACGACATCATGGAGAGCGCCCCGAGATCGTGCAGGATATCCTCGGCGGCAATCGTCTCCTTGCGAATTCGACTCTCTGCGAAAGCCAGATCCTCGGGAATTGACGGATCGAGATGGTGGCACACCATGAGCATGTCGAGATGCTCGTCGATCGTATTGACCGTGTAAGGCCGCGTGGGATTGGTCGACGAGGGCAGTACGTTGGGAAGCCCCGCCACCTTGATGATATCCGGCGCATGCCCGCCGCCCGCGCCCTCCGTATGAAAGGCGTGGATGGTGCGCCCCTTGAAGGCCGCAATGGTGTCTTCCACAAAGCCGGACTCATTCAGCGTGTCCGTATGGATCATGGTCTGTACGTCATAGGCATCCGCCACGGACAGGCAGCAATCGATCGCCGCCGGTGTCGTTCCCCAGTCCTCGTGGAGTTTGAGCGCACAGGCGCCGCCGAGAATCATCTCCTCGAGCGCGCCGGGTTTCGAGGCATTGCCTTTGCCGGTGAAGGCGAGATTCATCGGAAAGGCATCGGCCGCCTCGATCATCCGGGCGAGGTGCCAGGGCCCGGGCGTGCACGTCGTCGCGAAGGTTCCGGTGGCCGGACCGGTGCCGCCGCCCAGCATCGTCGTTACGCCGGACATGAGCGCATCGTCGATTTGCTGCGGGCAGATGAAATGAATATGCGAGTCGAAGCCGCCGGCAGTGACAATTTTTCCCTCAGCCGCAATGACCTCGGTGCCTGGCCCGATCACGATGTCAACATTCGGCTGAACGTCGGGGTTGCCGGCTTTTCCGATCCGGACGATACGGCCGTCGCGAAGCCCGATATCGGCTTTCACGATTCCCCAATGATCGAGAATGACCGCATTCGTAATCACCGTGTCGACGGCCCCGTCGCGGCGCGTCACCTGGCTTTGGCCCATCCCGTCACGAATAACCTTGCCGCCGCCGAACTTCACCTCTTCGCCGTAGGTGGTGAAGTCCTTCTCCACTTCGATATACAATGCCGTATCGGCGAGGCGGATGCGGTCGCCCTTGGTGGGCCCAAACATATCCGCATAGGCAGCGCGGCTGATCGATGCAGGCTTGCGCTGATTGCTCATGACAGGCGTCCCATCACATCACCGCGGAACCCATGGACCTCGCGACCGCCGACGAACGGAACCAGACTCACTTCTCGCGTCGAGCCGGGCTCGAAGCGAACCGCGGTCCCCGGCGCGATGTCGAGACGCATGCCGCGTGCGGCGGCGCGATCGAAGGTGAGGGCCGGATTGGTCTCGAAGAAATGATAATGGCTTCCGACCTGGATGGGCCGATCGCCCGTATTGGCAACGGTGAGCGTGACCCGTGGCGCGCCCTCGTTGAACAGGATTTCACCCGGAAGGGTCACGACCTCGCCGGGGGCGTGTACAGATGCTGCGCCCCGGATCGGGTGATGGACGGTCACGAGTTTCGTCCCATCCGGAAACGTCGCCTCGACCTGAATGTCATGGATCATGTCAGCCACGCCCTCCATGACCTGATCGGCCGAGATGACATAGGCCCCGGCCTCCATCAGGTCGGCGACGGAGCGACCGTCGCGGGCTCCCTCCACGACCGTATCGGTGATCAAAGCGATCGCCTCCGGGTAGTTGAGCTTCACGCCCCGTTCAAGCCGGCGGCGCGCGACCATCGCGGCCATGGCGATCAGGAGCTTGTCTTTCTCACGGGGCGTCAGATTCATAATTTGTCCCTAGCTCAACCAGACACGTGGCAGAGGCGCCGCCCTGAAACCGACGAGGAATCGGCTTGCCGCATCGCGCAACGATTCAATTGTGACTGCGCAGAACCGGACTGCCAAGAGGCCATTCCACGCGCTGGCTGCTGCTTGGCATCCGGGCACGGTCCCGAGCAGGTTGCGGGCGTCTTCAAGACGCGCCTCGGCATCCGGCGCAATGTATAGGAATGTGGCCAGCGCCCTTGCTCCGCCTGCGATGGTCTTCTTTTGAAGAAGCTCTGCGATGGCGCCTGAAAGCTTCAGCGTGTCGGCATAGGCCATGCGCTGCCCCCGCCTGATCCGCCACCGATCGATAAATAGACCCTCGGTCATGGTCTCATGTCGGGCCGCGCGCCCAAAGACGACAGCCTCGAAGATGCTGAGGACCGCGGTCTCGGCGATGTCGGCATCGAGACGCCGTGACAGGCGCGCCCGATCGTAGAGGATTGTTTCCTGAGGCAGCCAGTCGAGTCTGGCGCCCTCGCCTAGTGTCAAAGTCGTGGACAGCTCGGAGATCGGGCCGTCGGAGCGATAGATCTTCTCGGCAGCCGGCGTAGCGACGGTCACGAAGGTTCCCGCCTGCGCCTCGATGTCGATATCAAAGCGGTCCCCACAGGCGACGCCACCGGCGGTGTTCACGATCACCGCATCGATTCCCGAACTGGCGTTTTTTGGAAGTCTGATCCGCATCGAACCGCTTTCGGCGATGCGCATGGGGCGGGTGAGGCCTTCAATCTGCTGGGCACTGAAGGCAATGCGGCCGACCGCCCGTTGGCGTCCGACGACTGGCACGCGCGCTGAATTGTCAGATGGCCAGTCGTTGGCGTACATCGTCCCCCGCGAGAGCTGCGCGATCGCCATATTGCACGATCGCTCCGCGCTCCATTACGACAAAGCGGTCGGCCAAGTCACGGGCAAAGTCGAAATACTGCTCGACGAGCAGGATCGCCATGTCCTTGCGGTCCCTCAGGAACGAGATGGCCCGACCGATATCCTTGATGATCGACGGCTGAATGCCTTCTGTTGGCTCGTCAAGCAAGAGGAGCCGGGGCCGCATCACTAGCGCGCGTCCGATCGCGAGCTGCTGCTGCTGTCCACCCGACAGATCGCCGCCGCGACGGCCAAGCATGGAGGAGAGAATCGGGAAGAGCTCGAACACCTCGTCTGGAATGACACGCTTGTCGCGTTTCAAGGGCGCGAACGCCGTCTCGAGATTCTCCTTCACGGTGAGAAACGGAAAGATCTCTCGGCCTTGCGGCACGTAGGCGATTCCGAGGGCGGCGCGCTCGAAAGGCTTCAGACGGGTGATGTCCTGTCCGTCGAAGTGAATGCTCCCGGCCGATACCGCGCGCTGTCCCGACAATGCCCGCAGCAGCGACGTCTTGCCGACCCCATTGCGACCGAGCACACACGTGACTTCGCCCACAGGCGCCGAGAGCGACACGTCGCGCAGGGCCTGGGAGGCGCCATATTTCAGGGAGAGGTTGTCGATCGAGAGCATCGTCACCGTCCCAGATACACTTCGATCACGCGCTCGTTGGCGCTGACGACGTCGAGCGGCCCTTCGGCCAGAACAGATCCCTCATGCAGACACGTGACCTTCACGCCGAGGTCACGCACAAACGTCATGTCGTGTTCGACGACGACGACGGCGCGCGTCTTTGCGATGTCTCGCAAGAGGTCGGCGGTATCGGCCGTCTCCTGGTCCGTCATGCCGGCGGCCGGCTCGTCGACGAGGAGCAGCTTTGGCTCCTGAGCCAACAGCATGCCGATTTCGAGCCATTGCTTCTGGCCATGGGACAGCTCTGCCGCAAGCCTATGCCGATGGCGGTTCAAGCGCACGCGCTCAAGCAAAGCATCGATCCGCTCGCGCTCGACCTTGTCGCGACGGGACAGCAAGGCTGAAAACGGACGGCGATCTGCCTTCAGCGCAAGCAGGATATTGTCCTCGACCGTGTGATGCTCGAATACCGTCGGGGTCTGAAATTTGCGGCCAATCCCCAACTCGGCGATGGTGGCTTCGTCGAGGGCCGTCAGGTCGTGCGAACCGTCGAAAACGGCTTGCCCATCGTCAGGTTTCGCCTTGCCGGTGATCACGTCCATCATGGTCGTTTTGCCCGCCCCGTTCGGGCCGATGATTGCGCGCATTTCATGATGGTCGATGGCGAGCGACAGGGCGTTGAGAGCACGGAAGCCGTCGAACGTGACCGTGACGTTGTCCAGGTAAAGCAGGGTTGGGGTAGTGGGTGCGCTCATCGCCTATTCCGCCGCCTGCGAGGCAAGTTCGCCGCGCGTATCCTCTGGCCGTGATCGCAGCCGCTTCCACACTTTGTCGGCAGCCCCGAGGATACCCGTCGGCATGAAGAGCGTCACCAGGACGAACAGGCCCCCGAGCGCAAAGAGCCAGTATTCCGGCACCGCCCCCGTGAACCATGTCTTTCCGGCATTGACAACCAAGGCGCCAAGAATCGCGCCCGCCAGCGTCCCGCGACCGCCAACCGCCACCCAGATCACTGCCTCGATGGAATTGGCCGGCGCGAACTCGCCCGGATTGATGATGCCGACCTGAGGAACGTAGAGCGCACCCGCGACACCCGCCAGCATGGCCGACAAGGTGAAGACCACGAGTTTGTACTGCTCCACATGGTAACCGAGGAAACGCGTGCGGCTTTCCGCGTCGCGGATGGCCACGACCACCTTGCCAAGCTTTGAACTCACCACCCATCGGCACAGGACATAGCCCGCCGCCAGGGCCGCCACCGAGAGGACAAACAGCGCGATACGCGTCGATTTCGCCTGAACGGAAAATCCCAGGATATCCTTGAAGTCCGTCAGCCCGTTATTGCCGCCGAAGCCCATATCGTTGCGAAAAAATGCGAGCATCAGCGCGAAGGTCATCGCCTGCGTCATAATCGACAGATAGACGCCCGTCACGCGGGACCGGAAGGCGAACCAACCGAACACGAAGGCCAGGGCTCCGGGCACCGCCAGGATCATCAGCAGCGCATAGGGGAAATGATTGAACCCTTCCCAGAACCACGGAAGTTCCTTCCAGTTCAGGAACACCATGAAGTCCGGCAGCACCGGATCGGCATAAACCCCGCGCGACCCCACCTGTCGCATCAGATACATGCCCATGGCATAGCCGCCGAGTGCGAAGAAAGCCCCGTGCCCGAGCGACAGAATTCCGCAAAAGCCCCAGACGAGATCGACCGAGAGGGCGAGCAGCGCAAAGCAGAGATACTTCCCGAACAACGGCACGAGATGATCGGAGAGGTGAAAGACCGATCCGGGCGCGGCGGCAAGGTTCATCGCTGGAATGACGATCGCCGCCAACGCGAGGAGCACGAGGACCACCACGGCCTGCCGATTGATGATAGTGCTCATCGTCATGCCTCTGCTGCCCTGCCCTTGAGCGCGAAGAGCCCGCGCGGCCTTCGTTGGATGAAGAGGATAATGGCGACCAGCAGAAGGATTTTTCCCAGCACCGCTCCGGCGAATGGCTCAAGCAACTTGTTGGCGACGCCGAGCGTCATGGCGCCCACCAGGGTTCCCCACAGATTGCCGACACCCCCGAACACCACCACCATGAAACTGTCGATGATGTAGCTCTGGCCGAGATTGGGGCTCACATTGTCGATCTGCGACAGCGCGACGCCGGCAATCCCTGCGACCCCCGATCCGAGACCGAACGCCAACGCGTCGATCCGGCTGGTGCGAATGCCGACCGAACCGGCCATGCGGCGGTTCTGTGTTACCGCGCGCATGTAGAGCCCGAGGGAGGTGTAGCGCAGAACGAGAAGCAAAGTCGCAAAGACCGCAAAGGCAAAGATGACGATCGCAATGCGATTATACGTCAGGCTGAGGCCTCCAAGTTGAAGCGCTCCGCTCATCCATTCCGGCGTGCCGACTTCACGGTTGCTCGGGCCGAACATGGTTCGCACGCCTTGCTGCAGAATGAGGGACAGGCCCCATGTGGCAAGCAGAGTCTCAAGCGGACGCCCGTAGAGAAAGCGGATCACCAGGCGCTCGATGGCGATGCCGATCGCCCCGGCGATCAGGAACGCGAGCGGCAAGGCGATAAACAGCGAGGCGCCGAAGAGACCAGGGGCATGGTTGCGGATCACCTCCTGGACCATGAAGGTCGTGTAGGCGCCAATCATCACCATCTCCCCATGGGCCATATTGATCACGCCCATGGTGCCGAACGTGATTGCCAATCCGATGGCGGCGAGGAGCAGGACCGAGCCGAGGGAAATGCCGTACCAGACGTTTTGTGCGGCGTTCCAGAGCGCAAGATTGGCCGCAATGGTCTCAGAGGCCTGGCGGGCCGCCGCCGTGAGTTCGGGCGAGGCCCCGGCAGGAAGGTTGGCGAGAAGCGCAAGTGCGTTCTGGTTGCCGAGATTGCCAAGGGTCGCAACCGCCGCGAGCCTGTCGCCAGGAGAGGAATCGGGCTGGTTGAGGATGATGGCCGCCCGTGCTTCGAGCATGGCAATCTTGACCCGTTCCACCTTTTCCTGCGCGAGAGCCTTGTCCAGGGAAGGAAGCGCTGCAGCATCGCGGGATCTGAGGACGGCAGCAGCAGCGTCGAGCCGCCTGCGTTGATCCGGGCTGAGCAGTGTCATGCTGCCGAGGGCTGCCTCGACGGCACGCCTCACACGGTTATTGACCCGCACCGGTTTGAGCGATCCCGCGTCACTGGCGACCAGCGGTGTTGCCGTTGTCGCGTCGACAGCGACGCCTGCCGGACCACGGATGGCAAGCTTCCCATCGCCATAAAGCAACGTTCCTGCCCGCAAAGCCTCGATGATCGCTTCAGCCCGCGGATTGCCGCTTTCGACGAGAGCCGCCACACCCGCATCCGTGTCCGCATAATTATCGGTGGTCAGTTTGATCAGTGCGTCGTCGTACGGCCCTGCATGGGCTGATGACAAGGCACCGACCACGACAAGAGGTCCCAGCAGCGCGCGGAGAGCGTTTCGAAAGCTGATCATGCGGTGAGCCCAGAAGTTGAGGATGAGGGCGGCCATGGCCGCCCTCCGTCAAACCGTCACGCGCCGCACTTCTTTGTGACTGTGTTGTAGTTGCCGCATTTGAGCGTCTTCCAATCGGCCACAAGGTCTTTCGAACCCTCAAGCTGCTTGGACCAGGCTTCGCCCGGAACCAGACCCTCTGTCTTCCACACCACGTCGAACTGGCCGTTATCCTTGATCTCACCAATCAGGACGGGCTTGGTGATGTGGTGGTTCGGAAGCATTTCGGAGATCCCGCCGGTGAGGTTGGGGACCTGAACCCCAACGATGGCGTCGATGACCTTGTCGGGATCGGTCGAACCCGCCTTCTCGACTGCCTTGACCCACATGTTGAAGCCAATCACATGAGCTTCCATCGGATCGTTGGTGACCCGCTTGTCATTCTTGGTGAAGGCCTTCCACTTCTGAATGAACGCCTTGTTGTCAGGCGTGTCGATCGACTCGAAGTAGTTCCAGGCAGCCAGGTGGCCGACGAGGGGCTTGGTGTCGATGCCTGCGAGTTCTTCTTCACCGACGGAGAATGCCACGACCGGGATGTCGGTGGCCTTGATGCCCTGGTTGGCAAGCTCCTTGTAAAACGGGACGTTGGCATCGCCATTGATCGTGGAGACGACGGCCGTTTTCTTGCCAGCTGAACCGAACTTCTTGATGTCTGCCACGATGGTCTGCCAATCGGAATGCCCGAACGGCGTGTAGCTGATCATGATGTCTTCGGACTTCACGCCCTTGGACTTGAGAAAGGCCTCGAGGATCTTGTTGGTGGTGCGCGGATAGACATAGTCGGTGCCGGCCAGGACCCAGCGCTCGACCTTCTCTTCCTTGGCCAGATACTCGACAGCGGGGATTGCCTGCTGGTTGGGCGCAGCACCCGTATAGAACACGTTGCGCTCGCTCTCCTCGCCCTCGTATTGGACGGGATAGAACAGGACGCTGTTCAGCTCCTTGAACACCGGGAGCACCGATTTCCGCGAAACCGAGGTCCAGCAGCCAAACACCGCCACGACCTTGTCCTTGCTGATGAGCTCGCGCGCCTTCTCGGCGAAGAGCGGCCAGTTCGAAGCCGGATCGACGACCACCGCTTCGAGCTTCTTGCCCAGGACACCGCCCTTCTTGTTCTGCTCTTCGATGAGCATCAGCATCGCGTCTTTCAAGGTCGTCTCGCTGATGGCCATCGTGCCTGACAGCGAGTGTAGCACGCCGACCTTGATCGTCTCCTGTGCTTGCGCGGCGCCCACGAGGCTGGCCGAAACCGCCAGTGTGGCGGCCAGAATGCGCGTACTTTTTTTCGTCCAGTTCGCAATCGACATAGGTGTCTCCCATTGCCCAGGCTGCCCCCGGAGCAGCCAGTGGTTCAGAGCAAGTTCCGTGCCAGTGCCGAGCCGGAAACGGCATGACCCCGACGGGCGAGACAAAGCGAAGAGACCGGCGAGCCGCAGCGCTCACAAATGATGCGCGTGCTTAAAGAACAGGCTTCAGCGCTTCACCTGCGGACGAATGTGAGATTTGTATGATAAGAAATAATGCGCGCTTTGCTCGAAAACGATCCTGTCGCGGAGCGCTCTAACGAGCCATGGAGACTTCTGTCCTCCCGCGACGGCGGCGGGCGGCGCCATGCAATGGCTTTCAATCGCCCTTTGCAATTCGCCCCGCCAACCCGTACGTATAAAGTACCTTTCGGGTGGATCTGATCTATGACTTTGAAGCAGCATGGCCACGCGGTCGACGGTTTGAACGACACGCAGCGGCGCGTGCACCGCATCCTGTCCACCGCACGCAATCCGCTTTCGGCCTATGAAGTGCTCGACAAGATGCGGGCAAAGGGTGCTGTGACGCCTCCCACGATCTATCGATCTCTCGAGAAGCTGATCGAGAAAGGGCTCGCCCATCGGTTGGAGAGCGTGAACGCGTATGTCGCCTGTCAACATCATCACCCGCATCATCATGAAATGGCGGCCTTTGCCATCTGCGACGGCTGCGGCGCCGTCAGCGAGTTTACCGACCCGCAGATCGGAGAGCGCCTTGCGCATTGGAGTGAAAGCAACGCTTTCTCGGCCAAGCGGGTGACGGTCGAGGTGCGCGGCCTTTGCGATGCCTGTGCGCACGTGGATTCGCCCGCTGGTTGATCTCTCGGCGCCGATACTCGGCCTGAGGACGTCACCGACGGTTTCGCGATATGCAACAATGCAAGCATAAATTGCAACGATAGCACATTGTGCTCCTCGAATTTTGCCTATATAAACGGATAGGATTTGTTATTACAGGAGCTATTTCCATGAACGCCCGGGCCATTCGCAAAGACGAGGAGGAGACCCTCCTGCAACGTGCAGACGACCTTTGTCGCGCCAATAATCTGCGGCTTACGCCGATTCGCGAGAGGGTCTATCGCGAACTCGTTCAGACCGGCGGCCCGGTCGGGGCCTATGATCTGGTGGACCGGTTGAGCAGTGACAAAAAGCGCCTGGCTCCTGTCACCATCTACCGCGCGTTGGACTTCCTGCGCGATGCGGGACTCGTTCATCGCCTTGCGACCCAGAACTCCTACATCGTGTCCCACGGCCAGCCCGAGGTGAACGCCATGAAGGTGATGTTCGTGTGTACCAAGACGGGAAAGACCGTGGAGGTTCATTCGGCGGAGGTCGCCGAGGCCGTGAAGATCGCGGCCGAGCAGGCAGGCTTCAAGTCCCTGTCGGCCTTCATCGAGGTCGAGGGCGAGAGCGCCACCTGAAGCCATCGCTCGAGCGGCCGGTTACTATCCAATAAAAAAGGCCGGGCATTGCCCGGCCTTTTTGCTTACTCGGCGGCCCAGGCCCGCGGCGGAGCCATCGGCTCCTCCTTGGCGGCTTCCACCCGCTTGACAGCGGGCTTCGCGATGTAGGTGTAGAACATCGGCACCACGAAGAGCGTGAAGATCGTCCCGATCGACATGCCCGAAGCGATGACGAGGCCCATGGAGAAGCGTGCCGCGGCACCCGCACCCGCCGCATAGAGCAGCGGGGCGACGCCCAGAACCATGGCGGCGGTGGTCATCAAAATCGGCCTCAACCGCACGCGCGCTGCTTCTTCGATTGCCTTGCGGTTGGTGCTCGCGTTCTTCTCTTTGTAGTCGTTCGCGAACTCGACCATCAGGATGCCGTGCTTGGTGATCAGGCCAACGAGGGTAATCAGCCCGACCTCCGTATAGATGTTGAGAGTCGCCAATCCGAGGTTGAGGAAGATCATCGCGCCGAACATCGAGAGCGGCACCGACATCATGATGATGAATGGATCGCGGAAGCTCTCGAACTGGGCGGCGAGAACCAGGTAGATGACGATGATCGCCAAGCCGAACGCGAGCGCGATCGAGCTCCCTTCCTGCACCTCGAGACGCGATTGACCCGCATAATCCTCATAGAAGCCCTGCGGCATCACCTCGCGCCCGATTTGCCGCAGGGTCGCCAGTCCCTCCGACGTCGTCACGCCCGGCAACGGCAGGGCCGACAGGGTTGCGGAGTTCAGCTGGTTGAACTGTTCGATCGCGGCCGGTGCAGCATCGGTTTCGATCCGCACGAGCGCGGAGAGCGGAACCATGGAGCCGTCGGCGGCCCGGACAAAGAACTCGGTCAACCGTTCCGGATTGAGGCGATCGTTCTGCCTCACCTGGCTGACCACATCGTAGCTGCGGTTGTCGCGGTCGAATTTCGAGATCGACGCGCCGCCAACCAGCGCCCCGAGGGTCGTTCCGATCTCGCTGACGGGAACGCCGAGCGCGGCCGCGCGGTCGCGGTCGACAATGATGCGGGCCCGCGGGGTCTGGTAGGTCACCGAATTCTGGACGACGATGAACTTACCGGACGCCGTCGCCTTTTGTTTGACCTGTTCGGCCACCTCAAAGGCCTGCGCCGGATCGCCGATGGTGCGAAGAACGTACTGGATCGGCAGCCCACCGCCGGCTCCCGGCAGAGAGGGAGGCGCGAAGACGAAAGCCTGGACGCCGCCATTCTCGTTGAGAAGGGCCTGAATTTCTTTCTTCGTTTCGGCGCCCTTCTTCTTGCGCTCCGACCATTCCTTGAGTTTGAACCCGACAAATCCGCTGCCGCCACCGTCGATGCCGGCGATCAGGAAGGTGTCGTCGATCTCGGGAATCGTTTCGCCGGCGCGGGTGAAGCCCGCGGCAAACGCCTGCGTGTAGTCCACGGTCGCGTATTGCGGTGTGTTGACCAGCCCGAGATAGGCGCCCTGATCCTCTTCAGGGGCGAGTTCCGACGGCGTCTTCATGAACAGGAAAACGGTCGTTCCGAGCAGCGCGACGACAATGATCAAGGTAACCGGGCGGAAATCGAGCGAGCCGGACAACCGCCGCGAGTACCAGTTTTCCAGCCTGGTGAAAGTCCGATCGACGAAGCCCGCGAAGCCTTTCTGGCCACCCGGGCCGTGAGCCTTGAGGAGCTTGGCGGACATCATCGGCGACAGGGTCACGGCGATGATGCCGGAAATAACCACCGCACCCGCCAGCGTGAAGGCAAACTCCCGGAAGAGCGTGCCCGTCAGGCCCTGGGTGAATCCGATCGGCGCGTAGACGGCCGCCAACGTGATGGTCATCGACACGATCGGAACGAAAATTTCCTTCATGCCGACGATTGCCGCATCGGTCGGCGAAAGGCCTTCTTCAATGTGGCGATGGATATTCTCCAGCACCACGATGGCATCGTCGACGACGAGTCCGATGGCCAGAACCATCGCCAGAAGCGTTAGCAGGTTGATGGAATATCCCAGCGCAAACAGGACGAAACAGACACCCACGAGCGACAGTGGGATTGTGACGATCGGGATGAGAACCGCCCGGAACGACCCGAGGAACAACAGGATAACGATGATCACGATCAAGGCTGCTTCGCCGATGGTCTTGAAGACTTCCTCGATCGACGCCGAAATGAAGTTCGAGGCATCGTAGACGATCTCGACGGTCATGCCTTTCGGCAGCGTCGGGCGGATAGACTCGATGGCCCTCGTGACCTCGGCGGCAACAGTGAGCGGGTTGGCGGCGGGCGTCGGCGTAATGCCGATGAACGTGCCTTCCTTGCCGTTGAAGCTGACCTTGGTGTCGGTGCTTTTCGGGCCCAGCTCGACGTCCGCGACATCGCTCAGACGCACAATCTGATCGCCATTGGAGCGGATGGGAAGGGTCCCGAACGTTTCCGGCGTCTGGAAAGTGGTTTGCATCTCGAGTGCGTAGGCCACGAACTCGTTTTTCGTCTTGCCAGGCGCTGCCAGGAAGTTGCTCGACCGGATTGCTGCCACGACATCGCTTGCGGTTGCCCCACGAGCCGCCAAGCGCTGCGGATCGATCCACACGCGCATGGAGAACTCGCGTCCCCCCAGGATTTCGGCTCCGCCCACGCCCTCAAGGGTCGCAAAGCGCGGCTGGATCACGCGGGTGAGAAATTCCGACACCTGTTCGGAATTCATCTCCGAGCTGGCAAACGTCAGGTACATCAACGCGAAGGTCTGACCCGTGCCCTTCATGATCACGGGATCTTCGGCATCGGTCGGCAGCTGCGCACGCACCTGCTGAACCTTTGCGGTCACTTCCGTGAGCGCCGCATTCGGATCCGTGTTGAGACGCATGCGCACGGAGACCGTGCTGACGCCCAGGCGGCTCTGCGACGTCACGTAATCGACGCCTTCGGCGCTCGAGACCGACTTGGCGATGGGCGTGCTGATGAAGCCCTGCATTAGGTCGGCGCTCGCGCCCACATAGGTCGTGGTGATGGTGATGGTGGTTTCTTCGACCTCGGGATACTGCCGCACCTGAAGGCTCATCAACCCCTGCGCACCGAGCAGGAGGATGAGAAGGCTCACCACCATCGAGAGGACGGGGCGCCTGATAAAGAGTTCTGTAAAACTCATCGCGTGTGCCTACTGCCCGTTGGCAAGTTTGGTCGCGTCGAACTTCGTCACGTCGACACTGTTGTTGATCTTGACCGTTGATCCGGCCTGGAGCTTGTTCTGTCCCGAAGCGACCACGAGTTGGCCCGGCGTGATGCCCGAGATAATCTCGATCGATCCGCCGCGACGGCGCCCGGTCTTGACGAAGACCTGCTTGGTCACAAGGGCTTTTTCGCCGGCCTTTTCTTCTTCGTCGATGGTGAAGACGTAGTCACCGTAAAGGCTCGCGATCACCGCCGTCTGCGGAATCGTGATGACATTGAGCTGCGGCGGAAGGACTGCCTCCACATGGAGGAACTGTCCCGGAAGAATCGCCGCATCCTTGTTGTTCTCGACGACCGCCTGAACAGACACGAGCCGGGTCTTGGGATCAACGCGGGGGTCCTTTCCCGTTACCTTGCCGGTGAAGGGAAGATCGGTCTCGCTGACGCCGACGCGAACCTCCTGGCCAAGCTTGATTTCAGCCGCCACCTGCTCAGGTACCGTGAAATCGACCTTCATCGAATTCAGGTCCTGGAAGCTGGCAATGACAGTGCCTGGCTGGAGATACTGGCCCACGTCAATGCGCGGGATGCCGATGGTGCCGGAAAACGGAGCTTTCAGGGCCTTCTGTTCGATGGTGGCCTGAAGGCGCGCAAGTCGCGACCGCGCCGCAGCCATCAGGGCGCTCGCCTGATCGAAATTCGCTTCCGTTCCGAAGCCCCGGGATGAGAGGGTCTTGGCGCGATCAAAATTGCTTTCGGCCGTCTTCACATTGGCCTGTACGTCCTGCAGGTCTGCGCGCTCGACCGTATCGTCGAGCTGCACCAGGACGGCGCCCTTTTCGACCGTCTGGTTCGCCTTGAACTTGATTTCCTTGACGATGCCTGCGATTTCGAACGCCAGTTCGACTCCGTTCGCCGCACGTGCGGTGCCGATCGCGCTGATGCCCGGGTTCCAGGTCCTGGCCTCGACTTTCGCCGATGTCACCACCTGCGCCGGGGGCTTCATGTTCGCAAAAAAGTCCTTGATCATCCGTTCTTTGAAGAAGTTGAACCAGATGAGACCAGCGCAGAGTCCGATCGCCAGGACAAAGACAAGGGTGACAACAATGCGCCGTTTCATGGAGCTTTTCCGTGTTCAGACGTCCGGCAAAGCTGGACGGTTCAGTGTTTGGAAGCGTCGCCTTAACGCAAGTTCCTCTTGACGCCAAGGCGATGGAACCTTTTATATACCGTCTGGACGGTTTAGTGCAAGGGGTGGAAATGTTCAACTGCGTCCGTGGCCGGAAGAGCTCCCGCGCGAAAATCCTCGATGCGGCCGCGGAACTCGTGAGCGATATCGGGTCTGGACGTCTCACTCTCGAGGCGGTCGCCGAGCGAGCCGGGCTGAGCAAGGGCGGTTTGCTCTACAATTTCCCCAGCAAGGACGCGCTCCTCCAGGGCATGATTCAGCGGCTGATCGACGAAGTTTCGCTGGAGAAAGAGGCGCTGCGCAAGCATGCGGCTCCCGGTCGCAATCTTGAGGCCCGGCTATGCACAGCTGCCATGCTGAAGATGCGCAACGGCAAGATGAAGGATGTGGCCAACGGGATGCTCGCTGCCTCGTCGGAGAACCCGGCCCTCCTCGAGCCTGTCCGTCAGGTGCTGCGCAAAACGCTGGACGAGCTGAAGACCACCTCGGACGATCTCGATGCCTGTCTGTTAGGGTGGCTCGCCGTGGAGGGCCTGCACAGCTTCGAGATGCACGATCTCAGCCCGTTCGACGAGACAGACATCGGGCGCATCAAGGATGCGGTCTCCCGCCTTCTCGAGAACGGGATCGCCAAGCAGCCGGGCAGTTAAGTCATCCAGGATGGATCGCTGAGCACTTCGTGCGTGTGCTCGCCCAGGCGCGGGGATGGGCGCAGGGCCACCATCGGCTTGCCGTCCATGACGATGGGCGAGCGCACCGACGGGATCGCACCGCCCTTCGCGGCCTCAGAGGGTAGATCCACGCGCATCCCGCGCGCGATGACGTGAGGATCGGCAAACACGTCAGCCACCGTGTTGATCGGCCCGGCAGGGACGCCTTTCGCCTCGAGCGCAGCCAGAAGCTCGTCACGGGTGAACATGATCGTCAGGGCGGTCAACAGTGGCACGAGGTCGGCGCGGTGGCCGACGCGGTCCGAATTGGACTTGAACCGCGCATCCGTTGCCAGTTCCGGCCGTCCCAGCACGGCGACGAAGCGGGAAAACTGACCGTCATTGCCGACGGCCACGATCACATGACCGTCGGACACCGGAAACACCTGATAGGGCACGATATTCGGATGGGCATTCCCCATGCGCCGCGGAGCCTGCCCGGACGCCAGGAAATTCATCGCCTGGTTGGCAAGCACGCTCGTCTGGACGTCCAAAAGCGCCATGTCGAGTTGCGCGCCCTCGCCGGTCTGGTCGCGCCGCCGCAGAGCGGCCAGCACCCCCACCACCGCGTAGACCCCGGTGAAGATATCGGCGAACGCAACGCCGATTTTCTGCGGTTCGCCGTCCGGGTCGCCTGTCAGGTCCATGATGCCGCCCATGCCCTGGATCATGAAGTCGTAGCCGGCCCGACTGGCGTAAGGCCCATCCTGGCCGAAGCCCGTAATCGAGCAATAGACAAGGCGGGGATTGACCGCTTTCAGGCCCTGATAGTCGAGACCGTATTTGGCGAGCCCCCCGACCTTGAAATTCTCGATCACCACATCAGCGTGCCGGGCAAGGTCCCGGACCACCGCTTGGCCCTCCGCGGTCTCGAAATCGACCGCGATGGACCGCTTGCCGCGGTTGCAGGAATGAAAATACGCCGCCGAGAGGTGATCCTCTCCTACGCCGTCGATGAAGGGAGGGCCCCAGCCGCGCGTATCGTCTCCCACGCCCGGCCGCTCGACCTTGACCACGTCTGCCCCAAGATCGGCCAGCAGTTGACCGACCCATGGCCCCGCTAATATCCGGGCGAGTTCGAGCACCTTCAGGCCTTCGAGGGGCTTGGTCATCGGCTTCTCCTTCCTCAGGAATCCGTAAGGTCGGTCAGAAGAACGCCTGCAGGCCGGTCTGGGCCCGCCCCAGAATGAGCGCGTGCACGTCGTGGGTGCCCTCGTAGGTGTTCACCGTCTCCAGGTTCTGGGCGTGACGCATCACGTGGTATTCTTCCTGAATACCGTTGCCGCCGTGCATGTCGCGCGCGACGCGGGCGATATCCAGCGCCTTTCCGCAATTGTTGCGTTTGACCAGCGAGATCATTTCAGGCGCCACGCGCCCTTCGTCAAAGAGCCGCCCCACCCGCAGGCTCGCGTGAAGGGCGAGCGTGATTTCAGTCATCATGTCCGCCAGCTTCTTCTGGACCAGCTGGGTTGCGGCCAGCGGCCGGTTGAACTGCTTGCGATCGAGCGTGTATTGCAGCGCACGGTGCCAGCAATCCTCAGCGGCGCCCATCGACCCCCAGGAAATCCCGTAGCGGGCCCGGTTGAGGCAGCCGAACGGCCCTTTCAGGCCCGAGACATTCGGCAGAAGCGCGTCCTCGGGCACCTCGACGCCCTCCATGACGATCTCGCCGGTAATCGAAGCGCGCAGCGACAGCTTCCCGCCGATCTTGGGAGCGGACAGGCCCTTCATGCCCTTCTCGAGCACGAAACCACGGATCTCATCGTTGTGAGCGGTCGATTTGGCCCAGACAACGAACACGTCCGCAATCGGTGCGTTCGAAATCCACGTCTTGCTGCCGCTGAGACGGTATCCACCATCGATCTTCTCGGCCCGGGTCTTCATGCCCGCGGGGTCCGAGCCGGCGTCGGGCTCCGTCAGGCCGAAGCAGCCGACAAATTCGCCGGTGGCGAGCTTGGGCAGGTATTTCTTGCGCTGGTCTTCGGTCCCATAGGCGAAAATGGGATACATCACGAGGGAGGACTGGACGCTCATCATCGAGCGATAGCCTGAATCGACCCGCTCCACCTCGCGGGCGACCAAGCCGTAGGCGACGTAAGAGGCACCGGCGCATCCATATTCTTCCGGCAGCGTGATGCCGAGGAGGCCCAATTCGCCCATCTCGTTGAAGATGGACCGGTCCGTTTTCTCTTCGCGATAGGCCTCGATGATCCTCGGCTGGAGCTTCTCCTGCGCGTAGGCACGGGCCGTATCGCGGATCATGCGCTCGTCGTCGGTCAGCAGGTCCTCGATCAGAAGAGGATCCTGCCATACCAGTTTGGCAACTTCCTTATGGGCAGCGGACATCATCAGATCCTTTTGGCAGCGCCGGACAGCGCCAGGGCCGCCGGATTGGGACGTTGAAATTGGGCCGCAACGTGACGCTGGACAGACCGCATGTAAATCGACATCTTCGCAGCAGGTTATTCTGAAATGGAATGAACGTGGTGTTGCGGCGCGGCTTTCTCCCTAATGTGGGCAATCTCCTGGCGTTCGAGACGACCGCACGCCATGGCAGCGTGTCCCGGGCTGCGGAGGAACTCAGCCTGACCCAGAGCGCCGTGTCCCGCCAGATCCAGCAACTCGAGGAGATGCTGGGGGTGTCGCTGTTCAGCCGGACCCGACAGCGGGTTGTGCTGACGGATGTCGGTCGGATGTATGCCGCACATGTCCGCGGTACACTCAGTGACCTTTCCGATGCGACCCGCCAGGCCATAGCCTTGTCGGGCACGAGCGGCGTCCTCAACTTGGCGGTGTTGCCCACCTTCGGGACCCGCTGGCTCATTCCGCGCATGCCGGAGTTCTTTGGGCGCCATCCGGACGTGACCGTCAATTTCGGCGTGAGGCTTGCCCCCTTCGATTTCCTGACCGAGCCCTTCGACGCCGCCATCCATTTCGGCCAGCCGCACTGGCCCGGCGCCGTGTGCGATCTCCTCCTGAGAGAGGAATGCGTTCCTGTCTGCAGCCCAGCCTACCGGGAGCAGGAACGCATCGCGGTTCCCGCTGATCTGACGCGCACGACGCTCCTGCAGCAGAGCACCCGTTCGACCGGATGGGCCGAATGGTTCGCGGGTGCGAAGGTTGAAATGGGCAATCCCCTGCGCGGTCCGCGGTTCGAACAATTCGCCATGGTGGCCCAAGCCGCCGTGGCAGGCCTCGGCGTCGCCCTGATCCCGCAGTTCCTCATTGCCGAAGAACTGGAATCCGGTCGACTTCAGATCCTTTTCCCGCAAAGCCTGATCAGCAGCGGGGCGTATTATCTGGTCTATCCGGACGCCAAGGCGGAGGCCCCCCTCGTGCGGTCGTTCAGCGACTGGATCACGACGCGGGTCCGCGATTCCTAAGGGCGGGATTCTTAAGGGCGGGATTCCTAAGGGAATGTGTGACGGCGCTTCAGTAGCGTCCAGCTCAGCACGAAGGCGGATAGCCCGCATGCCGCAATCGCCGCCACCATGGATCGCTGCGTCCCGTCGAAGAAAGCGCTGACCAGGACAATGACCGCCGCGCCCGTGCCGAGTTGCAGGGTTCCCATCAGGGCGGAGGCGGTTCCGGCATTGGCCCCGTGCGATTCCAGCGCAAGGACGACCGTCGAGGGGATTACCAAGCCGAGACAGCCAAAAGCTGCAAAGAGCATGGCCCACAGGACCACGCCATTATCGACGCCCGACAGGGTCAGGATAAGGAGAATACTGGTCAGAAACGCGAAAATCGTGATGGCTGTGCGCACGACCCGCTCTGCACCGAAACGGCGCATGAGGACGCTGTTGAACTGGGCGCCGCCGATGAACGCCACCGCATTCGTCGCAAAGACGAGACTGTAGGTGGACGGCGAGAGGCCGAAATGCTCGATGAACACCACCGACGACCCCGCGAGATAGGCGAAGAAACTCGCCTGTCCCAGGCCTCCGATGAACACAAGGCCGAGAAATCGCCAATCATGGAGCAGCCCCCAATACGTGCGCGCCACGTGGCCCACGCCCCCAACCTGTCGCGCTTCCAGGCTGCGGGTTTCGGGCAGGAGGAGAGCCACCACCGCCAAGCCGCCGATGCCAATAAGCGCGATCGCCCAGAAGATCACCCGCCAGCTGAAGAATTCGGTCAGGATGCTGCCCGCAAGCGGCGCCAGAATCGGTGAGACGCTGAACACGAGCATCGTCGTCGCCATCAGGCGCGCTGCCTCATGGCCAGTGTGCAGGTCGCGGATGATCGCGCGGGTAATGACCATGCTGGCGCAGGCGCCGACCCCCTGGATGAAGCGCAGAACGATGAGCGCCTCCGCGCTCGTGACGAAGCTGCAGCCGATTCCGGCGATGATGAACAGGGTCAGGCCGAAATAGATCGGGGGTTTGCGACCCACGCGATCCGAGATGGGTCCGTAGAGAATCTGGCACAAGGCGACGGCCAGGAAGAAGCTCATGAGGCTCATCTGCACGGCGCCGATATCGGCGTTCAGGTCCCGTGCGATCGTCGGGAAGGCCGGCAGATACATATCGATCGCGAAGGGGCCGATCGCCGACAGCATGCCGAGGACGAGGGCGTTTCGCAGGAAGGCGGACTTCATGGTGAAGCAACTTCTATCGGCCGACCGCGCACAGCCGGAGTGGTGGACGTCAAGCAAGGCGCGTCGGAGCAGCAGACGCCGCCGCCGGCAAGAATGAGCACGCGTAAAAACTGGAACGAGGCGCAAGCGGTTGAACTTGCAACCTCGTATCCATTTCTATGCCGCAATGCACGCAGGTCAAGTCAAAGAATGGGATGCGCGCATGCGCGCCACGCATGTGCCTTCCGATATCCTCCCTAGAGGAGCGCTCTCTTTCCGGCCCGACACGTGAAACGCCGCAGAGACGGCGATCACCGTCATGGTCAGCAGGATCGTCGCCAGCGCCGAACCCAATAGCGTTTGCCGAAACGCTCACGGTGTAGCCCACAACGCTGCTCGCCTATCTGACGGATATGCTGACCGCCGTTACATCCCGCGGCTTTTGCAATGTTGTTCTGCTCGCACGGCGGCGACTAGGCTATTGGGCAGGTGATCAGCGAGGTGTTCGGGGCCCGGCATC
The DNA here is from genome assembly GCF_017921815.1 of Microvirga antarctica. Classification (GTDB taxonomy): domain Bacteria; phylum Pseudomonadota; class Alphaproteobacteria; order Rhizobiales; family Beijerinckiaceae; genus Microvirga; species Microvirga antarctica. Next base: position 276,556 of record NZ_JAGEMM010000004.1, on the reverse strand, counting down.
CGGAGTGCCCGATCGCGTTTCTGACCTGGTGGAAGCTTGCCACGGAAGCGCTCGCCGAGGCTCAGGAGAGTGCTTTCGGAGGCGTCGGACACGCCTTCGAGTTCGAGACATCGCTCATGCTGCACATCGACGAGTGCAGCGTACGACGTGACCGAATCGGGGGTTACAGCCAAGTGATGACGCACGACGGGGGCAACGGCGATCTGCTGCGCCCGGGCAGAGGATCGCGTTATCGAACCATGGCGGAAATCTCCGGGGGAGCGGCATCGTGGGCGATCCGAGTCTCGGAACGTCCGAGAAGGGCGCTGCGATGACACGAATCGTCGTCGATTCACTTGCGGATGTCGTGCAGTCGATGGGCCGGTAGCCCACTCTTGGCGCCGAGGAAAGCGAGGGCCATACTGGAAAATATGCCCTTTCGAGCTCCATTTTCATCGTTCGTTAACTATGATTGAGCATGTCTGAATGCGTTGTTCTTCTTGCCCACGGGTGTTGGTGCCCACGGGTGCGGAGCCATCTTGCCGCTTTCGTCTTCCTCGCTCTCTCCGTCTCGGCGGGACGCCAGATCATAGAGTTCATGACCTTTTTAACGCAGACCAGTCTGAACGACGGCCCCGGCATTCACCCTGCCGCGGCAGCTCGCTCGACTGCGCCGCGGAAGCGCCACCCGGCGCGCGGGGCGGCAGCGCTTTTTCTGATCGCGCCCCTCCTTGCTATCCTCGCCGCCTGCTCCACCCAGTCCGAGCTCCGGTTCGCGAATCTCATGAGCGAAGTCAAACCAACGCGGGCGGTCATTCTTCCGCCGGCGGGCGGTCCTTCGGTCGTGGCGGTTCTGGAACGAAAATATCAGAACGGCGTGTCGCAGGAGATCTCCCTATCGACCGCTTCCGCCACGCCGGGGCAGAACGCCATCTATGTGAGCATGGTCAACGACCTGGAGACCCTCTCGGAAATCGACGACACTCTTCGCGTCCGCCGCATCACCCCCGACGTGGTTCAGAAGGAGATGGACGACAGGCTTTCCGGCGTCGAAATGCGGACCTCCCTGTTCTACGCCCAGAATAAGTACGGCCCGTTTGGATTCGCCACCGGCCGCTCCTCGGTCGGCGATCTGTGTCTCTATGCGTGGCAGCAGATCGAGCCCACCAAGCCGGCGATCCTCACACCGGGTGGCGCAGTGTCCGTCCGCCTGCGCCTGTGCGACGCCGAGGCGACGGAGGAGCAGCTCCTGCGGACAATGTACGGTTACACGATCACAGCCTTCTTCTCCTCATCCGACTGGAACCCCTTCGGGGATCCGCCACCGGTCTCACCATCCTTGGGCGAGTTGGACGCGCCTATCAACCCGTTGGCATCCGGACAATTCGGTTCGACTCCTCCGGTCCGCACGACACCCGCCCCTGTCAGACGGGCAGCCCCACGACGAGCTGTGCTCAAGGACGTGGAAGCACCGCCTCCGCTGGCCCCTGCCATCCGGCAGGAGCCCCTGAGTGGCTATCCGGTCGTTCCGCCACCGCCGTGACGCGGATCTCGGAGAGACGCCCTTAGAGAAAGGTCGTTTACGACGATCACACTGTGACGCCGGGACGGCACAGATAGCCATAGACCGTTCGTATCCCGTAGCTTATGCGTGGCAGATGCCGTAGCGGATCTGAACAGAGAACGAGGACTGATGAAAAACGGTTTCATCGTGGCCTTTTGGGTCGTCGCGGCTGCTTTAATCTTCTTGCTGGTCGCTCTTCCCATCAGTCTCCAAGCCCATCTCATCGCCGGTCTTGTCGTTGTTTCCTGCATGATCGTCCTGAAATTCTTCCGGGCACAAGGAATCTGGCGGCTGATCGCACTTGCGCTGGGCACCGCAATCGTATTGCGTTATGTTTTTTGGCGCACGACCAGCACGTTGCCGCCGATCACGGAGATCGGCAACTATATTCCGGCAATTCTGTTGTACGGCGCCGAGATGTACTGCGTCGTCATGCTGTTTCTCAGCCTCTTCGTGGTCTCGAGCCCGCTGCCGTCGCGGCGTCCGCCCAAACTTGACTACGAGAACGCTCCCAGCGTCGACATCTTCGTCCCAACGTACAACGAGGGCGCGGATCTTCTTGCCACAACGCTCGCCGCCGCCAAGGCCATGGCTTATCCCGCCGGCAAGATGACAGTCTGGCTTCTGGATGACGGTGGCACGGACCAGAAATGCGAGTCGAAGGATGTGGTCGCGGCAGGCGAAGCGCGCGCCCGCCGTCTCGAACTGCAGGCGCTCTGCGCCGCGCTCGGGGTGAAATATCTGACCCGTGCGCGCAATGAACATGCGAAAGCCGGCAACCTCAACAATGCCCTCGAACACTCGACAGGCGAGCTGGTGGCGGTCTTCGACGCCGATCACGCCCCGGCCCGCTCGTTTCTCGAGGAAACAATCGGCTTCTTCGCCCTCGAGGAAAAACTGTTCCTCGTCCAGACGCCGCACTTCTTCATCAACCCGGACCCGGTTGAGCGCAACCTTGGCACATTTCAGACCATGCCGTCCGAGAACGAGATGTTCTACGGCGTGATCCAGCGCGGCCTCGACAAATGGAACGCTGCGTTCTTCTGCGGCTCGGCGGCTGTGCTTCGCCGGGAGGCCCTCCTCGAAACCAATGGATTCAGCGGCGTCAGCATCACGGAAGACTGCGAGACAGCGCTCGAACTGCATTCACGCGGCTGGAAAAGCGTCTATGTGGATAAGCCTCTGATCGCGGGGCTGCAGCCCGACAGCTTTGCCAGCTTCATCGGACAACGCTCGCGCTGGGCGCAGGGCATGATCCAGATCCTGCGCTACCGCTTTCCGCCGTTGAAACGTGGCCTCACGCTGCCGCAACGGCTCTGCTACATGTCCAGCACCCTGTTCTGGCTGTTCCCTTTCACGCGGTTCGCATTCCTGGTGTCGCCGCTGTGCTACCTGTTCTTCTCGATGGAGATCTTTACCGCGTCGGGCGGCGAATTCCTAGCCTACACCTCGACCTACATGATGGTGAACTTCATGATGCAGAACTATCTCTATGGCCGTTATCGCTGGCCGTGGATTTCGGATCTGTATGAATTCATCCAGACGGTCTACCTGCTGCCGGCCATCCTCTCGGTGATCGCCAATCCCAGCAAGCCGACATTCAAGGTGACGGCCAAGAACGAGACGATGGACAAGAGCCGCGTCTCGGAACTGGGCGCACCCTTCTTCATCATCTTCGGCGTGCTGGTTCTCGGCGTGATCGCCACCGGCATCCGCCTCTGGGCACAACCCTACAAGGCAGACGTCACGCTGGTGACAGGGGCGTGGAACCTGCTCAACCTCATCATCGCCGGTTGCGCCCTGGGGGTCGTGTCGGAACGCGCCACCCGTCGCCAGACCCACAGGGTCCTGGCCGATCGCCCCGCCCGATTCGTGATGGGCGACAAGGTGGTGGATGCGGTGATCCGCGACGTGTCGGTGGGCGGCATCAGCATGCGCCTCTCGCAATCGGCGCTCCCGGGGTTGAAACGCGGAGCCCTGGGCACCCTCGAATTTACCCCGCACACCGAGCTGCCGGTCAATCAGATCCCCATGGAAATTCGCAAGATGAGCATGGACGAGAAGGGCATCCTGATCGGCGGACGCTTCCTCACCGAGACGCCGGAGCATCACCAGCTGATCGCGGATCTCGTTTTCGCCAGCGCCGACCAGTGGAGCCAGTTCCAGAAGCGGCGCCACCAGGATATCGGCATCCTGCGTGGCACCTTATGGTTCCTCACCGTCTCGATCTACCAGACCGGCCGCGGCCTCGCCTACATGCTCGGGTTGCAGAAGCTGGGCGAGTCGAAGCCGCCTGCACCGAATATCGCCCCGAACGTCACGCCTCCCGTGCCGGCGCTGAAATAGGTGTCGGGCATGCGCGCTTATCTCATCCCGTTCTTGCTCGCGCTTCAGGCGATTGGCGCCCATCCGCTATCGGCGCAGCCAGCTCCTTTCAGCATGTCGCCCGGCAGCGAACGGCCGGCTCCCCCTCCTGCGCCATCGCCACCCTCACCGGGACCGGCGATCGGCACGCCGGTTCCCTTCGACATGCAGGGCGTCGCGCCCGTCCCACAGCGGCCGGCAGCGCCGCGGCCCAATCCCACAAACGGGGTTCAATCGCTGCCCCAACCCTCAGTGCGCCCGGCCGACGCGCCCGCGGCCAGAGCTGCGCCGTTTGACATGGCGCCCCAAGGCGCGCGCCCTCCGGCGACTGCTGTTCGCCCCCAGCCGGGTGTTGCCACACCCGTGCGCAATGTCACGCCGCTGGCGCCGTCTTCGGGGCCCGCCAACGCCGCACGCACGGGCGGCCGCAGCGAGAAGCCCATCCTGCCGTTCGACGATATCCGGCTTGAGGGCGAAAGCGACGCCCGTTCCTGGGCCTTCAGCCTGACTCAAGATGAAGCAGTGAATGTGGTGGGTCTGGCGGTCGGCTACCAGAACGCCGTCGTGGTCATGCCCGAGGCCTCGAGGCTGCGCGTCATCATCAATGGCGAGGTGATCAACGACATCACGATCGCATCCTCGGCCAATATCTTCAGAACTGTCGTGCCCATGCGGTCGGGGCTCCTGCGACAGGGCCAGAATATCATCCGGATCGAGGCAACGCAGAGGCATCGAACGGACTGCACGATTCGCGCGACCTACGAATTGTGGACGCAGCTGGATTCCGCCTCGACGAGCCTGATCTTTTCTGACGGAGCCCCGCGCCCGATCCGCTCGCTGGAGGACCTTCCCGCGGTCGGAATGGACACCCAGGGGATCACCACCATACGGATCGTGGCGCCCCGCATCTACCGTCCGGAGATCCGCGATCGTCTCTTGCGCCTTGCCCAGATGGTGGCCCTGCGGGGTCGCTATGCTCACCCTGTCATTCGCGTGGTCGAATCAGACCCGGGCGCAAGCCCTGCGGGAACCATCAAAGTGGTGATGGGCATCGCCAGCGAACTGCGCGGCGTCATGGCAGCGCCCCCCGAGGCCGCGAACGCTCAGGCTCTGGCGATCGTCATGCACGAGGCCAGTTCGGGCTCTGCGACGCTTGTCGTCTCGGGACCCAGTTGGAACGATCTCGACAACGCCATCAACATCGTCGGCGCGCCTGCCCTCAATCGCGAGGGCCGTCCGCGCAACACCGTCGATACGGCAAGCTGGCTGTGGCCAGAGGTTCAGACATTGTTGGGCGGAAGGCCGATCGCATTCTCGGATGTCGGGATTCCCACGCAGGAATTCTCCGGTCGACGTCTGCGAGCCCGGTTCGCTGTCAACCTTCCGGCCGATTTTTATGCCAGCGACTATGGCGAGGCGACCCTGTTTCTCGATGCCGCACACACGGCGGCGGTGCTTCCGGGGAGCCGCATCGATCTCTATGTGAACGGGCGCATCAGCGCCACCATGACGATCACATCACGCGGCGACGTCTTCCGCCGGCATCCCGTGCGTATCCCGATGCGAAACTTCAAGCCGGGCATCAACCACCTCGCATTCGAGACCATTCTTTTGACCGCAGCGGATGAACGCTGCGCACCTGGCGAGACCTTGTCGGAGGCCAACCGCTTCGTCCTGTTCGACACGACGTCCCTCTTGATTCCCAACTTCGGCCGCATCGGACGTGTGCCCGACCTCGCGCCCATCAGCACAGCTGGGTTCCCCTTCGGGGCGCAGCCAGCCTCGATCGTTCTGGCCCGCCCGGATGCGCTGAGCTATTCCGCATCGGGCACGCTTCTCGCCCGCATGGCCCGCGATTCCGGAGAGCCGGTGCGAGCCCAGTTTCTCAATGCCGTGTCGGGGGGAGACTCATCGGTCGTCGTCGTGGGTTCGATCGATCAACTTCCGGCTGGCATGCTGGGCCGCGTCAACATCAGCGAGAACCTGAAGACGGTCTGGCAATCCATGCCGTCTTCGAACTGGGCCTATCCGCCCGGCGTGGCCTCTAACCAGCCCCCTAAACCCGTTGCGGGAACCAATGCAAACCGGGCCGATTACGTACCCCCGAAAGCGCAGCCTGCGGTGGTCGACAGCGGTTCGACGGACGACATCCGCCGCCGATGGTCCGAGAACCTGCAGCGGCGCGGCTTCATCCAACAGAGCATCGACACCTTCAAGGAATGGGTCGAGCGCACGTTCAACCTCTCGCTGGCATCGCTCTCCTTCGATGAGCGCGTCAGCCAGGCCTACGAACCGCCGCAGCGCACAAGCCTCCTGCTCGCCCAGAGCCGCGCGGAAGGTAATGCCACCTGGACTCTTGTGACCGCGCGCAACGCGGAGGCACTCGCGGACGAGATGGTGCGCCTGACCAATCCGATGACCTGGTCGCAGGTCTCCGGACGCGTTGCCTCGCTCGATCCCACCGAGAGCAAGCTTGAGATCGAGCCGATCCGCGACTTCAGTTTCGTGCAGACGCAGCCATTCTCGCTGCTGAATCTGCGTCTGGTCGCGGCCAACTGGATGTCCGTCAACATCCTGCAATATGCCCTCCTGCTCGTTGTCTGCTGCATTCTGCTCGGTGGCGCGACCTACCTGATGTTGAACCACCTTGGACGCGGCAAATGAATGACAGTGGATCGCGAATCACACGGCTGTGCTGGCTTTTCTGTGTCGTCGTCGCGGCCCTTGCTCCCCTGCAGCCGGCTGTCAGCGCCCCGGTCGAACCCGTGAAGATCGCCGGAACCGTGACAGCGTCGGACTGGGAGGCCTATCGCTCCCGTTTTGTGAAGCCGGATGGCCGTGTCGTCGACAATGCGAATGGCGACATCAGTCACAGCGAAGGGCAGGGCTACGGATTGATCCTGGCGCTGGCTGCGGAAGATCGCGGAACGTTCGAGAAGATCTGGAACTTCACGCTCACCGAATTCCTCATCCGCGACGACGGCCTCGCCGTCTGGAAGTGGGACCCGGCCGCCACCCCGCATGTGACCGACCGCAACAACGCGACCGATGGTGACATCCTGATTGCTTACGCCCTCGGGCGCGCGGGCATTCACTGGAAGGACGACCGATATGTGAAGGCGGCGCAACGCCTCGCGATGGCCATCGGAAAGACCGGCATCGGGCGCGAGGGCGAGTCCCTGTTTCTGCTTCCGGGCGCCAAGGGTTTTGCAGCCGCTGACCGTCCCGACGGACCGGTTGTCAATCTGTCCTACTGGGTCTTCGAGGCATTCCCCATCCTCGCGAGCCTTGCGCCGGAATTCGATTGGAGCGCCGTGTGGCGCCAGGGAATCGTGCTGCTGCAGCAGGCCACGACCGGCAAGACCCGTCTCCCCGCGGACTGGATTTCCATTCGGGCGCGCCTGCAGCCACGCACGGCAGACGGCTTTCCGCCGGAGTTTGGTTACAACTCGTTAAGGATACCTCTTTACTTATTGCGGGCGGGGATGACCGACATGGATTGGTTGAAAACCGTCGATCAGCGTTGGCGCGCGGGCAGCGAGGGAGTTGCCATCGTCAATGTCCTGACGGGCCAGGTGCGCGAGCGCCTGACGGATCAGGGCTACACCGCCATGTCGGCGGCCTTGTCGTGCGCGCTCGATGGCACGCCGATCCCGGCTGAGTTGAAGACGTTTGAGCCGAAACTGTATTATTCGTCGACGCTGTACCTGCTGTCGATGTCGCTAGTGGGTGAAAAATATCCGAAATGTCTGTAGCGCGCGGTGCCATAGCGATTGCGATTGTGAGCCTGGGCTTTGCGGCCATCGCTCAGCAATCCGGCGAGACCGTGCCGCGGCAGATGCAGGGAGCCGGGGCGCCTGCCGGATTGCAACCTGCACCGACCCGTCCGCCCGTTGACGAATCGGCGTTGCGCTACTTCGCGTCTCAGGGCGACACGCGGCGTGTGGATGCGGAGGTGGCGCGCCTGCGCGCGCTGTATCCCGAATGGACACCGCCGACCGATCTGTCGCAATCCCCCGGCAGCGCATTGCCCCAGACAGATCCCGCGGTCGATGCCCTCTGGCAGCTTTATGCGGACGGCAAGGTGGCGGAAATCCGCGCGGCTATCGCTGAGCGTCAGGCCGCCGATCCCAACTGGAAGCCGCCCGCCGAACTGCTCGTGGCGCTCGACCAGTCAGAAGCGCGCCGCCGCCTGACGAATGCCTCGGACAGCAGCCAGTGGCGCACCGTCCTGGCCATCGCCACAGAAACGCCGACCCTCCTCACCTGCGCGAATGTGGATGTGCTCTGGCGCGTGGCGGAAGCCTTCGCCAAGACGAACCAGATCCCGCGCGCGCGCGATGTCTACACTTACACGCTGACCAATTGCGCCAACCCGACGGAGCGTCTCGGCACGCTTCAGAAGGCGGTCGCTCTCTTACCGGACGCTCAGATCGCCGAACTGCTGAAATTCGAGCGGCGGACGGGCGATACACCTGATGACTTCAGTCCCATTCGCGACGAGCTCGCACGCCGACGGGTTGAGCGCGCCTCAGTCGACGGCAAAACCATCGCCGCGCCCGACGACCTCGCTATCGTAGAGCGCCTTGCTGAAAATCCCGCGGATTCGGGCAACGCGCTGATCCTCGGCTATTACAATTATCATCACAAATCGCCCGAGAAGGCGCTGGAGTGGTTCAAGCTCGCGCTGGATCGGAATGCGGGGCCGAAGGCCGCCGAGGGATATGCCCTCACGCTCCGCAACCTTAACCGGTTCGTCGAGGCCGAAGCGTTCGCGTTCGATTGGCGCGACAAGGCCAAGGAGAACATGCAGGTCTACCTGGACGTGGCGACCGCGTTGCTGAGCCAGGATCCTCCGCCGCGCCTCGATCCCCGGGTCATCACGCGCGTCATTCAGGCGGTGACGGCCCAGCGCTTCGTCAACGGCGCCCAGGCGCTCGGCTGGTACTCCTACAATACTGGCCAGTTCCGGTCGGCCCGTGATTGGTTCCTGAAAGCACTCGCCTGGAATGCGGAGGACGAGCCGTCCGCTTATGGCGCGGCGCTTTCGACCCAGCGGCTCAACGATCGCGCGGGATTCAACGCGATCGTGACCAAATGGCGGCCGCGCTCGCCGCGCATTGCCGATCTCGCGGACGGCCGTGTCACCGCCCCCGCGTCGGGCCGCCGGTCCGCGGGTCCGGATGCGACGACCGAGACCACTGCTGCGATGACCGCCCCGTCTCCAATCGCGATGCCGTCATCGGGCCTCCCTGCCCCGATGACCACGACGGCGCCTGCCACGGCGTTTCCACAGGACCAGCCTGACAGCGCCGCGCGTCGGGCCGAGGCCACCCGGATGGCGCAGGCCGACGCTCCGCCGCCTGTCGAACCTCTGCGCCCGTCGGCAGCGCTTCGCCGGATGGAAGAACCGGCCAGGTTCGAGCAAACGGCACCCGCCGAGGCCCTTCCTGCAGCAAGGCGGCCCGCGGCGCGTGCGGCTGAGGCCCGCGGCACAGGCCGTGCCAACCGTGGCTGTACGGTCACGCGCAATCCTACCAGCCTCGCGCCCGGCGCCGCACTGACGCTGGGCTGGTGTCTCATGGAGCTTAACCGCCCGATGGAGGCAGCCAGCGCCTTCGATGAGGCCGTCAAGCGCGGCGAGGGACAGACGCGGGAAGAGGCTGCCTACGGCAAAACTTTGGCGTATCTGCGCAAGGATCTGACGGCCGAGGCAGCCGTCGCGGCGGCCGAAGCCCCTCAATCCGCAGATCGTCGACGCGAGCTGAATGCCAGCATCCTGTCCCAGCGCGCGCTGGGGGCTTATCGCGAAGGACGCTGGATGGAAGTCATCCTCGCGCTGGGCGAACGGAGCCGGGTCGTGCCTGAGCAGACAGATTTGATGCTGCTGCGAGGCTGGTCGTACTTCAAGCTCGGACGTTACAACGATGCGGAACGCATTTTCCGCTCCGTCCAGCGAACGGGTTACTCGGACGAGGCGAATGTCGGGCTGAACGCCGTCCTCGAGCGCACGCAGAACATCCGCCAGTAGCGGACAATCCCGATCGAACGTTCGAAAGAGGTTGCTCCATCGACCCCTCCGCCCAATATAAGCAGCACTGCGCCGGCCCGCAGCCTTGTTTTCCCTGAATTTGGCGGATTGTAGCGAGATGGCGAGCCTCCACATTCTTCTGTTCGACGTGGGCGGGACGCGATGTGCCCTTCGGCGCAATGACGTGCGTGAGCTTCTCCCTTTGCCGCACTTGTGGCGTCCGCCGTCCCTGCCGAAACCACTCGCGGGCTTCTTCAATCTTGGCGGAACCGCTGTTTCGGTTGTCCGAATGGATGTGCTGTTCGGCCTGGAGAGCCAGAAAGCCGGAACTGACAACGGATTGTACCGTCACCTGATCCTGGTGGATGGAGTGACCGAGGGACGTCCCATGGCGTTTTTGGTCGACCGGGTCGTTGACCTCGCTCTTGTCGACGGACGCCTTGTCTCTCCCGTTCGAGAGGCAGGAACGCTCAATGGATGCGTCCAGGGCGAGATCGACATCGACGGGCAACTTGTCCATCTCCTGTCCGTCGATCGCGTTCTCTTCGCCGAGGAACAGCAGGCCCTGTCGACGTTAACGCAGACGGCCCAAAGTCGCCTCAGCGAGTGGACGGTGAGCGCTTGATGCCAGCGCCACTCACTCAGGGCTACGCCCTCGATCCCGCCTTCGCGCGGCTGAAATCCCTTGTGATCGAGCGCACTGGCCACTTCTACTATCAGGACAAGGACGACCTGCTGTGGGAGCGGGTTCGCAAGCGCCTGCGTGAAACTGGAAAGCCCGATTGTTCTGCCTATCTCGCGCTGCTCGAAGACCCCGGCTTCGGCGACGCCGAATGGGCACGCCTTGAAGCCGAGATCACGATCGGGGAGACGTTTTTCTTTCGTTACGTGGAGCAGTTCGCCGCCCTCCGCGAGGTGATTTTGCCGGAGATCATCGCGCGCAAACGCGGCGAGAAGCGGCTTCGCATCTGGAGCGCAGGATGCGCCACCGGTGCGGAAGCCTATTCGATTGCCATTCTGCTCACCGAACTTCTCGGCGAGGACCTCGCGAACTGGCGGGTGCGGATCATCGGCACCGACATCAACGAGACCTTTCTGGAGACGGCCCGCCGCGCGCGCTTCGGGCAATGGGCGCTTCGCTCGCTGACCCCAGCCGAGAAATCCGCGTATTTCGTCCCAGCCGCCGAGCGCGCCCAATGGCAGCTTCGGCCGGAATTTCGATCCCTCGTGGGTTTTGAACGCCACAACCTGCTCAGTCTTCTGGACGGAACGTCGCCGCTCCAGTTCACGGAATTCGACCTGATTCTCTGCCGAAACGTCCTCATCTACTTTCATCCGGAGACGGTCCATCGCGTTGTGGAAGCCCTGCGCGATACGCTTTTGGAAGGGGGGTGGATGCTGCTGGGTCACGCCGAGCCAAACCCGGCTTTTGCGGCGATGATGCAGGCGTTGAACCTGCCCGGAACGACCGCCTATCGCCATTTGCCGGGCGATGGCTCGCAAGCCGCGCCCGCGGTCGCCGAGGAACCGTTTGCTCCGGTGCCCTGGCTGCCGGCAATTCCAACGGACCCCGCACCTGCCTCAGAGCGGACGGAATGGTCGTCTCCAAAGGTCCTGCCTGCGCTCCCCATCGATGAAATCATGCCGGTTTCGCAGGCAGCGGTGCTGCTGCGCGATGTCAGGCGGCTCGCCGATGCGGGACATCTCGAGGAGGCCGACGCGCTGTGCAAGCGTGGCCTGAGAGATCAGCCGATCGACCCCATATTCCACTTCTTTCAAGGCCTTATCGCCCAGACCCTCGGGCGCGATCAGGAGGCAGAGAAGGCCTTCCGCGACAGCATCTATCTCGATAAGAGATTTGTCATGGCGCATTATCATCTCGGTCTTCATCTGATTTCGCGCCACCACGCGGCTGCTGGCCAACGATCGGTTGCCAACGCCCTGAGGCTTGCAGCAGATCTGCCGGATGACTGTCCGCTCGAGGAGGGCGACGGCCTCACCGCCAAGGATTTCAGAACGATGGTGCGCGCGCGGCTGAAGCGCCTGACCACCCCGCGGCAGGAGGGTTGATCATGGCATTGTCACTGCGCGGCAGACTGCGACAGATCAACCGGGCGGGCGCATATTCGGCCGAGGAGAGCGCGCGCCTTCTTCTCGATGAGCGAACGCTCGATCTCGCCTCGCGACAATCCTCCGCAAAGGAGCCGGAGCGGCCGGCAGCGCCGGTTCTGGTCTGCACTGCCGGGCGCGAGCGCTATGGGATTGCTCTGGCGGATATCGTCGAGGTCCTTCCCGTGCGCCCCTGCGTCCCGGTGCCTGATGGTCCGTCTGCCCTCGTCGGAATTATTGGTCGGCGAGGTTATCTTGTCAGCGTCATCGACCTCGGAGCTGCACTTGGCATCCCGGCGCCCGCTGAGACCGAGTTTCATCACCTTGTCCTGCTGCGGCGCGAGCAGCCGCGGGTCGCCCTACGGGTCGAGCACGCAGAAGGCGTGTTCCCCGCGACGCCAATCTCCTCCGAGAACCAGCACGCCTTTCGGACCGAGGCTGTTATCGGATATGCGGAGATGGCGTCCGGGTCCGCCCGTGGCGCGCGCGTTCTCTCCTTGCTCGATGTCGATCAACTGATCCGCCCCTTCCTTTTCCCCTTCCCGGCTTCTGGAGTGTAACGTGACAATCTCGATTGCGAATCGCATCCTTCTCGGCTTCGCGTTCATTGTTGCGCTGATGGTGGGATTGGGCGCCTACACCATCAACCAGCTTGACGACGTGACGAGGACGACGGAAACCATCGTCAATCGTGATCTGGCTTTGCAACGCCAGCTCGACGCGATCGGGCGCAGCCAGAATGACATGCGCGCCGCGCGCGAGGAGGCGCTCAGCCGCTATTTCCTGCGCTCTCTCGGCCAGCAACCCGGTCCATACGAAGACCTGGTTGCCGATTGGGGACGGCGTGCCGCAGCCGCGGAATCGACGCTGGCCCAGGCCATCGTGACCACGAATAGTTACATCTCCACGTCCGCGACGAGCCAGCGCGCAGACGCCTGGCGGCGAATCAGCGAATTGCTGAACACCTCCAGCGGCCAGTTGCGCCAGATCCGCGTGGGCTCAGAACAGCAATTCAGTGCGATCCAGGCCAACGACCTTTCGGCGATCGTCAGCACGGAGAACGCGCTGAGGGTGAGCCGCGACGCCTGGGGCAAATCGCTTGAGGACATCAGCAAGGTTCTGAACGAGGCCATCACCATCGGGCAGCGGCGGGTTGGCGAGGTCTATGAGCAGAGCAGAACGTCGATCATTCTGGCGCTCGCTGTCGTCGCGCTTCTCAGCGTTCTGATCACGTACGTGCTGCGGGCATCCATCGCCAATCCGCTCAATGCCTTCATGGAGTTTGTGGAGCGTGTTGGCCGCGGCGATCTTGCCGGTCAGACCGCAACGGCCGGAACCGATGAACTCGGACGGCTCGGCGGCACCCTCAATGGAATGGTCGAGGGACTTCGACAACTGGCCAGGCAAAGTCGGGAAGCGACCGAGAATCTCAACGCTGCTGCGGCTGAAATCCGGGCATCGACCCAGGAACAGGCCGCCAGTGTCGAAGAACAACTGGCAGCCGTGCAGGAGACCGCCGCTACCGTTGACGAGATCACCCACGCGGGGGCGCAGATCGGCAAGCGGGCGCAGGAAGTGATCGCGGCCGCACAGGCCACCGCGCAGACCAGCGTGGCTGGCCTCCAGGCCGTGGACGAGACCGCACGGGCCATGGATGCCATTCGCGACCAGGCAGAGGCTGTGGCGGAAAACATTGTTGCGCTCAGCGAGAAAACTCAGGCCGTGGGAGAGATCATCTCCACCGTCAACGACATCTCGGAGCGGACTCACCTTCTGGCGCTGAATGCTGCCATCGAGGCCGCCGCGGCGGGCGAGAACGGTCGCAGCTTTGCCGTCGTGGCATCGGAGATGAAGGTGCTGGCCGACCAGGCGAAGGACGCGACTTCGCAAGTTCGATCGATCCTCGGCGATATCCAGCGCGGGATCAATTCTTCGGTCATGCTCACCGAGGAAGCGGTCAAGCGTGTGACCGCCGGAAAGGAGCGCACCGATACCACGCAATCCACCATCACGGAGATTTCGAGCCGCGTTCAGGAGAGCGTGCAGACGTTCCAGCAGATCGTGGCATCGACCAACCAGCAGCAGCTCGGGATCGAGCAGGTGATGAGCGCTCTGCAGAACATCCGGCAGGCGAGCCAGCAGACCGCCGCGGGAACGCGGCAGCTGGATATGGCGGCCGCCAATCTTTCCGGCCTGTCGCAGCAGCTCGTGGGGCTCGTCGAGCGCTACCGTTTGTGACCTGAAGATCATCGGGAGCGCCCAGCCTCGTGAAGGATATTCGCAAACTTCTGCTCGCGGCGTTCGATGTGGAGCATCGAGAGCATCTCGACGCCATCCGACGGGCCCTCGAGAGCTCCGGCACAATCGATCTGAACGATGTGTTTCGGCGCGCCCATTCTCTGAAGGGCGCCGCGCGTGCCGTCGAACTTCCGAGCGTCGAAGAGGTCGCGCATCAGCTGGAGGCGCTGTTCTCGCGAATTCTCGAGGGCGATCAGGCTCTCGACGACAAGGCTATCGCCGCGGTGCGTCTGAGCCTGGACACCATTGAAGACCTTGTCGCCGAAATCGACGCGGACAACGCGACGACATCATCCGATGCAGCACTCGATGCACTCACGGAGATTCTCGGGCTTCCGCCACGACCGCGCCCTGAACCGAAGGCCGCGCCTGACGAGATCGCCGTCGCCAAGCCCGAAGCCGCAGTTCCGACGGATCACGGCGCTGGCGCTTACTTGCGCGTGGCTGCCGAGCAGATGGAGCAATTGTCCAGCTCGATGCATCAATTGCTGGCTGAAATTCAGGCGGATGAGGCGATCGGCGAAGACCTGCAGCAGATCGAACTCGACGTCAGGGGGCTTCGCCGCAACTGGGACCAGCTTCAACCCCATCTCAAGGGCGCGACGAGCGAGGGCGCGCGTTCGACCCGACGCGCTGCCGGTTCGTCGGCATCACGCCTGCAGGCGTTCGACGAGGATCTGAAACTCCTGTTCCGGACCCTCTCCGCCCTGGCCCGCGATCGCCGAAAATCGGCCTGGACCATCGATCAGGCGGCCCGACGGGTTCGCGACGACATCGACCGGGTGTCGCTGGTCTCTGCCGACACGGTGTTCGGGAGCTTCGGCCACATGGTCCGGGATATCGCGCGTAATGAGGGCCGCGAGGTTCACGTGCGCATTCTCGGCCTCGATATCCAGGTCGACCGCCAGGTCCTTCAGGCGCTGAAGGACCCGATCATGCATCTGCTGCGCAATGCGATCAGCCATGGCCTCGAATCGGCCGCCGAGCGCGCCAGCAAGGGAAAGCCTGAACGTGGCGAGATAACTCTCGAGCTGGCCTCCCGCGGCGGTCGCCTTGCGGTCAGCATCCGGGACGATGGGCGCGGCCCCAATCTCGCACGGATCGAGGAGGTGGCGATTGAGCGCGGCCTCCTTTCCAAGAGGGAGGCGGGAGAGCGTGGACCCATGATGGACCAGCTCCTCGCGTTGGTCTTTGCCCCGGGGTTCTCCACCGCGACCGAGGTGAACCGACTGTCCGGTCGCGGCATGGGGCTCTCCGTCGTGGCCGAAGCGGTGCGCAAGCTCCATGGCTCGGTTCTCCTCCGCCCACGTTTTCCGTGGGGCACGGAGGTGATCCTCAGCGTACCTTTCAACGCCGCCCGTCAGCCGCTTCTCCTCGTGGAGACGGAGGGTCGGACATTCGGATTTCCGACTTACGGGATCGAACGGCTGCTCCGCATCGGCGCGGCTGAGCTGGAAAGTGTGGAAGGACGTCCGACGGCACGGATCGCGGTGGGGGGGCAAGACGTTGTGGTTCCAGTCATCGCCCTGGCAGCCCTTACAGGATCACCACGTGCACATCTTCCAATCGAGAACGGGACTGTGAAAGCTGTCCTGGTCAATAACGGCTCTCGCTTCTGCGCCTTTGCGGTGGATTCCTTCCAAGACGTCCGGACGATGCTGGTCAGCGACGTTGCGGTGATTGGAACGAGCGCGATGGTGACAGGAACGGTCATGCTCGAGGATGAAGTGCCGGCGCTCGTGCTGAGCCCGGAAATGCTTGTCGAGCATTGGACGCGGCAGGAGAGCCATGTCGCGTCGAGCGGACTGGGCATTCTCGACAACGGCGAAGCGGCTGAGATCCGAGCGACGACGATTCTCGTGGTGGACGATTCGATCACGACGCGGACGCTCGAGAAAAGCATTCTTGAATCGCAAGGCTATCGTGTTCTCCTGAGCGTGGACGGCATCGATGCTCTCAATGTTCTGCGGTCCGGCAACACCATCATCGACCTGGTCATCGCGGATGTGGAAATGCCGCGGATGGACGGGTTCGGCCTCCTCCAGGCCATCAAGGCAGATGGACGCCTGGCCGCCACGCCGCTGATTCTCATGACATCCCGCGCCGACCCTGCCGACATTCGTCGGGGATTGGACCTGGGCGCCAGCGCCTATCTCACGAAACAGAAATTCGACCAGCGCGACCTTCTGGCGACCATCGGACAACTGTTATGATCTCTCCCTCTCCATCGCCCGTCCGCGTGATGATCGTGGAGGATTCCCTCGTGGTGCGGCAGCTGCTGGCGCATATTGTCGCGCGCGACCCGCGTCTGATCGTTGCCGCGGCTGTCAGTTCGGCCGAAGAAGCGCTCCAGGAAATCGGCCGGGTTCAGCCGGACGTGATTTCCATGGATATCCGCCTGCCCGGCATGGACGGGCTGGAGGCGACCCGGCGCATCATGTCCGAGCGCCCGACGCCCATCGTGGTCATCGCCGGAAGCATCGAGGATTCGGCGCTGAAAATCTCCATGAACGCGCTTCGCGCCGGCGCTCTCTCCGTCGTGGAGAAACCTGTCGGGGTGACAAGCGCGGGCTATGAGGCTGTCGCCCACACGATATGCACGCAACTTTACATCATGAGTCAGGTCACCGTTGTTCGACAGCGCTCCTTCGCTTGGAAGCCGGCCGGCGACCGGACCGTTCCGATGTGGCGGGATGAGCCCGTGGAATCGCAGACTCCGACCCTTCTCGGCATTGCAGCCTCGACAGGTGGCCCGCCTGCTCTCGCGAAGGTCCTGGGCGCCCTGCCGGCTGACTTCCCGCTGCCGATTTTGCTGGTCCAGCACATGGGGGCGCCGTTCATGGAAGGGTTCGCGTCCTGGCTCGATGGAATCATGGCGTTGTCTGTCGGTGTCGCCCGCGATGAGGAGATTCCCGTCGCCGGTCGCATTTACGTCGCGCCCGGCGACAGGCACCTGATGCTCTCGCCGACAGGAACGCTCAAGATCAGCGCGGCCGCACCTCTGGCGAGCCAGCGGCCGTCCGCAACGCTGATGTTTCAATCCATCGCGAAGACGCTAGGGCCGAAGGGTCTTGGCGTCCTTCTGACGGGCATGGGAGAGGACGGCGCGCAGGGGATGCTGGAGATGAAGCAGGCAGGCGCCTACACCATCGCCGAAGACGAAAGCACCGCCGTTGTCTATGGCATGCCGGCCGCAGCCACGCGCATGGGCGGCGTGCGGGCTAGCCTCCCTCTTGACCTCATCGCGCCGCGAATCACGCGTCTGGTGCAGGGAGTCGGAAAGTGACGGCAGGCCCAGCGCATCAAGGCGCACGGATCCTGCTGGTCGAGGACTCGGAGACGCAGGCCCTGCAGCTGCGCTACGTCCTCGAAACGAACGGCTTCCATGTGACGTGGAAATCCACGGCCGAGGCAGCCCTCGACAGCCTGAACGAGAAGCTTCCCGACCTGGTCATCGCCGATTTCCACCTGCCTGGCATGAATGGAGACGAGCTCTCACGGCAGATGCGATTGAATGTGCGCACGCGCGCCATCCCGGTCATCATGCTGACGGAAGCCCGTGAACGGGCTGTCGAACGCCAGGGGCTCGAGAGCGGCGCCGACGCCTATGTGTCGAAATCGGCCGAGCAGGCGCTCATTATTCTTCGCATCAGAGCGTTGTTGCGGCGCCGCGCGACGCCGGTTGCGGTCGTTTCAGAAGGTCGGGAAGCGCCCAGTTTCAGCACGTTCAGACGGGCGCGGATCCTTGTGGTCGACGAGGATGAAACCCAGCGACATTCGCTCGAGGGCGTCCTTGCGCGCGAGGGTTACGCGGTCACCTGCGTTGACAGCCCTGAAGAGGCGCTTGAACGCGTCAGCAAACACGGTGCAGCGCTCGACTGCGTGCTGGTCAACATCCTCAATTCCGGCTTCGACGGCGTCGAGCTTTGCCGAAAGCTGAATGTCTATCGCGGCGTCGCCCCTGTGCCAGGGATCGAGGTCGCCACCTTCTATATCGTCGGTCTGGGAAACGAGGACGGTGGGGATGTCCTCGCACGGGCGTTCGCTGCGGGGGCTGACGACATCGTGCCAGCGACCGCGGATGCCGACGTCATGCGGGTCCGTATCCGCGCACTGGTCCGCCGCAAACTCCTGCAGGACGAAAACTGGCGCATTGAGGCCGAACTCCAGGAGCGCGACCTTGCCCTCGAGCGCGCGCGCACCGAGGCGGCGGCGGCAGAAGCGCGGGCAGCTCTCGCGGGGGCGCTCGAAAAGGCCAATCACGAACTGGAAGAGGCCAACCAGCGTCTGAAGGATACGCAGGCCAAGCTCGTCCAGGCAGCCAAGATGGCCTCTCTGGGCGAGTTGGTCGCGGGCATTGCCCATGAGATCAACAATCCGCTCGCCTTCATTCTCGCCCATCAGGGGACCGTCGAGCGCCTGTTGACGGACGTGGCCCAAAACCTCCCCGACGATCCCGGGCTCGAGAAATCCGTGCGCAAGTCGCTCGAGCGGGTCGCGGCCATGAAACTGGGGCTGGGACGAATTCAGGAGCTGGTGCTGAACCTGCGACGTTTCTCCCGGCTCGACGAGGGCGATTTTCAGACGGTCAACGTTCGGGAGTCGATTGACACCGTGCTGGCGCTGCTCGGTCACAAGCTCGGCACCCGCATTGACGTCCGGCGCCATTACGGCGGCGCTGTCGACCTCTATTGCTCACCCGCTCTCCTCAACCAGGTTGTCATGAACATCGTGGGCAATGCGGCGGATGCGATTGTCGGAACAGGCGCAATCGATATCGAGACCGCCAGCGACGACACCACCTACACCATCACGATCAGCGACACGGGCCCTGGAATTTCCCCCGAACTGCGTGAGCGGATCTTCGAGCCCTTCTTTACGACAAAGCCGGTCGGCGCGGGAACTGGACTTGGGCTGGCGATCGCCTATAGCGTTGTGCAGGCTCACAAGGGCACGATTGCCGTGGATCCCCGGCCGCTGGGCGGCACCAGCTTTACCATCAAGATCCCGAGGCAGAACCTTACATGACCTCGATTGCGGCAGACACATCCGGACAGGGCACGATCCTTGTCGTTGACGACGAACCGGACATTCTCGTTGCGCTCGAGGATCTGTTCGAGAACGATTTTCGCGTTCTCTCCACGACGTCGCCGGTCGAGGCCCTCGCCATGCTCGAGACCGAGCCCGATATTGCGGTCATCGTGTCAGATCAGCGGATGCCCGAGATGTCGGGGGATGAGTTTCTGGCGCGGGCGCGGGAGAAAAGCGAGGCGGAATCGATCCTTCTGACCGGCTATGCGGACCTGAAGGCCGTCATCGGCGCGGTGAACAAGGGCCGCATCATGGCCTATATGCCCAAGCCATGGGACCCTGCGGTCCTGTCGAGCATGGTGACCTCGGCCTATGACCGGCGCATGCTGGCACGGGAGCTCGACATGGAGCGCGCCCTGCTCCGGGGCTTGATGGAGAGTACGGAAGACCTGATCTCGTTCAAGGATCTGGACGGGCGGTTCGTCCGCTTGAATTCAAGCAAGGCCAAAAACTTCGGCCTCCCTGCGGTATCCTGCATCGGACGCAAGGAAAGCGAGTTTGTGGATGCCGAACGCGCAGCGGCCATTCGCGAGGCAGAGCATGCGGCTGTCCTTGCCCAAGCGCCTGCAGAGCGGCTGGAGGAGTTCGCAACACCAGACGGCGCGACGCAATGGCACCTCGTTCATCGTATCCCAATCCTCGATGAAGGAGGATCGGTGGCGACGATCGCAACCATCGAGCGCGATGTCACCGAGCGCAAGATGATGGAAATGCGCTTGCGGCAGGCGGACAAGATGCAGGCGCTCGGCACCTTGGCGGGAGGCATCGCCCATGATTTCAACAACCTTCTCATGGCCGTGCTCGGCAGCCTTGACCTTGCGTCCCGCCGCGCACCCGACGATCCCCGGCTCAATCGGCTCCTGCAGAACGCCACCTACGCGGCGGAGCGCGGCGCGTCGCTGACGCAACGCCTCCTCAGCTTCAGCCGGCAGCGCGATCTCACCCTGCGAGCCGTGGACGTTAACGACGTCATTCGCGACATGAACGATTTGCTGATGCGCACCCTCGGGGGGGTGATCCGCATCCAGAGGACGCTGGCGGAGGGCCTCTGGCCTGCCATGGTCGACCCGGATCAACTGGAGCTGGCGATTCTCAACCTCTGCATCAACGCACGCGACGCCATGCCGGAAAGCGGTCTCATCTCGTTGTCGACCCGCAATGCCAGCGTTGGAGAGGGCCAGATCGCCGAGCTGGGAGCTGGCGATTATGTGGTGATCGCGGTGGCCGACGAGGGGTCAGGGATCCCGACGGAAATTCTCAATCGCGTGTTGGAGCCCTTCTTCACCACAAAGGAAGTCGGCAAGGGAACGGGGCTCGGATTGCCGATGGTCTACGGGCTGGCCCAGCAATCCGGCGGAACAGTCACGATTGCCAGCACCGTTGACGCGGGCACGCTGGTGGAAGTGTATCTCGCCCGTACTGCCGCAGACGACGCCGAGCCGCAGGCCGAGACGCAGGCCGAAGGCGCCCCTGCCACCAGGGTACGCATTCTCCTGGTGGACGATGATTCCGAAGTACGCTCTGTGACGGCCGCCTATCTGACTGAGATGGGCCATCGCGTGGTCGAAGCGCAAGACGGTGCCACGGCCCTCGATGTTCTTCGGACGGATCAACCGATCGATCTCCTCATTGCCGACTTTGCCATGCCGGGAATGACAGGCTTTGATCTCGCCCTCAAGGCCCGGGAGCACCGGGCTGGATTGGGTATTCTGCTCGTCACAGGCTATGCCGATCCTGAGAAAATGCCTGATGGCTTCCCGCTTCTCCATAAGCCTTTCGGGCGGGGGGATCTTGCCGCAAAGGTTAACGAGGTAGCGGCCGCTCTCGCGATCGTGTCGGACACCTGAGCGGCCACTTGGGCTCAGCGGCCGCTTGTGGATGAGATCACGCCGAAGGCGCCCGTGGAAAGAGACGCTCGGCTGCATGTCTGCTGGTCGAAAATAGTCTTATGCTGCCGGGGGTTACGAGCCCGCATGGGAAAACACATCAGCGCGAATGATCTTTGATCTCCTCCGCGGATGGTTTGTGAAATGGTATAATTTATCGGATTTGGGCGGCCGGCCGATTGGACAGATTGACAAGTTCCAACCTTCGCACCTTAACTCTGTCTCAGAACGGCCATAATCCAGAGCCGTCTCAGAGGACTCTCAGAATGAAGAAATCAGCTCTTCTTGCAGCTGTTTGCGTTCCGGCTTTTTTGGCCGCGGCACCGCTGGCAGCCAAAACCCTTGTCTATTGCGCAGAGGGTAGCCCGGAGAACTTCTACCCAGGCATCAACACCACTGGCACGTCCTTCGACGCCAACGAGCCGATCTATAACCGGATCGTGGAATTCGAGCGCGGCGGCACGCAGGTCGTGCCTGGTCTGGCTGAAAAGTGGGACATCTCGGCGGACGGCCTCACCTACACGTTCTACCTTCGCAAGGGCGTAAAGTGGCACTCCAACAAGAACTTCAAGCCGACGCGGGACTTCAACGCGGACGACGTGATGTTCATGTTCGAACGCCAGGGCAAGCCTGATAACCCGTATTTCAAGGTCACCAGCCCCAACCATTCCTATTACGACGACATGGGCATGCCCGGCCTGATCAAGTCGGTCGAAAAGGTCAACGATCTGACCGTCAAGGTTACCCTCAACAAGCCGGAGGCTCCTTTCCTGGCCGATATCGCGATGATGTTCGCGAGTGTCCAGTCCAAGGAATATGCCGACGCCATGTTGAAGGCCGGCTCGCCTGAGAAGATCGACCAGGAGCCGATCGGCACAGGGCCGTTCACGCTTCTGCAATATCAGAAGGACGCCGTCATTCGCTTCAAGGCCTTCCCGGAATATTGGGCCGGCAAGGCGAAGATCGACGACCTCGTCTTCTCGATCACACCGGACGCATCGGTTCGCTGGGCAAAGGTCCAAAAGGGCGAATGCCACGTGATGCCGTATCCGAACCCGGCAGATATCGAGGCCATGAGGAAGGATCCCAACGTCACGATCCTGGAACAGCCGGGCCTGAATGTTGGCTACCTTGCCTACAACACCACCAAGAAGCCGTTCGACGACGTCCGCGTCCGCAAGGCGCTGAACATGTCGATCAATAAGGACGCTCTGGTCAAGGCGATCTACCTCGACACCGGCGTGCCGGCCAAGAACCCCATTCCGCCGTCGATGTGGTCCTACAACGACGCCGTGAAGGATGACCCCTACGATCCAGAAGCCGCCAAGAAGCTGCTCGCTGAAGCGGGATTCCCCAATGGGTTCGAAACCGACCTGTGGGCCATGCCGGTGCAGCGTCCTTACAACCCCAACGGCAAACGGATGGCCGAGCTGATGCAGGCGGACCTCGCCAAGGTCGGCGTGAAGGCGGAGATCAAGAGCTTCGAGTGGGGCGAATACCGCAAGCGTCTCCAGGCCGGTGAACACGGCATGGGACAGCTCGGCTGGACCGGCGACAATGGCGATCCGGACAACTTCCTGCACACCCTTCTCGGCTGTGATTCTGCCAAGGGTGCCGGTTCGAACGTTGCGAAGTTCTGCTACAAGCCGTTCGATGACCTAGTGGTGAAGGCCAAGGTCACGACGGATCAGAAGCAGCGCACCGATCTCTACAAGCAGGCTCAGGTGATCTTCAAAGAGCAAGCTCCGTGGCTCACGGTAGCCCATGCGGTTCAGCTCAAGCCTATTCGCAAGGAAGTCGTCGACTTCAAGCTGTCGCCCTTCGGACGGCATAGCTTCTACGGCGTCGACATCAAGGGCAAGTAGGCCTCGGCTCACGACATCGGCGGAGCAGCACGCTGCTCCGCCGTATTCTGTTTCGCAGACTGAAGACCATTTCAAACGTCACTTTGTCGAACGCGCCGCGTTCACGTCTGGCCAGGATATTTGGCGGCAATGCTCCGATTTATTCTCACGCGCGTCAGCCTCGTCATCCCGACTTTCATCGGCATCACGTTGCTGGCCTTTTTTCTCATCCGTCTCGTGCCGGGCGACCCCATCGAGACCATGGCGGGCGAGCGCGGGATTGATCCTGTTCGTCATGAGCTTCTCCGTAAGGAGTTCGGCTTCGACAAACCGATTCTGGTCCAGTACGGCATCTATATCGGCCGCGTCCTGCACGGCGATCTTGGCCGTTCGATCGTCACGCAGGCGAGCGTCCTCGAAGAATTCAAGACCCTTTTTCCGGCGACCATCGAGCTGGCCCTTTGCGCGATCATCTTTGCGCTGCTGCTGGGGCTGCCGGCCGGCATGCTGGCTGCCGTCAAGCGCAATTCGATCTTCGACCACGGGGTCATGGGGATCTCGCTCGCGGGCTATTCCATGCCGATCTTCTGGTGGGGCCTGATCCTGATCCTGCTGTTCTCGGTCCAGTTCGATCTTACGCCTGTCTCAGGCCGTATCGACGTCCTCTATTATATCGAGCCGACAACCGGTTTTCTGCTGATCGACAGTCTGTTGTCGGAGGATGAGGGCGCATTCCTGTCCGCCGTGCGTCATCTCATCCTGCCGACCATCGTTCTCGGCACCGTGCCGCTTGCCGTCATCGCGCGCATGACACGCTCGGCCATGCTCGAGGTGATGGGCGAGGACTATATCAGGACCGCCAAGGCGAAGGGGTTGTCGCGCTTGCGCATCGTGACAGTGCACGCCCTGCGCAATGCACTGATCCCGGTCGTGACGGTCATCGGCCTGCAGGTCGGCGTTCTCTTTACCGGGGCTATCCTGACCGAGACCATCTTCTCCTGGCCTGGGGTCGGCAAATGGATGATCGATGCCATCTTCCGGCGCGATTATCCCGTCCTCCAGGGGGGCGTTCTCCTCCTCGGCATGGTCGTCATGAGCGTCAACCTGCTCGTCGACCTCACCTACGGCCTCATCAACCCGCGCATCAGGCACAACCGATGACCGCAGAAATCATGGAAACCCCAGCGGTCGCGGCCCCCACCTCCCAGCCGCCCCATCCACTTCGCGAGTTCTGGGGCTATTTCGCCGCCAACAAGGGCGCGGTGGCGGGCCTCGTCGTCATCGTGTTTGTCGTCCTGACGGCGGTGTTTGCGAACGTTCTGGCGCCCCATTCGCCCTATCTCACGGATACCACCATCGCCCTCCAGCCGCCCTTCTGGCAGGAAGGCGGGTCCTTGACCTACCCCCTCGGCACCGATCCGATCGGGCGGGACATGCTGTCACGACTCATTTACGGCTCGCGCCTCTCGCTTCTCATCGGCTTTTTCGTCGTGGTGCTCTCGATCCTCATCGGCACTGTCCTGGGACTCGTGGCAGGTTATGTTCGCGGCGTAACCGAGATTTTCATCATGCGGCTGATGGACATCATCCTCACGATGCCGAGCCTGCTGCTCGCCATCGTGGTGGTGGCCATTCTCGGACCGGGGCTGATGAACTCCATGCTGGCGGTCGCCCTCGTCATCCTGCCGCATTATGTGCGCCTGGCACGCGCGGCCGTCATCACCGAGACCTCCAAGGATTATGTGACGGCGGCCCGCGTCAGCGGCGCGGGACCGATCCGCCTCATGTTCAAGGAGGTCCTGCCGAACTGCATGGCGCCCCTGATCGTCCAGGCGTCCCTGGGCATCTCCACCGCGATCCTTGACGCGGCCGCCCTCGGGTTCCTGGGGCTCGGCGCGCAGCCGCCCTCTCCCGAATGGGGCACCATGCTGGCCGACGCCCGTGAGTTCGTCCTTCGCGCGTGGTGGGTGGTGACGTTCCCGGGCCTTGCCATCCTGCTCACTGTGCTGGCGTTCAACCTGCTGGGCGACGGATTGCGCGACGCCCTCGATCCCAAATTGAAGCGCTGATCATGGCATTGCTTGAAATCGAAAACCTATCCGTCGCGTTTCCGACCCAAGGCGGTGTGATGCGCGCCGTGGAAGGCGTGAGCCTCTCCCTTGAAAAAGGGGAAGTGCTGGGCGTCGTCGGCGAATCCGGCTCGGGCAAGAGCGTGACCATGCTGGCGCTGATGGGGCTTGTGCCCTTTCCGGGCCGCGTCACCGCCGACAAGCTGTCCTTCAACGGCCGCGATCTCCTGACCATTTCGGACCGCGATCGCCGCCAGCTGACAGGCAAAGACGTGGCGATGATCTTCCAGGAGCCCACGACCAGCCTCAACCCGTGTTTCACCATCGGTTTCCAGCTGACAGAGACCTTGCGGCTGCACGAGAACATGGACCGCAAGACAGCGAGGCGACGCGCCATCGAGTTGCTGGAACAGGTCGGAATTCCCTCGCCGGAAGGCCGGCTGTCGGCGTTTCCGCATCAGCTGTCGGGGGGCATGAACCAGCGTGTGATGATCGCCATGGCGATCTCGTGCAATCCCAAACTGCTGATTGCCGATGAGCCGACCACGGCGCTGGACGTCACCATCCAGGCGCAGATTCTCGACCTTCTCGTGACCCTGCAGAAGGAGCGCAACATGGCCCTCGTGATGATCACCCACGACATGGGGGTGATCGCCGAAACAGCCAAACGAATCATGGTCATGTATGCCGGCCAGGTCATGGAGGAGCGGGCTGCCGATGACCTCTTTGCCTCGCCGCAACATCCCTACACGGCGGCCCTTCTCGCGGCCCTTCCCGAGCACAGCCACGGGGGGCGGCTCGCCACGATTCCGGGTGTCGTTCCTGGACTTTACGATCGACCGGCAGGCTGCCTGTTCAGTCCGCGCTGCGCCTATGCGACGGAGCATTCGCGGACAGTCCGGCCGGAGCTTCGCCCCTGGGCCGGCGGGCAGATCCGGTGTCACTATCCCCTTGGCGATCCAACCCGCGAGGCGCGCCTGATCGCCGATCGCCCGGCCGTCGACACGGAGGTCTCGTCGTGAGCGGCCCCGTAATCGAAGCCACGAATCTCAAGCGCGTCTACGAAGTCCGCCGTGGGCTCTTTCGCGCGCCCGGCAGACTTCAGGCCGTGGGCGGCGTCTCCTTTTCCCTGCAGCCGGGCAAGACACTCGCTGTGGTGGGCGAATCCGGCTGCGGAAAATCGACGCTTGCACGCATGGCAACCCTCATCGAAAAACCCACTGAAGGCAGCCTGAAGCTCGACGGGATCGATGCGGTAAACCCTCCGGCCGGGGCC
This sequence comes from Microvirga antarctica, assembly GCF_017921815.1. Lineage (GTDB taxonomy): Bacteria > Pseudomonadota > Alphaproteobacteria > Rhizobiales > Beijerinckiaceae > Microvirga > Microvirga antarctica. The sequence goes on along the minus strand of NZ_JAGEMM010000004.1, from coordinate 250,045 downwards.
GCGAAGACATTGCGCCAAACCGTGCAGCTGGTCTTCCAGAACCCTTACGGATCGCTCAATCCCCGCAAGAAGGTCGGCGCGATCCTCGAGGAACCCCTCGCCATCAACACAAACCTTTCAGCCGCCGAGCGATCGGAGCGCGCGCGCGCCATGATGACAAAGGTCGGCTTGCGGCCGGAGCATTACGGGCGCTACCCACACATGTTTTCCGGTGGCCAGCGGCAGCGGATCGCGATAGCCCGGGCCCTCATGCTGTCGCCGAAACTCGTGGTCGCCGACGAACCCGTGTCAGCCCTCGACGTATCCATCCAGGCACAGGTTCTCAATCTGCTGGGGGACCTGCAGAGCGAACTCGGGCTTGCTTACCTGTTCATTTCGCACGACCTCAGCGTGGTGCGCCACATCGCCGACGACGTGCTGGTGATGTATCTGGGCCATACGGTGGAGCAGGGTCCGAAGGAACGCATCTATGCGCGCCCCCTCCATCCCTACACGCAGGCGCTTCTATCATCGACGCCCGGCGTTGCCGGCACCAAGCGCAAGCGGATCGTGTTGAAAGGCGAGCTTCCCTCGCCCCTTAATCCGCCCTCGGGCTGCGTCTTCTCAACCCGTTGCCCGCACGTGACAGATCGATGCCGGGCCGAACGGCCCCTCCTCAGGGTGGTCGATTCCCGCGATGTCGCCTGTCATTATGCGGAGGATTTCCTGGCTGAACCGCCGCTCTGAACGCGACGATCAAGCAACGGCTGCCAGGACCTCTCTTCGTCAGGTCGGAAGCCGCATTCGGCGCATGACACCGGCGCCGCTGACGCGGGATTGCGGCATCAATTCGACAACCCCACCGCCGGATACAGGGGGCTGGGACTCGCCGGTCGCCACCTGCAGGCACCGGACGACTCCGTCACGCAGGGATGACACGTAGTAATCCGCGCCGATGGCGGAGCGGGTATCGTCATCCTGAAACACGCCGTGATCCGCCTGCCAGATTCCCACCATGATCTTTGCGTTGGGCGCGTGATTGCGGATCCGCCGGATGAGATAGCGCAGATGCGCCGGCATTCCGGTGATCTCCACATAGCACAGGGCAATCAGTTCCACGCCTTCCACGTCGAGGGCTTCAATCGTTCCCCGGCTGACCGCGTCATGGGTTTGGACACCTGAGCCGATCCCGTGCTTTCCAAGCAGTTGCGAGAGCATGGCGGCCGCGGATTCGTCGAGAGGCCCGCGACCCGCGACGCACATCACCGCCCCTTCGGCTTTCCACCCCGGTGGCACACGTGATTCCAGAGCTATCGTGTCCGGCATGGCCGGATTGCGAATGGCAGGGACCTCGCTCTGCGGTGGCGCGACGGGATCGTCCTTGGTGTCGGCGGCATCCGGCTCATCGTCGTCGTGTGAATTGAGGTCCTGCACCAGTGCGCTCGCCACACTTTTCACCTGCTCGATCTGGATCGCCGTCATGACGCCGCGCTTGGCGTCGTTGGCAGCCAGTTGCAGGCTGCGCAACGCCACTTCGTCGTAGTAAGACGTCAGAGAGCGATCCTTGAGAAGGACCTCTGCCGATTCCAGTGCTTCGTCCGGGTCACCCGCCAGCATTCTCTGGTAGAGGTTCTCTGCCGGTGTCAGCGCAGGCCTGTCGCCAAGCAGCACATCGAGGAACTCCAAGCGCTCCACATGCCGGCCAAGCACGACCAGGCACAGGGTAAGAGGCGTCGCGATCAAGAGTCCGACCGGTCCCCATAGCCAGGTCCAGAAGATGGCCGCAATCACGACGGCGAAGGGCGATAGTCCCGTGCTGGTTCCGTAAACCACGGGCTCGATGGCGTGCCCCATGAGGGGTTCGGAAATGAGAAACAGAGCCGCGGTCATGCCCACCATCGACCAGCCTGGATCCACCGCGGAGGCCAGCATGATCGGGAAAGCGGCAGCGATCACCGATCCGATATAGGGCACGAATCGCATGACGGCCGCGAACACCCCCCACAGGGCCGGACTCGGAACTCCAATCGCCCACAACCCCAACCCGATGATCACCCCGAAGGATGCGTTGAGGCCGAGCTGGATCAGGAAGAATCGGCTCAGGCGGCGGGCTGCATCATCCATCGCGCCTGTGGTGCGGTGCAGGTCGCTCGATCCGAACAGACGGATCATGCGGTCGCGCAGATCCTCCCGCTGGAGCAGGATGAATATGAGGACGACGAAAACGATGCCCATGGTGGTAAGCGGCTTCAGCAGCGGCGCCGCGATGCTCTTAGCAAGCTCGATGGGCGTGGCTTCCCGCTCATGCACTTCAACCGGCAACGGAGCCGGACTCGCAGGCGCCGGCTGGGCGGCCGTGCCCGGGGCGGTGGTTTCCTTCGGCGGAGCTTCCTCGACCGCCCTGTTGAATTCCTTCAAGAGGGCCGGCAGGCGGCCGATGGTCCCTGCCTTGATGGAGCCGACCTTCTCCTTGATCGTCGCCTGATAACGAGGAAGATCGGTCGCCAGACCAGCCACCTGAAATCCGATCAACCCTCCAAGGGACACGATAATGCCGAGAGCCACCAGCACCGCAATGATGACGGAGGGAACGCGTCCGAGGTGCCACTTCCGCATGAAATCCACGAAGGGCGCGAGGACGAAGGCCAGGAGAATTGCCATCACCACGGGCAGGAACACATCCTGCCCGATATAGAGCGCTGCGAGCACCACGATGGCGACTATCAAGGTCATCAAACCAGAAATTCCCGGAACCCCCGGGGGCTGGACCTCAGTCTCGGCGGGCAGCGGCGTCGGGATGGCACGCATGGAAAATCTCTGTCAAACGGCAAGGGGATCCCGCCGGGATGAGCATCAACGCCGATGCCCGCCGAACGATCCCCCGGGGGCGGTTCCGAAGGGGCGCAAAATTCGGCGTGTTCCGGCTACCTTGCAAGGACTTTCAGGCGCAGAGCCACCCCAGGACACGATCATGCCCCTTCCGGGACGCAGCCGCCACAGATAAAAGGCTAGTGCGACCGCCCAGGAGCTAACCCCATGACCGACGCCCGCCAGCCGACAACGCCTCCCGGCAATCCCTTGCTTCAGGCGTGGAGCGATCCGAACGGAATCCCTCCCTTTCACACGATCGCTCCCTCGGACTACATGCCCGCCTTCGACATCGCGTTGGCACAGCAGCGCTCCGAGATTGCGGCTATTGCCGAGGACCCGGCAAGCCCGACTTTCGCCAACACGATCGACGCGCTGGAACGCAGCGGGGCGTCGCTGAAGCGCGTCGGGGGCGTCTTCTTCAACCTTGCGGGCTCCCACACCAACGACGCGATGCAGGCCATCGAGCGTGAGCTGGCGCCTGTTCTGGCCAAGCATCGCAGCGACATCTTCATGAATGGCGCGCTTTTTGCCCGTGTCGAAGCCCTCGATGCGGACCGAGACGCGCTCGGATTGACGGCGGAGCAGGCGCGTGTGCTGGATCGCTATCGCACCATCTTCGTCCGCGCCGGCGCACGGCTCGACAAGGCCGGCAAGGCAAGGTTGGCCGAGGTCACCCAGCGATTGGCGACATTGGGCACGCAGTTCTCCCAGAACGTGCTCGCGGACGAGACATCCTACCGGCTGATCCTCGACGGCGAATCAGACCTCGCAGGGCTTCCGCCCTTCCTGCGCGAAGCCGCGGCGCGGGCGGCCGAGGATGCGGGTCTGCCCGGCAAGCATGTGATCACGCTATCCCGATCGAGCATCGAACCGTTCCTTCAATTCTCGGAGCGTCGCGACCTCCGCGAACAGGCTTTCAAGGCGTGGATCGCGCGAGGAGACAACGGCGGTTCCACGGACAACAAGGCGATCATCGCCGAGATGGTGGCGCTCCGCGCCGAGCGGGCAAAACTGCTGGGGTACAAGACCTTCGCCGATTTCAAGCTCGCCGATACCATGGCAAAGACTCCCGACGCCGTGCTGGGGCTCCTCAACGAGGTCTGGAATCCCGCCCGGAGCCGTGCCCTTGCCGAACGGGACGATCTGCGCGCCTTCGCGGCATCGAAGAACGAGACGATTGCCATCGAGCCGTGGGACTGGCGCTTTTATGCGGAGCAGGTTCGCCGCGCCCGACACGATCTCGACGAGTCGGTTGTGAAAACCTATTTCCAGCTCGACCGGATCATCGAGGCCGCGTTCGAGACTGCGCATCGCCTGTTCGGTTTGCGCTTTGAGGAACTGGCGGACATTCCCCGCTATCATCCGGACATCCGCGCATGGCGCGTGTCCGACGCCACGGGTGCGACCGTGGGCACGTTCATCGGCGACTATTTCGCCCGCGCGTCAAAGCGGAGCGGCGCTTGGATGAGCGCGTTTCGTTCGCAGGAGAAGCTCGACGGGGTGGTCCGCCCCGTGATCGTGAATGTGATGAATTTTGCAAAGGGGGGACAAGGGGAGCCATCCCTGCTGAGCTTCGACGATGCGCGGACGCTGTTCCATGAGTTCGGGCACGCTCTCCATGGGCTCCTGTCCGACGTCACCTATCCGCTTCTGTCGGGCACAAGCGTCTCGACGGACTTCGTCGAATTGCCGTCTCAGCTCTTTGAGCATTGGCTGTCACAGCCTGAGATACTGCGCCGTTACGCCACGCATGCGCAGACCGGAGAGCCTATTCCCGAGCCGCTGCTTCAACGGCTGATGAGTGCACGCAATTTCAACCAAGGGCAGGCGACCGTGGAATATCTGTCGTCCGCTCTGGTCGACATCGCCCTCCATCAACGAGATGCGTCAACACCGCTGGATGCTGCGCAATTCGAAAAGGACACGCTCGCGTCCATTGGGATGCCGCGCGAAATTGTCATGCGCCACCGTACACCCCATTTCGCTCATGTTTTCGCCGGGGACGGCTATTCGTCCGGCTATTACAGCTACCTGTGGTCTGAGGTCCTTGATGCCGATGCCTTTACGGCTTTCGAGGAGACGGGCGACGCCTTCGACCCGGATCTCGCCGCGAAACTGAAGCGGTACATCTATTCTGCCGGTAATTTGCGGGATCCAACGGAAGCCTACACGGCTTTCAGGGGACGGCTCCCAAACGCGCAGGCCCTGTTACGCAAGCGCGGATTGCTCGATGAGCGACCTGCCTGATCAGGCAGGCGTGACAATCCGATCCGGGCGGCGACGAAGGGGATCAACAACCCTGGAAGCGCCCGGCTTGGAAGCCCGCGACTGGAAGGCACGAGGCGTCGAGTCGCCACGAAGCACGTCGCGCAAAAACGCGGCACCTTTCGGATCCAACTCCAGAGCCCTTGCGTCCAAGACCGGCATTCCTGTCTCTTCCTGTTGCGGCTGTCATGGACAGCCAAGGTCAACGATTTTGCCAACCACCGAGTTCCTCACATGAGGGCGAATCGGTATTCGCTGGTTTGGCGCGACGTCATTCCCGGGATCAGGATAGTGCTGGGAAAGTGGGCCTTATTGGGGCCGTCGGGGAATCGCTGTGGTTCGAGACACAAACCCGCGTATGGGCCATAGGGACGCCCCCCGAGGCCCGAAACCGGGACGTCGATCATGTGGCCGCCGTAGAATTGAAGGCCCGGCTCGGTGGTCCACAGCTCCATCGCGACACCGCTTTTCAGAGACGCCAGGGTGGATGCATGGGCCAGGGACCCTGGAGGACCGCGAAGCACGTAATTGACGTCGTAGGACAGGCGATTGTGCAGGAGCTGCACTGCACCGATCGGCCGCAGGGTTCGAAAATCAAAGGGCGTTTCTTCAACGCTCTTAATGGCACCGGTGGGAATGAGGTCGGCGTCGGTCGGGGTGATGAAATCGCCCGCAATCATCAACTGGTGCGAGCAGATATCGGCACTGCCGTCGAGGTTGAAATAGGCATGGCTGGTCAGGTTTACCGGCGTCGGTTTGTCGCTCGTGGCCGTGAGTTCGATGCGAAGGGTCGCCGGTGCCAAAAGCGTGTATGTGCAGGTTGCCAGGAGACGGCCCGGATAGCCCATATCGCCGTCGCGGGAGAGCAAGCCCAGGGTAACGCGCGCGGGTTCGTAATCGAGGATCGCCCATGGCCGTGTTCCAAAGCCGCGGGAGCCGCCATGGAGCTGATTGCGCCCCTCGTTCGCGTCGAGGACGTCGGTGTGGCCGTCCAGGCTGAACCGTGCCCGCCCGATCCGATTGGCGTAACGGCCCACGATCGCGCCGAAATAGGGCGAATGCCGGACGTAGTCTTCGATGGAGGTCAAACCGAGAAGGACCCGCTGCACGCCTCCCTTGGCCGGTACGACCAGATCACGGATGACAGCGCCCCATGTGAGGACCTGCATCTCCATCCCGTCCGGCCCCACGAGACCGACCTCCGAGATATCGACGTCGTCGACAGACCCGAAGGGCCTGATCACGCGCTCATCCTTCGAAGATATTGGACTTCAGCCCGCGAATACCGCTGCGCTGGAGGCAATAGAGGTGCCCGGCCATCGGATCGAAATGCGGATCACGGCCGATGGCGGCGGTGGTGATGTAGATGGAAGCCAGATCCTCTCCTCCAAATGCGCATTTGGTGACCTGCGCGGTGTGCATGGGCACAACCCGTTCGACGCTTCCGTCCGGCGCCAGACGCGTGATCCGGGATCCGCCCCAGTGGCAGACCCACAAATGGCCGTCCGAATCGACACAGACACCATCCGGATTGCCGCCGCTCTCGTCGAGCTGGACGAAGAGGCGGGCCTCCCCCGGGTCGCCATCGCCCAGATCCTGCGCATGGATTGTCCGCTTCAGGGTATCGATGGTGTAGATGGTCCGGCCATCCGGGCTGAAGGCCGGCCCGTTGGTGATCGTGATATTGTGGCGAAAGCGGTGCAGAACCTTGCCGTCCCAGCGCCAGAATGCACCCGTGGGATTTTTCTCGTCGTCGTCCATGGTGCCAAAATACAGCCGGCCGTCCGGCCCCACATGGCCGTCATTGATCCGGTTGTTCGGCAGGTCCGGCTCGGGAGACACCAAAGGCTGGATCTCGCCGCCCCAGAGGTTGAACCGCACCAAACCGGATTTGAACCCAGCGATCACGATATCAGGATCTTGGGTGAGCGCGACGAACCCGACACGTTCAGGGCAAGCTGTCCGGGTGTGCTTACCGCTCTCCGGGTGATAGCGCCAGATCGCCGGATCCTTGATGTCCACGAACAGGAGCGTTCCGTTGCGGTGGTCCCAGACCGGTCCTTCGCCCAGAACGCAGGCGCTGGCGATGGCCACGCGCGGGGCGTCCATATCGACCGCTGGATGTGTCATCTGTCGTCCCCGTTCGAGTGAGATCAGGCTGTGGTCGTTGTCGTAACGCCGTGTCGGCCGGCTTGTTCAGCGCCTTCGGCGATCCGCGCCGCGAGCGAGAGGAGGCTCAGATCGGATCCGGCCGGACCCAGAATTGAGAGCCCGAGCGGTGCTCCAAGCCGCGTGGCGAGCGGGATTGAGATCTGCGGCAAGCCGGAGAGGACGGAAAGGCACTGGAGGTTGAGGGCCTTGTTGCGATAGTCGTTGAGGGCTTCCTCACCTTCCGTGAGCAGGGGCGCTACGTCCGGCATGGTCGGGAGGATCAGGACCCCGTCATCACCGAGAATCGCCGCAAACCGCTCTCGGAACGCATTTCTGATCGGCAGTGCCTCGGCGAGCTGCCGCTCAGTCACATCTCGTGCGAATTCAAACCGGTCACCGACGCCCGGTCCCAGGGGTGGTTTCAGACGGGTGATCATGGGGCCATCGACGCGCCACGCCTCGTGGCCCTGGATATAGCGCATCGCCCAGTAGAGCGCGGAGAACCCCTCCGTTGCCACATCCGTCTCGATGGCCTTGCCAAGGAGTGCCTCGATGTGCGCGACCGCCGGACTCAGAGCCGTGCGCACCGGCCTTTCCAGAAGTCCGAAGGCGTCCCGTGCAACGAGCATGCGCGGGGTCGCGGGGAGCGGATGGGGATCGCTACCGAGGAGGATTTCGCCGATTCTAACAAGCGTTCGATGATGGCGCACGAAGTAGCCGCAGCTGTCGAACGATGGCGCCAACGCATGACACCCTTCAAGGCTGATCCGTCCATGAGTCGGTCGAAGCCCGAACAGCCCGCAATGGCTGGCCGGCGCCCGCACGGAGCCGCCCGTATCGGTCCCGAGGGCAAAATCGCACAGACCGTGGGAGACCGCCGCAGCCGAGCCCGACGAGGAGCCGCCGGGGATCCGGTCGGGAGCGCCGCCGTTCAAAGGTGTTCCGAAATGGGCATTCTTCCCGCTCATGGAGAACGCCAACTCGTCGGTGATCGTCTTGCCGACGAATCGCGCGCCCGCATCAAGCAGTCGCTGGACAGTGGGCGCCGTGCGCGTCTTGATGCCCGACATCGCCAGCATCTGGGGCGAGCCTGCGCTGGTCGGGTAGCCCGCTACATCAAACAGGTCCTTGACCGCAAAGGTCAGGCCCGCGAGGGGCCCGTCCGTCGCGCTCGTCACAGCGACTGGCGGATAGGGCATGAAGGCGCGGGCAGGATCACGTTCGAGGAGCATTGGGACGGCCGTGCAATTTGTGAGGCGGCGTCTGAGACGACGTCGTGGAAGCGCCATTGTCATCGTGTTTGGGCGCGGCGCAAGGCCGGATGCGGGGCGCGGTCAAATCGGCGTCTGCCGTTGATTGAGGCTTTCTTCAGCGCGCGATTGGCCTTACACCCTCGCTTGTCCTTCAAACGCAGGGGTTGCGAGATGGCGATGATGTCAATGACCCGTCGGCTTATCCTTGGTCTCGCTCTGGCGACGGCAGCACCCGCTGCGTGGGCGCAGACCGCTCCGATCAAGATCGGCGAATTGAACTCCTACGCCAAATGGGCCGCCTTCACGGTCCCCTACCGCGACGGCTGGCGCATGGCCCTCGACGAGATCAACGCCAAGGGCGGCGTGCTGGGCCGGAAGATCGAAGTCCTCTCCCGCGACGACGGCTCGACCACGGGCGACACGACCCGGGTCGCCGACGAACTGGTCACCCGCGAGGGGGTCTCGCTGCTGTTCGGCTCGTTCCTGTCGAATATCGGCGTGGCAATGGCCGATTACGCCAACCAGAAGAAGATCGTCTACATCGCGGCCGAACCGCTGACCGACGCCATCACGATGGCCCAGGGCAATCCCTATACCTACCGCATCCGTCCCAACAATTTCATGCAGGTCGGCATGCTCGTCGAGCAGGCCAAGGCGTCCGGTGCGAAGCGCTGGGCGATCGTCGCGCCGAATTACGAATACGGCCAGTCCGCCGCAGAGGTCTTCAAGCGCCTCATCAAGGAACGCGTTCCAGGCGCCGAGATCGTTGCCGAGCAATATCCGGCGCTCGGCAAGATCGAGGCGGGCGCGACCGTCTCGGCTCTCGAGCAGGCCAAGCCCGACGGCATCTTCAACGTCACGTTCGGGCCCGACCTCACCCAGTTCGTCCGCGAGGGCAACACGCGGGGATTGTTCGAGAAGAAGACGGTCCTGTCGCTCCTCACCGGCGAGCCCGAATGGCTGCTCCCCCTGAAGGACGAGGTGCCGGAAGGCTGGACGGTCACGGGCTATCCCTGGGATGAAATCACCGATCCCAAGCACAGGGCCTTCATCGAGGCCTATCGCGCCCGCTACAACGACACCCCCCGCCTCGGTTCGCTGCTCGGCTACATGGTCATGTACATGATCCGCGATACGATCGAGCGGGCCGGCTCCACCGACACGGCCGCGATCATGAAGGCGCTGGAAGACGCCAAGTTCGACACGGTGGCCGGACCGGTCACCATGCGGGGAATCGACAACCAGTCGAGCATGGGTGCCTGGGTCGGCAAGCTGAAGCTCAAGGGCGCGGCAGGCGGCATGTCGGATTGGAAATACATCGACGGCACGACCTATATGCCGACCGAAGCCCAGGTGAAGGCTGTGCGGAAGGACTGAACCTTGGGCCCCGGGGCGCCGCCGACCGTGACCGTCGGGTAGCAGCGTGATGGACCTCTCCTTCGTCGCCATCCAGGCCCTCAGCGGCCTCGCCAGCGCCTCGTCGCTGTTCATCACGGCGTGCGGATTGACGCTCGTGTTCGGCGTCACCCGCATCGTCAATTTCGCCCACGGTTCGCTCTATATGGTCGGGGCCTTCACCGCCGCCACCCTCGTGCCGTGGCTGCTCGAGTTCTCGTTCGGGCCCGTATCCTTCTGGGCTGGCATTCTCCTGTCGGCCATGATCGTGGGGCTGCTGGGAGTCGTGATCGAGGTGCTTCTGCTGCGGCGTATCTACGGCGCACCGGAACTGTTTCAGCTTCTGGCCACCTTTGGCGTCGTTCTGGTGCTGCAGGATCTGGTGGTCCAGGTCTTTGGCCCGCAGGACATCCTCGGGCCCCGCGCCCCCGGCCTGCGCGCTCCCGTCGAAATCCTCGGTCGGCGCTTTCCCTCCTACGAGCTGGTGCTGATCGCGGCGGGTCCCGTCGTGCTCGGAGCGGTATGGTGGCTGTTGCGGCGGACGCGCTTCGGCATTCTCGTGCGCGCCGCGACGCAGGATCGCGACATGGTGGCGGCTTTGGGTGTCAATCAGGCCCTCTTGTTCACCGGCACCCTGTTCCTCGGAGCCTTTTTGGCAGGCCTTGGCGGCGCCCTGCAGATTCCCCGCGTGGCGGCCAATACCGGGATGGATCTCTCGATCATCGCGGAATGTTTCGTCGTCACGGTCGTGGGCGGCATGGGAAGCGTTCCGGGCGCGTTCCTGGCGGCCCTGATCATCGGCCAGTTGCAGGCTTTCGGTATCCTGATCTTTCCGAAAAGCACGCTCATCGTCGTCTTTCTGCTGATGGCGCTCGTGCTGGCGGTTCGTCCCAGCGGGTTCTTCGGCCGGCCTGAAATCCTCGCCAGCGGACACGCGGTGGGCATCGTGAGCCGCAGGCCGACGCCTTATGGCCGCATGCTGGCCGCCATCGTTTTGGCGTGCCTGGCCGCCCTCCCGCTGCTGGGCGACGCCTATCTCCTTAAGGTGGCGACCGAAATTCTGGTCTTTGCGCTGTTTGCCTTCAGCCTCCAGCTCCTGATTGGCGTGGGTGGCCTTGTGAGCTTCGGTCACGCCGCATTCTTTGGACTCGGCGCCTACGGGTCGGCGTTGGCCGTGCGCTGGCTGGGTGCTCCCATGGAGGCGGCCCTTCCTGCCGGGCTGGTTCTGTCAGGCCTTGGGGCAGCCCTCATTGGGGCCTTCGTGGTGCGGCTGTCAGGCATCTATCTTGCCATGATGACCCTTGCGGCAGCTCAGATCCTCTATGCGGTCGCGTTTCAATGGGTTGAGGTCACCGGCGGCGACAATGGCATCGTGGGGATCTGGCCCTCCGCCTGGGCCGCGCCGCGTGACGCCTATTACTGGCTGACTTTGATTCTCACAGCCGCCACCGTGTTCGTCCTGACCCGGGTGATCGACTCGCCGTTCGGTTACACGCTGCGGGCGGCCCGGGATTCCGAATCGCGCGCCGAAGCCATCGGTATTGCGGTCCGCCAGCAACGCTGGCTCGCCTTCGTTCTCGCCGGTGCGGCAGCGGGAATTGCCGGGTCGCTCTACGCGTTCTCGCGCGGATCGGTGGATCCCAGCCTGCTGGGCATTCCCACATCCGTGGACGCGCTGACCATGCTGCTCCTGGGCGGCATCCAGACGATTGCCGGTCCCCTGGTCGGCTCAGCTGTGCTCCACACCATGCGCGACCAGGTCATGCCCGTGACAGCCCTGTGGCGGCTGGTTCTGGGGTCGAGCATCATTGCCATGGTGTTGATCTTTCCCCGCGGGCTCGTGGGCACCATCCGATACTGGCGGGAGGACCGGGCGTGAGCCTGCTCAGCGTCCAAGCCCTGAGCAAAGCGTTTGGCGGCGTGGTGGCCGCACGCAATGTGAGCTTCCAGGTCGAGCGCGGCGAGATGCTGGCGTTGATCGGCCCGAACGGGGCGGGGAAATCGACGGTGTTCAATATGATCGGCGGTCAGCTTCGCCCGGACGGCGGGTCCGTCTCCCTTAACGACAAGGCGATCACCCTCGCTTCCCCGGGGGAGCGGTTCCGCCTCGGTATCGGCCGCACCTTCCAGGTCGCCCAGGCGTTTCAGTCCATGACGGTCGGCGAGAACGTGCAGATGGCCCTGATCAGCCGCTCCGGGGAAAACCATTCGGCATGGACGCCCGCCCGTGATCGCCACCGGGCCGAGGCGCGGGACCTTTTGGAGTTGGTCGGCATGCACGAGGCGTTCGAGCGCCCCTGCTCCGAGCTCGCTTATGGGGACGTGAAGCGGGTGGAACTGGCGGTTGCCCTGGCGGGCGATCCCCGCCTGCTGCTGATGGACGAGCCGACCGCCGGTATGGCCCTGCGCGAACGAGCCGCCCTGATGGAACTCACGCATTCCATCGCGACCAGCCGCGGCATCGGCGTCCTGTTCACCGAACACGACATGGATGTGGTGTTCGGCCACGCGTCCCGCATTCTGGTTCTCCTGCGTGGCGAGATCATTGCGACGGGGACGCCCGCTGAGGTGCGGGGCAATGCGCGGGTCCGACAAGCCTATCTGGGGGATCTGCCCCTCACGGCCGCAGCGCCGTGAGCCCGCTTCTCGACGTCCACGAGCTATCCGCAAGCTATGGGCGCGCGCAAGTGCTGTTCGATATCTCGCTTCAGGTCCAGCCGGGCGAGGTCGTGGCCCTGATCGGCCGGAACGGCGCGGGCAAGACCACCACCTTGAAAGCCATCATGGGGCTTGTCTCCGCGCGCGCCGACCGGCTGACCTTCAAGGGCCAGTCGATCGTCGGACGGCCGACATACGGCATCGCACGGCTGGGTCTGGGCTATGTCCCCGAGGACCGCCGGATCTTCACCGACCTGACGGTCGCGGAGAACCTCGAGGTCGGCCGACAGGCCCAGCGCGGCGGCCGCTCGCCGTGGGACCTGACACGCCTGTTTGCGCTGTTTCCCAATCTCGCCGAGATGCGCGGACGCCGCGGCGGCCACATGTCGGGCGGGGAACAGCAGATGCTGGCGATCGCCCGCACGCTGATGGGAAATCCCGAGGCGATCCTCCTCGACGAGCCCTCCGAGGGCATCGCGCCGGTGATCGTCCAGACGATGGCGCAGGCCGTGCGGGCCATGAAGGCCGAAGGGGTGGCGGTGCTTTTGTCGGAACAGAACTGGGCCTTCGCGGCGGCTATTGCCGACCGGACCTGCGTCATCGAGCGCGGCTCCGTCCGGTTTCAGGGCACGACGGCCGATTTCCTCAAGGACGAGGCGCTGCGGACCGAGACCCTGGGAGTTTGAGCCAGACCACCCAATATTGACGAATAGACTGCAAAGTCCGATATCCAGCCTGACCGCGCGGTTCGCGCCCTTCTCCACACCGTTGTGATCCCTAAGGAATCCCCGTTTCATGGGCGTCATCCATGTGACCGACCGCCAAGGCCAGCGCCACACCCTCGAGTGCGTCGAGGGCTGGCGTGTGATGGAGATCATCCGGGATTGGGGCCTGCCCATCGAGGGCGTGTGCGGCGGCGCATGCGAATGCGCGACCTGCCACGTCTTCATCGCGAAGGACTGGGTGGAGAAGCTTGATCCCGCGACCGACGAGGAAGAGGATCAACTGGATACCGTGATCACGCATCCGACCTCCCGCCTGTCCTGCCAGATCATCTGGACGCCCGACCTCGACGGTCTGGAACTGACCCTTGCTCCGGCGAATGGCTGAGCGTCCGCCTGGCGCATTGCCAAAACCGAGAGACCGTGCTTTTCGAGGGCCTCTCGAAGGAGCCTGTTCATGACCGACAATATCGAAACCGACGTCGTCATCATCGGCGCGGGGCCCGTGGGCCTCTTTGCCGTTTTCGAGCTCGGCCTCCTCGACATCAAATGCCATCTCATCGACATTCTACCCAAGGTGGGCGGCCAATGCGCCGAGCTCTACCCCGAAAAGCCGATTTACGACATTCCGGGCTTCCCAATGGTGACCGGGCAGGGCCTCGTCGATAACCTGCTGGCCCAGATCGAACCCTTCCACCCGACGTTCCATTTCAACGAGATGGTCGAGAGCGTCGAGCCCATCGGCACGCCGGAGGCGCCGCTGTTTCGCGTCCGCACGGCCGAGGATGGGACGACCTTCACCTGCAAGGCGATCATCATCGCCGCGGGCGGCGGCTCGTTCCAGCCGAAGAAGCCGCCGATGGAAAATATCGAGGCCTACGAGGGGACCGGGGTGTTCTACGCGGTCCGGCACATGCAGATGTTCCGCGACAAGCGTGTGCTGATTGTCGGCGGCGGTGATTCCGCCCTCGACTGGACCGTCAACCTGCAGCCCATCGTCAAGCGCCTGACGCTGCTCCACCGTCGCGACGCCTTCCGCGCCGCACCCCACACGGTGGAGAAGATGCGGGCCCTCGTTGCCGGCGGCGACATGGATCTGCATCTCGGACAGGTCACGCATCTCAAGGGCAAAGCGCCCGTGCTTGAAGGCGTGGAGATCAAGAAGGACGATGGCTCGATCGTCTCGGTGGATTGCGACGTGGTGCTGCCGTTCTTCGGCCTCACCATGAAGCTCGGTCCCATCGCGAACTGGGGCCTCAACCTGCATGAGAATCTCATCCCGGTTGACACCGAGAAATTCGAGACCAATGTGCCGGGGGTTTTCGCCATCGGCGATATCAACACCTATCCGGGCAAGCTGAAACTGATCCTGTCCGGCTTCCACGAGGGGGCGCTCGCGGCGCAAAAGGTGCACCGCTACGTGTATCCGGACAAGAAGCTGCTCTTCCAATACACCACGTCCTCGACCAGCCTGCAGAAGAAGCTCGGCGTGACCGCCTGACCGTCTCGCCTGCATCCGTGAGGTCGTGTCCCTGAACAGTTTGCGGTAATCATGACGCCAGCGCCCGCAACGGAACATGCACTTGGTCGCAGGGCGATAGCCCTGCTCGACGCGCTTTCGCAGTACAGCGACGACCCGGCGCGCCTGACTCGCCTCTACCTTTCGCCGGCCCATCGCGCGGCCGCTGAAGCGACCCTCGCCTTCATGCGCGCCGCCGGCCTCGAGAGCCGGATCGATCCGCTCGGCTCGGTCGTCGGGCGGCTTGAGGGGCAAAACCCCGACAGGCCTGCGCTGATCATCGGGTCTCATATCGACACCGTCGTCGATGCCGGGCGGTATGACGGGACGCTGGGGGTGGTTCTGGGAATCGTCGCCGTGGAGGCGCTGCGCGAGCGTGGCATCGTGCCCGCCTGCCCGATCGAAATCATCGCCTTCGGCGACGAGGAGAATGCGCGCTTTCCCACCAATCTCTCTACCGCCTATGCCTTGTCGGGTCGCTACGACCTGCGCTGGCTCGACGGCGTGGACCAGGACGGCCTTGTCCTTCGCGACGCCCTTCGTGCCTTCGGCGGGGACGCTTCGCAGATCGCCAGCGTCGCGCGCCGGCCTGAGGATTATCGCGGCTACCTCGAGGTCCACATCGAGCAGGGTCCGCAATTGCAAGCGCAGGACCTGCCTGTCGGAATCGTGTCGGCGATCAATGGGGTCTCACGCGCACGCGTGACCGTCACGGGTGAGGCCGGCCATGCGGGAACTGTTCCCATGGACATGCGGCGCGATGCGCTGGCGGCGACGGCGGAGATGATCCTCGCGATCGAGACCATCGGCGGCAAATACCCCGGCACAGTCGCCACCGTGGGAGCAGCCCAGATCGAACCCGGCGCGGTCAATGTCATCCCGGCGCGTGTCGTCTTCACGCTCGATGCGCGCTCCCCAGACGACACGCAGCGTCATGCGATGGTGCGCCAGATGACAAGCGCCTGCGAGGCCATTGCACAGCGGCGCAAGGTCGATTTCGACCTCAAGCCTTTCATGGATTCGCCAGCAACCGCGATGGATTCAGGCCTGATGGCGGTACTCGACGACAGCCTGTCTGGGTTGCATATTCCACCCGTCCGGCTCGCCTCCGGAGCCGGGCACGATGCGGTCGCCATGGCGGCCTTGTGCCCCACCGCGATGTTGTTTGTGCGCTGCAAGGACGGCATCAGCCACAACCCGGCGGAGTCGATCACCGTGGCGGACGCGGATGTGGCGGCCCGCGTCCTGATCGACACGGTGACGAGACTCGTCGCATGACCTGCGAGATCGCACTTGTGGCGGAACCGGACGCGGCCCTGAAAGCGATCATTCATGACGGTCTGCGGGACTACAATTTCGCCACCGTCTCGCCCGGCGAGGTCATCACGGACCTGGCGGTTGCGATCCGTTCGGAGGAAGGCGCTGTCCTTGGCGGTCTCTGGGGCCGTACGGCGCGCGGCTGGCTCTCCATCGAGTTGATCTTCGTGCCCGAATCCCTGCGTGGCCAAGGGATCGCCAGCCGCCTCATTGCGTGCGCGGAGGAAGAGGCGCTCCGTCGCGGCTGCCATTCCGCCTGGCTCGAGACCCTCAACGTGCACGCGGCGTCGCTCTACGAGCGTCTTGGCTTCGCGGTGTTCGGAGAGCTCCAGAATTTCGCGCCCGGCATCCCGCGAACGTTCCTGCAGAAGCGCCTGACGCCGCAGCCCTAATGCTCACTCCACATCTCGGACAGGATCGCCCAGCGCTCGTGATCGCGCCACGCGCCGCCGATATTGAGATAATGCGGCGAGTAGCCCTCGCGTCGAAACCCCAGCCGTTGGACGAGCGCGAGGGAACGCATGTTGCCAGGCTGAATATTGGCCTCCAGGCGGTGCAGGCCGAGCCGACCGAACGCAATGGTCACAGCCATTCGGACGGCCTCACTCATGCGCCCGCCGCCCGTGGCGTCCGCCATCGCGTAATAGCCCAGATAAGCGCTCTGAAAGTACCCTCGCACGATCTCGTTGAGGTTCACCACGCCGACGATGCGTCCGTGCATCCCGTCGCGCGCCACGAATCCCACCGACCGCTCACCATCGCACCGGGTCAGATAGGCTTCGAATGATGCGGCGTCACGGCAGGGATAGACCCAGGGTTCGTGCAAAGTCATGCTGGCAAGATTGGCCGTCACCAGAGCCGGGCCATCCGCCGCACACACTTCATTAAGAACGATTTGAGGCGGCATCACACGACCTCCGAGGCTGCGGAACCCCTGCTGGGAATTACGGTTGACGTTCGACTTTTAGCACCCTTGTCGAAGGATCGAACCATGCGCGCCATTGTTCTTCCGGCATTCGCCTTTGCCCTCGGAATCGGATTTTTCTCCGCGCCCGAAGCCCAGGCGCGATTCAATGCAAGCGAGCTCCAAGCGCCCTCCCTCATCGAGGATGTGGCCTGCGTCACGCGGCGCGTCCGCGTTGTCCGGCCTAATGGCCGCGTGGTGTGGCGCACAGTCCAGGATTGCGGCGTACGAGCCCGTCCCCGTTGCCGGTGGGTGCAGGAACGTGTGTTTCGCCCCAACGGAACCGTCGTGGTGCGCAACGTCCAGCGTTGCAGCCCCCGCCGCTTCTGATCAGCCAAATCGCCGGGGGCGCTACGCGTCCCTAGCGGTTTATTCCAGCGTCCCGACCGCATCCTCGACAGCCGTCACCACCGCCCCGGAGCGCACGAGGTCGAGCGCCTGGGCCATCTCCGTTGCATACCACCTGTCGCCATCGAGCGCGGGTTGGATAACGGCCCGGATCGCATCGAAAGCCGCCTGAGAGCCCTTACCGATGGCATAGTCCTTTGCAATGGGGGCTACGAGACTCAGGGCCTGCGCCGCCATCAGCAATTCGCACGCCACGATCTGCTCGACATTTTCCACGATGGTGCGCGCCTTGCGTCCGCACCATGTCGAATTGGACACATGATCTTCCGCGTTCGATTTTCCGGGAATGGAATCGACCGAACCCGGCATCGACAATCCCCGGTTCTCCATCACCAGCGCCGACATGGAACATTGCACGGTGGCAAATCCGGTATTGAGACCGCGCTTCCCGGCAAGGAGGTTGCGCGGCAACCCGTATGACATCGTGGGATCGACCAGCCGCGCTAGACGACGCTCTGAGATCGAGCCCAGATCCGTCATGGCGATCGCCAGAATGTCCATGGCTTGGGCCACATATTGGCCGTGGAAATGGCCGCCCGAAATCGACTCGTAACCGCCCTTTCCATCATCGAAAATAAGCGGATTGTCGGTGGCCGAATTCATCTCTGTGCTGATGATCCGCTCCACATATTCGAGCGCTTCGACAGCCGGTCCATGCACCTGCGGCGTACAGCGCAACGAATAAACATCCTGCACACGCGGCGACGCCTTGGCGCCAGGCTGGCGCACCTCGTCGGGGAAAATCACGTCGCGGGCAGCCTGCGAGCAGCGCGTGGAGCCTTCAAGGATGCGCAGGAGATTGCGCGCGATTCGCAATTGTCCGTGATGCGGGCGCGCCCGGTGCAGACGCGGATCGAACGCCGCCAATTCGCCGCGCATCGCCTCAAGCGACAGACACATGGCGATATCAGCCTGCTTGAGCAGGCGGCGGGCATCGGCGGTCGCCAGCGCACCCAGCGCCAGGGAGGCAGTCGAGCCATTGATGAGGGCTGAGGCGTCTTTTGCGCCAAGCTCGAAATCCGGGTCGAAGCCGGCTTTCGCGATCGCTTCACGGGCGGGCAAACGCCTTCCCTTGTAGACCATCTCGGCTTCGGCAAAACCGCACACGGCGCCAGCCATATGGGCGAGCGGCGCCAGGTCGCCGGACGCGCCGACAGACCCTTTCTGCGGAATCACCGGGTGAAGACCCGCATTGAGAAATGCGATCAGGCGCTCGACCAGTTCCACCCGGGGCCCGGAATAATTGGACGCGAAGGCATTGGCGCGCAGCAGCATCATGGCGCGCGTGACATCCTCGCTGAACGGCTCACCGATGCCGGTGGCGTGCGCATAGACGCTTTTCTTCTGGTAGGCCGCCATGTCGGCGATCAGAACCCGCTGGTCCTTGAACAGACCCACGCCGGTGTTAAAAGCATACATCAGCGGTGCGTCGTCGTGCATCCAATGCTGATCGATGTAGGCCCGGGTTGCGGCGATGCGCTCTCGGGCCTGCGGATCGAGCACCGCTTTCTCAAAGCGTCCGTTCCCGTTTGGGCGCGCTACGCGCGCCACGTCGCGTAGTTTCAGTTTTGCGCCGTCAATTTTGACCGTCATTGTCGTTTCCTCGTCTTAAACGAGGGATAATGCGGCCTCACGCGGGACGCAACCATGCGTCCGTGGCGCAAGCGGGCCAAAATCAGGCGCGGGAGGGTTCCGCTTCTGCCATGGCCCGATCCGCGGCCTCACGGGCCTCCTCGGTCCGATTTGTGTCGCGTCGCACCACGAAGCACAGGATCACGAGGGGAATCCCGATCGCCGCCGTCGCCGTGAACAGGGCTGGATACCCATAGGCATCGACCACCGCCCCCGATGTTCCGCCGATCACCTTCCCGGGCAGGGCATAGAGCGAGCTCAGCAGGGCGTACTGGGCGGCTGCCAAGCCTGGGGCCGTCAGTCCCGACATGTAGGCGATCAGCGCCGAGCCGGCAAAGCCCGAAGCGAAATTATCGACGCTGATGGAGAGTATCAGAAGATCGAGCCGCGCTCCCTCCATGGCCAGCCACGCGAACATCAGGTTCGACGAGGCGGCGATGAAAGCCCCGATCAGCAGTGTCCACCATAATCCGATGCGGGTGAGCGCCAGCCCGCCCGCAAATGCACCGGCGATGCCGATCCACACACCATAGATCTTCGACACATTGGCGATGTCGGCCTTGGAGAACCCGAGATCGATATAGAGGGGATTGGCCATCACGCCCGCGACGAAATCCGGCAGACGGAAGCAGGAGATGAGAAGCAGGATCGGCACGAGCACCAAGCCCTTCCGCCGAAACAACTCGCTGAGCGGCTCGACGATGGCGGCCCCGAAAGAAGGCTGTTTTCCTGACGCCACCTGGTCGACCCGGGGGGCGATGAGCGCGCCCATCAGACCGACGCCCATGAGGCCAGCCATGGCCAGATAGGCGCTGCGCCAGTTGACGAACTCGGCCATGTAGAGCGCGCCGGCTCCGGCGCAGATCAGCGACAGCCGGTATCCCAGCTGCAAACTCGCGGCCATCATCCCCTGGCGGTCGGTGGGCGCAGCATCGATGCGCCAGCCGTCAATCACGACGTCCTGCGTGGCCGATGCGAAGGCGACAAGCAGGGCTGACGCGATGGTGAGACCAAGGCGGGTTGCGGGATCGCTCAAGGCGATGCCGACAAGGCCCAGAGCCGTCGCCAGTTGCGCCAGGATCATCCACCCGCGCCGGCGGCCGAAGAGTTGCGCAAGCCCCGGCACATCGTAGCGGTCGACGATGGGAGCCCACAGGAACTTCAGCGAGTAAGCCAAGGCCACCCAGCTCAGCATACCGATCTCGGTGCGCGAGATCCCGGCCTCCCTCAGCCACGCCGAAAGAGTGCTGAACACCAGGAGAAAGGGCAACCCGGAGGAAAAGCCAAGGGGCAGCATCAGCGCAATGCGGCCATCGGTCAGGACATCCCGAAGGCGAAGACGGCGTCGGGTTTCAGTCATCAACCACCTTGAGGCCTGCTGGGCTCGTCCGTGTCCAGACCCAAACGGCCCGGCGCATCCGCCCCGACAGTGTGGCAGCCAACCCTTGTCGGCGTGTTAAGAGAGCTTCACTGCCCCGTGGCGACCGCGACTTGCGGCGCCGCTTTGCTGTTGGCCACCGCCGATTCAAGTTCCCGCGCCACCTGCGCGGCCAGGCAATCATAGCCTTTGTCGCCCATATGGAAACCGTCGCCTGAGAGCATCTCGCGTAAACCTTCCACAGACTCGCTCGCCCAGTCCTTCATCATCGCATAGCGGGAAAATACCGAAATGCTGCGTTCTTCACCGAGGGCGTCGACCGCGCGGACAAAACGCTCATAGCGCGCCGGGTCTTTGATCGTCGGATAATATTGCTGATCGAGGAGCACCAAATCGGTCGAGGCGGATTTGGCCGCTCTGATCCCGCGGTCAAGCATCAAACGAAACTGCTCCTCGGCCACGCCGTTCACCGCATCATTGGTGCCAACCTGCCAGATCACAAGATCGAATCGCTCGGTCTTCAGGGCTCCCTCAAGCCGCTCGATGGTCTGGATCGCGGTCTCGCCGCCGATTCCCGCATTGATGACCGTGACATTTTCCTTCCAGGCCGACTCGAGGTCGGTTTCAAGCAGGGCCGGATAGGAATGAGCTGCGTCAGATGCGCCAACGCCCTGCGTGGAAGAAGATCCTATCGCCAGGATTCGGATTGTCTCATCGCCCAGAAGCTTGGCACTGATGCGCGCAAATACCCCGCGTGATTTGAAGACCGTCGGTGTCTTGCCGCAACCAGTGACGGCGGAGTGCGCCACGCCGCCGCCGGACACAATTGCCAAGCTTAGCGCAACGAGCGCCCAGTACCGGCCGAGGACAGCGTAAGATTTTCTGCCCGACCCGTGCGAGGGCCGACCGAGTTTGACTTGTTCCATTCGAGATATCGCGCCAGTGCTAGGAGGACCGCTACACCAGCCATCGTAAATACCATGCCGATGATGTGCGGACTAGCCGATGATTTGACCGCGGTGAGCGTCATTGTGACCTGCCCCATCGCGCTCAGCAACGAACCCGCGGCAAAGATCATGAGGCCGTTTCGCCCGAGCCGCATCATCTCGGCGCCCAATAGCGTGCCCTTCAGCAGGTTCCCGATGCGCAGGTGGACCAGCACATAGGCCAAGGCCAGAAAATGGACCATGCGGCCAAACCCGAGATCGTTCTTCTGGAGATCGAAAGGATAGAACGCCGCGTCTAGAAGGCCGGGCGAGGTGCCGAACAGGTCAGTCCCGACGACCAATCCAACGCCAAGGACGAGAGCGGCGCCCAGCATTATCGCGCGATTGTAGGACAGCTTGCGAGACGCGAACATGACGCCGCACACCACGCCGATGGTGAAGAGCAACTGCCACGCGAAGGGATTGAAAAACCACGTACCGGGCTGGGGCCAACTTGGAAGCGCCAACGCGCCGAGGCGGGCCAACGCGTAGAGTGCGGTGGAAATCGTCAGTACCAGCCCCACATGGACGCGGGCGAGAAGCAGCGCTACGGGGGCCCACAACATCAGCATGATATACAGTGGCAGAATATTGAAGTAACCCAGTTGGTGGCCGAGAGTCAGAATCCCGGTGACCCCCCTGGCGGTGTTCCCAAACACGGCGTCGCGGCCATCGGCCTCGATGAGACCGAGGTCGTCACTCAGCTCATAGCCGATCGAGAACAGGGCGATGGCGGCGGCCGTCAGAATGAGGTGCATGCGGTACAAGTCGAACGCGCGCCGAAAGCAACGCCTTACCACCACCCACGCATCGCCTTGCGGAATTCGGGGATAATAGACGAGCGCGACCGACAATCCGGAGATGAAAATGAACGCTTCGGCGGCGTCGGAGAAACCGAAATTGCGCGGCGTGATATGCTCGACAAGATTGCCCGGGATATGATTGACGAAAATCACCACGAGTACAAAGCCGCGCCAGAAATCGATCGTGGTATTGCGTTCTGAGGATGTCATCGACCGTTCCCGTTCCAGCGGACATAGGGAAACGTTCCCGACGCACGTTAGGTTCAGCGCGATCGCCCACAGTTGCGTGATTGACCGGAAAAACCACTGAGTCGCAAGCAAGCGCGCCGACGGCGAGCCTAACAAATCCGCGATCAGGTAGCCCTTGGACCGGAGGCCGCCGAATCAATGCCGGCGACCACATCCGGGTCCAGCCCGAGGGCGGCGGACAGGTGAGCGAGAAAAACCCGCTCAGCGACGTGATGGGGCGTGATGATACGCCTTGCCGCCGTATAGGCCTGCACCGCCATCTCCGGGGTCTTGGCCGCAGCGGCCAGATCCTCGGGTCGCGCCGGATGATCCAGCTCCACGGCGATGAGGCGTGCACCCTCGCCGTCAATTCCAGCGCCTTTCAGGGCGCCGAGGATGCGCTCCCGTTCTGCGTCGTCGATCCGGCCATCCGACGCCGCAGCGGCGATCATGGCCCGCAGGACGAGCAACGCAGTCGCCGACGGGTCCCCGGTAGCAGCTGCCGGGACAGCAGCGCTCGACTCCTCACGTTGGGCGGCGATCAGCAGGGGCCCTCGATCGCTTTTCCTCGTCCAGCGGTTCAGCAGGGCCGAGCCTTTGGTCATGGCCGTTGCCCCGAGCTTGCGCCCCGCCTCCGAATTCACCACGAACTTCGTCAGGCCCACCATCGCGGCCGTCACAACGGCATTGCCCTGCGGACTTTTCAGATATTCCTGCGCCTTTCCGAGCAGCAGTTCGGTGAGGTCTGCGGGCTGCGGGGGGACGCGGCCTTGACCGGACGCGCCGCCGTTTCTTCCGACGGACCGGTCTCAGGAGAAGCTGGCGGGGTGCTGGGCCGGTTCGCGAGGCCGATCAGATCGCTCAGAAGCGTCCCCGGCCCGAGGACGGGGGCAGCCTGTGGCTTGGCCGGCTCAGATGCCGGTGCAGGCGCGGCGGATGCCGCCGCAGGCGGAGTCCCGAGGGCGTCGAGAAGTTTCTTCGCGTCGAACATGGAACCTCCCGGCGCCCATGAGTTCTGGGCAGACGATAGTGAAAAATGCCCGGTGGGCAAGGATCTTCACCGCCACTACCCGGCCCATGGGACCGGCCTTGCCGGTCAGAAGATCATGCCGAGCATGCTCCAGACCATCATGGCGCCCATCATGTAGTAGATCCATTTTGGCATGCTCTGCGCGCCGGTCCGCGCTGCCTGTCCGTCGATCGCGGTGATCAACTCGGTCTGGACCTGTTGGCCCTTGAGGATCAGCAGCGTCAGGCCCTGAATGGCCTCGGCCTGCGCGTTAAAGAGAGCTGTCGTCTGTGGATGCTGCCCCTCAGGCTCCATCTCATTGATGTGGGCGAGGGACGCCCCGATCTTTCCAATGGCGCTGCGCATGACGTCGAAATGCTGGCTCTGCTCGGCCATAAGAACGCGGGCCTGCGTGACTGGATCGTGCGCGGGTGTCTTCGCGGCCTGGGAGAGGTGCTGCATGAGGCCTTGCGGCCCTTGCGCGATCACACTCTGGACGGCCTTTCCCGCGTCTGACGCGAGGGCCGCCTGCGTCAGGCCAACCGCCTTGCCGACAAGTTTGCCGGCATCCGGGGTGAAAACGGGCTCGCGCGAAGGGTCCATTGTATTGCCTCGAACTATGTCGCTCCGATCGAGGGCCTTTTAGCGATTGTCCGCAGGCAAAGCCATCCGCTCTCGTCTACCCCCTGTGCCCTTAAGGCGGTTGGCGCGATGTGCGGCGCAACACAAGGTGACTCAGCAATCCCCGATCCCGAGCCTTTTCCCATGCCACCGCAGGTGATCTTCCATGAAAGTGGCGATGAAGAAATAGGAATGGTCGTAACCTGGCTGCAGGCGAAGCGAGAGGTCGATTCCCGCTTTGCGGCAGGCGGTTTCGAGCAGGCCGGGTTTGAGCTGCTCCTCCAGAAATCCGTCAGCGGTGCCTTGGTCCACGAGGATCGCGTCGAGGCGCGCGCCGTCCTCGATGAGCGCACAGGCATCGTAGGCCCGCCACTGGGCCTTGTCCGGCCCGAGATAATGCGACAGGGCCTTTTCGCCCCACGGACAATGCATGGGCGATACGATCGGCGCGAAGGCAGACACGGACGCAAAGCGCCCGGGGTTGCGCAAGGCGATGGTCAACGCGCCATGCCCTCCCATGGAATGACCGGTGATGCCCTGGCGGGCCATGTCGGCCGGGAGGTTGTCCGCCACCAAAGCCGGCAATTCCTGTTCGATGTAGGACCGCATGGCGTAGTTGCGCGCCCACGGCGCACGGGTCGCGTCGAGATAGAAGCCGGCACCGAGCCCGAAATCATAGGCCCCCTCCGGGTCGTCCGGGACCCCGTCGCCGCGAGGGCTGGTATCGGGCGCAATCACCATCAGGCCGAGCTCGGCCGCCACCCTTTGCGCTCCGGCCTTCGCGGTAAAATTCTCCTCCGTGCAGGTCAGCCCCGACAGGAACCAGAGAACCGGGACCGTCCCGTGATCGGCCTGCGGCGGAACGAACACCGAGAACCGCATCGGCGTGCCGGTCCGGTGCGAGGCATGGCGGTAGGTGAGTTGCGTGCCGCCGAAGCTGCGCGCCTTCGAGACGATATCCAGAGCCACGCTTTTTCCGATCAGTACAGGATCACGGAGCGGATCGACTTGCCCTCGTGCATGAGGTCGAACGCCGTGTTGATCTCATCGAGCGGCATCGTGTGGGTGATGAGGTCATCGATGTTGATCTTGCCCTCCATGTACCAGTCGACGATCTTCGGGACATCGGTGCGCCCGCGCGCGCCGCCGAACGCGGTGCCCTTCCAGACGCGGCCGGTGACGAGCTGGAACGGCCGGGTCGAGATCTCCTTGCCGGATTCGGCGACCCCGATGATGATGCTTTCACCCCAGCCGCGATGACAGCATTCCAGCGCCTGACGCATCACATCGGTATTGCCGGTAGCGTCGAACGAGAAATCAGCCCCGCCACCGGTAAGATCGAGGATTGCCTGGACCACCTTGTCGTTGCCGATCTCGCGGGGATTGACGAAATCGGTCATGCCGAACTTGCGGGCAATGTCTTGCTTGGCAGGGTTGATGTCGACGCCGATGATCTTGTCCGCGCCGACCATGCGGGCGCCCTGGATCACGTTGAGGCCGATCCCCCCAAGGCCGAACACAACCACGTTGGCGCCAGGCCAGACTTTTGCGGTGTAGATGACCGCGCCAATGCCGGTCGTCACGCCGCAGCCGATATAGCAGATCTTGTCGAAGGGCGCGTCTTCCCGCACCTTCGCGAGCGCGATCTCGGGTAGCACCGTGAAGTTGGCGAATGTCGAACAGCCCATATAGTGGAACACCTGCGCGTCATCGCAGCGGAAGCGACTGGTCCCGTCCGGCATGACGCCCTGCCCCTGCGTGGCGCGGATCGAGGTGCAGAGGTTCGAGCGCTGCGACAGGCAGGTTTTGCACTGGCGGCATTCCGGCGTGTAGAGCGGGATGACATGGTCGCCCGGCTTCAGGGTCGTGACCCCGGCCCCAACCTCGCGCACGATGCCCGCGCCCTCATGACCGAGGATAGCCGGGAAACGCCCTTCCGAGTCGAGACCCGACAAGGTGTAGGCGTCGGTGTGACAGACCCCAGTGGCCATGACTTCGACGAGGACCTCGCCCTGGCGCGGTCCTTCCAGTCGGACGGTCTCGATAGTGAGGGGTTTTCCCGCCTCCCAGGCGACGGCTGCTCTCGTGTCCATGATGATCGATCTCTCGTGATTCTCAGGGCGACTATGGGAACCAGCCGCAAGCCGCGTCAAGGCGAGGCGACCTCGCATGGCGCTTCACAATTGAGCCGGTTGGCGTATGTCGTAGGAAACAGCAGCTTGTCCGAGGACCCGATCGTGTCAGATATCCGCGCCGCCATTATCCCCGTCACGCCGTTTCAGCAGAACTGCACCCTCGTCTGGTCCGAGAGCACCAAGCGCGGCGCCGTCGTCGATCCGGGTGGCGATCTGGACCGGATCCGCGCGGCCATCGCGCAGAACGGTGTGACGGTGGAGAAAATCCTCCTGACGCATGGCCATATCGACCATGCGGGAGCAGCCACCGCGCTCAAGAATGAACTGCTGGTCCCCATCGAAGGCCCGCACGAGGCCGATCGTTTCCTTCTCGACCACCTTGCCGAGACAGCTCGCGGCTATGGGCTCGCCGATGCGCTTCCGGTGACGCCCGATCGCTGGCTGAAGGAGGGCGATCAGGTCAGCGTCGGCGACATCGTGCTGGATGTTTTGCATTGCCCGGGCCACTCGCCGGGAAGCGTGGTGTTCGTGGCCAAGGACCAGTGGTTTGCCCTTATGGGCGATGTCTTGTTCAACGGCTCCGTCGGCCGCAGCGACCTGCCGGGCGGCGACGGCGCCCTGCTGATCCGCTCGATCAAAGACAAGGTGCTGCCGCTCGGCGACGATGTGGCTTTCATCTGTGGTCATGGACCGGCGAGCACGATTGGGCACGAACGCGAAACCAATCCCTTCCTTCAGGGCTGAACCTCAGGCCGCGCCGACGGGTTTCGCGGGCGGCAGCACGAGTGCGAGGTCGGCCTCGCTCAGTATCCGGTACTGTCCCGGCGCCAGATCGACCGGGAGATCGAGGTCGCCGACCCGGTCGCGGTGCAAGAGCAGCACATGATTGCCGACGGCCGCGAACATCCGGCGGACCTGATGGTAGCGTCCTTCCATCAGGGTCACGGCCGCCGATGTTTCGGACACCGTCTCCATGGCGACCGGGAGAAGGGGTTTTTCTTCGCCATCCAGCATCAGCGCTCCGGATGCGAAAATCGTCGCCTCGTCACCTTTCAATGGCCGGTCGAGTGTCACGTGGTAGCGTTTGGACACATGGCTTCGCGGCGAGATGATGCGGTGGAGAAGGCCGCCGTCATCGGTCATCAGGAGCAAGCCCGAGGTTTCCTTGTCGAGACGCCCGACCGTCGACAGGGCGGGATCGCGACGACGCCAGCGCTCTGGCAGCAGGTCATAGACGAGCGGACCCGTCTCCTTGTGCGAGCAGGTGACGCCGAGTGGCTTATGCAGCATGAGGGCCACGCCTGGAGGCGGATCGAGCGGTTTGCCAGCAACCCGCATGCGATCGGCCAGATCAGGCGCTAACGAAAGGCGCTGGTCGGGATCTGACAGGGCGGTTCCGTCAAGCGTAACGCGGCCTGCCTTCACCAATCCCTGAACCTCGCGCCGCGAACCGTATCCGAGATTGGCCAGGAGCCGATCCAGCCGCAGCGTGGTCGGAAGCTTGCTCATTTGCGCGCCTCGAAAATCTTGTAACCTCCCGATTCCAGAATCACGACGACGCGCTTGAACAGCAGTTTCAGGTCGGCCTCATAGGGCAGATGGCGATTGGCGACGAGCCAGCACGAGCCGCCCGTGCGCAGCACTTCAGCCGCCTTGCGAATGAACGCCACGCCGAGGGCACGATCCTCGGTTCCGCCATCGTGGAAGGGAGGATTCATAACCACGAAGTTCAGCGCTGCGAGGTCGGCGGCTGGGTCGCGGACGTCGCGCCAGACGATCGCAGCGCGCGGATCGGTGACGTTACGCCTCGCCGCTTCGACGGCGCGACGGTCGATATCCACCAGCGTGAGATGCTGAACGTCGGGCGAGCGCAGTGCGGCGATCGATAGAAAGCCGATCCCGCTACCGAAATCCGCCCCTCGGCCGGAGAGACCGGATAGGTGCTGTTCGAGCAGCGCGCTGCCGGGATCGATCCGGTTCCAGCTGAAAATCCCGGGCTGGGACCACAGGCCGAGATCGTCGAGACGCCGAGGCGCGCCTTCGGCTATCGCCTCCGCGAGGCCGATCGGCGCAACAGGCCGGCTGACCACGCAGATGCGGTGGTGGCGACGGGCCGTCTCGGCCACCACGCAGCCAAAAGCTGAAAGCTCCTTGCTGAGACGAGACCCGCCCTTGGCCTTGGGAGCGAGCACCGTGAAGGGAGCGCCAACCGCCAGGGCGCGCAGGGCGTGGGCCATGGCTGATCGGCGCTCGATGGTCCCAGGCGGCGCCAGCATGACCAGACCCTGAAGGGATTCATCGTCCCGGGCCTCAAGGCTGTCGGAGCCCGGGATGAGAGGGGAAAACTGGATCGCGCCTTCCGGCAGATCGACGAGATCCGCCGATGGCGCGCCGTAGAGGCCTTGAGATGGTGTCTGGTCCACGAGAATCCTGTTCACGGTGCAGTTCGTGTCCCTATAACGCCGGATTGCGATGACGTCAGGGGTTTTGTGACGCTCCCTCGGGTGAAGCCCCTCCTACGAGACGGGGACCCGGCCGTCGACCTTTTCCATCCAGAGCGGAGTGGGGACTGCGTTGCGACCGTAAAAGCGCTCGATCCGGCGGCGGTTGGCGTCGCCTTTCCTCAGGCCGAGGAACGTTGCGGCGTTGAGACCAAAGAAACGGTCACTCGCGCTCGGAGCGCCGCGGGCTTGATCGAGCTCGCTGAAGAGAGACTCGAAATCCGCCTGATAGGCGCCAACCTTGCGGCCTATCAAGGATGTCATCTCCCAGTCGGTGCCGAACATCAGCCGATCGTAAAGCGGTGCTGCTCCTGCGCCGACCGCGTAGGTCTGCAAATCCCGCAGGACCGTGCGCAGCTTCTCGCGCTCATTGAGCACCTCTGAAAAATAGCCGGAATCCGCAAAGAGATTTTCGCCGGGGGAGCCTGCCTTCTGCATCAGGCGGATGTAGCGCCGCGTCTCGCCGGTGCCGTCGACCACCGGATCGGTTTCTCCGAAATGCCCGAAATTGACCCGAAGGCCGGGAAACTGCGCGACGGCCTTCTCCCAATAGGCCGCGGTGGCGAGGGTCTCGAAAGGGCGCGAAGGTCCCATGGATTGGTTGGTGTGGGTCATGATCGGCACGTCGTTCGTCCGGCACCACACGTAGAGCTCCGCAAGCTTGTCATCGAGCCTCTGGCCCAGATCCGGCACCGCCTTCAGCACTGCGGGAAGCCATGGCTGCTGCCAGAAGGCAGGGTTGCGGGCCTCAATCTCGGCATTCCCAAACGGGGCGAACCCCATTGGCGGATAGATTTTCACACCGATGAAGCCCTGGTTTTCAACCGCGTCGCTGACGATCGCGAGGGGCGTCGGCCCCGCCTGATGCATGACCGCGCGCATGGGGTCGAAGGGGGCAAAGCCGTGGATGCGCCCCTGGCTGAGAATACTGAGCCGCGACATCAGGTCGATCTGATCCGGGATTGTCGTGGCGGTGGAACGGCCTCCCCCGAGCGGCCAGTCGAAATCGAGGAGATGCCCGACGGCCAGATCCACTTCGCGCTCCCGTCCCAGCCCGATCGTGCGCACATAATCGAGCCAGTTCACGCAGCGGTACTGTCCCTGGCGGAAGATGAAGTCAAAGGCGCCGTCCGTGTTGTCGATTCGCCCCCGGCTGATCATGGCTCTGCTGCGCGGAGGCTTCTCGAAATAGGCCTCGGCATCGTCCGGAAACTGCCTGAGGTGGAGATCGATCTCTGAGAATCGCCGGCGACTGAAGGCGCGCGTCGTACGCTCATTCGAGGCGCGCAGCTCAGAAAGGGTGTTGGTGTAGGCTTCCTGCCGAAGGTCACGGGTGACGCGCGCGACGGCATCCTGATCGAGCGGATCGGACGAGCCGCATGCCGCCAAGGCCTGCTTGATCCGCCCCAGGCCCTGCAATTCCCGCATTCGATTCGGAGCCGAAGTCCAATAGAAGTCCTGCAATGCAGGGCTCAGCCAGGTGATGATCGCCTGGAACTTCTCGTCGCGCGCGATCACCTGGGTCAGCAGACCCTTCACCTGCACGTCCGAGGCGTTGAACACGTGCGCATGCGTGTCGATCGTCAGGCGCTTGCGGGGATCGCCCCGGCGTGGATCGGGTCGGCAGAGATTTCCCGTCGCCGGGAGGTGAGCGCAGGATGACAGTCCCGCCAGAAGACCGGCCGATCCCAGAGCGGCTAGCACGTCGCGCCGGCTGACATCGTTCCCGACCATCAACCTTCCCCCCACAGCCGTCTATCCATGCTCCCTAGAGATGCTATCATAATCCTCCAGACTTGGGGATGACTTGATGCAGGTTGACTCATCGCCAGACAGTCTCACGCGGTTTGTTCCAGGTACACTTCTCGACTGGTCTGACGAATACGATACGAAATCGCACGCTCCGTTACGTGAGATTCGGCTCGGCGCGCTCATGATCACGGACATCTCCGGCTTCACCCGGCTCACGGCGAAGCTGTCTCGGGCGGGCAGTTCTGCCGGCGCGGAATACATCAGCGAAGTGCTGAATACCTTCGTGACCCGCCTCGTCACCCTCACCGAACAGCAGGGCGGCCGCGTGCTGAGCTTCGAGGGCGATTCCATCGTCGCCGGCTGGCGGGCGCAATCCGACCAGGATCTGACGCTTGCGGCGTGGCGCGCCAGCTACTGCGCGCAGGTGCTTCATCAACGTGCCGGCCGCCACAACGTCGCCGGCGAAGTGCTCACCATTCGCTCCGGCGTCGCCGCCGGCACGACGTATCTGCTGCACGTCTTGTCCGCGGCGCGCCCGCGACGTGTCATCCTGACGGGTCCGGCCTCCGACCAGGTTCTGCGCTGCGCGTCGCTGGCGGAAAGCGGCGAGGTCCTGGTGGCGGAGGAGACCTGGCCTTATCTGGCCGAGCACGCGGAAGGCCGCTCGCCAGAAAGTGGTGCCGTTCACCTGGTGCGCATCGATCCACCGCCGGCCGCGCGGATCGAGCCCGCGCCGCATCCGCCGGGCCGCGGGATTAACCCGGAACTTTACCTACTGCCCGCGTTGAGAGCACGATTGGCCTCGTCACTGTCGCGCTGGCTGGGCGAGTTGCGCACGGTCACGGTGCTATTCGTGCGGATTGGTGAGCAAGGACTATTCGACGATCTGGAACGCCTTGAGGGGCGCCTGACCGGCCTCCAGACTGAAATCGCCCGTTTCGATGGCGAAATTCTCAGGGTCGAGGCCTGCGACGGCGACCTGAGAATCCTCGTGGTCTTCGGATTGCCCGGAGCAGCGCACGGGGACGACCCCCGGCGGGCGGTCCTGACCGCGCTCGCACTTGGCTCGATGGCGCGTAGGGCCGATACGCGATTTTCCGTCGGGATAGCGACCGGCGAGGCCTTCTGCGGCGCGATCGGGGCGCCCCATCGCGCTGATTACACGGTGATTGGCGAGGCGGTGAACCGTGGTGCCCGGCTCTCCGCTACGTCCGCCGGGCGCATTCTGACGGATGAGCCGACCGCCAATGCCGCGCGAGCCTATGTGACATTCGACGGCCCCTGGCCCCTGCAGGTCCCCGGATTGCGGGTACCGATCCGATCCTTCATTGCCCTGCGCTCACTTTCGGACAGCCCTGGACATGCGGCGAGCGAGTTGGTCGGTCGTGAGACGGAGCTAGACTTCCTCGAGACGTTTCTCGACCGTGTCGGCGAACCTGAACCGCGGCCCCTTGTAATCGTCGGCGAGGCCGGCATCGGCAAATCGGCGCTTGTCGAAGCCGTCGTGGCGAAGGGCCAGCACCGCCGTATCCGCCTCCTGTATGGAGCGAGCGACGATGTGGAGCGCAGCACGCCCTACTTCGTGTTCCGGCCGCTCCTGCGCGACCTTCTCGGCATCGCAGACCGCAAGGGACCAGAGGCGCTTCTCGCCATCGGTCAAGCCCTGAAATCTCGCGATATGCCGCCATCGTCGCTGTCCCTGCTGCGCGACCTCTTCGATCTCGGATCCGAGAGAACCGCGCCCATCGATCAGCTTGCAGGGCATTCGCGCTCGGACAGCCTGCGGCGGCTTCTGCGGGACCTCATCCTCGCGAAGGAGGTCGGCCCGCGGACCGTGATCGTGCTCGAAGATCTGCACTGGGTGGATCCAGCCTCCCGGTTGCTGATCGAAGATCTCATCCGCGATCCGGCGCGCCTGCCGCTGATCCTGACGACGCGAGAGCTCGCGCCTTGCCAGGACATGATGGGTGGTGCGCCGTTCAATCTCCTCAAGCTCGGCCCCCTCGACGAGAAAGCGACCATCGAACTCGTCAGGCGCTCGCTGCCCTCGCCCGAGGCCGCAGCCTCCGTGCAGGATTTCATCTGGTCGCGCACGGCAGGCAATCCGTTCTTCACCGCCGAACTCTGCCGTGTCATTGCCCAGCGCCCGATATCGGCCGGCGCCGCCGACAATGTCTCGCCGGTTGTGCTCCCGCGATCGGCGCGGGCGGCGATCCTTGGACGAACGGATCTTCTGCCTCCTGACGAGCAGGTTCTTCTGAAAATCGCCAGCGCCGCCGGAGCGGACTTCTCCGTTGAGGACCTGGTGGCCATCGACGTGGTGCGCGCGGCCGGGATCGATGTTTCCGCCGGGCTGGAGAACCTGCGTGAGCGCCAACTTTTCAAGCCCGCCCCTACGGCGCCGGGTCGCTTGATCTTCGCCCACGCCATCATTCGCGACGTGGTCTACCAAAGCATGCTGCTGGAACAGCGAAAGCTGCTGCATGCGGCGATCGCTCGGGCGCGCGAAGCGGACGGTTCCCGCGAGATCGACGCGTTGCCGTTCATCCTCGGCCAATGGCAGCGCGCAGGAAACCGGCCCAAAATCCTCGAGTACCTGGACCAGGTCGCGGAGCTTCGCCTGCGCCAATACGACAATGCGAGCGTGATTGATCTGATAGAGGACTTCCTGACGTTCGCGGCCGAGGATCACATTGCGATCGCCGTGAAACGCCGTGCCTCCGCCTATCTGCTGATGGCAGAGGCTCACCTCAATCTCGGTCGTGTCGATCCCGCGCTCGACGCATATCAAACGGCCCTTCGGCTGCTCGGATTGCCGCTGCCCCGCACCGCCATGGCTTTGTGTGCAAACATCGCCCGGCAGGTGATCAGCCTCGCATGTCGCAGGCTGCGCCGCTCGAACACCCCATGGATCGAGACGACCGACGTGCTGCGCACGATCCCCCGCGACGACATCTTCGTCCAGGCCGCCAAGGCGCATGAGGATCTGACGCGGATTTACTATTTCCGGAGCGAGAAGGCGCGGCTGCTGCACGCGACCCTGCGGGCGACAAACCTTGCCGAGCGCTACCCGAAACTGACGCCGGTGCTTGCCGTCAACTATGCCAGTCTCGGAGCGATCTGCGGCGTCATTCCGTTGCGACGGCAGGCGCGAACCTATCTCACTCTCGCAAGCCGGGTGGCCGCACGGGTCGATAGTCCTGTGACAGACGCGCAGGTGCACCTGCTGGCTGGCCTCTACGAGACGAGCATCGCCCATTGGCAGGAAGCGAAAAGCCATTTTACACAGGGGCTCGATCAAGCGGCCCATCTGGGCGATTGGCGGCGTTGGTCGGAGATCGCCGTCAGCCTCGAAACCATCACCAGTCCTTGGTTCTTGACGCCGATCTATGCGGGCGAGGCCGCGTGGACGGGGCTTGTTGAATCGGTCCGCTCCACCGGGAAGCACCGCAGCGATCTCCAGGTGCTGGGATGTGGCTTGGTCGCCGGGTTACGCGGCTACACGGCCCTGGGGCGAGAGGAGGCTGCAAGCGGTTGCCTGTCCGAGTTGCGCCTGCTTCTGCGCGAACATTCTGCGGGCCTTGAGATGATCCATCGCCTTGAAGCGGCCGCCTATCTGGCCGACGAGGCGTTACGGCAGGGTGCTGTTGCGGAGGGACGAGAATGGCTCACCCGGGCGCACACCTATCTCCTGGCCATCAACCCGGCCATGAAGTCGCGCACGCTCCCGGCCCTCGGCGCTCTGCTCGCCGTCGCGTCGCGCCACGAGACGAGTTTCCCCGATCGCGAAGTCCGCGAGATCTGTGGCACGCTCGGGACGACGGGCGGGGCAAAGCTTGCGCGCTTCGCGAGGGTTTACCCAATCGGGCGCCCGCGGTCCTGTCTCCATCATGGTGATCGGGCACTGACACGGGGGCGTCGAGCGAACGCTGTCCGGTGGTGGCGACGCGCATTGGCTGAGGCGTTGCAGTTGGACCTTCCGGTCGATGGCTGCGAGGCGCTCCGCCGCCTTCGCACCTCCGGCATCACTCTATCACGCGCAGATGGGGACATGGCACGACGGCTGCGATCGCTCTTGCCTGCTCACCGAACCGAATGGCGCGAGCTTTTGGAGGCGTCTGGTGTGGAACGGACCTGAGTTGCGACGGAGCCATGCGATCAAGCGGCGAACCCCACGGGTCCTGGTAGTGCTCGCGCATTTCGACGAGACGCGCAACCCACGCGGACGACCGAATTTCATCCCGCAGGGCGTCGGGCATGCCTTCCTGGCAGGCGCGTTCGACAGGGATCGGGTCGATGTCAGGCTCTACAGCGAGTTTCATAGCGGGCCACTGCTGGACGAGGCGATCCTGGGCTGGCCCGACATGCTTGTGCTCACTGGAGTGACCTCGGCATTCGATCGCATGAAGCAGCTCACAGCCTATACGCGCACGCTCAATCCGCGCTGCGTGGTGGTGGCGGGCGGGCCAGCCGTGCGCAATCTTCCCGCCTTCAGTGCTGCCTGCTTTGACTATCCATGCCACGGCGATGTGGAGGAACTCGTGGCCATCGCCAAAGAGGTTTTTGGCGAGCACGCTGGCGCGGAAAGCCTGGAGCCGCGTTTCGACCTGCTCAATTGGGGTGGCCCGGTCAACTATGTGGAATCGAGCCGTTACTGCAATTTCCGCTGCTCCTTCTGCGCGCTGACAGGCGAGGGTCGCTCCTATCGCGCTTACGACCTTGACGCGATCGAGCGACAGATCAGATCCCAGACTTCGCGCAAGATCGTGCTCTTTGTGGACAACAATTTTTACGGCAACAATCGCTCGCTCTTTCATCAGAAGCTCGATCTTCTGAGCGCTCTAAAGCGCGAGGGCGTCATTCCGGGCTGGATTGCCCTCGTCACCAGCGACTTTTTTGCTGATTTGGCCAATCTGGATCGGGCTCGCCGCGCCGGTTGTCTTGGGCTCTTCTCCGGCATCGAGAGCCTGAACGCGGATCAAATCAAGGTCTATAACAAGAAGCAGAACCTCATTCAGCCACAGGTCGAGATGATCAGCGCCTGCCTGGAGGCCGGCATCGTGTTTCAGTATGGACTCATCTTCGATCCGGCGACGCAGACCCTCGACGCCATGGAGGCCGAATTGTCGGCGATTTTGAACTGTCCGGCCATCCCGCTTCCGGCATTCCTCAGTTTGACCATACCGCTTCTGGGAACGCCGCATTTTCGCACATGTGTCGAGGAACAGCGCTTCCTGCCGCATGCAAAGCTGCGCGACATGGATGGGTTCACGTTGATGACGAAGACCGTCGACGATCTCGGTGACGTGATGCCCTTCGTGCGTAACCTCGAGAGGCTCGGCGGCCGCAATCAGTCAGTCGTCCGCCACAGTCTCGGCTTCTACAAAACCTACAGAAGAGCCTTGTCGACCCGCCAGATGGCGGCCTCATTGGGAAATGCTGCCCGATTGTGCTGGCCGCAGATCATCCACGATCGTCACCGCCTGATGCCCTACCGGGATGAAACGCTGACCCGTGTCACCACAACCCAACCGTTAGGGCCACTCTATCGGCCAAACCTTCCGGTCGCGGATCGCTATCGTGACCATTTTCTGCCGACCATGGTGACCGACGGGACAGGGACGCTGCACCCGCACATGATCACCAACATGGCGTCGAGCCAGCCGAGCGTCAAAATCGCAGAGGCCGCCACCGCCCGGTGACGGCCGGCGATCGATGTCGTGACAGACCGCAAGTCGCTCTATTTTTCGCGCGGCAGCACGGCCGTCGCTTCAATCTCGAGGAGAGCTTCTTTCTCCACGAGCCGCACGACCTGAACCAACGCCATGGCGGGATAGTTGGCACCAAAAATATCGCGGTAGGCACGACCCAGCTCGCGCAATTGCGACAGGTAGTCCTCGATATCCACCACATACCAGGTCAGACGCACGATGTGCTGCGGTCCAGCGCCCGCTTCCGCCAGAATGGCGCGGATGTTTTCAAACGTCTGCCGTGCCTGCGCCACGAACCCGTCTGGAAAGACACCGCTCACATCCCATCCGACGATGCCGCCGGTCACGACGAGCCTCCCCTCTGCCATCAGGCCATTGGAATAGCCTCGCGGGACAGGCCAGCCTTCCGGCTGCAGCACTTCTGCGCCACCTGCGGTAAGTTGGCGAGCGAGCGTTGTCGAGGCAGTCACGGGCATGTCTCCTGGCATGACTCATCCCTTCGCGGGGTGAGAGGATAGGCGGGCGTGTTTGGCTTCCGCCATCTTGATCAACTCGCGCGCGATGACGATCTTCTGCACCTCGGTGGCGCCCTCGTAAATCCGCAGCGCCCGAATCTCGCGGTATAGTTCTTCGACCTTGACGCCCTTCGTGACCCCGAGCCCGCCGAAGATTTGCATGGCCTTGTCGATGACCGTCTGGGCCGATTCAGTTGCGTGCATCTTGGCCATGGCGGCCTCGCGAGTCACGCGCGCAGCGCCGCCATCCTTGGTCCAAGCGGCGCGGTAGACGAGCAGAGCCGACGTGTCGACGGCCGTCGCCATGTCGGCAAGCGCCGCTTGCGTCATTTGAAGATCGGACAAAGGAGCCCCGAACAGATGACGTGATGCAGCATGCGTGATCGCGTCGTCGAGGGCGCGGCGGGCGAAGCCCAGCGCCGCCGCTCCGACCGTGGATCGAAACACATCGAGAGTGGCCATGGCCACCTTGAAACCACCGCCAGGCTCGCCGACCCGCTTCGTCAGCGGCACGCGGCACCCCTCAAAGCGCAGCGTTGCAAGAGGATGCGGGGCGATGACCTCAATCCGGCTCTCGATCGTCAGCCCGGGCGTATCGGCGTCAACGATATAAGCCGACAACCCACGGGCACCCGGGGCTTCCCCCGAGCGGGCAAAAACCACGTAATGGTCGGCGATTCCGCCATTCGAAATCCATGTCTTGACGCCGTCGAGCCGCACATGACCGGGGCCGTCGGGGGTGGCCGTGGTGCTCATGGCCGCCACGTCCGACCCTGCTTCCGGCTCGGAGAGGGCGAAGGCCGCAATCGCCTCGCCGCGCATCACCGGCGGCAGGTAGCGCTGCTTCATATCGTCTGAGGCAAACAGCGTGATCGGGCCCGTGCCCAGTCCCTGCATCGCAAAGGCGAAATCGGCCAACCCGTCGTGATAGGCGAGCGTCTCACGCGCAAGACAGAGGGTCCGCACGTCATAGGATGGCGTCAGGCCGCCATAGGCCTCCGGAACGCTTGCCCGCAGCCATCCCGCCTCGCCAAGGCTGCGCACAAGACTCCGGCACGCCGCGTCGACGTCGTGGTGATCGACCTTGCCGCCAATCGCGTCCCCGGCCCACGCATTCAGGGACGCGGCGAAATGGCGGTGGCGGTCCTCGAAAAAGGGCCAGGCGAGAAAGCTGGAATCGATCACGTCAATCTCCCTGAAAGACCGGCGTCTCTTTGGCCGCGAAGGCATGGAAGGCGCGCGCAAAATCCTCTGTGGTCATGCAGAGCGCCTGCGCCACAGCCTCGGCCTCGATGGCCTCCTCGACGGACATCGCCCATTCCATCGCCAGCATACGCTTGGTCATGGTGTTGGCGTAGGTCGGACCGGTTCCAATCTGATGCGCCAGCTTGTGGGCTTCGGCAAGCAAGCTTGCCTGCTCGACAACCCGGCTGAAGAATCCCCAGCGCTCCCCCTCCTCGGCCTTCATGAAACGACCTGTGAAGAGCAATTCCGACGCGCGTCCCTGGCCAAGGATGCGCGGAAGCATGGCACAGGCTCCCATGTCGCAGCCCGCAAGACCAACCTTGTTGAACAGGAAGGCCACCTTCGCGCTCGGGGCGGCCAAACGCAGATCGGACGCCATGGCAACGATCGCGCCTGCGCCGGCGCAGATGCCCTCGACCGCCGCGATGATCGGCTGCGGGGCGGCCCGCATGGCCTTGACGAGTTCGCCCGTCATCCGTGTGAAGGCCGTAAGGTCTTTCGTGTTCATCGCCACCAACGGGCCGATGATCTCAAACACGTCGCCGCCGGACGAGAAGTTGCCGTCTGCTCCCGTCATGACGATCGCCTTGACGTGATCATCCTTCGCACAGGCATGGAAGAAATCCGTCAGCTCGCGATAGCTCTCGAACGTCAGCGGATTTTTCTTCTCGGGCCGGTTGAGCGTGACGGTCGCCACAGGGCCCTCCACCGCGAGGAGGAAGTGCTCGGGTGTATAGGTGTGAAGCGGCAATGTGACGGCGTTGGCGTAGGTTTTCACTCGTTGTCTCCGTGAACCGCGTGTCGGGCCGAATATTTCGTCTTTGCCAGAAGCCGCATCAGGTCCTTCTGGTCTTTCTTGTTCAGGCCTCCGAACAGTTCGGCAATCCAGTTCTCATGCTCCCCGGCGATGGTCCGGAACTCGGATTGTCCCATCGGCGTCAGGCTGATCATCTGCGCGCGACGGTCCGTTTCGGAGACCCGGCGGTCAATGTGGCCGGATGCGACGAGGCGATCCACGAGACCGGTCAGGTTGCCGTTCGACACCATCATGCGCTTGGAGAGATCCGACAACGTCATTCCGTCGGGCGCCTTGTCGAGCTGGGCCATCAGGTCGAAGCGCGGCAGCGTGACGTTAAAGCGGTCCCGCAGCCGGCGCCGGATTTCACCTTCGATCAGGTTCGAGCAGGTGAGCAGTCTCAGCCACAGCCGCAACTCGTCGCGGTGATCGTCGGGCATCTCGACGGCGTTTGTCTCGGCATCGAGGGGAATGGCGCTGATGGTCATGTCAGATTTCTCCCCCGGCAACCACAATGGCTTGTCCAGTGACCGAGCGGGCATTCATGCCGCACAGAAAAAGAACAGCATCGGCAACTTCCGATGGATCGATGAGCCGCTGCTGCGGATTGTGCCGGACGAGTTCCTCCAGCGCCTGTTCCCGCGTCCGGGCGGTCTTGGCCATGATGTTCTCGAGGCTGTCGGCGACGAGATCGGTATCGGTAAAGCCCGGACAGACCGCATTGACCGTCACGCCGGTTTTAGCGGTCTCGAGGGCAAGCGCGCGCACGAGGCCGATGACCGCGTGCTTCGCCGCGCAATAGGCGGTCACATACGGATAGCCCTTGAGACCCGCTGTCGAGCCCACCGCAATGATGCGGCCGTGACCGCGCTTGATCATCGGGCCGAGGACGGCATGCGCAGCGTTCGTGACACCGATGAGATTGACGTCCAGCATCTGCCGGAAGACCGCCGGGGTGGTTTTCAGGAACGGCATGGAGGCCGCGCTGCCCGCATTGGCGATCATCAGATCCACTGGGCCATGCCGGGCAACAGCGCTTGAAACGCCCTCCTGCACCGCGGCCAGGTCTGTGACGTCGGCAACCGCCGCCGCATGTGCGTCACCCGCTGATACCGCTGCATCCAGAGTGACGCGATCACGCCCCATGATCGTGACCGTCGCGCCAGCCGCGACGAGGCTCTTGGCAATTGCCCGGCCGATGCCTCGGCCACCGCCTGTCACGACCGCGTGACGCCCTTCAAAACGTTCCATAGCCATCATTCCGCCGCGAGGGGTTTGCCCGCAGCCTCCATTTTCAGCTCCGCCCGCGTTTTCGGCCGGCCTTTGATCTTGAGGTCTTCAAGGTCCTGACGATCCCGAACAGAGTTGCGGAAGATCTGCTCTTTACCCGGCAGATAGGGTTGGGGGCAATGGATGGCTTGTGCGCGATACCAGGCGGCGGCCTTAATGGTGAAGAACGGATCGACCAGATGCGGACGTCCAAGCGCCACGAGATCGGCGCGACCGGCCGCCAGGATCGTATTGACCTGATCGGCCGTCGTGATGTTACCCACGCACATGGTCGCGACCTGCGCCTCGTTGCGGATCTGATCCGAGAATGGCGTCTGGAACATCCGGCCATAAATGGGCCGCGCCTCTCGCACCGTCTGACCCGCGGATACGTCAACGAGATCGACGCCGTGCTCCGAAAACAGGCGCGCGACGTCGACCGCCATGTCGCTTGTCACGCCGCCTTCCGCCCAGTCGGTCGCTGACAGGCGCACGGACATGGGCTTGTGAGCCGGCCAGACGGCGCGCATCGCGTCGAAAACCTCGAGTGGGAAGCGAAGCCTGTTCTCCAGGGAGCCGCCGTATTCATCGGTGCGCCGATTGGTCAGCGGCGAGATGAAACTCGCCAGCAGGTAGCCGTGCGCGCAATGGAGCTCGAGCATGTCGAACCCTGCGCGATCCCCGCGCTTGGCTGCGTCTACGAACTGCGTGGTGATCAGCGCCATATCCTCACGGGTCAATTCCCGGGGGACTTGGCTGTCAGAAAAATAGGGGATTGGCGAAGCCGAATAGACATCCCATGCGCCCTCGTTCAGGGGTCGGTCGATCCCGTCCCACATGAGCTTGGTGGCGCCTTTGCGCCCCGCATGGCCCAATTGCAGGCAAAATTTCGAGGCGGAGTTACCGTGAACGAAATCGACAATCCGTTGCCACGCGTCCTGCTGCTCGTCATTCCATATGCCGGTGCAACCGAGAGTAATGCGCGACTCCGGTGAGATGCATGTCATCTCCGTGAAGACGAGGCCCGCGCCGCCGGTCGCACGGGCTCCGTAATGCACGAGATGCCAATCGCCCGGCACGCCGTCGGTCGCCGAATACATGTCCATCGGCGCAACCACGACCCGGTTGTCGAGAACCATGTCCCGCAACCGGAACGGCTGGAACATCGGCACGGCGGGCTCATCGACCGACACGTCGAAGCCGCTGTTGCGGACGTGCTGAGCAAATGTTCGATCGACGGACTGGACGAAATCTGGCGCGCGCAGACGCAGATTGTCATAGGTGATTGCTTTGGCGCGCGTCATGACGCCGAACGAGAACTGCACGGGATCGAAATCCCAGAAGCGCGCCAGATGCTCGAACCACACGAGCGAGACATCGGCGGCGTGCTGCGTCTTCTCGACCTCCTCGCGTCGGCCTGTCTCGTACAGGGCCAAAGCGCCGGATACGCTGGCATCCCGCTTGAAAGCCTCGAACAGCGCTATGGCATCTTCCATGGCAAGCTTGGTGCCCGACCCAATGGAAAAATGTGCGGTCGACTTGGCATCGCCCATCAGCACCTTGTTGCCCATCACCCAGCGCTTGTTGCGGATCATCGGAAAATTGCGCCAGATCGAACGGTTGGTCAGGATCTTGTGACCACCCAGAAACCAGCCGAAAATCGTCTCCATGAGCGCCGCGCCTTCAGCCTCAGTCTTGTCGGCCAGGCCGGCGCGTTCGAAGGTCTCAGGATCGGTCTCGAAGACCCAGGTAGAGCGGTTGGGCTCATACTGGTAGGCATGGGCAATGAAGGGTCCCCATTCAGTTTCCTGGAAGATGAAGGTGAAAGCGTCGAGCGGACGGGTCGAGCCCATCCAAGCGAACTTGTTCGGCCGCAGATCGACCTCAGGCTGGAAGTGATCCGCATAGCGTTCGCGAAAGCGGCTGTTGGCCCCATCCGCGATGATGACCAGATCCGCATCCGCGAACTGGCTCTCGTCATCCACGTCGACCTCATAGTGCAACGTGATTCCCAGTTCGGCAGCGCGATCCTGCAGGATCAGCAGGAGCGTCCGACGCGAGCAGCCGCAGAATCCATTGCCCCCGATGCGGTGCTCGTTGCCCCGAAAGTGGATGGCTATGTCGTCCCAATAGGCGAATTCCCGCGTGATGCGATCATAGCTCGGCTTGTCGTATTTCTCGAAATTGTCGAGGGTCGCGTCCGAAAACACGACGCCGAACCCGAATGTCTCGTCGGCCCGGTTTCGCTCGTAGACTGTGATGTCCGCGCTCGGCCACTGCTTCTTTTGCAGGATCGCGAAATAAAGGCCCGCCGGACCTCCGCCTATGATCGCCGTTTTCATGAGAACCCATCCACCACGTTGCCCGGTTATTTTAAGCTTAAAACAATTTTCGATCAAGCCTTCTCACTTGCCCTGTCGCCCCCGCATCAAGCCGGAGACGATTGAACAGGGACAGTTGCCGCAGGAACATCCGATTCCGCGATCCGCCGAAGGGCAAACCGCTGGAGCTTGCCGGTCTCGGTCCGGGGCAACGTGTCGACGAAGGCAATCGCCCGGGGATACTTATACGGGGCGATCTCGGCCTTGACGTGATCCTGGAGGTGCTTTGCGAGCTCCTCGCCGGGCCGGTAATCGGACCGCAGCACCACATAGGCCTTCACGACCATGCCGCGCTCGTCGTCGGGGGCTGCGACCACCCCGCATTCTGCGACGGCCGGGTGGGTCAGAAGCGCGGCCTCGACCTCGGGTCCCGCAATATTGTAGCCTGACGACACAATCATATCGTCGGAGCGCGCCTGGTACCAAAAATATCCATCCGCATCCATGATGTAGGTATCGCCGGTGATGTTCCAGCCATTCTGGACGTAGCGTGTCTGGCGGTCGTCGGCGAGGTAGCGGCAGCCGGTCGGGCCGCGAACTGCCAAGCGGCCGATGGTGCCGGGTGGAACCGTTGTCCCCCGATCGTCGACCACCTTCGCCTCGTAACCCGGCACCGGTTTGCCGGTGGCACCCGGCCGAATCTCGCTTTCCTTCGCGGCGATGAAGATGTGAAGCATCTCTGTGGCGCCGATGCCATCCATCAGCTTCAGACCCGTGGCTGCCTGCCAGGCTTCAAACGTGTCCTTCGGCAGGGGCTCGCCGGCAGAAACACATTTACGCAAGGTCGTTATGTCATGATGGGCGAGCTTCGGGAGCATCGCGCGGTACGCAGTTGGCGCCGTGAAGCAGATTGTTGCCCTGTAGCTGCCGATGGCCGCCAGCAGATCGTCCGGCCCGGCCCTCTCCAGCAAAACCGTCGAGGCCCCGATCCGCAACGGGAACAAGACGATGCCGCCCAGACCGAACGTGAAGGCCAGCGGGGGCGACCCGATGAAGCGATCGGTGGCGCGCGCCTGAAGGACGTGCTGCGCATAGCCGTCGCAGATCGCCAGAAGATCGCGATGGAAATGCATCGTACCCTTCGGTTCTCCGGTCGTGCCGGAGGTGAAACCGATCAGCGCCACATCGTCTGCGGCGGTGTCGACCGCCGCGAAAGCCGGCGATGCCGCTTCCATGAGCTGCTCAAGACTGTCAGACGCGCCTGATCCCCAGTACACGACTGCACCGAGATCGGGCGCAAGGGTCTTCGCACGCTCCATTTCAACGGCCAGACGGTGGTCGCAGAACGCCAAGGTGATCTGGGCCTTTGTGATCGGGTAGGCGATCTCCTTCGCCCGCAGCAAGGGCATGGTCGCCACGACGATGCCGCCCGCCTTCAATACGGCAAGGTAGATCGCAACCATCATCGGGGTGTTGGCAGAACGCAAAAGCACCCGGTTTCCGGTCACAAAGCCGAGTCGGTCGACGAGGACATTGCAGATCCGGTTCACCCGCTCCTGAAGCGCCCGATAGGTAAGCGTTTCGTCGGGGCCGATCAGACAGGATTCATCTCCGCGTCCTTCCGCCACCCAGCGATCGAGAAACGCTGTCGCGCAGTTCAGCCGCTCCGGATATT
The DNA here is from genome assembly GCF_017921815.1 of Microvirga antarctica. Classification (GTDB taxonomy): domain Bacteria; phylum Pseudomonadota; class Alphaproteobacteria; order Rhizobiales; family Beijerinckiaceae; genus Microvirga; species Microvirga antarctica. Next base: position 205,966 of record NZ_JAGEMM010000004.1, on the reverse strand, counting down.
GGAAGTCCGGCCCACCCAACAGCAGCGTTGGCCACTGGTCCCGCGGGGGCAGGTTATCGCGCGCGAAGGAGTCGAGATGAGCCGTGTCCGTCATCGTCCGTTCCCCTGCAGAGCGGAACAAGCCGCTTGAAGAAATCCGCTATTTATTTAAAGCTTCAAATAATGCTTGGCAATGCCGAACCGAATTCCCGGCGTCCCGCTCTCCTCCGAATAGGAGTATTCCGGCGGCGGGAATTGCGGCTACATTGCCCACGGATCTCGTCCGGACGACTCGCGTCCTGGCGACAACGCAATTTCGCAGCACGGCACACCGTGCGCGGGGAACCACTCATTCGGGAGACGATCATGCATGTAAGATTTAAAGCCCTTGGTGTCGCGGCCGCGCTCGGTCTTGCCGCCACACCGGGCCTTGCCCAGGAGAAGCTCAAGGTCGGACTGCTTCTGACGCTGTCCGGACCGTCGGCTGTGTTGGGTCAGCAGGCGCGCGATGGCTTTCAGCTCGCCGTCAAGGATCTTGGCGGCAAGCTCGGCGGGCGCGACGTCGAGGTGATCGTCGTGGACGATGAGCTTAAGCCCGATGTCGCCGTGACGAAGGTCAAGGGCCTGATCGAGCGCGACAAGGTGGACTTCGTGGTCGGTCCAATCTTCTCGAACGTGGCTGTCGCGGTGCACAAACCGATCGTCGATTCCAGCACCTTCTACATCAGCACCAATGCCGGCCCCTCGAATCTTGCCGGCAAAAGCTGCAATCCGTATTTCTTCGCCACCTCTTACCAGAATGACCAGAACCACGAAGTGCTGGGCAAGGTTGCGCAGGATCGCGGATACAAGAAGGTCTATCTGCTGGCGCCCAACTATCAGGCGGGCAAGGATGCGCTCGCCGGATTTAAACGACATTACAAGGGCGAGATCGTCGAAGAATCCTACGTGCCGCTCACCAATCTCGATTTCCAGTCCGAACTCGCGAAAATCGCCTCGCTGAAACCCGACGCGATCTTCACCTTCATGCCGGGCGGCATGGGCGTGAACCTCGTCAAGCAGTATCGTGCCGCAGGCCTGGCCGAGCGCATTCCGTTCCTGTCGGCGTTCACGGTCGACGAGTCCACGCTTCCAGGCCAGCAGGATGCCGCCATCGGCATGCTGGGCGGCTCGAATTGGGCGCCCAACCTCGACACGCCGGAAAACAAGAAGTTCGTGGCTGGCTTTGAAGCGGCCTATAACGTCGTGCCCGCCTCCTACGCCATGCATGCCTATGATGCCGCGCTGATGATCGACAGCGCCCTGAAGGCGACGGGTGGAAAGACCGACAACAAGGACGCCGTGCGCGCCGCGCTCAAGAAAGCCGATTTCAAATCGCTCCGCGGCGACTTCAAGATCGGCGCCAATGGCTTCCCGATCCAGGATTTCTATCTCGTGAAGGCTGCCAAGCGTCCCGACGGCAAATTCCAGACCGAAATCGTCGAAAAGGTTTTTGACGATTATACGGATGCCTATGCGAAGGAATGTGCGGCCACCATCTAGTCCGCCCTGCCCATCAAGCCAGTCCCGTGCCCCTTTCTTTGCGGCACGGGACGGGTCTGCGACTCCGCGAGACCCGGGTCGCAATCGTTTGCAGCGGTGCTCAGGCGTGAGACCGGTGGAACGGCCTTTTTGGCCAGAAATGCGCGTATGACAGCGACCCTCCTCTTCGTTCAATCATTGAATGGCCTCCAGTTCGGCCTGATCTTGTTTCTGATCGCAGCCGGATTGACCCTCGTGTTCGGCGTGATGGATTTCATCAACCTTGCCCATGGGGTCCAATATATGGTGGGCGCCTATCTGATGGCGGCCTTCAGTGCGTGGACGGGCAATTTCGGGTGGGCGCTCCTGCTCGCATTGCCGTCGGCGCTGGCCGTCGGCCTGGTCCTCGAGGCGCTCGTCTTCCGGCACTTGTACGATCGCGATCATCTCGACCAGGTTCTGGCGACCTTCGGTGTCATTCTGTTTCTGAACCAGGGCGTCAAATTCGTCTGGGGCGCCGCACCCCTGAATGTGCCGGCGCCGGGCTGGCTGGCAGGGTCGGTCGAGATCGCGGACGGATTGCTCTATCCTGTCTACCGGCTCGCCATCATCGCCGCCGGGTTGCTCGTCGCAGCAATGCTTTACCTGATCGTCAATCACACCCGGGTCGGCATGCTGGTGCGCGCCGGCGCGTCCAACGCGCCAATGGTATCGGCGCTCGGCGTGAACATTCGCCGCCTGTTCATGATCGTGTTCGGGTTCGGCGCCATGCTCGCCGGTTTCGCCGGTGCCATGGTGGCACCCATCCTGTCCGTCGAGCCCGGCATGGGCGACAACATCCTCATCCTGGCTTTTGTGGTGATCGTGATCGGCGGCATCGGATCGATCCGGGGGGCGTTTGTGGCGGCCCTGCTGGTCGGACTCGTCGACACGGTCGGGCGGTCCTTCGCTCCGAACCTCCTCAGGTTGCTTCTCGACCCCGCCACAGCAAGCCAGGCCGGTCGTGCACTGGCCCCGATGCTGATCTACATCTTCATGGCCGCTATTCTGTTTTTCCGGCCGTCCGGCCTTTTTCCCGCTAAGCGCTAGGACGCATGATGACTGCACGCGCACCATCGGGATCAGGTACGCAGACCCGGTTTGGACGGCGACTTGGCCTGGCACCTTTCCTCCTGTTTGCAGCCTTCGCCGTCGCCCCCTTTCTGGCCGCGTTTTCCGGCGCCGAAGGCTACGTGCTCTCCCTCTTGACCCGGGTGATGATCTTCGGCCTTGCAGCGATGTCGCTCGACCTGATCCTGGGCTACGGCGCATTGGTCAGCTTCGGACACGCCGCCTTCCTTGGAATCGGCGCTTACGCTGTCGGCATCCTGGCAAGCCAAGGTTCGGCGGAAATCCTGATCCAGGTTCCGGTTGCGCTGGCCGCGTCGGCGTTGTTCGCACTCGTCACGGGGGCGATCTCTCTTCGGACCAAGGGCGTGTACTTCATCATGATCACGCTGGCGTTCGGCCAGATGCTGTTTTTTCTCGCCACTTCGCTTGCAGCCTATGGCGGCGACGACGGAATGACTGTGCCCGAGCGCAGCAGGCTGTTCGGAAGCCGCCTGCTGGAAAGCGATCTGGCCTTCTACTGGGCATGCTTTCTCTGCCTGCTGGCCTTGTACGGGCTCTTACGCGCGATCGTCGGGTCGAGGTTCGGTCGCGTATTGCGAGGCACGCGCGAGAACCCGGTTCGGATGGAATCCATCGGATACCATCCGTTCCGCTATCAGCTCGCGGCCTACGTGATCAGTGGAATGATGGCGGGTCTGGCCGGTTGCCTGATGGCCAACCAGACCGAATTTATCAGTCCGGCCTACATGACCTGGCAGCGATCCGGCGAACTGATCTTCATGGTGGTTCTGGGTGGTCTCGGGAGCCTGCACGGCGCCATCATCGGAGCAGCGGCCTTTCTCCTGCTCGAGGAGTTTCTGCCCGAGTTCCTCCATGCCGCCGGCTTCCTGCTGCAGGACGACATGCGGACCCGTCTGGTTGAGAACTGGAAAATGATTTTCGGTCCCTTGCTCATCCTGATCGTTCTTTTTGCCCGGGGCGGGATCATGGGCCTGCTGCGGCGAGGCGACCATGGCTGAGCCGATGCTGGAACTGCGCCACCTCAAGAAAGCCTACGGCGCCCTCGTGGTCACCGATGACGTCAGCCTGTCCGTGCAGAAAGGCACCCTGCATGCCATCATCGGGCCGAACGGGGCCGGAAAGACGACCCTCATTCACCAGATGTCGGGGCTTCTCCCCTCCGGATCCGGCGAGGTCGTACTCGATGGCGACACGATTACGCGGTTGCCGATGCACGAGCGTGTCCGTCGCGGTCTCGCACGGTCCTTTCAGATAACCTCCATCCTGCCGGGCTTCTCGGCGCTTGAGAATGTCGCGATGGCCGTTCAGGCGCGGTCGGGCTCGAGTTTCCGGTTCTTTGCCAACGCCTCGCGGGAGCAGGCCCTCAACGAGGAGGCGACGTCGTGTCTGACAACCGTGGGCCTGGGCGAACGGGCGGGCGTGCCGGCCGGTCTCTTGTCTCACGGAGAAAAGCGGCAGCTTGAACTTGCCATCGCACTCGCGACACGGCCCAAAGTGCTGCTGCTGGATGAGCCGTTGGCCGGGACAGGTCACGATGATTCGCAGCGCGTCGTCGAGACGCTGCGATCCCTGAAGGAGCGCATGACGATCATTCTCATCGAGCACGACATGGACGCCGTTTTCTCGCTCGCCGATCGTGTCAGCGTGCTTGTCTACGGGCGCGTGATCGCGACCGACACGCCTGCGGGTATTCGCGCCAACCCGGAGGTTAGAGCGGCCTATCTGGGCGACGAGGTGATCTGATGCTGTCGGTTCGCCATATCGAGGCCTCCTACGGCGCAGCCCAGGTCCTGTTCGACATCTCGCTAGAGGTCAATGCCGGCGAAGCCGTTACGCTTCTCGGTCGAAACGGCATGGGCAAGACGACGACCATCCGGTCCATTATGGGACTTCTACGCCCCACAGCCGGCGCGGTCGTGTTCGCGGGCGCGGTCCTGACCGGACGGGAACCCTATCACGTGGCCCAGGCGGGTGTAGGCCTTGTGCCCGAGGGCCGGCAGATCTTCCCAACGCTCACGGTTGAAGAGAATCTCTTGGCAACAGCTGCGGCGCGTCATGGCTCGAGACGCTGGACGCTCGACACCATCTATCACCTGTTTCCCCGTCTGAAGGAGCGTCGCGGCAATCTGGGCACGCAACTCTCAGGAGGCGAGCAGCAGATGCTGGCGATCGGTCGCGCTCTGATGACCAATCCGAAACTCCTCATTCTCGACGAGGCGACGGAGGGTCTCGCACCGCTGGTTCGTGCCGAGATCTGGAATTGTCTCACGCACCTAAGGAGTGAGAACCAGTCCATCCTCGTCGTCGACAAGAATGTGGACGCGCTGGCTCAATTCGCTGACCGGCACGTGATTATCGAGAAAGGACGCTCCGTGTGGAGCGGAACGAGCGCCGAACTTGTCGCCGACGCGAGTCTGAAGGACCGCTACCTTCACGTGTGAAGAGCCTATTCGACTGACAGCCGCTCTCGGCCCCGTCTGGACGCCCCGGGAAGACATCCTATCTGAGGCGTTCTGAAGGAGTTAGTCGAGATCTGGACTCCTGCTGGCACTTTTGCGTTGATCAAAAGCTTGCAGAGTTTCACAGAACTGTGCCAATTCAGCATCCCCGAAGAGCCCCGTTGGGTTCTCCCATCTCCGTCGTAGCGCATGATCCAGATCAGAGGCGTCCACAAAGAATTCGCGGTCGACGGGGCAAAGGTAACCGCCCTGAGCCCGACCGACCTTGATGTGCGACGGGGCGAATTCGTCAGTATTATCGGTCCGTCCGGGTGCGGAAAGTCGACATTGCTGCGCATCGTCGCCGGACTGGAAACTGCCAGTGGCGGCACCATCGCGATGACAGAAGCGCGCTCGCCCGCGCAACGCGTCGGCTTCGTGTTTCAAGAGCCTGTGCTGCTCCCATGGCTTACCGCTCTGGAAAATGTCCGCTTTCCGCTCGATACGGCCGGCGTTGCGCGCCAAGAGGCGGAGGATGTAGCCTCGCGACTCCTGCGATTGGTGGGCCTTGCCGGATTTGAGAATGCGTTGCCGCGCACGCTCTCGGGCGGCATGCGCCAACGAGTCTCTATCGCCCGCGCGCTTTCCTACGACCCGCTGTTGTTGCTCATGGACGAACCTTTCGGAGCGCTGGACCTGATCACCCGGGACCGCCTCAATGACGAATTGCTGGCGATCTGGTCCGAGACAAGGAAGACGGTCATCTTCGTCACCCATAGTGTCGAGGAAGCAGCCTATCTGTCCGATCGGGTGATCGTCATGTCGCCGCGCCCAGGCGCTATCCGGTCGATCTACGAGGTCGATTTCCCGCGGCCACGCGGCGAAGCGACAAAGCTCGATCCTGCCTTTCACCATCTGATGGCCAATCTGCGGCGCGACCTCCAATGAAATCCCTCGGGCGGGTCGCCGAGACCCTAGTTGCCCTTGTGGCTATCGTGCTTCTCTGGGATGTCTACACGCGCTTCTATGACGTGCCTGAATTCCTTCTGCCCGCACCCCTTTCCGTCTGGAGCGCCTTCATTGAAGCGGCTGCCGACAAGCTTCCCGGCCACGTCCTCTACACAGTCGGAATCCTGACACTGGGATTTACCATCGGGGCAATCCTCGGTGTCGCCGCTGGCGTGGCACTTGCCAAGAGCGCACGACTGGAGCGGTGGCTGGGCGGCCCCATCCTATTCTTGCAGACGGCCCCGAAGATCGCGCTGGCGCCGTTGTTCATCATCTGGTTCGGCCTGGGCCTGACATCGAAGATCGTGCTGATCACGTCGCTCGTATTTTTTCCGGTCCTTATCGGGACGCTCGTGGGAATCCGCTCACTCGATACGCGCCTTCGGGATCTTGCGCGCGTGCTCCATCTCACGCTGTGGCAGCGTTTCCGCCTCATCGAATTCCCCGCCGCCCTGCCGGAGATCTTCGTCGGGCTGCGTGTCGGGGCGGTGCAGGCCGTCGTGGGCGCGATCCTTGCGGAGTGGATGGCTGGCAAGCAAGGACTTGGCTATCTCATGACGTTTGCCTCGGCCACCTACAAGACGCCTCTCCTCTTTGCCACGGTGATCCTCACCGCCCTCTTGGGCATTGCAGTCTATCAGGTGATCGAATGGGTGGAGCGCAGATTGCTCGCCTGGCGGGAGACGCCATGAAAGTTCCGTCGTCACGATCCGCCGCCTTTCCCTGGCTTGACGGGCAGCCCACGCATCTGCCCTGCCATCCGGGCGACATCACGCCTAGCGTTCTGCTGCCGGGAGACCCTGATCGTGTGACAAAGGTCGCGAGCGTCCTCAACGATGTGGTTGACCTCGGTCGGCGGCGTGAGTTTCAGATGGCGCGGGCCCGTTGGCAGGGCACGCCCGTGACGATCTGCTCCACGGGGATCGGCGGGCCATCGACAGAGATCGCCGTCGTCGAACTTGCAAATCTCGGAATGACGACCGGCATCCGTGTCGGTGGTATGGGAGCAATCGACCCAGCCATTCCACTCGGCTCCTTCGTGATTGTCGACCGCGCCCTGCGGAACACGGGAACCAGCCGGATCTACGCGCCGTTCGAGGGCGATCTGCGGGCATCGGCAGCCGTCATTGACGCTCTGGAGCGGGCAGCCAGGGCGCTGAAACTGCCACATCGGCGAGGCGCCATCTTCACCACGGATTCGTATTACTGGGGCCAGGAGCGCTTGGCGCGACCTGATGATGATCCGGGTGAGGTGCCGACCCGCGGCCTGATTGCGCGCCTCGCCGCAGGAGGCATCGCCGGAATGGACATGGAATGCGAAACTTTGTTCGCCGTCGGTGGTGCGCTCGACATCAAGGTCGGTGCTGTGCTCGCAGTCCATGGAAATCGCGCGACAGACGAATGGCTTGAGGATTACGAAGAGACCCAGCACAATCTGATCCGCCTCGCCGCGACCGCCATCGCAATTCTCGAATCACCTCATTCGTCCTCAGGAGAAATCCCATGAAACGCCGCACCTTTCTCGCCAGCAGCCTGGCCGCAACCGCGTCGGGGATGCTCCCGCGAGTCGCGTCGGCACAGAGCCTGGAATCGGTCACGCTTCAGATCGACGGCGCCGCCGTTCCTTTCTACGCACCCCTTTATGTCGCGCAGGAGAAGGGCCTTTTTGCCAAGAACGGCTTGGAGTTGCGGATCGTATACGCTGCCGCCGCCGACATCCTGCGCAATGTCGCGGCCGGCAATGTGCAGTTCGGTTTCCCCAATGGGGATGCGGTCATCGCCGGCAAGGCAAACGGCCTTCCGGTCAAGGTTGTCCATACCACCTATCAGCGCGGGATTGGCGCCACGTTGTTCAAGACCACGAGCGGCATCAAGACCTTCGAGGACCTTAAGGGCAAGACGGTTGCCGTCACCAGCCTGGGCAGCCCCAACTACCTGCAGCTTCAGGTCGGATTGAAGCAGGCGGGCGTCAAACTCGAGGATGTGAATGTCGAAGTGATCGCAACCGGCGCCATCGTTCAGGCCCTGCAGGCCGACAAGGTCGACGCGATCGTCTTCTCGGAGCTGCGCCGCTACAACCTCGAAGCCGATGGGGTGAAAGTCGGCATGATCTCGTCCAACGATTTCCTGCCCTCCTTCGGCAATGTCGTTGTGACGGGCGAGCGCTATTTGCAGAGCAAGCCGAAGGCCGTGAAAGGATTCAACACGGCCCTGAGCGAGGCGCTCCAGTGGATCATCGATGGCCATGTGGATGAAGCGCTGACGATCGCCATCGAGAAGCATGCCCAGACCTGGAAAGGCCAGGAGGATCTCCTCAAGCGCGCCTTCACCGAATCGTTCATCCCGTCGATCTGGCAGAGCCCTCTGACCAAGGAGAAGGGTCTCGGAGCTGGAGATCTGGCGGCATGGCAGAAGAACATCGACATTCTGGCCGAATACAAGGTGGTCGAGCGGGGTTTCAAGGCAGATGACCTCGTTGTGCAGCCAGCCGACATCAAGGGCTAGGATGATGGCCTGCCCGAAGGCGCGCCGTTGATGTACAAAGCCCTGTTCAGCGCAGCACGGACGGTGGTTGCCGTGATTGTGGCCTGGTGGCTGATCGTGATCCTGGCCCGGGTCCCGGCCTACCTCCTCCCGGCCCCGGACGCGATCGCCAGCCGTTTCCTCTTTCTTGCCGGAAACGCTGATCTCGGTCAGCACATCCGCGTCACACTCGGCGAAGTCGTCATCGGCTTCTTGATCGGCGGCATTCTCGGCGTTGCGCTCGGCTGGGGCTTCGTTCGGCTGCCGCGCGTTGGACGCCTGCTGTCGCCACTCATTCTGCTGCTTCAAACGGCACCGAAAATCGCGATCGCGCCTCTGCTGCTGCTGTGGCTGGGAATCGACATGGGCCCGAAGGTCACGCTCATTGCCATCGTGACGTTCTTTCCCGTCATGGCGGGCGCGATGGCCGGATTCTCGTCCGTTGAGACGAGCTATCGGGACCTCGCGATTCTTCTCAAGTTGTCACCGTGGCAGCGCTTTCGCCGCGTCGAGCTCCCGTTCTCCCTGCCGCCGATCTTCGCCGGATTACGGATCGGATCGACACAAGCTGTGACCGCTGCCGTCGTTGGGGAGCTCATGGGCGCGACCTACGGCCTCGGCTATCTTCTCAGCCTTGGACAGGAGAACGGCGACGCCAGCGTCGTCATCGTGGCCATTCTGCTCCTGTCAACAATGGGGTGGGCCTTTCACGAGCTGATTCGTATGATCGAGCGACGGGCCTTGCGCTGGCACGTGAGCCAGCGCAGCCTGGAGGCGGCCCTTTAGCCCCTCGTCTCATGCCAGGACGCCGCCACGGCGGCGCGCTCACGGGCGGCACAGGCTGCTCCCAGCCCCCACCCTGCCAACAGAGCCTCACGCCCATCCCGTTCGACGATCGGGTCATCTATAGCGTCACCCGAGCCCTAGCCGACAGCGCTATCGTTAATGCCCCTGATCACTGTCACCAACCGCTTCGCCCGCTCGAAATCAAAAACCTGCTCCGGGCCGCTCGGGGCGACATCGGTGAAGGGGCTCTCATAGAGGTAGGCCGGATCCATGACGCCCTTTTCGGTTAAATGCTCGATAATCATGTCGATGAACTCGATCTGGTCAGCCGTTGCGTTCTTGTCTGCAAGGAACTCGCCGAACGCCTCTGCTGCGGCCCCTCGGTCGAGCCCGACGAGGGAACGAACGAACGTCCCGAAGCCGTGGCTGTTCTCGGTCGCCTTGTCGATTTGCGCCTGGTTGCCAATGCCAGCAGCAATCAACATCTCCTGAAGTTCGCCGAGATCCGTTGTCGTCAGTGGCTTCCCATGCCGCAGCTTGAACAGAGCGATGTGGTTTTCGTGCTCGCGAAGGAAATGCCGCGCCTTTCGCTTGAATCGTGTGAAATCGACCTCTCCCACCTGCGGCAGGGTGATGGGCGCGGCCTCTCCGAGAAGGTCCTCGAAATTCGTATAGACAATTCCACGCCTCCTCTTGTCGATATGCTTGACCAGCAGCCGAAGCCTTAGCCGCGCCAGTTCCAGCAGCGGAACCGTGACGCCCTCCCACCACTCATCCGACAGGATCGCGAGCATCAGCGCGTGTTGGGCCGCAATGGCTGGAATGGCCGTTTGCTCCTCCAGGGCCGAGACAATCTCAAGGAACGTCGTCTTGAGCCGGTCGAAGCTTTTCGAGCCCTTGAGAAGCGCAAGTTCCAGATTGACCATCAGGAGGTCGAAGCGCTTGGCCTCTTCGCCGTCCGATTTCACATCCGCGGGCAGAGCCGCAACCTCGGTCAGCAACTCGTTCCGCACGGCGTCCGTCAGATCGTTCCAGGAATCGTCGTTCTGAAATTTCTCGACCGAACGCCGCTTTGCGCGCACGATGAAATTGTCGAGGCTCATCGCGGCGACGTGCCTCTTCAGCGTGCGCAGTGCCTCCTCGCGGATCGTCTTCTCATCGAGCGGTGGGTCGCTGTCGCGGCCCGCGTCGTAAGGCACCGGATCCTCGTGAAAGCCTGCGTTGCGAGACGAAAGCCCGGCCTTTTCATCCAGCGCCCGCACAAGATCGAAGCGCGCCGCGAAAAGGCGCTCGGTGAGGGATTTGCCGTTGCGGCTCTCGTCAGGCTTGGGGTTCTGATTGAAGTATTCCAGGTTCTGGCAATAGTCGAAGACGCGGAAAAACTCCTTGTCGTCTCCGGGCGCGAACAGGTCGGGGCACAGCCGTGTGCCACGCCCGATGATCTGCCAGAACTTCGTTTTGGACCGGATCAGCTTGAACAGAACCAGATTGACGATCTCCGGCACGTCGATGCCGGTATCGAGCATATCGACCGAGATCGCCATATGCGGGTCGCTGTCCTTCTTCGAAAAGTCATCGATGAGACTTTGCGCGTACTCGGTCTTGAACGTGATGACGCGCGCGAATTTTCCGGCGAGATGCGGGTAATTCACGTTGAAGCGTTCTTCGATGAACTCCGCATGGGCCTGGTTCTTGGCGAAGACGATGGTCTTGCCCAGCCGATCGCCGCCCGCCACCTTCAGCCCTTCGGTCATCACATGGGCCAACACCCTGTCGACGGTATCGATGTTAAACAGCCACTTGTTGACGGCGTCGGCGTTCACGCTCTCAGGCGGCCCGTCCTCGTCCCATTCGAGCATGTCCCATTGCTCTTTCTCGGTCTCCGACAAATCATCGTAGCGAATGCCTTCGCGCTGGAATTTGAGCGGCACGGAGACGGCGTGCGGCGGCACGAGGTATTCGTCCTCCACGGCCTTATCGAGCGAGTAGGCGTCGGTCGGCACGCCGTCCTCGAGGTCGAAGAGCCCATAGGTGTTGCGGTCGATTTCGTCCTTCGGAGTCGCGGTCAGACCGACGAGAAGGCTGTCGAAATAATCAAAAATCGCCCCATAGCGCTGGTAGACCGAGCGATGCGCCTCATCGATGACGATGAGGTCGAAATGGCCCGAGCCGAACCGCCTGTCCTCGTCGCGCTTCTGGTCGATCAGCCCCATCATGGTTGGGTAGGTGGAGAGGAATACCCGGCCCTCCCCGCTGCGCTCCGTCACGAGATTGACCGGGGCCGCATCGGGCAGATGCGCCTTGAAGGCCTTGACCGCCTGATTGACGAGCGCCACGCGGTCGGCGAGAAACAGCACGCGCTTGACCCAACCGGCCCGCATCAGCATGTCGACCAGGGCGATGACCGTGCGGGTCTTGCCAGAGCCGGTCGCCATGACCAGCAGGCTTTTGCGCTGATGATGCGTCTCGAACCCGGCGGCGATCTTGCCGATGGCGCGCTTTTGATAATAACGGCCGGCGATCTTGCCATCCACCGGCACGCTCGCCAGCGGTTTGCGGGCGGTGCGGCGCTGGATCAGCAGTTGCAGCTCGTCCTTCTTGTAGAAACCCTGCACGGCGCGGGGCGGATAGAAGCCGTCATCCCACAGCCAGTGCTCGTACCCGTTGGTGTAGAAGATCACCGGACGCTGGCCGAAGCGGGCCTCGAGACAATCCGCGTAGAGCTTGGCCTGCTGCTGCCCGGCGCGCCCATCGCGTCGGGTGCGTTTGGCCTCGACCAGCGCGAGCGGCTTGCCGTCATCGCCCCACAGGACGTAATCGACAAATCCCTTGCCCTGGTTGTTGGGCATGCCCTCGACGGGAAATTCCCGGTCGCGGGCGTCACTGAGCGTCCAGCCCGCCTCGCGGAGCAGCAGGTCGATATAGAGATCGCGGGTCTGGGCTTCCGAATAATCGTGCGTATCGGGCCGGGCTTCGTTGTCGTGCCGGGTGCGGGCGATTTCTGCCCGGAGAGCCTGCAACTCGCCATCGAGATGCGCCTTGTCGCGCAACAGCTTTTCCAGATCCTCGTCGCGGGATTCCATCTCCGCCTTGAGACGCTGTAATTCCACATAGGCTCGTTTGACGATGTCGGTCTTGCGATTGAGGGCGCCCGGATCGAAATTCAGGCCATCGGCCGGAAGCGCCGTTCGTCCATAAGTGCGGGCAAGCCAGAAGCAGAGATGAAACAGCTCGCGCACCGCATCGGTCGCCTCCGAGGCCGCGATCTCCCGCGCGTCATGGACGGCGCGGTTGCCGATCTTCACGATCAGCTTCGCCTTGGTGAACACCGCCATGCCGGCGGCGCGCTGGAAGGTCGGTTCGTGGATCAGCGCCGAGATGTTGTCCTGATAGGGAAACGACAGGCTCGCATCATGCTTGAACGCCCATTTGACAGCGAGTTCCGCGGTGCGTCGCGCATAGAACGCGGCCGCCCGCGGATCGCCCAACGCCAACGTCTCCGCCCGCTGCGCGGAATCATGAATCTCGGGAAATTCAGCCGCCAGAAAGGTGAAGTTGGACATGCGCGCGGTGCCCTAGAGTTGACCGGAAACGGCGCGGTGTTGGAGGGAGGCGAAGAGGGAGTCGGATATCAATGCCGCTTCGGCCGTTCGCCGGGCGTGCGCGACGATAGTATTGAACAACGCTGCAAGTTTTCGCTGCAGGTTCAGAGGTGGAACTGGAATCACAAGTGATTTGATGATGCCCATGTTAAGCCCAGGCATGACGGCACCTTTCGTCTGAACACCCAACTGACGCAGAACGTCTGGGTGCCTCAGGAAACACGCATGTAAATATTCTGGGAGAATCTTTTCTCTCTTGAGCGTTATACAGCAGAGATGCTTCGTATTTATTGCTATGGGGAAATCAGGCGGAACGACGGCGCAGCGCCCACACGTTCCCATGATAGTGATAAGAACGTCCCCCGGTCGAACGGTGTATCGTTGAAGACTCCGATACTTCTGCTCTGTAATAAATCGGCGTCCGGCATTGCGAAATGTATTGGCTACCGCATTGTCGATGCCGAGAACGGCGATACCATCGCCGACGAATTCAGAGTGAAGCAGCTGGCTTCCAAATGGCCCAGTTCGAATGTCGGAGGCCAGCTCATTCACCTCAAAGCGCGGCCAAGCTGCGGCGGCTGAATCCTCAAACATCTCCAGAAAAATCGACTGCGTGAGGCTGTCGAGCAGGTCGGTGGCCTTCTTGCGCTTCTGCCGCAGCGCATCAGCCCGATCAAGAATCCCCGCAATCCGCCGCTGCTCGTCGAGGGATGGGAGGGGAAGAACAATTCCTGAGACTGTAGCTTTAGTAATCTCTTTGAAGGTCGCGCCATTCCCCAAGCTTTGAATTCGCGCTCGATTTGCGTCGAGCCAATGATAAAGGTACTTAGAGTCCAGTTTATTTTTGTGGGGGATTAGGCTTTTGAAACCTTGGTTGGTGGCCATGGGAACAGTATTTATTGCGATGTGGCCGATTGGAGCCCGCGAGCTCAATAAAACAGAATTTTTTGGCAGGACAGTTGCCGCACAGCTTGCTAGCCCGAGGTCTGTAATTTTTCGTGGTGTGTCCGAGATATACGCCGAGCCAAGATGCGATAGATCGGCAGGGGTAGCCCACAAGGTCTCGCCCCCCCAGAAAGCGCTTTCAGTGGTCTTCGGAGTCGCCCCCGAGATGATGTCGCAGACTTCGCCTAGGGCGACTAGGGTCGACGCTGCGTTCACAGCATCCCCTCCAACTCCCGCAACCCCGCCGAAATCTCCTCCTCCAACAGCAACAACTCCGCCACAATCTCCTTCGGTGGGCGATGCTCTGTCGCCTCGTGCGTCACCTCGCGGTAGCGGTTGATCGACAGGTCGTAATCCGCCGCCACGATGTCGGCCTGGGGCACGCAGAAACTCTGCGCCGTGCGCGGGCGCTCGCGCTCCGCGCCGTCCTTGTCCTGCCAACGCGCCAGCACATCCGGCAGGTTGTTCTTTGCATGCTCGTCCGCGCTCAAAGACGCCGTGGGCACGGAGCCGAACTTGTCCTCGCTCACCAGCATCTGCCGCTTGTCGTCGAGGCTCAGGCCGTCGGCCTGGACGTCATAAAACCAGACGTGGTTCGTGCCGCCCGAATTGGTCTTGGTGAAGAACACGATGGCCGTGGACACGCCGGCATAGGGTTTGAACACGCCGGACGGCAGCTTCACGATGGCGTCGAGCTTGTGATCCTCCACCAGCATCCGGCGGATCGCCTTGTGGGCCTTGGATGAACCAAACAAAACGCCGTCTGGCACGATCACCGCCGCGCGGCCGCCCGGTTTCAAAAGCTTGAGAAACAAGGCCATGAAGAGCAGTTCGGTCTTCTTGGTCTTGACGATCGACAACAGATCCGCCGCCGTCGTCTCGTAATCGAGCGAGCCCGCGAAGGGCGGGTTGGCGAGGATCAGGCTGTAGGCGTCGGCGTCGCCTACGTGATCCTGCGCCAGCGAATCCTTGTAGCGGATATCCGGCGCCTCGATGCCGTGCAGCTGCATGTTCATGGAACCGATGCGCAGCATGGTCTGGTCGAAATCGTAGCCGTGGAACATGAATTGGTGAAAATGCCTGCGCTGTGCCGCATCCCGAAAAATACCGGGATGGTGGGCTCGCAGATATTCCCCTGCGGCAACCAGGAACCCGCAGGTGCCGCTCGCCGGATCGCAGATGATATCCTTCGGCGTCGGCGCGGTCATTTCCACCATCAGCTTGATGATGTGGCGCGGCGTGCGGAACTGGCCGTTCTGCCCGGCGCTGGCGATCTTGCCGAGCATGTACTCGTAGAGGTCGCCCTTGGTGTCGCGATCATCGAGCGGGATCACGGCCAGCAGGTCGACCACCTTGGAGAGCAGAGCGGGCGTCGGAATGGTGAAGCGCGCGCCCTTCATATGCTCCGCATGCGACGAGCCATCCTCGGCCATCTCACGCAAGAAGGGGAACACATGCTCGGACACGATGGTGAACATCGGCGCCGGCGCTTCGTTCTGGAATCGCGACCATCGGAGTTTGTCGTAGGGCATTCCCCTAGGGTCATTCCCTTCCGGAAAGACCCGACGGTCCATGGGTTTGCCGAGCGTGTTGGCCTTGTTCTCCTCGCGGGTCTGCATCTCATCAAGACCCCGCATGAACAGCAGGTAGGTGATCTGCTCGATGACCTCCAGGGGATTGGCGATGCCGCCGGCCCAGAAGGCGTTCCAAACCTGGTCGATTTTAGAGCGCAGTTCACCCGTCAGCATTCACCCAAACCCTCCGAATCCGCAAACCGGGACCTTAGCCGTTGGCCATGGAGAGGCAAGCGGTGCTTTCGCCAAACCCAAACGACCAATCCAAGTCCAAACGGCCAATGTGGGAACGATCCACCGTTGAATTCCGGGACCGGCATCAGAGCTTTTTTCCTCCGGGGATAGCGACGCGACCAGAATCCTCATATGGCTTCAGAAACGCATCTAAAGAACAGGCGCCCATTGTGAGTGATATCAAGCTCTTCCGTTTTGGCCCTCAATCCATGACGGAACTTCCCGGCGAGGCCATGCAGGTCGAGAAATCTCTGCAGAGCCTGTTCGAAGCTAACCTTGAGGCACTTCTTGGAATTCGTTTTCTCGCGAGCGAATACGTGACAGGACCTGCCCACGGCGGACGAATCGATACCCTCGGGGTCGACGAAGACAATTGCCCGGTGATCATCGAGTATAAGAGAGCCGTCAACGAGAACGTGATCAACCAGGGGCTGTACTACCTGGATTGGCTTCTTGACCATCGAAAGGAGTTTCAATGGCTCGTGCTCGAGAAACTCGGTCCGGAGGTGGCCAAGGATATCGATTGGTCGACACCGCGGCTTCTGTGTATTGCCGGTGATTTTACGCGATATGATGGCCATGCGGTCAAGCAGATCGCCCGCAATATCGAGCTGATCCGTTATCGGAAATTCGCGACTGATCTTCTCATGCTTGAGCTGGTCCACGCTCCGAAGCAGATCAAGACAAGCTCCACTGCGATCTCCGAAGCGAAAGCCTTAAGTGAAAATGCCGATCTGGACCCCTATCTCACGCAGAGCATCGGTTACCGGATCGCACAAGCGGACCAGAGCGTCCGCGACGTCTACGACGCCGTGCGGACATACCTGTCCGGACTGGGAGACGACGTACAGGTCAAGGAGTTGAAATATTACGTGGCTTTCAAGCGGCTCAAGAATTTTGCGTGTGTCGAGGTGTACCCAAAGGCCAAAAGCGTCACCGTCTTCTTGAAGCTCGATCCCGCCACTGTTGCGATAGAGGAAGGGTTTACGCGCGACGTCCGAGAGATCGGCCATTTCGGGACAGGTGACCTCCAAGTGACGCTTCGCTCGATGGATGATTTTTCACGCGCTCAACCGCTGTTTCAAAAGAGCTACGAAAGGTCCTGACTGATCCCGGCGTTATCCTTCGGCAAACCATGATCAAGCGAACCATTGCTACTCGCGCGGCACTTCTGAGCATCTGCGGCGGAGCCAATCGCTGCTATCCGAGTGAACTCCACCATGGACAGCAATCTGTGGTCACCTGTGGTTTGACGCGCCTCTGATGTACTTCCTCGTCAGGAAGGTCAGGACGCCTCCGCCACGCCCGCTTTGTTCGGAGGTCTCCTGGGTCAGGAGGCTGAACTCGTTTGATGAGGCGCTCAATGCCTCCGACACCCCCTCTCGACAGAACATATTCCCATACGTGATCAGCGCCATTCGACGCCCCCGATACCTTCGGTTTTGGTATGAAGTTGCGTTCGGAGATGGCGGAGAGTGGCGTTCTTCGGGCTTTGGCCGCGTGGGAAGACATGGCAACCGTGTGGCATTTGAATCCCCGCGATCTGCATGACTGGCTCGTATTTCCCGCAGTCGGAAGCCTTGCAAAAACGAACGATACCTCGTTCTTAAATCGTTGATTGGTCTCGTCAATGGCCGAAGATCCGTGCCTCCTCAAGCCTCCCACTCCCCGTACGATTACTGCGCGAGCCGGACTGTCGGAGGTTTGCCAGAAGAGCCTTGGCTCAGCTGATCCCATCGAGATGGTTGCCCTCGGTCCCCCAATCAGGTAGTGAAACTTTCTAGGCCGTGCGCCATTAGCACCCGTAGCTCAGCTGGATAGAGCGTTGCCCTCCGAAGGCAAAGGTCACACGTTCGAATCGTGTCGGGTGCGCCAATCTTTTCAATGACTTAGTAGATGTTCGGCAGCCACTGAGGGTTTGCCCCACACTGCTTTCTCACATATAGAAGTGCCCCCGCCTCTCTCGGGTCTCGATAGGTTTTGCCGGAGAGCTCGACCGTGATTGCCTTGGGCCAGGCAACAACGTTTGCGATGTGCATTGTGCACGGCTCGGAAGTGGGCATCGGTCGTTAAACCGTTCACAGCGACGCCTAGACCGATTCGAATGCCTATCGAAGATGCAACAACGGGACATGGGCTGGAGCGCAATCGCAGCTCCCCGGGTAACCGATATTACTGGAGCTAGCTCGACCGGCCGCCCCGTGAATACTCATGTTGTGCAGTCCCGCAAATCGGCGGCTCCAGACTACGAGCGGATGAAGAAACTTGTCCACGGCGAAGAGAGTGAGAAGAACAAGGACCGGCTCTGATTCCAGAAGACGGAACTCATGACCAAGTCGGATGAGGCTCCCATCGAGCCATCCTTTTCTCGGGGAAGTAAGCTTCCCACTCAGTCCCCCCTGTATTGGGTCAGCCAAAAGGATCGATACCTCAGGCAGACCATGACCCGAGATATCGAGGAAATGACTGGGCGTCTCTTCGTCGTTTACTTGGCAAACGGGTTCCGGATCGAGCCTGGAATTGATGTCGCTGATCGGGCCTCTATGACCGAGTTGTTCGGTGACGTAGGTTCGGATGAGCCTGTCGACCTTTTGATAGAAACGAACGGTGGGGAGACAGATTCGACCGAGGCTGTCATTGCGATCCTTCAGAATCGATTGAGTGACCTGAGGGTGATCGCTGCGAACGCGGCCAAAAGTAACGGGACTCTCATATGCTTGGCCGCGAAGAAAATCGTGATGGGGCCATCCTCGGAGTTGGGAGACTAAGAGCAAAAGACACATCGAATTTCCCCTCCCCACCCGCATCGCACAGGCGATCGAGAAGAATCTCGACCATTTTAGGTTTCTCCGATGCGGCGCAAAAAATTTGGACGAGTCCTGTGTATAGGTTCACGACCTAGGCCGACAGGTCTCTCAGATCAGCGTGGCGGCGAGCTGAAATTCCTGTCGGCGCCGAGCAACCTAATCGGATTGCCAGTCACGAACGCCGCGATGTTTTCAAACGTATCCTCGTACGCAACCTGAAAGAACTCCTCGACATTGTAGCCCAGATGGGGCGACAGCACCGCATTGGGAAGTTCGCGCAAGGGATGCGAGACCGGTAACGGCTCCTGATCGAAGACATCCAAGCCCGCGCCGGCGATCCAGCCGTCCTTCAGTGCCCGGATCAGCGCAGCCTCCTCCACGATGGGGCCGCGCGCGGTATTGATCAGGATCGCCGTGCGCTTCATCAGATCAAGCTGCCGCGCGCCGACGAGATGGCGCGACCGGTCTCCCAGAACGAGGTGGACGCTGAGCACGTCGCTGGCCTTGAAGAGTTCGTCCTTGCTGACCCATCTGGCGCCCGCCTCGTGCGCGGCCTCGGGCGTGAGATTCTCGCTCCATGCAATGACATCCATGCCAAAGGCTCGGGCAACAGGCACCATGTTTCTGGCTTGACGTCCCAATCCAAGAAGACCAAGCGTCCGTCCTGCCAGTGTGACGCCAACGCTCGTCTGCCAGCCCCCGGATCGCATGTTCTGCGCCTCAAGCGGGATGTGGCGCGCGACAGCCAGGATCAGCCCCCAGGCCAGTTCAGACGTGGCCCGATGATAGGTGCCTCGCAGTCGGGTATGGGACACCAGGATCCCGCGCTCGGTCGCTGCAGCTACATCGAGTGTCCGATTGTACATCCCCGTGATGGCAATCAGTTTCAGGTTGGGAAGCTTTGCGATCAGGCTGGCGCGAAACGGCATGCGCTCTCGAACCAGTGAAACGATCTCGAAAGGCTGCAGCTTCTCTGCCGCTTCATGCTCGTCGCCAAGGGGTTTGTCGAAGACGTGGACGGTGCATGACGAAGGGAGCTTCGACCAATCGAGGACCTTCTGCGATTGGTGCTGGTAATCGTCGAGGAATGCGATGCGCATGAGAATTCGTCCAAGTGGTTGGTTCAACTATCCGAGGTGCCAGCGCTCGAGATACATCGTCTCGCCCGCCATGCTGCGTGCAACATCCGAATCCGCGAAGTCTGCATAAAAGAGCGCCGCGGCTTCCCATGTTCGGCCTCGGACGTTCACGGAATGCGTGTGGGTCGCAACGAGGTTGGCGAGCGCGAGAGGCAGGCCTCGGTTCAAGATCATGTGAGTTGCATAAACTGCATGAGGAAGGTTCTTACCAAGCGGGCTCGACCGTCCCGATTCAACGCCCGGCAGCGCAGACTGATGGTCTGCGGGTTCGGATTCGACGGGCTTGCTGGAATCGTGAAGAAGACAGGCCGCAACGAGAAGATCCCGATCATAGGAACGTCCGTGAAGACGCTCAGCAACTTCGCAGATGCCAATCGCCATTTGCGTAACGCCGCGAACGTGCCCCACCAGCGAGCGGTGCTTCTCTGTTGTGTTGTTCTTCGGAATCGCGCGCAGCTCCGACCACGCCATCTCGGCCGCCACATCCTGCCAGATTCCGACGACTCCGTCGCGGAGACGGTCGTTCCTGATCTCGCTGATCTCCGGAAAGATCTCTTCGATCTGCGATCTATCGAGCACTTGTGACATTGCACCTATCCATCATCAAAGTGGGGACGTCTAAGCTGACGACCAGCTTCCTCGTTCTCAGCGAGCATGCCTGCTTTTCATCGCGGGCGCTCCTCGGCCCGCGCGAGCGAATGGCCGGGATCCGCCTTCCCTCAGTCCGCAGCATCGACGAAAATCTCGCGTCGGCGTTTCGCGAAAAGCGGGAACACGATCAACACAATCAGAAGGGCGGCGGTCAGGAGCATGACGAGACTGAGAGGCCTCGTCACAAAGACGCTCGGGTCGCCTCGGGAGAGCAGGAGAGCCCGCCGAAGGTTCTCTTCGATCATCGGACCGAGAATGAAACCCAGCAGCATCGGTGCCGGCTCGCAACCAAATTTGAGGAGGCCGTAGCCGAAGGCTGCAAAGATCACCATCAGAATGATATCGAATGCCGCGTTGTTGAGGCTGAAGACACCGATGCAGCAGAAGACAAGAATCGCCGGAAACAGGAAGCGGTACGGCACGCTCAACAAGCGGATCCAGATGCCGATCATGGGCAGGTTCAGGATGACCAGAAACACGTTTCCGATCCACATGCTGGCGATGAGGCCCCAGAACACATCCGGGTTTCGGGTCATCACTTGCGGGCCAGGGGCAATGCCCTGGATCATCAGGGCTCCGAGCATGAGGGCCGTTACCGCGCCGCCGGGGATGCCAAGAGTCAGAAGGGGAATGAAGGCGGTCTGCGCGCAAGCGTTGTTCGCCGATTCGGGGGCAGCGACGCCCTCTACCGCGCCATGCCCGAAGCGCTCCGGGTGCTTCGACAATTTCTTCTCGAGAGCATACGCGGCGAAGGAGGAAATGACCGCCCCCGCGCCCGGCAGAGCGCCGAGCACCGACCCGATCGCCGTGCCGCGCAGCACCGCTGGAACCGCTTTATGAATTTCCTCACGGCTTGGCATCAAACGACCGATGGGCTGTGTCAGGATATCGCGACGCTCCGGCTCCTCCAGGTTTCGCATGATCTCGGCCAAGCCGAACACGCCCATTGCCACGACAATGAAATCGATCCCGTCGCCAAGTTCGTGAAACCCGAAGGAGAACCGGGCAACACCGGTGTTGATGTCGGTTCCGATGGTTCCGAGAATGAGACCGAGAAAAATCATTCCAAGTGCTTTGATCAGCGAGCCGTTCGCCAGGATCACAGCGGCCACAAGGCCCAGCACCATCAGGGAAAAATACTCGGCTGGGCCGAAGCTGAGGGCAGCCCGTGCGAGGGGAGGCCCTAGCACGGCCAGGCACAGGGTGCCCACACACCCCGCGAAAAGAGAACCGAACGCAGCAATCGACAAGGCGGGACCTGCCCGACCCTGGCGGGCCATCTGATATCCGTCAAGGCACGTGACAACCGAGGAGGCTTCGCCCGGAAGATTGACCAGAATGGATGTCGTGGATCCACCGTATTGAGCGCCGTAGTAGATGCCGGACAGCATGATCAGGGACGCGGCCGGAGGCAGACCGAAGGTAATCGGCAGAAGGATGGAGATCGTCGCCGTTGGGCCCAGCCCGGGAAGGACGCCGATCAGCGTGCCTAGGACGGTTCCGATAAGGCAATAAAGAAGGTTTTCGGCCGTCAGGGCAACGCCGAATCCGAAAAGGAGATTTGCAAGGAGATCCATGTCAGACCGGCCAGATTTTGAGGGGTAGGCCCAGGCCCCAGATGAACACCACTGTCGAGAACAGAACCATGACGATGCAAAGGGAGACGAGCTCCACGGGTTTGATCCTGTCTCCGGCCAGGGCGGAGACACAGATCAGCGCGCACAGTGCGATGACGAACCCGAATGGCTGCAGGAGCAGCGCGAACAGCAGCACCGACAGGAGGATGAACGATGGACGAAACGCGCCGCGCTTGACCGGCTCGCTTCCCGCTTCCAGCCCTTTGATGGCAACGATGGCGCCGAGGACCATCAGGCAGCCCGCGCCGATCAGCGGAAAGTAGCGAGGGCCCATTCGGCGCGTCGTGCCGATCGCCAGTTCGGAGCTGAAATATATGGCCAGTCCCGCCACCACCATAAAGGTGATGCCGGCCCAGAAATCCTTTGTTTTCGGCAACAACTTGATCACGAAACGTTGCTCCTTCAATCAGCGCGCGGTGTCTGACCTCAACCGCTCCCGTGGCACGAGCACCGTGCCTTCCATGATCCGGCGTGCGGTTCGGGAATAGGAAGCTTCCAACAGAGTGCCGGCCGCATCGAGGACAATCTTGACCGGGAAGACGCCACTTGGATGGCCGATGCGGACAAGGTCGTCGACCGGCGGCTTGGACACCGCGTGGACGATCGTGCCCTCCAGGCGGGACGCGACGGCCGTGCAGACCGCTCCGGTCGACGCGAACGCCTTATGCAGGCGTGGTGGCGGACCGATGACCCGCCTGGCGACAAAGCTGACCGCCTCCGCAGGCACGATCTCCTTGGTCATGTAGTTCTCGTAAGGTGCCGGCTCCGCCACCGCGACCGGTGTCGGGAGGCGGGAGTCCGGCGACAAGCCGATGTAGCGCGCCGCCGCGTTCCGGATGGCCCAGAAGCGAGCGAGGATTTCCGCCGTGAACGCATCGGGCCCTTCGGTTCCCGTGAGGCCGACGTCCCGGGCATTGAAGAAGCACGTGGCCTTTGCCACATCGACGATCGAGATTTCGACGTCGCGGCCGAGTTCCGCAACATGGATGCGATCCCTAGAGCGGCCTGTCGGCAGGACGGATCCGGTCGTAGCGCCCGAGGTTCTGGAATAGTCCATTCGGATCTCGGCGCCGCTTCCGGGCACCCCGGCGATGACATAGTCGCCGGTCACCATCGGACGACCGTCGCGAACAGGAACCCTGGCGATGAGAATTTGCCGCGCATTGGTATTGTAGATGCGAACCACGGTCTCCGGCTCGATCGCCGGGGCAAGACCTTGCTCCACCGCATAGACCCCGACGGCGGCAGACAGGTTGCCGCAATTACCCGCGAGCGCCACGTAGGGCTCGTCAATGCCGACTTGACCGAATGTGTACGTGCAGTCGGCGTCGAAGGCTGCTCCCGGACCGATAATGCAAATCTTGCTCGTCAATGGATCCGCCCCGCCGAGACCGTCGATCTGCCTCGGATCGGGACTGCCCATGATCGACAGGATCAACCGCTCGCGACTTCGGGGATCGGAGGGTAGGTCGCCTTCGTCGAAGAATATGCCCTTGCTGGTTCCGCCCCGCATGATCACGCAGGGGATCCGCTCCTGGTCGCCGTCGTCCTGGTTTTTCATCGGCTGCGCCATTGCGGTTGCCGCTTTTCAGCGAAGGCGACTCGGCCCTCGATCCGATCATCCGTGTTTCGGAGCAGGCCCCACAGCAATCTCTCGACCTCCAGCGCCTGATCTTGCGGGATGGCCTGGCCGAGGACGGCAGCCATCTTGGTCGCGCGTACGGAGAGGGGCGCGTTCCGGCAAATCTCCTCGGCCATTTCCTCGGCTCTCGCCATGAGGTCGGCGGGCTTAAACAGATCGCTAATCAGACCGACGCGATGCGCCTCTTCGGCGCCGATCCGGGTTCCGGTGAGCAGCATCTTCATGGCGACGGCTTCCGGGACGGCCTTCATCAGCCGGATAGCGCCGCCGGCCCCGACCATCGAACCGACCCGCACCTCAGACTGCGAGAACACCGCATTCGTCGACGCGATTCGAAGGTCGCAGGCGAGCGCCAGTTCAAGCCCTCCACCGAATGCGAAGCCGTTGATCGCTGCGATGACTGGCTTCCACAGGTTGCGCATGGGACGCCATAATTCATCGCCGCCCGCAGAGCTGAAATGAGTTGCCGCGAAGCTGCCCTCGGGGGGCATCGTCTTCTTGAGGTCCGCGCCGACGCAGAAGGCCTTTTCCCCACGCCCTGTGAGAATCGCCACCCAGGCATCGTCGTCGCTGCGGAACTGCTGCCATGCCTCCGCCAACGCCCGGCGCGTGTCGGGATCGATGGCATTGAGCTGGTCCGGCCGATCCAACGTGATGATCTGGATATGCCCTGTCTTGCGCACGTCGACTGTCACGAGTGTCTCCCTCTCAAGGCTTGCACGGCCACGTGAACGTCAGGGAGTTCGCGAAGACCGCGCCAGTGACCTCGCGCCGCCTCTCCTTCCCCGGCGGACAGGCCGGCTTCGCGCGCGCAATCGTCAAATTTTTCCATCAGGTCCTGCCAGGAGAGTTCATGCTGAGGGGAGCCAACCGGCCGGTCCACGCGGACGGTTTCGCCCGTGCCGTCTCGGAGCTCGACCGTAACCTCCACGAAGCCGACGGTTCCGGCGCTGCGCTGAGACGCCTCCGAATCCGTCCCGAAGCACTGCGGATCTTCGGTTTTGACCATTCTCGGCAGCAGGGCCTGCACTGCGGGGCGGGCGACACCGGCATCGCTGTAGGCAACGAGATCGAAACGCCCATCCAGAACGCCGAGCGCGAGGGTGTATTCGAGGCTGAACTTGGCTTCGAGCCCGGTCTTCGGACGACTGTGAATCAATGGCCGGAGGGCGCCGGGCGCCACTCTGCATGTCACGCGTTCGACGGTCTCGGGGGAGATATCCAGCCGGGTGCGCA
The DNA here is from genome assembly GCF_017921815.1 of Microvirga antarctica. Lineage (GTDB taxonomy): Bacteria > Pseudomonadota > Alphaproteobacteria > Rhizobiales > Beijerinckiaceae > Microvirga > Microvirga antarctica. Next base: position 181,113 of record NZ_JAGEMM010000004.1, on the reverse strand, counting down.
GCTTCAAAAGCGCGTCGATCGGCCTGTGAAGCGCGTAGCAGCAGGGATATTTCTTCAGGGCGAGCCCCGGCGTTTGAATGGCAAACGGGTCCCCGAGCCGGTCGATCGCTTTCGACAGGTCCGATCGCTCAGTGCCGTAGGTGCTGAAGAAGCCGGATTCCGCCTCGAAGACGTCCTGGTTCGCCGTCAGTCCCGCACGCGCCAGCAGCACGGCGGTGACCGCGTTGTGAGCGGCCCATCCGGCGTGGAACGGTTTGGTCATCGTACCGAAGTTGCATTGCAGGCCGCTGCTTGTCGATGCCGCCACGCCAAAGGCGTTGCGCACCTGCTTGCGGTCGAGATGAAGCAGGCGAGCGAGAGCCGCGACGCCTGAAAATACCGCCAAGGTGCCCGTTGCATGCCAGCCGCGCCGATAATGGCCGTTCCCGATTGCAACCCCGAGCTTTGCCCCGACCTCGAGCCCGACGATATAGGCCTCGATCAGTTTCCCGCCCGGCGTACCCTGCGGCGCGACGGCCAGGAGCGCCGGCAGGATGACCGTGCTTGGGTGAGCAGGCATGATCGACAGGACATCGTCATAGTCGAGGGCGTGACCGAACGTGCCATTGAGGAGGGCTGCCGTTGCCGGGTCTGCCGTCATCCCGGTCCCGATGATTGGCGCGTTCCCCAGCCCCCGCGACTTCGCAAATTCCAGCAAGGCCTCCGCCTCTTCGCTGACGGCCCCGGCAACGATACAGGCAGCCGTGTCGAACAGGCTCTTCTGCGCCTTCTCATAAGCGATCTCGGGGATTGACGCGGTCGGGAGATCGACCACGAAGGCAGCCAGACGTTCCGTGACGCCGTGCGCGGCCATGGATGCGTCGACGATCGGGTTTTCCATCACACCAGAACCCCTTCGTCGATCAACCGCTGTCCCTCTACCCTGCCGATAGCGAGGACCTCCTCCAGGATCTCCAGCGTGTGCTCCCCCAACAGCGGGGCCGCCGAGGCCAGTTCGACACGGGACGACGAGAACCGATAGGGCGGCGCGTTGTAGAGCGACACGCCCATCTCCGCGTGGTCGAGCCTGACCCAATGTCCGCGATGCGCCAGCTGCGGATCCCGATCAATGAGATCCGCCGCATCCTGCACAAGGCCTGCGGCGACACCGGCTACCTGCAAGCGGTTCATCAGTTCCTCACCTGACCACTGGCGCGTCGCCTCGCCGAGACTGATGTCGAGCTCGCGCCGATTGGCGTGGCGTGAGGACGCGGTGTTCCACCGCTCGTCCGCGGTCCAGGCCGGCGCGTCGAGCACCTCGACCAGAGCCTGCCATTGCCGGTCGGTCGTGACGACGATTGCCAGCCAGCGATCTGTCCCTGCGCAGGGATAGACACCATGGGGTGCAAAGGATGGGTGGTCGTTGCCGGTCCGATTCACGACTCGGCCGTTGACCGTGTATTCGAGGACCGACGGCGCCAGCAGAGCGATCGTCGGCTCGGTCTGAGCGATGTCGATGTGCTGTCCCTCGCCCGTGCGCCTCCGGTGCCTGAGCGCCGCCAGCAGCGCAAACACGCCGTGGCAGGGATTGGGCAGATGATCCGGATAGTTGGTGCCTGTTCCGGCTGGCAGGCGCTCCGGCAAACCAGACAGATGATGCAAACCTGAAAGCGCACCGATTGTGAGACCGTACCCAAGATAGCGGCTATGGGGGCCTGACGAGCCTTGCATCGACATCGACAGGTAGATGATGTCAGGCTTGATCGCCCGAATGCTGTCGTAGTCAAGTCCGAGGCGTTCCATCACACCCGGCGTGAAATTATTCGCAACGACGTCACTCTCCTTAGCCAGTCGAAGGACGATTTCGCGGGCCCGCGCGTCCTTCAGATTGAGCGCGAAGCTCCGCTTGCTGGTGTTGCGGTCTGAGAAATAGCCGCTGCGGTTGACGCCCTTGATCCTGTCCTTAAATGGGGGAGCAACCCGCAAGCTGTCGAGCCGCTCGGCGCTTTCGATCTTGATGACCTCGGCACCTGCATCCGCGAGCATCTTGGTGGCAAAGGAACCCGCGCCGATCCAGGTGAAGTCGGTGACGCGAATGCCCGCAAGTGGTCCACGCTTCGTCATCGGGTCGCTCCCACGGCACGACGCGTCGGGCGGGGCTGCGACGCCATACCGAGTTCCTCGAGGATCTCCGCATTGTGTTCCCCAAGGCGCGGCGCGGGACGGGACATCCGCCAAGGAGTCCGGCTCAACGCGTAAGGAGCACCGGGGGCAAGAAACGATTCCGGAAGGAGAAAGTGCTTCATCTCGACGAAGAATTCTCTGTGCTGCAACTGCGGATTCTTGAGCAGGTCGGCTGGCGTACTGACCGGCGCAATGGGGACATGCTTGTCCTGACCCTTTCGATAAAGCTCTTCCATGGTGAAGTTGGCCGCATAGGGCACGAACACATCGTGGAAGATCGTCTTGGCCTCATCGGTGCTGAGGAACTCGTGCGTGAACCAACGCTCATCACGGAACTGCGCGGATCCCGGCACGCCCTCCTCTTCGAACCAATCGCAGCTCAGTCGCCAGAACCGGTTTCCGCCGACGCCACCGGCCATGAAATAGATGTACCCGTCCTTGCACGGAAACACGCCCGTCCCAGCATGACGCTGTTTGCCGCCCCAGCGCTTCTTGATCGCACCTTCGAGATCGTAGAACTGCGCGGCGGTCTCGAGGGCCATCACGACTGCCTCCTGCATGGAGACATCCACATGCTCGCCCGTTCCGGTTTGTTCGGCGGCAAGCACGGCGATCATCGACGCGACGGCCCCGCACAGGTTGGCCGCGGCATAGGCCTGGTTTCCATAGGTCGTAATAGGCGGCGTGTCAGGATAACCGCCCAGATACAGCAGCCCGCCCATTGCCAGTCCAACGAGATCGTCCGCCTGATACTGGGCATAGGGACCGGTCTGGCCAAAAGGCGTGATGCTCGTCAGCACGAGTCTCTTGTTTGTCGACATCAGCGCTGTGTAGTCTAGACCGAGACTGCCGAGTGTCCCCGGGCTGAACGTCTCGATGACAAGGTCCGCGGTTGTTGCAAGCCGCAGAAAGGTCGCGCGGTCGCCCTGATCTTCCAGATCGAGAGTCAAGCTGCGCTTGCTGGTGTTGGCATACGCAAAGGCCAGACTACTTTCGATGTCGGCCCTGTCGTGAATGAACGGAGGTTCAGAGCGAAGCTGGGTTCCACCGGGCGGTTCAATGAGAATCACATCGGCGCCAAGGTCGCCGAAGAGTTTGCCGCAGTAATTGCCAAGCGGTCCGGACATATCCAGGACGCGCAATCCGGCGAGTGCACTCGTCACGCCTTGCTCCTCGTGTTCAACGCATGGACTGCACGGCTGAGAAGGGAAGCGATGCGCTCGCGGCGTCGCCGACACAGGCTCCCGCCCGTCCATTGCCCGGTGCTCATGCTCGCTTCCCAGCGGTGGCTTGTTGCTCAGGGACGGACGCCGCCGTAAGTTCGGAGATGTCATGCAGTTGGCTCGCCCGTCGCCCGAGGGCGAGGAGGGATCTGGCCCCCGCAAGGCCCAGTGCGCGCGCGGCGCAATCGAGAAACTTGTGCTCCCGCTCGGCCGGTGAAAGAGGCCATTCCGGCGACCCGGGAACGCGATCGACGCGCATTGAGAACGAGCCCTTGCCGGTTTCGACTGTAACGTCCGTAAAGCCGACGACCCCTGAGAAGATTCCCTCCGCTTCGACCCGATAGCGGCGGACGCGTTTCATCAAGGCGCGGATTCGAGGGCGATGAACGGCCTCGTCCGTAAAGCTGTCGAGGCCCAACGTCCCGTCCAGTGCGGCAGCCGCAGCAGCATACTCAATGCTGAACTTTGCCTCCAATCCCGTCTGAGGATTGTCCTTGATCAGCGCGCGATCGGAGCCGGGAACAAACCCGACGGCGATTTCACGGATATCGTCCGGCTTGATGTCGTTCTCGGTCATGAGCTGCAGCAATCCACCGACAGGTCGGTGGTTGCAGTAGCAGCACGGCCAGCCTTTCACGTACATTCCAGGACGCTCAATCTCCCAGGCTTGTCCGAGAGAGACGGCAAGATCCGCGAGATTCTCGCCTTCACCGAAGCCGTAGACCTGGAGGAAGCCATTATCGCCGTCGAAAATGGCGGGGTCGGCAGACAGTCCGCTGCGCGCCATCCAGGCCGCCGTGATACCGACGCGAGCGGCGTGACCGGTATGAAACGGCTTCGTCATCGTGCCGAAGTTCCGCACGAGTCCGCTGCTCATGGACGCGGCGATGCCCCAGGCCGTCCGCAACTGCTCGCCATCCAGGCGCCACAACCGCGCGGCGGCGGCCGTTGCCGTGAAGGCCCCGATCGTGGACGTTGAATGCCAACCCCTCAGATAGTGGTTATGGCCAATGGCCCGACCGAGCTTCCCACCGATTTCGAGGGCGAGCAGATAGCTCGTCAGGACCTCTCGCCCAGACGAACGAGCAGCCTCTCCCACCGCCAGGATAACCGGGACCAGCGTCGCGCTGGGATGTCCCCTCATGCTGGGGAGGCTATCGTCAAAGTCGAGCGCGTGCGCCGCAATGCCATTGGCGAAGGCCGCTTCGGCCGGCGAACTGGACTGCGCGGTTCCAAGGATTCGCGACACCGGTCTGGCGCCCGTTTCAGCAGCCCAGGCCTGAGCAATTCCCGAAGCGTCCTCACGCGCTCCCGCGAGGGTGACACCGAGCGTGTCAAGCAACGCATCGTGGGCCTTCTGAATCAGCGCATCGGGGATGCTTCCGGCGGCTGTGTCGACCACAAACTCCGAGAGTTTCTTCGTCACCATGACATCAGCCTTGTGCATGTACGCGGCGCCCAAGAACGGAGCGGGCGATCAGGTTTCGCTGGATCTGTGTCGTGCCACCGGCGATGGCGAAGCCGCGGGCATCCCGGTAGAGGCGCTCAATGGGATACTCGCGCGAATAGCCGTTAGCCCCCATGAGCTGCATAGCGTCGGAAATCACCTGAAGGGCAGCCTCATTGGCAAATGTCTTCGCCACAGCTGCCTGCGACTCCGAGGGAAACCCACTGGCCGCACTAGCGGCAGCGCGGTGGATCAACAGGCGCGCGGCCTCCAGCTTGACCTTCATGTCGGCCACCATCCACCGAAGGCCCTGAAGGTCGGCAAGCGGCTTTGAATAAGCTTCGCGCGTCTGGATGTAGTCGACCGCGTCCTCGAATGCGCGCTGGGCTGCACCGAGTGCCATCGCCGCGTTGCAGCAACGCGAGAAGCTCATCGACATCAGCGAAGAGCCGAGATCGCCGTCCGACATGCGCTGATTCAGGGGGACGCGGCAATCCTTGAAATGGAGTTCAGTCGAAGGGCTTCCGCGATGGCCCATGAGAGGCTCGACCTTGCCGATTTCGAGGCCATCGGTCCCGCGCTCCACGAGAAGCAGTCCCTTTTTGCCTTCCTCCCTGAACGATACGTTCACGAGAAAGAGGTCGGCTACCGCGCCGCGCGAGATCCAGCATTTGTCGCCGTTGACGACGTATTCGTCCCCCCGCCGTTCGGCTCGGGTCCTCAGTTGCCGGGCATCCGATCCCGCTCCGGGTTCGCTCATGGCGTGGGATGCCAGAAAATCCCCGGCCGCGATTCTCGGCACGTACCGCTTTCGCTGATCGTCGGTTCCCAACTGCACAATACGGTTGCCCTGCGCGTTGGCGCTGAACACGTAAAGGCTCGTGCTCACGCATGCCCACGCAAGTTCCTCAAGAACAATCACGAGATCCAGCAGATTCGCGCCAGACCCGCCGTGCTCTTCCGGAAGCACCAGACCCATATAGCCGTTGGCTGCCAGCACTCGGATATTCTCCCAGGGCACTTCGCCAGTCGCATCCCAATGCGCTGCCTTTCCGGCCAGTTCGCTCCGCGCGATTTTGCGGGCTTCGTCCTGCAGCGCGCGTTGCTCCGGGGTCATCTCAAAATTCATCAACCAAACCCAATCAGGAGAGGAACGGCGTCGGACATCCGGCGCCGCCAGGGAAATCCGGAGTGAAGCCCGATGCTATTCAGGGCGGATGTTGGCGGTTTTAATAACCTTGCGCCATTTCTCGATCTCGTTGCCGAGATACGCGCGAAACTCGTCGGGCGTGGTCGGATTGGGCCGCGCGCCGTCCTGCTCGAGGGCCTTCACGACATCGGGGCTTTGCAGCGCCTTCCTGATATCGCCGTTCAAACGATCCACGATCGGCGCAGGAGTCCCGGCCGGCACCAGGAGGCTGTTCCACGAGGACGCCTCGTAGCCGGGCACGCCGCTCTCGGCGATGGTCGGCAAATCAGGAAGGGATGCGGAACGCTCCCCTGTCGAAATGGCGAGCGGGATCAATGCGCCCGATTGAATATGTGGCATGACGGAGAGGATGGTCCCGAACAGCAGGTCGATCTGCCCACCCAACAGGTCCGTCATTGCCGGTCCGGTGCCCTTGTAGGGAACGTGCTCGAAATCGACACCCGCCAGCATTTCGAACAGCTCGGACGCGAGATGTCCCCCGCTGCCCACGCCCGGTGAGCCGACATTGATGGCCCCGGGCTCCGCCTTCGCCTTGGCGAGAAGCTCCGCTATCGTCTTCACGCCGGCCTTCGGGCTTGCCACCAGGACGTAGGGAATGCGCGAGAGATTGCTGATCGGCTGGAAGGCCTTCATGGTATCGTAGGGAAGGTCGTTGCGCAGTCCGGGATTGATAGAGAGCGTGGTCGATCCGAGCAGGAGCGTGTAGCCATCGGCTGGGGCGTTTGCCGCCATCTGCGTGCCGATGACGGTCCCTCCGCCGCCGTGATTCTCAACGACGACCTGCTGCCCAAGGCTCTTGCTGAGGTTTGCGGCCACGAGCCGCGCCACCAGATCAGTGCTCCCGCCGGGCGCAAACGGAACGATCAATCGAATGGGCTTGGTTGGGTAGGCGGACGAAGCGTCCTGTGCGAGAGCTTGGTGCTGCATTCCCAATGTCGATAACGTCAGCATCGCCGCCGTGTAGGCTATCTGGCTCAATTTCATGGTGCTTCCATCCCTTGTCGTTGCAAGTATCGTTTTCTCTCTGGAGCTTTCCCGGGCTTGCCTATTCGACCGTAATATTTGCGGCTTTAATCACCTGCGCCCACTTCGCGATCTCTTCGGCGATGTAGGACTTGAATTCGGCTGGTGTGCTGCCGACCGGAACCGCGCCGTCGCGCTTCAGCCTTTGCACGACTGCCGGCGAGTGCATGGCGCTCTGAACCGCTGCGCTCAGCTTGTCGACGATCGCCGGGGGCGTGCCTGCGGGAGCGAGCAGCCCGTTCCACGCGGTGATACGGACCGCCGGATAGCCGGCTTCCGCCATGGTCGGCACGTTCGGGAGCGTCTCGACTCGTTCGCTCGTCGTGACCGCGAGCGCCTTGAGCTGCCCGGCCGTGATCTGTTCCTGATTGGCGATGAGTGTGGAGAACGACATGTTCACGCGGCCGCTGAGAAGGTCGGTCATGGATTGACCGCTGCTCTTGTAGGGAATGTGAATAAGGTCGATGTCCGCCTCGCGCTTGAAGAGTTCGCCCGCAAGGTGCGGTGAGCCGCCTGTGCCAGAGGATGCAAAACTCATTTCGCCCGGCTTCGATTTGGCGAGCGCGACGAACTCCTGCACGGTGTTGACCGGCAAAGACGACGGAACCACGAGAACATTCGGCGCGAAGGAAATCAGCGATATCGGCTCGAAATCTTTCTTCGCGTCGTAGGGCAGGTTCTTCATGAGGCTGGGATTGACCCCGAAGGTGCTGGAACTGCCCACAACGAGCGTATAACCATCGGGCTTGGCCTTGCTCGCGACACCCGTCCCGACAGTCCCACCGCCTCCTGCAAGATTCTCGACGATGAACGATTTGCCGAAGGCGGCCGTCAGAGCCTCCGCGGTGATCCGGGCCACTAGATCCACGCTTCCGCCGGGCGCTAGCGGGACGATGATGCGCACGGGCCGGTCTGGATAGACGTCGGCATTCTGCGCATGGGCGGGAAGAGCCGGGAGAGCGGTCCCGCACAGCGCCACCAGAGCGGCGAGGCCAGCACGTTTCGATCCAAAGAATCCACCGGGCTGTGGCCACGCCGGAACGGTCCATCGTGCAGACATATCTTCCTCCTTGGCGCAGCTTTGAGGTACCGCTTGATCGAAAGGCTATTTTATGAAATGCGTTTTGTACAGTGGAATATGAAACGCGTTTCGTTTTATGATCGGCGATGGAACGAGTAGATCTCGGGGGGAACCAATGACACGGGTAGTCGAACGCGTTCTTGCGTTGATGGAATGTTTCGATGAGGAGAAGCCGTCGCTGCCTCTTCACGAGATAGCCGCGCGCGCCGGGCTTCCAAAGGCGACAGCCTTCCGCCTGCTCTCGACGTTGGTGGAGACGGGCTACGTGTTGCAACTCGCCAACCAGGATTACTGTCTCTCGCACAAGCTAATGCGCCTTGCCGCCATCGCGCAGCGAACGTTCAGCATTCGGGATATCGCTCGCGCGGTCATGATCGAGGTGGTGTCGGCGACCGGTGAAACCGTCGACCTCAGCGTGCTCAATGGGACGAACCGCGTTTGCGTAGACGTCCTGGAAAGTCCCCACCCGCTCAAGAGCATTATCCGACCGGGCGAAACAGTTGCGCTGGGACGCGGCGCGAGTGGAAAGCTCTTGCTTGCCTATAACGAGGATGCGCTGCTCGATCGGGTCATTGCCGAGAGCGCTGGCAGCTTGGACAAGGCCGCACTTGCGCGAAACCTCCGCTCCATCCGGAAACAAGGATTTGCCCATTCGCGGGGGGAGCGCGTCGAAGGGGCTGAGGCCATCTCGGTGCCGCTGCGCGATCACACCGGCCAGGTGCCATCCTGTCTCACGCTGACAGGCCCAAGCTTCCGCTTTTCATCGAAGCTGCAGCGCTTCACCGAGATCATGATCGATGCAGGCCGTCGCATTTCGCTCAGACTGGGCGCAGCGGATCCGCAAGCGAATACGCACGCGGCATAAAGAGACCACACTTGGCCTTCCGTCCGGCGAGGCCATTCCCGACAGCAGGATCTGGCAGTGAAAATATCCGATACCATCGCTTTTGCAGGTGTGGGCGCCACGCCACAGGGAAAGCTGAGCGGCCGCACCCCATTGGACCTCGGAATTGAAGCGTTCCGTCATGCCCTTGATGACGCGGGGCTGAAAAAGGACGATGTCGACGGGATATTGACGATGCCCGGAACGACCTCACCCGAGGGGGGCCTCCACTTTCTGCGGTTTGGCGAAGCCGTCGGAATCAATCCACGCTACACCGGCAGCATGACAATGGGCGGCGCCACAGCGGGTTGCCTCGTGCAGATGGGAGCGATGGCCATTGCCGCGGGCCTCGCAACGACGGTCGCCTGTATTTTCGGCGACACGGCCAAAACCGGCGGCAGCCGGTTCGACCGCGCCAGTGGCGGTGAAACCAGCTGGGCGACGTGGGGTATGATGAGTGCTGCTGCGAACAGCGGAATCGCGGCCGACCGTCATATGCACACCTACGGCACGACCAGCAGACAGCTGGCGGAGGTGGCGGTTGCATGCCGCTATCACGCCTCCCTGAATCCGGCAGCCGTGATGCGTGATCCGATCACCGTGGAAGATCATCAAGCCTCGCCCTGGATCGTCAGGCCGCTGCATCTGCTCGATTGCTGCCTCATCTCGGACGGGGCCGTCTGCGTCATCCTCACATCGACGGAGCGCGCGCGCGACCTTCGCAAGCCGGCCGTGCTGGTCGGTGGTTTCGGTCAGGCCCATACGACCATGAATCTCGAGCAGGAAGACTGGTGGTACGTCCCGCACCAGAAGCGGGCGTTGGCCGACGCCTTTGCGATGGCAGGTTGCGCGACCTCGGATATTCAGGTTGCGCAGCTCTACGACAATTTCACGATCTCCGTTCTGCTGTGGCTGGAGCATGCGGGATTTTGCGGAGCCGGGGAGAGCGGCGCGTTTGTTGAGAACGGCCGTATCAGGCTCGGCGGAGAATTGCCGGTCAATACTGCGGGCGGAAACTTGTCCGAGAGCTATATGGAAGGCTGGCTCCATATCGTGGAAGGCGTTCGTCAGGTCAGGGGCGAATCCGGCACGCGACAGGTTCCGGATGTCGAGCATTGCCTCGTCACCGGGCGCGGTATGATCCTGAACTGCTCAAATGCAATGATCCTTCGGAAGGATGCCCGATGACGAAGCCTGTTCCCGCCGCAACTCCCCTCTCTTTGCCCTTCTGGGAGGCCGCCTCGCGAGGCGAACTCAAAATGCAGAAATGCGACGATTGCGGCCATATCAGATTCCCGATTGGGCCCGCCTGTACGAAGTGTCTTTCGCCGCACAGCACATGGACCGGCGTGAGCCGCCATGGGAAAGTGTTGTCGCATCTTGTTTTCCACCGCGGTTACACGCCCGACTGGCGCACGGAAGTTCCTTACAGCGTCGTGATGCTGCAGCTTCCAGAGGGTCCGCGACTGTTTCTCGATGTCGTTGATCCTGACAAGAAGCTTGTGGAAGCCGATCTCGTCGGACAGCAGGTCCGCATCACCTTCGACACGATGGCCGACGGCGTCGGGGTTCCCCGGGCGCTCTACGAGGCACCGATGCAAGAGGCCCACACCTGACACGTCGCCCGCCCCGTCACCGCGCCATCGCTCGCACTGTGGCCTGCTATCTTGCGGCCGCCGCCGCAGGCGCGGGCGCATCGGCTACGGGGATTCCACTTGCCTGGATTCTGGCGCCTCTTGTCGTCTCGGCCGTGTTCTCGATCGCGGGCCTTGCGCCCTATGCACCTGTGCCGGTCCGGCGGATCGGACAGAGCATCATCGGCGCGTCCACTGGCCTTTATCTCACAGCTCCCATGATCACATCGGTCGGTTCCTGGGCTGGATTCCTCGTCGCGACTGCTGCCGTAGCCATCGCCAGTGGCGCCGTGCTCAGCATCGGCCTTGCCCGCCTCGCACGTATTGATGGCACAACGGCATACTTTGCGATGATGCCCGGCGGTCTCTCGGAAATGGCCACGATCGGGAGTTCCGTCGGCGCACACGCTGAAATGGTCGCGCTTGCGCACGCCATACGCGTGGCCGCTGTTGTCCTGCTCCTGCCGACGCTCATTCTCACTTTCGGAGAACCTGGTTCGGCTCCCGACCTTCCTGCCGCGGCGCCCCTCCCTTTCCTGACCGTCGTGCTCATCGTCCTCGTAGGCGGCGGCTTCGCCTACACCCTGTCGCTGGTCAAACTTGCAAACCCCTGGATGATCGGAAGCCTGATCGCTGTCAGCGTTCTGACAAGCTTTGGCTTCCTCCAGGGTCGCATGCCGTCGACGATTCTTGCGGCCGCCCAGATCGTTCTTGGTGTGAATATCGGCGTCCGCTTCCGTCGTGAAACACTCAGGAGAATGCCGCGCGCAGCCTGTGTCATGCTTCTGTTTGTCTTCATGCTCGGCGGGGTTCTCCTGATTTATTCGTACCTTGCGCAGGTGCTGACCGGGATCGATCTGGCCGATGCCGCTCTGGCTTCCTCGCCGGCGGGGATGGTCGAGATGAGCATCACGGCGCAGCTTCTTCATCTCGACCTGGCGATCATCATCGCATGCCACGTGATGCGAAACGTCATGGTGAACACGCTGGGGTTGCCTCTCTATCGCATTCTCGTGAAAGCCGGATGGCTTTCCAGTCCGGACAAGGAAACGTGCGAGAAAGGAAGGATCGATCCATGAGCGCGGCCGTCGTTGACCGACCTGAATCCCGGCGGAAGCGCCTCCCGTATATCGAAGTTTTCTTTGTCCAAACAGGCATGACAAGTGGGCGGCCCAGGCGCCGAAGGAGACCAAAATGCGGATAGCGATCCTGGACGATTACCAGAACCGAGCCCTCGATCTTGCCGACTGGTCCGCCGTGGCGGCGCAATGCGCGATTCAGGTTTTTGATCGTGCTTTTCCAAGCATCGATGCGGCCGTCGAATGTCTTCAACCTTTCGACATCCTCTGCACGATGCGCGAGCGCATGGCTCTCCCCCGCGAGCTCCTCGAAAGGCTGCCGCGCCTGAAACTGATCACGTTCACGGGCGCGCAGCATCGAACTCTCGATTTGGCGGCCGCCACAGACTTGGGGATCGTCGTTTGCGGCACAACGCGGAGAGGGAACGGCCATCACGCCACGCCCGAACTGGCCTGGGGCCTCATTCTCTCGCTCGCGCGCCACCTGCCATTTGAGGCGAACAACATGCGTCACTCGGGCTGGCAGCGCACGCTGGGCCAGGTCTTGTCGGGCAAGACGCTCGGCCTCATCGGCGTCGGACGTCTCGGCTCACGCATGGTTCCGATCGGTCGCGCGTTCGGAATGGAGATCATTGCATGGAGCCAGAACCTCACAGACGAAGCGGCCGCCGCTGTTGGGGTCAAGCGGGTCGACAAGCAAGAGCTCTTCAAGCGGAGCGACATCGTAAGCCTTCATCTCGTCCTGAGCGATCGCAGCCGAGGCGTTGTCGGCAGGCCCGAATTCGCCCTGATGAAGCCAACCGCCCTTCTGGTGAACACTGCGCGTGCCGGCCTCGTCGATAGCGAGGCTCTCCATGCCGCGCTCATTGGCAAGCAGATAGCCGGTGCCGGACTGGACGTCTTCGACCGCGAGCCGCTTCCGGACGACGATCCGATTCGTCAGTGGCCGAACGTCATTCTTACGCCGCATCTTGGCTACACGGTCGAAGAGCTGTTCCGCGTGTTTTATGAGGACACCGCCGATAACGTGCTGGCTTTCCTCGCCGGCAATCCCATCCGGGTCGTCAACCCCGCGGCGTTGGAAGGAGCAAGAGTGGCGCGGATTTGATCGGCCTGATCGCCGCCGCGGGGATTGTTTGGCGGGAGATCGCGGACCTTTCCGCTCGCCCGCGACTATCCCGAATCCCGCCCGCGGACGTGTCGCAGTGATAAACCGGGAGCCGCCGATGCGCACGCTTTCCCTGTCTGTCCGGTCGCCTGCCTCAACCCGTGGAAGTTGCGCACGCCCCTCCGAGACAGGGCACGACAAAGGATCGCGGTAGCATCATGTACCACTGATCTGATTAGAGAGGTATGGGAGCGGCGCTGCAACTCGTGGAACTAGGCCCCCGAAAGGCGACCAAACCTCGGAACTCCCCTATGTCATGCAAAAGCCTGGGGGCGTCATAGCGCCGAAACGACCTCGGCGGCATCACCAATACGATCGAAGCTCTCTTGCATTGCCGGCAGCGTGGCGTCGGCGCATGCCTCGGCGGCACAGCCAACGAGACTGATCAATCCGCACGCATCACGGCGCATATTGGGTTGGCCTGCGGAGCCGACTTCATGCTCACCAAGCCAGGGCTGGGCGGAGATGAGGGCCTCATGATCGTGACGAACGAGATGGCCAGATTCCTGGAGTTGATCCGTGCACGCCCAATGTCAAAGCGAGCTTTGACAAGTTGAATCGATGCAGTTCAGGCTCTCTTGCAGGCGGCAGATTTGAGTCCCGTGGGCGGCCAACCGGAATCGGCATGAGGACCGAGTGTACATGTGACTTAAATTCAAGACTTCATGCGGGCGTATCATCTTGCCCGATGGTCGATCCATCGAGGCACCCCGTATCGTCTTGGTTCTCGTGCATCAGACGCGCGGAAACGATGCAGGGACCGCTCGAAGAACGGGCAATTGCGCAGCATCACTGCAGCTTTTCAACTCGTTGCGTGCAAAGGCTTTGAGTGTTTGACAACAACTCAAAATCATGAACCCATGGTGCTTGTCGCAGCGGCGTGCTGCTTTCACATCGACACATCGGAGCGGCCCATGAAACTCCCTCCCTTTCGCCGTGCGCTGATGGTCTGTGGTGCCAGCTTCGCGCTCGCCAGTGCGGCATCCGCCGCAGATCCTGTGACGCTGATTGTTCCGCAGCTCGACTCGCCCAAGACTTTAAGTCCCAATTTCGCCATCGACAGTGGCGCCTATCCTGCTGCCAGCAACATCTACAGTACCCTGTTCACGATGGATTGGGGCGTGCTCCGCGGGACATCGGCTTACGGCGATCTAGCCGAGAAATGGGATGTCTCGGCGGACGGCAAGGTCTATACCTTCCACATGCGAAAGAACGTCAAGTGGCACGACGGGGAGCCTGTCACTTCGGCCGACGTCAAGTTCACCTACGACACCATCATCGCCAAGAAGTATCCGTATTCCACGTTTCTACGAAACGTCGAGTCGATCGAGACGCCCGACCCCGACACCGTGATCTTGCGCATGAAAACGGTCGACGTATCTGTGATTCCCATGATGGCGCAGGCGGCGCAATGGTGGGGTAAGATCTATCCGAAGCATCTGTGGGAGAAGGTCGACGGCTTCGATAAGGGCGACAATGTGCTCAAGCCGATCGGGAGCGGACCGTTCAAGTTTGTTCGCATGGAACCCGGCTCGGTGGAGCTTGCGGCAAACCCTGATTATTTCCGCGGCAAGCCCGCCGTCGACCGCGTCATTATCAAGCATGTGACCGACGCCAACGTGGCGCGGGCTGAGTTCGATGCCGGACAATATCCCTGGTTGCCGTTCGATTACGCGCCGCCTCTTTCTGAAGTGCCGGCGCTCCAGAAGGATCCGAGCGTGCAGGTCGTGTTCACGCCCTCGCATTACGGACGGGATCTTCTCATCAACATGCGCAAAGCGCCCTTCGACAAGCTCGAGGTGCGCCAGGCCATTTCCTATGCGCTCGATCGCGATGCGATCAACCGTCTGGCCTTCGGCGGCTTGTGGCGACCGACCTACAACGCAAGCGTGGAAACGCAGGAGAAATGGGTCAATCCCGCGGCTGTCTTCCCGCATTTCGACAAGGCTATGGCGGAGAAACTCCTCGACGAGGCGGGCTACAAGCGTGGTGCTGACGGATGGCGCTTTGCCACAACCGTCACCGGCCAGCCGCTGGCTGATTGCAAGGCCATGATGCCGATTATTGTTCAACAATTGCGACAGGTCGGAATCAACGCCAGCATCGTGCTGTACGATCAAGCAAGCTTCTTCAACATCCTCCCGCAGGGCAAGTTCGACCTGAGCTGCTATTCCACGCGGTATGGGCCCGATCCGGACGCCTATCGCGAACATTTCGCGACCGGCCGACCGCGCGACTACACCGGCTATAGCAACGCTGAGGTGGACGAACTTGCCGAACGTGCGATCACCCTCATCGACCCGGCCCAGCGGCAGCCTCTCTATCAGCGCATTCAGGCCAACATCGTTCGCGATGTCCCGTATGTGAACCTGTTCAACGAACAGAAGACCACTCTGAAGCGCCCGGGCTGGACCGGCTTCCCGACTGACGAAGATGGATTCAACAAGTCGATCACGTGGTACGGATATTCGGCTGTCAAACCCCCGGCAAAATAACTAGGCGACGCGCGGCTCGCGCACTGCGAGGCCGCGCGACGCGACTGTCTCTGCAAAATGACAGTCTGAGAAATGGCCAGCGGCCAAATTCACGCGCGGGGGGATCACCTCGCGACAGATGTCGGCTGCCAGCGGGCATCGGGGATGGAATCGACAGCCGCCGATGACGGCATCCGAAGCGGCTGCCTCTCCCCGTGTCTTGATCCGGCTGCGGCGTGTACCGGCTCGATACTCAGGCACTGCAGCGACGAGTAGCCGTGTGTAGGGGTGCGCTGCGCCCGCGATCATGACATCGGTGGGGCCTTCTTCGACGATCGTTCCGAGATACATCACGGCAATACGGCTTGACATGTGCCGGGCCACCGCGAGGTCGTGAGTGATGTAGAGATAGGAGAGGCCCATTCTCTCCTGCAGCTTCAACATCAGCGTCATGATGCTGGCTCTGATCGACACATCGAGCATGCTCACGGGCTCGTCAGCCACCACCAGCTTTGGCTCGAGAACAAGCGCTCTCGCAATCGACACGCGCTGAAGCTGGCCGCCGGATAGATCGGTTGGAAATCGGTTGGAAAAGATCGACGATGGCCGCAGGTCGACGGCGTCGAGCGCGGCCATCACACGCTCTCGACGCTCGGCTGAGGAATCGATCCCCTGAAGCCTCAGCGGTTCTGCGACGGATGTGCCGACGGTCAAACGGGGATCGAATGATTCATAGGGGTTCTGAAAGATCATCTGACAGTGCCGCCGATAGGCCCTCAGCGCCGCCCCGCTTAACGCGGTCACGTCCCGCCCCTCAAAGAGAAGGCTTCCTGAGGTTGGGCGTTCAAGTCGCGTGATGATGCGACCGGTCGTCGTCTTGCCGGATCCGCTTTCACCCACGAGAGCAAGTGTCTCGCCTTGCGCGATCGTGAGCGACACGTCGTCGACGGCGCGCAAGGGCGCTCGCTTAGCGCCCAGAAGCTGATCCATAAATCCGCCGCTGACGCCATAGTCCATCCGAAGATTGCGCGCCTCGAGAAGTCCACGGTTCATTAGGCCATTTCCCCGGCGGGTTGTTCAACGACGGCGGATGCGAAGTGGCAGGCTGCGAACTGATTGCCCGCGACGGGAAGAAGCTCGGGCGATTTCTCGCGACAGATGTCCTGAGACATCGGGCAGCGCGGCGCGAAACGGCATCCACTCTGCACGTCGCCCGCATGAAACGCCTCGCCCGATATGACGGCAAGTGCGGTCCTAGGCTTCGTCAGAGTCGGCGATGCGGCGATGAGCGCGCGCGTGTAGGGATGACTCGGTCTCTCGAAGATGGCTGCTGTCGATGCCAGTTCCACGATCTTGCCCGCATACATCACGGCGATCCGTTCGCAGGTCTCTGCGACCGCGCCCATGTCGTGAGAGATCAGGATCAGCGTCAAATTCAAGCGCTGGCGCAGTGCATCGATCTCGCCAAGGATTTGGTCCTGGATGAGGACATCCAGGGCGGTTGTCGGTTCGTCGGCGACGAGAAGTTTGGGCTCCAGCATGAGGCTGAGCGCGATCATCGCCCGTTGGCGCATGCCCCCGCTCAGCTGATGCGGATAGGCGCCGAGGCGATTGGGCGCGATCCCGATCATCTCAAACACTTCGGTCGCCCTCTGCCGAGCCTTCTCCCGGCCGTCCTTTGGACGGTGGAGACGATAGGCCCTGACCAGTTGGTCGCCGACCGTGAAAACCGGGTTCAACGCGTTCATCGCGCTCTGGAAGATGATGGCGACACGCGTCCAGCGGAGAGCCTGGAATCGCGGCTGACCGCGCTCAACGACCGCCCGGCCGTCAACAACAACGTCCCGGCCGTCAATGCGGATCCGGCCGGCGGACAGGACGGCGTTGGGTGGCAGGATCTGCAGCAGGGCAGATCCAAGGCTGCTTTTTCCGCATCCGCTCTCTCCGACGATGCCAAGGCTCTCGCCGCGCCGCAGCGCGAACGACAAACCGTCGACCGCCCGCACTTCGCGCCCGCCCACATAGTAAGTGAGCACGAGGTCATCGACCCGAAGGATCACATCGTCCGCGACGGGAGCCGGTTCGGGCGAAGCATTAATCGGTGGCCGGCGTCGCGCCACGCGTTGCCGGGCTCTGATCTGTGGATTCAGGGCGCGGTTGAGAGCGTCGCCGAGCAGATTCAGGGCGGAGACGAGGATCAGGAGCGACACGCCAGGAAAGATAGAAATCCATGGTGCGCTGCGCAGGTAGGCCTGACCCTCATAGATCATGCGCCCCCAGCTCACGCTGTTCTGGTCGCCGAGCCCGAGAAAGCTCAGCCCGGCCTCTGTGAGAATCGCGAGGCCCATGAGAATGGCGCCGTCCGTAATCAGGGGCGCGATGCCGTTCGGGATCACGTGAGACACAAGCGCCTGCCAGCTCGATGCTCCGGCGGCCAAAGATGCTTGAACGTAGGTCCGCGACTTAAGGCTGAGAACCTGAGCCCGCATGATCCTTGCCGATCGAGGCCATGTCGTGATGGCGATTGCAAACATCGTCAGCCCCAGATTAGAGCCGAATAGATTGACGATCAGGAGCACCAAAAAGAACGTTGGAATAAGCAGGAAGATGTCGAAGACGCGTCCGAGCACGCTGTCGACCCAGCCCCCATAATAGCCAGAAACCGACCCCACCACGATTCCGAGGATTGTCGACAGCGCCGAGGATCCGATCGCGACGATCAATGCGACGCGCGCACCCCAGATGATACGCGCCAAGATATCGCGCCCGAAATTGTCAGTGCCCATCCAGTACGCCGCACCGGGTGGCTGGGACGGGAGGGCATTCATCGCCTCCGGGTCAACCAGCCCCAGATACGGGACGGCGAATGCGAGGATCGACACGACGGCAACGATCGTCGCGCTGACGAGTGTGACGGGCTGACCGATGACGGCCTTCGCTATGGCAACAGATCTCGACATCACAGGGCGATCCTGGGATCGAGGACGGCGTAGAGAAGGTCTGTCGCCAGTGATGCAATGCCAACGGTCAGTGACATCAGAATGAAGGCGCCGATGATGACGGGTGTGTCGCGTGTGAGGATTGCTTCATAGATCAGGCGACCGAGCCCGGGCCATGAGAAGACGGTCTCCGTCAACACCGCGCCGGTCAGGACGAGACCGAGCTGCAGGCCGAAGACCGTGACGATCGGCAGGAGAGCGTTGCTGAGCGCATCACGAAGCACGATGTCGCGTTCAGGAAAACCGATGGCGCGCGCCGTCGTGATGTAGTTTTCGGATAACGCCTCGGAAACAGCGGTCTTTGCGATGCGAATGTACTGACCGATCCAGATGGCGGAGAGCGAGATCGCCGGAAGAACGAGGTGTCGGGCGACGTCAAGGACGGCGGGCCACCCCTCACGCACACCGCCGGGCGTTGTCATGCCGCTGGAGGGGAGCCAGCGGTTCATCACCGCGAAAACCAGGATCAGCATGAGGCCCAGCCAGAACACTGGGATGCTGAACAGTGCAACGGACAGGGTGCTGACGGTCGTGTCGAGCCAGGAGCCGGGCTTTTGTGCAATCAGGCTCCCGATCAATGTCCCGACGGCGACTGAAATGACGAGACTTGTCCCGACGAGCAGAAGGGTAGCGGGGATGCGGGGCAGGATGACGTCCAGCACAGGCGCATGAGAACGGTAGGATTGGCCCAGATCGCCTGTGAGGATGCGGCCGAAATAGCGCAGCAGCTGCTCACCGAGGGGCCGATCCAGTCCGTAACTGCTCCGCACGGTTGCCAGATATTCCGGATCTGCGGTCTCACCGGCAAGAATGCTGCCAATATCGCCGGGCGCAAGGTGAATCAGCACGAAATTGAGTGCTATGACGACGAAGACGACGAGCACGACCTGTATGGTCCGGAGCAAAATGTACTTCTGAAGACGCATCGATTGTCCGAACTTCTTCTCATTGAGCCGCGACTGACAGATCACAGGCAAGGACACGGCGCAGGGATCTGCGCCGCTCGAATGGGTCATGATCAGTGAAAGGATATGCGTTTGGCAGTCGGAGATATTCCGCCTGAAGCCGCTCTTTTATTTCTCGTCAAGTTCAGTCTAGATAGCAAAAGCATCCTTCGCTTATGCACAAATGTCGAGAGGGAATAAATTGTCTTTTGTAAATGATTTTTCTAACAGGACCGTTCTCGTCACCGGCGCAGGTCACGGCCTCGGCAGGGGCATCGCCCATGCCTTCGCCGATAGCGGCGCTGACGTTTGGTGCTGCGACCTCAATGAGGAGGGACTGCAGGAAACAGCGCGGCTTGCAACGCGCCCGATCAAAGTTCGAACGGTGGATGTGCGCGACAGGAACGCGGTCCAGGCCTATGCCGATGAGGCGCTGTCGAGCACAGGCCGGATCGACGTTCTCGTCAATGATGCCGGCGGCCTGGCAGGCCAGTCGGGAAAAGCAGTCGAGGATGTCAGTGCCGATGATTGGCAGATCATCTTCGACATCAACTCGACTGGCGCTTTCTACTGCACGCAGGCAGTCGTTCCAGCGATGAAGAAGGCAGGCTACGGACGGATCGTGAATATTTCGAGCGGGGCTGGTCTGGCACTGACGGTCACCGGCATCCAGGCATATGCCGCCACCAAAGCGGCGATGATTGGCCTGACCCGACAGCTCGGCCACGAACTCGGAGAATTCGGAATCACCGTCAACTGTGTGGCGCCGGGGTCCATCCCGTGCAATCCCTATTCGGAAGCAAAGTGGGAGTCGCTCGGAGCCGAAGGGCAGCGCGCGGCCTTGGAGAAGATCGCGATGCGGCGCACGGGCAAGCCGTCCGACATTGCAGGTGCCGTAATGTTCTTTTCGTCTGAACAGACAAGTTGGGTCACCGGACAGACGCTTCTTGTCGACGGAGGCAAATAGGACGGACCCGAACTGGGCAGCATCGGACCCAGGGTAGGCGCGCACGCGAGGGATGGTGGGGTTCCGCTTGGTGAGGGGCGGCGTCCCCGCAACCTTTCGACGTGCTGACCGTGCGGACGCTATCGTGTCTGATTCCGGCTCGCCCGCACCGTCTGCGGCAGGTGCTTGCCATTCGAGCCGCGCGAGGCCAATCTCGGATCCGCACGACAGTCGAGCAACGGGACATAGGAACTTTCAGATCATGATTTCGAATGGTAGTATTGACGATGCCCGGGAGGCAGACGACGTCGCTCGGCATGAGTTTCGGTCGGGGCTTCTGAACCGCCGGTCGTTTCTCTTTGGCTCTGCCATCGGCCTCGGCGCGCTCGGGCTGACCGGTTGCGCGACGTCCGACGGCATGAGCCTCGCCGAAGCCGCAAAGGTCTACGGGCCTGTGCCTGACGAGAAATTCCCCATTCCAGCGGTCGATGTCGCCAAGGTCGATCCGAAATATTTCCGCCGGACGGTGCGCTACGAGAGCAAGGAAGCGCCGGGAACGATCATCGTCGACCCGGGCAACTACTACGTTTACCGCATTGAGGGCGACGGAGATGCGACGCGTTACGGCGTCAATGTGGGCCGCGCCGGCTTCCAATGGAGCGGTGACGCCTATATCGGACGCAAGGCCGAGTGGCCGGTCTGGACGCCGCCCAAGGAGATGATCCAGCGCCAGCCAGAGGCCCGCCAATATGCTGGTGGCATGCCGGGTGGGCTCGACAACCCACTGGGCGCCCGGACCCTCTATCTTTATCAGAATGGCGTCTACACGCTCTACACGATCTACAGCACAAGCGTGCCCGAAACGATCGGGAGCGGCATCACAAGCGGTTGCATCGGCCTCCTCAGCCAGGACATGATCGACCTTTATTCGCGCACACCCGTCAAGACGAAGGTCGTGGTCCTGCCTGCATAGGCATCGGCGGCAGCTGCCTGAAGGGGGGGCGAGGATGGCCGTGGAGCAATTCTCTGGCATATCGCCAGGTAAAAGAGGGTTGCGACGCTCCTTCCGCTCGCATCGTCATTGCGAACTCACGTCGCCCAAAGCGTGTGCTTTGGCGCGACGCCGTGGTGAGCCGTCGCACGTTGCCGCGTTACAATGCCACCTGCCGCGACCCGAGCTCTCTCGCGACCCCGCCACCGGCTAGCAGCACACCCCGGCGGGCCTGGATCGCATAGCGTGCATGATTGACCGCAAGCGAAACCGTCGAGCCGTCGCCGGCGTGGCCGCTTGAGGCCACGGCGTTGTCGACAAGGCGATGCAGGGTTTCCTCTAGCCGGTCGAGTGTCACCTCGTCGGCGCCGCGGGCGGCGTCGGCAATCTGGATCATCTCACCGATCCTCGCCTGGTCGGCGAGCGAGCGGCGAGTTCTCAATCGCGCCAAGACGGCAGTAGAGAGGGACCCCAAAACGCTCAATACCGCCGCGAGCACGTAGAAATAGCTTTGGAATTCGTCGAAGAAGCTCTGCTCGCCATTATTGAGATAGTTGGCCACACCGGGATGAACCGGAAGGATAGGATTCTTGTCGTCAGGGTCTGGGGCCTCGATCTGGCTTGCGAGGGGGGTCAGCGCCACAAGCTTCGGCTTTCCCGTGAGAATGTCCCGCGCGATGGCGCCTGCGATGACGTCGAGCATGGTGTCGCTGGCAACAAGCCGATAGCTCACCGACAGGGTCGTGACCGTGTCGTCCGGCGTTGCCGGGCGCGTCCGCAGACCGCCTTCCGGGATATCGAGAGATTCGAAGGCGGGGTAACGGCTGTGAAAGGCGTCCGCATCAGCGAATGCCAGCAAGGTTGGCGTCCCGCCAGTGCCTTTCGCCATCGCGGACACGGCCGCGACTGCCTCGCCTGGAGCGACCGGGCCAACAGAAAGGATCGCCGCGATCTGCTTCTGGTGAACAGCCGCCACCATGGCGTCCGGAGGCAGGAAGACCCGGTGCACGTCCTTAGGAGGGACATTGTAATAAGTAAGGATCGTATCAAGCAGCGCAGAATTGTCGACCTGAAGCCGTCCCTCAGGGATCCCGATGGTTTTACCCACCAGCTTCGAGATGCTGTCGATGGGCGATTTTGGAGGGAGCACCAAGGCCACCGCATCCCGCCGAATGATGGCGATCGTCTGTCCATTGGCCGGGGGCGAGACATCACTCCTGATCAGCGCGAGATCCGCCGTTCCTGACTCGATCGCAGCTGAGCTGGCTTGGAGGTCTGCA
The DNA here is from genome assembly GCF_017921815.1 of Microvirga antarctica. Lineage (GTDB taxonomy): Bacteria > Pseudomonadota > Alphaproteobacteria > Rhizobiales > Beijerinckiaceae > Microvirga > Microvirga antarctica. The sequence goes on along the minus strand of NZ_JAGEMM010000004.1, from coordinate 158,568 downwards.
ACCGGCACAGGCTGGAACCTGATCAGCGGGTGATCCTTTGCGGATTCCGTGCTGAGTGCGGTGATGAAACGTGCACTCTCCGTGCCAAAGGCGCCCGTCGTCACGCGGATCGTCGCATGCGGTGAGCCGAAATGGATGGCGATGGCGATCGCCGCAACGATCAAAAGACCCATGCTCCAATAGGCCATGCGCATCGGTCTGGGACGGTCACTCATCGGCGGATGACATCATATGACGATACCGTTTTGTTCCCGGTGACCAGTTCGACTTGATCCAATACCGATCGTCATCCTAGGCGGATTTCCACCATCCCCAAGTCCCGGTATCCGTCCCTACTTGGCAGGGCCAGATTTACTGAGGCGTGGGCGATCTCAAGCAATGTTGTGCACAAGAGCATCCCCACCGTGCCAGAGCGCTCTTGGGAAAGCCAGACCGCCAAGGCGGTTACCTGTGGGATTTGGCACAGTCGCGCAGGAACCTGCCTCTGACGCGTGATCGAGACAGCCGCAACAGCGCGCCCCTGGCCAGTTGCCCCACGTGAACTGCAATCAGAATCGCGACCTGGTGCGTCCGTCTGTCGACCAGGCCGCGTCGGCCTGAGGAACCGCATCTTCCCAGGGCCGTTAGCCATGCCCCATCAAAGATGCAAGGACGTGCGTGATGATCTTGGAAAAAGGCGCCCTCGTGGCGGTCGTAGACGGCGAGAAGCTTCTCATGTTCACCAATGTGGGAGATCACGCCCCCCATTTGTCGCCTCTGGCGACGCCGCATATGGAAGAGGGCCGGGCTGGATCAGGCGGCCATAGCTCCAGCTCTGGTAATCCCGACAATGACACCCAGGCGGAAGATGGATTTGCGGCGGGCGTAGCTGCCATGCTGAACAAGCGGGCGTTGGCCGGTGAAATGACTTATCTGGTCGTGGTCGCCGCTCCCAAAACCTTGGGAGAGCTGCGCAAACACTGGCATAAGCAACTTGAAGCGAAGCTCGTGGGTGAGATTGCGAAAGATATGACCGGCCAATCCGCCGAGGAGATCGCAGCAGCCATCGCAAAAGTCTGATTGTTGAAGATAAGCCCCGCGGGAATAATGCCCGCTGGGGTGCCGGCCCTGGCTGGAGGCGGAGGCTTCTGCTGTCGCTGAACCGCGTTCCCCACTCCTCAGCGCGTCGACTGCGGCGTCGCGTTCACCATTTCAACGGATAACAATCCCTTAACGGCAAAAGATCGCTATTCTGACTAGCGGCTGTGGGGACCGATGATGGCTGAGGCCGAATTGCTGAACAACGACCCGACCGAACTCGTCTCGCGGATCGAGGAGGCCTCCGGCACTCTCGAACAAGGCTTGATCGCTCGGCTGACGTCGGTGCGCCTGATCGGCGATGACTGGAGCGCGTTTCAGCTCAGCCTTGGGGCGAAAGGCCTGACGATCGGCACGCTCGTCCTGCTTTTGGTTGGAACGGCTCTCCTGACCTATGGTTTGACACGCCTCGCGCAGCGACTCATGAACCGTCGTCATGGTGACGCCAAAGGCTGGAGACGGGCAGGCGTGCGCATTGGCGCGACTTTGCTCGTCTTCGCGGCCATGTTCCTTCTGACCCGCTTCACCGTGGCGGATCTTGAGCTGCGCCGGATCCTGAGAATATGGGTCATGGCGGTCACCCTCTATATTCTCGTTCGCGCGGGTTTGCAGAGCCTCTTCAGAGGGGAGGTTCGTGACGGGGCGGAGGATTCCCGGCCGGGGTCCGAGGGATTTTCCCGCACGATCCAGTTCGGGATTCTCTGGGGACTGCTGGGGATTGCTCTCACGGCGACTTTACGGATCTACGACACTGGCCCGGCCCTGCGGGATGTTGTCGGGACAATCCTCGTGTCGATTCCCGCGATGCTGCTTCTCGTCTACGCTTATGCCCGCCATCGACACGTGGTCGAGGCGTTGATCGCGCCACCGGGAACCGCATCGCGCGCCCGGCAGCATATCGCCGCCAGTTGGCCCTGGATTGCCATTGTGGTGATCGTCATGACGTGGATCGCCCTTCAGGTTGGAACAACCGTGGGTCGCCCGTTGCCTCCCCTGGCCATCTTCTCCACCCTGATCCTGGTGCTGATCGCCCCTCATCTCGACCGGATCGTGGCGCAGTGGATTGAGCGGGGCGTCAACTCACCGTCCCTTCCCATCGTCGCGGTAGCCCTGCGCAAAACCACGCGATTCGTCGTTGCGATCGCTATCGTCTGCCTGCTTCTTTACCTCTGGATTCTCCCGTTGCTGACGGCTCTCGGAATTGAAGCAGCGGAGATTGCGCGTCGTGTTGTCGAGATTGGTCTGATCTCGCTGGCCGCGGCGTTCCTGTGGAATTCCGTCAGTGCCTTTACGAGCCGCGTCGCTCAGTCGGAGGGCCATAGCGGAACCCTCGTCGAGGTGGGAGGGCCCCGTTCACGTCTGGGGACTCTTCTGCCGTTGCTCAGCGGCACCATCAAAATCGGTTTGCTCTGTCTGACCGTTCTTACCATCCTCATCGCCATCGGCATCAATGTCTGGCCGATCGTGGGAGGTCTGAGCATCTTCGGCATAGCCATCGGCTTCGGATCTCAGACCCTCGTGAAGGACATCGTTTCCGGTCTCTTCTTTCTCATCGATGACGCATTCCGCCTGGGCGAGTACATTGAAGCGCCGGGCGCCAAGGGAACGGTCGAGAAAATCTCCGTCCGCTCCGTCAGTCTGCGCAACGCCCGCGGAGCCCTCGCGAGCGTGCCATATGGTCAGATTGGAAAAGTCGTCAATTTCAGCCGAGGTTGGGTGATCGAAAAATTCGCCTTCCGGGTGGCCTTCGACACCGATGTCGAGAAGGTCCGAAAGATGTTCAAGGAAATCGGCAAGTCCATTGCCGAGGACCCTGAGCTTCAGCCTGACCTTCTCGAAACCTTCAAGAGTCAGGGTATATCCGCCGTTGAGGACGGCACCCTGATTATTCGGGGGAAGTTCAAAGCGCGCGCTGGCCAGCAGTTTGCCATCAAGAAGGCGGTTCTTACGGCCGTGCAGAAGGGCTTCTGCGAGAACGGCATCGAAGTCGTATCCAGTCCCTACGGTCCGCCAGGGTCGTTCAAAAAGTGACCACCAGCGGCTCCCTGCCGGAATGTCTAACCTGCCGCCGACGCAATGAAATTCTGTCACCTGCGACCGTTTCCTTCGTGATTCTTTAACAGGGTTATGGGAGGGTCGCCCCCCGGACCTTCAACGAGCGACATCAGATTCCGAGAGCGCCCGAGCACATGTCCAATTGGCGAGACGAGAGAAACGAGAAATCCCGTGTCCGATTGGCCCGCAGGCTGTCGGCTGATTTCCCGCCTTGCGTCCTCGCGCATGCGCTGCGCCAACCGTTCACGCCGCCGACGCAGCGCCGTGCCGTCGAATCCTACTGGCGGCACCGCCCCTTGCTCGCCGATCGCCTGTGCCGAGCGCTGGCGGCGAAGAGCAAGGCTCCCGAAACTTGGACCTGGCAGCTGGATCGGGAGGCGGGGAGCGGTTCACCCATATCGTTCCGCACCCCACCCGCACCCTACCGGGAGGCCAAGTATTCGCTCGGTCCTGGACATTGTTGCGTCTGCGGACAGCCGGTCTACCGTTTGGGGTGGCATATAGACCTCTGGGGCGACGATCACCCCAACAAGAATGCGACATGGCACGCGGCCTGCGTGGTCGCTTGGGAGTTCTGGGCCGCCCCGACGGGGCACTTGCGAAGCCTCAAAGTCCGTCAAGGCCGGAAATGTCCGGCCACAGGCAAACGTCTTCTGAAAACGTCCGAAGTCGATCACCGAACCCCACTCTTTGCCGTCTGGGCAGACCATCGGGACCGGCCGTGGCCGGAATTGCTAGCCTTCTGGGGCGCGCCAAACCTCCAGGTCATTAACAAGAGCGCTCATTTCGACAAATGCGCGCAGGAGGCGTCGCTTCGCGCAAAGAGGCGCGCGGCAGAATCCTTCAAGACCCTGTTGGAGACCTCTGGTGCAGTGCTGGAGGATGCGGTCTCATGATATCGATATTCCTGTTTGGGCTCGTGGGCGGGCTGTTTTCGGCCTATCTCGCCCTGCCCTATGGATGGCTGGCAGCCTTCGCAGCCTACGCGGTCGGCGGCGCGGCTTGCGCGCTCATTCCCGGAGTGATCGAGTGGCGACGCGAGGTCATCCGCGAGCGCAACGCCCGGTCGGCCCGTCACCATGCCGCCCTTGAGAGCCTGGCTGTTCCAGGAGATGCGCGCGAGGACGAGGTTGTCCGCCGCTGAGAGCAGCCGCACCCTCCGTCTCACCCGGTCAACACGACCGTCTTCTTGCCGCTGAGCAGGACGCGATCCTCAAGATAGTAGCGCACTGCGCGCGCCAGCACCCGCCGTTCGATATCACGGCCCTTGCGAACGAGATCCTCCGGTGTATCCCGGTGTGAGATGCGCTCGACGTCCTGATCAATGATCGGGCCTTCGTCGAGATCGCCGGTCACGAAGTGAGATGTCGCTCCGATCAACTTCACGCCGCGCTCGTGAGCCTGATGATAGGGCTTTGCGCCCTTGAAGCCTGGCAGGAACGAGTGGTGAATATTGATGCACCGCCCTGTGAGCTTGGCCGCGAGGTCATCGGAGAGGATCTGCATGTAGCGCGCGAGGACCACGAGATCCGTTTCGGTCTCTTCGATCAGCGCCCAGAGTTGTGCCTCCTGCTCCCGTTTGGTCGCTTTCGAGACCGGAAGATGGAAGAACGGGATATCGCCGAAATGCGCGTGAGCGAAAGTCTCACGCGGGTAATTCGACACGATTGCGCTGATATCCATCTGGAGCTCGCCGATCTGCCAGCGATAGAGGAGATCGTTCAGGCAATGATCGAACTTCGACACCAGCAGCATGACCCGGCGGCGCTGACATTCGTGGCGAAGACTCCATGTCATGCCGTATCGGATGGCGATCGGTTCGAACGCCCTTGCGAGATCGGCCGCCGCCGGCTCCGATGTGGAATCGACAGTGTCGAAGACGATTCGCATGAAGAAATTATTGGTTTCGACATCGTCAAATTGCTGCGCGTCGAGAATGTTGAAGCCCGATTGAAACAGATGCGTCGAGACCGCGGCGACGATCCCGGGTCTGTTGGCGCAGGAGAGCGCAAGAACAAACGAATCGTGCGGCATGTGAGTGCTCCTCAACTCGACGAGAATGAACCGGAGTTGCGCGCCCCCATCACGCGAGCCCCGCTGGGCGACGGTCCCTCAGTAATGAGGCGGCGGGGGTTCCGGCGCGGAGCTGCCCGCGTTGACGGCAGCCTCCTGCACACGATCACCGAGCGCGACAAGGCGTCGGGTCAGAGCATCGATGTGCTTCCACTGCTCGGTGATGGTGTTGTTCAATTCGTCGATCACATGATCCTGGTGGGCAAAACGCATCTCGAGGTGATCCACGCGGGCGCCCAGTGTCTCAAGGTCAGTCACTGTCTGTGTCTCCTCTGGCCAGCGCTCTCTCCACGAGGCCATGGCTCAACGCCACCCGTTCGTCGAAAACGAAACACTCGCCGTTCCACCGGCTGTCCGCCTCCGGAACGGTTTCGAGATACTTCAGGACGCCGCCCTTGAGGTGATAAACGGCCTCGAAACCTCTGGACAACATGAAGGAGCTCGCCTTCTCGCAACGGATGCCGCCCGTGCAGAACATGGCGACCGTCTTGTGGATCCGCGGGTCGAGCTGGCGATCGACGAAATCGCGGAATTCGCTAAATCGGTCAATCCCCGGATCGAGGGCGCCCTCGAATGTGCCCAGTGCGACCTCAAACCGATTGCGCGTGTCGATGAGCAGCAGATCAGGCGTATCGAGCAGCGCGTTCCACGCCTTGGGCTCCACATAAGACCCAACCTGCCGCGTCGGATCGGTCGCGATGTCGCCGAGTGTGACGATTTCCCTCTTGAGTCGGATCTTCAAGCGACGGAAAGGCATCTCGGCGGCCGTGGACAACTTCAACTCGAGATTGTCGAGACGGTGGCTGAACAGGGCGCCGGTCAGGCATTCGTGGATGAAAGCGTCAATCGCACGGGCTTCGCCCGCAATCGTCCCATTGATTCCTTCAGCCGCAAGCAGAATGGACCCCTTCAGGCCCAGGCGCACGCAAAGCCGATCCAGCGGATCCTTGAGATCGCGGAAGTCGGGCAGTGGGACGAATTGATAGAAGGCGGCAACCTTGTACGACATCGCCTTGCTTTACCAGCCCGCACGAGAGGGGGAAAGCCATCCCGGTGCCTCGCGCTGCCATCATCAAGGGACGCGCGACCGATGGACAGCCGCAGAGCATAGGTTGACGTCGGCAGAGTCGCAGGCGAGCGCCCCACCCCAGTCGCTGCTCTGGACGCTGATGTCCCGCCCATCCGTCGTCACCGTCGCGGTGCTAAGGGAACCGGACACCGCGCAACCGCCCATGACAAGCGCCAGAAAACCTACAACCGGGATCATGAATGAACGCATGTGACCTTATCCCCCCACGGGTAAGTTTGCGGAGGAGACGCTGTCCGACATAATCTTGGCCGAACTGCGAGGCCCTGTCCTTGGAGGCGTCCTGTCGGTCCGGCTAGCTGCGGTCGAGCTGAAATTTGTTGTCGGCGCCGCGGGACAACGTCATGCGGTATTCGAAACGATCAGGACGATAAAAGATCTCGACGTAGTCCACGGGCCGGTTGTCGGCGTCGTAGAACACGCGCCTGAGCTTCAACAACGGAGAGCCGGGCTGGACACCAAGCCGCTGGGCTGAAATCTCATCCGCCAGCGCTGCCGTAATGCTCTGTTTCACGTGGCCGATCGCCGTCCCGGCCCGTGTGATCAGGTCGATGAGCGGGATCGCCACCAATTCTTCCTGCGTGTACGTGCGACCGATCCGCTCGAGCACGAACGTCGTCGACATGGAGAACGGCCCATCGGCAAGGCTGCGGACGCGCACGGCTCGCTGAACGAGATCGGTGGGACCCAACTGCATTTCTGTCGCCACCGTGTCCGGAGCGACCACATAGGCGAATTCGAACACTTCGACGGTCGTCTGCTGGCCGATGATCGACAGATTGGCCATCAATCCGTCGATCCCCGCGATGATCGGGACGCCGCCAACACGCGGAGCAGCACCCGCCGAAACCTGCGTACCACGCCCCCTGACCCGATCCACAAGTCCCTCGAGCGACAGCTCATCAAGCGCGCGCCGGGCGGTGATGCGGCTGACGCCGAAGCGCTCCATGAGCTCCGCCTCACTGGGAAGCGTCTGACCGACCTTGTAGGTGCCGTTGACGATCCGCTCCCGCAGGATCACGTAGATCCGGTGGTAGAGCGGAATCGGCGAGCGATCGGAGCCAAAACGCGTGTCGCCCGACGCTTCAGGTTCCTGCGAACGTTTTCTTGAAACTGGGCGGCCCATCAATGTCAGACCTCATAAGTCAGGCAGCGGCAGCCACCGGGTGCACCCGCTTCAACGCCGGATCCTATTGGCGATTCCTCGCCTTCGTGCAAGCCAGAGGCCGGAACCTGCCGGGACCCCTCCCACGCGTTCCGCCCAAAGCGCTGGGGTGCCACATTATACCAATTCTGGGGAAAAGTTTTCTCTCGAACCATTCCAAAGACCGCTTTACATTCTTCTAAAGATATATCTTTATGATATTTGACCGCGTGCGCAAGACTTTTGCATGCGTCGATCGCCAGAGATCTTTTCGCTTCTTGCTTGGGAAAGGTGACTGATGAAACGTCGGATTCACATGGTGCCTCGACCGGCCGTCGCCTCCACCCCTGCGGAGCCACCCGCCGCTGGCGCCCGCTGGGCCGCAAAAACGGCAAACACCCCCACCATACATTTATCGAACCACTAGGAGATCGGCTGTGGAGCTTTCGACCAAGACGGCCCGCGAGTTGTATGAGGCGATCAAGGCCAAGCCGGTTCGTCCACGTTTTGGGTTCGGCAAGAAGCCGATTCTCATTAATATCGATCTGCAGAAGGCGTACACGAATGTCGGCGAATTCGCCGGCGCCTATGAGACCGATCCGCAGCAGATCGACCACATCAATCGGCTTTCCACCATTGCCAGGGCCAAGCAGTTGCCCGTTGTATGGACGTACGTCGCCTACATGGAATCCGGCGAGGATTGCGGCGTCTGGGGCACGCGGAGCAATACGCCTGATTCACTGCAGAATATCAAAGTGGGCTCGCGCAGAGCCGAATTCGATGACCGTCTTGCCATCGACCACGTCGTCGACGTCATCGTCAACAAACGCATGGCCTCCGTGTTTCACGAGACGCATATTCCCTCACTGATGGTGTGGCATCGGTGCGACACGGTGATCCTCACTGGGGGCTCGACCTCGGGCTGCGTACGCGCCAGCGTCGTCGATGCGCTCTCACACGGCTACCGCGTCGTCGTGCCGGAGGAATGCGTGGCGGACAAGCACGAGAGCCCGCACTTCGCCAACCTCTACGACATTGCCATCAAGTACGGTGACGTCGTGCCGGTTGCCGACGTGCTTGCGTATTACGAATCCTACAAGCCAGCCACCTAAGGTAGCGCGATGTCGAGTGATCCAGGCCTCTATGGCTTCATCCCCTATAACCGGCGCCCGAAGATCACCTGGCCCAACGGCGCCAAGATTGCCGTCTGGGTCGCACCGAACGTGGAATACTACGAGTACGCACCGCCGCCGAACCCGCAGCGTGTGCCGTGGAGCCGGCCCCTGCCGGATGTCCTGGCCTATTCCCAGCGCGATTACGGCAATCGTGCCGGCTGGTGGCGCATGATGGAGGCGATGGATAACGCGGGAATTCGCGGGTCCGTATCGCTTAACGTCGCGCTTTGCGAGCATCACCCGGAGATCATCGAGGCGTGTGCCAAGCGTGGCTGGGAGTTCTACTCCCACGGCATCTACAACACCCGATACACCTACGGCATGAGCCCCGACCAGGAGCGCGCGATCATCGAGGATTCCATCGAGACGATCCGCAAATGGACCGGACAGGCGCTCGCGGGTTGGCTTGCACCTGCTCTGTCGAACAACCCTTGGACGATGGATCTTCTCGCTGAATATGGCCTTCTCTACACCTGCGATCTCTTCCACGACGATCAGCCCATGCCGGTCAACGTGAAATCCGGCCGCCTGATCAGCATGCCCTACTCGCTCGAGATGAACGACGTCATCGTCTACAATTCGAACCTCTCCTCCCCGCGCCATTATGGCGAAATCATCAAGCGGCAGTTCGATCAGCTTTACGCGGAAGGCGAGCGCTCAGGCACGGTGATGTGCATCCCGCTGCACCCTTACCTCGTGGGGCAGCCTCATCGCATCGAGCCTTTCGCGGAGGCGCTGCAGCACATCGCCAAGCATGACGACGTCTGGCTCGCGACCGGACGCGAGATCGCGGAGCATTATTATGCTCATTCCTATGACCGCATGGCCGCCGACATCGCCGCGCTTCAGGCTTGAGTGAGGACACACCATCATGCCTCTCCCAGACGACTATCTGATTTACCCGGCGCGCCGTCATGGAATGGACCACGACCGCTATAGCTGGTCTCATCTCTTCGACCGCAAGCCCATCGTGTGGCCGAACGGTGCGCGCATTGCGCTGTGGGTGATGCCCGCCGTGCAGTGGTTTCCCCTCGACATGACCGGCAAGCCGTTTCGGGCGCCCGGCAGCCTGACGATGCCTTTCCCGGATTTCCGCCACTACACCAATCGCGACTACGGCAACCGCGTCGGCATCTATCGTATTCTCGAGGTGCTTCAGGAAAGAAACATTCCGGCTTCTGTCGCCGTCAACGGAATCCTTGCCGAGCGCTACCCCTTGATGCTGGCCGATCTCGTCTCCGCCGGGATGGAGATCGTCGGCCATGGTCTCGACATGGAGCATGTGCATCATAGCGGCTTGTCGCGTGAGGAGGAGAGCCATCTGGTGGGCCATACCCTGCGCCTGCTGCGCGAGGCATCCGGCCAGCCCGTGACCGGCTGGCTGTCGCCTGGACGCGCGCAATCCTACGCAACGCCCGATATCCTGGCCGAACACGGCATCGCCTATGCGTGCGACTGGGCCAATGACGATATGCCCTACGCCATGAAGACGGAGTCGGGTCCGATCTTCGCCATGCCGAACGCCTACGAAACCGACGACCGCACAGTCCTGATGGATTTCCATCATCCCGAGGATTCGTGGGTCCAACAGCTCAAGGACCGGTTCGACGTGCTCTATCGTGAAGCCGAGCAGTATGGCGGGCGGGTCATGAGCATTCCGCTCCATGCCTGGGTGTCTGGCGTGCCGTATCGCGTCAGTTACGTGCGCGAGGCGCTGGACTACATTCTCGGCCACGATGCGGTTTGGCCGGCAACGGGGGCACAGATCCTGGCAGCCTTTCGCGAGCAGAGTGACGCATGAACCCGAAGCAAGAAGGGGATCGGGCATGACGGACCACATGGGTGACGCGGGCAGTCGCACGAAGGCCATGTTCGACAAGATCTGGGATCGTCACGTGGTCGTCGCGCGCGCTCAGGGGCCATCGCTGATCTACATTGATCGCGATATCATTCACGAGGGCTCGTTCCACGCTTTTGCGGACATGAAGCGGCGCGGCCTGACCGTTCGCAAGCCCAAACAGATGTTCGGCACGCCCGACCATTACGTCCCCACAACCGGGCGGATGATCGGCGACGCCGCGACGCCCGAAATTGCCCGGATGATCAGCCAGTTCGACGAGAACATGAGTTGGGGCGGAATTCGCAATTTCGGCTTGCGCGATCCGCGTCAGGGGATTGTGCACGTTGTGGGTCCGGAGCAAGGCATCACACTTCCCGGGCTAACCCTCGTCTGCAGTGACAGTCACACATCGACGCACGGGGCCCTGGGCGCCATCGCCTTCGGGATCGGCCAATCCGAGAACGCCCATGTGATGGCCACCCAGACGCTCTGGCAGGCCCGTCCGAAGACCATGCGCATCACGATCGACGGGCGTCTGGCAAGGGGAGTGCACGCAAAGGATGTCATCCTCGCCATCATCGGCAAGATCGGCGCGGCCGGGGCCGGCGGGCATGCTATCGAGTATGCGGGCGCCGTCGTGCGGGCGATGAGCATCGAAGAGCGCCTGACCATTTGCAACATGTCGATCGAGGCAGCGGCTCGATGCGGGATGGTCGCACCGGATGACACGACATTTGCCTATCTCCACGGCCGACCTTTCGCGCCGAATGAGCAGGATTGGGATGCGGCGGTCAGCTATTGGCGCACGCTTCCGAGCGGGGATGACGCCCGATTCGACAGTGAAGTGTCGATCGACGGCAGCGCGATCGAGCCGATGGTTACCTGGGGAACGAGCCCCGAGGACGCGTTGCCGATCAGCGGACACGTCCCGGGCCCCGACCCCAAGGCCGACTTGCAGCGGCAGGATGCCGTCGCGCGCGCGCTTCGCTATATGGGCCTTGAAGCAGGCACCGCCCTGACGGACATCGCCATCGACAGGGTGTTCATCGGATCCTGCACCAACAGCCGGCTGGAGGATCTTCGTTCCGCTGCCGCAGTGCTCGATGGCCGCAGGGCCGTCGTTCCCGCAATGGTCGTACCCGGCTCGACCGGCGTCAAACTGGCCGCGGAGGCAGAGGGGCTCGACGCGATTTTCCGCAACGCGGGATTCGAGTGGCGGGAATCGGGGTGCTCCATGTGTGCCGCCATGAACGGCGATTTCGTGCGGCCCCAGGAGCGCTGCGCTTCGACATCCAACCGGAATTTTGTGGGTCGCCAGGGCCCCAACGCCCGCACGCATCTGATGAGCCCGGCCATGGCCGCAGCCGCAGCGCTGACCGGAAGACTGACGGACGTCCGTCAGTTCATGGGCGCTCGCTCGGGAGTGCAATGATGGACGCCTTTATTCGCGAAACCGCTCTTGCGGCGCCCTTCGAGGGCAGCAATGTCGATACCGATCAGATCATTCCGGCGCGGTTCCTCAAGGTCGATCGCACGGTCGGCTACGGCTCGTTTCTGTTCCATGATCTCAAGTTCGAGAGCGACGGCACGGAGCGTCCGGATTTCGTGCTGAACCAGCAGCCCTTCCGCCATGCGCGCATCCTGGTGACGGATGAGAATTTCGGCTGTGGGTCGTCGCGCGAAGGCGCCGTCTATGCGCTGTCCGACTACGGCATCAAAGCGCTGATCGGCCCGAGCTTCGGCGACATCTTCTACAACAATTGTCTGAAGAACGGCCTCATCCCGGTCCGGCTTCCGCACGACGTGGTGGCAGGTCTCCGAGAGGACCTGCTGAGGGGACCCGATCGGGAGATTTCCATTGATCTCGATTCGCAGGTCGTGACGCTGCCAGACGGGACGTTGCATAATCTCGAGATCGACCCGTTCTGGCGCGAATGCATCATGAAGGGTGTGGACGAGGTGGAGCTCACATTGGGCTACCTGCCGGAGATCGAAAGCTTCGAGGCACGCTATCTCGACGAGATGAAATGGATCAACAGGTGAGGCCAGCTCACCGGCGAAAGTTGCCGCGAACGCGACAGCTCAACTCATAAGAAAACCTCCAGTTCAGGGATCAACCAATGTCAAACGACGAAACGAAATTCGGCCCCTTTCCCCTCAGCCGCCGCGGCTTTCTCAAGGTAGGCGGCTCGGGCCTTGCGCTGACGGCTTTCGCCGGCACCGTTGCCGCTCCGACCGTACTGCGCGCTCAGACGCCGACCGTGAAGGTGGGAATTCTCGAGCCGCTTACCGGCAACCTGGCCTATAATGGCACGCAGGCTCGGGCTGGCGCCATGTTCGCCATCGAGGCGATCAATGCGGCAGGCGGCATCAAGAGCCTCGGCGGCGCCAAGCTCGAAGCCGTGGTGGCGGACGCGCAATCCCGTCCTGACGTGGCTGCGGCGGCGGTCGACACGCTTGCCCAAGCCGGCGTCTCGGCGTTCATCGGCTGTCAGGCGAGCGCGCTCGGTCTCGCAAGCTCGCAGGCCGCCGCACGCTACAACCTCGCCCAGGTCTTCGACGTTGGAACGGCCGAGCAGGTTGTCGAACGCGGCCTCAAGAACGTTTTCCGCTTCACGCCAGGCGTGAACAAATGCACGAGCACCGCGCTTGAGAACCTCAAGCTTCTCAACCAGAATGCCAAAAATGTCGTGAAGACCGTGGCGATCGTCTACGAGGACGGCCCGTTCGGCTCCAATATGTCCAAGCTCTTGAACGAGCGCCTGCCGCAAATCGGCATGACGGTGGTGGAGAACATCGGCCACCCGACGCCGCAGCGCGACTTCACCAACATCGTCCTGCGCATCAAGGCCGCCAAGCCCGACCTGATCATTCCGTCGAACTACCTCAACGAGTACACGCTTCTTGCCATGACGCTGCGCCAGCAGAAAGTCGAGGCGAAGGCGATCTACTCGATTCTCGGGGGTGCAGCGTCGAATATCAAATTCGTTCGCGAGCACAACGATGCTGCCCAGTACGTCATGGACTGCAACCATTGGTACGACCCCCGCAAGCCGGAATCACAGGCACTGGCCAAGAAGACGGCGGACGCCAAGCTTGATCTCACCTACGACATCATGGTGGCGTATGCGTGCATCCAGCTCATTGCGGATTCGCTTGAGCGGGCAGCGTCTCCCGACCGCGAGAAGCTGATCGAAGCATTGGCCAGTTCCACCTATGCTGGCTCGATCATGCCTTATGGCCCGACCAAATTCGTGAACGGCAACAACGAGGCTGCCCAGCCGGTCAACACCCAGATCCGCGGTGAGAAGATCGAGCTGGTTTTCCCGAAGGAATACGCCACCGCCGAGGCTGTTTTCCCGATGCCGCCCCGGGGCTGACCGGCTCCTGACCTTCTGCTCGCGGGCGCCGTTACACGCGCCCGCGACCCTTCCGGCAAAGTTTGAAAGAGCCGTACCATGTGGTCCCTGGTCCTGCCGGCGATTTTGGGTGGTCTGACGACAGGCGCGATCTACGCGCTCGTTGCACTGGGCCTCACCCTGATCTACGGCGTCCTGCACATCATCAATTTCGCCCATGGCAGCCTGCTGATGCTGGCGCTTTATGGCGTCTACTTTCTGTACGCCATTCTCGGGATCGATCCCTACCTCGCTCTGCTGATCGTCGTGCCCGTGTTCTTCGTCCTGGGTTATGTTTTGCAGCGCGGTGTCATCTCGGTGTTCAGCCTGGGCAAGGAGCAGAATGTCCTCCTCGTGACGCTCGCGCTTGCAATCATCATCGACAATCTGGCGCTTTATTTCTGGACGTCTGACACGCGCACGATCTCGCTGCCCTACGCTTACACCATGGTGGAGATCGGGCCGGCCTTCATCCCGCTGCCACGTGTCATCGCGTTCGTGGCGGCCCTCGTCGCCGCGGTGATCCTCTGGCTGATCATGAGCCGGACCCGGCTCGGGAAAGCCATCCGGGCGGTCGCCATCGAGAAGCGTGGCGCCGAACTCGTCGGCATCGATGTCGATCACACCTACGCCATGTGCTTCGGCATCGGCACGGCCTGTGTGGCTGCTGCCGCCTGCCTTCTCCTGCCAACCTTCTATGTGACCCCGCAGGTGGGTTACGCGTTCGTGCTCGTCGCGTTCACGACCGTCGTCCTTGGCGGCATGGGGAGCTTCATGGGGGCGCTGGTCAGCGGCCTCCTGCTTGGTGTCATCGAGGCGTTGTGCGGCCTCTTCCTCGGGGAGAGCCTCGGGCAGATCGGCATCTTCCTCGCCTTCATCCTTATCCTCCTGTTTCGGCCGTCAGGCCTGTTTGGACGGCGCGCAGCATGAAAACGACATCGTTCGGCGAATGGGTACTTTATGGCGGGATCTGCGCCTACCTGCTCACACTGCTCGTCATGCCATCCCAGCTCTGGCTCGGCTTCACCATCAACGCGCTGATCGTGGCGATCCTGAGCGTCGCCTGGAACCTGCTGGGCGGGTTCGGAGGACAGATGTCGTTCGGCCATGCGGCGCTGTTTGGAACCGGCGCCTATGTGACGGCGATGTTGCAGGTCCGCTGGGGAATCAATCCCTGGCTTGCGGCGGTCGCAGCCATCGTGGCGGCGACCGCGGTGGCGGGCTTCATCGCCGCCCTCTCGTTTCGCTATGGCCTGCGCGGCTCCTACTTTGCGCTGGTGACACTCGCTTTCGCCGAAGTGCTCCGGATCCTCGCGAGTTCGTTCGAGATCAGCGGCGGGGGGCAGGGCATTCTCGTCCCCTACAAGGCGGGTCTCGCCAATTTTCAGTTTGCCGACCGATCCACCACCTATGCCCTGGTGCTGTTCCTCGTCGTCGTCGCCATGCTCATAACGCTGGCGGTGCAGCGGTCGCGGTTCGGCGCCTATCTCATCGCGATCCGTGAGAACGAGGAGGCCGCCAAGGCTCTGGGCATCGACACATTCCGCACGAAGGTGCTGGCCATGATGCTGTCGGGGGCGATCGGCGGTGCGGCGGGCGTCGCGTATCTGCAGACCTACCTGTTCATCGATGCGCCCATCGCTTTCGGATCCACGATGTCGATTGAAGCGCTCCTGGGCCCGATCATCGGGGGCGCCGGCACCGTCTGGGGGCCACTGGTGGGGACCCTGATCATCCACGGCCTCGGCGAAACCGCGAAGCATCTCGTCAGCGGCGCACCGGGGCTGAACCTTGTGCTCTATGGCGTGGTGCTGATGGTCATCCTGCGTTATCTGCCGGACGGAATCGTCGGTCTTGCTCGCCGCATCGGCCCCAGGCGGGCCGCGCCGACCGCCATGCCGGAGGATCGCTGATGCTATCCGTATCGAACGTCACCAAGCGCTTCGGTGGTCTTGTGGCCGTCAGCGACGCGTCCCTGAAGGTCGACCAGGGCCGGATCGTCGCCTTGATCGGACCCAACGGAGCGGGAAAGACCACTCTCTTTGCGATCATCGGCGGTTTTGTCACGCCCGATTCCGGTCGCATCCAGTTTGAGGGCCGGGACATTACAGGCATGCCACCGCATGCCATCTGCCGTCTTGGGCTGACCCGCACATTTCAGATCGTGCAGCCTTTCGCCGGCCTGACCGTTCGGGAGAACATCGCCATCGGCGCGCATCTGCGTCATCGTGGCCGGGCAGAGGCGCTGGAGCGGGCGGCCATTGTCGGCGAGCAGGTCGGGATGGGTCCTCTGCTGGATCAGCCGGCGCAGTCGCTGACTGTGGCGGGCCGCAAGCGCCTCGAACTGGCGCGCGCCCTCGCCACGGAGGCAAAGCTGCTTCTCCTCGACGAGGTGATGGCCGGCCTCATTCCCAGCGAGATCACCGAGATCGTCGCAACCATCAGAAAGATCCGCGATTCCGGCGTCACCATCCTGCTCATCGAGCACGTCATGCAGGCGGTCATGAGTCTGTCCGAGGAGGCCTACGTGCTGAACCAGGGCCGCATGATCGCCCACGGGACGCCGGCTCAACTCGTCGCCGACCCCACCGTCATCGAGGCGTATCTCGGGCACGGGGCAGCCGAGCGTCTCAAGCAGGAGAGCGACAATGCTTGAGGTCAACGGCATCAAGGCCGGCTACGGACCGGTCAATGTGCTTCAGGGCATCAGCATGACCATCGGCGATGGGGAGATCGTGGCGGTTCTCGGATCGAACGGCGTCGGCAAATCGACCCTGAACAACGTCATCAGTGGCATCATCAAGCCACGAGAAGGGACCGTTCGGTTCGACACCGTCGACATCACCGGTGCCTCGCCAAGAGCGGTGGTGGATGCTGGCATTCTGCAGGTTCCGGAAGGCCGTCGCATCTTCCCCAATCTCAGCGTGAAGGAAAACCTGGAGCTGGGCGCCTATCGCCGGGCGCGCGAGCGGATGGCCGTCAATTTCGAGCGCATGTGCACGATCTTTCCGCGATTGCGGGAGCGCCTCGGCCAGCTCGCCGGAACCCTTTCGGGCGGCGAACAGCAGATGCTCGCCATTGGCCGGGGCCTGATGGCAGAGCCGCGGCTGCTCATTCTGGACGAGCCCTCTCTCGGCCTCTCACCACTGATGGTCGAGGAGATGTTCAATCTCGTGCAGCGCATCAGCCAGGAGGGACTCGCGATCCTGTTGGTCGAACAGAACGTGGTCCAGTCCCTGGCGATCGCCTCCCGCGCCTACGTGCTCGAACAGGGCCGCTTCGCGCTTGAGGGACCTTCGGGCGACATGCTCGCCGATCCGCGACTGCGCAAGACATATCTCGGCCTCTAGCCAAGACCGCGGCTGCCCGTCTCGGGCGTCGCAGTCGATCGGAAGGATTGCTCAATGACCGCCACACTGAGACCAACGACCAAGCTTCGCCAGCTTCTGGCGCAGCCAGGCGCGATCATGGCTCCGGGCGTCGTCGACCCGCTCTACGCCCGCCTTGTGGCGCGCCACAACTTCGACGCCATGTATATGTCGGGCGCAGGCACGTCTGCGGCCAAACTTGGCATGCCGGATGTGGGGTTGCTCACCCTCACCGAAATGGTCGACAACGCCGCTCGGATCACCGCGATCAGTGACATTCCGCTCATCGCAGATGCCGACAACGGTTATGGCGGACCTCTCAATGTGCGCCGCACGATCCAGCTCTACGAACGGGCGGGGGTCGCGGCGATCCATCTCGAAGATCAGGTGCTGCCAAAGCGGTGCGGCCATCTCGCGGGCAAGCAGCTTATTTCCACGACCGACATGGTGGCCAAGATCAAGGCCGCGACAGATGCCAGGATTGATGGCGACTTCGTTCTGATTGCCCGCACTGATGCGCTTGCCCTCGAAGGTCTCGAGGCCGCCTTGGAGCGCGCCGAACGCTACCGCGAGGCCGGAGCCGACGTTCTCTTCGTCGAATCGCCCGGCAAGGAACATCTCAAGGCCATCCCGGAAAGACTGCAAGCGCCCACGCTCTACAACATGGCGACGAGCGGGAAGACGCCGTTTCTCACCAAGTCGGAGATCGCGGCGCTCGGCTTCAAGCTCATCATCTATCCGAACTGGCTGATGCTCGCCGCCATTCGGGCAGCGGATGGCGTCCTGGCGACCCTGCGCGAGGAAGAGTCCATTGCAAGCATCGCCCCTCAGGTTCCGAGCTTCCAGGAATTCTTCGATCTCGTCGGCATGCAGGATGTGCGGGAGCTGGAGGAGCGCTACGGCGTGCCCGACGCGGCGCGCGCCGCCTACTGAGACTCATCTCACGATCCATAGCGGAAGCGGAAACAGCCACCATGACAGTTCGCCCGGCCCATGAGGCCACATTCGAGTATCGGGTGCCCATCGTCATCGTCGGGGCAGGGTCGTGCGGTCTGACCGCAGCACTTGCGGCCAATGACGCGGGTGCCGACGTGCTCGTTCTCGAGCGCGATGAAAATCCAACCGGCAGCACCTCCCTGTCGGCGGGCCTGATTCCCGCGGCTGGCACCCGCTTTCAGCGAGAGAAGGGAATCGACGATAGCGTCGATCTCTTCGAAGCCGACCTGAACGCAAAGGCAAAGGGCCAAAGCGACCCGGTGATCGTTCGAACCGTCGCGGAAGCGTCCGGACCGACGATCGACTGGTTGGCCGACGACCATGCGGTGGAACTGCATCTCGTCGACAGCTTCTACTATCCGGGGCACTCACGGCTGCGCATGCACGGCCCCCTTCGCCAGACCGGTTCGGAACTGGAGCAGTCGCTCCTTTCAGCCGCCGAGCGCGCCGGCATCGATCTCATCACGGGCGCCTCCGTCGAGGATCTTTTTGCGACCGAGGATGGGACGATCGTCGGGGTGTCGTTCAGACGTCCCGATGGAGAACTGGAGCGGGTCGGTTGCGACGCCCTTGTGCTTGCGTGCAACGGCTTCGGCGGCAATCGCCAGATGGTGTCGCAGTTCATTCCCGAAATGGCAGACGCGGAATATTACGGTCACGCATCGAACACCGGTGATGCCGTTGACTGGGGCAAAGCGTTGGGGGCCCAGCTTGCCGATATGGGGAGTTATCAGGGCCATGGATCCGTCGCCTATCCGCACGGGCTTCCTCTGACCTGGGCGGTCATGACGCAAGGGGGATTTCAGGTCAACCTGACGGGCGAGCGCTTCGCCAACGAGATGAAGGGCTACTCGGAGCACGCGCAGGAGGTGATCCGCCAACCGGATCATCTGGCTTGGAACATCTACGACGAGCGCTGTGAAAAGCCGGCCCTCGCCTTCCATGACTACAAGGAGATCTGCTCTCTCGGCGCGGTCAAGCGCGCCTCAAGCGTGGACGAGCTTGCGGCCGTCACCGGTCTGCCGGTTGACGCCCTGAAGCGGTCGATGGAGCAGGTCGAAGCCTATGCTGACGGGACGGCGATCGATCCTTTCGGTCGGGATTTCACGCAGCAGCCTCCCCTGTCGCCACCTTACCTTGCCGCCAAAGTCAATGGCGCGCTGTTTCATACCCAAGGCGGCCTGGCGATCAATTCGGCAACCCGCGTCCTGAGGACGGATGGCGCGCCGCTCCCCAATCTGTTCGCGGCCGGAGGCGCTGCCCGCGGCCTGTCTGGCCCGTCGTCCTGGGGATACATGTCGGGCAATGGCCTTTTATCCGCAACCGTGCTGGGCCGGCTCGCAGGCATCGCCGCCGCGCGCCTCGTGACCGCAGCCACACCGCAGCAACAAGACGACAAGGGGAAGATCGCATGAAACGCGTCCTGGTCATCGTGCCATTTCCAATGAACGATGAGGAAGTGTCTCGTCGCAAAACCCAGCTCGACTCGGTCAGGCTCGGCGCCGATATCGCGTTCGATTTCCGTCCTGTCCGGCTGGGCCCCTCGAGCTATACGAGCCAGCACGACTTCACACTTGCGGATTTTTCGATCCTCGATGCGGGCATCGATGCGGAGACGGACGGCTACGACGCCGTCTGCATCGACACCATGAGTGATTCCGGCATGTCTGCCTTGCGCTCAATCCTCAATATCCCTGTCATCGGGCCTGGTCGTCACGCGATGCTGACGGCCCTGATGCTCGGCGAGCGGTTCTCGGTTCTCGTGATGTGGGATCGCTGGAAACCGCTTTACACCAAGACGCTCGGCGAACTCGGCCTGCGCGACAAATGCGCGTCCATTCGCTCCATCGGCGTCCAGCCCGACAATCGCAAGCTTCTCGCCGGCAAGGAAGACGACGTGTTTCCGAAGCTTCTCGAGGCTGCGCAACGCTGCATCGACGAGGACGGCGCCGATGTCATCATCCTTGGCTCGACCACGATGCACCAGGCGCACGCCTATCTGGCCGAGCGGCTGACTGTCCCGGTCATCAATCCCGGCCCCCTCAGCTATCGGCTTGCGGAGACAGCCCTCAAGCTCAATCTCGTTCACAGCCGCTCCACCTATCCGTCGCCTCTCGTCGAGAAGAAGGACATGATCCGCGCGATCGGAGCCGCCGGTGCGGCTGCTGCGGCCACAGCCGGACAGGGAGCATAACCATGCCGAAGATCCTCGTCATTGTCCCGTTCGCCCTCGACGCCGAGGGACTCGCCAATCGGGAAAAGCAGCAGAAATACGTGCAACTCGACTCCGATACCGAGCTCACTTATCGGCCGGTGACGGCCGGCCCCACATCCTTCATGAGCCCCCATGACTGGACGCTGATGGATCTTGCGATCTTCGAGGCGGGCCTCAGCGCCGAGGACGACGGTTTCGACGCCGTCTGCATCGACACCATGAGCGATTCCGGGATGGCGGCACTGCGCTCGGTTCTCAATATTCCGGTGGTCTCGCCAGGTCGCGCGTCCATGCTCTACGCCCTGACACTGGGCTCGAAATTCTCCGTGCTGGCGCAATGGGAACCGGCTCTTCCTCGCTACAAGAAGGCCATTGTCGAGTACGGCCTCGAGAAGCAATGCGCGTCAGTCCGCTCGTTCGACACGCCACCTGACTTCTCGGCGCTGCTGGACGGCAAGGAGGAGAAGGTCTTCCCGCGGATGCTCGCCGTCGCCCGGCAATGCATCGAGGAAGACGGTGCCGACGTAATCTGCCTGGGATCGACCACGATGCACCAGGCGGCCGAGTTTCTCGCGGCGGAGTTGCCTGTGCCGGTCATTAACCCCGGCCCGCTGACCTATAAGCTCGCCGAGATGTTCCTGTCGCTCGGTCTGAAACCCGGCCGCAGCGCATACCCTGCGCCCGTGGTTCGCAAGGATGCGCTTCTCCACGCCATGCTGGCCGGTGGCGCCGCAAGCGAGGGTCAAAAGGAAGACCTGACGTAACTTTGCATTCAAGCACAGCAAACGAAGCGAGACAGACTGATGATGGGAAATCCTGGATCGACCCCCGCTCGCCGCCTCGCCTCCGCAGCATCTGCGACGACGTGGACGACGACGCCGGAAGCCGTGCGCCTTCAGATCCGCGACCTCGTCATCGACACCTTCGCGGTCATCGCGGCCGGCAGCGTTCACCCGTCGCTTCGGCCCGCCATTACACGGATGACGGAGGATTCGGGGGTCTGCACGGTGGTGGGATCGTCGCGTCCAACGACCGTCAATTCCGCGGCGCTGGCCAATGGGGCCGCAACGACGGTCCTTCAGTTGCAGGATGGACACCGGATCGCTCGGGGTCATCCCATGAGCCACGTTCTGCCAGCTGCCTTCGCAGTTGCGGAGACCATTGGCGCATCGAGCGCGCAGTTGCTGTCTGCGATTGTCGCGGGCTACGAAGTGTCGGCGCGCGTCGGGCGCGCCTTGGGCGGCATGCAACCGCTGCTTCACGATACAGGGACGTTTGGGACCATCGGAGCCGCTGTCGCGACCGCGCATCTTCTCTCAGAGGGTGACGTGAACGCCCTCGCGGAGGCCATCGAGGGCTCGGCTGCCGTGGCCTTGTTCCCTTATCGCGACACGCCCCTGGCGGGCGCAACTGTCCACCATCTTTACGTCGGTCTCGGAGCCTCGACCGGCGTGACGGCCGGTCAGGCGGCCGTCTTTGGCCTCACCAGCTTGTCGGGAACCCTCGAGTCCTTCTTCGGCCCGCGCGCAGGCGCCGGATTTGACCCCAGCCTGCTGATCGATGGTTTGACGCCGGAAGACACCTGGTCGTCCTACGAATGCCGGCAGGCCTACTACAAGGTTCATCCCACCTGCGCGCATCTCAATGGCATCAATGACGCTTTAGTCGAGATCATCACACAGCAAAGGGTGGATCCGGACCGGGTCGAGCGCGTCGATGTGAGCAGCTATGGCTACGCGCTCGAGTACAACACGGATAAGCCGGAAAATGATCTCTCGGCACGCTTCAGCATCCCCTTTGCCGTCGCCATCGCACTCCTGACGGGCCCCCTCGATGCGACCAGCATCCGGGACGACGTTCTTGCAGACCCTCGCGTGCGCGCGCTCGCCGCGCGCATTCGCGTGAAGCACGATCCCGATCTCGACGCGGGATATCCCGCGGGGCGGCCCGCCGTGGTGACCGTCACCATGACGGACGGATCGACGTTCTCGGCCACAGCGCATTTTCCCAAGGGCGATGTGTCCAATCCGCTCACCGCGCAGGAACGGCGCCAGAAGGCGACGCAACTGTTCAGCCATGCGTTTGAACCGTCCGCCGTGCCGGGTCTCCTGGCCGCGCTCGACGGGCTGACAACCGGCGGCAGCGTGGCGGAAGTCGGAAGGCTGCTCCGTGCGGCCTGCAAGGACACGATCCGCGACGGCGGTGTGATTTCATGAGGGAGGCCGCCATGTCACGCAATCCCGTCAAATCGGTCGCCGTCATCGGCTGCGGAACCGTTGGCGCGAGCTGGGCCGCGCTCTTCTGCGCGGCGGGCCTCGACGTTACGGCGGCGGACCCTGCTCCGGGGGCGGAGGAGAAGCTGCGGGCCTTCGTCGAACGGGCGCGGCCGCAGCTCATGCAGCTGGGCTTTTCCAAGCAGGGCGATCTCCGGTTCGTGCCGACTCTTGAAGACGCCGTCGGTCACGTCGATTTCATTCAGGAGAACGCGCCCGAGAATGAGATCCTGAAGCGGGACTTGCTGGCACGGATCGATGCGGCGGCACGACCGGATGCGATCGTGGCCATCAGCACATCGGCGCTTCTGCGCAGCCGCATCGTCGTCGACTGTCCCCGCGCACACCGGCATATTGTGGCACATCCCTTCAATCCGCCCCACCTCCTGCCTCTGGTGGAGATCGTCGGCGTCGACGACGATGTCGTAACGCGTGCTTGTGAATTCTATCGTTCCCTGAAGCGTTGGCCCGTCGTCCTCAAGCGCGAAGTCCCGGGGCATATCGCCAACAGATTATCGTCCGCCTTGTACCGCGAGGCCGTCAATCTGGTGGACCAGGGGATCGCGAGCGTGGCCGATATCGATGCGGCCATCTGTCAGGGCCCCGGCCTCCGCTGGGCCATCATGGGGCCTCACATGACGTACCATCTCGGCGGCGGAGACGGCGGCATCGCGCATTATCTCGACCATCTCGGACCGAGCCAGGAGCGCCGCTGGGCATCGTTGGGGAGTCCAACCCTCACTGACGGGGTCAAGGCGGCCATTGTGGCGGGCGTCGATGCGGAATCCGGCGGACGGACGATCGCCGACCTCGAGGCCGAGCGCGATCGGCTCCTGATCGAAATTCTGCAGATCAAGCAGCGGGAGACCCCGCTCGCATGACCGGGCCGGTGATCATCACGTCCGCGCCTAACGGCGCACGGCGTCAAAAGAGCGACCATCCGCAGATCCCGCTCACCATCGCCGAGATCGGCTACGACGCCGCTCGTTGCGTCGCCGCGGGTGCGGCCATGGTGCACATCCATGTGCGCGACCGTGAAGGTCGTCACGTGCTCGACGCCGATGCATATCGAGACGCCACGCGAGAGATTCGGCGCCAGGCAGGTGCGGGGGTGATCATCCAGATCACCACCGAGGCCGTTGGCCGCTACACGCCCCAACAGCAGATGGACCTGGTCGATGATGTCGGACCGGAAGCCTGCTCGATCGCCCTCAAGGAGATCATGCCTGACGACGCATCGGAGATGGCGGCCGCACGTTTCTTCGAAGCATGCGCGCGAACCGATTGTCTGATCCAGCACATCCTCTACAGCCCTGACGAAGTCCGCCGCTTCCAGACCCTCGGGCGGCGCGGCCTCATTCCGACGACCCGGGCCAGCGTACTGTTCGTGCTGGGGCGCTACACCGCGGGCGAACAATCCAACCCGGTGGAGGTGATTGATTTTATGAATGCGTGGGAACTGGCACTTCCCTGGGGTGTGTGCGCCTTCGGACGACGGGAGGCGGCCTGCGTCACCGCCGCCGCCCTTTTCGGCGGCCACGCAAGGGTCGGGTTCGAAAACAATCTCCACCTGCCGGATGGGAGACTTGCCCCCGACAATGCGGCGCTCGTGCGATGTGTGGCAGACGCGGCGACGCAGCTTGGAATCCCCCCTGCGAGCAGCGACGAGGCGCGGGCGATTTTTGCCGCCCAGGGCTGACGCGGGCTACTTGTTCATCAGCCAAGCGTGGTCGGGATCATTGTGGAACTTCCACACGCGCTTGGGTCCGGCCATCACGTTGAGATAATACAATTCATATCCGTGCGGCGCACCGACCGGATGATATCCTCGCGGCACGAGCACCACGTCGCCGTCACTGGCCGCTACCGTCTCATCCAGCGATCGATCATCCGTGTACACCCGCTGCAGCGCGAAGCCGGAGGGCGGGTTCAGCCGATGATAATAGGTCTCCTCAAGAAGAGACTCGGCCGGGAGCATGTCGCGGTCATGCTTGTGCGGCGGGTAGCTCGACCAATGGCCCGGCGGTGTGATGACCTCGACCACCAGCAGGCTCTCCGCAGGCTCCGTCTCCGGCAGGATGTTGCGGACATGGCGCGTGTTGGTGCCGGTGCCGCGGGTCTCCTGGCCGACCTGATCGGGGCGAATCACGCGGGCCGGCAGGGTGCCCTTCGCCGGCGCGGTGCAGACCCCGATCTCGCAATCGTTTTCGGCCGTGATCGTCCAGTCGGCCTGAGCCGGTGCATAGAGCGACCAGGGATCCGGCGCGAAGGGCGACGCGCGTCCGCCAATCACGCCAAAATCCTGCCCTGCCGCCTCCGCCCTCGCCTTGCCTGACAGCATGACGATGCAAGCCTCCCGGCCACCGGTTTCCTGCCGGACGCGCTGGCCCGCCTTCAGCCGGTAAACCTCGAAACCCACATAGGTCCAGCCGGCGGAATCCGGCGTGACCGCATGAACACGCCCGTGCGCATCCGGAAGGCTCGGCTTGACCAGGAGTTTCGACATGGCTGAGATCCTCTAGCGCAAGCCTGCTTCTTTCAGGAAGCGGGTCAGATTGGCATAGCCCATTTTGGCATAGACGAGCGGGTTTGCCTTCTTCGGATCCTGCTCCGCTTCGATGACGACCCAGCCGTGATAATCCGGGAGCTCTTTGAACACGGACACGAAATCAACCATCCCGTCGCCGGGCACCGTGTAGACGCCGGCGAGAACGGAATCGAGGAAACTCCAATCCTCGGCCTTCGCCTTGTTCATCACCTCCCTGCGCACATCCTTGGTGTGGACATGGCTGATGCGGTTGCGATAGCGGCGCGCCAGGGCGGCAGGATCCGCGCCGCCCCAGGTGGCGTGGCCCGTGTCGAGCAGCAGATGCGCCGCATCGCCGGTTGCATTCATGAACGCGTCGATATCCGCCTCGGATTGGACGATGGTGCCCATGTGGTGGTGGTAGACAAGGCGCACGCCCTCTTCCAGCGTCCTCTCGGCAACCTCCGTCACCCGTCGGCCGTAGGCGGCCCAGTCGCCAGCCTTCATCACCGGGCGCTGCGAGAGCGGCTTGGAACGGTCGCCGTGAATCGCGTTCGATGTCTCGGCGAAGACGAGCACATTGGAGCCCATCGCCTTGAGCAGATCGAGATGCGGACGCAAGGCCGTCATCTCGGCTTGCGCATCGCGCAGCAGAAGTTCGGCCGAATACCAGCCCGAGATGCAGGCCATCTTGAAGGGCGCAAGCGCCGTTTTCAGGGCCTGCGCGTCACGCGGGAATTTGTTGCCGAGTTCCATCCCGACGAAACCCGCCTCACGCGCCTCGGAGAGGCAGACCTCCAACGGTGTTTCGCCACCGAGTTCCAGCATGTCGTCATTCGACCAGCCAATGGGATTGGCCCCGATACGGATCGTCATCTGCTTGTCTTTCCTCAATCCCTGAATATCCTGATCGTGACGAGCCACCGTCAGTTGTTGTCCCGTCCCGACGCCAGCGCGCGTTCGTAGGTCCTGCGCGCTTCGTTGACCTGCGGGCGCCGGGAGACTTCCGGAACCGCCACATCCCACCAATGGCCGCCCGCATCGGTCGTCGCAAGAGGATCCGTGTCGATCACGATGACGCTGGTGCGCTCCGCCTTGCGCGCGTCCTTGAGCGCGGCTTCAAGCCCGGCAATTCCATCCACCTTGATCGCAAGCGCACCCAGACTCGCCGCATGGGCCGCGAAATCGATGTCCGGCAGCGCCACGTGGCGGGTGTCCTCGAGCAGGTTGTTGAAGCTCTCCGAACCAGTCGCGCGCTGCAGTCGGTTGATGCAACCGTAGCCGCGATTATCGAGCAGCACGATGGTCAGTCTCAATCCCAGCATGATCGACGTCGCGATGTCGGAATTCATCATCAGGTAGGACCCATCTCCCACCATCACGACGACCTCCCGATCGGGATCAGCCATCTTGACACCGAGCCCGCCTGCAATCTCGTATCCCATGCAGGAATAGCCGTATTCCATGTGGTAGCCCAGCGCCTGCGAGGCCTTCCAGTGTTTGTGTAGCTCGCCCGGCAATCCGCCGGCGGCGCACACAATCACGTCCGATGGCGCGGCATTGCGCTGGACCGCTCCGACGACCTGCGCATCGGAAGGGCGTTCCGCATTGGTCGGGTCCGTGTAGCGCGCGGCCTCCGTCACCCACCGCGCCATCTCAGAATCCGCCTTGGCCACCCAGGCATCCGGCGCAGTCCATCCCTGCAGCGCGGCACCCAGCTCCTCCAGGCCGACCCTGGCGTCGCAGACGAGGGGAGAGGCTTCGTGCTTGGTCGCATCGAAGGTCTGAACATTCAGCCCGATGATGCGACGGTCGGGATTTTTGAACAGGGCCCAGGAGCCGGTCGTAAAATCCTGAAGGCGTGTGCCAACCGCAATCACCACATCGGCTTCCTCGGCCAAGGCGTTGGCCGCAGCCGTCCCGGTGACGCCGATGGCGCCGAGATTACGCGGATGATCGTGCGGCAAGCTTGACTTGCCGGCCTGCGTTTCCGCCACCACGACACCATGCCGGCTCGCGAAGTCCGCCAAGACGGTCTCGGCACTGGAGAAGAGAACGCCGCCGCCGGCGACGATGAACGGCTTGCGGGCCGATCTGATCAACGCGACGGCCCGGGCGAGCTCGCTCTGATCCGGGCGAATCCGCCGCTGCGTCCAGAGGCGCTCGGCGAAGAAGCTCTCGGGATAATCATAGGCCTCGGCCTGCGTATCCTGGCAGAGCGCCAACGTCACCGGGCCGCATTCGGCGGGATCGGTCAGCACAGTCATTGCCTGATGAAGCGCCGGCATGATCTGCTCCGGCCGCGAGATCCGATCGAAGTAGCGCGACACGGGCCTGAAGCAATCGTTCGCCGATACCGTCCCGTCGGCAAAGCTTTCAATCTGCTGCAGCACCGGATCAGGCCGTCTGTTGGCAAAGACGTCGCCGGGAAGAAACAGCACCGGAAGACGATTGACATGCGCGAGCGCGGCGGCCGTCACCATGTTGGTTGCACCCGGGCCGATCGACGTGGTGCAGGCCATCATGCGGCGCCGCCGCGAGGCTTTTGCGAACGCGATGGCCGCATGGGCCATGCCTTGTTCGTTGTGCCCACGGAAGGTCGGCAGCGTGTCGCGCACCCCGTGCAGAGCCTCGCCCATGCCGGCCACGTTGCCATGCCCGAAGATCGCCCAGACGCCGGCGAAAAGCGCCGTCTCGACGCCGTCGATCTCAGTCTTCTGCGCGGCGAGAAAGCGCGTGATGGCTTGCGCCATGGTCAGGCGGATGGTGCTCATGGTTGCTCCTCTGGCGACCGGAGTTGCTCGGCCTGCATCTCAGGCGGCCCTTGTGTCGCCGGCGATTCGCTCCCACGAATCGACCAGTCTCTGAAAGCGGCCGGCCATATCGGCAACCGCTGCCTCATCTGTCATGTCGCCCTTGAGCCAACGACGGGCTGCCTCGCTGAAGATGGTGCGACCGACCGCAAAACCCCTGACCAGGCTTTCGCTGGCAGCGGCTTCAAACGCCGCCTCCAGCGCGGCCTCGGGCGCTTCGAGACCCAGGAGCACGATTCCCCGACAATAGGGATCATTCGCCCGGATCACATCCCCGACGGCACGCCAGGCTTGCTTGTCCGATTGCGGCTCGAGCTTCCACCAGTCAGGCTTGATGCCGAGATCATAGAGGCGCTGCACGACGAGCGCGACCGTGTCGGTTCGAAGCGGGCCGTTCTTGCCGGCGATGATCTCGACCAGCAACTCGCGGCCGACCTTGCGGGCCGCATCGTAGAGGCGCAGCAATTCGCGCTCCTGACGTTCCTTGAGGTCGGCCGGATCGTCGGGGTGGTAAAAGCAGAGGCACTTGATGGTGTGGCCCACCGGCCATTCGATCAACTGCGCGCCGAGGCTGCCCTTGCCCTCGAAATCGAGCGGCCGCGAGCCGGGAAATTCGACCGGACGACCGACCCAGAACGGATGGTCGCCGGCGCGGAACAACGCTTCGCGCCCATAGGTGCCGTCGAGCAGCATGCCGAATCCTGCGCGGCCCTTGGCAACACGCGCGGCGGCATCGACCGCCAGCACCTTGAAGGCGGGAATCCGGTCCAGGGAGGCGCCGACCTCCTGCGCCATCGCCTCCAGTTGGGCCCGGTGATCGATGGCAAGCGCCCGCAGGGTACCGGCCTGGGGACGGCGGGTGGTGGCCCAGTGGATGTGATTGATGTCTTCGTCGAGCCGCAACGCTTTCGACCGGCTGCCATGCTCAAGGAAATGCTGCAGTTCCGGAAAGGTGGGAATTTCCGGCGAGCACAGGAGCCGGGACACGGCGAACGCCCCACACGCGTTGGCGTAGGTGCAGCATGTGATCAGCGCCTCGTCCCTGAGCCAGCCGCGCAGGAAACCCGACAGGAAGGCGTCTCCTGCGCCAAGGACATTGTAGACCTCCACGGGAAACCCCGGTCCCTTGACGCCGTCATCCAGCGAGGCCGGAATTGGGCCCGGGAAGACGACGCATCCCATTGGCCCGCGCTTGCACACGATGGTCGCGCTTGATGCGGCCCGAATGTTGCGGATGGCCTGCAATGTATCTTCGGAACCGCCGGCGACGTGCAACTCCTCCTCCGTGCCGACGATGAGGTCGCAATCGGCCAGGATGGGTTTGAGATGCTCGGTGACGGCCTCGGAGCGGACGTAGCGGGAATCGCCCGCCGCATGGCCGAGAAGGCCCCACAGGTTGGGGCGATAATCCACGTCGAAGACCACTTTCCGGCCATTCGCCTTGGCGATTCGGATTGCCTTCTTCTGCGCCGCGTCCGTGTTGGGTCGCGAGAAATGCGTTCCCGTGACCACCACCGCTCCGGCCGAGGCAACGAAGCTCTCGTCGATGTCGTCCGGCGTCAGCGCCATGTCGGCGCAGTTGTCGCGGTAGAAGATGAGCGGGAACGA
This sequence comes from Microvirga antarctica, assembly GCF_017921815.1. Classification (GTDB taxonomy): domain Bacteria; phylum Pseudomonadota; class Alphaproteobacteria; order Rhizobiales; family Beijerinckiaceae; genus Microvirga; species Microvirga antarctica. The sequence continues at coordinate 128,919 of NZ_JAGEMM010000004.1, read as the reverse complement.
GCTCTCGTCGCGCACGCTGAGAATGACGAGTGCCGTGAGACGCTCCGTGTCCGTGACGATCCCGGCCGTCGCGACGCCTTCGCGGACCATCTGCTCGCGGATGAAATGGCCCATCCCCTCGTCCCCGACCCGGGTGATGACGCCCGATTTCAGACCGAGACGCGCCGTACCGATGGCGATGTTGGCCGGGCAGCCGCCAACCGCCTTGGAGAAGGACGCCATGTCCTCTAGCCTGCCGCCCACCTGCTGGCCATACAGATCGACCGAGGAGCGGCCGATGGTGATGACATCGAGAAGGGGCTTCATGGTCTTTCTCCCGGAGCCGGTACGATACCGGTTTCGAGCCTTGTGGCGGCCCTTGATGGCGTGGAACGTTTATTCTATTACCATCATGAGCTGGAACATCAATTCCAAAATTGCCGCTGAGCCGGACATCGAAATGGGACTATCATGATCAAGATCGCCGTACTGGGCGCCGGCCGCATCGGCCGCATTCACGGCCGCAACGCGGCCAACCATCCGGACGCCCGCCTCGTCGCGGTGGCCGATCCGCACGACCCTTCCGCACAGGAACTTGCGGCCGCCACGGGGGCCGAGGTCGCCTCCCTTGACGCGGTCGTCGAACGCGCGGATGTGGATGCCATTCTGATCTGCACGCCCACGACCACGCACGCCGATCTCATCGAGCGCGGGGCCCGCGCCGGCAAGGCTGTGTTCTGCGAAAAGCCGGTCGATCTCTCCAGCTCGCGCATCGAGGCTTGCCTGTCCGTTGTCGAGAAAGCCGGATCGCTCTTGATGATCGGCTTCAACCGCCGCTTCGATCCCAATTTTGCGAGCTTGCGGCGGCGTCTGGCTGAGGGTGAAGTGGGCGAGGTCGAGCTGGTGACGATTCTGTCGCGCGACCCCGGCCCGCCCCCGGTCAGCTACATCGCCACCTCCGGCGGTCTGTTTCGCGACATGATGATCCACGATCTGGACATGGCGCGGTTTCTGTTGCTCGGCGATGAACCGGTCGAAGTTCACGCTGTCGGCTCGGCTCTGGTCGATCCGGCGATCGGCAAGGCTGGCGACGTGGATACGGCTGCGGTCCTGCTCAAGACCGCCAAAGGCCGGATCGTCCAGATCTCCAATTCGCGGCGCGCCACTTACGGTTATGACCAGCGCGTGGAAGTCCACGGGTCAAAGGGCATGATCCGCGCCGGCAACATTCACCGCACGACGGTGGAAGTCGCGAACGCTGCCGGCATCACGGCCGATCCGGTGCAGGATTTCTTCCTTGAGCGCTATGCGGATGCGTATCGGGCGGAGCTCGATTCCTTTCTGGCAGCGGTCAAGAACCGCAGCCCCTGCGAGCCAACCGGGCGCGATGGCCTGATGGCCCAGAGGCTCGCGGATGCTGCGACCGAATCGGCGAAATCCGGCCGGCCCGTCAGACTCTAGACTGGCCACATGGCGCGAGTGGCTGGGCGCCGGCCCTCGCATTTACCCCTCGGCGCGTTTCTCCGCCGTTCCGACGACGAGCGCCATGGCGAGCGCGAACGAAGCAGACAAGGACCGAAAGGCGCCGAAATCGGATTCGGCCACTTCCAGCCAGACATCGGCGCTCGGCACGAGGGGGCTGAAGGCCGAATCGGTGATTGCCACCACGGGAATGTCGCGCCGCGCCGCTGCCGCTGCGAGTTCCGCGGTGACAGGGGCGTAAGGCGTGAAGCTGATCGCCAGCACGGCATCCCGCTCGGTCGCCGTGGCCAGTTGCTCGGGGCCGAGCTGGGCGATGTGATCGATGAGAATCGCCCGCACCCCCAGCTTGCCGAACGCGTAGGCGCAGTAAAGCGAAACGGGAAAAACCCGCCGCGCGCCCAGCAGATAGATCGTGTCCGCCTTGGCCAGCGTCTCAATGGAGCGCGACAATTCCTCGGGCCGCACGGATCCGCGCATCCGCTCGAGCGAAACGGCCGCCGCTGCGGCAAAGCCGTCGAGCAGCGAGACCGCATGGACGTGGTGGCCCTCCGCCTCACGCAGGCCGCGCAGCCGTTCTCGGTAATCGGGAAACCGTTCGCGCAGACGATCGCGAAAGAGCTGTTGCAGATGCGAGAAACCGTCATAGCCCAGGCTCTTGGCAAACCGCACCAACGTCGAGGGCTGGACCCCCGCATGTTCGGCGATTCCCGCCACTGTGCCGAAGGCCATCTCCTCTGGGTGGGCGAGCGCAAAAGCCGCGAGTTGCTTGAGCCGTTTCGGCATCGCCTCGCGGCGGTGCAGCAGCAACTGCCGGAGTCCCTCGTAATCCTCCGGGGCGGCCTCAGCCATCACTCCCAAGCCGTCCGCCATCGTGCTGTCAGCCTCCGTGTGCCCTCTTTCGACATGATGATTGAGCTTGACACCGATCAGCCAAGAATGGAATAAAAATTCCAAAGAATGAGACAAAAGGCTTGATCATTCCGTTTTGATCGGCCGGCAGCGGAACGCCAATTGCTCGATGCCGCCCTCATGCATCGGACATTCCCTGCCAACTCAACGACGCGGCGCTTTGACAGCCGCGCTTTCCATCGGTGCCGGAGCCTCCGGACGATGGATCTCAGGGACCCATCCGGGGAGGACACATCATGACGTCTCTTGTTACCCGCCTGGCTGCCGCGGCAGCTCTCACCACGACCCTCGCGCTCTCGACCGCCCTTCCCGCCATGGCCCAGCAGGGCGGGCGGATCATTGTGGTGAGCCATGGGCAAGCCAACGACCCGTTCTGGTCGGTGGTCAAGAACGGCGTCACCGCCGCCGGCCAGGACATGAAGGTCCAGGTCGATTACCGCGCGCCCGAGACTTTCGACATGGTGGCGATGAGCCAACTCATCGACGCCGCCGTCAACCAGAAGCCCGCCGGTCTCATCGTGTCGATTCCGGATTCCTCGGCGCTCGGCCCGGCGATCCAGAAGGCTGTGGCGGCGGGCATTCCCGTCGTGTCGATGAACGCAGGCTCTGATGTTTCAAAGAAGCTTGGCGCCCTGCTCCATGTGGGACAGGACGAGATCGATGCCGGCAGGATTGCGGGCGCAAAACTGAAGGAGATGGGCGGCAAGGCCGGGCTCTGCGTCAACCACGAGGTCGGCAACGTCTCCCTCGACCTGCGCTGCAAAGGATTCACGGAAGGCTTCGGCGGCAAGGTGACCGTGCTGCCGGTTTCGAGCGATCCCACCGAGATCCGCGCGAAGGTGAAGGCGGCGCTGACCACTGACACCGCCATCGACACGATCATGGCGCTGGGACCGCTTTCGGGCGAGCCGGCGATCGCGGCCGTGAAGGAAGTCGGCAAGACGGGCGCGGTGCGCATCGCCTCGTTCGATCTGTCGGCCAATCTCCTCAAGTCGATCGCGGCCGGCGAGGCTGCGTTCGCCATCGACCAGCAGCAATACCTGCAGGGTTACCTGCCGGTCGTCTTCCTGGCGCTGAACGCCAAATACGGCCTGATCCCCGGCGGCAACGTTCCGTCCGGCCCGAACCTCGTCACCAAGGAGAAGGCAGCCCAGGTCGTCGACCTGTCGTCCAAGGGCATCCGCTAAGGCAATCCGATCCGGCAGTCCGCCAAGTCGTGGCGGACTGCCATCCTGACGGCCAAGGAGGCGGCAATGGCGCGTGGCGAACAGCCAGGATCATCCTCACCGACCGCAGACGTGGCGGCAGCCCCCGATGAACGGCTCAAGGAAGCATCGTTTGTCACGAAACTCATGCGGAGGCCGGAATTGGGGGCGGCCGCTGGGCTGGTTCTCGTCACCCTGTTCTTTATGTCGACCGCCGACCCCTCGATGTTCACGCTGGCGGGGATCATGAATATCCTCGCACCCTCCTCGCAACTCGGCATTCTGGCGATTGCCGCCGCACTCCTGATGATCGGCGGCGAGTTCGACCTTTCCATCGGGTCGATGGTAGCTTTCTCGGGCCTGATCTTCGGCTGCTTCCTGCTGCTGGCGGGCCTGCCGCTGCTGCCAGCGATCCTCGCCACCTTCGCGACGGCCTGCGTGCTGGGTGGCATCAACGGTCAGATCGTCATTCGCACACGGCTGCCGTCCTTCATCGTGACGCTGGCGTTCCTGTTCATCCTGCGCGGCCTGTCGCTCGTCGGCCTGAAATGGGCCACCGGCGGGTCCACGCAGATGCGCGGAATCGGCGAGCAGGCGGGGGAAGGCATCGTGCGGGAAATGTTTTCCGGCAACGCCCTTGAGGGCCTGTTCGCGTGGCTTGCCGCCAAGGACATCGTGGCGAAGTTTCCCAACGGCGTTCCTACCGTCACGGGCATACCCGTCTCCATCGTGTGGTTCGTGCTGTTCACCGCCTTTGCCACCTGGATCCTTCTCAGCACGAAAGCCGGCAACTGGATTTTTGCGGCCGGTGGCGACGCCAATGCGGCGCGCAATTCCGGCGTGCCGGTCGACCGGGTCAAGACCAGCCTGTTCATGCTCACCGCGTGTGCCGCGACGCTTGTCGCCATCCTGACAGTACTGGATGCCGGCTCCACAGACGCCCGGCGCGGGTTCCAGAAGGAGTTCGAGGGGATCATCGCCGCAGTGATCGGCGGGTGCCTCCTGACGGGCGGCTACGGCTCCGCCATCGGGGCGTTTTTCGGGGCCATCATCTTCGGCATGGTGTCGATCGGGCTGACCTACACGCGCTTCGATTCCGACTGGTTCCAGGTCTTCCTGGGCGCCATGCTGCTGCTGGCGGTGCTGTTCAACAACTTCATCCGCAAGAAAGTGACGGGGGAACGCTGATGGCCACCACCGACACGCTCATCGACGTCCGCAACATCGTCAAACATTTCGGCTCCGTCATCGCCCTGTCGGGCATCTCGATGACGGTGCGACGCGGTGAGGTGATGTGTCTGCTGGGCGACAATGGTGCTGGAAAATCGACGCTGATCAAGACCTTGTCGGGCGTCCACCGGCCGAGCGACGGCGAATTCCTGGTGGAAGGCGAGCACGTGGTGTTCACCAGCCCGCGCGATGCGCTCGATGCCGGCATCGCCACCGTCTATCAGGATCTTGCCATGATCCCGCTCATGTCGGTGACGCGCAACTTCTTCATGGGACGAGAGCCGACGAAAGGGATCTGGCCCTTCCGCTATGTGGATTTCGACCAGTGCAGCACCATCACCCGCGAGGAGATGAAGCGCATCGGCATTGACGTGCGCGACCCCAACCAGGCGGTCGGGACCCTGTCTGGCGGCGAGCGCCAATGCGTCGCCATCGCGCGCGCGGTCTATTTCGGCGCGAAGGTCCTGATCCTCGACGAGCCGACATCGGCGCTCGGCGTCGCCCAGACCTCGATGGTTCTCAAATACATCCATCAGGTGCGCCAGAAGGGGTTGGGGGTGATCTTCATCACCCACAATGTCCGCCATGCCTATGCGGTTGGCGATCGCTTCACCGTCCTCAATCGGGGCAAGACCCTGGGGACCTTCGCCAAGTCGGACATTGAAATCGACGAGTTGCAAAACCTCATGGCCGGCGGGAAAGAGCTGCAATCCCTGTCGAGCGAACTCGGCGGTATGGTCTAAGGTCACCATGGCACCCCTTGGCATCGGTCTGATCGGCACTGGCTATATGGGCAAATGCCACGCTTTGGCGTGGAACGCGGTGGCGTCGGTGTTCGGCGACGTGGAGCGGCCGCGCCTCGCGGTTCTGGCGGAGTCGTCCCAGGACCTGGCCGACATCCGGGCCCGTGAACTGGGTTTCGAGCGCGCGACCGGCGATTGGCGCGCTCTGGTGAACGATCCCGCGGTCGACGTCGTGTCGATCACGACGCCCAACGCCTTTCATCCCGCCATGGCGATTGCGGCGATCGAGGCCGGCAAGCACGTCTGGTGCGAAAAGCCCATGGCGACGACGCTTGCGGATGCCGAGCGGATGCTGGAAGCATCAAGGCGCGCCGGCACTGTAGCGGTGCTCGGCTACAACTACATCCAAAACCCGATCATGCGGCTGATCAGGAGCCTGCTCACGGAGGGTCGCATCGGCCCCGTCAATCACATCCGCATCGAGATGGACGAGGATTTCATGGCCGATCCGGACGCCCTTTTCTTCTGGAAGAGCGAGGCCTCGTCCGGTCATGGGGCCCTGGACGATTTCGGCGTTCATGCCCTCAGCCTCCTGACGATACTGGTGGGCGGCGTCCGCCGGGTCTGCGGCCAGATGGCAAGACCCTATGTGGATCGCCCGGTTGAGGACGGAACGCGACGCGCGGTGGAAACCTTCGACATTGCCACCATGCTGGTGGAACTGGAGACAGGCGCCTCGGGAGTCATCGCTCTCAATCGCTCCGCCTGGGGCCGCAAGGGTCGCATCGCGGTCCAGATCTTCGGGTCACGCGGCACCCTCGTGTTTGATCAGGAGCGGATGAACGAGGTCCAGCTCTTCGTCGCCGACGGCGACCCGCGGACCCGGGGCTTTCGCACCATTCTGTCGGGTCCCGATCATCCGCCCTATGACCGGTTTCTTCCGGCGGCCGGCCACAGCCTTGGCTTTGGCGATCTCAAGATCATCGAATGCCGCGAGCTGATCGGACGGATCAGAGGTGAAGACGCGATGGTGATCGATTTCGAGTCAGGGATTCGCATCGAGCGCTGCGTGGACGCCATGGCGCGAAGCGCTCGATCCGGCACATGGGTCGAGGTTGCGACCTGAACTAGGCCGCGTGCTGGCGGATGACCGGCAGGAAGGCATCGGCATAGCGATCGAGTTTGGCCTGGCCCACCCCGTGAATGTCGCCGAATGCCGTGACCGAGGTCGGACGTTTCACCGCCATGTCGATCAGCGAGCGATCGGAGAAAATCACGTAGGCCGGAACCGCCTCTTCCTTGGCGAGGCGGGTGCGCAGCACCTTCAGGGCCAACAGGAGCGGATCGTCGCCGGGGACGACGGTTTCGGCCACCATTCCGCCGCGCCGCGCCTTGCGCTCCTTGGGCTTCATCAGAACGTCGGCGCGAAGCTCCACGCGCTCCTGGCCTTTCAGGACGGCCACGCCCCGGTCGGTCAACGTCCAGCGCCCATATTCCGAAAGCTCGAGGGTGATCAGCCCGAGCGCATAGATCTGGCGCAAGAGGGAACGCCACTCGGTCTTTGCCCGATCCTTGCCGACGCCGAAGGTCTTGAGACCGTTGTGACCGAGCCGCAGGATCGCCTCGGTCTCCTCGCCCATCAGGATGCTGATGATATGCTCGGCGCCGAACCGCTCGCCGGTGCGCACGATGGCCGAGAGAAGTTTCTGGGCCTCGACCGTGCCGTCGAACGACACCACGCCGTCGATGCACAGATCGCAATTGCCGCACGGAGCCGTGGTCTCGCCGAAATAGGCCAGTAGCGTCTGGCGTCGACAGCGTGGCGCCTCGCACAGCGCCACCAGCGCGTTGAGACGCTGGCGCTCCACCCGCTTCTGCTCCTCCGACGCGTCACTGTCCTCGATCTGCGAGCGGCGCAACCGCATGTCGTCGAGACCGTAGAGCGTCAGGGTGTCGGCTGATTCGCCGTCGCGACCTGCACGGCCGATCTCCTGGTAATAGGCCTCGATCGATTTCGGCAGCGCCGCATGGGCCACGAACCGCACGTCGGGCTTGTCGATTCCCATACCGAAGGCCACCGTCGCGACCATGACGACGCCGTCCTCCTGAAGGAAGATGTCCTGATTGCGTGCCCGGTCGGCCTGCGCCATGCCGGCGTGATAGGGCATCGCCCTGTAGCCCGCCTGACAGAGGGAATCGGCGAGCTTCTCGGTGGCGTTGCGGGACGCGCAGTAGATGATGCCGCTCTCATGACGATGCTTGTCGAGGAAGGAGAAGAGCTGTCGCTTGGTCTGGTCCTTCGACTGCATGGCGAGCCGCAGATTGGGCCGGTCGAAACCATGAATGAAGATGCGCGGCTCCGTGTCGAACAGGCGATGCATGATATCGCCACGGGTGGCCACATCGGCGGTCGCGGTGAGCGCGATGGTCTGCACCCCACCGAGCCTTCGGCGGACTTCGCCGAGCATCGCGTATTCGGGCCGAAAGTCATGCCCCCATTGGGATACGCAATGGGCCTCGTCGATGGCCAGAAGATTGACGCCGGACCGGGCGAGCCATTCCGTTGCGTTCGAATTGGCAAGGCGCTCGGGGGAGGCATAGAGCAGCCGCATGGTGCGATCGCGAATGGCATCGGCCACCCGGCGATTCTCGTCCGGATCGTTGGCCGAGTTGAGGCTGCCGGCCTCGACCCCGAAATGGCGCAGGGCCGCCACCTGATCCCGCATGAGCGCGATGAGCGGCGAGACGACCAGCGTCAGGCCTTCGCGCACGAGGGTGGGAAGCTGGAAACACAGGGACTTGCCGGCGCCAGTGGGCATGACGGCCAGAACGTCCTCGCCGGCAAGCACCGCCCGCACGATATCCTCCTGACCGTCGCGAAAGGTCGAGAAGCCGAACACATCGTGGAGGATTTTAAGCGGGTCGTTCACGGGTTGGGTGTGGCCTTGCGGCCGGATTCGGTCAATGCGGCATCTGGAATCGCCAAATAGGCGAGCACTCCGCGGGCCGCCGCCGCTCCGGTCGCAATGGTGGCCTGCAGGAGGTAGCCGCCCGTCGGGGCCTCCCAATCCAGCATTTCGCCCGCCACGAAGACGCCGGGCAGGGTGCGAAGCATCAGGTGCGCGTCGACGGAATCGAACGTCACGCCGCCTGCCGTCGAGATGGCCCGCGCCAGCGGCTTGATGCCGGTCAGGCGAAGCGGCGCGGCCTTGATGAGGGTCGCAAGGCCCTCCGCATCGGGCGGCAGCGCCAGATCGCCCTCGCGCAGAAGCGCGATCGCCAGGGGCGAGAGCCCCGCCGCCTTGCGCAGGAAGGTTGAGGTCGATTGGCCTTTGCGCGGCACCGAAAGGCGCGCTGCAAGCGCCTCCCGGGCGATATCCGGCCGCAGGTCGACGGTGAGCGTCGCCTGTCCGCTTCGTTCGATGGCATTGCGAAGGGGAGCGGCCAGCGCGTAGACCGCGCCGCCTTCCAGACCGTCGGATGTGACGACGGCCTCGCCGCGGACCGTGGTTCCCTCGAAAGTGAGTGCGATTCCCTTCAGGGGCTGCCCTTCAAACCGGTCGCGCAACAGATCCGACCAAGGAATCTTGACGCCCATATTGGCCGGCCGAAGCCTGGCGACCGGGACGCCCAGCGCCTCAAGAAGCGGGACCCAGCCACCATCCGAGCCCAAACGCGGCCAGCTCGCCCCGCCGAGGGCCAGCACCACGGCATCGGGCTTCACCACAAGCGGTTGTTCGTCGCCATGGTCAAACACGAGGTTCCCGGCTCCGTCCCAGCCCATCCAGCGGTGCCGGAGCGCAAAGGCGACGCCGAGCGAGTCGAGCCGGCCCAGCCACGCGCGCAGCAGCGGCGACGCTTTGAACGCCTTTGGAAACACGCGCCCGCTCGTTCCCACGAAGGTTTCCTGCCCGAGGTCTTCGCTCCATTGGCGCAGCATGACGGGCGTGAAGGCTTCGACGATCGGCTTCAACTGGGGCAAGGCCTCGGCGAATTTTTCCAGGAAGGGCCCCAGATCCTCGCTGTGGGTGAGGTTGAGTCCGCCTCGTCCCGCCATCAGCAACTTGCGGCCCACACTCGGCATCCGGTCGTACACCGTCACCTTGAGACCGGCGCGCGCAAGCGTTTCCGCAGCCATCAGGCCGGCGGGACCGCCGCCGATGACGGCGATGTGGGGCGAAGGCAAGGATGTTGACATGCGATGAGCTGACGCGGGAGGCGTTATGGACCCGACGCGCACGACATGGCATGCAGCGGCATCGGGTCGGCGGCAGTTCCACATGACTGCCATCGCGATTTTTTTCAAGGGGAATGGCGGAGAACGCCATCTGGGGGATTTTCATGAAGGCTCTTACCCTCGCGGTCGTGGCAAGCATGGCTCTCGCCGGGTGTGCGGGCCAGCCTCTGGCGGTCAATCACGAGGTCACGGGCAGCTCCACCAGCGACGCTTCACAGGCTGCCGCCCTCATTTCCGCCTATCGGGTGTCCAAAGGCCTGCCACCCGTCACGGTTGATTCCCGTCTCAACCAGGCCGCGGCCTACCAGGCGCGGGCGGTTGCGGCGGCCGGAACCTTGAGCCATGGCAGCTTCGGGAGTCGCATGCAGGAATTCGGCGTGATGGGCTACTCGGCCGAAAATCTGTCGGCGGGGTCGGCGACAGTCGATGGCGCCATTAACCGCTGGAAAGCCTCGCCGGGCCATAACAGCAACCTTCTGATGCCGCAGGCACGGCGCATCGGTCTCGCGCGGGCGGATGCCAAGGGCGGCTACGGGCGTTACTGGGCCCTCGTTCTGGGCCAATAATTTGCGGCACTAACTTGGCTTTAGCGCGTTGGGGGCTTGTTCGTTTCCCCTCGCGCGCGGTCCCCATGACAACTCCTCAGATTCTTGCCTTCGCGGTCGTCGCCGGGATGATGGCGCTCTTCGTATGGGGGCGCTTCCGCTACGATGTCGTGGCCACGTTGGCATTGCTGACGGCGGTGCTGGTCGGCATCGTGCCGGCCGACAAAGCCTTCTCTGGCTTCAGCGACGACATCGTCATCATCGTGGCGAGCGCGCTTTTGGTGAGTGCGGCAGTGGCCAAATCCGGCATTCTCGAGGCCGGCCTCAACCATCTTGGACCCTACCTCAAGACCACGCAGATGCAGATCATTGTGCTGGTCGGCGTCGTCACGGTGCTGTCCGCCTTCGTGAAGAATATCGGCGCGCTGGCGATGATGATCCCGGTGGCATTTCAAATCGCCCGGCGGACCAACACGCCGCCGTCGCGCTTTCTCATGCCGATGGCCTTCGGGTCACTGCTGGGCGGCATCGTCACGCTCATCGGCACATCGCCCAATATCATCGTGTCGCGGGTGCGCAACGAGATGCTGGGCGAGCCGTTCAAGATGTTCGATTTCGCCCCCGTGGGCATCGGCATCGCGATTGTTGGGGTGACCTTTCTGGCCTTCGGCTACCGCCTGCTGCCGAAAGACCGGAAGGGCGCTGCGAGCCTCGACGAGGCGCTGAACATCACCGATTACGTGACCGAGGCGCGTGTACCGGGCGGCGCGGAGATCATCGGCAAGACAGTGGCGGATTTGATCAAGCTCGCCAATGGCGACGTCAAGGTCGCGGCCATCATCCGCAACAAGACCCGCAGCTCGAGTCCGCTGCCGGATGCGCTCCTGCGTGAAGACGACCTGTTGATGCTCGAGGGCGAAACCGACGCCCTCGACAGCCTCGTCGCCAGGTCCGGCCTCAAGCTCAGCGGCGAGCATCGCCAACCCGCCAAGGAGGAAACTGACGAAATCGGCGCCGTCGAGGCGATTGTCGGTCCAAACTCCCTGCTGACCGGCATGACCGCCGAACGCATTGGGTTACATGAGCGCTATCAGGTCAATCTGATCGCCGTCAGCCGCAGCGGCAAGCGCTTTACCGAACGCATGCGCGACATCGCGCTGCGAACGGGCGACGTGGTCGTCCTGCAGGGCAATCTCACCCGTCTCCCCGATACCTTGAAGGAGCTGGGGTGCCTGCCGCTGGCGCAACGCACGATTCGCCTGGGCAGCGCCCGGCGGAGCCTCCTGCCCATCGCCATTCTGGCCGTCGCCATGGGGCTGGTGGCCTTCAACATCCTGCCCGTCGCCATCGCGTTCTTTGGTGCAGGCGTCCTGCTGGTGCTGTTTGGATCGCTGACTTTGCGCGAGGCGTACGAGACGATCGAATGGCCAATTCTCGTCATGCTCGGCGCGCTTATCCCCGTCAGCGAGGCAATCCGCACGACGGGCGGCACGGATCTGATTGCGGGATGGTTGTCCTCGGCGGCCGCCATGCTGCCGCCAACCGGCGCGCTGGTGCTGATCATGGTCTCGGCCATGGCCGTTACGCCGTTCCTCAACAACGCCGCCACCGTGCTGGTGATGGCGCCGATTGCGGCGAGCTTTGCGACGCAACTCGGCTTCCGGCCGGATGCCTTTCTGATGGCGGTCGCCATCGGGGCGGCGTGCGACTTTCTCACCCCCATCGGCCACCAGTGCAACACCCTTGTGATGGGTCCGGGCGGCTACCGATTTGGGGATTACTGGCGGCTTGGACTGCCCCTGTCGCTGATCGTCGTGGTGGTCGGAACGCCCCTCATCATGTTGGTCTGGCCGCTGCGATGAGGAACGGAGCCCGCCGCCAGCCGTTGGCTCATCAACCAAGGAGACGACAGCATGACGCGAGGCCCAGGCCCCTACGATCCGCAGCCGACCCCCGATACGCCCGATTCCAACCCCGTTCTCCCGGGCCACAATCCGACCGAAGTGCCCATCACCCAGCCCACCGAGATTCCGGCGACCGATCCCGACCGGGCGCCGGACGGACCGATGGTCAATCCGGATCCGACACCGAACAATCCCGGACCGGTCGCCTGATAGCCTTGGATCACCAGCAAAAAGCCCGGCCATGCCGGGCTTTTTTGTGCGGGTCTAGTGGAGAATGGACGCTACCAGCAGCGCGAGGCCCGTCACGGACGACACGACCGCCACCACCATCGACCAGCAATGAAGCCGGTCACGCTCCTCCTGGTTGAGGAGGGGCCGCGTGCGGGCCTCGGACCGCCCGAGGATGAACGTGTTGTGCCGGGAGGGCCTGGCCGGCGCCGGCATGATGCCGAAGCCTGCGCGCTCGGCCAGCCTCGGCCTCTCGTAGCGGGACGGGGCCGGCGTAAACATCGGGTTTGGAGTAATCTGCGGGCCCATATCCGTCATCGCGTATCAGAGGGACGTCATGCCGGCAGTTGACGTCAAAGCGATGAATGGGTCGTAAAACCTTCTGGCTGTTCGATTTCTTGGTAAACCGAGTCTTTACGCGCTCCGGCCCGAAGTTGCCCTGCCGGCATGAGTGCCGGCAGGCGCATCGGCGCCGGATCAATGGGCCGGCATGCCGGATTCGACGATCTTGGCCCACAGCGACACGCCGTATGGCGCGGCCTCGTCGTCGAAATTGTAGGCCGGATGATGAAGGCCCGCGGTGTCGCCGTTGCCCATGAAGATATAGGCGCCGGGTCGCTCATTGAGCATGAACGAGAAATCCTCCGCTCCCATCATCGGCGAGATCGCGGTATCGACCGCGCCGTCACCGGCGATCTGCTTGGCGATGCCGGTGAGAAACGCGGTCTTGTCCACATCGTTGATGGTGACCGGATAGCCGCGGGCATAGTTCATCGTCGCGGTTGCGCCGAAAGCTGCGCAGATGTGCTCGAGGATGGCTTTGATGCGCGCCTCGGCATGATCCTGAACGCTGGGGGACAACGTCCGCACGGTGCCGAGCAGTTCGGCGGTCTGGGGAATGACGTTGAAGGTCTCGCCCGCCTTGATCATGCAGACGGACACGACGACCGATTCGAGCGGGTCGACATTGCGCGACGCCACCGATTGCAGCGCGGTGACCACGTGGCTCGCCACAAGGATGGTGTCCACCCCGTCATGCGGGCGGGCGGCGTGCGAGCCCTTTCCCTCGATGGTGATGCTGAACCGGTCGGCTGCCGCCATGATGGCCCCGGGGCGGATCGCGAAATGACCGAGCGGAAGACCCGGCAGGTTGTGCATGCCGTAGATCTCCTGCACCCCGAAGCGTTCCATCAGGCCGTCCTTGACCATCGCGTCGCCGCCGCCGCCACCCTCTTCGGCAGGCTGGAAGATCACGACGGCGGTGCCGTCGAAATTGCGGGTCTCGGTCAGGTATTTGGCTGCGCCGAGGAGCATGGCCGTGTGGCCGTCATGACCGCAGGCATGCATCTTGCCCGGCGTCTTCGACGCGTAGGGGACGCCCGTCGCCTCTTCGATCGGCAGGGCATCCATGTCCGCCCGCAGGCCGATGACCTTGCCGGAGGTGTTCGAGCGGCCGCGGATGATCCCCACAACACCGGTCTGCCCGATGCCGGTCACGACCTCGTCGCAACCGAAGGCCCTCAGCTTGTCGGCCACGATTCCGGCGGTGCGGTGCACGTCGTAGAGCAGTTCGGGGTTCTCGTGAAAATCACGCCGCCAGGTGGCGATCTCATCGGACAGGTCTGCAACGCGGTTGATAATGGGCATCGACATCCTCGGCGACTGGCGCTGGATTGGTCACTCCGGCACAGCGGCACCGCGAGAATTCCAGCGTTCGGGTTCGTCGCATGATCGTGCCACGCCGGTCTTGGCGATGCACCCTCATGGGCAAGCCGATACCCAAGCAGACCGCGAGGCAGGCGGTCAATCGCAATCGCGAACCCGCCCCCCCGGAGCCTCAATGGACCGGTCGGAGGATCGCCTTGGGACGTGTGGTGCGAAACTGCCCGCGGTCGATGGCAACGAAGATCAGCACCATCACCACCAGGGTGGCAAACCACCAGATCTGGGCCGTGCCGATGCCCAGGCAGCCCAGCGCATAGGCTGTCGCAAAGGCCGCCATGATTCCCGGCCCGAGGACAGGCCGGTCGCCGCCGGCGCGAGACGCCGCCGAATAGAGGATTGTGGCCGCGGCCCCTGCGCCGACGAGGCCGAGTTCGTACCAGATTTCGAACAGGAACGAGAAAGGCGCATTGGCCGGCAGCAACCCGAAGAAGCGTCCGCGCAAGGCCGTCTCGAGGCCGTGCCCGGTAATCAGGCGGTGTGGCTCCTCCAGGATCAGAGTGCGCCAGACATCAACGCTCGCGACAGCCGCGGCCTGGGGACCCAGCACGCCGATGAGCAGGGGCTTGAGCAGGAATGGAAGGAGGGGTGCGAAGAGCAACAGGCCCGCCATGGCAATCCCAGTCAACCGGGCGCCCGTGCCCGGCAGAAGGGCCGTGAGGACAAAGGCCAGGACGCCCACCGACAGGGCCTGCAGGGCCAGCGCATCCCGGGCGAACAGCGACCCCAGGGCGACGACGACCGCCAGCAGAAGCGCCTCGAGGTTGCGCCCGCGCGAATGCAGCCAGGTGATGGCCGGCCACAGGAGCAGAACCAGGACGATCATGCCGCGATCAAGGCTTTGCCCGCCCGGGTCGAGACCTGACCCTTCCCGGAACACGGCGATCATGCCCATCAGGGCCGCCATGCCGACGCCGACCGGCAGAATGTAAAGGTTGGCGGACCGCATCCGGGCGGGAATGGCCAGATACCCCACCAGCGCCATCGCGCACATGCCAAAGATGTTCAGAAGACGCTCCGACGCCTCTGGCACGAAAGGCGTCCAGAGGAGCGAAAGTGCTGCCCAGAAGAGCAGGACGCCGCCGGCGACACCCGCCGGGGAGCGGATCACGGTCATCAGCCGGTTGGCCGGGGCTTTCGAGCCGCCATCGAGAAAAACCGCCAGCAACAGCAGTACGACCGCGAACGGGGCGACGATCACCACGGCGCGCCGCGCGAACAGCGCCGTGACAGGAATGACGAAGAACAACAGCGCGAAGCCGAGTCGCCGCAACATGGCGGCCGCATCGGCTGAGGGATTGGCCGTGAGGGTGGGAGAACGGGCCATTATGGGATCATGCGCTCGCGGTTGAGCTTTCGGAACGCCGACACTAAAGGACGCCCGGTCCGAATACTGTAGGTGGCGTGCAACACCTGTGGCTCCAGATCACGCGGCCGCACCGGTCTTTCAGGTCGTGGTGCGCTCGCGCAGGAAATTGATGATGCCGGAGAAATCCACTCCGGCGTGACCCGCCTCGTTGAACTGGCCGTAGAGCTGTTCGGCCGCCGCGCCCATGGGTGTTGCGGCGCCCGACGACTGAGCGGCCTCCTGCGACAGCTTGAGGTCCTTGAGCATGAGGGCGGCCGCGAAGCCGGGCTTGTAACCGTTATTGGCCGGTGAGGTCGGCACCGGTCCGGGAACCGGGCAATAGGTGGTGAGCGACCAGCACTGTCCCGACGCCGTCGAGGCGACGTCATACAGGGCCTGGTGCGACAGCCCGAGTTTTTCGGCGAGCACGAACGCCTCGGCGACACCGATCATCGAGATTCCGAGAATCATGTTGTTACAGATCTTGGCCGCCTGACCGGCACCGCCAGCGCCGCAATGCACGACGCGTTTGCCCATGCGCGAGAGGATCGGCTCCGCCGTCGCGAAGGCCTCGTCGGACCCGCCGACCATGAAGGTAAGCGTGCCGGCCGTGGCGCCGCCGACGCCCCCGGACACCGGCGCATCCAGCGCCATCAACCCCTGCTTGCCGGCCATGGCGTGGGCCGCCCGCGCGCTGTCCACGTCGATGGTCGAACAATCGATCACGAGGGCACCCGGGCGCACCGCGCCCAGAATATCGGTCCAGACCGACAGAACGTGTTTTCCCGCCGGCAGCATGGTGATGACGATCTCGGCATCCGCCACGGCGTCCTTCGCCGAGCCGGCCGTTTTCAGCCCGTCGGCCTCTGCCTGGGCGATCGACGCGGGGACGAGGTCGAAACCCGTCACCGCATGGCCCGCCTTGACGAGATTGGCGGCCATCGGGCCACCCATATGCCCAAGTCCGATGAATGCGATGGTGGTCATGGTTCTCTCCATCGTGTCGGGCGCGGGGCGACCGACGACAGGTTGGCGTTTTTGTCCGACATCAGTTTCCGCGGCCGACGAGGTCTCTCGCCACGATCAGCCGCATGATCTCGTTGGTGCCCTCGAGAATCTGGTGCACGCGTAGGTCGCGCACGATCTTCTCGATTCCATAATCGGCCAGATAGCCGTAGCCGCCATGGATCTGCAGGGCATCGTTGGCCACGTTGAAGCCCGTATCGGTGGCCAGGCGCTTGGCCATCGCGCAGAGTTTGGTGGCATCCAGCGCCTTCTCGTCGAGGGAAGCGGCCGCGCGCCACAAGAACGTCCTGGCGCATTCGAGGTCGGTCGCCATATCGGCGAGCTTGAACTGCAGCGACTGGAAATCGGCGATCCGCTTGCCGAAGGCCTTCCGGTCGTTTGCATAGGTGAGCGACTTGTCGAGGGCCGATTGGGCGCCGCCGAGCGAGCAGGCGCCGATATTGATCCGCCCGCCGTCGAGGCCCGACATGGCAATCTTGAAGCCCATCCCCTCGTCGGCCAGACGGTTGGCCACCGGGACGCGGGCATCCTCGAAAATCACCGCCCGGGTCGGCTGTGCGTTCCAGCCCATCTTTTTCTCGATCGCGCCGAAAGACAGGCCCGGCGTGTCCTTTTCGATGACCAGCGTGGAGATTCCCGAAGGACCGCTCTCGCCGGTTCGCACCATTGTCAGATAGACGTCGGAGACGCCCGCGCCCGAGATGAACTGCTTGACGCCGTTGACCACGTACACGTCGCCGTCGAGGACCGCGCGGGTCTTCAGGGCGGCTGCGTCCGACCCGGAGCCCGGTTCGGTGAGGCAATAGCTGCCGATCAGCTCCATGGTCGACAGGCGCGGCACGAAGAGCTGGCGCTGCGCCTCGGAGCCGTACCGGTCGATCATCCACGTGACCATGTTGTGGATGGAGAGATACGCCGAGATGGTGGGACATCCCGTCGCCAGGGCCTCGAAGATCAGCGCCGCATCGAGGCGGCTCATGCCGGACCCGCCCACATCCTCCCGGGTATAGATGGACGCCATGCCAAGGGCCGCGGCTTCGCGCATGACGTCGACGGGGAAATGCCGTTTCTCGTCCCATTCGAGCGCGTGCGGCGCCAGATTCTCGGTCGCGAAAGACAGGGCCATGTCGCGGATGGCGATCTGATCGTCGGTGAGGGAGAACTGGGTCATGGCGGGTGCTGGCTCCGGGACTGACGGTGTCAGGGCGCGCGCCATGTTGCCACCAAGGGCCATCTGAGCGCGAGCTCCCCTAGAACGATAGGCTCTGTCCGGCTTGCAGCGAAGCCGAAACAGGATTTCGGGCCGAAAGGCCGCCTACTTCATGGTCGGGATCGAGAACTCCGCCCCATCCTTGATGCCGGACGGCCAGCGCGACGTCACCGTCTTGGTCTTGGTGTAGAACCGGATCGCGTCGGCGCCGTGCTGGTTGAGATCGCCGAAGCCGGAGCGCTTCCAGCCGCCGAAGGTGTAATAGGCCAGCGGAACCGGGATCGGGACGTTGATGCCGACCATGCCCACATTCACCCGGGACGCGAAGTCCCGCGCCGCATCGCCGTCGCGGGTGTAAATCGCAACGCCGTTGCCGTATTCGTGCTCGCTGGGAAGACGCAGCGCATCCTCATAATCCTTCGCGCGCACCACCGACAGGACGGGGCCAAAGATCTCTTCCTTGTAGATCCGCATGTCGGGGGTGACGTCGTCGAAGAGGCAGCCGCCCATGTAGAAGCCGTTCTCGTAGCCCTGCATCTTGAAGTCGCGCCCGTCGACCACGAGCTTGGCGCCTTCCTTGACGCCCAGATCCACATAGGACCGGACCTTGTCGAGATGGGCCTTCGTGACCATCGGGCCGAAATCGGCCGACGGATCGGTCGAGGGGCCGACCTTGAGGCTTTCCACGCGCGGGACCAGTCGGTCCATCAGTGCATCGGCCGTCGCCTTGCCGACCGGGACCGCCACCGAGATCGCCATGCAGCGCTCGCCGGCCGAGCCGTAGCCTGCGCCGATCAGCGCGTCGGCGACCTGGTCGAGATCCGCATCCGGCATGATGATCATGTGGTTCTTGGCGCCGCCGAAGCACTGGGCGCGCTTGCCGGTGGCGGTGGCGCGCGAATAGACATATTCTGCAATCGACGACGAGCCGACGAAGCCCACCGCCTTGATGTCCGGGTCGTCGAGAATGCCGTCCACCGATTCCTTGTCGCCGTTGACGACGTTGAGGATGCCGGCCGGCAGACCCGCCTCCATCATGAGTTCGGCAAGCCGCATCGGAACGCCGGGCGCCCGCTCGGACGGCTTGAGAATGAAGGCATTGCCGCAGGCAATGGCTGGGGCCAGTTTCCACAGGGGAATCATCGCCGGGAAGTTGAACGGGGTGATGCCCGCCACGACGCCGAGCGCCTGCCGGATCGAATACATGTCGATGCCGGGGCCCGCGCCCTCGGAGAAATCGCCCTTCATCAGGTGCGGAATGCCGGTGCAGAATTCCACCACCTCGACGCCGCGCTGGATGTCGCCTTTCGCATCCGCGATGGTCTTTCCGTGCTCGCGCGCCAGCAGCTCGGCCAGCGCATCGTTCTCCTTGGCGATGAGGTCGAGGAACTTCATCATGACGCGGGCGCGGCGCTGCGGGTTCGTGAATGCCCAGGCCGGCTGCGCCGCCTTGGCGTTCTCCACCGCCTTGCGCAACTCGTCCCTGGACGCGAGCGCAACCTTGCCGATGACCTCGCCCGTCATGGGCTGGAAAATGTCGGAGGTCCGGCCAGAAGTGCCGGCAACGTGCTTGCCGCCGATGAAATGTCCGACTTCGCGCATGGCGATTTCCTTCCCTGCTGTTCTGACGTGGCGTTTCGTGATTGCCCCAAGGCTATCATTGTTAAAATCGCAACACTATGGGTGAATGAGAGCCACGGCTGTGCGAAAACACCAATATCTGGCGGGGGCGGCGGTGAACACTTTCGACTGGAACGACCTGCGTTTCTTCCTGGCGGTGGCGCGCACCGGGCGGCTGACGGCTGCGGCCCGGCAACTCGAAGCCGATCACACGACCGTGTCGCGGCGGCTGACCGCGCTTGAGCACGCGCTCAAGACCAAACTCTATGAGCGGCGGCCGCAAGGTTATGCGCTGACGGAGGCGGGCGAGCGCCTGCTGGTGCGCGCCGAAACCATTGAAAGCCAGGCGCTGGCGGTGGCGAGCGAGATCGGCGGGTCCGACCTTGCCCTGTCGGGGACCGTACGGGTCGGCGCGCCTGACGGGTTCGGGACCTATTTTCTGGCCCCTGAGCTCGGCGCGCTGGCCGAACGGCATCCGGGCCTGACGCTTCAGCTCGTGGCCCTGCCGCAGACCTTCTCGCTTACTAAGCGCGAGGCCGACATCGCCATCACCCTGGAACAACCGACGGAAGGTCGCCTCGTCTCACGCAAGCTGACGGATTATCGGCTGCGGCTCTACGCCTCGCAGGATTATCTCGACCGGCATGGGCCCATCGACCACCCGACCGATCTCGCCGGGCTGACACTCGTGACTTATGTGCAGGACCTCCTCTACAGCCCTGTGCTCGATTATTTCTCGAGCCTCGAGAAATACACCGCCCGGCGCTACGAATGCGCGAGCGTCGTGGCCCAGGTGGAGGCGGTGCGCGCCGGCGCCGGCGTTGGCGTCCTGCACGATTATGCGCTGCGGTCGTTTCCGGAGCTGCGGGTCGTGCTCCCCGACCTGTCGTTCCTGCGGACCTATTGGCTGGTGACGCACAGCGAGACACGCAACCTGCGGCGCGTCGAGGAGGTGCATGCCTTCATCCTCGGCCGCGTGAAGGCCCATCGCGGCCTGTTCGTCTGACCGGCGGGGCGCGGAGCAAAATGCTGCCTTGTTCGGGGCTTCACTGGACAGGCTGGAGAGTCTAAGTCTGGCCGCAACAGCGAACGGAGCGCCCCATGCCGTCAAAACTCGATCACCTGCGTGACATGACGGTCGTCGTCGCCGATACCGGCGATCTCGATGCGGTCCGCCGCCTGAAGCCCCAGGATTGCACCACGAATCCGACCCTGCTGCTCAAGGCGGTCGAAAACCCGGCGGCAGCCCCCATCGTGGACGAGGCCTTGCGGTGGGGCCGGACCCAAACGGGACCGAGCGAGCGCGTCGTGGACGCGATCTGCGACCGGCTCGCCGTGGCCTTCGGGGCCGAGCTTGCGGCGATCGTGCCGGGCCGGGTCTCGACGGAAGTCGATGCCGATCTGTCGTTCGATACCGAGGCGACCCTTGCCAAGGCGCGCGCGATCATCCGGGCCTACCAGGAGCGCGGCATCGGCCGCGACCGTATCCTCATCAAGATCGCCGCCACCTGGGAGGGCATCCGCGCCGCCAAGGTGCTCCAGGAAGAGAGCATCGATTGCAATCTCACCCTGCTGTTCTGCCAGGCCCAAGCGCAGGCCTGCGCGGAAGCCGGCGTGTTCCTCATCTCGCCCTTCGTCGGCCGGATCCTCGACTGGCATGTGAAGGCCGGCGGCGGACCCTATACGGGCGAAACCGATCCCGGTGTCGTATCGGTCCGCAAGATCTACAAGGCCTACAAGGCTCAGGGCGTGAAGACCGTCGTCATGGGCGCGTCGTTCCGGAATATCGGGGAGATCGAGGCTCTGGCCGGCTGCGACCGGCTGACGATCTCACCCGCGCTGCTGGACGAGCTCGCCGCTGCCGAGGGGCCGCTTCCGCGCATGTTGAGCCCGCACGCCGGGCCTGCGGGTGACGCGGTGCTGCCTCTCGATGAGAAGGCGTTCCGGTTTGCCCTCAACGAAGACGCCATGGCGTCCGAAAAGCTGTCCGAGGGCATCCGGGCATTCGTGAAGGACCTGCGGTCCCTGCGCGCCCTTGTGGCCAAACGGTTGGCGGACGCAGCGTAAGGCGGACAGCGGAACCGCCCGGGGTCCCGTTTCGCGTTGGCCGGCCTCTAGCGCTCGGCCAGCGCCTTTTCGCGGATCTGCGTGATCGACATCGACGGCGTGATCGCCTCGGGATCGAGCAGGCAGTGGAGGATGGCGGGTTTACCCGATTCGAGCGCCCGTTCGAAAGCCGGCGCGAAATCTTCCGTCCGTTCGACGCGCTCCCCATGGCCCCCGAAGGCCTTGGCGTAAGCGGCGAAATCAGGGTTCTTGAGAAGCGTCGCCGAGACGCGACCGGGATAGTGGCGCTCCTGGTGCATGCGGATGGTGCCGTACATGCCGTTGTCGAGCAGGATGACGACAATTGGCAGATCGTATTGCACGGCGGTCGCGAATTCCTGTCCGTTCATGAGAAAGTCGCCGTCGCCGGCAAACACCACGACCGGAGAATCGGGCTGAACGCGTTTGGCCCCGACCGCCGCCGGCACGCCGTAGCCCATCGAGCCGGACGTTGGGGCGAGTTGAGTGCCGAAGCGCGTAAAGGGCCAGAAGCGGTGGACCCAGGTCGCGAAGTTGCCGGCACCGTTGCAGAAGATCGTCTCCGGCGGCAGCGTCTTGCGCAGATAGCCCATGACCTCGCCCATCTGCAGGGCGCCGGGGTGGCGGATGGGGGCCGGATCGCTCCAGGCGAGATAATCCGCGTGCGCTGTCTTCGTGCCCACGCGCCACGGGAGGTCGTCCATGGGTTTGAGGCCGGCAAGCGCCGCCGCAAAGGCAACCGGCGAGGCGTTGATGGCGAGGCGCGGCGCGTAGACCCGACCGAGTTCGCTCGAATCGGGATGGACGTGGACGACGGTCTGGCGCGGGGCCGGGATGTTAAGCAGCGTGTAGGACTGGCTGGCGATCTCGGACAGCCTGCTGCCGACCAGCAGGATCAGATCCGCATCGTTGATCCGGGCGAGGAGCTTCGGGTTGACGCCCAGCCCGAGATCGCCCGCGTAGGACGGATGATCGGCTGGAAACAGCATCTGGCGGCGGAACGTGCAGGCGACCGGCAACGCGAAGGCCTCGGCGAAGCTGACGAAATCTTTCACCGCCGCGTCCGACCACCGGCTTCCGCCGATGAGCGCGATGGGGTTTTTTGCACCGGCCAGGAGGGCGGAAAGGTCGTCCATCTGTGCGGGCGAAGGGTGGCTTTCAATGACGGCGTAGCGCGGCGCGTCGGCAACGCTCGCCATGTCGGTCAGCACATCTTCGGGCAGCGCGATCACCACCGGGCCGGGACGGCCGGATGTCGCCACATGAAAGGCCCTCGAGACGATCTCGGGGAAGCGGGCCGCGTCGTCGACCTCGGTGGCCCATTTCACCAGCGGTCCGAAGGCCGCCCGGTAATCCAGTTCCTGGAAGGCCTCGCGCTCGCGCATGCCGCGCTCGATCTGGCCCACGAACAGGATCATCGGCGTGGAATCCTGCTTGGCGATATGCAGGCCCGGCGAGGCGTTGGTCGCTCCCGGCCCGCGGGTCACGAAGCAGATGCCCGGGCGGCCGGTGAGTTTGCCATGGGCTTCCGCCATCATGGCCGCCCCGCCCTCCTGGCGACAGACCGTGACGGTGATCGACGCATCGTGCAGCGCATCAAGCGCCGCCAGATAGCTCTCGCCCGGGACGCAGAAGATGTGATCGACCCCCTGGGCAAGTAGCTGATCGACAAGGATCTGGCCGCCGGTGCGGGAGGGCGCTGTCATGAGGAGGCTCGCGGAATAAGAGGGCTGAAAATCACCAGACGGCGCAGTGCGAGTCAGGCCGGGGCCTGTGTCGCACTGCGCCGGATATCAGGCATCGACGTCGAAGGTCACGCCCTGCGCGAGCGGCAGGGTCTTGCCGTAATTGATGGTGTTGGTGGCCCGGCGCATATAGGCCTTCCAGGCATCCGAACCCGCCTCGCGGCCGCCGCCGGTTTCCTTCTCGCCCCCGAAAGCGCCGCCGATTTCCGCACCCGACGGGCCGATATTGACGTTGGCGATACCGCAATCCGATCCGGCGCTGGCGATGAAGGCTTCGGCCTCGCGCAGATCGGTGGTGAAGATCGACGACGACAGGCCGGCGCCGACCGCATTGTGTGCCTCGACCACGTCATCGAAGCTTGAATAGCGCATGACATAGAGGATCGGCGCGAAGGTCTCGCGCAGCACCGGGCCTGCCTGCTTGGGCATCTCGACCAAGGCGGGCTTCGCATAATAGCCTTCCGCACAGGCGCCCTCGGTGTGGCGTCCACCGCCATGCACCGTGCCGCCGACAGCGCGGGCTTCGTCGAGCGCCCGCTCCATGCCGTCGAAGGCCGATTTGTCGATCAGCGGTCCAACCAGCGTGCCGTCTGCCCGCGGATCGCCGATCTTGACGCTGCCATAGACCTTGACCAGCCGGGGCACGAGCGAATCGTAGACGCTGTCGTGCACGAACAGGCGGCGCAGGGTCGTGCAGCGTTGGCCCGCCGTTCCCATCGCGGCGAAGGCGATACCCCGCAGGGCGAGATCGAGATCGGCCGAGGGAGCCACGATGGCGGCGTTGTTGCCGCCGAGTTCCAGGATCGCGCGGGCAAAGCGGCCGGCGAGCTTGGGCCCGACCTGTCGTCCCATGGCGGTCGACCCGGTGGCCGAGAGGATCGGCACCCGCTCGTCCTCGACCAAGACCTCGCCGACCTCGCGGCCGCCGAGCAGAACTTCGCTCAAGCCCTCGGGAACGCCGCCAAAGCGTTTGGCGGCCCGCGCGACGATAGCCTGGACACCCAGGGCGGTCAGGAGAGTCTTCTCGGACGGCTTCCACACGACGCTGTCGCCGCAGACGAAGGCGAGCGCCGCGTTCCACGACCAGACCGCGACCGGAAAATTGAACGCCGAGATCACGCCGCAGACGCCCAGCGGATGCCAGGTCTCCATCATCCGGTGATCGGCGCGCTCGGTGGCGATCGTCAGGCCGTAGAGCTGGCGCGACAGGCCGACGGCGAAATCGCAGATGTCGATCATCTCCTGGACTTCGCCGAGCCCTTCGGACGTGACCTTGCCGGCTTCCAGCGTGACGAGACGACCGAGATCGTCCTTGGCGGCGCGCAGCTCCTCGCCGATCAGCCGGACGAATTCGCCCCGCTTCGGGGCCGGCACCTTGCGCCACGCCTTGAACGCCTCGTGGGCCCGGCCGATGGCGGCCTTGGCGTCCTCCGGGCTCGTCTCGCGCACATGCACGATCACGCCGCCGGAGATGGGCGAGGTGGCCGGGCGGCCCTTGTCCGAGAAAGCGCTGTCCGGGACGCCGAGGCGCGTCAGGATCGTGCGGGCTTCTTCAGCGGCTGGGGCGACGGTCTTGAGGACTGCTTGGTCACGCGCGGACATGGGAACTCCCGGTCGGTCGAAGGGCGGTGTGGCTGTTTTTAAGGCAAGCCATCCGCCGCCACGCTGGCAGCAGCGGGACGGCGGCAGGATGTGATGCCCGTGTTTAGAGGAAATCAGGCGGCCGCGTCGAGACGCTTCTTGCCGTTGACATCGACATCTTCGAGGCGTTCGCCCCCGTAGACCCGTCCAAAGCGGTTCGCGAGGAACTGGTCAAGGCTGATTTCCTCCTGCCGGACAAACCCGGTCTGCGGCAGCTCTCCGGCGACCAGCAGATCGAGCATGGCGCAGATTCCGGCAGCCGTCGTGACCTGGATGGCCGTCCGCAAGGTCCCGGCGACCGGCTGCCCGTAGATCTTGCGGGCATAGGTCTCCTGGACGTGGCGGCCTTCGCGCTCGCCGGTGACGGTGACGAAAACGATCACCATGTCCTGCATGGTCGCCGGAACGGCGTGCTCGAGGATGTCCTTCAAGACCTCGCGGCGGTGGCTGAGCTGCAGGTCGTTCAGGAGCACGCGCATCAGCGCGCAATGGCCGGGATAGCGGATGGTCTTGTAATTGAGGCTCCTGACCTTGCCTTCCAGCGTCTCGCACAGCGTGCCGAGACCGCCAGAGGTGTTGAAGGCCTCGTAGCGGGTGCCGTCGAGGGAGAATTCCTCGAGTTCCTCCATGGCCGGGACTTCGCGCAGCTTGCCCTCAACCACGGCCTCGCACCGCTCGATATATTCGTTGATGACGCCGTCGGTGCTCCAGGTGAGGTTGTACGACAGCGCATTGGACGGATATTGCGGCAGCGCGCCGACACGCAGGCGAACCGTATCGAGCTTGTCGAACCGGCTGGCGATGTCATGCGCCGCGATGGCGATGAAGCCCGGTGCGAGGCCGCATTGCGGCACCAGGGCAGAGGTCGAGCCCTCAGCCAGGTCCTTGACCATGCGGGTCGTGGCGACGTCCTCGGTGAGATCGAAATAGTTGACGCCGGTGAGCCGGGCGGCCTTCGCCACATGTCCCGTCAAATGGAAGGGAGCTGCGCTGAGAACCGCATAATGGCCCTTCAGAACCTCCTGGAGCGCCACCGCATCGGCGAAATCGAGCTGGACGGTCTTGATCCGGTCGGTCGCCACCGCCTCGAGGGACTTGACCGACTGGTCCGCGACCGTCACGGCGTAATCGCCGGTTTCATCGAGCATGTCGGCGATGGTGGAGCCGATCTTTCCGGCGCCGATGACGAGAATCGAATGCATTGTTGTCCCTCCTCTGTTAACCGCAGAAAACCCGGTGCCGGCGCAGAACGCCATAGACATCCCGACGATCAGCCGGGTATGTTTCGGCAGATTGCCGTTGGAATTGGTCGAAGTGATGCTTGATGACACGGATCGCGCCCTGATCGCGCTGCTGCGCGAGAATGCCCGCATCGGGCACGCTCAGGCGGCGCGCCGACTCAACCTGTCGCGCACCACTGTTCAGGCCCGCGTCGAAAGCCTCGAACGCCGCGGCGTGATCGTGGGCTATACCGCCCGCCTCTCCGAGGAGATCAGCCGGCGGATGGTGCGCGCCCACGTGACGATCGTCGTTGCGCCGAAGGCTTCCGCCGGGGTTGTCACCGCCCTGCAGCGGTTGCCGGAGCTGCGCGCGCTTCACTCTGTCGCCGGTGTCTTCGATCTGCTGGCGGTGGTAGAGGCAGAGGACGTTCCCACTCTCGACGCCGCCATCGACCGGATTGGCGCCGTCGCGGGCGTCGAGCGGACCCAATCGTCCATCATCCTCTCAACGAAGTTCGAACGATGACTTCCATGTCCCCGCAAAGCGCCGATGTCGTCATTGTCGGGGGGGCCGTCATGGGCTCCTCGACCGCTTATCACCTTCTGGCCGATCCCGGCTTTAGCGGACGGGTGATCGTGATCGAGAGGGACCCGACCTACCAGCTCTCCGCCTCGGCGCTCTCCGCAGCCTCGATCCGGCAGCAATATTCCTCCGCCGTCAACATCCGGATCTCGCTCTACGGGATCGGTTTTCTGCGGCAGATCGGCGAGCATCTGGCGGTCGACGGCGAGCGTCCGGAAATCGACCTCAAGGAAGGCGGGTATCTCTATTGCGCATCGCCGGCCGGCGCCCAGATCCTGCGGGAGAATCAGGCCCTCCAGGTCGCGGAGGGCGCCGACATCCTCCTGATGGATCCCGCTGCCCTCAAAGCCCGCTTCCCGTGGCTGAACACGGACGATCTCGAGGCCGGCACCTGGGGCAGGACGGGCGAGGGCTGGTTCGACGGCTGGGGACTGCTCCAGGCCTTCCGCAAGAAAGCCCGCTCTCTCGGCGCCGAATACATCAAGGGCGAGGTCGCAGCGATCGAACGGGAGGGCAATACGATCGTGGCGGTCCGCCTGACCGACGGCACCCGGATTGCCTGCGGGTCGCTCGTCAATTGTGCCGGCTCCGGGGGGCGCGGCATTGCGGAACGCGCGGGGATTTCCATCCCGGTCCAGGCCAAGCGGCGCTACGTGTTCACGTTTACGTGCCGGGACGAGGTCGCGAATTGCCCGCTCCTGATCGACACCTCTGGCGCCTATGTGCGGCCGGAGGGAACGGGCTTCATCTGCGGGGCGTCGCCGGAAGCCGATGGCGATCCCGACTGGTCAGATGCGGACCCCGCAAGCCAGGAGATCGATTTCGCGTTCTTCGAGGAGTTCATCTGGCCGTCGCTCGCCCACCGGGTTCCGGCCTTCGAGGCGATCAAGCCCGGCCGCGCCTGGGCCGGCCCTTACGACATGTGCCTGCTCGACCACAACGCCATCGTCGGACGGGCCGGCGCCCTGACGAATTTTTACGTGTGCAACGGCTTTTCGGGCCACGGCCTGCAGCAATCCCCCGCCATTGGCCGGGGCTTGTCCGAGCTGATCGTGGACGGACGCTACCGGACCCTCGACCTCTCCGATCTTGGCTACGAGCGGGTCCTGGCAAACCGCCCCCTGCTGGAGCGCAACGTCATCTGAGGGCGCTTTATCGGCCTGCAAGGGGGTGTCTGAACGGCACCCGCGCCGACGCTCCCAGGCCGTTAAGACTGCCAAACGAAAGGGCTTCCATTTTGGAGCCGGCTATGGTTGTCATTATTCTGTCATTGAAACGTCATCCGGACTTCTTGCGAGGGTGATGAACGACAAGAACATCCAACAGGATGACAAGGGAGAGATCCGCTATGATGAAGAAGTCCTTCCTCGCCGCCTTGGCCGTTGGCCTCGCGACGAGCACATCCGCCTTTGCCCAGACGGAGATTCAGTGGTGGCACGCGATGACGGGCGCCAACAACGACGTGGTCAACCGGTTGGCCGACGAGTTCAACGCGTCCCAGAAAGACTACAAGGTCGTCACGAGCTATAAGGGCCAGTACGCCGATAACATGAATGCGGGCATCGCCGCGTTCCGTGCCGGCAACGCCCCGCACATCCTGCAGGTCTTCGAAGTCGGCACCGCGACCATGATGGGCGCCAAGGGCGCCATCAAGCCGGTCCAGGAAATGATGACCGAGGCGGGCGAGAAATTCGACCCCAAGGCTTATCTCCCCGCGATCACGGGCTATTACTCGACCGCCAAGGGCGAGATGCTGTCGTTCCCCTTCAACTCGTCCTCCATGGTCATGTGGATCAACAAGGACGCGCTCAAGAAGGCCGGCATCGCCGAGATCCCCAAGACCTGGCCGGAAGTGTTCGAGGCCGGCAAGAAGCTCAAGGCGTCCGGCCAGACCACCTGCGGCTTCAGCAACGCCTGGGCGCCGTGGGCGCTCGTCGAGCAGTTCTCCGCCTGGCACAACGTGCCGATGGCCACCAAGGCCAACGGCCTCGACGGCTTCGACACGGAGATGAAGTTCAACTCGCCGCTGCACGTGAAATTCCTGCAGACGCTGGTCGATCTCCAGAAGGACAAGACCTACGATTACTCAGGCCGCGACAGCCGCTCGGAAGGCCGTTTCACCTCGGGCGAATGCGCCATCTTCCTGACCTCGTCGGGTTTCTACGGCAACGTGAAGGCCAATGCGAAGTTCGATTTCACGTCCGTTCCGATGCCCTATTACCCGGACGTGACGGGCGCTCCGCAGAATTCGATCATCGGCGGCGCATCCCTCTGGGTCATGGGCGGCAAGAAGCCTGACGAATACAAGGGCGTGGCGAAGTTCTTCGCGTTCCTGTCCGACACCGACCGTCAGGCCCGTCTGCACCAGGAATCGGGCTACCTCCCGATCACCAAGGCTGCCTACGAGAAGACCAAGGCTTCGGGCTTCTACGAGAAGAACCCGGTCCTCCAGACGCCGCTTCTCGAGCTCACCAACAAGGAGCCGACCGAGAACTCCCGCGGCCTGCGCTTCGGCAACATGGTGCAGATCCGCGACGTGGTGTCGGAAGAAATCGAAGCGGCTCTGGCCGGGCAGAAGCCCGCCAAGGACGCGCTCGATTCGGCCGTGACCCGCAGCAACCAGATCCTGCGCCAGTTCGAGCGCACGGTCACGAAGTAGTCTTCGGTCCTTCAATCGTCTCACGAACCCTTCATCCCGGGCGGTCGCAAGCCGTCCGGGATGATCGTGTGAAGTGCCTGCGGATCCGGTTGCAGCCGGTGGCCGCCATTGTCAGGTGACCTGGACGCGATGGAAAAACGAGCTCTCTTTTCAAACAAGCTGCTGCCCTACATGCTGCTGGTCCCGCAGTTGATCATCACGCTGGTGTTCTTCTACTGGCCGGCCTCGCAGGCGCTGTGGCAATCCTTCCTGCTCGAGGACGCGTTCGGTCTGTCGTCGGAATTCGTCGGGTTCGAGAATTACCGGACCCTGTTCCAGCAGCCTGAATATTACCGCGCCATGGTGACCACGGCGATTTTCTCCAGCGCGGTGGCGGTCCTGGCGCTGTCCTGCGCCCTGCTCCTGGCAACGCAGGCCGACAAGAAGCTGAAGGCCGCACAGGCCTTCAAGACCTTTCTCATCTGGCCTTACGCGGTCGCACCGGCCATTGCCGGCGTCCTGTGGATCTTCATGTTCCACCCCACCCTGGGCACGCTCGCCCGCCCGATCAAGGCGACGGGGGTGGACTGGAACCCGATGCTGAACGCCAATCACGCCATGCTGCTGCTGATCCTGTCGGCCACATGGAAACAGATCAGCTACAATTTCCTGTTTTTCCTCGCCGGCCTGCAGGCCATTCCGAAAAGCGTCATCGAGGCGGCGGCCATCGATGGATCGGGTCCGATCCGTCGCTTCTGGACGATCGTGTTTCCGCTGCTGTCCCCCACCACCTTCTTCCTGATCGTCGTCAACATCGTCTACGTGTTCTTCGATACCTTCGGCATCATCGACGCGGTGACCGGCGGTGGGCCGGCGGGCCGCACCACGACCCTCGTCTACAAGGTCTATGCCGATGGTCGCCTCGGCGGGGATCTGGGCGGCTCGGCCGCCCAATCGGTAATCCTGATGGTCATCGTGATCGCGCTCACCGCGGTCCAGTTCAAATTCGTCGAACGCAGGGTGCAATACTGATGGTCGAGAACCGCCCCTATCGCGACTTGATGGCCTATCTGGTCCTGCTGATGGGCGTCGTCATCGTGGCCTTCCCGGTTTACCTCGCGGTGCTCGGATCGACCTTCGACGCGGCGACCATCAGCAACGGCAACATGCCGCTGCTGCCGGGCGACCAGGCCGGCATCAATTATTCACAGGCCCTGCTCTCCGGCGGGCGGCTCGCCCGTGAACCGGTCAGCATGATGATGCTGAACTCGTTCATCATGGCCATGGGCATCGCGATCGGGAAAATCCTGATCTCGATCCTGTCGGCCTTCGCCGTGGTCTATTTCAGTTTCCCGTTCCGCAAGACCGCCTTCTGGATCATCTTCATCACCCTGATGCTGCCGGTCGAAGTGCGCATCTATCCGACCTACAAGATCGTGGCCGATCTCGGACTGCTCGACACCTATGCGGGCCTCATCCTGCCGCTGATCGCGTCGGCCACCGGCACGCTCCTGTTCCGGCAGTTCTTCATGACGATCCCGGACGAGCTGCTGGAGGCCTCCAAGATCGACGGCGCGGGTCCGTTCCGGTTCTTCAAGGATACGCTGCTGCCGCTCTCGATCACGACCATCGCGGCCTTGTTCGTGATCCAGTTCATCTATGGCTGGAACCAGTATCTCTGGCCGTTGCTGATCACCACGAAAAGCTCGATGCAGACCATCGTGATCGGCATCAAGAAGATGATCACCACGCAGGATGCACTCACCGAATGGCAGATCGCGATGACGACGGCCGTCCTCGCGATGATCCCGCCCGTTCTGGTCGTCATCTTCATGCAGCGGCTCTTCGTGAAGGGCCTGGTCGAAACCGAGAAATGATCCGCATCGGGCCGTCCGTCGCGCCGGTCGGGCGAGCACGGGGCCTGCTGAACATATTCACTCCCCCGGTGCCGGTGGCATGCGGGTTGACGTCAAGAGGATTAAGACAATGGCAGGCGTGACGCTCGATACGGTGCGCAAGGTCTATGCGGGCAATGTGGAAGCGGTGAAGGGCGTGTCGCTCGGCATCGAGGACGGCTCCTTCTGCGTGCTGGTCGGCCCCTCGGGCTGCGGCAAGTCCACCCTTCTGCGCATGATCGCCGGGCTGGAGACCATCTCCGGCGGCGCGATCAAGATCGGCGACCGGGTGGTCAACGAGGTCGAGCCCGCCGACCGGGACATCGCCATGGTATTCCAGAACTATGCGCTCTACCCGCATATGAGCGTCTACGACAACATGGCCTATGGGCTGAAGAACCGGGGCACGCCCAAGGACGAGATCGAGAAGCGGGTGAAGGAAGCCGCGCGCATCCTCGCCATCGAGCCGTTCCTCGACCGCAAGCCGCGGGCCTTGTCCGGCGGTCAGCGCCAGCGGGTGGCCATGGGCCGCGCCATCGTGCGCAAGCCGCAGGTCTTCCTGTTCGACGAGCCGTTGTCGAACCTGGACGCCAAGCTGCGGGTGCAGATGCGCGTCGAAATCAAGCGGCTCCAGCGCGCACTCGGCGTGACCTCCGTGTACGTCACGCACGACCAGGTCGAGGCGATGACGCTCTCGGACAAACTGGTGGTGATGAGCGGCGGCCAGATCGAGCAGGTCGGCACGCCGGCCGACGTCTATCGCCGGCCCGAAACGCGGTTCGTCGCCACCTTCATTGGCTCGCCCCCCATGAACATCCTGCCCGGCAAGGTCGAGGGACCCGGCCGGGTTTCGGTCGGCGGTCAGATGGTGAACGTGACCGACATGCGCGAGGGCCTGGCACCGGGCTCCGCCATCGAGGTGGGCCTGCGTCCGGAGGACGTTCAGGCGGGCACCACGGGCAACAGCACGCTGACGATGGACGTGGATTTCGTCGAGGAACTGGGCGCCACCCAGCTGTTTCACGGCAAGGTCGCCGGGGCCGAGTTCGTCGTTCAGGCCTCCACCGGCCAGCTCGCGGCCGATACGCGCAGCCTCACGCTCGCGGTCGATCCGCAGAACGTGCACCTGTTCGACCCCCAGACCACCAAGCGGCTCGGCCGCCAGATCTGAAAAGCGAGTCCCACCGGGTGGCGGCCCGGAGCGCTTTCAAGCGACCGCGCCGCATTTGGCCTGCCCACCCGGGTCCGTCGCGTCTTAACGAGGCCGAATCTCGTCAGGTCTCAGACCCAACCGCCATCCACCAGATAGCTCTGGGCCGTGATGGCGTCGGCGTCGTCCGAGGCGAGGAACAGGGCCACCCGGGCAACATCCTCGGGCACGAGCCGCCGCTTGACGCATTGCCGGTCCAGGAGTTCGGCCTCGCTCTCCGGGGTCAGCCAGAGGTCGATCTGGCGCTGGGTCATGATCCAGCCCGGCACGATGGAATTGACGCGGATGTGACGCGGTCCAAGCTCGCGCGCCAGCGCGCGGGTCAGGCCCACTACCGCGCTTTTGGCCGTCTTGTAGGCAGCAAACGAATCGTGGCTCACGAGATAGCTCGTCGATCCCATGTTGATGACCGATCCGCCACCGGCCCTGTCCATGTCCGGCAGCAGCGCCTGTGTGGCGAAGAACTGGTGATCGAGATTGGTGGCGAAGCGTTCGCGCCAGTAGGCCGGCGTCACGTCGTCGATGGTATGACGATCATCCCGGGCCGCGTTGTTGATGAGGATCGTGATCGGCCCGAGCGCGGTGCTGGCGCGGCGGATCGCGTCCTGCAGCGCGGGGATGTCGCGCACGTCGCTGTTTTCGAAATGGACACGCTCGCCCAGCCGTTGCGCAAGGGCCGCCCCGGCCTTTGCGTCGAAGTCCAGGATCGCCACGCGGCAGCCCTGCGCATGAAAGGCCTCGGCAATGCTCGCGCCGATGCCGCTCGCGCCGCCGGTGATGAGAACGGCCTTGCCCTTGAGGGAGCCATAGATGGTCTGGGTCATGAAACTGCTTTCTGCCGATCGGTGATCGTTGCGGCGTGTCGCCCCTAGCTCGCGCCGGGGCCGGGGGTCGCGCCCGGCGGGCATTTGCCGAGGATGATCATGCCCAGCACCTCATCCTGCGTCACATCCGTGACGCTGGCGGAGCCCACGAGCTTGCCGTTCTTCATCACGCTCACCCGATCGGCGAGACCGAAGACGTCGTGAATGTCGTGACTGATGAGGAAGATGCCGATGCCTTCCTTTTTGAGTTGCAGCACGAGGTCGGCGACCTGCTGGGTCTCCTGCGGACCCAAGGCGGCGGTCGGCTCGTCCATGATCAGGACGCGGGCATTGAAGTAGATCGCCCGGGCGATCGCCACCGATTGGCGCTGCCCGCCCGACAGGGCTTTGACCGGCTCCTTGAAGCGGCGGAAATGCGGATTGAGCCGTGCCATGACCTTGCGGGTCTCGGCCTCCATCGTGGCGTCGTCGAGGGTCCCGTAGGGCGTCAGCACCTCCCGGCCAAGGAAGATATTGCCGGCGGCGTCGATGTTGTCGGCGAGCGCCAGCGTCTGGTAAATGGTCTCGATGCCGTAGCGCTTGGCGTCACGCGGCGTGGAAATATCGGCCTTCTCGCCGTTGACGTAGATCTCGCCGCCATCGGGCTTGTAGGCGCCGGACAGGATCTTGATCAGCGTCGACTTCCCCGCGCCGTTATGGCCGAGCAGGCCCACGACCTCCCCGGGCCGCAGGTCGACCGAGACGTCGTCCACAGCCTTGATGCCGCCAAACGCGATGGAGATGTCGCGCATTTCGACCAGCGGTTTTTCACCCGTCTCGGACATGACGCTCTCCCTCACTTGATTCTGCGGCGATAGAGGCTGTCGAGCCAGACGGCCACCACCAGGACGGCACCCACGACGATGTTCTGCAGGGGCGTGTCGACGCCGAGCAGCACCATGCCCGATTGCAGCGACTGCATGACGAGCGCCCCCACCACCGCGCCCGCGATGGTGCCGACGCCACCGGCAAGCGATGTCCCGCCGATGACGGCGGCGGCGATGACATAGAGTTCATCGAGCGCGCCGGCCGAGTTGGTGGCGGCATTGAGACGGGCGGTGGAGATGCAGGCCGAAATCCCGCACAGGACACCCATCAGGCCGAACACCTTCATGAGGGCCCAGCGGGTGTTGATACCCGACAGCTCGGCCGCCTCGGGATTGCCCCCGATGGCGAAGACGTAGCGGCCGAACCGCAGGCGCCGGGCGAGGAACGTCATCAGCAGCGCCACCACCATGGCGATGACCACCGGCAGCGCGACCCCATGTGGAATGAACAACCCGCCCTCGGGCCAGGGGATCCCGTTCTCCTCGGCCCAGCGCCGGGCAATGCCGGCGGGCAGCGGATAGGCATTGGCGATGGTGGCGGCACCCAGCACCGCGCCGCACGCAAAAGCCGCGATGACCGCATCCGCCCAGCGCGGACGCAGCGGGAAGCCGAAGCGCACCCGCCGGCGGCGGGACAGGCCGAGACCGATGACGATGAGCCCGCAGGCGACCGCCGCGATGATCCACGTGGCGCTGGCGCCGAGCGCTCCCTCCACGCCCCCGCCGAACGCCTTGAAGCGGGTATCCATGGGCGCAATTGTCTGGCCCGCCGTGACCCACCAGGCCGCGCCACGCCAGACCAGAAGGCCGCCAAGCGTCACGATGAAGGACGGGATGGCCAGATAGGCGATCATCCAGCCCTGGAACAGCCCGATCAAGCCGCCGACGGTGACCGCTACGAGCACGGCGATGGGGGCCGTCAGCCAATGGTTGAAGCCCAGCCAGGAGGGCAGCCACTGGACCTGCACCACGCCGATGATCATACCCACGACGCCCAGGATGGCGCCGACCGACAGGTCGATATTGCGGGTGACGATGATCAGCACCATGCCGGTCGACATGATGGCGATCGAGGCCGTCTGGACCGAAAGATTCCAGAGATTGCGCGGCGTGAGGAAAACGCCGCCCGACAAGAGATCGAATCCGATCCAGATGACGGCAAGCGCGCCGAGCATGCCCAGCATGCGGACATCGATTTCCAGCTTCGACAGAAGCGAACCCTCCGACGCACGGGACGATTTGAGGGCGGCAGGGACGGTCGGTGCGGTCATGGCGGTCTTCCTGCGATCGGACGGCATCCCGGGGGCAAGGCGACAGGCCGTTGTCCTGTGAACATTGCGCGGAGGGCTGGCGTCGGCAACGCCATCCTCCGCGACTATTCAACGAATCCTGAGGGACGCCGACGGCGCCCCCAAGACCGCTTCTATGTTCAGTTGCAGGCCTTGACCGAACCGGCCTTCACACCCTGGCAGACCACATCCTTGCTGACCCAGCCTGCATCGATGACGACGTTGAGGTTATCCTTCGTGATCGGCACCGGCTTCAGGAAGATCGCCGTCATGGCCTGCTTCTTGGGTCCCAGATTCCACGGCATCGATCCCTTCACCTCGCTGACTTTCTTGCCGCCCGCGAGTTGCAGGGCGATCTCGGCAGCGTTGCGACCGAGTTCGCGGGCGTCCTTGAAGACCGAGACGGTCTGGGTGCCGAGCGCGACGCGGTTGAGCGCTGCCTTGTCGGCGTCCTGACCGGAAACCGGCACGGACCCCGCCAGACCCTGGGCTGCCAGAGCGGCGATCGCGCCGCCGGCGGTGCCGTCATTGGCGGCCACCACCGCGTCGACCTTGTTGTTATTCTTGGTCAGGAACTGTTCCATGTTTCGCTGGGCGTTCGCCGGCAGCCAGCCATCCGTATAGGACTCGCCCACATTCTTGATCTTGCCCGCATCGATGGCAGGCTTGAGAACCTCCATCGAACCCTGGAACAGGAAATTGGCATTGGGATCCGAGCCGGAGCCCTTGATGAACACGTAATTGCCCTCAGGCTTGGCCTTGAGCACCTCGCGGGCCTCCATGCGGCCGACCTCGACATTGTCGAAGGTCAGGTAGAACACCTGCGGGTTTTCGATCAGGCGGTCGTAGCCGACCACCGCGATGCCCTCGGCGACGGCCTTGTCGACCGCCGGGCGCACGGCTTCGGAATCCTGCGCCAGCACGATCAGCGCCTTGGCGCCGCGGGCGATCAGGCTCTCGATATCGGTCAACTGCTTGGCGGGCGAGGATTGGGCGTCGGCCGACACATAGGTTCCGCCAGCCTTTTCGACAGCGGCCTTGATGGCGGCCTCGTCGGTCTTCCAGCGCTCTTCCTGGAAATTGGACCAGCTCACCCCGACAACCGGCCCCTTGGCCTGGGCGAACGCGCCGGACGCCGACAGGGCGAGCGCGGCAACGCTCAGCAGCACGTGCTTCTTGGACAACATGGCTTCCTCCTTGGGCGACGCTTTGAGGCGCGAGGCCCTTTGTTTGCTGGCAGACTACCCGCTTTCTGCGGGACGCATAGGCTCAAGCCTGCCATCGCTATTGTTCGAGCAAGGAAATAATTATCCCGTCGCTCCGGTTGTTCAAGCGGCAAAGCTCTCATCATTTGGTCGAAGCTTGGCGTTTCAGGTGTTCTTTTTTTCGGCAAGCGAATAAATAAAGCAGATGGCCATCACCCTCCCAGCGCCGCGCGAAGCGGCCCGACGCCGGTTGCTCGACGTGCTCCGTCGGGAAGGGCCGCTTGCGCGGGTGGAGATCGGCCAGCATCTCGGGATGAGCCCGGCCAGCGTCTCGGACCTGACCGCCGGCCTGCTGGACGAAGGCGTGCTCGTCAGCGAGGAGGCCGGCGATACCGGCCCCGTGCTGATCCGGGGCCGTCCCAAGGTGCGCCTGTCGTTCGCGTCGGACCTGGGCTGCGTGATCGGGGTATGGACCGGCTTCAACCGCATCGAGCTGCGGCTCGTCGACAGCGCGGGGCGCAATCAGGCCAGTCGCCATGTGGAGCGCCCCTTGCGCAGTCTCGGCGCCGAGGACCTGATGGACGTCCTGGCCGAGACCATCTCGACCTTCGCCCAGGACGCCGGCGGACCGCCCGTCAAGGCTATCGGCCTTGCCTGTCAGGGGTATGTGGACACCCGCGACGGGGTGGTGGCCTGGAGCCCGGTGCTGGGCGCGCGCGACCTCCCTCTTGCGGCCGGCCTCAACCAGCGCCTCGGCAGGCCGGTGGTGATCGAAAACGACGCCAGCGCCATGGCGTTTGCCATCGCCCAGCGCGATCCGGCGCTGCGGTCCGGGCGCACGGCCTGCCTGATGATCGGCGATGGCGTGGGCCTCGGGTTCCTGGTGCAGGGCGAACTCTATCGCGGCGCGCGCTCAGGCGGCAGCGAGTTCGGGCACGTGCGGCTGAGGCGGAGTGGGCCGCAATGCCGCTGCGGCGGACGCGGCTGCATCGAGGCGTTTCTGGCCGATTATGCGCTCCACCGGGACGCCCAGCTCATCGATCACCGTCCCGCCCCGGCGGTTCTGATCCCCAGCGAGGACGCCATGAACGCCATCGTGGCGCAGGCGCGGGCGGGTGACACCGCACTTCTCAATCTGTTCCGGGAGGCCGGAGAGGTGCTGGGGGACGCCGCCGGCATCCTGATCCAGACGCTCGAGCCCGACCACATCGTTATCTGCGGACCCGGAACGCGCGCCATGGACCTGCTGCGCCCCTCCTTCGAGGCGGCGCTCGAATCCCAAACCATTCCCGAATTGCGGTCGCTGGCCACGATCCATGTGGTGGAATCGTCCATGGACATCCTGACGGAGGGCGTGGTCATGCAAGCGCTGCGGGAAATGGATCTCGATCTGGCGCGATTGAAGGCCGCATGAAGGGCCGCGCGCCGTAGCCACCGGCCGTCGAAAACACTATCTGTTGGGGACCACATCCTTACGATCGAGACCCATGGCATCCTCTCGTCCAGTCGGCCCCGGCGACCACGTTTTCCTGGTCGACGGCTCCTCCTTCATCTTCCGGTCCTACTTCCAGTCCATGAACCAGGACTCGAAGTACAACACCCGGACCTCGGACGGCATGCCGACGGGGGCGGTGCGCCTGTTCGTCACCAAGCTGCTGCAATTCATGCGCGACGGTGCGGCGGGCCTCAAGCCGACCCATCTGGCGATCGTCCTGGACAAGTCGGAAGGCTCGTTCCGCAAGGAACTCTACGAGGATTACAAGGGCCACCGGCCCGACCCGCCGGACGATCTGAAAGTGCAGATGCCCCTCATGCGCGAGGCCATCCGGGCCTTTGGGCTGGAGCCGATCGAACAGGCCCGCTACGAGGCCGACGACCTGATCGCCACCTATACGCAGGAGGCCAAGGCCCGCGGCGCCAACGTGCTGATCATCACGTCCGACAAGGATCTGATGCAACTCGTGGGCCCCTTGGTCTGCTTCTACGATTTCGAATCGGGCGCCAAGGGCAAGCCGGGCTACCGCCCCGAGCGCAATCTCGACGAGGCCGCTGTCACGGAGCGATGGGAGGGCCTGCCGCCGGACAAGATCGGCGATCTTCTGGCGCTGATGGGCGACGCCTCGGACAACGTGCCTGGCGTGCCGGGAATCGGCCTCAAGACTGCCGCCCAGCTCATCAAGGAATTCGGCGACCTCGAGACTTTGCTGGCGCGGGCGGAGGAGATCAAGCAGCCCAAGCGCCGTGAGACCTTGCTGGCGAATGCCGACATGGCGCGCCTGTCCAAGCAGCTCGTGACCCTCGATTGCGCGGCTCCGCTGCCTGTCGGCCTCGACGATCTACCCGTGCCGGAGCTCGATGCCCGGCCCCTCATCGCCTTCCTCAAGGCGATGGAATTCAACACAATCACCCGCCGCGTCGCCGAACTGTACAATACGGACCTGGCCGAAATCGCCCCCGATCCGCGCCTGATGCCGGGCGGCGCGGCCATTTCCTGGGAGCGCGTCGGCGCCGTCGAGGTGGCGCCGGACGGCTCGGCAGCCGTGGCGACGGCTGACGGGACGCTGATTCCCAACGGCATCGGAACGCCCTCCCTGCTGGCCTCCCAGCGGGCCACGCATGCCTCCTCGCAGCCTTTCGACACCACCGCCTATGACACGATCTTGGACGTCGCCGTGCTCAGGGAGTGGGTCGCTGCCGCCCGCGAGCAGGGCTACGTCGCCCTCGACACCGAGACGAGCGCGCTCGATGCGAACCTGGCCGATCTCGTGGGCGTCTCACTGGCTCTCGCACCGGGACGTGCGGCCTATGTGCCCCTCCAGCATCGCGGCGATTCCGACCTGTTCGGCGGCGGCATGGTGCCGGGCCAGATTCCTCTCGATGAGGCGCTGGCGGTCCTGCGCCCCATGCTGGAGGATTCCTCGGTCCTGAAGATCGGGCAGAACATCAAATACGACTGGGTGATCCTGAAGCGGCAGGGCATCGACGTGCGGCCGTTCGACGACACGATGTTGATTTCCTACGTGCTCGATGCCGGCAAGGGCCCGCACGGGATGGACGAGTTGTCCAAGCGCCATCTCGGCCACACGCCGATCACCTTTGGCGAGGTGGCCGGGACCGGCAAGGGCAAGGTCTCGTTCGACCGGGTCGAGCTCGACAAGGCCACCGCCTACGCGGCCGAGGACGCCGACGTGACGTTGCGCCTGTGGCAGGTGCTCAAGCCGCGCCTTCCCGCCGAGGGACGCGCCACCGTCTACGAGACCCTCGAGCGGCCGCTGGTCGATGTGATCGGCCGCATGGAAATGCGCGGCATCTCCGTCGACCGGCAGATCCTGAGCCGCCTGTCGGGCGATTTCGCCCAGTCGCTGGCCCGCCTGGAAGACGAGATTCAGGAGATCGCCGGCGAACGGTTCACGCTCGGGTCACCCAAGCAGATCGGCGACATCCTGTTCGGCAAGATGGGCCTTCCCGGCGCGAAGAAGACGCCCTCCGGCCAATGGGCGACGCCGGCGACGCTTCTGGACGAACTGGCGCAGGCCGGCCACGTGCTGCCCGAACGCATTCTCGAATGGCGCCAGCTCGCCAAGTTGAAATCCACCTATACGGACTCGTTGCAGCAGCACATGCATCCCGAGACCAAGCGGGTGCACACGTCGTATTCGCTGGCGTCCACGACGACAGGCAGGCTCTCCTCGTCCGAGCCGAACCTGCAGAACATCCCCATCCGCACAGAAGCCGGGCGCAAAATCCGCCGGGCCTTCATCGCCCCGCCCGGCTCCAAGATCATCTCGGCCGATTACAGCCAGATCGAGCTGCGCATTCTCGCGCATATCGCCGATATTCCGCAGTTGCAGGAGGCGTTCGCGCAAGGGATCGACATTCACGCGGCCACCGCCTCGGCGATGTTCGGCGTGCCGCTCGATCAGATGACGCCCGATCTGCGCCGGCAAGCCAAGACCATCAATTTCGGCATCATCTATGGCATTTCGGCCTTCGGCCTCGCGCAGAGGCTGAGCATTCCGCATGGCGATGCGGCGGCCTTCATCAAGCAGTATTTCGAACGCTTCCCGGGCATCCGCACCTATATGGACGACATCAAGAAGGCGACGCGCGAGAACGGCTACGTCACCACGTTGTTCGGCCGGGTGTGCCACTATCCCCAGATCAAGTCCGGCAATCCCAATGAGCGGGCTGGCGTCGAGCGGCAAGCCATCAATGCGCCAATCCAGGGAACCGCCGCCGACATCATCCGGCGCGCGATGGTCCGGATGGAGGACGCGCTGAGGGCCGAGCGGCTTTCCGCCCGGATGCTGCTGCAGGTCCACGACGAACTGGTCTTCGAAGCGCCCGACGAGGAAATCGACGCGACCCTGCCGGTGATCGCGCGTGTAATGACCGATGCGCCCTTCCCGGCCGTGACCCTCAAGGTCCCCCTCGGGGTCGACGCGCGAGCGGCGCAGAATTGGGACGAGGCGCATTGATGCGGGTGCGCCCTGCTCCACGGCAGGCACACCTTTCCAAGGCGGTTTTTGCACGGCCCCGCATCATCTCAGGAGCGTCGTCATATGGCCTATGAACTTTACTACTGGCCGGGCATTCAGGGACGCGGCGAATTTGTGCGGCTGGCGCTGGAAGAGGCCGGGGCAGATTACGTGGACGTGGCGCGGGGCCCGAAGGGCATTCGCGCCATGATGCGGATGATGGACGAGGGGCCGCATCCGTCCTTCGCGCCGCCTTTCCTGAAAGATGGGGCGCGCGTCATCGGCCAGACGGCGGCCATTCTGCTTTATCTCGGGGCGCGTCACAGCCTGGCGCCCAAGGACCCGGATGGCGGCCTCTGGACGCACCAGATCCAGCTCACCCTCGGCGATTTCATCACGGAGGCGCACGATACGCATCACCCGGTCGGATCGAGCCTGTACTACGAGGATCAGAAGGCGGAGGCTCTGCGGCGCGCCAGCGATTTCCGGCTGAACCGGATTCCGAAGTTCCTCGACTGGTTCAACACCCTGCTGGCGCGCAATCCGTCAGGTCCGCGCCATCTGGTCGGCGGCTCTCTCAGCTATGTGGACCTTTCCCTCTTCCAAATCGTCGAAGGGTTGAGCCACGCTTTCCCGCGCGCCATTCAGGACGCGCTGGGGGCGGTGCCCCATGTGGCTGCCCTGCACCACGCGGTCGCCAACCGTCCTCGCCTCAAGGCCTATCTCGCCAGCGACCGGCGGATCCCGTTCAACGAAGAGGGGATCTTCCGGCATTATCCGGAACTCGACGACTGAATGCCGCGCGGGCGAACACTCACGACAGATAGGCCTTGCTCGTCTGCTCGTCCCGGGCGACCTCGTCGGCGTTGCCACTGGCCACGATCCGTCCGCTTTCCATCACGTAGGCGCGGTGAGCCACACGCAGAGCCGCACTGGCATTCTGTTCCACCAGAAGGATGGTCGTCCCCTCCCGGTTGAGTTCCTCGATGATCTCGAAGACCTGCCGCACGATCAGCGGTGCCAGCCCCATGCTGGGTTCATCGAGTAACATCAGGCTGGGCCGCGCCAGCAAGGCGCGCGCCAGGGCCAGCATCTGCTGTTCACCGCCGCTCAGGGTCTGGGCCATCTGCGTGCGCCGTGATTCCAGCACGGCGAACCGCTGGTAGATCTTGTCGAGGTCCTTCCGCCACCCGTCGCTGCGGGTATAGGCCCCCATTTCAAGATTCTCCTCGACCGTCAGCGTCCCGATCGTCCCCCGTCCCTCCGGCACGAGAATCATGCCGGACCGCACGATGATGTGGGCGGAAGCCCCGTCGATCCGCCGATCCTTGAGCCGGACACTCCCGGTCGATTTGATCAGGCCCGCCAGCGCCAGAAGGGTGCTCGACTTGCCCGCGCCGTTGGAACCCACAAGCGCGACGATCTCGCCCTTGTCCACATGAAGCGTCACACCCTGCACGGCGCGGATCATCCCATAGGAGACATGCAGGTCCGCCACATCAAGCATGGTCATCGTCGGCTCCCAGATAGGCTTCCACGACTTTGGGATCCCGTCGCACATCCTCCGGCCGCCCATCCGCGATCACCGTGCCGAAATTCAGCACCACGACCTGATCGGAAATGTTCATGATAAAGCCCGCCTTGTGCTCGATGACGATCATGGTGAGCTTCGTTTCGCGTAACGACTGGATGAGGTCCATGACCTCGTTGGTTTCCCGCGGGGTCATGCCCGCCGTCGGTTCGTCCAGCAGAAGCAGGCGCGGGGCGCTGACCAGTGCTCGCGCGATCTCGACCCGTCGCTGGATGCCGTATGACAATTGATCCGCCCGGCGATCGCGATATTCCGTGAGTCCAAGAGATTCCAGCGTGGCATTGGCCTTCTCGCGGGCACGATTCTCCTCTTTGCGCTCCGAGCCGAGGCGGAAGACGGTTGCGAAGAGTCCGCTCTCCATCCGTGCGTGGAGGCCAGTCAGCACGTTCTCCATGACAGTCATGCCCTCGAACATCCGGATGTTTTGGAATGTCCGACTGATGCCGCCTCGAGCGGCGATCTGATAGGCGGGCCAGCCGGTGATCGTCTCGCCATTCAAGACGATCTCGCCGCTATCCGGCTTGGACAAGCCACTGATCGTGTTCAGTAGGGTGGTCTTGCCAGCCCCGTTAGGGCCGATGAGGCCCAGCACGCGTCCTTGTGCGAGCTGGAAAGACACGTCGTTGAGGGCTTTAAGCCCACCGAACCGCTTCGTGATGCCCGCAAGCGCAAGTCCAGTTGCGGATGTCGGCCGCAAGCCTGCGGCGCCGGGCGCCGGGCCGGTCATCGTTGAGAGGAGCCCCGTCATGACTCGCCCTCCGACGGCTTGGCCTGCGTCGGCTTGAAGAAGCTGAACTTGCGTCCCCGCATGGTGGCGAAAGGCGCGATCAGTCCGTTGGGAAGATAGATCACGATCACGACGAGCAGAAAGCCGATGATCATCTCGCGGTATTGTTCGAACTTGTCGAGCCATTCCGGCATCGTGCTGACAAGGAGCGCGCCCAGCACCGGACCGACCGGGTGCGAGATTCCACCGAGCAGCGTATTGACCAGCACGAAGGTGAGCTGCGGAAACCCGAATTCGAACGGCACGATGACGCGATTGACGTGAGCCCACAGGCCGCCGGCAAGGGCGGCGGTTGCCGTGCTGATCAGGAATGAGACCAGACGGTAATGCTCGACATTGATGCCCATGGCGCGTGCCGCGGACAAATCCGTCCGGATTGCATCCCAAGCCCGCCCTGTCCGCGACGTGGTGAGCACCCATGCTACATAGACCAGCACACTGACGATGATCAGCAGGTGCCACACCTTCACCGTGACCGGCACGCCGATCAACCCGGCCGGGCCGTTCGTGAGCGAATCGAGGTTCAGCGCAAGGGCCTGGACGATGCCGCCGAAACTCAGGGTCGCAATGGCGAGGTAGTGCCCGCGAAGCCTGAGAATGGGGAACACCAGGATCGATCCGACAGCAAGCGAGACCAGCACCCCGACGGTGATTCCGACGATGGAGATGGTGCCCAGCTTCACCGCAAAGATCCCGGCCGTGTAAGCCCCCAGAGCCATGAAGCCCACAGCCGAGAGATTGAAGATGCCGGCACGGAGCGAAAAGTAAAGGCTGAGCGCCATGACCGCGTTGATC
Organism: Microvirga antarctica; assembly: GCF_017921815.1. Classification (GTDB taxonomy): domain Bacteria; phylum Pseudomonadota; class Alphaproteobacteria; order Rhizobiales; family Beijerinckiaceae; genus Microvirga; species Microvirga antarctica. The sequence goes on along the minus strand of NZ_JAGEMM010000004.1, from coordinate 84,679 downwards.
AGCGCTGTCGCGAAGGAATGGTTGTAGATCTGAAACCAGTCGGCCACATCAGAGAACGTCATGGCCGGACCTCCTCGTCTCGCCCGAACAGACCGTTGGGTCTGAACAGCAGAAAGAGGAACAGCACGCCGAAGGTGACCACATCTCTGAACGTTCCAATGCCGATGACCGTGCTGAAGACCTCCAGAAGCCCGATCATCATGCTGGCCACGATCACCCCGGTGACGCTGCCGAAGCCCCCGATGACGATGGCCGCGAAGCCTTTCAGGACGTAGGGTTCTCCCATCAGGAAGTAGACGGAGTTGTACATGATGCCGAGCAGAACGCCGGCGAGGCCGCCGAGCGCGCCGGAGACGAAGAAGGTCCACCGTGCGACCGAAACCGTCGGGATGCCGAGCATGCGCGCGATCCGCTCATCGAACGCGATGGTGCGGATGGCTTTTCCCAACCGGGTGCGATTGAGCAGGATATAGGTTCCGGCCATGGTGACCATGGTCGTCACCAGGACGAGAACCTGGGTGAACGAGATTCTCATGCCGAACTCGGTCCACTGAATCTCCGGCAGCGTCCCGAACGGGAACCGCTCGACCTGCGCGCCGGACATCAACTGCGCGACAGAGATCAGGATCATCGACGCGCCGATGCTCGCCACGAGACTCGACATGGCGCTCCCTCCGCGAGAACGCAGCGGCCGGAAAACGAGAAGCTCCAACAGGACGTTGATTCCACCGCCCGCGACAGTTGCGGCAAGCAGCGCGAGGGGAAACGGTACGCCGTAGATGCTGATGAGATAGTACGCAACGAATGCACTGAGCGTGAAAATCGCGCCTTGGGCAACATTGAGAATATTGAGCGCACCCAGCACCAGATTGAATCCCAGCGCGAACAGCGCGTAGACCGATCCTGTCAGGATGCCGTTGATGACTTGTTGCAGCAGCACAGGCTTTCCCCAATGTTGAACGGCGACGTCTGTTTCGCACGCGCGTCGCCGGGAGGACGCGGAACCGCCCCATGAGGGTCACGTTCCGCGCCTGCCGGATGGAACCCTGCCTCAGGGCTTGTCGAATGCCGGCACTGCCTTGCCGGCCTTGTCGACGGTAAAGAAGAAGGGCGTCAGCGTCACCTGACGGTCTTCAAACCGTGTCTTGCCGGCGGTTCCAAAGACCGTGTCCATGTCGCCGATGGTTTCCATCGCCGTGCGGATCGCTTCGCGATCGCCGCTGCCTGCCTTCTTGATGACCTGCGCCAGCAGCCAGACCGCGTTGTACCCGTTGGCACTGAAGGTGTCCGGCTCGCGCTTGAAGCGTTCCGTATAATCCTTGACGAACTTGACGTTCGCCGGGACAGGCGAGGCCGCAAACCAATGCGACGGGAAGATCGACCCTTCCGCATTCGGCCCCGCGACACGACGCACCTCGACGGAATCGAAGTTCTGCTCACCGAGGAAGATCGTGTCCTTCATGCCCGCCTGCCGGGCCTGGACCATGGCGGGTCCGACCTGGCCGCCGAAAAGCAGAATGGCCATGACGTCCGGCTTGCCGTTTGCGATGCTGGTGAGCTGAGCGGAAAAGTCGGAATCACCCCCCGATGTCACCGCCTCGTTGGCGACGATCTTGACGCCGTTCCTCTCGAACGCCTTGGCGACAATCGGCTGCAAATTCACGAAGACCGGGTTGTCGCGCTGATAAAGGATGGCGGCCGTCTTGATCTTTCGGGCGGCGACCAGCTTGTCGATTGTCTGCTCGACGAACACATCCGACGGTCGGACCGCGCTGTAGACGTAGTTGCCAATCTTGTTGAGTCCCGGCACCACGCAATCGGCCTGCAGCGTCGGTGTCTTGAGCTCCTGCGCAACCGGCAGGGACGCCTGACAGATGTTGCTCGCCGTATAGCCCACGATCGCCGAGACCTTGTCGCGAAGCACGAGCTGTTGCGTGACGCTGATCCCCTGCGGCTGGTTCGACCGGTCATCGGCGAAGACGGGGACGAGTTTTGTCGTGCCGAGGAATCCGCTGCTGTTCACCTCATCGAAGGCGAGCTCCATCGCATCCTTCATCTTGGTTCCCGCGAAGGCAACCGGGCCCGTCAGGGAAAGCGGAACGCCGATCTTGATGTCGTCCGCAGAGACGGGCGACGTTGACGCGACAGCAATCAGGGTTGCCAACACAACCGAACTCGAGAAGGCGAGAGGTTTTGCAGAAAACTTTTTCATAGACGTTCCTCCAGGTTTGTAATTTTTTCTGAGTACGTTACATGTCCTACCGACGAACTCGTCGCAAAGCATACTGATCTGCTTTGTCGTTGAGATAGAGGTATCCGAGATGTCCTTGCGCTCGCAGGGTTCCAAGAGACGAGCCGCTCCGGAATCGTCTGCTCAGACCAGCCCGACCTTTCAGCAGGACGGGAAAGTCGGAATGAAGGAAATTGCCGAGCGGGCGAAGGTGACGAAGATGACCGTGTCGCGCGCCTTGCGTACGCCCGATAAGGTTGCGCCCGAGACGCTGCGACGCATTACGGCCGCCATGGAAGAGATGGGCTTCGTGCCCAATAGTCTGGCCGGCAGCCTGTCTGCGCGCAACAGCCCGATCGTCCCGGTCATCGTGCCCACGATGGCCAACTCGATCTTCTCCGACTTCATCGAAGAGGTCTCCCTCACCCTGGACCGCGCAGGATTCACGCCGATCTTTGGCTGTTCCAACTTCGACAACGAGTATGAAGAGCGCCTGCTGATCAAGTATCTCGGATGGCAGCCAAGCGCCATCATCCTGACGGGGGCATCCCAAACGCCGCGAACGCGCGACTTTTGCCAGCGCTCGGGACTTCCCGTCATTCAGACGTGGTGCCTTCCTGAACATCCGCTCGGTCGCGTCGTCGGCTTCTCCAACTACGACATGCTCTATCAGATCACCAAGGCATTGCAGGGCTGGGGCTACCGCAATATCGGGTTTGGCTTCCTCAACACGCCCAACAACGATCGATCGCGACAAAGGCGGCTGGGATGGGAGGTGGCTGTGCGCGAAGGTGGTGACGAACCGTTGCACACCCGCGCGCAGGGCGGCGAGCTTTCGTTGGAAGCAGGCGCCGATATTCTGAGAGGTATCCTTGGTCGCCATCCCGACACGAAGGCCATTGCGTTCGGATCGGATGTGCATGCGGTGGGCGCCGTCCTTGAATGCAAGCGGCTCGGCCTGCGTATCCCTGATGATATCGCCATTACGGGCTGCGGCGACATGGGTTTGTCGTCCGTCGTGTCGCCAACTCTGACAACGGTGCGCATCCCCGGCCGCACCATTGGCCGGGAATGCGCCACGATGGTCAATTTGTCGGTCGTGGGCACCTACGCTGGTCCCTCGACCGTCAATGTCGGATTTGAGATCGTTCGTCGCGAGAGCGCTTAAGGCGGGATTGCCGGGTTGGAGGCGCAGTGTCGCCCGTCCCGATGCTCGCACGCCTCGCGCCATTGACCGGAGCAGGTGCGTCTGCTCGGCGCCCGCCATCGATCGCCCTCTGACCTTTAGACTGATCAATCCTGAACCAGTTCGTGAATCGGGATGCCGCGCGGGTAGCGCTCGGTCGTCTCGCGCGAGACTTTGAAGTTGAGTGTCGCGCCCTCGGTCTTGGCAAGAACAATCGTGAAATGCGATTTCGGATGAAGCGATCGCACGAGGCACCCTTCGATCAGGTGACCCATGTAGGTTTCGCCCGCGACCGTGATTGTCATGTGGATATGGAGATTGGGGTCGCCGGCCTTATACAGAATTCCTGACGTCCCTTCCGAGTCGTAGGTCTCAAGCGTCTGCCCGATTGTCCCGACGCCACTGCACTCCATCAGACCTTCGAATTCGCGCACGCCCGGAGGCGCATCGGTGACTGTCGCCTCGACCGGCATGCTGAGGCGGGCCTTGCGCAGGCCGCCCACGATATTCAGGATGAAACCTGTCTTGATGTTCTCGCGGCGAGCGATTTCCATGATCTCGTTATAGAGATCGCCGTCCGGAGACAATTGCGCGTATATGATATCGGTAACACGCGCGTGCGCGATCGTATCGACCATGTTGTAACCTCCCTTATCGTTGACTTTATTCGGCCGCGACCCGAGCGGTGTGTTGCGCGAGCGACGCCTTGAACGCCTGTGCGGCTGTGCGAGCGGCATCGACCATCATTCCGGAATCGGCCGAATAGAAAAACAAGCCGACCCCTGCCTCGACCCACTTGCCAGCTTCCTGCGGCGAGTAGAGTCCGATGCCCGAGGGTACCGCGCGTTTGTGGAGGCGTGCGGCCCGGATCACCTGATCGGTTGCCGCGAGCACGAGGGGGTCCTCGACCTGTCCCGGCCGGCCAAGCGAGGATGCAAGATCCGACCGCCCCACGATGAGGGCGTCGATGCCCGGTTCGCACGCGAGAATGTCCTGGATGTTGTCGACGCCAAGCTTGTCTTCGATCTGGGCGATCAGAACGACTCTCTCATTCTGCTGCTGCGAATGCTCGAGGAAAGTCGCTCGCACGCCGCCGTAGCGCGCAGCCCGCGTCAGGGTACACGTGCCGCGCATGCCCCGCGGCGGATAATTCATCGCCCGCGCCGCGCGAACAATATCGTCCGCACTCTGAACGAATGGCAGCACAATGCCTGCGGCACCCAGCTCCAGCGCCTCGAGAATGGACTTCTCGGAATTTTCGCGAACTCGGATGAGCGCGGCCATCCCGTGAAGCTCGGCGGCGCGGATCATGTTCGCAACCGCGCTCCAGTCCTTCGGGCTGTGCTCGAGGTCGATGATCACATAGTCGAACCCTGCAAGTCCCATGATCTCGACAATGTCGGGACTTGCCAGAAATGCGAACGATCCGAAAACCGGTTCGCCCTTCGCAAGACGTTCCTTGAATGGAAGTGCCATTGGGCCTGTGCTCCGCTTTGGCCGAAGCCAAGTCCCACCGGTAGGCGCAGGACAATCCCGGGAACTCCGTATGAGTTACCGGTCACATCGAACCATCTGACGGTTGGATTGTCAATCGCGCGTCGGATTGCGCGATCGCTAAGGGGTGTCGTGAGAAGCCATGTGGCCCTCAGACACGATGCACGGAGGGCGAGGCCCTTCGTCCGCAACACGGCTCAGATCATAGGCTGACCGGATCGTGCGGGCCTGCGCAATGGGGTCGGACTGCCGCCGCTGGCGGAGCCGAAACTGCGGCCGTTTTCACATCGACAGACGAACCCCGCCCTCGTGAGGCGGGCGGGCGGCTATTGCTGACCGATGGATTGGATCGCTCACGTCATTCCGTATCGAGCAAGACCTCGAACCCGCCGAAGACAAGTCGCTTGCCGTCGAATGGCATGTCGTCGTGCATCTTCAGGCGCGGGTCCGCCATGACCTTCTGGTTGCCGGCATCGCGGACCGCCTTGGACGGCCAAACGATCCACGAGAAGACGACGTTCTCGTTGGGTTCGGCTTTCACCGCGCGCTTGAAATCCGTGGTTTTACCGTCCGGCACGTCGTGTCCCCAGCATTCCACAATGCGCAAGGCACCATGCTCCTTGAAGATCGGCGCGGCGATGGCGGCCATCTGGCGGTACGCCTCTTTCTTGTCGGTCGGGACGGGAATCACGAATCCATCGACATAGCTCATCGGTGATCTCCTCTCTGGTCGTTTGGATTTTTTCAGGTCTCGGCGCGCTCGGGGCTCTTCGACATGGCGGCCTGAGCGGCCGCGACGTCCATCCACATCACTTCCCAGATGTGGCCATCCGGGTCTTCGAAGCTACGGCCATACGTGAACCCGTGATCCTGGACTGGCCCGGGGTCGACGGTCCCGCCGGCAGCGCCCGCCTTCTCGACCGTTGCGTCGACGTCTTCGCGGGTGTCAGCGGAGATGCAGATCAGGACTTCGCTCGTGGCCTTGGCATCCGCAATGGCCTTTGGGGTGAACTGGCGGAACTTGTCGTGGGTCAGCAGCATGACGTTGATTGTTTCCGACAGCACCATGCAGCACGCCGTATGATCGGAGAATTGATCATTCTTCTGCGCGCCCACCGCCTGATAGAAGGAGGTGGCTTGCGCGAGATCGCGCACCGGCAGATTGACAAAGATGAGCTTGGCCATGGCGTTTCCTCTTCGGGTGATTTGACCGAGCATGGCGGAGCGAGTTATAAAAAGCAACTATGAGATTAGAAAATATAACTTCAACCCGCCGACACTATGACGATGCCTGTGCGGCAGCCCACGCGCTCGACCTCATCGGCGAGCGTTGGGCGCTGCTTGTCATGCGCGAATTGATGATGGGCCCGAAGCGCTTCAACGATCTGCGGAGCGGACTTCCAGGGATCAGCGCCAACGTGCTCACGCAGCGTCTGGAGGGGCTGGAGGCCACCGGCGTGGTCGTCCGCCGCAAGCTCCCGCCCCCGGCGGCCGTTCAGGTCTACGCGCTGTCCGAATGGGGCTACGAGAGCGAGCCGATTTTTCAGGCCTTGGGCCGCTGGGCGGCGCGGTCGCCGCTGCACGACCCCACCCTCCCCTTCAGCGCAGCGTCTCTGGTCCTGTCGCTCCGGACCATGATCGATCCCGATCTCGCACAGGGGCTCACGGCTTGCCTCGGCCTCCGCCTCGGCGCCGAAACCTTTCGGGCGACCTTCGCGGATAACCGGATCGAGATTGCCCGCGGCTCGGTCGATGATGCGGATGTGGTCTTTGCCGGCGACGCGCGTGTCGTGGCCGGCGCCATCTATGGCGGCCAGACAATCAGCGCGCTGGAGACCGCCGGTGTCTTGCGGATCGAAGGGGACCGGGCACTGGCAGAGCGGTTCGTCCGCCTGTTTCCATTGCCGCCCAAAGCTCCGTTGGTGCCCTGATCGCCTGCCCGCGTCAGCGGCTGTGGGCGAACATCACGTGGCGGACCTGGGTGTATTCGGTCAGGCCGGTCATCGACAGATCGCTCCCGTAGCCGGATTGGCGCATGCCGCCATGCGGCATCTCGGTGGCAAAGACCCCATGGGTGTTGACCCATGTCACGCCGTAGCGCAAGGCAGACGACAGCGCTGTGGCGCGGCCGAGATTGCGTGTCCAGATCGAAGATGCCAGCCCATAGGGCGACGCATTGGCCCATTCCACGACCTGTGCCTCGTCCCGAAACGGCGTGATGGAGACGACGGGTCCAAAGACCTCCTTCCGCACGATCTCGGAATCGGGCTCAGCCGCAATCAGGGTGGGCTCGTAGAAGAAGCCAGCCCGCGCGGCCGGGCGGCCTCCCGTGACAACCTCGGCGCCGCCCGCGCGGGCGCGATCCACGAAGCCCGCCACCCGGTCCCTCTGCCGCGCGGTAATCAGCGGTCCGAACTCCGCACGCGGGTCGTGCGGATCCCCATAGGGCAGCTTGGCGATCGCCGCGCTCAAGTCGGAAACGAGACGATCATAGATCGGAGCCGCCGCGTAGATGTGGCAGGCTGCCGTGCAATCCTGCCCGGCATTGTAAAAACTCGCCTCTTTGAGCGTCTCGATCAGCCCAGAAAGGTCGGCATCGTCGAACACGATGACGGGGGCCTTGCCGCCGAGTTCCAGATGGGTGCGTTTCATCGTGCCCGCAGCAGCCGCCAGAATCTTTTGGCCGGTGCCGACATCACCCGTCAGCGAGATCATCCGGACGGCCGGATGCGAGACAAGCCGATGCCCGACAGTGGCGCCGTTTCCCGTCACCACATTGACAACGCCCGGCGGCAGGACGTCGGCAAAGATTTCGGCGAGCTTGAGGAGCGACAGGGGCGTGTGTTCGGACGGCTTGATCACCACCGTGTTGCCGGCAGCAATCGCGGGCGCGATCTTCCAACTGGCCATCAGCAACGGATAGTTCCACGGCGCGATGGAGGCAACGACCCCGACCGGATCACGCCGCAGCATGCTGGTATGCCGGCTGTTGCGATACTCTCCCGCGGGCGCACCAGGCATCGTGCGGGCAGCCCCGGCGAAGAAGCGGAACACATCGACGACATTCGGGACTTCGCCGCCGAGAACGTAGCGGTGCGGCTTGCCGCAATTGAGCGCCTCGAGATCCGCAAACCCCGCGGCATGAGCCTCGATCCGCTCGGCGATCCTCAGGAGCGCGTGCGACCGCTCGCGCGCAGAGAGCAAAGCCCATGAGGGAAACGCCGCCTCCGCAGCCAGGACAGCACGGTCGACCTGGGCATCGCTAGCGGTGCCCATGGACGCAATCAGTTCGCCCGACGCCGGGTTCATCACGCGCTCCGCAGCGCCGTCGCCCGCCTCGAAACGGCCATTGATGAAAATCTCCGCGCGATCAGACATCGGTCATTCCTGTTGTTGAATCGGCGCTCAGGCCGGTGAGCGAGGAGGCGCGCATCATCTCTCCGAAGTGCCGAAAGAGGGCCTGCGCTGGGGGATTGTTCTCGACATTCCATTCAGGATGCCATTGGACGGCGAGGACAGGCGCCGCACCGATCTGGCCGGACACCGCTTCGACGAGGCCATCCTCCGCTGTCGCCTCCACCCGCAGGCCATCGGCCAACCGCTCGATGCCCTGGTAGTGGACCGAATTGACCGCGATGGCAGGTTGCCGAAAGACGCCCGACAGCATGCCGTCCGGCACAATCGCGACCGCGTGCGTCCATCCGAACATCGCCTCGAGGTCGGCTTCCGGCGGTGCATGGTGCGCGTGCTCGTGGGAGGCGCCAAGGTCGCGCCGCAAGGTGCCGCCAAGCGCCACGTTGATCTCCTGCAAGCCGCGACAGATCCCCAGAACGGGACGGGCGCGGGCGCCCATGGCCTGCAGCATGCGGGCGACGACCTCGTCGCGATCGTGGTCGAAAGGTCCGTCGTCGAGGGCTTCAGCTCCGTAACTGAGGCTCGCGATGTTCGAGGGGCTGCCGGTCAGCAGCAAGCCGTCCAGCATGCCCGCCAGGCGTGGTGCGTCGATAAGATCGGGCAGACTGGGAATGATCAGCAGCGATGCGTCGATGTAGGTCGCGGCGGCCACGAGGTAGCGCCGCATCACGCTGGCGGCCTGCTCCTCGCCGACAGTGCGGTTGCAGGCGACGACACCGAGCAGGGGTCTCGCGGCCTCGCGCCGATCTTCAGCCATTGTGTTTCATCCTCGGGGGCTCGCCGTAAAGGGCCTTGACCGTCAACCGTCGATCACCTGCGCGCGTCCGTCGCGCACACGCACGGCGACGGTCTCGCCGGGTGCGTAGAAATCCGTTCCCGGCGCAAGGCACTTGATCCGAAGATCCCCGACGCGCAGCACGTACCGGATGCGCGCACCCAGGAAGACGCGCGTGACGACACTCGCCATGAAGGTCTCGTCCGCGGCAGCCTCCGGCGGCAGCAGGAGAAGATCCTCCTGGCGCAGAATGAGTTGCGCAGTCTTGCTCGTCGGCGTTGCGGCCGGGACGGCGACGGACGCGCCAGACGCGAAGTGGGCGCGCTTGCCATCCGAACCGTCTTTCACCTCCGCTGCAATGAGATTGGCCGAGCCGAGAAACTCCGACGCGAAGCCTGTCCGGGGGGAAGCATAGATGTCCTGCGGGCCTCCGACCTGTTCGATCCGGCCGCCATTCATGAGGACGACGGTGTCGGAAAGGCTCAGGGCCTCCTCCTGGTCATGGGTCACGAAAACGGTGGTGAGCCCGAGTCGTCGATGCAACTCGATCAGTTCCACCTGCATGTCTTCGCGCAGGCGCGCATCCAGATTGGACAAGGGTTCGTCGAGAAGCAGGATCTTGGGATCCGACACGATGGCCCTCGCCAGGGCGACCCGCTGCTGCTGCCCGCCGGACAATTGCCGTGGCATGCGATCCGCCAGATGGGCAAGCTGAACCGTCTCCAGCACCACCCGGACCCGTTCCTCCTGCTCGGCACGAGAGCCGCGCTTGCGCATGCGCAGCGGGAACCGGACGTTCTCGCGCACACTCATGTGCGGCAGCAACGCGTAGGACTGGAACATCATCGCGATGTCGCGATCTTCCGGCGGCACATGCGTCACTTCGCGTCCATCGATGGTGAGCGATCCGCGCGTCAGGCCCTCCAGTCCGGCGATGATGCGCAGAAGGGTTGTCTTGCCGCAGCCGCTCGGCCCGAGCAGGCTGACAAACCGCCCGCTCTCGATGGTCAGCGAAATTCCGTGCAGCACATCAACGGGCCCGAAGGCCTTGACGATCCGGTTGAGTTCGAGCGTTGCCATATCAGGTGCCGACGAAACGTTGGATGCCGAGAAGTCGGTCGATCGTTGCGATCAGCGCGATGGTGATGCCCATCATCAAGGTCGAGACGGCGGCGACGGTCGGATCGGGGCTGAATTCCAGCTGGTTGTAAATCTGGATCGGGAGGGTGACGAGATCGGGCGTGCGCAGGAACAGAGCAACGACCGCCTCGTCGAACGAGATGTTGAAGGCGAAGAAGGCGCCTGCCGCAAGACCCGGCAGGCATTGCGGAAGCACCACAAAAAGAATCCGCTGCACGCGGCCAGCCCCCATGGTGCGCGCGGCCTCCTCGAGAAAGGGGTCGGAATCGGCCAACACCGCAAGGGTGGTGCGGATCACGTAGGGCAGCGCGACGACCACGTGGCCGATCCAAAGGGCCAAGAACGACACGGGTCCGACCATCGCGCTCCAGAGCATCAGCAGCCCGATGGCGAAGATGATCGACGGCAGGATCAGCGGCGACAGGAACAGGCCGGACATCAACGCCGTGCCGGGAAGCCGCCCGCGATGAAGCGTGATGGCCGCACCGGCTCCGATCACACTCACCGCCACCGTCACCAGGACGGCAAGGCGCAGGCTCGTGAAGAGCGCCTGGACATAGGCGCTGGACTCGAAGATGGCGCCGAACCAGCGCAGGCTGAACCCGGTCGGCGGGAAAGCGATGAACTGGCTTTCGGACACCGAAACCCCTGCCACCACGATCAAGGGCGCGAGGACGAAAATCAGCGTGAGGCCGACGAACGCGACGGCGAGCACGCGCACGGCATTGGGCACACCCTTAACCATTGCGGCGCCCCGAGAGCTTGATGTAGGGCGTCAGCACGAGAAGGACGCCGACGAGCAGGATCACCGACTGCGCAGCGGCGAAATTCCATTCGAGCGTCTTGGTGGCCGCATCGTAGATGGATGCCGCCACGACTGGCAGCCGCACCCCACCGAGCAGCGAGGGTGTCACGAACGAACTGACCGAGAGGGTGAAGGCGAGCAACGAGCCTGCCAGAATGCCGGGCATCGCGAGCGGCAGGACGACGGTCCGCAGGGTGCCCATGAAGCTTGCGCCCATGGTGCGCGCGGCTTCTTCCAGGCGCCGGTCGATCTTCATCACCACCCCCAGGATGGAAAGCGTCGTGAAGGGCAGGAGAACTTGCACCATGCCGATGACAATGGCCGCTTCCGTCTGCATCATGGAGAAGTTGCGGCCGACAAAACCCAGTTTCCACAGGGTAGACGGAACGAGGCCGCCGCGCCCGAGCAGCACCATCCAGCCGAATGTCCGCACGACAACGCTCGTCATAAGCGGGAGGATGATCAGCACCACCAGCCAGAGCCGCAACCGCGGGCTGACGCGCGCCATCACGTAGGCGAGGGGGAACCCGACGGCGGCACAGATCGCGGTGATCAGGAGCGACAGATAGACAGTTCGCCAGACGATGCCGAGATAATATGCATCCGTGAGAAAGCGCGTGTAGTGGAGCGTCGTAAAGCCGCCGTCGGGGCCGACGACGCTCAGGCGCACCATCTCGGCAATCGGGAACAGGAAACCCAGGCCGATGAGCAAAAGGCCGGGGCTCGCAAGAGCGAAATCTTCGAGACGATCGCGCATCATGGAGCCCCGGTGAATGGTTTAACGTGCAATCAGCTTCTTCCAACGCTCCACGAGGGAAGCGCGGGCCGCGTCGACCTCGACGGGATCGAAGCGCATCAGACCGGCAACCGCCTGCTCGCCATAGATGACCTCCTTGGCAAGCGCATCATCGAGCTTGGCGGCCTTGTTCGTCGGGGAGTAGCGCAGCTCGTTTGCCCAACCGGCCTGCACGGCCGGCGACAGCGAGAAGTCGATGAACTTCTTGGCCAGATCCTGGTTGGGACGGTTCGCCACGAGGTTCGCAGTCAGGTAAACGCCGGGCGTGCCTTCCTGGCCCTGAACAAATTCGATCGGCAGGCCGGCTTTGCGCAGCGTGTAGGCGTAGTCCTGCGCATAGGGCGCAACCCACGCGTCGTTCTGGGCAAAGTTCTGCTGAAGCTCGGGCGAGGTCGACACCACGACCGCGCTGTCGAGCAGGGCTTTCACCGCGGTGAAACCGGGCTCAGGGTTCTTGATGTCGCCGCCCTTCACCTTGTTCAACATCAGGAAGCCGAGCAGGCCATAGCTGTTGGACAGGTCGGTCAGGACCACATGATCCTTGTAGGCCGGGTCCCAGAGATCCGCCCAGAGAGCGGGCTTCTTCGGAGCCTTGTCCTTGTTGTAGAGAAGGCCGATGGCGGCCACCGCGTGAACCGGTCCCTCGCCGCGCGAGAGTCCCTCGACAGCAAAGGGATAAAGATCCTTCGCGTTCGACAATTCGCTCGCCTTGATGGGGCTGATGAGACCGTCGCGGGCCGCAACGATTTCCTGCCCTCCCGAGAAATGGATCACGTCGAATTGCGGCGACGCCTTCTGGGCGCGCAACTGGGCAAGCGCGTCGGCCGAATAGGCCGTAATGACCTGCACGTCCACGTCGTACTGCTTCATGAACGGCTCGATCACCAGCTTGCGGTGAATCTGTTCATAGGCGCCGCCATACGAGTTGATGACCAACTTGTCTTTGGCAAGAGCGGGCGCGGCGAGGACGCCGGCAAGGAGGAGCGTAGCGGTGATCTGTGAGACTCTGGCAAGCATTGTTGTCACCCTCTGGTATCGGTTGCGCAGGAGCAGGCTAGAGATCCGTCAGCCGAGACGGCCGATCTCGACCGTTTTGATTCCCTCCGCGCGGATGCTGCGGCAGGCTTCGGCGACGGCCTCGAGACCGTCGGTCATGCGGCCGAAAATGTTGCAGGGCGTCCAGCCGATGGGGCCGAAGATACGTCCCCCATTGTCGTAGAACATCCCGACTTCCCAGAATTCGTCCGTCATGCCCTTCATCATGTTCTTGGCCTGGTAGAACCACAGCAATTCGCCGGCGACCGGAAAGCAGGTCTGGTTCTCAGCCGGGATCGACAGCGGATCGAAGGTCTGCGCCTCGGGCGGCAAGCCAGTCATGATTTCGGGGCCAGCAAACATCGCGTGGCCAGCCGGAACCTGAATCGGCTTGGCAAGCGCGTTCCAGAGCGTCTCGCAGGTGACCGGGGCATTCTCCCAGTACAGCTCGATCGTTCCCTGAACCTGTTTTTCCACGAACTTCAAATAAAGGTTGCGCTTCGTCATGCCTTACATCCCCAAGGCCGGATAACACACCGGCGTTCGATCTGATTGAAGCGTCGCAGGCGGTCCCGAGGCTGTCCAATTATCGTTCTCTATGCGGTCGATAAAACTATTTTATCAGGAAATGGTCTCCACCCAGGCCAGTCCCGGCTCGATTTCCTCGCAGAATTCCAGCGCCGTCCGTCGGGCGAGCTCAGCCACCCGCTCCGTCAGCAGCAGCCCCGGCACCGGGTGATAGCTTGCGATGAAGGCAAGCGGTGGAAAGGGTTTACTGACCTGTACGGAGACAAGTTCGCCCGACTTCAGCTCCCGCTGAACATTGATCGTCGGGATGGCCGCGACCCCGAACCCGTCGATGGCGAGCCGGATCATGGTAGGCAGCGAATTGGAATTGGAGAGTTGGGAGGCCAGCACGCTCTCGTCCTGAAAATAGGGAGCGATCATCCGGTAAGGCGGCGAGCCGCGTTGAAAGGTGATGAGCGGCATCGCGCCCAGCTCCGCAACACTGTACACCCTGTCTCGGTCGATCAGGCGGGGGCTTCCGACCCATGACATGGCGTAGTTGCAGATCACGAAGCTGCGATAGCCCTCCTCGAGCACAGGATCGAGGCAGAAGCTGATATCGAGATCGCCACTCTTCAGGTGCTGGAGCAAATTGACCGTCGTATCCGCGACAATCTCGATCTGCGCGCCGGGATAGATATGGCGCAGACGGTCGTAGAGGCGCGGCAGCCAGGTCTGCACGATGGCATCGATGGCGCCGATCCTCAGGGTCACCGCAATGGCGTCCGGGCTCGTGAAGCCGAGCCTCAGATTGTCGAAATCGGCCAGCATCTTCTCGATGACCCGAAGCGCCTCCTGGCCCGCCGGCGTGAGGTGGAACGTGCGTCCCTCGCGTGAAACGAGCTGCACCCCCAGCGATCGCTCGAGTGCCGCCAATCGGGACGAGATTGCCGGCTGGGTGGTGTTCAGGAAAGCCGCCGTCCGCCCGAAATGACGCAGGCGCGCCAGATGCACGAAAGTCTCAAGATTCGCGAGCTTCATCGGCGCGGCCTTGCCGATACCCGCCACAGGTGCTCAGCATCTCGAGCTGCACGCATGAACTCGCCAACGCCAGCAGCCGCGAGACCGCCGTCCAGACGCTTCCCTGCTCGACCCTGCTCGCCCGACCCGCTGACCATCGGGCGACCTTAGCGCCCGGTCGCGGGTGATGTCTGCCCTTTTCTGGACGCAGGACCGCTGGCGCCACGATCAAACCGAATCGCTGCTGTCCGGATGCCCGTCGTCCCGCCCTTGAAACCGCCGTGACACCTGCTCCACCACCTGCCGTGTGCGGTCGGTTCCAATGGGGACCTTCCCGGACGCCAGCTCGCGGCGGCTCCGTTCAAGAACGATCCGCCTGAGACCGATCGGAACCTTCAGGACCGCATCGGAGAGCGCCCCGCTGGTCTCCGCGGGCCAGATCGCTTCGTATCGCTGCTGTTCCGCACCCGCGGAACACTGCCATCGCTGATCGGATCGAGGGCGCGCTTCGCGCAGGGCGCGCGTACGCGATCCGTCCACCCGTCCGTCGAGAACAACGACCCCATAATTGTCAGCGGCCTGCTCGGCCGTGAGCAACTCATCGAGGACATCCCGCAGGACGCTCTCGGGAGCACGCGCGAAGGCATCGCCGAAACCGCCGCCGCAGGGCGAGATCATGCGCAGGACGTCCCCTTCCAGCATCGTCAGCACCTTAATCTTGCCGATTGGGCGAGCCTCGCCATCGCGCACGAGGAAGGTCCGGCCGTTGTGGCCCGGCTCCCCTCCGAAGGCGCCCCACGGCTGAAAGCGAAACCGGTCGAGACCACGCACGGTGATCTTGACCTCCGGGGCCCGGCATTCAAGCTCGATGCACACGGCGGCTCCACCGCGGAAGCGCCCATGGCCGAAAGCCGAGGAAACCAGTTCGTGTCTGCGGACAATCAGGGGTGTTTCGACCTCCACATGCTCGATCGGTGTACTCTTGAGGTACCCGATCATCGTGTCTGTGGCGTCCACGCCATCGGCGCGGACGCGTCCGCCCGATCCGCCGGAAAAGGGCTCGACCACCGTCACACGATTACGGCCTGTCTGCGGGTCGATCCAGGACGCGCTGATGATGCCGGCTTGACCTGCCCCGCAAGCCGCGATTCCGCCGTCGATCGCCTGGTTGAGGCAACCGAGGAGAGCATCGTATGTGCGCATCACCGCCACCCAGCGGTTTCCCATGGCGGCAGGAAATTCTGCGTTCATGATCGTGCCGGGGGGCGCATAGGCGGTGATGGAGCGAAGAATGCCGCCGTTGATCGGAATCGAGGGCTCCACCGTCTGGATGTAGTTGGTCAGGGCCAGGCACAGGAACGGGTGCGTGCGGCTCCCCGTGCCGAAATTCAACGCCGCGTGAACCTGTGGTGAACTTCCCGAATAATCGATAGCCGCCTCGCTCCCGGCAATCGTCAGGCGGCACTGGATGTTGATCGCATCATCGGCCGAATCGGTCTCGAGGTAATCGGCGAAATGATAGGTGCCGTCGCGGAGACGCCCAATGACCGCGCGCGCCTTCTGGTCCGCGTAAGACAGAACGTTCTCGATCCCCGTCTGGAAGCTCTCAACCCCGACCTTCTCGCTCAGAAGAACGACCCGTTCGTTGAGCAGGCGCATGGCCGCCATCAGCGCTTCGATGTCGCCCCAGACCGCATCGCCGATCCGTGAATTGTCACGCAGGATATCCCGGATGGTGGTGTTCATTTCGCCGGCATCGACGAGCTTCATAGGCCGAAGCCGCAAGCCCTCCTGGAAGCATTCGGTCAAGTCCGGCGAGATGCTGCCGGGGACCGCGCCGCCAATATCAGACGCGTGCACGAAGGACCATGCAAAGCAGATGAGCGTCCCACCGACGAAGACAGGCCGGACAAGATGAATGTCCATCTGATGTGTCACCAATCCGCCGGTTTGAAACGGGTCGTTCGAAATCAGCACATCGCCGGGAATCAGCGCGGCAAGATCGAAATTATTCAGGAAGCCGGCGATCGACTGACCACTTCCCGAGGTGACGCCCGTCATCGTCGGATATGCAAAAAATTCGCCTGACAGGCTCGCCAGCGCGACCTGGAAATCCTGCGTCTGCTTGACGAAGGTAGTGTGCGCCGTGCGGTACGCGACAGTTGCGGCCTCCTCGGCCATGGCCGTGAAGCGGTTCTTCATGATCTCGGTCAAAACAGGGTCCATCGTCAGTCCTTCATCATCTCGAGGTCGCCGAAGAGGCCGATGCGCGCGGTGTATCCGGGAGGGACGAGCACCGTGGCGAGATCCTGCTGGACGATCGCTGGACCAGCGCACGACCAACCGACGTTCAGCGTCCGCCACGCGAAGACAGGGGTGTCCTCCCGCCATTGCCCGGCGAACCGGACGCTCCGGGACGCGAGGTTCATGGCCCTGTCTGCAGCCGCCGCGGGTGCTGCGATAGCTTGAGGCTTGGCCTGTCGACCGCTTGTTCTCAGCCGAAGGTCGTCGATCACCACCTCAGCGCTGCGGTCGGCATGGCCGAAAAGACGCTCGTGTTCGTCATGAAAGAGGGAAACGATGCGCGCGAGACTTGCGCGGTCCTGAATCGCCTCCGTCAGATCGACCGGAATGGTGAAGGATTGCGCCGCATAGCGCATTTCCGCGAGATAGAGTCGATCCGTACCGATCACCTGCCGATCGTCGCTTTGGCGCTCCAGCCAGTGATCGCCCTGCTGCCGCAGTTGCTCGTAGTGAAGGACGAGGGCAGACTGCGTCGGGGTCGCACCGCGCAGACTGCGCACGGCGTCGTGAACCAGATCCGAGACGAGGCCTCCAAAGGCGCAGAAAACCGACGGCAGCCGCGGCACGACGATGTGCCGGATACCCATCTCGTCCGCCAATAAGGGTCCATGGACGCCGCCGGCTCCTCCGTAGATCATCAGGCTGAGGTCGGTCGTCCCGACACCCATCCGCGCGAGAAACGGCAGGACCTTCGCCAGCATGGTCGAGGTCGCGACCGCGACAGCGCTCTCCGCTGCGCCGATCACATCGGTCTTCAGCGCCGCCGCGATGGGAGCGAGTGCCTTCTCGGCAAGCGCGCGGTCGAGACGGAGCGTGCCGCCCAGCAATCCGTCTGGCGAAAGATAATTGAGAACGAGATAGGCGTCGGTCAGCGTCGGCTCGAGGCCCCCCTGCCCATAGCATGCAGGACCCGGCTGCGATCCCGCACTTCGCGGCCCGACCTTGAGAAGACCGTCATCGAGCCAGATAATCGATCCGCCGCCCGCGCCCATCGCCTCAATGGCCGTGACCGGCATCAGCAGGGGAAAGTCGCCGACTTCCGCCTGTCCGCTCGTGACGGGACGCCCGTTGTCGATCAACGAGACGTCGGTAGACGTGCCGCCCATGTCGAGCGTGAGAATGCGATCGAGGCCGAGATATCCGCCCAGCGTCTGCGCCGCCGTGACGCCCGCCGCGGGGCCGGACAGCAGGGTGTGGATGGGCAACTCACGCGCCTCCGCCGACGACATGATGCCACCGTTGGATTTCGTGATGTAGAGTCGCGCTTGCGGCAGGGTTTCTGCCAGATAGGCATCGATGCGGCCGATGTATCCTTCCATGAGCGGCTTCACATAGAGGTTGAGCAGCGTCAGTGTCGCGCGCTCGTATTCCGATTGCTGCGGCCACACCTCATGCGAGGCCATGACCGTGAGCCCGGGAAAATGACGTCGCGCCACCTCAACGGCACGGCGCTCATGCACCGGATTACGGAAGGCGTGCAGGAAGCAGATTGCGACCGCGCTTGCGCCTTTGTCGAGGGCAGCCTGAACGCCGGCAATAACGGAAGCGTCGTCAATCGGTGTGTCGACCGCGCCATCCGCCGTCAGGCGCTCGCGCACTTCGAAGACGCGTTCCCGTGGGACAATCGGTGCAGGACGCCGGTTGAACAGATCGATCGGCTTGTCGAGGCGCAGACGTGCGATGCTCAGCAGATCGCGATAGCCCTCCGTCGTTAGAAGCGCGATGGGCGGCTGAGAGCGCTCGATCACCGCATTCGTGCTGACCGTCGTGCCATGCACGATCAGAACGGGATCGTTCGGCCTTACCGCGTGGCGCGCGACCAAAGCGCTGATCCCATCGATCACGGAACGCGAGAAATCGGGGCGTGAAGTCGGGAGTTTATGACTCCCGATCTGTACGTAACCGTCGCTCTCGTCGCGCCATATCGCGAAGTCGGTAAACGTCCCGCCAATATCGACGCCGATTCGAAACATCACGCACCTCGCGAAAAACCTGCTTGACGTTAAGACAAGCCGGTGGGTACCATTTGTGTCAACCCCGTTGCTGTATATGGGACAAATATGAGTTCACTCGAGAATGCGCTGAAGATCGTCGCCCTCCTCAGCAAGGAGCGGCCGGTTTTGCGCGTGGGGGAGGTCTGTCGCGAAATCAATCTTCCCAAAAGCTCGGTCTCGCGGCTTTTGAAGACCCTCGCCGATCACGGGATGCTGGAACGTGAGAGCCGCGACATGGGCTATGTGGCGGGCAAGCGCGCGCTCATCCTCGCCGATCTCTATCTTGCCAATCACACGCTTCTCGATCTCATCGACGTGTCTCTGGACGCACTGATCGCCGAATTTCAGTTTGCGGCCTACGCGGCGGTTCTTTCGGGACCCGATATCGTGATCCTGCGCGTCAAGCACGGCACCTACCCCCTACGTCTGGTGCAGGATGTGGGCAAGCGCATGCCGGCCCACACCACATCTATCGGTCGCGCGCTTCTCGCCCGTTACAGCGACGATCAGGTCACCGCTCTTCTCAAGCAGCGAGACGCGACGCCCTCCGAGATCCGTGACGTTCTCCAGGAGATGACAGAGGTCCGCACCACAGGCGTGGCGCCAACCACAAGCACCATCATACCGGGAATATCCGCTCTCGGCGTCGGCGTGCAGGACCCGACCCGAGACGAGATGCTCGGGTTTTCCATCTCCTACCCATCCAGTGCTGCGGACGAAACGGTCCGCGCGCAGATGAGCCATCGCATTCGCCAGGAGGCCCATACGATCGGGAGCCGGCTGAAGGACCCCTACTGGGCGCGTCGCACCGTTGAGGTGAGCGCCGCCCCGTCAAAAACGCAGACAAACAAAGCGTCTGCACGAGAGCGGAAAAATCTTGCGGGTGTTTGATCAGAGGGAGTCGTGTCATGGATCTTGTCGATAAGGCCGGGATATCTCGGCGAAGCGTGATGAAAGCTGGCCTCGCCCTCGCGGGCGGGGCCGCGATGGCCGGACTCAACACCGGAGATGCGATGGCGGCCTCGGATCTTCGGATCATGATGGCCGGGGGATCGTGGAAGGAATGGGTTGCAAAGGTTTTTGCCGAACCCTTCGCAAAGGCCAACAATGTGGAGCTGGTCTGGAAGCTTGGACTGACCCAGGAGCCCATCGTGATGGCGCAGCAGCGCCGCCCGCAATGGGACCTGATCCACTCCAGTCAGACACGTGCGGGTCAGCTTGGTGCGATGGGATTGTATCTTCCGTGGACCGACGAGACGATTCCCAATCTGTCAAAGATCCATCCGTCTTTCCGCTATGAGTTTCTGGCCGGAAAATGCCACACGCCCTACGGGCTGTGCGTCAACACCGCCAAGATCAAGAAGCCGATCACCTCGTGGCTCGACCTCTGGGACCCTGAGTTGAAAGGACGGATCGCGTTTCCGGCCTGGGGCTGGGTGGGCGACGAAGTGTTCCACGCGATCAACATTGCGCTGGGCGGATCATCCGACAACATCGAGCCGGGAATCACCAAATTCAAGGAGCTGTTCAGCCAGAACCAGTGCCGCATCATCAATAATGTGGAGCACACCCGGCAGCTCGTCGACGCGCAGGAGATCTGGCTCTGCCCCTTCTTCGGCGCCAGGACGCAACAGGCTGCAGCTGCCGGCGCGCCGGTCGAGTTCGTCATTCCTAAGGAGGGCGGCCTGTCCTGGATCTGGAATACCGCGCTCATTGCCAACCGGCCCAAGGACAGCATCGCCCTGTCGCAGAAATATGCCGGCACCTGCCTTGAGGCCGAGCGCCAGATCGAGTTCGCCCGCCTCACCGGCTATCCGCCGACCAACATCGAGGCAATGAAGAATCTGCCGCCGGATCTCAAGAAACTCGAACTCAGCGACGCCGATGTCGATCTCCTTGGAAAGCTTCAGCGCCAATCGGACTACATGACGCAGTTCGCCTATCGCGACCAGTACTCGGAGCGATGGAACAAGGAAGTCGTGACAGCAAAGTAATGCTTCTCTCGGCGCCCGTCCTGCGCCGCTCTCTCGTGAGACTGAAAGGGTTCAACGACGTGCAGTCGGTTCTGACACTCGATAAGATCGTCAAACGCTATGGGACGACCACGGCCCTGGGTCCGGTCGACATCCAGGTCAAGAAAGGCGAGCTGCTGACGCTGCTCGGTCCCTCTGGCTGCGGCAAGACGACGACGCTGCACATCATTGCAGGCCTCACGAGACCAACGGAAGGTCAGCTTCTGCTCTCGGGGCGAGACATTACCAGCCTCGCCCCGCCCTATCGCGATATGGGCCTCGTCTTCCAGAACTACGCGCTGTTCCCGCACCGGACGATCGGGCAGAACATCGCCTTCGGGCTGCGGATGCGAAAGGTGCCGAAGGACGAAATCACGACCCGCGTCCGCCGGATGCTGGAGATCGTCGGCCTGCCCAATGTCGCGGATCGCTTTCCGCATCAATTGTCAGGCGGCCAGCGCCAGCGTGTGGCGCTGGCACGTGCCCTCGTGATCGAGCCTTCGATCCTTCTGCTCGACGAGCCGCTTTCGAACCTGGACGCCCTGCTGCGAAAAAAGATGCGTCTCGAACTTCGCGAGATTCAACAGCGCCTCGGCATTACGACCATCTTCGTCACGCACGATCAGGACGAGGCCTTCGAGATGTCTGACCGCGTCATTCTGATGAACAGCGGCAACATCGAGCAGGTGGGCTCGCCCGAAGATCTCTACGACCGCCCCCAGACGCGCTTCGCCGCCCAGTTCATCGGCGAGGCGAGTCTGATCGAGGGGGACGTGGTCGAGCGCGAGGGGGAAGACCTCGTCGTGGATATCGGCCACGGCCTTCTTGTGCCCGCTCGCGCCGTGACGGCCGGCATGGGACGCGGAACGCGCGCTATCCTCATGACCCGGCCCGAGCGGGTGGAACTGACGATCGCGGGCGAGGACGGAATCGCCGGAATGCGGATCGCCAAGCGTGTGTTCCAGGGCGAACGCATCCTCTTCGACCTCGAAACTCCCGGCGGACAGAATTTTCAGTGTTCGGTCCCGAGCATCGAGAAATACCGCGACCTGAAACCCGGACAGCAGGTGGGAGCGCGCTTCCAGGAATGCAGGGCCATTCCGGTGAGCCGCTCATGACGCAGGAGAAGGGTCATCGTTCGGCGCCGTTCGCCGCGGCACTTCTTGCGCCGGTCAGCATTCTCTACCTGGTCTTTCTGATCGTGCCCATCGGCTATTTTCTTGCGGTCAGCTTTCTCAAGTACTCGCCGGAGCGCCTCTATCTTCCGGAGCTGACCACCGACAATTACAGGCGCCTGCTCTCCGACGGCTACTATCGACAGATCATCTACGAC
The DNA here is from genome assembly GCF_017921815.1 of Microvirga antarctica. Classification (GTDB taxonomy): domain Bacteria; phylum Pseudomonadota; class Alphaproteobacteria; order Rhizobiales; family Beijerinckiaceae; genus Microvirga; species Microvirga antarctica. Next base: position 62,634 of record NZ_JAGEMM010000004.1, on the reverse strand, counting down.
ACCTTTCGCATTTCCGCGATCGTGACGCTCTTCAGCCTGATCTTCGGGTATACGCTTGCCTACTTTCTCTCCCGCATGAAGAGCGCCTGGCGCGGTATTCTGATGTTTCTGATCATCGCCCCGCTGATGACCGGCGTCATCGTGCGCACCTATGGCTGGATCGTGCTGCTTGGCAGCGATGGCCTGGTCAACCGGCTCTTGATTGGTCTCGGCCTTGTGTCCTCACCGATTGGCTTGCTGAACACGGAGCCCACCGTGATCGTCGCTCTCGTGCACATCATGCTTCCCTACATGGTGTTTCCGATCTTCTCGTCCCTCGTGAGCCAGGATCCCCATCTCGTTCCCGCCGCGAGCACGCTCGGCGCGCGACCGCTTCGCACGTTTTTCGAGGTGACGCTTCCGCTCAGCCGCTCAGGAATCGTCATGGGCTCCGCCCTCGTCTTCACGCTGACGGCCGGGTCCATCGTCACTCCCGAGCTCCTCGGCGGTCGCAATGTGACGATGCTGGGACAGACGATCTACCAGCTCATCCTGTCGACGTTCAACTGGCCCCTGGGCGCAGCGGTCGCGGCCATTCTGGTGGTCTGCCAGTTCTCGGTGATCTCGCTCTATTTCCGGAAGATGCGCCGTGCCTATTGATCAGCTGGCCTCCGCCAATCCGCCGCATGCCAACCGGGCCATCGTCGAGCCGGCGATCGATCTGTCCCGCGTGGGCCGTCTCCTTTTCACGGTGGCAGTTGCGGCGCTCTATGTCTTCCTGCTGGCCCCCTTGCTGATCGTCATCTACGCATCGTTCAGTCCGGATCAGGCCAACACATACGACATCTCGCGGGCGTCGCTGAGGTGGTACCGTGCCTTCCTCGACAGCGACAGTTTTGTAAGCGCCTTCAAATTCAGCGTCATGCTGGCGCTGATCGCCTCAGTCCTCGCAACCGTTATAGGTTTCGTGACCGCCTACGGGATCGTGCGCTTCCTCGGAAAGAAACGAGAGATCGGGAGGTCACTGGCCATGCTGCCGATGATGGTGCCGCATATCCTGATCAGCCTGTCGCTGCTGCTTCTGCTGACACAGCTTCCCATCCCGGAAATGGCCGCCCTAGTGATCGGCCACGTGCTCATCTGCCTGCCATTCACGATTGCAGGAATCACCGCCAGCCTCGAGGGCGTGGACGCGGACGTGGAGGCTGCCGCCTACACGCTCGGGGCATCACGCTGGGTCGTGTTGCGCGAGGTGACTCTCCCGCTCGTGGCACCCGGGGTCCTGTCCGCGCTGATCTTCGCCTTCATCATCTCGTTTGGGGACGTCTACATCGCGCTTTTCCTGTCCGGTCCCGGCATGACGACGCTGCCGATTGAAATCTTCTCTTACATCCAGTGGGAGAGCTCGCCGGTGATCGCTGCGATCACGACGGTTCAGATCGTCATGATCGTCCTGTTCGGACTGCTGATCGAACGTCTTGTCGGTCTGCGGACCGCCATGCGGCTCTAAAATTTCGCGTCTACGCTGAAGGGAGTGAACATGCAGACAATAGAGGTCGGATCAGCCAAAGCTGACGGGCCGGGACGCTTCGAGGGAACCCTCAAGGTCGGCGTGATGCCGGACGGCGCTCCTGTGGAAATCCCCGTGATCATCATCCGGGGCAAGGAACCGGGACCGGTCCTCTGGATGCACGCCTGCGTTCACGGGGACGAGTATTGCGGAACGTTCAACATCCACGCCTTCCTGCGTACACTTGATCCCGACGAGGTTCATGGCGCGGTGATCGCGCTTCCCATCCTGAACCTGACGGCGTTTCGCGCCTACCAGCGCATGAGCCCTTTCGAGGGCTTCAACAACGGCGACATGAACAGATGTTTCCCAGGCCGCGCCAACGGCGGATTCACCGAACAGGCGGCGTTCGCGGTTTACTCGGCGCTCAAAACCTATGCGACCCATCTCGTGGATTTCCACACGGCCTTCACACCCAACACCCGGTGGGCGCTCTATGCCGACGCGGGCGGAGAGGTGAGCAAGGTGGGTCGCCGGATGGCTAAGGCATTCGGCTATGAGAATACGCTTCCGACTCCTGCCGGAACATTGGTCGGCTCGGCCATGATGACGGTCGCGGCGGAGGGAATCCCCGCCTATATCGCGGAAGCCGGAGGAACCGGCACTTCGTTCACGCCCGAGACGGTCAAGGATGTGGCCGAGCGCCTGCGGAACCTGGCGCGCGCCATCGGCGTCCTGAAGGGCGAGGTCACGGATTACGGTCCCTTGACCCTGTTCTCGAACTTTCACTGGGCCAACGCACCGCGTGGCGGAATCTTCAAGCCCTCGGTCTCATGCGGTCAGACGATTGCCGAAGGCGATGTCGTCGGCACCTACTTCGATAATTTCGGCGATGAGGACGGCGTTGCTCTGTCTCCGGCCTCCGGCGTGGTGCTGGCCCACCATCCAGGCCCCATCATCCCGCAGGGCGACGTTCTGATCCATATCGGCTTAAACCCTCAACGCGCGTGAGGACTGTCATGTCAAAAGAAATCATTGTCGGAACCGCTCACTCCAAGGGAGCGGGCGTTACCAAGGGCGTCCTGAAGATCGCGGATGCGCCGGACGGCTCGCCGCTCAATGCGCCCGTCGTCATCGTCCAGGGAGAACAGGATGGACCGGTCGTGTGGATGCATGGCTGCGTCCACGGGAACGAGTATTGCGGCACCTATATCATCCATGACTTCGTGCGCAGTCTCGATCCCGCGACCCTGAAAGGCACGGTCGTTGCCCTCCCCATCCTCAACGTTTCGGCCTTTCAGACCAAGCGTCGGATGAGCCCTTATGAGGGCTATAACGGGGGCGATCTCAACCGCCAGTTTCCGGGCGATCAGGGCGGAACGATCACGCAGCAGATGGCCTATGCGCTGTACGAGCCGTTGAAGAAGTACGCGGATGTCCTGATCGACTTTCATACGGCGCTCACGCCCGATGTCCGCTGGGCCCTCTTTCCCCAGGTCGACGGAAAGGCTGGCGAAATGTCCGAAAAGGTGGCCCGCGCCTTCGGCTACCGCGACACGCTCCCAGCTCCCGATTCCATCCTTGCCGGGTCGGCGATGATGACGGCCGCGAAGGCAGGCATCGCCAGCTTCATCGTCGAGTGCGGCGGAAAGATCCGCGCCTTCACGGACGAATCCGTGGCCGATGCGGTCGACCGGCTGCACAATGTTCTCAGGGTCCTGGGAATGGAGGAAGGAGCCGTGAAAGACTATGGCACCATGAACTTCTTCTCAAACTTCGAGTGGGTCACGGCAACGGACGGCGGGTTGTTCGAGCGGCGCGTCCTGTGCGGCGACACGGTCGAGGAAGGAACGGTCATCGGGCAGTATTACGACATGTTCGGCAATGCTCGGGCGGAGGCGAAGAGTCCGGCGGCTGGAATCGTTCTGGCCATCCATCCCGGTCCCGTGATGGCAACCGGCGAGACGCTGATCCATATCGGCCTCAACCCGCGGGCGGCCTGACCATGGACAGCGGACGTTGGCAGAGTCTGACTGTCGGTTCCGCCGTGCTCCAACCCGGCCGGATGACAATCGGCGCATTGCCACTGGCCCATCAGATTGATGGGCCAGTGGCGGCGCCGGTCATGATCGCCGCCGGTGCCCGTCCCGGACCGATCCTGTGGGTGCAGGCCGCCATCCATGGCGGCGAGGTGGGTGGCACACTGGGTCTCACACGCTGTCTGCACGCGCTTGATCTCGAGAGCATGTCTGGCGCCATCGTCGGGGTGCTTGCCGCCAACCCTCTCGCGTTTCGCGCCCAGACGCGCAACACGCCACAAGACGGCGAGAATATGAACCGGCTCTTTCCGGGCACGCTCGACGGGTCGATCACCCGTCAGATGGCATTCCGGCTGATGGAAGCGGCCCATGCCACGGCGGACATCGTGGTCGACCTGCACTCGGGCGGCGCCGAGGCCGTCGTGCCGTTCTACAGCATCTTCTGGGACGACGGTTCGGATGCCTCCCTGGCATCGGGCCGCTATGCCAGGGCTGCCGCGACGGACGTGGTGTGGGCAGCCCGCGATTCCTGGTTGTCATGCGCCATGTTCACCCGCTTGACCGCATTGGGAGTACCAAGTCTGATCGTTGAGTGCGGCGGCGGCGGGGAAACACCGGACGCGGATATCGATCGGTTTGCGCAGGCGGTCCGGGGCGTTGCGCACGCCGCTGGCATCCTCGCCGATGGTGCGCCCGCACCCTCACAGTATCGCACCATCGGCACCTGTGATCTCGCCTTCACGCGCGCCGGTGGGTTTTTCATGCCGTCCGTAGGAGCCGGTGACCTCATCGAGGACGGCGGCGTGGTCGGGCGGGTTGTCGACGTGTTCGGGCGCGAGGTGGAGGTCATTACCTCTCCCAAACGCGCGTTTGTCGCTGCCATCGGGAAGCGGTTTTACCCGGTCGATACCGGCGCCATGGTGGCCGAACTGAATGATGACCATGGCTGGAGCGACGGCCGGTAGCGGCGGCCGGCGCCCCTTGGCTCTGCTTGCTCCAACCCGGTGCTGTCCCAGCGGATGACTAGGCCAGCGATTGAAGGTTCGCCCAGCTCTGGCTGCGGGCGCCTTCTTCGATCTCCTTGATGATCTGGCGCAACGTCTTGAGATTCGGCACATCCTGGCCGATCTGGTCCGCCAGCCGGATGATCTCTCCGACCTGCCAATCGACCTCGGTCGGCCGCTTGTGGATCGCCAGGTCCCGCCAGACTCCCGTATGCGTGTTGTCGTGGCTACGCCAATAGGTGTCCTGCGCCTTCCAGGAGGCCTCGACCGCCTCGTCGTCAACGGCACCCGTCATGCGGAACGCCTTGGGATCGAAGCCGTCGCAATTCTCGATTCCCACCTTCAGCGCATCGGCCACCGCAACGGCCTCGCCGGCGAACCGGCCGAGAACGGTTCGGCAGCGCGCATCGGCGTAGATGTCTAACACAGGCGCATCGACAGTGGCGGTTCCGAAATAGACGGCGCCGAGCGCCATCTTGGCCCACAGGTAGCCGAAAATGTTCGACGTCGTCTGAACCGGCTGCTGATGGGAGAGGGCTTGCTGCAGATCCTCGAGCCTCGGTGTGATGCTGCCGTCGAGTTCGCCGACCTTGAAGCTCCCCGGGCCGCCGTAGACAATGTGTCCCGGCTCCTTGTAGAAGCCGCCGAATGTCAGGTAGGCGCCGATGGTGCGAGGGTTTCCGACGATTTCGGCAATCTTGTATTCCTCAAGGCCGTTCTGCAGGGACACCACATATCCGTCATCGGCCAGAAGGTGAGAGAGCGGCGAGAGCGCGGCATTAGTGTCCCGCGATTTCACGGCCAGCAGAAGGTGCGACACCAGACCGTTAAACTCGCCCGGCGCGAAAACCTCGGGATGGACGACGATGTCGCGATGGCCCGATATCTTGAGGCCGTCGGCGCGGATCGCGGCGCGATGGTCGGCATTGGATTCGATGAAGATGACCGCATGGCCCGCCTTGATCAGATGGGCGCCCACAATGCCGCCGATCGCTCCAGCGCCGACGATCGCGAACGAACGAGCGTCCATCAGCGAAGGCCCTGTGTCGTCGGCATGTAGGTGCGTCCGCAATGGGTTCCGCCCGTGACTTCGAGGATGGCGCCCGTGGTCCAGGCGGAGCGCTCCGACGCCAGGAAAGCGACAGCCTCGGCGATATCGTTGGCGTGGCCTGTGCGGCCCATCGGTGTGCCACGAAGCGTCATGTTGACATAGGGGTGGAGCGCGTCGCTCTCCTCTGTCACCACATTGTCCATGATCAGCCCCGGGGCCACCGCGTTGACACGGATGCCGTGCGGTCCGAGCTCGATGGCGAGTGTCTCGGTCAGCAGGTTGACGGCAGCCTTCGAGCCCGCATAGCCCGCGCCCCCCGCCCGGGCCGACCGTGAGGCACCGGACGAAATATTGACGATCGAGCCTTTGACGCCGTTGGTGATCCAGCGCCGCGCCAACGCCTGTGCGGGAAGCATGGAGCCGCGCACGTTGACGGCGAAAATGCGATCCCAGACATCGGGATCGACGTCGAGGACGGGAACATTCGGGAAGATCCCGTGGGCATTGACGAGGATGTCGGGAAGCCCGACGGCCTGCGTCGCTTCCTCGACCATACGGGCGACATCGGCGGCTTGCGACACGTCGCCGGTGACGGCAATCACCCGGCCATTGGTCTTGCCGGATATCTCCCGCGCGGCCTCCTCGGCGCGCGCGGGATCGAGATCGGCGAGGACAACCGCAGCGCCTTCGCGGGCAAATGTCGTAACGATGGCGCGGCCAAGTCGGCCGGCTCCGCCGGTGACGAAGGCAACCTTATCAGTGAGCAACATGGGATGATCCTTTCTCTCAGGGAGCGACGCTTATGCTCGCAGGTCCCGCAAGCCGTCTTCGAAGGCCGTGATGGCGCTGGACAGGGCGACCGCGATGCGGTTCCGCGCCCGCATCATTCCCACCGTGAGGAACTTCGCGTCATCTGACGAAGGGTCGAGTTCGCCGAATGATTTGGCGGCCTCGAGACTCGGATAGGGGCTCTGGGCAAGCGCCGGATCCTGCTCGAAGCGATCGCCCATGGTGTAATCGACTGGCACGATCGCGCGCGAGACAGTCTTCAGAACCCGGTTGATACCCTCGGCGCGATCGCTCGATGCTGCAGATGCTTCGGCATCGAAGTCACGGGCGAGATCACCCAGGCGTGCTGCTCTCTCTGCCAAGACCGAAAGGTCGAACCGATCCCCGACGCTCTTTTGCATCGTGGCGATCTCGTTGGAGAGATAGCGGGCGTGCTCGGCATAGTCGAGCGGCAGGACCGGGTCGGTCAGCAGCCGCCAGACGGCGTGCATGTAGATCTTGGTGTCGCGCACGAGGATGGATTCCTCGATCTTGTCGAGTGTGTCGGCAGGGTTGTGCCACCACCAGCCGGTGCCGCGGCCGAGCCTGTTGCCGGCGCCGAAAACCGCCGCGGACGCGTTCGCCTGGCCAGAGGCAGGCTGCTCGCTCATGTTCTGGAAAATGCCCGGCACACCGATGCCCCAGAATGACTGATCGCCGGCGCGACTGAGGCGACGGTTGGAGAACGTCTGATCGCTGTAGGCGGCGATCGCCTCGCTGGCGAGGCCGCGCAGTTCCGCCGCCGCCGTTGTGTCGGCCACAATGACATTGCCCTTGCCGCCGGTTGAATCGACGTTCACATGCACCAGCGCGCGACGGGAAAGCTCTTCCCAGTGCTCGTCCGCATACCAGGACGAGCTCGAGTAGCGCCCCTGCGAGTGACCGGACCAGAACACCACGCGCAGCCCCCGCCGCCATTCCGAGCGGTGGGCCGCCGCGATGCGCGCCACTTCCATCATCGTGGCGTTGGCGCCGCCATTGTCCATCACGCCGAAATACCAGGTGTCATGGTGTCCGGTGTAGAAGATGAACGGTTCCTCCCCGTCGCCTTCGAGGCTGGGAAGATCGGCAACCAGGATCGGCGTCTTGCGCCAGCCGGTATCGACCTCCGCTTGGAGCGTGACTTCCACATGCGGCGTCGCAGCCAACGCCGCCCGCACTGCTTGTCCCTCGTCCAGCGGGATCGTCAGGATCACGGTCGAGGGCAGTCTGTCGCGCGTCTCGTGAGTCGGGCTGCCCCAGACCGAAGAGACGCACATCTCGTGGAGGTGCTCATGGGGCGAGATGTGGAGCTGGCCCGCCGCCCCCGCCTGGGACGCGCGCAGGGACACGGCCGGATTGGCGATACCATCCACCAGCACGATCTTGCCCTTCACATCGGTCTGGGCAAAGGCCGAGGCCGAGCCGTCACCCACATCTACGATGGCCGACGTGAGGCCGCCAGCCGGCGACGACCGTGAAAACGAGTGGCTGATCGACCGCATATCCCTCCCGGCAAACGTCACAGAGGCCTTACCCGGAATGCTGATCAGCGCATCGTGCTGGACGATCTCCGTCGCGAAGCCGTACGCGCGCATCTGCTCTTCGCAATAACGCAGGCTCTCCAGCTCCTCGGGTGTCCCGGCATATTTCGTGTAGCGATCGAAAACGGCCATGTGGCGCATCATCAATCCGCCATCGATGGCGTCGATGACCGTCTGCAGATGTTTTTTGGTCACGGCGTGTCGTCCTTCTGGGGTCGCATATCAAGGGGCAGTTGGCGGTTGCGCAACACGAGCGCCAGGCCGGCCACGATGCTGACGGCGAAGAGGATCAGCACCGATGACAGAGCGGCAATCGTGGGATCCTGCCACTTCTGCAGATAGAGAAACATTTCGATGGGGAGCGTATTGCTGTCGGTCCGCACCAGGAAGAGCGTGGTCTCGACCTGATCGAACGACGTGACGAAGGCGAATACCGCCGCCACCACCATGGATACGGAAATCTCCGGGAGGACGACGCGGATGAAGGTCTGCAGCGGACGCGCGCCCAGATCCATGGCGGCTTCCTGCAGCGTCCAGTCGAAATTATAGAGCGCAGCGGAGACAAGCGAGATCACGAACGGCAGGACGATCAGCATGTGGGTCAGCAGAAGGCTCGAATAGCTTCCGAACATCTTGATGCGGACGAAGAACATGAAGAGCGCCACGCCGAGCACGATTTTAGGGATCACGATGGGCGCCAGCAGGAACGCCTTGAGGAGGCTTGGCATCGGGAGTGGATAGCGCACCAACGCGTAGGCGGCCATCGTGCCGATCACGAGTGCTCCCGCGGTCGCAAGCCCGGCGAGGACAAGGCTCCGCCATGCCGCTCCATAGAACGCCGCCTGTCCGGCGAGGTTCTCATACCAGCGAGTCGAGAAGCCCTCTGGCGGAAAGACGTTGTAGGCGACGCTCGAGAACGAATTGACGATCACCACGGCGAGGGGCGCAATGATGAAGACGACGCCCAAAGCGGTGAACAGCCAAAGCAGCATGTATCGCAGCGGCGGCAGAGAGGAGAGGGTCATGGCTCAAGCCTCGCTGTATTTGAGCAGGCGGTTGAACAGCGCAACCGAAACAAACGCCATGAGCAGAAGCGTCAACCCGCCGACGGCGGCCACGGGCCAGTTGATGTCGGTCGTGGCATGGTAGACCTGCAGCGGCAGGACCTGCACACGCCCGCCGCCCAGCATTGCGGGTGTCACGAAAGCCCCGAGTGCCAGCGTAAAGGCGATCTGCGTGGCCGCCACCAGGCCGGGCAGAGTCAGCGGGAGCGTGACTCGCCGGAACGTGAACCACCACCCGGCGCCCAGATCCATAGCGGCCTCCCGCAACGCTGGGTCGAGCCGCGTCATCGATGCGTAGATCGGGAAAACGATGAAGGGTAGGAACACATGGCTGAGGCTGATCACGACGCCGGTGAGGTTGAACACAAGCGTCAACGGCGCACTGATCAGACCGAGCTTGAGCAGCATCCAATTGAGGGGCCCCTGATCGGCCAGGAGCACGGTCCATCCGTAACTGCGGACGACGACGCTGACGATAATCGGCGAGAAGATGATCAGCGACAGCCAACGCTTCATCCAGGGGCGTTCGAGGCGCCAGAGCGCATAGGCGAGCGGGTAGCCGATGATGACGGCCACGATCGTCACCAGGGCCGACATCCACAGCGTGTCCAGGATGATCGTTCGGTAATAGCCGTCAAACAGGAAGCGGCGGTAGGTCTCGAGAGAGAATTCCTCCACAAGACGGCCACGGCGGTAGGTGAAAAAGCTGTACTGGAAAAAGGTCAGCAGGGGCAGGATGAACGTATAGCCCATCAGCAGCAGCGTTGGGAGCAGCAGAAGAAACGGGATGCTTCTGCGTCGCCAGGCCCCCCGCTGGCGCGCCGGAAGTGACGCGTCCGGAGCAATCGCGAGCTTCAGACTGGAGGCTGGATGAGCGGTTTCAGGCATCTGGGAAAAGCCTTGTTGCGCTCGGTTCCCATCCCAGGTCGACCGTCGTGCCGGGCGCGATCGGCTGGCTCAGTCCATCGTGGGCGGCCTCGACGGTAATTTCAGCCTGGTTGGCCTCCAGCGTCATGAGATAGTGGACCGCCGAGCCGGCAAAAATCGCGTCGCGCACGAGGCCTCGCGTCATGACCGGCAGGCCCCGCGCGGCCTCCCCGATCCGAATGCGCTCGTAGCGGATCGCGATGAGAGCTTTCCTGGTCGCCGGAGGCTCCGACACGTCGGTGACGAAGCTGAGGCTGCCCATATGAACCCGGGCCTGTGTGCCCGAGATACCATCAACTTCGACAGGAAGGATATTTGCATTGCCGATGAAGTTCGCAACGAATCGAGTCATCGGCCGATCGTAGATATCCTGCGGCGAGCCGAGTTGCTCGATCCGACCATTGTTCATGACCGCGATCTGGTCGGACATCGTCAGCGCCTCGCCCTGATCATGCGTGACGTAGATGAAGGTCGTGCCGACCTCGCGCTGAATCCGCTTCAGCTCGAGTTGCATCTGCACACGCAGCTTGAGGTCGAGGGCGCCCAAGGGCTCGTCGAGAAGCAGAACCTTTGGGCGCTTCACCAGCGCACGCGCCAGCGCCACGCGTTGCATCTGGCCGCCCGAGAGCTGCTTTGGCTTGCGCGCCGCAAAACTGGTCAACCCGACGAGTTCGAGCGCCTCGCCCACCCGCGTCTTGAGCTCCGCCGGTGCGACGCGGTCCACGGTGAGGCCGAACGCGACGTTGTCGTAGACGGTCATATGAGGGAACAGCGCCCAGCGCTGAAATACCATGTTGGTGGGGCGCCGATAGGGCGCGACGTTGGACATGTCCTCACCGGCGATGAGAATTTCCCCAACGTCGGGAAACTCGAAGCCGCTGGTCATACGAAGGGTCGTCGACTTGCCGCAGCCGGATGGACCGAGCAGTGAGAAGAAGCTACCGCGCGGGACGACGAACGACACGTCGCTGACCGCCAGGTAACTTCCGAAGCGTTTGGTAACGCTTCTGAATTCGACATCCGGATGCAAGGTTCACCTCGTTGATCGATTGACAGATCACCCGCGGATCGCAATCCGCGGGTGTGCCTGGTTTGGAAAGTATCAGCGCAGCTTCGTCTTGACCTCGCGGTCCCATCGCTCACGCCAATCGGCCGCCACTTCGCCGATGTGATTGTAGTCGAGCGCAATGGCGTTCTTGGCGAGTTCCATGTTGAGCATGGGGTTCTTCTTCTGCTCTTCGTCCAGCGTCGCGTTGGAGACGAGCGGGACCGAAAAGGTCAGCTTGCTGTAGCGGCCCGCATTGTCGGGTTCCATCAATGTGTTGATGAGATCTTCGCAGACCGCCTTCTGGGCAGGCGTGACGCCATCGACCATGGCGAGAAACATCGGGAACGCGATGGCGCCTTCCTTCGGGATGGCAAAGCCCAGCGGCGAGCCTTCTGAAAGCCAGACATAGCTCAGGCCGGAGAACCACGGCGCGATATGGGCATCGCCGGAGACGAGAAGATTTTTCACCGCATCGTTGGAATCCACAAGGGCGCGGAAGTTCTTGGCGTTCTTCGCCCACACCTCGAAGCCGGGATCGGGCTTGTTCTCGTCGCCGCCATTCAGGCGCGCGGCGATCGCCAGCATGCGGGTATCGTAGTCGAACATGGTCACGCGACCGCGATATTTCGGGTCCCACATGTCAGCCCAGGTGGTCGGCGGCTCCTTCACCTGATCCTTGTTGTAGAGAATTCCGATGCCGGACATCTGATAGCCGACACCGCGGTTCTCCGGCCGCTTGTATTCCGGAATGACGTTCTTCAGATTGGTGACGCGCTTCTCGTCGAACGGGGCCCAAAGGCCAGCGACATCGCCCTTGGTCACGGAGTCGATGTTGAAGAAGCCGCAATGCACAAGCGGATCGTCCGGGGTGGTGCGGCGTGCCGCAACCATCTTCGGGAACGTGATCGCATTGTTCGATTCGAGGATATTGATGGTGACGTTCGGGTTCTTGGCTTTGTATTTTTCGATGACCTCGAGGGGCACGATGCCCTGGTTCGATCCCGCCCAGATGAAGAACGTGATCTTGACCGGATCGGCCGCCTGAGCGGTAGCGATGGATGCGCCAGCCAACAACGACGCGGCAGCGAGCAGCTGGGTGACTCTCATGATTCAATCTCCGTTCCTGTGGACCACCGAGGACAATTCCGCATTGACACAGAATTACGCCCTGCGTAGTTAATTGCTACTGAAATTACGCATTGCGAAAAACTACGCGGATTATTCTCGCTAGGTCAACAGTCTTGGCATAGCGTGATGCATGAACTGGATGCCAAGTGCCAAAAAGCTGGGCAGAGGAGAGCATGAGTGCCTGAGAGTCTCGACGACCTGGATCGACGGATCGTGTCCGCGCTTGCGCGCGACGGACGCCGCCCCTACCGAGACATCGCGCGGGAACTCGGCGTCTCGGAGGGAACCGTCCGCTCGCGCATGACGCGCCTGCAGGACGAGGGGCTCATCCGCGTAACGGCAGTGGGAAGTCCCCTGGCGCTGGGGGTTGGCGTGGTGGCGCTCATCCTCGTGCGGATCCGTCCCGGCCATGTCCAGGACGCCGCCAAAAGGCTGACGGCCTTTCCCAACATTCGCTTTGTGGGAACCTCGTTCGGTTCGGCCGACATCACCATTCAGTCCCTGCATCGCGACGTGAAGGATCTGCACCGCTTTGTGAGCGAGACCTTGCCCTCGGCCATTCCCGAGATCACAAGCACCGAAACTTTCCAGCTGGCAGAAGTGCTGAAAAGCACGTGGACCTGGGGCGACTGGTTCGAGTACGTGGACAACCCCGCCGAGGAGGCCCACGCATCGGACCGCGAGACATCAATCAGCGAGACCTGAATCGCGCCTGCAGAGGGCGCCCACGACAAGAATTTCGCGGATGCGCGTCCGCAAGTGTGGGGAAAAACACCATGAGAGCCGCCTCCTACGATCGCGTCGGCGCCGCCCAAGACGTGCTCGCAATCAGCACTGTGGCAACGCCCCACGCCCAGCCGGGCCAGCTGCTCGTTCGCATCCACGCATCGGGCGTTAACCCGTCCGATGTGAAACGCCGCGCGGGCTGGCGGAGCAACGGCCCTCTCCTGCGCCCCATCATCCCTCACAGCGATGGGGCCGGAATCGTCGAGGCCGTGGGTGACGGGGTCTCGCCGGCGTGGATCGGCCGACGGGTCTGGGTCTGGAGCATCCCCGGCAAGACCTTCACGCTTGATGCTTTCGAGTGGGGCACTGCGTGCGAGTCCCTGACGGTGCCCGTGGAGAATGCGGTGCCGCTGCCGGACGAGGCCTCCTTCGACGTCGGCGCGTGCCTCGGGATTCCCGCCTGCACCGCCCATTACGCGATTTTCGCCGACGGGTCAGTGGCCGGACTGACCATCCTTGTCCAGGGCGGCGGTGGCGCGGTTGGCGAATGTGCGATTCAGTTTGCCAAACAAGCCGGTGCGACGATTATCGCGACAGCGGGATCGAGCGAAACGGCCAAGATCGCCCGAAAGGCGGGTGCGGATCACGTGCTCGATCGCCGTGACATGCGCCTGGCGCAACTCATCACGGACCTTGCCCCGGAGGGTGTCGACCGCATCATCGAACTCGATTTCGCCGCCAATGCCGGTCTCGACGCGGCGGTCATCAGGCGGGACGGCATCATTGCCAGCTATTCATCCCCCAGCGATCCCGAACCACGCATCCCCTACTACGCGCTTCAACTCAAAGGTGCCCAGATCCGGCTCATCTCCAGCTACATCCTGCCCGAAGCAGCGCGCCATGCCGCCATTGCGGAGATCACCGCGATGCTCAGGCGCAGCACCCTGCGGCCCACCATCATGGAGCCTTTCGCCCTGGAGAACATTGCGGCAGCCCACCACGCACTGGAGACGCGCGCAGGGGTCGGGCAGGTGGTTGTTCGCCTCTGACTCGCCGGATCGGATTGACGACCGCCTATTGAACGCCCGTCGCCTTGATGATGGCCTCGGGATCGGTCAACCACACCAGATCCTGCTGTTGCAGCGTCGTCAGAACTCGACGCAAGGCTGCAGCGCCGGACGGCGTGCCCACCACAAAGGGATGAATGCCGATGGCGACCACCGTCGCGTCACGGGCCGGATCGGCCCTCGCCTCGCGGACGAGTTCGCTGACGTAGTCGGTCCACAACCGTTCAAGATCGCTGGCTTCCTTGAAGCGCGACAGATACTGGCCCATGTCGACCACAGTCGGCGGATAGGGCACCAGCCAAAGCGGATGCGGTTCAGACCCGAGGCGCGACAGGACGTCCGAATCCATCCCGTCGAGTGAATACACGATGCCTTCGGAGGCGGTCGCCGCGTAGGTGTCCGCGTTCGGATAAACGCTCGGACTCGACCACCCTGTGCTGCGAACACCGGTGCTTTTCTCGATCATGTCGATTGTCTGGCGGATGTAGGCGCGTTGCGCCTCGGGTCCCTTTGACAAGGGCAGCAGATCGGTCGTGTTGTTGAGTCCGTGAGCCACGATAGGTGCGCTCGGCACAAGGCCGCGCAATTCCCGCCAGGCGACCGGCTGCTGTTCTGGAAACTGTGCGTTCAGCGCCAGGCTGAGCGGCACCTTCATTTCGCCAAAGAGGCGCCCTACACGCGGCAATCCCCAGTTGATGGCGTATTGACGGAAGGCCTCGTCCACGAGATCGGGTTTGCGATCTGTCATGTCGGGGCGGAAATTCGGTCCCTGACCGCGACCCCAAACCTCGACATAAAGCACAAATGCGACCGCGACTTTCTTTCCGCCCGGCCACGCCTTCACCTTGATGTCCTGCCGCGGCAATCCGGTGGTCCAGTCATTCGATGTTTGACCGGCGGCGGGTGCTGCGACTGTGAGCAACGCGGCCAGACATGATAACAAACTCAAGACGCGCATGCGTGACTTCCTGTTGGGGGCATTCTCCGGAACGTCTCGTCGCGCATGCAGTCGTTGACACGCGATGCCGCACCGTGATTCTACTATAGGCATAGCGAAGGAAAAGAGTCATGGCTTTGAGTCGGGGTGTTTGTGCCGCCATCCTTGTCGGCACGCTGACGACGCCTGCGGGCGCTCAACTCATCGCCCATAAGGATCTGGCGCTCGACACTGCCCTTGTCATCGCCACGACGGCCGCGAGCCATTGCAAGGCGCAGGGCTACACTGTCTCCGTGGCCGTGGTGGGCCGCGAGGCGCAGATTCTCGTGCACCTTCGGGGTGATCGCTCTCCGCCCCATTCCATTGAAAACAGTTTTCGCCGCGCCTACACGGCGCTCACTTATCGGCAGCCTTCTGTCAATATTGAGAGACGGGTCAGGGCTGATCCCGGTGACGAACTTGTCCTCCTGAACCATATCATGCCAGCGCAAGGCGGCCTTCCCGTCATCGTGGACGGCGACACCATCGGAGCCGTCGCCGTGTCGGGTTCGCCCGGCGGCGAGAAGGATGAGGCCTGTGCGCAGGCCGGCCTCGACCGTGCGGCAGATCTTCTCAAGTGATTCGCGGGGCATTCATGCATCGTCGGCAGTTCATGATGGGCACCGTTGCGCTCGGTGCCACGTTCGGTTCCTCTGTCGTCACAGCAGCGAGGGCGCAGGAGGCTTCACGCTTCCTGGATTATACGCAGCAGCAGCTGGACGAAGCTTATGATCAGGCGTTCTGGACGCCGACGCTCAACGCTCTTCAACTGGACGACCGCCGGGCGAGCGCAGAAGTTCGACAGAGGATGCCCCCTCGGACAGAGCGCTATGGGACGGCCGATGTTGAAGTCGTCGATATCTTCACGCCGCCCAACCCGCAAGGCACGCCGGTTCTCGTCTATATCCATGGTGGCGCCTGGCTGTTCAATTCACGGCTGGATGCCTCCTTTCCCGCGCCCACGGTCGTGGGGCGGGGCGCAGCGTTTCTCGCGCCGGATTTCAACAACGTGACGCAGGTTCGCCTCCCCGAGATGATCGAGCAGTGCCGCAAGGCCGTTGGCTGGGCCGTGCGCAATGCGGAAAGTTTCGGCGGCGACCCCAAGCGCGTCTACCTCGCCGGCCATTCCTCAGGTGCGCATCTGGCAAGTTGCGTGCTGATTACCGATTGGGAGATGCGCGGGCTTCCGGCCGACACCCTCAAGGGTGCGTTGTTGATGAGCGGCATGTACGAGCTTTACCCGGCCATGCTCTCGTCACGCGGGAAGTATGTGCAGATCAGCGCAGATGAGCTGGCTGCGGCAAGCGCCATGCGTCACCTCGACCGGATTTCCTGCCCGGTCGCCGTCTCATGGGCGGTTTCAGACAGTCCCGAGTTTCGGCGCCAGTCCAGCACGTTCGCGGATGCGCTGGAAGGAATGGGCCGCCTCGCGAGCCGCACCCCGCTCTTCACGGCAAACCACTTTACCGAGCCCCGCCAGCTCGATACGCCGGATAGCCAGCTCAGCCGCGTTCTGTTCTCTGTCATGGGAATCTGACGCGGCTTCGCTTCGGATCCGCGACGACAGCACGGTTGTCAGATTCCACCCTGAGACACCGCTCTGCGTTGCGCGCTAAAGCGGGACTCCAGGCGCTGCAATACGACAAACAACGACGGGACGACAACGACCGTCAGGAGCGTCGAGCCTATCATCCCGGTCAACGTCGCAAAGCCGATCGACCGCTGGGCATTCGCGCCGGCACCACTGGCGAGGACCAGGGGCAGCAAGCCAAGGATGAAGGCAAACGACGTCATCACGATCGGTCGCAGACGCAGTCGCGCCGCCTCCACCGCGGCCTCCACCACCGGCACGCCGTCCTTCAAATGAAGGTCGCGGGCAAAGCCCACGATCAGGATCGCGTTCTTGGCCGACAATGCGATCAGCAGAATGAGCCCGATCTGCGTGTAGAGATTGCTGGAAAGGCCCAGCGCCAGCATCGCCCCCGCCGTGCCAAGAAGCGCAAGCGGCACCGACAGGATGATGCCGATTGGCGCGATCCAGCTGCCGTATTGTCCGGCGAGAACGAGATAGACCAGCAACAGGCTCAGGCCGTAGACCATCAGCACCTGCCCGCCGACCTCTTTCTCCTGATAAGACAGCGCGCTCCATTCATAGCCCGTTCCGGACGGCAGCGTCTGCGCGGCAATCTCCTCGAGGACAGCCAGCCCTTGACCAGAGCTGACATCGCGGTTGGGAACGCCGATCAGCGTCGCGGCGGGGTAGAGATTGTGGAAGCTGATCAGCGACGGCCCGATGCCCGTGCGAATATCGGCGATGGCGCCGAGGGGCACCATCTCGCCGGTCTTGCTCCGGATCTTCAGGCTCTGCAGAGCATCAGGCCCCATCCGCGCCTGCGCCTCGGCCTGGGCATAGACCTGGAAGACACGACCCGATTTGCTGAATTGTCCGATATAGGCCGAGCCCACATAGGCACCCAGCGTATCGCTCGCCGTGCCGAACGACACGCCAAGGGTTTCGGCCTTGGTGCGATCGATCACGACCTCGACCTGCGGTGCGCGAGCGCTGAAGGTATTGCGCACGACCTGAAACAGGTTCTGGTCCCGCGCCCGCTGGGCGATCGCATCCGCGAGACGCTGAAGCTTTTCGTAATCGAAGGTGCCGTCGCGCAGTTCGACCTTCATGGTGAACCCTGACGCATTGCCGATGCCCTGGATCGGCGGCGGCGGGAGCACCAGCGCAACACCGTCATCAAGACCCGCGAGCGCCTTCGACAATGCCGCATAGAGACCCCGAAGGTCCTCGCCGGCGCGGCGCGCCTTCCAGTCGGTCAGCATGATATAGGCCACGCCGGCATTGGCCAGGCTGGCATTGTCGTTCATGGCAGAAAGCCCCGCGATGGCGATCACCTTGTCGACCCCCGGCACCGCCCGGGCCCGTTCGGTGATGGTCTCGAGCGTGCGTGTCGTGCGATCAAGCGAGGCGCCGTCCGGCAATTGCACGGAGGCGAGGAAATAGCCCTGATCCTCGACCGGGAGGAAGGAGGTCGGGATGCGGGTCAGCGCCGCGACAGACAATCCGACGAGCACCAGGGTAAGCGCGAAGACCGTCCCGCTGTACGTCACCAGTCGGCGGATGATGCGAGTGTAGCCCCTTTCGCAGGCAACATAACCCCTCTCGAAAAGCCGGAAGACAAGCGCGCGCTCCCGCACGGGCTTGGGAGGCCGCAGCCAGAGCGCGCACTGGGCGGGCTTCAACGTCACGGCATTGATGGCGCTGATGAGTGCGGTGGCGGCGATCACAAGGGCGAATTGCTGATAGATCTGACCGCTCAAGCCAGGCAGGAATGCGGCCGGCAAAAAGACCGCCATCAGCACAAGCGTGATGCCGATGATCGGACCCATCAGTTCATCCATCGCCGCGATGGTGGCATCGTGCGCGTTGAGGCCGCGCTCCATGTGCTTGACCGCGCCTTCCACCACCACAATGGCATCGTCCACGACGATGCCGATGGCGAGCACCACAGCCAGCAACGTCGAGATGTTTACAGTGAAGCCGAACGCCGCCATGGCCGCAAAGGCGCCGATGATTGTCACCGGGACCGTAGTGGCTGGCACCAACATCGCGCGCCAGTCCTGCAGGAAGATCAGGATAACCAGCAGGACGAGCGCCGCAGCCTCGAACAGGGTGTGGTAGACGGCGTCCATGGAGGCTTTGACGAAGCGCGTCGTGTCGAACGGCACGCTCCACTGCATGCCTTGCGGAAAGCGCTCGGCGAGAGTCGCCATCTTGGCCTCGACGCGTTTGGCAACATCAAGCGCATTGGCCTCCGGCAGCTGGAAGACCGCAAGGCCAGCCGCAGGTTGCCCGTCGAGCCG
The DNA here is from genome assembly GCF_017921815.1 of Microvirga antarctica. Classification (GTDB taxonomy): domain Bacteria; phylum Pseudomonadota; class Alphaproteobacteria; order Rhizobiales; family Beijerinckiaceae; genus Microvirga; species Microvirga antarctica. The sequence continues at coordinate 43,888 of NZ_JAGEMM010000004.1, read as the reverse complement.
GAAGTCCTGGCTGTAGGCCTGCGCGCCAAGCTCGATCCGCGCCACGTCCTTCAAGCGCGTAATCCTGCCGCCCTCTGCGCCATCGGCCTTGACGATAATGGCCTCGAACGCCGCAACGTCGTCGAGCCGGCCAGGGGCCACGAGGGTATATTGAAAGGCCTGCGGAGTTGAGGTCGGCGATGTGCCGAGCTGGCCGGAGGCGACGGAGCGGTTCTGCAGATTCACCGCATTGATGACGTCCGCCGGAAGAAGCCCGCGTGCCTGCAGCTTGTCGGGGTCGAGCCAGATGCGCATCGCGTATTGACCGGCGCCGAAGACGTTGACGCTGCCGACGCCGTCAATACGCGAGATCTCGTCAAGCAGGCTCAATGTGGCGTAGTTCGACAGGAACAGATTGTCGTGGCGCTTTTCGCTCGAAGTCAGGGCGACGATCTCCAGGATCGCGGTCGAGCGCTTGCTGGTCTGCACGCCCTGGACCTGCACCACCGACGGCAGGAGAGGCAGCGCGGCGGCCACGCGGTTCTGCACCAGGATCTGCGCCATGTCGGCGTCGGTGCCAATCCGAAAGGTGACGGTCAGGGTGTAGAGCCCGTCGCTGCTGCTCGTGGACGACATGTAGATCATGCCCTCGACGCCATTGACCTTCTGCTCGATGGGCAGCGCGACCTCACGCGCCATCACGGCAGCACTGGCGCCCGGATAACGGGTGGTGACCTGCACGGTCGGGGGCACGACGTCCGGATATTGCGAGACTGGCAGCCGGAGAAGCGCGACCAGACCCAGCAGAATGGTGAGAACGGCGATGACATTGGCCAGAACCGGTCGCTCGATGAAGAACTTGGCCATCAGCGCGTCACAGCCCCCGTCTCGGCGACGGGCCGGACCTTGGCGCCCGCAATGGCGGCCTGCAACTGGCCCACCACCACGCGATCGGACGCGGTGACACCCGACCGGATCACACGAAGGCCGCCGTCGGTCAGCTCGCCGATCTCGACCGGCCGCTCTTCGACCACATCCGCACCGTTGACCACAAGGAGATAACGCCCGGCCTGGTTTGCCCCCAGCGCGCTGTCGGGCACGAGCAGGGACGGGACGTCGCGTTGCAGCGGCAACCGCACGCGCACGAACATTCCCGGCAGGAGCACGCGATTGGGGTTGGGCACGACGGCGCGGACTGTGAGCGTGCCGCTGCTGGCGTCGAGCTCCGGCGCCACATAGTCCAGCCGACCCAGATGCGGATAGCCGGTCTCAGTGTCGAGGCCGATCTCCACCGGGATCGTGCCCAGGTCGGCCAGGGTCAGATTGCGTTGGAGCATGGCGGCGCGAATGCGCAGGACCACTTGCTCGTCGAGGGAGAATTTCACCTGGATCGGGTCGGCCTGAACGATGCTGGCGAGCCGTGTCGGACCGCCGACTCCAACCAGCGCGCCCACATCGACGAGACGCGCCGAGACGATGCCATCAAACGGTGCTTTGACCTCCGTGTAGGCCAGATTCAAGCGCGCTTGCGACACCTGCGCCTCCGTCTGCTCGCGGCCGGCGGCAGCCGAATCACGCTTGCTGAGAGCGTTCTCGAGCGCCGCTTCGGAGGCGGCCTGTCGGCTGGCGAGCTGCTTCTGGCGCGCAAGGTCGGATTCAGACTGGACGAGGAGGGCCCGCTGCTGCGCCTCGGCAGCCTCGGCGAGCTGCAGGCTGAGCTTGTAGTTGTCCTGCTCAATGACGAACAGGATATCGCCCTGCTTGACCGCATCACCATCCTTGTAGCGGATATCCGTCAGCGTGCCCGGCACACGGGCCACCAGATCGACCCGCTTGGCCGCGTTTGTTTGACCTGTCAGGTCGAGAGACCTGGTCATGGCGCGCGCGACGGGCTGTGCAACGCGAACCTCTGCGGGCGGCGGCGGCCGATAGGCCTGCTCGCTGTCGCAACCCGGAAGGAGAGCAGCCAAGCCGAGCATTGCGGGCCAGGCCAATACCCTGTTGGTCATCTCTTGCCTTCCTGAGCCGTTCCCGCCAGGCCATGCCTGCTTGTTGACGATCCCATGATGGGACCGGCCGTGATCAAGCGGCAAATCCGGGTCCTTCGCCAGCCTTTTCGCCGATCATGCTTTATGCGGGAGTGCAGGGCGTGGCATGACAGACGGCATTCGGTGGGTGATGGCGGGAGGTCCCGATCCCCTTACTAACCTGAGCGAGGCGCGTTCCGGCAGCGCCACGATACCTGCCTCTTCATGCAGCCAAGGCTGCGCAACATCATGTTCCGATCCAGGTCTCCATCACCGGCACGCTCTGCCCTCCCGCACCTCGGAGGCTTCGGACAGATTGTCAGAGCTGACCGCCGTCTCCCCAATTCTCAAGAAGGGTGGCATAGGCAGCGTCCTGATAACGGGACAGCAGGAACGCCTGCGCGTAGTCGGGCAAGGCGGACTCCGTGATGTAGCGGGCGATGAGTTCCCCGCCCGCACAGGATGCCATCACGCCGAACCCTGAGAAGGCGCACGAGATGTAAGCGCCTTCGACCGGGACGGGTCCGATGAGCGGCCGGTTCTCCTGCGTCCTCATGTAGTAGCCGCCATCAATGTGGGGCCGTGGGATCTCGCCATCGTAGACCTTGAGCCCGGGCACCATCGTCGACATGCCTCTCAGGGCAATCTCGGCGTAGTGCTCCGGCTCCGGCAGCGGAAAGATCGGATCGACCGGATCGCCGTGGTGATTGAAGAGCATGAACGTCGCCGATGCGCCATCCGGGCGCCCATGGACGCCCGCCGGGAACGGCCCGAGAAGCCATTGCGCCTCATCGTCGGCCGCGAGCGCCGCGCGCTCGTCGTCGGTCCAGGGCAGGTATTGCTGGTCGAGCCAGATCAGCATCGGCGCATTGCGCGGCATGCCGCCAAGCGAATCGGCAAAACTGACCTTGTAGTGGCGCTCGGCCCTGATCGGGAGATCGAGGCCGATCATGCGCGCCATGGCGCCCTGCATCGGTCCCGCGGCAAGCACCGCGTGGGTGGCGGGCAGCGTCTGACGCTCGCCGCCCTGATCGACAAGGACGGCGCGAACACGCCCGCCAGTCGTGTCGAAGCCGTCGACACGGCCTTTGACGATCTGCACGCCGTGCGCGCGGGCTTCTTCCAGCATCACCATCCCCAGTTGCTGGGCGCTGAGCCAGCCGGCCCGCCGGGCGTGCGCCAGGGCGATCGTCTCCGGCGCCAGATAGGGGAAATGCCGGCGGATTAGGAGCGGATCGGTGATGACGTCCGCGCCGGTCAACCCGCTGTCGAAGCCCCGTTCGGCGGAGGGCGCGTAGGTGCTGTCCGGCGAACCATGAAAGCGAGCAGGGCCGCCGCCATTCGCCTCAGCCATCTTTGCCATGGTCTCGAGAAAGGGAATCATGGCCGCATCCGCTGTCGCAAAGACGTAGCCGCGCCGATTGAGATTGATACGGTTGTCGGTCGCGTGGGCGATCCCCTCGATGAGATCGATGCTGCGATTCATGAAGGATGTCATGGCCCGGTCCGGGCCGGGCCACCAGTTTCGATAGGCCTCGGTGGATTTGTCCGACGTCACCGAAAGGGGGTGCCCCTCATCGACCAGCACCACATTGTCGAGTCCAGAGACTACCGCCAGGGAATAGGCCGCCGCGACGCCGGCGATCCCGGCGCCGCAGATGACAACTTGCGAGGATGAATGGGACATTGCCGCCTCATGGGTCGAGCCGCCCGTCGCGGCCCGTCGAAAGCCCCTATGATAGCAGAGCAGTCGCACCGGTGACTGCTGTTTATCTGGAGGGGGCGGGCCAGCAAGATGCGGCCGGAATCCGGTCGTGCAGCCTCGCGATCTCCAGCCACTGAGCCGCGGTGCGCCAATGGCGGTTTATTCCGGCATGGGCCATCCTGGCAGTGGCCCGCTCACTGCGCTTGATGCCACAAGACACCGAAACGCCGGGCAATCTCTCCGATGAAGGGGGCGTCAGCGGCGGCCTGCGGCTTCGGCAAGCAGGCGCCACGGTGATGAGGTAGCGGCGGAGTCGAGAGACATTGGAAATGAAAATAATATTTACCTTCGATCATAAGAGTTTGACGGCAACTCTGTACGACAATCCAGCGGCCCGCGATCTCCTCTCGCTTCTTCCGCTCGATGATCTTACGATCGATGACTACGGCCACAACGAAAAGATCGCCTACCTTCCACGCAAACTGACGGGAGAGGGAAGCGAACTATTCGACAACGAGGCGGCGGGCGACCTCTGTTATTTTGCGCCATGGGGCAACCTGGCGCTCTTCCACGCAGGTTATCGCTGGTCGAATGGCCTGATCCGTCTGGGCCGGCTCGAAGGCGAGTTTGAGACGCTGCTGAAGCAGGGGAAATTCCCACTAAGGATCGAGCCAAGCATGGCATGATGCTCGGACTGATCGCCATGACTGCGCTCGGATCCCGCTCCACCAGCGTCTGATTTGGAAGGTATGCGGTTTCCAGCGCAGTCCAATGTTCCGATCTGCTTATGCAACGATTAGACAGAGATAATCGTCTTTACATCGATTTCTCCAGTCGACTGGCAAATCGCGTAAGCACTGTCGACATATTCCGATAGCTACGCGTTGAGATCTGAACGTAATTTGCAAAGGTCACCGTTATTCCGGCGGTTGCGGTCACATGCAGTTATCTTGATTTGCTGCTGTTGTGGATTTTTTTGATTTCTAGTCTCCGCACAAGGCCCATCGATCAGAGGTCGTTCTCGCCTTATTCATCCTCCCCATTCCACCGATAAAACGCAGCGATGAACCGCGGCCAAAACAATCAAACTGGCGCCCCTTGACACTGCATGCAGCGCGTATACCGTCTGGATATCGACTCAACTGCATAAATTTTCACCATTCCTCGGGAGCTCATGATGCACGGGTGCGACGGCCATCGAGGATGCCTGCCAAACCGTCGTGCGTTGTGACCTGACGATGGCGAGAGGAAATATCGACGACATCCTCGGCGGACTGTTCTTTGCCCTTGTGGGCATTGTCGGCGCGATCCTGTCATCTCGCTACCAGATCGGCACGGCAGCAGAGATGGGACCGGGCTACATGCCTTTGGGTGTGTTCGGGATCCTCGCCTGCATCGGAACGGTCATCGCTGTCCAAGGAGCCACAGCTTCACGTGAGCCCCTCGAGGTCTTCCAGATACGGCCGGCCTTGCTCGTGATCCTCGGAACGACTGCATTTGCGCTCCTGCTACGGACAGGCGGTCTCTTCGCGGCCTCGCTCGTTCTCGTGATGATCGTCAGTTTTGCTGACGAGGACGCCCGCTTCCGGGAGAGTGCCATCGCGGGCACCATGCTGGCGATCTTTGCCACCCTGGTCTTTTCGGTAGGACTAGGCGTTCCATTGCCTATCTGGCCTTGGTCGGAGTGACGCCATGCCAGATGTCCTGACCCTATTCTTCGACGGATTGCTGATCGCCGGCACACCAACCAACCTCATGTTCTGTCTGGTGGGCGCGCTTCTCGGAACCCTCATCGGAGTGCTGCCCGGAATCGGTCCGCTGGCCACAATGGCGCTGCTGCTGCCGGTGACTTATTACCTCCCACCGCTTGCAGCCCTGATCATGCTGTCAGGTATCTATTATGGCGCTCTCTACGGTGGCTCCACGACGGCAATTCTCGTCAATCTGCCTGGCGAAACGTCTTCTGTAGTGACGATGATCGACGGGCATGCCATGGCGCGACGGGGACGCGCCGGTTCGGCGCTGGCGATCGCCGCGATCGGCTCCTTTTTCGCGGGTTGCGTCGGAACGATCCTTATCGCCTTGTTCTCTCCGGCATTGTCGAAGGTGGCGCTGCGATTCTCGGCGCCCGAATATTTCTCCATGATGGTGCTTGGACTGATAGCCTCTGTGGTCCTGGCACAAGGGCGCCTGCTCAAGGCGCTCGCTATGCTCCTGCTGGGCGTCGCCCTCGGCTTCGTCGGCACCGACGTGAACACGACTGAGCAACGCTTCACCTTTGGCCTGCCGGAACTGTTCGACGGGATTGAATTCGTTGCCGTCGCAATGGGGCTTTTCGGCATCGCAGACGTCATCGCGAATCTGGAGAAGCCGGAACGTCGCAACCAGACCACGGCAGTCATTGGATCCCTGATGCCGAGTCTCGCCGAGTTTCGCGCGTCCATCGGCGCTATCGTGCGCGGAACCGGCCTAGGCGCTGTGCTGGGTCTCTTGCCAGGTGGTGGCGCGATGCTGGCGTCTCTTGCATCATATGCGGTCGAGAAGCAGGTCGCACGCGATCCCTCGCGATTTGGACAGGGAGCCATCGAGGGCGTCGCCGGGCCGGAAGCCGCCAACAACGCTGCCGCACAACTCAGTTTCGTGCCGCTGCTGACTCTGGGCATCCCCGGCAACCCTGTTGTCGCTATGATGCTGGCCGCGATGGTCATTCACGGGATACAGCCTGGCCCGCAAGTGATGACACAGCGTCCGGAACTCTTCTGGGGCTTCGTCGCGAGTATGTGGTTTGGCAACCTGATGCTCCTCATTATCAATCTGCCCCTTGTCGGCATCTGGGTTCAATTGCTGCGTATCCCTTACAGGTTGCTGTTTCCGGCCATCTTGTTCTTCTGTTGTGTTGGAGCGTTCAGCCTCAACAACAGCGTCTTCGAAGTTGGGCTGGCAATTGCCTTCGGGGTCTTAGGTTTCGTGTTCATCAAGCTTAAGCTCGAAGCGGCGCCCCTCCTCCTCGGCTTCGTGCTCGGCCCCGCTTTGGAAGAGAATTTGCGTCGAGCATTGCTGATTTCCGGTGGGGACTGGACGGTCTTCCTCACGCGTCCATTGAGCGCCGTGTTCCTCCTCATCACGATTGTCATGTTTGCGGCAATGGCCATTCCGGCACTTGCCAAACGTCGAACGGAAACTTTTAGCCAAGGAGAAGCGTCATGAGAAAATCGGCCCTGACGACATTTGCTCTCGCAATCGCAGCTGTCACGATGTCCATCGTGCCCGCCGCAGCACAAAGCTATCCGACCAAACCCATCCGAATCATCGTTCCGTTCCCGGCCGGCGGCTCGGCTGATATTCAGACCCGCGCCTTCGCCGATGCGTTTGCAGTCGCGATGGGGCAGCCGGTCGTCGTCGACAATCGCGGTGGCGCTTCGGGCAACATCGGCACGGAGGCTGCAGCGCGCGCGGAGCCGGACGGTTATACGCTGCTGATCGGCGGCTCGAACGTCATCAACAACGGCCATCTCTACAAGACGGTACCCTACGATTGGAAGAAAGATCTCACCCCTCTGGGTTTGATGTTCTCGAATTCCAACGTTCTGATTGTGAACAAGGATGTGCCCGCCGCGAACGTCAAGGAGTTCGTTGAACTTCTGCGGGCTTCGCCCGGGAAATACAAATACGGCACCACCGGTGCGGGCGGCTCGACGCATCTGTCAACTGTTCTGTTCATGGACATGACAAAAACCGACATGCTGCACATTCCCTACAAGGGCGACAGCCAGGCGCAGACGGATCTTCTCTCTGGCGAAATTCAGACCATTTTCAACGGCATCTCGCCATCCATCGCCAACATCGACGCAAAAGAATGGAAAGCACTGGCGACCACCGGCGCGAAACGTTCTGCAAAACTGAACTCCGTCCCGACGCTCCAGGAGAGCGGGTTGGATGGCTACGTGGTGGTGAGTTGGCAGGGACTCTTCGGCCCCGCAGGAATGCCGGACGATGTCGTGGCAAAGATCAGGGCCGGCTTTGATGCCGTCTACAAGAACCCAGAGGCACTCAAGCGCTTCGAGCAGTTGGGAACCGAGCCTGCCCCGTCCACCCCGGCCGAGCACGCCGCGTTCATGGCGGCACAATCGGAGATTTGGACACCGATCTTCAGAAAACTGAATCTCACTCAGCAATAATAACCGGCATCGACGGAGACAAATCGTGTTCGATCTCTACACAGCACCCACGACCAACGGTATGCGCGCCTCGATCATGCTTGAGGAGCTGGGGCTTGCGTACCGCACCCACCGTGTAGCGCTCGGCACGACCATAGACGTCAAGCCGCCGGAGCTGGTTGAAGCCAACCCGGCGGGAACGATCCCGACGCTGATCGACCACCGGGATGGCGTGTCGATCAGCCAATCCTTCGCCATCATGCAGTATCTCTGCGAACGCGAAGGGAGGTTCTCGTTTTCGGACGCCGCGCCGCGCGCCGCGATGCTGGAATGGATGAGTTTCGTCATGACGGATATCATTTCTGCGACGCATCCCATTTTTGTGCTTGGCACGCATCTCAAAGACACGCCGGCGCATATCTTGGCGCATTACGAGGCGAGGCTGTTGCGTTATTTCGAAATGGCCGACGCCCGGCTTGCCAGGAACCGGTATCTCGCTGGCCAAGAGATATGCGTGGCTGATTTTGCTCTTTACCCCACCGCTCATTTTCGTCGTCCCCTGATTGAGAGGTCGAACAGCACCCCTCACTTGGAACGCTGGCTCGCCGAGGTCGGCGATCGCCCCGGTGTGACGCGTGGCATGGCGGTTCCGGCGGACGAGTGACGGACGCAACGACAGAAAGAATGTGAGTCTTTGGATGGAACCAACATGGGCAGATTAAACCGTCTCAGCCTCTCACTTGAAGAGCGGGCCGAGTTGTCCTCGAAGGTGGACGCCGCCGCCAGCGCGGCGAAACTGCGTTCGCTGCTCGTGGTGGGGAGCGCGAATATTGCCTACCTGACGGGAGGCGTCGTCTTCCCTTATCTCGACCAACGGATGACCCATCCTGTCGCGCTTCACATCAACTTCGCCAGCGGTCGGAGGACGATCCTGTGCACCGCAGATCTTGTGGACATTCCTGGAGATTGCGGTTGGGACGGGGAAGTCCTTCTCTACGAACTTGTGGAACCAACCCCCGAGCAGGCTCTCGCGCACGCGATCCAGAGCGTTATTTCTCGCGATGGCAACAGCGGCGCGTCCATCGGGTTCGACGCGATTCACATGAGTGGAGGGCTGCATCGCGCCTTGACCGATTGCATGCCCGACAGGCGCTTCCATGCAATAGATGGGTTTATGCGCGATCTGCGCATCACCAAGACAAGTGCTGAAATCCGCATGTTGGAAATTGCAGCCCGCATCGGCGACCGGGGGTATATCAGTGCTTTGAACCATGCCGAAGGCGCGGCACTCGACAGATTGAGCTTTCCTCTCTGGGAATATGCCGAGCGGTTTCGCGTGCACGTGGGAGAATTCGAGGGGTCGGGCGTCGGGAATCTTGCGGTCATGCAGGGGCAGCGCGCCCAGGACCTGCAACACCGGATTGGCACGCGCGAGGTTTTCGAAGATCAATCTTATCTTCGTCTTGAATACTCCATGAGCAATCGAGGCTATTGGAACGCGGGCAGCCGAACGGCTTATGTGGGGAAGCCCGGGGCGAATGCCAGGCAATGCTATGCGGACAATCTGACCCTGCGTACCTCCGCAGTTGACGCTTTGACAGCCGGAGCACGCGCCTGCGATGTATTTCACGCAGTGAAGGCGGCAAGCGTACGCTTGTCCATTCCGTTCTGGGAAGAGGCAGAGCTCGGCCACGGCGTCGGAACTTCCGAGCGGGAGGCGCCTTACTTGGCTCCCCACGACATGACGATCCTACGGGCCGATATGGTGGTGACGCTTGGCGTCTACACTTTCGGCGAAAATCGCGAACTGATCTGCAATCGCGATCTTTATCGAGTGAGAGACGGACGCGCGGAATTGCTGAGCTGGTACAAGGATTGGAACTACCTCTACCCAATTCACGGCACCTCTGCCAGGCATGGATAACGAGACGATAGGACGCCCTACCCCGATGGCCGACACATTAAAACTCGAAAAAATCCTTGACGCTATGCAAGCATCCGGGCTGGACGCAATGATCGTGGGAGACCCGTTCAATATCCGTTACGCCACAGGCCTTTGGCTGCCGATGATGCATGCGCAACCCGATCGCCCGGTTTTCGGAATCGTCCGCAGCGATGGGTCTCGGGAACTGGTTGTTCCCGCCGTGTGGGAGACATCGGCGAGAGAATGTGCCGAGGTTGATGCCATTCGCGCCTATTCGGGGGAGACGGACCAGATCCAAGGCGCCGTTGCGGCCGCTCTGGTGTTTTTACGCGAGCCCGGCGCAATCGGTTTTGATGGCGACGCAATGCCTGTCGCTGTCGCTGGCCTCCTTTCGGAAGCACTCTGCCGCGAGGGTCATCGAACCGTCAGGTGCGACGACGCGTTGCGCCGTTGCCGGATGATGAAAACGCCGATCGAGCAGGCACGTCTTGAAGATCTGGCGCTCAAGACCGATCACGCCATCAACGGCTACTTCCATCACCTCATCGCCAACCGGGCTTCATCAGCACTTGTCATTTCGGAGCAACTTCGCATCCATAGCCTCGAGCGCGATATAGAGATTTCCGGATACAACGCCTGCGCACGCGCGAAGGTTGGTGAAGGGACGAAAAAATTCTGGCCTTATGCCCCCGATTACGACTTCGCCGCGATGGACGTGCGCAAATATCCGGATGATCTCATCGTTGCGGAAGTCGCTAACACGGACGGGGGTTATTGGAGCAACGCGATCCGACTGGCCATTAACGCGACTTCAATGACTGAAGTACAGGAGCGGGCCTATGAAGATCTGAACCAACTTCGCACATTTATGCTGGACAAGATAAAGCCCGGAAATCGGTGTTCGGATATCTATCGTGAGGTCGCGTCCTTCGCAACAGATGGGGCAATCTCACTCCGTTCGGACGTCCCAATCGGGTTCGGCATAGGCGTAGCGCCGATGGAGGCTCCGTTCTTCGCTCCGGGCGACGACACCGCGATCGAGACCGGAATGGTGATGGTCATCGACCTCATCGTTCAACGAGACGGTGTGTTGTACCAGTCTCGCGATACGATCACGGTGAGCGAGGTGGGCGCACGGATTGTAAACTGGTACAAGGATTGGCGCGAACCGTATCTTGCGATCGGATTTCTTGCAGAATTCGCCATGTAAAGTGGCTTCAGAAGAGACGCTGCAAATGCGAGAGCACGCTGGCGCGGACGTTGTCGATATGTGTGCGCATAGCCTCTCGCGACCGCTCCACATCGCCCGAAACCACCGAGTCGATGATTCCGATATGCTCGATCGATCCAGCCTTTATGCGCTCTGGCACGCGGGTGGCGTCAAAAATTTGGGTCTTCATCCGAAGATCGGAAATCAGCTCAGCCAGGAGTTTTGAATCGGCTTGCAGTGCCAGGATCTCATGGAGTCTCTCGTCGGCGTTGAATTGCTCTGTGAAATCGACGACCTGAGCGTCGCGGAACCGAACGAATTGCTCGCGCAGACTTGCATACTCCGCCGTGCCATTCCGCTCGGCAGCACGGCCCGCGGCCTCGACCTCGAGCAATCTGCGGACATGGAGAACTTCGATAAACTCGTTGACGGAAAGACGTCGGACAACCGGCGCCAACCCCGGATCCCGCACCACCAAACCGGCCGAGATCAAACGCGAGATGGCCTCTCGGACGGGAGTGCGGGAGACCAAAAGGCCTTCCGCCAAGCGCTTCTCATGCAGGACAGTTCCAGTGGGCAACGTTCCATTGAGGATCATGTCGCGAAGGCGCGAATAGGTGGCGTCTCCCAACCGCACCCCAGGATCCGGAATATGGGTCATCGCAACATCGTCCTATAAAGCTGACCCTTCATCGTAAGGCCAATCACGAACGAGCGCCCGGCTGAGAGGACGTAATCCGATATCTGAGTGAACGCTGGCCGGTCAAGCAGCGCGCCTATTCCTCTCATCAGCCGGTTTGGTCGAGCGCTGACTGCATTTCGATCTGGTATCCCTCGGGATCGTTGAACGTGAACGCCCGGATCTTCAACTCGACATTCGTACGAGGTTCCGTCAGCTTATCGACTCCACCACTCGCGGCATATCGATGCCAGGCGTCGACATCCGCCACGCGTATGCAGATTTGAACGGGTTTGATATCATGAGCCCGGTGGCTGCCGCGCGTTTCGTCGACCAATCCCAAATAACCGTTCGACGTCACTCGATAAATTTTCGACCAGCCCTGATCGATTTCCAATTCAAGGCCCATGGTCTCCTCGTAGAAGCGCATGGCACGCGGCAAATCACGATAGTACAGAAATGTTATGAGTTTCTGCGTGTGGTCGTGGGGTGGGCGCTCAGGCTTTATCATTGATGTCCCAGTGTTGCCGCGATCGGTCATTCGCAGCGCATTTGTTCAGGGTGTCGGCATGCTATTTCATGACGGTATACACGTTGTATTTCATGTCAAGACTCGGGAGTCAGCTCACGCTGAGTTGACGTTAAGAAAGTCCCTATCGGGGACGCCGCGCCCTGTTGACGAAGTGTGGAGCCCGAACTCTTGCCTCGGCAGGGCAGAGAAGCCGCGATCGGATTCAGAGCTGTCGCACCACACCCAGCGGCCTGCTGCGCTCCACAATTTCACCTTCGCATAAAAGCCCGGGCTTGCTGACTCCAGGCACCAGCTCCTCCACGGAGATGCGACATGACATATGAATTCCTCAGCCGCCGCTCATTCCTCACAGCGACGCCGGGCTTAGCCGGGCCGGCATTTCTTTCCAGTCCTCTTGGCCTCGTTTTACCAGCGGCTGCTCGACCGGAATTGCCCCGACGCAGACGATGCGCGGGGGTGCCAAACGAGAGCTGTCGGAGTCCGGCGTCGGATGAAGGCCGCATCGACGATTGATGGGACGATCGGTGCGCGGAACCTGCTGAGGCCAGCGGTCAGTGGCGCGCAAGCAGGCCGGACATATGCCTGCACCCGTCCACGGGATTGAGTCTCGCCAACCTTTGCCCATCGGGTCGTTCCGCATATCAGTCTGAGCCGATTTTGGATCCTGGAGCACATTCAGAGTCCTGGCGGCAGGTCTTCGAAACCCGACTGGGACTGCGAGGCGAGACGAATGGGGGCGTTGACGGCGCCATATCCTCGGTAGTTGCGCCGTTCCACGATCTCGAAGAAGAAGCCTCCCTCCAGAGTTCTGGTGTAGACCTGAAAATACTCAGCCTCCTGCTCACGGTCATAGAGGATGTTGGCCCTCCGGAGCTTCTCGAGATCATCGGCCGAGAGGTCGGTTCTTACTTCGAGGTCGTCATAGTAGTTTTCCGGAATCGGCAGGGGATTCACGCCATTGGCTTTGAGGGCTTCAACGGTGGCGAAAATGTCTCCGGTCTCAAGGGCGATGTGCTGAACGCCGGAGCCAAACAGTTCGCTCAGGAAGCGAGACGACAGGGTGCGGAGGCTTTGAGACGCATTGAGGATCAGACGAAGCGAGCCGTCTGCAGACTCGATAGCCTGGCTCTGCACGACGCCGCCCGGGTCTATTACAGTTTGCACCGGCGTCTTCCGCACATCGAGGAGCGACGTGTAGAATAAGAGCCACGTCAGCATCTCCTCATAATGCATCGACTGGGAAACGTGATCGACAGATCGCAGCCCCACTCCGGCAAAGTCGCCCTCCCCTTCCACAGGTTCAAAATCGACCTCCCACAAACGGTCCAACCCGGTTTTTTGGTCGACGAAATACAAGATGCTGCCGCCGAGGCCGCGGACCGCCGGGATATCCATCTCGCCCGGGCCCGTCGGTTGCTGGAAGGGCTGGTCCAGGAGGGTCAGCGCACGGTGTACGGTTCCCGGCGCATCATCGACTCTTAAAGCCAAGGCGCAGACGGAAGTGCCGTGCGTGATGTTGAACGAATAGGCAAAGCCCTCCTTGTCAGCATTTAAGACGATGTTGATGTTGCCCTGCCGCCAGCGGGTCACGGCTTTCGAGCGATGAAGACCGGCCTTCTGGAACCCCAATCCCCTCAGCGTCCGCTCGAATCCGACGGCGCTGGCCTCGTCAACGGCGAATTCGAGGAACTCCACGCCCGAGCAGACTGCCTTCGATGGAAGTTCCGGCGGATTGGGATTTGCCGATTCCGTGCGCCTGCGGAGTTCATCCAACATGACGATGAGAGAACGCTGCCCATCAACCGCAACGCTGCGTGCGGAGCCGGCTCGAAAACGGTCGTTGAAGATCTCGAGGGACAGGAGCCCATCGAAACCCGTCGCATGGAGGGCGTTGATGAACTCGTCGATAGGGAGGTCGCCCTGTCCAGGGAAGCAGCGATAGTGCCGACTCCAGGAGAGATAATCCATGTCCAGCCTAGGCGCATCGGCAACCTGCACCAGGAAGATCCGGTCTGGCGGGATAGAGCGGATGGCGGAGAGATCCGTTCCACGCGCCAGCACATGGAAGGAATCGAGCGTTAGCCCGACAGCCGGATGATTGGCCCGCCGCACCACTTCCCAGGAATCGCGATAATCGGAGATGTGCCGCCCCCAGGACAATGCCTCAAAGGCTACGCGCATGCCGCGCCTGGCGGCACGCTCACCGAGCTCATGGAAATCCGCAGCTGCTCGTTCGATGCCGCCTGAGGAATCCGGCGACACGTTGCTGCACACCATCAGAAGGTCGCAGCCGAGTTGCTCCATAACGTCGAACTTGCGCTCGGCCCGGGCAAACACCTTGGAACGCTGCGGGTCGGGCATGCCCTCGAAATCGCGAAACGGCTGAAAGGCAATGGTCGTAAGGCCAAGGCCTTCGATCAGGCGCCGGGCGTCAGCCGGTGTCCCGTTATAGGATAGGAGGTCGTTCTCGAAGATCTCCACGCCTTTGAATCGCGCGGCCGCGATGGCCTCGATCTTTTCAGTCAGAGTTCCGCTCAGGCAAACGGTAGCAATAGCGGTGCGCATGCTCGTCAATTTCCTCTCAATAGCATGGGAGCGCGTTGCCGAAATGGCTGCTCATTCCTTTTTTCTAGCTGATGGTTCCGGTTGCGAGAGCATGCTCGACGCCGCCGGAAACATGGCGCGTCAGAACTTTGCAGGCTCGCGCTGAATCTCTTTGGAGAGCACATTCGAGGAGAAGAGCATGCTCATCGGCGGCGATCTCGCCGCGATAGCCCAGGGCAATCATCTGATAGCGCAGGTATTTATCGAAGACCGCCGCATGATTGTCGATCAGCATTTTAGACCCGCAGGCAGAGATGAGCGCCTGATGGAACTGCCAATCGTAGCGCTTCCAATCCTCGGTATGGCTTCTGTCCGCATGCGCCATCCGCTCTTCCATCCGGGCGAGCCGATGATGGGCGGCAACGACCCGGCCCTCCCAATCCATATCGCCGGCCTGGAAGGATTGCTCCAGAGCACGACATTCGAGGAGTTGCCGGAGGGCTGCAATTTCTCTCAGGTTGGGAATCGAGACGGGCGCCACCTCGAAACCTTTCTGTCCTTCGGCGACTACCAGCCGTTCGGAGTGGAGACGGTTCAGAATTTCCCTCAGTGTGCTGACACTGGCTCCATAATCGGCTTTCAGGCGTTCGAGCTTGAGTTTCTTGCCCGGCGCGAGGCGACCGAAAATAATGTCGGACCGGATTTTCCGGTAGGCGATCTCTCCCGCTGTTATGTTTTGCGCGACTGCCTGAGCATCGTCGGTCATGCCAGCGCACCGCTCTCGAGCGTGTAGGCCACGCATCCATTCACATGCTGCGTGAGCAGCCTGCAGGCCTCATCGGCATCGCGTGTCAGAGCGCAGTTCAGAAGCAATCGATGCTCTTCCGCCGCAATCTCTCCGCGGAAAACGACCGCTACCATCTGATAGCGCAGGTACTGGTCGAAAACCCCGCCGTAAAGATCGAGCAATGTCCGAGAGCCGCAGGCGTCGACCAGACACTGGTGAAACTCACGATCGTAGCGCTTCCAGAGTTCAGTTCCCTCCTGGTCGCCGGCCATCATCTGCCGCTCCATGAAAGCGAGCTTGTGATGAGCGGCCACGACGCGGCCTTCCCATTCCAGATCGCCGGCCTCGAACGTCAAGGGAAGCGCATAGGTCTCGAGGAGTAGTCGCATCGCTGCGACATCCTCGAACCCCGACGGCGAAACGGGGGTGACGCGAAAGCCGCGGTGTCCCTCAGCGACCACGAGGCCTTCCGATGACAGGCGGCTCAAAATCTCCCGAAGAGTGCTCACGCTCGCTCCATACGCATTGGCGAGCCGATCCAGACGAAGGCGTGCGCCCGGCTCCAACCGGCCGAAGACGATATCCGCCCGGATCCTGTCATAGGCCC
Source organism: Microvirga antarctica (assembly GCF_017921815.1). Lineage (GTDB taxonomy): Bacteria > Pseudomonadota > Alphaproteobacteria > Rhizobiales > Beijerinckiaceae > Microvirga > Microvirga antarctica. The sequence goes on along the minus strand of NZ_JAGEMM010000004.1, from coordinate 27,737 downwards.
GGTCGCCAATCGATGCGGCTACCAGTTCGATGCTCATTCGGTCCCCACGAGCCGCGGCGGAAATAAGTCCCACGGCCACGACCGCCGGGGATAAAATTATCGGTCTAAAGCAGAAATATCAGACAATTCTGAAATTGAATATTGATTTAATGAACGTCAAAGCAAATACTGCCTCCTAAGACGCATTCAGTGCGCAGTATCAGAGGAGAGGAAATCATGGCATTCAGTTTCAATCGGCGCCTCCTGATGGCGGCTGGCGCAGCCGTTCTCGCGTGGGGCGCAAGTGGACCGAGCAACGCACAGTCACCTGCGAACCTGCGCTTCTCAGCCGTTTTCTCGGAGCAGGATATCCGGGCTGAGATGATGAAGCGGTTCGGCGAAGAGATTAAGGCCCAAGGGTTTGTCCTTCAGCCCTATTACGGCGGCAATCTGTTCAAGCAGGGCACCGAGCTGGTTGCCATGCAGCGGGGCAACTTGGAGATGGGCAACATCGCACCGCAGGACATCTCGAACCAAATCCCGTCCTGGTCTATTGTCACCTCCGCCTACCTCTTTCGCGATGCCGATCACCTGAAGAAGGTGTTTGCCAGCGACATCGGGCAGCAGTTGAGGAAGGTTGCTTCAGACCAACTGGGCATCCACATCCTGGCCCCTACCTATTTCGGCGCCCGCCAGGTCGGGTTGAAGCCGAACAAGAAGATCAATACTCCGGAAGATCTCGCAGGCATCAAGCTTCGCATGCCCGGCGGGGACGCCTGGCAGTTCCTGGGCCAAGCCATCGGGGCGAACCCGACGCCGATGGCGTATGCGGAGGTCTATACAGGACTGCAGACGGGCGCGATCGACGGCCAGGACAATCCGCTGCCGAACGTGCAGAACATGAAGTTCTACGAGGTGATGTCGCAGGTTGCCCTGACTTCGCATCTCGTCGGTTTCGATCTGCTGGCGGTGTCCAACAAAGTCTGGAACGCCATGCCGCCGGAGAAGCAGGCTGCCTTCCAGGCCGCTGCCGACAAGGTGGTCGAGTGGAGCAACCAGGAGCATGTGAAGAAGGAAACGGAACTTGTCGGTTTTCTCAAGGAAAAGGGCCTCACCGTCTACACGCCCGACCTGAAAGCCTTCCGCGAGTTTTCTCAGAAGAAGTATCTCGCGTCGGATCTGGCGAAGAGCTGGACGCCCGGCATGCTGGACAAGATCAACGCGATGTAAGGCGTGATCCAGGGTCGCCGGACATCCGATATCCTGGCGACCCCTTTTGCTCGCAAACAACGCTTTGACCCTTCTATCAGGGGATGGATTTCCATGACGTCAGCGTTAAGGACGATTGGCGCGTGGCTTGCCCGGCGCGCTGAGAATATTGCGGCCGCCATGCTGGCGGCGATGTTCCTGGCTTTTCTCCTCCAGATCGTCTTCCGATATGTTCTCGGGCTGCCCATCGGCTGGACGCATGAGGCGAGCGTGATCCTCTGGATCTGGCTCGTTCTCTGGGGTGCGGCCTTCGTCGTCCGCGAGCGCGAGGAGATCCGCTTCGATGTGTTTTACGGAGCGGTCGGTCCCGGCGCTCGGAGGGTCATGTGCGTCATCACCGCGGCGGCACTCATCGCACTCTACATGATCTCGTTTCCGGCAGTTCTGGACTACATCACCTTCATGAAGGTCGAAAAGACGAGCTATCTCAAGATCCGTTTTGACTGGCTGTTCTCGATCTACATTGTCTTCGTCGTAGCCACCATTGTCCGCTACATCTGGCTCGGCTGGCAGGCTCTGCGCGGCGTCGCACCAGACCAGTTCGATCCCACGAAGGCGAGTTCCGGCGTATGAACCTGACGAGCCCCTTCTCGCTCGCGATTGTCGCGATCACCTTTCTCGCCTTTCTCGGACTGCCAATCGGTCACGCGATGATCGCCGGGTCGATCCTGTATCTGTTTTTGGCCGGGCTGGACATGGGAACGGCTGCGGAGCAGCTCCTGAACGGGATGTATTCCAACTACATTATCCTCTCGGTTCCGTTGTTCATTCTGGCGGCTGAGTTCATGAACATCGGCAGCATGACCGATCGGCTCATGGCCTTCTGCAACGCCTTGGTCGGCCGCTTCCGCGGTGGATTGGCTCACGTCAACATTCTTCAGAGCATCATCTTTGCCGGAATGTCCGGCTCGGCGATCGCGGATGCAGCGGGCACCGGGCGCATGATGCAGCTGATGATGACCCGGGACGGCCGATACCCGGCGAGCTACGCCGCAGCCTTGACGGCCGCCTCGTCCGTCATCGGGCCGATCATTCCCCCGTCGATCCCGATGGTGCTTTACGCCCTCGTGTCCGATGCCTCGATCGGATATCTGTTTCTGGGCGGTGTCATCCCGGGCCTATTGATGGCATTGAGTCAGATGATCATCGTGTTCATCACGGCACGCCGTCGGAATTTTCCGGTCGAGAAGCCGGTTCCACTGCGGGAGTTGCCGCGGACCACGTGGGAGGCATTCCCCACGTTGATGATGCCCGTGGTCCTTCTCGGGGGCATCTACAGCGGCGTGATGACTCCCACGGAGGCGGCTGCGGTGGCGGCTGCCTACGCGCTCGTCATTTCGGCCGGTCTTTACCGCAGCGTGAGCGGGCGGGAGTTTTATCAATCGCTCGCAACCAGCGCGCGGACGACGGCCTCGATCGGCATGCTGATCGCCGGTGCGCTCGTGTTCAATTACGTCGTCACCGTTGAGAATATTCCGGAGGGCTTGAAGGCGCTCCTCGCGGGATGGAATCTCTCGCCCATCGGCTTCCTGGTTCTCGTCAACATCCTGCTGCTGCTGTTGGGCTGCGTGCTGGAAGGAACGGCGATCCTGCTCATCGTGGTGCCGGTGTTCATTCCGTCGGCGCAGGCTATGGGCATCGATCTCGTGCATTTCGGCGTCGTGGTGGTCGTGAACATCATGATCGGTCTGATCACACCGCCTTACGGCCTGCTTCTGTTCATCATGGCGAACATCTCGGGGGAGCCGCTGCGAGACATTGTCCGCGATTCGCTCCCCTTCCTCTTCGCCATGATCGTGGCACTTGCGATCCTCACCTTCGTGCCTGAAACCGTCCTCTGGCTTCCGCGCTTGTTTGGCTACCAGGGATGAGTGGACTCGTTGCAAAAGAAGCGCCCCCCATGAGCACACCGATTTACATTCTGAACGGCCCCAATCTCAATCGCCTCGGAACGCGCGAGCCGGAGATCTATGGCCGGACCACATTGGCTGAAGTCGAGGCTACGTGCCGCGAGGCTGCTTCGGGGCAGCTTGTCGTCTTCCGTCAATCCAACCGGGAATACGAGATCATCGAGTGGGTGCATGAAGCGATCGATGAAGGCTGCGGCATCATCATCAATCCGGCGGCTTTCACGTTCACGTCGATGGCCATCATGGACGCTCTGAAGATGTTTTCGCGCCCCATCATCGAGCTCCACATCTCGAATATCCACAAACGCGAGGCGATCTATCACAGGTCCTATGTTTCCCCGGTGGCAACGGCTGTCATCGCAGGCCTCGGCACCAACGGCTATCCCGTGGCCGTGCGGGCCATGCTTGGGATGATCGGAACCTCACCTCCAGGACCCTGACGTTCATGACCGAAAAACGATCGCGCAAGCCGGCGCCCGGATCCGGCGCCGCCGGGTATCTGTGGACGTGTCCTTCGGCTCTCGTCGGTTTGGTCGGCGCCGGCATCCAGGCTTCCCGAACACCAGCTCTTCATGAACGGGAAGGGGCCGAGCAAGGCTTGCGATATATATACAAACTGATCGATCTGGAGCTGTTCGGTCTCGATACGAATGCTCTGCCTGACATCCTCGACGCTGCGCAGCATTTCGGCTTCGCCGGCCTCAACATCACACATCCCTGCAAGCAGGCCATTATCCCGTTTCTCGACGAACTGTCGCATGACGCGGCGGCGCTGGGCGCCGTCAACACCGTTGTGCTGAAGGATGGCCGGCGCGTGGGGCACAACACCGACTGGTGGGGCTTTGCCGAGAGCTTCCGGCGCGAATTGTCCGATGTGGGTCGCGACCGCGTGGTTCAGTTCGGCGCCGGTGGAGCCGGCGCTGCCGTGGCGCACGCTCTCCTGACGCTGGGTGCGGGCGAAGTCACCATCGTCGATACGGATCGCACCCGCGCCAAAAACCTCGTCGCGAGCTTGCGCGATGGCTTTGGTCAAAGCCGCGCATCAATGAGCGGTTCTATTGCTGAAGCCGTGGCGGCGGCCGATGGAGTGGTCAATACCACGCCGCTCGGCATGGCGAAATATCCCGGAACGGCTGTGCCGGTCGACCTGCTGCGCCCAGGCCTCTGGGTCGCCGACATCGTCTATTTCCCGCTGGAGACCGAGTTGCTGCGACAAGCCCGCGCACAGGGTTGCCGCACCATGTCCGGCGGCGGAATGGCCGTCTTCCAGGCAGTCGGTTCCTTCCGGCTGTTCACCGGCCGCGAACCGGACGCCGCGCGAATGCTCCGGCACTTCAGCGAGATGTAACACTGGAAATTCAAAGGCGTATCACCTGTTGGTGCCACCCGGAGAAGCAAGAGATTTTTTGCCAGCTCGAGGGCCACCAAGCCAGAGGTGCCCATGCGGACCGGCCTGCTCGCTATTCGAGCGAGAGCCAGCGCGAGGAATGGGTCAGAACGGATCGAGGCCTGATGTCGCTAAGCGGAGGGGCTGGGATTGGACGTCACGGTAGCGTTCAACGACCGGGTCATGTCGGTCTGAACAGCCATCGGCCCGGCTATCAGCCGAAACGGGGAGAGGCGCGTTGCGGCTCCTTCGATGTGGTGATCGTCGAGCCCGGCGACCGACTCGCGCGCAAACTCGTTGACGTCGCTGCGGTCAAGGATGGGCTCTCCTTCCAAGCGAGCCTTCATGGGGTCGATGTGGTGCATGATGGCATGCTCGGCCCCATGGCGGCGATCTTCCCTCGGACCTGCGCCTGAATACCAAATGGAGCCAATTCGGCCGGTTGGTGCAGGGGAAGTCCGCTGCCGGTAAAGCCTTTGGTTATGATTTGCCCGACACATGTAATTTTATGGCAGAGCGACGCCAAGTATGGAGCTGTCGAGCTCCCGCGGGGATGAAGTCGTTTATTGGAGCGCCGCCAATCGTAGCCGGGTCCCATGAGCTCGAACTTCTATTGTAGTTCCCGTTCACGCGCATCACGGGACGATGAAGGTTTGCCTGAGCGCGCTCGAAGCGGAGGAGGCTGCTTTTCTGTCGCGCCAGAAGGCGCCACGGCCGATCCCAATGTGTCCGTGCATCCGAACCTTTGCGGCCTCTATCGCCGCAAGGTGGAAGAACTGGAACCGCCGCTCGACGATGCAACCGCCCGCGAAGACGCAATGACCATCATCCGGTCGATGATCATCGAGGGGATCGTGCTGACGCCGGGTGTCAGTGCCTGCGGCGTTGAGGCAGTTTCGAGCGGCGACGTCACTCGTATTCAGTGTCGTGACGCGGGATACCCATTGGTGCTCGGGACGACGCGCCAAGGGCGTATGCAGCAACGACCGCACGATCTCCCCCCACGAGATCGAGACCCGGATCCTCACTGCCTTAAATCAGAACCACTTGTCGCCTGAACGCGTCGCCGAGTTCACCGGCCCCTATACGCAGGAGTTTAACCGCCTGGTGGCAGAGGTCGGCAGCCAGCATGCCGAGGTGGCGGGCAAGCTCACGGCGGTTGAGCGCAAGATAGCCGGCATCCTGCGGGCGATCGAGGATGGCATGTATCAGCCTGTGATGAAGACGCGCCTGACCGAGCTTGAGGCCGAGAAGGCGAGCCTGGTGGCGCGGCACGGGCCGGCGCCTGTTGTGTCGAAGGTCTCCGTGCACCCGAACCTGGCTGCCATCTACGAGCGCAAAGTCGGGGAGCTCGAAAGCCTGCTCACCGACGTAGACTGCCGGGATGAGGCGATCGAGACGATCCGTTCGATGATCGAAAGCATCACCCTGACGCCGCGGACAGATGGGCCCGGCCTTGAGGCGCTGCTCCGGGGTGGTCTCGCCCGCCTGCTGGTGTTGTGCATGGCGGGTTCTGGACAAACGAAAGCCCCCGCCGCTTTCGCGGTCGAGGGCTTGTCGCTTTCAGTGGTTGCGGGGACACGCAAACATCTTGAATTGTTGCTCTCTTGGAAGAATTTTCCGATCTGAAATCACGCCGGTCGCACATTGTCGGGGGTTGCGGGGACACGCAAACATCTTGAATTGTTGCTCTCTTGGACAGGCTTCCCTGTCTACTCGATTCCCGAGACCCGACCGTCACGGTCAGGCGAACTGGGTGCCACCTGCACTCCGGATGCAATATTCAACATGGACACAACGTTTCACCTAGAACCCTGTTCAAAAGACATTCGTTTGAGCGAAAGCGTCGTAAGTTTTCTCCGACAAGCTGTCCAAGTTTAGCGAAAGCTGGAGGAGCATACCCAGCAACACGCGGCGTTATAATAACGTTGCTCAGGTCCCAAAGTGACGAGTTTGTAGGAATTGGTTCTGGATCAAAAACGTCGAGGCCCGCTCCCGCGATTGATCCGGATTGTAGGGCGCGTACAAGTGCGCCTTGATCTACGATCTCGCCGCGACTGACATTGATCAAGATCGCCGCTCGCCTCATGAGAGCGAATTCGGGGGCGCCGAAGACGTGGCGCGATTGGGAAGAGAGCGGGAGCGACAGCACCACAGCGTCGGCCTTCGGGATCTGGTTGCGAAGGCTTTCTACCCCAACCGTCTCGATCCCCCCCACCGCACACCCCGACTTGGTAACGGCGATGATGTGCATCCCAAACGCGGATGCGCGCTTTGCAACCTGCATTCCTATCGAGCCATAGCCTATGATCAACAGGGTCTGACCTTCTACGGACCTGAGCCGACCAAACACCTCATTGCGATCATAAAGGCGACCTAATCGGTTGCGCTCCATCTGAGGGATTTGGCGGTTCAAGGCCAGCAGCAGCGTCATCGCATGTTCGGCAACTGTCGAATTCCAAACACCTGCAGCATTGGTGACGATCGCGCCCTTCGGCACGCCGTGTGCGAGGAAAGGGTCATACCCGATCGAAGCACATTGGATCCATCGAAGGCGCCGGCTTTCGCACGCAAGTTGCGCAACCTCAGCGGAGTAGGCGCTCGCACTGAGTATGATGGCATCGGCATCTCCGATACTGGCTGCGAGCTTGGCGATGCTCGCAACTTTGAAGAGATGGACGCCATCCAGTGCGCCACAATGCCGTTCAATGAATTCGTACCCGTGCTGAACATAGGCAAGGATCCTTAGCGGTCGACCGGCTTCGAGAGACAGAAGTGCCATTGTATGCTCGATTTCTCAAATCGGCCCGGCTCCCGAGCAAAGATGTTTCGGCGCCTCTATCCTGCGCAGCACGGATAGCAAGGCTATGCGCAGAAGCCACTAGTTACTTGCGCGAGCCGGTGTTCGCGGAGGTGTCGATCCTACGAGTAGGATTATTAGAGCCTTTCCGCACCGAGCCGCTCGACTTCCTTCAGTGCTTCCAGCGGGGTTGCGCGGCCCGTGATGACCTTTTGGGTCGCCTCATTCAGATCGGAGTTGAGTGCGCCGGCATTGCATTCCGACGGCAGGAACGCGACATTCTCCGACCAACCTTCCGTGACTTGCGTCATCCAGGCATTTGCATCCGACTTCATCTCCGGCATCGCGATCACGGATTTTCTGAACGGGACTTGCCCCCCAACCAGTGTCCAGAGAGGAGCCACTTCGCGGCTCATCATGTACTCGACGAACGCCGCCGCTGCTTTTGCGTTTGGGGACTTGTTCCAGACGACGGCAAACCACCCATCCATGACATACGGGCCGGATATTGCCCCGGTCCAGCTGGGCCATTTCAGGATACCGAGCTGCGACGCATCCCATGCTGCTTTCTCGCGCGTGCTCGAGACCCGGCTCGAGCCACCCACGACGATTGCCTGCCGCCCTGCCGTGAACAGGTCCTGATTGTCGTCGGAGGTCCGCGCCATCGCCTCCGGCGAGGTAGCGCTCTTCATAACGAAGTCGGCCTGCATCTGGAGCGCCTTCACACCGGCCTCGGTGGCGACGGTCGGGCGACATTTCTCATCGAACACCTTCGGTTGAAGTTCCAACAGACCGACCAGAAGCGGGTTGGTGGATGCACCATCCTTCGAAAGTGCGATTCCCATTCCCCAAGACGACGTCTGGCCGTTAGTCTTCTCCGTCAGCTGCCTGGAGGCTGCAAGCATGCCGTCCCAAGTCTTTACATCAGCGGGCGAGAGCCCCTGCTTGCTGAAGGCATCCTTCCGGTACATGACAACTCCGGAGAGCATGAACATCGGCGCGGCAAGAACCTTGCCGCCAACTGTCACTGCATCCAGCGGCGCTTTGGTGATAAAGTCCTCCTGCGCGCCCGCCGAGAGTTCATTCTGGAACAGCGGCTTGAGGTCGGCGACCACTCCCGCATTGATCGGCACCACGAGCTTTGGATAGTTGATCCAAGCCACATCGGGCGCGCCGCCGGACCCGGCCGCCAGAGTGAACTTGTCGGCCAGTTGATGCCAGATTTGAGGCTCGACCTTGATCTTGATGTCGGAATGCTTGCGCTCGAACCCGGTTATGATCTGGGCCAATGCTCGTTCACGCGGAGTATCCTTGCTTGGATCAAGAAACGACCACATCCGGACCGTCGTCTCAGCGACCGCACCGGTCGCTCCCAGGCACATCGCCATAACGACGGACCCAATTCCAAGTTTGGCGTTTTTCATGTCAGTCTTCCTCCCTGTTCTGTAGACGATACGTCAGTCAAAGCGCGAAAGCCGAGGCACAAACCTCGTTGATATCCACGCCAAGGCCGGGTCGATCGGGAACAATCAGGTTGCCCGCGGTCACTTCCCATGGGTCCAACGCCAACCCAGCCAGGAGCGGGTTTGCGGCGGCAGGATACTCGAGGATCGGGACCTGGGGGCAAGCCAGCGCGAAATGCGCCGACGCCGCCAGCAGGACCGGTCCGGCCCAGACATGGGGAACCAGCTCAATTTGATGGGCACCGGCAAGCGCACCGATCCGCATTGCTTCCGTAATGCCGCCACACACACCGAGATCCGGTTGAAACACGTCGAGGAGCTTGGGCGAGAGATAGGGGACAAAATCAAACCGGGTGAAATCGTTCTCCCCGGCGGCTATCGCCACAAGCGCGGTCGAGCGGAGTTCTTGATAATCCTGCTTGTTCTCGCCGGACAGCGGCTCTTCAAACCATCGCAGTTGAAGCGCGCGCGCGTTGGAACAGAAAAGCTTCGCCTCCGCCAACGAGTACGTTCCATGGGCGTCGACCATGATATCCACATCGTCACCGAGCACACGGCGTGCAGCCTCGATCCGAGCGATAGATACCCTCACGGCGCCGTCGCGCGCTCCGACCCGCATCTTGACGGCAGACACTCCGAGTTCCGATCGATACGAAAGCAGTTCATCGCCGATGGAGTCGACGGGACCCCATCCCCCGGAAGCATAAAGGGGCAAGCTTAGCTTCGTCCTGCCACCCAGCAATTGATACACGGGGACATTCAGGTGTTTTCCCAGAATATCCCATAGTGCGATGTCGATGGCGCTGATGGCTGCTATCGCCAGCCCTCGCCTGTTCAGGACGGGGAACGTCCGGCCTGTCCTCGCGGCGTATAAGGACCTCGGCCCGTTATACAGCAGCTCCCAGACCGCGCTGATGCCGAGCGGATCTAGCCCAACCAGCAGTGGTGCAAACTCTCGATTGATTAAAGACAGAATACCATCGTTCGTGTTCTGTGAGCCTGTGCTCGAACGTGTCTCTCCGTATCCAACGATCCCCTCCGAAGTGGTGACCCGGACAATGACAGTCGAAACCTCATCCAGTTTTCCATAGTCACTCGCAGCCTGTCTGTCGGATGCGACTGGACACCGGATGCACACCGCCTTGATGTCGGCGATCTTCACGATAGCCATACTGACTGATTGGGTTTCCTCAAGGCTTTCTGTGTCTCCGGGTCGAAGAAGTGCAGCTTGTCCAAATCGAACGTCAACCCAACTGCCGCCCCCTTCGCGAAATGAATCGTAGGATCGGCAATGCAGCTAATACTTTCGCTACCGACTTTGACGTAGAGGACAACTTGCGGTCCGATCATCTCGATCTGCTCCACGATCGCCGACGCGCGATCCGCCGCGACCACCCCGGCGACGACACCTTCCGTGCGGATCCCGAGGATTGTGGCCCCGTCTGCGGCAATGGCGAAACCGTCAACACTCCGACCGAGTGGGACGGTGACCCCGGAACCATGAAAGCGCTCGTCCGCAATCGTCCCATGCAGAAAATTGATCTCGCGTTCGCCGACGAAGTTCGCAACGAACATATTGGCGGGGAAGTTGTAGATATCGACCGGAGATGCGAACTGCTGAAGTGCGCCACCATCGAACACCGCGATCCGCGACGACATAGTGAGTGCCTCGGCTTGATCGTGGGTCACATAAACGATCGTCGATCCCAGCCTGTCGTGAAGTGCTTTGATATCGCGTCGCATTCTGATTCTCAGGCGGGCATCGAGATTGGAGAGGGGTTCGTCCAGGAGGAACACGTGCGGATCGCGAACCATGCCACGGCCGAGCGCGACACGCTGTTGCTGCCCTCCAGACAATTCTTTGGGGTAGCGCGCAAGCAGCGCCTCGATGCCTAGAATCTGAGCTACATTCTCGACTTTCTTCGATATCTGGTTGGATGTGAACTGCCTACCTTTCGCCTTGAGCGGGAAAGCTAGGTTTTCGAAGACGGTGAGATGCGGGTAGAGCGCGTAGTTCTGAAAAACCATTGCGATGTCGCGACGATCGGGTGGCAGATCGTTTACCCGCCTGTTGCCGATCGAGATCTCACCACTATCGGCTTCGACCAGTCCCGCAAGGAGGTTAAGGGTTGTCGTCTTCCCGGAACCGGAGGGTCCGAGAAGTGAAACAAACTCACCGGATTTGATGTCCAGGTCCAGTGCGTGCAGCGCGGTCACCGCGCCGTACTGCTTCGTTACTGCTCGGAATGAAACGTCAGACATACATGACTCCGCTCATCCCTTGACGCTGCCGCCGGTCATGCCGGATAGAAAGTAGCGTTGGAAAAGGATGAAGATTGCGATGACGGGAATAATTGATACCATCGAAGACGCTAGCAACGGGCCCCACTCCCGCCCGAAATAGCCAAGGAAAGAATAGATCGCGACTGGCAGAGTTTTCACGGAGTCTGACGTGATCATGACGGCCGCAACGACGAAATCGTTCCACGCGAACGTGAGAACAAACAACCCCGAGGCGATCAGGCCGGGTCCGCAAAGCGGAAGGACCACCTTCCGCAGTGAGGCCAGCCGCGAGTAGCCATCGATCATCGCCGCGTTGTCGATTTCGCGCGGGATTGTGCCGATGTAGGCATACATGATCCAGATCACGATCGGCAATTGATAGGCGGTGTACAGGACGATCAATCCCACCAGTTTGTCGGTCAGTCCGATGCTTGCCATGAGTGTGTAGCTCGGCACGATAAGCGAGGCGATCGGTATGCTCATGACGGCGATAATGATCAGGAGCACGAGACTGCGGCCCTTGAACTCAAACCGCGACAGCGAATAGGCTGCGACGGTTCCAATCGTGAGACACAGCATCACGGTGACGAGGGAGACGATCATGCTGTTCCCTACGTATGTGAGCATGTTCTGAGCGATGAGGGTCCTATAATGGACGAATGTGATCTCGGATGGAATGATCTCGGGCGGCAGGGAGAGTATCTTCTGCGTTGGCTTTAACGACGTGCTGAGACCCCACACAATCGGCGCCAGCGCGACAACGGCAATAAAGACGTTGACGCAGAACGACAACAGCTTCCTGAGGACGATCTCTCGTCTGTAATGCATCACAGTTTTCCGTTTTTCTGGAAGACGCGCACCAATGCAATCAGAAGGACAACGTTGAGAATGAAGGTAAGGAAGGTCAGCGCATTGGCGCGGCCTAGCATATAGTCGCTGAAACCAAGCCTGAAAATCCGCAGCGTCGTGGTTTCCGTTGTCGCCATCGGTCCACCGGCCGTCAGGATCAGGGGATAGGTGAGCGAATTAGCGAAATGCATCAAGAGCCGAATCAGTGTGATCAGGATGGGAAGCTTGAGCATCGGGAGCGTCAGCCTCTTGAACCGATACCAGGCGCTCGCGCCGTCAACGCGCGCCGCAAGATGCAGCTCACGCGGTATGCTTTTCAAGCCGGCCAGCAAAAGGATCATAGCGAATGCGGAGTCTCGCCAGATCGCGTTGAAGACCAAGGCGCCCATCGCCGATTTCGGGTCGGAGAGAATGCTGAAATCGCTGACGCCAAATGGCAGGAGGAGCGCCTGTGTTACGCCGGAGTCCTGAGATAGCAGCCACTTCAGCAAGAGCGACCCAACGAGCATCGACACCACGTAAGGCACGAGCACGATGGTTCTCATGAGGACGGCCGATCGTGAGTCGCGCTCAAGATACAGCGCCAACGATAATCCTATGCTGAACGTGATGACCAGCGACAACGCCGCAAAGGTTGCGGTCACGATCATGCTGTTGACAACGAGTTGAGAGTTCAGGACAGCGAGGTAGTTGTCCCAACCGACAAAGCGCCCAACGTTGAAATATCTAACGTCGTGGAGACTAAACCAGAAGCCCACGACAAGCGGCGCGAATACAAACATCGCTTCCATGGCGAGCGCCGGCACCACGAGCGCTAGGGCAAACCCCTCGGTGGGATTGAAACGCAATCGACGTGGAGAATGTAGCAAAAGCGCCAAACTCATCTCTCCTTGTTCCAACAAATGAAACACTTGTTTTTATAAATGGAACATGCGAGGAATATGTTGGATCGAGCGAAGTGTCAATACTTCGTAGCAGGAGACGTTAGATTGCATTCGCTATCTAAAGCAGCATCGTCGGAGACGATCTCGCCATCGGCGGCAACTGCGCACAAGGCGATTGCGGTCTTCGACCTCATTGGCAATTCCGACAGGCCGTTGGCTTTCAAGGAACTGGTCAATCTCAGCGGCCTGCCAAAAGCAACGCTTCATCGCATGCTCGGCGCATTGACTGAAACTGGACTCGTGAGTTTCGATACTTCGTCAAAAACCTATTGGCTCGGGATGCGTCTCGTCGATCTCGCCAATAAAATTTGGGAAAGGATCGATCTATCGGGAGCGTTCGAACGCGAGCTGAGCCATTTGAAGAAAATTTCAGGGTACTCCGCCCAGCTGGCAATGATCGACGGATTCCAGATCGTCTATCTCGACGAGCGCGCGCCACTTGACGAGATTCGTTTGTATTATCAAAAGGGGCGAAGGCTGCCCGCCTATTGCACGGCGATTGGCAAAGCGATCCTGGCGAGCCAGAATTTGTTTAGCGTACATACGCTCGTCAATAAGCACGAACTCGTGGCCTACACCCTCAACACGATCACCAACTGGCCAGCGCTTCAACGCGAACTCGCTTTGGTAAAGGAACGTGGCTATGCAATCGATGACGAGGAGCACACCGCGAACCAGCGCTGCATCGCGGCACCGATTCGAGATCACCGGGGCGTTGCCATCGCTGCCCTTGGCCTGACTGCCACCGCAACACAGCTTTCGTTAAAGGAATGCCACACTCTCGCGCCCGAGGTCATCGCGGCAGCCGAGCGGATCTCGTTTGGCATCGGTACTGTCGGTGCCAGCAAACCTCAGGATTTTGCGCGCGTGACCGTCACTCCTGACGAGCGAGTGAAGTGCATCTTTCCGGACACTAATTTCCTCGGCGACAGCCCCGTTTGGAAACCAGATACCAAAACGCTCATATGGGTGGACATATTAGCTCCATCGGTTCAGGAGGGCGATCCTGCGACCGCTGTCGTTTCCTCTCAGCAACTGCCGAGTCTGGTCGGTGCCGTCGCCTTGCGGACAAGCGGCGGCCTCGTCGCTGCGATGCAGAACGGTTTTGCCACGGTTGGCCTCTTGGGAACGGAACCCACCCCGATGGGCGATCCTGAGTCCCACCTTCCGCAGAATCGGTTCAACGATGGCAAGTGCGACAGTTCAGGCCGGTTCTGGGCCGGAACAATGAGCATGGTGAGAGATCGCGGCAGGGGGAGCCTCTACAGGCTCGATCCAACAGGCGATATCCATCTCGTCGATACCGGCCACTGGCTTTGCAATGGCATCGAGTGGAGCCTCGACGATCGGCTCCTTTTTCTTGCAGACAGCCTTGAAGGTTGCATCTACGCGTACGATTACGACCGGACTACCGGCTCGGTAAAGAACCGGCGCGTTCACATCGCAGTGCCGGAAACCGACGGAATTCTTGGCGGGCTGACCATCGACCAGGATAATTGCCTGTGGGCGGTCCTGAGCCAGAGCGGTCGCCTTGTGAGGATCGATCCGCAAGGCCAGATCGTCACGAGTATACCGATGCCAGTTCCGCATCCGATGGGAGTCACTTTCGGCGGCGAAAAATCCGACACCCTTTTCGTCACGTCGGCCCGATTGCGGCTGACCACGTCACAGATCAACGCGGCACCATTAAGCGGCAGCGTCTTCAGTGTCGCCAGCGGTCGCAAAGGCCGCGCGGCAAATCAATTTGCCGGTTGAATTTACGGAGAAGAGCCATGTCTATTCGAGTTGCCGTAGGCCAGTTCAAAGAACTGACGGCGGATGATATCAGTTTCTGTCGGCAGCTTGGCGTGTCGGGCATAACAGTCAATCGTCCGGATTTCGACGCCCCATCGTGGCGCGCGTTCCTCAATAAGCACTACCCCTATGGACCTGCGGACTTCAATCAGTCGGAAACTTGGGATTTCATGGATCTTGTCAATCTTCGCCTTCGCCTCGAGGAGAACGGTCTGAGACTGGAAGCCATCGAGAATGTTCCTTATCGCTTCATCGATCAGATTCTCACAGGTGGTCCGCAGCAGGATCGGCAGATCGATAATTACTGCGAGACCGTCAGGAACCTCGGTCGTGCAGGCATCGGTACTCTCGGCTATCACTTCGCTCCGAACCTGGTCTGGCGAACGTCCACATCGCGTCCTGGAAGAGGCGGTGCCGGCGTGAGCGCATTCGACCTCGAGCAGGCGCGCCAGGCACCGCCAACGCACAAGCGGATGATCGATGAATCAGAGCTCTGGGGGCACTACGCAAAGTTCATCACGCGTGTTCTCCCCGTCGCGGAAGAAGCTGGAGTACTGCTTTCTCTCCATCCCGACGATCCACCGGTGCCTACGCTCGGCGGCGTCGATCGAATCATGAACAGCATAGCCGGATATGAAAAGGCGTTCGCAATCGGCAACAGCCCCAATCATGGAATGACATTCTGCGTCGGCACCTGGGGCCAGATGGGCGGCGAAATTATCTACGATGCGCTAGGCAAATTCTTGCGGGAGAAGCGCGTCTTCTACCTGCACTTCCGAAACATCGACGGTGCGGTCCCGACATTCAGCGAATGCTTCATTGATGAAGGAGACGTGGACGTGACTCGAATTGTCCAGATTTTGCAGAGCAATTCCTATGACGGCTTCGTCATCGACGACCATGTCCCACAGATGGTGCATGATACGCCATGGGGACACCGTGGCCGTGCGTTCTCGACAGGCTTCCTCAAAGGCCTCATCCGCGGGATGGGAGCGGACATTGCGTACCCAGTCGGTTCGGTCGCCTCGAGCGGGCGGCAGGAATCTCTGCATCCGAGGCCATAGATAAAAACCGGAGAGTCAAGTCATCTGCCTACTTCGACGGGTAGAGTGTCGGATCTTGCAGCATGGCCGGAGCGCGCGTCCTCTTTAGTCCTCCGCGAACTGCAATCCCGTTCTCGAAGGACGGCTTATCAAGGCAAAGCGTGAGCATGGATTCGACAGTCATTTGGGACTACATCGTCGTCGGAGGTGGATCCGCCGGGTGCGTTGTTGCAAACAGACTTTCTGCGAAAAGCTCGCTCAAAGTTCTGCTCATCGAAGCCGGTATGGACTTTCTGCCCGGGCAGGAGCCAGAAGACATAAAGGACCTGTATCCCTACGGCGCCGCCTTCAACTCGAAGTATCAATGGCCGGGGCTGGAAGTCTTCTACCGCGCGGTTCCGCATAATAATCCAGCCGTTTCCAAGGCTAGGCACTACGCCCAGGCGCGAGTGATCGGTGGCGGTTCAAGTATCAACGGCGAACTCGCAAATCGCGGGACACCGGATGATTACGACGGCTGGGCAAGGTCCGGAGCGGCTGGCTGGGGGTGGGACGACGTCCTGCCTTACTTCCGCAAGCTCGAGACCGATCTGGATTTCGATGGACCGCTGCATGGCTCCGATGGGCCGGTGCCGATCAGTCGCCTCTTCGAAGATCAGTGGCCGGGCTTCACGCGAAGCTCGACCTCCGCATTCAGCGAATTCGGTTATAGAGACATTCAGGATCAGAACGGCAATTTCGGCGACGGCTGGTTTCCCATGACCTTGTCGACGGATCGAAAGCAGCGCGTTTCGACAGCCATGGCCTATCTGGATGCGACGACGCGCGCCAGACCAAATCTCAGGATCCTGACTGACACTGTGGTGGAGGGAATCGAGATCGTCGATGGGGTGACGCTCGGTGTGAGAGCCGGTGGCGTCCTGATCAGAGGTCATGAGACGATCCTCGCCGCGGGCGCCATTCAATCACCCGCACTTCTCCTGAGATCGGGTATCGGTGCGGCCGATGCGCTGAGAACTTTGGACATCGCTGTCGTTGCCGATCTGCCAGGGGTCGGTGCCAACTTGCAGGAGCACCCCTCTATCTCCCTGTCGGGTTGGCTTGAGCCCGGTTCCCGAATGGGCAAGATCCCGCGGCGCCATTTCCAAGCCGGTCTTCGCTACTCCTCCAATCATCCGGAAACACCAGAAAGCGACATGTTCATTTCCGTCGTGGCAAAATCAGCTTGGCATCCGATTGGTCGGCGCGTTGGATCTCTGGTGGGCTGCGTCAACAAGTCGTTCTCGCGCGGGCACGTCAGCCTGGCGTCACCGGACCATTCGAAACTGCCCCATGTTGAGTTTTCGTTCCTGTCCGACAGACGCGATCTTGAGAGGATGAGGGACGGTGTCCGCTTTATGGCAAAGTTGTTTCAGTCGAACGCGTTGCAGCACATCGCTTCCGCCCCATTTTGCGCGATGCACGGAAAGTTGGCGGCGATGGTTGGGACGATATCCTTCCGAAACTGGCTGATGACGATTGGACCGGCCGTGGTTCTGGACACCTCGGCGCGACTTCGTAATGAGTTTGTCGATAGGTTCCTCTCACCGGATGCAAGGCTGTCTGACGTGATGAAGGCAGATGATACGCTCGACGAATTTCTAAAGGAACGCGTCAGCGGCGGGTGGCACGCATGCGGCACGTGCCGGATGGGACCATCGACCGATCGTGACGCCGTGATCGACTCCGGGACCGCTCGCGTTCGCGGTGTAGCCGGCCTAAGTGTCGTCGATGCATCGATTATGCCTCATATTCCGCGTGCGAATACAAACCTCCCTGTCATCATGGTTGCGGAGAAAGCGTCAGACCAGATTATTCACCGGGCATGAAGCGACGAATGCAACGCAGCACGTCCTCGCCTCAGACGGAGCTCGGAAATCAAGAGGCTGTTCGAGCGTCTGTGTGACAGGTGCGCGCGAGGGCAAATCGAAACGAAGAGGAGCGGCCCGGCATCCGGGATTGTTGACAGAATTCAGGGATTACTACAACAGTCACGACATGGACGGGAGTAGGCGGGGACCTGAAACCACCGAGAACTGGCTCTGAACTATTCGATGCTTTGGCTCCATAACCTGCGGTCGAACATGGCTTGAGTTGCTTTTTTAGAGAGGAGCCGCAAGCTCCCACGTCGCGCCCTTAGAAACACATTACGAGAGTGTGCAAGTTGCGGCGCCGACGGCTTTCGTGAAACAGAGAGTTTGGGAAAGATCGTCTCAGAAACGGACTTTCAGTGCCGCGCTGAAGCCGTAGGTGCGACTGTTGTCCGCCAGCGTGCCGTCGAGACGCCCACTGAGGCTCACCTTGGAGGACATCTGATAGTCGATCACTGCCGCGACGAGAGCCGCCTCACGCTCCTCTCTCGCGCCTGAAACACTGAAGCTGGCAGCGGGCACGGGCGAGAGGCTCGCCGCGAACGTCATGTCGTGCAGGAAGTCGTGACTCCACCCGAGATCAGCGAAGACGGTCATCGCTCTGCCACCGACCTGCATTGTCACTGCCGTCTTGACGCCTAGCTCAGAGCGCATCGCCGTATTTGTCCGGTTCATTCCAACGACCCCTTACCAACGTGTTGATGATCCCGTGGAGTGACGTGGGTAACGGTGGCGAGTTGGCAATGGTCGCGCCTTCAACGTGAGTTTGGTCGAACGTTCAACCGGCGCCTACTGCCTTTTCGACATCTCGGTATGGCCTAGGTGGTTAGGCGGATATTTCATCAGGACCTAGAGTTTTTCCTCAGAGTCACCGTATGTTCCTGCTGTTGTGCGGCCCTTCTGCAAAGATGAGACAAGAGCCGGAACGAAGCTTCGCGGTCCCGGCTTGGCGAACAAATAGCCCTGTCCAAGGTCACAACCATGGGTTCGGAAGAATGTCGCTTGGGCTATCGTTTCGATGCCTTCCGCTACCGTTACGAGCCCAAGCCCTTGACCAAGGGAGAGGATGGCCTTCAAAATCGCGGTGTCCTCAGGATTGCTCTCGAGATCCTGGACAAAGGTACGATCAATTTTGATGACGTCCACCGGGAAGTGTTTCAGGTGCGAAAGAGAGGCATAGCCGGTGCCAAAATCGTCTAAAGCTATTGTTATACCTTCTGCGTGAAGCATCCGAAGGGCTTGCTCAACAAACTCCGCGCCGCGCCCAAGAAACACGGTCTCTGTGACCTCCACCTCAAGACATTGCGCAGTGATACCATTCTTATGAAGACGTTCCAACAATTGCTCTGCATAGTTGCCGCTGCGGAATTCAGCCGCCGATGCATTGATGGCGACATGCCCGAACTCAACCCCCGCATCCAGCCAATGACGCATGTCCGTAAGGACCTGTACCTGCATCTGCGTGCCTATGGCGACAGCGAGACGTGGGTCCTCGAATGCGGCTTGGATCGCCCCCGGGAGCTCGATCATGCCGTGCGGGTTGTGCCACCGCAGCAGAGCTTCGAAGCCTGCCAGTTCTCCTGTTTGCAGAATTACCTTTGGTTGGTAGAACGGTTCGATCTGCTGTTTCTCCACAACTCGGCGTGCGTGGTTGAGCATCGAAGCCCTGCGGTGGGCGGCGGCCCGCATCTCCGGCTCGAACAAAATCCCCTTGCCGCGGCCTGAAGATTTGGCGACCTGGAGAGCTAAGTCGGCTTGCTTCTGGAGGTCTGGAGCATCGGCGGCCAAATTGGGCCAGAGGCTGGCCCCGATACTCACCAGACATTCGACCGGTTGCTCCCCATACGAAAACGGCGCCTTCAGGCCGTTGAAAATGTCAGTGATGATGCCTTCTAAGCGAGCAGCACTCTCGATATCTCGGAGGACCACCGCGAACTCGTCTCCGCCAATCCGCGAGACCGTATCCCAGCTTCGAACCGATTTTCGCAGCCTGGTTGCAACCTCCACTAGGAGCGCGTCGCCCGCGCTATGGCCCAAAGTGTCGTTTACCTGCTTCAGATGGTCGATGTCGAGGTAGAGCAGACCAAGGGAACAGCCGGTGCCTGACGTCTGCTCAACTCCTTCTTCAAGTCGCTCACTGAAGAGCACTCTATTCGGGAGTCCCGTCAGGGGATCATGCTGGGCGGTCCAGCGGATGCGTTCGTCTGCTTCCTTCTGGCGAGTGATATCGATGATAATGCCTTCAGCGAACATTGGGGTAGCCGAAGCGTCACTGACGAGTTGCATTCGGTGTAAAACCCAACGCACGTCGCCTGAATATGTAATTATCCTGTATTCCGCACTGGATGGCCCACGCGACTCTTTCGCCTTTGAAACGATGTTTTCAAGACGCTTCAGGTCTTCCGGATAGACAATGTCGGCCCAACGGAGATGCCCCGCTACGAAATCGGCCGCACGATAGCCCGTCAGCGTTTCCGCGCCCTCACTCATCAGAGTAAACGGCCATGGAGGATCGGCGTCACATCGGAAAATCACGCCAGGCATATTATCGATGAGGGTGGCGAGTTGGCGCTTGCTCTCCTGGAGCTCCTCCTCAACCTGATGCCGAACTGTGATGTCCAGGTAGGAGAGGAAATGATTGGTGACGGTACCTTGACCGTCATCAATGGGACTGGCGAACAGCATCGCCCAAAATGAGGTGCCATCCTTGCGATATTGCTTGATCTCCTGGGTTTCGTCCCGCCCCTCCATGATAGCGGACTCATACCGCCGGATGGCCTCAGGGTCGGTAGCTTCGCCATTCATGAAGTGCGGGGCCTGCCCCAGCAACTCGGCCATGGTGTAGCCGGACAGCGCGACGAAGGAGTGGTTGGCAAAAACGATGGGATTGCCGGGCAGAGTGGCATCGGTCACCAACATAGGCATGCGCGTGCGCCGAACGGCCTCGACGAACATCCCGCCTTGCTCCCGAACGGCCTCTATGTGATCCTCAGACACCGTTTGATCAGGTGTCTCCGCCTTGTTTTCCTCGAAATGGTTCATGGCCACTCTGGTACGATTTTAGGTGCGAGTACAAGGGCCAGGCGTCTGGCGGCTGCTCGGGACTAACGCCTATGCGCCCGTTTAGGGCAGCGTTGCGGTCATCCCGCCGTTTGCTCTGCCTCAAGAGCAACCTGACGCTCGGCTACCCTCACCCTCGTCCTAGTTTGTTTACTGCGCAAGCCGCTGCTTAGTTCGGCCATTGGCTGCCGTATCGATGTGGTGGGCGAGATGCTAAGCGCCCGATTGAGTAGATCCGGTCCGATAGCTACTTTGTCATTTGCTACGATGTATTGACACTCCTGCGAACCTCCGCACGCCTCATGGCCTAGGTCATGGCGAACACCTTCCGGAAAGTGCAGAAAGAATCATCGCCTCTGTTCCACCGTTGCCCTAAGTGCAGGTTTGACGCGGTCAGTGCGCGGGATGAAAGCCGGGTTGTCGCCTTGCATTTCCGCGCCGGTCATCCAAGAAACGTCCAATTCCAAGCTAAGCCGAACGCGCTACCGGACCTTCCTAGGGTCCGATAAGGGGGAAGCCGAAGCGCTGTCTCACAGTATCGGCGCACCTTTGGACATTGCACGCAGCATCGTTCAGCAGCCGAACATTAGCGTGGAATGAGCTCTGTGGGGGCCGTCGATAGCGGACCCTGACTCGGAGTCAGATCATTCTCGACGCTGCTGTTGCGAGCCCTCGTGAACGCGCGAACCGATAGCAATAGTCGCAATTCACCATCTCAGGGTGAGTCCGAGGTCCCCTTTGAGGGCGTGGCGGCCATCGTTACTCCTGCCGATTGGCAACGCATAGCTAGCCTGGCCAAACAATTCTACATTCCGGCCTATCTGCACCTTCGCGCCACCGCCCAATTGTAGGGAAGTGCCGCCGAACTTTGTCGGCACAACGTTGATTGCAGCAGCTGTATTGAATGAGGCCAGATCCGTGCCAACAAATCGATGCCACAGGTTTGCCAACAGATAGGGTTGCCACATCGTGCCGCCCTCGTCCTGCCACGAGCCCTGCAGCCTTGCGCCCACTCGGCCGGTCCAGCCGTCGTCGGCATCAAGCTTCACGAAGGCATGCGTGATCGACGTATGATCCCAATCCAGGCGTTGGTAAATCAGCTGAACCTGTGGCTCGATTGCCCAGTGGTCACTCAGCCGAAACGGCACGCCTGCTTCTAGCGAGACAGTCCACAACCGCCCCTCAGTGCTTGGGTCAGACAGGACGTCAAGGGTTCGGGCTCGGCTGCCTAGCCAGCTACGCTGCGTTACGCCGTCCACGTACCACCCGGAGGCCCCGACATGGGTGACATAGCCGCCGAACGTCGTAGCGTCCGTGGTCAGGGTGCCCACGGCCCGGTTAAATATGCCGCTGGCATATCCAGACACGTCACCTTCGCCATAAGTGTAGGCACCGAACACGCCAGATCGGGTGCGGGCGCCGTCCGACCAGTCGTGCTGCCATAGGTCGATCCCGATCTGAAAGCCCCCGATAGCGGCGTCCGTCTCGGGTCGGACCACACCGCGCTGTGTCGTCCAAGACCTCTGGCCAAATGCTCGGCCCCAGAGGCCGGAGGCCATGTTCGTTCCATCGTCCCCGATTTGGGAGGCGATGATCGGCTGGCCGAGCCCCAAGCGGGAGAGATCGTCGCCGCTGATCCGCTCGTGCCACGTGCCAAGCGTCGCCATGCCCATTTCGCGCGCGAGGTTCGGCAGGGCCGAAAGCAGAGGCACCACAGGGCGATAGGCTACGCTCGGTACGGGAGGTGTCGGCGGCGCCGGCGGGTTCGGGGGCACGGGAGGAGCCGGGGGCCTGGGCGGCAGGGGCGGGTCTGGGGGGACGGGTGGTGTCGGAGGGATCGGAGGTATGGGTGGAGCCTCAGACCTCAGGTACCAACTGTCGGAGGAGCCCTGGCTCCCCCGAAAGAGGTTGTACTCGTAGGCGCCTGCTGCGACTGGCGCGCTGAGCGAGAACGCGCTCGCTGCCGTCGTACCGCCATTGACAGCGGCGACGACAAGGATGCCCGTGCCCACAGTCCGTGCTCCAAGGCCGCCCGCATTGGTTACCCCGATGCCGGACATGCCGGTAGCCGTTCCGCTATCGATGACGAGCCGGTCGCCTGCTGAGCCATCCGTGCCAAGGGCCGTGTTCAAGGCTATCACACCACCCTGCCCCACATAGTTGCCGGTAACGGTGAGCGTATTGCCCACACTTCCGCCGCCGATTTGGACAAGGCCGGCGTTCGTCAGATTCCCATCGATGGTAAAGTTGCCGGCGGGACCTCCGGCAAAGGCCGCAAGCGCGTTAGCCACGGCAATGCGACCCGCATTGGTGATCGTGCCAGTGACGCCGCCATAGCCGCCGAGCGTGGCACCTGCCGCTACCGCTAAGGCACCGCCACCGGACAATGCGGCCGAGGGGCTGGTGGCGCTGCCGACGGCAAGAGCACCCGCGGTGACAGACGTGCCTCCGCTATAGGTATTGTCAGCGGTGAGTACCGTCGTTCCAGCGCCCTTTTGGCTAACATGTCCTGCACCCGTCACAATGCCGTTGAAGGTCACCACGTCGGAGCGGTTGAAGCTCAGGGTTCCGCTGTTGGTGACGTTGCCGAGGATGCTGCCGGTGGTTCCGCCATTGCCGAGTTGCAGCGTGCCGGCCGTGATGGTGGTGCCACCCGTAAAGGTGTTGTCTGCCGTCAGCACGGTCGTGCCGGTGCCGAGCTGCGCGGCCCTGCCAGTGCCCGAGATGACACCCGGAAAGGTCGCTACGTCAGAGCGGTTAAAGCTCAGCGTGCCGCCGTTGGTGACGTTGCCGAGAATGCCGCCGCTAGTGCCGCCATTGCCGAGTTGCAGCGTGCCGGCCGTGATGGTGGTGCCGCCGGTGTAGGAGTTGTCGGCCGTCAGCACGGTCGTGCCGATGCCAAGCTGCGCGACCCCGCCGGTGCCCGAGATGACGCCGGGAAAGGTCGCCACGTCGGAGCGGTTAAAGCTCAGCGTACCGCCGTTGGTGACGTTGCCGAGAATGCCGCCGCTGGTTCCGCCATTGCCGAGTTGTAACGTGCCGGCCGTGATGGTGGTGCCGCCGGTGTAGCGATTTGTGCCTGTTAGAACCAGCCTGGCTGCGCCAGTCTTGACAAGATTGCCAGTGCCGATGACGAGTCCAGTTGCGAAGAGGGCGGCATTAGTCTGGAATCGTCCACCGCCGGCGTTAATCGTAACGCTTCGACCGGTCGTGATGGTATTCGTGTTCAGCAGCGTGCCGCCGTCGAATGTCAGGGCACCCGAAACGGCGCCGAGATTGCCATCCGATGAGACTATCAGGGTTCCCGAAGTTAGGTTCGTACCGCCTGAATAGGTGTTAGAGGCGGTAAGCTCCAATAAACCATTTCCCACATGGTTCAGCCCACCGGTGCCGGACAACAGGCCATTCATCCGCGCGTGACCAGAGATAAGACCGCCGTCTCCCTGAACAGCGCGAACGCCGCCACTGAGATCGATCCCGTTCTGGAAGTCCAAGGTGCTGTTGCTGTCTGTTCCGAGGACTAGGCGGCTGCCGGTCGGCACGAAGCCGCCGCTCCCCCACGTTAGTGTCGTGCCTGCACCACCAAGGTTGACGACACGGGCGGAACCCGAGGCAACAAAGCCGCCGTCACCAGCCCATCGTACTTGTCCCGCACCGGTTCCCAAACCTCGCGTGAAGTTACCCGATGCGCTGGTCAGTCCCAACGATCCACCGGTCCCGGTCGTCCCGTTGAAGACCAGATTACTGCCGGGTGAGAGTCCGCCTGCGCTTCCCGCCTGCAGTTTGCCCTGCGTAATAGTGGTTGTGCCGGTGTAGCTGTTGCTTCCAGACAGTATGGTGGCCAATGTGCCACTTTTGGTGAGCGAGAGGATGTTGGCACCTGTATTGGCCAGATTCCCAGACATCGTCACACTCGTGAGTGTACCGTTGAAATTCAAGTTTGTGGAACTGGTGAGCGTCGGGGATCCGTTCCACGTGAAGGTTCCAGCGCTCTGCACATTTACAACGCCTCCTGTCAGCGTGAAATTGTGCGTAAAATTTGTGCCGAGGAGGAGAGTCGAACCGCTGTTCAGCACCAGACCAGCAGCAGACGTTGAGACTCCAAGGGCATTCGCACTGTTGATCCGCAAGGTCCCAGCAGCAACCGTGGTGGCACCAGTGTACCCTACGTTGCTGCCCCCAAGAGCGAGGGTAGCAGTACCGGCTTTTGTAAAGCCTGTGCTGCCGTTTATTGCGGAATTGAGAGTGGTGACCCCGACGTTGGTCGTCACTACGGGACTGAGGCCACCAAACGTTAAGGTACTCCCTGCCACGGTATAGCCGCCGACATTGAATGTCAGATTGTGTGCGCTGATGGGGGTGGCCAGCGTGACTGTACCAGCAGAACCCGCGAAAACGGCATTGTCAAAGGTCGCGTTGTTCCAGGGTTGGGAGGTGGTCCCGTTGAACCACAATGGCGAGGTCGTATTCCAGCTACCTGTTCCCCCGACCCCCGTGGTAGCGCCGTTGACATCCCATGTCAGATTCTGTTGCGCTTGGGCGCGAGGCATCAGGCCCGAAATCACGAAAAAAGTGGCAAGGACGGGAAATCCGATGCGGACTTGACCTAAAAAACTCGTGCGTACCGTGTTGCGATCGAACGCGCAAAAGGTCATCGCGTTGGGCGCAACAGTAGCGACAGCAGCTGATTTATGAAGATGTCATCACCGGACTTTCTCTGCAAAACTGGGAACAAAAACTTTGATATTCTGTAACTAAGCACTATATCACTTCGCTAGAATATCTCCAGTTTCGAGCCGTTCCACCAACGACGGCCCCGGTCCTCCCAATAGAGCAGTTTCCTCTTAAACGGTAGAGTCGGATTATCGGCACGAACCTCTGGTGCGGAGGATCTCGAGGGTGGGCTGCGGGCAATCTGCTTCCAGGACCAGCCAGTTGCCCTCCTCCATCATCGCCACCGAGGCCACTCGCTTGACAGCATCCAAAGCGTTGACTTGACCGTCCCTGGTCGTCTGCTTGGCGCTCATACCGTAGCGATCAGGTGCGAGATTCTTGAGAAATCGCAACATCTATGGGGCTAAGCGTCGTGGCGCGCAGAGAGTTCAAGAGTGCTGTTGCCACCTGCGCACCTCATCGGCGGCCACGTCACGCCGTGCCTTCCAAATTCTAAGGGCGAACGGGAATCTACCGTCGGCCGTGATCACCAGCAACGACATCATCGCCGGTGGCGTCATTCTCGAATGCCTCGCACTGGGCATTTCAGTTCCGGCTGAACTGTCCGTAACCGGCTTCGGTGATCTTGATATAGCCGCTCAGTTCAGCCCGTCGATCACTACCGTCCGAACACCCCGCTCACAGCTCGGTTCGATCGCCGCCACATATCTGATCCGGAAACTACGCGGCGAAGATGCCATTGACGACTTAAGGCTGGATGTCGAGTTGATTGTGCGTGAATCGACTGGCCCCGCTTGAGATTGCTCTAGTACCACTGCGCATGCGTGAAGAATTGGTGCAGGGGCAAGCCAGCCGCGACGTCCGATCCCGCCTCTTAGCTGGAGTGCAAGCAATTGCCGACCTGCTTGATCGTGCCCGACGAAGTATCCACGCTGCCGAGCAAGGTTAGGAGGCCTTCGCCTCGCGCAAGGAGCGCAACGAGGAAAGGCACGCTCGCGCGGCAACGCCGTCGCTTGCCGCCTTTTCTCTACTTTTTATTTGCGCTCGTGGCGGCGGCAGTTTCGGAATATGGCAGCGCAAGCTACCCCGCAATGCGAACGATTGAGGAAAGTCTTTGCCGGCCGCCGATGAAAGAGCCCGGCTCTCGGTGCAACACGGTAAGCTCTCAGCTGACAACGGGGGGCGAGCGGTCAACGTGAACCACCTGGCTACCACGGTATTCATGCATCCCAAGTCTGCTGCAGTGTACCGGCGCAACCTGCGGTGCTCGATTAGCTGCTCACGGATTTTCAGACGGGTTGGAGACTATCGCTTGATGATCGGGAGCATCACCCTGACGGCGCGGAATATTCATGCACGGACGCGAACTCCGCACCTTGCCGTCGCGTGTCTGGCCGCAATCCTCGCGCCGCTCGTGGTCCTTGGCAACATCAGCTTACTCGCCTCAGCGACCGTGCTCATGCTTCGAGTGGTGTTCACCGTGATGAACGGGGCGTTGTTCATCCTAAGTCGCCGAACGGGAGAGCCACAGGGTAGTTTCGAGGTCTGGCCGATCGTTCCCCTCATGGGAGGGATAGTTTGCCTGGCGCTGATCGTCGTCCGCGTCTCGACAGGTGATTGAAGGGCGCCTGCGCTCGCCGGAGCGATGCTCCTCGGAATTCTTGGCCTTTACTGGATGATGCAACCACGGGCTGTTTCCGGACAATCGTAAGGACGGGATCGAGTTCAGATATGAAATCGGCTCATTTATCTCTTCAGGGTCCAGCTAATTTCCGGCATGGAGAGATGCCTTTTCTTCGATCTGGTATCGGGTATGCAAAGTCCAGAACGGAGGCGCTTTCTTTAGCGGGCTACCCCGGAACCGTCCGATTGCTGAACTGGGAACAGTATGCGCGTGCAAAATTGGCGCTCCGTCACACCCGGCCCTCTTGCTCCATCGATGGGGTGCCCGCAGCCGCGATTGCCCATCAGGACGAAGGCGACGCATCCGTCGAGCGAACACGACTTTCGCAGGTCGGAGCTGGGGAACGGGGCTATACGACGTCGTCTGCGCCACCCTTCAGCTTCACCGGGATCATCAGGTAGCGAATCGCCGACGTCTCTCGGTTAAACTCAAGGGTCAGACGAGTCGTTCAAGCCAGAGGTTCCTTCATGCACGCCGCCGTCTACGCCCGCTACTCGTCCGATCTCCAGTCAGCCTCCTCTGCCGAGGATCAAATCGCCATCTGCAGGGAGCGGATTGCCCGCGAGGGCGGGACGCTGACCGGTACCTTTGTCGACAAGGGCATCTCCGGAGCCAGCATGCTCCGCCCGGGCTAACAGAGCCTGCTGCAGGTGGCGCGCTCAGGCGGTTGCGACGTGGTGGTGGCGGA
>NZ_JAGEMM010000049.1 GCF_017921815.1 Microvirga antarctica | reverse complement strand
CGGCTGATTAAAATTCTGATTTTCTCCTCGTTCACGATGCAGTGGTTTGGAGCTCTGATCCTCTTTGTGACTCTGTCTGCAGCGTTCGGATTGAGATGCCACTCATGTTCAGGCAAATCCTGCAACTTCCCAATAGACTGTTCTCCCAACTTCGACCGTTGTGCCACCGCTGAAGTGAATGGTCAAGTTGTCAAGAGCTGCATGACCAAAAGTAATTGTGTTAGTCCCATTAAGTGCTGTGAGGGGGACCTGTGTAATGGCAGCCCAGTTGGTCCCACCCCCAAACCCCCTGGTTCCAGA
>NZ_JAGEMM010000048.1 GCF_017921815.1 Microvirga antarctica | reverse complement strand
TGTCCTGTCGACGTTGAATTTTCCCGTTGCGCTGGTCGGTATTTTTATTGCCATCGAACCTATCGTTGATATGGCCCGCACGGCTCTGAACGTTAACGGATCGATGATGTCAGGTGTGCTGGCTAACCGTATTTTGAATAATCATACGGCTGACGACATGCCAGCGGTTATTAACAGACCTTAGTTTTTTACGCGCCCGGAAAAGAAAAACCCTTAAGTCTGTTCAATACAGGCTTAAGGGTTCCGGCCCCATCCGGCGCTTATCTCCGGCACTCTTAATGGCTTAGCTCTTGAAGGGGC
>NZ_JAGEMM010000047.1 GCF_017921815.1 Microvirga antarctica | reverse complement strand
AGGTCAGCCACCTTAAACTGGCTTTCCGTGATCATCGTGTTTCCCCGCCTCAGAAGGGTTCTC
This sequence comes from Microvirga antarctica, assembly GCF_017921815.1. Classification (GTDB taxonomy): domain Bacteria; phylum Pseudomonadota; class Alphaproteobacteria; order Rhizobiales; family Beijerinckiaceae; genus Microvirga; species Microvirga antarctica. Next base: position 237 of record NZ_JAGEMM010000047.1, on the reverse strand, counting down.
ACCCGGGCGAGCAGTTCGGCAAACGCAAAGGGTTTAACCAGATAATCGTCCGCACCCAGTTCCAGTCCTTTGACCCTGTGTTCGATCGTGCCGAGGGCTGTCAGCAGTAAGACCGGCATACCCTTTCCGGCAGTGCGCAGCATGCGGATGATATCCCAGCCGTTCACATCAGGTAGCATGATATCCAGAATGACTAAATCATACTCGGCTGTCATGGCGAGATGATATCCGGTAAGA
>NZ_JAGEMM010000046.1 GCF_017921815.1 Microvirga antarctica | reverse complement strand
AGAAGCTAAGGCCCGCAATCCGGCGACTAGCACCGTCAAATTTAGGCATCCACCTCGACAAACATAAAATATAACATCTACAATGGCCTCCGTGTCCGAGCTCGCCTGCATTTACTCCGCTCTGATCCTCCACGATGATGAAGTTACCGTCACCGAGGACAAGCTGAATGCTCTGATCAAGGCTGCCGGAGTCACAGTGGAGCCCTTCTGGCCAAGTCTGTTTGCCAAGGCTCTGTCCAGTGTTGACATCGGGAGCCTGATCTGCAACGTCGGAGCCGGTGGTGGAGCTCCAGCTGGAGCC
>NZ_JAGEMM010000045.1 GCF_017921815.1 Microvirga antarctica | reverse complement strand
CGGTAAAACGCGACCATCATAATGGAGGTGGGGAACCACAGCGGCGCGAGTTGGGTGCCGACACGCGATAATACGAGCGAAAAGAGCGTAAAGACAAACGCGACCAGGCCTAAACTGACCAGACGCAATAGCGGGTGGGGGACGGTAACGAAAACATGTTGGGATGGTTTACTCATTACCACTCTATCCGAATCGCCGGTAACGTCGCGGAATACCGGACGCGTCAGTTTACTCTGTGATTATGCTAGTATAAACGCGTAATGATTTATACGCTGGCTGAATATAAATTGTGGCTCCCGGC
>NZ_JAGEMM010000044.1 GCF_017921815.1 Microvirga antarctica | reverse complement strand
ATTTGATTAAGAGCCTATCCCACCAGGCGTTATTGGCGCAGCCAGTTTGGACACGGACAGCGCGCAAAAACCGGAGCGTACACGTAGTACGTGAGGTTTGACTCGCTACGCTCGCCCTTCGGGCCGCCGCAAGCGGCGTTCAAAACGCTAACGCGTTTTGGCGAGCACTGCCCAGGACCAAAATGGCAAGTAAAATAGCCCCATTAAATGGGGCTATTTAGCCGCTTCAGGGCGTTATTTATGCGCGCTGAGAATCCAGCTGTTCATTATTTTTTACTACTTCCTGCGCTTTGGTATAACTT
>NZ_JAGEMM010000043.1 GCF_017921815.1 Microvirga antarctica | reverse complement strand
ACGCATGGGAATAAATTCATGCGAGTCATTGACAGGCGGGGTCATTTCTGTGGACGTGATCTCAACCATAGCACCAGAACAATTGATAATTGGAAACAATACTATACCGCGCATAAGGTTCACAGATTAGTCAATATGTGATTTTACGTTCAATTGGTCGTCTGGCGAAATAAAATTGCGCCTCATTTCACCAGAGGGGGCGGTATGCAAGGCGCGCGCAATACCCCACAGAAATCGCGTGAACCCCTGCATCAGCCGAATTAATCGTGGTAGTGTGGCAACACGATAGTTATGTGACTCAAG
>NZ_JAGEMM010000042.1 GCF_017921815.1 Microvirga antarctica | reverse complement strand
AGTTTACCGTGGACGGGGAAGGTTGTCAGCGTTGTGTGGAAGGCTGAATACGCAGGAGAAGCAAATCTGGCAGGACAAATACCGGTTACTGGTGAAGCTGGGAATGCGGAACCGATTACGGGAACTGCTGTTTGGTACCCGGTTTTGTAAATCACTGCAGCGAACTCCGTTTATCGCTCCGCAATAACCCGCCTCCGGCGACCCTATCCAGAAACACTGACACGCCGGCTAAACCCGGTGGCGGTGGGGTATGTTTTGCCTGTGGTGTCGTGAAGTAAAACACAGATCATTATTCAGGCGGGAC
>NZ_JAGEMM010000041.1 GCF_017921815.1 Microvirga antarctica | reverse complement strand
CCTTATTTCTTCAGCCTCACTCCCAACGCGTAAACGCCTTGCTATTTACTTTTCATCAGACAATCTGTGTGAGCACTTCAAAGTACGCTTCTTTAAGGTAAGGAGGTGATCCAACCGCAGGTTCCCCTACGGTTACCTTGTTACGACTTCACCCCAGTCATGAATCACAAAGTGGTAAGCGCCCTCCCGAAGGTTAAGCTACCTACTTCTTTTGCAACCCACTCCCATGGTGTGACGGGCGGTGTGTACAAGGCCCGGGAACGTATTCACCGTGGCATTCTGATCCACGATTACTAGCGATTCCGA
>NZ_JAGEMM010000040.1 GCF_017921815.1 Microvirga antarctica | reverse complement strand
GCGCCAACGTGTAAGGCGCGTCCGGCGTCGCGCTGACAGCGATCATCCACCAGGCGTCGGTGTAGTAGTCGCGTCGGGAAATCAGCGCGCTCAGTAACTCAGGAGCCTGCAACTCTTCACGGCGGCTGAAGTAACGTGCCTTACGTACCTCTTTCGGCATCTGCACCGTGTGATAATCCCGCGCCCAGCGCGGGTTGCCGCTGGCGCACAGCAAAAATTGGTAATGACGATTGAAGGCGTTTAGCCGTTCCTCCTCATCGCGGCGAATACCCAGCGCCGCAGCTAATAACCCCAACAGCGCAGAAC
>NZ_JAGEMM010000003.1 GCF_017921815.1 Microvirga antarctica | reverse complement strand
CCGTTGCGCCCCGGCCAGAGGTTGAGGACCTCGATGCTGTAACGGCTGAACTGCTGCCAGTTGGCGATGTTCTCATAGATCGTCGGGATGCCGTTAGGGTCGTAGTAGCAGACCATCAGGAGCCGAGATGAACGCAAGTTTCCATCCATGCCGAGGGTGGGCTGGGGTGAGTAACGGTTCATCGAGTTTCTGCCTTCGTATCGCCACTGACTCGAAAGTGAGACAATTCGCTTCGCCAAACTGATCCCAGAGCCGTCACACAGGCGGGACGATGAAGCGGCTTGTCGCAGTCCTAGTCGGTCGGACCCGTATAATCCGTGCTGTTGGTCGCGAAGTCGTCCGTCACCGTCGCGCCGGGAGCCGAACTCGATCCGGACAGGACCCCCGCAATGGCGGAGCCGCTCCGAAGATCGTTGCTGTAAACGCCGTCTTTCACGATGCTCATTCCGTCCTGCGCCGGAACGCAACACATAGCGATATTTCAATTTTTTGCAACGGTATAGCGATTTGATTTCTATCCAGATATATGTCGACGCCCCTTGACTGCCGGAAATCACGGCATCGCTGCGTAGTCGCGCCTGCTTCCACCGAAGCCGGCCTGAACCGCGCGCAGGAGTTTGGTTCTAGCGATCAGGCCGGGTTTCCGTGCCGCCCGCGCTCGTCACCATCCCATCTCCCGTTCCCGCTCCTTGGAGGCCTCCCTCACCAGCCACTGCCGAAAGAGATTCACATGCGGATCTGCGGCCCGGCTCTCATGGAAGAGGAGGTGGTAATTTCCCGCGCTCCGAATGTCCGGGCGGAACGGAAATACGACATCCCTGACCGCCTCGTAGTGGCGGACAAGCACTGTCGGCACGATGGCAATGCCCTTGCCCGATCGAGCAGCCTCCATGGCCATGAAGAAGTGCCCGAAATGGAGGGCGTTCTGATCCGGGTCGATTGCTGAACCATGAGCGGACAACCAATCGTGCCACGCATGGCGCCGGGTCGTCACGTGGATCAGCCGGTGCCGCGACAGGTCATCAATGCTGTTGAGGGGTCCGATCTCCTGCAGCAGAGCGGGCGAGCACACAGGAACGAGAATATCGGGAAAGAGCAGATCGGACTGAACACCGCGCCAGTCGGTGACCATGTCCATCTCGATCCGGGGATGAGACGCGTCATATTCCTCGCCTGGAACCCGCCCGACCCGGATCGCCAGATCGGTGGCCTTTGCCTGAAAGTCCACGGGCTCGATGGAGTTGATGATGCGGACATCCGCATTGAGCTGATCCTGCGAAAATGCCGCAAGGCGGGGCATCAGCCAGAACGAGGAAATCGTGGGAAGGACGCTGATCCTCATCACGTGACGGCGCGAATCCCCGCGCAGATCCTGCGTCGCCACCTCCACGTCGTCGAGCGCCCGTCCGATCCGCTCGAAGTATCGGGCCCCCTCCTCTGTCAGCGCGATCTTTCGGGTCAGCCTGACAAATACGCGAGCACCAAGAAATTCTTCCAGCACCCTCACCTGGCGGCTGATCGCTCCCTGTGTGACCAGCAATTCCTGTCCTGCACGGGTGAAAGACAGGTGCCGAGCGGCGCATTCAAACGCCCTCAGGGCTCCCAGCGGAGGTAGCTTTCGGCGGACCATCATGCCTACCAATCTTTGACCGGATAACGCTAGCAGATGCGCGCCAGAGACGAAGCCAAGTTTGGAGTGCGCATGCATGAATTCTCGTCATGCATGCCGGTCTATTAATCATTTGTGCCCGCATGACGATTGTCCCTATCCTCTCCCAACGGCAAGTCCGATGACCGGGCCGGAAGAGGAAGGAGTGCCACCATCATGACAGCACCTCCTCTCCTGACCATGACCGGGATCGCGAAGCATTACGGGGCGACCTGTGCCCTGCGAGACGCGTCCCTGAGGCTTTATCCGGGACGTGTCCATGCTCTCCTGGGGGAGAACGGCGCGGGGAAAAGCACACTGGTGAAGATGATCGTGGGCGTGGTCCGGCCCGATGGGGGGACGATCACCTTTGGCGACGCCGCGGTAGCGTTTAGAACAGTCCGGGATGCAGTCGCGGCCGGCATCATCCCGATCTATCAGCATCTCAGCCTGTTTCCGCAGCTCACCATCCTCGAAAACCTGTCCGCTTTCGCATTCGGCGCCACGCGCGACCTGCGAGCATCCTCGGCCACCCTCTCGATCGAGCAGGCCAGAGCCTGGCTTTCATCGGTCGGTCTCGAACGCGATCCCATGACGCTTGTCGAGGAGATCTCGATCGGCGAACGCCAATTGGTGGAGATCGCGCGAGGGCTGGGACAGGCATGCAAGGTGCTGATCCTCGATGAGCCGACGGCCGCTTTGACGCAGGACGAGACGGAACGCCTGTTTACAGTCGTGCGATCCCTCTGCGCGCAGGGCACGGCCGTTCTTTTCATCAGTCACAAATTCGACGAGATCGACAGCATCGCCGACGACGTGACGATCCTGCGGGATGGACGGACGGTGGTGGATGGTGCGCCGATCAGATCACTGACGCGGGACGAGCTTGTGCGCGCCATGCTGGGCGAGGCGGTCGCGACCGGATCCCGTGAACTGCCGCCGCCGGGCGACGTCCTGGTTGAAGCGCGTGGGCTCCGCCTTCATGCCACCGCAGAACCGATCGACATGGGAATTCGGGCTGGAGAAATCGTCGGCCTGGCTGGCCTCGTCGGATCGGGTGCGTTGGACATCGCTTCCGCGTTAGCCGGCGCCACGCCGGTGGCCAGCGGAACGCTCTTGGTGGCGGGCGATGTTATCCCCTTTGGCGATCGACATACGGCCTCCAAGAAAGGCATCGGCTATGTCCCCAGCGACCGCCATCTGCAGGGCCTTTTTCCGGTCCTGACCGCTATGCAGAATGCATCCGCGTCTTCGCTGAAGGTCATCTCGCGTCGAGGGGTTGTGCGGGAACAGGCGGAAAGCGACCGGCTGCTGCCCTGGTTGCGACGCCTCAAGCTTCATCCGCTCAAGACAGAGCTGCCGGCTGCAAGCTTCAGTGGCGGCAACCAGCAGAAGCTCTTGATGGCCCGCAATCTTGCGCTGCCGGGCTTGCGCGTGCTGGTCGTTCTGGAGCCGACGCGTGGCGTCGATATCGCGGCCCGCGAAACCATTCATCAGGCCATCATCGAGGCTGCCCTGAAAGGGGTCGCGGTTCTGCTCGCCTCGAGCGATCTCGACGAGATCGAGGCACTCTCCCATCGCATCCTCGTGGTCCGTCAAGGGCGGATCTCCCAGGAATTGCCACGCGGAACGGCGCGCGGCGCACTCGTCTCAGCGCTTGCCGAAAGAGACGCCGCTTGACCGCCCTCGCAATTCGGATGGCTCGGCAGGTCCGCGACCGCATCAACATGCCAGCCTCGTTCTTTGTGGCGATCGCCCTCTTCGCGCTCTTTGCCCTGACGGTTCCCCGTTTTGCCACCTCGGGAAATGCCGAGAACGTCCTGCGGGTCGCCTCCATTCTCTGCGTGGTGGCCTGTGGGCAGGCCATCGTTCTGATTCTGGGGGGAATCGAGTTTTCGTTCGGCTCATCCGTGGCGCTTGCCAGCATCGTCACGGTCCTGGTTGTGCCCGACTACGGTGTCATGGGTGGGTTCGCGGCAGGCGCTGCGGTGGTGCTTCTGATCGGCGTCCTGAATGGCGCTCTGATTGCGCGCTTTCATCTGCCACCCTTCATCGTCACTCTTGGAATGCTGATGGCCGTCGCGGGTCTGGCCGCGACCCTGGCCGGCGGCCTACCCATCGACGCGCCGCCGAGCGAAGCATTCTCATGGCCGGCGCGCGGGCGTGTTCTGGGAGTGCCTGTGCCGGTGATCGCCGCAGGCGCGAGCGTGGGCACGCTGTTCCTCGTTCTCGCGTATAGCACGATTGGTCGGCTGTGGTATTTGGTTGGCGCGAACCCGGAAGCCGCACGATTGTCCGGAATCCGCGTTCGAACGACGATCTTTCTTGGTTATCTCGCGGCGTCTGCTTTTTGCGCACTCGCCGCCATCATCCTCACGAGCCGCGTCGGCTCTGGGCAGCCGAGCCTGGCGCCCAATCTCCCCTTCGAGACCATCGCCGCCTGTGCGATCGGAGGCATCCCGCTTGCGGGCGGCCAGGGACGAGCATCGCAAGTCCTTTGCGGCGTGCTGATCATTGCCATGATGAACAATGCCGTCGTGTTGTTGAACTTTCCTGTCGCCTATCAACAGCTGATGATCGGTGCTGTGATCCTCGGGTCCGTTCTGCTGCAGAAAAGTTCCGGCAGCATCGGCGTTCTCTGGCGTTCCTCGGTGCCAAAGAGGGGGGGACGATGACGTCACGCGTCTTCATCCCTCATCTGGGCGGACGTTTCCTCGTCGCGCCGCTTTGTCTTGCCATGGCGGTTGTGTTCTTCGGTGGCGCCGCGCCGGAATTTCTCAGCCTTGGAAATCTCCAGAACATTGCCACGCAAATGTGGCTACTGGCGCTCCTGTCCATCGGTCAGATGTTTGCCATCGCATCGCGCGGATTTGACATCTCGGTCGGGGCGACCGCCGCCTTGGCAAGCACCGCCGCAGCTCTCGGGGCCAATGCGTTCGGTCTTCCAGGACTTCTAGCCGGTCCCATCGCGGGTCTTGCCGTGGGAACGCTGAACGGTGCGTTAGTGGGCGTCGCCGGAATCCAGCCAATTGTCGCCACGCTGGGAACGTTGATAGCAGTTCGCGGCATAGCGCTTCTGCTGACAGATGACGGGCAGGTTGTCCCCCTGGTCGATGCCGCGGCTGCGGCACGGATGTCGTTCAATCCGGTTCTCGGATTGCCGCTCGCCTACTGGGCCGCGATTTTGCTGGTCTGTCTGGCCGCGCTCATCTTGAACAGATCCGTGATCGGCCGGCGGATCGTGATGCTCGGATCGAACCCGGAAGCGGTGCGCCTGGTCGGGATCGGATATGCCCGCACGCAAATCCGCGCCTATCAGCTATGCAGCCTTTATGCGGGATTTGCCGGCGTGCTGCTGACCCTGCGCGCAGGCACCGGCCTCCCGACGGAGGGCGCCGGCATGGAGCTGCAGGCGATCGCCGCCGCCGTGATTGGCGGCACGGCATTGTCCGGCGGCGTCGCCAGAGTCGTCCCCGTCGTGCTCGGGGCAGCGTTCATTCAGGCCCTTCTCACCGGCCTCAATCTGCAGGGTGTTTCACCCTTTGTCGCCCAAATCGCGGTCGGCCTCGTGATCATCGGATCGGGCCTCCTCGAATATGCCATCCGGCATTTCTTTCCGGTCGAACACAGGAGTTGGACATGACAAAGACGACCATCAGCCTAATTGGGGGTCTTGGCCTCCTTGCGTCGCTCACGACGTTCTCCGGCGCGACCTTGGCGCAGGAAAAGACCATCGGCGTGGCTGTTCCCAATCTTGCTTCCTCGTTCTGGATATCGGCCGTCTATGGCGTCGAGGACGAGGCCAAGAAGAACGGCGTAAAGGTGCTCAAGCTCAATGCCGGTGGCGATGCCAATTCAAGCCAGCAGATCGCGCAGATCCAGGACCTGATCCAGCGCAAGGTCGATGCGATCGTGGTCGGCGCCACCAACGGCGACGCTGTCAAGGCGATTGTGGAGCAGGCGATCGAGCGCGGTATTCCGGTCATCGGAGTGTCGTCCCCTCCCAGCTCGACCAAGCTCGCCTCCATCGTCAGCGCGGATCACTACGACATGGGAAAACTCCAGGCGGAATGCCTGGCAAAGGCACTCGGTGGGAAAGGCAACGTGGCCATGATGGCGGGGCCGACCGGACAGGCCTGGTCTGACCTGCGTGCCAAGGGCTTCAAGGAAACCCTCGCCAAGCAGGCGCCAGCCATCAAGGTCGTGGCCGAGTCCCGCCTTGCCGATAACCGCAATGCGGCTTTGACGACTGCCGAGGATTGGACTCAGCGGTTTCCCGACCTCAATGGCGTCTACGCGGCGACCGACGACATGGCGGCCGGCGTGATCTCGGCCTACAAATCAGCCGGAAAGCTGAAAGGCGTCAAGGTCTCCGCCTCGAACCTCAGCCCTACAGCCCAGCAGTTGCTGAAAGACGGGGAACTGGTCTGCACGTCGATCCAGCAGGTCGTTGCCCAAGGGCGGGCAGCACTGAAGCAGGCAGCAGCCGCGGCCAACAAGCAGCCGGTCCAGAAAGAGGTTGTGCTCCCCGCATTGCTGGTCACCACAGACAACCTCGCATCGGTCGACATGAGCTCCGTCGTCGCACCGAGCGACTACCGCCCCTGACCTGTGAAACGAGAGATGTGATATGCTCCCCACGCATGGCCGCTTTCCCTATTCGGGAATCGTCAATCGTCCGCAATTCAACTGGCCTGGTGAAAAGCGGCTGGCGGTCTACTTTGCGCTGTGCGTCGAGCATTTCGCCTACGGAAGCGGACTGGGATTGCCCTATTCGCCTGGATTGAGCCACCCCAACAGCTACAATTGGGGCTGGCGCGAATACGGCAACCGCGTCGGCGGCTGGCGACTTCTTGAGCTTTTCGAGGAGTACCAGCTGCCGCTCACAGTTCTGCTGAACACCGCATGCTACGACCATTGTCCAGAGCTTGTGGCGGCCCATCGCATGCGCGGCGACGAAATCGTCGCGCATGGACGCACCAATTCCGAGCACCAGAATGGCATGACGCTCGAAGCGGAGCGGATCCTCATCACTGATGCCACCGACGCGATCAGGAAGCACGAGGGACGGGCCCCAAAAGGGTGGATGAGCCCGGGCGCGCATCCCAGCGCCAACACCGAAGACCTGCTGTCGCGGGCCGGCTACGGTTACACGCTGGATTGGCCGATCGACGACCAGCCGGTCTGGATGCACACGTCGGGTGGCCCGCTCCTGAGCGTTCCCTATCCCCATGAGGTGAACGACGTGCCGATGATCGTGCTGCACGACGGCACGGCATCCGCCTTCGCCGATATGGCAATCGACAACTTCGACGAGATGCTGTCGCAATCAAGCCGGCAATCGGTCGTCTACGGCCTCACCATCCATACGTTCATCGTGGGACAGCCGTTCAGGATCAAACAGTTCCGGCGTGTGCTCGAACATTTGGCGAAGCACCGGGACAAGGTCTGGTTCACCACGTCCGGTCAGGTGGCGGATCACTACGCGTCATTGTTTGCACCGCCCGATAGCGGCCACTGAAAGGCAAAGACCATGAGCAAGGTTATGAACGGAGCGGAACGCCAACCGCTGCGCGTGGCCATCGCCGGCCTCGGGGCCGTGGGACTAAAGATCGCCGAGGCGCTCGACGCGGGTGTTCCAGGATGCGTGCTCACGGCCGTGTCGGCAAATGACCGTCAGAAAGCGAGCGAACGCCTCGCGCATTTGCGGCGGTCGGTCCCGGTGGTTCCAATCGACGAACTGGAACCACTTGCCGACATCGTCGTGGAATGTGCGCCGGCTGCATTGCTTCCCTCGATCGCAACGCCGTTCCTCAAAGCTGGAAAGACGGTGATCGTGCTCAGTTCCGGCGCAATCCTCTCTCATGGGGAACTGGTGGATCTGGCCCGCCGCCATGGCGGGCAGATCGTCGTTCCGACTGGCGCGCTGATCGGTCTCGACGCGGTCACGGCAGCGGCCGAGGGGACGATCCATTCCGTCCGCATGATCACCCGCAAGCCCGTTCGCGGTCTGGTCGGCGCACCCTATCTGGTTGAGAACAACATCAGCATCGAGGAGATCAAGGAACCCCTGCGGGTCTTCATCGGAACGCCCCGCGAGGCAGCCATCGGATTTCCCGCCAACCTGAACGTCGCGGTGGCTTTGTCCCTTGCTGGCATCGGTCCGGACAAGACCACCTTGGAAATCTGGGCTGATCCGGCTCTCAAGCGGAACACCCATCGGATCGAGGTCGACGCGGATTCGGCAAGCTTTTCGATGTCCATCGAAAACATTCCGTCCGACAATCCGAAGACCGGCCGAATTACCGCATTGTCGGTGATCTCATGCCTTCGCAAGATGACCGCACCGTTGCGCGTCGGCTCCTGAGCAGAAGACCGGCATTAAGCATTGCGCTGAGCCGACGCCACGATGGTGAGACTCTACGGAGGACCGTCACTTGATGGATGCGGTGGCCACAACGCTTAATCGGCGAGGTCTTTCGGCATCGGCCGATGACCTGCGCGGCATCGCGGCGGAAATCGGCCGGATGACGGACACGCTTCATCGCCTTGCGGGGACGCTGCCACCATTGGACGAGCGCAATGCGTTTGCATGCCTGATCGTGCCGCCGGGTTCCGCGACTTGCGAGGTCGATACTCTGACCGCGGCGATGGTGCGAAACCGAGCTGACGTCCTCCGGGAAACGGCGCAGGCGCTTCAGCGTGCGCAAATGTCAGGCCCGGGTCTCAACTGCTTCATTGAGACCTTTCCGGGCGACGCGATGCGGCGCGCCGCTGAGATGACGCTCACAGGTTCTCTCAGCGGATTGAGCTTCGCCTACAAGGATGTCTTCGCGACCGCCGATCGGCATCCAACTGCGGGCGTCGGGCGCGGCTTCCGTTGGGTCGGTGCACCGCCGAGTGAGTCTCTGGCACGGCTTGCTCGAGCCGGAGCCATCCCCATCGGCAGCCTCAACCTCGATCCGCATTGCTACACGGCGACGGGCTTCAACGCCGCGTTTGGCCGGGTACTGAATCCGAACGGCCCCGCGTTCGCTGTAGGCGGTTCGTCGAGCGGCGCGGCAGCGGCGGTGTCAGCCGGAATTGTGCCCTTCGCGTTGGGAACAGACACGGGCGGATCCACCCGCATCCCGGCCGCGCTGTGCGGCGTCTTTGGGCTCAAGCCGACTTATGGCCTGATCGCGGATGCGGGCGTCTATCCCCTGTCGCCCTCTCAGGACGTGGTCGGGATCCTGGCGGCCTGCCCCGCGATCCTGTCATCGGTCCTGGACTGTCTCACGGATGACAGGGCCCGCGATCAGGCCAGACCCATCCGCGCGCCGGCTGACGCCGATCGGGGACTACGGGGCCTTCGCATCGGCATCAATACCGATGGGTTGCTGGCCGGGATGGATGCCTCTGTGAAACGGGGCCTCGCTCACGCGAAGACCGCCACAGAGATCCTTGGAGCCGATTGGACCAAGGTTCCGTTTCCGTCTCTCGATGACCTGAACCTGCTCGCCTCCGTCATCACCGCATTCGAGGCCGCGGCCTTCCATGGCGAGGCCTTGGCGGCGCATCCGGAATTCTACCCGGCATCCGTGCGTCGCCGGCTCCTGAGCGCGGTCTGCGTGACGCCAAACCTCTACGCTGTGGCCAAAATGCTTCGCGGTCCGGTCTTGGACGAAGTGCTGTCCCGGACGTTCGCGACCATCGACGTTCTCGTCTGCCCGACGATCCGCAAAGCCGCGCCGCGGGTCGACGATATTTCCGACGACGATGTCGTCACAGCCGGCCCCTTGAGTCTGGAGTTTCTCAGGTTGAACCGCCCCTTCAGCTACCTTGGCCTGCCTGCAATCTCTGTGCCGATGGGCACCGACGAGAACGGCATTCCGCTAGGGCTGCAGATCATCGCACGGCCCCACGCGGATCGGGAACTGGTAGCACTCGCAGGATGCCTCGCGGCCGCCATCTGACGGATCGCCCCGAGACCCCCGCAGGCCCCGGTCGCAGCGCGGCCTGACGGCGCCAACTGGATCAGCGCATTCCGGCCAAACTGGCTCTTTCAGTCGCAGCACGCCAACGCGCATGTTTCCCCTCCAACGCCAAACAGAAGCGAATTCCAGGGGAACGACAATGCGATCATTCAGCGGTTTTTGCGTGACATTCGCCGGCACTGCCCTTGTGCTGATGGGCTTCGGGGCGCCGGCCGCGCAGGCCCAGTCTCCTGTCGTGGTCAATTGCACCTTCGAGCTGGAATGGTGCGAGGCCATGCGGGTGAAGTTCGAACAGAGCACCGGCCAGAAAGCCCTCATCAGCCGCAAGACGGACGGCGAAATCCTGGCGCAGATCAAGGCTGAAGCCGGGAATCCGCGATTTGACGTCTGGCATTCCGCCGGACCCGATGTGACCGCCATCGCCGCGCGTGAAGGTCTCCTGGAAACCTATCAATCGCCCAAGCTCCCGGAGCTTTATGATTGGGCCCAGAAGGCCGCTGCGGCAAGCCAGTACACGCTGACACCGATCTATACCGGGGTGATCGGGTTTGGCTATAACAAGGACCTCCTCGCCAAGAAGGGCATGCCGGAGCCGAAATGCTGGGCCGACCTGACCAATCCTGCCTACCGGAACGAGATCCAGATGGCGGATCCGTCGACGTCAGGAACAGCCTACACAATGGTGGCGACCGTCTTGCAGATCATGGGCGAGGACAAGGGGTTCGAGTACCTCAAGGCGCTGCACAAGAACATCAACCAATATACGCGCTCCGGAACTGCGGGAATCCGCTCAGCCGCACGCGGCGAGACAACGATCGCAGTGGCGTTTCTGCACGATGCGGTGGCGCAATCGGTGGACGGCTTTCCCATCGTGTCCGTTGCGCCCTGCGAGGGCACGGGGTTCGAGATGCCGGGCGTCGCCATCGTCAAGGATGCCCGGAACCTGGCCGGCGCCAAGAAATGGGTTGATTTCGTGCTAAGCCCGGAAGGCCAGAACGTTCAGCTCGAGATGAAGAAGTATCAGCTTCAGTCGAACAAGGATGCCAAGATCCACCCGCTTGCGCCCCGGGCCGACCAGGTCAAGCTGATCAACTACGACATCCTGAAATATTCAGCCAGCGACGCGCATGATCGGATTCTCGACCGGTTCGAGAAGGATGTGAAATCAGCGCCGAAGTGATCCGGCAGGTTCAGTCGCGATGCCGCCCACTCGCTCCTTCAGCTTGACACTCTGGCTCGCCCTCTTGTGGGCGAGCCTCCTGATTCTGCCCTGGAATGGCAGCGATTCCGGCTTTCTCGGACTGTCATGGCTGATGAGCCCCGGATGGCCCGAGGACGCACCGGCCATCGCCCTTGGACTGGCCTATGGGAAGGGCTGGCTGCTTCCCCTCGCCCTGCCCGGACTGTTCCTGATTGCAGCCGTCAGGGCACCGGTCGGGACGCCGGGGGAGGCCACCCGCATCATCCTGTGGTCGGCGATTGGTCTTGCGCTCCTCCTCGTGCTCGCCATGTCGATCGATCTGCGGGGCTGGACCTGGAGCTTGCCCGCGCAGCTCTTCGGCGACCTGCCACGACGCAATCCGGGTTTCGGGGTTGGTCCCTTCATCTACGGTCTGTGCTGTCTCATGATCATGTGCAGCGGCCTTGCGGCGCGCGGCGTCTGTCGGGGCGATGGCTTTGCCACCGGGTCCATCGGATTCGTGGCCGCCGTCATTGGGCTCTTCGTCTTTTACCCCCTTGCAAAGCTGGGCCTGAGCGCTTTCCAGACGCCGCGGGGGGAATTCGCCATCGTGGCGTTCTGGCAGCGGCTCGCCAATCCACGGATTTGGACAGCTGACGGGATCGTGGCCAGCACGTTCGCACTTGGACTTGTCAGCGCATCCTCTTCCACGCTTCTGGCCTTCTGTTTCGCCCTTCTGACAGAGCGCACAGGTCTTCCCTTCCGTCGGGTTTTGCGGGCGATCTCAATTCTCCCGATCATCACGCCGCCATTCGTCGTCGGGCTAGCGGTCATCCTGCTCCTTGGTCGAAACGGGATGGTCAGCGCCGCGCTCTCGTGGCTTTTGCATGTTGAACCGGGGCGCTGGATCTACGGTTTCCAAGGCGTCTGGTTCGCCCAGACCCTGTCTTTCACCCCCATTGCCTTCCTGGTGCTCGTCGGCGTCGTACAGGGGATCAATCCATCTTACGAGGAGGCGGCGCAGACATTGCGCGCGCGGAACGGCCGTGTCTTCCGAACAGTGACGCTGCCTCTTGCACTGCCGGGGCTTGCGAATGCCTTCCTGATCTCCTTCATCGAAAGCCTCGCGGATTTCGGCAATCCTCTGCTTCTGGGCGGAGACCTGCAGGTTCTGGCAACGAGCATCTACTTCGCGATCGTCGGCGCGCGCCAGGATCGGGGTCTTGCGGCGGTCCTCGGCCTTATCCTTCTGATCGCGATGCTGGCCGTTTTTATTGCGCAACGGCGCATCCTGGCCAACAAGTCCTTCACGACCATCGGCGGCAAGGGACAGGCGGGCGTCGCGATCCCGCTCCCAGCTGCTATGCGCTGGCTCGCCGGGGCCCTGGCACTGCCTTGGGCTCTCCTGACCCTCGTCATCTATGGGATGGTCTTGTTTGGCGGGTTTGTCGAGAACTGGGGCATCAACAGCGCCTTCACCACGCGGCACTTTCAGCAAGCCTTCGGATTCGCGTTCGAGAACGGCGGGCTGATATTCACCGGTCAGGCCTGGCCATCCTTGTGGACCACGATCAAACTCGCAGCCATCGCGGCTCCCCTCACGGCCGCACTCGGACTGCTGATCGCCTATCTGCTTGATCGGCAGCGTTTTGCCGGCAAGGCGGCGTTCGAGTTTACCATGCTCATCGCTGCGGGCGTTCCCGGCACGGTCCTTGGCATCGCCTACATTCTCGCGTTCAACAATCCTCCCGTCGAACTGGTCGGCACCGGCGCGATCGTGGTCATCAGTTTCGTTGTCCGCAATATGAGCCCGGGCATGCGCGCAGGCGTAGCCGGGCTCTCACAGATCGACCGGAGCCTGGAAGAGGCGTCGCTGATGCTGCGCACTGGCTCCTTCGCAACGGTCATACGGATCGTTATCCCGCTCCTGAAGCCCGCCGTCGTGGCGGCCCTGGTCTATGGCTTCGTCACCGCCATGACCACCGTGAGCGCTGTAATCTTTCTGGTCAGCCCGGGCGTCATGCTGTCGACAGTCTATATCGTCAGCCTGGCGGAGGCAGGCACCTATGGGCTCGCGATCGCGTATTCGTCCGTCCTCATCATTCTGATGCTGATTGTCATCGTCGGCATAGAGGTTTTCGTCGGCCAGCGCAGCCTGCGCCGACGCGCCACTGTTCTGCCCGCGGAGGTCCTTTGATGCCGGCTGTCTCTGCCGTCGAATTCCAGTCCGTCAGTAAATTCTACGGCGCGAGTCTTGCTGTCGATGACGTGTCGTTCACCATCGAGAAGGGCACGCTCGTGACGCTGCTGGGGCCGTCCGGATGCGGCAAGACGACGACCCTGCGCATGATCGCCGGCCTCGAAATGTCAACCTGGGGCAAAATCATCATCGACGGCCAGGATGTCACCGGTGTGCCGCCAACGCGGCGTGATGTGAGTATGGTGTTCCAGTCCTACGCCTTGTTCCCGCACATGAGCGTCCTGCACAACGTCGCGTATGGCCTGCGTTCAAGCGGCCAATCCCGGGCTTCTGCCGAGGCCGGGGCTGCCGATGCCCTCGGCCTTCTCGGGCTCGAGCATCTTGCCCAACGCCTCCCAAGCGAGTTGTCCGGCGGACAACAGCAGCGCGTCGCCGTGGCACGCGCCATCGTCATGCGGCCCGCAGTCCTTCTGTTCGACGAGCCTCTCTCGAACCTCGACGCGAAACTGCGCCGCCATGTGAGGGATGAAATTCGCAGCCTCCAGCAGCGTCTCAACCTGACGGTCGTCTACGTGACCCACGACCAGGATGAGGCGTTTGCCGTTTCGGACCGCATTATCGTCATGGATAACAAGCGCATCGCCCAGGAAGGCGCACCGGTCGAACTGTACCGCGCGCCTGCAAACCGTTTTGTGGCAGGCTTTCTTGGGGAGGCCAATATCGTGCGCGCACGCTTGACACGCGGCGATGCCGACCTCGGTCGCATTGCAGTGGGCGGGTCGATGGTCCTGTGGCTGCCTCATCGCAACGAACGCGACGGTGAGGTAGAACTTGCCGTGCGGCCGGAGGCCATTTCCATCGAGGAATCCGGCACGCCCGAGAACAGCCTGCCAGGTCGGATCCAACACAGCGTCTTTCTCGGCGATCGCGTCGAATACGCAATCGAGACCGAGATCGGCCGTCTGTTCGTCGTCGATTTCAGAACCGAGCGATTCCTTGAAGCAGGGGCCGAGGTCAGAATCGGCATCCGACAGCTTGGAGCAGCGATTCTTCCCGACCGTGGGGCGTCCTGACGGTCAATAGCCCCGGCCGGGAGCTGTCAAATCAGCCGGTCAGGCTCAATCGAACGTTCAGCCTGCCGCGCCATCCGAACCAGAAGGTCCTGATCCCGCGCGGCGTGCGCAATGCGGTTCCGCACCGTCGTGCCGTTGACGATGGCCGACCAGAAGCCTTCGAGCTCCCGCACAAAAGCCTCTGCAAAGCCGTTGCGGATGGTTGTTTTTTCCAGGCGTCCATCGGGTGACCGGCTGACCGTCAGCCGTGTCGGATGGTGGTTCAGATAGGGCGCAGGGAAGACCAGCTCGACGATCTCGTCATCGAAGTAGAGTTCGATCCGCTCCGCGTAGTCGGTGACGGCCGGCATCTCCAGATGAGTCATGGTCCACAAGGCAAGCCCGCCGCGCAGGCTGACGGTCGCCTGACCTCCGGTGCCGCCGGCAAAGAGCGCTGCTCCTGTCACCGGGCCGCCAGACGCGCCCATGGCGTCGAGTAGGCCATGGACGGCATTCACGTCATGCACAAGGGCAGAACAGTAGGAGGATGCGAAACCGCGAAAAACAGTCTCGGATGGCGTGTATCCCAATGCGGCCTCGACCTGCCATCGCCGCCGCTGGGACGTCGCCGCGATGAGGTCGCTCGGCACGTCCGGCGCGGAAAACAACGTATGGTGTCCCACGAACGGACCCGCATCGGGGTCGTGGACCTCAACCGAGATATACCGCAGTTGGTCCGCCTTTCCCGCGACGAGCTCGAGCGCCGCCTCATAGCTGGGATCGAACCGTTTCATATAGCCGATCTGAAGCACCACCTGATTGCGCGCCTCGGCCTTCGACAACGCATCGGCC
This sequence comes from Microvirga antarctica, assembly GCF_017921815.1. Lineage (GTDB taxonomy): Bacteria > Pseudomonadota > Alphaproteobacteria > Rhizobiales > Beijerinckiaceae > Microvirga > Microvirga antarctica. The sequence goes on along the minus strand of NZ_JAGEMM010000003.1, from coordinate 460,403 downwards.
TCCGCGACCCCATAGCAAAGCGGCTTCTCGCAGAACACGTTGATGCCGGCATCCATGGCGCTGGTTGCCAGTTCCGCATGCCACGGATCAGGCGCCGCGATGACGATGGCATCGAGACCAAGGCCAAGCAGCTCAGACGCGTTTGCTACCGTGGAGATCCCGAAACGATCGCTCAGACCGCCGCGAACGGTCGGTGACGGATCGCTGACGACGCGCAGGTCGAACTGGCGATTCAGCGCAAGCAGGTTGGGAATGTGCTCGACCTGCGAGATCAACCCGCCGCCCGCGACACCGACCTTGAGACGGTCTGTCATGAGACTACCTTAAAGTGCTGGCTGCGGATTGCGATCCCGAGTCGCGTTCCGGAGCTTCATTGATCGATATGGTTGCCAGTTCGTGACGGAGGCGCTCGAGATCGCGCCCCCCTGCCATCATCTCCAGGACCTCAGACTCCGAAATCTCCGCTTTGCGGAAGGTGCCGTGGACCCGGCCACGATTGAGGAGGGTGAAGACGTCGCCGATCGGGTAGGCGTGATGGATGTTGTGCGTGATGAAGATCACGGCGATGCCGCGTGCCCTGGCTCGTGCGATGTAGCGCAGGACGATCGAGGCCTGATGCACTCCAAGGGCAGAGGTCGGCTCATCCAGGATCAGGACTCTGGCGCCATGGTAGACGGCCCGGGCAATTGCCACACATTGCCGCTCGCCACCCGACAACGTGCCGACCGGTTGCTGCGGATCCCGCACATTGATGCCCATCTGCGCCATCTCGTTCAAGACGATCGCCTCGGCCTTCCGCATGTCGATCCGCCGGGCAATAAAACGGCCCTTGACCGGTTCCCGCCCGAGGAAGAAGTTGCGCACGATGCTCATGAGAGGGACCATCGCAAGGTCTTGAAAGACCGTCGCGATTCCGCAGTCGAGCGCCTGTCTCGGGGAGCGGAGAATTGTCGGAACCCCGTCAATCCGCACCTCGCCGTCACTGGGCTGGTGGACGCCTGAAAGGACCTTGATCAGCGTCGACTTTCCGGCGCCGTTGTCGCCGAGGAGGCAGTGAACCTCCCCAGGATTGATAGCCACCGAGATGTCCTCCAGCGCGGACATCGAGCCGAAACGTCGGCTGACATGGGAAAGTTCGATCAGTGGCGTGACCACAGGGGGCGTAAACGTTTCACGCATCACCGTGCCTCCAACGCCTTCCGTCGCACGTAATTGTTGACAAGGACCGCCACGAGCACCATGAGGCCGAGAAATACCATGAAGTAATCGCTGTCGATGCCGGTGTAGAAAATGCCCATCGCCACCGTTCCGAAGATCAGCGAGCCCAGCATGGCCCCGATGGCAGAGCCGTAACCACCGGTCAGCAAGGTGCCGCCGATCACCGTGGCAATGACCGCCTCAAACTCCTTCTGTGTTCCGCGAAGAGTGTCGGCGGATCCGGTCTCCAGGACCTGGATCGTGGCAAAAAGTGTTGCCGCGCACGAAGCCCCCACAAACAGAAGAACCTTGACCCGCGTGACCGGGACGCCAACATTGCGCGCGGCCTGCTCGTCGCCGCCGACGGCAAAAATCCAGTTGCCGAATTCAGTCTTCACCAGCAGCCAGGTGACCGCAGCCGTCAGGACGAGCCACCAGGCAATCGACATCGGGAGGCCCTGAACCAAGGGCACGCCATCCGGACGGGTCGCGATCCATCCCGCTTGTCCAAGCCACGAAAAAACACCTGACCCGAACTTGCCTCCGAACAGCCAGACGATGTCTGACTCCGTCGTGTTCTTGGTGATGTAGGGAATCTGGGTTCGTCCTGTCAGGGCGCGCGTCACGGAGAGACTGAGACCCCGTAGAACGAAATAGCTCGCGAGCGTGACGATGAACGAAGGCAGGCCCGTTCGCGCGACCAGCAACCCGTTGGTGGCCCCGATCACCATTGCAAACGCGAAGGCAATCAGAACCGATAGCCAGATCGGCAAACCGAATTGCACCACTGCGATTCCGATCGTGATTCCAGCAAAGCCGATCATCGATCCAATGGAGAGGTCGAACTCGCCGCCGATCATCAGGAGCGCAACCGCGGCAGCAAGAATGCCAAGTTGTGCCGAGACATGAAGGAAATTGACAACACCCAGGGCGCTGAACAATCCGCTGTCTCCGGCCGTGACGGCGAAGAATCCAAATGTGAATACAGTCGCGCCGAGCGCGCCGAGCTCGGGCCGCCGCAATCCGCGAGAAATCAACCGAACGAGTCGATTTCGCCGGAGCGGTACTGTCTGTTGAATGGGCATGAACGTTCTCTTCGTGATCGGGCGAGCGCGGCCTTGCGGCCGCGCGTCGCGTGTCAGCGGATGCCCTGATCGCTCAGCGTCTTGATCGACGCTGCGTCGGCCTTGGTCACGAAAGATGGACCTGTGAGGATGTCGGTGACCGGAATCGTCTTGTACATCGCCCGCCCGGCCAGAAGGACCACCGGCAAATACCCCATCATGTATTGCTGGTTGTCGATGCCAAACATCATCTTGTCGGACTGCAAGGCGTCCAAGACCTCGGGCGAGAGATCGAAACTGCCGATCTTGAGCTTCTTGGTATATCCGCGCTCATCCAGCATCTTGAGAAGCGGTTCGGCCAACGTGGTCCCAAGCATCAGCATGCCATCCGTGCTCCGGTGCGAGGCCATGTAACCCTCGACGCGGCGGGCCGATTCCGTAGGGTCCAGAGAAACAGCGACTACCGATGCCTTTCCGCCGGTGGCTTTCAGCCCATCCGCCAGGCCCTGACACCGGCTGTCGAGGCTGACATTGCCGACCTCGTGGTTCACACACATGGCGTCCTTGACACCGGCTTTGCCCATGAGTTCGCCGGCTTGCACACCGTTGTCGTACTCGGATGCACTTCCGACGTAGAGATCAAGGCCCCAGGGCTTCACGACCTCGCCGCCGGAATCGATCACAATGACGGGGATTGCCGCGGCCTTCGCCGCCTTGATCGGGCCCTCGAGCGCAGTGGCATCGGGGATCGAGATCACGAGGCCGTCGGGTCGGGTCGCTGTAGCTGCCTCGATCATCTGCGCCAGTTTGACAACGTCGAAGCTGGCTGGTGCCTGATACTCGACTTTGACCTTCAGCGCCGAAGCCGCAGCCGTCATGCCGTTCTTGACCACTGTCCAGTAGGCATCGTTGGCCTGCCCATGGGTGACGAAGACGATCCGCACCGCTTCGGGTTTCTTGGCTTGCGCCAGAGACGGGGACGGCGCGCTGAGCACGCTGCCGAGCACCACAAAAGTCACTGTCAGAAAACGCCTCGCGTTCAATCCGAATTCGTTCAACATGTTCCTCACGATGAAGTCCCCACTTTTTATGGTTGAAGTCTCGCCGCGGCGTCAGTCGACACACGCATGCTCCGTTCTGGGTTCGCGCCGATGCGCTTGATCCTGGCAAGGCAGCCTGATGTGGCCGCCGCCGGTGGCCAGTCACTCCTCGACGATGAACCCTGCCGCTGTCGCGGCCGATTTGAGGTGGGCGTATCCCATGCGCGCATAGGTCAAAGGATGAGCTTTGGCCGGATCCTGCTCGGCTTCGACCACCAGCCAGCCCGCGTAACCTGCTCCAGCTAGCATGGCGAGGAGACGCCCAAAGGGCACCTCACCGTCACCGGGAACAGTGAAAATGCCCGCGAGGACCGCCTCCATGAAACTCATGTCGTTGCGGCGCGCCTGCGCCATCACGGCCGGCCGGTAATCCTTGCAATGGAAGTGAACGACACGATCAAGATGACGTTCGAGAAGGGCTTCCGGGTCCCCGCCGGCGAACACGCAATGGCCGGTATCGAAGAGGAGGCCAACGGCCTTGCCGGTGTGCCGCATCAGGGAATCGATCTCGGTATCCGTCTCGACGATCGTTCCCATATGGTGGTGGAACGCCATGGCGACGCCAAAATCAGCCATTTTCTCTGCCAATCGGGTAATCTTGGCGCCATAGGCCGGCCAATCCCGCTCAGGAAGCTTGGGTCGCTCCGATATCGGGCGGAAGATGGCGTCGTGCCGCCCCCATGAGGTATCGGCATACACGACATGCTTTGCGCCAAGGTCTCGAAGAAGCGAGAGGTGCGGCAGCACGGCGTCGAATTCCGCGTCCACCTCGCGCTCGAGGATGCGCCCATCATACCAGCCCGACACCAGTTCGAGGTGAAACTTTGACAGCGCGCCTGCGAGCGCCCCGCTCTCGCGCGGGTACTTTCCGCCGAGTTCAGTCCCGCGGTAGCCAGCCTTGCGCATTTCAGCCAGGCAGACTTCGAGGGGCGTATCTCCCCCGAGCGACGGCACGTCGTCGTTGGTCCAGGTGATGGGATTGATCCCGATCTTCACGCCCATGCTCACGCTCCCAGCCGCCGTTATCGCCGCTGCGCCATACTAGGAAGCGCTGCACCCTCCGCGAGGGCCGGTTCCCGCAATTTCAATGGAGCCAGTTTTGAATTTATGTTACGTTATAATAAATTGCAGGAGGAGCCGAATTGGCTCAGACCTTTCCCCTCTTCGCCCTTTCGCTGGACCGGACGTCCAGTGTCCCGTTGCACCGGCAGCTCTATGAGGCCCTGCGAGACCTCATCCAGAGGCGGGCACTGCCCGCTGGTGCCGATCTGCCGTCGACGCGCGCTCTCGCGCAGGATCTGGGAATCGCCCGCAACACGGTGACGGCGGCCTACGATCAACTCACGGCAGAGGGCTATGGCGTGGCGCGACCAGGCGCCCGCACGGTCGTCGTCGACCTGCCGATCCGCCCGCTCAGTGCAGAGGAAACCCCGCCGGCGCAACGCCGCCCCTTGTCCAAGCGAGGCGAGTTGATGACCCGGCAGCCATTTCATTATGGCCGCCCAGGCGGCACCGCATTTCACCCCGGCCTCCCAGACGCCGCCAATTTTCCGTTCGGTCTGTGGGGACGGCTTCTGACGCGCCGCGCGCAGCATGCCCGCGACGCCCTGTTCGGAACTTACCACGTGGAAGGCTACCCCGATCTTCGTCGGGCGATTGCCAATTATCTGAAGGTCGCCCGCGGCGTGCGCTGCACGCCTGACCAGATCCTGATCACCACTGGAGCACAGGCCGGATTGGATCTACTGGCGCGGCTGCTGCTCGATCCCGGCGACAGCGTGTGGATGGAGGAACCCGGCTATTATGGTGCCCAATCGGCTTTTGTTGCCGCTGGCGGGACACTGGCGCCGCTCGCCGTGAGCGAAGGTGTATGGGATCTCACACGGCCACCTGCTCGCCGCCTGAAGCTTATCTACGTGACTCCCTCATGCCAGCATCCACTCGGTGCTTCGATGCGGATGGAGCAGCGGTTGCAACTTCTGGAGATTGCAGAGACGCTCAATGCGTGGATCATCGAAGACGATTTCGATGGAGAATATCGCTTCCAGGGTCAGCCAATACCAGCCATGCAGGGCTTCGACCATGACGAGCGTGTCATCTATGTCGGGACGTTCGCAAAAATTCTGTTTCCGGCGCTACGGCTCGGGTTCATCGTTCTGCCGCCCTCGCTGAAAAACGGCATCGTCAACGCTCTCAGCCTCACAGGGCAGTTTGCGCCGCTCATGCTGCAGGCCGCGCTGGCAGACTTCATCGAGCAAGGCCACATGGCGCGTCACCTGAGACGCATGCGCCGCATCTACGCGTCGCGCCGGCAAACCTTCAAGGACCTCGTCCAGTCCCATCTCGGGGATTGGCTCACCATGGTGCCGGGCGATTCTGGAATCCAGATGGCGGGTCTCCTGCGACACCCCATCTCCGATCACACGCTTGTTCTTGCTGCGCGAGAGCGGGGCATCAACATGTCGGCCTTGTCGATGCATTACCGTCATGGCCGCGAAAAATCGGGGCTTGTGATGGGGTACGCGGCAAGCAACGAAGCGGCGATGGTGCAGGGTCTGGAGACGCTTCGCAGCCTGCTGCCTCCCGGGTGACAGCGCGAGAAGCTTCAGGCAACAAAAAACCTCCCGACCGAAGTCGGGAGGTTCTCGTCATGCAGAGACGTCTTAGATCACGAAGAAGTCGTGATAGGTCATCTTGAGACCCTTCTTCAACGTCGCAATCTCAACCTGAGCTTTTCCGCCAGACCCGTCTGCGTCGTAATAGAGCACACCCGTCTTGTTGTTGAAGATCACATAGTCGTTCTTGTCCTTGGCGTGGTCGCCAATGGTGAAGAACGCCTTGTTAAGCTCCTTCGGCGAGGCTTCTGTCCCCTTTCCGAGTGTCTTGAAGACGGCATTGTCGAGGTAGACCGAGTCGTCCCTGACGTTGAAGTCGGAGATCTTGTCGACGTTTGTCTTCTTGTTCGGCGACGTGTCGAACACGAAGGCATCCTTGCCAAGCCCGCCAGTCAGCACGTCCTTGCCAAGGCCACCGTAGAGCTTGTCATTGCCCGCACCGCCCGACAGGACATCGTTTCCGCCGAGACCCTTGAGGATGTCATTCCTGACCGTTCCACCGATCTTATCGTTGAATGCGCCGCCATTGATCTTCAGGCTATCGCCCGCAGCCAGCGGTACCGACAGCGCCGCATACTGCGCCTTGGAGAGGGTAAGAACGCCATCCTTTGCGTCGATGGAATCGACGCCGCGGCCCGCGAGTTCCGCAATCTGCGACGCGGACAGCGCACTCAAGGCAGCGCCAGTGTCGGAGAGCGTCACGGTGTCGGCGCCGGTCAAAGCCACGCCGCCAAGTGCAAGATACTGCGCAAGCGACAGATTGAGCACATTGTCCGTCGTGTCGATGACGTCCACACCCTTTGCACCAAGCTGCGCAACTTGCGATGCGCTCAGCCCGCTGAGGGTGAAGCCGTTATCGGCCAGAGTGACAGAGTCACCCGCGGCCAAGGATGCCGCACCCAGGGACGCGAACTGCGCAACGCTGAACTGGACGATGTTGTCGCTGGCATCGAACGAATCGACCCCACGTGCCGAGAAGGCCGCAATATCGGCTGCCGAGAGGCCGCTGATAGCCGCTCCCGTATCAACGATCGAGACGGCATCCCCAGCAGCGAATGACACGCCACCCAGTGCATTGGCCTGAGCGATGGACAGAACGAGTGCGTCATCGCTTGCGTCGATTCGATCGACACCCTGGCCGGCCAACGCTGCCATTTCGGGGATGGTGAGCCCTTCGAGATTGGCACGCGTGTCGGACAGAGTCACAACGTCGACCGCGGTGAGCGTGACGGCACCGAGAGCGCCCAACTGTGCGATGGAGAGCGACAGCGCATTGTCGGTTGCGTCAAGCGTGTCGATCCCCGCTGCTGCGAGGGCCGCAAGCTGTACGGTCGTCAAGGTGCCCAACGCAGCGCCTGTATCGGCCAAGGAGACCGTATCACCGGCCGCCAAAGTCACAGCACCGAGCGCGTTGAACTGGGCCACCGACAGTGCGAGGACATCGTCACTGGCGTCGAGCGACACGATGCCCTTGGCGGCAAGGCCACCGATCTGCACGCTTGTCAAAGTCGCGATAGCAGCGCCTGTATCGGCGACGTTGACAGTGTCTGAGGCGTCAAACGTGATCGGTCCCAGCGCAGCGGTCGCGGCAGCCGAAAGGGTAACGGTGTTATCACTGGCATCGAGCACGTCGACCTGCTTGGCGACCAGCGCCGCAACCTCTGCGGCCGTCAGCGCGCTCAAGGCCGCACCGGTATCGGCAACGGTCACGAGGTCGCCCGCAGTCAGTTGCACCGTTCCCAATGCGTTCATCATGTCGAGCGAGTAGGTGAGCACGTCGTCGACTGCGTCGATGACGTCAACGCCCAGGCCCTGAAGCGTTGCAACCTGCGCCGCGGACCCGCCGGAGAGCACGGCACCGAATTCCGCCAGAGTGACTACGTCACCGGCCGTCAGGGCCACTGCACCCAACTGGGAGAGCTGTGCGGTGTCGAGGGTCAGCACGTCGTCGGTCGCATCGATAAAGTCGACGCCCTTGCCAGCCAGCGCCCCAATGTCGGCCGGCGCGAGAGCGCCGATCGCAGCGCCGGTGTCGGCGAGGGTAACCGCATCACCGGCCGTCAGGGTCACTGCGCCCAGCTGGGCGAGCTGCGCGGTGCTGAGCGCCAGCACGTCGTCGGTCGCATCGATAATGTCGACGTTCTTGCCAGCCAGCGCACCAATCTCGGTCGGCGTGAGAGCGCCGATGGCAGCGCCAGTGTCTGCGAGAGTAACAACATCACCGGTCGTCAGGGTCACTGCGCCCAGCTGGGCGAGTTGCGCGGCGCTGAGGGCCAACACGTTGTCGGTCGCATCGATGATGTCGACGTTCTTGCCAGCCAGCGCACCAATCTCGGTTGGCGTGAGAGCGCCGATCGCAGCGCCAGTGTCTGCGAGAGTAACCGCATCACCGGCAGTCAGGGTCACTGCGCCCAGCTGGGCGAACTGCGTGGTGTTCAGTGCCAGAACGTCGTCGGTCGCATTGATGGAGTCGACATTGTTTCCAGCCAGCTCGCCGATTTCCGTGGGCGTGAGAGCGCCGATGGCAGCGCCTGTATCGGCCAGGACGACGTTGTCGAGTGCGTCGAAGGGTTTACCGAGATTATAGTCAATTAGGTTTACTGTTACATCAGCCATGGGTACGCCTCAAATGTCCTTCGTTGCCTCCAGACGCCCGCGGCGACGGCCGCAATCGGGAGGATTCTCGGGCCATAAGAGACACGAAGTCGGACGGCAGCGCTAATACCCAAAGAGGGTATTCCTACCACTCAATGAGGGTATTATTTGCGGCGCAAAAGGTCCTTTTGGCCGATTTATTGTTGCATTTTCTTGCGCTCTTCGATTCGAAGTTGCACCGCCGTTGCCGAAAGTTCATTCCTTCACGATGTGCAGTGCGAGTTACTCATTTAACGAGATATCGTTATTGGCGCCATCCGCTCACGACATTGACGGCTCAAAAAAATGGATCGCCCGGAACAAGCTTGATGGGCTCGCCCGGAGTCGACCGAATGATGAGGCCGGGAGAGATCGCTCTTACCTGCAGCTCTTCGAAGGCTGGCCGATAATCGCCCGCTGCTTCATAGGATAGAACGAGTACGCCGCCTTGGGGCGCGAGCGTGAATCGCACGACCAACCCGCCTCCTGACCGCCAACTCGCAGCGTCGCCATTGTCTTCATAAAGTTCAGTCGAGGACGGCAGCGCAGGTGAACCGAACACCACCAACTCGCGGTGCACATCAGACTGCGGATCGATCCCGCCGAACTGGCTCCCGAGCGGCACCATTGCACCGGCGCGGACAAAGACCGGCAAGCGTCCCAAAGGCGCCTGAACCTTGACCTGTTGGCCGCCCCGGATATGGGTCCCGTCGTGAAAGTCGTACCAACCGCCGGCATGCACCGGCAGATAGATATCGCGCGCCACGGCGCCCTCTTCGAGAACGGGAGCCACCAACACGTCTGGTCCGAGCATGAAAGCGTCCTGCACGTCCCTCGCCGCGGCATCGTCGCCGAAATCAAAAAAGAGCGGTCGGATGACCGGTTCGTCGGCAAGCGATGCCCGCCACATCTGAGTGTAGAGATAGGGCATGAGACGATAGCGAAGCTGGATGGCGGAGCGAACCTCTGCCATCACGCTTTGATGCATCCACGGGAGATTGACGACACCGTCGTCCTTCCAGGAGTTCATGACAAAGCGTGGCCAGAGCGAACAAAACTCGACGAACCGACAAAACAGCTCGGGTGTTGGACTCGGCCCGTGAAACCCTCCGACGTCATGACCGATGTTGAACATGCCGGAGAGACTCATATTCAGTCCCTGGGTCAGGTTGAAGCGAAGTGTCTTCCAGGCCGTCTCATTGTCGCCCGACCAGGTCTGGGCGTAGCGCCAAAGCCCCGCGGCCCCGCCCCGCGTGACCGCATAGGGGCGCTTATGCGGATGCTGAGCCTGCTGCGCCTCGTAGGACAGCTTGGTCATCAGCAGCGGTTGGGCCGGTCGCGCGAGGGATTGAGCAAAAGGCCTGCCATCCCCATCACAGACAGCGTCTTCGTCCCAGATTTCGAATTCATTGTTGTCGTTCCAGACGGACACGACCCCATAGTCCAGCAATGTCGTTTTAATGCCGGCCCGCCACCAGGCTCTTCCGGCCGGATTGGTAAAATCCATGTGGAATCCTAGGCCATCCCAGAATTGCGCCAGCGCTGGCCGACCCGTCTGCGCATCCCGCACGAGAATGTCGGCCGCCATGGCTTCGGGAAGGCGCGGATGATCGTCCAACAGACATGGCTTCAAATTGGTGACAGGCTCCATCCCAGCAGCTTTGAGCCGCGCCATGGTGGCGGCCGGGTCGGGGAATTTGTCGCGATTCCAGTTGAAGGCGTAGCGGCGGTGTCCGATGGAGGTGTAGCCAGAGCCGAAATGGAAACTGTCGCAGGGAACGTCATAGTGACGACACTTGTCGATGAAATCCGAGATCCGCGCGTCGGCGTCCGGCGCATCGGCGATCGTCATCGAGGTGGTGCCAAAACCGAGGGACCATTTCGGCGCAAAGGCCTGTCCGCCCGTGAGCCAGGAAAACCGTCGGACGACCGCCGGAATCGTGGGACCGGCCATCACGTAGAAATCGAGATCGCCATCCTGCGCCGAATATGACCGAAACAATCCATGGTAGTTGTCGAGCGTGCAGCCGAGATCCATCTCGCCGACCGCCATGTTGTCGTAGAAGACCCCGTGCGCGCCGGTCGGGCCGTCGACCAGCAGGAACGGAATCATCTTGTAGAGTGGGTCGCTCAGCTCGGCGTCAAATCCACAGGGATCGACGGCATCGATCTTGAACCGGCGGCCAGTGTGATCGAGAGGGCCGGCTTTGTCTCCAAGGCCATAGTGACGCTCGCCTTTGTCCCGAGCCATGACATGCTGCAATGTGCCGGTCTTGTTCGACACAAAGTAAGCCTGCGTGGCGCGATCATGGAGAAACGGGGTTGTTTCGCCGGATCTGAACCACGCGATTCCAAAGGGAGCCAGTGTCACCTCTGCCCGCAGGCCACCGCCCGTCAGCACGACTTTGCCGTCGGCCTCACTCGCCTCAGCCTTCGGGCAGGTAAAGCCGGACAGGTCGTCCCGCAGACGGCCCTCATAGGGGGGCTCGAGACCGCCGGGCGCAATAGACCAGCCGCGATCCAACCGGTATCCATTCCCGCGTCGAAGCAGCACCCGTCCGATATCATGCTCCACGATACCGACTCGAAGCTCCGCGCCGGCCTCAAGAGTAAACACCGCCCAAATACCGTCGCGACCGCCGTAGCGCCCTTCCACCAAAGCCTTCATCGATGTGTCTCCTGAGAACGATCAGTTGGCGCGCAGCGCGCGTCCGGCAACGTCAAAAAGGTGAAACGCGTCTCGCCTGAAGTGCAGCCTGAGCCGTGTTCCGCGCTGGTAGGCTGTCTGGCCATCCTGCTTGACCGTGATCTGCGCCAGACCCGGCGTCGAGCCGTAGAGGTAGGTCTCGCCGCCGAGATGCTCGACGAGATCCAGGGTGATGGCGAGGTCCGCATCGTCCCGCGCAGTCACGTCCATATGCTCCGGTCGCACACCGAGCGTGATCTCGTCATCCACGTGCAGCCCCTCCGGCAGCGGCATCGCAATCATGTGCGGTTCGTTGCCAATGCGGATGGCGTCCGGTCCGACAACACGGCCTGGCAGCAGGTTCATGCGCGGGGAACCAATGAAGCCAGCCACAAACAGGTTGGCAGGTCGGTTATAGACGTCGAGCGGAGTGCCTATCTGCTCGATCCGTCCGGCGCGAAGGACCACGATGCGGTCGGCCAAGGTCATGGCCTCGACCTGGTCGTGCGTGACGTAGATCATGGTCCCGCCGATCTGTCCGTGAAGGGCCGCGAGCTCCTTCCGGGTCGCGACTCGCAGCTCCGCGTCGAGGTTCGAAAGCGGCTCGTCGAAGAGGAAGATCTTGGGGTCGCGGACGATCGCGCGGCCGATGGCCACGCGCTGTCTCTGCCCGCCGGATAGAGCCTTTGGCTTGCGGTCGAGATAGTCCGTGAGCTGCAGCATCTGCGCCGCTCGCCGCACACGCTGGTCAATCTCCTGTCGTCCGAGCCCCATGTTCTCGAGGGCGAACGCCATGTTCTTGAAGACGCTCATGTGCGGATAGAGGGCGTAGGACTGGAACACCATGGCAAGGCCGCGGTCGGAGGCCGGCACGCCCACGACGCTATGACCGTCAATCAGAATCTCTCCCTCACTCACATGCTCGAGTCCCGCGATGATGCGCAGCAGCGTGGACTTGCCGCAACCGGACGGCCCGACAAACACGACGAACTCACCGTCGGCGATGTCCAGATCGATGCCGTGGAGGATCTTGGCCGCTCCATAGGACTTCTTGATGTCGACGAGCTTCAGCTCAGCCATGGGTCATCCGGAGAGTTATTTCATCCCGGTATTGGCAATACCGGTGGTGATGAAGCGTTGCAGGAAGACGAAGACGATGGCGACCGGAATGAGTGTCACCATCGTCATGGCGAGAAGGAAATGCCACTGCGTCTGCAGTTCGCCCTGGAAGGCGTTGAGCCCGATCTGCAGCGTATAGACTTCCGTCTTGGTGAGCACAGCGAGCGGCCACAGGAACTCGTTCCAGCGCCACATGATGGAAAATATCGCCAGCACTGCAAGGGCCGGAAGAGTCAGCGGCATCACGATGCGCCAGTAAATCTGCCACTCCGATGCCTTGTCCATGCGGGCCGCCTCGATCAGGTCAGGGGGCAGCGTCAGCATGTACTGGCGAAGGAGAAAAACACCCGTTGGAGTGGCCGCCCCGGGAAGGATGACGGCCCAGAGAGAATTGACGAGACCGAATTCGGTCACCACCAGATAGACTGGCACGAGAATAATCGTGATGGGGATCATCAACGTTCCGATCACCAGAACCATGGCGGTATTCTTGCCACGAAATTCATAAATGGACAGAGCGTAGGCCGCCATCGAGTTGATCAAAAGCGTGATGAGCGTGGCGACGACGGTCACAAAGACCGAGTTACCGAGGAAGCGCATGAAGGCAAAACGCTGCAGCGGCTCGGTATAATTCGATGTCGCCAGAGAGAATTCCCGGACCGGAATACGCCGCTCGATCGGAACCCGAAACTGCTGCGATGGATCGGATGGATCGACCATCTGCGCCACAATTCCGATGCGTCGGACCTGGGCGAGATGCCGCGTCGTGCCGTCTTCGAGCGTTGCGGCGAACAACGGCAGTGGCTGAGGATAGCCATCAACGACCACCTCCTTCTGTGCCAAGGGCAGCAACGTCGGTGGGAATTCCAGCAACCCGGCCTGCGTCTTGAAGGATGAGAGCGCCAGCCATGCCACGGGCCCGAACATCAGGATCACGCCAATGCAAAGGTAGGTGTAGGCGGCAACGTCCGTCCAGTGCCATCGCCCGGCTCGCCGGCGGGACGTGAGGATCCGCGAAAGGGTTGTTCCCATCACGCCGCCTTTCGTCGCGAGAGGGCCAGTTGCAGGCCTGTGAGCAGGCAGAGCACGACGCCAAGGACCACTGAGGCTGCAGCCGCGAGTCCGAAATTCTGCACCTGATTGGAGAAGGCAGTCTCGTAGATGTACTGCACGATCATCAGTGTGGCGGTCCCCGGACCGCCACCGGTGAGCACGAAGACTTCGTCGAATGTCTGAACGCCGCGGATCAACGCGAGCACGATCACAACGATGAGATTCGGCCAGAGGAGCGGGAGGGTCAACCGCAGGAAGACCCGCCAGCGCGGTGTCGCGTCCATTTCGGCCGCCTCATAGATATCGGAGGGGATGGCCTGCAGACCCGCGAGAAGGATGAGGGTGTAGAATCCCATATGAGCCCAGATCGACACGAACACGGCCCAGAACATCGCCCAACCGGGCTCGACGAGGAACAGGATCCGCTCGCCCCCAAGCCCAATAATGCCCGCATTCAACAGGCCGTCGCGTTGCAAGATCCATTTCCAGATCAGCGCGACGACAACCGGAGAAAGGAGAACCGGGAAGAAATAGACCGCGCGAAAAAATCCGCGACCGCGAATTTTCATGTTCAGCACGACGGCGGTCAGGAGCGACAGGAGAACCATCGCGACGACCTGGGAAGCGGTGAACCTGAACGTGTTGGCAACGCCGCGCCAGAAATGGTCCTCCCGGCAAGTGCTCGGATCGAGGTAAGATCCGCAGTCGAACAGATAGGCATATTGCCCGGCACCCACGAAGGGCCGTTCGGACGGGAACAGGGCCGGTCCGCCCGTGACCGAGAAAATCACGTTGATGACGATCGGAGCGAAGACGAAGAGGCTGAAGAAAATGAGGTTTGGGAGCAGAAAGACATAGGCCATCCGCTGCTCGCCAAGCGCACGCTGGAGCGCCCGCATCGGATAGTCGACAATGCGCATCGCCAGCACAAACGGGATGCCGAGCCAGGCGACGATGCTTGGGCGTGCTGTCGTCTTCGGAAGGGGTTCAACGCCGGGCATGGGCGACCGTTCTGTCATCGGCTGTCTGCGCGCAAGGGACCCCGGGCCATCATCGCAATGGCCCGGAATCGGCATTATTATTTCTTGTTCCGCTCGGCGATCTGCTGGTCGACATCGCTGGCGATCCGCTTATACGCCTCGTCCAGCGTGGATTCGCCCGTAATGGCCTGCCCAAGTCGGCTGATGGTCGCGTTGAAGATCACGCGGTTATTGACGTAGCCCTGCAAGCGGTTGGCAGCCGGCGCCAGCAAGTTGACCTGATCGCTGAACACTTTCAGCGCGGCCTTGCCGAGCGGTGAAGCATCCTTGTAGTCGAGGCCCTTCTTGGCGATCCCGAGATGGCCTGGCACGAAGAGCGAGCGCTGGTAGAATTCGGCCGCCACGTCTTCACTGGCGAGATACTCGATCACGCGCGCCACTTCCTTCGGATGCTGCGTCGTCTTGATGCCGACCAGCGCGGCCCCGCCCGGCATGCCGGAGCAGTTGGCCGGCCCGCAAGGCGTTGGCACCGCAACCCAGTCAAAAGCCGAGCCGATGGTCTTGTCGAACTGGCCGATCTGCCATGACCCCGACATGTACATCACAACTTGGGCGTTCTTGAATTCATCGTTGGCGCCGCGATAGGCAGTTCCCGAGACAGCGCCCCACAACTCCTTCGACATCACACCAGCCTTGTGCCAGTCGTAGACAAGCTGGGCGGCGCGCTTGAAACCGTCATCGATGACAGCGGGTTCGTCCTTGTCATTCAGCACCTTGGCGCCTTGCCCAATGGCAATGCCAAAGAATCGGTGGCCAGACCTGTCGACCGCGATCGGGAAAGGTGCCTGAACCTTTGCGGCGACTTCCTTCGTGGCCTTTGCCCAATCCTCCCAGGTCGCTTTTGGCCCAGGCATCGCAATGCCAGCCTGCTCGAACAAGGTCTTGTTGACGAACGGGCCGGTAACGGTGAGCTGCGTCATGTAGCCAGGGATCGAGGAGGTGTCGCCCGGGACCCGCATCCATGAGAGAAACGGGCCATAACTCGCCTCGAAATAGGCCGGGTTCTGGAGATGCGGACGCAGGTCCAGCATGTATTTCGCGATCCCGCCGAGATCTCCGACGCGGGCGATGTCCGGACCCTGGTTGGACGCCAGCTGAACCGGGAGGTTCTCGTTGATGGCCTTGAACGGAACCTGGTCGAGCACGACCTTGATGTCCTTGTTCTTCTCCTCGAAACGGCGCAGCAGGTCGGTCATCACCTCCCCCTCGTTGCCGTCGGAATACCACGTCATGCGCAGCGTCGTCTGGGCTTGAGCCTGGCTGGCGCCGAGGCAGAGGGCAAGCAGGCCGCTGCCCAGCAAAAGTCGTGTAGTCTTCATCGTCATCCTCCCTCAAAAGCTCGGTTGCCGGCCGTCCTTGCCCTGAGATTCATACGATGCGAGGTCGCACTGTGCGCGAGCCACGCAAACGCATTGCGCTCGCAGCCTCAGGCTGGGCAAGACATCGGAACGGAGACCGGCTTCGGCATGGCATTCCTCTCAGAACCGGGAGCGCTTCTCCTCGATCCTGCCCTGTAAGAACGGACCCCTTGCAAGGAGGAGTCTCATCTTGGGAGAGAGTTTGGCAAACGTTTGCCTAAATTGTCAATGCGGTTTCTGATGGGACTGATGCGGGACTCGACACTCCTCGGAAAACGGTGAGAAAAGGACCCATGAACAAGAAACGCCAGGTCACAACCGCCCCTGTCTCCCTAGCCCAGGTGGCGGCGGCGGCAGGGGTGTCCGTCGCCACCGTCTCGCGGATCGTGAATGGCCAGACCCAGCGCGCCTCGACCGAAACGGCGGCGCGCATCCGGGAGGTGATCGAGACACTCGGATACCGCCCCAACCATGTGGGACGAGCCCTGCGACGAAGGGAAAGCCGCATCGTCGCGATGCTGTCGCCCAATCTCGACAATCCGGCCATGGCGGCCATTGCCGCCTCGACGGAAGCCGCCCTCCGGGCGGCCGGCTATGTCATGATTCTGTGCGATACGCATGATCGCCCGGATCTGCAGGACGAGTACCTGCACGCCATGCGCTCACAGGGTGTTCGCGGCTATGTTCTGGTGAATGCCGTTGACAGCTTGGCTCTCGCCGGCGCCGTGGGACGGGGAGATCCCATCGTCTTTGTTGGTCGCCGCAACCCAGTTGGTCCTGGCCCCTTCGTCGGGATCGACAACTACCGGGCGGGTGCGGACGCGGCGGACCATTTCTGGTCACTCGGAATCAGACGGCCAGCCGTGATCTACCCATCTCAGGGCTCATCGACCACACGGGACCGCGTGGCTGGATTTATCGAGCGAATGCGCCATCTGGGTATCGCGGAGGATCAGATAAGACGAGCCGACGCGCCAGGACTCTCTCATCTGCAGGTTGGATACGAGGCCGCGCGTATCCTGGTCGGCACGGGCGACTGGCCAAGCGGGCTCTTGTGCGCCAGTGATCTCATGGCCTACGGCGCCTATCGCCTGGCCTGGGAACAGAGCGTTTCGATCCCTGCCGATTGCAGGATCCTGGGCGTGGATGACAATGCGCTCAATGCGTGGCTCGCTCCCTGGCTGACATCAGTCCATATTCCCTACGATGCGTTTGGCTCCCGTGTGGTGGCGCAGCTGGAGATCCTATGGAGAGGCGATCAGCCGGAGGACGACCTCCTGCCGCACAGGCTCGTCGCCCGCTAGCACGATCACTGCAACGGACACGTCGAGACGATGAAGATTTTTGGCAAGGCGGATCGGTCAGCCCCTCCTCCGCGTGTACTCTCGGCGCCGCAACGTTGGCGGAGATGATCGTGTCGCGGCACCCCGGGTTTTGGGCCTGCTTTCGCCTCGCTGCGCTCGCCACACTCGTCAGTGCGGCGGGGGCAGTGGCAACCCCTCTCCCCGCCACGGAAACAGTCGAACAGGCACTGTGCCGGCTGATCGAAGAGAGCGCGCGGTCACATGACATTCCGGTCGAATTTCTCACCCGACTCATCTGGCAGGAGAGTTCATTCCGCCCCCGCGTCGTCAGCCCGGCCGGTGCGCAGGGTATTGCGCAATTCATGCCGGGCACCGCTCAGGAGCGCGGCCTTGCCGATCCCTTCGATCCGGAACAGGCCATTCCGAAAGCGGCGTCACTGCTCGCGGACCTGACCACACGGTTCGGCAATCTCGGCCTTGCAGCCGCCGCGTATAACGGCGGCCCGGCTCGCGTGACGGGGTGGCTGGCGGCGCAGCGCACTCTGCCGTCGGAAACAAGGCAGTATGTCTTCGCGATCACGGGGCAATCGGCTGACGCATGGGCTGCCCGCCGCGGCCCGGAGGCGGATCAGACAGAGGCACCCACAGCGCCGCCCAGTTCCTGTCTCCAGGTCACCGCACTCCTGCGCCGACCGGGGAACGAGAGTATCGCGGAGGCGCCGTTCGCCCCATGGGGCGTGCAGCTCGCGGGCAATTTCTCGAAAGAGCGCGCGCTTCGATCATTCGCTCGGGCCCGAGAAACCTATGCGGCTGCTTTGGGCGACATCCAGCCGATGATTATTGGCACCAGGCTCAGGAGCCGCGGCACACGAGCATTCTATCGCGTCCGGGCTCCAGCGGCCACGCGCGAGGCCGCCAATGCCGTCTGTGGCAAGATTCGCGCCGCCGGCGGGGTATGTATCGTGCTGCGGAGTTGATCGCCACGCCGTCAATCGAAGATGCGATCACCCTGCTCGTCGATGATCTGCCGCCCTTTCGCAAGTGCGAAAGAACTCGCATCCTCGACGCTCGCATGGGTCTCCGCCCGAACGAACCGGTGCTCCTTTCGGCCTGTTTCCAGATCCCTTTCGATCAGTCCGGCGGTTTGAAACTGGCCTTTCGCCGGATAGGGCGTGGGAGTGATCAGATAGCCCTTGTACTCGGTCGCCTCAGCCACAGGGCGCGCCGATTCGGCCTTAGGGCCGCCAAAGAGGCTTGACCATAGTCTTTCCAGAACCGTCGCCATGTCTTGTGCGCCTTGAGAGTGATTCGCGACTGTCATTATACGCAATCGCGCATTTGTGCTTGCGTTGCACGCGACGCAACAATGCGCTCGGGGCATGAGGCCTGCCGCGGGCAAAAAATTGTCAAGCAACCAGACGATAAACGTGACTTGTGGGTCCCGATCCGTCACTCTTGAGCCCTCACCGTTTCAACCCGCCTGTGCCAGTCGCGATGCGCCTGTCATGGGTTGCGGCGCGACCTCAAACGGCACCAACGCTGAAGGACGACTGTCTCATTGTCTGACGATCCCACGAAAGGCGTTCTCCCCGCTCCCACCCTGAGACGCATTTTTCTAACAGTCCTCCCTTCCATCATGGTGCCGATGTTTCTGGCCGTCATGGACCAGACGATTGTCGCCGCCGCCCTGCCGGCGATTGCCGCCGAGCTTGGAGACCCCGAGAGAGTCTCGTGGATCGTCGTCTCATATCTGATGGCCGCAACCATCGCGGCACCGGTCTATGGGCGTCTGGGTGACAGTTACGGCCGCAGGCGGCTGATGTTCGTTGCGCTCGCCATGTTCATTGTCGCGTCCCTGCTCTGCGCGGTTTCGATCAGCACCGAAATGCTGGTGGCGGGCCGTGTTCTGCAGGGTCTCGGCGGCGGCGGCCTCATGACCCTTTCGCAGGCACTCATCGGCGAAACGATCCCGCCGCGCGAGCGCGGGCGCTTTCAGGGGTATCTCGCCGGCATCGTCGTGTCGGCCAGCACGTTCGGCCCCGTAGCGGGCGGCTTCCTGACCCAATATTACGGCTGGCGATCAATCTTTCTCGTGAGTGCTCCGCTGGGTCTTCTCGCCCTCTTCCTGACCCTGAGGCTGCCGGCACGGGCGGGCTCCGGGCACCCTGGGCGGTTTGATGCAGGGGGGCTTGTCCTCCTCATCGCCTTCATCGCCCCCCTCCTCGTTGCACTCGAGCAGATGCAGAAAGCGGACCCATCGGCTCTGCCCCGAGCCTTGGCCCTGACAGTGCTATCCGTCATCTCCCTGCTTTGTCTCATCTGGCGTGAGAAGCGCGCCGCCGTCCCGCTCCTGCCGATTGCCCTGCTGCGCCAACCCAGTGTTTGGCGCGCCGACGCGCTTGCTGCGTGCCACGGCGCCGCCCTCGTCTCGCTGACCACCTTCATCCCGATCTATCTGCGGGTCGTCCGGGGTGCATCGCCGTCAGAAAGTGGCCTTCTGTTGCTTCCGTTGACGGTCGGGGTCGGCTTGGGATCCATCCTCACGGGGCGCCTTGTCAGCAGGACAGGGTACACGGCGATTTTCCCCTCGCTCGGGCTGCTGGGCGCGACGATGACCATGGTGCTTGTTGCCTATGGCGCCCCATATCTGACGGTCACCCAGCTCGCCCTCGCCCTCTCGGCCTGCGCGCTCTTCATGGGCACCACCATGGGCGTCGTCCAAGTGACCGTCCAGAGCGAGGCGGGGCATGACATGCTGGGGGCTGCTGCCGCGTCCGTGCAACTGTCGCGATCCATCGGAGCGGGACTGGGCGCCGCGATCGTAGGCGCCGTGCTGTTCATGGCGCTGCGATCACAGGGCGCAGCAGTCACCGATTTGTTCGGACATCTGCTGCAGGAGGGCCCGTCGGCGCTGGACATGTTGCCCGCGGCGGAAAGGGGCGCGGTGCTCCTCTCGGTCGCGGACGGGTTTCGCGCGGCATTCCTGACGATTGCAGCCTTTGCCGGGCTTGGGATGGTCTTTGCCTGGACGATCCCCCTGCGTCGGATTTAGAGTTCTGCGTTTGCATGCGGCGGAGACGAGTTCGGGGGTATGACGATGATGAGCGACGAGATCGCGAACCTCGAGCTTGAGATCGATATGCTTGCCGATGCGGCGGAGCGTTGCCGAAAGATCATGGTTGTGGCCAGGCTGGCAACCGGCGGCGGCCTTGCGCTCATGGCCGCGCTCGTTCTTGGCTTGGTCCGGTCCGATGTGCTGATCCTTCTCGCCAGCGTGAGCGCCGTTCTTGCCGGAATTGCCATTTTCGGAACGCACCGGAGCACATTGCAGGAATTGAAAGCCAAGATTGTCGCCGGTGAAGCGCGGCGCATGGCGCTCATCGACGCGATTGATCTGCGCCCCGTCGCGCAGACGTAAGGGTAGCTCTCGGACCGCGTGGAGACCGTCGCCCTAGCGCGGCGAAGGCGTCGGCTTTGGGTCATGCGACTTAAGGATGAACCCTGGCGGGATTGCTGCGCGCGAATGCGCCGTTAGCTTCCTTGACCACGCTCGCAGCCGGTTCCACCATGGCTCGATAAAGACGCTGGCTCTATCCCAGCGCAATAAAACAGAAGGGAAGAAGCTGATGAAAATTCTCAAAACACTTGTATTCGCCCTGAGCTGCACCGTTCTGACGCAAGCCGCATCGGCGCAGCAGGCCTCGGACGGCGTCGTCAAGATCGGCATCCTCAACGATCAGTCTGGCGTCTATGCTGATTTCGGCGGCAAGTGGTCTGTGGAGGCAGCCCGCATGGCCGTCCAGGATTTCGGCGGGAAAGTTCTCGGTGTGCCGATCGAGATCGTCAGCGCCGACCACCAGAACAAGCCCGATGTGGCCTCCAACATCGCCCGGCAATGGTACGATACCGACAAGGTCGACGCCATCATGGAGTTGACGACGTCGTCCGTCGCGCTCGCCGTGCAGGGGCTCTCCAAAGAGAAGAAAAAAATCACGATGGTGACCGGTGCGGCCACATCCGATCTTACCGGCAAACAATGCACGCCCTACGGCTTCCACTGGGCGTACGACACCCATGCGCTCGCCGTTGGCACCGGTGGCGCCCTGGTGGAGAACGGCGGCAACAAGTGGTTCTTTCTGACCGCCGATTATGCGTTCGGATACTCGCTGGAAGGCGAGACCTCCAAGTTCGTCAAGTCAAAGGGCGGCCAAGTGGTGGGTGCGGTTCGCCACCCGCTGAGCGCCAACGATTTCTCGTCATTTCTCCTGCAGGCGCAGGGCTCCGGTGCCAACGTCATCGGCCTTGCCAATGCGGGCCTCGACACCGCCAATGCCATCAAACAGGCGTCGGAATTCGGCATCACGCAGGGCGGCACACGCCTCGCAGCGCTGCTGTTCACGCTGGCCGAGGTGAAGGGCCTGGGCCTCAAGGCGGCACAGGGGCTTACGCTGACCGAAGGGTGGTACTGGGACCAGAATGACGAGAACCGTGCCTTCGCAAAACGCTATCTGGATAAGACCGGCCGGATGCCGAACATGATCCACGTCGGAACCTATTCAACCGTCCTGCAATACCTCAAGGCGGTGCAGAAGGCCGGCACGGACGCTACGGAGCCTGTCGCCAAGCTTCTGCACGAGATGCCGGTCGAAGACGTGTTTGCAAAGAAGGGCAAGGTCCTTCCCAATGGCCGCATGGTTTATGACATGTACCTGTTCCAGGTGAAGAAACCCGACGAAAGCAAGGGCGAGTGGGACATGTACAAGCAGCTCGCGAAAGTTCCGGGCGACGAGGCGTTTTTGTCCATGGCCGACAGCGGCTGCTAGATCACGCCGTAGCACGATCATGCAGGGTGCGTGCGCAGCGCGCCCTGCATTCTCCGAAATTCGCCCTCCGGTGCAGCGAACTGACCCGGACGGGAAACCCGTTCGACAAGAGATTGATGACCGTATGATGGTCGAGACGCAGCCCATACTTTCCGCCAGCGGGCTCACGATGGAATTCCGTGGCTTCGTCGCGGTGAAGGACGTCTCGCTCTCGGTGACCGAGGGATCGGTGCATGCTCTGATCGGCCCCAACGGGGCTGGCAAGACGACCGTGTTCAATCTCCTGACCAAATTTCTGACGCCCACGCGCGGACGCATTGTCTTCCGCGGCGACGACATCAGCCGGCTCAAGCCCGCCGAGGTCGCGCGCCTCGGGCTCGTGCGGTCGTTCCAGATCTCGGCGGTTTTTTCCCACCTTACCGTCCTCGACAATGTGCGCGTGGCGCTGCAGCGGCCGGCGGGTCTTGCAACGCAATTCTGGCGATCATCCGATGTCCTGGCGGCCCTCGATGCGCGCGCCCTTGAGCTGATCGACGCCGTCGGATTGTCCGAGTATGCGGATCTTCCGGCCGTCGAGCTGGCCTATGGACGCAAGCGCGCCTTGGAGATTGCAACGACCCTGGCGCTCGAGCCCACCATGCTGCTGCTCGACGAACCGATGGCAGGGATGGGGCATGAGGATATCGGCCGGATCTCCGAGCTGATCCGCCGCATCGCCAAAGGGCGAACCGTTTTGATGGTCGAGCACAACCTTGGGGTCGTGGCCGATCTCTGCGACCGTGTCACCGTGCTGGCGCGGGGCGAAATTCTGGCAGACGGATCCTATGAGAGCGTGAGTGCCGATCCGCGTGTACGTGAGGCCTATCTGGGAACAGAACATGAGTGAGCCTCCGTTCCTCGAGATTCGTGGCCTGCAGGCCTGGTACGGCGAGAGTCACGTCCTGCACGGGGTCGACATCGCCATGCGCGAGGGCGAGACCATCACACTCCTGGGACGCAACGGCGCCGGCAAGACCACGACCCTGCGGGCCATCATGGGAATCCTGCGCAAGCGTGAAGGCACCATCACCCTGCGCGGCCAGGACCTCATCGGCCTCCCTCTGCATCGCGTGGCCCAGGCAGGCCTCGGCTACGTGCCAGAAGAGCGCGGGATCTTCGCCAGCCTGACCGTGGAGGAAAACCTGATGCTGCCGCCGCGCGTGGCGCCGGATGGCATGACCGTCGAGGACATCTACCGCCTGTTTCCCAACCTCCACGAGCGGCGCTCAAGCCAAGGCACCAAGCTGTCGGGCGGGGAACAGCAAATGCTGGCCATGGCAAGAATCCTGCGCACCGGCGCCAGGATTCTGCTGCTGGACGAACCGACCGAGGGGCTCGCCCCGGTTATCATCCAGCGCATCGGAGACGTGCTGACGACTCTCAAGCAGCGGGGCATGACAATCCTGCTGGTCGAACAGAACTTTCGCTTCGCCCGCAAGGTCGCCGACCGGTTCTACCTCATGGAGGACGGGCGGATCGTCAATTCCTTCGCGGCACGCGACCTCGATTCCCACATGGGCCAGTTGCAAGACGTTCTGGGGGTGTGAGGGCAGCATGAGCACGATCTTCGGCATCTCCGCGCCTGCCCTCTACGGGCAGATCCTCATCGGTCTCATCAACGGATCATTCTACGCGCTTTTGAGTCTCGGCCTCGCCGTCATCTTCGGGTTGCTGCGCGTCATTAATTTCGCCCACGGAGCGCAATACATGCTGGGCGCGTTCGCGGCCTATCTTCTGCTCGCGTATACCGGCATTGGCTATTGGCCCGCGCTGGTCGTTGCGCCCCTGCTCGTGGGTGTGACGGCCGTCGTTGTCGAGCGGACCATGCTGAGACGCCTCTACGGCCTCGACCCGCTCTACGGGTTGCTTCTGACGTTCGGCCTCGCGCTCATTATCGAGGGCGCATTCCGCTACTGGTTCGGAGCGGCAGGCAAGCCCTATTCGCCACCGCCACAGCTCTCCGGTGCTCTCAATCTCGGCTTCATGTTCCTGCCCATCTATCGCGGCTGGGTCGTGATCGCATCACTTGTCATCTGCCTCGGCACCTGGCTGCTCATCGAGAAGACCAGGCTTGGCGCCTACCTGCGGGCAGCGACCGAGAACGCCACGCTGGTGCAGGCTTTCGGGGTCGATGTTCCGCGGCTGCTGACGCTTACCTACGGACTGGGCGCGGCGCTGGCAGGGCTCGCCGGCGTGCTCGCGGCACCGATCTATCAGGTCAGCCCGCTCATGGGCAGCAACCTGATCATCGTCGTCTTCGCCGTGGTGGTGGTGGGCGGCATGGGTTCGATTCTGGGCGCGATCGTGACGGGCTACATGCTCGGCGTGCTCGAGGGCTTGACAAAGGTGATCTACCCGGAGGCGTCCAGTATCGTCATCTTCGTCGTCATGGCGATCGTGCTGCTGGTGAGGCCGGCGGGGTTGTTCGGGCGTGAGGAGTGATGTCATGAATGCCGATGCCGGCCGGCTGTCTCCAGCATCCCGACTCCGACGGTCCACGTTGGCATTTGCCGCGGTCTCGATTGTCGCGCTTCTGGTGGCACCCTTCTTTCTCTACCCTGTCTTCCTCATGAGCGTTCTGTGCTTCGCGCTGTTCGCCTGCGCGTTCAATCTGCTGATCGGCTATGTGGGCCTGTTGTCGTTCGGCCACGCCACTTTCTTCGGCGGCGCTGCCTATATCACGGCCCACGCGGTCAAGGTCTGGGGCTGGGAACCCCTGTCAGGAATTCTGCTCGGCGCCGTCGGCGCCGGTGTGCTGGGCGTCATCGTCGGCGCCCTCGCGATCCGCCGGCAGGGCATCTATTTTGCTATGATCACCTTGGCACTTGGGCAGATGTTCGCCTTCATCTGCCTGCAAGTTCCTTTCACGCATGGTGAGGACGGCATTCAAGGCGTGCCGCGCGGCCATCTGCTCGGCCTCATCGATCTCAGCGGGCCCCTGGCGATGTACTACGTGACGCTCGCGATTTTCCTGATCGGTTTCTTCGCCATCTGGCGGATCGTGCATTCTCCCTTCGGCAACATTCTGAAAGCCATCAGGGAGAACGAACGGCGCGCCATCTCGCTCGGCTATCGTGTCGACCGCTACAAGCTGGGCGCCTTCGTCATGTCGGCCTCGCTTGCGGGCCTTGCCGGCGGCACCAAGGCAATCGTCTTTCAGTTCGCGACCCTCACGGACGTGCAGTGGCAGATGTCGGGCGAGGTCATTCTCATGACGCTCCTTGGCGGCATCGGCACCCTCGTGGGTCCCGTCGTCGGGGCAGGTCTCGTGATTGCGCTGCAGAATTACCTGGCAGCCTCGGATTTCCCCGTGACAGTACTGATCGGCATCATCTTCGTCATCTGCGTTCTGTTGTTCCGGCGCGGCATCGCGGGCGAGGCCATGGCATTCCTGCGTCGACGGGCAGCCGGCTAACGCGATGCGAGGTGCTTCGGTCCCACGCCTGCGATTGCCGAGGACCCAATGACGGAAATTGTGACGACCGACTACGTGATCGTCGGCGCTGGCTCTGCCGGTTGCGTCCTTGCAAACAGGCTCTCCGCCAATGAGAGCCATTCGGTGTGCCTTCTCGAGGCCGGCGGCAAGGACAACTGGATCTGGTTTCACATCCCCGTCGGATATCTTTTCGCCATCGGAAACCCGCGCGCCGACTGGATGTATCAGACTGAGGCGGAGCCCGGCCTGAACAACCGCGTGCTCAACTATCCGCGCGGAAAGGTCCTCGGCGGATCATCTGCCATCAATGCCATGATCTACATGCGGGGCCAGCGCGAGGATTACGACGGTTGGCGCCAGATCGGACTGGACGGCTGGGGCTGGGACGATGTTCGGCCGATCTTCCGCCAGCACGTCGATCATTATCTCGGCGAGGGTGAGCATCACGGCGCAGGCGGTGAATGGCGCGTCGAGGCCCCCCGCATGCGGTGGGACATTCTTGATGCGTTCCGCGATGCGGCCGTCGAGGCGGGGCTTCCCCGAACTGACGATTTCAATACCGGGAGCAATGAAGGCGTGGCGTATTTCCACGTCAACCAGAAGAGCGGGCGTCGCTGGTCATCCGCGCGCGGCTTTTTGAAACCGGCCTTGTCGCGCCCCAACCTGAAGGTTGAGACCCATGCCCATGCCACCCGTATTCTCATGGATGGGAAGCGCGCCATCGGTGTCGAAGTGCGGCAGAACGGTGCGATACGGCGTATCATGGCGAGGCGGGAAGTGATCCTCTCGGCCGGCGCAGTCGCGTCCCCGCAACTCCTGCAGCTCTCAGGCCTCGGTGATGGCGCGCAGCTCCGCGAGCACGGAATCGATGTGGCACACCACCTGCCTGGGATCGGCCAGAACCTCCAGGATCATTTGCAGCTTCGGCCGATCTATAGTGTCTCCGGTGTGCGCACCCTGAACGAGGAGTTTCGCTCGCTACCGCGGAAGGCCCATATGGCGCTCGAATACCTGCTGTTCCGACGAGGGCCGCTGACCATGGCGCCCTCGCAACTTGGGGCCTTTGCACGGTCGTCGCCGCGCTATGCGACGCCCAATCTGCAATTTCATATTCAACCGTTGTCACTCGACAAGTTCGGTGAGGATCCGCACACGTTTCCGGCCTTTACGGCGAGCGTGTGCAATTTGCGGCCGACGAGCCGCGGAAGCGTCAGCCTGCGCAGTCTCGATCCTGCCATCCCGCCGTCGATCCGGCTGAACGCCTTGACGACGTCCGAGGATCAGGCGGTAGCCGTCGAGTCCCTGCGGCTTGTGCGACGGATCGTCGCCATGCCGTCGTTGCAGAAATATGACCCGACGGAGTACAAGCCGGGGGCCGCGCTGGAAACCGACGCGGAGCTTCTCGAAGGTGCGCGCGCGATTGGCACCACCATCTTCCACCCCGTGGGCACGGCCAAAATGGGACTTGCCAGCGACCCGATGGCAGTGACCGATGCGCGGCTGCGGGTGCACGGCGTGTCAGGGCTGCGCGTGGTGGACGCGTCTATCATGCCCGCGATCACCAGTGGGAACACCAATTCGCCGACACTGATGATCGCCGAAAAGGGCGCTGCGATGATCCTGGAGGACCAGCGCAGCGTCTGACCTTCCGGTCGCAGACCGGGTTACGGCAAGCTCCTTGGCTCACCGCAACCGTGGCCGTCTGCGCGTTAGACGACGCGGACCTCGATGGCGCCGACGCCTTCGACCAGACCCTCGAGAACATCGCCCTTGACGACAGCGCCGACGCCTGCCGGCGTACCGGACATGATGATGTCACCCGGCTGCAGGGTGAACAGCTTCGACAGATACGAGATCATCTCGGGCACTTTCCAGATCATCTGGTTCAGGTCGCCCTCCTGCCTCAGGGTCCCATTGACCTTGAGGGATACGCCGCCTGCCGCCGGATGGCCGATCTCGCTGGCTGGGACTAGCGCCGTGCAGGGAGCTGAGGCCTCGAAGGCCTTGCCGACTTCCCACGGGCGACCGAGCTTCTTGGCCTCTCCCTGTAGATCGCGGCGGGTCATGTCGAGGCCGACGCCGTATCCGAAAACATGGTCAAGTGCTGACTCGACCGGAATGTCGACGCCCCCCTTGGCAAGCGCGACAACCATCTCGATTTCGAAATGCACGTCCGAGGTCATGCTGGGATAAGGGAATTTTCCATCGGTGACGACGTTGTCCGGGTTCTTCTGAAAAAAGAACGGAGGCTCCTTGGACGGATCGTGACCCATCTCGATCGCGTGTTCGGCATAGTTGCGCCCGACGCAATAGATGCGGTGGATGGGAAACAGCTTCTCGCTTCCCTTCACCGGCAAAGATGGGACCGGCAACGGCTCAACGACGTAGCCAGCTGTAGAGATCGGCGCATTCATCATCTTACTCCTGCGTAGTAATCAACTTTTTTCTCGACGTGTTCGATGGCCGCCGACATCAGCATCGCCGCGGCGAAGAGGATGATGGTCAGCGCCCAGAAGTTCTCCATGTCGAAGCTGCGCGAATAGAGTTCGAACAGTTCGCCATATCCGATGATGGACACCAGAAGCTGTCCGATCACCACACCCTTTACGCCGCGGACGAGTCCCAGCCGTATCCCCGCGAGGATTTCCGGAAGGGCCGCGAGGAGAACGATCTTTCCGTAAAGGGCGAACGGTGAGGCGCCGTAGCTGCGCCCCATTTCGATCAGCGAATTCGGCACATGCTGGATTCCGGCGCGCGTGTCCAGCACGATGATCCAGACGGCGAACAGAAACACCGTCACGATCACTGTGGTTTCGCCAATCCCGAACAGGATCATCAGCACGGGCACGAGGGCGGAAAGCGGCGCGCTGACGAAGATATTGACCCAGATGCCGAATAAGTCGTCCACCGCCTTGAAGCGTCCCATGAGAACGCCAAGGGCGATGCCGACAAGGATGGCGAGCGCCATGCCGACGGAGAAGCTGTGGAGGGTTACCAGCGCAGCACTCTGCCAGGTTGCGGTCTGGACCATCGCGAAAGCTGCGACCAGCACGCTGGAGAGCGGCGGGATCAGGAAGAGCGCGCCAGATCGTCCGACAACTTCCCAGATCACGCACCACACGATGAGAGACGCCATCATCGGCACCCGATAGCCGAAAAGAATCATGACCGCATCCTCAATCCACGTAGTGTTTCAGGCCCTGCCAGATCTCCTCGACGGTGTCGAGATATCCCTGATCGCGGCGGATGGCGTCGGGCGATGCGGTGCGGTCGATCCTCGGCTCGATGATCTGCGAGACCCGTCCCGGCCGACGCGACAGAAGCACGATGCGATCTGACACATAGACCGCCTCCTCAATGCTGTGCGTCACGAAAATGAAGGTCTTGCGTTCCTTGTCCACGAGGCGAAGCAGATCCTCTTGAAATTTGCGTCGGTTCTGCTCGTCGACGGCCGAAAATGGTTCGTCGAGCAGCAGAACCTCGGCGTTGACCGCGAACGCGCGGGCAAGTCCGACCCGCTGGCGCATCCCGCCCGACAATTCGTGCGGGTACTTGTCCTCGAATCCCGTGAGACCCACCTCGGCAATGTAATTGCGGGCAATGGACTGCCGTTCCGCCTTGCCCATTCCCTGCAATTCGAGCCCGAACGCCACGTTGCGCATGACGGTTGCCCACGGCATGAGCGCGAAATCCTGAAACACGAAGGCCCGCTCCGGACCGGGGCCGGTGACCGGCTTGCCGTTCACCCGCACTTCGCCGGACGATGCGGCGATGAGGCCGGCAATGATCTTCAGCAGCGTCGTCTTTCCACACCCCGACGGGCCCAGCAGCGTGGTGAGTTTCCCCCTTGGGAAATCGAGGTCAATCAGGCGCAGCGCCTCCACCTCGCTGTAGCGCTTGCAGATGCCCCGCACTGCGACGACCGTCTCGGATGCGGGGATTGCGGCTTCGGCGACGGCAAGATGTGCCATGTCAGCCTCTCCTCTTTTCAGGGCGCAGCAATCGGGTCTCGAAGGACTCGAGCGCGGCGAGCGTCAGCGTGGACACGAGAATGATGGACACCACGGCGGCATACATCTCAGCGTAGTTGGCGACCGACCGATGGTAGGTAATCAAATCGCCGATCCCAGTCGGGGTGATAAGAAGCTCGGCCAGGATGACGCCGATGAAGCCGGCCGCAAGCCCAAGCCGGAGGCCGGCGAAAATGACCGGGCTGGCGTCAGGAACAATGATCTTGGCGATTTGCTGAAGCTTGGTGCCCTGGAACGACCGACACATCGCGACGAGGGACGGATTGGCGTTGCGAACGGCCTTATAGCCGTTCAGCACGATGACGGGCAGCGCCAGCATGATCACCGCCAGGGTCTTGGCCAAAAGCCCGATGCCGTACACGAAGGTGATGAGCGGGATGAGGGCCGCCATGGGCGCCGCCTGCAGGACGACGAAGAGTGGGGCGGCGAGCCATTCCGCCATCCGCGACAGGCCCATCACGATCCCGAGGACGACGCCGACGACGCCCGAGATCGCAATACCGATGACGAGCGGCTGAAGCGTCGACCCATAGGCCACGAAAAGACTGCCATCCGCCATCATGGAGACCAGCGCAACAAGGGTGGCCGAGAAGGTCGGGAAAGCGTAGCTGATGGGCACCCGCCCGGCGATTTCCCAAGCCAGAAAGAAGAGCACCAGCGAAGACAATCGCCACACGACAGGATGTCTCGACGCCAGTCGGCCGAGGCTTGCGCCCAGGCCTTCTGGCGGATGGACGGCCGGTGCTGGGCCACCCACGCGCGAAGGAGCGATCATGCTGCCAACCTCACTTGGTGCCGAGCTTTGCCAGGGCGCGATCAAGCGAACGGGTATCCCAGAAATCTGCGACCTTCAGGTTTGCTGGTTCGCCGGTCAGTTGCCCCGACAAGGTGTAGAACGCAAAGTCGTCTTTGGCGGCAACCGCTCCGCCACCATTGAGCGGGAACGCATTGCCCTGTGCGAGTTCCTGGAAGTACGGCAGGATTTCCGCGACCTGGCCGGCGGGCAGATCGGGCATAAGCTTGTACTTCGCGCGCCATTCCGTGACGACGCCCGGATTGGCCGTTACATCGCGCCACGTCTGCACGATCGCCTCGACGATCTTGTCCACATCGGCCGCGTTCTTGTCGAGGAATGCCTGGTTGGCGAACAGCGCCTCGTCGGTTGCATTGACGCCATCGAGAGGGAGGATGACGAATTTTCCAGGCGCCTGAGTCTCAAGCAGACGTCTGCCGGATGAATCCACGATTGTGGCTTTCACGTTGCCTTGCAGAAGCGCGCCCGTCCTGACCTCCGAGCCCGGGATGTAGCTGATCTTCGAGAATTTGATGCCTTGGCGATCTTCCATCAGCTTCATGATGGCCTCGGTGCCGGAACCGCGCGAGTGGACCGCGATCTCCTGACCATTGAGGTCCTTCCAGGTTTTGTAGAATTGCCCATTGACCGCCGGGTAGAAGCGCAAGGTGGACAGTTGCAGGAACATCCGGATCGGAGCCTTGACCTTCTGCATCAGCGCATAGGGGCCGCCAACGCCGATATCGGCTTGCCCGCCGACGACGGCTTGCGCCGCGATGTCCTCGGATTTGAGATAGGTCACTTCGATATCGACGCCCTGCTCCTTGGCGCGCTCGAAGGCAGCCAAAAGGTGGAGCGATTCGACGCTTGCGATGTCACCGAAGGCGACGCGCACCTTGCCGGCGTCGGCCGCGCTGGACATAAGAAGTCCCGCTCCTAGAGCCAGTGCCATAAAGCCTGCCTTTACACCCGAAACTGACTTGCACATTTCCATCTCCCGAGGTTCCCGGCGGTTGTTCCACCCTGTTGATACCGGTCGCGCTTTAGCCGACCAATCTTATAATGGTTACAATTGGGAGAATGAAGATGTCAAGAACAAGCCTCTTGACGGCAACCGCACGGTGTTTCATACACCAACCAATCTATCATTGGTTTGATTGTGTTATCATGGCTGACGGGTTAGCGATCGAGCGGGGGGTGATCACCCAGTTGCGGGCCTACCTTGCGCAAGCGGACTTGCCAGACGATGGCCGGCTGCCTCCGGAGCGCGATCTCTCCGAGGCCCTCGGCGTCTCTCGGACTGAGTTGCGCAAGGCGCTGACGACTCTCGAATCCGAGGGTCAATTGTGGCGCCATGTGGGAAAGGGCACCTTCATCGGCAGCCGGCCCATCGATACGTTTGCGGATATCGCGGCGCTCGCCAAGCGCACCAATCCCGCCGAGGTCATGCGGACTCGTCTGATCATCGAGCCCGAAGTCGCCCGAGCGGCGGCTCTTACAGCCACGCCTCTGCATCTCTCGGAAATGACGACATGCATCGCGCGGATGCGGGAGGCTGGGACCTGGCGCCAATATGAGAGCTGGGACAATCGTCTGCACCGGACCATCGCGGAGGCGACGCAGAACAACCTGCTGCTGGGCCTCTTCGACAGCCTGAATGCAGTTCGCCGCGCCGTCACCTGGGGCCGATTGCGCACCACGCCTGTGAAGCCGAGACCGGATCACCACAGCTTTGCGGAACACGACATGATCGTGGCGTCCATTGCCAACCGTGACATGGGGGGAGCGGCTGCCGCCATGCGCCAACATCTGCAGAGCGTCGAGCGGAAACTCCTCGACCGGCAGTCCGACAACGTCCCCTGAATCAGCAGATTGCGGGATGAGGTTGCGGAGACAACCTCTAGGAGAACGGCGCTCTGGCGCGCGCGGAGTGCTCGCGCAAGATTGCCCCAGTGGGATCGATCTCCTTTAGCACCACACCGTAGCCCCAGAGATCGGCGAGATGCTGCAAGACCTGATCGACATCGTCCTTCTGCAGCAAGACGCCATGGAGTACATTGTGATGGAGCTCGAGGCGCCGGTCACCGGCGAGATCCACGTCGACCACCTGAATGTCCGGATCGAGCCAGGCCATATCATGATGCCGCGCAAGCGACTGGCGCACGCGCCGATAGCCTTGGTCATTGTGAATGGCTCCGACGCGCAACGTCTTCTCTTCGGGATCATCGACGAGGTGGAACATGCGCCACTCGCGCATCAGGCGGGGGCTCAGGAACTGCAGGATGAAACTCTCGTCACGGTAGTTGGCCCAGACATCTCTTAGAACAGCAAGGGAATCCCCGTAGCCGGCAATATCCGGAAACCAGATGCGATCTTCGTCTGTCGGATGGCGACAGACGCGCTCGATGTCGCGCATCATCGCAAAGCCCAGTGCGTAGGGGTTGATGTTGCCATAGTGGGGATCATCGAATTCCGGCTGGCGCACTACGTTGGTGTGCGACTGGAGAAACTCGAGAAACGATCCGTCAGAAATCCGACCGTTGTTGTGAAGGCTTGTCATGATTGCATAGTGACAATAGGTGGCGCACCCCTCGTTCATCACCTTGGTCTGGCGCTGCGGGTAGAAGTACTGCCCGATATGCCGAACCAATCGCAGGATCTCGCGCTGCCAGGGCTTGAGTCGGGGCGCTGTCTTCTCGAGGAAATAGAGAAGGTTCTCTTGAGGAAGCTCAAGCAGCGACCGCAAGCGGTCGGCATCTGGCTTCTGGCTCTGTCCACGCCTCTTTCCCGGTATCGTCTTCCACAGATCGTTGTACGTCTGCTCCTGATGCAGATGACGTTCGCGCTCCCGCCGCTCCTCGGAGCGAAGGTCGGGTCGCTTCTTGCGCGGATAGCGGTGAACGCCATGAGACATCAGGGCATGGGCCGCATCCAGAAGGCGCTCCACCGCGGCTTGGCCGTAGCGCTCCTCGCACCGTGCGACATAGGCCTTGGCGAATGCAAGATAATCGAGGATTCCGTCGGCATCCGTCCATTGACGAAAAAGGTGATTGTTCTTGAAGAAGTGATTATGGCCAAAGGCTGCGTGCGCGATGACCAGCGTCTGCATCGTGGCAGTGTTTCCCTCCATGATGTAGGAGACGCACGGGTTCGAGTTGATCACGATCTCATAGGCGAGGCCCATAAAGCCCTTGCGGTAGACCGCATCATGAGCCGCGAAATGCTTGCCGAACGACCAGTGCCGATACAGGAGCGGCATGCCGGTCGACGCGTAGGCGTCGAGCATCTGTTCGGCCGTGATCACCTCGATCTGGTTTGGGTAGACGTCGAGCTTGAGTTCCGACAGCGCGACATCTTCGACAGCATCGTAAATCCGCTGGATGGTTCCGAAATCCCAGTCAGAGCCCTCAAACAACAAGCCACTGTCAGTTTTTCGTCTCATAGCGCACTCTGCGCAATCGGCGGTCCGCGACGCCGGAAGAGGTCGCGAAAGACCGGATAAATCTCGCTGCGATGATTGACCTTTCGCATGGCAATGTCGCTCCCGGCCTGCGCCAGCGCCTCATATGTTTGCCACAGGGTCGTCGCGTGGGGGGCAAATCCGATTCGCGGCCCTTCATCGTCCGCACCCACTTCGAGATAGGCAAAATGCTGACAGACCGGCAGGATGGAATCTCGCAGGAGCGCTGTGCAGGCGCCCCGATCTGACGCCGAATTGTCGCCATCGGAGGCTTGCGCCGCATAGATATTCCAGTTCGAAGGCGAATAGCGCTCCCCGACAATTCGCTTCATTTCAAGGAGTGCAGAGGACACCAGCGTTCCGCCGGTCTCGGGGCTGTTGAAGAACGTCTCCTCGTCCACCTCTTTGGCCTCATGCGTATGGCGCACGAACACAATGTCGACCCGGCGGTAGCGATGCTTCAGAAACACGTAAAGCAGCATGTAGAAACGCTTTGCCAGATCCTTCATGTGCTCCGTCATGGAACCGGACACGTCCATGAGGCAGAACATGACAGCCTGGGTCACAGGCCGCGGAACAGGTTCGAATCTGCGATAGCGCAGGTCGATCGGATCGATGTACGGAATCCGCCGGGTGCGCCGGTTTAACCGCTCCAACCTTTCGCGAAGTTCCGCGATCTCTGGCGCGGTTTCAGGAAGCCCGGCAGCCAGGCCGGCAATCTCGTCCTCCAACCGATTGAGCTCCGCAGCGCTTGGTCTCTTCATGGCCACGCGGCGCGCCAGGGAATTGCGGATGGTGCGCGTGAGAGCCAAATTGGCGGGCGAGCCGGTGACCGCATAGCCCGCGCGCCGCATGCCGAAGGATTCGTCTGAAAGGACACGGCGCTTTGCCAGATTCGGCAAGTCGAGGTCGTCGAGAAAAAGCTCCAGAAATTCATCCCGCGTCAGAACGAACCGGAAGTCATCCTCACCCTCTCCCTCGCCCGCCTCGGAACCTCTGCCCGCCCCCGGGGGCGGCCGCTCCAGGGTATCTCCCTCAAGGAACTTCTTGTTTCCGGGAAGAACGTAGTCTCGAAATCCCCCGGCACTCGCACGGCGCAGGCGCGGCTCTCCAATCCCGTTCCGGGGAATTGCGACCTCGGCCGCACTGTCGATGTCGGTGATGCCGCGCGCGGCCGCCTTGTCGGCCACCGCACGCTGGACGAGAGCCTTGGCGCGGCGCAGGAAGCGCTGGCGGTTGGGGAGGCTTTTCCCCCCAGCGTTGAGGCGTCGGTCAATGATGTACATGACGCGCTACTCCCGACCGACCGATGGTCAATCCGCCTGCTTCACACGCATGTACCACTCGACCAATCGACGGACCTGACGCTCCGTGTAACCACGGGCAAGCATCCTTTCCACGAACTCTCCGTGCTTCTTTTCCGTCTCCGTGTCCTTCTTCGAGCCAAAACTGATGACCGGCAGCAATTCCTCGACCTGCGAGAACATGCGCCGCTCGATCACCTCCCGAAGTTTCTCGTAGCTCGTCCAGGACGGGTTGCGACCGGCATGGGCCGCCCGTGACCGCAGGGCGAATTTCACCACCTCGTTCCGGAAGTCCTTCGGATTGGCGATGCCGGCCGCCTTTTCGGTCTTGCTCAGTTCCTGATTCAGGAGTTCCCGGTTCAGCAATTGGCCGGTGTCGGAATCTTTGAAGTCCTGGTCTTCGATCCACGCATCGGCGTAGTCGACGTAGCGGTCGAACAGGTTCTGGCCGTAGTCGTGATAGGATTCGAGATATGCCTTCTGGATCTCATGACCGATGAACTCGGCATAACGCGGCGCGAGATCGGCCTTGATGAATTCGAGGTAGCGCTTCTCCACCTCAGGCGGAAGCTGCTCGCGGCGCAGGGCCTGCTGCAGCATGTACATCAAATGCACCGGATCGGCCGACACTTCGACAGTGTCGTGGTTGAAAGTCGCGGCCAGAACCTTGAAGGCGAAACGGGTCGAGATGCCCTCCATCCCCTCATCGACGCCGGCCACATCCTTGTATTCCTGCAAGCTTCGCGCGCGCGGATCGACCTCCCGAATGCTCTCGCCATCGTAGACGCGCATCTTAGAGAACAGGTTGGAGTTCTCATGCTCCCGAAGGCGCGACAAGACCGAGAATTGCGCCAGCATCTCGAGCGTTCCGGGCGCACAGGGGGCAGCTGCCAATTCCGACGTCCGGATCAGTTTCTGGTAGATCTTTTCTTCCTCCGTCGACCGCAGGCAGTAGGGCACCTTGATCACGTAAATGCGGTCGATGAACGCCTCGTTGTTCTTGTTGGCCCGGAAGCTCTGCCACTCCGCCTCGTTGGAATGGGCCATGACGACTCCCGAAAAGGGAATGGCGCCGATGTTTTCGGTGCCCACGTAATTGCCCTCCTGCGTGGCCGTCAGCAGGGGGTGCAGCATCTTGATGGGGGCCTTGAACATCTCGACGAATTCGAGGATGCCCTGGTTGGCTCGATTGAGGCCGCCTGAATAGCTGTACGCATCCGGGTCGGACTGGGACAATGTCTCGAGTTTGCGAATGTCGACCTTGCCGACAAGCGAAGAGATATCCTGGTTATTCTCATCGCCCGGTTCCGTTTTCGTCACCGCGATCTGGCGCAGCCGCGAAGGGTTGATGCGCACGACGCGGAAGCGGGAAATATCGCCTTCGAATTCATCGAGCCGCTTCAGACACCAGGGGCTCATGACAGTCGTCAGGCGGCGGCGCGGGATGCCGTAGCGCTCTTCGAGGAGCGGGCCCATCTTGTCGGGATCGAACAACCCGAGGGGGCTTTCGAAAACCGGGCTCAATTCATCCCCAGCCTTGAGAACAAAAATCGGCTGCAATTCCACAAGGGCCTTGAGGCGTTCGGCAAGTGATGACTTGCCACCCCCAACCGGGCCGAGCAGGTAGAGAATCTGCTTGCGCTCCTCCAGTCCTTGCGCAGCGTGGCGGAAGAAGCTCACGATCCGCTCGATCGTCTCCTCCATTCCGTAGAACTCTGCGAAGGCGGGATAGGCGCGGATGGTCCGGTTCATGAAAATCCGGCCGAGGCGTGCGTCCCGGGACGTGTCCACGAGTTCGGCCTCACCGATAGCAGCGAGAATTCGTTCCGGCGTACTGGCATACATCATTGGGTCGTCGCGGCAGCCGTCGAGGTATTCTGAAAGAGACATCTCGCTGTCGCGGCGTGTCTCGTACGATCGCGCATAACTCGCAAAGAGATCACTATGAGGAAGCATTGCCACCTACCGAATCTGCATCTGGCTCCATGATAACTGAGTTTCACCGCTGAGGTTGCTCAAAGTTGGGCAGCACGCGCGGCATTCACGAAGTTCTGACTAGGCCGACGGGGAGTTTTTTCCCTGTGATCGCGTGCGCAAGGAGCGCGAAATTGGGCAAAACGGGGCCTCGACTGCCCGTGACTTCACCATTCCAGGAAAAATTGCAGCGAATTCGAGCAACCTCGACGGGTCGCGCGGCTGTGGAGAATCGCCCGCAAACGGCTGCGATTCTGCGACTATCTGCCTCGCTGACGGGGTGCTCGTGCTGCCGGGTCGGGCGCAATTGCCGGCAAAAACTCTCCCTGTCGGCAAGGAGCCGATGTAGGATGGGGAGAGGCGGTCTCTCCGGAGCGTGACGGAGCCTTCAAGGCCGGCCTCAGAAGATCGGGTTGGTGGGCTGTCGGAACACGCGTCAGCCAGAACCGGCCGCGTGACAGGTGGGATCGGACATATGCCCAACGTCAAGATTCGCGGAATTGTCGTCGTCGGCGACGGTCGAAAGACTCTCTTGTTGAATTATCATGGGACGCGCCTGCAACCTCACCTGGAGGTGAGGCAGGTCATTCAGGCGCCCGACAATCCGCCGACATCGGAGCAGGGGACGGACCGGCCTGGCCGATCATTCCAAAGCGCCGGGGTCATGCGCAGCGCGGTTTCGCAAACCGATTGGCACGACATGGCAGAGCGCAAGTTCGCCAAGCAGGTTGTGGGAGTTCTCCAATCCCTCCACCAGACAGAGGAAATCAAGGAATTGATCCTTGTGGCACCTCCGCGAACTCTAGCCTGCCTGCGTCAGGAAATCCCAGATTCCATGAAGAAGCTGATCGTCGCAGAAATCGACAAGGACCTCACCAAGCTCCCGCTCAACGAGATTGCGACGCATCTCGCGGCGAAGTGATTGCGGCGTCAGGCTGTGAGTGCCGGGGCGGCGCCCGGCAAGGCGTAAGCGGTCGTGGACTTCACCCGCTGCATGGCGAAACGCGACGTCACGTTCTTCAGCGGGATCGTTTCGATGAGGCGTTTGTAGAACAGGTCATAGGCGGCCATGTCGGCCACGACCACGCGGAGCATGTAATCGACGTCGCCGGCCATGCGGTAGAATTCCATGACCTCCGGCATCGCCGACACGAATTCGGCAAAGCGCTGCAACCAGTGGCCGGAATGGTCGGCTGTCTCGATCGACACGAACACAGTCAATCCGAGGCCGATTTTCTCCGGGTTCACCAGCGCAACCCGTTTCTCAATCACTCCTTGCGCCTCGAGCCGCTGGATACGCTTCCAGCAGGGCGTTTGCGAAAGGCCGACCCTTTGGGCAAGTTCGGCGATCGAAATCGCGGTGTCGGCCTGGAGAATGGTCAGGATCTTGATGTCGACAGCGTCCATGTCCTGCTTTCAGTCGCGTAAGGAGAATTTATCTCCAAAACATGCCAAATATTGGGGAAAATAATTCTTATTCCGGTTGTGCATTGCCATAGATCAGAAATTTTATTCTAATTCGCCCAGTCGGCACGTCAATCCGGACGGCACGCTGTCCTTCATGTTGGTAGCGCGGCCGACATTTCGGCGCTCGTCATCAGTCTGCCGGATCGGTGGCATTGGAGCAGCGCCTCAAGTCAGGAGATGACTCATGCGAGCGACGCGAGAAGTTCGGTGGCTGGCCGTGGTTGGAATGGCCCTTGCGATTGTGACAACCGGCCTGGCCTTTCGCGCACAAGCGCAGAGCACGCTCCTGAATGTGTCATACGATCCTACCCGGGAACTCTATCGCGCCCTCAATCAGCTGTTCGCGGAAGAATGGAGCCAGCAGGGCAACCCGAAGGTCACCATTCGCATGTCGCATGGGGGCTCGGGCAGCCAGGCCCGGGCGGTGATCGACGGCCTGGACGCTGATGTCGTGACCCTCGCGCTTGCGGCCGACATCGACGAGATTGCCAGACGGACCAGGAAATTGCCTGTGGACTGGCAGGCGCGCCTCCCGAACAATTCCTCGCCCTACACGTCCACGATCGTTTTCCTGGTCCGCAAGGGAAACCCCAAGGCGATCCGCGACTGGGATGATCTGGTCAAGCCCGGCATACAGGTCATCACCCCGAACCCCAAAACCTCCGGCGGCGCGCGCTGGAACTACCTGGCGGCCTACGCCTATGCGGTCGAGAAGTTCGGCAGCGAACCGCAAGCCCAGGCTTTCGTCGCGCAGATTTTCAAGAACGCCCCCGTGCTCGATACCGGCGCGCGCGCCTCCACCAACACCTTTGCGCGCAGGGGCATTGGCGACGTGCTGCTCGCATGGGAGAACGAGGCCTTCCTGGCACTCGATGAGCTTGGCGCCGGCACCTTCGATATCGTGGTGCCGTCGCTGTCGATCCTGGCCGAGCCACCGGTCGCGCTCCTCGATGCCAATGCCGACCAGAAAGGAACCCGCAGAATCGCGCAGGCCTATCTCGACTTTCTCTACTCCCCGAAGGCACAGGCCGTGATCGCGAAAAACTACTATCGGCCGGTCAAGCCGGAGGCTGCCAACCCCGAGGATATCGCGCGCTTTCCGAAGGTGAAGCTGGTGACAATCCAAGAATTCTTCGGGGGATGGGACGAAGCCCAACGGAAACATTTCTCCGACGGCGGCATCTTCGATACAATCCTGAAATCAAACCGCTGAACCGGGAGAAGATGATCGCGATGGTGCCGACGCGCGAGAGACGTCAGACGCGTTTCCGGTTCCGGCGGCCCAGCGCCATCCCGGGCTTCCCATTGGCCTTCGGCTACACGCTGACCTATCTCGGCCTCATCGTTCTGATCCCGCTCGCCACCCTTGTCATGCGGGCGTCGACCCTGGGCTTCTCCGGTCTCTGGAACGTCGTCACGGACGAGCGCGTCCTATCGGCCCTTCGCATCAGTTTCGGGCTATCGTTCGGGGCGGCGTTCCTCAACGCTTTCTTCGGACTGGTCGTCGCCTGGGTACTGGTTCGGTACGATTTTCCCGGTCGAAAGTTGCTCCACGCTGCGGTCGACCTGCCCTTTGCTCTTCCGACCGCGGTGGCTGGCATCGCGCTCGCGGCCCTCTACGCACCCAATGGCTGGCTGGGCGAGCCGTTGTCGCATCTCGGCATCAAGGTCGCCTATACGCCCTTGGGGATCTTCATCGCGCTCGTCTTCGTCGGCCTGCCCTTCGCGGTGCGCACCGTGGAGCCCCTCATCGCTGAGATCGATCGTGAAATCGAGGAGGCCTCCGCAACCTTGGGAGCGACGCGCAGCCAAACCTTGTGGCGGGTGGTTCTTCCGCCCCTGGCACCGGCAATTCTGACAGGCTTCGCCCTGGCCTTCGCCCGCGCGGTCGGCGAGTACGGTTCCGTGATTTTCATCGCCGGGAACATTCCCTACATATCCGAGATCGCCCCCATCCTGATCGTCATCCGGCTGGAGGAGTTCAACTACGCCGGCGCAACGGGCATTGCCGTAGTCATGCTCGCAATCTCGTTCGCGACCCTGCTTGTCATCAATCTCATCCAGACCTGGAGCCGGAGGAGGTTCGGCGATGCGTAATCCGCCTCATCGTCCGACGACCGAGAGCCCGGGAGTCAG
The DNA here is from genome assembly GCF_017921815.1 of Microvirga antarctica. Classification (GTDB taxonomy): domain Bacteria; phylum Pseudomonadota; class Alphaproteobacteria; order Rhizobiales; family Beijerinckiaceae; genus Microvirga; species Microvirga antarctica. The sequence continues at coordinate 419,770 of NZ_JAGEMM010000003.1, read as the reverse complement.
GATCGCGGCCACGCTGGTCTGCTTCCTGTTTCTCGGCGTGTTCCTCGTCTTGCCTCTGGTCGCCGTCTTCGTCGAGGCGTTCGGCAAGGGCGTGAGTGCCTATTTCGCGTCGTTTCAGGACCCGGACGCGCTGGCCGCGATCCGCCTCACACTCACGATAGCGATCATCGCCGTTCCCCTGAACCTCGTCTTCGGTATCGCTGCATCCTGGGCGATCGCCAAATTCGAGTTCAAGGGCAAGAGCCTCCTGATCACGCTCATCGATCTTCCTTTCTCGGTCTCACCGGTCGTGGCCGGCCTCGTCTTCGTCCTCCTGTTCGGCGCACAGGGCTTGTTGGGGCCATGGTTGATCGCGCACCGCATCGAGGTGATTTTTGCGCTGCCGGGAATCGTCCTGGCAACGATCTTCGTCACCTTTCCGTTCGTGGCCCGTGAGCTCATCCCCCTGATGCAGGATCAGGGAACCAGCGACGAGGAAGCAGCCCTCACCCTCGGAGCGAGTGGCTTCATGGCATTCTGGACGGTGACGCTGCCCAACGTCCGCTGGGCACTGCTCTATGGGGTGCTGCTTTGCAACGCACGCGCCATGGGCGAGTTCGGGGCGGTGGCGGTGGTCTCGGGGCACATTCGCGGCGAGACCAACACCATGCCGCTCCACGTCGAGATCCTCTACAACGAGTATAACTTCGTGGCAGCCTTTGCTGTGGCCTCGCTCCTGGCGCTCCTGGCGTTGCTGACGCTGGCTGCCAAATCGTTTCTGGAGTGGCGCTACGGGGACGCTATCGCCGGGCGCGCCGCACACTAGATCGCCGCGTTGCGCGGATCGACCCGGAAACGTCGCCGGGCTTGCAGATCGGAGGACGAATGGAGATTCGCGTCGAGCACCTGTCCAAGGATTTCGCCGAAACGGCGGCGCTCAGGGACGTCAGCGTGACGGTCCGCTCCGGGGAACTGATGGCATTGTTGGGCCCCTCCGGCTCCGGCAAGACGACGCTGCTGCGCGTGATCGCAGGATTGGAAGTTCCCGATGAGGGCCGGGTTCTGTTTGGCGACGAAGATGCCACCCATGTTCCGGTTCAGAACCGCGGCGTGGGGTTCGTCTTCCAGCACTACGCCCTGTTCCGGCACATGACCGTCACGCAGAATATCAGCTACGGGCTGCGGGTGCGCAGACGCGCCGACCGGCCGGGCGCGGACGAGATCGACACGCGCGTCAGGAGCCTCCTCGCCCTCGTCCAGCTCGAAGGGCTGGGGGCGCGGTTTCCCGCTCAACTATCGGGCGGCCAGCGCCAGAGGGTTGCCCTGGCGCGGGCTCTCGCCGTCGAGCCGCGTGTGCTTCTCCTTGATGAACCATTCGGCGCCCTCGACGCTAAGGTCCGGAAGGACCTCCGACGCTGGCTGCGGGAGATTCACGAGCATACAGGCCAGACGACCGTATTCGTCACCCACGACCAGGATGAGGCGCTCGAACTCGCTGACCGCGTCGCCATCCTGAAGGATGGCCGCATCGAGCAGGTCGGAACACCGGAGCAGGTCCATGAGACCCCGGCGACGCCATTCGTGATGAGTTTCATCGGGGACACGACCCGGCTTCCGGTTCGCGCTCGTGGCGGTAGCCTCTGGTACGAGGAAACGCCACTGTCGTTAGCTGCGCCGGACCAGGGCGACGGCCCGACCGATCTCTATCTCCGGCCATGGGACGTGGCATTCGCCGACACCGCGGAGGCGGGCACGCTGTCGGGCACGATCCTGACGATCAGACGGTCGGCGGCGGGGCGGCGGGCGTCCATCAGCCTCATCCCATCGGGCCAGATCATTGAGGTCGAGCTTCCTATCGCCTCTCTCGCGGCGGTGCGCGACCCCATCCTGCTCCGCATTCTTCGCGGCAAGGCCTTTCCGGCAAGCGAGCAACGCGGCGCCTAAAGGAAACCAGGGTCGATGGCCAACTGTCGCTCCAGCCAGGCAGGAACCGGCAAATCGCGCTCTCGCAGGAACTGTGGATTGAAGAGCTTGGATTGATAGCGGCTCCCGGAATCGCACAGGATCGTCACGATGGTGTGTCCCGGACCGAGATGTCGCGCAAGGCGGATGGCGCCGGCAACGTTGATGCCCGACGACCCGCCGAGGCAGAGACCTTCATGCTCCAGCAGATCGAAGATAATCGGCAGCGCTTCCGAGTCCGGGATCTGGAACGCGGCGTCGATCGGTGCGCCCTCGAGATTTTTGGTGATGCGGCCCTGTCCGATACCCTCGGTGATCGATGACCCGCTCGCCTTCAATTCACCGGTGGTGAAATAGCTGAAGAGCGCCGCGCCCATGGGATCGGCGAGGCCGATCTGGATGCCGGGGTTACGTGCCTTGAGAGCCATTCCCACACCCGCCAGCGTGCCACCGGTCCCGACAGCGCAAATGAAGCCGTCGACTTTTCCATCCGTCTGCTCCCAGATTTCCCGGCCGGTTGTCTCCATGTGCCCATTGCGATTTGCCACGTTGTCGAACTGGTTCGCCCAGATCGCCCCCTGGGGCTCCGAGAGCGCGAGACGTTCCGCAAGGCGGCCAGACACTTTCACGTAGTTGTTCGGGTTGGCATAAGGCACGGCCGGGACTTCGAGCAGCTGCGCGCCGGCTAGCCGGAGCATGTCCTTCTTCTCCTGGCTCTGGGTTTCCGGGATGACGATGAGCGTGCGGAAGCCAAGAACGTTGGCGACCAGCGCCAATCCGATGCCGGTGTTTCCCGCTGTGCCCTCCACGATGGTCCCGCCGGGCAAGAGCGCCCCGCGCTTGACCGCATCGGCAACGATGAACAGAGCCGCCCGGTCTTTGACCGACTGCCCGGGATTCATGAATTCAGCCTTGCCGAGGATGGTGCATCCCGTCATCTCGGACGCCCGGCGCAAGGTGATGAGGGGCGTGTTTCCGATGGCGGCGAGAGCGTCTGGCTTGATATCCATGGAGTCCTGAAGGGGATGGGCCGCTCCGACAAAGGAGCGAAGGAAGAACCAATTTGACTGGTACAAATCTGGCCGCAGTGACGCACGGTTGCAACCGCCTTTCGCCCGACGCCGAAAAGCAAAGGCGCCGGCAAGCTGGACAGAAGCCTGACGGCCGCTCAAAGATGAGCCGCGAGCGGGACGCGCTCGCAGCAGGATTGATGTCTCAATGAGCAGCCTCCACGATCGACTTTGCGGCAGATCGACACTTGCGGGCCTCGTCTCGTCGCGCGGGCGCAGCGCTCGATGAGCCTGCTGAGCAGCATCTCCTGGGCCACCGTTTATTTGGCGTCGGAGTGGATCGTCAGGGTCATCATGTTGATCGTCGTGCCCTTTCGCCGCTCTCCAGAGGCCGCGAAGGGCTGGCTGCTGTTCGTGTTCTTTCTGCCGTGGCCGGCCTTGCTGGTCTATTTCCTGATCGGGCGACCCGGTTATCCCGAATGGCGCCAGCGCCGGTTCGCCAGGCTTCCGGTCGTGTTCAAGTCCGTCAACGACAGGCTTGCGGAGGTCACCCAGGAGCAGCGCCCCGAGCTGCCGGCCAACCTCAAACAGGGCGCGACCCTGATCCAGAATCTCGGTCGCTTTCCAAGCCTGAGCGGCAATACAGCAGAGTTGCTGTCTGATTACGACGCGACCATCGACCGGCTGGTCGCCGACATCGACAGCGCGCAGGTCCATGTCCATCTGCTGTTCTATATTTTTGCCGACGACGAGACCGGCCAGAAGGTCATCGCCGCCCTTTCCCGCGCCGTGGCCCGAGGGGTTCCCTGCAGGGTGCTGATCGACGCCCTCGGCTCGCGCGCGTGGGCAGCCCGCACCATCGCGCGTCTCAAGGCAGCGGGAGCGGACGTTCACCTGGTGTTGCAATTGGGAATCCTGCGCCGGAAATCTGCCCGCGCGGATCTGCGCAATCATCGCAAGATCGCCGTTGTCGACGGCATGGTCGGCTATGTCGGCTCGCAGAACCTCGTCAATCGCGACTTCAAGCCCGGCATCGTCAACCAGGAGCTGGTGGTCCGCGTGACGGGCCCCATCGTGCTCGAACTTCAAGGGGTTTTCGTCACCGACTGGTTCCTGGAAACCGAGCAGGTTCTCGACGATCCCGTGATTTGTCCGGAGCCGGTGAGCACGGGAGACGTCATCGCACAGGTTCTCCCGTCAGGGCCCGACTATCCGGGCGCTGGCGTCGAACGTCTGATCGAGGCGCTGATCTACGGGGCGCGAACGCGTGTCGTGATCACCACCCCATACTTCATCCCGAACGAAGCCCTGCTTCATGCCCTTGAGACGGCGGTTCTGCGCGGGGTCGATGTCCATCTGGTGCTGTCGAAGCCGGTCGATCAGGCGCTCGTCAATCTCGCCCAGCGCTCCTATTATTCCGGCCTGCTCGCGTCTGGGGTGAAGATCCACCTGTATCGGGACAAGTTGCTCCACGCCAAGCATCTCAGCGTCGATGACGACCTGTGCCTCATCGGCTCTAGCAATATCGACCTGCGCTCATTCATCCTGAATTCGGAGATCAGTCTCATCCTGTTCGACCGTGAGGTGACCCGTCGGCTTCGAGAGGAACAGGATCGCTATTTTGCCGAGAGCGACCTTCTCGATATGACTGATTGGAACCGCCGATCCCTGGCGGCGAAGTCGATCGAAAACATCGCGCGGCTTATGAGCCCGCTGCTCTGAGCCTGGGCTGCCGGCAGATCGGCAAATTGGCCCATCGGGCTAGCAATTGGCCAGCTGCCGTCATATATCGAGCGGGTCAGGGCAACCTGGCTATGATCGTAGAGGCAGAGTGGAATAAGCGTTTAGGACGCGGGTTCGATTCCCGCCGCCTCCACCATAAGGGCATCGCGTTCCGCCGCAGGCGGCATGTTTGAGGTGCCTTTGTGACGGGGGCGACATGGGTTCGACTAGGCGTGATAAAGGCTAGGCTGCGATTAGGCTGAGCTACGGCCTTAACAGTGCAAATTCACAAATGCCAACGATAACGTTGACATGGGTGCGGTTCGCCTCGCGGCGTAACCATCCGGGGCTCGGGAAAGCCTAGCAACAGAAACGGCACCTCCGGGTGCCGTTCCCATTTTCAGACCGACTTGGCGTCTTGAAGATCAGGTTTTGCCCGGCTTGCCCGGATCGGCCGCCGCCGGCCCCTCGAGAACCTCTCCCAGAGCTGCCGCAACGGCACGCTTTCCCGCCTCACCAATGCGCTCGGCTTTGCGTTTTCGTTCCGTCTTGTCGATTTTGTCGAGGAGGGGATCGAACTCGACAGGCACCATCGGGTCGCCGAGATATTTCGGCTTGTCCCCGGTCTCATGATACTGCGCCCGCAACTTCTGGCCGAGATGCTCCTGCACGGGGCGCGGCAGGGGAGGAAGGTTGCTCCCCCGTTTTCTCGGTATGTCACCGTCTCCGGACATGATCTTCCTCGCTCAGGATACGGGCCTAGGAAAAAACGGCAGCGTGGCCATAAAGGTTCCATCGCAACCCGAGGGTGAACCAGCCCGGCATTCCTTGCAAGCGCGCTATGCCAGCACGGCGTAGACATCGCCCGAATTTGCGTCGTGTGGGACGTCTTCCAGAAGGGCTCTCATCGCATCGGCCGATACCGGGCCGTCGAAATGGAATCGCTGGCTCTCACCCATTGCAACGTTGAACCGGTAGGGCCCAAGCTGCGCAATGCGCTCCAGACAGGCCGTGGCGACGTCCCGCGCAATGGTGGTGAACTCGAACGACAGGGCGGGAACCCGAGCGGTGAGCCCGGCCAGGACCTGGTCCTCGAACCCTTCGACATCGATCTTGATGAAGCGTGGCTTCCCGTAGCGGGCGATCAGCGCATCAAGCGTGGTGACCGGCACCGTGATCGCCCCATCCCACTCCTGTCCTTCCCAGCCCTTGGCATCTCTTGCCGCCGAGACGAACGCTGAAGAGATGGTGGCGACGGTGGGATTTCGCGAGTTGGTCCGGAGCGTCAACTCGCCCGGTTCGGCGCCAGCTGCTTCCTGCAGGCAGGTGACCGACCCGTCCCGGCCATGGAAAAGCCGAATGATCGCGGCCGGGCCGGGTTGCGGCTCCAGCGCGATCACCCGGGCCCCCAAACGGCGAAAACAGGAGATGCGGTCGCCCACATGCGACCCGATGTCGAACGCAAGATCTCCCGGCCCCACATAGGCAGCGTACAGGGCGTCCATGCGCCGGTGGCGGGCACGGTCGCCATGGTAGACGAGCACTGATCGCGCGAGGGCCGCGTAGGACCGCAGAGAAGCGATCATGCGGCTTCCGTCTCAAGCGCCCCGGACAAGGACACGGCAGGACCGGAAGCGCGCAGCGCCGCCAGTTCCCATGGCCGCTCTTCTTCCTCCGGAATGGCACACAGGCCCGCTCGGACGAGAAACCGCCCGACAGCAGGCTTCGACGACAGGACTGCGAACGGGATCGCCAGGAGATATCCGAGGGTCAGCGGCAAGGTCCACAGAACGACAGCCGGAGCCACGATCGCCAGGGACCCGAGAACGAGACTCCCGAACAGCAATTGCGGCCATAGACCGAACAAAGCGGTGCTCCAGCTCAAGGCATGAGCATCGCGCTCCTGACCGTTCCAGGTCGCCGATCGTCCGAACGGCAGCCCGATCATGAACAGCGTGATCCGCAGGGTGGTGGCGGCTCCGACGAGGAACGAGAACACCAGCTCCACCGCCACGCCGCAGAGGAACAGCCCGGCGCCACCGTAACGTCGGCTTTCACGCCGGGTGGCGAGGATGTCGGCAAAGCCCGCGAGCTTCGGCGAGAGATACATGCCGAGGAAGGTCAGATAGAGCCCGATCGCTGAGGCTGCGGGAAACAGCCGTGCGGATTCGCCGTCCATCGCCTTGAAGGGTAACAGGGCGATGAGAAGCGTCCAGGCAGGGATGCCGAGGAACATGAGGATGGCCCAGGCGAGCTGAAAGCGGCTCGTGGGCAGGAGGCCGGGCAACCGCAGGAGCTTCGCGTACTGGAGATTGCCCTGGCACCAGCGCACATCGCGACGCGAAAAATCGGCGAGCGTTGGCGGGTTCTCCTCCCAGCTGCCGCATTCCTCAGGCCAGACCCTGACCTCGTAGCCGGCGCGGCGCATCAAGGTGGCCTCAACCTGGTCGTGGGAGAGGATATGCCCGCCGAGCGGGCCATCGCCCGGCAGCAGGGGCAGGTCGCAATGGTCGCTGAAGGGCTTGATGCGCACGAGTGCGTTGTGCCCCCAGAAGGGACCGCAATCGGCCATCCACCAGGCCGAGCCCATGGTGTAGGGCCGCATGCCATGGCGCATCCCGAACTGGAAGATGCGCGCGAAACCGCTCTTGGACGGCATGCCGGTCACGAGACTCTGGAGAATGCCGAGCTTCGGATAGGCCTGCATCATCCGGACCATCCTCACGATGGTCTCGCCCGTCATCAGGCTGTCGGCGTCGAGCGGGAGCATCAGCTCGTAACGCTGGCCCCAGCGGTCGCAGAAATCCCGAACGTTGCCGGCTTTGAAGCCGACGTTCTCGACCCGGCGACGATAGACCACGCGAAAGGATCCGCCGCTCTCCAGAGCGAAGGCATGGGCCATCGCCTCCTCCTCGATCGCCAGTACGGGATCGCTGGTGTCGCTGAGGATGAAATAGGAGAACCGCTCGCCGAACCCTGTCTCGTCGAGGCTCTGCTTGACGATCCGCAGACGCTTCATCGCCCTGGCCGGATCCTCGTTGCGAAGAGTGAGGAGGATGGCGGTCTCGAGCCTGATCGGCTCCTCGGTTTCGCCCGCTGCGGCGAAAGGCGCAACGCGGGCAAGCGGATCGCGCGTGGCGTGAAGGAGCCACAGACCGATCACCGCGTTCCAGAATCCGAGGACAGTCCAAGGCGATCCGATCAGGAAGCACGCAAACAGGACAACGTCGACCGGGCTCCAGCCTTGTGCCCCGAGGATGCTCGCCAGCCAAAGGGCAAGGGCCACATAGGTGACGGCGTTCAGGGCGAGAACGATGGAGCGTCGACGCGAAATATCCGCCGTGGATTGCAAGCCCGCGGGGGTCGTGGACGCTTTGACGGCGTCGCGCCGGATTGGGAAACTGACGGGATTGGATGTATCGGTCACGGAGGCGCTCTGTTAGAGGCGTGGGGTTGGTCATATAGGGATCGTGAAACACATGCCAGATCCGACAGACGGCAACAAAGGACAGGTTTCGGCCCTTTGGATGACCGGACAAGGCCAGGCAGAATTGAGAGCCGCGCCTGAACCCCGACTGAATGCGGGCGAAGTACGGGTCCGAACCTTGTGGTCCGGTATCAGCCGCGGCACCGAGCGTTTGGTGTTCGAGGGCCGCGTTCCCCCGTCGGAATATGAGCGGATGGCGAGCCCGTTGCAGGAGGGCGCGTTTCCTTTCCCGGTCAAATACGGCTATTGCGCCGTCGGCATCGTGGAAGAGGGACCCGATGACCTGGTCGGTCAAACGGTTTTCGCGCTCCACCCGCATCAGACGGGGTTCAATGCGCCGATGGCGATGGTCTCGCGAATTCCCGAGCACATCCCCGCACGTCGCGGCGTGTTGGCCGCCAATATGGAAACCGCGCTCAATGCCCTTTGGGACGCCGGCTGCGGACCCGGTGACGACATCGTGGTCGTGGGAGGCGGGGTCGTCGGTCTGCTGGTCGCTCATCTCGCGTCGCGCCTGCCGGGTGCGCAGGTCACCCTGGTCGATGTGGCGCCGGAGCGGCGCCACCTTGTGGAGCCCCTCGGTGCGGCCTTCGCGCTACCGGATGATGCTCCACGGGATGCCGACCACGTATTCCACACGAGCGCTTCGCCGGCGGGACTCGACCTCGCGCTCTCCTGCGCCGGCTTCGAGGGCGGGGTCGTCGAAATGAGCTGGTACGGCGACCGGAGGGTCGAGGTTTCCCTGGGAGGCGCTTTCCATAGCAAAAGATTACGCCTCATCTCCTCGCAAGTCGGCCAGGTGGCCCTATCTCGTCGCATGAGATGGACGCATGCGCGCCGGCTGTCAGCCGCGATCCAGCTGCTTGACGACCCGCGCCTCGATGCGCTGGTGGCCGAGGAGGTGATGTTCGTGGACCTGCCGGGCGCCCTGCCGGACATCCTTTCATCAAACGCCGACGGCCTGCCGCCGGTCGTTCGCTACACGTAGACCATTATCGAGGAGACATCGCGTATGTACGCCGTAGAGGTGCGCGAGCACATCATGATCGCCCATAGTTTCAAAGGCGAACTCTTTGGCCCCGCGCAGACGTTGCACGGTGCGACCTTTGTCGTCGACGTGGCGTTCTTCCGCGAGGAACTGACGGCCGATTCCGTGGTGATCGACATCGGCCGCGCCCACGATGCGCTCAAGGCCGTCCTGACTCCGTTGAACTACCAGAATCTCGACGCACTGCCGATCTTCGCAGGCCAGAACACGACGACCGAGTTCCTCTCGCGCCACATCTTCGACGCGATGGCAAAGGCTGCCCGGACGGGCGATCTCGGGCCGGGCGGTGACGGGCTCGCCAAGATTCGCGTGGTCCTGCATGAATCCCATGTGGCGAAAGCGTGGTTCGAGGGGTCGCTCTCCGGTGACTGAGGCCGTGTTCGCCATTCCGGGAGACATCGATACGCCGACCGGCGGCTACGCCTATGACCGCCAGGTTCTGCGGCGGTTCCGCGCACACGGCATAAAGGTCCACCATCTTGCACTGCCCGCGACGTTTCCGACACCGTCGGCGGACGACATCGACGAGACGATCAGACGTCTCAACGACATGCCGCGGGGACATCCGATCGTCATCGACGGCCTCGCGTTTGGCGCCTTGCCGGCGGGCGCCGTAGCCCGGCTCCAAAGCCCGCTCATCGCCCTCGTGCATCATCCGCTGGGGCTTGAATCCGGCCTGACGGAGGCGGACGCCGCACGCCTGATCCAAAACGAAACGGCCGTTCTCGAACATGCGGTTGCGGTGATCGTCACGAGCAGCGCGACCGGCCGATTGCTCGCTTCCGATTTCGGCGTCCCGGCCGCTCGGATCACCGTGGCCGAACCCGGCACCGAACGGGCGGAGCGCGCGCGCGGTGGACAGGGTCCCAGCTTGAACATCCTGGCAGTCGGCTCCGTCGTACCGCGCAAAGGCTATGACGTCCTCATCAAGGCTCTGGCAGGCCTTGTCGATCGCGCCTGGACGCTCACCATCATCGGGGCTGATGACCGTGCGCCGGATCACGCCTCCGCGATCCGACGGCAGGTCGCTGAGTCCGCCTTGAATGATCGGATCGCCCTCGCGGGCGCCGTCACCGAAACCGTTCTGGATGCCGCATACGCTCAGGCGGACATTTTTGTGCTCGCATCCCACTTCGAGGGATTTGGGATGGTGCTGACCGAGGCGCTTGCCCGGGGGCTCCCGATCATCACCACGACCGGTGGGGCCGCCGCCGAGACCGTGTCAGATCAGGCGGCTCTGAAGGTCCCGCCCGGCAATGTCTCAGCCCTGCAGATCGCCCTTCGGCATCTGATCGAGGATAAGGACCAGCGCAGGGCACTTGCCGACCAGGCCTGGCGCGAGGCGCAATCCCTGCCGGGGTGGGACGATACCGCCCGCATCATCTCCGGCGTCATCAAGAGCCACGCAGCATGACGGATTTCAGCGCCGAATGGCTCGCCTTGCGCGAGCCCGCCGACCACGCGGCCCGCAACGCCGAGGTGCTTGCAGCGGCGGCGGCGCTTTTCGAAGGCCGCGAACCGGTGACGATTCTCGACCTTGGCTCGGGCTCGGGCTCAAACCTGCGCGGAACAGCCCCGCACCTACCCCGGCACCAGCTCTGGAATCTGGTGGACTATGATCCGCGTCTCCTCGCCGCCGCACGATCCAGCCTCTCATCCTGGGCTGATGCTGTCGCGACACGGGCCGACGCGCTCCGCATTGAGCGGGCCGGTCAGGTCCTGGACGTGGCATTTCGGCAGGTCGATCTCGCAGAGTCGCTGGATGCCGTGTTCGAGCAGCCCGTCGATCTCGTCACCGCGGCCGCCTTCTTCGACCTGGTATCGGCACAGTGGATCGACAGATTTGCCGCCTCTCTCGCGGCTCGAAGGCTGCCGCTCTATACGGTGCTGATCTATAACGGGCAGGAGGAATGGGTCCCGTCCCACGGCGCCGATGCCGCGGTGAACGAGGCCTTCAACGCCCACCAGCGCGGCGACAAGGGTTTTGGGCCGGCTGCCGGACCTGCGGCCGCCGGACTTCTTGCGGAGGCCCTGCGCGCCCACGGCTACAAGGTCCTGACAGGCGACAGCCCCTGGCACCTGGGACCGGCGGACGCAGCCCTCATCGCCCCGCTGGCGGATGGTATCGCGGATGCGGCGCAGCAGACCGGTTCCGTCTCGCCAGACGACATAGGGGACTGGCGCGCTGCCCGTCGCTCCGCGCGCTCCGGCGTGATCGGCCACACAGACCTGCTGGCGATCCCGCCCGGCTGATCTAGCGCTTTGCCGGCCACATGCGCTCGAAGACTCCATCGCGCAAAACAAGCCGGTGGAAAAGCGCAGCAGCGAGATGCAGGCCAAGGACGGCCGCCAGCACAAAGACCGCGGCCTTGTGCCAGTCGAGCACCATTTCGGCGCGTTCAAGGCTGCCGGAGAACGCCAGGGGAATGGGCACCGTCCAGAAATAATTGACGGGCGCGCAGCACATGGAGGTCCCGATGAAGCCGAGGATCGGCACCAGAACGATGAGGCCATAGAGCGCAAGATGCGTGGCCCGCGCCGCGGCCAGCTGCCAGGCCGGAAGCGCTGACGGAAGGGGGCGAAACCCCTCGAAGGCCCGCACCCCGACCCGCAGGATCGCGAGGACGAACACAGTCATCCCGAACGACTTATGCAATTCGTAGAGCGAGTTCTTGGCGCCGCCGTCCGGCAGATTTCCCATGAGGAGCCCGATGGGAATCGTGATGAGGATGATGAGGATTGCCATCGTCCAGTGAAGCAACCGGGAAGGAGCAGAATAAGGCGTGGGGGATACGCTCATCGAGCCGCCCGGTTTTCTTCTCGCATGTGGCAATCGAACAGCACGTCGCCATCCGGAAAGAGATGCACGTCAACTGCAGGTCTCAGCGCATCCTCGAGCCCGTCGATGGGCGGAAGAACGAGGCCGGGGACTCCTGATCCGATGATCATCGGCGCGACCAGCACGTGCAGACGGTCGATGCAGCCCGCGGCGATGAAGGACGAGATCGTCCGAGCCCCACCCTCGACCAGAATGCGGCGCATCCCGCGTTCAAACAGCGCAGCCACGATCGCGGACGGCGGGATTATCCCATCGGCGACCCCGACCAGAATTTCTGTCAGGCCTGGGTTGGAGGGGCCCGGTAGCGCGCGAATGACGAACCTGTCGGCGCAATCCGACGTGACGCATTTCGCGTCCGGTGGCAGCCGGCCATTGGGGTCGATAAAGACCCGGGCGGGATTCCGGCCCTCGACACGGCGCACCGTCAGCGCAGGATCGTCCGCCACCACCGTACCGACCCCGACCAGGACGGCGTCGACATGAGCCCGCAGGCGATGCAGATGATCCAGGGCGCAGGCACCATTGATGTAACGCGACGCCCCGGTGGGTGTGGCAATGCGCCCATCGAGCGACTGGCCAAGCTGCGCCACCACGAAGGGACGGTCCGTGGGGGCGTCCCGCAGGCTGGCCAGGGGATCAGGAGCCATGCGGCTCTGTGACATGAGGGTCATCGACGACCGAGCGTATTCATGGCGTTGGGCCTGTGCCGTGTTCAATTGAACGTGTTATATGGGGCTGCTGGCTGGAAACATCGATCCGTCCGCCTACTTCCTATCACGCTTGAACAAAGTCAGTCAGCCAGGATACGAAACGTCGATGAGTACCGTCCCCACGGGCCTACGTTTGATCGAAGATCATGCTTTCGCGGCAGCAGAGCGCGCCATCTCGGAATTTCGATCGGCGCGCCCGGTCGTCCTGATGGGAGCGGGCGAAGCCCTTGTGGCTGTCGGCGTCGAAGGCGTCGAAGCCGATCTGGCATCCCGCCTCGACCGTCTCTCCGACGGGGCAGCACGCCTGATCCTCCCGCCGGCCCGCCTGCGACGTCTCGGCCTCGAACGAACCGGATCAGGCATCATTGCCCTGCCCTCCATCGATCTCGAGCGCGTGGAGACGCTCGCCCTCAAGCTCGACGCGCGGATCGATGCGCCTGTCGGCCCCCCCACGCCACTCGACGAAGCGGCGCTGGAACTCGCGCATCTGGCGTTGGTTTTTCCGGCCGTCATCGCGGTGTCGATTGATCCATCCGTCGCCTTCGACCTTGGAGCGGTGGTGGTGGATGCGGACGACATTGTATCGTTCAAGCGCCGCAAAATCGACGATCTGCGGATCGTCAGTCGCGCTCCCGTCCCGCTCGATGGCGCGCTGGACACGGAATTTGTGATTTTCCGCGGCGGCGAGGGCCTGCGCGATCAGGTTGCGATTGTCATCGGGCATCCGGATCTTGCCGGAATCGTGGATGTGCGCCTCCATTCGGCCTGCCTGACCGGCGACCTGTTCGGCAGCCTGAAATGCGATTGTGGCGATCAGTTGCGCGACACGGTGGCCCGCATGGCGCAGGGCGAGGGCGGTATCCTGCTTTATCTCGATCAGGAAGGCCGGGGCAACGGGATCGCCAACAAGATGAAGGCCTACAAGCTGCAATCGCAAGGTTATGACACCTACGATGCCGACGAGGTTCTGGGGTTCGACCTAGACCAGCGTCGCTTCGAATTTGCAGCCGCCATGCTCAAGCAGTTGGGAGTCTCGTCGGTACGGTTGATCACGAACAATCCTGTGAAGATCGCGGCCCTGCGGGATGCCGGGCTCGAGGTGCAGGAGCAGCGTGTTCTGGGACGCGCGACCGCCGAAAACGTCCGCTATCTCGCGTCGAAACGGGACCGGGCGGGCCACAAGATCGATTTTGATGTCCTTGCGGCTTTCGCCGCGCCGAACGACTGACGGCCATTCGCCGGTTCGGGAGAGACATTCGTCAGGCCTCGCCCCTTGATCCGGGGCGCTGGCCGGTCCTGCCGTATGGTCTGATCCTCCTGACCTCATGGCTTGTGCTCGGCTGGCCTTGGCTGTCGGGCGCGGTCACCATCCCTTGGGACGCGAAGGCCCATTTCTATCCGCAGCTACAGTTTCTCGCCCAATCCATCGCCCGGGGCGAGTGGCCGTTCTGGAATCCGTTCATTTTCGCCGGCCACCCGCAAATCGCCGATCCGCAATCCCTCATTTTTTCGCCACCGTTTCTTGCCCTGGCGGCCATCGGACCGGATCCGAGCTTTCGTGCCGCAGACGCCACCATCCTTGGCATGCTGCTGCTCGGCGCGACCGCAATCCTTCTGCTCGCCCGGGACCGAAAGTGGCACCCGGCGGCCGCTCTCCTGGCCGCGCTCGTTTTCTGCTACGGCGGCTCCTCATCGTGGAGGATCCAGCATATCGGGCAAATTCTCAGCCTCTCCTACTGGCCGATCGCCTGGCTCCTGCTGAGCCGTGCGCTGGACCGCTCGTCCGTCACGTACGGATTTTTCGCCGGCCTCGTCGCTGGCTTTATGGTGCTCGGGCGCGATCAGGTAGCCTATCTGGGGGTCTGGTTTCTCGTCGCCATCGTGCTGTTCCGGATCGCGCTCGCCCCTGCACGCCTGAACGCGCTCAGACGCGCTGTTCTCCCGCTGTCCGCAGGCGTCGTGGCGGGTCTTCTGGTTGCCGCGGGGCCCTTGATCCTCACGATCCTCCTGAACGGCGATTCCAATCGCTTCGTCATCGATCAGGATGGCGCCGGACGCGGATCGCTTCATCCGGCCCTGCTTTTGACCAGCGTGGTGCCGCAACTCTTCGGCGCGGCCGGGCCGCTGTCTGACCATTGGGGGCCCCCAAGCCCTGCCTGGGGACCGGTGGACCTCTACCTCGCCCGCAATATGGGGCAGGTCTATCTCGGCGCCCTGCCAATGGCTGCCTTGTTCGCGCTTGCCTGGGGACGTGGTCTCTTCTCCCGGGCCGACATCAGAGGGATTGCGATCGCCACTCTGGCCGTCGTGGTCTATACGCTCGGCCGCTACACCCCCCTTCTCGGCATCGCCTTCGACCTCATTCCGGGGTTCTCGTTGTTCAGGCGTCCGGCCGATGCGACGTTCCTCCTCACGCCGCTGGCCGGACTGTGCGCAGCCTACCTGCTCCATCGCTGGCTGACGGATCAGGGCGATCAGCCACTTCTTGGACCCTTTGCGCGCGCGCTATTCGGCTTTGCATTTCTGTTCCTCGTCGCTGCAGCCGTGGCGAACTCCAAGGACCGGCTCGATTATGCGCTCTGGCCTCTGGCACAAGCCGGCGTCTTCGCGACCGGCGCGGTTCTGGTTCTGTTTGCCGCGCGCCCGCTCGCACGCGGGAGCGCCTTTGCGGCTGCCTGCCTCATCGTGGGTTTCATGGTGCTCGATCTCGGATGGAACAATGGACCCAGCGAATCGACCGCGCTGCCGCCAGCGCTCTACAACGTGCTGAAATCCGACGGCCAGGATCCGACCATCGCATTTCTCAAGGAGCGCGTGGCAAGGGATGCATCAAGCGACCGCCGAGATCGGATTGAACTCGTGGGGATCGACTTTCACTGGCCCAATGCCAGCATGACGCACCGTCTCGAACAAACGTTAGGCTACAATCCCGTGCGGCTGCGCTGGTACAGCGAGGCGACCGGCGCGGGCGACCACGTCGCCTTGCCGAGCCAGAGGCAGTTCTCGCCCCTGTTTCCCTCCTATACGTCGCGGCTTTCCGATCTCCTCGGCCTGCGCTACATCGCTTCGCGTGTTCCCATCGCGGAGGTCGATCGTCACCTTGCGCCCGGCGCCCTCCCCTTGATCGGCCAGACGGATGCGGCCTTGATCTACGAGAATCCAGGAGCCCTTCCCCGGGTCATGTTCGCAACCCAATGGCAGCGAGCCGACTTCGCCCGGATGATCGAAAGCGGTATCTGGCCGGCCACGGAGAATGACGTCGTCCTGCTCGAGACCGATCCGCCGGCCAGGGTCCCGGTTGGCGCGGCGGGCGGGGAGGTCAGGATTGCCGCCTACGGTAACAGCGAGGTCGTGGTCGATGTCAATTCGCCGAGCGGCGGCTTCGTCCTGCTCAATGACGTCTGGCATCCATGGTGGTTTGCGTCCCTCGACGGTCAGTCCACCCCGTTGCTGAGAGCCAATGTGATTTTCCGGGCTGTCCAGGTGCCGGCCGGACGCCATCGCGTCACGCTGACGTTCAGGCCCGTCGCAGGCGCGATCGCGCAGATCCGTCAGCGACTCAAGCCCGTGATTACGCCAGCGCCTTCATGACGCCGATGAGGCCCGGCGCGTGGGGTCCGGCGAATTCCGCCAGGAGGCCCTCGTCGATGGCGTCGTCTCGCAGGATCTCGTCGCGATGGATGCCCCCGGCGATCAGAAGCGCGTCGATGCCAAATGCCATTGCACCGGCAATGTCGGTCCGCAACGCGTCGCCAATAGCCAGAATGCGAGAGAGGGCCGGGTTGTCGCCGCCCAGTCCGCCTGCCAGTTGTCGGGCGCGCTCATAGACCGGCGCATAGGGCTTTCCGGCCCAATAGACCTCGCCGCCCAACTCCTCGAAGATTACCGCCAATGCACCCGCGCAGGGCAGCAGGTCCTCGCCCACGTGAACGACCAGATCGGGGTTCCCGCAGATGAACGGCAGCCGGCGAGCGGCCGCGGCCTCCAGTAAAGGCCGATAATCCTCAGGCGCTTCCGAGTAGTAGTCCATGAGCTCGGTCGCCACCACCGCATCCGCAGTTTCGAGGTCGACCAGTTCGACGTCCAACCCTTCGAAGACGTGCTCCGCCCGGGGGGTGCCGATGTGGAAAACCCGGCGAATTCCTGTCTCCTCGATGCGAAAGCGGGTCAAATCGCCTGAGGTCACAATGGCGTCCCAGGCTGAGCGCGAAATCCGCTTGGCGTCCAGCAACGCCTCGACCTCGGCGCCGCGCGAAGGAGCATTGGAGATCAGCACCACGCGGCCGCCGTTGCGGCGAAAGGCCGACAATGCGTCGGCAGCCTTCGGGTGAGCCACCACCCCATCATGGAGGACGCCCCAGACATCGCAGAAAATGACGTCGTAGCGGGACAGGATTGCCGCGGCACTGTCGAACACGGGGGGTATCATCATGAAATCAACGGATGTCCAGAAGGGCGAGAGAGAGCGGGCTCGACGGATGTGGGAGGGCAGGATATCTCTCCATAGAGCGCGGCATCCGCCCCGCCAAGCGGCAACATCCCGATGGTTCCCATGCTTCGTCCCTGGCTCGCGTCACTCGGATTTCTCTGCCTTGTTGCAACAGCCCAGGGAGCGTCCCTCGATACCCTGGCGGTCGACGTCACAAACACCAGCGAACCGGTCCTTTGCGCCGAAAAAGACAATGTGACGATGAACTTTGCCTCGCCCAGCGTGCGCAACTTCCGGATCGAGGCCGCGCACCCGACCTATATGGGAACGCTACGCGACGACAAATGGGAGCCCGACTGGACCGCCTGCGGTGCTCTCACCGCAGCGTCATCGGCCGCCCCGCCCTCGCACAAGGTCACATTCTACGAGAGCGTTGACGTGTGGCTCACAGGCTTCACGTTTCCCAATTTCTGGCGCAAGAGCGACGTCACGGTTCAGGTGGGCGACAGGGTCGAGAAGAACCTGCATCTGATCCAGCTGTGGGTCCGGCGCGATGAGCGCGCCGAGGAGGTGCTGGTGCTCTATCCGGCCGACGGATATTGGCGCATCCGCCCCCTGCCTCCGGCACATCTGGGATGGAGCGCCTACGGCTCGTCATTTCTGCTGGGCCCGATCGAAGTCAACGAGCGGCCCATCGTGAACCTCAAACACGTGCGGTTCGATCCCAAGACGATGACCTTCACGGTGACCTTCACGGACGGCAATGCGGCAACCGTCGCCATCAAGAATCTCGATCGCGACCGCATGACCCTCGACGTCACTCTGGACCGGCCGATCGAGAAAGGCCCGTTTGCCGCCCTCCGCTCCATGTATGTGACCGAGTTCAACGCCGACGTGGCACGGATTGCGGCCCGCGAGGAGGGTGCGCCCTCATGGACGGAAAGCCCCATCATGACCTTTCGCAACGCCAAGGCGACGGATGTCTGGATGGGCCGCCTGGTGCCGTCGCGCCACAACACAAGCGCCCCCGACATGATGTTCAACCGGTTCGGCGATAGCGAGAAGCCGACGCGCTGATACCGGATCGCCGCCAATCACGGTGAAGAAAAGGGCGCCCCGTTTCCGGAGCGCCCTTTGAAGGAGTTCAGCCCTCAACGAGGACGACGGTCTTAGCGACTTTTACAGTCCTGAATCGAACGAATAGGAGACGGTCATGCCGAGCCCGAACTGGTTCTCGGAGCCGAACCGCTTGACGATCGGGCTGTCGCCCGCATCGCCCACAAGGCGCTTGTAGGTCACGAAGGCGGTGGTGGACCACTGGCTCGACCAGTCGTAGGTCAGGCCGGTCGTGGCACCGACCGACGTGATTCCGCCTGACGGCCGATAGGCGGTGACCTGGCCGTTGAGGAACGCCTCATAGGGTGTCACGCCGAAATAGGTTCTGGTGAAGGAGTTGCCGCCAAGTGCAACGCGCGGTCCGACCGAGACGATGAAGGCGCCATAGCGCTGGACCACATCGAGCCCGATATCGCCGACGAAGCCTTCATAGCCATTGATGCCGTAGCGGATTTCGGCGCGAGCACGGAGAAACTCGACGGGCCAGTATTCAACGAAGAGGCCGGGCTCCACGGCCCAGTCGATCTTGTTCAACCCAAACAGCCGCCGATCGCTGCTCAAATAGCGGCCGCCCTCATAGCGTCCGACGACGCCGAGTGTCAGCCCCGACTGCTCGACGAACGCAAAGCTCACCCCGTCATCCGGAGCGGAATATCGGACTGGCGTGCCGGCGCGGCGGAAGCTGAACGAAGGGAAGGCCACGAAATCCATCTTGTCCGACCCAGGATAGGATGTGCCGATCTGGGCATTGCCCTTCACGGTCACAATCCAACCGTTCGGGTTGGTCGGAAGCGCGGTAAAGACGGGATCAGCCGCCAAGGCCGGCGAGGCAGACACCGCCATCGCAGCGGTGGCAGCGAGAGCGAAAGACTTCAAAGAACGCATGACAGATCCCGGTTCGGCTTCTGAATGAAGTCCTGACGACATTCGCAAATGTGGTCAAGGCCGATAGAGTTACAAATGCCGCAAGGTTCTGTCAGGATCCTTTACGGGACCTAAAGACAAGACGGCCGCGTTGCATAACGGCCACGCCTGGGCAACGCCT
Organism: Microvirga antarctica; assembly: GCF_017921815.1. Taxonomy (GTDB): domain Bacteria; phylum Pseudomonadota; class Alphaproteobacteria; order Rhizobiales; family Beijerinckiaceae; genus Microvirga; species Microvirga antarctica. The sequence continues at coordinate 400,423 of NZ_JAGEMM010000003.1, read as the reverse complement.
TTGCCACAGGCGGGCTACGCGATCATCGCCGTTGCGGACGAAGCGAGCGTGCCAGTTCGCGGATGACATTGTCCTCGATGTTGAGGTTCAGACCGTCCTGATCGTCATCCGCCGCGTCGTTCTCGGCCGGCGAGGCTTCGGCTTTCTCAGGCGGGGCGGGCTGGCGCTGCGCAGGACGCTCAGCGGGTTGCGCCTGAGCTCGGCGGGGTTCGGGTTCGCCGGCGTCGCGGGCTCCCTTCTGCGGCGCATAGGTCCGGTTGGCGCCGAGGCGACCTTCGAGGGTGTCCAGAAGTGTGTTGAGTGCCGCATTCGACAAGGGAACATCAAGTGAAGGGGGAAGTCCCTCGAGAGCGATCGCCCGGTTCTGGTAACCGGCCTCGCCCGTCACTTCAGGTCCAAACCAGGGCAGCGGTCGAAAATCGCGGGAATCGTCTTCCTTCTCGAAATCGACCGAGATGAGATCCAGCGGACCCGGGGTCACGAAGCGATCAATCCGAACCTCGCGCGCGCCGATCGAGAGAGTGGAGCGAACGTAATCGACCTTGCCGGGGGTCACATCGAGCAGCGCTTCCGCATGCGTGCGTGGAACATCTGTTCTTTCCTCGACAGGAAATCCGTTGCCCGTCGTCACCAGCACGAGACTGCCCTTGTCGCCGTCAATCACGACAAACGAGCTCCGATCGGCCTGGTTCGGGAAATGCCCCTCTGTCAGCCGATTGCCACCGCGCTCCTTGCGGATCAGGCGCGCAAGAGATGAAGCAATGAGATAACGTCTGGTAGTAATCATTTTAGTCTCTCTCTAATCAGCAAGTCTAAATACGCCACTTCAAAAAAAATTCCAGACACTTGTTAACAACTAATACATTGTTGCGGGCGACCGCTACCCCTTTGTGCTGATGGGCAAATCTCTTGCGTCCTGATTTTTCGGAAGTTTCTCCCATTAACCATATCTGGATTAAAGAGAGGTCAACGCCCAAGCTTGGCCGCAGCATGCGCCGACAAGGCAGGCTTACGCGAGGCTGTTCAATGCCGACACGCCGCCTGATGCCTGGACCGAAAGGCTGCCCGCTGCAATCGCAGCCTCCAGGCAACTTGCCCCGTCGCCGCCCGCAAGCCAGACATGCAGGAACCCGGCATTGAACGCATCCCCGGCCCCAGTGGTATCAATGACATTAACCTTCGGAGCCGTGCGAACGAAGCGATCTCCGCCGCGAGCGAGGATCGCGCCGTCGGCTCCCCGCTTGAGGACCACGAGCGGAAAATGGGCCGTCAGGCAATCGAGCCCCTGCTCGATCTTTGTCGTCCCCGCCAGGGCTGCCATCTCCTCGACATTGGGCAAGAAGGCGTCGATTCCCTGGCAAGTCTGAAGGAAATCTGCGCGATAGATCAGATCCTCGTCCCAGCTCGGGTCCAGCGATACGGTCAGGCCCTTTTGCTTGGCGCGCGCCACCAGATGCACAATTTCGGCGAGGGTCGCGTATTCGGCGATGTGCAGGTGGCGCATTCCCGGGGCGTCCAGCGCTGCTTCAAGGGTGGCAGGATGTCCATGGCCCGCACGCCGGGACAGAAAGGCCCGGTCTTGAGCCTGGACCATCGCCACCGTTAGTTGAGGCCCCGCATCGGCGGCCCGTTCGACGAAGGACAGGTCGACGCCACTCTCCAGGAGACCCACGTCCAGCCCCAGCGATAGCGGGTCTGTGCCCAGACGGCTCACGAGGGCTGCGGACCTGCCGAAACGCGCAAGATGGGCGGCGGTGATGAAGGCCCCCCCGCCCGGGACGACCGCCACATCGCGCGCGAAAAGCTCCCGGCCAAGCACTGGCATGCCGGAAAGGCCGGTGAAGACCAGATCGCAATAGGTCCGGCCGAGGCACAGGACCCCACCGACCGCCCCGCCGCTCACATCCGGCATAGGGCCCGTTCGGTTTTCGCGTCGAAGAGGTAGAGGCTGCCCGCCGGAGCGCGCACCGTCACAGAATCGCCGGCGCGCGGGATCGCGCGCCCGGGCGCGGTCGCAATGGCCGGCGTTCCGCCGAGGTCAAGATGGACGAGGGTTTCGGCTCCGAGCGGTTCGACGACGGAGACCTCACCCGTCAGGACGAAGGTCTGGCCGGCCTCAGCCTCGTCGACAACAAGGTCGTGCGGACGCACGCCCACCAGCACATCGGCGCCGTGGCTGACCGCCGCGTCGGCCGGCACCGGCAGGCTCAAGCGCCCGGATTTGAGGATGGCGGTGCGCGCGCCACCCTCGTCCCGAATGGTTGCCGGCAGCAGGTTCATGGTCGGGCTTCCGATAAAGCGCGCCGTAAAGATGTCGGTCGGGTTGTCATAGAGTTCCATGGGAGTGCCCACCTGGAGGATATGGCCGTCGCGCATGACCACGATGCGATCCGCCATTGTCATCGCCTCGACCTGATCATGCGTCACGAACACGATGGTGGTGCCGAGGCGCTGATGGAGCTTCTTGATCTCGATGCGCATCTGAGCGCGCAGCTGGGCGTCGAGGTTCGACAGCGGCTCGTCGAAGAGAAACGCGACCGGGTTGCGGACCATGGCGCGGCCGATGGCGACACGCTGGCGCTGCCCACCGGACAACTGAGCGGGCCGGCGATCAAGCAACGCCTCGAGGCCGAGCATCTGTGCGGTCTCGGCAATCCGCTTCTTCTTGTCGGTCTCGCTGAGCTTGCTCGTGTAGAGACCGAAACCAATATTCTGGCCGACCGACATGTGCGGGTAAATCGCGTAGTTCTGAAACACCATCGCGATGTTTCGGTCCTTCGGCTCGAATTCGTTCACCACGTGACCGTCGATGCTGACAGTTCCGCCAGAGATGTCCTCAAGGCCCGCGATCATGCGCAAGGTCGTCGACTTGCCGCAGCCGGATGGGCCGACCAGAACCACAAATTCACCGTCCTTCACATGGAGATCGATGCCGTGAACGACGGGCGTCTTGCCATATCGTTTGACAAGTCCGTCGAGCGCAATGGTGGCCATCAGGCTTCTCCCCGAAGCGAATTGAATCGTGTGTCGAGCTCGTGCCGGGCATCGGTTTCGCGCAGGCGTATCCGGTCTGCGGCGTCGCCCAGCTGGCCGAGCTTATCCCGGTACGCCTGAAGGGCTGCCGCCAGCGGCTGCGGTGCCGGCCCGCCGAAGCGCTGACGGATCGCGACGAAATAGTCCGGCGAGACGATTTCCGCGAAGGCCATCGCGTCGATTTGGCTCCCGCGCCCGGTGGCGCCGACAAACGCCGTCTTGAAGGCCGCATAACCATCCTTGGCCAGATCGCCCTTGACCGCAACGACCGCACGCGCGACAGCCGCGGCGATCTCGTGCGCCTCGCGGAAGGACAGGCCCTCGCGACGCACGAGAGAGTCAGCCAGTTCGGTGACCGTGATGCAGCTCCGGCGAATGTTGTCGCGGACACGCTCTTCGTCGATGCTCACTTTGTCAATGAGGGCGGCCAGCAGGTCCAGCACGCGGCCGCCGGATGCGAAAGCCTCGTAGCCCATGCTCTGGGTTTCGCCTTCGCTGTCGTTCATGTCGGTGAACGGCGTATTGTGCATCACGTCGAGCATCGCGCGGGCGCGGCCATAGGTCTGCGAGGCGAGATGGCGAAGGTGCTCGATCGGCACCGGATTGCGCTTCTGCGGCATGATCGACGAGATCTGCACAAAAGCGTTCGGCACATAGACTTGTCCAACCTCGAAGCTTGTCCAGAACTGCAGATCCTGGATCGGTCGGCCAAGATGGAGAAACATCAGGGCGATCGCGGAATAGGTCGACGTCACATAGTCGACCGCCGCGATGCACCCATACGAATTTTCAAGCGGGCCTGAAAAACCGAGCAGAGCTGCCATGCGCGCGCGATCGATCGGAAATCCCGACGTCGTGATGGCAGCAGCACCCATGGGCGACAGGTCCACCGTCTCGCGCGCCGCCGCCAGCCGCGCGATGTCGCGCAGCAGCACTTCGATGACGGCCGCCAGATAATGCCCGAACGTCGTCGGCTGGGCCGGCTGACCGTGCGTATAGGCGACGATAAGCGTCGCGCTTTCCCGCTCGGCGACGGCGATCAACCGCTCCGCAAGGCGATAGGCCTGCATCAGAAGCCCGTCGATCCGCTCCTTGAGGGCGAGCTTGAACAAAGTGTGGTCGATATCGTTGCGCGACCGGGCCGTGTGCAGGCGGCCGGCGAGATCGGGCCCGAGCCTCGTCTTGAGTTCTTTCTCGATGAGGAAGAAGAAATCTTCGACCTCACCCGTATAGGTCAGGCCGTCGACATCGAGCTCGGCATCGATCGCCGAAAGGGCCCGCGCGATCGCACGCGCCTGTTCAGTATCGAGGATGTGCGTTTCATGCAGCATGACGAGATGGGCGCGATCGATGCTGCGGAAACCCGCCACATGATGGGCCTTGGCGCCATCGAAAAGAGGACGCAGGACGGTTTCCTTGTAGACGGGATCGGGAAACACGCTCGTATCGGGCAGAGACGGACGGGATGTCTTCATCGCGCTCACCCCTTCAGTCCGGCCAGCATCACGCCGCGGACGATGTAGCGCTGCAGGAGCAGAAACACGATCAGGGTCGGGATCGTGGCGAGGCTCGCGCCCGTCATGATCATCTCCCACTGGATGGCCTGCTCGACCGCGAAACTCGAGAGCCCGACCGGGAGGGTGTAGAGCTCGCGGCTATTGGTGACGATCAACGGCCAGAAAAACGCCGTCCAATTGCCCAGGAAGGTGAAGATCGCAAGCGCCGACAGCGCGGGCGTCACCAGCGGCATGGCCACGCGCCACCAGATGGTAAATTCGTTGAGGCCGTCCACGCGGGCCGCCTCGAGAAATTCGTCCGGCACCGTCTCGAAGAACTGCTTCATCAGGAAGGTCCCGAAAGCCGTCATCATGCCCGGGAACATGATGCCCCAATAGGTGTCGACCCAGCCGAAGGTGCTGGCCATGAGATACCAGGGTATCACCAGCATCTCGGTCGGAATCATCAGCGTCGAAAGGATCGCGATAAAGATCACATAACGACCGCGGAACTGGAATTTCGCCAGGGTGTAGCCCACCAGGGAATCGAAGAACACATTCGACAGCGTGACCGTCACGGCGATGACGAGGGAGTTGATGAACCAGCGCAGGAACCGGCCATCCGACAGCACGGTCCAGTAATTGTCGAAGGATGGCGACTCGGGAATGAGTTTGAGGTCGTAGACCTGCGACGCGTCCTTGAGCGACGTCGACAGCATGAACAGCAGGGGTGTCACCATCACCAGCCCGCCGATTAACAGCAGCGTCCAGGCGACGATACGGCCGGGCCGGAAGGCGCCGCGCGCCATACTCCTGCCCGAGAGGGTGATCTGCGGTGCCATCAGCGATCCTTCAAGACGCGCAGCTGGATGAGCGAAACGGCGAGGAGAATGGCGAAGAGCACAACGGTCTGCGCTGCCGCATATCCCATATCGAAGGATTTGAACGCCGTCTGATAGATCATCATCACCAGCGGCTTGGTGGTGTTGAGCGGGCCGCCCGGATCATTGAAATTGATGTTGTAGACCTGATCGAAGATCCGCAGGAAGCCGATCGACGAGAACACGATCAGGAACACCAAAGTGGGCTTGAGCAGCGGTAGCGTGATGCGGCGCAGAATGGCGAATTCGGACACGCCGTCGATGCGCGCGGCCTCGTAGTAGGAGGTCGGAATCGCTCTGAGACCGGCAATGAAGATGATCACCTGGAACCCGAGACCGGCCCAGATGGCGGGTGCAAGAATCGCCGGCAGGGCCTGGGTAGTGGAACGCAGAAAGGGCTGTTGCGGCAGACCGGCCCAGGTGAGGAACCCGTTGATCACCCCGATCGGAACCGGCTGGTAGAACCAGCGCCAGACCCAGGCCATCGCAGCAGCGGTGGTCAGGAACGGCAGGAAATAGAGGGCACGGATGAAACCGTGCATGAAGCGCACGCGGTCGAGATAATAGGCGATCGCAAACGAGATCAGGAGACTGATCGGGGTCCCGATGATCAGATACAGGAACGTGTTGCGAAAGACCTGCCAGAAGAGCGGATCCTGCACCAGCCGCGTGTAGTTCTCGAGGCCGACGAACGACGCCGGCCTCATCAGGTTCCAATTGGTGAACGACAGGCCAATGGCCTGGAGCGTCGGCCAGAAGCGAATGACCGAATAGAACAGGATCGGCACCGCCAGAAACGTCCAGGCCCACACGACGCGCTTGTGGCTGAGGCTCAAACCGTTCCACAAGCCACCCGGTTTTGCGCGCGCTGTCGACACTGTCGCGCTCCCTACTTGGCAGCGCGGTCGATGATCGCCTGCTCGGCCTTGGCTGCCTCGGCGAGCGATGCCTTCAGATCCTGGTTCTGAAGCAGGACCCGGTTGACCATGTCGATGGCGGTCTGGCGCTGGGCAGCCTCATCGACGAACATCGTCGTGTGGGCGTAGTCGAGGCCCTTCAGGAACGGGCCATAGATCGGATTGGACAGGTTCTTTTCCGTCATGGCGGCCGAGCGGCGGGCCGGCAATTCACCCACGACCTGCAGCCAGAGCTCCATCGCTTCCGGCGAGCTGATATACGTTAGGAACTTCTTGGAGGCCTCGAGCTTCTCGCCCTGGACACGGCTTGTGATCGCATTGGCGAAGTAGCTGGCGTAGTTGCTGCGCATGCCGTTCGCATCGGCCGGTAGCTCGGTCACGCCCCATTCGAAGCCCTTGATCGACGAGAAGGCGCCGAGCCGGAACGTGCCGTCGATGGTCATGGCCGCAAGGCCACCCTTGAAGGCCGCCTGCGCCTCGTCCATGAAGCCCATGAGCCCGACCTTCTGCTTCGTCTGGAGATCGGTATAGAATTGCAGGGCCTTGAGCCCCGCGTCACTGTCGTAGGCAACCTTGCGGTCGTTATCGGTGTAGGGCACGCCGCCGTTCTGGCGGATGAGCACTTCACGCCACCATTGGTGATCCTGCCCGGCCATATCGAGGGTGAAGCCCTCCGAGATGATATTGCCGGCGCTGTCGCGCTTCACCGTCTTTTCGGCGGCCGCGAGAAACTCCTGCAGGTTCTGAGGCGGCTTGTTGGGGTCGAGACCCGCCGCCTGGAACAGCTTCTTGTTGTAGAACAGCGCGAGGGAGCGCACGGCGGTCGGCAGTCCATAATACTCGCCGCCGCGCTCCATGGCTTTCACGATCGGAAAGAACTCGGCCTGGATTTTGTCGTGCGGGAACGCATCCTTCGGCAGGGGCTGGATGAGCTTGCCCGCGATGAAGCCATCGACCCAGCCGTAGAACAGCTGCACGACATCGGGACCTTGGCCTGCGGTCACGGCTGCCGCGACCTTGGTCTGATATTCGGCGTACGGAAATGTGGTGTGCTTGACGGTGATGCCGGGATTGGCGGCCTGAAATTTCTGGATCAGCTGATCCATGGCCTTGACGCGGGTCTCGAACACATATTGCCAGTATTCGATCTCGACAGCACTGGCCGCATTGGCCGCCAGAACACCGACACCGAAGGCAAGACCTGCGAGCATTTTCCGTAAGCGCATAGGATGACCCTCCAAAATGCCCGCGAAGCGAAAGGCTCCGGCGCAGCAAGAAACACGTTCCCGTTATGGCGGGGCGACGCACCGCACCCCTGCAAACAGGCTGGCTTGCACACCCTGTCCTGTCAATAAAATAATTTACTTGAGTTAATCGCAAGGCCTCGCCATCCTTTGGCTCCAGACAGGTTTGCTGATGCCGCGCTCGAAACCCTCACCTTCGTCGAAAGCTGCGATCGGAAACAATCCCGAGCGCAATCGAAGCCATAACCGTCGGGTGGTTCTCGACGCGGTGCGGCTGCATGGACCGATCGGCCGCACCGCCATCGCCCGCCACGCCCATCTCACCGCGCAGGCCGTCTCCAACATTGTTGGCGAGCTTTTATCCGAAGGTCTTTTGCTTGAATGCGGCCGGCGTCGCTCGGGCCGCGGCCTGCCGCCGGTCCAGGTCATCGTCAATCCCGATGGCGGCATGACAGTCGGCGTCGAGCTTGCGGCCGATCGGCTGGTAACGGTCCTGGTCGACCTCTCCGGACACGTGAGAGCTCACCGCACAACGCTGCTCGCCGATCCGACGCCCGCCAAGATCGTGCCGCTGCTGACGCGGGCAGTCGATGACATCTGTCAGGCCGTGCCCGGCAGTGCTGCGCGACTTCTGGGTGTCGGGGTCGTGATGCCCGGACCCTTCGAGATCGAGGGCATGAGCTCGGTCGGCCCAACGACGCTGCCCGGCTGGTCGGGTCTCGATGCGACGGCGATCCTGAGCAAAGCCCTTGGGAAGCCGGCGATCGTCGAGAACGACGCCACCGCAGCCGCCGTCGGCGAGCGACTGCACGGGGTTGCCCGCAATTTCAAGAACTTTGGGCTGGTGTATTTTGGCGCCGGCCTGGGCCTGGGCATTGTCAGCGATGGACGCCCCATGCGCGGCGCGTTCGGCAATGCGGGAGAGATTGGCCACGTCATCGTATTGCGCGGCGGTAAATCCTGTGCGTGCGGAAACAACGGCTGCCTCGAACGCTACGTTTCCGTTCATGCGCTTCAGGAGCGCCTGCGACGTCACGGCATCGCCTGCGAAACCACCGAGGACATGACTGCCGCCTACGAGGCGCGCGAGCCAGAGATGGTGGCGTGGATTGCCGAAGCCGGGGCCATGCTCGCGCCAATCGTCGGCATGCTGGAGAACATCCTCGACCCGGAGACGATCGTGTTCGGCGGCTCGCTTCCGGATGCCGTCATGGATGCGCTGATCGAGGCGCTTGCACCGCTCCCTCTGTCGGTTGCCAGCCGGCGCGAGCGCGCGATTCCCCGCGTCATCCGTGGCGCAACGGGGCGACTGACGGCGGCGTTAGGGGCGGCCGCGCTCCCATTGCTGGAAACGATGACGCCAAAACTCGACACGGGCCCTGCGGCCTCCCTATCCTGACCTGCAGAACGAGGATGACCTGATGGGCAACCACGATCGGATTGCACGAGAGATGGGCGACCCTGCCCTGATCCGTCTCCACCGCAAGCTCGGGCGCCTGTCGTCCGTCCTCACTGTCATGAACACCGGGGCGCATCCCGACGATGAGGCCAACGGCCTGCTGGCCGCCCTGCGCTTCGGACTAGGTCTGCGCGTCATCGTGGCATGCTCGACCCGTGGGGAGGGGGGACAGAACGCCCTCGGACCCGAGCGCGGCGGCGCGCTGGGCATGGTGCGCACGATGGAGATGGAGGCGGCCGCTCGCGTGATCGATGCCGACGTTGTTTGGCTCGGCCATGGGCCGGACGATCCCATCCATGATTTCGGGTTCTCGAAGAATGGGGACGACACGCTCGCGCGCTGGGGCGAAGACCGGATCGTCGAACGACTAGTCCGTGCATACCGAGAAGAGCGCCCCGACATTGTCATCCCGACATTTCTCGACGTCCCCGGACAGCATGGACACCACCGGGCGATGACGCGCGCGGCCGAAACTGCCCTGGACCGCGCGGCCGATCCAAACGCCTATCCTCACCACCGCAACGAGGGGCTGCAACCCTGGAGGGTCGCCAAGTTCTACCTGCCAGCATGGTCCGGCGGCGGAGCGACCTACGACGATGAGACGTCGCCGCCCCCCGCAACCCTGACCGTCACCCCCACGACAGACGCCGCCACGGGCGCACCCTTCGCCCGGATCGGCGAATGGTCGCGCGCCGCCCATCTCACCCAGGGCATGGGTGTCTGGCTCGACAATCCCGCGCGCCAGTGGCTGCTGCACGGGCACCGGGGCGATGCCATAATGTCCGGCACGGAGCCAGATATCCGCTCGGGTCTCTCCGCCGATGTCGGCGCGCTGGGATCGATTGACGGCATGTCGGCCGCGGCCGCGACCCTGCTGAAATCAGCCCAGCGTGCCATCGAGGCCGCTCAGGCCGCCTTCCCGCATCGCGAGGCGATCGTCGAGTCGGCGCTGAACGCTGCGGATGCCATTGAGACGACGCTTGGCATTCTGCCCGATCCGATGCGTGAACAGATCGAGCATCGCCTCCGCCGCAAGTTGCGTGAACTCGATGCGGTGATTCTCGAAGCGCGCGGCGTGCGCGCGAGAGCCTGGGCCGACCAGACCTTCGTGTCGCCGGGCGACAGTTGCACACTCCATGTGGCGCTCGAGACCGCAGACACCAAGGCCTGGGCGAAACCGGTCGCGGGCGCGGGCGTAACGGTCGCGGCCGGCACCGCCGTCGATGGTCGTCAGGACTTCACTCTTGCAATCTCACGGGACGCCGCGGTCTCGCTGCTCTATCCGCCCCGCTACCGGGCGCTTGGCGGAAACGGCGATGTGACTCTCGTCGTCGGGACAGAGATCGGTGGTCGCACTATCCGCACGACAATCGATCTCGAAGAGCCTTTGCGTATCGTCCCGGAGCATCAGGTTGAAATCGAGCCGGCGGTTGTCATCCTGCCCTTGTCGGCAACACCGGGAGCCGTGGAGGCAACTGTTACACAGTCAGCCGGTTCTGCGATCGCCCCTGTGTCCGTGGCAGGGCCGGAAGGCTGGCATGTAGAGCTCGGCGAGAATCGCATCCGCCTGACCCCACCGGAAGATTTGCAGGCCGGTCGTGCGGTCTTCGATGTCAGCGTCGGCGGAGCGCCCGCCGTTCAGGCCACCCCCGTGGCCTATCCGCATATCGACCAGGGCCTCTATCTCGAGCCTGCGAGCCTGACCTGCCTTGCCCTCGATCTCACACTGCCTGACCGCGCCGAAATCGGCTATGTGGCGGGCGGCAGTGACAGGGTCGCGCCCTGGATGAGGGCGATGGGCCTGTCGGTCACGACGCTCGATGAAAACGGTCTTTCGCGTGATCTATCGCGGTTCTCGACCCTCGTCATCGGCACGCTGGCCTTCTCGACGCGCCCCCGGCTCGCGCAGGCCGCCGGGCACCTCCGGCGCTATGTCGAAGCAGGCGGACACCTGGTGACACTCTATCAGCGGCCCCTGAAAGGCTGGGACCCGGAGGCGACACCGCCCCGGCCAATCGTCATCGGCTCGCCATCGCTTCGCTGGCGGGTGACGAACCCGGCCGCGCCTGTTTCGGTGCTCGACCCGGACAGCCCTCTGCTTGTCGGCCCGAACCGCATCGGCCCCGCGGACTGGGAGGGGTGGGACAAGGAGCGCGGCATCTATTTCGCATCTCGGTGGGACGCGGCCTACCGACCTGTGGTCGCCATCAGTGACGCGGGCGAGGCCCCGCTGCAGGGCGGCCTTCTGAGCGGCATTATCGGTGCGGGACGGCACACGCATGTGAGCCTCGTATTGCATCATCAGCTCGACCGGCTGGTTCCCGGCGCTTTTCGGCTCCTGGCCAATCTCGTTCAGGCGGCCGACGAACTCGCGGGACGGCCATAGACCCGCCGCGGGGAGATCGCGAGGATGCGCGTCGCGATCTAGCGAACGAGCGCAAGGCTGGGGGGCAGAATTGGTGGGTTGGAAAGTCATGACCTTTCCCCCGATGGCGCCCTGAAACGCTTTCTTCAGGCCAGGGCTCCGGTCAACTTCAAGTGGCAGGGCCGGCGCGATTGACGTTTGACCCTGCTACGGCCCATGATCCGCGCCTTATGATCCGCTACACCATTCCCCACGCGCTGCAATTCAACGGCCCCTGTTTGCGTGCTCTCCGGGCAAGCGGTTTCCTGTCCGTGACCGGCAATGGTAGCCCCAGATCGCCGCGATGTTCGACAAGGCATCTCCGTCAAGGCGGGTGCGCTGTCCCGGTCGAACCATGACGCCGGCCCGTGCGATTGCGGCCGACCTCCCGACAGAGGCTGTCGTCGGGCGGGCAATCGGCGGCTCCAATGTCGCGCTGGGCAACCTCGGCCCCTGGCCTCACCCGCTCTCGCTTAAAAGCCAGTTGCCATGACAGACCCGCCCAAATCCAACGCCCCGCAGATGACCTCGCCATCGTTCCGCCTTCCAGCCCTCGACCAGGATTTCCTTCTTGGCGATTCGATGCGAGGCGTGCGGTTCCAACTCGAATACGCGAAAGCAGAAGAAAGCCTGCGGATCTGGGGCGTGCGATCGACGATCGTCGTGTTCGGCAGCGCGCGGGTCCGCGAGGACGGTCCCGGGCGACATGGGGATTGGTATGCGCAGGCGCGGGCCTTCGGGCGGATCGCCTCCGAGCGGGGCGGCGCGCTCATCGTCAACGGGGGTGTGCGCGACAACGTCATTGCGACGGGCGGAGGCCCCGGTCTGATGGAAGCCGCCAATCGCGGCGCGGCCGATATCGGGGCGCCATCCATCGGATTCAACATCACGCTCCCGCGCGAGCAGGAGCCCAATGCTTATTCGACACCCGAACTGACGTTCCGCTTTCACTACTTCGCCATGAGAAAAATGCATCTGGCCATGAGGGCCAATGCGCTCGTGGTTCTTCCCGGAGGCTTCGGGACCTTTGACGAGTTGTTCGAAATCCTCAACCTGCGGATCACCGGAAAAGCCCCGCCCCTGCCCATCGTGCTCTTGGACCGCGACTACTGGGACAGCGTGATCAAGTTCGACGCTCTCGCCGAAAATGGCATGATCACTCCGGCCGAGCTGGGCATCATGCAGTTTGCCGAAAGCGCCGAAGAGGTCTGGTCGAAACTCGTTGAGGGCGGCCTGATGAAGCGCCTGCTGTAAAAAGGAAGGCGCGGGCCTGGCGTATGGCCGGTCCCGCGCCTTGTATTCCCGCTTCAAAAACCCTGCTCGAACCCTCAGGTCGCGGTGATCTGACCGCCGTCGACACGCAGGATCGAGCCAGTCATGAACGAAGCCTTCTGGCTGGCGAGGAACACCGCCGCGGCTGCGAATTCCTCGATCTCGCCATAACGACCGGCCGGAATGCCGGCGCGTGCGGCCTTCGCCACCTCGTCTACGGATCGGCCGGTGCGTTCGGCATTGGCAGCATCCAGTTGCTTGAGACGATCGGTCGAGATGCGGCCGGGCGCGATGGCGTTGACGGTAACGCCGGATGCGGCGACCTCTGACGCCAGGGTCTTGCCCCAGCCGACCAGCGCGGGCCTGACGGCGTTGGAGATCGCCAGGTTCGGAATTGGCTGAATCACGCCAGAGGAAATAACCGAGATGATGCGCCCGTATTTCTGCTCGACCATGCCGGGCAGAAACGCATCGGCAATCCTGACGAGGTTCACGAACATCGCCTCGAACGAATTGCGCCACTGATCTGACGACACGCCCTGGGCTTTGCCCGGGGGCGGGCCGCCGCTGTTGAGGACGAGAATATCGAGGCCGCCGAGGGCCGCCATCACATCCTTCACCAGGGTATCGACCTGATCGGTCTTGCCGGTGTCACAGATGAAGGGCAGGACGTCGTGACCGATCTTTTCGGCTGCTGCCTTGGAGCCGTCCATGGTGCGGCTGGCGATGGCAACGCGCACGCCCTCTTCGGCAAGTCCTTGCGCGATTCCGAATCCCAGTCCCTTGCTGGCGCCGAGCACGAGCGCCCGCTTGCCTGTCAAACCCGTATCCATACTGCCGTTCTCCTGTGCGATGATGCCTGTCGCATATCACGCGCCTGACGCCGCACACAAGGCGAGCAGGGCTCTTGCGCCTTACGGCGCCGAGGTTTCAGCCCTCGCAAGGTCAGCCCGCGTATCGATGTCGAAGAGAATTCCGGGTTCGTCAACCGCGACGAGGGACAGCGCCTCGCCCAAGCCGTCCAGCGTCGCGCGGGCACCGGAATCGCCGGTCAACGCAGCGAGTTTTGGCAGCAGCGCTGCTGCGAAGAGAACCGGATGGCCCCGTCGGTGCGCATGGACAGGTGCAGCAGCCACCACTCCGTGCCCGGCCAAAGCCTGTTGCAGCAGGAACGGCACCTGCGTCGGAACCGCGGGCATGTCGCCCAGGAACACGAAGACCCCATCGGTGTCGGCCGGGAGGGCTGACAGACCCGCGCGAACGGAGGCCGAGAGCCCGGTCTCATATGTTGCGGCGTGAACGACTGTCAGTTTTGCTCCCTGCGGATGCCCCTTCGCGAAGCGTCGCGCAGCCGAGGCCACGTCCGTGGCGTCCGATCCCGTGACGACCATCACGGCATCGACAGGCGCATCCAGCGCCGCCCGCAACGCGCCTTCAAGCACAAGACCTGTGCCCATTCGCGCCAGAAGCTTGCGCCCTCCGAACCGGGACCCTGAACCGGCCGCTACGACAATGGCCTGCAAGCCCATCGTCAGGCCGCTTGTGTAGCGAGCGAGGACAGACCACGCGCCGCAGCGTTGGAAGATTCCTGGATCACCTCGCTCATGACGCTCGTGGCAATCTCCCATGACGACCGCGCGCCGATGGGCAGGCCGATCGGCGCCTTCAGGCGCGCCAAAGCGACGTCGCCCACGCCGTCGCTCCGCAGCCGGGCCAGCTTTCTGGCAAGGTGGCGGCGACTGCCGAGGAGCCCTACATAGCATGCTCGCGATGGCAGGGACGCCAGAAGCGCATCGTGATCATCGTCGTCGTTATGGGCTGAGACCACGACAGATGTCCAAGGGTCGAGACCGACAGACGCGAAAGCCTCCGCCGGACCATCGCGCCGGTACGCGATGCCCGGCACGGGCGGAGGCGCAGGAGGACCTTTGGGCCGCACCAACGTGACTTCGTAGCCTGAGACCTGCGCCAGCGAGGCAATCGCCAGAGAACTCGGATCATGTCCCACCACGATCAGGCGTCGTGCGGGGAACGTCCAACGGAACATCGGGCCGTCCTCGCCTGCTGATCCTGCCTCAGCTGATGTCACAGCCACGAGATCACGGGCGGCGAAAAGCTCTGGGGGAACGAGCGCGAAATCCCCTGCGGAAGCAACACAGTGACGCGATTGGCCATCGCTGAGCCAAAGCGCCGGCTGGCGGCTTGCCGACAGGTTCAGCAACGTCTCGAGGCTCGCGTCGCCTGCAGGCACGTATTCCACCAACAGGTCGATGCGTCCGCCGCAAGGGAGCTGGATATCAACCGGCCCACCCTGCCCATAGACCAGGCGGCGAGGCGCGCCATCATCCAGCGTCGCAAGAGCATGAGCGGTCACATCGGCTTCGACGCAACCGCCCGACAGATATCCCACCACCGCATCACGCGTCACAGCCATCTGTGCACCGACGCCTCGTGGCCCGCCGATGGCACGTACCATCGTCACGAGGGCAACAGGAAGCCCGGCGGAAGCCGCGTCCCGGAGAAAGGGCACAACGCTGTCCTGCAGGCCGAATGTATGCCAGTCGGCCTTCGCCATCTCCAATGCGGACGTCATCGCGCTGCCCTCGAAGGCCGTCGTCTAGAGGAGGTTCTCAAGGCGGATCGGCAGATCGCGGATGCGCTGCCCCGTGGCGTGGTAGACCGCGTTTGCAACCGCAGCGTTCGTGCCCACATTTCCAAGCTCCCCGAGGCCCTTGATCCCAAGCGCATTCACTTTCGTATCATCCTCCGGCACGAAGATCACCTCGACGTCCTGAATGTCAGCATTGACCGGGACCATGTATTCAGCCAGGTCATCGTTCACGTAGCGGGCGAACCGGTGGTCCATTTCGGTGGCCTCGTGCAACGCAGCCGAAATGCCCCAGATGAGCCCGCCCATGAGCTGGCTTCGCGCCGTCGTGGGACTGATGATGCGGCCGGCTGCAAATGCGCCCACGATGCGCGGCGCGCGGATCTCCCGTGTCCGTCGGTGCACGCGCACTTCGACGAATTCGGCCCCGAACGCATATTGGATATGATCGCCCGCCGACGTGCCAGACGCCATGATCGGAAGGCCCTTCCCGAGCATGGCGTTGCCGACGAGCTTGATGGTCTTGGAAGCGATCTCGGGCATGTATTTCGCGTGCGCCTCAATGGGGCCGAACCCCAGTCGGGCGCTGGCTGCCATGAGCGTCTCCGACTGGCCGTCAGGAGCACGCAGTTGCCCGTCGGAGAACGTGATCATGTCGCGATCAAGCCCGTGCATCGGTCCGTTGGAGGCGACGGCGGCGGTCACCAGCCGATGGCGCAGTTCCTTGCAGGCATCGGCCACGGCGTTGCAGATACTGGCAGTGGCGTTCGAGCCACCTGCCACCGGTGCAGGGGGCAGAGTGCTGTCGCCGAGTTCGACGCTGACGCGCTCCAGCGGCACCCCGAGAAACTCCGCGGCCGTGATAGCGAGCGCCGTATAGGCTCCGGTGCCGATGTCGTGACCAGCGCTTTGGACCCGCACGGATCCGTTCGGCGCGAGCGTCACCTTGGCTTCCGCCGGCGCCACATTGGTCGGGTAGCAGGATGTGGCGCAGCCCCAACCGATCAGCCAATCCCCGTCTGTCATGGAACCCGGAACCGGGTTGCGCGACGCCCAGCCGAAAGCTTTGGCGGCCGTGTCGTAGCAGGTCATCAACGCCCGGCTTGAATAGGGTGCGTCGGTGATGGGATTGATCTGCGTGTCGTTGATGCGCCGAAGCTCCACCGGGTCCATATGGAGAGCAACCGCCAGCTCATCCATGGCGCTCTCGATGGCGAAGATGTAAGGCACCTCCGCGGGCGACCGCATGAAGCCCGGCGTACTGCGATCGGCATGAATCACATTCACCCGCGTGGCGATGTTGGGGCACGCATAGAGTACGGCGGTGGTCTCGGTGCCGGCCACCTTGTACTCGTCCGGGCGCGAGGAGACTTCCCAACCCTCATGCGAAAGGGAGGTCAACTGACCATTGGACTCGGCGCCGAGCTTGATGAGGTGCTGCGTCTCGGCGCGAAAGTTCGAGACCGTGTAGGCTTGTTTTCGCGTCGCGACGAGCTTGACGGGTCGGTTGAGGCGCTGCGCTGCCAGCGCGATGAAGGCAGTCCGCGCCGTCAAGGCGGCCTTGCCGCCAAAGCCGCCGCCGACGAACGGCGAGATGATCCTGACCTTGTCCGGCTTGATGCCCAGCTGCCTGGCGACTCCGTTCTTGAGGCCATGCACATATTGGCTCGGCTCGTAGATGGTCAGTTGGTCGCCGGACCACACGCAGGTGGTCGAAAAAAGCTCGATGGCGTTGTGGTGCTGCGTCGGCGTTGAATAATAGGCCTCGATTTTCACCGGGGCTGCGGCAAAGGCCTTCTCGGCATCCCCTGTTGCCGGGTCCGAGCGCGTCAGCGGGTTGGTCATCGGGCGCGGTTGCGGACGCGACTCGTCAAACCCTGCTTTCGGCTTATTGACCGCGTAGTCGACCCCTACCTTGTAGGCAGCCTCCCGCGCGGCCTCGAACGATTCTGCGATGACGACAGCAATGATCTGGCCGGCATGCCAGATCTTGGACGAACTCATCGGCATGATCGTCGAGGATGCATAGCCACCCCCGGCGAAGAAGCGAACGCTGCGAACCTTCCCCTTCATATTCTCCCAGGTGAGGATGTCGAGAACGCCATCCACGGCTTTCGCGTCCTCGAGATGGAAAGCCTTGATCTTGCCGCGGGCAATCGCGCTGGTGACGAGATAGGCATGGGCCGTGTCCTCCATCGGCGTGTCGGAGGGGTAGCAGGCGGCACCTGTGACCTTGAGGCGGCCATCGATGCGCGGAACCGGCTTGCCGAACATGCCGCCTTCGCTGATGGGGCCCACCTGGCTTTCGGAAATCGTCATGTCAGAACTCCAAGGTCGCTGCTTCGAGGAGCGCACGCACCAGTGTTTCTCGCCCGAGTTCGGGTTTGAACGCGTTCTCTCCGCGTCCACGCGCAGCGGCAAAAGCCGCCTGTGCGGCCTGCCGCGCGCGTTCCTCGTCGAGTGGTTTGCCGGTCAGGACCGCTTCCGCCTCTTCGGACCGCCACGGCACCGTCGCCATGCCACCAATTGCGATGCGGACTTGCCGGACGATCCCGTCTTGAAGATCGAGGGCCACGGCAGCCGACGCGATGGCGAATTCGTAGGATTCCCGGTCGCGAATCTTCAGATAAAGAGAGCGTTTCATCCAGGGCTCGCCCGCAATCCGAAACGCAGTGATGATTTCGCCGGGGAGGAGTGTGGTCTCCACGTGTGGCGTCTCGCCAGGCTTCACATGCAGATCCCGAAACGCAATCGTGCGATCGCCTTGCACGCCTGCGATGTCGACCGTCGCATCGAGGGCCAAGAGCGCTTGAGCGAAGTCCCCCGGATAGGTCGCGATGCAATTCTCGCTCGTTCCCAGTACGGCGTGCTTGCGGTTGACGCCCTCGAGTGCTGCGCAGCCGCTGCCAGGAATTCTCTTGTTGCAAGAGGCCCACGAAACGTCCCGGAAATAAGTGCACCGCGTCCGCTGAAGGACGTTGCCTCCGAGGCTTGCCATATTGCGGAGCTGAGCGCTGGCCGCGAGCTTGAGAGATTGCGCAATGACCGGAAAGTCCTTGCGGATCGCCGGATGGTCGGCCACATCGCTCATCCGCGCCAACGCGCCAAGCCGCACATCGCCGCTCTCCACCGCGATGTCGGACAGGGAGGTTTCGAGAGGGTTGATGTCGACGATCCGCTGCGGGCGCATCACGTCGAGCTTCATCAGGTCCAGAAGGGTCGTCCCGCCGGCGAGAAACTGCACCGGCGCATCGAGGTGCCCGTTCGCGTCGATCCGGCCCGCCTGCACGGCCGCGCTGACGCTGTCGACGCGTTGGTAAGAAAACGGTCTCATGCGTCGCGCTCCCGCATGAGAGGCTTTGCCTGTTTGATGGCGTCGACGATGTTCGGATAGGCCGCGCAGCGGCAGAGATTACCACTCATGTATTCGCGGATGTCTGCGTCCGTCTCGGCATGGCCCTCCGTGACGCATGCCACAGCCGACATGATCTGTCCCGGCGTGCAGTAGCCGCATTGAAATGCGTCGTGATCCATGAAGGCCTGTTGCATCGGATGAAGGTCCCCTTCTTGCGGCGCCAGGCCTTCGATGGTGGTGATGTGTTTTCCCTCTGCTGCGGCCGCAAAGGTCAGGCAACTGAGCACCCGTCGCCCATCCACGTGCACCGTACAGGCTCCGCACTGGCCGTGATCGCAGCCCTTTTTCGACCCTGTCAGACCGAGATTCTCCCGCAGCGCATCAAGGAGTGTCACACGCGGGTCGGCGACGACCCGCCGAGACCGTCCATTGACCTGCAGCACGAGATCCAAGGTTTGACAGCGATCCCGCAAATTTTCCGGGGGAGACGATTTCAAGGGCGAGGAAGCGTCCATATGAGGTTCCACATATCTGGAGCAGCCAAGACGCACCGTTGGCGGCGCGCCCGCAGTCTAGAATTGTGATAACCTGGGCCGCCTGGAGCGGTTCCTGTACGGTGCCGATAATTCCGGTTTGCGTGGGTCACGCCGTCGCTGCGTGCGCTTGCGGGTAGCAGCAGCCTGCTTGGCCGACACGGAACGGGACTTGTCTCCCCGGGGCCTCGCCGTCTCCTGTCGATGGGTCAAACGCTCGATACAGCGTTCGCTTTATCCAACAGGTTGCCCTGGCCGCGCGTTCCCCTAGCCGCTGTTTCGCAGACCGGCCGCAATGCCGTTGATCGACAGGTGGATGCCTTCCACCACGCGTTCGTCCCGATCGCCCGCACGATGGCGCTTGAGAAGCTCGATCTGCAGGTGGTTCAACGGGTCGAGATAGGGAAAGCGATTGCGGATGGAGCGGGCCAGCAGCGGATTGCCGTCGAGAAGCGTCTCCTGTTCGGAAATCATCAGAAGCTTGGCAATGGCGCTCTCCCATTCGCGACGGATGCGCGGGAAAATGGCGTCCCGCAACGCCACATCCTCGACAAGCTTGGCATATTGCGACGCGATGGCGATGTTGCTCTTGGCCAGCACCATGTCCATGTTCGACACCAGCGCCCGGAAGAACGGCCAATCGCGATACATTTCCTGCAACAGTGCCAGACCGGTCTCGGGATGATCCGCCAGATAGGCATCCACCGCGGATCCGAACCCGAACCATCCGGGTAGCATGAGCCGGCATTGCGCCCAGCCGAAGACCCATGGGATCGCGCGCAGATCCTCGATCCGCCGTGAGTTGGTGCGCGACGCGGGCCTGCTGCCGATATTCAGATTGGCGATCTCGCCGATCACGGTCGATTCCCAAAAGTACTGCTCGAAGCCCTCGGTCTCGTAGACGAGCCCGCGATAGGCCTTGAACGCGCTGTCGGATAGTTCCTCCATGGCGGCAAGATAGTCCTGGCGCGGGGCCGATTGCCCGGAATGCATGAGAGACGCCTCGAGGGTCGCAGCCGCCAGAATTTCCAGATTGCGACGGCCGAGCTCGCGGTTGGAATACTTGCCGGCAATGACCTCGCCCTGCTCCGTGATGCGAATGGCGCCTTGCACCGCCCCGCCCGGCTGCGCCAAAATGGCCTGATAGCTTGGGCCGCCGCCGCGGCCAACCGAACCGCCCCGGCCATGGAAGAGGCGTAGGCCCACGCCGTGCCGCTCGAACACGTCGATCAGCGCAATCTCGGCCTTGTACAACTCCCAGCCCGAGGTCAGAAAGCCGCCATCCTTGTTGCTGTCGGAATAGCCGAGCATCACTTCCTGCGCCTGGCCGCGACTGCGCACCAGACGCATGTAGTCCGGCAGCGTAAACAGCGCTTCCATGACGCGGCCGGCATTGCGCAGATCGTCGATGGTCTCAAAGAGCGGCACGATATTGACGCTCATCTCGCCGTCGCGGGGACGTAACAGGCCCGCTTCCTTCAAGAGAAGCGCGACTTCGAGAATATCCGACGGATCGCTCGCCTTGGAGATCACGTAATTGGGCACGGAGGCAGGACCATAAAGTCGGTGCGCGTTGGCCGCCTCGCGGGCGATCGCCAGCTCCGACATCGTCTCCGGCGAATAGTCCTCAAACGGCGAGGACAGCAGCCGGGGCGTCTGCAACTCCTCCAGGAGGCGTCTCACCCGATCCTCCTCCGAAAGCTGCGCGTAGCCGGTCCCCGGGGTGGCTTTCTCCAGCAACTCGCCAATGACGCGCTCATGGACGTCGGAATTCTGGCGCATGTCGATGCTGGCAAGATGGAACCCGAACACATCGACAGCGCGGCGGATTTTGCGCAGCCGTCCGCGGGCAAGATGGCCGGAGCCGTTCGATTGCAGCGAGCGGTGGATGACCGCGAGATCGCCAGCCAGCTCATCGACGGTGTCATAGGGCGGCGCCGCCCCGATCGCGTGACGGGCAACCTGACTGTGACCCAGCCGCTCGGCGGTGGCCGCCAGCCGCGCGTAGATTCCCGACAGGGCGCGACGGTAGGGCTCGCCCTGTCGATGCGGCGAATGATCGGGCGAGGACGCCGCCAGCGCTTCCACCTGCTCGGACACTGCCACGTAATCGCCATCAAGAGACAATTCACCGCCCACGCGATTGACCTCCTCCAGGTAAAAACCCAGTGCCCGTTGGCTCTGCAGCAGCAGCGCCTGGCGCAGGGCGTCGGCGGTCACAAACGGATTGCCATCCCGGTCGCCGCCGATCCAGCTGCCCATGCGCAGAAAGGACGGCAGCTCCACCGTGTTCCAGACCGGGTCCATCGCGACAAGCTGATCCTCGAGCGAAGCGTAGAGGCGCGGCAATTCCTCGAAGAAGGTGTAGTCGTAGTAGGAGATGCCGTTCATCACCTCGTCGATGACCTTCAGCCGGTTCCGCCGAAGAATGCTGGTCTGCCACAGCGTCAGGATGGCCCGCCGCAATTCCTCGTCGCTGTCGGCGAGCTCGGCGGGCGTCAGGCTCTGGCGGTCGCGCCGCACGAGGATGTCGGAGACCTCCATCTCGCGGTCGATGGTGCTCTTGCGGCGAACTTCGGTGGGATGGGCCGTCAGCACCGGCGAGACCAGAGCGCTGGCGAAGAACGCCGCCAGGTCTGATTGTTTCAGGCCTGCTGCGGAGGCCTGTGCGAGGGCGCTGGCGAGCGTGCCGGGGCGCGGGCCGGACTGCGCCATGGCATGCGCCCGCGACCGTCGAACGTGATGCTGGTCCTCCGCGAGGTTCGCCAGATGGGAGAAATAACTGTAGGCGCGGATGATCTGGTTGGTGCGAACCCGCGACAGGCTGTTCAGCGTCGTCTCCAGCTCGCGCTGTGCCGCCACGTCCTCTTCCCGATGGAAGCGGATGGAGGTCTGCCGGATGCGCTCGACGATCTCGAAGACCGATTCGCCTTCCTGCTCGCGGATCGTGTCCCCCAGAAGCCGGCCGAGCAGGCGGATATCGTCGCGAAGCGGAAGATCCTTCGTGGGCGTGGTGTCGAGAGGGTTAGCGGACAAAGGTCGGCCTCGCTTGAAGAGAAATGCTGCACCTGCGAATAAACGCCCTGTACCCTCCCGCCGCAAGCGCCATCTCGTGGCGGCAGACCTAGGGCTCTCCGGCTGCCCATTGGGTAGGGTTATCGGATTGTCCGATGAGGGCGAGCCCATATGCGATCGATTCGAACTGATCGGCCGAGGTCAGCCGGGTCTCCCCGAACCGATCGATGAAGAGCCGCCGGATGGCGGGCACGAACGAGGTGCCGCCGGTCAGGAAGACCCGTTCGATCTCTTCCGCCCGTACCCCCGCAACCGCGAGCGCCTGGTCGACCGTGTGGGCAATTTTGCCGACGTCGTCGGCGATCCAGCCTTCGAAATCGGAGCGGGTCACCGGCGCCGTGATGTCGACACCTTCTCCCCTGAATTGAAAAAGG
Organism: Microvirga antarctica; assembly: GCF_017921815.1. GTDB lineage: Bacteria > Pseudomonadota > Alphaproteobacteria > Rhizobiales > Beijerinckiaceae > Microvirga > Microvirga antarctica. The sequence continues at coordinate 377,772 of NZ_JAGEMM010000003.1, read as the reverse complement.
GCCTCCTCGGCGGAGGACAGCGCGAGCTTGACGTTCGAGACGGCGCGATAAAGCGCGAAACCGAGGTCGTAGTCGACGATCTCGATGAACTTCTCGAGCGGCGCAGGATCGATGGCCACACGCGCGAGCTCCCGCAGTTCCTTGAGGTCGCCACTGCCCTTCATGAGAGCCAGTTGATTCCAGCGGGCGAAATTGGCGTAATAGTGGTTGGGGATCGTCAGGATCTTGCCCATCGACCGATAGGAGCCGCCCTTGCCGAGGCGGGGCGAGACCACCCGATCGACGATGCGATAATCGAAGGCGTCGCCCGCAATCCCGATCCCTGAATGGCCAAGCGGCTCGGCCTTGAGAACGCCCGCCGCGCGCGAAAAGCGCATCACCGAGAAGTCGCTTGTGCCGCCGCCAAAATCGGCCACCAGAACCGTGGCGTCATGGTCGAGCTGGCGGGCGAAAAAGAATGCGGCGCCGACGGGTTCGTACACATAGGTCGCCGTGTCGGCGCCCAGCCCTGCAAAGGCCGAGCGATAGCGCTGCATGGCCAGCGCATCGTCGGGATTGTGGCCCGCAAACGTGACCGGACGGCCGACCACCACGTTGCGTGCCGTCAGGTCCACGGCGGCGCCCCCATGCCGGATCAGGGTGCGCAGGAAGGCCCCCAGAAGATCCTCGAAGCGATACCGGTCGCGGAAGATGCGGGTTTCCTGAAAGGTGGCGCTGGCCGCAAACGTCTTGAACGACTGGATGAACCGATGAGCGTGCAAGCCGTCAAGAAAATGCTCGATGGCCCAGGGTCCACCTTCCACATGGGTGCGCCGGCCATTGCCGTGACGCTCGTCCCAGAAGCACAATGCCGTTACGTAAACCTTGAGCTGGGCGCCGTCATGCTCGAACGTCACGGCCTCGACCCGGCCGCTCGGATCGGCAATCGCCACGACCGTGTTGCTCGTCCCGAAATCGATTCCGATGGACAGATCGCTGCTAGCGGCGGGCATGGGAACTCTCGTGGAAGGCGGGGCGGACGGGGCCGCATCGTCTATACGCGACCGTCGGACAGGCCAAGCGAAATCGCCCTTGTTGATGTCGGACGCGATGGACTCCCGACCCCCCATTGTTGACCGGAGGCGGGCTCGCACCGTAGAAGCCGCGCCTTACGTTCGGAGGTTTCATGCAGTCCATCGGTCAGCGCATCGCCGCGGAATTGAACGCCCAGGAATGGCAGGTCAAGGCAGCCATCGCGCTGCTGGACGCGGGCTCCACAGTCCCGTTCATCGCCCGCTACCGAAAGGAAGTTACCGGAACGCTCGACGACACGCAGCTTCGAACCCTGGACGAACGCCTGCGCTACCTGCGCGAACTCGAGGATCGCCGGAAGGCAATCATCGACAGCGTCCGCGAGCAGGGCAAACTTACGGATGCCTTGCTCGTCCAGTTCAGCGCCGCCGACACCAAGGCGCGCCTGGAGGACCTTTATCTGCCCTTCAAGCCAAAACGCCGCACCAAGGCGCAGATTGCGCGCGAAGCAGGCCTGGAGCCCCTCGCCGACCAGCTGCTGACCGATCCGACACAGGAGCCTCTTGTCGTCGCCCACGCCTTCGTGGCCGACGACAAGGGCATCGCCACGCCCGAGGCAGCCCTTGAGGGCGCCCGCGCGATTCTCGTCGAGCGATTCGCCGAGCATGCAGAACTGCTCGCCGCCCTGCGGGACACCTATTGGCAGCGGGGTCGCCTGACGTCGCGCGTCCGCGAGGGAAAGACCACCGACGGGGCCAAATTCGCGGACTATTTCGACTTTTCCGAGCCGCTGCCGAAACTTCCGTCTCACCGCATCCTCGCGCTGTTCCGGGGCGAGAAGGAAGAGATCCTCGATCTGCGGATGGAGGAGGACAAGGATAGCGCCGAGCCAACCTATGCAAGCCCCTACGAGGGCCGCACCGCCACGACCTTCGGCATCGCCGACAAAGGACGCAAGGGTGACCGCTGGCTGCTCGACACGGTGCGATGGGCGTGGCGCACCAAGCTGCGCTACACCATCGAGCTCGATATGAAGATGCGCCTTTGGCAACTGGCCGAGGATGAAGGCGTGAAGGTCTTTGCCGGAAACCTGCGCGACCTTCTGCTGGCGGCACCCGCCGGCGCCCGCCCGACGCTCGGCCTCGATCCCGGATTCCGCACCGGCGTGAAGGTGGCGGTGGTGGATGAAACCGGCAAGGTCGTGGGCACCGACACCATCTATCCGCACGAACCCAAGCGTCAATGGAACGAAACACTGCAGGTTCTTGGTCGCCTGTGCCGGGCGCACAAGGTCGAGCTGGTGGCGATCGGCAATGGCACGGCTTCACGCGAGACCGACAAGCTCGCGGCGGAACTCGTGGCCGCGAACCCGGATCTCCGCCTGACCAAGATCATGGTGTCGGAAGCCGGCGCGTCGGTCTATTCCGCGTCCGCCTTCGCCAGTCAGGAACTGCCGGATCTCGATGTGTCGATTCGCGGCGCGGTCTCGATCGCCCGACGTCTGCAAGACCCTTTGGCCGAACTCGTGAAGATCGACCCCAAATCGATCGGCGTCGGCCAGTACCAGCACGATCTGGCAGAGCACAAATTGTCGCGATCCCTCGATGCGGTGGTGGAAGACTGCGTCAACGCGGTGGGTGTTGATCTGAACACCGCCTCCGCGCCGCTGCTGGCACGCGTGTCGGGACTGGGCGAATGGGTCGCACAGAATATCGTCAGTCACCGCGACGCGAACGGACCGTTCCGCACCCGCAAGGCCCTGTCGGGCGTGATGGGGCTGGGTCCGAAAACCTTCGAACAGGCGGCGGGGTTCCTGCGCATTCCCGGTGGCGACGATCCGCTCGATGCCTCCGGCGTCCACCCAGAGGCCTATCCGGTGGTCCGCCGGATCATCGAGGCGACCAAGAGCGACATCAAGGTCCTCATCGGCAATGGCTTGCTTCTCAAGGGCCTGAAGCCCGAACGCTTCACCGACGACACCTTCGGTGTGCCAACCGTCAAGGATATCCTGGCCGAACTCGAGAAGCCCGGTCGCGATCCGCGCCCCGAATTCAAGACCGCGACCTTCATGGACGGAATCGAGAAGATCAGCGATCTCAAGCCCGGCATGATTCTCGAGGGCGTCGTCACCAACGTGGCGGCGTTCGGCGCTTTCGTGGATATCGGCGTGCACCAGGACGGCCTCGTGCATATTTCGGCCCTCGCCGATACCTTCGTGAAGGACCCGCGCAGCATCGTCAAACCGGGCGACGTGGTGCGAGTCAGAGTGCTTGAGATCGATCCCGCGCGAAAGCGCATTGCGCTGACGATGCGCATGAGCGATCCGGTCGAGAAAAGGCCAGCGGCTCCAAGCAATCAGGAGCGCGTGGCGTTCCAGAAATACGACAGCAAAAAGCCATCGACCGCCAAGGATACCGGCGGCGGCGCGTTGGCCGACGCGTTGCGGCGCGCAGGTCTGTCAGACAAGCCGCGCTAGCCGGAAACGGCGCGTGCAGCGTTTCGACGGGCGAGCGAAAACGGCGCGAGATCGAGGTCGCTGATCCCCGTTGTGGTGAGATCGGCGACGGCCGCGCCAATCCCGGCCGAATGCTTGAAGCCATGCCCCGAACAAGCCGAGACGACGAGGACGCGCTCGTGGGCGGGATGCCGGTCGATCAGAAAATGCGAATCCGGTGTGACCGTGTAGAGGCACGTCACCGAACGCTCGGGCGCGCTTGCAAGACCCGCAAGCCGACCAGCGAGATGCGCCGCAGACATGTCGGTTCCCTCGTCTGCTGCGACGACGCGCTCGACATGGTCAGGATCGGTCGTCACGTCGTACTGCTCGCCGGCTGTCTTCATGACCCTTTGGCCCGGAAGCGCCGGAAAGCCGTAGAACATGTCGGATGGCGCGGGCCCATGGGTCCAGATGAAGACGGGGCTTCTGCGCCAATCCGCGAGCCGCGCGTCGTCGATTGCGAACCAGTGCATGACCTGCCTGCAGGGCGACAGGATCGTGTCGAAAGGCGCTCCCAGAAGTGCGGGCGCCCAGGACCCGGCAGCAACGACAACCTGCGCGGCCAGAATGATGCCGGCCTCATTGGTGTCGATGCGCACCCCGTGACGATCCGACGTGATCGCCCGCACTGTCGTGCCGAGGCGGAGCGTGGCGCCGAGTTCGCGCGCGCGGCGGATCTGCGCCGACACGCAACGCTCTGGGTCGACATAGCCGCCGCCCGGTTCGAAATATCCGGATTCGTGATCCTGCGGCGTAAACTGCGGAAAGCGGTAGCGGATCTCGGCCGCGCTCAGCATCTCATGGGCGATCCCGAAATGCTCGGCCGCGTGACGCGTCGTTGCGAAGAAGTCGGCCCGTCGTGTTCCCGCTCCTCCAGCGCCCGACCCGACAATCAGGCAGCCGCATGCCGTCAACAACGTCTCTCCGGTCTCGGCCTCAAGCTCGCGCCAGATATCGTGGGCCCGCAGAACCAGCGGCATATAGGCCTCGCCCTCTCCGACCGCCTGCCGAGTGATCCGCGTTTCGCCGTGAGTTGATCCCCGATCGTGCGGAGGATGATCGCGATCGATGCCGATGGCCCTCACCCCTCGCCTGGCCAGTTGGTAGAGCGCCGCCGCGCCCATCGCCCCCAGACCCACGACAGCGACATCATAGGTTTCAGACCCGTTCGACACTGTAATCTCCTAACGCCCGTCCCTATCCCAAGCAGAAATTCAAACGCCCCGCAACCGCGCCTGTGACCAAGCTTGTGAGGGTGTCGGAACTGGTCTAGAAGCGGGACGTCTCACGGGGAGCCCACGATCAGGGCTGAGAGGCGGCCAGGCCGTCGACCCGTTGAACCTGATCCGGGTTATGCCGGCGGAGGGAATGAGCATGCGATCTCGCAGATCCACCTGGCTGCGCCCCGTGCACGTTATGCCGACCGTCCGGCTTGTCTTTTTGCATGGGAGTCGTCTGATGATCCGCAAATTTGTTCTTGCCGCAGGCCTGCTTGCCATATCGATCGGCGTTGCCGCGGCGCAATCCAGGCCCGTGCTGACGGTCTATACCTACGGGTCCTTTGCGGGGAAATACGGGCCGGGCAAGCTCATCAAGGATCGTTTCGAGGCAGGCTGCGGCTGCGAGCTCACGTTCGTCACTGCCGAGGATGCCGGCAGCCTCGTCGGGCGGCTGCGACTGGAGGGTGAGAGCACGAAGGCAGATGTCGTCGTCGGCCTCGACATGAATCTCGCCGCCGAGGCCAAAGCGCTTGGACTTTTCGCCGCCCATCAGGCGGACGTCAAAAATCTCTCTTTGCCGATCGCATGGTCGGACGACACGTTCATCCCCTTCGACTGGGGCTATCTCGCCTTCGTCTACGACGCGAACAAGCTCCCCAACCCGCCCAAAAGCCTGAAGGAGCTTGTCGACAGCCCGAACGGGCCGAAGATCGTGCTGCAGGATCCCCGGACCAGTGCACCCGGCCTCGGCTTCATGCTGTGGATGCGCAAGGTCTATGGGGATGAGGCAGGACAGGCGTGGGGCCGCCTGAAGCCGCGCGTCGTGACCTTCACGAAGGGCTGGTCGGAAGCCTATGGGCTGTTCATGAAAGGCGAGGCCGACATGGTTCTGTCGTACACGACCTCACCCGCCTACCATGCGGTCGCGGAGAAGAAGGACAACTTCAAGGCGGCAGGTTTCACGGAGGGACATTACCTTCACGTCGAACTGGCGGGCATGACCCGGACGACCAAGCAGGCTGCACTTGCCAAGTCGTTCATGGCGTTCGTCCTGTCCGAGCCGTTTCAATCCGCCATGCCCGAGGGCAACTGGATGATGCCGGTGAAAGACCCGGCGGCGGGCCTTCCGGCAGCGTTCCGGGATCTCGTGAAACCCTCGAAGACCCTGCTGTACACGCCCGAGGAGGTGCAGCAGAACCGGCGTACCTTCACGGATGAGTGGCTCAACGCCACCTCCCGCTAAGGCCCCCCATGCGGTTGCCGCTGCCTCATCCCGGGAGCATCGTCGCCTTCGCGATTCTTGCTCTCGTGGGCGGCAGCTTCATCGCGCTCGTGACGATCGACGGCGGCAAGCCGACGCTTCTGTCGATCGGTCCCTATCTGTTTCGCGTCCTTGTCTTTTCGCTGACACAGGCGACTCTCTCCACGCTCCTGTCGATCGGCTTTGGCACCGCACTCGCTTTGGCGCTGGCAAGGCGCCGGTTTCCCGGCCGTGACGCCGTGCTGGCAGCGCTGGGCACGACGATGGTCATCCCCGGGATCGTCGCGGTGCTGGCGGTGATCAGCGTCTATGGTCGCAGCGGATGGATCGCGAGCGGCCTGAGCGTATTGGGCTGGAGCAGCGACGCCAGCATCTTCGGCTATCCCGGAATTCTCATCGCCCATGTGTTCCTCAACTCGCCTTTCGTCGCTCGGATCGTGCTTGATGGCCTGAGCGTGGTGCCGGCGGAGCAATGGCGCCTGGCGTCGAGCCTCGGGTTCACCCCCGGTCAGTCATTTCGCCATCTCGACTGGCCGGTTTTGCGAGCCGAACTGCCCGGACTGGCGAGTCTCGTGTTCCTGCTCTGCTTCAAGAGTTTTGCCATCGTGCTGGCGCTCGGCGGCGGTCCGGGGCGGGCGACTCTCGAGGTCGCCATCTACGAGGCGCTCAAGATCGATTTCGATTTCGGCCGCGCCGCCTGGCTCGCCCTGGTGCAGATAGCCGTCTGCCTGTCGGTGACCCTCGCGTTGAACCGCGCTTTCACTCGGCCGCCCGCGGCCCTGACAACACGCTTGCCGGCGGCGCGGACGGACCGGAGCCATCGGGCGCTGAAGCGCGTCGATGTTGGCGTTCTGATAATCGCATCGGTATTCATCGGGCCGCTTCTCCTGAGTGTGCTGAGTGGCATCGCCTTCATAGGCGCGGTGCTGGACAGGGATGTGGCGGTCGCGTTCGCCACCAGCCTTGCCATCGCCACGGCCGCCGCTGCCGTCGCATGCCTGCTGGCGCTGGCGCTTGGGGCGGCCGCGCGCCGCGCGCGCCTTCGGTCGCGGTCGCCCGCCGTTGCCGCCTTCTACGACATCCTGCCGAATCTGCTGCTGGCGGTTCCGCCCTTTGCGCTGACGGCCGGACTGTTTCTGATGATGCGCCGATTTGTAGAACCCGCGCAGGCAGGCTTTCTGCTCCTCCCGCTCATCAACGGGCTTGCTGCCCTCCCCTTCGCCTATCGGTCGATCGCGCCCCGCCAGTTCATCGCGGAAGAACGCTATGGAAGGCTGTCGCAGACCCTGGGATTGTCGGGATGGTCGAGGTTTTCGATCATGGACTGGCCGATGCTGCGACGGCCGTTCGCCGCGGCGTTTGCCCTGTCGATGGCGCTGTCGTTCGGTGATTTCGGAATCGTGGCGCTTTTTGGTGGCGCTGAACTGCGCACCCTGCCCTATCTGCTCTACGAGCGTCTCGGAGCCTATCGCCTTGATGAGGCCTCGGCCATCGGCCTCCTGATCCTTGCCATGGCGTTTTGTCTCGCTCACCTGTCAGGCCGGATGTCCCATGCTGCGGATTGAGAATTGCCGTCTTGTCTGGCCCGATTTCAGGGCTGAGTACACGCTGACGGTGGCAGCCGGGGCGCTATGCGCCATCGTGGGACCGTCAGGCGGGGGCAAGACCACGCTCCTGCACATGATCGCCGGGTTCGAGACGCCGGAAAGCGGCGCTCTTAGCTTCGATGGACAGGACCTGCTGCCGCTGCCGCCAGCCAAAAGACCGGTGGCCATGGTCTTCCAGGACCACAACCTGTTTCCGCATCTCACGGCGGAAGAGAACGCCAGCCTCGGCCTGCGCCCTTCGCTGCGGCTCGACCGGTCTGAGCGGGAGGCCGTGGTGGACGCTCTTGCGGCGGTCGGGCTGAGTGGGCTGGAACGGCGCCGACCCGAGGACATGTCGGGCGGCCAGCGCCAGCGGGTCGCACTCGCCCGGGCGCTGGTGTCGCGCCGCCCGTTGATCCTTCTGGACGAGCCCTTCAGCAGCCTTGATCCGGCGCTGCGCGAGGATATGATCCTCGTGGTCGACGCCATGCGACGCCACCGGGCGGTCACCATCCTGATGACCATCCACACCCCCGACGAGGTGGCTGATGTGGCCGACCAGATGGCATTTGTCGCCGAGGGGCGCGTTGTGGCGTCCGGCTCGCCGGCCGAGGTCATGAGCCGGCCGTGGTCGTCCGACCGTTCTGCCTAGCCTGGCAGGAATGCTCTGATCCGTCGCCGCGCGGCGATAATGCGCCGTGCTTCGCATACGGAGTAGTGTCTTATATTCCTTGGGCCGGGCAGTTTTGTCCGCTAGGGTCTGACAGCGTTTCGGCCCGTTTTCCGCAACTCACCAGAGGACGAGCCCCGTCACACTCCCATGTCAGAGACGTCCTCTCATCCCCTAACCCCCCTGGGCGGCGAGTTTCGCGCGCCGGGCAGAGAGGCAGCCTTCCAGGCGGAGCGTCTTCCCGACACCCTCCGGCATGTGCGGGTGCTTTTTCTGCTCTCCTCCGTGCTGAACGCCCTCTTCCTGCTGAGCGACTGGCGATTTTACGGCGATCCGCACTTCTACGTGGCGATTCCGGCGCGGGTTGGAGTCGTTGCGGTGTCTATTCTTTGCGTCTGGCTGGTCAGGTGGGCGACGACCTTTCAGCACGCGCAGCGGCTGATGTTGCTGTGGGAACTTGCCACCGCAATCGGCGTGGCCTTTCTGGTCAGCTCGCACAGCAATCTCGCCCTCTTCGTCGTGCTTCTGCTGCCGTCGATCTATTATCTGGTCGTCCCGACATCCTTTCGCTGGACCGTGACAGCCGGCGTGACCTGCAGCATTCTGCTGCTCGGCGGGTACCTTTTGCCCGAGAAGGCGAACCCCACCGAGACCGGGCTGATTCTGGCGATGGTCACGCTCAACCTCGCGCTGATTCTGGTCGTCACCCGGTCGAACCGGCTGCAACGCACCGAGTGGGCCGCCACGCAGGCAGCCCGTGAGGCCAAGGACGCGCTCGTCGAAAGCCGGGCGATGTTCGAGACGATGTTCAAGACCGTTCCGATTCCCCTCATCGTATCCCGCGCCGACGGCACGCTGGTCACCACCAATGACGCCGCGATCCGCTATTTCGGGATCGAGCCCGAGACATTGGGGATCCGCTCGGCCGCCGAGGTCTATGAGAACCCTGACGATCGCGCGATCTTTCTGGACAAACTCGCCCAGGATGGCCGCGTCACCGGATTCGAAACCACCATCCGCCTGGCGGATGGAACGCTCCGCGCCGTCCTGGTGGCCGGCGACATGGTGGAGATCCGCGGCGAACATTTCGTCATGTCGGCTGTGGTCGATATTACCGAGCGCAAGGCGGCCGAGGAGAGGGTGTGGCGCGCGGCCAGCCACGATTCCCTCACCGGCCTTCCCAACCGCGGGCTTTTCCAGAGCCGCCTCGAGCAGGCTTTGGCCGAAGCCGAGCGCAACGGCACCCATGTCAGCATCCTTCTGGTGGATCTCGACAACCTCAAGACCGTCAACGATACGATGGGCCACGATGCGGGCGATGCTCTGCTGAAGGAGACCGCGAATCGCCTGAAGGTGATGATGCGCGAGTGCGATACCGTCGCCCGGCTGGGCGGCGACGAGTTCGTCATCGTCGTCATCGAGCCGATTCTGCTCGCCAATGCCATGAGCCTCGCCGAGCAGGTGCTCTCGGAACTGCGTTTTCCGTTCCGCCACGGCGACGAAGTTCTCTCGGGCCTTGCAAGCATCGGAGTCGCGGGATTTCCCGAACATGATCGCAAGCCGACGGAGCTTCTCAAAGACGCGGATCTGGCCCTCTATGCAGCCAAGGCGCAGGGGCGCAACCGGGCGGTAGCGTACACGCCTGACATGCGCCATCGAATCGAACAGCGCGCGACCGTGAGCCGCGAGATTCAGGAGGCGGTGCGGCTTGGCGAAATCATTCCCTATTACCAACCCAAGGTCGACCTTGTTTCGGGCAAGGTGACGGGCTTCGAGGCCCTGGCGCGCTGGCAGCATCCCGAACAGGGCTTCCTGACCCCCGCCTCGTTTCTCACCGCCTTCGAGGACCCTGAATTGTCGATTACGGTCGGCGAACATATGATTCGGCAGGTCGCAGGCGATATCCGGCGATGGCTCGACCGCGGCATCGATTGCGGCCGTGTTGCGGTCAATCTCTCGACCGCGCAGTTCAACTGGATCGGGCTGGCCAAGCGCTTCATCGACATCCTCCAGGAGGCCGGCGTTCCCAACGAGAGGCTGGAGGTCGAGATCACCGAAACGGTGTTCCTCGGGCGCAGTTCGACCCATGTGGTGACGGCGCTCAAGCAGTTTCACGACAGCGGCATCCGCATCGCATTGGATGATTTCGGGACTGGCTACGCGTCTCTCATTCACCTCAAGCAGTTTCCGGTCGACGACATCAAGATCGACCAGAGCTTCGTCACGGATCTGGAGACTGATTCGGAGAACGCGGCGATCGTCCAGGCGGTGATCGAACTGGGATTGAGCCTCGGCATGAATGTGATCGCCGAGGGTGTCGAGACGGAGGAGCAGGCCGAATTCCTGAGGTCGCGCGGCTGCGCACAGGCGCAGGGCAATCTCTATGCCGAGCCGATGCCAATGGAGGAAGTACAGCATTTTCTCGACCGGCAGCGGGCCCGTTGCGCCTGACAAAACGATCAGCCCCGCGAAAAAAGCCCTCACGAAAGCGCGCAGAGCACGGCCAAGTGCTCTTCTAGTGGTATCGCGCGCATCCACGGGCTTGTCGGAAAGGCCCATTCGTTCTCGCTCGCACCCGACGGTCTCATCGCCGCGGATCGTCCAGGGCCTTCACGAACTGGACATTAAGTGGCATGGTTGGCGCAACGGCGCGTCCCCGCGGCGTGCACAGGATCGGCCCCCCATTTGACCACGCAAAACCCCTTGTTTCTCGGTATCGATGGCGGCGGCACGAAGTGCCGCGCACGCCTGCGCGATGCCAGTGGCAGGCTCTTGGGTGAAGGGTCAGGTGGCCCGGCCAATGTGCGCCTCGATCCCGCGCTGGTGTGGCGGTCGGTGCTTGCCGCAACCCGCGCGGCGGCCGGTGAGGCCGGCCTCACGGAGGCCGATTGGGCGCGGACCTACGTTGGCATGGGGGCTGCAGGAGCAGGCCAGGCCACGTCGCTGCAACAATTCATGACCTTGCCCCATCCCTTTGCGGCCATGGCTGTCGAGACAGACGCACATACGGCCTGGCTTGGCGCCTTTGGCGGGAAGGACGGGGCGATCCTGATCATCGGCACAGGGTCATGCGGCTACGCAAGCGTGGCCGGAGCGCGCCACTATGTCGGCGGATGGGGCCACGAAATCTCCGACGAGGGAAGCGGGGCCGCAATCGGGCGCGATGTCCTTCGCCGCGCGATCTGGACCCGTGACGGACGCCTTCCCGGATCCACGCTCGCCACAACCATACTCGCGGAATTCGGCAACAGCCCGGAGGCCCTGATCGATTGGGTCGGCAGCGCTCGCCCGGGCGACTTCGCGCGTTTCGCGCCGGTCGTTCTCCAGCATGCCGAGGCTCGTGATCCACTGGCTCTGGACGTGATCGAACGGGCCGCGGCCGATGTGTCGCAGATCGCCTTGCGGCTCCTCGATCTTGGCGCTCCCGCCCTATGCCTCTTCGGCGGGTTGGCCGAGCCACTACGGCCATGGCTGCCGCCACCGGTGCAGCACGCCATCACGCCGCCGCTCGGCGATGCGCTCGACGGGGCAATCCTGCTGGCACGCGGTCTCTTCATGGAGGGCAACGATGCTTAGCCCCGGCTTCGAATCCCTCGACCTGACACCGCTCGACGAGGACAACCCGACACCGCTCTACATTCAGTTGCAGCAATCGATCGAGGATGCCTTGCAGCGCGGGGCGCTGAAGACGGCCGACGCGCTGCCGGGGGAACGGGACCTCGCCAAGCAACTCGGCGTCTCCCGCGTCACGGTTCGCAAAGCCATTAACGGGCTCGTCAAGAAGGGCGTCCTTGTCCAACGCTGGGGATCGGGCACCTTCATCGCGCCGCAGACACGGATCGAACAACCTCTATCCCGGCTGTCGAGCTTCACGGACGACATGTCGGCGCGCGGCCTGCCATCATCCGCTGTGTTGTTGAGCCGCTCGGTCGGCCAGGCAGCTCCCAACGAGCTGATGGCGCTCGGCTTGTCGCCGGGCGATCTGGTCAGCCGGGTCAACCGCCTCCGGCTTGCGGATGGGGTGCCGATGGCGATCGAACATGCGGTCGTGCCGAGCCGGTTTCTGCCAGACCCGTCGCTGGTGAAGCAATCGCTCTATTCCGTCCTGCACGAGCAGGGCGTGATGCCAAGCCGCGCGTTGCAACGTCTGCACGCGGTTCTGCTCTCCGCCGAGCAGGCAGGCCTTCTCAAGGTACCGCCGCAGAGTCCGGCGCTCTATATCGAGCGCCGGTCCTTCACCGCCTCGGGCGAGGCGGTCGAGTTCACGTCGTCCTATTATCGGGGCGATGCCTATGATTTTGTCGCCGAGTTGACGATCGGTCAGCCGGACCGGATTCCAACCGATGCCTCCTGACGCCGACGCTTTCGACCCAGCCGCCACCGCGATGTTGCGGGAAGCCCGCGAGGCCCCACAGGTCGTCGCGCGCCTGCTCGCCGCCAATGCGCCACTCTGCCGCGATCTCGGCGCACGGCTGCGCGCATTGCCTCCCCCCTTCGCAGTCACTTGCGCACGCGGCTCGTCCGACAACGCCGCGACCTTCGCGAAATACCTGCTCGAAATCCATTCAGGGCTCGTGACCGCCTCCGTCGGACCCTCCGTGACATCGGTCTACGCGGCGCGGCCGCGCATGCGCGACGCGCTCTTTCTCGCCGTCTCCCAGTCTGGCCGGAGCCCGGATATCCTGCACCTGGCGCAAGCCGGCCGGGATGACGGCGCGCTGACCGTTGCGCTTGTCAACGACACGCAATCGCCGCTGGCGGCAACCTGCGAAATCGTGCTGCCGCTCCATGCGGGCCCCGAGAAAAGCGTCGCGGCCACGAAGTCGTTCATCGCAGCACTTGCCGCCGGCCTCCAGCTCGTGGCTCACTGGTCGCAGGACAGCGTTCTGCTGGCGGCTCTCGAGGGATTGCCGGAAGTGCTGGACACGGCGGTCTCCACCGATTGGTCGGCCGCCCTGCCGCTTCTGTCGCGCGCCGACAACCTCTTCGTGGTGGGGCGCGGCGTCGGCTTCGCGGTGGCCCAGGAAGCGGCCCTCAAGCTCAAGGAGACGTCTGGCATCCATGCGGAGGCGATGAGTTCGGCCGAGCTGATGCACGGGCCGTGGACGCTCGCCGGCGACCACTTTCCGATTCTCGTGCTGAGCCAGCGCGACGAGACCCTCAGCGGCGTGAACGATCTTGTGACGAAGCTGAACGGCCAGGCGATTCCCGTCGTCGTGGCGGGCGCTGCCGAGGGCCCGGCCTCCATCATGCTGCCATCGGGCGAGGGCATTCATCCCTATCTGGCGCCCATCGCGCTGATCCAGAGCTTCTATCCCCTTGTCAACGCGATCGCCCATGCGCGTGGCCGCAATCCTGACAAGCCGCCGCGGCTGCTGAAAGTCACGGAGACCGTGTGATGCGCTTTGCCCTGACCGGCGCTCGTGTGTTCGACGGGACGCATTGTCTCGACGGCTGGGCCGTCATCATCGACGACCACCGCATCGCGGCCGTGGTGAGCGAGAGCGAACTCGACGAGACAGTCCCGCGCCAGGAGATCGCAGGGCTCCTCGCGCCGGGCTTCATCGACACGCAGGTGAACGGTGGCGGCGGCGTCATGTTCAACGACGTCCGCACGCTCGAGGGCCTGCGCACGATTGCCTCCGCCCACCGCGCCTACGGCACAACGGGTCTGCTTCCCACCTTCATCACCGATAGCCGCGAACGCATGGCCGAGGCCGTTGACGCCGTCGGCAAGGCACTCGCGGCCGAGGTGCCGGGGGTGCTGGGGATTCACGTGGAGGGCCCCTTCCTCAACCCGGAGCGAAAGGGCGTCCACGACCCCGCCTACATGCGCCCCATTGACGACGACGACATCGCGATCCTCACCTCCTCGCGGGAAGGCCGCACCCTTGTGACCCTGGCGCCTGAGATGAACCCCATGACGGCCATCGGCCGCCTGTCGCAGGAGGGCGTCATCGTCTGTGCCGGCCATACAGCGGCCGATTACGAGACGATCATGGAATCCTGCCGCCATGGATTGCGCGGGTTCACCCATCTCTTCAACGCCATGCCACCCTTGTCCGGGCGGGATCCCGCCACGGTGGGCGCGGCTCTGGACAGCGGCCGCACATGGTGCGGGATCATCGTGGACGGGCATCATGTGTCCGATGCCTCCCTGCGCATCGCCATCGCGGCGAAAGGCGCGCCGCATATCATGCTGGTGACCGACGCCATGGCGGTCACGGGAACGGATCTTTCGGAATTCCCCTTGCATGGGCGGACGATCTACCGCCGCGACGGCAAACTCACCACCGCTGACGGGACTCTTGCTGGATCGGATCTCGACATGGCGAGCGCCGTCCGCAATGCCGTCAACCGATTGGGCGTCTCGCTTCCCGATGCCCTGCGCATGGCGTCGTTGAACGCGGCGACCTTCCTGCGGCTCGACCATGAAATGGGACGCATCGCGCCCGGCTACCGCGCCGACCTTGTCCTGCTCGATGATGGCCTTACCGTGAAGCAGACATGGATCGGCGGAGCGGCAGGCTAGCGTTTCTCGTAGAAGACGAAGGCGTAGGTTCGGCCCGCGAAGTCGCGATCATAGCCGCGCGCCACCTGCCAGCCGTGACGCTCGTAGAATCTGCGGGCAGCTTTGTTGTCGCGGAAGCATTCGAGCGTGCGCGCGCCGTTCTTCTCCGCGTGCGCAAGGAGCTTCGCACCGACGCCCTTTCCGATGGCAGCCGGATCCATGAACAGCATGTCGATATGGCCATCGGTGACCAGCAGGAACCCGGTCGACCGGCCATCGTCCTCGGCCACGACGAGAGCCTGCCAGCAGGAGGCGAACCGCGCTTCGAAGAACGCCGTGTCTCGGCTCCCCATCGCGACATCGTCGAGGATCTCCGAGAACGCCGCCCGATAGGAGCGCGCCGCCACCCGCGCCAACGCCGGAATATCGCTTTCCCGGGCTGCGCGAAGCATCATGGTTGGCCGCGCAGGCGGGGATCGAGGGTGTCGCGCAGCGCGTCACCCAGGAGGTTGAATCCGAACGACAGGAACAGGATGCCGAAGCCGGCGAAGATGGCGCTCCAGGGCGACAGCAGGAGGAAGTTCCGGCCTTCGGCCAGCATCAACCCCAAGGACGGCGTCGGCGGCTGTGTGCCGAGACCAAGGAAGGACAACGACGCCTCGACGAGAATGGCCGCGGACAGCAGCAGACTGGTCTGGACGAGAATGACCGAGGCGAGGTTGGGCAGGATATGCAGGAAGATGATACGCGCATCCGATGCCCCGATCGCCTTGGCGCCCGCCACGTATTCACTCTCGCAAAGGACCAGCGCCGGTCCTCGGAGGAGGCGAGCGAAGATCGGCGTGTAGACGACCGCAATCGCCGCCGCCGCGCTGTAGGTGTGGGGCCCGAGAACCGCGATGATGCCGATCGCCAGCAGCATGACGGGGAAAGCAAACAGCACGTCCATCAGCCGCATGACGATGCGGTCGAGCCAGCCGCGGTAATAGGCCGAGATCAATCCCAGCGTGCCTCCGGCGAGCAGCGCAATGCCGACGGCGATCACGCACGCGATAAGCGACGTGCGGTAGCCGTAGAGAATGCGGGTGAGCACGTCGCGGCCAAGCTGATCGGTGCCGAGCCAGTTGAGAAGGGTCGGTCCCCTGAGACGCCGGGCGACGCTTTGGGCCATCGGGTCATAGGGCGCGATAAAGGGTGCCCCGAGGGCGAGGAACAACTGCACCGCGACGAGGATGACCGCGAAGGTCAGGAGCTTGTTCTGGGAGAGGCGTGCCATCACGGTCATGCCCGCACGCGCGGATCGACGAACATGTAGAGCATGTCGACCAGAAAGTTCACGAAGACGAAGCCTGCCGTCACCACCAGGATGGTCGCCTGAATGAGCGGATAGTTGCGCTCGGCGATCGCCCCGAGGATGAGGCGGCCGAGACCCGGAATGGCGAAGACCTGCTCGACGACGATGGCGCCGCCCAGCAAGTAGCCGGTCATGATGCCGACACTGGTGAGGAAGGGGATCATGGCATTGCGTAGGGCGTGTTTGTAGACCACCCGCCGCTCCGTCAGCCCCTTGGCGCGCGCCGTGCGCACGTAGTCCTGACCGAGAGCATCCAGCATGGCGGAGCGCACGAGGCGGGAGAGATTGGCGAGAATCGGCAATGCCAAGGCAACCGCCGGCAGGATCATGCGCTCGAGATTACCCAGGGGATTCTGCGAAAAGGGCACGTAACCGAGCGACGAAAATCCGGGCGCAAGACTCGACAGCAGAAGGATCAGCACGATGCCGAGCCAGAATGACGGGATGGTGAGGCCCGCGATCGCGCCGACGCGCATCGCCACATCCGCCACGCCGCCCCGGGTCTGCGCCATCAGGCAGCCGACCGGGACTGCCAGCACGGCGCCGATGACGAGCGCCAGGAAGGTGAGTTCGAGGGTCGGCCAGAGATGGATCAGGATCTCGCCGGCCACCGGCCGCCCGGTCCAGAGCGAGGTGCCGAAATCGCCCCGCAGGGCGGCCCCCGCCCACAGGAGGTATTGCTCGACCAGCGGCCGGTCGAGGCCGACGCGCCGGTTGAGTTCTGCCATGCGCTCCGGCGTGATCTCGGTATTGGCCCCGAGCATGATGGCAACCGCGTCGCCGGGAATCAGCCGGATCATGAGGAAGACGATGATCGACACGCCAAACAGGACGACGACGAGATCGAACAGGCGTGTGAGAATGACGCGGTTCATGCGGAATTTTCGGATCGGACCCTCCGGTGAACGCGTTGCGGACGCCGGAGGGTCATGTGGCGGGGATCAGTTGGTGGTGTTTTTGAGATTCACCAGCGAGCGGTTCGCCATGATGTCGAAGCCCTGCATCTTGTCGCGCATGGCCGAGAACAACGTGCTGTAGGTCAGGTGCGCCACCGGGCCGGAGCAGGCGAGTTTCGCCTGAACCTTGTCGTAGGCGGCCTTGCGGGCAGCCTGATCCTGCATGGTGCGGGCGCTGTCGAGCAGGCCGTCGATCTCCGTGTCCGAGTACTTGAACACGTTGGTCGAGCCACCGGTGCGGAAGGTGCGGAAGAAATACTCGTCAGGATCGGCGCTGCCGGCATTGGTCGACGCGAAGAGGTCGAAATTGCTGTTGCGCCAATCCTGGATGAACTGGCCCTGCTCCTGGTTCTTCAGCTCAACCTTGAAGCCTGCCTTGTTCAATTGCTCCTGCACGACTTGCGCGACGTCCTTGATGTCCTGGCGCGGCAGGACGTTCATCGTGACGGCGACCGGCATGGCGACGCCGGCTTCCTTGAGAAGCGCCTGCGCCTTGGCGGGATCGGTGGTGTAGCAGGGGAAGGTCTTGACATCGACGGCCCAGGATTTGAGCGCCGGCGACAGCGGCCCGCCGGGAACGCCTGCGCCAAAGAGCGCCGCTTCGACGATTTCCTGGCGGTTCAGCGCATAGTTCAAGGCCTCGCGCACCTTCGGATTGTCGAAGGGCGGCTTCGACACGTTCATGCCCACCAGGCTGTAGGCGAGCTCCAGCGTTTCGGCGAGCTTGACGCCCGGCTTGCCCTTGAGCTGCAGCGCCGTCGCGGCGTCGATGTTGGGCAACATCGCGAATTGACCGTTGATGAGTCCGACCTGGCGGGTCGCCGATTCCGGCACGATGTTGAACTTGAGGCCGGCAAGTTTCGGCAGGCCCTTGTCCCAATAGGCCTCATTGCGCGACAGCAGCACGAAGCCGTTCGGCTGCCATTCGGTAAACTGGAACGGGCCGGTGCCGACCGGCTTCTTCTGCAGCGCGTCCTTGTCGGCCTCGACCGCGCTCGGGACGATCATGATCGTGGAGATGGACGCCAGCAGCGGGGCGGAAGGCTCCTTCAGCGTCAGCTCGACGGTCAGCGGATCGATCGCCTTGGCGCTTTCGATGCTTGAGAGACGGCTTGCCAGCGGAGAGGCGATTTCCTTGCTCTGCACGCGCTTGATGGACGAGACGACGTCGTCCGCCTCCATGGGGGAGCCATCGTGGAACTTGACGCCCGGGCGCAGCTTGAACGTGTAGGTCTTGGCATCGGGAGAAATCGTCCACGAGGCGGCAAGGCCCGGCACGACCTTGAGATCCTTGTCGACCGCCGTCAGCCCCTCATAGATGTTGCCGTTGACGATCATGAAACTCGGGAACGCCGTGATGAGATGGGGATCGAGACCGGTCGGGCTGAGATCCGCGCCGATTTCAAGGACCTGGGCCGAAGCGCCGGCCATTGCCGTCATGAGGAAACCCGCGCCCAACGCGCAGCGAAGTGCCGACCTGATCATTCGTTTGTTCTCCCTTGGAAGCCGCTGGGGAATTTATAGGCCATCGCTTTTGCCCTGTCATGGTCCAATCTCATACCACTCTGGTGGCAGCCCGGGCGTGTGGTATGGTTGCCTTGCCCGAGCCCTCCTGACCGTTTGACCCGCCACGCCATGCCCTTCGACGATCTGATCGTGTCCGCTTTCGCGCCTGCTTTGGCGGCTGTCCAAAACGGGTCCATTCCAGGCGCGGTGCTTGGTGTCGTGACAGCGTCCGGGGAGCGCGCCGTCAGATTTGCGGGGTCGGCCCAGATCGCGCCGGAGCAGGTGCCGCTCGCGCGCGAGACGTGGTTCGATCTGGCCTCTCTCACCAAGGTGATTTTCACCACCACGCGGATTCTCCGCTACGTGGAGGACGGACAGATCGGGCTAGACGATCCGCTCGCCAGCGTCATTCCGGATCTGCGCCAGTACGATCTGAACGCCGCCGAGCGCCGCCTGACATTCCGGCAATGTCTCGCGCACGACACCCACCTGCCTGCCGTCGAGCCGCTCTATACCTACGGGCAGGACCCACAGACCCTGCGCGCCTTCGTGCTTCAGCGCGAATGGCGGCCCGGTCCGTCTGTCTATTCGGACAACAATTTCATCCTGCTGGGTATCGCCATCGAACGCCTGTCGGGCCTGCCGCTGCTCGCGCAACCCCTTCCTGGCGGCCTGACCTTCAGGCCCGACCCGGCCCAATGCGCCGCGACTGAATTGTGCACCTGGCGAGGCCGCATGATTCGCGGCGAGGTGCATGACGAGAACGCCTTCGCGCTCGGGGGCGCCTCCGGCCACGCGGGATTGTTCGGGACCATCGACGGCGTGCTCGACTTCGCCCGGACCTGCCTCGACGGATCGGGCCTCGCATCCGCCTCGATCGCGGCCATGCGCCAGCGCCAGGTGCGCACGCGGACCATCGGCTGGGAAATTGCGCACGCGGGATGGCATGGCGGCGATTCGTGCTCGGGCGGCACGATCGGCCATACGGGCTTTACAGGCACCGGGCTCTGGCTCGATTTCGAGCGTGGGCTGGCCTGGGCGCTGCTGACAAACCGGGTCCATCCCACCCGTCACCGGGAGAGCGGCATCCTGGCGTTGCGGCGCGCCACCGGGGAAGCGGTGATGGCGCTGTTCGGGAACCCGAAACGGGAATCTTAGGACGCCCCGCCCGAGGCCGCACCGGATTGCTCCGGCCGCGTACTGGACCTATAGTGGTCTGCTAGAGAGATCGCACATGACCACCGAGAATTTCAGTCCCCGCTTCCAGGACCTCGATGCCTGGCCCAGTCTCGACATCCTGTCGGCCTTCTACGAGGGCCAGCTCAGCGCCGTCGCGGCGGTGCGGGCAGCGCTCCCCGCCATCGCCGCGGCTGCCGAAGAGGCCGTCACCCGCCTCCGCCGCGGCGGACGGATTGTCTATGTGGGCGCCGGAACATCCGGCCGCATCGCCGTGCAGGACGGCACGGAATTGCCGCCGACCTTCGACTGGCCAGACGACAAGCTCGTCTACCTGATCGCAGGCGGTCAGGGCGCCCTGCTGAAGGCGGTCGAGAATGCCGAGGATTCGGTCGAGCAGGGAACAGCCGGGATTCGCGATGCCGATGTCGGCCCTGACGATGTCGTGATCGGGGTTGCGGCGAGCGGCCGGACGCCGTTCACCATCGCGGCGCTCACCGAGGCCCGCTCACGGGGCGCGCAGACCATCGGCATTTCCAACAACGCCGATGCGCCCATTCTCGACGCCTGCTCGCATCCCATTCTCGCCGAGACGGGGATCGAGGTCGTGGCGGGCTCGACGCGGATGAAAGCCGGCACGGCCCAGAAGGTGATCCTCAATCTGCTTTCGACCCTCATCATGGTGCGCCTCGGCCGAGTCTATGGCGGCCTGATGGTGCACATGCGCGCCACCAACGCGAAGCTCCGGCGCCGCAGCGAAATCATGGTGTCGCAGATCACCGGATGCGATGACGCCACCGCTATCGACGCCCTGAGAAAAGCCGACGGCGACATGAAGCTCGCGTCGATGATTGCACTGGGGATCGATGCCGCTGACGCACAAGCGGCGCTGACGGTCAGCGATGGCAATTTGCGCCAAGCCCTGTCACAGTTCCCGGCCGAGGCAGCGCGTCGATCCTAGCGCCCTGACCTCTCGCCGGCCGATTCTGTTCAGGGGACACGACGCACGATGACGCTGGGACTGGGCATCGACGCGGGCGGCACGGCAACACGCTGGAGACTGGTCGAAGAGGACGGCGCCTGCGTCGCGCAGGGCTCCGTCGAGCCCCTGACCGGACACCTGTTCTCGCAGGCCGCGGAGACCCGGGCAAAGCAGATCGTCGGCGCGATGGCGGCCGTGGTGCGCCAAACCGGGGACCCGGTGGGAATTGTCGCGGGCATCACCGGATTGACGCGGGAGACGCCCGCGGAAGCGACCATGCGCGCGCTTTTCGCTGACGCCTTTCAGCTTGCCCCGGACAAGATCTTCGTCGCCGAGGACATGTGGATTGCCTACCTGTCCTATTTCGCGCTGGGCGAAGGCATCCTGATCTACAGCGGCACAGGCTCCATCGGCTATTACCTGTCGCCCGACAAGGAGGTGATCCGTGTCGGCGGCCGCGGCAATCTCATCGACGATGGCGGGTCCGGATTCTGGATCGCGCGCGAGGCGCTGAAAGCCGTCCTGCGCATCGAGGAGGAGGACCCCGGCCAGGGCTGGGCGACGATCCTTGGCACCTGCCTGTCGGGCGCGCTCGGCGGCACCGACTGGAACGTGGTGCGGGCCTTCGTCTATGGCGGCGATCGCGGCAAGATCGGCGAACTGGCGCGTGTCGTCGGTGAGGCAGCAAGCCTTGGCGACGCAACCGCGGAGGGAATCGTGCGCGCGGCAGGGGCTGAACTCGCGCGCCTCGCCAATGCGCTCTTCAAGCGGCTGGCGCCGCGCCCGGTCGCCATCGTGGGCGGCGCCTTCCGCATCCACCCGGCCATCGGGGAGGCGTTCCGGCAGGATCTGCTGGCGCCCGTCGAGGTCATCGGCAGCGATGTGGACGCGGCGCTGACTGCCGGCCGCCTCGCCGCGCTGGTTCGGTAGGGCCGCATCGGGGAGCGCCATCATGATGATCTTCGACGAGTGGCTCGATCTGCCCATCTGGGGAATATTCGCCGCCCTCGCGCTTGGGTTCGGTCTGTCGGGCGCGCTCATCCACTGGCTGTCCTTTGGCAGGCTGGGACAGCCGCATGCCGTCAAGCTTGTCGGCGTGGTGGCGCCCTTTTTCAGTTCGGTGGCCATTCTGTTCGCACTTCTCACCGGCTTCCTGGCCAACGACGTCTGGGACCGCAATCGCGTCGCCAACCGGGCCATTCTGGCGGAGCGGGACGGCCTGCTAGCTGTCCACGCCATGAGCGTCGCGGTCGTGTCGGACATGTCGGAGATTCGCGCTGCGGCCCAAGCCTACGCCCGCAGCCTGGTCGAGGATGAATGGCCGTTGATGCGCGATCAGGAGAGTTCGGTGAAGGCCGACGAACAATTGCTGGCGCTGCTCGCCCGGGTGTCGGACCCGAAGATGGCGGCGGCGGCCGGTCAGGCGGCACAAGGCGCGCTCCTCGATACGGTGCTGAAACTGCGCGGATCCCGTTACGACCGTCTTGCCATGAGCGGGGATCGCACCGATCGGACCAAATGGACCGCCGTGTTGATTCTCGGCCTCATCACCCAGATCGCCATCGGGGTCGTTCATCTTGAGCGCCCCAAGGCGCAACTGACCGCGTTGTCGATCTTCTCCCTGGCGGCGATCATCACCCTGGGGCTGGTAGCTATTCGCGAGCGGCCCTTCGATGGCGAATTGCGATTCTCCCCAGCGCCCATCGAGGAGGCCCTCGCCATCATGACACCGCCCCCCAAACCGTGAGCGAACCGGTCCGGGGTTGCGCGCGGGTGCGAACTTGCTCCACACTTCGGACTTACCCGTGCCGCCGAGATTGAAAGTCAGATGCAAGCCCTGTTTGTCGGCCAAACCTATATCGACGTCACCTTCCTGGCGGACGAGATTCCCACCGGAGACGAGAAGACGGTCGCGCGCGACTATGCGATCTCGTTTGGCGGCAACGCCGTGACGGCAGCCTTTGCCTGCGCCAAGCTTGGAATTGCCCCCGATCTCCTGACATCCATCGCCGACGACTGGCTGGGCCGGATGTTCATCGACATGGCGGCCAAATACGGCATTTCGGTCCATCACCGCAAAGTGAAGGAATCCTCGCTCTCCTTCATCATGCCCCAAGGTGGCAAGCGCGCCATCGTGCGCTGCCGCGACGACCATTATCTGCACCCGGTGCCACCGCTGAACATCGACGGTTGCCGGGCTCTCCATCTCGATGGGCACCAGGCCGATGCGGCCATGCACTACGCCAAGATTTGCCGAGATTCCGGCATTCTGACCTCGCTGGACGGTGGCGGGCTGCGGTCCAACACCCATGAGCTGCTTGAGCTGATCGACGTGGCGATCGTGGCCGAACGCCTGTGCGAGCAGATGAACCTGACGCCGCAGGAGATGCTGGCCTATCTCAAAGGGCGGGGCTGCCGGATCGGCGGCGTGACCATGGGGGAGCGCGGTCTGCTCTGGTATGACGAGAGCGGGATGGAAAGCGTGCTGCCGGCGCTCAACGTGCCGGCAGGGGCAGTGGTCGACACCAACGGGGCGGGCGACATTTTCCACGGCGCCTATGTCTACTCGGCCATGGCGCGGCCCGAGCGTCCCTGGCTCGAGCATTTCCTCTTCGCTCGCGCGGCCTCTGCCTACGCGATCCAGCATCTCGGCAACGAGGCCAGCCTGCCGACGCTCGGCGATATCGTGGAGACGCAGCAGCGCTTTGCGGAACGTCGCCTGGCCGCATGACCATGCCAATTCCATTCCGGGATCGCTTGTTCGTGCTCACGCCCGGATTTGCCGACCCGGCCTTTCCGGGCAGGCGCTTCTATTGCTGGCATTGCGCCTTGCTGGAGGGAGTCCTGGCGTCGTTCCCGCATCTTGCGGCGAGGCTGGAGGTGGTTCGGGTCGCATGGCCGCGCCCGCGGGCGGACGTGATCGCCCTTGTGGGCGAGTCCCACCAGTCCCTGCCCCTTCTGGTGCTGGGAACCGAGACCCTGCCGGATGTTCCGGCCGAGCAGAATGGGTCCGTCCGCTTCGTTGCCGACAAGGACGCCATCCTGCGCGCCCTCACCATCCGGCACGGCTTTCCCGAACCGCATCCCTAGTGTCCGTGATCCCTCGTGTCCGTGGCGGCCCTCAGGCGGCTTTCTTTTGGTAATCCTTCACGTCCGAGAACGTGATGCCTTTGGCGCGGTCCATCTCGTATTGCAGGTTGAACCCGTTTGCCGCCATGAAGACAGGCGCGCCGTCGAGATCGCGTGCCATGGACGAGACATGCGAATCGATGAACCGGTCGAGCTCGATCCGGTCGGCCGCCTCGATCCATCGGCAGATGGTGAAGCGAGTCGGCTCGTAATCGATCGGCAGGCCGTATTCGCCCATCAGGCGTTCCTTGAGCACGTCGAGCTGCAACGCGCCGACCACGCCGACAATCGCGCCCGAACCGTCCTGCGGGACGAAGAGCTGGACGACGCCCTCCTCGGCCATCTGCTGCAGGGCTTCCCGGAGCTTCTTGGCCTTCATGGCATCCTGCAGCTTGATCCGGCGCAGCAATTCGGGCGCGAAGCTCGGCACGCCGCGGAACACCAGATCCTCGCCCTCCGTCAACGTGTCGCCGATGCGCAGGGTGCCATGATTGGGCAAGCCCACCACGTCGCCGGCCCAGGCCTCGTCGGCAATCGCCCGGTCCTGGGCGAAGAAGAATTGCGGGGCGTTGAGGCTCATGGGCTTGCCGGTCCGCACCAGCTTGGCCTTCATGCCCCGGCTGAGCTTGCCCGAGCAGATCCGCATGAAGGCGATCCGGTCCCGGTGATTCGGGTCCATATTGGCCTGGATCTTGAACACGAAGCCGGTCATGCGCGGCTCGCCGGCCTCCACCAATCGCTTGTCGGAATCCTGCCCCCGGGGCGGCGGCGCGAAGGCCGCCATGGCGTCGATGAGATCGCGCACGCCGAAATTGCGCAGCGCGCTGCCGAAAAACACCGGCGTCAGGTGACCCTCGCGGAAGGCCTCCAGGTCGAAAGGCTTGCAGGCCTCCTGCGCCAGAGACACCTCGTCCTGCCAGGCGTCGACCTCCTCGGGCGGCAGCAGCGCAGTCACGAAGGGGTCGGTCGGCCCCGACACGGTGACCGGCTCTTCGTCCGTATCGATGCGGCGCACCAGATTGCGGCGCAGATCGTAGGTGCCGGCAAAACTGCGGCCCTGGCTGATCGGCCAGGTGACCGGTGCGGTGTCGAGCGCCAGGGTCTTCTCGATCTCGTCGAGAATGTCGAACGGGCTTCGCGCCTCGCGGTCCATCTTGTTGATGAAGGTCACGATGGGGATGTCGCGCATCCGGCAGACTTCGAAGAGCTTGCGGGTGCGCGCTTCGATGCCCTTGGCGGCGTCGATGACCATGATGGCGGAATCGACCGCGGTCAGGGTCCGGTAGGTATCCTCGGAAAAGTCTTCGTGGCCCGGCGTGTCGAGCAGGTTGAAGACGCAACCGCCATATTCGAAGGTCATGACCGAGGTCACGACCGAAATGCCGCGGTCGCGCTCGATGCCCATCCAGTCCGACCGGGTCGAGACGCGGTTCTTCTTGGCCTTGACCTCGCCGGCGAGCTGGATCGCGCCGCCGAACAGGAGCAGCTTCTCGGTCAGCGTGGTCTTGCCCGCGTCCGGGTGAGAGATGATCGCAAAGGTGCGGCGGCGGCTCACGGGAGCCGGAAGATCGGTCATGTGCGGTCTGTTCCCCGGGCTATGGGAGCCAGGTTTGAAGCATGGTCCGGCGCGGTCGATCCCCTTTGCCGGAGGGTCATGCGATGAAAAAGGGCGCTGCCTGATCGACGTCGTGGAAGACAAGGCTCCCGGCACCAAAATCAGACTCTTGCGGCAAGGGCAACACGCCGCAGTGCGGCCCCTTTACGTCGCCCGGGCTTTCAACCCATATTGGTGTTCCCCGTCAACAACGAAAAGGAGGTGATCAAGTGTCTCATTGTCATACCCTGCGGTCCCCGGTTTCCGTGACCTTGATCCTGGCCTCTGCCGAGATCCGTGCGTAACGCACAAAAGGCGCGGTCCTGACCGGACCGCGGACCAACGACAATGGAAAGGCTGTCCCTCGCGGGCAGCCTTTCTTTTTTGGCCTATGCGCCGAGCAGATTGCCCGTGCGGGTCGCGGACCGGCCCGCCACCTTGGCGATCCGCTGTCCCCCGGTTGCAAAGCGCAGCAGAATGCGCGCGAACAGCACACCGTCCGTGGCCGCGCGGGCCTCGACCGAAACGCCGGTGAGGGGGTCGATGATGTGGGCAACGACGTCGCCGGCCATCACGACGTCCCCGACGTCTTTCCGGAACAGCACCATGCCGGAGGACGGTGCGACGACCGGCTCGGTCCCCGCCAGCGGCGTGGGGTCGCACAAGGCGTCCGGGATCGCCGGCTTCTCGCCGGCAATCGCGCCGCACAGGGTCATGAAGGCCACGAGCGCTGCCGCATCGGCGCTCCCCCAATCGTCGCTCACATCCGCTTCGCCTCGGAATTCCAACGTCGTCGCGTGGCAGGCCATCGGGATCGGCCGATCCGGGAAACGATCGGCCAACTCCGCCCAGGGACGGCTGCAGGCCTCGTCGAAGGGGTCGTCGCCTGAGACTTCGGCCACCAGAACAGCGCGCGCGCCCAGCAACGCGGAGAGCGGACCGAGCGCCTCGGCCGAGCGCGTGTGGGTGTAGAGATGGACGACAGCCTCGGCATCGCAATGAAGATCGAGGACGTAATCGGCATCGATGGCGAGCGCGAGCAGGGTCTTCTTCAGCACATCGGCGGGATTGTGGGTTTTCCAGCCGGCGAGTTCGTCGAGAAGCGCCTGGCGCACCAGGCGGACATTGGCCTGAGGATCCGCCGTCAGCGCCGTTTCCACGCGGTTTCCGGCTGCCGCAACGACATTCGGGTAGCCACGGTTAAAATTCGCACCATTCGCCAGATCGAAGCGGCCGACCGGTTGCCCGAGGAGCTTCTGAGACAGTCCGATCGGATTGGCCGACGGCACCAGCACGATCTCGCCGGCAATCCGGCCCTCCGCTTCCAGCGCCTCCAGCTGCCCGCGCAGGTGATGGGCGGCGATCATCCCGGGGATCTCATCCGCGTGGAGGGCCGCCTGGACATAGACCCGGGGCCGCGCTCCGGGCTTGCCGAAGCGGTGGACGGTAAGGGAGAGGTGGCTGCCGGGGGCGAGCGGAGCAAGCGCGATCTGTTCGGTTTTCATGGCCCGGCCATACCCCCTCGGGCGCAAAGGCTCAAGGCCGCTGCCAGCCCTGTGAGCCGAAGACGAACCGGTCCGGGTCGGTGACCAGAGCCGCCAGCCCGTGGATCGCGGGTTGCGGATTGACGATCACGAAAGCCGGCACCGTGCGGGCCCAGGCATCGTGCGGCGCCTTGCGGTCGAAGGCATCGCGAAAGCCCCCGCCGGCCAGGACATCGACCATTCTGGGGGCGATGCCCCCGGCAATGAAAACCCCGCCGGAGGCCTCGAAGGTCAGCGCAAGATCGCCTGCGAACCGGCCCAGCCAGCGGGCAAACATGGCGAGACTGTCACGGGCGAGAGCGCTGCCGTCAGCGGCCGCCGCCAGGACATCGTTGGGAATGGTGAAGGGGCAGGTCTCCCCGCGCGATGCCGCAAGCGCCCGCGAGATCCGGAAAAGCCCAGGCCCGGACAGCACGACTTCGGCGGTGATTCGGCCACCCACCCGCTCGAGATGCGGCCAGATATCGGCCTCACCCTCGGCGACCGGCCCGAATTCCACGTGTCCGGCTTCTGTCGCGAGAATCGCAAGCCTGTCCCCGACGGGCACCAGCGCGGCCGCCCCGAACCCCGTTCCCGGACCAAGGACCACGCGTGTCCCCTGACCGACCGGCCCGCCACCACCGAGTCCGACCAGATCACCATCATTGGCGCTGAGGACGGTCACCGAGGCGGCGACCGGCGTGTAATCATTGACCAGGGTGACGCGCTCCAGACCCAGCGCCTTCCCGATCGCCTCGGCATCGATCGTCCAGTGGGCGTTGGTCAGGCGGATCACCGGCTTGTCGACGCGCGTCGCTACCGCGATCATCGCCGAGCGGGGCCTCTCGCCCGCATAGCCGCTCAAAGCCTGGGCGATGGCGCCGACGGGATCGGGCGTGTGGGCGGTGAGCGTGCGGGGCAGGAACCGGATCGGCGCACCTGGCGCCGGCAACACCGCAAAGCGCGCATTGGTGCCGCCGATATCGCCCAGCAGGACGGGGAACGCGTACATCAAACCTCGTCGACCTTTCTGCTCTTGGAAGCCGTGCTCAAGGATCAGAAGGCCTTTTCCCAGCTGCGGCTCAGGCGTACGGCAGAATTGATGAGACCCACCATCGAGTAGGTCTGCGGGAAATTGCCCCATAACTCGCCGGTCGTGAAGTCCGCATCTTCCGAAAACAACCCGAAGGAGTTTCGGAGTTTCAGGATCCGCTCGAACAATTCGCGCGCCTCCTGTTTGCGGCCGATGGCGTTCAGCGCATCCACATACCAGAAGCCGCAGATCATGAAGGCCGTGTGCATCTTCCCGAAATCGTCTTCGACATCGTAGCGCAACAGCAGATCGCCCCGCCTGAGCTTGGCGCCCACCGCATCGACTGTCGCGATAAAGCGTGAATCTTCCGGAGAGACGAAATCGATTTCGGCGAGCAGCAGCAGGGTGGCGTCGAGGTCCTTGCCCTCGAACGACGACACGAAGGTTCCGGTTTCGGCGTTGTAGGCCCGCTTGTCGATCACCGCATGCATCCGGTCGGCCTGGCTGCGCCAGAACTGGGCACGGTCCGGCCGGTTCATGGATTGGGCGATCTTGTCGAGCCGGTCGCAGGCCGCCCAGCACATCACGCTGGGGAACGTGTGGACGGCGGCTTTGGTGCGCAATTCCCACGGCCCGGCATCCGGCTGGTCGAACACCTCGACGGCCCGGCGCCCCAGCGTCTCGAGATGCTCGAACAACGATTCATTGCCGGGGCGGATCAGCCGCCGGTCGAGGAAGGCATGAGTGGAGGCCAGCACGATGCTGCCATAGGCATCGTTTTGTATCTGCGTGTAGGCGGCGTTGCCCACACGCACCGGACCCATGCCGCGGTATCCGGCGAGCGACTCGGCCTGGCGTTCTTCCAAATCGGGCGAGCGCGTAATGCTGAAAAGCGGCGGCATATCCTTCTGGTCGGGATTGGCATCCGCATCGTCGACGATGTTGGTGATGTAGGTGAGGTAGTCCTCCATGGTGCGGGTCGTGCCCAGGCGGTTGAGCGCCTGGATGACGAAGTAGGCGTCCCGCAGCCAGCAGAACCGGTAATCCCAGTTGCGCTGCGTGTGGGGAGCCTCCGGAACGGAAGTGGTCAACGCCGCCACGATGGCGCCCGTCTCCTCGAAATTGCAGAGTTTCAGCGTGATGGCCGCCCGGATGACAGCTTCCTGCCATTCGAAGGGAATCGACAGCGCCCGGACCCAGTCACGCCAGAAACCGACCGTGGCGTCGAGGAATTCGCGCGCCGTGGAATCGACCTCCGAGCGCAGGGGCTCGTCCTCGCCGAAGAAGAACGACATCGGCCTGTCGACCACGAAGGGCCGCTCCTGGGCCACATACGTGATGGGGGCGTCGGTTGTCAGGCGCAGGGAATGGTGCGGCCCGACAAAGCGCAGGTGATTGCTCCCCCGCGTCGTCGTGGGCTGCTGCGATCCCCAATCATAATGCGGCCGCAACCGCACCCGGATCCGGGGCCTCCCCTTGAGCGGGCGGACCCGGCGGACGAGTTGAGGCGGCCGAAAGGTGCGATCGAGATGCTTGAACCGCGGCGCAAAATCCGTGATCTCGAGAATGTTGCCGAACGTATCCGTCATGGTCGACACCAGCACGGCGGTGTTCTCGAGATAGGTCTGCTCGCAGGTTTCCATGCCCACCATGTCGATGGCGAAGATGCCGCGCTGGTCCGCGTCGGATTTCTCCTCAAGCCCGTCCAGCAGCGCCGAAAAGACCGGGTCGCCGTCGAAGCGCGGGAAGCAGCTCCAGACGATCTGCGCCCGTCGGTCCACGAGGGCCGCGATCATGCAATTGCCGATGACGGCAAGGTCGAGGGAGCTCATAGGGGACGATATTCCATTCAGAAGGGAGGGGGGCCGCCTGCGGCCCATGTGATGAGGGAATGCCTTAGGTCCGCGGGCGTTCCCACCCGATGCTGGGCGACCGTCTCGCCCGGCCCGATCCGCACGGAGACGCCGCCTTGGGCATTGACGGCCTTGAAACCGTTCTCGTCCGTGAGGTCGTCACCCACGAAGATGGCGCGGCGGCCGCGATAGGGAGGCTCGAGCAGGAAGGAGTCGATCACCTTGCCCTTGCCGGCCGCCGAGGGAAGGATTTCGGCAACCGCCTTGCCGAACTGGACGCGATAATCCGGCCCGAGCGATTCAAGGGCCGCATGGGCGGTGGCCAGGCAAAAGTCCTTTTCCAGCGGCGCCTGACGCCAATGGAGCGCAACCGAACAGCCTTTGTCCTCGATCAGCAGGCCGGGCTTGTCGGCGATGATGGCGTGGAGACGGGCGACGATCGGGCGCAAGGCCGGATGATCCTCTGCCTGGCACAGGTAGAGGTCGTTGCCGATGCGATGCTCGAGGCCGTGGAGGCCAGCCGCGTCGAACTTCCCGCCGCCCAGATGCCCATCCAGGAACGCGATCGGACGCCCGCTGATGATGGCAAGCGCGCCACCGAGCCGGTCTCGCAGGCGCGCAAGCGCCTCTGGAAGGGCGGGATCGACAAGGACGTCGTCCGGACGCTCGACAATATCCACAAGGGTGCCGTCGAAATCGAGGAAGAGCGCCCATTGATCGGTGGTGTCGGACGTGTGGACAGCCTCGACGTTGTCGTTGTTCATGGTCCGGCTTTCGCCCCGCGATAACAGTGATGAACTCTGCCTTCGCAGATTTTGCGCGCGGGCGGAAGGGACGTAGGGGAATGCACGTGCGGTCCTGAACGAACGACACCGCGCGAGAGCACGTTTTGCCAGTGAGATGTGCCGGCCAGGCAGATCATTTTCGGCGAAAAGTCCGTCAGATTCCCGGTCTGGCGGCCCCCCCGTGCACCCCAAGGGTTGAGACGACGGGAGCCCGCCACGTCGTCGCAGGACCGGAAAGGCCTGTGCTCCCGCCCCGGAGCGCCCCAAAAAAAATCCGCAGCGCGCTTGGAAGCGGACGCTGCGGATTGAAGGCCGGCCCGATCGGAGCCGGGCGAAAAAGCGCCTAATGCTCGCGGAAGGCGCGGGCGAACTGCTCTTCCATCGGCTTGATCATATACTCGAACGGCGTGCGCTCATTGACCTGGACGAACACCTCGGCCTGCATGCCGGCGATGAGCTTCAGGTGCTCGAGACGCTTGAGCTCGGTCGCGGGGAGTTCGACGCGAATCGTGTAGAACGACGCCCCGCTCTTCTGGTCGGTGGTCACGTCGGCCGAGACCCGCGACACGGTGCCATGGAGTTCCGGGATCGTGCGGGCATGGGAGGCGTGAACGCGCACGGTCGCTTTCTGGCCGATGGCCACCTGATCGATGTCGCTTGGCTGGACCCTCGCCTCCAGATTGAGGGATTCATTCTCGGGCACGATGTACATGACGGGCTCGGCCGGCGAGATGACACCCCCGACCGTATGGACATTGAGCTGGTGGACATAGCCGGCGCTCGGAGACCGGATGTCGATCCGGCGAAGCTGGTCCTCGGCGGCGACGCGGCGCTCGCTGAACTCCGCGATCTTGCCCTGGATCTCGCGCAACTCCTGCATCGCGTCGGCGCGCAGCTGCTCGTCCACCTGAATCATCTGGAACGAGGTTTCGGCGATCTTGCCCTCGGCCTGGGCGACGGCGGCGATGAGCTGCCCCCGCTGGCCCTCGATGCTGGCGCCGTCACGCTCCAGGGCGTTAAGGCGCGGCAACTGCACGAGGTTCTTCTCGTAGAGCTCACGGACGCCCTTCAGCTCCTCGGTGATGAGGGTTGCCTCGCGGGCTTTTGACGCCTGCTGGGCGCGAAGGCCGGTGATCTCGTCCTGCGACTGCGAAATGCGCTTGCGCAGCTGATCCTTCTGGGCCGCGCGGGCCGCGCGGCGGGCTTCGAACAGGGTCCGCTCCGTCGACAGGATCTTCATGATCGCCGGTTCGCTCGCCCGGCTCGCGAGTTCAGGCGGCGTCGCCAACTCGTTCAGTCCGTCACGCTCCGCCTCGAGACGGGCCTGACGGCCTAGAAACTCGTCGAGCTGCTTGGACACCACCTGAAGGTTGGCGCGCGTCACCGTCTCGTCGAGACGGACAAGCAACTCGCCCTCCTTCACGCGCTGGCCCTCATGGACGTTCAGTTCGCCCACGATCCCGCCGGTGCCGTGCTGGATCTTCTTGATGCTGGTATCGACCACGAACTGGCCGCCGGCCATGACAGCGCCGGACAGGGTGGCGGTCGCGGCCCAGAGGCCGATCGTCCCGCCGAAGAGGGCGATCATGGACACGCCCGCAATGGCTGCCCGATGGATGGCCGCCTGGTGCTTGGACTTCTTGGGTGCTGGCTTGATCAACATTATCCGACCTCCCGCAGGGACGTGCCCGGCGCCGCCGCCCGCGCTGCAGCCGGTGCGGCTGCAGGCGTCGCATTACGTTTCATGACCGATTGCAGAACTTCGTCACGCGGTCCGAGCGCCTTGACGCGGCCCTCTTCCATGATGCCGACGAGATCGACATTGCCAAGCGCCGCCGGCCGATGGGTGATGACGATCACGATGCCGCCACGGTTGCGGACGGCCATGATGGCGCCGTTCAGCGCTTCGTCGCCTGCCCCGTCGAGGCTGGCATTGGGCTCGTCGAGCACGACCAGGAAGGGGTCGCCGTAGAGCGCGCGGGCAAGAGCCACGCGCTGGCGCTGACCGCCCGACAGAGATGCTCCGCCTTCGCCGATATGAGTGTCGTAGCCGTCCGGCAGGCCGAGGATGAGTTCATGGGCGCCGGCGGTCTGGGCCGCTGCGATAACGGCCTCCGGCGAAGGCTCTGCCTGGAAGCGGGCGATGTTCTCCGCCACCGTCCCGTCGAACAGCTCGACGTCCTGGGGCAGGTAGCCGATATGCCGGCCGAGATCGTCCGATTCCCAGTGCTCGATGGCCGCGCCGTCGAGGCGGATATCGCCGCGCAGGGTTGGCCATACACCGACAATGGCGCGGGCAAGGGTCGATTTCCCTGACGCGCTGGGCCCGATGAGACCGAGGCCCTGGCCGGCCTGCAATTCGAGGGAAGCCGCATGGACAATGGCCTGCTGGCCACCTGGGGCACCCACATAGATGTCCTCCAGGGTGAGGCGCTGGCGGGGCGCCGGCAGGGGCATGTGCAGTTCCTGGGCGGGCACGACCGACAGGATGTGCGACAGGCGATGATAGCCCTGGCGTGCCGCCGTGAAGCCCTTCCAGTTCGCCACCGCGATCTCGATGGGCGCGAGGGCCCGGGACATCATGATGGAGGCGGCAATCATCAGGCCGCCCGACATCTCGCCCTGGATGACCAGGTAGGCCGCGAGGCCAAGGATGCCGGATTGCAGGACCATGCGGAACACCTTGGCGAAGGCCGCGATGCCGGAGGTTGATTCGCTGGACGCAAGGGCCGCATCCACATGCTTGGTGTGAACCTTGGCATAGCGGTTGCCCAGGAAGTCGAGCATGCCGAGCGCGCGGATGACCTCGGCGTTGCGGCGGCTGCTCTCAGCCATCATCTGGCGTTCGGCACCGCTCTTGGCGAGTTCAAAGGCCGGGGCCTTGCTCTTGGCGTCGGTGTAGAGCGTCAGAATGATGATGACGATGCCGCCGATCACCGACATCCAGCCAAGCCAGGGGTGGATAATGAAACAGCCGATGAAGAAGATCGGCATGAACGGCATGTCGAACATGGCCGTCGGGCCGAGGCTCGACAGGAAGCCGCGGATCTGGTCGAGGTCGCGAATGGGCTGAAGGCTTTCGGACGCCTTGGCGCCCTTGAGCGGCATGGTCGCCACGAGATCGAAGACGCGGCGGGAGAGAATTTCGTCGAAGCGGGCGCCGATTCGCGCCAGCATCTTGCCGCGCAGGGCGTCGAGGCCGCCCTGCAGGAGGTAGGCGGCGAGCACGATCAGGGACAGACCGACCAGGGTGGAGATGCTCCGGCTCGACAGCACGCGATCGTAAAGCTGAAGCATATAGATCGACCCGGTCAGCGCCAGGATGTTCACGACTGCCGAAAACAGCGCCACGCCAACGAAGGAGGGACTGCACACTTTCAGCGCGTCGAGGACTTCGGTACTTTCTTGCCTGCGGCTTCTCGCTGCCTGCTTCATCATTCATATCCCATGGCGGGCCGATAAGCCGACTCCGCTCGGTCTCAGTTGCGTTACACCACGCAGGATTCAAGTCACCCTACATGAAATGAGCCGCCATGTGACGGCCTCTAAGTGGTTAGGCTTTATTTCTATGAAGCCCCTCGTCCAGCGCCTTGGCTGAGCGGTGAGGCCTTTCTGGGCCGGCGCTCAGCTTACGTTACGCTATGTCTTTTGTAACCCTATTCTATGTAACTCTGTCAATGAAAAGAGTCCGCGACCTTGTGTTCCAGCCCGTTCAGAGAGGCACACCCAAGTGCGCATTTTGCTTCAATATTACGTTTTAATCAATGGACCGACTCGCCGGCGCATGCGCCTGCCTGACCCGCGTGGACTGCCGTGTGTGGAAAATCACCGGGCGGAAACGCATCCCGACGCCGCGGACCCTCGTGCGCATTCATGGCAATCTTGAGGCTTTTTTTGAAATACCATCCTCTTCACAGTGACTTAGGCAAATTAACCGAGGAATTTTCGCCCATGTCTAGTGCGGAATGATGGCGCGCAGCCCGTAAACCAAGGCGGCGAAGACAATGAGGCTCGCCCCGTAAATCGCCACGAACCAGGCGAACCGTCGGCCTCCACCGCGGCCCGGACGGGAATGCAAGGTCGCCATCAGTGATATCCTCCGCCCTTGATCTCCTCGGCAACCTTGCCGCGAAAGACCCAGTAGGCGTAGGCCGTGTAGGCGAAGGTGAACGGCAGGACGATCGCAAATCCCACGAGGGCGAAAAGCTGCGACGAGACGGTGTTGGCCGTGTCCCAGATGGTCAGGGACGGCGGCACGATATAGGGGAAGAGCGTCACGCCCAAGCCGAGATAGCCCAGCATAAACAGGCTGATGGCGAGAAAGAACGGGCGCACGTGACGCCCCGCCGCAAGATCGGCATAGAGCCGATAGGCCGCAAAGGCCGTCACCAGCGGGATCGGGGCCAGGAAGGCGATGTTGGGCCACGCGAACCAGCGCGCGTCGAGATTTCGGCCGAGAAACGGCACCCAGATCGACACCACCGCCATGGCCATCATGGTGGCGACGAGAAACCGCAGCGCCATCCGGCGCGCCCAGATCTCCAACTCGCCCGTCGTCTTCATGACGCACCACGTCGCGCCGAGCAGGCCGTAGCCGCAGACCAGTCCGATGCCCGTCATGACGCTGAACGGCGTCAGGAAGTCCAGGACGCCGCCGGTGAACTGGTGGCCGTCATGGGAAAATCCCTGGACGAAGGCGCCCAGTACAAGCCCCTGAGAGAAGGTCGCCACCAGCGACCCGTAGTGGAACGCGTTGTCCCACAGGAATTTCGAGCGGTCCGACTTGAAGCGGAATTCGAATGCGACCCCCCGAAAGATCAACGCCACGAGCATCAGCGTGATCGGCACGTAGAGGGCGGGCATCAGGATCGCGTAGGCGATGTGGAAAACGGCGAACAATCCGCCGCCGCCCAGAATCAGCCAGGTCTCGTTGCCGTCCCAGATGGGGGCCACGGAGAACATCATCCGGTCGCGCCAGTTCTCGTCCCGGGCTCCCTTGAACAGGATGCCGACGCCCAGATCGAAGCCGTCGGCGATGACATACATGGCGACCGCCACGGCGAGAACACCGGCCCAGATCAGGGGGAGCCAGAACGCCAGTCCCTCATAGGCCATTCCGAAACCGAACATGGGCGCGCTCCTATCTGGCCGTCTGCGCTTCGTGGCCGGGCCCGCCCTCGATCCCCTCACTGGGGACGGAGAGCGGCCGCCGGGCCGTCTTCGTGAGGTCTTCGCCCGGCAGATCCTCCACCGGGTCAGGCCCCTTGCGGAGGAGCTTGGCCAGATAATAGGAGCCGAAACCGAACACGAAGGCGTAGACCACGATGAAGGTGAGAAGCGACGCGGTGACCGCGCTCGCCGAAATCGGCGAGACCGCGTCGGCCGTGCGCAGATGGCCGTACACGACGAAAGGCTGGCGACCGATCTCGGCCGTGAACCAGCCGAACAGCACGGCGCCGAATCCGGACGGCGTCATGATCATGGCGGCGCGCAGGAACAGACGATTCGAGAACAGCGTCCCCTTGAAGCGCAGGTAGAGGCTCCAGAGCGACAGGCCCAGCATGGCAAAGCCGATCCCCACCATGATACGGAACGAGAAGAAGACCGGCCAGACGGGCGGGCGGTCCGCCGCCGGCACATCCTTGAGACCGGGCACGACGCCGTCGAAGGAATGGGTGAGAATCAGGCTGCCGATCTTCGGAATCGCCACTTCGTAGTGGTTCGTCTCGGCGGCCTGATCCGGCAGCGCGAACAGCCGGAGCGGCATGTTCGCCTGCCGGTCCCAGTTGCCCTCGATGGCCGCAAGCTTGACCGGCTGGTGCTCCATCACCACCAGCCCGTGCATGTCGCCGATGAAGATCTGCAGGGGCACCGCCACCACGGCGAACCACAGTGCCATGGACAGGGACTTGCGGGCGCCGGCGAGCCGCGATTCGGGCTCCTTCCAGGCGCGCAGCAACATCCAGGCGGACATGCCCGCGATGGCGAAGGCGGTCGTCAGGTAGCAGGCCGTCACCATGTGGGCATAGCGTAACGGGAAGGACGGGTTGAACACCACCTTGAACCAGTCTGTCGGCACCGCCTTGCCGTTTTCGATGGCAAAGCCGTCCGGCGTCTGCATCCAGGAATTGGCCGACAGGATCCAGAAGGCCGAGATCAGCGTTCCCAGCGCCACCAGGCAGGTCGCGACGAAATGAAGCCGGTTGCCGACCTTCTCCCAGCCGAACAGCATGATGCCGAGAAACGAGGCCTCGAGGAAGAACGCGGTGAGCACCTCGTAGGCGATGACCGGACCGAGAACGTTGCCGGTGAACTCGGAATAGCGCGACCAGTTGGTGCCGAACTGGTAGCTCATGACGATGCCGGACACGACCCCGAGGCCGAACGACACGGCAAACACCTTCACCCAGAACCGGAACAGGTTTTTGTAGAGGGGATTGCCGGTCCGCAGCCAGTTGAATTCCAACGCCACGAGCCAGCTTGCAAGGCCGATGGTGAAGGACGGGAAGATGATGTGGAACGCGATCGTGAAGCCGAACTGGATCCGCGACAGCATCAAGGCGTCGAGTTCCATGGCGTTCTCCCTGCGGTCGTTCAGATCGTGGGGTCATATTCCCACGAAACCGCCCGGGACAACTAGGCTTTCAGTGTCGCAGACGCCCGTCTGGGCGTCTTTTTCCCCGCGGACTTACGCGCCTTGCGGACGTCGAGTTCCCGCTCGAGGCGGGCCTTCAGCAGGATCAGCACGGCGGCCTCTTCGGGCTTCAGTCCGGCGAGCTGATCGCGCAGTTCTGCCTCCACCTCTTCCTTGACGTCCAGCAACAGGTCGCCGTCGAGGTAGCAGTTGAGCACTTCTGGATGGATGTAGCACTTGCGGCAGATCGTGGGCGTGTTGCCCAGCCGCGAGGCGACGCTCTCGATTGCCGCCCGGAGGTTCTACTTGGCGCTGGCTTCGTCGTCGAATCGCTCGAACTCCGCGAGCGCGAGCGCTGCCAGAACGGTCCCGGCCCAGGTGCGGAAATCCTTGGCGGTGAAATCTTCGCCGGAGATCTCACGCAGATAGGCGTTGACGTCCGATGACGAGATGCTCTGCCTCTCGCCGTCCTCATCGAGATACTGGAACAGGTCCTGGCCCGGCAGGTCCTGGCAGGCCTTCACGATGCGGGCAACGCGGCGGTCCTTGACCTTCAGCCGCCATTCCTTGCCGCTTTTCCCCTTGAAGGCGAAGCGCAGTTCGGCGCCCGTCACGGCGACATGCGGGTCGCGCAACGTGGTGAGACCATAACTCTTGTTCTGCTTGGCGTAGTCGGAATTTCCCACGCGGATAAGGGTGTTCTCGAGAAGGTGCACCACGGTGGCCAGCACTTTCTCACGCGGCAATCCGCGCAGGCCCATATGCGCGTCGACCGCTTTGCGGATCGCCGGGAGCGCCTGAGCGAAGGCGAGCGTGTGCTCGTATTTGGTGCTGTCGCGGACTTCGCGAAACAAGGCGTGATAGCGATATTGCTTGCGGCCTTTGGCGTCACGGCCCGTCGCCTGGATATGGCCATTGGCCTTCTGACAGATCCAGACCTCGGTATAGGCCGGCGGAATGGCAAGCGCGCGGATGCGGGCGAGGGTCGGCTCGTCGTCGACCTTGCGGCCGGTCGATGCCACGTAGGAAAACCCCTTGCCGGCCCTCTTGCGCCGGATACCCGGCTGCTCGTCGGACACATAGGAAAGACCGGCGGTCTCGGCCGCGTCGCGCGGGTCGACCACATTGGCGACGGGAGCAGTGTTTTCAAGCAACATGGCGAGCCCTGGCTGACGGACGCGACGTCAACCTGATCCGGCCCTTTCTGTTCCTGCTGGCGGCAGCCCGTGTGATTGCCGGTTCCCTCATGGGCGTGCGCCGTCTAGAAGACCTCAGCTCCGCCTCGGGATCCCTCGTGACACCTTTGACAGCCCCTGTTCCGTCCGACCGAAAGCTTGTTTTCGTCGTCACCGAAGACTGGTTCTTTGCGTCGCATTTCCTGCCGATGGCGCGGGCTGCGCGCGAGCTCGGGCTGGCGGTCGTCGTCGTCACGCGGGTGCGTGCCCACAAGGAGATCATCGAGCAGACCGGCGCTCTGGTCGTGGCGCTCGAGGCCGAGCGCCGGAGCCTGAACCCGATGGCGGCGGGCTATGCGGCGGGCCAACTGGCGTCCATCCTGCGCGCGGAAAAGCCCGACATCGTCCATTGCATCGCCCTTCGGGGCATTCTCATCGGCGGCGCCGCAGCCGCCATGGCGGGCATCGACCGGCGCGTCTATGCCCTGACGGGCCTCGGGTTTCTTGGCGCGCGGCAGGATCTGTCCGGCCGCCTTGCCCAGCGAGGCGTCCGTCTCCTGGTGCGGGCGCTTGCCACCAAGCGGACCCGCTATCTGTTCGAGAACCGCGACGATCCGGTCCTCCTCGGACTCAATCCCGATGGACGCGATGTCACCATCGTCGGCGGCGCCGGAGTTGATCCCTGCCTGTTCTCGCCCTCCCCGCTGCCGCCCCAGCCGCCCCTTCGCATTGCGCTGGTGGCCCGCATGCTCTGGTCGAAGGGGATCGACCTCGCCGTGGCGGCCGTGGGGATTGCACGAAGCCGAGGGGCTGCGGTGGAGCTGTCCCTTTATGGTGCCCCCGATCCTTCCAATCCCAAGGCGATTCCGGCGGCGACGCTCGACGCCTGGAACCGGGAGCCGGGCGTGACCTGGCACGGCCCGACGGACGATGTGGCCGGGGTCTGGCGGGACCATCACGTCGCGTGCCTTCCCTCGCGCGGCGGCGAGGGCCTGCCACGCACGCTCCTGGAGGCGGCCGCCTGTGGCAGGGCGCTCGTCACCGCGGACGTCCCCGGCTGCCGGACGCTGGCCCGCGACGGCATCGAGGGCCTTGTGGTGCCGCCCGGCGACGTTGAAGCGCTGGCCGCGGCATTTGTCCAACTGGCGCAGGACCCGGACAGTGTCGCGCGGATGGGAGCTGCCGCCCGCGCGCGGGTTCTCGACGGGTTCACCGAGCGCGACGTCATGGAGGCCGTCAAAGGCCTCTACCGCGACTGCCTCGGGGCATGATCGAGAATCCCCAAGCCTTTATCCGCGCCGAGACCCGCCTCCTGCCGGTGCCGCATGCGCCCGAGATTTCCCTCTATGTCGCCGACGAGGCCACGGCGCTGTGGCAGAAGACCGAGGACGAACTGGGCACGATCGGTCTGCCCCCGCCATTTTGGGCCTTCGCCTGGGCCGGCGGTCAGGCGCTTGCCCGTTACGTGCTGGATCATCCGGATAGCGTCCGGGGGCGACGCGTGCTCGATTTCGCATCCGGATCGGGCCTCGTGGGCATCGCCGCCATGATGGCGGGCGCGGCCCACGTCACGGCGGCGGATATCGATCCGTTCGCGATCGCGGCCATCGGCCTCAACGGGGCTGCGAACGGGGTGTCGCTCACCGCTTGCCAGACCGATCTCGTGGGAAGCGATCTGGGATGGGACACGGTCCTGGCCGGCGACATCTGCTATGAGCGCGACCTCGCCCGCGCGGTGACGGACTGGCTGTTCGGCCTCCAGCGCCGCGGGGCCACCATCCTGCTGGGGGATCCCGGACGAGCCTACCTCCCGCACAGTCGGCTGGAGCTTTTGGCGCAGTATCAGGTGCCCGTCACGCGAACGTTAGAAGATGCCGATATCAAGAAGACGAGCGTCTGGCGGTTTGCCGAGACCTGATGGGTGCTGCCTGACGGGATGGTGTATAAGCCGATGCTTGACGCCTCGTGGCTTTGGCCCCAGCTAATCGGCGGCAGCCCGGAGCTGCCGCACTGGAATGCTCCATGACTCTTCTCGCTCCCTCGTCCGCCTCCCCTGTTTCGTCGGCCACCGACAGCTTTGACGCCAGCCTGGCGGGCCCTGCTCCCCGCCACCGTTCGGTCGGAGTTCGCGTCGGCTCGGTGATGGTCGGCGGCGGGGCGCCCATCGTTGTTCAGTCGATGACGAACACCGACACGGCCGACGCGGATGCAACCGTCGCGCAGGTGGCGGCCTTGGCGCGCGCAGGGTCCGAGATCGTGCGAATCACCGTCGATAGGGACGAGGCGGCAGCAGCTGTTCCACGGATCCGCGAGCGGCTCGACCGGCTCGGCGTCACCGTGCCGCTGGTCGGCGACTTCCATTACATCGGCCACCAGCTGCTGGCCGATCATCCGGCCTGCGCGGAAGCACTGGATAAATACCGGATCAATCCCGGCAATGTGGGCTTCAAGGACAAGAAGGACCGGCAGTTCAGCGCCATCGTCGAGATGGCGATCCGCTACGGCAAGGCCGTGCGCATCGGCGCGAATTGGGGATCGCTGGACCAGGAATTGCTGACCCACCTGATGAACGAGAACGCCGCGTCCGCGCAGCCCCGCGACATGCGCTGGGTCACCCGGGAAGCGATGATTCAATCGGCCTTGCTGTCAGCCGCCCGCGCCGAGGAAATCGGCCTTGGGCGGGATCGCATCATCCTGTCGGCCAAGGTGTCGGCGGTCCAGGACCTGATCGCGGTCTACCAGGATCTCGCCCGCCGCTCCGATTACGCCATCCATCTCGGTCTGACCGAGGCCGGCATGGGCAGCAAGGGGATTGTGGCCTCGTCGGCCGCCATCGGCATCCTCCTGCAGCAGGGAATCGGCGACACGATCCGGTTCTCCCTCACGCCGGAGCCCGGCGGTGACCGCACCGTCGAGGTCAAGACCGCGCAGGAGCTGCTGCAGACCATGGGCTTTCGGACCTTCGTGCCGCTGGTCGCCGCATGTCCCGGCTGCGGACGGACCACGTCGTCGGTGTTCCAGGAACTGGCGCGCGACATCCAGAACTGGATTTCGGCCTCGATGCCGGAATGGAAGCGGCAATATCCCGGCACCGAGAACCTGACGGTTGCGGTGATGGGCTGCATCGTCAACGGGCCGGGAGAGTCCAAGCACGCCCATATCGGCATTTCGCTGCCCGGAACCGGTGAACAGCCCGCAGCCCCCGTCTTCATCGATGGCCAGAAAGCCATGACGTTGCGCGGCCCCACTCTCGCGAAGGACTTTCAGGCCATCGTCCAGGACTATATCGAGCGCAACTACGCGCCGGCCGGGCGTGACGCCGCAGAATAGAAGCGATACAACGGTTTTGTCGGCTGGCAGCCTGCAACCGAATTCCGTTTTCAGTCCGA
Organism: Microvirga antarctica; assembly: GCF_017921815.1. Classification (GTDB taxonomy): domain Bacteria; phylum Pseudomonadota; class Alphaproteobacteria; order Rhizobiales; family Beijerinckiaceae; genus Microvirga; species Microvirga antarctica. The sequence goes on along the minus strand of NZ_JAGEMM010000003.1, from coordinate 335,927 downwards.
TGGCAACGTGCTAGAGAGCCGCCGCGCCGCCAGACTGGCCGCTGCATCGAAGAGGAGAGGCCGCCCTTTTTTTGCACACGCAGAACCTGACACAAGGGCCGTCGGCGGATCGTTCCGCAAAGAAAATCACATGGCAGAACAGCAAGCTGTAGCGTCCGGGCACGTCGAGACTGTGTCCCCCGAGACGTCCGTCCCAGAACCGCATGCCAAGGCGAGCTTCTGGACGTTGATGCTGGGCTCGATCGGCGTGGTGTTCGGGGATATCGGAACATCCCCTCTCTACGCGTTCAAGGAATCGGTCGCGGCTGCGGCCGCCGGAGGGCCGGTCACGCGGGGGATCATCATGGGGGTCTTGTCCCTCATCCTGTGGTCCCTCGTCCTGGTCGTGACGGTTAAATACGTGTTCATCCTGCTGCGCGCCGACAACAAGGGCGAAGGTGGGACCCTGACCCTGGTGGCCCTCGCCCAGCGCGCGACCGGCAAGCGCCGCGGCGCCGTGCTGATGCTGGGCATCATCGGCGCGGGTCTGTTCTACGGCGACGCCGTCCTGACCCCCGCGATCTCGGTGCTGTCGGCCGTGGAAGGACTGAAACTCGCAGCGCCGAGCCTCGGTCCTTATGTGGTGCCAATCACCATCGCGATCCTGACAGCCCTCTTCATGGTGCAGAGCCGGGGCACAGGGCGGGTCGCCACCTTCTTCGGGCCCATCATGCTGATCTGGTTCGCCTCGCTGGCGGTCGCCGGCCTGCTGCATATTGCCGATGATCCGACCGTGGTGACGGCCATCAACCCGTTCCACGCCGTCATGTTTTTCGTCAACCACCCGGGTGTGTCGCTGGCCGTCCTGGGCGCGGTCTGTCTGGCTGTCACGGGGGCCGAAGCGCTCTATGCGGATCTCGGCCATTTCGGCGGGAAGCCGATTCGTACGGCGTGGCTCTATCTGGTTTTCCCCGCTCTCGTGATCAACTATTTCGGCCAGGGCGCGCTTGTGCTGTCCCAGCCGGACGCCGCCGAATCGCCCCTGTTCCGGCTGGTGCCCGACTGGGCGCTGCTGCCGATGGTGATCCTGGCGACACTGGCCACCATCATCGCCAGCCAGGCGGTCATCACAGGCGCGTTCTCGCTCACCCGTCAGGCGGTTCAGCTCGGCCTGCTGCCGCGCCTCGAAATCCGCTTCACCTCGGCCACCCATCAGGGCCAGATCTACGTCCCGCGCGTCAATTTCCTGCTGCTAATCGGCGTGATCGTGCTGGTGCTGATCTTCCAGTCCTCCAGCAACCTGTCGCACGCCTACGGCGTCTCGGTGTTCGGCGCCATGTCGGTGGACGCGATCCTGGCCATCATCGTGATCTGGAAAGGTTGGCGCTGGTCGCTTTCCCTCACCCTCGCCCTGATGCTGCCCTTCCTGTTCATCGACCTCTCGTTCTTCGGCGCCAATCTGCTCAAGATCTTCACCGGCGGCTATGTGCCGGTGATCCTGGCCTCCGTCATCATCGTGATGATGTGGACCTGGGTGAAGGGCACGGGAATCCTGTTCGAAAAGACCCGCAAGATCGATGTGCCGTTCCTCGAACTGGTGCGCATGCTGGAAAAGAGCCCGCCCCATCGGGTCAAGGGCACGGCGGTCTTTCTGACGAGCGACCCGGACACCGCGCCCGCCGCCCTCCTCCACAACCTGAAGCACAACAAGGTCCTGCACGAGAAGAACGTGATCCTGACCGTGCGCTCGGAAGACGTGCCCCGGGTCGAGATGGAAGACCGCGTCCGCATCGAGCCGGTCGGCGACGCTTTCTGGCGCATCCAGCTGAGCTACGGCTACATGGAAACCCCGAATATCCCGCGCGGGCTGGCCCTGCTGCGCAAACAGGGGTTCAAATTCGACATCATGGCCACGTCGTTCTTCCTGTCGCGCCGGTCGATCCGTCCGGCCTCCCATTCGGGCATGCCGCTCTGGCAGGACAAGCTCTTCATCGGGCTTGCCAAATCCGCCAGCGACGCCACCGACTTCTTCCAGATTCCAACCGGCCGCGTGGTGGAAGTCGGCACGCAGGTCACCGTCTGAGGATGCGCTGTCGTCACGACGCAGCGCCGCTATTTGAACCGTCATGACGCCATCCATCACGCTCCTTCGCCCCAGCCTGGACTGGCTTCCCGCCTACGAGGACGCTCTCGTGGCCGGCTGGTCGCCGAACACGGACCAGGATGTCAGCCGCGACCAGCTGCTGCAGCTGCGCCGCAATCCGCGCCGGTTTCTCGACGATCTGTATCATTCGCCGACCCTGCGGCTGCCCGACGGCCGCGAGGTGCGGCGGCTGCCGGCGCACGATTTCTGGATCAGCGACGGCGATTTCTGCGGCCGGATCGGGTTTCGCTACCAGCCCGGCACCGAGGATCTGCCGCCCAGCGCCATGGGCCATGTGGGCTACACCATCGTGCCGTGGAAGCAGCGTCGCGGCTACGCCACGCAGGCCCTGCGCCTCATCCTGCCCGTCGCCCGGGCGGAAGGCTTCCGAAGGGTCCTGCTGACCTGCGACGACGACAACGAAGCCTCGCAGAAAGTCATCCTGGCCAATGGCGGCGTGGCGGATGGGCAGGTGCCCCATCCCGGCCGCCCCGGTCATGTGAAACTGGCCTTCTGGGTGCCGACAATTCCGGTCTGAGTGGTTCCTGTCCGTTCGCGTGCCTCGCCAGCCCCCGAAAGCCCGTTAGCTCTGCCGCTCGACCACGAAGGCCACGGCGTCCCGCAACGTCCCGACATCCGCGTCGATGCCATCGAGGGCCGCATTCGCTTGCTCGACCAGACGGCGGCATTCGGCCTGCGCGCCCGCCATGCCGAGAAGATCGACAAGGGTCGCCTTGCCCTTCTCGAGGTCCTTGCCGGTGCGCTTTCCGAGAGCCTCGGCTGAGGATTCCCGATCCAGAATATCGTCCGCCACCTGAAAGGCCGCCCCTAGGGTCTGCCCGTAGGCGACGAGGCTCGCGTGAGTCTTGGCATCTGCCCGGCCGAGGATCGCCCCGGCCTCCACGGCGTAGGCCAGAATCGCGCCGGTCTTCATGGCCTGCAAGCGGCGCACCCCGTCCTGATCGGCTGTCACCGCGCCATAACGACCCTCGGCCGCAAGATCGAGCATCTGGCCGCCGACCATGCCGCCGAGACCCGACGCCCGTGCGAGGCGCAGCACGAGCTCGGATCGGATCATGGGATCGTCTGACGTCGCAGGATCGGCCAGCACTTCGAATGCGAGGGTCTGCAACGCATCGCCGGCAAGGATTGCGGTCGCCTCGTCAAAAGCCTTATGAACGGTAGGACGCCCTCTCCTAAGGTCGTCATCGTCCATGGACGGCAGATCATCGTGGACCAGGGAGTAGCAATGCAGCAATTCCACCGCGCACCCGGCCCGCAAGGGACCCGGCCCATCGGCGCCCAGCATCCGGGCGGTCTCGATGGTGAGAAACGGCCGCAGGCGCTTTCCTCCGGCAAGGGACGCGTGACGCAGGGCCCCCATGAGGCGCGCCGGTCGCGCGATTTCACCGGGCCGCGTCTCATCCGCTAGCAATGCCTCGAGGGTCGTCTCGACCTCCCCTGCGACTGCCAACAGTCGCGCCATAAAAGAGCTGGTGGAACGCATCATGTTCAGCCTGAATGCGGGCGGCGAGAATGCCCGGTCGGAGGAAAGCGGCGGCGATGACAAGGCAACCGGCGAGAGCCGGCGCAAGCCGATGACAGTCTTGCTGGCGCTTCGCCGCATCGTCCAGATCGGCCTGAGCCTGATCCTCTTATGGGTCGCGGCGGTCTTTTGGCTAGGTCTTTTGTACTGGGCGGTGCCGCCGGTCTCGACGCTGATGATCGGTCGGTGGGTGACGTTGCGACCGGTGGAGCGGAATTTTGTGCCGCTGGACCAGATTTCTCCTTCCCTGCCGCTCGCCGTCATCACGTCGGAGGACAGCCGGTTCTGCGAGCATGCGGGGGTCGACTGGGACGCGCTCCGCGACGTCGTGGAGGCGGCCGACGAGGACGGCCCGGCGCGCGGCGCGTCGACGATTCCCATGCAGACCGCCAAGAACCTGTTCCTGTGGAACGGTCGTTCGTACATCCGTAAGGGCCTCGAACTGCCCGTCGCCCTCTATCTCGACCTGATCTGGTCGAAGCGGCAGATGATGGAGACCTATCTCAACATCGCCGAATGGGGCGACGGCGTGTTCGGAGCGGAGGCCGCAGCGCAGCGCTATTTCCGCAAATCCGCCCGCGATCTGACCCGGCGGGAAGCGGCCCTTCTGGCCGCGGCCCTGCCCAACCCGCTGATCCGCAATCCGGGTCGGGCGTCCGCCCGCCACCAGCGCATGGCGACGCGGATCATGGGCCGCATGGAGGCGTCAGCCCCCGTCAGCGACTGCCTCAAGGAGTGAGGCCTGACGGCACATCCGGGCGGATTGGGGCTAGATATCTGCCCAAATACCTTGTATGAGGCGCAACCTTATTGAGATTGAGACGTGAGCGTCCCCCGGTTAGAGCGGGCGTTCCGCTGCTGACCGGAGTCGAAAAATGGCCGTTCCAAAAAGAAAAACGTCGCCCTCGCGGCGTGGCATGCGCCGCTCCGCCGATGCCTTGAAAGCCCCGACCTACATCGAGGACAAGGATTCCGGCGAGCTGCGTCGCCCCCACCACATCGATCTGAAGTCGGGCATGTATCGTGGCCGTCAGATCCTGACCGTCAAGACCGAAGCCTAAAGCATCGTCATCTTCGCGGACTTTCAGAACCGGCGTTTCGACGCCGGTTTTTTGTTGCCCGGCAGGCCGTTGAGGCCCGACGAACCGGTCCGCCTTTAGGGTTCCTTAAGCCTGAGGCCCGATCCTGCAATCCAACATTTTGGCCGGCGCGATCGGATTCGCGACCTCGCCCGGCCGCCCGGCATTGCAGTTCAGGATTTTCAGGGTCATGGCGACGACGCGGCAAGGCCGGACGGGGCTCTTTTCGGGCCAGACATTGAGACGGGGCCATGCGCCCCCGCTGGTGGAGCCGACCGCGGCCCTGTCGACACTCGGCGGCGTTACCTATGCGTGGGACCGCGCGACCGACCGTCTGAGCTGGGGACCAAACGCCACAGCCGTTCTGGAGCTGGCGCCCGATGCCCTGCCAATGACGGGGAGGGGCTTCAACGCCCTCGTTGAAAGCCTGGGCGGCCCGGTGCGCGATGAGGCGTCGGCCGACGCCGCCTACGATCTTCGCTACGCGCTTCGCATCTCCCCGAACAGTGCGATCCTGGTCCAGGATTCCGGCCGCCCGTTCTCGGGCCCGGACGGGACGATCGTTCGGGGTTTCCTCAGATCGGACCCGCTCTCGCGAGGCCAGGACAGCCTGCCGCGCGCCGTCAACGACCGCACCGCGCTGTTGCGCCGGCTGCACAACGATATCGCGGAGGCGCTCCGCTTTCCCCACACGGTGACGCTGATCGTCGGAGAAATCGTGGACGGCGATCTCGCCGAGCAGGACGAGCTCGCACGGCTCATCCGGCCGATCATGCGGCGGCGCGACCATCTCACCCTCCTCCCTGCGGGCCGATTTGCCCTCGTGCTGACCTCGTGCACCCCCGATAACGCCCTGATGGCCACTAGCCGTCTCGTCGAGGGGCTCACGACGCCGACGCGTCAGGTCCGGGCCGCTGCCATTCTGGCGCCCGCGCACGCCCTCGATGCCTGCCGCCTGCTCGCGCTGGTCGAGCGCGATCTCGACCAGATGGATGGGGGCTCCAGCGCCCTCCTTCACCAAGCGCGGGCCGATGTCCCCGTGCGCGCCACGCCCAAGGAACCGATCGACCTTGTGGGCCTGCTCAACGACCGGCGACTGGCGCTGGTGCTGGAGCCGATCGCCGACGCGCATGCGGACGGGTCGCCACTGGCAAGAGCCCGCCTCGCCATCGACGGCGGTGCTGTCGCGCCGCCCATCCTCGACCGCCCCGTCGACCCGGAGGTCGCCCTTCTGGTGGACGGCCGCAAGCTCGAGCAGGTCGCGTCCCACCTCGCTCGCTGGCCGGATGCGCGCATCGTCATGCCGATTGAGATCGCAACCCTGCGCGATTCGGAATGGCTCGCGATGCTGGCAGCCCACCTGGGCGCGCGGCCAGGCATCGCCTCCCGCCTCATCGTGGCACTGCCGGAAATGGTGCTGATTGAGAAGGCCAAGGTGCTGGGTCGCCTTGACGCCATGAAGGCCCTCGGGATCGGGCTCTCGCTGGATGGCTTCGGGGGTGGTTACGCCACCCATGCGCGCCTGCGCCGCCTGCCGATCGACCTCGTCTGCATCGATGCGGTGTTCACCCAGACCCTCGCCCGCTCCACCGCCGACCGGTTGTTCGTGCGCACCCTTGTCGATATCGCCCAGCATCTCGGCATCGCGACCGCCGGGGCTGGGATCGACGATGCGGCGGTGGCTGATATGCTGCGCGGGTGGGGAATCGACTACCTTGAGGGGTCGATCGCAGGACCGGCCGTTAAGGCCGAGCCGGAAAGAGCCTTGCCGCCCATGGCAAAGCGGGCCTGAGCGGGCCGCCCATCCGGATCTCGTCTACTTGCGGGCGAGTTCGTCGAGCTTGGCCTGCATGTCGGCCATCTGCTTTTTCAGCGAGTCGAGATCGGTGCCCTCGCTGGCCGTCTCGTCCTCGCGCTTCGGTCCGAACGTGCCGCCCGGACGACCGGTGAAGGGCGTGAAGAGCCGCATCGCCTCGGTGAACATGCCCATGTTCTTGCGCACCTGCTCTTCCATGGTGTGGAAGACCGAGCCGCCAAAGGTCGCGCTCATCTGCTCGCGCAGTTTCTGCTGGTCCCGCGACAGGTTGTTCATGGAAAATTCGAGATAGCTCGGCACCAGCGACTGGATGCTGTCGCCATAAAGGCCGATCAGTTGCCGCAGCACGGTCACGGGCAGGAGGTTCTGCCCCTCCTTGCCCTCCTGCTCGACGATAATCTGGGTCAGGACCGAGCGGGTGATGTCGTCGCCGGACTTGGCGTCGAAGACGACGAAGTCCTCGCCCAGACGCACCATGACGGCGAGATCCTCAAGCGTCACATAGGTCGAGGTGCCTGTATGGTAGAGGCGGCGATTGGCATATTTCTTGATAACAGTCGGTTTTGTGTCCGTCGCCATGGGTCGCGATACAGTCCTTGACTGGTCCGGACCATTCCGGACCGGTCCGGAAATTCCGGAGAGGGGCCGGACAATCCGGCACGGTGGCGCGCGTGGTCCCGATGGGGATTTTCGGCCTTCGCCCCAGCTTATAGGCCTTCCAGGCAGCGATCAAAGCCCCAAATGTCGAGCAGGCATTCGTCCCGCGCGGCGCTCGACCCTTGACTTCGCCTGTTTGCGGGCTTTGATCGCAGCATCCGTATAAGCGCTCGTGGGCTCCCGTCCGAAGAGCCCGCCATCACAGGAGTTGGAAATGTCCGGAGAGAATATCGTCATCGTGGGCGCTGCGCGCACCGCTGTCGGCTCGTTCAACGGCGCCTTCGGCAACACCCCCGCCCACGAACTCGGCGCCGCGGCCATCAAGGCCGCCCTGGAGCGCGCCAAGGTCGATCCCAGCGAGGTCGACGAGGTCATCCTCGGGCAGATCCTGTCGGCTGGCCAGGGCCAGAACCCGGCCCGTCAGGCTGCCATGGCGGCGGGCATTCCGCAGGAGAAGACGGCCTGGGGTCTCAACCAGTTGTGCGGCTCCGGGCTGCGCAGCGTGGCCCTCGGCATGCAGCAGATCGCCAATGGCGACGCCAAGATCATCGTCGCCGGCGGCCAGGAATCCATGTCGCAGGCCCAGCACGCTGCCTATATGCGGGGCGGCACGAAGATGGGCGACCTCAAACTCGCCGACACCATGATGAAGGACGGCCTCATCGACGCTTTCCACGGCTACCACATGGGCACCACGGCCGAGAACGTCGCGCAGAAATGGCAGCTCACCCGCGAGGAGCAGGACCAGTTCGCGACCGCATCGCAGAACAAGGCCGAGGCTGCCCAGAAGGCCGGCCGGTTCAAGGACGAGATCGTGCCTTTCACGGTCTCGACCCGCAAGGGCGACACCGTCGTCGACCAGGATGAATACATCCGGGCCGGCACGACGGTGGACGGGCTTGCCAAGCTGAAGCCCGCCTTCTCGAAGGATGGAACGGTGACCGCCGGCAATGCCTCGGGCATCAACGACGGCGCTGCCGCCATCGTGCTCATGAGCGAGGCCGAGGCGCAGAAGCGCGGGCTCAAGCCTTTGGCCAAGATCGTGTCCTGGGCGACCGCCGGCGTGGACCCGGCCGTGATGGGCACTGGCCCGATCCCGGCCTCCCGCAAGGCGCTGGAGAAAGCCGGCTGGAAAGTCTCCGACCTCGATCTCGTCGAAGCCAACGAGGCCTTCGCCGCGCAGGCGCTCGCCGTCAACAAGGACATGGGCTGGGATCCCGCGATCGTGAACGTCAATGGCGGCGCCATCGCCATCGGTCACCCGATCGGCGCGTCCGGCGGACGAGTGCTGGTGACGCTCCTGCACGAGATGGCCCGGCGGGACGCCAAGAAGGGGCTTGCTACGCTTTGCATCGGCGGTGGCATGGGCATCGCCATGTGCGTCGAGCGCTGAGCGAAACTCTTCTTCGCATGAACGCTTCTCTTGGCGGTCACAGTCGCTAAGCTATAGAAATGGACGGCCCGGCTCGATCCGGACCGTTTCCTCATAAAGCGGGTTCACCAGAGACCCGTTCGAACCGATCAGGGAAGGAAGATGGTCATGGCGCGCGTCGCATTGGTCACGGGGGGCACACGCGGCATCGGAGCCGCCATATCCCGCAGCCTGAAGGAAGCCGGCTATCTCGTGGCGGCCAATTACGCCGGCAACGACGAGGCCGCCCATCGCTTCAAGGACGAGACGGGCATTCCGGTCTTCAAGTTCGACGTGTCCGATCTGGGCGCCTGCGAGACCGGCATGCGGGCGGTCGTGGAGGCGCTCGGGCCGGTGGATGTCCTCGTCAATAACGCCGGCATCACCCGGGATGTCATGTTCCACCGCATGACCTTCGATCAGTGGTCGCAGGTCGTCCGCACCAATCTCGATTCCATGTTCACCTGCACGCGGCCGGTGATTGAGGGGATGCGGGAGCGCGGCTTTGGACGGATCATTCTGATCTCCTCCATCAACGGCCAGAAAGGCCAGTTGGGGCAAACAAACTATGCGGCCGCCAAGGCCGGACTTGTCGGCTTTGCGAAAGCGCTCGCGCTTGAGAATGCCGCCCGGGGCATCACCGTCAACGTCATCGCGCCGGGCTATATCGCCACCGAAATGGTCCAGGCTGTTCCGCCCGAGGTTCTCAAAACCAAGATCCTCCCGCTGATTCCCGTCGGCCGGCTCGGTGAGGCCGCCGAGATTGCCCGCGCGGTCGTGTTCCTTGCCGCCGACGAGGCCGGTTTCATCACCGGCGCGACGCTTGCGGCGAATGGCGGCCAGTACATGGCCTGATTCCCTCTCTGCCGCGGGAGCTTCCGGCAGCCGGCAGTTTCGGCTAAGCGGGGCGCATGACGACACGCAGCGCCACCGCCATCGGGTTTATCGCCGTCCTGTTCTGGGCGCTTCTCGCGCTGCTCACCGCCGCGACGGGCACGATTCCGCCGTTCCAGCTCGCCGCCATGACGTTCCTGGTGGGCGGGCTCGTCGGCGCGTCGACCTGGATCCTGCGTCCCGAAGGCCTGCGTGCCTTGCGTCAAAGGCCCGCCGTGTGGGCGCTGGGCGTCACTGGCCTGTTCGGCTACCACGCCCTCTACTTTGCGGCCCTGCGCCTCGCCCCTCCGGCCGAGGCGGGGCTCATCAACTATCTCTGGCCGCTGCTGATCGTGCTGTTCTCGTCGCTCCTGCCCGGCGAGCATCTGCGCCGGGCCCATGTGATCGGCGCGTTTCTGGGTTTTGCCGGCGTCATCGTCCTGATCGCCGGACGGGGCGCGCTGGAGGCGCGGGCGGAAAACTGGCCCGGCTATCTCTGCGCCTTTATCGCCGCCTTCGTGTGGGCCGGCTATTCGGTCCTGTCGCGTCGTTTTGGCCAGGTCTCCAGCGATGCGGTCGCGGGCTTCTGCCTCGCCACGTCCCTGCTCAGCCTGATCTGCCACCTGCTGTTCGAGACGACGGTCTGGCCGGCGACAAGCACGCAATGGCTGGCCCTGCTGGCGCTGGGCCTCGGCCCCGTGGGAGCTGCCTTCTATGTGTGGGATATCGGCATGAAGCGGGGGGATATCCGCCTGCTCGGCGTCGCCTCCTACGCAACGCCGGTCCTGTCGACGCTGCTGCTGGTGGCTGCGGGCTATGCGGAGCCGTCGATCACCCTGGCGGCGGCGTGCGGCCTGATCGTGCTGGGGGCGCTCGTCGCCACTGTTCCGATCAAGGGCCGCCGTCCATGACCCTGTGGGTATATTCGTAGGCGACCTCGAAGCCGAGAGTTGCGTAGAGCGAGCCGGCGATTTCGTTCTCGGCCCGCACCTGCAGGTAGGTGCTGTGCGCGCCCTGCGTACAACCCCAGGCAATCAGGCTGTTGACCACCCGGCGCCCCAGCCCAAGGCCCCGCAGGTCCGGCGCCACGACGATGTCATAGAGACCCACATAGCCGCGCTCGCAGACGCCCAATCCCCAGGCGACCGGACGGTCGTCGAGATGCAGGGTGGCAAAAGCGGTCTTCTGGCGGATCCGTGAGACGATCGCTGCGAGCTTGGCATCGTCGGCCTTGTCGCCGCCGTAGGAATGAGACGCGTCGCGCACCCAGCGCGCCGAAACAGCCTCCGCGAGGACAACTTCGGGATCAGGTTCGCAATCGCCGGCGACCGGGGCCACCAGCACCCGCGTCGGCTCGACCGCGATGAACCCCATATCCTTGAGCAGCGCATCGACGGACGCTTCCTCCAAGCCGTTGAGACGGAAGGTCGGCCGCAGGTTCGCGCGCAAAAACTGCGCCGTCATGTGCTCGACCAGAGGCGCGTCGAGGCGCGCGCCGCGCATCAGGGGCGTTACCGAATTGGCGCGCTTGGTGTAGCCGTCGGCCAGCCGCAGGATCCAGCCGTCATAGGTCTGGTACTCCAGCGAGGGCCACGCGTTCAGAAGGCGGCTCTCCAGCCCGAGGACGAGGGTGTGATCGGTCATGATCGTCTCACAATCCCTGACCAGCGCCGGCGTTCCGCAGCAGAGCGACAGGAGCCATTCTCTAGAACCTGTTCTTCCATTCCCGCAGAGCCTGAAACACCTCGACGGCCGGCGCGCCAGCGCGGTCGACAGACCGCGCGAGCGCCGCTTCGCCCGCGCGCAGGAAGGGGTTTTCGGCCTTTTCCGCGCCAATGGTCGAGGGCACGAGGAAACGTCCCTCGGCCTGCGCGGTGGCGGCCTCGGCCGCCCTTCGCTGGAGGGCCGCGTTGTCCGGATCGGCAGCAAGCGCAAAGCGCGCATTGGCCATTGTGTAATCGTGTCCGGAATAGACACGGGTCTCGTCGGGGAGTGCTGCCAGACGCTGGAGCGAGGCCCAGAACGCCGTGTAGCTGCCTTCCAGAAGCCTTCCGCAGCCGAGCGTGAACAGCGTGTCGCCGCAGAACAGAATCCTGTCGGCCGCAAACCAGTAGGACACATGGTCGTTGCAATGGCCCGGCGTGTCCCAGACCTCGCCGGTGAGAGCGCCCACCCTGACCGTATCGCCTTCCTTGACGAACACATCCGCGCCCGGGACCTGATCGCGCGCCTTTTCGGGCGCCACCACCCGGCAACCGAACCGGGCCTTGAGGGCCGGAATGGCCTGGATATGATCCGAATGCCGATGGGTGACGAGGATCTCCGACAGGGTCCAGCCGGTTTCTTTCAGCGCAGCCAGGATCGGCGATTCCTCCGGTGCATCGATGGCGGCGCATTGACCCGTCTCGCTATCGCGCATGAGCACGCCGATATTGTCGGACAGGCAACGGAAGACATGGATTTCGGCGGACATGAGGGCCTCGGCTTGCTGCATTCGGCGTTATCATGGGACAGTCGCACGGCCTGACCAGACTTGACAGGCAAGAGCGACCGCCACCGGCGGAAGAAAGAACGCGTTCGGGATCTGATGAGCATCGACATTACCGATTTGAGGAGTTTCTACGCAAGTCCGCTCGGCGTCGTCACGCGGCGCTATGTGGGCCGCGCCATCGCCCGGTTCTGGGGTCCGTTGACCGGTCTGCGGGTGCTCGGCCTCGGCTATGCGCCGCCCTATCTCGCCATCGCCCACGATCAGGCCGAGCGCACCCTGGCGTTCATGCCCTCGAGCCAGGGCGTCGTGAACTGGCCGGGGATGGGCGCTTCCGCCTCCGCCCTCGTGGACCCGCTGACCATGCCGCTCCCGGATGCCTGCATTGACCGGGTGCTGCTCATCCACGCCCTCGAGACGGTGGAAAGCCCGAGCGAGTTGCTGCACGAGATCTGGCGCATCCTGACGCCGGGCGGGCGCATCATCATGGTGGCGCCCAACCGGCGCGGCCTGTGGGCGCGGATGGACACCACCCCCTTCGGCTACGGCCAGCCCTATAGCCGCTCGCAGTTGAAAAGCCTGATGCGCCAGACCTGGTTCTCACCGGAAGGATGGGCCGAGACGCTCTATGTGCCGCCCCTGCGGAACCGCCTGCTGCTGCGGACCGCCCAGGCGTGGGAGCAGATCGGCATCGGGTTCTCGCTTCCCTTCGCGGGGCTCCACATCGTGGAGGCGACCAAGCAGCTCTATCGGCCGGGGGCCGTGCGGGCGGTGCGACGGTCGAGCCGGATGTCGCCGGTTTTCGTCCCGGCCTCCTCGCCCGCCTCCCGCATCGCCGCCAAGCCCTGACAGCGGCAATTTGGCGGCGTTGCAGCGTTATCTTGACTTGCGGATGGGGAATCGCCAGTGTCCCGCCGCCCGGCGAGGCTGCAAGGTCAGCGCCGGATTTCGTATTTTAAACAGGGTCTGATGCGCAGTTATCTCGATTTCGAAAAGCCCGTCGCCGAGCTCGAAGCCAAGGTTGAAGAGCTCCGGGCGCTCGGCGAAAACCGCGACGCCGTCTCGATTGCCGACGACATCAGCCGCCTTGAGACGAAGGCCGGCGAGGCGTTGAAGGATCTCTACGGGAAGCTGACGCCGTGGCAGAAGACGCTGGTGGCCCGCCACCCGCAGCGTCCGCACTTCGTCGATTACTGTGCCGGCCTGATCACTGAATTCACCCCCCTGGCGGGCGACCGGAAATTCGCCGAGGACGAGGCGATCGTCGGCGGCTTCGGGCGCTTTCGCGGCCAGGCCGTCTGCGTGCTGGGGCAGGAAAAGGGTGCGAGCACCGAAACGCGCATCCGCCACAATTTCGGCATGGCCCGGCCCGAGGGCTATCGCAAGGCCGTCCGGCTGATGGAAATGGCCGACCGCTTCGGCCTGCCCGTGCTGTCCTTCGTCGACACGGCCGGCGCCTATCCGGGCATCGAGGCGGAGGAGCGCGGGCAGGCCGAGGCCATCGCCCGCTCCACCGAGATGCAGCTTTCGCTCGGCGTCCCCAATGTGTCGCTGGTCATCGGTGAAGGCGGGTCCGGCGGCGCCATCGCCATCGCCACCGCCAACAAGGTGCTGATGCTCGAACACGCCATCTACAGCGTCATCTCGCCGGAAGGCGCGGCCTCGATCCTGTGGCGGGATTCGGCCCGCGCGCAGGATGCCGCCACCAACATGAAGATCACCGCCCAGGACCTCATGCGGCTCGGCATCATCGACGGGATCGTGGTCGAGCCCACCGGCGGTGCGCATCGCGAGCCTCAGGCGGCCATCAAGGCGGCGGGCGACGCCATAGAGGAGGCCCTGAACGATCTCGGCAATATGGGCCCGGCCGAATTGCGCGATCACCGGGCCGAGAAATTCCTCGCGATCGGCAGAAAGCTCTGACGTCCGTTTTGTCGCAGCCGATAAATTCCGTTGCAAATCCAGCGATTTTTGCCGTTTGATCCACCGGATTTTACCCGCTGTTCAGCATAACTCCGTTACGGCAACGCTTGCGGTAACAGCGAGTTAAGGCTAACGATCTAGACAGGTTGGGGAACTGCCCGGCGCAAGATCGGGCAGATCAAGAAATGCGGGGTCCCCCATGATGAAGCGTATCGCAGTGGCGGCGAGCCTCGTGCTCGCGCTTTCCGCCTGCCAGGACGAGGGCTACTCGCGCAGCTCCACGCGCCATCTGTCGCCCATTCCGCCGGCCACGATGGCGCTGATGGAAGAGAAGGGCATGTCCCGGTCGGACCCTATCCTCATCCGTTCCTACAAGAAGGAAGCGGAGATGGAGGTCTGGAAAAAGAACTCCACGGGCCGCTACGCTCTGCTCAAGACCTACCCGATCTGCCGCTGGTCCGGCCAGCTTGGCCCGAAGGTCAAGGAAGGCGATCGGCAGGCGCCCGAAGGCTTCTACACGGTCACGCCGTCGCAGATGAACCCGAACTCGGCCTATTATCTTTCGTTCGATACGGGCTTCCCGAACGCCTATGACCGCTCGTTCGGCCGCACGGGTGCGGCCCTCATGGTCCACGGCTCGTGCTCCTCGCGCGGCTGCTTTGCCATGACGGACCAGAACATCGCGGAAATCTACGCGATTGCCCGCGATTCGCTCTCAAACGGCCAACGGGGCTTCCAGTTCCAGTCCTACCCCTTCCGGATGACGGCCAAGAACCTGGCCCAGCACCGTCTCGACCAGAACATCGCCTTCTGGAAGAACCTGAAGGAAGGCTCCGACTACTTCGAGGTGACCAAAGACGAGCCCCGCATCAGCGTGGCGGCCGGTCGTTACCAGTTCAACGTGACCGACGAGACGGTCGTGGCCGCCCTCCACCAGAAAGCCCGCCAGGACGATCAGGCTGTGGCCGAGCTGGTTTCGAGCGGCGTCCAGCCTGTGAAGGTCGTCTATAACGACGGCGGTTCCCACGAATCCTTCGTGACCGCGATGGCGGGCACGGGCGGCTCGGACGGGTCCCTCGTGGTCGACACCCGCATGCGCGACAAGTTCGGCGATATCAGCCGTCCCGAAGGCCTGTCCTCGGGACCGCAGGAAATCGTCCTGGACGATACCGGCAAACCCAAGCGCGAAGCGCCCTCCACGGCGCTGGCTTTTGCGTCGGCCCCGAAGGTGGCGGCTGAGGCCCAGCCTGCTGCAGCTCCGGCACCGGCCTTCAAGCTCGCATCGGCAACGCCGCAGGCGCCTGCTCCTGTCAGTGCCAATGCCAATGCCGCTGCGGCGCCTGAATCGGACAGTCCGTTCTACAAGAAGATGCTCGGCGGAATCGGCGACCTGTTCAGCACGTCCGCTGCGCCGGCGCAGACCGCCCCGGCAGAGCCCGCTCAGGTGGCGACAACCCCCTTGCCGCCGCAGCGCACGGTGACGGCGGTCAAGCCCGCTGTCGCTCCTGCCGTTCCGCCCCGTCGGGCCCAGGCGCAGACGGGCGTCACCGTGGCGGTCGCCCAATAGGCGAAACGCTCATCTCGCCTATGAAAAGGCCCGCTTCCCAGCGGGCTTTTTTGTGAACGGCCTGCCATATTTCACCGACCTGGGGCAGGCTTGCGGGCGCCGCTCGATGATTGTTCGGCGGCGGTGTCAGCCTGTCTCTCTGCAGACGGGAGCGGACGGAATGGCTGACAAGCGCAATTGGTTGCTCGATCACACGGGCATCGGCGTCTCGGACATCGAGCGCTCGGCACGGTTCTACGCGCGGGTTCTCGAGCCGCTGGGCGTCGGGATCATCATGCGGATCTCGCGCTCCTTTGCGCCGACCTTCGAAGGCGATCCGGATCTGGGGGGCGTCGCCTTCGGCATCGATTATCCGATGTTCTGGATCGACCTGTTCCATCCCCATGGTGTCAGGCAGCACACGGCCTTCCGGGCTACGAGCCGCGCGCAGGTGGAAGCGTTTCACCACGCCGGGCTGGCGGCGGGCGCAACCGACAATGGCGGCCCCGGCCTGCGGCCCGGCTACGCACCCGGCTATTACGCGGCCTTTCTCCTCGATCCGGATGGCAACAACATCGAGGCGGT
The DNA here is from genome assembly GCF_017921815.1 of Microvirga antarctica. Lineage (GTDB taxonomy): Bacteria > Pseudomonadota > Alphaproteobacteria > Rhizobiales > Beijerinckiaceae > Microvirga > Microvirga antarctica. Next base: position 319,881 of record NZ_JAGEMM010000003.1, on the reverse strand, counting down.
GCTCCGCGAGGACTAGCCTGAAGCCCGTCCACACACGGTGCGGGCTCGAGGCGAGCGGCACAAAAAAGCCCGGCTCAAGGCCGGGCTTTCGCGTTCATGCGTGAGGGCGGTCAGGCCACGAACTGGCCGTGGCAATGCTTGAACTTCTTGCCAGAACCGCACGGGCAAGGCTCGTTGCGTCCGACGCGGCCCCAGGTCGACGGATCGGACGGGTCGCGCTCGGCTGTCACGGTCTGGGGGGCCGCGACCGCGGCGTAGCCGTGGGCCTGACCCAGCGAGCCGCCCGCCATGGCCATCTCGTTCTCGCCCGTGGCGGGGTCGAGATGCTGGCCAAACATCGGCGGCAATTCGGCGGGCTCTGGCTGCTGGAACACCACCTGGATGCGCATGAGCTGGCCCGTGACCTGCTCGCGCAGATGATCCACGAGGCCATTGAACAGCTCGAAGGCTTCGGACTTGTACTCGTTCAGCGGATCGCGCTGGGCGTAGCCGCGCCAGCCGATCACCTGCCGCAGGTGATCGAGGGTGACCAGATGCTCGCGCCACAGATGGTCGAGGCTCTGGAGCAGCACCTGCTTCTCCACATAGGTCATGACATCGGCGGAATTTGCCTCGATGCGCTGGGTATAGGCCTCGTCCGAAGCCTTGGTGAGGCGCTCGCGGATTTCGTCATCGGCGATGCCCTCCTCCTTGGCCCAATCCTCGACCGGCAGGTCGAGATTGAGGAAGTTCAGCACATCGGCCTTGAGGCCGGCGACATTCCACTGCTCCGCGTAGGCGTTCTCGGGGATCGCGCGGCTCACCATGTCGTCGATGACGCCGTGGCGCATCTCGTCGATGGTGTCGCGGACACTCTCCTCCGCCATGAAGTCCTTGCGCTGCTCGAACACGACCTTGCGCTGGTCGTTCATGACGTTGTCGTATTTCAGGATGTTCTTGCGGATGTCGAAGTTGCGCGCCTCGACCTTGGCCTGGGCGCGCTCGATGGCCTTGTTGATCCACGGATGGATGATGGCCTCGTCGTCCTTCAGGCCGAGCTTGGACAGCATGTTGTCCATGCGGTCCGAGCCGAAGATGCGCATCAGGTCGTCCTGCAGCGACAGATAGAATTTCGACTTGCCGGGATCGCCCTGGCGGCCCGAGCGGCCGCGCAGCTGGTTGTCGATACGGCGGGATTCGTGCCGCTCGGTGCCGAGCACATAGAGGCCGCCGGCAGCGAGCGCCTTCTCCTTGAAGGAATCGATCTCGGCCTGGACTTCGATCTCGCGGGCCGCGCGCGCCTCGCCCTCGAGGCCCACAAGCTCGCGCTCGATGCGCATCTTGGCGTTGCCGCCGAGCTGGATGTCGGTGCCGCGGCCAGCCATGTTGGTGGCGATCGTGATGGCGCCGGGCACGCCCGCCTGCGCGACGATGAAGGCTTCCTGCTCGTGGAAGCGGGCGTTCAGCACCGCGAAGTGGCGGATGCCCTTGCCCTCGCGGGCCGCCTTGTAGAGCGGCTCGAGCGCGAGCGGGTTGTCGAAGTCGATCAGCGTGAAGCCGTCCTTGACGAGGAGTTCGGCCAGGTGCTCCGACTTCTCGATGGATGTCGTGCCCACCAGCGTCGGCTGGCCGCGGGCGGACGCGGTCTCGATCTCGCGGATGATACCTTTGTATTTCTCGTCCGCCGTCCGATAGACCTCGTCGTCCTCGTCGAGGCGGGAGACCGGGCGGTTGGTCGGCACCTCGACCACGTCGAGATTGTAGATCTCCATGAACTCGTCGGCCTCGGTGGAGGCGGTGCCGGTCATGCCGGCGAGCTTGGAATAAAGCCGGAAATAGTTCTGGAAGGTGATCGAGGCCAGGGTCTGGTTCTCGGGCTGGACCTGCACATGCTCCTTGGCTTCGAGCGCCTGGTGGAGGCCTTCCGAATAGCGCCGTCCCTGCATCATGCGGCCGGTGAACTCGTCGATGATCACGACTTCGTCGTTGCGGACGATGTAGTCCTTGTCCCGCTGGAACAGGGTATGGGCGCGAAGCGCCTGGTTCATGTGGTGGACGAGGGTGGCGTTCTGCGCGTCGTAGAGATCGCCGTCCTTCAGAAGGTCGGCCTCGCGGAGCAGCTGCTCGATCTTCTCCGTGCCGTCCTCGGTGAGCGACACGGTGCGCTGCTTCTCGTCGAGGTCGTAGTCGGACCGGTCGAGCCGGGGGATGACCACATCGATGGTGTTGTAGAGCTCGGAGCGATCATCGAGGGGTCCCGAAATGATCAGCGGCGTGCGCGCCTCGTCGACAAGGATCGAGTCGACCTCGTCCACGATGGCGTAGTTATGCCCCCGCTGGACCATCTGGGCCATCTCGTACTTCATGTTGTCGCGCAGATAGTCGAAGCCGTATTCGTTGTTGGTCCCGTAGGTGATGTCGGCCTGGTAGGCCTGGGCCCGCTCGACATCGTCGAGCCCGTGGACGATCACCCCGACGGTGAGTCCGAGGAAGCGGTAGATCTGGCCCATCCATTCCGAGTCGCGGCTGGCCAGGTAATCGTTGACCGTGACCACGTGGACGCCCTTGCCGGCGAGCGCGTTGAGATAGACCGGCAGGGTCGCCACCAGCGTCTTGCCTTCGCCGGTGCGCATCTCGGCGATCGAGCCCTCGTGGAGCACCATGCCGCCGATGAGCTGGACGTCGAAGGGCCGCTGCCCCAGGGTCCGCTTGGCGGCCTCGCGAACGGTGGCGAAGGCCGGGACCAGAAGGTCGTCGAGGGTCTTGCCGGCGGCGACCTCCGCCTTGAACATGGCGGTGCGGGCACGAAGTTCGTCATCCGACAGCGCCGCGAGTTCGGGCTCAAGCGCGTTGATCGCCGCGACCTTGGGCCGATAGGACTTCAGCCGGCGTTCATTGACCGAGCCGAAGATTTTCTTCGCAAAAGAACCGAACATCGAGAGCCTTCAGAACTACCAGGATTCAGGAGAAAAGCGGTTTGGGCCGCGTTATAGACTTAATTATGCAGGAACGCATCTTAAAGACTGTGCCGCAATGGCGCAGCCGGAAGTGCCCAAAGGCGGGCCGGAAACGCCTCATCGTGAGCGATCCTGTGACATAAATATGCCATCGCTTGCAAACGTAAACAGACTAGGTCATCGATCGACCCCGTTCGTGGGCGGTCCCGAGCTCACCAGAGGATCACATGTCAGTCTCAAACTCTCTTCGGAAAAGCCTTCTCGCCGCAAGTGCCGCACTGCCGCTGATGACCGGCGCCGCCCTGGCGCAGACGCCTCCCGCGCCGCCTCCGGCCGCCGCCGCTCCGGCGGCCCCCGCCGTTGCGGCCGATCCCGCCAAGGTCGTGGCGCGGGTGAACGGCCAGGACATCACGGAAGGGGACCTCGCGGTCGCAGCCGCCGATCCGGCCCTCCAGCTGCCGAACCTGCCGGACGAGCAGAAGCGTGAGCTGCTGACGAGCTACCTGGTCGACCTCAAGCTCGGCGCCCGCGCGGCCGAGGCCGCCAAGGTCGCCGACGGGGCGGATTTCGCCCGCAAGCTCGCCTATAACCGCGACAAGACCCTGCTCGATCAGTATCTCGACCAGGAATCGAAGAAGGCCGTGACGCCGGAGGCCGCCCGCAAGCTCTACGACGAAACCGTCAAGAGCATGCCGGCCGAGCAGGAGGTCCATGCCCGCCACATCCTCGTGGAGAAGGAAGAGGACGCCAAGAAGGCGCAGGCCCGGGTCAAGGGCGGCGAGGATTTCGCCAAGGTGGCGGCAGACCTGTCGACCGATCCCGGCTCGAAGACCGATGGCGGCGATCTCGGCTTCTTCACCAAGGATCGCATGGTCGAGCCCTTCGCCGAGGCCGCCTTCAAGATGGAACCGGGCCAGATCTCCGACCCGGTGAAGTCGCAGTTCGGCTGGCACGTCATCAAGGTCGAGGAAAAGCGCACCAAGCCTGTCCCGTCCCTCGACGAGATGAAGGAGCAGGTGAACACCTATCTGGAGCGCAAGGCCCAGCAGGACCTCATCGTCGGGCTTCGCGCCAACGCCAAGATCGAGCGGCCAGACGCCACCGGCAAGATGGTCGAGCAGAAGAAGCCCTGATCCGCCGCTGGGGCGGGAGGCAGCCTCCCCGACCTTTAATCTGAGGGCGGCCCTCGGCCGCCCTTTTCGACCGTGCCCTCGCCCGTTGCCCTTCGTTGCGAGAGTAGGAATCACACCGTCAAGCCTGGCAACCTGATTGCGGATCAATCATGGAGTGCCCCTTGACGGACTATCTCTGGGACCAGGACTACACGTCGCGAGACGACAACTCCCCGCTCTTATTTCTTGCAAAAGGCGATACCCTCGGCATCCGCGGGAACATATCGATTTCCTCTCTTGGATCGAACGCCCCGATTGCCCGGCTCGACGGCAATGCGACGGTGACGGTTTACAATCCCGCACAAATCGTCGCGACCGATACGGCTTTCATCTGCGGCGGGATGAACAACGTCATCGACATCCGCTACGGTGGGTGGATCACCGGTTTACACCAATACGGTATCTTCCTGCCAGGCTGGCATAACACGGTCATCCTCGGCCAATTTAGCATCGTGTCCAGCGGGTCCATGGGTTCGGGAATCGGCGGCATGGGCGCCATTGCCGGCGGAGGCTATACGACCTTTCAGAATTCCGGCGAGGTCACCGCGGTCATCAGCGGAACAGCTCTGAAGCTTTCAGCGGGACATAACGATATCAACAACCTCGGGTCGATCGAGGGCGCGTATCGTGCGATCGACATCAACGGCGACAACAATACGCTGGTGAATAAAGGGCGCATCGAATCACTATCCGATACGGCAATCTACATCCGCGAGCTTGAATTCGGGACGAACACCATCTCGAACGCGGGCGAAATTGTTGGCCGGCTGCAGAACAGCAATGCATACGGGACGGCGATCCACACGGACGGCCTTTCGCGCGACACGCTGGACAATGGCACAGACGCCAAATCCGGCTATATCAAAGGGGATGTCCTTCTCGGGGAAGACAACGACGTCCTGACCAACCACCACAGGAGCCAGATCGAGGGCCACATCGATCTCGGCACCGGCGACGATGTCCTGATCAACGACGGGAGCATCAACGGTTCGATCGATCTTGGTGCGGGCGACGATTCGTTGACCAACACTGGCGATATCGTGGGGGGCGTCGTTCTTGGCGACGGCAACGACCTCTATCGCAATTCCGGTGGGCTTTCTGGCACGATCGCCGGTGGCAACGGCATCGACGAGATCCACGCGGGCTATGGCGACAGCACGATTGACGGCGGGCTTGGCAGCGACCTCCTTGAAGGCGGTGCCGGGAGAGACACGTTCCTCTTCAGCTCGGAGCTCGGCCGTGACAACCGCGACACCATCACCGACTTCGACACCACGGGAGACAGCATTGCGCTCGACCGTGCCGTCTTTGGCGCCTTGTCGCGGAGCGGGCTCCCCGAGGATGATTTTGTGCTCGGGGCGGCGCCGAGAGATTTGTCCGATCGGATTGGTTACGACCCTGTCACCGGAAACCTCTGGTACGACCCCGACGGGAAAGGCCTGAGCCCGACGGTGATTTTCGCTCACCTGGAGACCGGCCTTGCTCTGACCGCGGCTCATTTCCTGATCACCTGACTGAGTGGGTACGGACAATGCGCGCTGCGCGGGGGGAAGATCTCGCGGCGACGCTAATTTTGTGGGGTGAGGATGTCGTGGCCGCTGGGCTCGCACCTCTTCCCCTACGAAGCGCGGGCTTGACAAAAAGCGGCAAAAAACAGCACTTCGCGAATCCCGACGGCTTCCCGGCTGGCCCCTTCCCCAGGTTCGCGCATGTCCAAGTCCATCTCTCCGCTCGCGCCCAAATCCTATCCGACCCTGCCCGCCATCGAGGGTGTGCGGATCGCGACGGCGGAGGCTGGCATCCGCTACAAGAACCGGACCGATGTGCTGTATGTGGCTTTTGCCAAGGACACGGCGGTTGCAGGGGTGTTCACCCGGTCGAAATGCCCCTCCGCGCCAGTCGATTGGTGCCGCAAGAACCTGGGCAAGGGGGGCGCCCGGGCGCTCGTCGTCAATTCCGGCAACGCCAACGCGTTCACCGGCAAGAAGGGCAGCGATGCGGTCAAGCTGACGGCGGATTTCGCCGCCAAGGCCGCGTCCTGCCGCGCCTCGCAGGTGTTCATCGCCTCCACCGGTGTCATCGGCGAGCCGCTCGATGCCATGAAGTTCAAGGGCGTGCTCGAGAGCTGCGAGAAGAAGGCCAAGCCCCTGGCCTGGGTCGATGCCGCCAAGGCGATCATGACCACCGACACCTTCCCGAAGGTGGCGACCCGCACGGCCATGATCGGAGGCGTCCCCGTCACCATCAACGGCATCGCCAAGGGCGCGGGCATGATCGCGCCGGATATGGCCACCATGCTGTCCTTCATCTTCACCGATGCGCCGATCGCAGCGCCCGTGCTGCAGGCGCTTTTGAAGAAGGGCGCGGACAAGAGCTTCAACTGCGTGACCGTCGACAGCGACACCTCCACGTCGGACACGCTGCTGTTCTTCGCGACCGGCGCTGCCGGCAAGCGCGGGGCTCCCGCCATCACGCTCCCCAGCGATCGTCGGCTGAAGGAGTTTCGGCAGGAGCTGGAAGCGCTTCTCTCAGACCTTGCCCAGCAGGTCGCCCGCGATGGCGAGGGTGCGCGCAAATTCGTCACCGTGAAGATCACCGGGGCGTCCGGCGCGATCTCGGCCAAGCGGATCGCCATGTCGGTGGCCAATTCTCCGTTGGTGAAGACCGCGGTCGCCGGCGAGGACGCCAATTGGGGCCGGGTGGTCATGGCGGTCGGCAAGGCCGGCGAGCCGGCAGAACGCGACAAGCTCGCGATCTGGTTCGGCGACATTCGCGTGGCGGTCAAAGGCGCGCGCGATCCCGCCTATGACGAGAGCGCCACCACGGCCTATATGCGCGGCCAGGAGATCACCATCCGGGTCGATCTCGGCCTCGGCCGGGGCGAAGCCACCGTGTGGACCTGCGACCTCACCAAGGAATATGTCGAGATCAACGGCGATTATCGCAGTTAGACATTTCCTCGCGCCGAAAGGCCTCTGCCTCAACGGGACGCGCTGTGTGCCAGCCGGACGCGAGGCATTTCAGGATCACTGTGAAGACGTGCTTGAGTGCCATTGAGCAGGGCCGACAGATGTGGTGAATGGGGACCAATCCCAGCGAGGCCGTCTTGCCCCCACTCAAACTCACCCTCGTCGTCGCCGTGGCGCTCATCGATGCGGATAACCGCATCCTTCTGGCGCAACGACCCGAGGGCAAACAGCTGGCCGGCCTGTGGGAGTTTCCCGGCGGCAAGCTCGAGCCGGGCGAACGCCCCGAGGAGGCCTTGATCCGGGAATTGCGAGAAGAACTCGGCATCGTCGTCAAGGAGGCCTGTCTCGCCCCGCTGACCTTCGCGAGCCACGCCTATGAGACCTTTCACCTGCTGATGCCGCTTTATGTCTGCCGGCGCTGGGACGGGTTCGTGCAGCCTCTCGAAGGCCAGGGGCTGGCCTGGGTGCGGCCGCAGGATCTGCGCCAATACAAGATGCCGGCTGCCGACGAGCCGTTGATTCCGCCCCTCGTCGACCTGCTGATCGTCTGAGGCGCACACGCCATGTCGGAAACCGATCGCAGCGGCGGTGCCGCTCCGCAGGACCTGACGCAATTGGTCCTGATCGCGAACCTGTTCGCCTGCTCGATGCTGTGGGCGACGGGCTTCCTCTTCATCAAGCTCAGCGGCGCCATCAACCCGTTCGTCATCGCCGCCATGCGCGGGCTGATCGGCGCGACGTCGCTGATGGCGTGGTTTGCGGTTGCGCGAAAATCCATCCTGCCCGGGCCTGGCGACTGGCCGGTCTGGCTGTTTCTCGGGACCTTCAATGGCTGGCTGCCGAACGTCCTTCTGGCCTATGCGCTCACCCAGATCACCACCGCGTCGGCGGCGATGATCCAGGCCTCGAGCCCGCTTCTCGTGGCCGTCCTGGCGCACCTGTTCTTCGCCGAAGAGCGGCTGACCCCCCGGCGCCTGGGCGGCGTCCTGGTCGGGTTTATGGGGATGGGCATCCTGATCGGGCCGGCGGCCTTTCCCGATAGCGGTCTCAGCGGCTGGGGCGTCATCGCGATGCTGGCGACAGCCTTGAGCTATGCGATCGCGAACGTTTTCGTGCGCACCGTCCGTCACGTCGAACCCGCACGGCTGGCCTTGGGCCAGCAGATCTGTTCTGCCATTCCGGCAACGTGTCTCGCGCTCGCCCTGTCGGGTCCGACGGCGTTTTCGCCGGTGAGCGCTCACCTGCCCCCGTTGATCGCCCTCGGCGTCGTCTCGACCGCGGCGCCCATCCTTTTGTTCATGCGGCTGATCCGGCGGGCAGGCCCGACCCGTGCCTCGATGGTGGGCTATCTGATGCCGCTGTGGACCGCCATTCTCGCGGTGCTGTTTCTGGGCGAGCATATTGGGTTGCGCGAGATGCTTGGAGGCCTCGTGGTGCTGGGCGGTGTGGCGCTGGTCACCTTCAGCGGGCGCAGCCGGACATAACCATCACGGAAGCGACGCCCAAAGCGGTTGTTATAACGCAAAGCACACGCTTAAGTTCCACCGAATAGAAAAACAACTCTTTGTTGACTCGCGAACGAAGACTCATAGGCTATCGTTGTCGTAACTTCATATCGTAACGGAGAAATCCCATGACCGATTACGTTCTCGACGGCCAACTGTTCTACAATGGCCCTCTCCCCGCCGTGTACGAACTCGCGCAAGGCGACTCATTTGCGTCGAAACCGCTTTCGCTGGCGATCATTACCAGCAACACTGCTCTCGTCCATGCGCGGGCTCCGGCATCCGTCACCCTCGATAGCACGATCGTCGTCGATCAGACGGCGAGCGCTATCACCAGTACGGGTTCGCTCGAATTCGCCGGATTGAATTACAGCTATCTGTCGTCCGGCAGCATCGCCCTGTTGTCTTCCGGTGGGTTCAACACCATCACCCTTGACGCGACCTCGGCGGTCTTCGGGTCGCGGATGGCCATCGTCTCAGGCGGCGACTCGATCCTGACGAATGCGGGCAAAATTGGTCCGCAGGATTATAGCGGTGACCCGCCCAAGGACTTTGCCAACGGCGTCCAGTTTCTCGGCGGCAACAACATCATCACCAACGAGGAGACCGGCCTGATCGGCGGTAACCTCAATGCTCTCACCATCCTGGAAGGTGGCAACACCATCAGCAATGGCGGGACCATTGCCAACCACATCGGGCCGACCATTGCGCTCGGCGAAGACACGGCCAATACGGGTGCCAATTACATCAAGAACGACGGGCTTATCATCAATTATGCGGATCAGGGGGTGGCCATCGAATCGGCCGGATCGTTCGACGACACCGTCATCAATGCGGGCACCATCATCGGCGCGGTCAATCTGGGCGCGGGAAATGACATCTACTTCAGCAGGGGCCTGCAGCAAGGCATTGTGAATGGGGGCGATGGCAACGACCGGGTCATCCTCGGGCAGAACACGACCCGCCTCGAAGAGGGCTTTTTAAACGGTGGGTACGGAGCCGATGTCCTGCGCGGCGGTCCGGAGAAGGACCACTTCATGTTCGACACCCCCTTCTCGCCACAGAATGCCGATGCCATCATCAATTTCGGCGTCGCGAACGACGTTCTCGAAATCAGTCATTACCTGACCAACCTGCCCGAGGGCGCCATCGCCGCCTCGGCATTCCAAATCGGCCCACAGGCGACCCGCCCGGAGGTGCGTTTCCTGTACGATCCGACGTCCGGCTTCGTCTCCTTCGATCCTGACGGATCCGGCGCGGCGGCTGCCGAAAGCATTGCCGTCCTTGGGCTGAACCTTGCGCTGAAGGCCAGCAACTTCCTCATCATCTGAGAATCTCGGACCCCTGCGCGCCCTCGCCGTCCCGGCGGGGGCGTCAGCTGGCGAATTCCTCGATGGCATCGACCTTGCCGGGATAGAACGCCAGGTAGCCGGCGATGCGCGCGACCTCCTCGCGGGGCGTCTCGTAGCTCCAGACCGCATTCTCCGCCACCAATCCACCGGCCGAGGCGGTGAAATACGAGGCGTCGCCCTTGAACGGGCAATGGGTGCGGTGGGACGTCGCCTCGAGCAGGTCCATGTGCGCATCCTGCCGCGGGATGTACTGAACGGGCGGCAACGAGCCTTCGCGCAAGGTCAGCGCCGCCGTGGTCTCCGCAATGATAAAACCGCCCAGCAAGACGCGGATGCGGTGCGGATTCTCCGTGATGGTGATGGAATGTCCAGAAGCGCCTTGTGTCATCGCCAACGTCCTCCGCGCCCGAGCGCTTGTCTTCATCATAACGCAGGCGGCCGCACGTCAACAGTCGCAGCGCGCCGCATTGGTGCCGATCTCGCGCCGTTTGACCGGCTCACCAGGGCTAGGCAGGCGGGGCGGGGTCCTGATCGTCCGGCACCCCGAGAGCGTCTGCGAGCCGCATGGTGGCCGATCCTGGCCGCAGAGGCTTCTGCTGGCTATCGTGGGGCGTCCATCCGGACAGCCAGATGATTTCGAAGGTCGCCGGCAATCGCCCGTCCGGGTCGGCAAAACGCTCACCATAGATCTCGGCGGCCCGCAGAAGCGTGGCCCTGCGCAGGGGTGTTCTGCGGCGATGGACAAGAGCGTTGGTCAGGCCCATGAGACGCAGGTCCCGCATGAGTGCGAACGGATCACCGTAGCGGACGCGGAGCACCTCCGAATCCGCTACCGGCAGCGCGAATCCGGCCCGCTGGAGCAGGCCGCCAAGGTCCTTCACGTCGGCAAACGGTGCGACGCGCGGGCTGGCGCCCCCCTCCAGTTCCGCCTCGGCCTGGGTGAAGGCTTGACGCAACTCGGTCAGCGTGCCGCCGCCCAGCAACGCGCCCATGAACAGGCCATCGGGTTTCAGGGCGCGGCGGATCTGGATCAGGCTGCCCGGCAGGTCGTTGACGCTCTGGAGCGACAACAGGGAGACGGCGAGATCGAAGCGCCCGCCTGAAAACGGCAAGCGCTCCTCGTCGCCCAGAATGGCTCCGGGTTCTGCGACCGGGCCGACCCTTGTGACCGTACCCAGCCGTCGCAAGGCATCCGCCGCCGCCGATGTGGGCGTTCCCACGTCGAGGATCAGGGGAAAGGGCCGGGAGACGGTGGATAGCCGCTCCATCAGATCCTCCACCGCACGCACGAGCAGAAAATCGGCGTAGCCCGCACGCAGGGCGCGGGCGAGACGGCGGCGTACCAGGGATCGGTCGAAGACGACGGGGCTTGTCATGCGTGTGGATATGGCCCGAATTCCCGACAGGGCCAAGACCCCCGCCCTCAGTCCACAAAGGCACACGCGAGAGACAGAGTAATGCAACATTGTTTCGCATGATTCAGTTTGACGCTATCATGCCGCCCATGAACCCCGCCGCGTCCGAACATGACGGTCACCTCGCATCGCTGGCACGACAGATGCGGGGCGCGGCGCGATTCCTGCTCGCGCTCGTCTATCCGCCCACCTGCATTGCCTGTCAGGCCGCGATCGGCGAACCCCACACGCTCTGCGCCTCCTGCTGGTCGAATCTTCGGCTGATCGAGCGGCCTTTTTGCGAACGGTTGGGCACCCCCTTTTCGGTGGATTTCGGCATGGCCCTGCAATCTCCAGCCGCTCTGGCGGATCCGCCGGTCTTCGCCCGTGCGCGGGCGGTGGCCGAATATGACGGGATCGCGAGCGCCCTGGTTCATCGGTTGAAATACGGCGACCGCCTCGAACTCGCCCGGGCGCTGGGCGGGATGATGACGCGAGCGGGCGCGGAATTGCTCGCAGACGCCGACGTCATCGTGCCTGTACCCCTTCATCGCTTTCGACTCTGGCAGCGGCGCTTCAACCAGGCCATGGCGCTGGCCGGCTGCATTGCCGCGAAGAGCGGCGTGGCCTGCAATCCGTTCCTGCTCGCCCGCGTGCGGCGCACCCGGCAGCAGGTCGGGCTGACGAAGGCGCAGCGGCAACAGAACCTGCAAGGGGCTTTCCGCGTTCCTGTGGACTGCCGCGCCCGTCTGGCCGGCAAGCGAGTCCTGCTGGTCGACGACGTGCTGACCACCGGGGCCACCGCCAATGCCGCCGCGCGGGCGCTCCTGCGAGGCGGGGCGGCGACCGTCGACATTTTAGCCTTTGCGAGGGTCGTGACGGAAAGCTGACCGCACCCTATATGACAACGCTTGAAGGAGACGCCTCGCGCATGCCCCCCATCACGATCTACACGAAAGACTGGTGCCCCTACTGCGCCGCCGCCAAGAAACTCCTCGGTGAGAAAGGCGCGTCGTTTACCGAAGTCGACATCGGCGCGAAGCCCGAAGAGCGCGCCACGATGATCGAAAAAGCCGGCGGTCGCACCAGCGTCCCGCAGATCTTCATCGGCGAGCGCCATGTGGGCGGCTGCGACGATCTCTACGCACTAGACGCCAAGGGTGAACTTGAGGCTTTATTGGCCTGAGGGAGAACCGCCACCATGAAGCCGACGACATTCACCGCGGCCTGCATCCAGATGCGATCCGGCCGCGATCCGCTCACGAATCGCGACGCGGTCGTCGGGTTCGTGCGCGAGGCGGTCGCAGACGGCGCGGATTTCATCCAGACTCCGGAGATGACCTCCCTGGTCGAACGGGATCGCGCCTCGCTGTTCGAGAAGGTCGGCCCTGAAGATCGCGACGCGACGCTTTCGGCATTGAGGGAGGTGGCGCGCGCGCACGGCGTGGTGGTGCAGATCGGCTCGATCGCCGTCAAGGTCGGCGACAAAATCGCCAACCGGGCTTTCCTGATTGGACGGGACGGCGAGATCGTCACGTCATACGACAAGGTCCATCTGTTCGATGTGGACCTGCCCAATGGCGAGAGCTGGCGGGAATCGGCCACCTATACGGGCGGCGACAGGGCGGTTCTGGCAGAAACCCCCTGGGGACGGCTTGGGCTCACGATCTGCTACGATGTCCGCTTCGCGGCCCTCTACCGGGCGCTTGCCGAGAATGGCGCCTCCATTCTGTCGGCGCCCGCCTGTTTCACGAAACAGACCGGCGAGGCGCACTGGCACGTTCTCCAGCGCGCCCGCGCGATTGAGACCGGGTCCTTCATGATCTCGGCCGCCCAGGCGGGCCTGCATGAGGATGGCCGGGAGACCTTCGGCCACTCGCTCATCGTCGATCCCTGGGGCCGGATCCTGGCGGAGGCCGGCGACCAGCCCGGCATCATCCTGGCGCAGATCGACATTGCATTGGTGGAGGATGCCCGCAGCCGCATCCCGACCTTGAAGAATGCCCGCCCCTTCCGGGTCGAGGTAACGCCAGCTTCCGTGCGGCCGGAAGTCGCTCTCGCCTGACCCCTCGTCCCTCATCCGTTCCCGGGAGCTTGGCCACGAGCCTTGGCATCCCCATCTGAATCTCATGATCAAGTATGCGCTCGCCTGCGAGCAGGCCCACGATTTCGAGAGCTGGTTTCCGACGAGCGATGCGTTCGACGAGCAGAGCCGCCGCGGCCTCGTGTCTTGCCCTTTCTGCCATTCCCTGAAGATCCACAAGCAGGTCATGGCGCCAGCCCTTACGCGCGCCGACAAGGCGCCGGCTTCGGCCGAACCGGTCCCGCAGCCGGTGGCGGCCCTGTCGGAGAAGGACCGGGATCTGCGGGCCATGATCAAGGCGATGCGCGAGCATGTGATGGCCAATTCCGAGAATGTCGGCCGCGGCTTTGCAGACGAGGCCCGCAAGATGCACTACGGCGAGGTCGACCACCGGTCCATCTATGGCGAGGCCAATGGAGAGGAGGCCCGATCGCTGATCGAGGAGGGAATCGCGGTGATGCCGCTGCCGATCCTTGCGGGCGATCGCAACTAAAGTGTTGGTCAGACGGCGTCGACTGGCGCGCAGACCGGTAACAGCGGCCCACACCGGAAGGTGAAGCCCGTGGGGTTCACAGGCCCCCGCCCTCCCCGTACAGAGGGAGCGGGAGATAAGCCATGAACCAACGACGTGACGACGGCCGCCCGTCCCGGCCTCACAGGCCCGCCTCGATGATGCGGCGTTTCCTGGACAGCGAGGCCGCTGGCGGGATCCTGCTGATGGCCGTCACGGTACTGGCGCTGATCTGCGCCAACTCGCCGCTTTCTCGCGCCTATTTCGACGCTCTCGGCACCTATGTGTTGGGTCTCAGTGTCCTGCATTGGATCAACGACGCCCTGATGGCGCTGTTCTTTCTGCTCGTCGGGCTTGAGATCAAGCGCGAGTTCCTCGACGGGCAGCTTTCCACCTGGCCCCGTCGCGTTCTCCCCGGCATCGCCGCGCTCGGCGGCATGGTGGTGCCGGCGCTCGTCTATGTGGCGGTCACCTGGAAGGAACCCGCGCTGCTGCGCGGCTGGGCGATCCCTGCGGCCACCGACATCGCCTTCGCGCTTGGCGTGCTGGCGGTGCTGGGCTCCCGGATTCCGCCGTCGCTTAAAATCTTCCTGACGGCCTTGGCGATTCTCGACGATCTCGGCGCCATCATCATCATCGCGCTGTTTTACACGAGCGACCTGTCGCTTCCGATGCTGGCGGCGGCTTTCGGCTGCATCGCGGTGCTGATTGCCTGCAACCGCTTCGGCGTGCGCTCGCTGGTGCCGTATCTGCTCATTGGCGCGCTGCTGTGGTTCTTCGTGCTCAAATCCGGGATCCACGCCACCCTGGCGGGCGTCGTGCTGGCGCTGACGATTCCGCTCGATCCGAACCCGAAGGCCACCCGGGCCGAGACCTCGCCGCTCCACCGGCTCGAACATGGGCTGCATGGCTGGGTGGCGTTCGCCATCATCCCGATTTTCGGCTTTGCCAATGCGGGCGTGTCGTTTGCGGGGTTCACCCCGTCCGCGCTTCTGGCGCCCTTGCCGATGGGCATTGCGCTCGGCCTCCTGATCGGCAAGCAGGTCGGGGTCTTCGGGTTCTCGATGCTGGCCTTCCGGTTCGGCCTCGCGGACGTCCCGGCGGGCGCCACGCGGCTGCAATGCTACGGAGTCGCGCTGCTCTGCGGCATCGGCTTCACCATGAGCCTGTTCATTGGGGCGCTGGCATTTCCCGACAGCCCCGCCCTGAACGACGCGACGAAGATCGGGGTGCTGGCGGGGTCGATTCTTTCGGCTTTGGCCGGGCTGGCCATCCTGCGATTCGCCCCGCGCGAAGCCCTACCCGCGCGCGGCGGTCAGCATGTAGTTGACCGCCATGTCGCCCGATAGGGACCAGGTGCCGTTGAGCGGATTGTAGACGACGCCGGTTTCATCCGAGACGGCAAAGCCTGATTGGTCGAGCGCTGCCCGCAGCTCGTCCGGGGTCACGAACCGCTCCCATTCGTGCGTGCCCTTGGGCAGCCATCCGAGCACGTATTCGGCGCCCACGATGGCGAAGGCGAAGGACTTGGCCGTGCGGTTGAGGGTCGCCATGGCGAGAAAGCCGCCCGGCTTCACGGCTGCCGCGCACGCTGTCACGAACGCCTGCACATCGGCCACGTGCTCGACCACTTCCATGGCCAGCACGATGTCGAAGGTCTCGCCTGCGGCAACAACGGCCTCGACGGTCTCGTTGCGATAAGCAACGGCCAGTCCGGCCTGTTCCGCATGCAGGCGCGCAACGGCGATGTTGGTGGGAGCCGGGTCGAGGCCCGTCACGTTGCCACCCAGGCGCGCCAACGGCTCGGACAGGACCCCGCCCCCACACCCCACATCGAGGATGCTCAGACCATCGAGGGACCGCGCCGAGCGCGGATCGCGCGCAAAACGACGGCAGGCCCCGTCGCGGATATAGGCCAGACGGACCGGATTGAACCGGTGCAGGACCTTCATGGGCCCCTTGGGGTCCCACCAGGTCTCGGCGATGCGCTCGAAGCGGGCCACCTCTTCGGGGTCGATCGTGGAGGAATGCCCCTCGGTCATGAAAACGTCCTTGCATCGCGTCGCCGGGGGCCAGCCGCGCGTTGACAGCGCGGCACCCCGCCGTCATGTATACGCCGCCTCCGCTCCGGCGAAGAGGCAAAGTTGACTTTCCTCGTCTTGCTCCACTGTCTGGCTTTTGTCCCATGCCTCGTCTCGTCATGAAGTTCGGCGGCACCTCCGTCGCCACGGTGGAGCGGATTCGCAATGTCGCCCGCCATGTGAAACGCGAGGTCGATGCCGGCTACGATGTGGCGGTCGTCGTTTCTGCCATGTCGGGCAAGACGAATGAGCTTGTGTCCTGGGTCAAGGACGCCTCTCCGCTCCACGATCCGAAGGAATACGATGCTGTCGTCGCCTCGGGCGAGCAGGTCACGTCCGGCCTTTTGGCGCTGGCCCTGCAGGAAATGAACGTGAAGGCCCGCTCGTGGCAGGGCTGGCAGGTTCCAATCCTGACCTCCGAGGCGCACGGGTCTGCGCGAATCGTCGGCATCGACGGCACCGCGATCATTCGCGGCTTTACCGATCATCGCGAGGTGGCCGTGGTGGCGGGCTTCCAGGGCGTGCACGAGCCGACGCGGCGGATCACGACCCTCGGGCGCGGCGGGTCGGACACGAGCGCGGTGGCGCTCGCCGCCGCCATCCAGGCCGAGCGCTGCGACATCTACACGGACGTGGACGGCGTCTACACAACCGATCCCCGCATCGTCACCAAGGCGCGGCGGCTCGACAAGGTATCCTATGAGGAGATGCTCGAGATGGCATCGCTCGGGGCCAAGGTGCTTCAGGTCCGCTCGGTCGAGCTCGCCATGATGCACCGGGTGCCGACCTATGTGCGCTCCAGCTTCGACGACCCGGCGGACCCGAAGCTCGGCACCCTCATCTGCGACGAGGAAGACATCATGGAACAGCAGGTCGTGACCGGCATCGCATATTCCCGCGACGAGGCACAAATTACCTTACGGAATGTCGCGGACAAGCCCGGCATCGCAGCCTCGATCTTCGTGCCGCTGGCGGACGCGAACATCAACGTGGACATGATCATCCAGGTGGTGTCCGACGACACGACCACCACCGACATCACCTTCACGGTGCCGACCGCCGATTACGAGCGCGCCTGCGCCGTTCTCAATTCCCACCGCGACGACATCGCCTTCCGGGACCTGCAGGGCGCCACCGACGTGGTCAAGGTCTCGGCCATCGGCGTGGGGATGCGCAGCCACGCGGGCGTGGCCGCCCGGGCCTTCAAAGCCCTTGCCGACAAGGGAATCAACATTCGGGCCATCACGACCTCCGAGATTAAGTTTTCGGTTCTGATCGACTCGGCCTACACAGAGCTTGCCGTGCGCACGCTCCACTCGCTATACGGCCTTGATCAAGCCTGATTGACGCCTCGTCACAAAGGCTGCGACACTCTTACCGCAGAGCCGCCGGGCCGTCCCGTCGGTTCGAAGAATGACGGGAACTCGACAGGTCATGCCCAGCGCTCCCGGCGGTCCGCGCCTTCTGCTGCGCCGCCTCCGCGAGATCATGGCGGAGCCGGTCGGAGCGCAGGATCGACTCGACAAGATCGTGATCCTCATCGCCGCCAACATGGTGGCCGAGGTGTGCTCGCTCTATGTCATGCGCGGCGACGGGGTTCTTGAACTTTTCGCCACCGAGGGCCTGAACCGGGAGGCCGTCCACCTCACCACCATGCGGGCGGGCGAAGGTCTCGTGGGCCTGATCGCCGCCACTGCCGAATCGCTGGCCCTGTCGGACGCCCAGAGCCACCCGGCCTTCTCCTACAAGCCGGAGACCGGCGAAGAAATCTACCACGCGTTCCTCGGCGTGCCGCTCCTGCGCGCCGGCAACACGCTCGGCGTCCTCGTCGTCCAGAACCGCACCTACCGGGTCTATGCCGAGGAGGAACTGGAGGCGCTGCAGACCACAGCGATGGTGCTGGCCGAAATGCTGGCCTCCGGCGAGCTTCAGGCCCTGGCCCCCATCGAGACCGGCACCGCTTTTCGAAGGCCGTTGCAGCAGCGGGGCACTGCGCTGGCCGACGGCGTCGGCCTCGGCCATGTGGTCCTGCACGAACCCCGCGTCGTCCTGAAGAACCTGATCGCCGAGAATGTCGAGGTCGAACTGGAGCGCCTGGAAGAGGCGATCGGCGACGTGCGCGCCTCCATCGACGAGCTGATCGAGCGCGGCGATGTCGCCCATCACGGCGAGCACCGGGACGTGCTGGAAACCTTTCGGATGTTCGCCCATGACCAGGGCTGGCTGCGCCGGATGCGTGAAGCCGTGACCTCGGGCCTCACGGCCGAGGCCGCGGTCGAGCGCGTGCAATCCGACAACCGCGCGCGGATGCTGCGCCAGACCGACCCTTATCTCAGGGACCGGCTGCACGATCTCGACGACCTCGCCAACCGCCTCCTGCACCGGCTGGTCGGCCGCGACATGGTGGCGTCAAAAGCCTCCCTGCCCGAGAACGCGATCCTCGTCGCCCGCTCCATGGGTCCGGCCGCGCTCCTGGATTATGACCGCTCGCGCCTGCGCGGACTCGTGCTCGAGGAGGGCGGCCCGACGAGCCATATTGCGATCGTCGCGCGGGCGCTCGGCATCCCGGCCGTCAGCGAGGTGGCCAATGCGACCTCGATCATGGAGCAGGGCGACGCCATCATCGTCGATGGCGGCACCGGCGACGTGCAGATCCGCCCCAGCGCCGAGGTCGAGGCGGCCTATGCCGAGAAGGCGCGCCTGCGCGCCCGGAGGCAGGAACAATATCTTAAGCTGCGGGACGTCCCGGCGGTCACCAAGGACGGCAAGCCGATCAATCTGCAGCTCAATGCAGGCCTGCTCGTCGACCTGCCCCATCTCGAGGATACGGGCGCGACCGGCATCGGGCTGTTTCGCACCGAGCTGCAATTCATGATTTCCGAGCGGATGCCGACGGCCTCCGAGCAGCAGGTTCTCTATGCGGCAGTGGTGGAAGCCGCCGGGGATCGGCCTGTGACCTTCCGCACCCTGGATATCGGGGGCGACAAGATCCTGCCCTACATGCAGGCGGTCGAGGAAGAGAACCCGGCACTCGGCTGGCGGGCGATCCGTATCGGGCTCGACAGGCCGGGGCTGCTGCGGATGCAGATCCGGGCGCTTCTCAAGGCGGCAGCCGGCCGCCACCTCAAGATCATGTTCCCGATGGTCGCCACCTGCGACGAATTCGTGCGCGCCAAGGTGCTGGTCGAGCGGGAGAAGGCCTATCTGTCCCGCCACGGCTACCCCTTGCCGGCCGATCTCAAGCTCGGCGCCATGCTGGAGGTCCCCTCCCTGCTGTTCCAGCTCACCGAAATCTGTGCGGTGGCTGATTTTCTGTCGATCGGTTCGAACGACCTGATGCAGTTCCTCTTCGCCATCGACCGGGAAAACCGGCGCGTGGCCGAGCGCTTCGATCCCTTGAGCGCGCCGATGCTGCGCGCCCTGAAACGGGTCGTCGACAAGGCGGCCTCCTCGGATTGCGAACTCACCGTCTGCGGCGAAATCGGCGGGCGGCCGCTGGAGGCCATGGCGCTGATCGGCCTCGGCTTCCGCTCCCTGTCCATGGCTCCGACCTCGATCGGACCGGTCAAGGCCATGCTGCTCGCCCTCGACGCGGACCTCGTCGGCACCCTGATCCGCGAAAAGCTGACGCTGGACGGGGGCGGCAATTCGCTGCGGCCGACGCTTTCGGCCTTCGCCAAAGCCCATGGTATTCCCGTCTGATGTCGATTGCGCCTCCGCAAGAACGCCTGCACGCCATTCTGGCCCGCCACGATATCGTCATGGCGACGCTGAATGCGGGCCCGGACACGGAAACTTTCGTGGCCCTGTCGCGCGAGCTTGCCGAGCTTGACGGGGTGGTGAAGGCAATCCGCGCCTATCACACCATGGAAGAGAACCTGCAGGGCCTGCAGGCGATGCTGGCCGACCCCGGCACCGATGCGGAAATGCGCGCGCTCATCGAGGACGAGTTGCCCGAAGCGCGGGAGGCTGTCGCACAGGCAGCCCAGGATCTGCGCATCATGCTCCTGCCCCGCGACGAGGCGGACGAGAAGAGCGCCATCCTGGAAATCCGCGCCGGCACCGGCGGCGACGAGGCCGCCTTGTTCGCCGGCGACCTGTTCCGCATGTATGCGCGCTATGCCGACCTGAAGGGCTGGAAGGTCGAGATCGTCTCCGAGAGCGAGGGCACGGCGGGCGGCTACAAGGAAATCGTCGCCGAGGTCAAAGGCCGCAACGTGTTCGCCCGGCTGAAATTCGAGAGCGGCGTGCACCGGGTCCAGCGGGTTCCCGACACCGAAACCTCCGGCCGCATCCACACTTCGGCTGCTACCGTTGCGGTCCTGCCGGAGGCCGAAGAGGTCGATATCGCCATCAACGACGCCGACCTGAAGATCGACACCATGCGGGCGCAAGGTGCCGGCGGCCAGCACGTCAACAAGACCGAATCGGCCATCCGCATCACCCACATGCCGACCGGCATGGTGATTTTCGTGCAGGACGAGCGCTCCCAGCACAAGAACCGCGCCCGCGCGATGGCGTTGCTCCGCGCCCGTCTCTACGACGCCGAGCGCAGCGCCAAGGACGCGGTCCGCGCCGCCGACCGCAAGTCGCAGGTGGGGTCTGGCGACCGTTCCGAGCGCATCCGCACCTACAACTTTCCGCAAGGACGGGTCACCGATCACCGGATCAACCTCACGCTCTACAAGATCGAGGAGGTGATGGCCGGCAACGCCCTCGACGAACTGATCGACGCGCTGGTGACCGAGCATCAGGCCGCCCAGCTGGCCGACCAGGACCAGGCGGCGTGATCGAGGGCCTCAGCCACCTCACCTTCATCACAGCCGACCTCGACCGAATGACGGCCCTGATCGAACAGGTGTTAGAAGGCCGCGAGGTCTATGGGTCAGGCGACCGCCCGTTCTCGATCGCGCGGGAAAAATTCTTCACCGTGGGCGAGCTGTGGATCGCCGTCATGGAGGGCGAGGCCCTTCCGACCCGCACCTACAACCATGTGGCATTCAAGATCCCGCCTGACCGGATTCCGACGTACCGGCAGCGCATCGAAGCCCTCGGCCTCACCATTCTCGAGGGACGCGCCCGGGTCGCGGGAGAGGGCCAATCCCTCTACTTCTACGACCACGACAACCACCTGTTCGAACTCCACACGGGGAGCTTGAGCGAAAGACTGGCGCACTATCGGGCGGGAGAGCCGTGACCGGGGTCTCGCGGGAGCAGGCCCTGCGGGGGCTGCGTGCCCGGCTGCAGGCCCAGGGGTTGCCCACGGCTGCCCTTGATGCGCGCCTTCTGCTCCTCGCCGCTCTCGACATCGACGCGACCGAACTCGCCGTGCGGGCAGGAGTCGTCCTGTCAGAAGCCGAGGCCAACCGGCTTGCCGCCTTTACGAAGCGGCGGCTGGCCTCAGAGCCGGTGGCGCGGATTCTCGGCGAGCGCGAATTCTGGGGCCTGCCCTTCGGCTTGGGCGCGGACACCCTGGTGCCGCGGCCGGATTCCGAAACCGTTGTCGAGACGGCCCTCGCCCTCTTGCCCGAGACACAGGCTGCCTACCGGATCGCCGATATCGGCACCGGTTCCGGCTGCCTGCTGGTGGCGCTGCTGCACGAGCGGCCCGCTGCCCTCGGGATCGGCATCGACCGGTCGGAGGGCGCGGTTCACAGGGCGCGGCAGAACGCAGCCCGGAACGGCGTCGGGTCCCGCAGCCTGTTCGTCGTCGGCGAGTGGGGCGCGGCGCTGCCCGGAGGGTTCGATCTGGTGGTTTCCAACCCGCCCTACATTGCGACCGCCGTGGTCGCGGGCCTCGCCCCCGAGGTGCGCGACTACGACCCCGCTCTGGCGTTGGACGGCGGCATCGACGGTCTCGACGCCTATCGGGCGATCCTCGCCGATGGCCACCGGCTCCTTGGCCCCGATGGCGTCCTCGTCCTGGAAATCGGGTTCGATCAGGAGGCCGCTCTGCGAGCGATGGCGGCTGCTTCCGGCTTCACGTTGGCGCGGTTTGCCAGCGACCTCGCCGGTCAACCACGCTGCATCGCCCTCAAACGGACATGATCGGGTGAGAGAAGCGATCATCGCCCGATGAGGATAAAGTGAAATATCGCTTGTTGGACCGAGCGGAACCCGCTAGATTTGCGGCAGATGACGTGATCGGTCTCAACAAATCGGCGGAACCCGTGTTACGGAAACCCCGGAAGATCGACCGTTATCAATCGCGCTGGCAGGGGCAAACTGAACAGCCGGGCGTGATCACCAGAACCCGACACTGAAGGACGGCCAAGGCTTTGGCCATGGCTTAACGACAGACGGTTGCCACGCGAACGGTGGGCGACGAGGCCCGTTCGGCGAACATGGGCTTGCATCCCGTGGGATTGCAAAACCAGCGAGGGTCGTAGACCAGAATGAGACCAGGACAGAACAGGCGCATGCGCGGTCGTAGCCGTAACAACAACAACGGCGGCGGCAACAAGGGGCCCAATCCCCTGACGCGCAGCTACGAATCCAATGGCCCGGATGTCAAAATCCGCGGGACAGCGCAGCACATCGCCGAGAAATACAGCCAGTTGGCCCGCGACTGCCAGACCAGCGGCGATCCGGTGGCGGCGGAAAACTATTACCAGCACGCCGAGCATTACATCCGCATCATCGCTGCCGCCCAGGAAGCCTTGCGCGAGCAATATGGCTATCAGCCACGCTCCGACGACGATGGCGACGACGACGGCTTCGGCAATGGCGATCGCCAGGGCTACGGCGACGAGATGGACCCGGCGTCCCAGCCCCAGCCCTTCGAGCCCCGCAATGGGGAGGGCGAGCGTCGCCCGCGTTTCGACCGCCAGGATCGTCCCGAGCGCCAGGATCGTCCCGAGCGCAGTGACCGTAACGACCGCCCCGAGCGAAATGACCGCCAGGACCGGCCGGACAACCGACCCGTCGAGCGCACCGACCGGCCAGAGCGCCGCGACCGCTTTCCGCGGGATCGTGGACCGCGCCCTGAATATGCCCGCGACGAGCAACCCCGCGCCGAGTTCGACCGCAACGACCGGCCGGAGCGGAGCGAGCGCGCCGACCCGGCTCCCCGCGTCGAGCGGACCGAACGGGTCGAGCGGACCGAGCGGGTCGAACGCCCAGAGCGTGCCGAGCGGGCCCCTCGTGGCCGCCCGCCCCGCGCGCGCGTCGAGGCGGAGGGCGCAGACCCCGTCGGCCTGCCGGCCTTCCTGACCAATCCCGTGCGGACACCGATCCTGCCCGGCATCGACGATGCTCCGGCTCCCCTCCCTAAGGCCGTCGACGCCGCCGAAGGCGAGGTTCGTCCCCGTCGCCGCGCCGTACGACGCCCGCGCCTGGCTGAGGGCGAGGCGGTGGCCGACGGCAACGTCAGCGACGGCTCAAACGAGAAGACACCGGCCGAATAGGATTGTCGGCATGGCATCAGGCTGAAGGGGAGAGCTTGGCTCTCCTCTTTTTTTTGGCACGTCAGTCGAGGGCGAGCGCGCCCTGTTCGCGGGCGAGGGTCTCTCCAGCCGCCAGCCGTCCTCCCGCCAAAACCTCCGCATAGATCCCGCAATCGCAGTGCCCATAGGCGGTCATCAGGGCTTTGGGAATGGCAAGATCACGGTCGCCCGTCGTCGGATCGACATTGGTCGCCGCGCACCGCACGATCCGCTTGGTCACCTTCAGGCGAAGGCCTGACGACGTGGCAAGGACCTGGCCCACGAGGTCGAATTCCGCCCACGGGGCGAGACCGTCCACGTGAACATTTCCGCGAAACCGCAGGGGATCGACTGGCGCGCCGATCACCTCGGCCAGTGCCTTGACGCTCGCCAGATTGATGAGGGAGACGAAGCCCCGTCGTGAATCGGTGAACCGGAATCCGGCAGGCGCCGTCAGCACCTTGGGCGGCCCGCGCAGTTCGCCGGGCATGAACCGGCGGAAGAAGGCCTCAATGGCAACGCGTCCCTCTCGCGTCGTGAGATCCCCCCGCGCCCGCTCCGAGCCGCCTTCGCTGATCGAGAGCGTGGACGTCTCGTCGAGATAGCGCGTTCTCAGCCGGGCCAGCGCCTCGTTCCGCATGAGCATCAGAAACTTGATCTTGGGCTGATGTTCGGGCTGGTCTGGATCGAAGCCGGAGAGGCCGTTCTCGATGGCAAAGAGGCGGTCACCCGGGAAATAGTCTCCCCGGTCGAGGATCGCCTGATCGAGACGCTCGGGGGAAAGGCCTTTGACGGGATAGCGGTGGAGGTCGACGATGCGAATGCTCATCGCTCATGGATAGATCGCGCCCCGTCGCCAAACAAGCGCGAGCTACGCGCCCGCGCGCGAGAGGACGTCGGGATCCTCGCCCTCCTCGTCCGCGCTTTTCGCCACGCCGCCCGCCTCGATCCCGGCCTCCTGCGCCCGTCGGCGCCCCGCCTCGGACGTATCCGCGAAGGTCTCGGGTGTCACCGACGGTCCCTCCTCTGGCGGACTTTCGGGGACGGCCATCCCCATTTCGGCATTTCGGGCCAGGTCGGCGCGGGCTTTTTCGGCTTCCGAACGCGGGTCTTTGGACATCATCGCGGCTCCCGGTGAGATGCGCGCCGTCATGGCGCTGGACATCGGTCAATGCCAGGGCGGAAGCTGCGGTTCCGCCCCTTGTTGTGGCTCATGCGCAACACCATTTTCCTGTCAGCGGATGCTTCGAACGAAGGTCCGATCTCACATGGCCCATTGTGCCTCCAAGAGGGCAATCGGCGCCGAACAGGGGTGAATTGATGAATTTCGAGAAATACACAGAGCGCGCCCGCGGCTTCGTTCAGGCGGCGCAGAACCTCGCCATGCGGGAAGGCCATCCGCAATTGTCCCCGGGGCATCTCCTGAAGGTGCTGCTCGACGATCCCGAAGGCCTGTGCGCCGGCCTTGTGGAGCGCGCTGGCGGCCGGCCGCCTGCCGCACGGGCGGCGGTCGAGCAATGGCTTGCCAAGCAGCCCAAGGTCTCCGGATCGGCCGCCCAGCCGCAGGCGACGCGCGACCTCATGCGCTTTTTCGATACGGTCGAAAAGATGGCCGACAAGGCGGGCGACTCCTATGTCACTGTCGAGCGCATGCTGCTGGCGCTTGCCACCGACAAGGATTCCGAGGCCGGCACGATTCTGGCCGAAGCGGGCGTGACCCCCCAGGGTCTCAACAACGCCATCAACGAGATCCGCAAGGGTCGCACGGCCGATTCCGCAACGTCGGAAAACGCCTATGACGCCCTGAAGAAATACACCCGCGACCTCACCGAGGCGGCCCGCGAGGGCAAGCTCGATCCGGTCATCGGCCGTGACGAGGAAATCCGGCGGACCATCCAGGTTCTGTCCCGGCGCACCAAGAACAATCCGGTGTTGATCGGTGAGCCCGGCGTCGGCAAGACCGCCATCATCGAGGGGCTCGCCCTGCGAATCGTCAACGAGGACGTGCCCGAGAGCCTGAAGGACAAGCAGTTGCTGGCCCTCGACATGGGCTCCCTCATCGCCGGCGCGAAATATCGCGGCGAATTCGAAGAGCGGCTCAAGAGCGTGCTGGAGGAAGTGACGTCCGCTGCGGGCGGCATCATCCTGTTCATCGACGAGATGCATACCCTTGTCGGGGCCGGAAAGTCCGAGGGGGCGATGGATGCCTCGAACCTGCTCAAGCCTGCCCTGGCGCGCGGGGAGTTGCATTGCGTCGGCGCGACCACGCTTGAGGAGTACCGCAAGCATGTGGAGAAGGATGCGGCGCTGGCCCGCCGGTTCCAGCCCGTTTTCGTGGCCGAACCTACGGTGGAAGACACCGTGTCGATCCTGCGCGGCCTGAAGGAGAAGTACGAGCAGCATCACGGCGTCCGGATCACCGACAGCGCGATCGTTGCGGCCGCGACCCTGTCCAACCGCTACATCACCGACCGCTTCCTGCCCGACAAGGCGATCGACCTGATCGACGAATCGGCAGCCCGCCTGCGCATGCAGGTGGATTCCAAGCCCGAGGAACTCGACACCATCGACCGCGAGATCGTGCGTCACAAGATCGAAGCCGAAGCCCTGAAGAAGGAGACCGATACCGCCTCCAAGGACAGATTGCAGCGCCTTGAAAAGGAACTCGCGGATCTCGAGGAGCAATCGGCTGCCATCACGATGCGCTGGCGCGCCGAAAAGGAGAAACTCGGCCGGGCCGCCGACCTGAAGAAGCAGCTCGAGGAAGCCCGCAACGAACTGGCCTCCGCCCAGCGGCAGGGCCTCTACCAGCGCGCGGGAGAGCTCGCCTACGGGGCCATTCCGGAACTCGAGAAGGAACTGGCCGAGACCGAGGCCGCCGAGAATGCGGGCGGGATCATGGAAGAGGCAGTCACTGCCGACCATATCGCCCAGGTGGTCTCCCGCTGGACCGGCGTCCCGGTCGAGCGGATGCTCGAGGGCGAGCGCGAGAAGCTTCTCAACATGGAGAAGGAACTGGCCAAGCGCGTCATCGGCCAGCGCGAGGCTGTGCACGCGGTGGCAACCGCTGTCCGGCGTGCGCGGGCCGGCCTGCAGGACCCCAACCGTCCCATGGGCTCGTTCATGTTCCTCGGCCCGACAGGCGTCGGCAAGACGGAGCTGACCAAGGCTCTGGCGGGCTTCCTGTTCGATGACGAGAGCGCGATGGTGCGTCTCGACATGTCCGAATACATGGAGAAGCACTCGGTCTCGCGTCTCATCGGCGCCCCTCCGGGTTACGTGGGCTACGAGGAAGGCGGCGCGTTGACGGAGGCAGTCCGGCGCAGGCCGTACCAGGTGGTGCTGTTCGACGAAATCGAGAAGGCGCATCCGGACGTGTTCAACGTCCTGCTGCAGGTCCTCGACGACGGACGTCTGACAGACGGCCAGGGCCGGACGGTGGATTTCCGCAACACGTTGATCATCATGACGTCAAATCTCGGGTCCGAATACCTCGTCTCGCAGAAGGAGAACGAGGATACGGATGCGGTGCGCGGCGAAGTGATGAGCGTGGTGCGCTCGCACTTCCGTCCGGAATTCCTCAACCGCGTCGACGAGATCATTCTCTTCCACCGGTTGAAGCGGTCGGAGATGGGCGCGATCGTCGATATCCAGATCGGCCGCCTGCAGAAGCTCCTCGACGAGCGCAAGCTCGTCATGGATCTTGAGCCGGAAGCCCGCGAATGGCTCGCCGAGAAGGGCTACGATCCGGCCTACGGCGCCCGTCCGCTGAAGCGCGTGATCCAGAAATACGTGCAGGATCCGCTGGCGGAGCTGATTCTCGCCGGCGAGATCAAGGACGGCGAGACCGTCACCGTCCGGACGGGCCCTACCGGCCTCATGATCGGCGATGTGCCGGCCGGAGGCAGTGCGGAGGGGCCGCCCGAAGGCGTGCGCCTCAACTAAGGCGCGCGAAAAAGGCAATCATATTCAATGGCCGGGCTCGTCCCGGCCATTGTCGTTTGCCCGGGAGATTGAGGAACCGCCTCTCTCGAGAACACGTTGCCCTCCTGTCACCAACAGGAAAGGAATCAGACATGGCTCAGGATAAACGAGGCCAGATCCCCGAACCCCAGATCGAGGACGGTCTCGATGAACTGACGAATGTCGGTGTTGGCGAAGATGGTCTGGCAGAGTCGACCACGCGCAACAGTGTCGGCGATGCGAAGCGGGCTGCCGCGAAAGCCACCGGCCTGATGGGCGCATCGCGAAAACTCGACCCGGATCTCGATATCCGTCATGCGGATGGCGGCCGGGTGAAGAGCGGGTCAGGCGCAGGCATTCACAGTTTCTCCGAGGTGCCGGCCGACGACAGCGCAGAGCCCGTGAGCCTGACGCTGTCGAACGAGGAGGTGGCGGCTATTCGTCCGACCACAGTTCTCAAGAGCCCGGCGCTGAGGCCGGAATTCACCCAGAACGACCCGAAGCCCATGGTCATGAAGGGCGGTGCTGAAAGCCGGCGCCGCGTTCCCGCACCGGGCACCATGGTGGACGTGCCGAAGGGCAAACTTCTGCGCGGGAAGGCCTGATATTTCACCAGAACGGTCACTGCTTGTGGCACGAACATGGCCGGGACCCACCCGGCCATGCGGCGTTTCAAGGGCGATCCGCCATCCCGGCGTCGTCACGGGTGACATCGACGGCACGTTCGGGTTTAGTCGCCCCTCAGCCCCAAGGGCGCACGACCAAGGAGGACAGTGCCATGGATAGAAGAACCGTACTCAAGGGCGCAGGACTTGCCGCCGCAGCGGGCGTCGCCTCCCCGGCGATCGCGCAATCGGCCCCCGAGATCAGATGGCGGATGGCCTCGAGCTACCCCAAAAGCCTCGACACCTTGTTCGGCGCAGGCGCGCAGGTGGCCAAGCGGGTGGCAGAGGCCACCGATAACAAGTTCCAGATTCAGGTCTTTGCGGCGGGCGAGATCGTCCAGGGCCTGCAGGTCATGGACGCGGTCCAGAGCGGCACCGTGGAATGCGGCTACACCCTGTCGAGCTACTATATCGGCAAGGACCCGACCTTCATGTTCGAAACCTCGGTGCCGTGGGGTCTGAACGTGCGCCAGCACAATGCCTGGATGCAGTTCGGCGGCGGACTTCCGCTCGTTCGGGAGTTCATGAAGGACTACAACATCATCAGCTTTCCGGCGGGCCAGACGGGCGCGCAGATGGGCGGCTGGTTCCGCAAGGAGATCAACTCGGTCGATGATCTCAAGGGCCTGAAATTCCGCATCGCCGGCATGGGCGGTCAGATCATGCAGCGCCTCGGCGTAGTGCCGCAGGTGCTCGCCGGCGGCGACATCTACCCGGCCCTCGAGCGCGGCACCCTCGATGCGGTCGAGTTTTCAGGGCCGTATGACGACGAGAAACTGGGTTTCGTGAAGGTCGCCAAATACTACTATTACCCGGGCTTCTGGGAAGGGTCGGCACAGCCGTCGCTCTTTGTGAATCTCGAGAAGTGGAACGCGCTTCCGGCGCATTACAAGGCCATCGTCGAGCTGGCCTGCGCCGAAGCCAACGCCACCTGCGTGATGAAATACGATGCCGAGAACGCTGACGCGGTCCGTCGTCTCGTCGGACAGGGCGCCCAGTTGCGCGCCTTTCCCAAGGATGTGCTGGACGCCAGCCACAAGGAGGCCTTCAAGCTCTACGGCGAGATCGCGGCCGGCAACGAGAAGTTCAAGAAGATGTACGAGTCCTGGAACGCGTTCCGCGAAAAGGAATACACCTGGTTCCGCATCGCCGAGCTGCCATTCGACTATTATAATTACACCCAGCAGGGCCAGCCGCGCTGACGCGTGAGGGCCGGCGTGCCACGGTGCGCCGGCCGCGTCGGGCGATCCACAATCCCAGCGCGGCGTTGACCAAGGCAAAAGGGGGCTCGACCCTCGATCATGGAGAATCAGCATGAGCGATCAGAAGAAGATTCTCGACGCCGAAAATGTCGAGCAGGCCAAGGACGACAAGAAGCTTCCGGAGAACTCGAAGGAGAGTCTCGACCGCAAGCTCGACGAAGCCGAGGAAGAAAGCTTTCCGGCGAGCGATCCGGTGTCGGTCAAGATCACCAAATAGGCGGCGTGGCGCCCGCGCGTCTTTCAAGAACCCCGGTGAAAGCCGGGGTTTTTCGTCATGGGCGACTGGCCACGGCAACGCCGATGGCGGCACAGCCCATGCCGACGACCTGGATCAGACTGAGCGTTTCGCCGAACAGAAGATAGGCCATGACGGCGGCAACCGGCGGCACCAGGTAGAGGAGCGTCGCCACTCCCGTCACGGCTCCGTGGCGGATGAGATAGAGCAACAGACCGATGGCGCCGATGGACAGGCCCAGCACCGCCCAGGCGAGCGCGCCGATGAGCGGCCAGGACATGTCCATGTGGGCGTTCTCGGTCAACAGGACCATCGGCGCGGTCACGGCGGCAGCGCCCATATACTGGATCGTTGCGTTGACGCGCATGTCGAGGGCGCCGGCGGTGCGTTTCTGCCAGATGGTGCCCAGGGTGATCGACAGCATGGCGAGGATCGCCGCGAGGAGCGCTGCCGGCGGCGCGCCGTCGCCCAGCTTCGGCAGGATCACCAGCACCGCCCCGAGAAAGCCGAGCCCGATTCCCAGCCACCGCCGCGGAGACACCCGTTCGCCGAGCAGCGGCAGGGCGAGAAGTCCGGTGACGAGCGGCTGGAGACCCGCCACGAGAGCCGTGATTCCCGCAGGCAGGCCATGCTTGACCGCCCAGAACACCCCGCCGAGATAAAATCCGTGCAGCAGAACCCCCGCCACCAGCGCATTGCGCCAGCTGCGCGCATCACGGGGAAACGGCACCCGGGCGGCGGCGACGAGCCCGACCAGCACGACAATGGCCAAGGCGTAGCGGGCGAGCAGGAAGGTCAGGGGCTCGGCATGCGGGGCGACCGTGCGAGCAACGATGAATCCGGTCGCCCAGATCACCACGAAAAGAGGAGGCGCGAGGCGTGCAAGCAGCGACGGTGTCATGGTCTTCCGATCCGGCCCAGGGCAGGATCTGGCCGTAACAGACTTTCGTTCAAAAGGTCCGCATTTGATGCGTCCTTAACCTCATGTCATGAAGATCCACCTATATTCGACAGATCGGCGATGTCCGGCCTTGCCGGAGGCCCGTCCTCGCGCCAAGTCCGGCAGCCCGGGAGATGTCCGATTGACCCGCCGCCTGCGCCTGTTGTTTGAAGTTTTCTGGATCGCGATCAATCGCTTCCTCGTGCACGACGCGTGGGCGATCGCGAGCCACATCGCCCTGTCGGTCCTGACCTCCCTGTTTCCGTTCCTCATCCTGATGACGGCGCTGGCGAGCCTGTTCGGGGCCGGGTCCCTCACCGACGAGGCGACCGGCATCATTCTGGAGGCGTGGCCGCGCGAAGTGGCCCAGCCCATCGCCGACGAGATTCACAAGATCCTCACCGGACGGCGCAGCGACATCCTCACCTTCGGTCTGGTGCTGGCGCTGTATTTCTCGTCCAGCGCCGTGGAAGCCCTGCGGGTCGGTCTGAACCGCGCCTATGACGTTAAGGAAATGCGGCCCTGGTGGGTGACGCGCCTCGAATCCATCGCCTTCGTCATCGGCGGCGCGTTCGTGATGCTGGTGCTGGCGTTTTTCGTGGTGCTCGGCCCCTTTGTCTGGCGGGTCGTTCTGCACTGGCTGCCGGCGCTTCAGTTTCTCGACGGCCTGATCGATTTCCTGCGGATCGGGGTTGCCACTGTCGTGATCGTGGCGGGGTTGATGATCGCCTACAAATTCGTGCCCTCAGGCCGCCGTCGCTGGCGGTCCATCCTGCCCGGCGTCGCCACGACCCTGTTCCTGTGGCTTCTCGGCGGCCTGGGATTTGGCTGGTATCTGGAATTCTATCCCGGCGCCTATGCGTCCACCTATGGGGGCCTTGCGACCGCCATGGTGGCGCTGGTGTTTCTCTATACCCTCGGGGCGATCTTCCTGTTCGGTGGCGAGCTCAACGGCACCATCATGGTGGCCCGCCGCGCCCGCCCGCTGGTCGAGCCAGCGCCGGACCAGATCGACGAGCCGGTCGTCCTGCCGCCGATATAAACCGCGGACGCGTCCGGCGTCACCCGACGATGCGATATTTCACGAAACCCTCGGGCGCGTCGCCCATCTTTTCGATGGTGATGCCCGCCGGCTGATAAGCCGACGCGTTGGGACCGGTGAGGAATGTCGCCGTGACATTCGATGGCGGTGTTGCGAGCGACCAGGAGCCGTCTGGTTTCGGGGCCACTTCCTTGCGCTCGATGATGTACCGCATGATCGCGTCACGGGTGAGATCGGGCGCATCGAGGACGATGGTGGTGCCGTCCGCACCGGGGAAATTGCCGCCGCCACCGGCGCGGTAATTGTTCGTCGCGACGATGAAAACCTGATCGTCAGCGACCGGCTTGCCGTTATAGGACAGGTCCTTGATGCGATGCGCGTCGGCATTGATGAGCTTGCCATCATTGTCGTAGCGGGAGGCCTGGGTCGGGTCGATCTTGTAATGGACCCCGGCGATGACGTCGAAATTGTAGGCCGGGAATTTCGCGTTGATGATGTCCTGCTCGCCGCCCTTGGCCACATCGATCTGGTTGTAGATCCCGGCCGAGCGCTCGAGCCATTCGCGCACCTGGGCGCCGGTCACTTTCACCGCGCGGATGGTGTTGGGATAGATGTAGATGTCGGCCATGTCCTTGATGGCGAGCGGCCCCACCTTGATCTCGGTGAAGTAGTTCGGCCCGCCGCGCCCGCCGGCCTTGAAGGGGGCGGCCGCCGAAAGCAGCGGCAGGTCCTTGAAGGGCGTGGTCTTCAGCAGGTCGGCCACATACCAGGCCTGCGCCTCGGCCACGAGTTTGACGGACGCGTCGTCGGCCACGAGCGAATAATAGGAATGGATCGGCACCGCCGTGGAGCCGACGGGCTCGCGGACATATTTGAGCGTCGCGTCGTGATCGGCCTGCACGGCCGCCACCACCAGCGCGTCCGATCCGACCTTGGCCACGACCTTGCGATCGACTCGCTCGTAGATGGGCCGCAACTCGGTCTTGAAGGCCGCCACCTTCCAGCCGGCCGAACCCTTGGTGAGGTCGAGATCGATGATCCCCAGGTGGCTGCCCCAGAACCCGGCCATGACGGCGGGCTTGCCGTGCAGGGTGCCTGCTTTCCCATCGACACCCGGGATGTTGTCGAATTCCTTGCCGCCGGGGAAGGTGAAATGCTGGTGGCCGGTCAGGATCACGTCGATCCCGTCGACCTTGGCCAGATGCAGCGCGGCGTTCTCTTCGCCGCCCTTGCGCTCGCCCCCGGCAATGCCCGAATGGCACAGCGCCACGACGATATCGGCGCCGGCTTTCTTCACGTCGGGGACATGCTTCTGCGCCGCCTCGACGATGTCCACCGTGGTCGCCTTGCCGTCGAGATGGGCCTTGTCCCACTGGACGATTTGCGGCGGCACGAAGCCGATGACGCCGATCTTGATCGGGTGCCTGGCGCCTGATTCATCGACCACCTCGCGCTCGAAAATGAGCCAGGGCCGGCGCAGAGGCTCACCATTGGCCTTGATGACGTTGGCGCAGACCAGCGGGAATTTCGCGCCGCCCAGCGAGTTCTGCAGGAAGTCGAGGCCGTAATTGAACTCGTGATTGCCGAGCGTACCGCAATCGTAATTCAGGGTGTTCATGGCCGCGACCATGGGATGGACGTCGCCGGGCTTCATGCCGCGCCGGTAGGCGACGAAATCGCCGAGCGGCGAGCCCTGGATCAGGTCGCCGTTGTCGAACAGCAGAGTGTTCTTCGCCTCCGCGCGGGCCGCGGTGACGAGTGTCGCGGTGCGCGCGAGGCCAACGGTCTCGTCGGCGGCATCGCGGTAATAAT
The DNA here is from genome assembly GCF_017921815.1 of Microvirga antarctica. Classification (GTDB taxonomy): domain Bacteria; phylum Pseudomonadota; class Alphaproteobacteria; order Rhizobiales; family Beijerinckiaceae; genus Microvirga; species Microvirga antarctica. Next base: position 286,535 of record NZ_JAGEMM010000003.1, on the reverse strand, counting down.
CATACGGCAGAATATTCACATGGAGGTCGGTGGTTTCCAGCACCCGCAGCTTGACCACCGGATCGGCGGCCCAGCCGGCACGCGGCATCGCCGTCAGCGCGGCGGCCGCAACACTTGTCTGGAGAACACGGCGGCGGGTGATGGTCGACGTCATGGGACGATCCCTCGTATGAAACAGCGTTCGCATAACAGAGATCATCGGACGAATGATGACAAGGGCCAATTGCGCCGGCCGGACCTTCCGCCTAGGACGCCCCCAGCGCCTCGTCGAGATCCCGGAAGAGATCCTCCACATCCTCGATGCCGGTCGACAGCCGGAGAAGATCGGGCGGGCACGGGGTGCCCGGCCCTTCGATAGAGGCGCGGTGTTCGATCAGGCTCTCGACACCCCCGAGGGACGTCGCGCGTTTCCACAGCCGGACGCCGGCAGCCGTGCGAATGGCCGCGGCCTCGCCCTCCGACACCTGGACGGACAGCATGTAGCCGAAGCCGTTCTCCATCTGGCGGGCCGCGACGTCGTGGCCGGGATGCTGCGGCAGGCCGGGATAAAGAACCCGGGCGATCCTAGGATGCGCGGCAAGCCGCTGGGCGAGCGCCATCGCACTTTTGGCCTGGGCGGCCTGGCGCAGATGAAGGGTGCGCAGACCGCGGATCAGCAGGAATGCCTCGAAGGGCCCGAGAATGGCGCCTTGGCCTTTTCGGTTGGTGACGATCTGCGCCCAGAAATCATCCGCCCTGGCGCCGGCCAGAACGCCCGCCACCACATCCGAATGGCCGTTCAGCACCTTGGTGGCCGCATGCATGACGATGTCGGCCCCCAGCGTCAGGGGCCGTGTGTGATAGGGCGACGCGGTGGTCGAATCGACTGCCAGACGGGCGCCGGCCGCGTGGGCGATTTGAGCTGCACCCGCTATGTCGGTGATGGTCCAGAGCGGATTTGAGGGCGTTTCCACCCAGACGAGCTTGGTCTGACCGGGGACGACCGCCGTCTTGAGGGTGTCGAGATCGTCCGTCTCGACGAAGTCGATGCGCAGGCCCCAGCGGGTCGCCTCGGTGAGCAGCCAGTGGCGGAGCGCCCAGTACATGACCTTGGACGCCACCACATGGTCGCCCGGCGAGAGGGCCTGGAAGACTGCCGTCGCGGCCGCCATTCCGGACGAGAACAGGAGCGCGCCGGCCTCCGCCTCCTCCAGCATCGCCAGCACGGCCTCGGCCTCGCGGATGGTGGCGTTGTCCGGCCGCCCGTAGACGAAGCCGGACGAGTAGCCGTTATCTGCGTCGCGAATGTAGGTGGTGGCGACGTGAATCGGCATCACCACCGCTTTGGTGACAGGATCCACGTGACCGAGCGCCTGCGCGGTGAGACTGCGCTTCGACCATTGCGGACGCGATGACGGCATGGGAACCTCCAAGGGGGGGGGCGGGTTGCGGACGTGAACCGGCCCACCCCTTACAGGGAATCAGACGATCATGCATCCAAGTCCCAGCGCGTTCTCCGGCACGCCCACGCCGCCCTTCCGGCGCTTCCTCATCGCGGTGATCCCGGTTGCGGCAGCAAGCGTCCTCGGCAGCCTGGCAACGCTGCCGAATATCCCGACCTGGTACGCCGGGCTGGTCAAGCCGGGGTTCACGCCGCCGAACTGGCTGTTCGGCCCGGTCTGGACCCTGCTCTATGCAATGATGGCCTATGCCCTGTGGCGCATTTTGTCCCTGCCCGCCGGACAGCCGGGACGGACGGCCGCGGTGACGACGTTTTTTGTTCAGCTCGCCCTGAACGCCTTGTGGTCCTGGGCTTTTTTCGGCGCGCATAGCCCGCTTGCCGGACTCATCGTCATTCTGGCCATGATTGTGGCCATCATCGCGACGATTCGCGCCTTCTGGCCGCTCGACCGGGCAGCCGCGTGGCTGCTGGTCCCCTATCTCACGTGGGTCAGTTACGCGACGGCGCTCAACGCTGCGGTGTGGCGGCTCAACTGAGCCTCAGGTCTGGTCGAACAGGTCGGGACCGCTGTCCAGATGATCGACCACGCCCACGAAAGGCAACTGGCGGTAGGAATGGGACACATCCATGCCATAGCCAACCACGAACACGTCAGGGCATTTGAAGCCGACGAATTCGGCATCGATGGAGACCGCGCGCTTGCCGGGTTTCTCAAGCAGGACGGTGGTCAGCACGCGGCGCGCACCCCGTGCCATCAGCAGGTCCTTGGCGAAGGTCACGGTCCGGCCTGATTCGAGGATATCGTCCACCAGCAGCACGTCGCGGCCGCGCACATCGCTCTCGACATCGCGCAGGATCGCCACCTGCCCGGACGACACCGTGCCGTCGAGATAGCTCGACAGGTGCACGAACTCCACCTGCGGCTCCAGACCGACCCGATACAGGGCGCGGATGAGATCGGCCGCATACATGAAACTGCCCTTTAGGATCGCCACGACGAGCAGGTTCTTGGGCTCGGCAGCCGCGATCTCGTGAGCCAGTTCCTCGATGCGGCTGGCGATGGTCTTTTCGTCGAAGAGTACCCGAATGCGGGGAGAGGCCGTCATGGTCGATCCGTCCAGACACAGGGGCCGCAACAGCTTCGGCCCGGGGAATTGCTCTCATTCACGACCATGGCGCGCGGGCGAAGTCAAACGACATCCGCAATGCTCCCTCAAAGTCCGCAACCTGCCGATGTGAGCGGTTCATCCGGCGGCCAAGATCCGCTAGCATGGGCCGAACCACCCTGACGCCGGTCTTGAAAGCGCATCTTGCATTGACCGGATTGTTAAGGTGGAAAGGCCATACCTTGGCGAATCGCCTCACCGGCGGCGCAGCGGCGCCGTCCCTTTCAACCCTGCAAAGGATGGCTCGACAGCGCGTGAGAGCGTACTACGACATGGACGAGGACGAGGGCCCCCCGGTCGTGCAGCTGGAGAATGTCGGCGTGCGCTACGGCATGGGCCCCGAGGTTCTGCGCGATCTCACGGTGTCGATCGAGCCCAATTCCTTCCAGTTCCTCACGGGGCCATCGGGAGCCGGCAAGACGACGCTCTTGCGGCTGATCCTGATGTCGGTGCGGCCGACCCGCGGGCTCGTCTCACTGTTCGGCCAGGACGTCTCCAACATCTCCAAGGACAACCTCACCGGCCTGCGCCGCCGCATGGGCGTGGTGTTCCAGGATTTTCGCCTGCTCGATCATCTCACCACCTATGAGAACGTCGCTCTCCCCTTGCGCGTGCAGGGCAAGGAAGAGGCGAGCTACAGGGCGGAAGTGGTGGAGCTGCTGCGCTGGGTCGGCCTCGGCGACCGCATGCATGTGCTCCCGCCCGTCCTATCCGGCGGCGAGAAGCAGCGCGCCGCCATTGCGCGCGCGCTCATCGTGCGGCCCGACCTGCTGCTGGCCGACGAACCGACCGGCAACGTCGATCCCTCGCTTGCCAAGCGCCTCCTGCGCCTGTTCATCGAACTCAACCGGCTCGGGACCTCGGTGGTCATCGCGACCCATGATTTCGGCCTGATGGACCAGCTCGACGTCCGCCGCCTCGTTCTTGGCGACGGCCGGCTGCATATCGACGAATGAGCCGGATGGTCAAAAAACGCGTGGCGCCCAAGGCGAAACCGGCAGAAGCCGCAGGCGCCAAGCGCGCCCTGCCGACATCCCTGCGGCGCAACGCGCCCCTCGTGCCGGTCGATTCGGCCGGCGGACAGGCTCTCGCGGCGGTTATCGCCATCCTGACATTCCTCGCAGCCCTCTGCGCCGGCGGCGCGGAACTCGTCGCCACCAGCTCGGCCCAGTGGCGGTCCGATATCGCCCGGGAAGTCACCATCCAGGTCAGGCCCAACGCGCAGCGCTCCATCGACGCGGATGTGGAGCGGGCCGTCTCGCTTGCGCGCCAGACCACCGGCGTCGAGAGCGCCCTGCCCTTCAGCAAGCAGGAATCCGAGCGCCTGCTCGAACCCTGGCTCGGAACGGGGCTCGATTTCAACGACCTGCCGGTCCCGCGCCTGATCGTCATCAAGCTCGCGCAGGAGGTTCGGCCGGATTTCACGAAGCTCCGGCAATCGCTCAAGGATCAGGTTCCCGGCGCGACGCTGGACGACCACGCCCTCTGGGTGTCGCGCCTGTCCACCATGGCCAACACGATCATCGCCGTCGGCGTGGTTCTGGTGGGACTGGTCCTGGTCGCAGCCGGCCTTGCCGTCACCTTCGCGACCCGGGGCGCCATGGCGGGCAACCGGGAGGTTGTCGATGTGCTGCATTTCGTCGGCGCCAACGACGACTTCATCGCCAGGGAATTTCAGCGGCGCTTCTTCAAGCTCGGCCTCAAGGGCAGCGCCGCCGGAGCGGGTGTCGCCATGGTGCTCACCACGATCCTGGGGATTGTCTCTCAATCCTGGCGAGCGAGCCCGACCGGCGACCAGATCGAGGCCCTGTTCGGATCCTTCAGCATCTCATGGCGGGGATACGGCGTCGTTGTTTTGATCGCGCTGGTGGTCGCCCTGGTGACGGGAATCGTCTCCCGGTTGACAGTGAGACGGTTTCTTAACGGTAATGGTTGACGATGCCGGCCATGACAAGCTTGCCTCGCCATTGCCTCATTCTGCAGTATTGTCCAACGTGATGACCTCGCAAGCGCAGCATATGGCGGCTTTTGGCGCCACAGACAGCAAAGAGGCCGTGGGTTGGGGCTGGACGTTGCCCGGATCGCCTTCTCTTCCCTCGAGGCGATCGATGATCCGACACATGGCGACCTGCGGTTTCTACGGCTTCATGACGTCGGTGATCGTTGGTTTTCTGGGCTTTCTGGTATTCGTCTACAGCCTCGACCGGTTTGAGCAGAAGCCCGAGACGCGGGCTGACGGCATTGTGGCCATGACCGGTGGCGCGCAGCGCATCGGGGATGCGATCGACCTTCTGGCGCAGGGCTATGCCAAGCGTCTGCTGATTTCCGGCGTCAACGAAAAAACCAGCCGCGAAGAGATTTCCCGCCTCAATCCGGGTCAGCGCCGCCTCTTCGATTGCTGCGTGGATCTCGATTACCGCGCGCGCAACACCATCGGCAACGCCATCGAGACCCGCCGCTGGGCCGAACGCAACCATTTCGCCGCGCTCATCGTCGTGACGTCGAACTACCACATGCCGCGCACCCTCGTGGAACTCGACCACGCACTGCCGAACCTGCAGAAGATCCCCTATCCGGTCGCGGCCACCATCGATCCGCACGAATGGTGGAGCAATGCCGGCACGGCCAAAGTGCTGTTCTCCGAATACGTGAAGTTCGTCGCGGTCTGGCTGCGCACCCGGTTCGAGACCGATCCGGAGCGGTCCAAGGTTGCCAAGATCCTCGGCAAGCCGGTTCATTACGCCGCGGTCGAACCCCACTGAGCCGCCGAAAAGCGGTGGCCACCGGCCGGTGGAATGCTAGAGTGACGTCACGCGGGGCATGAAGCCCCGCTTTTTTTGTCGAGACCCATGCTGATCCTGCGCTCGCTTCTTTTCAACATCGCGTTCTATGCCAACCTTGTCTTCTGGATGATCGTCCTGCTGCCGGCATTGGCAATGCCGCGGCGGTTTTTCATCCGGGGTGCGAAATACTGGGCGTGGTCGTCCATGTGGTTCATGCGGGTGATCGCCGGCACCAAGGTCGAGTTTCGCGGTCTCGAGCGCATTCCCGCCGGCGGCCTTCTGGTGGCCGCCAAGCACCAATCCGCGTGGGAGACGTTTGCGCTGCTGACCCTGTTTGCCGACCCGGCGTTCATTCTGAAGCGGGAGCTGATGTGGATCCCGTTTTTCGGCTGGTACACCTGGAAGGGCGGGTCCGTTCCGGTCGACCGCAAGGGCGGCGCGCAGGCCTTGATGAAAATGATGGCCCGCGCCAAGGTGGAAATCCAGAATGGCCGCCAGATCCTCATCTTCCCTGAAGGAACCCGCCGACCCGCCGGCGCTCCGCCTGTCTACAAGGTCGGCGTCGGCCATCTGTACCAGGCCCTCGGGGCGCCGTGCCTCCCCATCGCGCTCAATTCCGGCCTGTTCTGGTCGCGTCGGAAATTCCTTCGTCATCCCGGCACCATCGTGGTCGAGATCCTCGAACCCATCGCCCCGGGATTGCCGCGCGGGGTCTTCTTCCAGCAGATGCAGCAGCAGATCGAGACCGCCTCCGACCGGCTGCTCGCGGAAGGACGCCTCGAACTCGGTCACGCGGACGCCAAGCCCTGAGGCGGTCCCTCATTGCGAGATGACGCCGGGCGTGGTTCGGGCTTGACGGAACGGTCGGTGATTCTTACCTTGGAACAAATGACGAACAAACGAATCGTGTCTTGGTCCATGGCGATGCGGGATTTCCGCAACGAACGAACGCGGAGGGCTGGCGTGCGGGAGGAGCGGTTGCGGGCCACGGTGGGTCTTCGGTCGGCCCCGGCGCTCAGCGCGTGGCGGGGGCGCTCGGGACGGCGCTACATCGTCGGTGTGCACGCCCTCGTGGCAGCCGAGGTCATGGATGTGACCGACGCGGTGATCATCGCGGTGAGACGCGATGCGGCCGGCGCCGCCAGTGTGATCGCCACCGCCACGGTCGGCCCCCTGTTCGGCGAGGAAGCGCGCGCCGCCTGGCTTTCCCGTGTCCAACATCTGGGCGCAACCGAGATGCATGTGCATCGTCTCGCCTATGATGAGCCCGAACGCCGCGCCCTCATGGACGACCTCATTCAGGACGAGACACGTCAGGCTTGCTGAAAAACCCACCCGGTTAGGGCGCCGTGGCGATCGCCTCGGTAACCTGGCGCAGCAGGGGGTCAACCACCCCCATGCCGAGCAGGTGCTCGTAGGTGGAGCGCACATAGTCGGGGTTCTCGCCGGAGATGCCGCGGCCGCCACGGACGATCTGCACGACATCCTCGAAGGCAAGCCGCCCCGCATATTGCGGATGCTTGCGGTCGGCCACGTAGGCGAGAGCCGGAACCGTTCGGCCATCCGGCAAGCGCACCGGCAGGTGGCGTTCGAGGTACACGGCCGTCGCCTGCTCTCTTTCTCGCAGATACCGGATCGTCGCCTCAACTTCGCCATCCGGGACCCGGAAAGCCACGCCATGGCAGCGGCCGCCACGGTCGAGTCCCAGCACGAGCCCCGGCCGTTCCGGCGTCCCGCGATGAACATGCGATCGAATGCACAAAGCGCGATGATAGCCGAACAGATGGGCATGACTCTGCTCGACAAACGGGAAGCCAGGCCGCCACATGAGCGAGCCGTAACCGAAGACCCATAGATCGCCGCTCGGCTCCATCATGCCTTCCGACCTGCCTCGTCCTTGCCTGGATCGGGCGCTAGCAGTTACGAACTGACGACACAACAGGAGATTCTGGATGGAAGACGTCGCAGCGGCCGGAGAACGCCGCCACAGCCGGTTCTGGCTCTACACGCCTTTCGTCCTGCTGTTCTTGCTCGCCATCGCCTGGAGCATCGCGTGGTTCGTGGTCCGGAACCGGGCCACGGCATCCCTCGATACCTGGCTTGCCTCCGAGGCCCGCGGCGGCCGGGAATGGACCTGCGCCGACCGGGAGGTTGGCGGCTATCCGTTCCGGATCATGCTCACCTGCGGAGCCCTGACCCTGAAACAGGGTCCGGTGACGGCCTCGCTCGGCCGGGTCACTTCCGTGTCCCAGGTCTATCAGCCCGCCTTCGTGATCACCCAGATCGACGGACCGTTGCAGGTCTCAGACGGCCAGGCGACCCTCGAGGGATCCTGGGACCTGCTGCAGAGCAGCATCCACGCCTCCTCGCGCGGACTTCAGCGCTTTTCGCTGATCGCGGACGCCCCCCGGTTTACCCTGACGGGACTGGGCGCCGACCCCGTGGTGAGCAACAGCCGCCACCTCGAACTCCACGTCAGACCAAGCCCCTCGCGAAGTGCCGAAAAGGCGTTCGATGCAGCCATCTCCCTGAAGGAAGCTCAGATTCCCGCGCTCGACCGGCTGGTGGGCGGAGCAGAACCGGCCGATTTCACCCTCGACGCCACGGTGACGCAGGCGGAAGGCATTCGCGGCCGGCCTGTGGCGCAGGAACTCGAGCGCTGGCGCAGCGCCGGCGGCCTGCTCGATGTGGTGATGCTGTCCATCGCCAAGGGCCCTCGGCGGGCAGAGGCCAAGGGCGCGTTCGCGCTGGACGAGCGCCATCTGCCTACGGGCCAGTTCACCGTGTCGGCGGCGGGCCTCGATGGGCTCATCGGCAACCTGACGGGCGGGCGCATTGGCGGCTCCCTGCTCGGCGCCCTGTTCGGTCAATCACCCCGCGGGGGCGCCCAGGCGGCGCAGCCGGCCCTCGTCCCGCTGCCGCCACTGCGGCTCGAAAACGGCAAGCTCGCCATGGGGCCGTTCGTCGTCCCGGGAATCCGCCTGCAGCCGCTCTACTGACCGTCGCGGCGGCGGCCGAAATCGGGCTCTGGCGTTTCCTGACCTTCGGAGATGATGCCGCGCCGGATCGCGCGGGTCCGCGTGAACAGGTCGTGCAGCTTGTCGCCCTCGCCCCACCGGATGGCGCGGGCGAGCAGCGCGATGTCCTCGTTGAGGCGTCCCAGCATCTCCAGGACCGCCTCCTTGTTGTGCAGGAAGACATCCCGCCACATGGTCGGGTCGGAGGCTGCAATCCGGGTGAAATCGCGAAACCCGCCGGCCGAAAACTTGATCACCTCGGACTGCGTCACTGTCTCGAGATCGGCCGCCGTGCCGACGATGTTGTAGGCAATGAGATGCGGCACATGGCTGGTGATCGCCAGCACCAGATCGTGGTGCTGGGCGGTCATGACCTCGACGTCCGACCCGAGCGCCGACCAGAAAGCCCGCATCCGCTCCACGGCGTCCTCATCGGTCCCCTCCGGCGGCGTCAGGATGCACCAGCGCTTGAGGAAGAGCGTCGCGAAACCCGCATCGGGACCCGAGTATTCCGTACCGGCAACCGGATGGGCCGGAACGAAGGCGACGCCTTCCGGAAGGTGGGGCTGGACCTGGGCAATCACAGAGGCTTTCACCGATCCGACATCGGACACGATGGCGCCCGGTTTCAGGCTGCCCTTCATGGCCTCGGCCACCGCCGCGCAGGCGCCGACGGGGACGCACAGAACGACCAGGTCGGCATCCCGCACACCCTCTGCCACATCGGTCGTCGCCCTGTCGGCGATGCCCAGTGCGGTCACCCGCGCCACGGTCGCCGGGTCCTGGTCGATGGCCACGATCGTGCCGGCGAGATGGCGGTGCTGACACGCCCTCGCAATCGAGGAGCCGATCAGGCCGAGCCCGATCAGCGCCACGCGGCCGAAAAGCGGCGTCTCCAGCGGTGGGCCGAGACGGTCGCTCATTTCGCGCCCGCGAGAAAATCGCGCAGCGCCGCGACGACGAGGCGATTGGCCTCCTCCTCGCCGATGGTCATGCGCAGCGCATCCGACAGGCCATAGGCGTCGACCCGGCGCAGGATCAGCCCGCGGGCCGACAGGAAAGCGTCGGCATCCTTGGCGGTCTTGCCCGCATCCTTGGGGAAATGAATGAGGATGAAATTGCCGACACTCGGCGTGACCTTGAGGCCCAAAGCTTCGATCTCGCCGGTCACCCAGGCCAGCCATTTCTCGTTGTGCACGATGGCGTTCGTCACATGGGCGTCGTCCTGGATCGCCGCAATGCCGGCCGCGATGGCAAGGCCGTTGACGTTGAACGGTCCCCGCACGCGGTTGACCGCATCAATCACATGCGCCGGACCGACCATCCAGCCGAGGCGGACATTGGCGAGGCCGTAGATCTTCGAGAAAGTGCGCGTCATCACCACATTGTCGGTGGTGGCCACCAGTTCGAGACCCGCCTCGTAATCGTTGCGCCGGACATACTCCGCATAGGCCGCATCGAGAACCAGCAGCACGTTCGACGGCAGGCCCGCATGGAGGCGCTTGACCTCGTCGAACGGCAGGTAGGTGCCGGTCGGATTGTTGGGATTGGCCAGGAACACGATCCTGGTCCTGGGCGTGACTTTCGCCAGCAACGTATCCACATCGGCCGTGTGGTTCGTCTCGGGCGCGACCACGGGGACGCCACCGGCGGCCAGAATGGCGATGCGATAGACGAGAAAGCCGTGCTCGGAAAAGAGACCTTCGTCGCCCGGCCCCACATACGTGCTGGTGATCAGCGAAAGCAGCTCGTCGGACCCCGATCCGCACAGGATGCGGGCCGGATCCAGGCCATATTTGGCACCGATTGCTTCCCGCAGGCGGAGCGCCGAGCCGTCGGGATAGAGTTCGAGATGGTCGAAGACCTGGATCGCCGCAATCGCCAGGGGCGACGGGCCGAGCGGCGTCTCGTTCGAGGACAGCTTGTGGATTTTCGCGACGCCCGCTGCGGCCGCACTCTTGCCGGGAACATAGGCGTCAATCTGGAGGACGCCGGGACGGGGTTCGGGACGTGCGGACATGGAAAATTCCTGGAAATCGTCTGTTGCTCAGTGCCTCTAGCGCAGGTCGCGGTCTATTTCACGCGGAAACGTTCGGCGTGCCCCCCGACCTCGACCAACTCGTCGAGGCTTGCCCCCGCGTCCATGAGAGCGCCCCGGAGGGCCTTCGCGTCAATGGTGCCCGGAATGGCGATCAGTTCGGACAAGCCGCTCGCATCGGCAGCGCTTGCCACCACCTCGCCGCCGAGCCGCACGAGGGTCTCGCCCGCCCCCCGATGCCAGCGCTCGAACTGCGCGGCGTAGAGCACCACGTCGCGAACGGCCGCATCGGCCAGGGGCTTGGAGATGACAAAAACCGGCGTCCCGGCCGGATGGCCCGGCCGTTCGATGAAGGGGAGCCTGGCGATGATCTTCGGGCTGTCGGGCTCGGTGAGGATGCGCCACCACGCCCCGCTCGACGCGCCTTGATCGAGCCGGAAGACGCCGAGATCGCCGCGCGAGGTCGCCACCGCCTCGATCACCGCCGCAGCACTTGGGTGCGTCAGTAACGGCACCGTGAAGCCGAAATGGAACCGCGCCGAATCACGCATCGGGGCATCGCCGCCGGAAATGTCGGCGTGCACCGCATAGGGCGCCTGGACATAGGTGAAGGTGGCGATGATGACCCGCCAGATGCCTTCCGCCGTATCGAGAGGAAGAAGCCCCTCGTGGCGTTCGGCCAGCGCCCGCATCATCGAGGCTTCGCGCCCCGGACGGAAGGCTGATCCGGAATCCCCGGTTTTCTTCACGGCGATCAACCGGTCGATGATGCGCCCGCGCTCCATGAGGAGGCGGTGCATCGATTCATCGATGCGATCGATCTCCTGGCGCAATGCGGCGAGCGCGGGAGCGGGGACGGTGACGGGCGTCTCGGATGACATGGGCGACATTCCTCACGGGCGCGTTCTTTTCGCAGTCTCGACAGGGCCTGCCAAGCCTTCATTGCGACGGCCCGGCGGCCCGCCGTGGGACCTCATGCGCGTTGACGGGCCGGCCGGTCCGCACTACCGCTGTTCGAAAGACCGAACACGTCCGTCGGATCAGATGTCCTACAGCCCATTGCCTCTTGAGCCGAGAAACCAGATCGACGCTCCGTCGAGCCCTGTGGCGCGCTTCGGACCCGACGCGCCGCTGGTGATGGATGCGGGGATCGCGCTGGCGCCGTGGCAGATCGCCTACCAGACCTATGGCACGCTCAATGCCGACAAATCGAACGCGGTGCTCGTCTGCCACGCGCTCACCGGCGATCAGCATGTGGCCAATGTGAGCCCTGTGACGGGCAAGCCCGGCTGGTGGAGCACCATGGTGGGTCCGGGACGGCCGGTGGATACCGACCGATTCTTCGTCATCTGCTCGAACGTTATTGGCGGCTGTTCCGGCTCGACCGGACCCGCAAGCCTCGACCCCGCCACGGGACGCCCGCACAACCTCAATTTCCCCGTCCTGACCATCCGCGACATGGTGCGGGCGCAGGCGGCCCTCATCGACCGGCTGGGCATCGCGAGCCTGTTCTGCGTGCTCGGCGGTTCCATGGGCGGCATGCAGGTGCTGCAATGGGCCGCGACCTATCCGGAACGGGTTTTCTCGGCGCTCCCCATCGCGACGGCCGCCCGGCACTCGGCCCAGAACATCGCGTTTCACGAGGTCGGACGACAGGCGATCATGGCCGATCCGGACTGGCGCGGCGGCAGATATCTCGACGAGGGCACAAGGCCGTCGAAGGGGCTCGGCGTCGCGCGCATGGGGGCGCACATCACCTATCTGTCGGAACTGGCCCTGCACCGGAAATTCGGCCGCAACTATCAGGACCGCTCGGCCCCCACCTTCTCGTTCGACGCGGATTTCCAGATCGAGAGCTACCTGCGGTATCAGGGCCTCTCCTTCGTCGAGCGCTTCGACGCCAACTCCTATCTGTATGTGACCCGCGCGATGGATTACTTCGATCTGGCGGCCGATCATGGCGATCATCTGGCGCGGGCGTTCAAGGGCTCGCCGACGCGCTTCTGCGTCATCTCGTTCACGTCCGACTGGCTGTTTCCAACCTCCGATTCCCGCGCCATCGTCCACGCGCTGAACGCGGCGGCCGCCTCCGTGGGTTTCGTCGAGGTCGAGAGCGACAAGGGACACGACGCGTTCCTGCTCGAAGAGCCCGAAATGTTCGCGGCCGCCCGGGGGTTCATCGACGCGGCTGCCCGCGCGCGAGGCTTGACGTGACGGAGATGCATGCCGTCGACACCGCGACCGCCCGGCTCGATTTTCTGCTGCTCGCCGACATGGTGGCGCCGGGCTCAAAGGTGCTGGATATCGGCTGCGGCGACGGCACCCTGCTGTCCCTCCTGCGCGACCGGAAAGGTGTCGACGGACGCGGCATCGAGATCTCGCGCGAGGGCGTCAATGCGTGCCTCGCCAAGGGCCTGCCCGTCATCCAGGGCGACGCCGACACGGACCTTGCGGATTATCCCGACGACGCCTTCGACTACGTCATCCTGTCCCAGACGATCCAGGCGACACGGCAGCCGAAAATCGTCTTGGAACATCTGCTGCGCATCGGCCGGCGGGCCATCGTGTCGTTTCCGAATTTCGGCCACTGGCGCGTGCGCCTCGACCTGCTCGTGAACGGACGCATGCCGGTGACCGACAACATGCCGTATTCCTGGCACGACACGCCCAACATCCATTTCTGCACGATCCGTGATTTCCTCACCCTGTGCACGGAAGTCGGCGCGCAGATGGAGCGGGCAGCGGCCCTCGATGCCGGCGGCAAACCGGTGCGCATGATGTTGCCGTGGTGGGCCTGGAACATGCTGGGCGAGCAGGCGGTGTTCCTGCTGAAGCGCCGCTGACCCTATCGGCTCTCGTCGGAGAGCGGGTGAAGATCGCGCACCATGCTTTTCAGCCGCTCGTCGAGCACATGGGTGTAGATCTGGGTCGTCGAGATGTCGGAATGGCCCAGCAATTCCTGCACGATCCGCAGGTCCGCGCCGTTCTGCAGCAAGTGGCTGGCGAAGGCGTGGCGCAGCACATGCGGGCTGACCGTATCGGAGCGCAGACCAGCTGCCGCAGCCACATCCTTGAGATCCCGCGCGAAGGCTTGGCGGGTGAGATGCCCACTGGCGCTGTCGGCGGGAAACAGCCAGGGCCCGGTGGCCTTCTTGTCCTGCTCGAGAAGCGCCAGATATTCCCGCGCGCGCTCCCGCGCGGCTTCCGTCAACGGCACCAGCCGCTCCTTGGCGCCTTTGCCCCGCACCACCAGGAAGCGCTCGCGGGTTCTCGCCGCACTGCGCGGAAGCGCCACCAGTTCCGACACCCGAAGGCCGGTCGCATAGAGGAGTTCGAGCAGGCACACCATGCGAGCGGCGCGCAGATGCTCTCCGGGTGATTGCGGGGTGACTGTCATCGCCGCCTGGGCGGTCTGGAGCAGGCGGTCGACCTGATCGACTGACAGAACCTTCGGCAAGACCCGTCCGCGTTTCGGGGCGGACACGGCCGCCGTCGGGTCTTGCGGCGCGTAGCCTTCCACATAGAGAAACTTGTGGAATTGCCGCACCGCCGACAGCCGCCGTGCGGCCGAGGAGGCTTTCAGGCCACGCTCCTCCAGCCCGGCCATGAACCCGCGCAACGCCGCCGCGTCCGCGGTGTCGGGAGTCGAGCGGATTTCCGCAAGGTAATGCAGGTAATCCTCGAGATCGCGCCGGTAGGCATCGAGCGTATTCTTCGAGGCGCCACGCTCGGCCGCCAGCATATCCATGAAAAGACCGGCATGGCGCGCGCCCGTCATGGTCGTTGCCCGCTCATCGGCTCGGTGGGGATGGCAGGCGCTGGCTGGGGATCGGGACGCTGATCTCGCGCGGCGTCGGGTTCACCATCGTGGCAAGATAAAAGACCGCCCCGAAGCCGAGGCCCGCCAGGATCAGAACAACGAACAGAAACCGGAACAGAGTCGGCACGGGCGCCTCTTGGAAGCTTTGATCGCTACAACCACGCATAGGCCACCGTGGCAAGCCTTAACGGTAGAGCCGCATCCTCTGTGACAGAAGCGCGCCCCCATGGTAGGAGTTCTCCCATGAACGATATCAGCCGCTTCCATCCGCCCGATGAAGCTGGCGAGCCGGATGACGTCCCCCAAGGCGGCCACCCCGTGAGGCGCCGCCTCGGCACACGGTCGCTTGTGCTCGTCGGCCTTATGGGAGCGGGAAAAAGTACCGTCGGCCGACGGCTGGCGCAGAAGCTCGGCCTGCCCTTTCGCGATGCCGATCACGAGATCGAATCCGCCGCCGGCATGACGATTCCCGACATCTTCTCCATCCATGGGGAAGGGCATTTCCGCGACGGCGAACGCCGGGTCATTGCCCGTCTGCTCCAGGAAGGCCCCATGGTGCTTGCAACCGGCGGCGGCGCCTACATGAACGAGGAAACGCGGCTCGCCATCGCGCAGCATGGCATCTCGGTGTGGCTGCGGGCCGACCTCGACGTGCTGATGCGGCGCGTCCGCAAACGGGCAACCCGCCCGCTGCTGCAGACGGCCGATCCCGAGGGCACCATGCGCCATCTGATGGCCGTGCGGCATCCGGTCTACGCCCTCTCCGACCTCGCGGTCGACTCGCATGAGGCGCCGCATGACCGGGTCGTGGGCGACATCATCGAGGCCCTCGAACGCTTTCTCGACCAACGACGGAGCTCTGCGGAGTGATCACAGAAGCGACCCGGACGCTGCGCGCGTCCGTCAAGACGGTTCACGTCCCCCTCGGCGACCGAGCCTATGACATTCTGGTCGGACGCCATGTGCTGGACCTCGCGGGGGAGCGTATCGCCGCGCTGGGAGCCCGCGCGGTTGCGATCGTCACGGACGAGAATGTCGGTGCGCTCTACGCCGCCACGCTCGCGGAGGCTTTGGAGAAGTCGGGCCTGCGGGTGGGCATCGTCACCGTTGCGCCTGGTGAGGCGACCAAATCCTACGCGTCCCTCGAGCGGGTGTGCGATGCGATTCTCGAATCACGGATCGAGCGCGGCGATCTCGTGATCGCGCTCGGCGGCGGCGTCGTGGGCGACCTTGCGGGTTTCGTGGCCGCCGTCACCCGCCGCGGGATGCGGTTCGTCCAGATCCCGACCTCCCTTCTAGCGCAGGTCGATTCGTCGGTCGGCGGCAAGACCGGCATCAATTCCCGCCACGGCAAGAATCTCGTGGGGGCCTTCCACCAGCCGAGCCTCGTTCTGGCCGACACCGCCCTCCTCGATAGCTTGCCGTTGCGGGAGATGCGGGCAGGCTATGCGGAGGTGGTGAAATACGGCCTGATCGACGACGCCGCCTTCTTCGCGTGGTGCGATGCGAACTGGCAGGGCATCTTCGAGGGCGGTCCCGAACGGGACGAGGCGGTCGCCCGCTCGTGCCGGGCGAAGGCTATCGTGGTGGTGCGCGACGAGCGCGAGGACGGCGATCGCGCCCTGCTCAATCTCGGCCACACCTTTGGCCACGCGCTGGAGCGGATCACCCGTTACGATTCGGCCCGTCTGGTGCATGGGGAGGGCGTGTCGATCGGGCTCTGCCTCGCCTTCCGATTTTCGGCCTTCCTTGGCCTGTGTCCTTCCTCAGATGCCGCGCGGGTCGCGGAGCATCTCACCCGCGTCGGTCTTCCGACACGGCTCCAGGACGTACCCGGCGGCTGCGGAACCGTCGCCGACCTGCTTGACGGCATGGCCCAGGACAAGAAGGTCAAGGCCGGAGCCCTCACGTTCATTCTGGCGCGCGGCATCGGCCAGAGCTTCATCGCCCACGGGATCGAGGTCGAATCGGTCCGCACATTCCTCAACGGTGAAATGGCGTCGGCCGTCTCATGAGCGTTCTTTCGCTGGCGGAGATCTGGGCGGCCGGGCTGATCGTGGTCCTGTCGCTGACGGCGTCGGCCTTTTGCGCTGCAGCCGAGACGGCCTTCACGCTGGCCTCCCGGTCGCGCATGCGGGCGCTCGGCAATGCGGGCGACCCGCGAGCCGAGGCCGTCACCGGTCTCCTGCAGATGCGGGAGCGCTTCGTCGGCACGATTCTCATCAGCAACAACATCGTGCGGATCGGCGTTGCGGCCTTCGCCACCTGGATTCTGACGCAGACGAGCGGCAGCATCGGGGCGATCTACGCCATCGCCATCGTGACCGCCCTTGTGGTGGTGTTCGCCGAAATTCTCCCCAAGGCCATCGCCACGGCGATTCCCGAGCGGGTCGCGTTGGCCCTGGCAAAGCCCATGTCGTGGGTCGTGTCGGTGCTGGGGCCTGTCTCCATCGGCATCGAGCGCGTGGTGCGGCTGCTGCTGCGCACCTTCGGTTTGCGGCTGGGCGAGAACGCGCCCATCCTGTCGGCCAACCAGGAACTGCGCGACCAGCTCGACCTGCTGCACGAAGAGGGCGGCGTCGCGAAGATCCAGCGGGACATGCTGGGCGGCCTGCTCGACCTCGAGCACATGACCGTCTCCGAGGTGATGGTTCACCGCACCAAGATGCGTACCATCAACGCTGACCTGACCGCGCAGGAGATCGTGCGCGAGGTGCTGTCCTCTCCCTACACGCGCATGCCCCTGTGGCGCGACAGCCAGGAGAACATCATCGGCGTGCTGCATGCCAAGGATCTGTTGCGTGCGCTCGACGCGGTGGGTGGCGACGCCAACCGCCTGTCCATCGAGGCGATCGCGCTCGAGAGCTGGTTCGTGCCTGACACCACGTCGCTGCGCGATCAGCTCAAGGCCTTTCTGGCCAAGAAAACGCACTTCGCGCTCGTCGTCGACGAATACGGGGAGGTCATGGGTCTCGTCACGCTCGAGGACATCCTTGAGGAGATCGTCGGCGACATCAAGGACGAGCACGACCTGTCCGTGCAGGGTGTCCGCCCGCAGCCCAACGGCGCGGTCAATGTGGATGGGTCCGTCACCATCCGGGATCTCAATCGCGTCATGGATTGGAACCTGCCCGACGAGGAGGCCACGACGGTGGCGGGCCTCGTCATCCACGAAGCCCGCACCATTCCCGAGATGGGGCAGATCTTCACCTTCCACGGCTACCGGTTTCACGTGCTGCGCAAGTCGCGCAACCGCATTACGGTGCTGCGCATCGTTCCCCTGACATCCGTGCCCGTGATGGGCGCCGCCTCGGCTGCGGCAGGCTAGAAGGGCCACGCCGGCAGGCGTTGCTCCGCGCGCCTTCAGGCGCCTTCGAGCGGCAGCTTCGCCTTGGCGCGTAAAGGCTTTGCCGTGGGCTCGGTGGACATGAACTGCGCGTGGGCGAGTTCGGCAAAGCGGCCGCCGCGTTCCACAAGCTGGTCGAACGTCCCCGTCTCGATGACGCGTCCCTGATCGAAGACCAGAATGCGATCCGCATTGCGAATCGTGGCCAGCCGGTGGGCGATCACGAAAGTCGTGCGACCCTTCATGACTTCGTCGAGGGCAAGCTGAAGTTTCTTCTCGGTGGCCGCATCGAGCGCGCTCGTCGCCTCGTCCAGAATGAGGATGGGCGGATTCTTCAACAGCGCGCGGGCGATGGACAACCGCTGCCGCTCGCCGCCCGACAGGGAGCGGCCGCGCTCGCCGACGATCGAATCGAGACCGTCGGTCTGGCGTGCGATGAACTCGATCGCCTGGGCGCGCTCGAGCGCCTCGATCATCTCCGCGTCGGTGGCCTCGGGACGGCCGACCTGGAGATTCTCGCGGATCGAGCGGGCAAACAGCATCGGTTCCTGAAAGACCACGCCAATGTTGCGCCGCAGGGACGACAATGTCAGGTCGCGGATGTCGTCATTGTCGATTCGGATCGCGCCTGATTGCGGATCGAAGGCCCGGTGCAGCAATCCGAGCGTCGTCGATTTGCCCGATCCGGTCGCCCCGACAAGCGCGACGTTCTCGCCCGGCATCACGGTGAACGACACGTCCTGAATGGCCGGCCGCTTGCCATCATAGGAAAAGCTCACGCCGTCGAACGCGACCTTGCCTTCGAACCGTCCCACATCCTTGGCGTTCGGCCGATCGTGGACGGCGGGCGCCGTATCGAGGATCTCGAAGAATTCGCGCATCTTCGGCGCCTGCATGAAGAGCTGGTTGATGAAACTCACCGCCTGTTCGAGCCGTGCGATGAGCATCGTGGCAATGCTCATGAACATGACGATCTCGCCGATTGACGCCAGACCACCGAGATGCAGGCCGGTACCGACCAGAAAGACGGCCGTGACCGTGATGGTGGCGGCGGCCCGCGAGGCGACGGAGGCCACGGCCCACCACGACAACACCGGATTCTGCGCCTGCAGCAATTGCTGAATGATCGCGCGCAGCGAGCCCGCTTCCGCCTCGATCCGTGTGAAGGACTGAATCACCGGCACGTTGCCGAGCGCGTCGGAGGCATGCTCGGCGAGGCTCGAATGGTAACGCTCCACCGTGCCCTGGAGGCTCTCGGTCTTGCGCACGACGAGCGTCGTCAGGATCGCGAACACAACCATCAATCCGACAAGCAGAAGACCGAGCCGCCAATTGAGGAACACCGTCATCGGCAGCAGGATGAACAGCGCGATCAGGGCCGAAAAATGCTCGCGGAAGAAGCCCAGCCAAAGCCATGCCATGCCGTTCGAGCCCTCGAGCATCACCTTCAGCACGCGGCCGGAATGGGTCGAGGTGTGAAAGGCCAGCGGCAGTTCGAGCACGTGCTCGAAATAATTGGCCACAACCGCCAACCGCCGGCGGTGCGACAGCCGGTCTGCATAAAGCGCCACAAGAACGCCTGCGCCGATGGAGAAGAACGCGAATGCGACCCAGGCGATAATCAGCGGCATGAGGGCCGTGAAGGTGACGACCGGCGTGCCCGGGATCTGCGCCCGTGTCAGAACGTCGATGATACGGCCGAACAGGATGGGCTCGGCAAAGGCGGAAATCGCAAGCGCCACATTGGCGAGCGCCAGAAGCGCCCCCACCCTGATATCGCCGCCAAGCTGGCCGAGAACTCGGATGTAGAGGCGGATCAGCCACATGGGAACGTTACCTTAGACGAGGATCTTCGCCGAACCATGACCTAACGCCTCTCGCGGGCATTCGGTCGCCATCCTGTCCCGAAATCGGCCTTCACCATAGCAACGAAAGTGCAGCCGTCCATCCCGCACCGATGCGACTGTCATGCTCTGCTGGGCGCCGGGCTGGCCTACCGCCGGTCGGAGGCGACCACCATGACCCAGTAGACCTTGTATTTGGAGTTCGGCGTATAGGCCGTCGCAATCCCGATCCGCGTTGCCTGCGAATCAAGGAGAACGCGATTATGCTGCGGGCTCTCCCGCCATCCCGAGAACGCCTCGGCCAACGTATAGTAGCCGGCCGACAGGTTCGCGGCCGGATTTCGAAACCCCGCCGACGCGAGGCGCGCCTTCACCGCCTCGGCGGAGCTCGGCTTGTCGGCCGCGGCCATCGCCCGCGCTTCAGCCTGAGCGATCGCCTGCAGATCGGCATCGACCGCGAGCGGCCCGAGACCCTTGTTCTGGCGGTAGCCGGTGATCATGTCGCGGGCCATGGCCGCGTCCACGGTCGCGTCCGCCCTGGCCATGGGCAGATAGAAGCTCGGCGTGGTGGCCGTAGGCTTGGGGGGTGGCGCGGAGCAGGCCGACAGGGCGGCCGCCGTGAGAACCAGAAGGAGGAGGATGCGTGTCATGCGGGCGATTTATCCTTGAGAAGGGTTAAGCCTTCCTCCTCATCCGCCATCTTGATGGGTTGATCGGTGGATTCTTCTTCCGATGCGGCGGCGGGCGTCGCGGGAAGGCCCATCCCGTCCTTGCGGAGCTTTCGGAAGATATCGAAATAGAGGTCGCTCGCGATCCTCCCCGCCGAGTCGATGTCGTCGACGAAGCAGACGAGATCGAAGTCGAGGGTGTTCTCCGTGACCTTCTTGAAGATCACGCGCGGGGAAGGCTCGCTCATGATTTCCCGGTGTGCGAGTGCACAGGTGCGCATGATCTCCGCCACCTTGTCCGGGTCCGCGCTGCGGGGGACGGGGATCGACACGAGCACCCGGCCAATTCTGTCATTGCGCACCCGGTTGCGCACGATGCCGGATATCAGATTGGAATTGGGCACGATCAGGGTCGAGCGATCCGCCGTCTGGATCTCGGTCGAGCGCACGTTGATGCGGCGCACATAGCCCTCGCCGTCTCCCACCACCACCAGGTCCCCCACCCGAATCGGTCGTTCCCACAGCAGGATCAGGCCGGAGATGAAATTGTTGACGATGGATTGAAGACCGAAACCGATACCCACCGACAATGCGCCGGCCACGATCGTCAGCCGCTCGAGACTGAGGCCGAGATAGCCGAATGCAATCACGCCCGCGGTGATAATGCCCACATAGCCGGCGGCCGTGCGGATCGAGTTCCGCAGGCCCGCATCGAGATCTGTCGCGGGCAAAAAGGTGTTGTCGAGCCAGCGCTGGATCACGCGGGTGATCGTGAAGACGATCGCAAACAGAAGGGCCGCGATGAGGATCGACGAAATCGAAATCGTCACATCGCCCACGTTGAAACCGAAGAACACCGCCCGGACCGAGCCCATGAGGTCGGTGGATTCGACACCCCAGGGCGCCAACACGAGCAGGAGCGCGATAATGATCAACGTCAGACGGACAGCTCCGGTGGCCAGAACGCCGATCTGCTCCAGCGAGCGACGCCGCAGACCCGTATTGGCCTGGAGCGTGGTGACGATGCGACTCTGCGTTCGGAAGGTGTTGCCGATGAACTCGTCGGCCATGTTGATGGCGAGGATCAGCAGCGCGAGGAGAATGGAGATCCACGCGCCCTGATCGACCAGGAACGAGGCCAGCGCCACATAGCCACCAAGGACGCTCCCCACGATGAGCGTCACCACCACCCAGCCCAGGCTGCGAAGTGGGCCGCCCAAGGTGAACTCGGACGCCACGAACGGGCCAAGGCAGGCCTCGTCCTCTGTGGCCCGATTGGCAAACCGTCGGAGCAATTCGGCGAGGATCAAGGCCATGGCGAGGGCGAAGACGCCGCGGGTGAGAACCGTGATGGGCAAAGCCGCCGCGATCGCCTGGTTGAACGATTCGAGGATCTTGCCGATCGCCAGAACCGTCGCGAGGGTGACGCCGAAACTTATGATACGGGGGGCCGAGGCATCTGCCACCGTCACAAGCCGCCAGCGGGGGGCGTCAGGCGCCAGGATGGCGTCGATCAGGGCCCGCACGAACGCCACGAACGCCACTCCCCGCAGCACCGAAGCCACGACGAGTTCGAGTCGCGGCGGAAAGATGTTGGCGGCATCGAACGCGATCCAGACGATCCAGCTGCCGAAGATGGGCAGAAGAGCGCCCAGGCAAAGAGCCGCGAGAGCTGCCAGCAGCCGCGAACGCCGGGACGGATCGAGTGCCTCCGGATCCCGTCGCACGAAGCGCCTGGCGAGAATACGCCGCCCCTCATAGAGCGCGACGCCCGCCCCAACGGCCAGCCCCAGCACCAGAAGGGCACCGATGGTGGCGTTGCGCCGGATCTGGTCGAGCGTATCCGAGAGGGTAATGCCCTGGGCGCGCAGTTCCCGCGGAATGGCATAGATCACGCTTTTCCAGAGTTCCGGACTGAGGATGCTGTCGCTTTGCTCGAACAGCGCGCGGGCAAAGCCTGATCGGCGCAGGTCGCCGATTTGCGTGCCCAGCTGCTCGGCCTGGAGCAGAACGGCCCGCGCCAGACGTTGGGTCTCGTCGAACTCGGCGACCGCCGCCTCCCGCTCGGCGCGGTCGCGCGCGGCGTCAGCGCCCTCCTCCGGCTCGCCCTCTTTGGGCTTCGGCCCCAGCTGCCCGAGGCGGGCCTTGCTGGCCTCAAGACGCGGTCCCTGCTCGGCGATGATGCCCCGGATCGCCTCGACCATCGGTTCGATCTGGAGGCGGAGCGCCTGCAATTCTGCATCGGAATGACGACGCGACTGCAGCCCGAGTTCGGTCTGGGTGAGATTTGCCTTGAAGCTGTCGAGCCTGGCGCGCGCGGCCCGGGTGTCAGGGGCGGCGACTTTGACCGGATCCGCCGCCGGCGCCGGCGCGGCCTGGGCAAGCGGGGCGGAAGGAGGCGAGGCCGCCGGCTGGGCGACGGCGACAGTTCCGGCGCAAAGCATCAGAAGGCTCGCGAGTGCGCGCCGCATTCGTCTGCTTGCCGTCATCTGGAACCCACCTTGCCGTTTCGCGCCATCGCGGCCCTTTGCAGGCTCGTTATGCGAATCATTAAGGCGAAAACTCGCCTTTCGGAGATGGGAGCGCAAGACCGGCCGGAGGGTCTCCCCACCGGCCAAATGCCTGCTACTGGGCGGTGGCGGGGCGCGGTGTTGCCGGGGTCGCGGGGGCCGAACTGCCTGAATTGACCGGCGGTGTGGTGGAAGACGGCGCGGTCGACCCGCTGGGCGAGCCCGTAATTGCGGCCCGCGATGCGTCCTGGGCCGGCGAATCAGGCGACGTCTTGGTCACCCACGTCAGGTAGCCTCCGATCGCGATGCCGCAGAGAATCATTGCCGCAATCAGCACCACCAGCACGGGACGCCCCGAAGGACCCTGCCGCGCGCGCTCGTCGGTTACAATCTTGGCCATTTAATCCTCATGGTGCGATGTTGTTTCGCAGGGTCGCTGGACCCGGCTGCGACGATGGAACGTGCAAACACTTGCGCCGGTTCCGCATATTAAGAGTGGCAGACGCGGTGCTTTCTGCGATCCTGCCCCGGCACCGGGAAGGACAGGCGCCTGTTCGACCGGCTTTGGACCCAGGACTGAGGTCATGTTTTCGCCGTCTCGATGACCTTGGGTAGACGCTGTCTTTGAGGATTCGTCATGAAAGACAACCGCATCAGCCTGGACGGCACATGGGAATTTCTACATGTTGCCGACGACCGCCTCAGCGGCCCGGCCGAAGTCAGACAGATCACCGTGCCGAGTCCGTGGCAGGCGCAGTTCGCGGATCTTCGCATGCGCGCCGGGATCGGCATTTACCGACGTACCCTCGATATCCCGGGCGATTGGCTCCACGATACGGTGTGGATCCGGTTCGGCGCTGTTTTTCACAACGCCCGGGTGTTCATCAACGGCGAACTGGTCGGAACGAACGAGGGCGGGTTTCTGCCCTTTTCCTACGAGATCACGCAGCATCTGCGTCCCGGTCTCAACGAGATCAAGGTTCGGGTGGATTCCCCCACCGACAATCCGGCGGAATTTCCCGATTCACCCTTCGCGGAAATCCCGTTCGGCAAGCAGAGCTGGTACGGACCGCTCTCGGGCATCTGGCAGCCGGTCTATCTCGAGCGCCGGGTCGCCGAGCACATGACACGGCTGAGGCTGATCCCCGATCGCGAGACCGGCCAAGTGAACGCGAACGTCTTTTTCGCAAGTCCCATCGCGCAGGCCTCGCGGGTAGGCGTGCACGTGCGCGATCCCCATGGCGTCATGGTGCGCGAGGAAACGCTTGCGGCAGCGCCGGGCGTCACGAGCATTCCGTTCACCTTCGTGATACCCGATGTCCTGTCCTGGTCGCCGGACACACCCCATCGCTATGAGATCACACTGACCCTCAATTGTGGCGGCGACATCCTGGACACGATCTCCGACCATTTCGGATTTCGCACCATCGAGACCCGCAACGGTCATTTCTATCTGAACGGTGAGCCGCTGTATCTCCGCGGAGCGCTCGATCAGGATTACTACCCCGACACGATCTGCACCGTGCCCTCGGTGGCCTTCCTCGAGGATCAGTTTCGCAAGGCCAAGGAACTGGGCCTCAACTGCCTGCGCTGCCACATCAAGGCGGCCGATCCCCGCTATTATGAGGTGGCCGATCGGCTTGGCATGCTGATCTGGACGGAGCTTCCCAACGGCGGCATGGCGACAGAGCGGTCCCGCGGTCGGAAGGAACGGCTGCTGAAAGGGATGGTCGACCGCGACAGCAACCATCCGTCGATCATCATCTGGACGATCATCAATGAGAACTGGGGCGTCGATCTCGTCTACGATTCGGACCATCGCGAGTGGCTGAAGCGCACCTATGCGTGGCTGAAGGGATACGACACCACGCGGCTTGTGGTCGACAACTCGCCGCTCGCGCCGAGCTTCCACGTGGAATCCGATATCGCGGATTATCATTTCTACGCGGCCATCCCCGATCATCGCGACGAATGGGACACCTTTGTCGATGAACTCGCCGCGCGTCCCTCGTGGCTTTACTCGCCCTACGGCGACAGCGTGATCACCGGCCGCGAGCCGTTGATGTGCTCGGAGTTCGGCAATTGGGGCCTTCCTTATCCAAAGGATCTGCGCAACGGAGCGGACGAGGAGCCGTGGTGGTTCGAGACAGGCCACGATTGGGGCGAAGGCGTCATGTACGCGCATGGAGTCGAGAACCGTTTCGCGGATTGGAGCCTCGACCGTGTCTTCGGCAACTCGCGGCGGTTCGTCATGGCGGCGCAATGGCAGCAGTTCCGGGCATTGAAATACCAGATCGAAGCCATGCGCCGACAGCCGACGCTCGCCGGATACGTCATCACGGAACTTCACGATTGCCACTGGGAATCCAACGGCCTGCTCGATATGCGCCGCAACCCGCGGGTGTTTCACGAGCTCTTTCCGATCATCAACAGCGACACGGTGATCGTCCCGAAATGGCAGCGGGTCACGTATTGGAGCGGTGAGAGCATCGGGGTCGACATCTCGCTGGCGCACGGAGCGGGCGCCCCGCTCGATGGCTGCGAACTCACGATCACCGTGGGAGAGCAGACTTTGCTGTTTCCCATCCCGCGCCTTGACGCCCCGACCGTTTTCAACCTCGGGCGCGTGGTGCTCAACGCACCTGAGCTGCCGGAAGCCGGATTGCGGCGGATGTCATTCGAATTGCGCAACCCGGACGGACGGACATTGGCCAGCAACCATCTGGACCTTGCGATCCACCCGCGGCGGACCCATTCGCCCCATGCCGACCAACGCGTCTGGGCGGCGGACGAGGATCTGCGCGAGCGCCTTGAGGCGATGGGCTACGCGCTGGCGCGCGGACTGGGAGAATCCACTCTGGTGGTCGCGCGAAACCACGACACGGCGATAGCCGATCATGTTCGACAGGGCGCAAGCCTCCTGCTCCTGCCCGAGACCGAGATCAGCCTCTATCCGTTCTTTCCGCATTGGCAGAATGTCCGCGTGAAGGCCCGCGACGGCACGCTTTGGCGCGGGGACTGGGCCTCGTCCTTCGCATGGCTCCGCCGGGCGGATCAGTTCTCGCATATTCCGTCGGGCCCGCTCCTGGACGAAACCATGGACCGGGTCCTGCCCGATTTCGTCATTGCCGGTTGCAATCTTCTCGACTTCCAGGCCCGCGTCTTCGCCGGGCTTGTCGTCGGATGGATCCACAAGCCCGTCGCGCTCGGCGTCGAGCGGACCTACGGGCGTGGCCGAATCGTCGCCTCGACGTTGCGTCTGTTTCAGGACCTGCCTTTGGCAGATCCCACCGCCACCAGCCTGTTCGATGCCCTCGCTGGGCTGGCGGTCGAAGCGCGAGCGACTCGAATTGAGGCCGCTGTCCGGGCCGCCGAAGCCGCCGCCTGAGTCGGCAGGAGACGGTTTAGGACGTCGGGGCCGCAACCCTGATCCGCTCGCCGGACGGGCGCAGGAGGCTGACCGGTTCCAGTGTGCGTTCGCGATGCTTGAGCCTGCGCGTGTGGAGCGTGTCGAGGTGCTGCGCATCTCGAAAGGCGTCGAGCATGGGCTGGTGGGCGATCCGTTCCCCATGCGGCTCCGCCTGGGATGCGGGATCCCACAGGCCCATCGGGGTCCAGTCGGCCGGTGAATGCCATTCCGGCATTCCCAGAATCGGATAGAGGCACACCGCGTGAAGCGGGACGCCTTCGCGCAGAAGTGCTTCGGCCTCCTGCGCTACCTCTTGCAGCCAGGGTCCACGCTTGTCACCCACATGACTGGTCTCGGTGATCATGAGGTCGCCGCCATAGCGTCCTGACACGGTGCGCACCAGATCGCGCAGCTTCAAACGACGTGAATCGCCATCCTCCAGAGGCGGGATGGTGCCGCAGCTGAGGGGCTCGACGCGCCATTCCCACTGGTTGGTCCAGTAATAATTGATGCCCACGATATCCAGATGCGACCGGGTGCCGCCCAGTTCCGGCATGAGCCGACCGCTCAGCATGTCCCAGGCCTGGAAGACAAGCCGGTCGTTGAAATCTTCGGCTTCCTCGTCCCAGTCACGGTTGTCGAAGGGCAAGGCCACGCGACAGAGGGGATCAGCGTTGACGATCCGCGCATCGGGCCGGACATAGCGGATCGCATCGATGCCCTGGATGGCAGCGCGCACCAGCGCGACCTTCAGGTCCCAACCGCGGCCGATGCTGTGGGGGGCGAACAGGCCCCGCTCACCTGCGGCGAATGCCATGAAAGAAGGCTCGTTGATGGGGGTGAAATACAGGGTGCCGGGCGTGCGCGCGGCTGCATAGCGGGTTGCGGCATAGCAGTACTCAGCGAACCGGGCGCCGAAATCGTCGCTCCAAAGATCCACATGCTGCGGGTAGCCGTAGTGGAAGAGGTCCCAGATGACCTCTATGCCATGACGCTCCGCTGCACGCATGAACGGCTCCACCGAGGAAAAATCGAACCGACCGTTACCGAGATCGATCAGCGGCCAGCGCATGACCTCACGCACGCCCCGGATGCCAAGCGCGGCGAGCTTGCGATAATCCGCATCGACGGTCCGGTCATGACCGGTGGCTGCCACCTGGTCAAACCAGTCGCCATGGCGGTTGTAACCGGTCGATCCTTCGAACCCGGCTAAAAAGAAGCTGCGAAACATGAGGAATTTTCCCCGAAACTCAAGCTCTGCCGGATGACAGAGGGCCGACCGAGGATGCTCCGCCTGCGACGTAGCCCTGGTAAGAACCGACGAGAGCGGTAGGAGTTCGATTCAAAGTTGCGGGATCGAGATCCCAAAGACCCATGCGGGCGAAGTAATGCGCCGGTTCCCGCAGACCTTGCCTGTAGGCCCAGGCCACCAGATCGAACACGGGCCACCACGTGTAGCCTACCAGGGGAACGCCCTCGCGGCGCAGGGTCGCGACGGCGCCGACAGAATCGTCCAGCCAGCGCTGTCGCTTGGCGACCGACCCCATCGAGGCGGTTTCGCTGATGATGAGCGGGACGCTATAGCGCTCGTGATACAGACGGCCCAGGCGCGCCACGAGATCGCCCGAGGCATAGGGCTGCCTGATCCTCACCCGTCCCTGACCCTCGCGTTGGAGACGCTTCTGCGTAAACATCGGATAGAGATTCAAGCCGATCAGGGGCAGATCGATGGCGTTCTCGCCAAACCACGCGAGTTCCGCCTCCGTCGCCCCCTGCTGCAGGAGCCACGACCACAGGCTGTGATCGCGGTCGACGCGACCGCTGACCAGATCAAGCGCCA
Source organism: Microvirga antarctica (assembly GCF_017921815.1). Lineage (GTDB taxonomy): Bacteria > Pseudomonadota > Alphaproteobacteria > Rhizobiales > Beijerinckiaceae > Microvirga > Microvirga antarctica. Next base: position 258,653 of record NZ_JAGEMM010000003.1, on the reverse strand, counting down.
GAAAGACAATCTCCTGTCGTTGCGCGGCCTCCCCCGCCAGTGATTCGTCCCCGGTGTCGTAGACGTCCGTGGCATCCACATGGACCGGGACGATTTCGGGATCGACCATCGCAAGATTCTGGACCGTGCGGACGATCCCGCGGGCAATCGCCAACATGACAGCGACAAAGCCTCGCCAGCCGCGGCGGTAAGGGGGCCACCACCCAAGACGCCCGCAATACCACGCGGTCACACGCGGCTCATTGAGAGGCGTGTACCAGATGATCCGGCCTGCATAGCGGTCAGCCACCCGGCCTGCGAATTCGGCGACATATTCCGGATAGTCCGGGTGCAGATAGGCGTTCTCGATCCACGGCGGCAGGCCGTAATGCACCAGGTCTACGATTGGATCGATCCCGCGATCGAGCAGGCCGCCGAGCGCTACGTCGGCGAAGCCCCAATCCCAGACGCCCCGTTCCGGTTCGACCCGGTGCCAGGGAATGCCGTAGCGAACCGCCGTCAGACCGAGGCTCCCCATCAGATCGAGATCGGACAGGCAGCGATCGTAATGTCCCGTGAGGGCATATTCGTCGAGCGTCCGACCGGTGAGGGGCCAGGGCGCGGTCACGAACGTGTCCTCGATGCCGGCCATCCACAGAAACGCCTCAGGCGCGGTGAGACGTCCAAGCTGTGAGCGCGGAACCACGCCCATCCCCCGCACTCCCGGTTTCAGGATGCGAGGGCCGCCGGCGGTGACGCGTGCGCGACAGCCGGTCCGTCGCCGGAGATCGGAATGGATTCATTGATGCGCCTGAACGTGGCAAGGGCCTGCCCGACAATCTGATCCATGTTGTAGTAGCGATACGTGGCGAGCCGACCGACGAACCACACATTGGGCGTCGCCAGCGCCAGCTTTTCGTACTTCTTGAAAAGCTCCTGATTTTCAGGCTTCGGAATCGGGTAGTAGGGATCGCCCTCGGCCGACGGAATCTCAAAGGTGAGCGCGGTCTTGGGATGCTCCTGCCCGGTGAGATACTTGTATTCCGTGATCCGCGTGTACTCGTTGGTCTGCGGATAGTTGACGACCGCGACCTCCTGAAAGCGCGGCTGGTCGAGTGTAACGTGCTCGAAACGAAGGGAGCGATACGGCAACTTCCCGAACCGGAAATCAAAATATTCATCGATTGGCCCGGTGAAGATGAGGCGACGATGCGGGATCACGTCGCGGACATCGTCATATTCCGTCTGCGTCATCACGTCGATGTTGGGATGAGCGAGCATCCTTTCGAACATGCGGGTGTATCCGTGCTTCGGCATGAACTGGAATTCGTCGCCGAAATAACGGTCATCCCGGTTTGTGCGTGTCGGCACCCGCGCCGTGACCGACTTATCGAGCTCCGACGGATCCAGTCCCCACTGCTTGCGCGTATAGCCGCGGAAAAATTTCTCGTAGAGCTCCCGCCCGACCGCCGACACCACCACGTCTTCCGACGTTTTGATCTCGTCAACCTTTTCGGCACGCTCGGCAAACCAGCCTTCGAGCTGTTCCGATGTCAGGTCGAGATCATAGAGCGTATTGACCGTGTCGAGGTTGATCGGAATGGGCACAAGCTTGCCGTCGACGGCGGCAAGCACGCGGTGCTCATATGGCCGCCACTCGGTGAACAGCGACAGGTGATCGAAGATCGCCTTGGCATTGGTGTGAAAGATATGCGGACCATACTGGTGGATGAGCAGGCCACTCTCGTCATAGCGATCATACGCATTGCCGCCCACGTGGTTGCGCCTGTCGATGAGAAGCACACGTTCGTTCCGCTGTGATGCGAGACGCTCCGCGAGCACGCTCCCGGCAAAGCCCGCCCCGACTATCAGCCAATCATACATGCGATCACTCCGCCGCCGTTGTGGCGTAGACTCGTCCGGACGCCGCACGCGCGTCGCTCGCATCGGTGCCCATCGCTTGCATCATCAGCCGCTCCATCGCGGTCCATGTCTTGTCCCATGAGCCCGATGCCAGATGACGATCGACCTTCGCCAGCCATGCATCGGCGGGCCGCTTCAGAATCATGTCGATCTTGGCCACCATCTCGTCGGCGTCGCGGCCGATTTCAACGAGCCCCTTGTCGCCATAGGGGTTGATGACGTCCTTGATAGCGGTCGAAACCACCGGGATGCCGGCAGCGAGGAATTCCGGTGTCTTGGTCGGGCTGATGAACTTTGTCGCCTCGTTGAGGGCGAAAGGCATGAAGCCCACATCCCAGCCGGAGAGATATTGCGGAAGTTCGTCATAGCTCTTGCCACCGAGCCAGTGAATATTCGGCCTGCGCAGCAGCGTGGCAGGGTCGATCTTCACGACCGGTCCGATCATGACCAGGTTGAGATCCGGCCGGCGCTCGGCAACGGCCGCCACAAGTTCGAGATCCATCCGTTCATCGACCACACCGAAGAAGCCAAGCCGGGGCGAGGGAATGTCCGCCTGATCGGCGGGATCGGAAAGGCCGCTGCGGGCTTTCGCGAAATGGGGGAAATCGATCGAGGACGGAAAAGCATGAACGCTGCGGTGGCGATCTCTTTTCGCCTCGTAGAGACTCATGCCACCCGTGAACACCAGGTCGGCGCGAGAGAAGAGGGCATTCTCCAGGCTGATGAGCTCGTGCGACGCGCCACGAAACATCGAAAGCTCGTCCATGTTGTCATAGACACACAGATCGCATTCCAGATCGCTCGTGAAAGCGAGCGCCATGGGCGTGTAATACCAGAATACGCGCTTCTCCTTGGCGCTGCGACCAATCAGCGCCTCGATCAGGTCGTGTTGCTCGGCAATCACATCCTCAGGCGCAAGACCTTCCGGCAGCACCGGCACGGCGATCGTGATCCCATGAGGCCGTTTGCTGACATTCATATGAGGCCTGGCACCGGCCTCGAAGACCGGCTCTTCCACGAACAGGACGTCAAAGTTCTCTGACGCGCGCGTCAGGAGATGTTGCGGACGCTGCCACACGAAATCCCAGCGCAGATGCGAGAAACACACAAAAAGCGGCTTTGACGCGACAGGCAAAAGCGTCGGGCGCAGAGTACGCAGGTGGATGGTCGAACGCTCAGGCATGGCGCATTCCTCAAAGCAGACGTGCGGCGGCGATCGGGCCTGGAGACAGCCCGGCGAATGAAAACGGAATTGTCGAATAGACGAGGCCGGACCAAGCGTCCGAGCCACCAGAACAGGAACGCCCCGCCATCGTCGGCGGTTCCTTGCCCGTTCATCTGGATGAACGGGCATTCAGCCGCAGGGGCAGACCTAAGTGCTATTTTTTCTCAAGCAGAAGCGTGCCCTGCTTCTGGATAAAATGCTTCGCCTTTTCGGCGGCCATCGCCAGGATCCAGGGAAGCTTCACTTCCACAAGCACCCGATCGTCCATAACGTCAAGGTGTCCATCGATCGACTGGCCCAGGGCGCCAACTCGAAATGCCATGCGATCGTCGGTCCAGTTCTCGTCGATCGACGCGATTTTGTCCCCGAATTGCGACTTCACGCTTCCCAGGCCGCCCCGAAGACGGCGGGTCGCCTCGGCTTTGCCGAGAGTGTGGGGGATCGACACAGTGACGGGTTTGGACATGAACACAGGGCTCCATTTCGGAAACGACAAGCCGGGGTCGCGGCAATCGGTTCCACGGCGGCGCCTTGGCCATCATTACTCGCAGGCAGAACAGAGCCGGCCGCGTGAGGCTGGCGCGCTCGCCAAAGGTGCGTCGGGGCAGACCGCGCGACCCTAGCCGCCAGCCCCCATTCAGGCCTGGGCGACGAAGAGATCGAGATCAGACGCGGGCAAGCGGTCGTCGATGGCATACCGGCTTGCCGGTTTGGAGACCCGCCATGGAAGCAGCGTCGAGGCATGGATGGCCTCCGACGGCCGCAGGCGTCGGGCGGTGCCGTCGGCCTGAACCTCGTCCAGAACCACGAAGCCGAAGATGGTCAGCCGCGTGGCTATATCCTTGGTGACACGGTCATGCGCCGCGATGGCCAGAGAACCGGCACCGTAGACGGCGTCCATCAGGGAACGTTGGTCCCGCCGCGGGGAGGCCGTCGAGCGGCCGCCCGGAAAGCGGATAACGTTCGTCGGCTCAGACGATCTCGGTTCCATTTACACAACCCTTGGTCACGAATCGTCCCGAGGATCGCTGGAATGGATTAAGAACCGCCTAACCCGGCTCCGCAGAGAGACATGGCTAGTCGACCCGGTGAAGAGATACGTACGCGGTTCCAGTCGAGGTCAGGCCAAGTTCCTGCGCGGGCTCTTTGGCAAGATCGATGATGCGGTTACGGGTGAACGGGCCCCGGTCATTGACCCGGACGACAACCGAGCGGCCATTCTTCTCGTTCACGACCCGCAGCTTGGTGCCGAAGGGAAGGGAGCGGTGCGCCGCCGTCATCGCTCCAGAATTGAAGCGTTCACCACTCGCGGTGCGTCGGCCGTGGAAGCCGGGCCCATACCAGGACGCCGTCCCTTTCTGGAGTGTGGCCGAGGTCGCAATTTTGTTTTGAGAAACAGATCCGGTAACCGAAGGATCAACTGAAGTAGTATTACATGCAGCAACAAATAGCAGAGGCGTCAAAATGGACGCACGAGAGAGTATATTCTTCAAGGATTTGGCTCCCCTTCCTTGGTGTAAGGCGCGCAATCAGCCGCCTAAAGAGGCGAGAATATGACAAGGTCATTTTTCCCTTGTTTTGCTTTACTTTCCGGACTGCAAAATATGCCGCGAGAATAGCCTTAAGCGTGGCATTAATAGAAAATTATAGCCTGAACAATGTTTCTATTGGCTGCTGACGGTTTGGTCACCGCGACGATACCGCTGAGCCACGGCTTACCCGGGGGACTGGTTAAGTTCCCGCCCTGATCTAGTTCACGGGCACGGCCTCTCGACATCACGCTCACCGGCGCTTGGGCACAAGCGATAAGGACCCTGTTCATGCCAGTTTCAACGTCATCCCAACCCGTCGCGATCGTCGGCGCAGGCCCTGGAGGCCTTGCGGCTGCGATGCTTTTGGCGCGAGACGGCGTTCCGGTGACGATCTTCGAGCAGGGGAACTGTGTTGGCGGACGAACACGCACCTTCGAGGCGCCGGGCGGATTTCGATTCGATATCGGCCCCACCTTCTTTCTCTACCCGAAAGTCCTCCGTGAGATCTTCGAGGTCTGTGGCGAGAATCTCGACGACCATGTGGAGATGCGGCGTCTCGACCCGCAATATCACCTGGTCTTCGAGGGCGGCGGCGAGATTCGTGCGACGCCCGATCTTGACCGGCTCGAGACCGAGATCGCCCGCCTCGCACCTCAGGACGCGGGAAATGTCAGGCGATTCCTGGCGGATAACCGCGAGAAGCTCGAAGCCTTTCGGCCGATCCTCGAACAGTCGTTTTCAAGCCCCGCAGACCTCTTCTCGCCGGCGATGCTCGCGGCCCTGCCGAAGCTGCGCCCCTTCGCCAGCGTGGACGCCGACCTCAAGCGCTACTTCTCCGACCCCCGCGTCAGGCTCGCCTTCTCGTTCCAGACAAAGTATCTGGGCATGTCGCCGTTTCAGTGTCCCAGCCTGTTCACGATTCTGTCGTTCCTCGAATACGAACATGGGGTCTATCACCCTATCGGAGGGTGTGGGGCCGTCTCCGAGGCCATGGCGAATGTGGCCCGCAAGCTCGGCGTCGACATCCGCCTCAACGCGCCGGTGGGCGAGATCCTCTATGAGGGCGGCGAGGCTGTGGGCGTCGAGAGCAAGGGCGAGCGCTTCCAGGCGTCGTCGGTCGTCGTCAACGGTGATTTTGGCCACGCCATGCGCAAGCTCGTCCCGCAGGCCATGCGACCGAAATGGAAGGACAGCAAGCTCGCGCGGGCCAAGATCTCCTGCTCGACCTTCATGCTGTATCTCGGAATCGAGGGGGATGTGGGCGACCTTGCCCATCACACGATCCTGTTGTCGCGTGACTATGAGCGCAACATCACCGAGATCACGGACGGCATCCTGCCAGACGATCCATCCATCTATGTCCAGCATGCGGGCGCAACCGACCCATCGATGGCTCCGGACGGTCACACGAGCCTGTATGTTCTGGTGCCTGTCCCTAACCTGCGGGGCGAGATCGATTGGGCGCGGGAGAAAACGCGCTATCGCAAGCTCGCGCTGGACCGGCTGAAGCATCTGGGCATCGGCGATATCGAGAGCCGCATCCGCTACGAGCGCGTGGTGACACCCACGGACTGGGAACAGGACTTTTCGGTCTTCGACGGCGCAACCTTCAACCTTGCGCATAACCTGACGCAGATGCTCTATTTCCGACCGCACAATCGCTTCGGCCATAACGTGTATCTGGTTGGTGGCGGCACGCATCCCGGCAGCGGATTGCCGGTGATTTACGAAGGCGCCCGCATCACGGCGCGCCTGCTGATGGAAGACCGCGCCCGCCAACGCGCCGGCAAGGGACGTGGCCGAACGCGTGCGGGTTCACTCGATGAAGCAACGACCTGAGGGACAACCATGCGTCTTCGAATTGCTGCGCCGCTCCTGATCTTCGCCATCTCGTCCGCCAATGCGGCGACCCTCGTCATTCGGGCTGAGGGCGTCGCGTCGCAACAGGGGATGGTCTATGCCGGAATCTGCGACACGAGTTTCGACGAGGCGACCTGTCCCTACAAGGATCGGGCGGCCGCCAAAGCCGGAACCGTGGAAATGCGCATTCGGAACGTCAGGCCGGGCTCCTACGCCATAGCAGTCTTCCACGACATCAGCGGCGACGGGAAACTGAACCGAAACTTTATCGGGTTGCCCAACGAGCCTTACGGTTTCTCCAACGATGTCGGACGCAGGGGAGCGCCCGATTTCAAGCGGGCCCTTATCGAGGTGAAGGAACCGGTCACCACCATTACCGTGCCGATCCAGTAGCGCGCCATGCTCTGGCGCGCTTTCGCGATGCTTGCTCACGGGGCGCGGCGGGTTGGCCTTCGGCCGGCAGCCGTGCCGCCGCCAAGCCGGCTCTGTCAAAACCCCGAACAGGTGCTGAGGACGTTCGAGCGGGTCGACGAGGCGATCTGGTCGTCACAGGCTCTCATCGCCTGTGCGCAGAGCGGCCTCATCGCCTATCTGGACAGGCCGACGACGATTTCGTCCCTGGCGACATCCCTCGATCTGCCGCAGGAGATCGTTCACAATCTCGTGGGCGTGCTTGCCGGTTTCGGCCTGGTCACGATCGACGGCGATCGGATCCTCGCCGCACCCGGCTTTCTGCCGTTCACCGGCCAGCAGGGGGCCCCTGTATTTGACGGTGCGGTGCGCGCGCCTCTGCTCCAGGCGGAGCATTTCCGAAAGCACTTGGCGGAAAGGACGCTGAATCTGGAAGGCTGGACGCACACAGACCCGGCCGTGATCGAAGCGCAGGGAATCCTGACGCGATTGTGGACGAAGGCGGCGATTGCGAAGTTGCGCTACCTGCCAGGCCTGGCCGAGCGACTGAATCGCGGAGGTGCGCTTCTCGATGTCGGAGCGGGAGCGGCCGGCCTGTCGATCACCCTGTGCCAGGCCTTTCCAGCGCTGACGGCGACAGCACTCGAGCCCGCCTCGGCGCCTGCGGCGATCGGCGAGCACCAGATCCGATCGGCCGGACTTGGGGACCGGATCAAGCTACGCCGCCAGCGGGTCGAGGAGATCGAGGACGTGGCGGCGTTCGACCTGGTTTTCCTGCCACAGATGTTTCTCCCGGATGCGGTGATCGACCCCGCCCTCGCGGCGCTCTTCAGGGCCATGCGGCCAGGCGCCTGGGTGCTCGTGCCGGTGATGGCGCGCAGGGGACAGGATCTGCCATCGGCGATTGCCCGGCTGAAGACCCTGCTCTGGGGCGGCAATGCCCGTGACGTCGATATGGTGGCTGAGCGACTTGCCGCAGCGGGCTTTGCGCCCGTGATCCGGGCTCCGGGACGCCAGGCCATCCGGATGATCTGTGCGCGGCGGCCATTTCATGCCACGCTTGCCACCTTGAAGTAGCCGCTCGTCAGCCTAGAACCAGAACAGTGGTCGTTCGGATCCTTATTGACGGTCCGAATCCGCCCTCGCCCATCCGTGTTGGAGAACGTCTCGTGAAGATCGAAGCCCATTCAGTGGCGATTATCGGAGGCGGCCTGGGAGGCCTTGCCGCCGCCTGCGTGGCGGCCGCCCGCGGGCATCGGGTCAGCGTCTACGACAAGAATGCCTGGTTCGGCGGCAAAGCGGCGGTGCTTCACGAAGGCGGATTCCGGTTCGATATGGGGCCGACAATCCTGACCGTCCCGCGCGTCCTCGAGCGAATCTTCGCCGAAGCCGGCCGGAAACTGTCCGACTATCTCGAACTGGTGCGCCTAGACCCGCAATGGCGCTGCTTCTTCGACGACGGAACCCGCATCGATCTCGAAGCCGATGTCGACGCGATGGCAAACGTCATGGAGCGCTTCGCGCCCGGCAAGAACGTCGGCGACGGGTATCGCAAGTTCCAGGACCTCTCCGAGAACCTGCATACCATCTCGAACCGATTTTTCTTCTGGAAGCCGGTGGAGGATCTGTTCGACACCATCAACATCCGCGCCAACATGAATCCCGGAACCTTGAAGGACGTGCTCGCCCTGCGGATGGGATCGTCTGTTGCCGGGACGATCCGGTCGAAGGTGAAGGACGAGCGTCTGGCCCAGATGCTGGACCATTTCACCCAATATGTCGGCTCTTCGCCCTATGGCTCCCCGGCCGTTCTATGCGCCATCGCGCATATGCAGGCCGCCGAAGGTGTGTGGTATCCGGTCGGCGGAACCCGTGCGGTCGCCGAGGCAATGATGAAACTGGCGGGCGAGCTCGGCGCAACCTTCCATCCGGAATCCGACATCCAATCGCTGACCATTGAAGGCGGCGCCGTCAAGGGTATCGTCACCGCGACGGGGGAGAGCATCGCGTTCGACAGCGTGATCTCCAACATGGATTCCATCAGGACCTATCGCGAACTGGTGGGCGGCGAGGTCGGCGAGCATTACGCCCGCAAGGATTTCGAGCCCGCCTGCTCGGGCGTTGTGCTCTATCTCGGCCTGAAGAAGCGCTACGATCACCTGCTCCACCACGATTTCGTGTTCTCGCGCGATCCGAAGGAGGAGTTCGATTATATCTACCACAAGGGCGAGCCCGCTCCCGATCCCACCTGCTACATCGCCGCTCCGTCGGCCACCGATCAGAGCGTCGCGCCGGAGGGCGGCGAAGCGCTATACGTACTGGTTCACACGCCCTATCTGCGGCCGCATCACGACTGGAACGCGATGTTCCCGGCCTATCGGCAAGTCATTCTCGACAAGCTGAAACGGACAGGCGGGATGGACGACATTGAGGACCGCATCATCGTCGAGCGACATCTGACGCCGCAGGATATCCACGACCGGTACAAGGTGCTGAATGGAGCGATCTATGGTCTGGCAAGCCACGGCAAGTTCATGGGCGCCTTCAAGCCGGGCAACCGGAGCCGGCAGGTCAAGGGTCTGTATCTTGCCGGCGGCGCGGCCCATCCGGGCCCCGGCATGCCCATGGTGATGATGTCCGGCTGGATCGCCGCCGACGCCCTCGATTCCGACGTCCGGGGCGATGCGGTGCGGAACGCATCGTGACGGATGGCGCAGGCCTCTCCGGACATGGCAGCGACCGGATCTCCGGTTCGCCATCTCCGGTCGCACGGCGGTCTGTGCTCATTCATCGGTTCATGGTGTCGTATTTCGCCCGTTACCTGCGACGGCATTTGAACGGTCTTCACATTGCCGCGTGGGGCCTGCCGCCCGACCTCTCCACTGGGCGGTTGATCGTTTACTCGAACCACCCCGCATGGTGGGATGCGGCGCTCTACGTGCTGGCGGCTGACCGCTTCTTTCCCGACCACGAGAGCTATGCTCCCATCGACGCCGAGATGCTTCGGCATTACGGCGTCCTGTCGCGGATCGGGGCGTTTGGGGTCGATCTCGAAAGCCGGAAGGGTGCGACGCAGTTTCTCACCGCCAGCAAAGAGATTCTCGCCTCCGAAAACAGGGCGCTGTGGATCACGGCGCAGGGCGGTTTCAGCGATGTGCGGCAGCGTCCTCTTGGGTTGAAACCGGGGCTCGGGCGACTGATGGACATCGCCCCATCGGCCACGGTTCTTCCGCTCGCGATCGAGTACAGCTTCTGGTCTGAGCGCGGCGCCGAAGCCTTCATTGCTTTCGGCCCCCCGCTTCGTGCAGCGGATCTGTCGGCCGCACCTCGCAACGAGCGCTTCGCCACGCTGGACGTGGCCCTGACCGCAACACTCGATCGGCTGGCTGCGGACGTGCAGTCGCGCGACCCCGCGAAATTTCGCCCGGTTCTCAGCGGCAAGGCCGGCATCGGCGGCGTCTATGACGGCTGGCGGCGTGCGACGGCGCTTCTGCGGGGCAGACGGTTTGACCCCTCTCACCAGGGGCGCCCGTCATGAGCCAGGCTGCACATTATCTGGTTCTTGTGCTGGCGGCGTTCCCCGCTCTTCTTGCGCTGATGAACCTGTCCATCCTGCGCGCCACGCCAAGGGCCTCGCCGGACACCGACACGCTCGTCTCCATCCTGATCCCCGCCCGCAATGAGGCTGGCAACATCGCGGCGGCACTCGATGCGGCGCTGGCGAGCGTCGGCATCGCCATTGAAGTCCTGGTAATGGATGACGGCTCGACGGATGGAACCGGGCAGATTGTGGCGGAATACGCTGCGCGCGACACGCGGGTACACCTGCATCTGGCGCCGTCCCTGGCCGATGGATGGACCGGCAAGGTCCATGCCTGTCATCACCTCGCGCAGGCTGCGAAGGGCACCCATCTTCTGTTCGTCGATGCGGATGTGCGCCTCTGCCCGAACGCAGCCGCCATGCTCGCGGGTCATGCCCGCAAGAACGCGATGGCCCTCGTCAGCGCGGTGCCGCGGCAGATCATGAAAAGCGTCGGGGAATGGCTGACGGTCCCGACCATCAATCTGCTGCTTCTGGGTTATCTGCCGATCGGCTTCATGCGCCTGTCACGCGATCCGGGACTGGGCGCTGCCTGCGGCCAGCTTGTGCTGGTGGACGCGCAGGCCTACCGCGCCGTCGGCGGTCATGCGGCGATCCGCGCTCTCCTTCATGATGGCATCCAGCTGGCGCGCCTGTTCCGGCGCAAGGGCCATATGACAGATCTCATTCAAGGCGACCGACTTGGGACATGCCGGATGTATCGTGGATTTGACGAGGCGTGGGACGGCTTTGCCAAGAATGCGCGCGAAGGCATGGCCACGCCCGTCGGCTTGCCGATCTGGACCCTTCTTCTGCTGGGGGGGCACGTTGCTCCGTTCGTCCTGCTTGCCTTCCAGCCGACCGTGCCTATCATTCTCGCGGTCATGCTGACGGTCGGCCTGCGAGCCCTGATCACCCTGAGCACGCGGGAAAACCCGGTCTCGATCCTCTTTCATCCCTTCACCATTCTCGTCGGCCTTGCGATCCAGTGGAGTGTGCTCCTCGGCATCGGCACGGCACGACGGCCAGGGTGGAAGGGACGGCTCTATCCGGCGGCATAGAATGATGCGTGAAGCCCGGCCACCTGCCACCAAACAGCCGCGCGACGAGAATTTTCCGGTCGCGTCCCTTCTGCTGTCCAGGCATGATCGCGCAGCCGTTCTGGCCTTCTATCGCTTTGTGCGTCTGGCAGACGACATCGCGGACTCGGACCGCCTGACAGCGGACGACAAGATCGCACAGCTCGCGGCCCTTGAGAGCGGACTCACAACGGGCCTTTCGACCTGCGCGGAAGCCGAAAGCCTGCACGCCGTCGACGCGGCTCATGGCGCCGGCGTGGCCGAGGCGAGGGCGATGCTCAAGGCCTTCCGACAGGACGCCACCAAAGATCGTTACGCGGATTGGGCGGAGCTGATCGAATACTGCCGACACTCCGCCAACCCCGTCGGCCGCTTTCTGCTGCGGCTTCATGGCGAGCCGGAGAGTGCGAACGCTGCTGCCGATGGCCTTTGCACGGCCCTGCAGATCCTCAATCACCTTCAGGATTGCAGCAAGGATGCCCGGGATCTCGACCGGATCTATCTGCCCCTGCCGTGGCTCGACCGGGCCGGCGGCCAGATGGCCTTTTTCGACCCCAGCCGTCCGGAACATCGGCGCAGGATTCTCGATACCGCGCTTGATCGCGTCGATCATTTGATCGACGTCGCCGAGGCCCTTCCCGGACAATTGAAGAGCCGACGTCTGCGCGCCCAGAGCGTCGCGACCCTGGCACTGGCCAAGCGGCTGCGCGACCGGCTGCGCAGCCGCGATCCTGTCCGCGAGCGCGTGGAGGTCACCAAAGCGGACGCAGCCGCGGCCTTCCTGCAGAGCGTCGGCGACCGGGTGTTTGCGCGGACAAGACGCGACCGTGACATCACGGCCGCGATCGTCAATCGGTCCGGCTCCTCTTTCCGCCTCGGCATGCAAAGCCTGACGGACGAGAAGCGCCGCGCGATCCACGCCGTCTATGCGTTCTGCCGCGCGGTGGATGACATCGCCGACGGGGCCGCCCCGGTCCGGGAGAAAGAGGAGTTCCTCGACTGCTGGCGGCAGGAAATCGACACGCTCGACACGCGAGCGGTGAGTCCGGTCGGACGGGAGCTGGCCCATGCCGCGGCTCGTTTTGCCTTGCCGTTACACGAGTTTCACGCCGTGCTGGACGGGATGGCCACGGACAGTGCCGACCGTCTCCGTTTCGCCCAGGATGCCGACCTTGCGCGTTACGCTCGACAGGTTGCGGGCTCCGTGGGTGCGCTGTCCGTGCGCATTTTTGGGGCCAAGGACGCGCACGAATTCGCACTCGATCTGGGTCACACCTTGCAGCTGGTCAATATCCTGCGCGACGTCGATGAGGATGCCGAACGCGATCGCGTCTATGTCCCCCTGTCGCGATTGAACGCATGGGGTGTTGCGGACGGGACGGCTTCCGCCATGGTGTCCGATCCGCGCTTTGCGAGGGCGTGCGAGGAGCTGGCGCGCGAGGCGGCTGCCGGTTTCGCCGCGGCCGATCGCTCCCTTCGATCTCTCGACCGGGCGGCCCTGAAACCCGCAATCCTCATGCTGGAGAGCTACCGGCTGATCCTCGATCGGCTGATCGCGCGCGGATGGACTGAGCGACGCGGCCGGTTGCGGCTGACCACGGGCGATCGCCTGCAACTGCTCGGCCTCGCGATGAGGCCAGCCTGATGGTGGCGCATACGCACATCGTGGGCGCCGGCGTTGCGGGTCTGAGCGCAGCCTTGGCCGCGTCCCGCAGCGGCGACCGCGTGACCTTGTATGAGGCGGCGCCCCAGGCCGGCGGCCGCTGCCGCACCCTTTTTCCGCCCGACGGTTTTCACCATGACAACGGCACTCATGTGCTGTTTACCGGCAACCGTGCGGCCATTCGGCTGCTCGACGAGGTTGGCGCGCGCAACCAATGGATCGCGCCGGAGCCGGCCGGGCTGCCGCTTTACGACGGCCTTACGGGAGTGACGCGACATGCGGGCCTCCAGCCGCTGTCATGGCGACACCGCAATCGCCGACCTCCCGGTCTGACCCTCGCCGACATCCCCCGCTTTGCCCGGCTCTTTTTTTCTGTTGTCGATCGGCCGGTAGGTCAGATCTTTGAAGGCAGTCAGGCGCGCGACACGTTTATCGAGCCGCTTACGGTCGCCATTCTCAATACGCCGATGGCGCAGGCCTCCGCCAAACGGTTGCGACGGGGCCTGTGGCGGCTCGCATTGCCGGGTGCCGCCCGGCTTCTCGTTGCGCAGTCCGGCCTGACGGCCGATCTCGTAGAGCCCGCCCTGCAATGTCTGTCCACGCGACAGGTCCGGTTTCTCCCGTCGCATCGGCTCCGCGCCGTCGAAACCGACGGAAGACGGGCAACGCGCCTGCGCCTGTCCGACAGTCTTGTGGCACTGGGCCCGGAGGATCGCGTGATCCTTGCCTTGCAACCTCAGGAGATCCGGCGGCTCCTTCCGTGGCTCACAGTCCCGACGCAATTCGAACCAATCCTGAACGTGCATTTCCGTCTCGAAGGACTGGTCACGCCACGCCTGATCGGCCTGACCGGCGGCCTTGCTCAATGGATGCTTGTCCGAGCGGACCATGTGAGCGTGACCGTATCAGCCGCCGGCACTGTCATCGATAGCGACACGGATGTGCTAGCCGCCGACATATGGCGCGAAATCAGTCCGGTCCTGATCGCGCTCGGCATCGACGCCGGAACCGGCCCGATGCCCGCATCGAGGCTCGTCAAGGAACGTCGCGCCACCATCAGCCAGTGCGCGGGGCCACTGCCCCAGCCGCCCGTCCGTCCGTTGACGAATCTGACCTTGGCTGGAGACTGGATCGGATCGCTGCCCGCCACCATCGAGAGCGCGGTGATTGCCGGCGAACGGGCCGTGGCGGCGTTGGGCAGGCGCCTCTGGCGCACCCCGGTGCGGGCTGCACAAGCGACGACGACGGAGGAGGTTGCATGAAGCGTGGGCTGGAACCCTTGACTGTGCTGCTGGCAGCGCCGCGTGGGTTTTGCGCAGGCGTGGAACGGGCAATTCAGGCGGTCGAGGACGCCCTCGCGCAAACGGGCAAGCCGGTCTATGTGCGCCACGAGATTGTCCACAACGGTTTCGTGGTCAACGCCCTGAAACGAAAAGGCGCAGTGTTCGTCGACGAGTTGTCGGAGATTCCCGACGGCGCCGTGGCGATCTTCAGCGCCCATGGGGTGTCGCGCGAAGTCGAGCGTGAGGCGGCCGGCCGCGATCTGGCGGTTCTCGACGCGACCTGTCCGCTCGTGCGTCGCGTGCATGTGGAAGGAAGACGGCATGCCCAAGCCGGGCGCGACGTCATTCTGATCGGCCACCGGTCGCACGTGGAGGTGGAGGGAACGATCGGCCAGATTGCCGGGATCGTCCACGTGGTCGAAACCGTCGAGGATGTTCGCTCGGTCTGCGTCAGCGATCCTGATCACGTGGCCTACGTGACGCAGACGACCCTGTCGGTGGACGACACCCGCGGCATCATCGCGGCGCTCAGAATGCGTTTCCCGGCGATCCAGGGCCCCGACACCAAGACGATCTGCTATGCCACGCAAAATCGCCAGCTGGCGGTGCGGGTGATCGCTGCACGGGCCGAACGCGTCATTGTCTGCGGGTCGGGCAATTCGTCCAACACCGCACGGCTGCGCGAAGTCGCAGAGAGCCACGGACGGCCCGCGCTTCTGATGCAGGACCCGCGCGATCTCACCTTGTCGTTCATCGACGGCGTCGCGGTGATCGGTCTCACGGCGGGCGCATCGGCGCCCGAGCAGATGATCAATCAGGCGCTGGCACGTCTTGCGGAATGGCGGGATTTGTCAGTCGAGGAGGTGCGCGTTACCCATGAGGGCACGCGCTTTGCCCCCGTCGACCTGTCCTTTCTGACCCATCAGGCCGCCAGTGTCTCCTGAGCCGGCAGGACGACGAGACCGAGACGGTCGCGCCGGAGCCAGCGCCACAGCATCAGCGACGCGACCACGGCAAGACCGGTCGCCAGTCCGATCCAGATTCCGACTCCTCGAAGGGGCGTGAAGAAGGCCAGCCAGATCCCGAGCGGCAAGCCGACGCCCCAATACCCGATGGCGGCGTACACCATGGGCACGCGGGTATCCTGCAGGCCCCGCAGCATTCCGGCCCCGACGACCTGGGCTCCGTCGACCAGCTGGAACAGGGCCGCCAGGATGAGGAACGACACCGCAAAGCCAATGACCGGCGCGTTTCTGGGATCGGCCATATCCAGAAAGGCCCCGATCAGCGCATGGGGCGCCATCAGCATGAGAGCCGCCGTGAAGACCATGAACCCGACCCCAAGGGCGAACCCGCTCCAGCCGGCGCGCGTCACCCCGTCCCGATCCTGCCCGCCAAAGGCGCGGCCGACGCGAACGGTGACGGCCTGGCTGATTCCGAACGGCACCATGAAGCACACGGACGCGATCTGCAGCGCAATGGCGTGGGCCGCCAGTTCGTTGGCGCCGAGGCGCCCCATCAACAGGGCGGCGGCGTTGAAGATCGTCACCTCGAAAGCCATTGTGAGGGCAATGGGCAACCCGATGCGCCAGAGCCCCCGGTAGCGGGCCCAATCCGGTCGCCAGAACCGGCCAAAGAGATGGTATCGCCGCAACTGGCGGTCGTGGCTGATGACGATGGCCAGCGCGACGAACATGAACGTGCTCGAGATCACCGTGCCGATTCCCGCGCCGATCAGCCCGAGGGCCGGCAGGCCAAAATGGCCCAGCATCAACCCGTAGGCGGCTGCGAAGTTGACCGGAATGGCCAGCAATCCGATCACCAACGCCCATCCGGGCCGCTCCAGCGCAGACAGGAACGACCGCAGGACAAGGTAGAGCAGGAAGGGGAGCAGGCTCCATTGCAGGGCGCGCATATAGGAGGCTGCAGCCTTCGCCAGGCTCGGCTCCTGGCCGGTGGCCAAGAGAATGGCCTCGCCGTTCCAGGTGATGATCCAGATCGGGACAGCAACCGTCACAGCCACCCAGAACCCCTGCCTCACCGTCCGCCGGACCTCGCGAACGGAGTGGCGGCGACGTCCAAGCTCTTCGGCAATCACGGGCGCGGTCGCGCTGACGAGGCCGATGCCGAAAATCAGGAAGGCGAAATATAGATTGGTCCCGAGCGCTCCGGCCGCCAGGGCATCGGAGCCCAGCCAGCCCATGAGGATCACGTCCGAGGTCATCAGGGAATGCTGGGCCAGGTTGGTGAGAATCAGCGGCCAGCTCAAGGCGAGCATGGCGGCCATTTCGAGTTTCCAGGCCGTATTCTTTGTTTTTTGAGGTCTTTTGGGCATCATAATGCGGTCTTTTAGGACGAAACGCGCGAAAAAGGCCACCGCAAAGGCCCGGCGGGCGAAGTTCACAGGCGGCAATGCCCGCCGATGGCGCGCTTCCGGACTGTCCCATCGGGAACTTGGCAGCACGGCCCCCGTTCACTGGTTCACCCTCCAACCCTGTCACGGAGCTTCCCATGGCGCAGGTGGCCCTTTCCACCGCGATCGCGTTCAGCCTCCCACCGGCCATTACAAACGGCGACGGGCAGATGCGCACGGTCGGAGTCGAAGTCGAATTTGCCGGCCCGTCGGCGGAGAAGACGGTCCGGGCCCTGCAGGAGAGCCTGGGCGGCGAGGTCATTGAGATCGATCCCCATGCCTTCACGCTCGTGGGGTCGGCCATCGGCGACGTAACCGTCGAGCTCGACAGCCGCATGTTGCATCCCGGCAAGACAGGGAGCGGGACTCTCACCGTCGTGCCGAAGCTTGCCGCCTGGTTCGGCTTTGCGGCAAGCTATCTCATCCCATGCGAATTGGTGACCGGTCCGATCGCCGTCGACCGTCTGCAGGAGGTCGATCGGGTCCTGTCGAGTTTGCGGGCGCTCGGCGCCAAGGGAACCCAGGACGCGGCCTTCTACGCGTTCGGCCTGCACTTCAACCCTGAAATCCCGCGCCAGGATGCCGAGACGGCACTGGCTTTTCTCAAGAGTTTCGTCCTGCTCAATCCCTGGCTGCGCCGGGAAGTCGCGCCTGACGCGACCCGGGAATTCCTGGGTTTCGCCGATCCCTTTCCGGCCGCCTACGTGCGCAAGATTACATCCCCCCAGTATTGGCCGGCGATGGACGCTTTCATCGACGATTATCTGGCGGCCAATCCCACCCGCAACCGGGATCTGGACCTGCTGCCCTTGCTGCTGCACTTCGACGAAGCGCGCGTCCGTGCGGTTCTGCCGGGCGAAAAGATCAACGGCCGGCCGACCTTTCACTACCGCCTGCCCGATGCGCGGGTCAGCGACCCTGGCTGGAGCATGGCGCCGGACTGGAACCGCTGGGTCGCGGTGGAGCGGCTGGCCTCCGACAGGCAGCGGTTGGAATCGGTGTGCGCCGCCTATCTGGATTTCGACGGCCAAGACAAGAGCTGGGCCGAAATCGTCGAGCAGATCGCGCGGCCATGAGCAGACCACTCATCGGCGTCACCACATCACGGCGCGGCGGGTGGCGCAGCTACCTGATGCACCGACTGGCGATTGGACGAGCAGGCGGGCGCGCCGTTCGGCTCGTCCCGGGAGATGCCCGCCCGATGGAGCCGCTCGACGGTCTGGTGATTGGCGGCGGGGACGACATCGGAGCGGAGATCTATGGCGGTCAGGTTCTGCCTGATGTGCGCATCGATCCCGACCGGGATCGGCTTGAACTGGACCTCCTGAAGGGTGCACTGCCGTCAGGCCTGCCCGTACTGGGAATCTGCCGCGGATCGCAGATGATCAACGTCGCGCTCGGGGGCACACTGCACACGGATATCTATGCGGTCTACGAACAGGCGCCAAAGATGCGTACCGTGCTGCCGAAGAAGCGGGTCTCCATCATGCCGGGCACGCGGCTCGACCGAATTCTTTGCTGCAATCCGTGCCAGGTGAATGCCCTGCATCACCAGTCCGTCGACCGCCTCGGCAAAGGTCTCGCGATCGCCGCCCAGGACGAGAGCGGCATCGTGCAGGCGATCGAAGCCGAGGCCGGCCCCTTTCTGCTGGGCGTTCAATGGCATCCCGAACTGCTGTTCTGGAAAGCCCAGCAACAGCGGCTCTTTTCAGCTCTTGTTGATGCGGCGCGACAGAGCGCGAGCGCCCCGGCCACAGGCACCCCTGCGGCCCACGATCAAGGCGCGCGGCGCGCCTGATTGGGAAACAGGGCCACCACTTTCACCTCGCCGGCAAAGCGCAGCTCTCGCTGAATGGCCGCATGGAGATCACGGCTCACAATGGGCTTGTGCAGGAGTGGGAACTCACTCTGTTCCTCAGCGACGAGCGGGTTGCCGGTGAAGAGCACGATCGGCAAATCAGGGAAGCTCTGCCGCACCTCGCGGGCCAGCATCACGCCGCTCATGGTGCCTGGCATCGACACATCCATCAGAACCAATTCGGGCGTCCTGGCGCGCAAGCTGCGGAGGGCCTGGCCCGGATCGGTGGCCACATGGGTGACGTAACCGAATTCCTCCAGCATCGTCTGGACCGCAAGCGCCACCTCGACCTCATCGTCCACCACCAGAATTTCCAGTGCCGAGCGGATTTTTTCGGACGGACTTGGGTCATCGTCTGCCGCAGCGGCGCCAAGACGCGCCGGCAAATCCGCACGCCGCAGATACAGGGTGATGGTCAATCCATTGCCGTTGCTGCGCACCTCCGTCGCCCCGCCCAGCCGATGGAGGAAATGCAGACCCCGGTTAAGGGTCATCGACGCTCCCTTATCCAGATCCTGTGGGCTGAAGGCGTCTGCCCGCGCGCGGCCTGCGACGGGCAGTTCCGAACCGTCGCTGCTGTCGATCATCACCCGGACGAAATCGCCTTCGAGAAGTGGGTCGGACAGGGCGCCCCGCTGAACCTGCTGGTTGGACGCCTCGATCCGGATGGCGCCACCCTGTGCGAGGGCGTCGCGCGCATGCGCGCTCAGCGTCACGATGGCGGTCTCCAACTCGTCCGGGTCGACCGCGACGGGCCAGAGGTTATCGCTCAAGGAGACCCGCAACTCCACGGTATCGCGGAGCAGGGACCGGCTGAGCAGCGCCGCAACAGATTGGATCCGCGCCCCCAGGTCGATGTTTTCAACATGCGGCCCCTGCTGGCGGGAGAAGGCGGTTGACCGCGCGAGCAAGGCTGCTGCCTGGTCAGCAGCCACAAGGGCCGAGAGCAGCTTGCGCTGCAGGATGGGCTGCTCTTTCATCTGGCGCGCGACCGCGTCGATATTCGCGCTGATCACCATCAGCCGGTTGTTGAGATCGTGAACGATCCCATCCCGCAACCGGTCCACCGCCTCGGCCTTCTGCGCGCGCCGAAAAGCGATGTCGTCCTCGGGTTCAGGGGTCGGATTGCGTCCCACCGATACGGTTTCGCTTGGGTTGGCAGCGTTGTGCCGCGGCACCAGCCGCCCGATCCGGGCTGCTGCATCTGACGGACCTTGCCGAACGCGTGTCATCTCCCGGGCGATCAGGACGGTGCTTGCCGTCACGACGGCCATGAAGGCGACCACGGTCGCCATCATCCAGTCCGGCTCACCGCTGAAGGCGGCGGCGACCAGAACAAGCGCCGATCCGATCAACAGCACGGCCAGGGCAGACAGGAGAAAGCGCGGTTGGAACGGAGGCTGATCCATGGCTTTGACGACTAAGGGTATTGACGGAGCGGCTGGCAAGCGCCAATGCCACGAATTGTCCTCGCATTGCACAGCCTTCGCAAGGACGTTTTTCCACGCTGGCCACAGGAGGCTTGTTCTGAAGGACACCATTATGAGGGCTTTCCGTTTCAGACCTCTGAAGGCAGCCCTCGGCGCCTGCGCTGTCCTGTCGGCCATGATCTCGGCCGCCTGGGCCCAGGAGGACGTGGAAAGCCGCGTCTCGCGCCTTTTGGCCACAATGACCCTTGAGGAGAAAGTCGGCCAACTCAACCTGATTTCTCACGGCCCTCCCTTGCGCTGGGCGGACATTCAGGAAGGACGAAGCGGGGCCCTTCTCAACTTCAACAATGCCCAGGATGTCGCCCGTGCCCAGGCGCTCGCGCGTCAGTCGCGCCTGAAGATCCCGCCCCTGTTCGGCCTCGACATCGTTCATGGTTTCCGGACGCAGTTCCCGGTTCCGCTTGGAGAAGCTGCGGCCTTCAACCCGCGCCTGTCACGTCTGGCCGCAGAATGGGCTGGCCGCGAGGCCTCCTATGTCGGGGTCAACTGGACCTTTGCCCCCATGGCCGACCTGTCGCGGGACAGTCGCTGGGGCCGGATTGTCGAGGGTTTCGGCGAGGATCCCTATCTGGGCTCGGTCCTGACCGCCGCGCGGGTCGAGGGCTTCCGCGCGGGCGGCCTTGCCACCGCCACCAAGCACTTCGCGGGCTACGGCGCCCCACAGGGCGGGCGCGACTACGACACCACTTATATTCCGCCGGCGGAGATGTACGACACCTACCTGCCGCCCTTCCGTGCGGCCCTCAATGCTGGTTCCATGAGCTTCATGGCGGCGTTCAATGCGCTGAACGGCGTGCCGTCTGCGGCCAATCCCTGGCTCCTGACGGAGGTCCTGCGCGACCAATGGGGCTTCGATGGCTTTGTCACGTCGGATTGGGCGAGCATCCAGGAGTTGCTCGGCCACGGCATCGCGGCAGACGGTGCAGAGGCCTCCCGCAAGGCCCTTCTGGCCGGCGTCGACATGGACATGATGGGCCAGCTCTACATCAAGCATGTGCCGACGGAGGTTCGCGCCGGCCGGATCCCCGAAGCCGTTGTGGACGAGGCCGTCAGGCGTGTGCTGCGCACGAAGGTCCGCCTCGGCTTGTTCGAGAAGCCGGACATCGATCCGACACGGGTCGATTCCATCTTCCCCACGGCGGAATCGCGACAGGCCGCCCGCGAGGTCGCGCGCGAGACGATGGTGCTGCTGAAGAACCGCGACGCTGTCCTTCCGATCGCCCCAACCACCCGCTCGATCGCCGTGATCGGCCCGCTGGCGAACGCGCCGCGCGACCAGATCGGGCCGCACGGGGCCCGCGGTCATCAGGAGGACAGCGTCTCCATTCTGACGGGCGTGCGGGACCGCGCCCAGCGGGCAGGGATTGCCGTTCGGCAGGCTGACGGCTGCGATCTCATGTGCCGGACCACCGACCAATTGCCGGCAGCCCTCGCCGTCGCGCGCGAATCGGATCTGGTGATCGCGGTCTTCGGCGAACCGCAGGAGTTGTCCGGCGAGGCCGCCTCGCGCGCTCATCTGACGCTGAGCGGCAAGCAGGCCGAGATTCTGGAAGCGCTTGCGGCCACCGGCAAGCCGGTCGTGCTGGTGATCATCGGCGGCCGACCGCTGGAGCTGGGCAAGCTGGCCGACACGCTGCCGGCCATTCTCATGGCATGGTACCCGGGCACCGAGGCTGGCACCGCGGTTGCGGATATTCTCTTCGGCGACGCCAATCCGAGCGGAAAGCTGCCGCTCAGCTGGCCGCGCACGATCGGCCAATTGCCACTCTACTACAACCGCCTTCCAACGGGCCGCCCGACGCTTGAGAACAACCGCTTCACCCTGAACTACATCGACGAGGCGATCTCGCCGCTCTACCCCTTCGGCTGGGGCCTGAGCTATTCCGCCTTCGCCTATTCGGATGCCACCATCGGACAGGCGAACCTGTCGGCGGGCGATCAGCTCGAGGCGAGCGTGACGCTTACCAACGGGAGCGACCGTGCGGGTCAGGAGGTTGCCCAGCTCTATATCCGCGATCCCATTGCAACCCGCAGTCGACCGCTCCGGCAATTGAAGGCCTTCGAGAAGATCCTGCTGCAGCCGGGCGAATCCCGGCGGGTGACCTTGCGGGTGCCGGTCACCGATCTCGGCTTTCATCTCGACGACGGGACCTACGTGATCGAGGAAGGCGCGATCCAGGTTTTCGTCGGGGGAAATGCGAATGCGCCGGCGATCGGCGAGGCGCGCATCCGGGAAACGACGCGGATTCCCTTCAATCAAAGGCGCGCCGGCCTACCCCTCTCGACCGCCCAGTAAGCACACCCTCCCAACGCCTGACCTCGAGAGCGTCGCCCTGTCATGGGCAGGCGACGCCAAAGGGCTGCTGTCCTCGTCGTGGAAGTGTCACACGGCCGGTGTACGGATTGTCACACTCTCCCTTCCCCCCGAACCGGGATTGTGGTTTGCTGGCTACATAAGAACGCGGAAAGCGTGTCTGGGAGGTTACGGCCATCGTGGATCATTCTGCTTTTCCGGCGATCGACATCGATCGCCTCCACGTCAGCTATGGCTCACAGCCCGTGCTGCATGGCGTGAACCTGTCCGTCGCGGCCGGTGAATTCATCGCCATCCTCGGCTCGTCCGGGTGCGGAAAGACGACGCTTCTGCGCACCATTGCGGGCTTCCAGAAAGCCACCGACGGGGCGATCCGCCTGTTTGGGCGGGACGTGGTCAACATGCCGCCCGAAAAACGCGGCATGGCGATGATGTTCCAATCCTATGCGTTGTGGCCGCACATGACGGTGCTGGGCAATGTGGGCTACGGCCTGCGCCTCAGGGGCATCGCCAGGGACGAGATCCGCCAACGGGTGGCCGCGATCCTCAAGATGCTGAACCTGTCGGGCCTTGAGGACCGCAAGGTCACGAACCTGTCGGGCGGGCAGCGCCAGCGCGTGGCGCTCGGCCGGGCGCTCGCCATCGAGCCGGAGATCCTGCTCCTCGACGAGCCGCTCTCCAATCTTGACGCCAAGGTGCGCATCCAGCTGCGGTCCGAGATCAAGTCCCTGCAGAACCGGCTCGGCTTCACGGCGATCCATGTGACCCACGATCGAGAAGAGGCCATGACCATGGCGGACCGGATCGTCGTGATGGATGCGGGGCGGATCGCCCAGATCGGCTCGCCGAAGGAAGTGTTCGACCATCCCAGCTCTCCGTTTGTCGCGAGCTTCATGGGCGCAGAGAACACGATCGCGCTCGATGTCCGGCCTGCGGCCGACGGCGTCGAGGTGAGCGTGGAGAACGGCCGTTCCGCATCATGGAACGGGTCGGGCGTCATGGGTCCGGTCACGGCCTATTTCCGCGACGACGTTGCCTCCCTGGACGATCCGGATGCGCTGATCGACGGGTCCATCATCCTGCCCGGACGCATCACGCAGAGAACCTATCCGGGCGGCCATTACCGCTATGTGGTGGCCATCAAGGACCGTCATTTCACCGTGACGGACGATCGCTATCACGAGCTCGATCGCGCGGTCGGCCTTCGCCTTCCGCTCGCATCCCTGCACCTGTTCCCTACCCTTGAGACCCCGGGAGAAACCCATGCATAAGACGATAGTGGCGGCTGGCATTTCGGCCGTTCTGCTGGCCGGTCCGGCCAGCGCCCAGACCCTCAACGTCGCCACCGCCGGCGACCAGAACATGGTCGACTACATCAAGGACTATCTCGGCCCGATGTTCGAAAAGAGCCATCCGGGCGTCAAGGTGGTGGCGGTCGGCACCGGACCCGGCGACGGTGGTTCGCAGAAGATCTTCGAGAAGCTCGATGCGCAGAAGAAGGCCGGGGCGAATTCGGACTTCGACGTCGTGGTCATCCACCAGAAGGCCGCCGGCACGCTGGTGAAGGACGAGCTGATCAAGAAATACCGGGACACGCTGCCTACCGGCAAGCTGGTGACCCGCGACACCGCCAACAACTCGCTCGGCACCGACGTCAGCGGCTATGTGATGCCGATGTTCCATTCGCAGACGGCCATCGCCTACAACCCCGATCTCGTGAAATCGCCGCCCAACAGCTACGCGGAACTGAGCGAATGGGTGAAGAAGAACCCCAAGCAGTTCGGCTATAACGGCATCAAGGGCGGCATGTCGGGCGTGGCTTTCGTGACCGGCTGGGTCTCGGCCTTCGGCGGCGATGCCGCCAAGCTCGAGGTCGGCCCCTATGACGCCGCCACCAAGGCCAGCTGGGACAAGGCCATGGGCGATCTCAAGGAGTTCAACAAGAACGTCGTGATCACCCCCGGCAATGCCGGCACCCTCGACATGCTGAACCGCGGCGAGATCGCCATGGGGCCGGTCTGGGTCGACATGTTCTATACCTGGAAGGCCGAAGGCAAATTGCCGCCGAACACCCGCCTGAAGCTCGTCTCGCCCGGCATGCCCGGCCAGCCGATGTATTACGCGGTTCCGGCCAAGACCGGCCAGGAAAAGCTGGCTGAGGAATTCATCGCGCTTGCCACCAGCCCCGAGGTGCAGGCCGAGGGAATCGTCAAGCGCTTCAACTGGTATCCGGGCATCGACGCCAACAACGTGCAAAGCAAGCTCGACAAGGCCGACTGGGACAAGCTCTTCGTGGACATCACCCCCGAGGCGCTCGCCGCCAACGGCAAGGCGTTCCCGATCGGGCCCTACTTCAACGACATTCTCGAGACCTACGAGAAAAAGGTCGCCAACTGATTGGGTGATCCATAACGGTCGGCTCGCACGGTTCGTGCGGGCCGACCGCTTTCGCTCTTCGACTTCCTGCCGTCTCCGGCATCGGGACCCAATCGTACCATGACGCGACCGTCCTTCTTTGGTCTGATCCTGATCGCCCCGGCGCTGGCGATGATCGCCGCGCTGTTTCTCTACCCGCTTGGCTTCTCGCTGGTATCGGCCTTCACGGTGCCGGGCGGCGGCTTTTCGCTGACGCATTTCGAGAAGGCCATCGATCTCTATTCGACCGATATTCTCTTCACGCTCTTCATCGTCATCCTGTCGACCCTGCTCACAGCCGCGATTTCGATTGCGATCGCGGGAGCGCTGACACTCGGCGAAACGCCGTGGCTGATCGCCTCCTTGCGGTTTCTCTATCGCTGGCCGCTGTTCATCCCGTTCATCGTCGCGGCCCAGTGCATGCGGACGTTTCTGGCCAAGAACGGCCTGATGAACAACTCGCTGGTCGCCATGGGCGTGCTCGAACCGCTTCAGACGACGAGCTTTCTGGATTGGCGCGGTATCGTCATCACCTTCGTGTGGAAACAGGTGCCGTTCGTGACCCTGATGCTCGCCGGCGCGATGGCCTCCATCGACCGGGCGACGATCGAGGCGGGGCGCAATCTGGGGGCGTCGCGCCTGCGCGTGCTGTTCGAGATCGTCCTGCCGCAGGTGACGCAGACCCTCCTCGTGGGTCTCGTCCTGTCGTTCGTGACCATGCTGTCGGTGCTGTCGGTGCCCATGATGGTGGCCGGATCGCAGCCCACCATGATGACGGTCGACATGGCGTTCCGCATCAACTCCTATGGGGATTACGCGACCGCCAATGCGCTCGGCGTGATCTCCTACGCCATCGCGGGCGCCGTCGCCTGGATCTATCTGCGCCACAACGTGAAGCGCGAGGTCGGCGCATGACGACCGATCATCCCCTCACCGCCCCTCGCGTCGCCGGAGCGATTCCGGCGTTCAGGAAACTCCCTCAAACGCGCGCGCGGGCGCCCTCGGCGTCAAGCGTCCGCTGGGGCGGCTATCTGGGCACGATCCTGAAGGGCCTCGGCCTTGCGGTCTTCGCCTTCATGCTGTTCGGGCCGCTTGCCAACCTTGCCCTGTGGTCGGTGGCGGAGCGCTGGTACACGCCCTTCAAGCTGCCGGTGACCTATGGGCTTCGCTATTGGGAGGTGGTCTTCCGGCCGACCGGCGACGCCATGTCGTCCCTGGCGACCAGCGTCAGCATTGCGTGCCTGACGGTGGTGGTGGCGCTCGCTGTCTCGGTGCCGGCGGGTTATGCGCTCGCGCGGCTGAAACTGCCCCTCCGCACGCTGCTGATGATCGTCTTCCTGCTGCCGCAGGCCTTTCCGTCGGTGGCGATCTACATCAACGTCGCGCGGGTGTTCTACACCTTGGGATTGACCGGCACGATTCCCGGCGTCGTGCTTGTTCATGCGGCCCATGGTCTGGTCTATTCGGTGTGGATTGCAGCCGCGGCCTTCGCGGCGGTCGACCGGGATCTCGAACTGGCGGCGCGCAATATCGGCGCTTCGCCGCTGCGCACGTTCTTCACCATCACCCTGCCGCTGGCGGCCCCCGGCATCATGGCGAGCGCCATCTTCGTGTTTCTCGAATCGCTCGACGAGTTCACCGGCACCTTCTTCGTCGGCGTGCCGCAGGTCACGACGCTGCCGCTGCTGCTCTACAATGCCAGCATGGGCGGCAATTATCAGATCGCGTCGATCACCGCGTTGATTCTGCTGGTGCCCTCGGTGCTGTTCATGCTGTTCATCGAACGTTTCCTGAAGGCCGACGTGCTCAGCAAGGTCGGCCAGTAGCGGCCTCTCCTCTCACAAGGCCGCCGGATCGAGCGTGAACAGCTCCTGCGCGCGGCCAACGCCCCGCAGGGCGAAGCGGCCGAGCGAAACGAGATTCTGGCGCTGATCGAGGGGCGTCGCGGCCACGAAGTCGGACGAGATGGCGACGCCGCGATCAACCGAGCGGCACATGGAAGCGATGCGACTGACCTCGTTGACGGCAGGGCCCACCACCGTGAAATCGAGCCGGTCCTCGCTGCCGATATTGCCGTAGAACACATCGCCGATATGCAGGCCGAGATAGACCGAGGTGACCGGCCGCTCTTCGGCGTTGCGGCGGGCGTTGAGGGTGGTGATGTCGCGGCGCAGGTTGCGGTGCGCTTCGAGCGCGCAGCGGCACGCATCGCCCGGATCGTCGGCCTTGAAGATGGCGAGAATGCCGTCGCCGATAAGCTTCAGCACATCACCACCTGCCGCATGGATCGCCGAGATCACCGCATCCGCGTAATCGTTCAAGAGCGGGATCACCTCGCCGGGCGCCGCCGCATCCGTGATGGCCGTATAGCCGCGCAGATCCGAGAACCACAGAACCGCGCTGATGCGATCGGCAACGCCGCGCGAGATGCGTCCGCTGAGCACCCGCTGGCCGGCATCCCGGCCAAGATAGACCTGCACCAGGGTCTGGGCAATCCGCGCCAGCGACGCGCATTTGATCGCCAGCGCGAGCTTGGGCACGAGATCCCGCAGGGCCGCCAGATCCGGCTCTTTGAAGCCACCCGGCTCTGCGGTCAGCCAGTGGGAGTAGAAGCAATCCATTTCGCCGATGACGCCGTCGCTGGCGAACCGGTGCACGAGGGCCAGGTAGGCGGAATAGCCTTCCTCGCTGAAGGTGCCGAGGTTGGAGAATTGCAGCGGCGCGCCCGGCGTCAGGGCGCAATGGAACTCGTCAGCGCCCGTGGTGAGGAGGTGATAGAAGACGCTGCGCTGCCAGTTCGCCGCGGCCTCGCCCTCGTTGGTCCGCCCGTATTCCACCACGGCGTCTTCGGTCACGTCGTCGCTGCGCCACCGGAAGGCGCGGCCCTCATAGGTGGGATGAAGCGTGTCGATCAGCGTGATGGCCCGCGTCAGGTGGAGGCCTGCTGACTGACATTTCGTGCAGAACCCTTGCAGCAGCTCGGTTTCCGACGCGCCGGAGAGGCCGCGTTGGATGATCCAGGCGGCGATGTGATCGATGTCGTTTTTATCCATCCGGCCATTCTGGGCCAGCACAGGCAAAAATCCACCCCTTGATAGGAGCTAACGGAAATCCCGGGTCTTGATCTTGATGCCGCTGCCGAGGCGCAGATCCGGAATGTAGATCTCCCGCGCCTTGCGGCCCAGTGCGGGGCCATCGCGCGGATCGGGCCCGCCGCCGCGCTTGGCCTCGTCGCCCCGACCATGCCGCAAGGGAAAAGGCTCCTGCCGGTCACCGACGGATTTCAGGGATTCCGAGAAATCGATCATGTGTTCGGAAACCACGTGGATCACGTCCTTGGTCCGCTGAACCTGCCCCCGGCAGGCAATCATGCCGGCCGACAGGATCAGGCGCCGCTGCTTTTCGAACCGGGACGGCCAGACGATGAGATTGGCGATGTCGGTCTCGTCCTCGATGGTGATGAACATCACGCCTTTGGCCGAACCCGGTTTCTGCCGCACCAGCACGAGGCCCGCCACCGTCACCCGCTGGCCGTGGCGGGCCGAGCGCAGGTCGGCGCAGCGCAGGATGCGGCGCTCATCGAGATCGTGCCGCAGGAAGGCGACCGGATGTTGACGCAGCGTGAGGCCCTTGGAGCGGTAATCCTCCACCACCTCGCGACCGGTCGTCATGGGGGTGAGGGCAACCGCCGGCTCCACCG
Source organism: Microvirga antarctica (assembly GCF_017921815.1). Lineage (GTDB taxonomy): Bacteria > Pseudomonadota > Alphaproteobacteria > Rhizobiales > Beijerinckiaceae > Microvirga > Microvirga antarctica. Next base: position 229,928 of record NZ_JAGEMM010000003.1, on the reverse strand, counting down.
ATTCCGGCACCCGCTGCTCGTCGCGATCATCCGCGGCTGCAAAAAGCGGCAGGGGTTTGTCGCCCAGGCCCTTGACCTGCCACAGGGCATCGCGGCGATTGAGGCCGAGGGACCCATAGGCATCGGCCTCGGCCAGGCGCTCGAGAGCCGCCACCGCGACCCCCGCCCGCCGCCAGAGATCCTCGACGGATTCGAACGGTGCGATGCCCCGGGCGGCAACGATCCGCTCGCCTTCCGCACCGGCCAGGCCCTTGGCCATCCGCAATCCCAGCCTGACCGCAAGGGAGCCGTGATGCTCCTCGAGGGTGCAGTCCCATTGCGAGCGGTTGATGTCGACCGGTCGGATGGCGACCCCGTGCTGCCTTGCGTCGCGCACCAATTGGGCAGGCGCGTAGAAGCCCATCGGCTGGGCATTGAGCAACGCGCAGCAGAACACATCTGGATGGTGGCATTTCATCCATGACGACGCATAGGCGATGAGCGCGAACGACGCCGCGTGACTTTCCGGAAACCCATAGGAGCCGAAGCCTTCGAGCTGTTTGAAGATGCGCTCTGCGAAGGCCTGTTCGTAGCCGCGCTCGCGCATGCCATCGATGAGCTTGCGCTGGAATTTCGACACGTCGCCCTTGAACTTGAAAGTCGCCATGGAGCGCCGCAGCTGGTCAGCCTCGGAGGCCGTAAACCCCGCGCATTCGATCGCCACGCGCATCGCCTGTTCCTGGAACAGCGGCACGCCGAGCGTCTTGCCCAGCACCCGTTCCAGCTCCGGGGTCGGATAGGAAACCGTCTCGCGGCCTTCCCGTCGGCGGATATAGGGATGCACCATGTCGCCCTGGATCGGCCCCGGCCGCACGATGGCGACTTCGATGACCAGATCGTAGAACTGGGTCGGCTTCATGCGCGGCAGCATGGCCATTTGCGCGCGGCTTTCGATCTGGAACACGCCCACCGTGTCGGCCTTGCAGATCATCGCGTAGGTGGGGCCGTCCTTGGGGGGGATCGACGCCATGTCGTGCGACAGGCCCTTATGCGCCTTCAGCAGATCGAAGGCGCGGCGCATGCAGCCGAGCATGCCGAGCCCAAGCACATCGACCTTCATGAATTTCAGGGTTTCGATGTCGTTCTTGTCCCATTCGATCACCTGCCGGTTTTCCATGGCGGCCGGCTCGATGGGCACGAGATCGTCGAGACGGTCCTGCGTCAGCACAAAACCGCCCGGATGCTGCGACAGGTGACGCGGCGCGCCAATCAGGGCGCGCGCCAGATCGAGGGTGAGGCGCAGGCGCGGATCGTCGAGATTGAGGTTGAGATCCTTGACCTCCCGTTCGCTGACCCCCTCGGTGCTCCATCCCCAGACGAGGCCTGAGAGAGCTCCGGTGACATCCTCCGGCACGCCCAGAACCTTGCCGACCTCGCGCACCGCGCCCCGCGCCCGGTAGCAGCTCACCACCGCCGTCAGGGCCGAGCGCTGGCGGCCGTAGGTGTCGTAGATCCACTGAATGACCTCTTCGCGCCGCTCATGCTCGAAATCCACGTCGATATCGGGCGGTTCGTTACGTTCCTGCGAGATGAACCGTTCGAAGAGAAGCTCGGTGCGCACCGGATCGATGGAGGTGATGCGCAACACGTAGCAGACCGCCGAATTGGCCGCCGACCCCCGCCCCTGACACAGGATTCCCCGGCCCCGCGCAAACGTCACGATGGCATGGACGGTGAGGAAATAGGGTGCGTATTTCAGGCTCTCGATCAGCCGCAATTCGTGCCGCAATTGCGCCGTGACGGCATCCGGAACACCCTCCGCATAGCGATCCCGCGCGCCCGCCCAGGTCAGGCGCTCCAGTTTCTGCTGCGCGCTCTCACCCGCTTCCGTTTCGGACGGATATTGGTAGGCCAGCTCATCGAGGGAAAAGCAGCAGCGCCGCACGATTTCGTCCGTTCGCGCGACCGCCTCGGGATGCCGCTCGAACAGCCGCGCCATCTCCATTCCATCCTTGAGAAACCGGTCGGCATGGCGTTCCAGGCGGAAGCCTGCGGCATCGATGGTGCAGCCCTGTCGAATGCACGTCACCACGTCCTGCAACAGACGCCGATCCGGATGGTGGTAGAGAATGTCGCCCATTGCCACCGTGCGCACGCGGGCGGCCTGCGCTGCCTGTTCCACATGCCAGAGACGCAGATGCTCGTCCGCGCCGAACCGCCGGACCAGCGCCAGATAGGCGCGGTCGCCGAAGGTGGCCTTCAGCCGGGACAGATTGCGGGCAAGCGTGTCGTTCGCCTCGTCGCCCAGCAGCACGCCAAGAAGGCCCTCGCTCCAGGCCACCACATCGTCCCAGGAAAGGTCGCATTTGCCCTTCCCGGCCCTGCCCTTGCCAAGACTCAACAGCCGGCACAGACGCGCATAGGCGGCACGATCGGTGGGATAGACCAGGAGCGACGTGCCATCCACGAGATCGAGCCTGCAGCCGACCACGAGGCGCAGGCCGGTTTCCTTCGCGGCCTCGAAAGCCTTGACGATTCCCGCCAGCGAATTGCGGTCGGTGATGCCCAGGGCCTTCAGGCCAAGCTGCTTGGCCTGCTCGAACAATTCGCGCGGGCTCGAGGCTCCGCGCAGAAACGAATAATGGGTCGTGACCTGAAGTTCGGCGTAGCTCATGCGAAAATTCCATGCAGCCACCAGCGCGCCGATTGATCGGCCGGGGCATCGCGGAAAATCCAGAACCGCGCGCCCTTCTCGTCTTCCACCCGATAATAATCGCGCAGCAGAAAATCGTCCTGCGCCCCGCGCCACCATTCGCCGGTGATGCGTTCCGGGCCGTCGGCCTTGATGACCCGGTGGCGCACGCGCCGCCAGACGAAGAAGGCGGGCGGATGATCGGGCAGCAGCGCGGTTGCGGTGACCCGCTCCGGATATTCCAGCAGCCGCGTCGGCCGCGACAGGGTGGCGGGCCAAGCCTGCCCGGTGAGGGGCGCAAGCGCGGAAATTCGCTTCACCGAGCGCTCCGGAATGTGGCTTTCGACAGGCTCCAGCCGATAGATGCGTTTCGGCCCGAGGCGTGCGCCGAGGCGATCCACCAGCCGGCTGAGATCCACCGGCGATCCCTCGGCAATCCCCATATCCTGGGCCTCGACCTGATCGGCGCTCAGGGGCTCCACCTGGCTCGCCACGAGCTGGGCGGCCTCGATGCCGAAACCCGGATCGACGGTCTCCAGGCGTTCGTCGAAGAGTTTGGCCAGATGCGGCGCATCCCGCGTCGCCCGGGCGGTCCCGACCCGCAGGGCCACGTTATGCCGGTCGATCCGCTCGAAGATCAGATCGAGCCGGCGCACGCCGCGATCCTGTTCGGCGAGGTCCTGGCACAGGGCCGCGGCCAGCCGATGGAGCACATCCTTGAGATCGGCGAGCTGCCCGATCGGTTCGGCAAAGACCAGACGCCGGGCCGGTGTCTCTTTGGGCACCAGCGGATTGAGCGGCTCGAAGGCATGGCCGTGCAACTGGTCAAGACGAAGCCCGACCTCCTTGCCGAACCGGCGTGTCATGGGAGCGCGGGGCATCGCGGCCAATTGCCGGATCTGTTCGATTCCCAACCGGTTCAGGCCCTCGAGGATCGAATCGGCCAGGCGCAGGCCCGCCACCGGCAGATCGGCGACAGCCGCTATCGTGCGCTCGGACGACACGACGGCGTGGGACCCGTAGCGTGCCATGGCCCAGGCGGCCCCCGGCGTGTCGGCGACGCTGGCGCGCGCATGAATGCCCTGGGCGGACAGCCTGCGGATCAGGTCGGCCAGCAGCTTCTGCTCGCCGCCGAAGAGCGCGGAGGATCCGGCGATGTCGATCCAGATTCCGTCCGGCGGATCGGGGGCCACGACGGGCGAATAGCCGATGCACCAGCGCGCCAGCTCGACCAGGGCCGCCGCGTCCTGATCCGGCAGGGCCGTGGCGATGTGGAGATTGGGCACGAGGGCCTGGCTGTGCGCCACGGTCTGCCCGACCCGCAACCCGAGGGCATGGGCTGCGTGATCGGCCGCGCCGACGAGACGGCGCGAGCCTTGCGTGATGACGGTGACCAGCGGCTCACCCGGCGGCGGCGCGGCGCCTTGGCGCCTGATCCGGTCGGTCGGCCAGGTCGGCAGGTAGAGCGAGACGACCCTTCGCATCGCAGGCCTCGAGAATCCAGGAGTACGGTTCACCGCCGCGGCAGCGCAGAAGGTCCACATGCCAGCGGGCACGTCCCAGGCCCGGGGCCGGCGGCGCCTGCGAGATGAAGGGCGAGATCTGCCAGCGCGTGACGGCGGCGGTGGGCAGACCGGTCAGATCCCGCTCGGCCATCGTCCACCAGCGCCGCAGGGCAAAAACCGGAACGCCCGATGTCTCGGCGGCCAGTTGAAGACGACGCGAGGCGGTCAGACCCAGCCGGGTCACTTCGCCGATCACCGCGCCCAGCCCCTTCTCACGAAGGCCCTCTTCCATGGCCGGCAGAATGTCCGGCTCGCGAAAGGTCTCCGCATAGATCACCCGGTCCGGGTGCAACCCTGCATTCACCAGGCCCGGCGCAAACAGATCGCGCCGGTTCAGGCACCATAGGATCGGCCCCTTGAGGCGGGCCGCGATCCCTGCCGTAAAAAGCGTGGCCGAACCGGAGAATTCCGCTGCCGGCCCCCCTTCGGTGATCTCATGCAGGGCCCCCCGCGGCAGCCCGCCCCCGGGAAGCCGCCGATCGAGAGCCTTCACGCCGAAGGACAGCGTTTCCCGCTGGCGAAAATCTCCATCCAGCCGCCTGATTTCCTGCCGCAAGGCGGCAAAAACGTCCTTCTGCCCGGCACGCATGGACCTTGCCCAACTCATTTTCATTCATGATGTTCTTATTTTGTTCTTTAGGGATTGGAGAGTCAACCGGAGTCTTGGAGCCTATTGGACGTTTGCCTGCTCCGGCTCAGGCCGGCAGTTGGGACGCGCCGTCCCTGTCCCTTGAATCGCTCCTGTATCGCTCCTGAATCGCTTTTGGACCGCAGCGCCGACCCGCCAGCCTGCGCGTCATTGTTCACGCGCCCTTCAGGAACCTCCGCCTAATGTCGCGGCTTGCTAGGATGTTTGCCGATGATTTCGGTTTTCTCGTTCGATCGCGGTCACGCTTCGGCACGGCTCGAGGCCGCATGCCTTGAGGCGTTCGACGCGTCTGCGCAGACATGGGAGCGCGACGCAGCCGCCCGCTTTCGCCGGACCGAGGCGGGCGCTGCCTATCGGTTCGGCCATGGCGCCCTGCGTCTGGCTCTCCGCGAAGCCACCAGAACATCTCCGACCCTGTCGTTGGACAGCACCGGCAAGCCCTTCTGCGTCGACGGCCCCGCTTTCAACATGAGCCACGCCGGCCCCTTGACGGTCATCGCCGTCTCGGCGCGGGCGCATGTGGGAATCGATGTGGCGATCTTGGAATCGGACGATCAGGCGTCGCCGCTCTCCATCGCCGTGACGGATGAGGAAATGCCGCTCCTGCCGCATCTGGCACACGATCCTCGCGAGGCCGAAATCGTCCTCTGGAGCCTCAAGGAGGCGGCCTTGAAGCTGACCGGCGAGGTCATGATCTCGCCGCAGGACATCGCGGTTTACCGCAAGGGCGACGTTTTCGCGGTGCGGGCCTCGCGCTCGGGACGCGGGCCGTTCCCCCATGTCTGCGTCCGCCTCAAACCGTGGCTGAACCATTCCGTTGTGGCGCTGGCCGCCTACGAGGCCGTGCCGGATTTCAACGTGACCGAATGGCAGGATCAAACCTTTTGCAATGACGAAATGCTAAGTGCGTTCGCACGAACCTTGGACTAAAAGCGACCCTGTTTCACCCCAACGCCGATATGGCTCCCCCATGAACAATCCGCTTCGCGGTCCCGACCGCCCCGATCTCCTGCGCGAAGACACGCTCGTCGACCTCTTCGACGCCAGCGTCCTCGCGAATCCGGGCAACACCGCCATCATCGACGGGAACATCCGACTGACCTACGCGACCCTCGACGAGGCGGCGCGGCGGCTGGAAAACGGGCTGGTGGCCAAGGGCATCGGACCGGGCGACGTGGTCGGCCTGTGGATGCCGCGAGGCTGGGAACTGCTGGTCACCCAGGTGGCGATCGCGCGTTCGGGCGCAGCCTGGCTCCCGTTCGATTCCGAGGCGCCCATCGATCGGATCGCGACCTGCCTGGAAGACGTTCAGGCCAAAGCCCTCCTGGTTCCGGACGAGTGGCGCCCACAGGCAACGGCCGGCGTCACGGTTCTGACGCCACAATCGCTTCTGGCCGAGGAGGCACCGCCGGCCCCGACTGCCCGCGAGCGGGGGCTCACGGCCGATCACACCGCCTATGTGATCTACACCTCGGGTTCGACCGGACGTCCCAAAGGCATCCGCATCACCCATCGCAACATCTGCCATTTCCTGCGCAGCGCCAATGCGCTCTACGGGATTCAGGGCGATGACGTGATGTTCCAGGGCAGCTCGGTGGCGTTCGACCTGTCGATGGAAGAGATCTGGATTCCCTATCTGGCCGGCGCGAGCCTCTGGGTTGCCGGAAAGGACCTCCTGAGCGACACGGATATGCTCGCCGCCGCCATGCGGGAGGCCGGTATCACGGTCATCGACACCGTGCCGACCCTGCTCGGCATGCTGGGCGACGATGTGCCGTCGCTGCGCCTTGTCATCCTCGGGGGCGAGGCCTGCCCGCCCGCGCTAGTCAATAAATTCGCCAAGCCGGGCCGTCGCCTCTTCAACAGCTATGGGCCGACCGAGGCGACCGTGGTGGCAACCGCCGCCGAACTGACAGCCGGCGACGCGATCACCATCGGCACGCCGATTGCCAATTACACGTGCTACGTCGTCGACGATTCCCTCAAGCTCGTCGAACCCGGCGCGGTCGGCGAATTGCTCATCGGCGGCCCCGGCATTGCGACCGGCTATGTGGGCAGGCCGGATCTGACGGCCGAGAAGTTCGTTCCCAACCCGTTCTCAACCGGGGGCCTCGATCCCGTCCTGTATCGCTCGGGCGATGCCGTCACGATCGATGCGGCGGGACAGATCCTGTTCCAGGGGCGGATCGACGACCAGGTCAAGATCCGCGGATTCCGCGTTGAACTGGGCGAGATCGAGACCGTTCTCGCCACCCTGCCGGGCATCGCCCAGGCGGCGGTCGCCCTGCGCAACGACGACGGGCTCGACCGGTTGGTGGCCTTCCTGATCCCCGAGCCCGGGATCCTGCCGGATTCGCCCCAGCTCCGGCTCGCGCTGCGCGAGCGGCTGCCCGCCTACATGGTTCCGGCCCATTTCGAAACCGTCACCGCCTTTCCGCGCCTTGCCGCATCCGGCAAGATCGACCGGAAGGCGCTGAGGATCGCCCCGCTCACCGCGGCCCTGCCGTCGTTCGAGCAGGATGAGCCCGAAACCGCCACCGAGGCCGCCCTCCTCGAGGCGGCAAGGAAGATCTTCCCCGATCAGGCGGTTCCGCTGACCGCAGACTTCTTCCTCGATCTCGGCGGCCATTCCCTCCTTGCCGCCCGCTTTGTCTCCCTTGTCCGCACCGTGCCGCATCTGGGCGCCATCACGCTCCCGGACGTCTATACGGGCCGCACCTTGCGGGGCATCGCTTCGATCGTCGAGATGAAGCTGCGCTCGCACGATGCGGCCGCGCAGGGCACCTTCGAACCACCGCCGCGCATGCGCCGGTTCCTGTGCGGCCTCGCGCAGACGGCCGCCATGCCAATGCTCCTGACGCTGATGTCGGCCCCGTGGCTGTGCATCTTCATCGGCTATTCGCTGATCTCGGGCGAAGACGCCTCGATGGTGCGCGACATGGCGGTGGTGTTTGGCGCCTACATGGCCGTCAACGTGTTCACCACGGCCTTCGCGGTGGTGGCCAAATGGGCCATCATCGGCCGGATCAAGCCCGGCCGTTACCCGCTCTGGGGCACCTACTATTACCGTCTCTGGCTCGTGCAGCGGATCCTCAGCCTTGTCCACATCAAGTGGTTCCAGGGCTCGCCCGCCATCCGCATCTATCTGCGGCTGCTGGGCGCCAAGGTTGGCCGTGAGGCGCTGATCGCCGAAATCGACGCGGGCGCCATCGATCTCGTGACCATCGGCGACCATGCCAGCGTCGGCGGCAAGGTGACGATCGCCAATGCGCGCGTCGTCGGCCAGGAGCTGATCATCGGCCCGGTCACGATCGACAACGACGCCTGCATCGGCACGTCCTGCGTCATCGAGAACGATGTCTTCATCGGCGAAGGCGCGGAACTCGCCGACCTGACCTCCCTGCGCGCCGGGACGCGCGTGGATCCCTGGCATGCCCTTCGCGGATCGCCGGGAACATTCGTGCGGGTGCTCGATCCCCATCATCTGCCAAAGGCAGCCGAAGCAGGCCCCGTACGCAAGTTCGCCCTGACGGTCTTCTACGTGGTCATGCTGATCCTCGCACCGCCCATCGCGCTGATCCCCATCGTGCCGGCCTTCGACCTGATGGAGAAGGTCGACTCGTTCATCAATCCGCTGATCGGCATCAATTACCTCTTTTACATGCCGGCCCTGGCGCTTCCCGCCGCAGCCGTCATGATCTTCGCCACGGTGCTGCTGATCGCGGCCATCCGCTGGCTCCTGCTGCCCCGCCTGCGCCCCGGCGTCTACTCCGTCTACAGCGGCCTCTATGCGCGCAAGTGGATGGTGTCGCTCGCGACCGAAGTCATGCTCGAAGTGTTGTCGTCGCTGTTTGCGACCGTCTACATGCGCGCGTGGTACCGTCTCATGGGTGCCAAGATCGGCAAGGGATCCGAGATCTCGACCAATCTCGCAGGACGTTTCGACCTGATCGACATCGGCGACCAGAATTTCGTGGCCGACGACGTGGTGCTGGGCGACGAAGAAATGCGGCGCGGCTGGATGACGCTCGGCAAGGTCACCACCGGCTCGCGGGTGTTCATCGGCAACGACGCCGTCGTGCCCCTCGGCAGCGCGCTGGCGTCCGGTGCTCTCATCGGCGTCAAGTCGCAGCCTCCGGCAGGCGGCCAGGTCGGCTCGGACGAGACCTGGTTCGGCTCTCCGCCGATCCAGCTTCCGGTCCGGCAGCGCTTCGCCTCGGCCGCGACCGATACCTACGAGCCCTCCCGCTGGCTGAAGCTCGGCCGTGCCCTGTTCGAAGCCTTCAACATCACCCTTCCGACCGCCCTGTTCATCACCTTTGCGACGATGGCCATGGAGGTGCTGGCACCGTCGGTTCTCGACGGGCGCTGGGGCACGGCGCTGGCGTTGTGCGTCGTGGCAAGCGTCGTGATCGCCGTCGTGCAGCTCTTCGTGGCGGTCGGCTACAAATGGCTTCTCATGGGCGTCTACCGTCCGACCATGCACCCCATGTGGTCGTGGTGGGCCCTCAAGACCGAGGCCGTCGCCGTCATGTATTGGGGCATGGCCGGCAAGGCGATCCTCGAGCCTTTCAGGGGCACGCCGTTTCTGCCCTGGGCGCTTCGCCTGTTCGGCGCCAAGACCGGCAAGGGTGTGTTCATGGACACGGCCGACATCACCGAATTCGACTGCGTGACCATCGGCGACTACTCGGCCATCAACTCCAATGCCTGCCTGCAGACCCACCTTTATGAAGACCGCCTGATGAAGGTCGGTCGGATCGAACTCGGTGAAAGCGTGACGGTGGGCTCCGGCTCGACGGTTCTCTACGACACCTCGCTCGGCCGGCTCTCGAGCCTCGGGCCGCTGACACTGGTGATGAAGGGTGAGTCGATCCCGGCCGGCAGCGACTGGTGGGGGTCGCCCGCCCAGGTTCCGACGCAGGCGCCGATTCTCTCCCCGGAAGGCGCTGCCGCCTGACATTCCCGGGCTGGCCGCGCGCCAGCCCGTCAGAGACGCGGTTGCGTGGCCGCTGCTGTCTCGCACGACAACAGAGCACCACGCAGATCAACGACCGTCACGACTGGATCGCCTCGCCTCACGGAGCGTAGGTGACAGACCACTGCACATCGACCCCATAGTGGAAATCGTCATCAGTCGTCGAGACGGGGCAATCCATCGTAAAGCCAACCAGGACGGGCACATTCTCGGAAAGTCGCCCTGTGGGCAGCGGGAGGGTCCGGTCTCCCTGGGCTCCCTCATCAGCCTCTAACACACCATCATGTTCGACGCCCCAGGACTGGACGGAAACCTCCGCCTCCTCGGGCGATACGGCCGTCAGCGGGCCCACATGGGCAAAGCCGACCGTGTAGGGGCGATCCGTCTCGTTCCAGTCATCGATGTCCTGCGTTGGCAGATGAAAGTCGGGCCGCACGAGAACCGGGTTGTTGAACGCCCCGGTATAGATGCGAAACCAGAACTCGCCCTCGCCCTCGCTGAAGGGATCACCGTCGTTGTAGATGTGGATCGTCGGAAACACGACGGTGAGCTGGCGGCGCAACGTGACTAAATCCCACTGTCTCAGGTCCCAGTTGCCGAACCTGTCGGTCACCATCGTCACGGCGAAGTAGCCGTTGCCCGGGAGCAGCGGCTTGATCTCGACCACATGGTTCGTCGAGAGGCCGAGGGGCGCCGTCGGTGCCCCATCGGGCTCGACGGGATGGGGGAGGCCATCGGCATCGATGAGCGGTGCCTTGCGCGATGCGCCGATCATCACGATCTCGGTCGGTCGGTTCGTGGCGACCTGATGGGCGTACCAGGTTCCGCCGAAGGCGCGGTTCTCATCGGTGATGAGCGCTGCGGCACGCGGTTTCAGGAACAGGCAATAGACCGTCAAAATCAGCGTTCGAAACTCTTTGCCCGTGCCGGGCCGCTGCTGCTGCGTAAAGAGCCCAACCTCATATTTCTGGCCGGGCGTCAGGGTAATCGGATAGCTCGCCGCGCGATCGGCCTCATCACCAAGCCCAGTGCGAAACTGGGGATCGATCAACGCCCACGCGCCGACCGTCGACCCGCTGGAAAAGCGCTCCCAGAGCTCGTCGTCGAGGTTCTTCTCGTAGCTGATGGTCGTCGTCGCATCGGTCGCACCCGCTCCAATGTCGACAAACAGGATATCCGGTTTGGCAGCAAGTGTGCCCATGGCAACCTCCAGCAAGGTGTTTCATCGCTCACCGGCTGCTTGCTCCAGCGGCCCCGTCGGTTCAGGCCGCCGCTTGCAGCCTGGGGAGAAAGCCGGTCGCAAAGGTCGCGGCCAGCGGGAGCCGGGTCCGTCGCTCTCTCCGGTGACAGGGGGAGACGGACCGCAGCTTCATCATACCGGTCCTGGCGGCCGCCCGCAGTTGCCCCTTCGGACCATGTCCGATATCGTCAAGATCGGCGTCCGGACCCCTTGCCATACCCCTGTCGGCTGGCCGCGCGGAGCGTGCCGGCCCGCTTTGGCAGAACTTACGCAGCCATCGGTTTCACGTTCTGATTCAGGCGGAACCGGTTCTGTGGATCGTAGCGCCGCTTGATCTCCGCCAGGCGCCGATAATTCGGCCCGTAGGCGGTCTCGACCCGGTCATGCTCGTCTTCCGGCATGAAATTGATGTAGGCGGTGGCGGCCGCATAGGGCTGGGCCCTCTCGAACACGTCCCGTGCCCAGCCAATGCCGGCGCTGTCCATCGCCGGCTCACGCCAACGGGAATGCACATTCATGACGAAATGCGAATGGCGCTGGGGGAAGGCGGTCGCCTCGACAGCCACCCGGCCCGCAGCCCCACCCACATGCCCGATGAAGATCTCGCATTCCGGCCCCGGCAAGGCGCGGATGGCGTCCAGGAGGATGCCGATCGTCGCGTCGGAGAGCGCCAAGAAATCGAGGCTCTTCCAGTAGTTCCGGGCGCCGGGCGTGAGCAAGGGATCGAAGGCCTGCTGCCATCCTGTGAAGGGAGTGGGGCCAACCACATCGGCAATCGGCGTGCCGATCGCGCGCAGGCGCGCGGTGGCCGCCTCGCCGGCCGCCAGGTCGCCGCAATAGCACATCGCCAGCACGATGACCGGCTTCCCGTGCCATTCCGGCGGAAGAAACGGCAGCGGTGGGGCCTCGCGCATCACCGCCCAGCAAGTCAGCTCATCCGGGGCCGTTTCGAGGGCCTCGCGGTATTGCCGGAGAACCGTCTCTGCCGCATCGAACGGATGCACCACGAGCCCGGCAAGGACCTGCGGTCCGATGGGGTGCAGCGTGAAGACAAACGACGTCACGATTCCGAAATTGCCGCCCCCGCCGCGGAGCGCCCAGAACAGCTCTGGGTTTTCCGTGTCGCTGGCGCGCACCCGCTCGCCCTCGGCCGTCACGACGTCCGCCGCCACGAGGTTGTCGATCGTCAGTCCACATTTACGCGTGATCCAGCCGAAGCCCCCGCCCAGCGTCAATCCAGCTATGCCCGTCGTCGAGTTGATCCCCGTTGGAAGGGCGAGGCCGAACAATTGGGTTTCCCTATCGACATCCGCCAAGGTCGCGCCGGGCTCGACGACAGCGCGCTCGGCACCGGCATCCACCCGCACCGATGTCATCTGCGACAGGTCTATCATGAGACCGCCATCGCACACGCAACTGCCCGCGATGTTGTGACCGCCGCCCCTGACCGCCACCAGCAGGCCGTTATCCCGGGCGAACTGCACGGCGTGGACGACGTCATCGGCGTTGGCGCATTGAACGATCAAGGCGGGCCGGCGATCGATCATCGCGTTCCAGATGACGCGGGCCTCGTCGTAAGACGGGTCGCCTGCTGTCAGCACCTTGCCGTGCAAGCGCGCCGAAAGCGCCGCGATCGCCGCGTCGTCCACCGTCGTCTGTCCAGCCTGCAGGGTCACGAAAGTCACATCCGTCATGGTCGGCTCCTCCCGGTATAGGTGATGAAGCTGCCCCCGCGACCGATAGTCTGCGCGCCGCCCCGACACGACACAAGTGCGCATTCGGGCGGATCGGCGCGCCTTGAGCGCCGCCCTGCGGCGGCGCTGGACTTCGGCGAATCCGCATCTCCCTCGGCCTTGCCGCACTCACTTGATCTCGATCGCAAAGACCCCGTTCCAATGGTCGGGCGGAGGGGCGTCCATCAGACTGCGGATACGATCCACATAAACCGCGTAGTATCCGTCCAGACCGAATTTCCGGCCGATATCGCGACACGCCATGATCGTCTCGAGCGCCACCGCCCACTCGCGGCGCCGATAGGCCGACAGCATCGCCTTGTTCAGGCTCGAGAACTCCTGGAAGGCAGGACTTGCCGCGACATCGGCACGACCGACGATCGTGAAGATTCGCTCCGGCTCGGTCTTGCCCTTGACCTGCAACCGGTCGAGCTCGACCACCGCAAACCGCTCCCGCGCCGCCCTGGCCGTTCGCTTGCCGATGATGATGGGCACGCCGTACAGCTTTGACAGCCCCTCGAGGCGCGCCGCCAGGTTCACCGTGTCTCCCAAGACCGAGTAGTTGAAGTGCAGATCGGATCCGAAATTGCCGACGACGCATGTCCCGGTATTGAGCCCAATGCCGATCCGCAACGGCGGCACCAGGATTCCCTCCCCCGCCTCGAGCTGACGCTGGCGGTTGAGCAATGCGAGGCTTTCCAACATCGCAACCGCGGCATCGCAGGCGTTCAGTTCATGCCCGGAATCGGGTAGCGGCGCGTTCCAGAACGCCATGATGGCGTCGCCCATGTACTTGTCGATCGTTCCTTTCCGCTCGATGATGTCATTCGTCAGAGGCGTAAAGAGGCGGTTGATCAGCGCGGTCAGGCCCTGGGGATCGTCCCCGTACAGCTCCGAGATCGCCGTGAAGCCGCGGACATCGGCGAACAGAACCGTCAGATCGCGCTGCTCACCGCCAAGCGTCAGTTTCTCGGGCGACTGCGCCAGTTGCTCGACAAGAGCGGGCGAGATGTATTGGCCGAAAGCCGAGCGGATCCGGTGCCGGTCCGCCGACACGCTCATGTAATTGGTGCAGACCAGAATCGAGTAGACAAGCAGACTTGCAAACAGGGGAAAGCTGTAATCGATCAGGAGATCGAGGTACGAGAAGCAATACCATGAGACGCCGATGGTCAGGGTGGCGATCCCTCCGCCGAGGATGAACAACGTTCCGGCGCTCACCTTGGGGGCGAGGGCGATGAGCGTGAGACTCAGCAGGGTCGCCAGACCGATTTCGACGAACGCCGTATAGCTCGGCCGGCTCAAGGTCGCTTGCGAAAGCGCGCTCTCGAGGAGTTGCGCATGAAGTTCAACCCCGGGCGTTGCGGGGTGGACGGGCGTGATCTTGAGATCGAGAAGGCCGGCCGCGGAGGTCCCGATCAGCACCAGCTTGCCCGCAATCCGATCGGCAGGAACCTTGCCCTGAAGCAGATCGAGCGCCGACAGATACCGGTTCGGGTCCGGCGGCGAGAAGTGGATCCAGACCCTTCCCTTCCCGTCGGTGGGTATTTCCAAGCCCTGCACGCCGACACTGCGCACACCGCCTTCATCGGATTTGATGAGAATGGCGCCTGATCCGGTCACCACGCGCAGCATGTCGAGCGCCAGCGACGGGACGACTGTTCCGTCGGCGATCGCCACCACGGGAACGCGCCGGATGGTGCCGTCGCCTTCCGGAATGATGGAGAAGATCCCGCGTCCTTGGGCCGCGGTCTCAAGCACCGGAAGATTGCGCAGAAGGCGCGGAAACCGGACGAGATCAGGGCGCGGATCGGGCCCGATGACCGCGATGCCCGTCTGAATCGCGGTCGGCTCGGCAGACCCCGCACCGGCGACACGATATCCTGATTGGCCGAGGATCACGTTGGACCGACGAATGGCGGCGGCGAAAATCGCGTCGTTGCCAGGAAGGTTCCGGAGCTTGTCGCGCGTCGCGTCATCCAGCCCCCTGAATGTTTCGACGGCGACCTCCGGAGAGCCCCGATCCGGCTCGGGAAAGAGCACGTCAAAACCGATGGCGACGCTTCCGGCCGCGGCAATGCGTGTGACCATGTCGGCCATGATCGTGCGCGGCCATGGCCATTGGCCGAGCGCCTGCAGGCTCGGCTCGTCGATATCCACAATGACGACGGGCCGCGCGGGCGTGAGTCGCGGCTGGAGCAGTTGATAGACGTCGAAGGCCCGGTGTCGAAGCGCCTCGACCGGCGCCGGGTCCCAGATCCGAAGGGCGATCAGATTGACCAGCAGCAGAAGGCCCACGATTCGCCCGAGCCCGAAGCGCCGGAGCCTGCGCAGAACGCGCCTCATGGCCGGGCCGGTGCGAGGCGGGAACAACCGAATTGTCCGTCGGCTGCATGTCGCCGGTGCACGGGAACGCTCACAGAATGAAGTCGGTGGAGCGCGGCAACGCCCCGGCGATCGCGAGCTGCGTCGTCAAGGTCTCGCCGTCGGCAAACGTGATCGACGCCGTCACGCGGTTCTGATCGCCCACCGTCCGGGCGAGATCCGCCAGTGTCACGTCGAGTGCAAGGCCGGTCGAGGTCATGACCAGGTCCTCGGGTCCGATATCGGCAATTGCCCTGCCGTTCACGAACACATCGAGGTCGACGACCCTGCCGCTCTGCCGGGGAGACAGGGAGAACGCGGCGCCGAGTTGCTGGCCGAAGGCGACTCTCTCGGCGCCACCGGTGTTGTCGATCATGTCGAGAATGGAAAGGTCGACATTGTCGCCGATTCCGAACGCTGCGATCTTGGCGTGATGGATGCCGTTCAGATTGGCAAGATCATTGGCGAGGGCGCCCATCCCGCTGCCATCCGACAGGAAATAGACAAGGTTCTGCTCGCCGCCCTGATCGAGCGTCTGGAGTTTCTCGGAGGCCGCTCGGAGGGCGTGTTCGAAATTCGTCTCGCCTCCGGCCTTCAGGCTTGCGAGGAAACTGGCGAGCGTCTCGCTTCCCGCGCTGTCGAGGGCGACTGTCACCGCCGCCGTGTTGCTTGCATCCTGCGCAGGATTCGCTTCGTGCGCGGGATTGGCGCTGCCATTGAACGGAATGACCGTCACCGTGACGTCAGCGGGCGAGAACCCGAGGCTGCGAATCCGCTCGGTGAGCCCAAGCAGATTCGCGATCTCTGCATCCAGAATCGTGTTGGACCGCCCGTCCTGGTTGAGATCACCCACCGGAGCGCCGGCAAAGTCCCCGGACGTGCTCTCCGATACATCCACGACATACAAAATGTTCATCTGCGGCTGGGCGACAGGGCCGAGACCGACGGCGATGCGCAGATCCGCGGTGGCTGCCGTGGTTTGCGACGGCCCGTCGAGGGTAAGAGAGACGGACTGGTGGGTGTCGGCAAGCGTGCTGCTGGTTTCAGCGGTCACGTGCTTCGACGAGAAGGTGCCGGCGCCACGAATCTGCACGCTGGCCGTGGCGGTGTCCGTGCCGCCCCGGTCGTCCGAAACCGTATAGGTGAACGAAACGGTTGCGGTCTCGCCGGTGCTCAGCGCGCGGAAATCATCTCCCGGGTCAAAGATCAGATGCCCCGACGGGTCCTTCACGACGCTGCCTTCGGTCGGCGCGGTCCACCGGACGATCCGGAGGGAATCGCCGTCGATATCGGAATCGTTCGCCCCGAGGGCAAGCACAGTCTTGTGGCTTTCGTCGACGCCCGCAACGTGATCGCTCCGGGCGATCGGCGCATCGTTCCGCCCGGTGACGACCCATGACACCGAGGTGGGGATCTGCGTGCGGAAATCCGACACGGTGTAGTTGACCGTGATGGTGATTTTTTCCCCGGCCGCCAGGTGCTGGTAGGCCGGATGCGACGGGTCGAGCGCAAAGGTTCGCGTCCCGTCGACAAACGTCACGCCGGGCGGCAAGGAGGCGGGCACGGCGACCACAGCTGCCTTCACATTGACGACCTGAGAGAGCGCCATGGCGAGCGCTTGAAGGCCGATCTGCGGACCGTCTTCGGTCGCGGCGCCACGGATCGCCACCGGCGATCGGGTGGACATGGGGGAGATCGTCGGCAGGATGGCGGGCGTCAGGAAGATCGGCGCCACGGCCGGAAAGGGCCCCGTCTCGATCAAGGGCTGATGCGCGTTGATGGGAATCAGGACGGGAATCCCATCATCGTCGCTGCTGCCGCGCCGCTGTCTCGGCTCCGTGGCGAATGTCCGAAAAAGCTCGCGGACGAAGTCGGCATCGGAGCGGATCTCGTCCCCGGTTTTGAACACCTGTGTGACCCGTAGATCGGAGGCCGCCATCGGCGCGATGATCGTCGCCACGTTTGCGTCGGACATCGACGCGAGCACGCGGGACAGGTCATGCTTGTCGAGGATCGTGAACGAGCCCACACGCCCATCCGGTTCGGTAAGCAGGGAGAATTTGGTCGTTCCGCTGAAGGCCGAGATCTCCGCTTTCACCGCCGTTCCCCGGATGGCCATGGTCGCGACAGGCGTTTCGACCTTGAGGTCGCCCGTTTTGGCCACCATCCCGGCCACGAACCCGATCACGCCCTGCACGAGGGTAATCACCGCCGCGTTCTGGTGGGATTCAGCCGCATAGACCATCTCGGTGAGCACGATGCGCGCGCTCGACGACAGCGTAAACACCGTCCCGTCGCTGAACTTGATGGTGAGCGACGAACCAGACGCCGTCTGGACGACATCGCCTTTTGCGACAACATCGCCAAAGTTCAGGGAGATCGGCACGCCGTTGCGAAGCACGGTGGCGGAGCCGGAGACTTTCTCCACGCGTCCGATCGGCTTCAAGGTTGCGGCGGCAGCGACGACCTGAGCGTATTCGCCGGGGTTCTCAGGCCCCGCCAGCGCCTCGACAACGGATCCCTTGAGGTCAGCGCCCTCCGGGGAGGCAATCGTCGCGCGCCTGTCGTCCTTGAAGTAGTTGTAGACGATCGCCGTCTTCTTGTTCGGCCCCACGAGCACAAGATCGACCCCCGACCGCTTGAAATCGGCCGTGAAGAGCATGTCTGCGTCAGGAAAGACGAGGGAGGAGCCGTCAGCACCATTGTCCGGCGACGTCCCGGCGGCATCGATCTGAATCGGGTGAACACTGGCGCCGTCCCGAACTTCGTGCACAGCAGACCCTTTGTTTTGAGGATCATACCAATTTTACGGGAGCGCTCCTATCGGTAAGTATTCACAGCCGTCCGGACCGACGACATCTTGATGCGCGGCAGGTCACGGCGGGATTCTCGCGCAGCGTGGGAAGGCGCATGCCAAGCGGCGCGGCTTGTGCAGCCCGTCTCGGAGGGGGCGACCACCCCTCGGTCGAGGGCCGATGTCTTCAGCACTTGTAAAACTGGCGATCCCGGGAAGACTCGAACTTCCGACCTACGGTTTAGGAAACCGCCGCTCTGTCCGGCTG
Source organism: Microvirga antarctica (assembly GCF_017921815.1). Taxonomy (GTDB): domain Bacteria; phylum Pseudomonadota; class Alphaproteobacteria; order Rhizobiales; family Beijerinckiaceae; genus Microvirga; species Microvirga antarctica. Next base: position 211,666 of record NZ_JAGEMM010000003.1, on the reverse strand, counting down.
AGCTACGGGACCGCATGGGGGATTGATTAGCACAATTCGCAATCCCGTAAACGGGTGTTAGGCTCCCCGGCGCAGCCTGTGGAGGGACCTGGCTTTGGGGTGGCGTGGGGGCTCGGGGGTGCGGAGATGGCGGGCCTTTATCGTCGTCGGGCTGCTGGGGGCGGTATGGGCGACGACTTTATCTGCGGCCGAGCGGGTCGCGCGGCCCGCTCCTGCTTCTTGCTCCTCTCCGGGCGATTGGGATGTCATTGCGGGGGTGTCGGCGGAAGGCGATCTGCTGATGCTGGCGGGCGGGCCTGCCCGGCTTGGTGCTGTCCGGCTTCCTGATGACGGCCCCTTCCGGGATGAGGCGCTGGCCTACCTCCGCGGCCACAGCGGCGCGCGCGTGCGCGTCCAGGGGCCGGCCGGCCGGGACCGCTGGTCGCGTCGCACCGTGCGCCTGCTGCGGGACGATCAGGCCGAGGAGGCCGATCTCGGCCGGAGCCTGATCGCCCGCGGTCTTGGCCTCGCCGACCCACAAAGCGCCGATCCCGCCTGTCCGGACGATTTTCTCGCGCAGGAAGAGGCGGCGCGACAGCGAAGTCTTGGTGTCTGGGCCGATGCTGGCTATAAGCCTATCGGCAGCGAGCAATTGGACCGGCTGACAGCGCGCATCGGCACCTTCGCCCTCGTCGAAGGGCGGGTGCGCAGTGTCGGGGAGCGCCCGCAGCGGACATATCTGAACTTCGGAGGGCAATGGGCAGACGATTTCACGGTCATCATTCCGAAAAGGACATGGAAGCGGATGACAGAGCGCGGCATCGATGCCGCGGCGTTGAAGGGGCGTCAGGTCAGGGTCCGAGGCATTTTGGAGGCTTGGCAAGGCGCGTCTCTTACCGTTGAGATACCGGACATGATCGAACGGCTGCCGCGCTGAGTGAGTATGAGCGAAAGACCTCTGAACCAACGACCGGCCATCGCGGCCCTCCTCGCCGGCCTGCTGCTTTCAGGCTGTGCGGGCCTCGACGGCTCGACGCCGCTGCCGGCCGATGCGCCGCGCGTCGTGGGTGCCGACCGCCCGCGGGATCGCGACCACGAGCGCCTGGTGGCGGCCTTTGGCGGCGAGGCCCGGGCGCCTCAGGCCCAGCGCCTCCTCACCGAGATCACCAAGCGGCTGGTCGATGCCAGCGACCGTCCGGATGAATCCTTCCAGATCACCATCCTCAACTCGCCCGCGGTCAACGCTTTCGCGCTGCCGAACGGCCGGCTCTACGTGACGCGGGGGCTTCTGGCGCTCGCCAACGACACCTCGGAGATCGCGGCCGTTCTGTCCCATGAAATTGCCCACGTGACGCTTCGACATGCGTCTCAGCGCAGCGAGTTGCAGGCTCGTTCGACCCTGATCAAGCGCGTCACCGAAAATGTGCTGAACGACGCCAAGGAGGCGGCCGCGATGCAGAACGAGTCCCGCTCGACCCTGGCGAGCTTCTCGCGCTCGCAGGAGCTCGATGCCGACCAGGCGGGCGTGAAGGTTCTCGCGCGCGCCGGGTTCGACCCCTACGGCGCTTCCCGCTTCCTGACCGCGCTCGGACGCTCCGCGAGTGGCTCGGACGGTAGCGCTGACATGATGGCAAGTCACCCGAGCACGAAGGAACGGGTCACCCTTGCGCTCCAATCCGCAAGGCGGGCGAATGCGCCCGGCGTCGGAGAGGCCGGACGGGTCGAGTACCTGACGGCGATCGAGGGCATCGCCTATGGCGACGACCCGGCCGACGGTGTCGTGCGCGGGCGGCGGTTCATCCATTCCCGGCTTGGGGTGGCGTTCGAGGCGCCCGAAGGCTTCAGCCTCGAGAATACCTCTCAGGCCGTCCTCGGGGCATCATCCGACGGGTCCCGACGTCTCCTCTTCGACGCGGCCGACACGCCCAACGGCCAGAGCCTGGAGGAGGTCCTGCGCACCACCTGGAACGACACCATCGAACCTGGCAGCCTGCGAACCGAGACCATCAACGGCCTGCCGGTCGCCACCGGTCTCTCGGTCGGCAAGGAATGGTCATTCCGCCTCTCGGCGATTCGCATCGGCAACACGACGTTCCGGCTGATCATGGCCGTTCGAACCGGCGCCGGCGACCTCGACGCCATCTTCCAGCGCACGTTGGCGACGGTGAGGCAGGTTCAGGCCGACGAGGCCCGCGCCATCCGGCCCCTGCGTATCGACGTGGTGACGGCTCGCGACGGAGACACGGCCCAGAGCCTGTCGGACCGCATGGCGGTGGATCGGCCCCTCGACAAGTTCCTGCTGATCAACGGGCTCGATCGAGGCGATGCCCTGAAGGTGGGCTATCGCTACAAGATCGCCGTCGAATAGGAACCCATGACGTTCAGCGCCTGGCGCCGCGATGTCAGACGAAAGTGCCGTAGGCGTGTGGGTAGCGTTCCTCGAGTGCGCGCTTGAGTTTTTCGAGTGCGCGGTTCTCGATCTGGCGGACGCGTTCCTTTGAAATCCCGAGCCTGTTGCCGAGAAATTCCAAGGTCACCTGCTCCTCGTCCAACCGGCGCGCGCGCAGGATCCGCAATTCCCGCTCGTTCAGCACTTCGAGCGCCTGCTTCAGCCAAAGCACCCGGCGCTCCGTATCGATGACGTTGCTCACGCTTTCGTCCGGGAGAGGGCTCCCGTCGACAAGAAATTCGACCCTTTCGGCCGAATTGGACGAATCCGCATCCATCACCGGAGCGTTCAACGACGTGTCCGGGCCCGAAAGCCTGGCGTCCATCAGGGCGACGTCTGCCCGGGACACGCCGATCGCCTTGGCGATCTTTTCGTGCACCTCATAGGAGATCCGCTCCTCGCCGCTGCGGGTCAGTTTCGCGCGCAGGCGCCGAAGGTTGAAAAACAGGGATTTCTGGGCAGAACTTGTCCCACCGCGGACGATGGACCAGTTCCTCAGGATGTAATCCTGAACGGAAGCCCGGATCCACCAGGTAGCGTAGGTGGAAAACCGAACCTCCCGCTCCGGCTCGAACCGTGCTGCGGCCTCGAGCAGGCCCACATGGCCCTCCTGGACCAGATCCGCCATCGGTAAGCCGTAGTGCCGGAAGCGGGCCGCAATGGCGATCACGAGACGCATGTGAGCGGAGGTCAACTGATGGAGCGCGCCCTCGTCGCGGTCGTCTTTCCAGCGGACCGCCAAAAGGCGCTCCTCCTCGCGTTCCAGGAACGGAGCGTTCATGGCAGCGCGGACGAATTTGCGACGAACCCCTGAGATTTCTCCCATCGCGTCCTCCTTTGGCTTGCTCTCAACGGACAGTGCGAGAAAAAGTTCAGGCGAAACAGCAGAGCCTGCTCAGATAGACCGCCATCGAGCCGCGACAAGCCTAGCCACAATAAAAAACCCGGCACAAGGCCGGGCTTTCTGATGGTCAGGAAGCGTGCAATCAGGCCGCTTCTTCCTGGACGTCTTCCCCTTCGGCCTCGGCTTCCGCATCGACCTCACCCTTGCCAGCGCGGCGCGGGGATTTGGCGAGGCTCTGCTCGATCAACTTCAGGGATTCGGTGTCGGTGATCTTGTTGACGGCCGAAATTTCGCGCACGACCCGGTCAAGGGCGGATTCGTAGAGCTGCCGTTCGCTGTAGGATTGCTCCGGCTGCGCATCCGACCGATAGAGGTCGCGAACCACTTCCGTCACGGCGATGAGGTCGCCGGAATTGATCTTGGCCTCGTATTCCTGCGCGCGGCGCGACCACATGGTGCGCTTCACACGCGCCCGACCGGTGAGGACCTCCAGAGCCTTCTCGACAAGGGCCGGCTCGGCAAGCTTGCGCATGCCCACGCTGGCGGCCTTGGCTGTCGGGACACGCAGAACCATCTTGTCCTTGTCGAACGAGACGACGAAAAGCTCCAGCTTGAAGCCCGCGATCTCCTGCTCTTCAACATTGGTGATACGGCCGACGCCGTGAGCGGGGTAAACAATTGCTTCGCCGGTCTTGAATCCCAGGCGGTGGGCGGACTTCTTGGCGGTCGTCATGCGAGAGAGGCCTCCTTGCACTCCCCCGCCGCGCGACGGGGGTGGTTCGTTCGACCGGTCAGATCCGGAAGAACTGTCATGATGATTGCGGAACGTCGTCTTCCGCTGATATGCCTGAACGGACCGGCAACTAGAAAAATGCCCACACCCTCGAAAAGAGGCAATCGAAACTACCTGAAGACAAGGGGCGTGCGTTTCGCTTCATCTTATAAACCGTCGGTCTGCGGATTTTACGCACGTCGGGCACGAGCGACGGCATGCACGAACCCTATCACAGGTCGTCCGCAAAAGCAAAATATTTCAATGACAGCATAAAGATGCGGCGGCTCCGCTCAAGCTTCCTGTCAGTCACCCTCGCCGGGCTCGGGTGAGAAATATTTCGCAAATTTCCCGTCGACACCGTCGAATTCTTTGGCGTCCGAAGGGGCATCTTTCTTCTGGGTAATATTGGGCCAGCTCTTGGCCATCTCGGCGTTGATCTTCAGCCATTGCTCGAGGCCGGGCTCTGAATCGGTCTTGATCGCCTCGGCGGGGCATTCTGGCTCGCAGACACCGCAGTCGATGCACTCGTCAGGATGAATGACGAGCATATTGTCGCCTTCGTAGAAGCAATCGACTGGACAGACTTCGACGCAGTCCATGTATTTGCACTTGATGCAATTTTCAGTGACGACGTAGGTCATGAGGGTCCTTCGCAGGCGTTCGGCGCTGGCGGTTCGGGTGAGGCGAAACGAATGGCCGCCGCCGCTCTAGCCGCTGTCGGGGTTCGTGACAAGCGCCGCGTCGTCGCTGCCAAGGTCTTCATAGAGAAGGCGGGCTTCGGAGGCCGGGCCGCGACGGGTGCCGCGATCGCGCACGCGGATCACAAGTGTGCTGCGGTCGAGCGCCAGCGTCACGACGTCGCCAACAGCCAATCCCTTGGCAGGGTCCGTCGCCCGCTGCCCGTTGACGCGGACATAGCCGCTTCCGACAAGCTTGGCGGCCAACGTGCGCGACCTGGCAAACCTGGCGAACCAGAGCCATTTGTCGAGTCGCTGCCTGTCCGCGCGCACGCAGGCAGGATCCTATTTCTTTCCTTCTTCAAGCTGCGCCTTGAGGGCCAGCAGCTTGGCGAAGGGCGAATCCGGATCCGGCAGCTTTTCGCGACGCTCCGGCGGCGCATCCCGTCGGCCCTCGAAGCGCTTCTCAGGACGTCCAGGCCGCCTGTCGTCCGGCCGGCCTCCGCTCGGGCGTGGTGGCCGGCCCTGGGGCCTGCCGCCTTCGCCCTGCGCCTCGCGACGATCTGGTCGGCGATCAGGACGACGATCCTGCCGGGGCGGGCGATCTGCGCTCGGGCGCTCGCCGGCGGGTTCGCCGCCGGGCCGCGCATCCTGCCGGGGCGCTGAGGCATCGCCGTTGCGCGGACGGCGGTCGTTGCGGTCGGTCCGCTGGCGCGCCGGGCGCGCCTGGGCACCCTCATGGCGACGCTGCTGACGCCAGACTTCGATCAGGACCGGTTCGGCAGTCGCCTCTGCAACGGGTTCCAGGGAAGGCGCACGGGTGTCGGCGACCGGTTCCGCTTCGTCGCCGGTGTGATCAGCGCTCAGGGCCTCGTCAGCGCTCTGGGCCTCGAGAGGTACCTGGACCTCACTGGGCGCTTGAGCCTCGGCAAGTGCCTGGACTTCGGCAGGTGCCTGGACTTCGGCAGGTGCCTGGACTTCGGCAGGTGCCTGGACCTCGGCAAGTGCCTGGACCTCGGCAGGTGCCTGGACCTCGGCAGACGTCTGAGCAAGAGGGGTCTCGGGCGACGGCTCGCCGGCCACCGGGGCCTCAGGCTGAGACTCAGCCAAAGCGGCCTCGCTTTCCGCGGCGGCTGCCGGGGCGTCGTTTCGGCCCTCGGCTTCCGCAGCCACTGCCGGTTCAGCGTCGTGGCCGGGCACCGGCTGTTCCACCGCCCGCGGCGGGCTGACGAGCGGGACCGTGATCGCGGGGCCAACCCGCCGATCGACCGCATAGCCCAACGATTTCAGAATGGTTGCGAAGTCCTCCCCCGCGCAGCCTACCAGGGACGTCATGGCCACGGTGGCGACGAAACCGTCCCCATCGGCCGCACCCGCCGGCGGCTCACCGGGGGTGATTCCGGGGCGATAGGACATCGCCGGACGGATCAGGTCGGCCAGGCGCTCGAGAATGTCGACGCGCACGGCGCGGCCGCCACAGACCCGGAAGCCGGCCGCCCGGTAAAGACCGCCGACGATCTCGGTATCGACGGGAATGGAGGTCCGGCCGGATTGCGCCAGATGGGCGATCTCGTCGATGCCCTTCTGGTCGAGACCGCCGTTCTGCAGCGCCCAGAGCTGGGCGGCCAGGATGCGGGGCGCAGGTTTCAGCAGCGCGGGCAGATACAAGTGGTAGGCGCCGAAGCGAATGCCGGCCTTGCGCAGGGCGCCACGGCCTTCCTGCTCGAGGGAGCGGACATCGTTGAGGACCTTCGAGCGCTCCAGGACGCCAAGGGCTTCCACAATCTGGAACGCGATGCCACGGGCGAGGCCCGTCAGCTCCTGCGAGGTCTCAAGCTCAAGGAGCGGGCCCAGAAGCCGCACGATATAGGCCCGAAGCCAGCCGCGCAGGCGGGTCTCGACCTTTTCGCGGGCGCCGCCGTCGAGGTGCTCATCCGACAGGATGCGCACGCGCGGATCGAAGATCCGGTCGCCCTGCTCCATCCGCGCCACCGGGTCGCCCATCCAGCGGATCGTGCCGTCATGCGACAGGACCAGCATGGCGTCGGGCGTTTCGGCGAAACGATCCGCCCGCGCCCCGATCTCGCCGGCGAGCGCTTTGCTGGCGGCATTGCGAAGGGTCTTGGCCTCGGCCGGATCGGCCTGGGGGTCGGGCACGAAGTGGAAGCCGTGCAGGTGACCGATATGTTGACCTTCGACGGTAACATCGCCGGTGGCCGTGATTTCCGCTTCGAGCATCGTTTTCTCTCTCAAGCGCCGCATGAGAACGCTCGTGCGCTTGTCGACAAAGCGCTGGGCGAGACGTTCATGTAACGCGTCCGATAGCTTGTCCTCTACCTGACGCGCAACACCCTGCCAATGCTCAGGATCACGCAACCAGTCGGGACGATTGGCGAGGAACGACCAGGTTCGGACCTGGGAGATCCGGTTCGACAAGGTGTCGATGTCCCCGTCGGTGCGGTCCATCGCGTTGATATGTCTGGCGAACCAGTCCGGCGGGATGGCCCCGTCCTTCATCAGGAAGCGGTAGATCTGGCCCACCAGATCCGCGTGAATCTGCGGAGAAACCTTGCGATAATCGGGCACCTGACAAACCTGCCAGAGCCGCTCCACGGCAGAAGGCGAGCCCGCGAACCCGACGATGTCGGCCTCGCGGGCCAGAAGTTCGAGCGCCGCGAGGTCCTCGCCCATGGGTGCGCGCACCAGCCCCGGCTCCCGCGGATGCTCGACGAGGCTCTTGCGCAACCGGGACAGGGACGAGAAATCGAGGTCGGGATTGCGCCATTGCAGGATCCGGACCGGCTCGAAGATATGATTCTCGAGGGCCTCGACCGTGTCCGCATCGAACGGCGGACAGCGCCCGGTGGTGCCGAACGTCCCGTCCCGCATGTGGCGGCCGGCGCGCCCGGCGATCTGCGCAAGTTCCGCATGGTGAAGCTTGCGGAAGCGAAACCCGTCAAATTTCTTGTCGGACGCGAAGGCCACATGGTCGACGTCGAGGTTGAGGCCCATGCCGACAGCATCGGTGGCCACCAGATAGTCGACGTCGCCGGATTGGTAGAGGTCGACCTGGGCGTTGCGCGTGCGCGGCGACAGCGCCCCCAGCACGACCGCCGCCCCGCCGCTCTGGCGCCGGATCAACTCGGCGATGGAATAGACCTCCTCGGCCGAGAACGCGACGATCGCGGTGCGCCGCGGCAGGCGCGAGACCTTCTTCTCGCCCGCGAAGGTCAGTTGCGACAGGCGCGGCCTCGTCGTCACGTGGACGCCCGGGATCAGCGCCTCGATCAAGGGCCGCATGGTGTTGGACCCGATCAGCAACGTCTCCTCGCGGCCGCGCTGATTCAGCAGCCGGTCGGTGAACACATGGCCGCGGTCGAGGTCGCTGGCGAGTTGCACCTCATCGACGGCCACGAAGGCAACGTCGAGGTCGCGGGGCATCGCCTCGATGGTCGAAATCCAGTAGCGCGGCCGGTCCGGCTTGATCTTCTCTTCGCCGGTGACAAGGGCGACGTTGTGAACGCCGACCCGCTCGACGACGCGCTGATAGACCTCGCGGGCCAGAAGCCGCAGCGGCAGGCCGATCATGCCGCTTTCGTGGCCCAGCATGCGCTCGATGGCCAGATGGGTCTTGCCGGTATTGGTGGGGCCAAGCACAGCCGTGACGCCGCGCGCGCGCAATTGCGGGATGAGGGAGCGACGGACCATCGGTGTTCGCGGACTATCCCGGTCAGGAGGAAAGGGCTGCCTGTCGCGGAGACGACGGGGCGGGCCCTGAGGCAAGGATCCGGCCATGCGCCGGGCCGCAGCTTACATCGTTATATGGGGCTCGAAGCCTCCTCCGCCAATGGCGAGGGCGTCGCTAGTCGAGGGAGATCGGGACGACCTTGGCGTTGCCTTCCATGGCCCAGCGGGAGGCTTCCACGACGCTGAGGCCAACCATGGTGCGGACGGCAATCCGCAATGGCACGAGAACGCGCTGCGCCGTGAGGGGCGCCAGCCAGACCGACATGTCCTTGTTCTCTTCCATGAACTTGGTGGCAGGACGCAGGGAGCGGTGGCCCGAGATCGGGATATACCGGGCTTTGCACACGAGAACCGGGCCCTTGTACCCAACCTTGTCCACAGTCTTGGTGCCATCATAGGACAGCACCACGTCGAACCGGGCCGCTCCGTCGAAAACCGGGATGGTGCGGTTGCAATTGGCCGCATTCATCAGGTCGCCGCTGGCCATGGCGGGCATCAAGAGCGCGCTGACGGGGTCGACGACGCCGAGCTTGTCCCCGTCTTTCACAGGCACCCGGTCAGGTTTCTCGTCGATCGGCGGGGTGATCTCGACGGCCGCCACATTGCCCGACGTCAGTCCCATGCGAACCGTGCGCTGGTCACTGGAGGAGCGGGAGGTCACGGCGAAAGCGGCAGGCTGCGGCCGCGGCCCGGCAATCGCGCCATTGGCGGTGGCCGCGCCCTTGCCGCCGGTCAGCATCTTGGCAAGCCCCGAGAGCTTCACGGCCGCCAGCATCTTGTAGCGCGAGCCCTCGAAGGTCGACGAGAGGTCGGCGGTGCCCAGCGACAGCCCCGCCAGGGTGATGTCATAATCGACCTTGAGAGTCTGCGCCTCGAGGCGCGATCCTGTGGCCAGGACAGCAAGGGCGATGACGGTGGAGACGGCGATCTGGCGCATGGATGTGTCCCGGGCGATTCGGCTCAACAGAATCGCTGGCGTGCATTGTCACGAAATTTAGTATAAATCGTGACCAGCAGATTGCAAAAAACCCATCGGGTCTCGCGGGCCATTCTTGACGGGCACCCTGCTTTCAGCCTATAGGCTCGCACCTTCCAAGGACTTCTGGTGTCCGGCGGCGCGGGATCTGCGAAGCAAACCCGTTGCTTTTGACGCTTTGACGCCGTTTTTGACAATAGGATCGAAACCATGTCGCGCCGTTGCGAACTGACTGGCAAGGCCGTGATGAGTGGCCATCTCGTGAGCCACTCGAACCATAAGACCAAGCGGAAGTTCCTGCCGAACCTCTGCAATGTCACGCTGCTCTCCGACACGCTGAAGCGGTCGGTGCGCCTGCGCATTTCCGCCAACGCGCTCCGCTCCGTCGAGCATCGTGGCGGTCTCGATGCCTTCCTCGCCAAGGCGAAGGGTGACGAGCTGTCGCAGAACGCCCGTACCATCAAGCGCGAAATCGAGAAGAAGCTCGCTGCCGCGAGCTGATCCTTCGATCACGGCATGTTGCAGGCGGGTGGCTCTTGGGGCTGCCCGTTTTGCGTTTTCGGCCAGCCCTCAGGTGGTTCTCATGCGCGCCTTGACCCCATCCGACCGTCGGGACTTCGGCATCGCCCTTGCGGCCATGACGCTCATCGTGCTGGCGTCCAATATTCTGGTTCAGTATCCGTTCGGCCATCTGGGCCTGCAGGATTATCTGACCTGGGGCGCGTTCACCTATCCGTTCTCGTTCCTGATCACCGACCTGTCGAACCGCCGCTTTGGCCCCGCCGGCGCGCGGCGTGTGGTCTATGCGGGTTTCGTCCTGGCGGTGGTCCTCTCGGTGGCCCTGGCGACGCCGCGAATCGCCATCGCGTCGGGCGCCGCCTTCCTGGTTGCCCAGCTGCTGGATATCCGGATTTTCGCCCGCCTGCGTGATCGCGCCTGGTGGCTGCCGCCCTTCGTCTCCTCCGTCATCTCGTCGGCGCTCGACACCGTGCTGTTCTTCTCGATCGCATTCTATTGCGGCCCGATCCCCGGTCTCGGCCTGACGATCTCCGATCTCATGGGAAGCGTGGGCATCGCCGACAGCTGCATCGCCCTGCCCTGGACGAACCTCGCCATGGCCGATTACGCCGTGAAGCTGCTGCTCGCCGCCCTGTCGATCGCGCCTTATGGGGCCGTCCTTGTGCTGATGCGGCGGCTGTCGCCGCAGCGCGCCTGAGCCCGCTTATCCGACCAGTGCGAATTCCAGCAGCAGCGTGCGCTGGAAGCCGTTGAAATTGTCGTCGGAGATCATCGTCAGCACCGTGTCGGCGCCCTCCCGGTGGACCGACAAGCCTTCCATGTTGTCGATCTGCTGCGACGCGTCGCTCTGGAAGATGACGGCGCCATCGAGGCGACGTCCCGCCCGGATGGCGTCGGTCGGAACGCGACGGAGGCGGGTGGCGAAGCCCGAAAAGAGCGAGAACCGCCGCTCCAGCAGCACCAGTTCGCCGGTCGGCAGGAACGCCATGTCGGAGATATCGAAGCCGTCCGAGCGGCTGACCTCGAAGGTCCCGCGCGCCGGCCCGGTCAGGATGTAGCCCCGCGTCGGCGTCTCGTCGCCCGGCGACGACCGTTCGGCCACCGCCAGCACGGCGCCGGCGAGCGCCGAGCCCGGCGGGGCCACGGCCAGGGCCTCCAAGCCCGCATTGCCCGGCAGGCTCCTGGTCTCGTCCGGGATCCGGATCAGGTCCCCGCCCGACAGAACCTCGCCGTTCCAGGAAAAGCGCATGACGGCATGATGGCGCTCGATACCGATGAAAGCGGTGGTGCCCGAAATCGCCAAACTTTCCGTGTCGTAGTAGCGCGACGCGCGCAGGAGCTTTCCATTGGCGAAGGCGAGCGGCGAGAGCACCGGCGCGGCGAGCCCAGTCATTCGTCCGTCAGCCGTTGCGACGCGGGCGCGCAGCCATTGGGCGTTGTCGGACAGAGCCACCAACTCGCCGCCATCGGCGGAGCGCCACAATCCCGAGAACCCGCCGAATTCCCGGGCGCTGGATCGCAGGTGCAGCCCGGACCGGAAAGCCAGTTCGCCAAACCTCACCCGGTCAGGTTCGGCGACCGAGAAGCGGTCGATGGAGGTGGCCTGGATCGGGATGGATGTCGGTTTCGGAAAGACCGGCGGCCGCTGCGCCCAAGCCGTGCCGGCCAGCGTCACCGCGCCGACCGTTCCGCCGCCGAGCAAAAACGAGCGACGGCTCAGCCTCATCGACGGGTAGCGGTCACGCGAAGGCCTTGCGGCGTGCGCCGCGCGCCGTCGAGGGCGCCTTTTCCTCGAACAGTTCGGCGAGCTTCTCGGTCATCACGCCACCAAGCTCTTCCGCGTCGACGATCGTGACCGCGCGACGGTAATAGCGGGTGACGTCGTGGCCGATGCCGATGGCGATCAGCTCCACGGGCGAGCGGGTCTCGATCTCCTCGATGACGTAGCGCAGATGCCGCTCGAGGTAGTTGCCGGGATTGACCGACAGGGTGGAATCGTCCACCGGCGCGCCATCCGAGATCACCATCATGATCCGGCGTTGCTCGGGACGGGCCAGCAGGCGTTTGTGGGCCCAGTCCAGCGCCTCGCCGTCGATGTTCTCCTTGAGGAGGCCCTCGCGCATCATCAGCCCGAGATTCTTGCGCGCCCGCCGCCAGGGCGCATCGGCGGATTTGTAGATGATGTGGCGCAAATCGTTGAGACGCCCGGGATTGGCGGGTTTGCCGCTCTGCAACCACGATTCCCGCGCCTGCCCGCCCTTCCACGCCTTGGTGGTGAAACCCAGGATCTCGACCTTCACGCCGCAACGTTCGAGCGTGCGCGCCAGAATATCGGCGCAGGTCGCCGCTACCGTGATCGGGCGTCCGCGCATGGAACCGGAATTGTCGATCAGCAGGGTCACGACGGTGTCGCGGAAGTTCGTGTCCTGCTCGTGCTTGAAGGTCAACGGCTGGAACGGGTCCATCACCACCCGCGGCAGCCGCGCGGGGTCAAGCGTCCCCTCCTCGAGATCGAACTCCCATGCCCGGTTCTGCTGCGCCAGAAGGCGGCGCTGCAAGCGGTTCGCCAACCGGCCCACCACGCCCTGCAGATGGGCGAGCTGCTTGTCCAGATAGGCGCGAAGGCGCGTCAACTCATCCGAATCGCAGAGTTCCTCGGCAAAGATGACCTCGTCGAACTTGGTGCTGAAAGCCTTGTAATCCGGCCCGCGATGGTCGTTGGCGCGGGACGGCGGACGCATGGATTCGGCGGCGTTCTCGGAATCGGCCTCGTCGGCTTCATCGGGCATTTCCCCGGACGGCCCGTCCGAATCCTCGCTCGCCCCCTCCTCCATCTCGTCGCTGGCGTCCTCGCTGACCTCCATGTCGGCGCGGTCGCCTTGCGATTCCTGCTCGGATTCGCCCTCGCCCTGCTGTTCCTGCTGATCGCTGTCGTTCTCTTCGTCATTGTCCTCGTCGTCGGAATCAAGCGACGAGTCGTCGGCCATCTCCAGCGACGTCAGCAGATCGCGGATGCCGCGGGCGAAATCGCGCTGGTTTTCGATGTTCTTGAGGAGCGCATCGAGATCCTCTCCGGCGCGCTCCTCGATGAAGTCGCGCCACAGCTCGACGAGTTTCGAGGCGGCAGCCGGCGGCCTTGCACCGGTGAGGCGCTCGCGAACCATCAGGGCGACCGCATCCTCGATGGGCGCATCCGCCCGGTCGGTGATGTCCTCGAACTTGCCGCCGCGGTGATAGCGGTCCTCGAGCATCGCCGTGATGTTGGACGCCACACCGGCCATGCGGCGGGAGCCGATGGACTCGACGCGCGCCTGCTCGACCGCATCGAAGACAGCGCGGGCGGCCTGACCTTCGGGCGCGAGCTTGCGATGCAGCGTGCCGTCATGACAGGCCAGCCGCAACGCCATCGAATCCGCATTGCCCCGCAGGATGGCCACGTCCTCGGCCGTCAGCCGCCGGGGTGGCTCCGGCAGGCGGATCTTGTCGCCCATGAAGGCGGGCCGGTCCGACGCGAAGGTCACCTCGAGGTCGGGCTTTCGCGCCAGGGCCTTGATGCAGCCGGCGATGGAGCGCTTCAGCGGCTCGGCCGGCGCTTCTTTTTTCTCACCTGGCTTGCGGTTCGAGAGGGACATTGAGATCCTTACGACAGGGCGATGTTCACGGAGCTCTCGGGCAGTTCCTTGCCGAACGAACGCTGGTAGAATTCAGCCACGAGCGCCCGCTCGAGTTCATCGCACTTGTTGAGGAACGTGACGCGGAACGCGAAGCCCGTCTCGCCGAAAATCTCGGCGTTCTCGGCCCAGGTGATGACCGTGCGCGGGCTCATGACGGTGGAGAGATCGCCGTTCATGAAGGCGCTGCGGGTGAGATCGGCCACCCGCACCATCTTGTTGACGATGTCGCGCCCGTTCGGGTCTTCCTGATAGTGCTTCGCCTTGGACAGGACGATATCGACTTCCTTGTCGTGCGGCAGGTAGTTGAGGGTCGTGACGATCGACCAGCGGTCCATCTGACCCTGGTTGATCTGCTGGGTGCCATGGTAGAGGCCCGACGTATCGCCGAGGCCGACGGTGTTGGCGGTGGAGAACAGCCGGAAGGCGGGATGCGGCCGGATCACCCGCTTCTGATCGAGAAGCGTCAGCTTGCCGGCCTGTTCGAGCACGCGCTGGATCACGAACATCACGTCCGGGCGGCCGGCGTCGTATTCGTCGAAGACCAGCGCCACGTTGTTCTGCAAAGCCCAGGGCAGGATGCCATCCTGGAAGGCCGTGATCTGCTTGCCGTCCTGCAGCACGATGGCGTCCTTGCCGACCAGATCGATGCGTGAGACATGGCTGTCGAGGTTGACGCGCACGCAGGGCCAGTTCAGCCGCGCCGCCACCTGCTCGATATGGGTCGACTTGCCGGTGCCGTGGTAGCCGGTGATCATGACGCGGCGGTTGCGCGCAAAGCCCGCCAGGATGGCAAGGGTCGTCTCGCGATCGAACAGGTAATCCGGATCGAGATCCGGCACGTGCTCGTCGCTGGACGAGAAGGCAGGAACATCCAGATCCGAGTCGATTCCGAAGACTTGCCGCACGGACACCTTCATGTCGGGCAAAAGGGTCGCGGGTTCGGTACTTGCCATGATCTCGGGCCTCTCGGTCGGTTTTTGTCGGATTGTCACAAGCGCTGAGGGTGTCTTAACAACCTCACCCGGAGGGCGCAAACCTCATTGGCGCATTCCAGGACTGTCTCGCGGGGCTTTTTTTCAGGTCATCCCGGCGGTCTTGAGCACATCATGCGCCTTGATGATGTCGCGGAGCCGTTCCTCGAAGGACCGGTCGCCGCCATTGGCATCGGGATGGAAGCGCTTCACCAGCAGCTTGTATTGCGCCTTGATGGCGGGGCCGTCGGCGGTCTCGTCGAGGCCGAGAACGTCCAGCGCGCGCTTGGCCGCTCCCGTGTAGCGAGGACGCTTGGGCTGGGCGGGAGCGGGCCGAAAGCGAGCCTGCGTGAAGTCCTTCCCATGGAGCACACCCAGCGGATCGCTATAGGCCCATTCGCGCGGGAGGTGCGGCGACCCGTCCTGGGCGGCCTTGCTCGTGGGGTTGACGCCCATGGCCCACGTCGGCCGGTGACCGATCACCGCGTCTTTCTGGAACGCCACCACGGCGTTGTCGGACATGCCCGCGAAGTAATTGTAGGAGGCGTTGTACTCGCGCACGTGATTGAGGCAGAACTGCCAGTACTTGCCCTCCGCATCCCGGCCCTTGGGCGCGCGGAATTCCCCGGCCAGATTGCACGCGGGGTGGTCGCAGACCGGACCGGTGGTTTCCCGCGGCTCGTCGCGAGCGGGCTTGATTCGGATCCGGTTGAAGAAGGGCGAGTTGAGATTCATGACCTGGCGATTATGAGTGGCTTGAGGCAAAGAGCCAAGGCCCGAGCGCTTTTGGCCGCAGACCGGATAGAAAAGGGAACCTTGAGACCATGACACTGTCCGACTGGATCACCCAAATGCTGCAGCAAAGCCTGCAACCCACGCGCCTCGACGTCATCGACGAATCAGAACAGCATCGCGGACACGGCGGCTTTCGGGAAGGCGTTCAAACGCATATTCGTATCCATATCGTGTCCGATGCCTTCACCGGCAAGAGCAGGCTGCAGCGTCACCGCCTCGTCAACGAGACGCTGGCAGGCGCCTTCGACCGGGGCCTCCACGCGCTCGCCATCGACGCGAAGGGACCCGGCGAATAGGCCAAGACCTCACTTGATCCGTTCGAGCACGCTCACGTAATTGGCGACCGCTGCCCCGCCCATATTGAAGATCCCGCCCAGAACCGGGCTCTTCACCTGGATCCCGCCGGCCTCCTCGCAGAGCTGCATGGCCGAGAGCACATGCATGGAGACGCCGGTGGCGCCGATCGGATGCCCCTTGGCCTTCAGGCCGCCGGACGGGTTGACCGGCAATTTGCCGTCCCGGTTGGTCCACCCTTCCTTAACGGCACGAGCCCCCTCGCCGCGCGGCGTCAGACCCATCGCCTCATATTCGATCAATTCGGCGATGGTGAAGCAATCGTGGGTTTCGACAAAAGACAGGTCGTCCAGCGTGATGCCAGCCTGGGTCAGCGCGCGCTGCCAGGCTTCGGTGCAACCCTCGAAATGGACGATGTCACGCTTCGACATCGGCAGAAAATCCTGCGCGTGAGCGGTCGCCCGGAAGGCCACGGCGCGGCGCATGCGAAGCGCCGTCTCCGTATCGGCCAGCACCAGGGCTGCCGCTCCATCCGAGACGAGCGAGCAATCGGTGCGCTTCAGGGGGCCGGCCACGAATGGATTCTTGTCGCTCTCCGCGCGGCAGAAATCGTAGCCCAGATCCTTGCGCATCTGGGCGTAGGGATTGTCGACGCCGTTCTTGTGGTTCTTGGCGGCGATCAGCGCCAACGCATCGGACTGATCGCCGTAGCGCTGGAAATACTGGCCGGCGATCTGGCCGAATACGCCGGCAAACCCGCCCTTGGTGTCACCATCCTCGGGGAGGTAGGAGGCTTTCAGCAGGATGTTGCCGATCTCCGGACCCGGCGTCGTCGTCATTTGCTCGACGCCGACGACCAGCACCGTCCTGGCGCGCTTGGCCTCGATGCTCTTGATCGCCTGGTGAACCGCCGCCGATCCCGTCGCGCAGGCATTCTCGACCCGGGTCGCCGGCTTGAAGCGGAATTTGTCGCTGGCCTGGAAGACCAGGGAGGCGGTGAAGTCCTGCGCCGAGAAACCGCCGTTGAAATGGCCGAGGACGACCTCGTCCACATCTTCCGCCCCGATGCCCGCATGCGCGAGGGCCTCATTCGTGACCCGCACGATCAGGCTTTCGACCGTCTCCGTGTCGTGTTTCCCGAAGGGCGTATGGGCCCAACCGACGATGCAGGCTGTCATGGCGATCTCCGATAAGGCGTTGAACGCAAGATGGGGTTATTTTACCAAGCCAGCAAGGGCGGCGCGGTCGAGGAGCCTCTCTAACAAGCGTTTGATTTTTCTCAAACTGCCGTTCGAAGGAGCCATCCGCATGATCGAGGTTGTGGTGGGGCTGATCCGGGATGAGAGGGGCCATGTGCTGCTGGTCCGGAAGGCCGGGACGCACGTCTTCATGCAGCCGGGCGGCAAGCGGGATCCGGGCGAGGACGATCTCACGGCGCTGGCGCGGGAACTCGACGAGGAACTCGGTTGCGGCATCCTGCCAGGCTCGGCCCGGCCATTGGGCCTCTGCGAAGCTGAGGCCGCCCATGAACCGGGACGTCGTGTCCGGGCGGCCGTTTATGCCGTCGCGGTGACAGGCCGGATCTCCTGCAAGGGCGAAATCGCCGAGTCCCTGTGGCTCGACCCGTCCGCGCCGGGGGACGTTCCGCTCGCCGCCTTGACGCGCGACAGCATCCTGCCCCTGGCCCGGGCGATCAATGACGAAACGTCAGCGCTGACCGAGCAATAGGAGCCCGACTCCGAGGATGATGAGCACCATGCCGGCCAGCTCCCGCCGCGTGGTCACGTGCCCCATGAAACGCTGTGACACGAGCTGGGCCATCACGACCTCGACGAGGGCCAGGGTGCGCACATTGGCGGCGGTGGTGAGCGCAAAGCCGATGAACCAGAACTGGGACGCCAGCGCGCCGAGAAAGCCCGCGCCCAGCGACGGCCGCCAGGCACCGAAGCTTGCCAGAAGGGCCCTGCGGTCGAAAACGCCAAGCCAGGCGACGAGGATGGCAGTCTGGAGACCCAGGCCCCAGGCGAGCGTCGTCGTCGCCCGCATGACGGACGAACCCTGGTCGAGCGACAGGATCGCCCCCCTGAAGCCGATGGCCGCCAGTGCGAAAAAGGCCCCGGACGCAATGCCGAAGATCATCGGGCGCAGGCCCGCATGCTTGAGGTCCGTGCCGGGCTTGATGGACATCACCAGCACGCCGGCAGTTGCGATGACGATCGCCATGGCGATCTGGGGCGTGATGTGGTCGCCCAGAAGGACAAGGCCGAAGAGCGCCACCTGGACCGGCTCGGTCTTGGTGTAGGCCGTCACGACCCCGAAGGAGCGCTGTCGCATGGCCGACAGCATCAAGCCGGTGGCCAGGATCTGCGAGACGGCGCCCGCCAGCACATAGGCGAAGAATTCCGGATTGACCGCGGGCAGGATCTCTCCGCCGATCAGGCGCAAAAGCGCGAGCGACAAGAGCGCGAAGGGGAAACCGTAGAGAAACCGGACCTGGGTGGCGCCGACCGTTCCGATTGTCTCAGTCAGGCGGCGCTGCGTCGCATTCCGGGCGGTCTGAGCGGCCGCGGCCACGAGCGTGACGGGGATCCAGAGGAGGGAGAGGCTCATGGTCGATCTTCAATTCGCGCAACTCTTGCCATGCTCTTGCCATGGAATCTTCAGACAGGGAGGAGGTTAGAGGCGAAAATGCTCTCCCGGCCTAGTCAAATCGGCGGTCCGGGACTAAAAATGCCTCGACAAGACAAGCGGGGCCGCTGCGGCGCACTCCCCTTTTTCCGCTGTTTTGACTTTGGAGCCGTGTCGCATGAGCGCCAATCGAGCCGTTCGTCTTGTAGCGTTCGCCATCGCCGCCTTCACCAGCGCAACGGCGCTTGCAGGTGGGCCGGCGCTGGTGGTCGAACTTGAATCAGGCAAGGTGCTCCATGCGGAGCGCGCGACCGACCCGTGGTTTCCGGCCTCCATCACCAAGCTGATGACCACGTACGTGGCGCTGGACTTCATCCGCACCAATCAGGCGAGCCTCGAGACCCTGCTCACCGTCTCGGACAGCGCAGCCGCCCAACCGCCTTCCAAGATGGGCTTCAAGCCTGGCACCCAGGTCCGCCTCGACAACGCCCTCAAGATCCTGATGGTGAAGTCGGCCAATGACGTCGCAGCCACGATTGCCGAGAATCTCGGCGGCTCCATCGAAGGCTTTGCAGACCTCATGAACAGCAACGCGGTCCGGCTGGGCATGCGCGACAGTCACTTCGCCAATCCGCACGGGCTGCCGGACGAGCGCAACCAGACCACGGCGCGCGACATGGCGATCCTCGCCCGCGCCCTTTTGACGGAATTTCCCGCCTACCAAGAGCTGTTCCATATCGGGGCGATCCAGTACGGCCGCCGCATCATGCGCAACACCAACGGGCTCATCGGACGCTATCCGGGCGCCGACGGCATGAAGACCGGCTTCATCTGCTCGGCCGGCTTCAACGTGGTGGCGAGCGCCACCCGCAACGGACGCCATCTCATCACCGTGGTGATGGGCGCGCCCTCGGCGAACGAGCGGACCATGAAGGCTGCCGAATTGTTCGACCGGGGCTTCAACAACCAGGCCGGCTGGACGAGCCCGACGCTTGCCGCCCTGCCCGCCTCCAACGCCACCTCCCCGCCTGACATGCGCTCGGTCATCTGCGACCGGCGTGGCCCGATGCCCAAGGAAGAGGACAGCCCGACAACGCTTGCCGGGGACAATGGCGGGGTTCCGAATCTCTTCTCGTCCGACATGCTCGCTTTTGCCGGTGGAGCCCAACCCCTGCGCACGAGCCTGGGACCGCGCTCGGCCGTCCAGCCGGAGCTCGTCTGGGTCGGCCTGAACCCACCCTCCGAACGCGATCTCGCGGCCGAGGCCGCCAAGGAAGAGGCGGCCCTCAAGGCGAAGGACGCCAAGGCCCAGAAACTCAAGGCCGCGCAGGAAAAAGCCGCAAAGAGCAAGGGCAAGAAGGACAAGTCCGCTGTGGAGGCGGTGGCGACCGACGATGCTGCGGACGACAAGCCGGCCGCGTCCAAAGGCAAGGCCCGGGCCGTCATCAGCGTGAAGCCTGTCGCCGGGCAGGCCGCAGCGCCCGCTGCCAAGACTTCGGGGGACAAGACTTCGGGAGACAAGACTTCGGGAGACAAGACTTCGGCGGCCAAGACCCCAGCGGCCAAGACCTCGACTGACACGGCGAGCCCTGCCAAAGCGGCGCCGGCCAGGAATGCCGCCGTGAAGGATCCGGCCCCGGCGAAGGATCCGGCACAGGCAGGCAAGGCCGCGCCAGTCACCGACCCCAAGGCCAAGCCGAAGAAAGCTGCCGTTCCGGCAAAGCCCAAAACCACCGTCGAATAGACGCTGGACCAAGCCCCCGGGACCGGAACCGGCGGCAGGGACCTTGCAATCGCGCTGGAAGCAGGCGAACGGTGGGCTCCACCGTGGTCGCCGCATGTTCTCCTCATTCGCCTCACATGGCCTCCTGCTCGCGCTTGCTTCTGCGAGCCTCTATGGCCTGAACATTGTCTATGCCGGGGCGGCGTCGCTGGCCGGCGTGCCGGGGCCTGCGCTCGTGGTCTACCGGGTCCTGCTGATGCTCGTGCTGATCTCGGCCGCGTCAGTCGTGGCGAAGAGCCGGATGAAGGTCGCGGAGGGCGAACGCGGCATCGTCCTGGTGCTGGGCTTGTCGACGGCCGCGGTAGGGCTCTGCTACCTGTCGTCGGTGGCCTTTATTCCCGTCACCGTCGCGGCCGTGCTGTTCTATGCCTATCCCTCGCTGATCGTGCTTGCCAGCCCGCTTGTGGAGGGTACGCCGCTGACCGCCCGCCTGCTGGGCGTCGTGGCGCTGGCCCTGCTGGGCGTTGTGATGGTGGTGGGGCCCGCGTTCGATCATCTCGATTGGCGGGGTCTGGCGTTGGCGCTGGCGGCGGCCGCCGCGACCGCCACGCAGTTCTTCGCCGCCGCCCGCTGCCGCAAGACCCCCATCGTCGCCAAGGTGTTCTGGGTCCACCTGATCGTGCTGCCGACAGCGCTTGCCGTCGGCATGCTCACCGACAGCCTCGTGTCGCCGCGCATGTTGGCCTTTGCTCCGCTGGCGGTGGCCATGACCATCGGCGGATATCTGTTGGGATTCCTGTTGCAGGTCGCCGCTCTGGGCCGCCTTTCGGCGGCGACGGCCGGGATCGCCTATTGCATCGAGCCCGTCGTCTCGGCTGTCGCCTCGACCCTCGTGCTCGCCGAGACGCTGACACCGGTACAAATCCTCGGGGGCTCCCTCGTGCTTTGCGCCATCGTCACCAATATCATCTCGGAGCGGCGTCCCGCCGCGCCTCTTGTTCCAACGGATTGAACCGATGTCCGACCGCCCCGCCGGCCCGCTGCCGCCCATTCCGCTGACAATCCTCACCGGGTTTCTGGGGGCGGGAAAGACGACGCTGCTCAACCGGCTGGTGCAGGACCCGGCGATGCACGACACCGTCGTCATCATCAACGAATTCGGCGAGATCGGTCTCGACCATCTGCTGGTGGAGACGGTCGACGACGGGATGATTCTGCTGTCCGCCGGGTGCCTGTGCTGCACCGTGCGGGGCGACCTGATTTCGACGCTCGAGGATCTCCTGCGCAAGCGCGACAATGGCCGCATTGCGCCGTTCCGCCGCGTCATCATCGAAACCACGGGCCTTGCCGATCCGGCGCCGATTTTGCACGCGGTCCTGTACCATCCCTATCTGTCGATGCGGTATGCGGTCGAGGGCGTCGTTACCGTGGTCGATGCGGTCAACGGAGAGCGCACGCTGGACGCCCATCGCGAGGCCGTCCGACAGGCGGCGGTGGCCGAACGGATCGTCATCGCGAAAGCGGACCTCCTCGCGGACAAGGCCGATCTTGCTCGCCTGCGCGACCGACTGCAGGCGCTCAATCCCGGCGCGCGGATCCTGAGCGCGGATGCACCCGTCGAGGCGATCGTCGCCGGCGGCCTGTTCGGCCTCGACGGCAAGATCGCGGATGTGCGTGACTGGCTCAGCGCGGAGGCGGTCGAGGAGGCCGAACAGAGGCACCACGCGCACCAGCACGGCCATCACGCGCACGGGCATGGGGGCCATCATCATCATCACGACGTGAACCGGCATGATGCCGGCATTCATGCCTTCTGCCTCACCAGCGAGCGGCCGATCCGACAGGGTGCGCTCGACACGTTCCTCGATTTCCTGCGTTCGTCGCAAGGCGCGAAGCTGCTGCGGGTGAAGGGTCTGGTGGCAATCGCCGAGGACCCCGAGCACCCCGTCGTGATTCACGGCGTCCAGCACGTCATCCATGTCCCGGCGGTGCTGCCGCGCTGGCCGAGCGAGGATCGCCGCAGCCGGGTCGTGTTCATCGTGCAGGACCTTGCCCGCGAGCCGGTCGAAAAACTCTGGAATGCCTTCATCGGCGCACCCGGCATCGATCAGCCGGACGCCGCGGCGCTGTCCGACAGTCCTCTCTCGCTGCGGCGCTAGCGGCGCTCTAATTCGCCATTTCGGAGCGTTGCGCCCACCCCGTCATCGCGCGCTCCACGGACGCGGTCGCGGCGTACATGATGACGCCCAGAACCGCCAGCACCACAAGCGCCGCCCAGACGAGCGGCACCTCGAACGCGGCAGACGCGCGGGTGAGCAGATTGCCGATGCCGACATTCGAGGCGTTCTGTTCGCCGATCACCGAGCCCACATAGGCCAGGGTGATGGCGACCTTCAGCGAGCCGAAGAAATAGGGCATCGCGCGCGGCAGCCCGACCTTGAAGACGATGTCGCGCTTCGAGGCGCCCAGCGCCCGCAGCACGTCCTCCATCTCCGGCTCGACGGTCGAGATGCCGGTCGCCACGTTGACCACGATGGGGAAGAACGAAATCAGGAACGCCGTCATCACCGGCGGCACCCAGCCGACGCCGAACCAGAACACGAGGATCGGCACGACCGCGACCTTGGGGATGGCGTTGAAGCCCACGAGAAGCGGATAGGTGCCGGCATTGATCAGCCGTGACGATCCCAGCACCATTCCGAGCCCAAGGCCGAACGCTACCGCCATGCCAAAGCCGGCCAGCGTCATCCACAGGGTGAACACGGCGTGATAGGCAAGCTGCGTGCGGTATTCCCAGATCGCCATGGCGATGGTGGAGGGCGCGGGCAGCACGAAACTGGACACCCCGAAGGCCCGGCAGACGATTTCCCAGGCGGCGAAGAACGCAAACGTGAAGACCCAGGGCGCAAGGGCAAGCTTGCGTTTCGTGCTCAGTGCCATGTCAGCCTCCGGCCCGGGCTTGCGCGATATGGGCGCGCAAATCCTGCACCAGCGCGGAAAAGGGCGGTGTGTAGGTGATGTCGAGTTCGCGCGGCCGTGGAAAGTCCACTTCGCGCTCCGCCACGATCCGACCCGGCCTGCTGCTCATGCAGAAGATCCGATCGGCCAGGAACGCCGCCTCGCGCAGATCGTGCGTGACGAGAATGATGGTGACCTTTTGGGCCGCATGCAGATCCCGCATGACGCACCACAATTCCTCGCGCGTGAAGGTGTCGAGCGCGCCAAAGGGCTCGTCCAGCATCAACAGCTTGGGCTCGTGGATCAGTGCCCGACACAGGGAAGCGCGCTGCTGCATGCCGCCGGACAATTGCCACGGGAACTTGTCGCCCTGCCCCTTGAGCCCGACCGAGGCGAGCAGACGCTCGGCCTTGTCCACATATTCGGCCTTGTGTCGTCGCAGGCGCGACCGGTGCGGCTCGACGATTTCCAGCGGCAGCAGGATGTTGTCGAGGGTGGTGCGCCAGGGCAGCATGGTCGGATTCTGAAACGCCATGCCGGCGAGCTTGACCGGCGCTCCCACCTCACGACCACCCACGATGACGGTGCCCTCGCGGGGAAATTGCAGCCCTGTCGCCAGCTTCATCAGGGTGGACTTGCCGCAGCCCGACGGTCCGACGATGGCGGCGAACTCCCCCTCCATGACCTTGAGGTTCAGATGCGCGACAGCCGGAGCCCCATCTTCCGCGCGCGCGTAGACATGGGTGACGTCCTGGATCTCGACGAAAGCCGCCACGCGAAGGCTCCGTTTCTGCGCTGGGGTCGACAGCGGCGCGCGAGGGGTGATGACGCTAGGGAGAGACCTTGCGCTGTTCGGCGGGCGGGAGGAATTCTTCGGTGAACACCTCCTCGACCGCGGGCTTCTTCTTGTAGGTGAAGGTCAGCCCGATCTGGTCGAGGGACTGGGCGAACCGGTCCTTGGCGATGCCGCCGAAGCCGTTGGCCTTGACCCACGGCGTGAGGATGTTCTGGTCGAGCACCATCTTGAGCCGCTCGAGTTCCACATCCTTCTTGGCCACATCGTTGCGCTTGATGATGGAATCGACAGCTGCCGACGGGTCCTTGATGGTGTCCTGCACGCCCTTCATGATCGCCCGCAGAAGCCCCTTCACGGCCTCGGGCTTTTCCTTGGCGAATTTCTCCGACACGATGATCGTGTTTCCATAGAGATCGACGCCGTAATCGCTCATCAGCAAGACCACGATATCCTCGGCGGGAACGCCCCGGGATTTCAGGTTGATGTAGGACGACATCGAGAAGCCGAACACCGCATCCACGTCGCCCTGGGCGAGCATCGGCTCGCGTACCGGGAAGCCGACATTCTCGAACTTCATGGTGGAATCGTCGATTTTGTTGACCGACTTGAAGATCGGCCATTGGGCAAACGCCCCATCGGCCACGGGCGCTCCGAACTTCTTGCCCTGCAGGCTCGCCACATCGGTGCTGATGCCGCGGCTCTTGCGGCCGATCAAGGCGAAGGGCGGGCGATCGTAGATCACCATCACGGCCTTGATGTCGGTGCCGGGATTCTCGTCGCGGAACCGCACCAGCGAATTGACGTCCCCGAAGCCCGCATCATAGGTGCCGGAGGCAACCCGGGAGATCGGCTCGCGAGAGCCCGCCGCCGGATCGATCGTCACGTCGAGGCCTTCGGCCTTGAAGTACCCTTTATCGAGGGCGACCGCGAAGGGGGCGGCCGGGCCTTCCCAGCGCCAGTCGAGGCTGAAGCGGACGGGCGTCTGCGCCTGCGCGCCGGCGGACAGGAACAGCGCCGCAGCGCCTGCCAAGATGGCCGCACAGGCGGCGGCAGCCCTCGTCGAACGATCAAAACGCATTGGCCAGAACCCTCTTCCCTCGGTGCCGGTCCGCGCGCGGACCGGGCATTGTCAATGACGAAGCAATCTTCATGCCAGCCGCGCGTTTCGCCCGCGGTCCCGGTTTTCCGGCATCATGCCAGCAGATCCCGGCGACGCGTCAAGGCACAGTGACGTCCGAACCGGCAGATGTCGCGGATTTGAGCAGGCCGGCTAGACCGGCAAAGCGCCATCGTTCTTGACCTCCTCCATCACCGCGTAGGTGCGGGTCTCCTTGACGCCGGGAAGCGCCAGAAGAATCTCGCCGAGGAAGGCTCGATAGGCGCTCATGTCGGCGACCCGGGTCTTGACGAGATAATCGAAGCCGCCCGCCACCATGTGGCATTCGAGGACCTCCGGCGCGCGGCGGACCGCTGCGGCGAATTTCTCAAACACGTCCGGCGTCGTCTTATCGAGGGAGACCTCGACGAAGACGAGCAGTTCGAGGCCGAGCTTGTGGGGGTCGAGGCGCGCCCCGAAGCCCGCGATGTAACCGTCTCTTTGAAGACGCTTCATCCGCTCGCCCGTGGAGGTGGGCGAGAGCCCGATCTTGTCGGCCAGATCCACATTGCTGATCCGCCCGTCGGCCTGGAGTTCCTTCAGAATCCTGCGGTCGATCCGGTCGATATTCGCCATATCAGCGGCCTTTACAGATATTGTCCGGATTTTCTAAGGGAGATTGCGCCATAATGCCATCGAAACGCGGCTCCTTGACGCTTATAGTGGGGCATCACCGGAGCCTGCCATGACCCCGACCCTTTCGCCACGTCCCGATGCCCGCCCTCAGCCGTTCAGCCCGCCCTACGCAGAGGACGACGCCACGATCGCGGCCCGCCTGTTGCCGCAGGCCCAGCTGTCGCCAGAACGGGAACAGCGGGTGGATGCCCATGCGACCCGCCTGATCGAGGCGATTCGGGCCAAGGGCTCCGGGCTGGGGGGCGTCGAGGAGATGCTGCGGGAATACGCGCTCTCCACCAAGGAGGGGCTGGCCCTCATGGTGCTGGCCGAGGCCCTCCTGCGGGTGCCCGATGCGGCCACCGCCGACCGGCTCATCGAGGACAAGATCGGCCAGGCGGATTTCGCCGCCCACGAGTCCAAATCCGACGCCTTCCTGGTCTCGGCCTCGGCCTGGGCACTTGGCATCACGGCCCGGATCATCCAGCCCGGCGAGACCCCCGAGGGAATCCTGCGTCAGCTCACCAAGCGCCTCGGCACGCCCGCGGTTCGTACGGCGACGCGGCAGGCGATGCGGGTCATGGGCAACCATTTCGTGCTCGGCCAGACCATCGAGGAAGCGCTCAAACGCGCCGGCTCCGGCAAAGCGCGCCACTACCGCTACTCGTTCGACATGCTGGGCGAGGGGGCCCGCACAGCCGACGATGCAAAGCGCTATTTCGACTCGTACGCAGCCGCCATCGACGCCATCGGCGCATCGGGCGGCAACGAGGCCTTGCCGAACCGTCCGGGCATCTCGGTCAAGCTGTCGGCGCTTCATCCCCGCTACGAGGCCACGAGCCGCGAGCGCGTCATGCGCGAACTCGTGCCGCTGGTCGTCGCGCTGGCCCAGAAGGCCAAGTCCTACGACCTGAAATTCACCATCGATGCCGAAGAGGCCGACCGCCTCGAATTGTCCATGGACGTGATCGAGGCGGTGATGGCCGATCCATCCCTTTCCGACTGGATCGGGTTCGGCCTTGCCATCCAGGGCTATCAGAAGCGCGCTCCGGCCGTCATCGACGCCATCGGCGCCCTGGCCGAGCGCTACGACCGGCGGCTCATGGTGCGGCTTGTGAAGGGCGCCTATTGGGACACCGAGGTGAAGCGCGCCCAGGAACGGGGGCTCGACGATTATCCGGTCTTCACCCGCAAGGCGATGACGGACCTCAACTATCTCATGTGCGCCGAGAAGCTGCTGGGAATGCGGCCGCGGATCTATCCGCAATTTGCCACCCACAACGCCCTGACCGTGGCGTCGATCATCGAGCGCGCGGGCGGGACGGACGGGTACGAGTTCCAGTTGCTGCACGGCATGGGCGAGGCCCTCTACACCCGGCTGCGCGAGGACAACCCTGATCTCGCTTGCCGGATCTATGCGCCGGTGGGCGGCCACAAGGACCTGCTCGCCTATCTCGTCCGCCGGCTCCTCGAGAACGGCGCCAACTCCTCCTTCGTGTCGGTGGCAGCCGATGACGCGGTGCCGATTCAAGCCCTGTTGAAGCGGCCTGCCGACATCATCGGTTCGCCCGAGCGGGCGCGCCACCCGCGCCTGCCGCTGCCGCGCGACCTGTACGGGCCCGACCGCGCCAATTCGAAGGGGGTGGAATTCGGCGACCGTCGCGCCCTCGCCGCGCTGATGGAGGATGTGAAGGCGGCCTCGGGCCGCTCCTTTGCGGCCGCACCTGTCGTCGATGGCGCCAACCTCACCGGATCGGCGCGCGCCGTGACAAGCCCGATCGCTGCGGCGATCACCGTTGGCACGGTCGTCGAGGCAACGCCTGATCAGGCGGACCAGGCGATGAAGGCGGCGCAGGCCGGCTTTGCCGGCTGGAACCGGACCAACGCCCATGTGCGAGCGGCCGCCCTGACGCGGACGGCCGATCTTCTCGAGGCCCGGCGCGGGATCTTCCTGCACCTGCTCCAGGCGGAGGCCGGCAAGACCCTCGACGATGCCCTCTCGGAGGTGCGCGAGGCGATCGATTTCTGCCGCTATTATGCGGGTGAAGGCCGAAAGCATTTCGGCACCGGGGAGCCGATGCCGGGTCCCACCGGCGAGAGCAATAGTCTGCGTCTGCGCGGAAGGGGCGTCTTCGTGGCGATCTCGCCGTGGAATTTTCCGCTCGCCATCTTCATGGGCCAGATCTCCGCGGCCCTCATGGCCGGAAATGCGGTGGTGGCCAAACCGGCCGAACAGACGCCGCTCATTGCAGCCGAGGCCGTCCGCCTGCTCCACGAGGCTGGCGTGCCCTCCACCGCCCTTCACCTCCTTCCCGGAGATGGTCGGGTCGGCGCGCGCCTTGTGGAACACCCCGCTGTGGCGGGCGTCGTGTTTACCGGCTCGACCGAGGTGGCGCGTCTCATCAACCGAAGCCTTGCGGCCAAGAACGGGCCGATCGTGCCGCTGATCGCCGAGACAGGCGGCATCAATGCGATGATCGTCGACGCGACGGCCTTGCCCGAGCAGGTGGCAGATGACGTGATCACCTCGGCGTTCCGTTCCGCCGGCCAGCGTTGCTCGGCGCTCAGGCTGCTCTGCGTGCAGGAGGATGTGGCCGACCGGATGATTGCCATGATCGCCGGCAATGCCCGCGAGCTGAAGATCGGCGATCCGCGGGAGATCGCCACCCAGGTGGGCCCGGTGATTGACCAGGAGGCCAAGGACAGGCTCGACGCGCATGTGGCTGCGATGACCCGCAGCGCCAAGGTCCATTATGCGGGGACGGCGCCGACAGGCGGGACCTACGTGGCGCCCCATATCTTCGAGATCGACAGCCCCGCCGCGCTGACCGAGGAGGTGTTTGGCCCGATCCTGCATGTGACGCGCTTCAAGGCTGGCGATCTCGGCGCGGTCCTTGAGGCCATCGATGCCACCGGCTACGGCCTGACCCTCGGCGTCCACTCGCGCATCGATTCCACCGTTGACCGGGTGATTGAACGGCTGTCGGTCGGCAATGTGTACGTCAACCGGAACATGATCGGGGCGGTCGTCGGCGTGCAGCCCTTCGGTGGCCACGGCCTGTCCGGCACCGGCCCGAAGGCGGGCGGCCCCCACTACCTGCCGCGCTTCGCCACGGAACAGACGGTGACGATCAACACGGCCGCGGCCGGCGGCAACGCCAATCTCATCGCCATGGGCGAGTGATCGCTAGACTGGCGAGCAGACGGACGGTTCAAAAACGAGAAAACCCGGCGCATGGCCGGGTTTGGACTCATCACTTGGAAACGGCTTGCCCCGAAGGCAGGCCCTTTCAGTAGCTCAAGGCCACCTTCGCGTCTTCCAACTGCACGACGGCGGATTCGGCCGCATGCTTGGCGACGGGGTCGTTGGTGGCGTCGTAGACCATCTGCGCATGCAGGATTTCCTTGTCGAGGATCTCCTGGGTCAGCTCTTCTGCCGGTAGCGCACGCTCGGCCAGCACGGTCAGTCCGGTCGGATTGATGTCGGCGAACCCGCCGCGGATCAGGATGCGCTTGCCGTTTCCGGGGCTGTCGGTGATCACCAGAAAGCCGGTCTTGAGCGTCGTCATCGTGGGCGCGTGGCCCGCAAGCACGGTCATCTCGCCCTCGGTGGCCGGCAGAATCACCGCATCGACCATGCCGGAAAACAGCACGCTTTCCGGCGAGACAAGCTCGAAATTGAAATTGGCCATGGCGCTTCTCGTCATCCTCTCCGGCGCGCAGCCGCGCCGGATGTGAACTCTGGAGCACGTTGGTGGCGAAACCTTCGCCATCCGATCATGCGGTCAAATAACCGTCCCGGACGCCGCCTCCGCTTTCTGGGCGCGGCAGATGTTCGGGACGCTCTCGTCGCGAGAGGTCCGGCCCGCTTGAAGGCGACCCGGACCGATCGATAGCCTCAGGCCGCTTCGCTGGCGAGACGCTGAGCCTTTTCGACTGCTTCCTCGATACTGCCGACCATGTAGAAGGCGGCTTCGGGGAGGTGGTCGTACTTGCCTTCCACCAGGCCCTTGAAGCCCTTGATGGTGTCTTCGAGCGCCACGAGCTTGCCGGGGGAACCGGTAAACACTTCGGCGACGAAGAACGGCTGGCTCAGGAAGCGCTCGATCTTGCGGGCGCGGTTGACCGTCATCTTGTCCTCTTCCGACAGCTCGTCCATTCCCAGAATGGCGATGATGTCCTGGAGCGACTTGTAGCGCTGGAGAATCTGCTGGACCTCGCGAGCGGTGTTGTAGTGCTCCTCGCCGAGGATGGCGGCCGAGAGCATGCGCGAGGTCGAGTCCAGCGGGTCCACCGCCGGGTAGATGCCCTTTTCGGCGATCGAGCGCGACAGAACGGTCGTTGCGTCAAGGTGCGCGAAGGAGGCGGCAGGCGCCGGATCGGTCAAGTCGTCGGCCGGCACGTAGATGGCCTGCACCGAGGTGATCGACCCCTTGGTCGTGGTGGTGATGCGCTCCTGCAGCGCGCCCATGTCGGTCGCGAGCGTGGGCTGATAACCCACCGCCGAGGGAATGCGGCCGAGAAGGGCCGACACTTCGGAACCGGCCTGGGTAAAGCGGAAGATGTTGTCCACGAAGAACAGCACGTCCTGACCCTGGTCACGGAAGTTCTCGGCAACCGTCAGGCCGGTGAGCGCGACGCGGGCGCGGGCACCCGGGGGCTCGTTCATCTGGCCGTAGACAAGGGCGCATTTGGAGCCTTCGCCGCCGCCCAGCTTGTTCACGCCGGACTCGATCATCTCGTGATAGAGGTCGTTGCCCTCGCGGGTGCGCTCACCGACGCCGGCGAACACGGAATAGCCGCCGTGCGCCTTCGCGACGTTGTTGATGAGCTCCATGATCAGAACGGTCTTGCCGACGCCGGCGCCGCCGAACAGGCCGATCTTGCCGCCCTTGGCGTAGGGCGCGAGAAGGTCGACCACCTTGATGCCGGTGACGAGGATCTGGCCCTCGGTCGACTGCTCGGCATAGGAGGGAGCCGGCTGATGGATCGAACGCATGCCTTCCGACGGGATCGGACCTGCCTCGTCGACCGGCTCGCCGATGACGTTCATGATGCGGCCCAGCGTCCCCGCACCGACGGGCACCGAGATCGGCGCGCCAGTATCGGTGACGTCCTGTCCGCGCACGAGGCCCTCGGAGGTGTCCATCGAGATGCAGCGAACGGTGCTTTCACCGAGCTGCTGGGCGACTTCGAGGACCAGGCGATTGCCCTGGTTCGTGGTCTCGAGCGCATTCAGGATCTCAGGCAGGTGGCCTTCGAACTTCACGTCGACGACGGCGCCGATGACCTGCGTGATCTTGCCGGTGGGCTTGTTGGCGATATTGGCCATGGGTGGCTCCTCTCGGGTGTCGTCAGAGCGCCTCGGCGCCCGAAATGATTTCGATCAGTTCCTTGGTGATCATCGCCTGACGCGACCGGTTGTAGGTCATCGTCTGCTTCTTGATCATCTCGCCCGCATTGCGGGTGGCATTGTCCATGGCGCTCATGCGGGCGCCCTGT
The DNA here is from genome assembly GCF_017921815.1 of Microvirga antarctica. Lineage (GTDB taxonomy): Bacteria > Pseudomonadota > Alphaproteobacteria > Rhizobiales > Beijerinckiaceae > Microvirga > Microvirga antarctica. Next base: position 180,588 of record NZ_JAGEMM010000003.1, on the reverse strand, counting down.
TCGGAGGCGGCGTTTTCCAGAAGCGCGCGGAAGATCTGAATGGTCAGATTGCGCGGCAGGAGCGTGGCCAGGATCTCGCCCTCGTCAGGCTCGTAATCGTAGACCGAATCGGCCGCGACGCCCTGCGCCTCGATCTGCGCCGGAATGATCTGCTGCGCGGTCGGGATCTGGGCGATGACGGAGCGGAAGCGCGAATAGAACAGCGTCGCAACGTCGAATTCGCCCTGATCATAGAGCGCCAGGACCTTCTGGGCGATCATGTCGCCCTGCTCGAAGCCGAGCTGGCGGACGGAGCGCAGGTCGATGAGGTCGATGATCTGCTCGGAGAACTGGCGACGCAGGACATCATAGCCCTTCTTGCCGACGCAGATCATCTTGACGGTCTTGCCATCGGCCATCAGCCGGTTGGCGTGATCGCGCGCCAGACGAGCGATCGAGGAATTGAACGCTCCGCACAACCCGCGTTCGGCCGTGCACACGACCAGAAGGTGCACGCGATCGGAGCCCGTGCCGGCAAGCAGACGGGGCGTCTCCGGCCCCATCGTCACACCGGACGCGATGTTGCCGAGAACCACCGCCATGCGTTCGGCATAAGGCCGCGCCGCTTCCGCCGCAGTCTGCGCGCGGCGCAGCTTTGCGGCGGCCACCATCTGCATGGCCTTGGTGATCTTCTGCGTCGCCTTGACCGAGGCGATACGGTTGCGAAGGTCTTTCAAGCTCGGCATCGAGCAGCCCTACCTCTCCGGTGACCCGGTTCGATGAAACGAGAACGGAGTCTTTAAGAGAAAGACTTGGTGTAGTTCTGCACGACGTCCTTGAGCTTGGCTTCCGTCTCGCTCGAAAGATCCTTCGAGGTCCGGATCGAGTCCAGGATCTCGACGTGCTTGCCCCGCACCAGCGACAGCAATCCATCTTCGAAGGCGCGCACCCGGTTGACGGGCAGGCCATCGAGATAACCGTTCACGCCGGCATAGATCACGGCCACCTGCTCTTCCATCTTCAGCGGCGAGAATTGCGGCTGCTTCAGGAGTTCGGTGAGCCGGGCGCCGCGGTTCAGGAGGCGCTGCGTGGTGGCGTCGAGATCCGAGCCGAACTGCGCGAAGGCCGCCATTTCACGGTACTGCGCGAGCTCGCCCTTGATCTTGCCCGCGACCTTCTTCATCGCCTTGGTCTGCGCCGCAGAACCCACGCGCGACACCGACAGGCCGACGTTCACGGCCGGGCGGATGCCCTGGTAGAACAGGTCGGTCTCAAGGAAGATCTGACCGTCGGTGATCGAGATCACGTTGGTGGGAATGTAGGCCGACACGTCGTTGGCCTGGGTCTCGATGACCGGCAACGCGGTGAGCGAACCCGAGCCCTCGGAATCGTTGAGCTTTGCAGCACGCTCGAGCAGGCGCGAGTGAAGATAGAACACGTCGCCCGGATAGGCTTCGCGGCCGGGCGGGCGGCGCAGGAGAAGCGACATCTGGCGATAGGCCACGGCCTGCTTGGACAGATCGTCATAGGTGATCACGGCATGCATGCCGTTGTCGCGGAAATACTCGCCCATGGCGCAGCCGGCGAAGGGCGCCAGATACTGCATCGGGGCCGGGTCGGACGCGGTCGCCGCCACGATGATGGAATATTCCAGCGCGCCGTTCTCTTCGAGAACCTTCACGAACTGAGCCACCGTCGAGCGCTTCTGGCCGATCGCCACATAGACGCAATACAGTTTCTGCGATTCGTCGGTGCCCTGGTTGAGGGCCTTCTGGTTCAGGATCGTGTCGAGCGCGATCGCGGTCTTGCCGGTCTGACGGTCACCGATGATCAGCTCGCGCTGGCCGCGGCCGACCGGGATCAGGGCGTCGATCGACTTGAGGCCGGTCGCCATCGGCTCGTGCACGGACTTGCGGGGAATGATGCCCGGAGCCTTGACGTCGACGAGGCGACGCTCGGTGGCCACGATCGGGCCCTTGCCGTCGATGGGGTTGCCGAGCGCGTCGACGACGCGGCCGAGAAGCCCCTTGCCGACCGGCACGTCCACGATGGTGCCCGTGCGCTTGACGGTCTGGCCTTCGGCGATCTCACGATCGGAGCCGAAGATCACGATACCGACGTTGTCGGTCTCGAGGTTCAGCGCCATGCCCTGCACGCCACTCTCGAACTGGACCATCTCGCCGGCCTGGACATTGTCGAGGCCGTAGCAGCGGGCGATGCCGTCGCCAACGGACAGGACTTGTCCTACCTCGGTGACCTCGGCCTCGGTGCCGAAGTTCTTGATCTGCTCTTTGAGGATCGCGGAGATCTCAGCGGCTCGAATGTCCATCAGTGGACCTCTTTCATCGCTAGACGAATGGAATTGAGTTTGGTGCGCACCGAGGCATCCACCATGCGGGAGCCCATCTTGACGATGAGACCACCGATGAGGCTCGGGTCGATTCTGACGTCCAGTGAAACGTCAGACTTGGCGACGTCGCGCAACGCCGCCTTGATTTCGGACATGACCGTGTCGGAAGGCTGTTCGGCCAGCGTCACGTGAGCGCGTACGATGCCCTTCGAGGTCGCGACAAGATCGCGGAAGGCGCGGATCATGTCTGGCAGCACGAAGAGCCGGCGCTTGCTGGCGACGAGGCGGATGAATTTTCCCGCAAGGCCCGAAATCTCGGCCTTGTCGAGGATCGCGCCGACAGCCTGCACCTGCTGCTCGACCGTGAAGGCCGGGCTGCGGATCAGGCGGCGGAAATCGTCGCTGTCATCGATCATCCGGCCGAGCCGGGCGAGATCGGCCGCGACGGCATCGATGGAATTCGCTTCCTGAGCGACTTCGAACAGCGCCGAGGCATAGCGCAACGCTACACCCGACAGGAGAGGTCCTTCTTGGGAACCGCTTTGCGCCACTTGAATCGTCTCTCTCAAGGCTTGACGGATTTCAGACCTGCAGCGCCTTCACGAAAAGGCCGCGGGGAAACCCGTCGATCGGTGGAAATGAGCCCGGGCAGGTGTCTCTACGCCCGCCAAGCGGGGGTGCACTAGCATGGGTTTTTCCGAGGCGCAAGGCGATCCCGGCCCCGCGCGGCCGCTGTTTCTCCGGCAAATGACCTCGCAGGCAGGCAACGTGTCAGAGTTCAAGCGTGGCGATCTCGCAATTTTGCAGATGACGCCCCGTCAGGTGCGAGAAGAAGGTCCCGTGTCCGACCACCGCGATCAGGCGCTCCGGACGCTCCGTCAGCCACTGCCTGAACGCCGCGACGCGCGCTGTCAGGACGCTGTCGGGCTCGACGACGATACCCCGCGCATCCGCCTCCCCGTCCCGATGCCACCAGGTCTCATCCAGATGCGAAAAGGCGAGGCCGGGGAAGGCTTCGGCGAGCAGGGCCGGGGCGCGCCCGACATCGCAGCTATTGGCGAGGTGCTCCCGATGAAGGCACTCGACCCTGATCCGCTGCCGCGACGGGTGGTCGCCGAGCAGCCCCAGCGTGGTCTGCAGCGCCCGCGTCAGCGGGGACGTGACGATGAGCTCATAGTCGATCGCGCGCAGGGCAACGGCAGCCGCCGCGACCTGCTGTTCGCCAAGCGGCGACAGAACGGCATCGAAATGGAGCGGATCGACCCCGCCCGCGGCCTCGAATTGCGCGTTGAAGGTGGATTGCCCGTGGCGGATGCAATGGACGACCTTTTTCATCGAAAACTCTCTGGCTGATCTAGAGGAAGCTCTGCGGATCCACGTCGATGGCGATCCGGACGCTGCCGCGCGGTTTCGGGCAGCGTGCCAGCCACGCGCGCAGATAGGCCTGAAGGTCGACCTCGCGGTCGGTCTTGACCAGGAGCCGGTAGCGGTACCGCCCGCGAATGAGTGCCAGCGGCGCCTCGGCCGGGCCCAGGACCGTGATCCCCGCCGAAGGCTCCGCGACCTTGGCCATCGCGCGGGCATGCAGTTCCGCCGCCTCCCGGTCGACCGCCGACACGATGAGGGAGGCGAGCCGTCCAAACGGCGGCAGTCCGGCGAGTTGTCGAACGCGGGTTTCCTCGGCGTAGAACCGTTCGGCCTCGCCCGAGGCCAATGCTGCAATGACCGGATGGGCCGGCTGCCAGGTCTGCACGAGGGCCCGCCCGGGCTTCTCGCCCCGCCCTGCCCGCCCGGTGACCTGCTGCAGCAGCTGGAAGGTCCGCTCGGCAGCCCGTGGGTCCCCGGAGGTCAGCCCGATATCGGCGTCGAGCACACCCACCAGGGTCATGAGCGGGAAGTTATGGCCCTTGGCCACCAGCTGCGTGCCGATCACGATATCGCATTCGCCAGCCGCGATGGCCGCGAGTTCGGTGCGCAATCGCTCAGTGCCGCCAGGGAAATCGCTCGAGAGGACGATCCGCCGCTGATTCGGGAAAAGCTCGGCCGCCTCCTCGGCGATCCGTTCGACGCCGGGTCCGCAGGAGGTCAGCGAATCGACCGTGCCGCAGGCAATGCAGGCCTGGGGCGTGCGCTCCACGTGACCGCAATGATGGCACACGAGGGACCGGCGGAAGCGATGCTCCACGAGCCAGGCGGAGCAATTGGGGCACTCGTAACGGTGAGCGCAGGCGCGGCAGAGGGTGAGCGGCGCGTAGCCCCGCCGATTGAGGAACAGCAGCACCTGCTCGCCGCGTCCCAGCGTCTCATGCATGGCGGTGATGAGGCTCGGAGACAGCCAGCGCCCTGGCGGAATGGTCTCGGTCTTGAGATCGATGGTGCGGATCTGCGGCATCTGTCGTCCGCCATAGCGCTCCGGCAGCCGCACGTGCCGGTAGCGGCCGCGCTCGACATTGGTCCGACTTTCGATGGAAGGCGTCGCCGAGGCGAGGATCACGGCTGCGTTCTCGATCCGACCGCGCACCACGGCCATGTCGCGGGCGTGATAATGGACCCCGTCCTCCTGCTTGTAGGCGGTCTCGTGTTCCTCATCGACCACGATGAGGCCGAGATCGCTATAGGGCAGAAACAGCGCCGAGCGGGCGCCGGCCACGACCTGCACGTCCCCGGACGCGATGCCCGCATAGATCCGCTCGCGCTTGCGGCCGGTCACGCCGGAATGCCAGGAGGCGGGGCGAACACCGAACCGGGCGGTGAAACGATCGAGAAATTGCGCCGTCAGGGCGATTTCCGGCATCAGGATCAGGGCCTGCCGTCCCTGCCGAACCGCCTCGGCCACCGCCTCGAAATAGACCTCGGTCTTGCCCGACCCGGTCACGCCTTCGAGCAGGGCGACGGGCGGCGGCTGCTCCCCCATAAACCCGACCAAGGCAGCAGCCGCGTCGCGCTGCTCGTCGGACAATCCGGTCTGGTGATAATCGGGATCGGGACGTTCGGCGGCCGGTTCGGGCTTGAGCGCGACGGTCTCGAGGGTGCCCTCGTCAACCAGGCCGTCGATGACGCCGGTGCTGACGCCCGCCTCGTGCGCGAGGTCCCGCTTCAGCCGGACGAGCCCGTCGGCTGCCACCGCCAGCACCCGCTGCCGGGTCGGCGTAATCCGTGCAGGGGCAGGTCCGGCGAGCCGGACGCCGACCCGCACCATCTCGGCGCGGTCGGGATCCGGAAGCTTCAGGCCCATGCCGAGCGCGGAGCCCTTGGGCGCCAGGGTGTACCAGGCGACCCAATCGAGAAACTTTCGCATGCTCGACGACAGGGCCGGTGCGTCCACACGGGCCGTCACCGGCTTGAAGTTGCCGCCGGGCCCAGGGCGCAGGGCCCAGACGACGCCCACGACCTCGCGGGTTCCAAGCGGCACCTGCACCACGTCGCCCTCGGCGAGCAAAAGGCCGTCGGGCACGGCGTAGCTGTAGGCCGTGTCCAGCGCCAGGGGGATGAGGACATCGGCGATGCGGGGTGTCATTCGGCTCGGATTAACCTGTCCATGCTATCCTGTCTGCCCTTGCACAAAGCAGGAACATGTCAAGCAACGATTCGCCCTCTCCCCTCGATCTCGCCATGCCCGGCGCCCCCGACACCCGTCGCGAGGCCGTGCAATGGCTGACCTCGCTTGCCAAGGAAAGGCGCCTCTCGCCCAACACGGTGGAGGCCTATGGGCGCGATCTGCGGCAGTTCCTGAGCTTTTTGACCGGTCACCTTGGCGAGCCCGCCGGGGTTTCGGCCATCCTCGCCCTCAAGCCGCTGGATATCCGGGCGTTTCTCGCCGCGCGCCGCATGGAGGCGGTGCAGAGTCGATCACTGATGCGCCAACTGGCCTCGCTGCGCTCGTTCGCCCGCCATCTCGAACGGGAAGGGCATGGGACTGCATCCGCCTTCGCGGCGATTCGCACGCCCCGGATGGACAAGAATCTGCCGCGGCCGCTCTCGGCCGCCTCGGCAGTCGCCGTCACAGAGACCGACCTGCGCGCCGGCGGCGACCGCAAGCCGTGGATCGTCGCCCGGGACGCGGCGGTCCTGTCCCTGCTCTACGGCGCGGGCCTGCGCATTTCCGAGGCCTTGGGCCTGCAGCGGCGCGATGCGCCGATCCATGGCACCGATTCGCTGACCGTCACCGGCAAGGGCGGCAAGATGCGCAGCGTACCGGTGATGCCCGCGATCCAGCGTGCCGTTGAGGAATATTTGCGGCTGTGCCCCTACGCGGTTCCACCGGAGGGGACGCTCTTCGTCGGCGCCCGCGGCGGTCCGCTCTCGCCGCGGATCATCCAGCTGGCGGTCGAGGAAATGCGCGGCATGCTGGGCCTTCCCGACAGCGCCACGCCGCATGCGCTGCGCCACTCCTTCGCGACGCATCTTCTTGCCCGCGGCGGGGACTTGCGGGGCATCCAGGAACTGCTGGGCCACGCCTCGCTGTCCACGACGCAGCTCTACACCAAGATCGACGCGACGCGCCTGATGGAGGCCTTCGACTCGGCCCACCCGCGCGCCCAGAAACGCTGAGCGGGCCGCACGGCGTGAAAGGCCCGAAGCCTCACATGTGGATGGCGCGCTTGTCGACCGCCAGGGCTGCTTCCTTCACGGCTTCCGACAGGGTCGGGTGCGCATGGCAGGAGCGCGCGATGTCTTCCGACGAGCCGCCGAACTCCATCGCCAGCACCGCCTCGTGGATCAACGTTCCGGCTTCGGCGCCGATGATGTGCACGCCCAGCACCTTGTCGGTCGTGGCATCCGCCAGGATTTTCACGAACCCGTCGGTAATGTGGTTGGCCTTCGCGCGGCCATTGGCCGTGAACGGGAACTTGCCCACGTTGTAGGCGGTGCCGGCGGCCTTGAGTTCTTCTTCGGTCTGGCCCACTGAGGCCACTTCCGGGAAGGTGTAGACGACGCTCGGGATGATTCCGTAATTCACGTGGCCCGCCTTGCCGGCGAGAATTTCGGCCACGGCCATGCCCTCGTCCTCGGCCTTGTGGGCCAGCATCGGGCCGGCGATCACATCGCCGATGGCATAGATGCCCGTGACGTTGGTGGAATAGTGCGCGTCGGTCTGGATACGGCCCTTGGCGTCCTTCTGGACCCCGATCTCGTCCAGCCCCAGGCCTTGGGTGTAGGGCACCCGGCCGGTTGCCACGAGCACCGCGTCGGCCTCGATGGTCTCAGGGGCTCCGCCAGCCGCCGGCTCGAAGGTGAGGGTCGCGCCCGCGCCGGTCTTTTCGACCTTGGTGACCTTCTGGCCGAGCTTGAACTGAAAGCCCTGCTTGGTGAGCAACCGCTGGAACTGCTTGGCGATCTCGCCATCCATGCCGGGCAGGATGCGGTCGAGATACTCGACCACGATGACCTCCGACCCGAGTCGGCGCCACACCGAGCCGAGTTCGAGGCCGATCACGCCCGCGCCGATGACCACGAGCCGCTTCGGCACGGCGCTGAGTTCGAGCGCGCCAGTGGACGAAATCACGACCTTCTCGTCGATCTCCACACCCGGAAGGCGCGTCACGTCGGACCCCGTCGCGATGACGATGTTCTTCGTCTGCAGGACCTGGTTGGTGCCGTCCTCGGCCGTCACCTCGACCTGCCCTGCCGCAGCGATGCGGCCGGTGCCGAAAAAGACGTCAACCTTGTTCTTCTTCAGGAGGAATTCGACGCCCTTGGTGTTGCCGTCGACACCCTCCTGCTTGAAGGTCTGCATCTGCGCCAGATCGAGGGTCGGCGCGCCGACGATGACACCCATGGCGGGGAAATGCGCGCTTGCATCCTCGAAGGCGTGGGAGGCATGCAGAAGGGCTTTCGACGGGATGCAGCCGATATTCAGGCAGGTCCCGCCATGAGTCTTGCGCTTCTCCACCACGGCCGTCTTGAGGCCCAGCTGTGCGGCGCGAATGGCGCACACATAGCCGCCCGGACCAGTTCCGATAACGATGAGATCGTAGGACACGGTTCGCCCCCTTGGACGTCAGGGCCGGGCTCGCCCGGCGTCAGGTCGTTTATGCCCGCGTCGACCCGGGCACGATGGATGAAAGTCGTCAGAGATCGAGCACGAGGCGGGCCGGATCTTCCAGCGCCTCCTTGACCCGCACCAGGAAGGTCACCGCATCCTTACCGTCGACGATGCGATGATCGTAAGACAGCGCCAGGTACATCATCGGCCGGATCACGACCTGGCCGTTGCGGGCCACCGGACGGTCCTCGATGCGATGCATGCCCAGAATGCCGGATTGCGGCGCGTTCAGGATCGGGGTCGACATGAGCGAGCCGTAGATGCCGCCGTTGGTGATCGTGAAGGTGCCGCCCTGCATCTCGTCGATGGTGAGCTTGCCGTCACGGGCGCGCTTGCCGAAATCCGCGATCTTCTTCTCGATCTCGGCGATGGAAAGCCTGTCGGCGTCGCGCACGACCGGAACCACAAGACCCTTCTCGGTGCCGACCGCGACGCCGATATGGTAGTAGTTCTTGAACACGAGATCCTGTCCGTCGATCTCCGCATTGACGGCCGGCACGTCCTTCAGCGCCTGGATCACCGCCTTCGAGAAAAAGCCCATGAAGCCCAGCTTCACGCCATGCTTTTTCTCGAAAATCTCCTTGTACTGGCTGCGCAGGTGCATCACCGCGCCCATGTCCACGTCGTTGAACGTGGTCAGCATGGCGGCGGTGTTCTGCGCATCCTTGAGCCGGCGCGCGATCGTCTGGCGCAGCTTGGTCATCTTCACGCGCTCTTCGCGCGACGCATCGTCGGCGGCGGACGGTGCACGGGCCTGAACGGGAGCAGCCTGCGCGGGTGCCTGGGTGCCGCCGGTGGCGATTGCCGCCAGCATGTCGCCCTTGGTGACGCGACCGTCCTTGCCGGATCCGGGAACATTGCCCGCATCCACCCCGCTCTCGGCGGCAATGCGCGCGACGGCAGGGCCGTTATCCTTCGCCACCGATGGCTGGGCCGCAGGGGCAGCAGGGGCTGGAGCAGCTGCCTTCGGAGCTTCCGTCTTGGGGGCCTCGGTTTTCGGAGCCTCGACTTTGGCCGCAGGCGCAGCCGCTGCTCCCCCTTCGGTGATCGAGCCCAGCACGGCGCCAGGACCAACCGTTTCGCCATCCTTGGCCAGGATATCGCCGAGGGTGCCGCTCGCCGGCGCGTTAACCTCGAGCGTGACCTTGTCGGTTTCGAGCTCGACCAGGGGTTCGTCGGCCTTCACCTGGTCGCCGGGCTTCTTGAACCAGCGGCCAATGGTGGCCTCGGAAACGGACTCGCCAAGGGTAGGTACGCGGATTTCGGTGGCCATGTTCGTCTTAATTGTTCGGGGCCGTGCGTGGCCCGTGGATGGGATCGAAGTCTCTTGCGGCCATTAAGCCGCGAAAGCCTCGTCGAGGAAAGCCTGCAATTGAATGAGGTGCTTGGACATCAGGCCCGTGGCTGTCGCGGCCGAGGCCGAGCGTCCCACATAACGCGGACGATCAACCTTGGCGCCGGCGGTCTTGAGAACCCATTCCAGATAGGGCTCGACGAAGCTCCACGAGCCCATGTTCTTGGGCTCCTCCTGGCACCACACCACGTCGGCCTTCTTGAACCGGGCCAGCTCCACCGCCAGCGACTTGGCCGGGAAGGGGTAGAGCTGCTCGACGCGCATCAGGTAGACATCGTCGATGCCGCGCTTCTCGCGCTCCTCATAGAGGTCGTAATAGACCTTGCCGGTGCAGATGACGACGCGGCGGATCTTCTCGTCCTTCACGAGCTTGATGGCCTCGCCCGGGCGCTGCGCATCGTCACGCAGCACACGGTGGAACGAGGTGCCCTCGGCGATGTCGTCGACGCGCGAGGTCGCGCGCTTGTGACGAAGCAGGCTCTTGGGCGTCATCAGGATGAGGGGCTTGCGGAACTCGCGCTTCAACTGCCGGCGCAGGATGTGGAAGTAGTTGGATGGGGTGGTGCAATAGGCCACCTGCATGTTGTCCTCGGCGCACATCTGCAGCCAGCGCTCGAGACGCGCGGAGGAATGCTCCGGACCCTGTCCCTCATAACCATGCGGCAGCAGACAGACGAGGCCCGACATGCGCAGCCACTTGCGCTCGCCAGACGAGATGAACTGGTCGAACACGACCTGCGCCCCGTTGGCGAAATCGCCGAACTGCGCTTCCCAAAGGGTGAGGGCATTGGGTTCGGACAGGGTATAGCCGTACTCGAAGCCGAGCACCGCCTCCTCCGACAGCATGGAGTTGATGACCTCGTAGCGGCCCTGTCCCTCCTTGATGTGGTTGAGGGGCGTGTAGCGCTCTTCGTTCTCCTGGTCGATCAGCACCGAATGGCGCGACGAGAAGGTGCCGCGCTCCACGTCCTGACCCGACAGGCGGACGCGGTGATCCTCGAGCAAAAGCGAGCCGAAGGAGAGCGCCTCGGCCATTGCCCAATCGATGCCCTCGCCGGTCTCCATCATCTTCTTGCGGTTGTCGAGGAAGCGCTGGATCGTCCGGTGAAGGTGGAAGCCCTCGGGAATTGTGGTGAGCGCGTGGGCGATCTCGTTCAGCGTTTCGACCGGGACACCGGTCTGTCCGCGGCGCGGATCGTCCGAATCCTCGCGGACGGCCTTGAGCCCCGACCAGCGCCCATCGAGCCAATCGGCCTTGTTGGGCTTGTAGCCCTGCGCGATCTCGAATTCGGCTTCGAGCTTGGAGCGCCAGGCGTTCTTCATTTCGTCGAATTCGCCCTCTGTCACCGTGCCCTCGGCGATCAGCTTCTTCGAATAGATCTCGAGAATCGAGGGATGCGAGCGGATCTTGCGATACATCAACGGCTGCGTGAAGGCCGGCTCGTCGCCCTCGTTATGGCCGAAGCGGCGGTAGCAGAACATGTCCACCACCACGGGCTTCTGGAACTTCTGCCGGTATTCGGTCGCGACCTTGGCGGCGAAGACCACCGCTTCCGGATCATCCCCGTTCACATGGAAGATCGGCGCCTCGACCATCTTGGCAACGTCCGACGGATACGGCGAGGAGCGCGAGAAGCGCGGATCGGTGGTGAAGCCGATCTGGTTGTTGATGATGAAGTGGATCGAACCGCCGGTGCGATGGCCGCGCAGGCCCGAAAGGCCCAGGCATTCAGCCACGACGCCTTGGCCGGCAAACGCCGCATCGCCGTGGATGAGAAGCGGCATCACGGCAGTCCGGTTGTCTGGCGAGCAACCGTGCTGGTCCTGCTTGGCCCGCACCTTGCCCAGCACGACCGGATCGACGATCTCGAGATGCGACGGGTTGGCGGTGAGCGACAGGTGGACGTTGTTCTGGTCGAACGACCGGTCGCTCGATGCGCCCAAGTGATACTTGACGTCCCCCGAGCCTTCCACGTTGTCGGGCGCGAAGGACCCGCCCTTGAACTCGTGAAACAGGGCGCGGTGGAGCTTGCCCATCACCTGGGTCAGCACGTTCAGACGGCCGCGATGGGCCATGCCGAGCACGATCTCCTTGCAGCCGAGATTGCCGCCGCGCTTGATGATCTGCTCCAGCGCCGGAATCAGCGATTCGCTGCCGTCGAGGCCGAAGCGCTTGGTGCCGGTGTATTTCAGGTCGAGGAACTTCTCGAAGCCTTCAGCCTCTACCATCTTGTTGAGAATCGCCCGCTTGCCCTCCCGGGTGAACGTGATCTCCTTGTCGGGCCCCTCGATGCGCTCCTGCAACCAGGCCTTTTCGGCAGGGTCCGAGATGTGCATGAACTCGACGCCCAGCGTCTGGCAATAGGTGCGCTCGAGGATGGAGACGATTTCGCGGATGCTCGCGAATTCGAGGCCCAGCACATTGTCGATGAAGATCTTGCGGTCCCAGTCGGCGTCCGTGAAGCCGTAATGCGACGGGTGCAGTTCCTCGTCGCTGGGGCGCGGGTTGATGTCGAGGGGATCGAGCTTGGCGTGCAGATGGCCGCGCACCCGATAGGCCCGGATCAGCATGATCGCGTGAATGGAATCCCGCGTCGCCTGCAGGACTTCAGCCTGGTCGATGGGCCCGCCCTTGGTCTCGGCCTTCGCCTTGATCTTGTCGCCGACCGCCTTCTCGACCTGGGCCCAGTTGCCATCCATGGCCGAGACCAGATCGCCGTTGGCGGCCACCGGCCAGTTGGGCTTCTTCCAGGACGCGCCGCGTGCGCTCTGCTCGACGGCCTGCTTGTCGTCCTTCAGCGCGCCGAAGAAGGCCTGCCATTCCGGGTCGACCGACGACGGGTCCTTCTGAAAGCGGGCGTACAGATCCTCGATATAAGGCGCGTTCGCCCCATAGAGGAAAGCCGTGTTGAGAAAGGTTTCGTTGGCGTCCTGGCGTGCCATGGCAATGCTCGATCCAAATGTCTTTAAGGGCCGCCGCGCACGATTCGCGACGGCCTGTCGTGGTTATTGGCCCTTGAGGACCTCAACGAGGGTTTTTCCAAGGCGCGCCGGCGACGGCGAGACCCGGATGCCGGCTGCTTCCATGGCGGCGATCTTGTCTTCCGCGCCGCCCTTGCCGCCGGAAATGATCGCGCCCGCATGACCCATGCGACGGCCGGGAGGCGCCGTGCGGCCGGCGATGAAGCCAACCATCGGCTTCTTGCGGCCTTTGCGCGCCTCGCGTTCGATGAAGGCTGCTGCCTCTTCCTCGGCCGAGCCGCCGATCTCGCCGATCATGACGATCGACGTGGTCTTGGGATCGGACAGGAACATGTCGAGAATGTCGATGAACTCGGTGCCCTTGACCGGATCGCCGCCGATGCCGACCGCCGTCGTCTGACCCAGACCCTCATTGGTGGTCTGGAACACCGCTTCGTAGGTCAGCGTGCCGGAGCGCGACACGATGCCGACCGAGCCGGGCTTGAAGATGTTGGCCGGCATGATGCCGATCTTGCACTCGCCGGCGGTCACGATGCCCGGGCAATTGGGGCCGATCAGGCGCGACTTCGAGCCCTCGAGCGCCCGCTTGACGCGGACCATGTCGAGCACCGGAATGCCTTCGGTGATGCAGACGATCAGCGGGATTTCGGCCTGGATGGCCTCGCAGATTGCATCGGCCGCGCCCGGCGGCGGAACGTAGACGACGGAGGCATCGGCGCCGGTGGCTTCACGGGCTTCCAGCACGGTGTCGAAGACCGGCAGGTTGAGATGCGTCGAGCCGCCCTTGCCGGGCGACGTGCCGCCCACCATCCGGGTGCCGTAGGCAATCGCCTGCTCGGAATGAAAGGTGCCGTTCTTGCCGGTAAAGCCCTGGCAGATGACCTTGGTGTTCTTGTCGATGAGAATGGACATCTGAGCCTCTTACTTTCCGCCGCGGACAGCGGACACGATCTTCTGGGCGGCATCGTCGAGATCATCGGCCGGAATGACGTTGAGACCCGACTCGCGGATGATGGTCTTGCCTTCTTCCACGTTCGTGCCCTCAAGCCGTACGACCAGCGGCACCTGGAGGCCGACGGTCTTCACCGCCGCGATGACGCCGCGTGCGATCACGTCGCACTTCATGATGCCGCCGAAGATGTTGACGAGGATGCCCTTCACCTGCGGGTCGGCCGTGATGATCTTGAAGGCCGCCGTGACCTTCTCCTCGGACGCGCCGCCGCCCACATCGAGGAAGTTCGCCGGCTCTTCGCCATAGAGCTTGATGATGTCCAGCGTCGCCATGGCAAGGCCCGCGCCGTTGACCATGCAGCCGATCGTGCCGTCGAGCGCGATGTAGGCGAGATCGTATTTGGACGCCTCGATTTCTTTGGCGTCCTCTTCGGTCAGGTCGCGCAGCGCCACGATCTCCGGGTGACGGTAGAGCGAGTTGGAATCGAACGAGATCTTGGCATCGAGCGCCCGCAGGTGGCCGTCGGTGGTGACGATCAGCGGATTGATCTCGAGCATCTCAATGTCCTTCGCCACAAAGCCGTTGTAGAGCTTCGTGACGATGTCCTCGGCCTCTTTCACGAGCGGGCCCGTGAGGCCCAGCTTCTTGGCCACCAGCCGGCCGTGATGCGGCATGACGCCGGTCGCGGGATCGACCGAGAAAGTGAAGATCTTGTCCGGCGTATCGTGGGCAACCGCCTCGATATCCATGCCGCCCTCGGTGGAGACCACGAAAGCAACGCGGCCGGTGGCGCGATCCACCAGCATCGAGAGGTAGAGTTCGGTCTCGATATCCGAGCCGTCCTCGATATAGAGCCGGTTGACCTGCTTGCCGGCATCGCCCGTCTGGATGGTGACGAGCGTGTTGCCCAGCATTTCCTTTGCGAAGGTTTTCACCTCCTCGATGGACCTGGCCAGACGCACGCCGCCCTTTTCGCCGGCTGCCGCCTCCTTGAACTTGCCTTTGCCGCGGCCGCCCGCATGGATCTGGGACTTCACGACCCAGAGAGGTCCACCGAGCTCCTTCGCGGCAGCCTCCGCTTCGTCCGCGGAGAAGATCGCCCGCCCCTTCGAAACCGGAAGGCCGAATTCTTTCAGGACGGCTTTGCCCTGATATTCATGGATGTTCATGGTGTCGCGCTTTCAGTTTGCGAACGGCGAAGGCGTCAAGGGATCGAGGGGGGACACCGGGTCCCCGCCGGATCGTCCTTAAGCAAGCGCCGGATTGATCTGCTTGCAGGCATCGACGAGGCCCTGCACGGACGCCACCGACTTGTCGAACATGGCCTTCTCGTCGCCGGTGAACGCCACTTCGACGATCCGCTCGACGCCCTTGGCGCCGATGACGATCGGAACGCCCACATACATGTCCTTGATCCCATATTGGCCTGACAAGTGCGCGGCGCAGGGGAGCACGCGCTTCTTGTCATGGAGATAGCTCTCGGCCATCGCGATCGCGGAGGCGGCCGGCGCATAGAAGGCCGACCCGGTCTTGAGCAGGTTGACGATCTCGCCGCCGCCCTTGCGGGTGCGCTCGACCATGGCGTCGAGCTTCTCCTGCGTGGTCCAGCCCATCTTGATGAGGTCGGGAAGCGGAATGCCCGCGACCGTCGAGTAGCGCACCAGCGGCACCATCTCGTCGCCGTGGCCCCCGAGCACGAAGGCCGTCACATCCTTGACCGACACGTCGAATTCCTCGGCGAGGAAGTGGCGGAAACGGGCGGAATCGAGAACGCCTGCCATGCCGACGATCTTTTCGGGCTTGAGGCCCGAGAACTTCTGCAGCGCCCACACCATCGCGTCGAGCGGGTTGGTGATGCAGATCACGAAAGCGTCCGGCGCATGCTGCTTGATGCCGTTGCCGACCGCTTCCATGACCTTCAGGTTGATGCCGATCAGGTCGTCGCGGCTCATGCCCGGCTTGCGCGGCACGCCCGCGGTCACGATGATCACGTCGGCGCCGGCGATGTCGGCGTAGTCGTTGGCGCCCTTGTACTTCGCGTCGAACCCATCGACCGGAGCCGATTCCGCGATGTCGAGACCTTTGCCCTGCGGAACCCCTTCGGCGATGTCGAACAGAACGACGTCGCCGAGTTCCTTCAAGCCGACCAGATGGGCGAGCGTTCCGCCGATCTGGCCAGCGCCGATGAGCGCGATCTTGTGACGGGCCATGGGATGTCCTTGAGTTGAAGAGGCGCAGCGCCTTTTGAAAAGAGTGCCGCTGTGTGACTCAGAAATGGGTCCGCTTCAAGCCAGCAAAAGGTTAATCCGTAACGCTTTGCGGCGAATTGCGAAGATGGCGGGCGAGGAGTTTTGAAATAAAGTTGGGATGTCAGCGACTTACAGGGACGACGGCGCGAGGTCGCCGGGGGTTACATTTTCCAAAATTTGTCATTTCTTAAACGTAGCCTTTGGCCAGCGCTCGCAGAACAACGCGGATGAGGGCCGCCATCCGCTGGTCCGCAAGGTCATCCGGCATCTCCCCATCCAGCCGGATCGAGACCGGGTTGATGAAACGGAACGTGACGTCTGTGATCAACAACAACGCGCGGTCGCGGTCGCGCGGATCGAACTTGCCGGTGACCGTCCCTTCGTCGAGAACGCGCTCGGTGAGTTGGCGCATCCGCGCCCGGTGCCGGCGCACGATCGCCCGGCGGGTCTGCGTCGCGGCGCAATAGACGTCGAACAGATGCGGGTCATCCCGCAGGAGATCGCGGTGCGTGCGGGCCCAGGCCTGCAGCAGGCGCTCGAGCTTGTCGTCGGCCGGATCCGGCGCATCGGCGATCGCCGCGATCAGGGTCTCGACCCGTTTCAGCCATTGCCCGGCAACCGCGTCGATCAGCGCCGCCTTGGAGGCGAAATAGCGATAGACATTGGCATGGGTCATGCCCGCCGCGTCTGCGATCCCTACGACCGTGACCTGCGCGGCGCCGAATTGCTTGAGATGTTGCCCGGCGAGCGCCAGCAGACGTTCGTCCGGCGGATTCGACGGATCGGGCAGCCGCTCGGGGGAGCCGCCGCGCGGCCGCTTCATGTCTCAACCAGGCCGGCGGACTGGCCGGAGCCTGTCGAATCCGGCTTTCCGTGCGGAAGCGCCAGATAAGCCTCCGAACGCATCTCGATGAGCCGCGACGCCGTCCTGTCGAATTCAAAGGCCTCCCGTCCGCTATCGGCACGGTAGAGATCGGGCGCGTCGGCATCCGCCGAGGCCAGGAGTTTGACGCGGGCATCGTAGAGCGCGTCGATGAGCGTGATGAAGCGTTTGGCCTCATTGCGCCGGTCGAAGGACAATTGCGGGATATTCTCCACGATGACCGTGTGGAACCGCTCGGCGATGGCGAGATAGTCCGACGCCCCGAGAGGCTTCGAGCAGAGATCACTGAACGTGAATCGCGCCACGCCGCCCGCGGCCTCCGGGACGTCCACGGGATGGCCCCGCACCGTGAGCGTCATCGGCACCCCCTGGCTTTTGCCGGAGATGTTGCGGAAAGCCTGGCTCAAGGCCGCGTGGGCGGTGGCATCCGCCGGGGTGTGGAAGACAAGACCGCCGGCGAGCTTCTCGAGGCGAAAATCCGCCCGCGCGTCCAGCCGCATGACGGCCATGCGCTCCTGCAGGAGAGCGATGAAGGGGAGGAACAGGGAACGGTTGAGGCCGCCCTCGTAGAGCCGTTCAGGTTCAACGTTGGATGTCGCCACAACGACGACGCCCTGGGCAAAAAGGGCCGTGAACAGGCGCCCCAGGATCATCGCATCGGCGATGTCCGTGACGGTGAATTCATCGAAGCACAAGACCCAGGATTCAGCCGAAAGGTCCACCGCGACCGGCCCGATCGGATCGTCGCCCTTGACCTCGCCGGCCTTCAGCTTCGTGCGCCAGGCATGGATGCGCTCGTGCACATCGGCCATGAACGCATGGAAATGGACCCGGCGCTTGCGCTGCACGGGAAGCGCCTCGAAGAACAGGTCCATCAGCATGGTCTTGCCGCGACCAACCGAGCCCCACACGTAAAGTCCCCGTGGGGGCGATGGGTTACGTTGCCCGAAGAGCCACCCGAGAGCGCTGGTCTTTCGCGCCAAGCGGTAGCCCGCCAGCCCCTCGGCCAGCGTCTCGAGATGCCGCAACAGGATGACCTGCGACGGATCGCGCTCGATTGCGCCTTCGCGCACGAGGGCGTCGTAGCGGGAGGTCACGGATTGGGGGGAAGACATGGGAGGCCGGGTCACAACCGACCGATTACCTTATCCGCGCGTCCGAGCGCAAACCCTTATCGCGACAGCGACAGGGGCGCTCCCGACTTGGCGATGGCGCCGCTCAGGGCACCCGACGAGCCGCGCAGACGCGCCGCGACCGAACCGCCCTGCTGGTAGAGGTAGACTTCGCCGTCGCGGAAGTCCCAGGCATTGATCTTGGACAGGTCCTGGTTCGCGCAACCGGACGCGGAAGCGCGGTAGAGATCAAGCGCCGGCGAACTCGAGAGCTGGATCCGGCACGACCCGCCCGACGCATCCTTGGCGGTCCAGTTTCCGACCATCGCGGTGCGATTGCCGGCAGGGGCCGGTGCAGGCGTCGGAGCGACCGGGGCGATGACGGGTGGCAAGGTCGGCGGCAAGGACGCCATGTCTGTCGGAGCCGCGCCCGGGGCCGGGGCCGGCATCAACGGCGGTGGTGGAGCGCTGCCCCCGACGGGTCCAAGCGGCCGGGATTCGATCGGCGCCAACGGCGCTGAACTGACCGACGACGAGGGGACGGCTTCGATGGGCTGCTCCATTGTCATCGTGGGCGCGGCGTTGGCTGAGCGGATCGGCTGTCCGCCATATCCACCGACACGCGCCGACGAGCACGCGCCGAGCGCGAGAATGGCACAAAGCGCTGCGGCGGTTCGAAGGGTGTGACGGCTCATCGTTACCTCGGTGTGGTCCGGCGTCGGGAATGGCAGCATCTCAGGCTAAGTCAAGCTGAGCCGGTCTCCAAGAAGCCTGACAGCAGCAATTTGTTCCGGCGTGGCGGATCCGCCCGCTTGAATGGTGCGCTCGGCCAAGGCACGAAAATCCCGGCGCTGGTCTTTGTCGAGACCCTCTCGCCAGAGCTTTGAAAACCTCAGGGAGAGCATGTCCGCGTCGCTCGCATGGCCCGCAACCCATTGGGCGAAAATGAACGTTTCGTCGACGGTCTGCAATCCCATCACGTCGCGCATGGCTGACTTGATCGTGCTGTCCGAGGGAGCGGCCGATAGCGGGGCCAATGCTCCAAGCTTGATGAGCATCGCAACCGCCGCCACCGCCGGGTCCTCCACAGCGGCCAAAGGGGAGCTCTCGGCTTTTCTGAGAAACTGCCTTCGACGGTACCGTCCACGAAGTCGCTGCGCGGAATCGACGATATCTGCCGCGGCCGCCCCGGCTTGGCGCAGGCGAACGAGCCAGAAAAGTCCCGCCCCCAACACGGCGACGAGGGCTATGACGACCGGCATCACGCTCTCCAGGATCGGCTTCAATCCCAGAGAGATATAATATTACAACGACAATTCCTAGGGCGCCCGCCGGACTAGACGGCGCGCTCCACCATCATCTTCTTGATTTCGGCGATCGCCTTGGCGGGGTTGAGACCCTTGGGACAGGTATTGGCGCAGTTCATGATCGTGTGGCAGCGATAGAGGCGGAAGGGATCGTGAAGGTTGTCGAGGCGACCGCCTGTGCCCTCATCACGGCTGTCGATGAGCCAGCGATAGGCCTGCAGCAGCGCCGCCGGACCAAGGAAGCGGTCGCCGTTCCACCAGTAGCTGGGGCACGACGTGGTGCAGCAGGCGCACAGGATGCACTCGTAGAGCCCATCGAGCTTGGAGCGCTCCTCCGGCGTCTGGCGCCATTCCTTTTCGGGCTCTGGCGTTTCGGTCTGGAGCCAGGGCTCGATGGAAGCGTGCTGGGCAAAGAAAGTGGTCAGGTCCGGCACCAGGTCCTTCAGCACGGGCATATGCGGCAGCGGATAGATCTTGACGCTGTCGGCCTTGCAATCGTCGATGCCGAGGGTGCAGGCGAGCGTGTTCTCGCCCATGATGTTCATGGCGCAGGAGCCGCAAATGCCCTCGCGACAGGAGCGGCGGAAGGTCAGGGTCGGGTCGACGTTGTTCTTGATCCAGATCAGCGCATCGAGAACCATCGGGCCGCAATCGTCACGGTCGACGTAATAGGTGTCGATCTTGGGGTTGGCGCCGTCATCCGGGTTCCAGCGGTAGATGCGGAATTCCTGCACGCGGTTGGAGTTGGCCGGCTTTGGCCACGACGTTCCTTCGGTGTAGCGGGAATTCTTGGGGAGTTGGAACTGAGCCATATCTATCCTCTTGTCGTCTCGCCCGGCTGACGGCCGACGCTCAATACACGCGCGCCTTCGGCTCGATATACTGGATCTCGTTCGACATCGTGTAGGTGTGGACCGGCCGGTAATCGATCGCCGCCTTGTGCGAGTGATCGTCGAGCCAAGCCAGGGTGTGCTTCATCCACGTCTTGTCATCGCGATCCGGGAAGTCTTCGCGCGCATGGGCGCCGCGCGATTCCTGACGGTTCAGCGCGCCCTCCATGGTCACGACGGCCTGCTCGATCAGGTTGTCGAATTCGAGGGTCTCGATGAGATCGGTGTTCCAGATCAGCGAGCGGTCGGTGACCTTGATGTCGCTCGTGCCGCTCCAGACCTTGTGGATGAGTTGCTGGCCTTCCGCCAACACGTCGCCTGTGCGAAACACCGCGCAATTGTTCTGCATGGTCTTCTGCATCTCGAGGCGCAGTTCGGCGGTCGGCGTGCCGCCATTGGCGAAACGGAACCGGTCGAGCCGCGAGAGGGCCAGCGCATCGGCCGTCTTGGGCAGGTCGGCGTGCTTGTCGTCCGGCGTGAGGATTTCGGCGCAGCGCAGGCCCGCCGCCCGTCCGAACACCACAAGGTCGATCAGCGAATTGGAGCCGAGGCGGTTGGCGCCGTGAACGGACACGCAGGCGGCTTCGCCCAGCGCCATCAGGCCGGGCACCACCGTGTCCGGGTTGCCGTTCTTCAGGGTCAGCACTTCGCCGTGATAATTCGTCGGAATTCCGCCCATGTTGTAATGGACCGTCGGCAGGACCGGGATCGGCTCCTTGGTGACATCGACGCCCGCGAAGATCTTGGCGCTTTCCGAAATGCCCGGCAGGCGCTCGTGCAGGATCTTGGGATCGAGGTGATCGAGGTGCAGGTAGATGTGGTCCTTGTTGCGGCCCACGCCGCGCCCGGCGCGGATTTCCATGGTCATCGCGCGCGAGACGACGTCACGCGAGGCGAGGTCCTTGGCGGACGGCGCGTAGCGCTCCATGAAGCGCTCGCCCTCCGAGTTCGTCACATAGCCGCCCTCGCCGCGAGCGCCCTCGGTGATAAGGCAGCCTGCGCCGTAGATGCCGGTCGGATGGAACTGCACGAACTCCATGTCCTGCAGCGGCAGGCCGGCCCGCAGCACCATCGCGTTGCCGTCGCCCGTGCAGGTATGCGCGGACGTCGCGGAGAAATACGCCCGGCCGTAGCCGCCGGTGGCCAGGATGGTCATCTTGGCACGGAAGCGGTGGATCTCGCCGGTCGTCATGTCGAGCGCCACGACGCCGATGCAGCGGCCCTCGCTGTCCATCATCAGGTCGAGGGCGAAATACTCGATGAAGAAATTCGTGTGGTTGCGGACCGCCTGCCCGTAGAGGGTGTGGAGGATCGCATGGCCCGTGCGGTCGGCCGCCGCGCAGGTGCGCTGAGCCGTGCCCTTGCCGTAGTCGGTGGTCATGCCGCCGAAGGGCCGCTGGTAGATTTTACCCTCGTCGGTGCGCGAGAAGGGCACGCCCCAATGCTCGAGCTCATAAACCGCGTCAGGCGCATTGCGGCAGAGATATTCGATGGAATCCTGATCACCCAGCCAGTCCGACCCCTTGACGGTGTCGTACATGTGCCAGCGCCAGTCGTCCGGGCCCATATTGCCGAGCGAGGCGGAAATGCCGCCCTGCGCCGCGACCGTGTGCGAGCGGGTCGGGAAGACCTTCGAGATGCAGGCCGTGCGAAGGCCAGCCTGCGAGCAGCCAACCGTGGCGCGCAAGCCTGCGCCGCCCGCCCCGATGACCACCACGTCGAAGGTGTGATCCACGATGGTATAGGCCTTGCCGTTCACGGCAGCGCCGTTCGTTCCTTGGGCCATGTGAGAAGCTCCTTAAACCAGGATCCGGCCGAGGCTGACCTTGAGGATCGCGTAGAGGCAGGCGATCGCGATGATGGCCGCATAGAAATTGTTCGCCAGCAGCGCCGCGAGGCGCAGGCCGGTCGCGTGGACGTAATCCTCGATGATGACCTGCATGCCGAGGCGCATGTGCAGGCACACCGACACCACCGCGAGCGCCAGGATGATGGCGACGAGCGGATGGGAGATGATCGCGATCGCACGGGGATAGGGCGAGCCCGCGAGAGCCGCCACAATGATCACGAACGAGATGATGAGGGGGATGTTGGCGATCGCCGTCACCCGTTGCAGCCACCAATGCTCGACCCCGTGGCCCGATGGGCCCAGGCCCTGCACGCGGGCGAACGGAGTGCGCATGGACACGCGTTTTTCGGCCATGTTTGTCTCCTCAGAACAGCAGGAAGGCGACCACCCAGATGGCGACCGTCAGGGCGATCGACGCGATCAGGGTGAAGCGGGCCATGGCCATGCGGGTGCCGGGTTCCATGCCGGTGCCGGTATCCCAGACCAGATGGCGCACGCCGCCAAGCATGTGGTGCAGGAGCACCCAGGTGTAGACAAACAGGATCAGCAGACCCACCGGCGAACCGAAGAACCATTGCACGGCATCGAACGCCCGCGGGCCGGACGCCAGCGCCACGAGCCAGATCGCGACCAGCGCGATGCCGAAATAGAGTCCGGTCCCGGTCACGCGGTGGAACACCGACATGGCCATCGTCCAGGTCCAGCGATAGACTTGCAGATGCGGCGACAGCGGTCGCGCCGTCACCTTTGCCTCAGCCATGGAATCCACTCCTGATCGCGCAGTTTGGAAGGTTTCGTATCTGAACCGCTGCCGTATCGCAATGTGCGTTCGGGCATCAGGGATGACAGAATCTAAACTTCGTGAGACGCGAAGTCTGGACTATCCTCGGCAGAGGGGCAATTTGTAATAATTCTTATCTGCCTTCGCCAATCACGAAGGAACCCGATGGTGTTCGACCTGATCGATCTCAGTCTCTACCGCCATGTGGTGGAGGCCGGCAGCATCACCCGCGGGGCGGAGCGTGCCAATCTGGCACTGGCGGCCGCCAGCACGCGGATCCGCAACATGGAGAAGTCACTCGGCACGCCCCTCCTGCTGCGGGGACGGCAGGGAGTCGAGACGACGCCTGCCGGGCGCACGCTGCTCCAGCATGCCCGGATCCTTCTCTCTCAGGCGGAGCGCCTGCGGGAGGATCTCGGCACCTATACGGGCGGCCTGACGGGGCAGATCCGCATCCTGTCGAACACCAATGCGCTGACCGAGTTTCTTCCTGAGGCTCTGGGCACGTTTCTCACGGCCCACCCGCAGGTCAGCATCGACCTGGAGGAGCGCCTGAGCGACGAGATCGTCGGGCTGATCGCCGGCGGCGTCGGCGATATCGGAATTGTGGCCGGCACGGTGGATACCGGCAGGCTTCAGACCTACCCGTTCCGCAGCGACCGGTTCGTCCTCGTGCTGCCCGGCCACCATCCGCTCGCTGCCACCCGCGAGATCGCCTTCGCCGAGGTGCTGAACCACGATTTCGTCGGTCTAGACCGGGCGAGCGCCCTGCAACGGTTTCTCGCCGACAAGGCGAGCCGCATCGGCCAGCCGCTTCGCCTCAGGGTGCAGCTGCGCAGCTTCGATGCGGTCTGCCGCATGGTGGAGGCGGGTGTCGGGCTCGGCATCGTGCCGGAGACCACGGCCCAGCGAGCCTCGCGCACGATGGCCATCGCCACCATCGGCCTTGCGGATACGTGGGCGACGCGCGACCTCACCCTGTGCGTGCGGGCGCTCGCCGATCTGCCGCCCTCGGCCCTGCGGCTCGTCGAGCATCTGCGCCGCAACCCCTAGGACTCACGCGGCGTCGAGGGCCGGCATGGGCAGGCCCCGCCGCTGGCAGGCGGCCTGCAGAGTGTTGCGCAGCAGGCAGGCGATGGTCATCGGCCCCACCCCGCCGGGCACCGGGGTGATGGCCCCCGCGACAGCGGCTGCTTCCGCAAAGGCGACATCGCCCACCACCCGGGTCTTGCCCTCCCCGGCCTGCGGGTTGGGCACGCGGTTGATGCCCACATCGATGACGATGGCGCCGGGCTTGATCCAATCGCCCCGCACCATGTCGGGCCGCCCGACCGCCGCCACCAGAATGTCCGCCCGCCGGCACACGGCCTCGAGATCGCGGGTGCGCGAATGGGCGACCGTGACCGTGCAGCTCTGCCCGAGCAGCAGTTGCGCCATCGGCTTGCCGACAATGTTCGACCGTCCGATCACCACCGCGTCGAGGCCGGCAAGGTCGGGGCGGACCGACCGGATGAGCAGCAGGCAGCCGAGCGGCGTGCAGGACACGAAGCCCGGAACGCCGGTCATCAGGCGTCCCGCATTGATCGGATGAAACCCGTCCACGTCCTTTCCCGGGTCGATCGCCTCGATGACCTTCTGGGAATCGATCTGGGCCGGCAGGGGCAATTGCACCAGAATGCCGTCGACGGCCGGATCGGCATTGAGACGGGCGACCAGCGCCAGCACCTCGGCCTCGCTGGCGGTGGCGGGCAGCAGGTGCTCGAAGGATTCCATGCCCACCTCGACGGTCTGGCGGGCCTTGTTGCGCACGTAGATCTGGCTTGCCGGATCAGACCCGGCGAGCACGACCGCAAGCCCCGGCACCACGCCGTCACGGGAGAGGTCCGCAACCGCCCCGGCAACCCGGCCGCGCAGGCCCGCCGCATAGGCTTTTCCGTCGATGATCGTGGCGCTCATGATGTGGCTCCCCTCAAGCCGGCGAGGCGGGAGATCAGATCCTCCGGGTCGCCGTCCAGCACGAATGTCTTTTGGCGCGCGGTCGCGCCCGCTTCAAGCCGCACGGAAGAGGCCGGCAGGCCGATTGCCTTGGCAAGAAGCCGTCTCACCGCCTCGGTGGCCTTGCCATCTTCCGGCACCGCCCGGACCCGGATCTTGAGCACCGCCTGCCCGTCGGACAGCGTCTCAATCCCGTCCACCGCATCCCGCCCGCCGCGCGGCGTCACCCGCACCCGCACCGAAACGCCGCGAGGATGGGGACGCCACGGCATGGAGACCCCTAGAAGGCGATCGGCAGGAGATAGTCCTGGATCAGCTTCTGGATGAAGATGATGAGAAGGATCAGGATCACCGGCGAAATATCGACCCCGCCGAGATTGGGCAGGATATTGCGGATCGGCCGAAGGGCCGGCTGGGTGACCGCATCGAGAAAGGTCAGGATCTGGCGGACCAGCTCATTGCGGGTATTGACCACGTTGAACGCCACCAGCCAGCTCAGAATCGCCGAGGCGACGATGAGATAGACATAGAGCTGGAGGGCCATCAGGATGATTTCGAGCAGCGCGCGCATGGGGATCCCGGAGATCTCGTCGGAGGAAGACGTTGCTCATGTAGCCTCCCTGGCCCGCCCCCACAACCCGACAGCGCAAGAGGGCTCCATTTGCCGAGGGACAGACGCCCCCGCCCTCCCCTTTCGTCCCGATTGACAGCCCCGCGGCCCCAAGCCTAAAAGTTTCGCCGCCTGGACCACGCAACCGGCCGGGGCTGTAGCTCAGATGGGAGAGCGCTGCAATCGCACTGCAGAGGTCAGGGGTTCGATTCCCCTCAGCTCCACCACCGAGTCCCTTTGGATTGGCGGCAGGTTCCGGGTGCGTAGAAACCCACGACATTTCCGTCGGTTAGCCGGGCGATATCGGGTCTGCGAAGCCTGTATTGGCTCTTGCGCGGCGCTTTTCGAGAACGCGCGACGGTCAGTCTGCATGGGCGGAATTCCGTTTCCCGGAATGCTCCCACGACAGGCGGCTCACTCTCACGCCACCGACGCCCCAATGGGGTGATTGATGGAATCGTACCCTTCGGTGGGCGCTGGATCTCGCTGTGGGATATGCCGAGCGACCTGCGTTGCCCGGCCCAGGACTGCGGCAGGTCCATCAGTCGGGTCGCGCCAACGCCCTGCGGCTGTCGAGCTGCTTTGTGGCGAAGGCGCATCACGCACTATCAAAGCTGCTGGCGTCACTGGTCTCCAGAATGCGATAGACCGAGCCTCGTGCAGGATTTGATCGATCAAGCGCCACGATGTCGGAGCGTTTGCGCAAGCCGTCATGGCCGCCCGTGTCGGATGCTCCATCCATCCGATATCAGCCGTGAGCTCAGTCAGGCTTGCCCCCTCCACCTTCTGCAGCAGGCCGATGACAGTCGACAATTACTGCCTGTCCGCGGCCTGGCTTTCTCGAACAGCATAACATGCGGTTGGGAATCCGTTGCCTCCCCGCCCTCCTCCGCAATAGTCCTCACACCTGCCGCACTCAGCTTCAAAGCATCAATCCGACCGTCATCATCAAGCCGCCACGCGGGCATGTCGGCCCTTGCCCTGAGCTTGCGCACCCGTCCCAACGCCATCAGCTTCTGCGCAACCTGCTTGAAGGCAGCACCCTCGAGTTCGTTTGACACAACAAGGCAGCGGTCGCTCCGCTCGTACGCTCCGGAGGATCAAATCCTGTGTGCCACTAAAGGTGATGGTCATGACGATCCGCCTGGAGCACCCGACAATCCGGGCCTCTCACCAGGCAAAGCCCCGGATCGTTTGAACGATCAGGGGCAGGTCATGCGTGCGGACCAGCCGCTCCCCATAGCAATGCTGGGTTCAGACACGAAGGCCAGTCATTTGTGCAGAGAAAGCGGGCAATGCAGGAAAGCTTGCCGTGTCGCCAACTAAATCGGCATCAGAAACCGCACACCAAGCATCTCATGTGCGATTCATCCGATTTGATCCGCCTTGCCCACCTGAGCTGACAAGAAGAAAATGAATTAGCTCGTGGGGGTCGGCCAGAGACTGGGGATGACGACACGAGCTGACCCCTTCGCATTATGGTTGTCGCATACACTCCCACGTATATTCCGGCGGGAAGAAGTCGTGCGCGCCCTCTGACAAGGCCCCGTGGTCGAGATCTTTCTGAGTGAGCTTTTCGTCGTATCCTCCGGACCATCCGACAAGCTCGTGCTTCCAGATCAGACGAATAAGGGCGTCATAATTATTGCTGTCTTTCCATAGGCGCCGGAGAAAGGTTTTTCCTTTTGCAGAATTGGCTGAAAACCAGATGCCCGCCGTCGTTGCGCTTTTCGGCGGCCCTTTTCCGTGCAGCGCCTGAAAGGCCGAAGCGCTTGAATATACTGAACCGCGCGCCGGCAATGTCGAGATCAGGCTATTCAACTCTGCAAGATAGGCCGGATCGATGTCGTTCGAAGCGACTGTGCCGTCGTGGAGCCCAGCGGCGAGAATGCGAAGATGCGTCAGCGCCTGGTATTCCCTTGAACCGAACAGCGTGATGAGCTCGTCGAAGCGCAAACCCAGCTTGCCTAGGATAGCGGGGCCGCTCGGCGACCCAGCACCTGACGCTGCATAGCAGGCGATGCGCGCCATACTGGCGCTCTGCCTGACTTTCGCTATCGCCGCAGCAATTCGCTGTTCTGGATAGAGACAGTCGAACAGGAACGCCCCGCGCAGCCGCCTCAGGTCGACAAGATCGTTGCGGATCGTGTCCGACCATCCCAAGTAGCCGGTGCTGAAGCCGATCATCCTGTCGACGACGAAATCGACAGAATACTTCGGAAAGGCGCGATCCAGCAGATGGCGTATCTGAGACATGGTGATGCCGACGCCCCATGGATTGGCGCCCTTTGGCACGAAATCATACCGCGCTTCGACTCCCGGTACGTTGATAAACACGCAGTCCGGGCTATTGTCAGCGAAGAATCGCAGCCCATGCCGTGTCATCTCGGTGCCAGTGCCAAAGAAGAGGAGGATTTTAACCTCTAGATGCACACCAGCGGCGATCAGATTGTCGGCTTTTTGGCGTGTCGCCGGCGGCACATAAAGCGCAATTCCGTGGTCGTAATTCTTTACCTGTGCTGGGACGTTGGCAGGGAACGGTAGTCCCTTCTTTTGTGCCAACGGATTAAAGTGACTCGCCTCGACCGTATCCATGAGCACGATAAGATGCTTGTCGCCGGGATAGAGCTGCTTCTGGGCGGCACCTGCAAGCGAAGTTGGCTTCGGCGTACCCGATGTATCGTCAAAGAGGTGTGCATGCTTGTTGAGAAAACACCCTTTGAAGTCGCCACCCGTTATGACCGGTCCATCCTCCTCCTTATGATACGACAGGAAACCCAGCCCAGCACCACCGCGTGAACGCATAGGTAAACGCCGTCAGGCTGGGTCGGCAATGGGCGGCATTTGTCGCCCAGAGATGGGATCGTATCTTACCGGCACCGGCACCACCTGGTCGGTCGGCAGGATCTCGACCCATTGGTCGAAGACCTCGAAAGCGCCGCCGTCACCGGAGACGCGAAATCCTCCCTCGAGCGGGTAAAAGCCATGTTCGTAGACCTTGTCAACCGGAGTGGCCGAAACCCGGTTATCGTCGTTGATTTCCTCGACCGGAACATTTGCGTCGCGGTGCTTCTGCGAAACGACGTCGCATAGATGGTTGATGGCGTCGCGCACAGTGACTGTCGAGCCGGTGTGCGGGATGTGATCTATTCCGCCTTCCAAGGGCATGTAGTCCTTTTCGAGACCTTCCGATCCCTCGACATCGAGGCCTTCCAGCCAACTTATGGCAGCGCGTTCCATACCCGGACGGATCGGAATGACAGCTTTGACCCAGGGCGCGTTGAGGAATGCATTGCGCAGGTTGTCTCCATCGAGCTGGAGCAACCAGCCTAACGAACTGCCAAGCTTGGCCGGCGCCGATTCTTCAGTGATGTAATAATTGTCAGCTCTGTTTTCACCACCCCAGCCCACCGTATCGCGGTTTGAAATTGCGCTGGCACGCGGTCTCCTTACTTTCACGGACGTACCAGCTACTATTTTCGCGGCAGCGGCAGCGGTAACGGTTCCGTGCACAGTGGATGATGCGATGTTCACTGTTTCCAGCGCTGTCTCACGCCGCTCTTCATCGCCGGGAACGCCACCCAGCGCCTGATCCGACCGGTGGAGCCGGGGTCGCCACCATTCCGGCGCGACGAAGTAGAGCATTTTATCAATATCGAAGATAGTGTTGAGCAGTTCTGCCACCACATGATGAGTCCGAGCGTCGGGATCTCTGAGATTTGGAGACAACATGTCCTGGATGAGTTTGCGATAGACGACGATCCGCTCCTCCTCTCTGAGGTCGTTGAACGGTCTTGGCTCGATGCGGCTCATCACCTTGATGCGTTCGCGAGCCGCGTCGACGAAGGCCTTCTCGAACTCCAGCTTCGACTTCTCGCTGAACTTATCGGTCTTCGTCTTGTTTTTGGCATCGATGTCCGTCTTTGTCGCCTCAGTCGGTTCCCATTTGACGACCGCCTGGATGCGGATGGGCGAGTTGCCGCGGAAATTAATGTGTCTCAGATAAATGCCGAATTTGTAGAATCCGTCGACATCGGCGCCTCCGTCAATCTCGCTAGCCTCGACCAGCACATCGTTCCCTAAATAGTCGAAAGACAGTTGGCTATATCGATAACCTGCCTGTCCAGCGACCGCTGTGAATGGGCTGAAATAAGCCTGAATGCGCTCGATATCGCCCTCGTTTGTATCGTGGTCCGCCTCTTTGCCATTCTTGTAGCTCTCGTCCAGATCGCCTCTGTCACCGGAGGTCTGGACGAAGGGGATATCGATATCGAGCCGGGTCTCAAGCATTGTGGGGTAAGGTATCGCCTCCGGAGGGGGCACCGTTCCCACCTCAGGACCCTTGGCGAGGTGCACAAGCTGCGCGATGCCGAGTTGACGGCCCGGATCGTCCACATAGGTCTGCCAGCACAGATATGTTCCAATATCCTGGATCTGGACGCCGACCTGGCGCATCTTGCGCCGCATCTCATAGTTGATGAGTTCGTCAGTCGTATTGCTGAGCAGGTAGCGCTTGCTCGACGTGTCTGTTGTCTCCGTAATTGTCTTGAAGGTTGACTTGAAGCTGTTGCGGATCTCGGTCGACAGCTTCTCAGTCTGCTGGCGCGACCGGCGGTGAGAATCTTCTCGTGCTTTGCTTTGGCTGGAGTTCAAGTCAATCGTGGCCGTGGCACTCGCACTGCCACCGACCCAGCCCTGATTGACAGTCGAACTCACGCCGAACTTAGTGTCCTGTTTGTTGTCTTGCTTGACCGCCTCGGAAATTTCATCTTCCTGCGTTACACTCTTCTCTGTCTTGGAGATCGTCTCGAACTCCGCTTCAGTCGTTCGCTCGACATAGGTTTTTCGAGTTTGAACTTCAATGAGTTCCACCTGGCTCCCTGGACTGAGCCACACATGACCGACAGGCGTACCGAGGAAGGTGTCGAGCTCGAAAAAATACTGCCTGAACAGATGGACAACGCCGATTGGTGAGAGACTTATGCGCTGGATGTCCTTGTTGGGATCGATCATGTCCATCGGATTTGAATAGTCGAACGCGCGAAACAAATCCGGCCGGATCGTTTTGGAGAACACCATATTCTTGAGGCGGTTGTACTGCTTTGTCTCCTTGAGATGGATCAGATAGGCGGCGGTCGTTGACTCCCGATCGAGTTGCTCGGCGATCTGCTCCGTCAGGGCCTGTTCTTCGTGACCATTGCGCTTCTGCTTGATGTTGTCCTTGTAGAAACCCATGACCTGTGGAGCGACGCGCTCATTGAGCAGCCTTTGGACGCGCGTCTCGTCGATCGCCTTGTCCCATTCGTCCGGAGTAGCATCGCGGTCGACGGGGAGGTCCGCAGTGATCTCGTCCACAATGAAACTGGCCGATGGCTTGCGTGTCTGACCGCCCAAGGGAGAGGGACCGAAATTTTTCAATTTCTCCACGAAACGCTTGTCGTTGAGTTCCAGCGCGAAGCTTCCCCTGAGTGAGCCTTTGATCATCTCGGAAAGACGACGCTGATCCGTTGTAAATCCCCTCGTGTAGCGGTCCTTGGTCCGCTTCGATTCCCAGCCGAGGAGGCCCTGATAGATACCGAAAATCTCGCTCGCGTAAGGTAGGACGCCCCTATAGGCGGACAGATCTCGAATCGCTCGCATCATTTCACCTCAGATATAGGAAAAGAACGAAGCACAGACGGAATTTACTTGCGGTCTGACTGTGGATCAAAGCAACCAGATAGGCAATTAGGAAAATGTTTCCTCGTCGACGTTCCTTTCCTTCCTGTCCTTTGATCGTAGGCAGAGTTTCAGGGACAGCGGTCCAAGGATGTCAGCATCAAGGGCGATCACCGTCTGTTCTTCCTCTAGGGTGTAGAAGATCTCGCCATTAAGCGGTTCGTCGCGGAGTTTCGAATTGAAGCTTTCGCAATAACCGTTTTCCCACGGGCTGCCGGGCTCGAAGTAGGCTGTCTTCGCCCCCACCGCGTTGATCCAGTCGCGAGCCGCTTTGGCGATGAACTCCGGGCCGTTGTCTGACCGAATATGGCCTGGGACACCCCGCAGGATGAACAGGTCCGAGAGCACATCGATGACATCAACAGAGTTCAGCTTTCGGATGGCCCGGATCGCGAGGCATTCGCGGGTGAACTCGTCGATCACGTTGAGCATGCGGAACCTGCGTCCATTGTGGGTGCGATCCTCGACGAAGTCGTAGGACCAGACATGGTTGGGATACGCGGGTCGCAGACGGATGCACGACCCTTCGTTGAGCCAGAGCCGTCCCTTCCTCGGCTGCTTCTACGGCACTTTCAGCCCCTCCTGTCGGAAGAACCGGTCGACCCGTTTGATGTTCACCATCCAACCCGCATGCCGCAGCAGGGCAGCAATGCGCCGATGGCCGCAACGGCCGTACTCAAGGGAAAGCGCGATGATGTCGGCAGTCAGCGGCGAGGATCATCTTGTCGAGCGTGAGGTCCGAGGCGGCGCGACGGAGCTTGGCGTTCTCCGCCTCAGGCTCCTTCAATCGCTTGACCTGATCACCCTTGAGCGCGCCATATTCCTGACGCCAGCGCTAGTATGTTACTTCCCTGACGCCAATCGACCGAACGGCTTGCGCACCACTTCAAAGGGGGCAGACGAGGACGGTCCCAAATATGGGGTGTTCCGGCACTCAGCTAAGCGCCTATACTGCCGATCGAACTCCATGGGAATTCGGGATGGCGATGCGACGTAGATTGATCAGCTCCGCCTCTTTGCTCATTTTTTTAATCGCAGCGACCACGCCAAGACCAATTATGGCACAGGGCGCAGGCGACCTCTCCACCTGTGCCGATGAGCGTGTCAAGACCAACGTCCTGCCGATGGCCGCGATGAGGGTGGCGGAAGCCGCATGCGGGCGCGTCCTGGCAGGTGGACCCAATGATGCCGACCGTCAGAAAGCTGCCTTCTATCGCAGCGTGATGCGCTTTCTTCAGGTCGTAACGAAAGGCGCTGCGAACATCCAGCAGCCCAATGGCTCGGTCGCCTATTCGCCACCGACCCTCGCGCAAGTGCGTGAGGCGCTCGAAGACATTGACACTGCGATCAGCATCGATGGTCCGCTGAAGGCGGAGGCCTTGTCATTTCGCGTCGCCATCAATCAGGTCATCGGTCGGACCTCGGAGGCAGCCGCCGATATCGGCCAGGCGATGCAGCAGCCACAGCAAAGTGCGTCGCCATACGTCCAGCGCGCGCTGCAACACGAGCGAGACGGCGACGTCAACGCGGCGCTTGCGGATCTCGACCGCGCACTGCAGATCGACCCCAAGACGGCCGCTGCACTTTATGCGCGTGGCGAACTCCTGCGTCGACTCGGCGTGCTGGACCGTGCCCGGGCTGATTTTGCTGCCACCATCGCGCTCGGCCCGCCGTTCCGTAGCCTGGCTCTGACCAGAAAATCCGAGCTCGAACTGCGTGCTGGTGATTTAAGGGCGGCCTATGACGACATCATCGCGGCCACGCGCGAGCCCAGCAACATGCCAAAGACCGAGGCCGCGGACGCTCGCGCCACGCTCCTGATCCAGGCGGCCAGTCTCGCTCTCGACAAGCTGAAAGAGCCCGACATCGCCGAGAAGCTCTTCGTTGATGCACAGAAGCTGACGCCGAAGCAGTGGGGCCCGGCACTAGGCCTCGCCCGCGTCGCGGAAAGCCGCGGTGACAAGCCTAAGGCGATCGCGATCTACAAGCGTATCATCGCGTCAACGAAAGCGACGCCTAATCTCTATGAGCGGCGCATGGCCGTCATCTTCCTCAAGATGCTCACCGAGCCATTGCTGCGCGAGACACAAGGGATATTCCGTGACGCCGCCGATCTCGGCGTCTATGGCGGCAAGGGCTCGCCGGATGGCCTCAAGCGCGTCGCCTTCATCATAGGCGAGAGTGACTATAGCGAACTCGCGAGCCTGCCCAACGCCCGCCGCGACGCGGCCGTGATGGCCAATGCGCTGGCCGAGCTAGGCTTCGACACCGTCGAGTTCGGCGAGAACCTCAAGAAGGGCGATCTGCGCAAGGTGCCTGCGATCATCGCCGAGAAGGCGGCGCTGGCTGATGTCGTGCTGGTGTTCTATGCCGGTCATGGCGTCGAAACGGGAGGCGCCAACTACCTCATCCCGGTCGATGCGGTGCCCGATAGCGACGAGCATCTCGCCAATGAGGCGCTGGCGCTCGCCGATCTTTCGGCCGCTGCGGGCAAGGCGAAGCGCGGGGCGCTCGTCATCGTCGATGCCTGCCGCGACGACCCCTTTGTCGAGGCCCGCGAGGTGGCCCGCTCGCGCAGCACCGGGGGCCGCACTGGCGCTGCCCTGCCTGCCCGACTGCATGCCGGCCTCGCACCCACTCCTGCGCCCGCACCCAACAGCGTCGTTTTCCACTCGACCCAAGCCGGACAGACCGCACTCGACGGCGCTGGCCTAGACAGCCCGTTCGTGCGCGCCTTTCTCGAGACCTTGTCGGCGCCCGGACGACAAATCGATGCCGTCGTCAGGGACACGACGGCGCGCGTGTCCGACCGCACCGAGGGCAAGCAGGTTCCGGCCGCCTATGGCACTGCGCCTGCAATCGCACTGCTGCCGCCGGCACCGAAACGCTGAGGGCTATTTCGGGGCGTCGACCGTCAGCGTGATCTGGCTGCGGCCGATACGGCCCTCCTTGTCAGTCGCCTCAATCTCGACGACATGCCTGCCCGGCGGAACCACGACGGATGGGGCATCGATCCCGTCTGCCGTGATGAATGCCTTCACGCGCGGCGTCAGGTCGATGGAGGGCTGGCGCTGATAGGTGATGCGCACACTGGCCGGATCGACCGGCACGCCGTTGCGTGGCTTGAACTTGACCGCGAACCGGAATGGCCCATCGAGCCCGATGGGCGGGGGCGCCAGGCGGTCGACGCCCGGTCCACGGGTGATGTTGCGCTCTGGCCCGCTTACCGCTCCCATAGGCGGGAGACGGGCCTCGTCAACGGTAATCAGCGGGATCGGCTCTGCGGCTCGTGCAGGCAGCAGGCTCAAGGCAGCCAGAACCGCAAGCAGGAAGAACGATATCGGGCGCGCGTGCATCATCGGGTCACTCCCAGAAGGCCGGCCGCTAGGCCGGTGATGGCGGATATCACGGTGCTGACGAGCAGGATCGTCAATTCAATCGCTTTAAGCGTATCCGTCGGCACCTTGCCGTTGACGGCGATGACGCTTTCGCGGAGGCGCGGCAGCGAGGTCAGGCCGCGCGCCGAGAGGGCGACCTGCGTCACGCGCAGCAGCATGCCGCAAAACAGCGAGGCGCTTATACTGAGCGCATAGAAAAACGTCTCGCGCCACGCGGTCGGGCCTTGTGGAATGATCGGCATCGAGTCTATCCAGCCAAGCAGCGCGTTCATGGCGCCGACTGAAACGACCGAAAACAGGATGGCGGCGCTGGTGTCGATCCATGTCAGGCGCGGGCGCCTGCCGAAATAGACCATACCCACAGCAAACGGGATCGCGATCGAAGCGAGCCGCAACACGGCGAGCGGCAGGTCAAGCCAGACCACGACCGTCCAATAGGCTGCCATCAACGTCATGAAACCTAGGGCGAACGCCCAGACGCGGCGGTGACCGACGGGCAGCGCGGCAGGTGCCGGCACCTCCACTATCGCTTCAACGTTGTCGACTGCCCCGGCCTGGAAAGCTGGCGCCGACAGCGCGCCAAGCGGCGCGGCCTGGTGTGTTTCTACCGCCGCGAGACGCGCCTCGAGGTTGTCGAGACGTCGCAGCAGCGGGAGGATCGGCGTGAGATCACGCCCGCAGCAACGGCAAGAAATAGCGCCGCCATTGATCACGGCATCGCAGTAGGGACAGGAGTACTGCTCTCGTAGCGGCCCTGAAGACAATTCGACGCTCAAAGACGCACATTCCGCTCAAGCAGTTATCAAAAAGAACCGTAACGTATCAAAACGGCGTTGTCACGGGAATGAGCGATTTGAGCTTGGCAGATTAGGTGGGGGCACGCAGCCCAATTCTATTACGCCCCGTCACCAGTTCCCGCCTGAGACTATCCGGCACGGCTCTATCTGCGCGTTCACCTTGCGCTACCGCGATGTCGGGGAGTTGCTGGCGGAGCGCGGCCTCGGCCGCCGCGGCGGAGCAAAGCCACGCTACCCGCTACGACAGATGCCCAACGATCTTCCTCTGCGCCGTCGCCCTCTCACCTACCTTTCGCTTTGGCCTATGAGGCCTGAGCCTAATTGGGCTCGTGTGTACAAATTCAGGACGTTCCCGTTGGATTCACGCGCACTCGACGCTTGGGGGCCGGTTTCGCAATTCCTCGACGAGGACGCGGGTGTTCTCGGAATAGTCGATCGGCACGTCAACCAGATGAACGCCGCCACCACGGAAGGCGGCTTCGAGCGTCGGCAAGAGGTCCTCGACCGCGCTGACGCGCGAGCCTTTTGCACCGTAGGCTTCGGCATACCGGACGAAGTCGGGATTTCCAAAGGTCATGCCGAAATCTGCGAAGCCGTCGACGGCCTGCTTCCAGCGGATCATGCCATAGGCGCTGTCGTTCAGTATCACGACGACGAGGTTCAGCCCGGTTCGGACTGCGGTTTCCATCTCCTGCGAGTTCATCATGAAGCCGCCATCGCCGCAGACCGCCATAACGCGTCGCTCGGGATAGAGCATCGAGGCCATCATCGCAGAGGGCAGGCCCGCGCCCATGGTTGCCAGCGCATTGTCGAGCAGGAGCGTATTCGCCACATGGGTGCGATAGTTCCGCGCAAACCAGATTTTGTACATGCCGTTGTCTAGGCAAACGATGCCGTCCTCTGGCATGACCTTGCGGACGTCGTGGACGATGCGCTGCGGCGTGATCGGAAAGCGATCCTCTTCGGCCCGGTCGTTGATCCGGGATAAAATCTTTCGACGCAGGCCGAGCATGGTCTCGTCCGGCTTGAGTTTCCCTTCCAGCTTATCAGCGAGCCCTTTCACCGCTGCGCCAATGTCGCCGATCACCTCGATATCCGGTTGATAGACCTGCTCCACTGTGGCCGACTGGTAGCCGATATGGATCACTTTCGGCCCGCCTGCACTACTCATCAGGAAGGGCGGCTTCTCGACCGTGTCGTGGCCGATGGCGATGATGACGTCGGCCCGCGCAACCGCTTCGTGTACATAGTCGCCCTCTGAGAGAGCAGCCGTTCCCATATAGAAGTTAGAGCCGCCAGTGACCGCACCCTTGCCCATTTGAGTGTTGAAGAATGGCAGTTGCGAACGCCGGACAAAGCCGGAAAGAGCATCGACGAGCCGCGGCCGGTTGCCCGCCGCCCCGATCATGACAAGCGGGCTTCGGGCCTCGACGATCAGCGAGACGGCTCTGTCGATCGCGGACGGGGATGGCAGCGGTAAGTCGATCGGATGAACAGAGACAGGCCGCGCATCGTCGATCTCCTCCGCAGCGACATCCTCCGGCAGTTCGAGGTGGACAGGGCCGGGCCGTTCTTCCGCCGCAACGCGGAAGGCGTCTCGCACAACGGCCGGGATGCTGGCGGCACTAATGATCTGGCGGGTCATCTTGGTTAGCGGCTTCATCGACGCGATGACGTCTACGATCTGGAAGCGTGCCTGCTTCGCGCTCATGATAGGCTTCTGGCCGGTGATCAGGATCATCGGCATAGCGCCAAGATGAGCAAAGGCCGCGCCGGTCGAGAAATTCAGCGCTCCCGGCCCCAACGTCGCGA
Organism: Microvirga antarctica; assembly: GCF_017921815.1. Taxonomy (GTDB): domain Bacteria; phylum Pseudomonadota; class Alphaproteobacteria; order Rhizobiales; family Beijerinckiaceae; genus Microvirga; species Microvirga antarctica. The sequence goes on along the minus strand of NZ_JAGEMM010000003.1, from coordinate 143,524 downwards.
GGCAGACTCCTGGCCTGCCCGTAAGCCGGCCATGGGTAGCGGCCATGAAGGCAGCCGCCTGCTCGTGGCGCGTCAGGACCAGCTTGATGCTGGATGTTCGCAGCGATTCGAGGACGTCGAGGTTTTCCTCGCCTGGCACGCCGAAGATGCGGTCGACGCCCTCATTCTCCAGCGCCGCGACCAATATGTCCGACCCCTTTTGCATCGCTCTTACCCTCGAGTTGCACTCCGGCAATATCGGCGGCCGAGCGCACTTAGACAAGGACTCGACGGGTTGCTGCGTCATTTGTTCCAACGCCCGACGACCAGTTATATACGGTACTATCCGTGCCCGGCTTTGCCGGGGTTTGCCGCATCAAGGCGGATGATCTGTTCCACTGCCCGCGGATCGCCCTCGAGGGACTGGTAAACTGGCTTTGGACGAGGGCCTAGAGCTTGCTGAGCCGGCGAGGAACGGTGTTGGTCTGGATCGTCACCTTCTAATTCAGAGCCGCCCTGACAATCGTGCCGAGGCCTTCTGGCCCTTCTGTCGGCCTTTGCCCCCGCGGCCCGGTTGGAAGCGCGTATGTATTGGCGGTTTGCAGTACCCGACCTCATAGGTCTGTTGAGCAACCGCGGCGTCGGTGCTGTCGCCTCGAACCTCAGCCCCGGCAGCATCGCCCTGATCGGGATGCTTCGGGTTGCCTCGACACTGATCTGCTCCCAGTATCTTGATCGGGTTGGCCTTCTCGGGAGAGTTGGGTCTTTGCTTCACGCGAGCCATCGCCGTTCCCTGACGTGGGACCAATGTGCTGAGATGGCAAAGCATGCGACACTCAGGATCGACACCGGCATCCAGGTCTACTTCTGCGATCCCCAGAGCCCTTGGCGGCACCAATGAGAATACCATTGGACTGCTGCGACAGTACATTCCCAAGGGCACAGAACTGAGCGCCCATCGTACCGAAATGATCGTGGCCGTTGCCGCGACCCTCAACGCCAGGCCGCGAAAGACAGTTTGCTGAAAGACACCAGCGGAGGCTCTTGGCCGATGGCGAGAAGAAGACAACAAAACGCTGTTGCGGCGACCGATTGAATCACCCAAAAAGGCCAGCGTACGCGACGCTGAGCGCCTGGCCGAAGCGGGCATCGAGCCCTCTGTCGACAGCTTTAGTGACAGCTACGACAACGCCCTCGCCGAGACTATCACCGGCCTCTACAAGGGTGAGGTAATCCAAAGCCGCGGAACCTGGCGGAGCTTTGAGGCCGCCGAGTTTGCGACGCTGACCTGTGTCGACTGGTTTAAAAATCGCCCGCCGTTGGAGCCCACCGGCAACCTCCCGCCGGCTGAGGAGAGGAACGCTACTACGCCATGCTGGAGCCAGTCATGGCGGCATGACCCAAACGAAACCGCTTTCGGGAAACCCGGGGCGCTTCCGCGTACGGCGATTGTCCGCACAATGACCGTAGGGTACAGATAGCCTTCATGAGCTGCGTAGAACGGGACAGAGGAACAGTTATGGCGATGTCGATCGGGGCGTTTCTTGTCGCTGGCCTAGCGGCGCTCAGTTTCGTCGCCCCGTTGCACGCTCAGACCGCGCTCTCGCCTCCGGTGGTATTTGATCATGTTCGGGTCTTCGACGGCTTAGGTCTGACGGCTCCGATGAACGTCCTGGTCGAGGGCAATCAGATTGCCAGGATTTCGGCAGAACCGATCACGACAACGGACCAGGCAATCCGCATCTCGGGCGAGGCCCGGACCCTCATGGCCGGACTGATCGATGCGCACTGGCATACCTTTATGGCGCGACCGACAATGGTGATGGCGTCAACGGCACCCTTGACACTGATCACCTTGATGGCGGGGGCGGAAGCCGAAGCGACGCTGCTGCGGGGCTTCACCAGTGTTCGGGACCTCGGCAGCCCCTCATTCGGACTCAAGATGGCAATCGACAGAGGTGTCGTCGTTGGTCCACGCATATGGCCGTCAGGAGCCATGATTTCGCAAAGTGGCGGCCACGGCGATTTCCGCATGCTTCACGAAGTGCCTGCCACCCCGGACACGCTGAGCTATCCCGAACGGATCGGCATGTCGGCTATCGCCGATTCGCCAGATGAGGTGCGCAAACGCACCCGAGAGCAATTGCTGCAGGGTGCCAGCCAGGTCAAGCTAACCGTTGGCGGCGGCGTATCGTCTCCCTATGGCCCGATCGATACAGTCCAGTTGAGTGTTCCTGAAATCCGGGCGGCGGTCGAAGCTGCAGCCAACTGGGGCACCTATGTGACGGTGCACGCCTATACTCCCGAGGCTATTCGAAATGCCATCGAAGGGGGCGCCAAGGTCATTGATCACGGTCAGCTTGCCGACGAAGCGACCGCAAAACTGATGGCTGACAACGGGACGTGGTGGAGCCTTCAGCCCTTCCTGCCCGACGAGATGGCGAATGCGCAACCGGATGCCGCCGGTCGAGCGCAAGCGGCAGAAGTCCGCGCGGGAACCGACAATGCCTATCGTCTGGCAAAGCAATTCGGAGTGAAGGTCGCCTTTGGCACCGACATTCTGTTCGACGGCGCGCGGGCGGCTCGGCAAGGCGCGCAGCTGCAGACGATGACGCGATGGTATACGCCAGCGGAGGTGCTGAGAATGGCAACCGCCGACAACGCAGCACTGTTGGCGCTGTCCGACCGGCGCAATCCCTATCCCGGCAAGCTGGGGGTCGTCGAAGTCGGCGCTCTGGCCGACCTGCTTCTGGTCGACGGTGATCCAATCGCTGACATCTCGTTGTTGTCAGACCCGTCCAAGAACTTGCTGGTGATCATGAAGGACGGACGCGTCGTCAAAAACGCGCTGCTGGCGAACTAGATCAGATTCGACGTACTCCGGATCATATCCGGCTGCGGAGAAGTAGTTTTCGCACTCGTCGGGTCTGAAAGCGGAGAGGCGGTCGGCGATGACGGCCCAGAGGTCGTCGATGGCCTCGCGTACGCCGCCGATCTTGTGGAACGGAAGATTATTCATGACGACAGTGTCCCGGGAGGCAGCTCCGCTGCCCGAACCTGCTCGGTAAAGGCAAGGACGGCAGGGCCGCTCATCGTCCCGTCAAGCAGCATCCGAGCGGCGACCCACTCAGCCGCAGCCCCGCCGTAAAGGTCGTCGTCTTCCAATGTCCTTTCGCCGACGACCGTTTCTGGCGCGTCGGTTTCTCCCAAGCCAATCCCTCACCGCGGGGGGGCCGCCCGCGACATCGTAGTATGGCCGCCGTGGCGTCTTAATGAGAACTTCTGTTCTTGCCAGCAAAATTCTGTTGCTCTCCCTCGTTCTTGCTCCTCTTAGCCGGTTGAAAGCAGATAGACACCTTGCCCGAGGTAGATGGCGCCGATAGCACTAACGAGAAAGAGCGTGCCGCGTCGGAAACCGTTGTTCGTGAGCCGCAGGAGGATGTGGTGTCCCACGAGCGAGCCGGCGATCGAGAATGGAGCCGCGATGCCGATCGACGTCAGCTCCGCCGTCGATAGAAGCCAGAGTGAAGCGGAATAGAAGACGATTTTTGCCAAGTGCGATAAAACCTGCAGCGCAGCTTTGGTCGCGATGATCTGGCGGCGGTCCATGGATGTCCGGATAAAGAACACGTCGACGATTGGCCCGGCGACGCCGACGCCGATATTCAATCCACCAGATAGGAATCCACACAGCGTAGCATGGAACGGTCGCGTCGCGTCGAGGTGCGCCCAACGCGTGGGGATCCACGCGGTGATGGTGAGAAGGCCCACGCCAATCGAAACAGACGCCCGGTCAGGTGTGTAGTTCACGAAGGCCAGCAAAAGCAGCGAGGCCCCTAGGCCAGCTGTAGAGAAGCGAATAATGCGCCAGTCGATCCATGCCCTGGCAAGATACGCGCGCGATACATTGGCGACTAACTGCAACACGCCCTGCACGGCGATAGCAGTGGCGGCCGGCATGATAAGGAGCAGCATCCAGAGAAGCAGCATCCCACCGACCATTCCGAATACCCCGGAGAGGGTTGAGGTCAGCAGGACGGCGCCGACGAGGAACGCTCCGATCAGAAACGTCACGTACGTTCCGACCCAGGGGGGCTGGCTCGGATCGATGAGAGAACTACTTTCGCGGTTCTGAATTCTTTGAAATCTTCATCCATTGAGGAGGCTTGCCGAGGATTTTTTCGTATTCAGACTCAAACACGCAAGGCTAGTCACGTCTGCGAGCGCTCTATCTCCTCCGCTGCCGCGAGGAGCCGGGTTTTGTGCATGTCAAGAAATCTGGTGTGTAGATCTGCGGCGACGAAAGACTCGTCGCGAAGGCAGGCTAACAGGAAGCTGCGATTGGTCTTGATTCCCTCAACCGTCAGATTTTCGAGTGCCGAAATGGCAGTCTGCACGGCGGCAGCACGTGTTTTCCCGTGGGCTATGATCTTTGCAACCAGCGGATCATAGAACGGCGTCACCATGTCCCCTTCGCGGTATCCTGTATCGACCCGAAGTCCCGGCAATGGCTCCGGCAAGCGGAATATTGTCAGCCGACCCGGCGATGGAAAGAAGGATTTGGCAGGGTTTTCTGCATAGAGACGACATTCGATGGCACAACCCTCGGTCTCCAGAGTGTGAGGGATCGTCACACCCGTTCCGCCCGCGGCCAATTTAAGCTGCATGGCAACGAGGTCGACGCCGGTGATCATCTCCGTGATCGGATGCTCGACCTGGATGCGCGTATTCATCTCAAGGAAGAAGAATTCAAAGCTCTCAGCATCCACGATGAACTCGACGGTTCCTGCGCCCGCGTAATTTGTCTCGCGGCACAAGGACAGCGCTGCTTCGCACATGCGGTCGCGCACTCGGCTCGCCAAATTTGGCGCAGGCGCTTCTTCGATCACTTTTTGAAAGCGGCGCTGGAGAGAACAATCACGGTCAAACAGATGCACGGCACGGCCATCACCTAAACCGAAAACCTGGATCTCCACATGGCGGGCTTTCGGGAGATACCGCTCAAGATAGACATCGCCGTTGCCAAACGATTTTTCAGCCGCAGCCTGAACACTCGCGACCAATGCGGCAAGTCCGTCTGGTCCATCGGCCTGTCGCATGCCGATTCCCCCGCCTCCGGCCGCGGCCTTGATGAGCAGGGGAAAGCCGACTTTCTCCGCCGCTGCCTCGACGCCGGCAAGCTCTCCGATCTTGAAGCGAACGCTGCCACGAACAACCGGCACGTCCGCCTTAGCGGCGGTGCCGCGGGCCGTCTGCTTGTCGCCCATCTGCCGTATCGTTTCCGGAGCAGGGCCGACCCAGATAAGTCCATGTTGAATCACGGCCTCGGCGAAAGCAGCATTTTCAGAGAGGAACCCGTAGCCGGGATGAACAGCGTCTGCACCACTCTCCAACGCTGCTTCGAGAATACGCTGCATGTTAAGATAACTCAGCGTCGGCTGAGCGGGACCCACGGCGATGGCCTCGTCTGCCATCTGCGCATGTAACGAATCCCTGTCGGCCTCGGAATAGATCGCCACGGTGGAAATGCCGAGCGCTTGCGCGCTCCGGATGATGCGGCAGGCGATTTCGCCTCGATTGGCGATCAGAAGTTTTCGCACGATGTCATTGCTCCAGGCGAACGACGACATCGCCGTCAGCAACCATATCACCTTCCGCTACGAGGATTTCGCAGACCTTCCCGGAGTCACTGGCAGCGACGGGAATTTCCATCTTCATAGCCTCAATCAAAATAAGCGTGTCGCCCTCCTCTACGTCCTGTCCCACTTGCACGAGGATCTTCCAGATAGATCCCGTCATTTCACTGCTCACATCAATCTTCGCCATATCGCCCTCCCTCGACTCCGCTTATCGCTCGTAGCCCCAAATTTAAGGCGTTGCAAGAACAACTACTTTCTGTGAGGATGTCCCTGTTGGCGGCCGTGTTCCGATCATGGCTGGCACGCGGGAGTCGAGAATCGCAGTATCGTAGTTATGTATACAACTACTTTTGGACGTTGAGGATCTGCATCGAATGGCCACGAACGAAGCGATGGGAAGTGTCGAAGGCGCGTTGGATGAATTGGCAACGCGCCGTTCGAAGGCGCTCTCGATGGGCAGTCCCAAACGTTTGCAGGACCGTCGCGAGGCGGGTGTGCTTAACGCCCGAGAGCGCTTGGATTACATCCTTGACGAGGGCAGTTTCTTCGAAGTCGGACTACTCGCGACGTCGAACCGACCTGAGATGCGCGACCGGACGCCCGCCGATGGCAAGATTGCGGGCTTCGGTCGAATCAACGGCCGGCAGGTCGCGATCGTATCGAACGATTTTACCGTGCTCGGCGCATCTTCGAGCGTCATTAACGGCAAGAAAATCAAACACGTGAAGGACGCTGCCGCCTCGCGCGGCATGCCGCTCGTAATGCTGGGAGAATCTTCGGGCGCCCGCATGCCTGACCGCATGGGAGCATCCGGACGATCGATACTCGGTCAGGACGCATTCGAGTTTCGCAGGCGACGTGAAATGCCGCTCGTCTCCGCCTTGCTCGGTGATTGCTACGGCTCATCAACATGGTACGCGTGCATGTCCGATTTCGCTGTGATGCGGAAGGGCGCCACAATGGCAGTGGCAAGCAGCCGCGTGACTTCTGTCGCTATCAATCAACAGGTCGATCCTGAAGAGCTGGGCGGCTGGAAGCTGCATACTGAAAAGACCGGCCTTGTTGATTACGCGGTTGCGACAGACGAAGAAGTACTGGCCATCATAAAGACGTATCTCGCCTACATGCCTCAAAATCAAGCGGAGACGGCCCCGCTAGTGGCGGTACCCGCGGGGTCGGACGATACGCCAGAAAGCGTTCTCGAACACTTTCCGGAAAGCGCATCTCAGGTTTACGATTGCCGCAAGATCCTGAGCACACTTGTTGATCGCGACAGTTTGTTCGAACTGAAACCCAAATTCGGCCGTTCCATCGTAACTGCTCTCACCCGTATCGGCGGTCGTAGCGTTGGCGTTATCGCGAACAACCCAATGGTACGCGGCGGGGCCATTGACGTGGACGCTATGCGCAAGGCGACAAGTTTTCTCGTTCTGTGCGATTCATTCAACATCCCCATCGTATTTTTCGTCGACCAGCCGGGTTTCCTGATCGGAGTCGAGGGAGAAAAGCGATGGGCTCCAGGTCGGATCATGAACTGGATGAATGCGCTGTCGCAAGTCACAGTTCCCAGGATCGTCGTCACATTGCGCAAGAACTATGGACAGGCCTACCTGAATATGGGCGGTGGTCGTCATTCCGAGCTTGCAGCAGCGTGGCCCACCGCCAATTTTGGGTTCATGGATCCGCGCGTTGGTGTCAACGTGCTTCATGGCATCAAGCGCGATGATGATCCCGAGCGATTTGACAAGCTTGTGGCGGAAATCGCGCAGGATAGTTCCGCCTTCGCGCTGGCTGGGTTGTTCGAGGCACAGGCCATCATAGACCCTCGGGAGACGCGCCGCTTTCTGATTTCGGCTCTGGCGATCCAATGCTCGGGCCCGAAGGGCGGCGTGGGTCAACATCATCTGTGCAACTGGCCGACGAGCTACTGAGAGGTGAGCATGCAACAGGCTTCCATTGCGAAAGTTCCCTCCGTAACCGTGGGCCGGATTCTCGACGAAGCGATCACGAGACGCCATTCCGCGCTCGACGAACACAGCGCAAAGGCGATCCTTTCAGAGATCGGAATTGATGTACCCAAAAGGGTCCGCATTGCCCCCGGCCAAGCGGTGGCCTCAGCCTTGTCGGGGTTGCGGCCGCCCTTTGTGCTGAAAGGTCTCGCGAGCCAAGCTATTCACAAGAGCGACATCGGCGCCGTGGTCCTCGGCCTTTCGGATGCCGCTGCCGTGGAATCGTGTTGCGCCGAGATTCACCGAAAGATGGTTCACGCCGGGTATGAACTCACTGGCTATCTCATCGAAGAGATGGCCTCACCAGGCATCGAGATTGTGATCGGCGGTGTTACAGACCCACAACTCGGCCCGATGTTGATGGTTGGCGCAGGCGGCGTCTACGCAGAAATCCTCAAGGACGTTTCGTTTCGACTCTGTCCGATAGATGCCCGCGACGCGCATGAGATGGTGAGCGAGCTGAAAATTGCTCCCATCTTGAATGGTGCGCGGGGACGTTCGGCTGTCGACATCAAGCGCATTCACGCGGCCCTGCTGGCGCTTGGAGGCGAGAGCGGCTTTTTCACAACGTATGCCGCGCAAGTGACCGAGTTCGACCTCAATCCTCTCATTGCTAGTCCTGACGGATTGATCGCTGTCGATTCCCGCATGGTCCTCGCAGGAGGCGAAAGGTGACTTTGGTTCCACGCGTTGAACAGCGCGCCTCCGACGAATTCGCCCCCTTGTTTCGACCAAAGGTGATCGCTGTCGTCGGGGCATCCGCTACGGGAACGACAGCTGGGAACCGCTTTATCCGGTTGTTAAAATCAGGCGGTTACGCCGGCCGGATCGTACCGATCCATCCGAAGGCGGACGAGATCGAAGGTATCACCGCATATCGGTCGATCGGGGATATGTCGGAAATCGCGGACTATGCCTATCTGACCGTACCGGCGGAGCGGGTTGAGGAGGTTCTTGCCTCGGCAGGAGGGAAGCTTCGCTTTGCTCAAGTCATGGCAAGCGCGAGCGCCGAGGCTCACCACGCGTGGGAAGAACGGCTGCGCGACCTCTGCTATCTGGGGGGCTTTCGCCTGATCGGACCGAACTGTATGGGCACTCATTCGCCGCGTGGGGGCTACACCTTCATGGAAGGCGTCAACACGGAGGCAGGCTCCGTCGGCATCGCCTGCCAAAGTGGCGGGCTAGGAATGGATATTCTGCGACGAGGTCAGAATCTCGGGCTCCGATTCAGTGGCTTGGTGACACTCGGCAATTCGATCGATGTGAGCCCGTCCGATCTCTTCGAATTCTATTTGCAAGATCCTGATACAAAGGTCGTCGGCCTCTACATAGAAGACGTGAAAGACGGCCAGCGCTTCCAGCAGCTTGCCCGGCTCAACCGAGGCCGCAAGCCCGTTGTGCTTCTAATCGGCGGCGTCACAGGTCTCGGTCGAAAAGCGGCAGAGTCGCATACGGGGGCGCTCGGTGGCACGGAGCAGGCGTGGGGAGCTTTGGCGCGGCAGACCGGCATGGTCCTCACCAACACCCTGGACGAGTTTCTTGACGCCCTCCAGCTCTGTCTGTGGCTTGCGCCGAAGTCGGCCAGGCAAGAGCCTGAAGTAACGCTATTCGGAAACGGCGGAGGCACCAGTGTGCTTGCGACGGATTCGCTCGATCGCGCAGGCTTCAAACTGGCTGTTCCAACAACGCAAGCCCGGCTCGAATACACCAGGATCACGCTTCCGGCAGGTGCGAGCCTTGAGAACCCGATCGACCTGCCCGCAAGCGTACTGAAAGAGCAGGATGGCCGGGTAACGGCCAAAATCCTGGATATCGACCGGCGCTGCACGAATCCCTACGCTACGATCATCCACCTTAATCTTCCAGTTATCATGGGCTACCGTCACGTCGCCGACTTCTTGCCAAACCTGATGAACTCTGTCTTCGGCGCGGAAGAAAAGTCTCAGGATAGGCCACATTGCGTCCTGGTCCTTCGCTCAGATCGGAGCGAGGAAGTCGATGCGTGGAGGCGAAGCTTCAGGAATGTGGCCGCAGAGAGAGGAGTCCCAACGTTCGACGAAATCCCACAGGCAATTGATGCCCTTTCCGTCTTTCGTCGATATGAGTCGTTTCTATCGGCGACGGGTGTTGGCTCAGCCAGGGTTCAATCGCCGCTCTCGAGGGATAGTAAATGATGGCGACGAAAACGAAGGCTACCGAGACGACAGACGCCCTCTTGGAGGATTTCAAGCGACTGGGCTTCACGGTCTATGAGGCCAAGGTCTACATGCAATTGCTGACGGAGAGCCCTGCGACCGCCTATGAGATTGCAAAGGCGAGCGGGGTGCCGCGACCAAACACCTACAATGCGCTCGAATCGCTCAGTAAACGTGGAGCGGTGCAACCGATCAGCGAAAATCCCGCGCGCTATGTCGCCTCCCCGCCTCAAAGGCATCTGGGAAACCTCGCCCGCCAGAACTTGGCGATTTGTGACCGGCTGACTGATGAGCTCGCGCGACTGAAAGTGCCAGAAGACGATCAATATGTCTGGAATGTTCAGGGTGAGCAGGCGATCGACCGGAAGATCAACGCTCTCATCCGAGAAAGCCGCGTCAGCTTACGCATCAAAGCCGCGGATGACGTGCTTCGAATTTACTCCGACGAGCTGCGTGCTGCGGCACAACGCGGCGTCGAAGTTCTCATCATTTTGTTCGGCAAGGACCCCGAGGAGTTTCGCTTTACCAAGAACTGCAGAGTCTATCTGCACGAGGGGAATGGCGTGCGCATCGGCAGCGCTGACAATCTCTTCACATTGACGATCGACCACAACCAAGCGGTCACCGCGACCACCGATAAGATGACGGCGTTCTACACGCGGAACAACGCGGTCGTCCAAATGGCTGATTCCCTTATTCGGCACGATTATTACATGGCAGAGATTCACATGCGTTTCGGTCCGCAGATCGACGATGTCTTCGGACCGCACTTAAGAGATCTCCGTCTCAGCATCTTCTCTCTGGAGCAGGCACTCACCTTCCGGGAAAAGGTAGGGTTGAAGTAGCAGAAGACTACGTGTCGCCACCGAGCGACGGCAACCTCTCGCAGGCAAAGGTACGCGAAACCCAAATACGTCAAACAGGAGGAAACTTATGCGTTCTAAAACCATCATTCTCGCGGCGGCGCTCGCGGCCGGTCTGGCGGGAGCCGCTCACTCCCAGGCTTATCCGACGAAAGCGATCAACTGGGTCATTCCCTTCTCGCCGGGCTCCGGTGCAGACACGTTTGCCCGGACATTAATCACCGCCACGTCAGATGTGCTCAAGCAGCCAATCGTGCCGGTTAACAAGGATGGCGGCGGCACCGCGATCGGAGTGGCCTATACCCTTGCACAGGCCCCCGACGGATATACGGTCTTTAGCCAGTCCGACACGCTGTTATTGGGGATTACCGGAGGTCAATGGCCGGTCAAGGCTGACGCCATCGTACCGGTCGCCCGCATCAACGCTGACTACAAGACACTCGTGGTTCCTAAAAATAGCCCGCTGAAGACCTATGACGATTTCCTAGCCGCGGCGAGAGCCAAGCCTGGTGGTATCAAGGTTGGCGGTGTCGGCGCCAAAAGCTGGTCATCGTTTTTTGTGAACAAGCTCTCGAAGGGCGCAGACATCAAACTCACCTACGTCCCCTACGATGGTGGCAGCGGCGTCGTTTCGGCGGTCCTCGGCGATAACATCGATGCCGCCGTGGTAACGAGCAGCAACGTCAACGCGCAGGTCGATTCCGGAGACCTGCGGATGCTTGCACTCAGCTTGGGCAAGCGGGCGGAAGATCGGCCCAATGTGGCGACCTTCCTCGAAAAGGGGCACGCTAACATAAACGACGAGGTGTTATGGAGAGGCGTGTTTGCCAAGGTCGGCACGCCTGATTCCGTACTTAAGACGCTCAGCGATGCCCTTGAGAAAGCGACAAAAGATCCCCGCTGGATCCAGTATATGAAACAGCAGCGTCAACAGGAAGCTTTCATGCCCTACAAGGAATTCGGTGAGTACTTCAAGGAACAGATCAAGGAATTCTCAGCACAGTAAACTCGGCAATTGACCCGCTTCGGCTAAGGGGCGGGTCAATCCGTGCCGCGTCCTTCTGATCACACGATTTCATCCCTGCTTGGCGAGCTTCGTAACATGTCGAGCATTGATTGCACCGATTTAGGCGCATGCCGCTCAGAGTGTCTTAGAACAGAGAATTTGCGGACCGGCAATTGAAGGTTGACCTCGTAGAAGTTTCCTTCTGCCATGCGTGGGAAGACAGCACGCTTCGACAGAACGGTGGCGCTGGCTCCGGCGTCGACTGCGGCGAGGCAGGCCTCGTTCGACGGCATTTCCAGGATTGTCGGCAGCCGCGCCGGATCCATGCCCAGACCGATCAGGTTCGCCTCGAATTCGGAGCGCGTTCCGGACCCGGGTTCGCGCATCACCCATGTGGTGGTGGGAAGGTCGGCGACACTAATCTCTCGGCCGTCAGCCCAAGGATGATGCTTACTTACAATAAGGACGATTCGGTCGCTTGCCACAACCTCCTGGATAAGGTCGCGCGAATCGACCTTGCCCTCCACCAGTCCTAGATCCGAGTTGCCCTCTAGGACGGCGGCCGCGACCGTCGTGGTGTTGCCGAGATGAAGCTTTATTTCGACGCGCGGATAGCGTTCTCGATAGCGGACGAGGTGAGGCGGGAGCCAGTAACTTGCCACGGTCTGGCTCGCATGAAGTCGAAGAACACCAGATGCAGCACCCCCGAGATCCACGAGAAAACGTTCCGCCTGCTCTGCACGACCGATAACATTGCGCGCCTCGACCATGAATAATCGCCCCGCCTGCGTCAGCTCGATCCGGCGGCCGACGCGATTGAACAGCGTGACCGAGTGGCGCGCTTCAAGCAACGCGATGGCGGCACTCACGGCGGACTGCGTCATATTAAGTGCCTGTGCCGCCTTGGTGACATGCTCACGTGTGGCGACTTCCAGAAAGATGCGGAGTTGATCAAGTGTCATGGTTGTTCATCAGCATTCGTCTGAAGCGAACGTTACCAAATTAAATATCTGTTGGATTGCAGATCTGTCCACTGGCAAAAGTGTTTGGAGATAAATCGCGCCAGGACTGGGTCGCTGAGAGGATGAACGGAATGCGAATCGCGATCGTCGGCGCAGGGGCTATTGGAGGGTACTTCGGTGCCAACATAATCCGGGCCGGTCTTGACGTCACTTTAATAGATGCATGGCCCGAGCACGTCGAGCATGTGCGCCGCCATGGGCTGACCGTGGAAGGCATGTCGGGAAACACTAGTCTGAATGTGAAGGCCGACATCCGCCACGTCGGAGACGTTCAAGGCTTGATTCGGGAGCCGGCTTTCGATGTGGTTTTCATCGCGGTGAAATCTTACGATACATTGTGGGCGACGCAACTCATTCTACCCTACCTCGCGGAGGATGGAGTAGTCGCGTCTCTTCAAAATTCTCTTAATGAAGGCGAGATCGCGTCGATCGCAGGATCCGAACGCACCTATGGCTGCGCCATCACGGCACTCGCCTGCGAGCTCAGAGAGGCAGGACTTGTGCGCCGCCATTCGCCGACAGGCAGCGTGAGCGTTGGCGCGATAGATAGCAAAAACCGGGCAAACTGCGAGGTGATCGCAGGAATACTCAATCACGCCGAATCGAGTGTCGCGATTGACAATCTCATCGGCGTGAAATGGTCGAAGCTCGTCATCAATGCGATGCGTAATGGGCTGTCGGCCATGACTGGTATGACAGGGCTGGAGCGCGACACGGATCCCGTGACGATCGAACTAGGCATGCGACTTGGAGCACAGGCGGTTCAGGTCGGGCGAGCCCTCGGTTACGAGCTCGTGGACACCGGTTTTTCGTTCGACACACTCGTGGCGACAGCGAGCGGGGACTGTGACGCCATCCGAATAATCCGATCTAGAATGGCCGAAATTTCAGGTGCCCGAAGCAGCGACCAAAGACCTTCGATGGCGCAGGATATTCGCAAGGGACGGAGAACTGAGACAGATGCCATTAATGGACTCGTCGCCCGGCTGGGCCGCGAAGTGGGCGTCGATGCCGGTGCAAATCAGAAGGTCCATGAGACGATCCAGCGGATCGAGCGCGGCGAACTCCAGCCATCGCCGGCGCTGGCGGCAGGGATCGTCTAATCGCCCCTTCGTGTCAGAGGGTCGGGGACGGTGACGCGATACCGAGTTCGGCAGCGAGTTCGGCAAGTGGCCGCAGTACCTCGTTCCCGAGGGGAATCCCGATACGGCGCCTCTCCGATTCGGTGGAACCGCTGCGCTCACCCGGATAGGTCACTTCTTCGACACCCTCGGCAGGCGGGAGTGCCTTCAAACGGCCGATTGCCGTTTCCATGCGCGACTCGAACTGGCCGAGAGGCATAAACGCCTCGATTTTCATCACAAGGAAGAAGTGACCGACATCTGCCGGGCCAGTAAAGTCAACATTCCAGTCGCGCACCTCTCCCGCAAAGCCCGAACCGGCCAACACACCCGCGAGGATGTCCACCATAAAGGCGATGCCCGAACCCTTTGCGCCTGCGAACGGGAGCATGAGGCCACGCAATGCGGCTTCGGGGTTGGTGGTTGGCGCACCTTCGTTGTCGAGCGCCCAGCCTTCCGGGATGGCTCGCCCTTCCTGGGCGGCTCGACGTATGTGCCCACGAGCCGCGACGCTTGCCGCCATATCGAGCGACCACGGGGAGTATCGACCGGCCGGAACTGCGAGAGCGAATGGATTGGTGCCGAAAAGAGCCGCCCGGCTCCCGTGCGGCGCGAGCGAGGGCGCACCGGGCGACATCGCGATAGCGACACAGCCGCGGGCCGTAGCTGGCACCGTGTAGACCGACGCCGCACCGAAATGATTGCTGCGTCGCACCGTTGCGGCGCCGATACCCAGGGTATCGGCGGCCCGCATGCAGGCTTCTACTGCGATGCTTGCGGCAACCGGGCCCATGGCGTTGTCCCCGTCGACGATCGTGCTGAACGGCATCGGAGAACTTGAGCGAATTTCCGGCCGAGGGTTGATCAACCCGGCGCGAATGCGTTTTAGGTAGGCCGGAATGCGCGCGACCCCGTGCGTATCGATGCCCCTCAAATTTGCTGACACGAGAGCGCGGGACACTACGCAGGCATCCGTAAGAGGCATCCCGGTACTGGCAAAGCAGCGCGTCCCGAAATTCTCGAGGTCTGATTCGGTAAATCGTCGCAAGGGAGCCTCCGCGTGGCGTCTCCGACCGGCCAGTGAGGCCGATCTTTTGCTACATTGCGATACTCAAACGGTGGGCTCGATACGGCTGATGGCGATATCCTCTTCCCCAAGGATTTCCGCTTTCGTGTAGCGTCCGCTCGCCACACTCAACGTAAACTCGAGGAGGCGCCTGCCGGCAACCTCAAGCGTCTCGCCCTGCAGCATTGGTGACACATCCACGTCGACGTTATCGCGCAATCGTTCGGCAGTCCGCGGATTTCCCGTGACCTTGACGGTCGGCGCGATGAGATTGCCCATGATATTCATCTGCCCGGTCGAAAACAGAATGATCTGCGCTCCGCCTGCCGCGAGACCTGTCATCGATTCCGCCGCTGGTGCAGCTGTGTCCATGACGTAGAGCCCTTTTCCTTCCGCAGGGGTCGCATAGTCGAGGACGCCCTGAATCTCAGTAGTGCCACCTTTGATGATCGCGCCGAGTGACTTCTCCTCGATCGTTGTGATCCCGCCGCGGATGTTATCCGGCACTGGATTCGCGCCACGGATATCGACTCCGCGAGCTACAGCGCTGTCCTCGATCCGGCGTACGGCAGCCCATATTTCGGCGCTGATGGCCTCGGTCTTCGCACGCTTCACCAAAACCTGCTCGGCGCCCATCCATTCCGAAGTCTCCGACAGATATACCGTGCCCCCGCTCGCGACGACCTGGTCGGCAACGTAGCCAAGCGCAGGGTTGGCGGCGATGCCGGAGGTCGTGTCGGTCCCGCCGCATTCGACGCCGAGCACAAGTTTCGACAGGGGCACGAATTTCGCACGCTCTGCGCTGGCCGCTTCCACCATCGGAATGAGCTTGCGGATGCCAGCGGCCAATGCCTCCACGGAGCCGCCTATATCCTGAACGGAGATATGTTCGACCGGCTTTCCGCTTTCAGCGATGGCGGCGGCTACCTTTTCGGCAGAGACCCGTTCGAGGCTGATCACAAGAACCGCCGCAATGTTGGGATTGGCGGCCAGGCCCACCTGCGTACGGCGATAGAGCACGTCGTCGGCGCCGAACTGCCCCCGGCCATACCAGACCGGGATAGGCAGCGTGCCCTTAACCAGCTGCGCCAGATGTTTCACAACACCATTCACATTGTCCATCACTGCCAGAATTGCGACATGGTTGCGGATGCCGACCGAACCATCCGGGCGCTCAAAGCCCCAAAAGCCAAGCTCGCTCATGACGCGCTCCCCCTATCGCCACGTCCGCGCTGGCTCTCGACATTATGGGTATGGACACACGCCCCCACCGCGATGTCGCCTCTGGCAAGGCCGATCGACTCGCCGTACTTCAGAATGTCCCCTCCATCGGCGATCGAGACGAGAGCCACCTTGTGTCCGAACGGAATAGTCTCAGTTGCAACAACGGATCGAGACGGTGACTCGACGCTCTCGCCCGGCGCTATGTCGCCGATGGCCGTCGCCACATTATCCCTTTCGTCCAGTACAATAACCCTCGCCACGACGTCCCCACTTCCTGTTCCGTACAAACTTCGCGATGCCTAGGTGCCGGTTAAAGTTCAAAAAATCGACCAACGACACAGCCTCTGTCGCTGTCCAACGGTTCGAGTCGAACACATCAATCGGCTGACGCGATCGTTTGTAACGTTTTCATCGCAAATCGCGATAATCGTCCTTGCAAATTAATTGAGGGCCGTCAATCATTGCGTTGTTGCAATGACAACACCGAAAACAACGCAGGCTCAAGCCCTAAAATCGAGCGATGCGTGCGGGGAGACGCGATGACCACAAGACACGCCAATTGGGTTTTCCTGGCAGGGTTCATTCTTGTTGGAGCCTTCTATGTCTACGACAGCTTGGTTGTAGCAGCCAGCAACGAAGGCGCTGGTCTTGGTCCAGTTAAATTCCCCATCGTCCTCGGATTGATGCTGATCGCGCTATCTCTCGCGGATGTCTTCGTTTCTGTCCGGAAACGCGACGTGGAGGACGACGAACTCCTTGAGGTGAGAAACGCAGAAAAGCTCCTCATGACAATCATTCTGACTGGGCTGTACTTCACCGTCTGGTCCGTCACCGGGCAATTCTATCCGACCACAGCCATCTTCTTTTTCGTCCTGGTGATGCTGTATCAGCCGAATCGCACGCTGCGAACGGCCGCAACTGTCGCCGTCGTATCGGCTCTATTCACAACAGCTCTCTACCTGGTGTTCGGCCTCGCGTTCAGCGTCCAGATGACCTGACGACGATTGCAGATTGGTGTCGTCATGGATTTTTTGTCTTACGATTTCACAAGCCTTTTCTCGGCGGCGAACCTCATCGCAATCGTTTTCGGGACATTGGTTGGCCTGATCATTGGCGCCCTCCCCGGTTTGGGCGCGACGGTCGCAGTCGTGCTCCTTCTACCTCTCACATACTCAATGGAGCCTCTGGCATCCATCCTGTTGCTGATCGCCGCTTACCAGGGCGCAGAATATGGTGGGTCGATCTCGTCAATTGTGCTGGGGATCCCCGGAACCCCCGCTGCCGTCGCCACTGTTCTCGACGGCAACGCGATGGCCAAGAAGGACATGGCCGGCAAGGCATTGGCCTACTCGCTCTCCAGCTCGACGATAGGCGGGATTATCGGAGGTCTCGTACTGTTGTTTCTCGCGGTGCCCTTGGCGAGACTTGCCGTGCGCTTCTCCGATCCGGAGTTTTTCCTGATCGGTATCGCGGGCCTCCTTGCTGTTGCGGCCCTCAGCTCCAAGAGCAAGCTCAAGAGCGCAATTTCGGTGGTTCTTGGCCTAATGGTCGGTACCATTGGACTGGACACGTTTACAGGTGCGTTGCGTTTCACTTTCGGCAGACTCGAGTTGCTAGAAGGTGTCGGAATGATTGCATTACTGACCGGAATGTTTGCGTTCTCCGAGATCTTTTTCATGATCAGCAATGATCTCGACAAGCGCTATTCGGCGGGTTCGAAAAAACTTAGCACTGGTCTCACTTGGCCCGAATTCTGCGGGGTTTTTCGCAGCACCATGATTGGTGGAGCCATCGGTTCGGTCGTAGGGCTTTTTCCGGGAATGGGCGCCGGTCCTGCTTCCTGGTTCGCCTATATCCACGCAAAGCGGTCGTCGCGTTTTCCGGAGGCGTTCGGTGAAGGCAATCCGGACGGCATCGCCGCCCCCGAGTCTGCTAACAACGCCGTCGTAGGCGGCAGCCTTGTTCCGCTTCTCGCGCTAGGCATCCCCGGATCGCCAGCGACAGCCATCATTCTCGGGGCATTTATCATCCATGGAATTCAGCCAGGGCCCAATCTCTTCACCAATAGCGCGGACTTGGCAAAGGGTTTGTTTTACGGGTTTCTGTTGACGACCGTTGCGATGTACCTTGCAGGCCGCATGGTAACCAATCTGTTCGCCCGTGCGCTGACCGTCCCGAATAATTACCTGATTCCGGTTGTCCTGGTACTGTCCATCGTCGGGATATACGCCTCAAAGGGGTTGTACTTCGATTTGTGGGTGGCACTCGGGGTTGGCGTGCTTAGCTACTTCCTGAAGAGACTGCACTACTCACTGCCATCTTTTATCCTGGCCTTTATCCTCAGCCCGATCATCGAGGAGAGCCTCAGACGTTCAATGCTTCTTTCCGATGGGAGCTATTCGATTTTCGTCACACGACCATACGCATTGACGATCCTTCTCATGATCATCGCCTTCATCGCGTTCTCTCTCTGGGGAGTTCGTAAGCGCTGGCTCGCGGCCTCGGATTAGGGTCCGCCGACTGCAGATGCGCTGCCGGTCGGAGCGCGCGCTCCGAATAACTTCAAGGGAAAAACGACAATGTCACAAACGCAGGATGTGAGCATCGCTCTCCCCCGTCGTCGTATGAAGATCACAAAGGTCGAGCCGATCAGTCTTTACGTTCCGATCGAAGACGAGATCGAGGCTCCCGTCGCCGTGCCGCACGCGGCAGACCTCACGGACATAATCTTCAGCGGCTATCGCACGACGCTAGTGCGCATCGAAACTGATTGCGGATTGACGGGCGTGGGAGAGTGCATGGTCAGGCTTGCACCTACCGCCACGCGGGCGATTATCGATGACATATCCGCCATCCTTATCGGCCGGGACCCGCTCGATCGCGAAGCAATCTGGGAACTACTCTTTGGCATCATGATGAATCGCGGCCACAACCGGGGTATGTTTGTGGAGGCGATCAGTGGCATCGACATCGCGCTCTGGGACTTGGCGGGAAAATTCCTCGATCTACCACTCTACACGCTGTTAGGCGGGCGCCATCATGAAAGGCTGGCGGCCTATGCGTCGTCACTGCGCTTTCGCGCGCGAGATGAAGTGATCGCTCAGGCACTCGACTTTAAGAAACGCGGCTTCCAAGCCATGAAGATTAAGATCGGACGCAATCTCGAGAAGCCTCAGGCTGACATCGAGTTCGTCGCGGCCATAAGAGAGGCAGTCGGCCCCGACGTTCGGCTCATGGTCGATGCCAATTGCGCCTACAGCGAAGATCTCGCGACCGCACTCCAGGTTGGCCGTGCGCTGGAGAAGCTCGATATCTTCTGGTTCGAGGAGCCAATCGCACCGAATGACATCGAGGGCTACGTCCAGCTAGCCTCAGCG
The DNA here is from genome assembly GCF_017921815.1 of Microvirga antarctica. Classification (GTDB taxonomy): domain Bacteria; phylum Pseudomonadota; class Alphaproteobacteria; order Rhizobiales; family Beijerinckiaceae; genus Microvirga; species Microvirga antarctica. The sequence goes on along the minus strand of NZ_JAGEMM010000003.1, from coordinate 124,023 downwards.
CTCGACATCCGCATCGCCGCGGGGGAAGCGGATTTCATGTCCTTCGGCTCGCGAGAATTCTTCCGGCGCCGCGCCATCGATATCGTGCAGCCGAACATCTCGCGCACGGGTGGAATAACTGAGGCGCGCCGGATCGCTGCCATGTCACGGGCGTTTCATATCCCGTACGCGCCCCATACGGGAAGTTGTTCGGCAGTCTGCTTGGCAGCAACCCTTCAGTTCGCCGTATCGCTTCCGAACTTCTTGACGTTTGAATTCATGCAAAGTGACTGGTCGAAATCGCAACCCAATCCCCTACGCCACGACCTCCTCCTCCATCCGGTTGAAAAGCTTGTCGATGGCTTCATGGAAGTGCCGGAGCGCCCCGGCATCGGCGTGGAACTCAACATGGACATCGTTGACCGCTACCGTATGGCCTAACGTGGTTTTCGCAAGGCGGATTCGCTTCTCCTCAGCCGAACGATCGAGGAGCAGGCATCGTAAATCGACGGTATGCCGCATGAAAGAGACTGGCGGCCGTCGAGAAGGGATTTAGAGTTGTTGACGATGCAGTGGGCGCGCACCAGTCCAGGAGTTTTCCTCTGCACGGCTGTGGCTGCCGTCGCGATTGGCTTGCAAGGACTTCAGGAAACACTGACTGCGCGGCCCTGGGTCGAGGCTCTTGTCATTGCGATCCTTCTTGGCACCGCGGTAAGAACGTTATGGACGCCGAGCCAACGATGGCTGCCAGGCATTGGCTTCAGCGCAAAGACACTTCTTGAAATCGCCGTAATGCTCCTCGGAGCCTCCATCAGCTTTCAAGCAGTTGCGCAAGCGGGAACAGAACTCTTGTTCGGCGTGGCGTTGGTCGTCATCCTGGCGATCGCCGCAAGCTATTCTCTCAGCCGTCTTCTGGGCCTGCCAAAACGTATGGCTGTCCTTATTGCCTGTGGCAACTCGATCTGTGGAAATTCCGCTATCGCGGCTGTCGCGCCGGTAATTGGTGCGCGGAGCGAGGATGTCGCCTCGTCGATCGCTTTCACCGCCATCCTCGGCGTCGTCGTTGTTCTAGCTCTGCCCCTTTTGGTTCCGCTGTTAAGTCTTACGGAGATCCAGTACGGAGTGTTGGCTGGTCTAAGCGTCTATGCCGTACCGCAGGTGTTGGCGGCTACGATGCCAGTCGGCATTGTCAGCACTCAGATCGGGACTCTCATCAAACTCGTACGAGTCTTGATGTTGGGCCCTGTCGTCATCGCACTGTCCCTGATCATGGGAACCCGCACCGAGGTGAGGGCAGGATTCTCGCTCAATCGCTTCGTGCCTTGGTTTATCTCGGGATTCCTGGCCTTAGCCGCATTGCGGTCAGCGGATTTGATACCCGACATAGTCCTGGCTGCTATTGTACCTGCCGCAACATTGCTGACCATCGTATCGATGGCGGCTCTCGGGCTCGGCGTTGACATCAGAGTTCTCGGCCGCGTCGGTGGACGGGTAACCATCGCCGTAACGCTGTCGCTCATGATCCTTGTGGGAATTAGCTTGGGACTGATCGCCGCGCTCGGCGTGGCCTGACGGTTACCTGATTGCGATTGGCGTGGCCGCTGCTTCCGGCGCAGGCTCACGTGCATCGCCGGAGCGATCTATCACGTTACGATCCGCTCTCTCAAGGCGCACTGGCAAGTGGCCGCCAGGCGTGTAAACCACGTCTAGCGGTGCATTGCCGTTTCGCACGCATTCTCTGCGCGTGTCCCTAGACCATGTTGACTCGCCGAAAAGACACTGCGCCGATGACGCGGCAAATGTCCTACTACTGAGCTAACAGGCCTTTCTTTGCGATGGTGGCTGCCAGATATTCCTCCCTCCCTTTCGCCTTGTGGACCAGCGGGTTTCGCGATTTGCGTCGACAGCCAAGGACACATGTTCTGATGAGGGCTAATTGAAAGCTGGCTCGGCATCAACGTCGCGAGAATGAGCTGCCGGTAATTTCGCTCCAAGCGCCAGGTCGAATTTGTAATCTGCGGCCGGGTCGTGATGCGGTGCGGCTCGAAAATAATTCCGGAGCCATAACACGATCTCGCGAATCTCGCCTAGACATCCTAATCGATGCGCAAGTTCTTGGAATAAGGTGGGCGGCGTCCGAAAGCCCAGGCCGAGAGCTATCCGTGTGATTGTATAGATCTTCGGCAGGAGAAAATGCCCGTGGCTTCTAGGGATGTCGGCGTTTGCACACTTGAGGGGCGATCCCGAATGCCTCCTGAGTCACGGGCGCCAGATGACTTCTGCCGCAGTAGCGAGCTGACCAACAGCAGGCTACTGCTGCGGCTTGATGCCGACGCTTGCGCCGCCTATAAAGCAGAAGCTTTTCCTCGGGATGAGCATTCCCTTTTTTTGGAGAGATCCGATGAATAACGGTGCCGATTCATTGCCTGTTTCGAGAACTCTTTTGGGCCTTTTCTGGCCAGCCCGAAACGACGTTGGCTTTTTGGCGCTACGCGCAATGGTTCTGTTGGCGCTCGGTTCCGCCCTCCTGACGGTCTCGGCCAAAACCCAGGTGCCACTTCCTTTCGTGCCAATGACAATGCAGACAATGGTGGTGCTGTTGATCGGAGCGACCTATGGTTCCCGCCTTGGAGCGGCGACGATCGCGCTTTATCTGCTGCAAGGCGCGCTTGGCATGCCGGTTTTCGCCAATACCCCTCCAGTGATCGCGGGCCCGGGATATTTCGCTGGGCCGACAGGCGGTTTCTTGGTTGGGTTTCTGGCAGCGGCGTGCGTCATGGGATACATGGCGGAACGGGGATGGGACCGCACTCTCGCGCGCGTTGCAGTGATGATGACCCTCGGGCACGCAGTCATTCTTCTCGCTGGCTTCGGCTGGCTCTCTGTTCTGCTTCCGGTCGCCGAGGCATGGAGTGTCGGCATCGTCCCGTTTATCGCCGCAACGATCGTCAAGACGGCACTTGCCGTTGCGCTGATGCAGGCGGCTTGGTCTGTGATCGGTCGAAGCAAAAGGACAATCTGAGCGGTGACGCCCGGCCTCAACGAAAAGCCGCCCGCGAGGGCCTCTTTTTGCTGTGATGCGATGCCGCGCGGAGCATTCTTCAAATACTCGGGCGTTAGCGTAAAAGTACCGACATGCGCAGCCGCATCCCGGACCAGGGCGGAGCCCACCTCGAAGGGGGCATGCAGCCACTTGTGCCTCGAGCGCGACGTGGGCCGAACGGCTCGTGGCGCGCATCGACGCGATTGCCGGCTCAAGGGCTGAGGTCGTGGTGCACATTGTGGCGGCGCTCGAGGCTCACGTTCCGTTCAACGAGGCGCGGATTGCGCGGATGAGTGACCCTGCCGGGCTGAACGCGTGGGCGAATTATCACCTCGGGCTTGGCCATCTCTACCGTTTCACAACGGCCGATACGGCTCTTGCGCATGTCTGCTTCGAACGAGCCCTCACGGCCGATCCGCAATTCGCGCGCGCCTATGCAGGACTGTCTTTTACCAGCTCCTTGAGGCCTTGTTGCGCCTAACCGACAATCCCGATGTGGCGGCTCGCAACGCGCGGCGTCGGCTGTCGCCGCAACCGATGCGGTGGTTACCCAAAATCCAGATGTCGCCCGGCTTGGCGTGAGGCTTGGAGGGGACCGGTGGGATGACGTCGTCGGGATCGTTTTGCCCACCGAGCGTCACATCGAGCTCACCGGTGGAGAAGCCGAGAATGGTCAAGTCCATATGGAAATCTAGGGTCGCGAGTGCGGCGAGCTCGACCTCAGAAGGTCGAGGTCCCAGCGGGCCCCAAGCGCGATCTTGTTGTCCGCCAGTCGCAAGGCCCTCGCCTGTGCCTCGGTCAGTCCCACCGGCGCGATGGTCGGCACGTCGGCCAAGCCCATTGCCTTGGCTGCACGCAGACGCCCGTGCCCGGCGATGACCACGCCTGCTGGATCGATCAGGATCGGATTGGAGAACCCGAACCCCCTGATCGAGGCGACGATCTGCTCGATCTGGCCTTTCGCGTGCGTGCGAGCATTGCGGGGATCAGATTTACTAGCCGAATTAGTTGTAGTCGGGGAGCTAAATCCGAGTGCAATCGGCGCTGGTCCTTGGTTTGCCCCCCAAACCCTAGACCTCCGCGTCATTTCCCCGTACCTCCGCACGGTCACCCACAGGACGGCCTGATCCGTCCCTGCCGCTTCGGAGCCTCCCATGCCGTTTGCCGTCTGGCGTCTCGTTCTTCTCGTGGCGATGCTGTGCCTGGGCCGAAGCGGGGTGGCGGAGGCACGAGAGTTTCATCAGCAGTTCCAGGCGGCCTACCTGATCAACCCCGATCTCACCTTCACGGTGGTGACGACCCGGGATATCGAGGTGCTGACGGACCAGGCGGTGGCGGAATACGGGCAGCTGTCGCAGACCTACAGCCCCGATTTCGAAACCCTGACGGTGCTGGAGGCCTGGATCGATCAGCCTGGCGGCGCGCGCGTGACTGTGCCGGCGGCCAGCATCTTCACCCGGCCGAGCGCGGCGTCCCGCGATGCGCCGGGCTTCGTCACCTCCGACACGCGCACCATCGTGTTTCCGCAGGTCGAGAGGGGCAGCCGCCTTCATCTCAAGACGCAGCAGATCACCGCGCGCATTCCACTCACCGGGTTCAACGCCATCCTGACCGCGTCGGCGGGCGGCAGCGTCGCGATCTCCGCCACGTTCAGCGCGCCGGCCAGCGTGAAGCTGACCTGGGGCCGGCGAGGCGGGTTTGCGGTGACGGACAACGTCCAGGATGGCACCCGCACCCTGTCCGTGCAGTTCAGCGAGGATCAACCCGGCGCGTTGCCTGAACCGCACATGGTCTCGATGCTGGACATCGAGCCGATGTTCATCGTCACCACCCTGCCGGGCTACGAGGCGCTGGGCGCATTGTATTTCGCGCAGAATGCCGGCAAGGCCGACGTGACGCCGGCCGTGCAGCAACTGGCCGACCGGATCGCCGCCGGACGCACCGGCCTTGCGGCGGCTGAAGCCGTCTATGACTGGGTGGCGGGCAACATCCGCTATCTGGCAGTGTGGCTCGATCCCGATGCGGGGTTCGTGGCTCATTCGGCCGATGCGGTGATCGCGGCCGGCTACGGGGATTGCAAGGACCATGTGGTGCTCATGCAAGCCCTGCTGTCGGCGCTGGGCATCCGGGCCGAGCCCGCTCTGGTGAACTGGGACAGCCGTATGACGCTGCTGCCGCATTGGTCGGACGCCGCCTTCGACCACGTGATGGCCTACCTCCCGGATTTCGACCTTTATGCGAACCCGACCAACGCCTATGCGCGGTTCGACGCCCTCGATATCGGCCTGTCGAACAAGCAGGTGGTGATCGCCAACGCCACCGGCGAGATCCGCCGCACGCCGATCTCGACGCCCAGCCAGAACCGCTACACCTTCGCGTCCTCGGTCGCGCTGGCAGCGGACGGCACGCTCACCGGCCACACCCGCATCGGCATGGCGGCCCGGGTCGATACCAGCATGCGCCGGGCAGTGGCCGACGCGCGCTCGCCGGAGGATCTCGCGAGCCGCCTCATCGCGCTGACGCCCGAGGGCGGTTTCGGCGGGATGCGCACGCCCGATCCCCGCCAGATCGACCGTCCGTTTGCCGTCGAGGGGGAGTGGACGAGCCCGCACGGGGTGGTCATGACCGGCGAGACGCCAGCTTTTGCGGTGCCGGTGGGGCTCGATTTCCTGCCCTATACCACCTTCCGGCAATATCTCGCCGCCGACGGCCAGCGCCGCTATCCGATCATCATCGGGGCGGCGGAATCGACCTGGACCACCGATCTGACCTTTCCGCAGGGGGCGAGCGCGCTCTCCGTGCCGCCGGCGATCGCCCTGACGAACGCGGCGGGATCCTATGCGGCGAGTTACGCCTCGACGGATGCGGGCCTGCGCGTCCGCCGCCACCTGATCATCAACAAGGATGTGTATGCGGCCGACGAGTATCCTGAGCTTCAGGCTCTGCTATATGCTTTCATCGACGACGCGCGATCTCCCCTTTTGATGACGAAACCCTGATTCATGACGATCCTCTCCGTCCGCCACGTCACGACCTACCGCTACAAGCGGCCGGTCTCCTTTGGCGAACACCGCATCATGTTCCGGCCGCGGGACAGCTACGACCAGCGGCTGATCCGCTCGGAGATCGAGATCGGGCCGTATCCAGGTTCGCTGCGCTGGATGCACGACGTGTTCGGCAATTGCGTCGCGCTCGCCCGCTTCACCACGCAGGCGACCGAGCTGCGGTTCGAAACCAACATCACCCTCGATCACGTTCCGGCCAACGCGCCTGACTTCCAGATGGAAGATTATGCCCGCACCTATCCGTTCTCCTACAGTTCGGAGGAAATGCCTGACCTCACCCGGCTGATCGAACCGCAATTCCTCGATCCCGACCGAAGGCTGCATCACTGGGTGCAGCGCTTTCTCAAGCGCGGTCGCGTCAACAGCACCAGCGAATTGCTGATGACCCTGACCTACGGCATCAAGGAGAGCTTCACCTATGCGCGGCGCGGCGAAAAGGGCACGCAGGACCCGTTGACGACGCTCAACCTGCGCAGCGGCACCTGCCGGGACTTTGCCGTGCTGATGATGGAGGCGGCGCGCTCGCTGGGGTTCGCGGCCCGCTTCGTCTCCGGCTATATCTATAGTCCGGGCGACAGCGCCGAATCGTATCTTGGCGGCGGGTCGACCCATGCCTGGTGTCAGGTCTACCTGCCGGGCGCCGGGTGGGTCGAGTTCGATCCCACCAACGGTATCATCGGCAATCGCGACCTGATCCGCATCGCGGTGGCGCGCGATCCCCGCCAGGCGATACCCCTGTCGGGCACCTGGGTGGGACACCCCGACGACAGCCTCGGCATGAGCGTGGAGGTCCATGTGCGCGAAGAAAGTGCACTGCAGTCCCCCTCTTGGCTGTAAAAATCGGCTTTTTGCGGCATCAAGCCGTAACAAATTCGCCAGCTCAAGCGTTAGGGTTGCTGTCTGTCAAAGGGAAGGCACGCGATGAAGATCAGAGCCGGGTTCACCATCACCCTTGGATGCACCGCCCCGACTCCTTTTATCTTTCTGCTCAACGTTCATCCCAGCCGTGAGCCGGATCTGATCACCGCCGATCGCATCGACGTGACGCCGGATGTGGACGCACAGGCCTATCGCGACGGGTTCGGCAACCGCTGCCTGCGGCTGGTGGCGCCCGCCGGCGAGATCACGCTGCACAGTGATTTTCTCATTGCCGATACCGGGCGCGAGGATGAAGTCGATCTCTCGGCCCCCCAGCACGAGGTCAACGACCTTCCGCCCGACGTGCTCGTCTATCTGCTGGGCAGTCGCTATTGCGATACCCAGCATCTGACCGAAATCGCCTGGAAGTTGTTCGGCGGCACAGCGCCCGGCTGGCCCCGTGTGCAGGCGATCTGCGATTTCGTGCATGAGCGCATCCGTTTCGACTACATGCGGGCCGATTCATCCCGCACGGCGTTCAACGGCTATACGGATGGCGAGGGCGTGTGCCGGGACTTTGCTCATCTGGCCGTAACACTGTGCCGCTGCATGAACATTCCGGCCCGCTACTGCACCGGGTACCTGGGCGATATCGGCATTCCGGCGGTGGACGATCCGATGGATTTCAGCGCCTGGTTCGAGGCCTATCTGGGTGGGCGCTGGTACACGTTCGATGCCCGCCACAACACGCCGCGCATCGGGCGCATCCTCATGGCCACCGGCCGCGACGCCACCGACGTCGCCCTGTCGACGGGCTTTGGCGCATCCCAGCTCGTGCGATTTGATGTCATCACCGACGAAGTCATCGACTGATCGGGAGCAACGCCTTCTGAGGACCTTCAACCCAAGAAAAAAGGCCGCCCTTGCGAGCGGCCCGAAGTTTAGGGAGGAAACGCCCAAGAAGGGCAACAACACTGCGACGCCAATCGCCGTGCTGCACTGCAATAAGTAGTTCCTGCCTGAACCTTTTGCAAGATGAAAAGGACAGCACCTCTGCCCTTTTTTTGCTCTTCGAAGCGGTCTGACGCTTGACGCGCCGGCGTCGGCAACTGCCCCGCCGCTGCGCTAAAAGATTCATGATCGCGGCACTGCCGCGACTTGCGAGAGTCATTCGGTGTCACACGATGCACTCCCTCCACGCGACAGGCGTCCTCTGTTACTGCGAAATATTATTGCAATAAATTTCGCGGGGACGGGCTGGACAGTTTTGAGGCGGGCGCGTGAGCGCCGCTTCCCTTTGCGATTGTGGCGAAACGAAAATTTCCCTTCGGCGTTTAGTCCCGACGAAACAGGGCAGTTCCTTGCTCCTCTCTCCCTCCGGCTCGATGCGACGCCCCCATCGACACCGCGTGGCGGGGGCAGATCGGACGCTATTGAACCCTTTGGAATGGCGTCGAAGCGCCGAAGCGGAGCCGACTATGATCTCTGAAAGACCGGGCGTTTCAAAAGCCCTCACCGGCCTTTCAGGTCTTGACGACATCCTGTCTGGCGGCTTGTCGCGCGGCCACGTGTTTCTGCTCGAGGGCAGCCCCGGTACCGGCAAGACAACCATCGCCCTGCAATTTCTGCTCGAAGGTGCCCGGCGCGGCGAGTCGGGCCTCTACATCACGCTTTCGGAGACGGCGCGCGAATTGCGTGAGAGCGCCGCGTCACACGGCTGGTCGCTCGACGCGCCGATCGAGATCTTCGAGCTGGTTCCGCCCGAGAGCCTTCTCGATGGGGATCAACAACAAAGCCTGTTGTATTCCTCCGATCTCGAGCTGGGCGAGACCACCAAGGCGATGTTCGAGGCGATCGAACGGTCGAAGCCCAGCCTGATCGTGCTCGACAGCTTGTCAGAGATTCGCCTGCTGGCGCAGAGTTCGCTGCGCTACCGTCGCCAGATTCTGGCGCTCAAGCATTATTTCGCGCGTCACGGTTCAACCGTTCTCATGCTGGACGACCTGACGACCGACGCCAATGACAAGACCGTCCACAGCGTGGCCCACGGCGTCATCCGGCTGGAGGAAATGGCGCCCGATTACGGCGCGGAGCGTCGGCGATTACGCGTGATCAAGTATCGCGGCCAGGCGTTTCGCGGCGGGTACCACGACTTTGTGATCGCCCATGGGGGCATCCAGGTCTTCCCGCGGCTCGTCGCCGTCGAGCACAAGACCGGATTTACCCGGGATGTGCTGAAAAGCGACATCCCGGAACTGAACGCGCTGTTGGGCGGAGGGATCGAGCGGGGATCCAGCACACTTGTGCTAGGCCCGTCGGGTACAGGAAAATCGCTTTTGGTGCTGCATTTTGCAGTGGCGGCGATCGGACGTGGGGAGCGCGCCGCGTTGTTCATCTTCGACGAGGAGCTGGGACTGCTGTTTGCCCGGGCGAAGAACCTCGGCATCGATCTAGCGGCCCTTGTCGAGACGGGAAACCTCTTCATCGAGCAGGTCGACGCTGCCGAAATGTCCCCGGGGGAGTTTTCCCAGAAGGTGCGGACCTATGTGGACGGCAAGGAGGTGCGTACAGTCGTGATCGACAGCCTGAACGGCTACGAAGCCTCGATGCCTCAGGAGAAGTTTCTGATCCTGCACATGCACGAACTGCTGCAGTATCTAAACCGCCAGGGCGCCACCACCTTCCTCACTGTCGCCCAGCACGGACTTGTGGGCGACATGAAGGCCCCGGTCGACATCACTTACTTGGCCGACACCGTGATGCTGCTGCGCTATTTCGAGGCATTCGGTCGGGTCCGGCGCGCCATCTCGATCATCAAGAAGCGCGCCAGCGCCCACGAGGACACCATCCGCGAATACCGCATCAGTCGGCGCGGCATCAGCATCGGAAAACCTCTGGATGGATTCCAGGGTGTGCTGCGCGGCGTGCCCAACTACATTGGGCACGATCATCCGTTGCTTGAAGAACCCACCGCTTGATGTCGCCCATCGATCCTCACTCGATCCGCGCCCTGATCTTCGCCCCGCGCGGGCGGGATTCCGAGGTGGCCTGTGGTGTATTGGGGGAGGCGCTCATCTGCGCGTCCGCCTGCAGCGACCTGTCGGGGCTGCTGACCGAAATCGAACAGGGCGCAGGCTTGTGCGTCGTGACCGACGACGCGCTGGTGACATCGGACCTGTCGCCGCTTTCGGCGTGGATCGAAAGGCAGCCCGCGTGGTCAGATTTTCCTTTTATCATCCTGACCCAGCGCGGCGGCGGCGTTGAGCGCAACCCCTTAGCCGCGCGGCTGTCAGAGGTGCTCGGCAATGTGACGTTCCTTGAACGTCCATTTCATCCCACCACCCTCGTCAGCGTTGTGAAGGCGGCCTTGCGCGGGCGTCGGCGCCAGTATGAAGCGCGCCGCCGGCTCGAACAGGTGCGGCAGGCCGAGGACCGGTTGATGGCGGCGCTCGCGAAGGAAAAACGCTCGGCCGAGCACCAGCGTCTCCTCATCAACGAATTGAATCATCGGGTGAAGAACACGCTTACGACCGTTCAGTCTCTGGCGGCCCAGACCCTGCGAACGGCGAAGACCAGCGCGGAGGCCGGCGAAGCCCTCGAGACGCGTCTGCTCGCGCTGTCGCGCGCCCACAATGTCCTCACCCATGAGAACTGGGAGGGCGCCGAGCTCACGGACGTGGTGTCCGAGGCACTGGCGCCCTACCGGGGCGCGCGCGACGAACGTGTCAGCTTTACGGGTCCCAATGTGCGCCTCGCGCCAGGAATGGCACTCGCCCTCGCCATGGCGCTCCATGAACTGGCCACCAACGCGGTCAAGTATGGGGCCCTTTCGAACAACGCCGGGATGGTCGATATCGTGTGGAACGTGCTCGACGCGCCGGCGGCTCCCCGACTGGCCCTCAGCTGGACGGAAAGCGACGGCCCTCCGGTGACGCGCCCGACGCGCCGCGGGTTCGGGTCGCGCCTCATCGAGCGCAGCCTCGCCCGTGATCTGGATGGCGCCGTGCATATCGACTTTGCGCCTCGAGGCGTCATCTGCACGCTCAACGCCCCGCTTGCCTAAGGCCCGTGCCAAGGCAAGAACGGCAACGGCCACCGCAACGAATCACGGTGGCCGCAGACAGACTGGATAATGTTTTCTTTAACGGACGATCTGAACGATACGGCGGGTGCCGGGCTCGACGAGAACGGGCGTGTTGTTCACGACCGTGTAGCGATAGCCCTGAACCTTGTAATCAGCCGGCACTTCGTAATAGGTCACGCCCTGCTCTGGCAACACCGCGCCGACCCTGACATCTTCCGAATAGGCATAAGACGGCGCCTTCTGGGTGACGACGTATTCGCGGAACTGGGGCTGCTGCTGCTCGGCGATACCGCCGACGATGGCGCCGCCCACAGCGCCGACGACCGCGCCGATCGGTCCGCCGACAACGGCTCCGCCGACAGCACCCGTGGCCGCGCCGGCAGCGACACCACCGGACTGGGCAAATGCACCGGTGGACGCAAAGCAGACGAGGGCGGCGGCGGCGAGGATGATTTTCTTGGACATTGTCGTCTCCTAAGGGAACACATGCATTCCTGAGGCGACAACTGTATAGAGAAGTAAAAGTTTCCCTTGAATAAAGTATTTTCTCTTAATTTGCGTCGGATAATTTCATTAACGGCGTATGAACGCACCGTTAATCCCTGAATCACAGCCCATCAGCAATATGGGCCCTGAAGTGCTGGGTCACCATTACATCGTTTGAACTGTCACGAAGACGATGGTGAACGCTGTCGTTGATAGGACGAACATGGCAAGCGACCTGGCGAACGACGGAAGCCGCTCCGGAGATGGTGTCTGAATGTGCGGCATCGGCTGACCTGTGAGGAGAGATCATGAGGGGAATTTCAGTCTGCTTTCTGAATTCCAATGAGACGTCAAGGTTCCCTGCTGCCGGGCTGAAGATCACCCGTTTCACGCAGGTTTTCCATTGCGGCGCCCCTGCCGCGACCATTCAAGCGCGAGTACACGATCGATGACGGACGACACGGAGCTTCCTGCGGCCAAACTCGGCTCCCTGAGCCGGTATGTGCAGGATCATCTGGGAGAGCAACTGCGCGCGGCCTACGGCGACCCCGACACCCAGCGGGTTCCACGGCCGCTGGCGCAGCTGATCGCCCGGACGAGCCAGATCATCAGAGCCCATCAGGAGCCGGTCAGTCAGACCTTCGTCGACGGCATCATGGCCAGCATTCCATCGCTGCGGGCCTTTGCGATCTCGCTGACGCGCAACATCGACCGAGCAGAGGATCTCGTTCAGGAAACCGTGCTGCGGGCGCTGAGCCGCCGGGAAGGCTTCGAGGAGGGGACCAACATGCAGGTCTGGCTGTTCACAATTCTCCGGAACAGCTTTTTCACCGCCCACCGGTCGAAGGGCCGCGAGGTGGAGGATACCGACGGCCAGCATGCGGCAACCCTCGTCACCATTCCGGACCAGCACGACCGGCTGGTGATCAAAGACCTCCAGGCGGCGCTTGCCCAATTGTCGACCGAGCAGAGGTCCGCCATCATGCTCGTGGGGGCGGATGGCCTCACTTACGAGGAAGCTGCTCAGGCGCTCAATTGTGCGGTGGGAACAGTGAAGAGCCGCGTCAACCGGGCGCGCAGCAGGCTTGCCCTGCTCATGGGCGTGACAGACGACGGAGTGGGCAACTCGTCCGCGGTTGGCACTTAAGGCCCCTTGGTCTCATCCGCCTGGCGCATGAGAAAAGCAAAGCCGGCGCGAAAAAACCCGCGCCGGCTTTGGAGATGACGATCAGGCTTTGACTTTGGCCTTCTTGGCGGCAGGCGCGCGCTTGGCTTTCGCCGGGGCACCGATCACGCTGTCGCTGGAAACAGTCTTGGGCGACACGACCTTCTTGCGGATCTGACCAAGGCCGAGGCTTTTGGCGAGATCGGAACGACGCTTCGCGTAATTGGCAGCAACCATCGGGTAATCGGAGTGAAGGCCCCACTTCTCGCGATATTGAGCGGGGGTCATTCCCAAGATGCCAAGGTGACGCTTCAGTGTCTTGTAGGGCTTGCCGTCCTCGAGACTGAAGATGAAGTCAGGCGTGACTGACTTCCGGATGGCCACAGCCGGCTCTTGCTTGGGCGGTGCTGGCAGCGCCGGGGCATTCAACTGGTGAAGCGCCGCATGAACCGACACGATGACTTCGGCAAGATCGCCACGCGCCACCGAATTGTTTGCCACATAGGCAGAAACGATGTCGGCGGTGAGTTCAGTGAGATCGGGCAGCTGCTGTTCGAGCGGGTTCATCGTATTTCCAAGTTTATCATCGGGACAGGAATGCTACATCTTCCAATCACGGCATCCGGTCAAGCCGTTGGCGGACCGCCATATCAATTATAGTTATCCTCGCCACGTTGAGCATTCGACCGCAGAACCACCCGTCAGCGCCTCAACCCGAAGAACATTTGTCTTCGGCCAGACGGGAACAGGCCATCGGGCACAGGGCAAGTCTCGAATTGTTCTAAGCCATTTTGCGGAAAGTCGTGGCCAACAACTGTCTGTCACAAAGGCGGCGCCGATGTCTCGGCACGACTTTCCGGACGCGTATCCGCATCGAATCATCCCCGAGATTACGTCGCTCAGCCGCCTCGGCCGCGTCCGGCCGGCCGGTTGGGGCCTCCATGCCCGCCCCTGAGGCAGGGGCTCGACGGCCGACGGACGCGCCGCGCGGTCTGGGCAGTGGCTGCTCTTAAGGGGCGGAGGCGAGCCTGAAGAGCCGTCCCGCGCGTGTCTTCTCTTGACCTTGCTGCCAAACACTGCACGGTATAGGGCGTCACGCATAGATAAGGGCTTAGAGACATCAAATGGCGACTGGTACAGTGAAGTGGTATAACGACCAAAAGGGCTATGGCTTCATCCAGCCCGATACCGGAGGCAAGGACGTGTTCGTTCACGTCAGCGCTCTGGAACGCGCCGGCATGCGCGGTTTGGTCGAAGGACAGAAGATCTCCTACGAGGTCGAGCAGGACCGTCGGTCCGGCAAAGAGTCCGCCACCAATTTGCAATCAGCCTGAATAACGCCGCAGACGCCGGCCTGCTGGCGTCCCGCGCTCAAGCCGCCCTCCGGGGCGGCTTGAGATGGCTTGGGGTCTGGACCGCCTAGCCGTCTCGCCACCGTCCGGTCTCGGTTGCCGATTGGGAGCCACTGCCTCCCGTCCAGCACCGCTCAGGGCATCCGCCGGAGCCCTTTTTCATCATCCCTACTGTGCCAAGCGGCAAGCGCGCGACACCATGCGGGTCGGCACGCCGACGCCGACCCGAAAGCGGCGGAACCGGACCTCAGGCGACAAGCTTTATGCTGGGCGTGCCGATGGTCCCGACGACGCGGGCCCTGACCCGGCGCGCATCGCCCGGAAGATAGGCGATAGGGATATCTTCGGCGTCCACCAGCACCACCGTGTCCATATCCGCACCGGCCTCGACGGCCCGTCGCGTTGCAATGTCCTGGGCAGCCGCAAGTGCCGCCTCCCGGGTCAGGCCTGAGAAGACCTGATCGACCTCTCCCGAGACCTGGGCCATGGCCGCACCGAGCGCATTCGCGACGCCCGCATGCTCAACGTGGATGACCTCGCTCACACCGGCAAGCCGATCCGGCACGAGGAATGCGCCTCCGCCCACAACGATGATCGGCATGTCGCCAGCCGATGTCTTCATCCGGTCGACGCCGTCCTCGATCATCGCGTGGATGGCGGCCAGATGGTGTTTGACCTTTGCCGGGTCGAGATGTCTGACCCGGTCGCGGTCACCGATCTCGACGAGGCCGGCCGCAACCGCGATGTCCGTCGTCGTGAGTGTATCGCCGCCGAAGACCAGGGCCTTTTCGGTGATTCGGTAGCCGACGCTGCGCGGGCCGATCTTGCCGGTGAGCGGATCGATGATGGTGCCCCCGCCCAGCGCCATCGGCAGCAGGTCGGGCATGCGGAAGAGTGTGCGCACGCCGCCCACTTCCACGATATTGTTGGCCTCGCGCGGAAAGCCGTTCACCAGGCAGCCGATGTCGCTCGTCGTCCCGCCCACGTCGATGACCATGCCCTCGTCGCGACCCGACAGAAAGGCTGCGCCCCGCATGGAGTTCGTCGGGCCCGAGGCGAAGCTGTAGACCGGATTGGCGGCTGCCACCTCGGCCAGCACCACCGTGCCGTCGTTCTGCGTGAGGTAGAATGGCGCCACGATGCCGACGCTCTTCAGCGCGTCGCGGAAAGCCGCCACGGTATCCTTGCCGAGACTCTGAAGGGAGGCGTTGAGCAGCGTGACGTTCTCGCGCTCGAGAAGGCCAATGCGACCGAGGCGGTGGGACAGGGTGATGCGCGCGCCGGGCACGATGGCGGCGACGATCTCGGCCGCTTCGAGTTCGCATTCGGATGTCAGCGGCGAGAACAGGGCCGTGATGCCCACCGCGGTGATGCCGGCGTCGCGGATACGCAGCGCGGCATCGCGGATGGCGTCCCGATCGAGCGGGACAAGCGGGCGGCCGTCATATTCGTGGCCGCCGCGAACCATGAAGATCAGCGGATCGACGCAATCGCGCAGATCGGCTGGCCAGTCGACCATGGGCTTGAGCGAGGCCGAGGCTGGCAGGGCGATGCGGATGGCCGCGACCCGGTCGAGACGGGCGCGCTCGACCACCGCGTTGGTGAAATGGGTCGTGCCGATCATCACCGCGTCGATGTCGAGCGGAGTATCGCCTTGTTCGGCGACGATGCGCTGGATGCTGTTGACGACCCCCGTCATGACGTCCGAGGTCGTGGGCGATTTGACGGCTCCCAGAACTGTCGTCTTGTCGATCAGGACCGCGTCCGTATTGGTGCCGCCGACGTCGATGCCGATGCGCTTCATGCTGCGAATACCGATTTGAAATCAAGGTCGTAACCGAAAGCCCTGGGGCCCACATGCTCCAGGCCTTTGGGGGTGAGAAGAACGCCAGGCGCCGGAAGCGCGATCACGGTGACGCGCTGGCCGTAGCGCAGCGTCTCGGTGCCGATCGCCTCGCCCGACACCGTGTCGAGCACGCAGATCAGATCCGGCGTCATGACGATGGCCTCGCCATCCTTGAAACCGACCGCCCACTCGTTCTGGAAGGCGAGCTCGAGCTTGCTGCCGCGATCCGTGTCGAGCCCGTCCAGCGTGGCCGTTCCGCGCAGGAACCCGCCGGTCGTGCGGCGGTCCATGTCGGCGACCTTGCCCTTGAAGACCACCTGCCCGCCCTCATGGCGGAGAACCGCCGCGATCGGGTCAGCATGAGCCGCACGCGCATCGAGCACGGCGCGCCCGAGCGCTGTCGCCTTTGTAACGGTGTGCAGCACGCCCCAGTCCTTGACCTCGCGGCCCGTCCGCGGCGCTTTGCAGGTGGCAGACGTCGAGCCGACCTCCGTGCAGACGGTGCGGGAGATGCGCTCCATCCATTTCCAGGACGGCGTGCGCGCCACCACGACCTCGTTGTCGCGGCAATCGACGAGGCTCAGCGGGTACATTTTGAGATCACCGATGGCAAAGCTCGTCATCTGCGCCTCGGGATAGGCGCGGCCCATGGCGTCGGCATCGACCACCGGCAGGTCGAGAAGCGCGCCAGCCAGAAATGGCGAGAGCGCGTTGCCGCCGCCGATTTCGACGCTCATGATCGCGCGGAAGCGCTTTCCGAGATAGTCTTCCATGACCTGGACGGCGCGGGCGAGATGTGCCGGATCGACCAGGCGTTCCTGTCCGACCAGCGGCGCACCCATCTTCGAGACGACCGCCACATAATCCTCATCGTCGAGGTCGAGCGGATCGATCAGCCGGCAGAACTTTCCGTCCGCATAGAGCTGCTTCAGGTTAAGCTGGGCCAGATAGGG
Organism: Microvirga antarctica; assembly: GCF_017921815.1. Taxonomy (GTDB): domain Bacteria; phylum Pseudomonadota; class Alphaproteobacteria; order Rhizobiales; family Beijerinckiaceae; genus Microvirga; species Microvirga antarctica. The sequence continues at coordinate 107,192 of NZ_JAGEMM010000003.1, read as the reverse complement.
GCTGCCGCCGCCGCCGGTGCCCAGAATCCAGGCCCCGATGGCAAGCGGATCGATCTCGTCCGCCGCGAAGTCACGGATCATGGTGTTCCCTCCCATAAGGATTGGAACGGTAGCCTCAAGGCGGAGCAGCCGAAATAAGGGTCTGCACCTAATCCCTGCACCACAGAAGCAATCGATGCCGGTGTCGCACCGGGTTGTCCCTGCCCTCGCGGTCGCGCTAGAGATTGAAGCACAGATGACAGAGACACGACATTGACCGCGGGGCGATGAGCATCCGGACCTCACCAGAGCCTACCCTCCTCCGTGTCGCATTCGTCACCGTGGGGCAGACGCCGCGCATGGACGTGGTGCCGGAGATCCTGACGCATCTCGCCCTGCCCATCGCCGCCACCGAATTCGGGGCGCTCGATGGCCTGACGGATGCCGAGATCGCCGCCCTTGCACCGGTGGGGGATGAACATGCGCTCGTGACACGCCTGGCCGATGGCACCGATGCGGTCGTGTCCAAGCCGCGCGTGGGTGAGCGACTGGCGCAAATCCTCGCAGGCTTCGCGCCGCACGACTTCGACCTCGTGGTTATTCTCTCGACCGGCCTGTTCCGCGAGTTCGAAAGCCGGTGCCTGACGGTCAATGGCCAGCGGGCGATGGAATCCGGCGTCATGGCGCTCGCCGCCCACGGGGGCGCTGTCGGGATCGTTCAGCCGCTCGCCCAGCAGGTCGACGAGATCGAGGTCACGGCCCTGTCGCCCTATCGAATCTTTCTCAGCCATGCGGCCCCCGGCGACCGCGAGGCGCTGGCCGGCGCCCTGATCGATCTGGCCGAGAGCGAGATCATCGTGCTGAATTCGGTGAGCTTCAATGAGGCGGACCGCGCCATGGTGGCGCGCGCGAGCGGCAAACCGGTCGTGCTGGCGCGCCGCATCGTCGCCGGGGCGATGCGGCTTCTCCTCGACAGACGGCCCCAACCGACGCGTAGCTACGACACCTCGCCGATCCTGGCCGAGCGCCTGCAGCGGCTCACGCCACGCGAACGGCAGGTGCTGTCGCTGGCGGCCGAAGGATTGTCCAACAAGGCCATCGGACGCCAACTCGGCATCAGCCCGAAAACCGTCGAAATCCACCGTTCCAAAGTCATGAGCAAGATGGAGGTGTCCTCAACCGGCGCCCTTATCCGCCTCGTTGTTTCGGCCGAACACCCGGAATTGTGAGGCAGTTGCCCGATTTGAGGGCATGCCTTCCATAGGGGCAATTCCCTATAGCTGAACCCTGAAGCCAGCCGTTAGCCTGCGGCCTTGGAGAATGCAGGGGCCAACCATGACAAGACCGCACCGCCTGGCCTTCGTGACCATCGGCGAAAGCCCGCGTGACGACATCGTGCCGGAAATGCTGGCGGATATCGGCGGCGCCGTGGAGGCGCACGAATTCGGCGCGCTGGACGGCCTGTCCGACGCGGCGATTGCCGCGTTGACCCCGCGCCCGGGCGAGACGGCGTTTGCGACCCGCCGGCGTGACGGACGCGAGGTCACTATCGCCAAGGAGCGTGTGGAAGTGCTGCTCGAGAAGGTTCTGGCGCAGGTCGACGACCAGAATTTTGACGCGGTCGTCCTGCTTTGCACCGGCACCCACGTGAAGCCGCTGCAAAACACTTTGATGATCGAGGCGCAGCGGATCGTCGACTCGATGGTCGAGGCCATGGCGGCATCCTCCCGTCGCCTGGGCGTGATGCTGCCGCTCGAACGCCAGATTGAAGAATTTCCCAAGCGCCATGTGTTCCCTTCCGCCGAGGCGCCGCGCCTCGTGGCGGCCTCGCCCTACGCCGGCGATGCGATGGCCGAAAAGGCCGCAGGCCTGGCGGGTTGCGATCTCGTGATCATGCATTGCATGGGCTATTCGGAAGACATGCGCGCCGAGGTCCGCAGAGTGGTGGACGCGCCGGTCCTGCTGTCGCGCCGCATCGTGTCCGGCGCGATCCGGCAGATTCTCTAGAACAAGAACACCATCATCATGGCACTGGGAACAGGAGTTTCGACAATGCGAAATTGGCTATTCGGCGTTGCCGCCGCAGGTCTGATCGTCGGCATGGCCCATGCGGACAAAGCTGCGGCATTCGAACGCGTCGGCGACAAGAAGGTCGTCGTGTTCGGCGGACGCCAGCAGATTCCGGTCCTCGACCCGCATGTGCGCTACGACTGGTCCACCCGCATGATGCAGCAGGCGGTCTACGACGCGCTTGTGAAGTACGAGGGCGACCCCGCCGTCATCAAGCCGTGGCTCGCCAAGAGCTGGGAGACGAGCGCGGATGGGAAGACCTGGACGTTCCACCTCGTCGACAACGCCAAGTTTCACAATGGCGACCCGGTCGACGCGGAGGCGATCCGCTACTCCTTCGAGCGTGGCCTGAAGCTCAACAAGGGCGTGGCGTGGATGCTCAAGGACTTCCTTGATCCTGGCAGCATCGAGATCGTCGATTCCAAGACCGTCCGCTTCAACCTGAAGACGCCGTACTCGGCCTTCCTGTCGTTCCTGCCCTGGTGGTACGTGGTCAATCCCAAGGAGGTCAAAGCCAACGAAGTCGACGGCGATGACGGCCAGAAATGGCTGACCGACCACGCGGCCGGCTCCGGCCCGTTCAAGCTCAAGCGGTGGGAACCCAACGTTCTCTACGAGGTCGAAGCAGTCGCGGATTACTGGAAGGGCTGGCCGCAGGGTGAACAGAACCGTCCGGGGGGCGTGATCTATCGCATCGTGCGCGAGCCCGCCGTGCAGAAGGCTGCCCTGCAGCGCGGCGAGGTCGATATCGTCGAGGGCCTGACGCCCGACGATTACGTGCAGATCGCCAAGGCACGCGGCATCACGATCCAGGATCATCCTGGGATGACCACCTTCAGCATCAAGTTCAACACGCAGCAGGGACCGACCGCCGACAAGAACCTGCGCAAGGCCATCGCCTATGCGCTCGATTACAACGGCCTCGTTCAGATTTACAACGGCGCAGCCCGCCTGCAGACAAGTCCCTTCCCGGACGCCATTCGCGGCTATGTGAACGTTCCGGGCATTCCCCGGCAGGATCTCGCCAAGGCCAAGGAATACCTGGCAAAGTCCGCCTATCCGAATGGCGGCCTGACGCTCGAATATTACCACGTGGCGGGTCTCGAAGAAGCGCGCCGGATCGGCCTGCTCCTGCTCGATAATCTCGCACCGCTCGGCATCAAGGTGGATATCCGGCCGGAGCAATGGCCCAACATGGTGGCCAAGGGCTCGAAGGTCGAGACGTCGCCCGCCATGAGTTCGGTCTATGTCACGCCGATCTCGACCGACCCGGATGCGGTGGCCTACCAATACCATCCCAATTCCTACGGCCAGTATTTCGCCATGTCGTTCTACAAGAACGATGCCGTGACGGCGATGATCGACAAGGCCCGCCGCAGCAACGACTGGGACGAACGGGCCAAGCTCTACGCGGACATTCAGGCGCAGATCGTGGAAGACCAGCCGGAGGTGATCGGCATGATGCAGGATCGTCGCTGGGCTCACCGCGACTATCTCAAGGGCTTCCAGTTCAGCCCTGTGCGGTTTACCGGCGAGGTCGACCTCTATCCGCTCTGGATCGACGCCAAGTAATGGGCGCCCGGCGAGTCTCGCATGTCCCCCGCGTGGCTCGCCGCTGCTCGCTCAGGTTCACCTCGGCCGTTGGCCGAGGCGATCCGCGCCTCATGACCGACAGGAGGTGACCCCATGCTGTCGCTGACTTTGCGCAAGATCGCCGTACTGATCGGCACGATGATCGGCCTTGCGGCCCTCACGTTCCTCATCACCAACGTCGCGCCGGGAGATCCCGCGCGGCTCGTCGCGGGCCCCGATGCGACGAACGACATGGTGGAAACCATCCGCGTCGAATACGGCCTCGATCGGCCCCTGATCGAACAATTCGGCATCTATATGGGCGACCTGCTGACCGGGGATCTCGGCCGCTCCATCGTATCGACGCGCCCTGTCATCGACGACTTGGCCCGCTACGTGCCGGCGACGCTGGAACTGGTGCTGGTCGCAATGCTGCTGGGCGTCCTGATCGGAGTGCCGTTCGGCATGCTGTCGGCGGTCTATCGCGACAAGACGCTCGATCAGGTGACGCGAATCCTGTCGATCTCGGGCGTCGCCCTGCCGGCGTTCTGGTTCGGCATCCTGCTGCAGCTTTTCTTTGCCGTGCGCCTGGAATGGCTGCCGGTCTCGGGGCAGTTGCCCCTGACGTCGATTGCGCCCGAGCCGATCACCCATCTGATCCTGGTCGATTCGCTGCTGCGGGGCGATTTCGAGACCTTTCGCGAGGCTCTCTCGCATATCATTCTGCCGGCCGTCGTCCTGTCGTTTCCTTGCCTCGCCTCCATCCTGCGGGTGAACCGTGCGGAAATGATCGAGGTCCTGCAATCCGACCACATCATCGCCGCGCGCGCACACGGCATCTCGGCGGCCCGGATCGTCACCGTTTATGCGTTGAAGAACGCGTTGCTGCCGACCCTGGCGATGATCGGGCTGCGCTTCGGCTGGATGCTGGGCTCGACTGTGCTGGTCGAAACCGTATTCGACTGGCCGGGCATCGGTCTCTACGCTGTCTCGTCGTCCCTCGCGTCCGACTTCAAGCCCGTCATCGGCGTCACGCTGGTGATCGGCTTCCTCTTCATGCTCACCAACACCTTCGTGGATCTCGCCTATGCGTGGATTGACCCCCGCCTGAGGAGCGCCCAATGAGCTCCGTCGACTTGCCAGCCATAGCCCCGCACATCCCGGGCTTTCGCGAACGCCATGCCAGCACGATCCGGCAATGGCGGCTCTACGCCCATCTGTTCTCGGGCAGCTTCTCGTCGATGCTGGGACTCGGTCTGGTCGTGCTGTTCCTGATCCTGGCGATTTTCGGATCCTCGCTTGCGCCCTACCCCGAGGATACGCTGGGTGCCGTCAAGCTCGGGCAACGCCTTCTGCCGCCGAGCTTCGCCCACCCGTTCGGCACGGACGAGATGGGGGCCGATATCCTCTCACGCGTGATCGTGGGGGCGCGCACGTCGCTGTGGATCGGCCTCGTGATTACCGGGATCGGCGCCCTCGTCGGCGTGCCGCTCGGCATCATCGCGGGCTACAAGGATGGCTGGGTGCGCTCCGTCATCATGCGCATCACCGACCTTTTCCTGTCGGTCCCCGGCCTTGCCCTGGCGCTCTCGATCGTCGCCGCGCTCGGTCCCGGCATCATGAACTGCGTGATCGCCCTCTCGATCGTGTGGTGGCCCGGCTATGTGCGCCTCGTCCAGGCCAAGACCCTGTCGGTCAAGGAAGAGCTCTACGTCGAATCCGCCCGCGCGCTGGGCGCGCGCACGCCCTGGATCCTGTGGCACCATATCCTGCCCAACTGCATGACGCCGATTGTTGTGAAGGCCAGCATGGATATGGGCATGGCCATCCTGTCCGCCGCCAGTCTCGGCTTTATCGGCCTCGGCGCGAAACCGCCCCAGCCGGAATGGGGCGCGATGATTTCGGTCGCGCGGACCTACATGCCCGACTGGTGGTGGTACTCGGCCTTTCCGGGCCTCGCGATCTTTCTCACGGTGCTCGGATTCAACCTTCTGGGCGACGGCCTTCGCGACATCCTTGATCCGCGGAGCCGCGGTCGATGACAGCTTTTCTGACCATCGAGGATTACCGACTCGACATTCCGACCTTCGACGGCGACCTGAAGGTGCTCGATGGCATCACCCTGTCGCTCGAAAAGGGGGAGACGCTCGGCATCGTGGGCGAAAGCGGCTGCGGCAAGACCGTGCTGGCCCGCTCGATCCTCGGGATCGGGCCAGCCCGCGGCAAGCGCATGTCGGGCCGGATGGTGTTCGACTCAATCGAACTCGACGAGCTCGACGAATCCGAGTGGCGGCGCATTCGCGGCGTGAAGATCTCGATGATCTTCCAGGACCCGATGACCTACCTCAACCCGCTCTTCACCATCGGGCGGCAACTGGCCGACGTGGTGGTGGCCCATGGCCGCGCCAAGGCGGAGCGGACGCCCTCGCGCGACGAGCAACGGCGACGCTGCGACGCGTTGCTGGAGCAGGTGCAGATCCGCGATTCGGCCCGCGTGTTCGACAGTTATCCGCACCAGCTCTCCGGCGGCATGCGCCAGCGCGTGCTGATCGCCATGGCTCTCGCAGGCGAGCCCCAACTGCTGATCGCGGACGAGCCGACAACGGCTCTGGACGTGACGATCCAGGCCCAGATTCTCGAGCTCCTGCGTGATCTCGTCAGCCGCCTCGGTCTGACGGTCGTCATGATCAGCCATGATGTCGGGGCCATCGCGGCCATCGCGCGCCGCGTCGCGGTGATGTATGCGGGCGTGGTCGTCGAACAGGGACGGACCGAGGACATCCTGACCCGACCGCGCCACCCCTACACGCAAGGGCTGCTCGCCGCCTTGCCGGAGATCGAGGGGGAGCGTCACGTGCTCGAGGCGATCCCGGGCACCATTCCCAATCTCATCCACCCGCCCTCGGGCTGCCGGTTCCATCCGCGATGCCCGCGCGCCACGGATATCTGCAGCGTCGAGAAACCTGTCGCGCGCAGCATCGGAGCCGACCATGTCGTCGCCTGTCACCATGCCCTCGCCTGACGCCGGGCGCCCTCCTCTGCTGGAGGCCACCGGTCTCACCAAGGTCTTCCTGTCGGGCGGCAAATCCTTCAAGGCCGTGGACGACGTCTCGCTGCGGATTCCGCAGGGCGGGGTATTGGGGATCGTCGGTGAATCGGGATCGGGCAAGTCGACCGTTGCCCGACTCGTCATGCGCCTGATCGAGCCGACGGCCGGACGGATTCTCTTGGACGGGGAAGACCTCTCGGCAATGTCCGGCGAGCCACTGCGCCTTGTCCGCCGGCACATGCAGATCGTGTTCCAGAACCCGCATTCGGCCCTCAATCCCCGCCACACCATTCGCGACGCGATCGCCGAGCCGTTTCTTGTCCAGACACAGTTACGCGGGATCGAACTGGAGCGGCGGGTGGACGGGCTGTTGGACATCGTCAGCCTGCCCAAGGCCTTCAAGTACCGTTATCCCCACGAACTGTCCGGTGGCCAGAAGCAGCGCATCTGCATCGCGCGCGCGGTCGCCCTCGAGCCGCGCCTGCTGGTGTTGGACGAGCCCACCTCCGCCCTCGACGTCTCCGTGCAGGCGCAGATCATCACGTTCCTCCAGGAACTGCGCGAGCGGCTCAACCTCACCTACCTGTTCATTTCGCATAATCTCGCGGTCGTCCGCTATCTCTGCGACCACGTCATCGTCATGAACCGCGGAAGGATGGTCGAAGAGGGGCCGACCGATGCGGTGTTCGCAAACCCGTCAGAGGACTACACGCGCAAGCTCATCGCGAGCATCCCGCGACTTCCCCAGCGGGCGCAAACCTGAAACGGATCATCACCTATCGGGCCGATTGCCGGTGAGACCGAGCTTCAGTGCCTGCTGGCTGGGAACGGCGGTGTGGAGGCGCTCGCGAAAGCGCCCATTCGCCTCGTTCATGATGCGCTTGTGACGCAGGCCCGAATCGCCATCGTCGACGACGCGCACCACGGCTGCTGCGGCGTTGAAGAGATCGTCTGCCGCCGCCTCGATCCCGGGGTCGCGTTCCACCAGCCACAGAATGCTGAGAATCTGCGCCCGCAGATCGCCGAGACCGGCCTCGCTTTCGGGCTCCCGTGACAAGGCTGCCAGGATCCCATCGATCGCGTCCGTGGCCTGGTGCACGGCATCGTTGAGCTGGGGCATGGTCATGTCTCCTGCGCTGACAACGATCCTTCGTTGGACGCAGCCGACACGGTCCCGTGCTGCGCCCGAATCATTGTTTCGATAGACCTCAGGGAGGCCACCGATTCCACCGGAAGGTCGAGGGCTTCCGCCTGCGTAATAATATCTCCGAGCACGTTCGCCATCGAATCGAGATCGGAAACCTGACTTGCGGATAGAATATGGAAAAGCGTCGTAAGCGCGACCATCACCGCTTGTTCGTTGTTTTCGAGCCTGTCGCAACGCTGCTTCAGCGCCTCGAGCTCCCGGTTCTGCGCCGAGACGATCTCGACAACGGCCAGCAACTGGTCCGTCAGCGTGTCGATCGATCGCGTCATCGCAGACCGATCATCGACGGGTCAGGGTTTGGGGCACGCGGTATCCCTTTTGCGATCGGATCGGACGCCAAGTGTACCGACCGCGTTGCCGGATGGGAAACCGTTGCCGGTGGATAACCCTCGGCTGGTCAGGTCACGCATGCCCGTGCTAGCCCCATGCGCAGGAGGACGAACCGATGAGCCCCTCGCCTCAGGATCCCACCCTGCCCGTGGACGACGACGCCCGCGCGCTCGCCAAGGCTCTGCTGCGAACCGCGCGCGCCGGCACGTTGGCCACGCTCGATGCCAACGGAAGCCCGTTTGCGAGCCTTGTGGCGCTCTCCACCACAATCGATGGCACACCGATCATCCTGACCTCTTCTCTCTCAGCGCACACGCAGTATCTGGCCGCCAATCCTATCTGTTCGGTGCTTGTCGCCGCCATTGGCAAGGGCGACCCGCTGGCGCATCCCCGGCTCACGGTCCTCGCCACCGCCCGGCCCCTGGCGCGGGACGCAGCCGAGACGGCGGAGACGCGGAGGCGCTATCTCGCACACCAGCCCAAGGCCGCGCTTTATGTGGATTTTCCCGATTTCGGGTTCTGGCGTCTCGATGTGACGCAGGCCAGCCTCAATGGCGGATTCGGGCGGGCCTATCGGATGAGTGCTGCGGATCTGTTGACGCCGGTTGACGACGTCGAGGCCTTCACGGTGATGGAGGCCTCGGCCATCGCGCACATGAATGCCGATCACGCGGACGCGGTGTCGCTCTACGCGACGCGCCTATGCGGCGCTGAGCCGGGACCCTGGATCATGACGGCAATCGACCCCGAGGGCGCGCAACTGGCTTGTGGCGACACGGTTGTGCGTCTGGTCTTCGGGCGGGCTCTGGCGAGCCCGGACGAGGTGCGGCCGGCGTTGATCGCGCTCGCCCGCAAGGCCAGAGACGGCAACTCCTGATCGTCGAGGATCAAGCGGCGTATTTGCCGCGCAGATAGGCCAGATACGGCGCCGGATCGAGGCCGCGGCCGGTCTCCCGCACCAGCAATTCATCCCGCCGGAAGCGCCGTCCGTGCTGCCATATCCGCGAGCGCAGAGCGTCCGCAAGGCCGGCGTATTGTCCGGCCTCGATCGCGTGTTCGAGCGACGGGTCGTCCCGCCGGAGAGTCTCCATCATCTGCGCGGCCATCACATTGCCGACGGTGTAGGTCGGGAACGAACCGATATAGCCGGTCGACCAATGCACGTCCTGCAGCACACCCTTGGCGTCGTTGGGGACATCGAGGCCGAGATCGCGCTTGATGGCGGCGTTCCAGGCCGCCGGCAGATCCTTGACCGCCAGCGATCCGTCCATCAGGGCGCATTCCAGTTCGGTGCGCAGCATGATGTGAAAATCATAGGTGAGCTCGTCGGCCTCGACACGGATGAAGCCCGGCTCGACGCGTGTGACCGCGCGGTAGAATTCATCCGCGGTCACGTCACCGAGTTGATCGGGGAAATGCCGTTGCAGGTCCGGGAAGTGCAGCTGCCAGAAGGTCGGGCTGCGGGCCACATGATTTTCCCACAGGCGTGACTGCGATTCATGCGCTCCGAAGCTGGTGCCGCCGACCGCATACAGGCCGATCAGGTCGGTGGTCAGCGTTGTGCGTGTGTAGGCCGGGTCGACGCCCTGCTCGTAGAGACCATGGCCGGTCTCGTGCGCCGTGCCGAACATGGAAGCCGGCAGATAGTGACGGTTGTAGCGGGTGGTGATGCGCACGTCGTTGCGGGTGAACGACACCTCGAACGGGTGCACGGTGGTGTCGAGCCGTCCGCGGGTGAGATCGTAGCCCAGCGTCTCGGCCATCTTCAGGCCAAAGGCCCGCTGCTGTTCTTCCGGGAAGTCGCGGAACAGGAAGTCCGATCGCGGCGACGGCCGCGAGCGGGCGATGTCGAGGATCGGCTGCATGCCGGTGCGCAGGACACCGAACAGGCTCCGCAAGCTCGCGGCCGTCTCCCCCGGCTCGTAGATCGACACCATGGCGTCGTAGGGATGATCTTTGAAGCCGATGCAATCCGCATATGCGCGGGCGAGCGCGACGGTCTTTTCCAGATGTGGCGCGAAGAGCGAGAAATCGCTCTTGGTCCGGGCCGCGATCCACGCTGCCTGGGCCACCGTCCGCAGCGAGGCGCGCTCCTCGATCAGCGAGGCCGGCACACGCGAGTGGTGGGTGAAGGCCTGACGGGTCTGGGCGACCATCCGATACTCGGCCGAATCCTCCGGAAGGTCCGCGACATCGCGCTCCGCGGCATCGAGAGCCGCCTCTGTCTCGCGCGCCAGCAGCAGGTCACGGGCGATGCGGGTCAGGGTCGCAATCTGGTATCCGCGCGTCTCGGCGCCGCCGGCCGGCATCATCGTGCGCGAGTCCCACGTGAGCACGGAGGTCGCGTTCAACACGTCGTTGACGGCGGCCACGCGGGCCTTGAGGGCGGAAAGAGCGGAGTTCTGGGTCATGTCAGTCAGTTCCGTGAAATCAGGCAGTACCGCCGGTGTTGAGATGGCAGGCCGAGAACCGGCCCTCCGCGATCGGCAGCAAGGCCGGCGCCTCGCTGCGGCAGCGCGGACCGGCGAACGGGCACCGCGGATGGAAGTGGCAGCCCTTCGGCGGGTGCAGGGGCGACGGAATCTCCCCAGCGATGGGGCGGAAATCCTTTCGTCCAACACCAACCCGCGGAACGCTCTCGAACAATGCCCGCGTGTAGGGATGGTTGGGCGAGGCATATAGCTCGGGCGTCGGAGCAAGCTCCACGATGCGGCCGAGATACATGATCGCGACGCGATCCGACACATGGCGCACCACGCCCAGATCGTGGCTGATGAAGATCGCCGTGAGATCGAGATCCCGCCGGAGATCCATGAACAGGTTCAGCACCTGCGCCTGGATCGACACGTCGAGCGAGGCCACCGGCTCGTCGAGGACGAGAAGGTCCGGCTTCATGGCAAGCGCCCGCGCAATGGCGATGCGCTGACGCTGCCCGCCGGAGAACTGGTGCGGGAAGCGACGGCGGAAGTTCGGGTCCAGACCCACGCGCTCCAGTGTGTCGACCACATAGGCATCCGCGTCGCGCGCCTTGATGATGTGATGCGTGACCGGTCCCTCGCTCACCGTGTCGCCGATACGCATGCGCGGATTGAGACTGGAGAAGGGGTCCTGGTGGACCATCTGGATGCGGGTCGTGAGTTTGTCGGTGCGGCGGCCTTTTTCGCGCGCCACGGGCTTCTGGTCGAACAGCACCCTGCCGTCGCTGGGCGTGTAGATGCCGGCGACGATGCGCCCCAAGGTCGACTTGCCGCAGCCGGATTCGCCCACGAGGCCGACGACTTCACCCTTGCGGATCGACAGGCTGACGTCGCTGACCGCGCGCACGATCTCGGTCGCGCGACCGGCACCGAGAATCCCGGCGATCCGCTCGCCGAGACTCGGGCGCTTTACGAAGCGCTTTGATACGTGGTCGATGTCGAGGAGAGCGGCTGACATGAATCGGGCTCGATGGGATAATGGCAGAGGGCGGTGCGTCCGTCTTCGAAATGCTGGACAGGCGGCGTCGTGTTGCAGGCGGGCCCCGCCTTGAAACAGCGGGGCGCGAACGCACAGCCGGGGGGCAGGTCCGCAAGCGAGGGCGCGGAGCCCGGCACCTGCGGCAGCCGCTCGCCCGGTTCATGCTCGGCCGGAACGGAGGCGAGCAGACCCGCCGTATAGGGATGGCGAGGCGAGGCGATAACATCCGCAGCAGGGCCTGTCTCGACCACGCGGCCCGCGTACATCACGCAGATATCGTCGGCGAGGCTGGAGACCACCGCCAGATCGTGCGTCACCCAGACGAACGCCGTGCCGGTGTCATCCGCCAGCCGCCGCACTTCGGCCAGGATCTGCCCCTGGATCGAAACGTCCAATGCGGTCGTCGGTTCGTCGGCGATGATCACGGCGGGCTTGTGAAGCAGCGCGATGGCGATCGCCACGCGCTGGCGCATGCCGCCGGAGAGCTGGTGCGGATAGGAATCGAGCCGTTCCTCAGGACTCGGGATGCCGACTGTCGCCAGCGCGTCGCGGGCGCGCAGCCGTGCGGCTTTTCGCGAAACGTTGCTGTGCGCGCGGACGGCGGCGATCATCTGCGTCGAAATCTTGAGGACCGGATTGAGGGTCATCATCGGGTCCTGGAACACCATCGCGATCTGGGCCCCGCGCACGCGGCGGATCTGCTCGCCCTTGAGCTTGGTCAGATCCACGCCGTTCAGCAGAACTTCGCCGCCGGCAATGCGGCCCGGCAGCTCGATCAGACCGAGAATCGAATAGCCGGTGACGCTCTTGCCGGATCCGGATTCGCCGACGAGGCCGAGAATGCGCCCGCGGCCGACCTCGAATGTCACGCCGTCGACGGCCTTGACCACGCCTGCCCGAACCTTGAACTCCGTGCGAAGATCGGTGACGCGAAGAACCGGCTCGCTCATCGGCTGCGCCTCGGATTGAGGACATAGCGCACCTGATCGCCGACGAGGTTGATGGCCACGACAGTGAGCATCAGGGCGATGCCCGGATAGATCGAGATCCAGTAGCGCCCCGACAGCAGGAACTGGAATCCGTTGGAGATCAGCGAGCCCAGCGACGGCTGCGTGAGCGGAAGGCCGAGGCCCAGGAACGACAAGGTCGCCTCAAGGGCGATCGAATTGGCGACCTGCACGGTCGCCACCACGATCAGTGGCGGCAAGGCGTTGGGCAGGAGGTGGCGGAACAGGACCTGTCGGGCCGGCAACGGCGTCGAGAGCGCCGCCTCGATATAATCCTTGCCGCGCTCGGCGCTGGCGGCACCATGGGTGGTGCGCGCGAAGTACGCGTACTGCGCGAGCGTCAGAGCGGTCACCAGCTGCGGCAATCCCTGACCCAGCATGGCGACGAGCACGAGCGCCAGCAGGATCGCCGGCAGGGAGAGCTGCAGATCGATGATGCGCATGATCACCGCCTCGGTGCGGCCACCGTAATAGGCCGCAATCAAGCCCACGACGCCGCCCAGAACGAGCGCAAAGGTGCCGGCCAGCACGCCCACGATCAGGCTCGTGCGCAATCCATACAGGATGGCCGAAAAGACGTCGCGTCCGGCAGCATCGGTGCCGAGCCAGTGCACGTAGCCGCCGGACCCGATTTCGCCCGGCGGAAGCCTCGCATCGAACAGGTCGAGGGTGCTCTGGTTGTAGGGATCCTGCGGCGCCACGAGCGGCGCCAGAATGGCCATCAGCACCACCGACACGATGATGATGAGAGCGGCGAGCGCTACCGGACTCTGGCGGTAATCCGACCAGAAGGCCGCAAGCCGTCCCCATCGGGTTTCGGGTGCAAGGCTCATGATGCGGCCTTGACGCGAATGCGGGGATCGAGCTGGCCGTAGATGAGATCGACCACGAGGTTGATGAGCACGAACAGGAAAACCACGAGAATGAGATAGGCGACCATGACGGGACGATCGAGAACAGTGATGGAATCGATGATGAGCTTGCCCATGCCGGGCCAGTTGAACACGGTCTCGGTAACGACGGCGAAGGCAAGGGTTGAACCCAGTTCAAGCCCGAAGATCGTCACGATGGGAATCGAGATGTTCTTCAGCACATGGAGGCCCACCACCTTGCCCTCCGACAACCCTTGCGCGCGCGCAAAGCGCACATAGTCCGAACTCATCACCTCGACGGTTCCGGAGCGCGTCAGCCGGATCAGCAGCCCGAGCTTGAATAGGGCGAGATTGAAGGCCGGCAGGATGATGTAGCTTAAGCCTTCCATGGAATCGATCGAGAGCTTCATGCCGAAGATGTCGGTGACCGGTCCGCGGCCGCCGGAGGGCAACCAGCCGAGTTCCACGGCGAACGCCATGATGAGGAGCAGGCCGACCCAGAAGGTCGGAACGCTAAAACCGAGAACCGAAAGGCCCATGATGAACTTCGACGAGATCGCATCCGGCTTGTAGCCGGCCCACAGGCCAAGCGGGATGCCGAGCAGGGTCGCGATCAGCATGGCGGAGATTGCCAGTTCAAGCGTCGCGGGAAGGCGCGAGAAGATCAGGCCCATGACGGGCAGCCGATAGATGAAGGACTCGCCCAGATCGCCCCGGAGCATGTTGCCCATGAAAATGAAGTATTGTTCGACCAGCGACTTGTCGAAACCGTAGCGCTGGATGAGCGCCGCGCGCAGGGCCTGATCGGACGCAGGGTCGATCATCACGTCGATCGGATTGCCGATGGCGTAGACGCCGACGAACACGATCACCGACATGGCGACGATGACGAGAATCGCCTGCAGAATGCGCTGAATAAAAAAACCGATCATGCGGATCCGAGCATGGACTGACGATGGGAAATTGCTGAAAGGTGACGTCGGCCGGGGCAGCCCCGGCCGACGGTTTCATGATGATCAGGTCTTGGGCTTGATTTCGTAAGCCAGCGTTTCCTGGTCGACGCGCGGCGGAATGGTCAGCATGCCCTTCTTGGCAGCCCAGACGGTCTGGAGCTGGACGGTCGGGATGAGGGCCCGGTCGTTCATGGAGACCTCGGTCACCTTCTCGAACAGGGCACGACGCTTGGGATCGTCCATCGTGCGGCTGCCTTCGTCCAGAAGCTTGTCGACCTCCGGATTCGAGTAGCCCTGCTTGTTGAACGCGCCCTGGCCCGATGCGGGATCGGCCGTGTGGACGAGCGACCCGTAGGTGTAGCTCGCCTCGCCGGTCAATGTGCCCCAGCCGCTCATCCAGAGGCTGAACTCGCCCTTCTGCTGGGCGGGGAAGAACACGGTGCCGTTGAGCGCATTGGCGTTCACCTTCAGGCCGGCGCGGGCCCACATCTGCGAGAGGGCTTCGCACACCGCCGAATCACCCGGAAGGCGATTGTTGGTGCAGGCGAAATCGATCTCGAAGCCCTTCGGGTAGCCCGCCTCCGCGAGGAGCTGCTTGGCCTTAGCGACATCGTAGGGCTTCTCGGGCAGCGCCTTGCTTCCGCCGAAGAACGAGGTCGGCATCAGCTGGTTGGCAGGACGTCCGAGACCTTCCAGCACCACGCGCACAAGCGTCTTGCGGTCGATGGCGAGATCCATCGCCTCGCGCACCTTGGGGTCGCGCAGCGGGTTGGCCGCGATGTCCTTGCCGTCCACCTTCACGGGCTTGGGCAGGGTCTCTTTGACGTTCGGCGTGATGTTGAGGAAGTAGACGGAGTCGGCGATGAACGTGTCGACGCCCTTGTCCTTCTGCATCGACGCGTAGTCGGTTGCCGGGACATAGTTGACCATGTCGACCTGGCCGGATTTCAGCGCCGCCATGCGGGCCGAATCGTTCGGGATCTCCTTGCGGACGACCTTCTGCCAGGGCTGCTTGTCACCCCAATAGCCGTCAAAGCGCTCGACGACGAAATCGCCCTTGGGTTCCCACGACACGAACTTGTAGGGACCTGTGCCGATGGCAGCCTTGCCGGAGTTGAACTGCTCGTTGCGCGCGTCGGCCCCGATGGATTTCGACACGACGAACAGTCGGATGAAGTCGTTCGGCAGGGTGGGCGCTGCGACCTTGGTCTTCACGTGCAGGGTGTATTTGTCGATGACCTGAGTCTCTTTCACCTGCTTGGTGTAGATCGTCATGCTCATCGGACCCGTCACCTGAGGGATGCGGTCGATGGAGAACTTGACGTCCTCGGCCGTCAGATCAGAACCGTCGTGAAACTTGACGCCTTCGCGGATCTTGAACTCCCAGGTCGTCTCGTCGACGGGCTTCCAGGAGACGGCGAGACCCGGCTTCATCTGCAGGTTTTCGTCCGCCATGACGAGCGTGTCGAACACATGGCGCAGCGTTTCGGCCTGGCTGCCGAGCGTCGACCAATGTGGATCGATCGAATCCGGACCGGCGCGCACGCCCATCGTCAGTGTCTGGGCCGAAACCGCGCTGCTCAGCATGGTTCCCAGAAGAAGGGCCGCTGCAAGCGTCCCACCGAGCTTGAAAGTTTGTTTCATTCAATATCCCCTCTTGCTAAGAACCGATCTTTTCGTCCAATGTGTTCTTATCGATTATGACGGTAGGTCGTCAAACCCGCAGAAGTCAACAGCAACCTAGAGATGACAGAGAAAAGCTTTACTGTTGCAACAGCGGACTGTGATAGTTCACTAGAACAGACGAATGCGGAGCGGATTCTGACGGGATTGGCCGGATCGCTCGATCGAACCCTGCCTGTACCGCTCGGCATCCAGCTGCGCGGTCTCGTCGAATTCGGCATCGCGCTTGGCGAATTGCAGCCGGGCCAGCGCCTTCCTTCTGTCCGGGAACTGGCGGACCGGGCCGGCATCGCGCCCATGACCGTCTCCACCGTCTACCGTGAGCTGCGCCAGTCTGGATTGATCGAGGCCAAGCCCGGCGCCGGCACCTATGTGGGGGACGGCCATGGCAGCGACGGCCTGCGCTCGTCGGCCATGCGCAAGATGCAGCGCCGGATCGATGTGCTGTTCAACGAGGCGCAGGAATTGGGCCTGGCGCCGTCGCTCGTCGCCTCGCTGGTAAATGCCCGAGCGGCGCGCGGGCGATCCTCGTCCCGTCCTGTTCGCCTCGTGATGGTCGGCAACTTTCTCGACACCACGCAGCAATATGTGGATCGCATCCGCGAACATCTCGGCCAAACCGACACCATCGTGGCGACGACCGTCAGCGCGCTTCAGAAAGCTGGCGGCGAGACGCCGGCCTTTGATCTCTGTGTGACGCTTGCCCATCGACGCGTGGAGGTTGAGGGTCTCCTTCCACCCGGCATCCCCGTGGTGGGACTGAGCTTCATCCCGGCCGAGGAAACCCGCGCCCAGTTGGCCATGATCGATCCCATGGCGCGCATCGGCATCGTGTCGATCTTTCCGGAATTCATGGCGCTGATGAAGCCTGGCGTCCTGCGCTTCACGCCGCATGTGTCCGATGCGGAGGTCCGGCTCATCACCGCGCCCGACCTCAAAGATTTTCTCCTTGGACTGGACGTGCTGATCTATGCCAGCGGCGCCGAGCCCATCCTGAAGGATCTGCCGGTTGGACGGCAGGCCATCGAGTTCCGGTATGTGCCGGATCCCCACGCCATCAGACAGACGCTGATTCCGGCTATCGAGAAATTGCGCACGGACGCTGTCGCCAAAGAGGACATGGTATGAACATCAGCGAGATGAACTGGCCGCAGGTCGAAGAGTACCTGAAGACGGACGACCGCGCGGTCGTGCCCCTTGGCTGCACCGAACAGCACGCGTATCTCAGCCTGTCGGTCGACAGCATCCTGGCCGAGCGCGTCGCTCAGGAAGCCGCAGCGCCGCTCGGCGTGCCGGTCTTTCCCGTTCTGGGCTACGGCATCACGCCCTATTTTCTGTCCTACCCGGGAACCGTGTCGCTCAAGGCCGAGACCTATTTGCGCATCATCACGGACGTGCTCGACAGTCTGCGGCGGACCGGCTTCCGCCGGATCCTGTTCGTCAACGGACATGGCGGCAACGCGCCCGGCCAGACCGCCGCCATCGAGTGGATGGACCAGAACGCCGATTGCCGCGTGCGCTTCCACAATTGGTGGAATGCTCCTCTGACTCTCGAGAAGGTGAAGGCTATCGATCCGGTCGCCTCGCACGCCTCCTGGATGGAAAACTTCCCCTGGACGCGACTTCCCGGCATCGAGCAGCCCGCCCACCAGAAGCCGATGGTCGATCTGGAGCGGATGCGCACCTTTGGACCGGAAGGCGTGCGGGACATTCTGGGAGACGGCAATTTCGGCGGCCGCTACCAGCGCTCAGACGAGGACATGAACGCCATCTGGTCGGTTGCCATCGCTGAAACACGCGCCTTGCTGGAGGTGTGGTGATGGGAGCGGAAGCGATGAACCAGGACACCATCCTGATCTGGGGAGCAGGCGCCATCGGCGGCACTCTCGGCGCCTATCTGGCCCGCGCCGGCGAGGACGTGCTCCTCGTCGATATCGTCGCGCCCCACGTGGAGGCGATGAACCGCGATGGCCTCGTCATCGAGGGTCCCGTCGAGGCCTTCACGCAAGCCATCCGAGCGACGACGCCCGATCAGCTTCACGGCCAATTTCGGCGCATTATTCTGGCCGTCAAGGCGCATCACACGCGCGATGCGGTGCGTGCCCTCGCGCCGCATTTGACCGAGGACGGCTCGGTCCTGTCGGCCCAGAATGGTCTGAACGAGATCGTCATCGCGGAGGAGATCGGCCCGCAGCGCACTGTTGGCTGCTTCGTTAATTTCGGTGCCGATTGGCTGGAGCCCGGACGCATCCTGTTCGGAAACCGCGCCACGGTGGCGGTGGGCGAAATCGGTGACGGCGCACCCGGGCATGCGGCGGAATACCACCGGCTGCTGTCGATCTTCGAGCCGGACGCGATCCTCACCGACAACATCTGGGGTTATCTGTGGGGCAAGCTCGGCTACGGGTCGATCCTGTTCGCAACCGCACTCACCAACGAATCGATGTCGGACAATCTGGCGTCCGAGCGCCATTTCCAGGTCTTCAACCGTCTCGGCCGCGAGGTGATGGCCGTGGCACTGGCGCGCGGCGCGACGCCGCTCGGCTTCAACGGATTCGATCCCGCAGCCTTCATGCCGGACGCGAGCGAGGCCGCCGCAAGACGGTCCGTGGCCGATATGGCGGAGTTCAACCGCCACACGGCCAAGACCCATTCGGGGATCTGGCGCGATCTTGCGGTCCGCAAGCGCAAGACAGAGGTCGATGCGCAGATTGCCGTGATCGCGGCGCTTGGCGCGGAATCCGGTGTGGCCACGCCGGCCATCGACACGCTCGTCTCGCTGATCCACGACATCGAGGATGGACGGCGCGAGCAATCCTGGGCCACTCTCGATCGGATGCTGCCAGCATGACACAGACTCTTACGCAGCGCCGCGCCATCGTCACCGGCGCGGCCCAGGGAATCGGGCGCAGCATCGTACAGGCGCTTGCCGCGGAGGGCGCCCGCGTGGCAGCCTTCGATCTCGACGGCGAAGGCCTGCGCCTGGCTGTGGAGGCTGGAGCCACCACGACCCATCAGCTCGACCTTGCCGACCGCGACGCGGCCTTCCGCGCGGTGCAGGACGTTGCAGACGCGTTCGGCGGCGTCGACATTCTCATCAATTGCGCGGGCGGCGTACGCGGTCAGGTTGGCCGCCCCCTTGAAGAGGTGAGCGAGGCCGATTGGCGCGTGTTGTTCGACGCCAATGTGAACGGCGCGTTCTTCTGCGCGCAGGCGGTCGCGCCGTCCATGAAGGCGGGCGGCTTCGGCCGCATCGTCAACATTGCGTCCGGCGCCGGGTTGCGCCCGAGCCTCACGGGCATTCAGGCCTACACGGCCTCGAAACATGCACTCGTCGGTTTGACGAAGCAGCTGAGTTTTGAACTGGGTCCCCATGGCATCACCGTCAACAGCGTGGCGCCCGGATTCGTCCTGTCGAACCCCGCGACCCAGCGCCAATGGGAGAGCTATGGCGAGGACGGACAGAAGCGGCTGATGGAGAGCATCCACACGCGCCGGCTTGGCAAGCCAGAGGACATCGCCAATACAGTGGCGTTCCTGACATCTGAGGCGGCGGGCTGGATTTCCGGCCAGATCATTTCGGTGGATGGCGGCCGCTCCTGACCGGCGCCCTGAGGCCCTCGGGTCTCCAATAATCATATGAGGAGGGTTCGCCTTGGACGACATGCAACAGCAGCCATGGGCCTGGCCGGAAAATATCTGGCGCGACAAGGTCAACCATGTGAGGGCCGGCCGCACCTTGAAGCCCGCACAGTGGAAGAATGGCACGCGCTGTGCCGTTGCCTTCTCGTTCGATTCCGATCACGAGACCAACGAATTGCGGGACGGCGGAAAATCCATCGGCCGCATGTCACAGGGCCAGTACGGCAATCGCAAGGGCGTTCCACGCATTCTCGACGCGTTGGCCAAGCACGACGCGAAGGCGACCTTCTTCGTTCCGGCCGTGGCCGCGCTTTTGTATGAAGACGAGCAGCGGCGCGTGGCGGCAGAGGGACATGAGCTCGGAATCCATGGGTGGATCCACGAGCTCAACTCGCAGCTTCCCTACGAGGTCGAGCGGGACCTGATGTTCCGAGCGGCCGATACGCTTGAGCGGCTCGGCGGCAAGCGGCCCGTCGGCATGCGCACGCCATCATGGGATTTCAGCCCCGATACCCTGCGCATCCAGCGCGAACTCGGTCTGCTCTACGATTCGTCCCTCATGGCCGACGATGACCCCTATGAACTGGTCGAGAAAGGTGAGCCCACCGGCATCGTCGAGCTGCCGGTCGAGTGGATCCGGGACGATGCGGTCTATTTCAACATGCACCGGTTCAACGGCCTGCGGCCCCACACCGCGCCGACGGATGTCTACGATATCTTCTTCCGGGAATTCGAGCGCGCCTATCAGGAGGGCGGCCTCTTTCTTCTGACGATGCATCCGCACATCACCGGATATCGCTCACGCATCTGGATTCTCGAAAAGCTCCTGGCCGAGATCACCCAGCGCTCCGACGTCTGGATCGCCACCCATGCGGAGATCGCAGACTTCGTGAAAGCCGAATGCCTCCGGTGACAGCGGCCTTGCGGGCCCGCGACGCGGGTCTTGCCTGCGGACACCTCCCCAGCGGACCGCGCAACACGATTGCCGACGTGCCAGGCATGCGCGTCGGTCATCGCACGCTTCTGTCGGGCGACATCCGCACCGGCGTCACGGCGATCGTTCCGCCTGCGCCAAACCTCTATCGTCACAAGGCCGTGGCGGCAGCCGATGTTCTCAACGGCTTCGGCAAAAGCGTCGGTCTGGTACAGGTGGACGAGCTGGGTACACTTGAGACGCCTTTGCTTCTCACCAACACGCTTTCGGTCGGCACCTGCTCCACGGCGCTCATCCGTCACGCGCTCGCGCTCAATCCCGATATCGGCCGGGAGACCGCGACGGTGAATCCGGTTGTCCTCGAATGCAACGACGGCTGGCTCAACGACATTCAGGCCATGGCCGTCACCGAAGCGGACGCCGCGGCCGCGCTGGCAGCGGCTTCGGACACCGTGATCTCGGGCTCGGTTGGCGCCGGCTGCGGCATGAGCGCTTTCGGGTTCAAAGGTGGCGTGGGCACCGCATCCCGGCAGCTCCATCTCGATGGCGCGGGCTTTCATCTGGGGGTTCTGGTGCTGGCCAATTTTGGCCGGCCCGGCGAGCTTCGTCTGCCGTGCGGACGACGGGTGGCGCCGCCTGCGCCGCTTACTCCTACGGCCCCGGAACAGGGGTCCATCATCGTCATCATGGCAACCGACGTGCCGGTCAGCGACCGACAGATCAGACGCATCGTGCGCCGCGCCGGCGTGGGACTGGCGCGCCTCGGGTCATTCTGGGGCAACGGAAGCGGTGATATCGCGCTCGGCCTGACGACCGCAAATACCATTCTGCACGACGAAGCGGCAGCAGTTTTGCGCACCCACCTGCTCAACGAAAATCGCCTCGATCTTCTTTTCGAAGCGATGGCGGACGCGACGCAGGAAAGCGTCCTCGACGCGCTGGTGTCCGCAGGTTCGATGACCGGTCGCGCCGGGCATCATCGCCCGTCGCTCGCCGATACCCTGCTGACATCACCTACAAAGGACCTCGCACGCTCATGACACACCCAACGTCGGCTGATTTCACACTCGCGGTCCATGGCGGCGCGGGCACGATTCTGCGCAGCAAGATGAACGCCGAACGCGAGGCGGCCTATCACGCCGGCCTGCGCCGCGCGCTCGACGCCGGCCGCGTTGTGCTGGCCGATGGCGGGCGGGCGGTGGATGCGGTCACCGCTGCTGTCATGGCCCTGGAGGACGAACCCTTGTTCAATGCGGGCCGGGGCGCGGTCTATACCTCCGCAGGCAAGCAGGAAATGGATGCGGCCATCATGGACGGCAGCGACCGGGCAGCAGGCGCCATCGCGGGAATCTGCGGCCCCCGCAATCCCATCCTGGCCGCCCGCGCCGTGATGGAAAAGTCCGATCATGTGTTTCTCATCGGCGAGAGCGCGATGGCGTTCTGCCGCGACACCGGCATTGCCTTCGAAGACGCCACTTACTTTTTCACCGACCAGCGCTGGAATGCGTTGCAGGAGACGCTCGCGATGCGGCGCAGCGGCGCCGAGGATCTAGACGAATCGCGCAAGCACGGCACCGTCGGGGCGGTCGCCCGCGATCGCAACGGCCATCTGGCAGCCGCTACCTCGACAGGCGGCATGACGGCGAAATCGCCCGGTCGCGTCGGCGACAGCCCGGTCATCGGCGCCGGGACCTGGGCGGACGACGGCACCTGCGCGATCTCGGCGACGGGGCACGGCGAGATCTTTATCCGTTATGCGGCGGCCCACGATATCGCGGCGCGCATGCGCTATGCGGGCCAGAGCCTGGAGGAAGCCGCACGGCATGTGGTCGTCGATGTCCTCGCCCCCGTCGGCGGCTCCGGTGGCCTGATCGCGGTTGATCGCGATGGCCAGTTCTCTTTGCCGTTCAACTGCTCGGGCATGTATCGCGGCGTCGTGACGGCCGATGGAATTCTGCGTACGGCGATCTACGACGAACCGCTTCGCGACGTTTCGTAATCGGCCTTCGCCGCGACGGTCACGCTGGCCAAGGGAAATGAGATCACGCAGCGGACGCCATCGGGCGGAAATTCGAGCTTCAACTCGCCTCCCAATTGCTGGGCGAGCCCACGCTTGATCAGCTTCGTGCCAAATCCCTGACGTTGCGGGGGCGCAACACTCGGGCCGCCGGTTTCGATCCATTCGACCAGCAGGGCCGGTGGCGCGGTCCCGCGCGTCACCGCCCAGGTCACGTTCACCCGGCCGCTCGCGTTGGACAGGCTGCCGTATTTGGCCGCGTTGGTGGCGAGTTCGTGGATGGCGAGACCGAAGGCCAGCACGGCGCTCGGCTGCAGGCTGACGCGCGGTCCGCGCAGCCTGATTCGCTGGCCGAGCGCATCCTGGTAGGGATCCAGTTCGCTACGCAGGACGTCGTCCAGCACTGCGCCGGTCCAGTTGGTGGCTGTCAGGAGATCGTTGGTGACAGCCAATCCCTGCAGGCGCCCCATGAAGGCATCCCACAGGGCAGGATCACCGGGCTCGGCCGAGCGACGGGTCAGCGACGCGACAGATTGTACGGTCGCCAGGGTGTTCTTCACCCGGTGGTTCAACTCATGGAGCAGCAGCCCCTGGCGGTCGCCGGCCTGTCGTCGCTCCGTGACGTCCTGCGATACACCGGCTAGGGTTACCTGGCCGTCCGCTGCCTGCCTCGCGCGTCCGGTGATCTCCAGCCAATGGTCGCTAGTGTCCGGCCAGCGAACACGGACCTCGATCTTCAGATCGCCCTTCGTTGCAAGCGCTTCCGTCACCGTCTTCTGGTGCAGGTCACGGTCCTCGGGATGAATGGCAGCGACCAACTCCGCATAAGTGGGAGCAGGACCGGTCTCGCGTCCGAGATGCGCGCGTGACTCCGCCGACATCGTCAACGTGCCGGTCGCCGGAACGAACTCCCATGTCCCGAGAGCGCCGGCCGTGAGAGCCAGTCGAAGGCGCGCCTCACTATCGGCGCTGAGGGCAAGCGCGTGCGCGCGCTCTGCGTTCTGCCGCTTGATGGCGCTGGCCGCCTCCTCCAGGGCGCTCTGGATGGCATCGAACTCGACGACGCGTGTCGAGGTGGGCGTCGTCGGGAGGCCGCGACCGACCCCTCGTGCGGCTCTCACGAGTTGATCGACCGGTTGAGCGATTCGTCGCGACAGCAACGCCGCCATGGCGACACCGAGGACGATGATGCCCAGGAGAAATGACAGCCACATCACGGGTCGCCGCACTGCGGCTCCGAGTTCGGATTGTGGAATGCTGATCACGAAGGCCCAACCGGTATTCGGCGCACGATGAAAATAGCTCTGGGCGGGGATACCGTCGAGCGTGATTGTTGACACGCTCCCGTCTGAGGAGGCTGTAATGGCTGCGGCGAGTTCGGGCCTGACGCTCTGTCCGATGTAGCGTTCAGGAGAACGGGCCCGACCGACGATTCGGCCGGCCCGATCAATCACCGCAGCATTCCAGCCTGCCGGAATGCGCTGCTCCTCGATCAGCCGCTGGAACACGTCGGGTCCGACGGCAGTGCCCAGCACGAAGGCAACCAGATCGTCCAGGATGACCGGCACGTCGATGGTAACCAAGGGTTGGCCGGACACGGCACCGTTGAACAGATCCGACAGTTCCGCGCGGCGTGTTGCAACAATGCGCGCGATGGTTTCAGGCCGCGCGCTTGCCGGCAATGGCGTCCCGAACGGCACACGGGTGCTGACGATGGCCTGGCCGGTCGAGTCGAAGAGCGCGACCCAGCTTGACTTTGCGATTCCAGCCTCCAGAATCTGGCCGTGAAAGCTTGCAAAGTCGCGACTGCGCAGATGCGGCGAGGACGCCAGCACATGCATGGCGACCTCGGTCTTCTCGATTTCACGATCGAGCCAGAGGCTCATCGCCCGCGTGGTCTCGCGCAGGCGAAGATCGGTCGCCGTTTGCTCGGCCCGATAGGCCGAATAGAGCCCGGCAGTTGCCACGGTGGCCGTCGGAAGCGACAAGACCACCACCAGCCCCCACAGCACCTGTCGGAGGGAGGTTCGGGCGACGGACGGTGCGACGGCTTCTGCAGCGTCCTCCAGGACCGCCGCCGCCTCGATCACGATGACGCACCTGTGGCCTGAAGCGGCACGTCGACGCGCACGAGCGTCGCGCCGTCGTCCTGAGGCCACTCCACGGACGCATGGAGCTGACGGGACAGAGCGGTCAGAACGGTCCCCGTGCTGCTGTCCCGCGCGGCTTCCTTTTCGACGGGACTGAATGCACCATCGGCAAGCTCAAACAGCAGGCGTCCTTCATGCGCCCGCATCCGCAGGGTGAGCCTCCCGTGGCGGTCTTGGTAACCATGCGACAAAGCGTTCATGATCAGTTCGTTGAACAGGAGCGCCATGGGTGCTGCCAGCGAGGAAGCGACCTCGACCGTCTCGACATCGAATTCCGCTACCACGTGCTGGCGATCGGGATGCGAGGTGTGCTCGATGAAAAGCTCCCGCGTGAACGTCGCTGCGTCGAAGCGGCTCGCCCCCAATCCGTCGTAGAGATCGCGATGGGCCGTTGCCAAGGCCTGCACGCGCTCCTTTACCCTTGTCAGAGCGGCTCGTGCTTCCGCCCGATCCGCTTGCCGGATCTCGATGCTGAGAAGCGACAGGAGAAGCTGCAGGTTGTTTTTCACCCGGTGGTCCAGCTCATGCAGGAGGGCGGTGCGTTGTTCTAGAAGGTCTCGCGACGCCTCTTCGGCGCGCCGGCGCTCCTCGCGCGCCCTGGCTTCGGCGAGCGCGCGCAGGACGGTGGCGGGCAGACGTTCAAGTCGCTGCTTCAACACATAATCGGTTGCCCCCCGCTTCAAAGCCTCGATGGCAATCTCCTCCCCCAGCGTGCCGGAGACGAAGATGAACGGTGTCTCGGGCGCGGCCTCGCGCGCAACACGCAACGCGCTCAACCCATCGAAATCCGGCAGAACGTAGTCGGCAAGGACGAGATCCCACGTCTCCCCCTGGATGGCCTCCATGAAGGGCGCTGCCGACACGACGTTGCGGATCTCGCACGGGAGACCCGTCCCTGACAGGGCCTCGGTGACAAGCTCGGCGTCGAGCGCACTGTCCTCCAGGAGAAGAACCTTCAAAATCCGGTCCGGGGAATCACGATTCAACCGATCCATCAGTAACCCGTCTGGCCGGTGCGCGGAGCGGGCTCGTTGATGATCGCCCAGAACACGCCGAGATCTTGGATGGCGTCGAAGAATTCGCGGAAGCCCACAGGCTTCACCACGAAGGCGTTGACGCCGAGCTCGTAGCTGCGGAGCAGATCCGTCTCCTCCCGCGAGGAAGTCAGCATCACCACCGGCGTATGACGCAGGTCGGGGTCGCCCTTGACCGTCTGGAGCACCTCGAGGCCATCGACCTTCGGCAACTTCAGATCGAGCAGCACCACCGCCGGATCGCTGGTGTTGCGACTCTCGTGCGGGCCACGCCGGTAGAGATAGTCGAGCGCCTCCGCCCCGTCGCGCACCACCACAACCTCATTGGCGAGCTGGCTCTGTTCGAGGGCGGCGAGTGTCAATTCCACATCGTTGAGGTTGTCCTCGACGAGGAGAATGGGTTTGAGATGAGGCATTCAGGCTGCTCCTTCGAGCACGGGAAGACTAAAAAAAACGGTAGCGCCCTGATCGATCGCGCCTTCGGCCCAAGTGCGGCCGCCATGGCGTTCGACGATGCGACGAACATTGGCAAGGCCAATACCCGTCCCTTCGAAATCCTCCATCCGGTGCAGCCGCTGGAAGACGCCGAACAGTTTGCCGACATATTGCATATCGAACCCGACGCCGTTGTCGCGCACGAAGAACACCCACTCGTCGTCCTGCCGCTCGCACCCAACCGCGATCTGCGCGACGTCGCGTCGACGCGTATATTTGACGGCGTTCGAGAGCAGGTTTTCGACGACGAGGCGGATCATCATGGCGTCCGCCTGGACGACAGGCAGGTCGCCGATTGTCCAGACGATGGCGCGATCGCCGATCTCGAGCAGCAGTCGTTCACGCACTTCCTCCACCAATTCGCGCGTCGGCACGCGGCGCGGATTGAGGGCAGTCCGTCCCATCTGCGAGAAGCTGAGGAGGTGATCGACAAGCGTTCCGGCCGTGAAGGCGGACTCGATGATGGTGTCGACGTAACGGCGCCCCCTTTCCGACAAGGAAGCGCCTTCCTGCTTCTTCAGCAGCTCTGAGTAGCCGACAATGTGCCGGAACGGCGCGCGCAGATCATGCGACACCGAATAGGAAAAGGCCTCCAGCTCCTTGTTGCTGCGCGTCAGCTCGTCGCTCAAGGCCGCGAGTTCCTCGGCGCGGCGCAGGACGATTCCCACGAGGGTATGTCGCAGCTCGGTAACGGCCTCGATCTCCGCCGCATTCCAGGCGACGCAATGGCCTCGCACGATCTCCTTCCAGGCTTCAAAAGAATGCCGTGGGTTCAGGCGCGTGGCGCCATTGCCGTCGGGAGAATCCTTCTGTCGCGGATCGCCCGCCCATTGAACGGTCTCGACGACCTCAGGCCTGAACCACATGACGTAGCTCGCATGAATTTTCGAAATCGAGATCGACAGCAATCCGCTCGCTTTGTCGGCAAAGGATAGCGCCGCCGGATAGACGGCGGCCAGCGAATCCGTCGCGAACACATCGTCGGAATTTTCCTGCGCAAGCCACGTATAGAGCGCACGCACCTCAGCCTCACAGGGCGTGTCGCCCCTCAGCCAGACGTGGTGACCAGAGAGGACGGCAGCACCCGTAGCGCCGGCAAGGTCCAAGAGCTCGGCAGGATTGTTGACCAGGCCGTTGATGAAAAAATCCTCGGAGGCCATGTGGGCAAGCAGGCGCGTCTGCACACCCCGCAGGCGCATACGACGTTCTGCGTGCGCAGATTTCTCCCGCGCCTCGAGTTGCAGGGAAAAAATCTGGGTCAGGAAATCGCAGGCGTTCCGCACGGAGAGCGAGACTTTCCGCGGCGCCACGCTGTGACACGAGACGAGACCCCAGAGTTCCCCGTCACGCATGATAGAGATCGACATGGACGCCATAGTGCCCATGTTCCGCATGTATTCCAGATGAACGGGCGAGACACTTCTGAGAACCGAATCGCTGAGATCCAACGGCGCAGTCTCATGCGTCTCAATCGGGATCGGTGTGTAATTTGCGTCAGCGATCAGCCGCAGGCGGTTGCGTCGGTAGAGCGCGCGAGCTTGGGCGGGAATGTCCGAGGCCGGAAAGTGCAGATCGAGGCAGGACGGCAGCACGTCGTTGCGGCTTTCACCAACCACCATGCCGTGCCAATCGGAATCGAATCGATACACCAGAACGCGATCGAAAGCGGTCATGCGGCGGATGTCGTCGGCGGCAAGCTGGCAGAGGAGGCCGACGGTCGAGGCTCCCTGTAGACCCGCGATGAAGCTGCGAAGGGCAGGATGAAACTCAGCGACCGTCAGGCCTGCCGGTGCATCCTCCAGTTCCAGGATGGCCAGGTCCTGTCCGCCGGACAGCACCGCGTCAAATGTCCGCTGCCCCTCGCCTGTCGCGACGGTGACGGGGCCAAGGTGACGCGCGCCAGTCTCCTCGCTCACCACGCCTAGCGTCTCGGCGAGATGCGCCAAACCCGGCAGCAAGGCTCTCAGATCACTGCCCAGAACCGAGCCTTCGGCCAGATTGAAAGCCGAGGCTACATTCGCGGTCGCGTATATGACCGCAAGATCGGCGCGGCGGATCCCCAGCAGGAGACCATTGGGCTGGATGCTGCCTGGAATATGAATCGGTTCGCGCGCACAGGCATCGACGGCATCCAGCAGAGTGTCAGGTCGAGTTGTCATGCGAGCGGCGGCCCTGTTTTCCGGGTGCGGGCCTTTCGGCCATGTGAGGGATGCAGAACGATAAACCAACATCACGCGGTGGCCTATGCGAGCGCTCCGCCCCTCTCGCCGCCAAGCCGGCGAAGTGCGAAACGTTCGATGCCCCCCATGAGACCGTGAATCAGGACGGCAAGCAGCGCCACCACCAATCCGCCCTGTAGGACGAACGCCAGATTGTTGGACTGCAACCCGGCGATGATCACCTCACCAAGGCCCTTGGCGGCAACCGTCGAACCAATGGTAGCTGTCCCGAGATTAATGATAATCGACAGGCGAATTCCAGCCAGAATAACGGGAAGGGCCAATGGCAGTTCCACGCTGAAGAGACGCCGGGTTGGACCCATTCCCATGCCGCGGGCGGCGTCCAGCGTGAGCGGCGGGACCTGCGTGAGGCCCCCGAGCGTGTTCTCGAAGATCGGCAGGAGTCCGTAGAGAAAAAGCGCGATGAAGGTGGGCGCCTCGCCGAAGCCCACGAGCGGAACCGCGACGGCCAGAACCGCAATGGGCGGGAAGGTCTGGCCAATATTGACCAGGCTGCGCGAGAGCGGCAGGAATTCGAGGCCGCTTGGACGCGTGACGAAAATTCCCAACGCAACCGCCAGCACCGTGCTGGCCAATCCGGCGCCGAACACGATGGTGAGATGCGATACCGTCAGCGACCACAGACTGCCCTGGTTGTAGATGGCCGGCGCGTTGTTCTCGGTGAGCGGCTCGAACACAAACGCGAAAGCGTCTGGCATGGTGAGGAACGCGACGAGCAGCGCGAACACGACAAGCCGCCCGATGCCGGCCCAGCCCATCAGATGGGTTTCCGGGCATGGGCCAGAATGCCGTCGACGGAGACGCGGCCGCGTATGGCACCAGTGGCATCGCGCACCGGGAGCATGTGCTGTCCGCACCACATCAGATGCGACAGCGCATCGCGCAGGTTCGCGTCCATCTCGATCGGCTCGCCCGACGCCGCGCCGGGCTCCAGCGCGTCGGCCACACGGGTGAGGGAGAGGAGGCGAAACGGGCGCTCCGTGGTGCCGACCAGGCGTTCGACGAATCCTTCGGCAGGACTGATCAGCAGTTCGGCCGGCGTGCCGTATTGCAGCAGGCGTGCATCGTCCATCACCGCAATGCGATCGCCCAGGCGAAAGGCTTCCTCCATGTCATGCGTGACCAACACGATGGTGGTGCCAAACCGGCGCTGGATGGAGAGAAGGTCCTCCTGGGCCTTGCTGCGGATCACGGGATCGAGCGCGCCGAACGGCTCGTCCATCAGAAGAAGCGTGGGCTCCGCCGCCAGCGCACGCGCGACGCCGACGCGCTGCTGTTGCCCGCCCGACAGCTCATGGGGATATTTTCGCGCGAACTCGGCAGGGTCGAGTTGAAACAGCACGAGCAGATCGTTCACCCTTTTGTCGATCCGCTTCGCATCCCAACCCAGAAGGTGGGGAACGGTCGCGATGTTGCCCGACACCGTGCGGTGCGGAAAAAGGCCATTGCCCTGAATGACGTAGCCGATGCGATGCCTCAGGGTGTCCTCGGGAATCGCCATCGTATCCTGACCATTGATCAGCACACGGCCCGATGTCGGCGCGATGAGGCGGTTGATCATCCGCAGCAATGTGGACTTGCCGGCGCCTGATGTGCCGACGATCACGGTCAGCGTTCCCGCCTCGACCCCCATCGAAACGTCGTCCACGATCGTCTGCCCGCCGATTGTCTTGGTCAGGTGCTCGATTGCGATCACGGGCGGACCCCGCTGGCGAGATCGACAACGGCGTCGAGGACGACGGCTGCCGCAAACGCCATCGCCACGATGGGGATGGCCCCGAGCAGGACGAGATCCATCGCCGTCTGGCCGATGCCCTGGAAGATGAAGGTGCCGAGGCCGCCGCCGCCGATGAGCGCCGCGACTGTGGCAAGGCCGAGATTTTGAACCAGCACGATGCGGATGCCTGTGAGGATGATCGGAAAAGCCAGCGGCAGCTTGACCTGGAAGAGCTGCTGGCGCCGCGAAAGACCCATGCCCCGGGCCGCGTCGACCACGGGGGCCGCCACCTGATCCAGCCCCACAACCGTGTTGGCGACGACAGGCAGCAGCGAGTACAGGAACAGGGCCACCAAGGCAGGGGCAGCGCCAATCCCGCGGATCCCGAGCGCATGGGCGAGCGGAGACACGGCCGCAAGGTAGCCCAGCGGCACCATCAGGATTCCGAACAGGGCGATGCTTGGAATCGTCTGGATGATATTGAGAACCTGCAGCGTCGCCCCTTTCAGGATCCTCGCCCGGTGGCAGAGCACCCCGAGCGGGAACCCGATCAGGATGGCCGCCGACAGGGAGCCGAGGGCGAGGAAAAGGTGCTGGCGTCCCTCGCGCCAGAAGCTCTCGGCGCGGCCGGCATATTCCCTGACGAGCGAGACGTCGTTCCACGACCCCGAGGCCAGGAGCACCGCCAACAGGGCGAAGGCCAGCGCCAACGAGGCGAGGCGTTCCCAGGGACCGAACCGGAGGCGCGTGAGACAATCGGCCAGGAGAAGCGCCAGGGCGAGCCCGATGAGCCAGAAACCCGCAGCCGGCGAGACGCGCGCGAAGGTGTTGCCAGGTGGCGTAAGGTAAGAGGCCGCCCAGCCGATGGCGGGAAAAAGGAGTGCCATCCCGATGGCGGCAGCGGCCAGGCGAAGGGGCGGTTGACGCACGAGCACAGCGATACCCGCAATCGCCACGAGAGCCACGATCAGGCCGACCGCTCCCACAAGGGGGAGTGCCTCCATCACCGATCGGGTGTCACCGGCCACGATCCGGTTTGCCCGGTACGTGACGAGCGGGACCGCCAGCAGGCCCACCCCGATCATCATCGCAACAAGCGCACCGAGGCGATCGACGCCACTGCCGACGACGACATCCCCGTCAGGCCTGATCGGCCCGCCCCGATCGCGCGCGGGTGCGATCACGGCTGTCTTTCCGGAACGCGGCACTGCCGGCAGCCGTTTGCCGCCGGCCCCTTATTTTACGAAGCCCTTCGTCTTGAGGTAATCCGCCGCCACGGTCTTGGCGGCCTCGCCGCCGACCTGCACCCGGGCATTCAGGCCCTGGAGCGTCGTCAGATCGAGAGACTGGAAGATCGGCTTCAGGATCTCAGCCACCTTGGGGTTGTCCTTCAGCACGGCCTCTCGGATGATCGGCGCAGGCGCGTAGACCGGCTGAACGTTCTTGTCGTCCGCCAGCACCACGAGACCCGACGGCGCAATCCCCCCATCGGTGCCGTAGACCATCGCCACATTGGCGCCGCTGGTCTTGTCGGCCGCGGCCTTGATGGTGGCGGCCGTGTCGCCGCCCGACAGGACAATCAGCTGCTCGGGTTTCATCTTGAAGCCGTACGCCGCCTGGAATGCCGGAAGGGCCGCGGCCGAATTGACGAATTCGGACGAGGCCGCAAGTTTCGCCGCGCCCCCGCCTGCGACCCATTTGCCGAAATCAGACATGCTGGCGAGCTTGTTGGGTTCGGCCACGTCCTTGCGAACCGCAATGGCCCAGGTGTTGTTGGCGGGCGACGGGTCGAGCCAGACGATCTTGTTGGCGTCGTAATCCATCTTCTTGGCCGCCTCATAGCCCTTGGCTGCGTCCTTCCAGAGCGGGTCGTCGGCCTTGTTGAAGAAGAAGCCCGCGTTGCCCGTATATTCCGGGTAGATGTCGATCTCGCCGGCCGTGATGGCCTTGCGCACGACCGAAGTTGCGCCGAGCTGCACCCGATCCTGAGTCTTGATGCCGTTGGCGTTGAGAGCCAGCAGGATGATGTTGCCGAGCACCGAGCCCTCGGTGTCGATCTTCGAGGACACCACCACGTCCGCCTGCGCGGCGAGTGTTGAGACGCCCAGCGCCAGGGCGACGGTCAGGGATTTCAAAGTCACGTTCATCAATCGACCCTCTTCGACAACCCGGTCAAGCCGGCTTTTCCGATCTAGGGCTGTTTAGGCGCTTCGACAGTCCCGATCCACGTCAAAGCGGGATTTCGGGCGAGAAGATTGCGAATGGGCAGACCCGCCGCCGCCATGCCGGGGCGGCGGGTCCGGTTTTTCAGCCGGCCGCGGCGCTCATCGGCTCCTGGGCGATGGTGAAACGCACCTGCGCCTGGGGGCGATGATCCTCGGAGAGGTAGCGCCAGGTCCGCTCAGCCTCGCCCTTGCTCTCGAACGGTCCGACCAGTCGCTCGGTGCCGCGAATCAGCGTTTCGAACTCGGTGGAGGTGTATTCGCCTCCGATGACCCAGAATCGTGCCTGT
The DNA here is from genome assembly GCF_017921815.1 of Microvirga antarctica. Lineage (GTDB taxonomy): Bacteria > Pseudomonadota > Alphaproteobacteria > Rhizobiales > Beijerinckiaceae > Microvirga > Microvirga antarctica. The sequence continues at coordinate 74,273 of NZ_JAGEMM010000003.1, read as the reverse complement.
TGCATGGTCTTGCTCCTGATGGAGCGGCCTATTCGGCCGCGTGAAGTTTCGGCGTTGCGTGGAATTGAGCGGTCTCGGTGGAATCGTTCATGGCCGTGGTGGAGGATTTTCCGGCCGTGATCGCGAGCGATACCTGGTCGAAATACCCGGTTCCCACTTCGCGCTGGTGGCGGGTGGCGGTGTAGCCATCGACCTCGGCGGCGAATTCCCGTGCCTGCAGCTCCGAATAGGCACCCATGCCGCGATCTCGATAGCCCGTGGCCAGATCGAACATGCCGTAGTTGAGCTGGTGGAAGCCGGCGAGCGTCACGAACTGGAACTTGTAGCCCATGGCGCCGAGTTCGCGCTGGAACTTGGCGATGGTGGCGTCGTCGAGCTTCTTCTTCCAGTTGAACGACGGCGAGCAGTTATAGGCGAGAAGCTTTCCGGGATACCGCTTGTGGATCGCCTCGGCGAAGGCCCGCGCGTCGTCGAGATCCGGGTGCGAGGTTTCCCACCAGAGAAGGTCGGCGTATTCCGCATAGGCCAGACCGCGGGCGATGCAATGCTCGAGGCCCATGCCCTCTTTCAGGCGGAAGAAGCCTTCCGGCGTGCGGCTGTCGGGCTCGATGAAGGGGCGGTCGCGCTCGTCCACGTCCGATGTGATCAGCATGGCCGATTCGGCATCCGTGCGGGCCATGATCAGGGTCGAGGTGCCCATCACGTCGGCAGCGAGCCGCGCTGCGATCAGGTTGCGCTCATGCGCCGAGGTGGGAATGAGCACCTTGCCGCCGAGATGGCCGCATTTCTTCTCCGATGCGAGCTGGTCCTCGAAATGGACGCCTGCCGCGCCGGCCTCGATATAGGCCTTCATGATCTCGAAAGTGTTGAGCGGACCGCCGAAGCCGGCCTCCGCATCCGCCACGATGGGCAGGAACCAGTCGCGCTTGGCACCGCCTTCCGCATGCTCGATCTGGTCGGCGCGCTGGAGGGTGCGGTTGATGCGGCGGCACAGTTCGGGACCCGAATTGGCCGGATACAGAGATTGGTCAGGATACATCGCGCCGGCGACATTGGAATCCGCCGCCACCTGCCAGCCCGAGAGATAGATCGCCTCGAGGCCGGCCCGCGCCATCTGCATGGCCTGATTGCCCGTCATTGCGCCCAGCGAATGGACGTAAGGGCGATCCTTCAGCATCTCCCAGAGCTTGGCGGCGCCGCGCTCAGCCAGCGTCTGACGGATGTCCACCGAGCCGCGCAGACGCAGGACGTCGTCCAGGCTGTAGGGACGGGTGACGCCATCGAACCGGCCTGCGGGGGCGGCGTGGTGCAAAGCCTCGAAGGAGGTGGGAGTGGTCTGCGCGGGCATGGGTCGTCCTTACGTTTACATTTCTTGACAATCGAAGCAGAGAATTGACAATTGATCCTGCCGCCTCGGTCTCTGTCATGAATGTTGACTGCCCTCGTCTCCATTGCAATGGTTGAGAAAGATAAGAAAAGTCGGCTTGTCACAGGACAACACGGTCTAATTTGTCAGTGTGTAAAGAAAATTACAAATGGATGACACACGGAAACTCTTTGTCGGCCCGCGTCTCAAGCGCCTGCGCCGCGACAAGAATCTGACCCAGGCCGGCATGGCCGAGGAGCTGGGCCTGTCGCCGAGCTACCTCAACCTGATGGAGCGCAACCAGCGGCCGATCACCGCCCAGGTCCTTATCCGCCTGTCGCATGCCTATGGGCTTGATCCACGGGAATTCGCCACCGACGATCACGATCGCACCGTCACCGAACTCGACGAGGTCTTTGCCGATCCGCTCTTTCGCCAGACCCCGGTGCCGCGCCTGGAGCTGCGCGAGACGGTCGAGAACGCCCCTGGGCTGGTCGACGCCGTGAGCCGCCTCTACCGGGCCTATGCGGCGATGCGTGGCGCGCGGGAATTGCGTCCGCCGGCGCTTGACGACCACGACCGCGCCGAGGATGCGGCCGACAACCCGGTCGATCGGGTCCGTCGGCACATCCAGGAGGCGAAGAACTACTTCCCCGAGCTTGACGAGGCGGCCGAAGCGCTTGCTGGCGAACTCCTCGCCGCGGGCCACGACCCCTTTTTTGCCATGTCGGAACGGCTCTCCAGCAACCACGGCATCCGCGTCCGGGTGATGCCGATCGACGTGATGCCGGACAGCCTGCGCCGCTACGATCATCACCGCCGGCAATTGTTCATTTCCGAGATTGTCGACCCTTGCGGACGGACCTTCCAGGCCGCCTATCAGCTTGCCTTCGCCGAAATGCGGCCGGTCCTCGACCGGCTGGCGGCCCGCCTTGAGCCGGAGGACGGCCCGGCCCGCCGGCTCCTGCGCATCTCGCTGGGCAACTACTTCGCCGGCGCGGTAATGATGCCCTATGGCAAATTCCACGCCGCCGCAGAGGCTTTGCGCTATGACGTCGATGTGCTGGGCGCGCGGTTCGGCGCGAGTTTCGAACAGGTGGCGCACAGGCTGACGACGCTCGCACGGCCTGGCATGCGCGGCATCCCGTTCTTTCTGATCCGGGTCGACTCGGCCGGGAACGTATCGAAGCGCTTTTCATCCGGCCGGTTTCCGTTCTCGCAATATGGCGGTACCTGTCCGCTCTGGAACGTCCACGCGACCTTCCGCACGCCCGCCCAGGTGGCGACCCAGATCGTCGAGCTCCCCGACACCTCGCGGTGGTTTTCCATCGCCAAGTCGGTGAGGCGGGCCTCCAATCCGTGGGGGATGCCCGACCCGCAATTCGTCGTCGGTCTCGGCTGCGAGCTGAAATATGCCTCCCGGCTGGTCTATGCGCGCGGCATCGACCTTGCGGCCGCCGAGGCGACGCCGATCGGGATCAATTGCCGCTTGTGCGAACGGGCGGCCTGCCCGCAGCGCGCGGCGCCGCCCCTGATGCACCCGCTCATCGTCGACGAGATGAAACGCGGCATCTCCCCATTCGAGTTTGACGCCACCTGAAACCCGCCAACTGAAACCGCTGGTCAGGCGATGGCGGGCTGCGGCGCGCCCGCGAGCCAGTGGTCGAGGAACAGGTCGAGCCAGCGCGCTACGTGCGGATCGTAGAGGTAACGCCCCTCGATCTGGCGAATGCGATCCTGCGCGCCGAGCGTCGCCAGCCGTTCGGACCCCAGCACCGTCCAGCGGCAGATCATGGCGTGGGTGACCTCGGGATGAAACTGCAGGCCGAAGGCCGACGGGCCGACGCGGATCGCCTGGGTCGGAAAATCGTCACCGGTCGCCAGCGTGTCGGCGCCATTCGGGCAATCGAAACCCTCTCGATGCCAGTGATAGACATGGGTCGGCCACCGAATTCCCCACGCGTCTTCCAGAGCCTCGCCGGAGGCCGTCGGCAGCAGCGGGTAATAGCCGATCTCCGCCCGCCCCTCGGGATGCGGCCACACCTTGGCGCCGAGATGCCGGGCCAGCATCTGCGCCCCGAGGCACAGGCCCAGATAGGGCTTGGCCTCCCGCAACGGCACGTCGAGCCAGTCGATCTCCGCCTTGATGAAATCGTCGGGGTCGTTCGCGCTCATGGGACCGCCGAACACGACCGCACCCGCATGATGCGCGAGGGTCGATGGCAAAGGGTCGCCAAAGCGCGGCCGGCGAATGTCGAGGCCGTGGCCGCGCTCCCGCAAAAGCCTGCCGACACGGCCGGGCGTGGAGTGCTCCTGGTGCAGCACGACGAGGATGGGGTCCTTGCCGGCTGGCTTAGCCATGGGCCGGCAGGGCTTGCAGATCTTTGAGAACCTCGGCCTTGAGTTCGGCCAGATCCCGATCGCTGAACCCCAGCAGGCGGCCCGTCCGCCAGATCAGGTCGTCCTCGAACTCGTGAATGGTGCCGTCCATGGCGGCGACCCGGTAGGCCAGTCCGAGGAGGGGTCCGCGATCCTCGAAGGGCACGTCGTGGATGATGCGCTCGATCAACGTGGTGGACGGATCGATCCCCGCCTCCAGGCGGGCCGCATCGTCAAGAAGTCCGCGGGCTGCCTCGGGCGCCAGTGCAAATCGGGAGCCGAGCAAGACGAGAAGTCCGTCTGTCTCAACCGGGAGCACCCGCCCGTCGGCATGAGCAACCAGTATGAGGAGAGCCGCGGCCGTGAGCTGTTCTTCATGGGCCGCCGAGGGGGGGGCGGCAAGACGGAGTGCATCACGGAGGGACGAAATCACGGACATGACACAGTATTCAGGCTGGCCGTGCTTGGCGCAAGCCCCAGTTGGTGGAAATGCGCGGTTTCGTACTGAGCGAGGTCCATCTCGCAAGGAAAGACGAAACGTCGCAGCGTTGCGCAAATTACTGGCATTTTGCGGTCGTTTCGGACTCCAGTGGCGGCTTCTGCGGGGGTCTTGGCGTTAAAACGAGACGTCAACGGCCTGCGGCGGCTGGCATCAGGCTCCGCCGGGAGTGATTTGCGGTCGATCTTTTGCGGATTTGCGCAGGGGTGCTAGAACCTCGCGGACCTCGGCCGATTCTCCATGACAATGGCCGGATAAGAAGACATATTTCCTGCTGCGGCCGCCATCGAGCATCGGTCGCGCTACCTAGGGTGAGCCTGTGACCGAAAGCATGACAAGCAGCGGCGAACTGACCGGCCTGCGCATCCTTGTCGTGGAAGACGAAGCTGCGATTTCGCTGCTGCTCGAGGACATGCTGCTGGATTTCGGCTGCGAGGTCATCGGTCCGGCGGCACGCCTGTCGGCAGCGCTCGAAACCCTGGCACGCGAGAAGGTCGACCTGGCCATTCTCGACGTGAATGTCGCGGGCGAACCGATCTATCCGGTCGCTGAGGCGCTGGCCAAGCGGGCCATCCCGTTCGTGTTCTCGACCGGCTACGGCAGCGCCGGCATCCGGGACGCCTACCGGGATCGTCCCGTGCTGCAAAAGCCCTTCGCCCAGAACGACCTGAAGGTGAAACTCCTGCTGGCGCGCGCCTCGCAGGCCTGAAGCCGGAGACGGCGGTCGCGCCCCCATTGACCATGTGCGGTAAAACACCGCGCCAAGGCCGTGAATCCTCTTTGAAGTCAAGCTTCCTCTGAGTAAACTTCTGGTTCTCAGAGTTATAGTATAACTTCAGAGTCCATGTTCAGATCGCCGCACCCCCTTGGCCTTTTCGCCGCCGCCAGCATCCTCGCATTGACCTGCGGGATGGCAGTCGCCCAGTCGCCCATCCCCCGCCCGACAGCGGTGGCGGGGTCCATCGTGGCTGTCAAAGGTGGCGAGGAGTTGCGCTTCGTGCGCGAAGAAGCCTGGCGCGCCGCCGAAATCCGTCAGGATGTGGTGGGCGGTGACGTGCTGCGCACCAACGCCCTCGGCAACCTCGCCATTCTGTTCGCCGACCGGACCCAGATCCGGGTGGGACGCAACTCGACCCTCAGCGTCAATCAGGTTGCCAGCAGCGATGCCGGGACCACCGACCTTACCCTTCAGAGCGGCACCATCTGGGCCCGCGCCGCCCGCGGGGGAAGCGGCGTCGACGTCAAGACGCCGGCTGCGGTTGCGGCCATTCGCGGGACCGACTGGTCCATGTCTGTCGACGGGTCGGGCAAGACCGGGTTGGTGGTCCTCGAAGGGGTCGTCGAGCTGAAAAACGCCCAGGGCTCGGTCACCGTCCGACAGGGCGAGGGCGCTGTCGCATCGATCGGGCAGGCACCGACCAAGTTCGTGCTCGTCAATTCCAATGATCGCGAGCAGATGCTGTTCTACCTCACCCTTCGCGATGCCTTCACGTGGCTTCCCGCCTCGCCCTTGAAGAGTCGCGCCCTACGGGAGCAACGCGCGCGCATCGAGGGCATTCCGAAGACTTCGCGGAGCACCGGCGACTGGCTCGACCTCGCCGAGGCGGCCCTGGCGCTCGACGGCCGTGCGGTAGCCAAGGCGGCGCTGGCGGAGGCCCGCAGCCGCCCCCTCGACAGAAACCTCGCCGCACGCGCCGATCTGGTGGCGGGCCTGCTCGCAGGCTCCGAGCGGCGCTGGAGCGATGCGGCGAGCCTGTTTTCCAGAGCCGAGAAAGGCCTCGACTCAAAGCGCCGCATCAGCGCCGCCTATGGCCGCTATATCGCGGCCTCGCTGGCTGATCCCAAGCGCGTTCAGCCCGAACCCGCGATCGGCCGCAACGATGCCGAAGCCGCCTTGGCGCGCGCCTATATTCTCGGGTTCAAGCAGGATCTGAAAGCAGCCTTCGCGGCCGCGAAGGAAGCCGAGAAGCGCTTCCCGGGCGATGCGCGGCTTGCCGTGTTCTCGGCGCAGGTCGCCTTGGCCCTCAACGAGCGCGAGGCCATGCGCGAAGCTGTCGCCCGCGCGCGTCGGATCGATCCGGATGATCCCGAGGTGCTCCTGGTGAGCGGCGTCGTTCGCGGCGACATCGACGGCGAGGTTGTGCGCGCGCTGACCGAATTGCGGCAGGCGGCGGCAACCGCGCCCGGACAGGCCGAAGTCTGGAACACCATCGGTCTCTTCGAGTCGGATCGCGGTTCGCCGATTGCCGCCGAGGAGGCCCTGCGCCGCGCAATCGTGGAGGATCCGCAAAGCCCGGTCGCTTATGCCAATCTGGCGATTCTCCTGCTCGACCAGAGCCGGGTGGACGAGGCTGGAACGCTCATCGACAAGGCGCTTGAACTCGATCCCTCATTCAACGTCGGCTATGTGGCGCGCGGCCGCTACTTCCTTCAGAAGGGCGAGACAGCCAAGGGCATCGAAGCGGCGCTTGCCGGGTCCACTGCCAATCCGGCCTATTCCCAGGGCCTTCTGGTCACGGCCATCGCCTATTACCAGAACGGCGACGACGATCTCGCCATGCAGGCCCTCGACAATGCGGACCGGCTCGATCCCAACGACCCGGTGGTCTCGGTCGTCCGCACGGCCATTGCGCTCGACGCCTATCAGGCCGACGAGGCCGTGCGCGCGGCGCGCGAGACCGTGCGGCGGTATCGGCTCCGGGGCGGCGACTATGCGGGCCTGGCGGTCAACCGGGATGCCGGGTCCTACCCGGCCCAGGCCTATCGCTTCATCGATCTCGACGAATGGGCCCGCTTCTACGGCGACCGGGTGTTCGATCCCTTCACGGCGTCGAGCTATTTCGACCAGGCCGTGGCGCGGCGCCAAAGCCTCCTCGTCAACCGGCCAAGCGCCGCCACGGCGTTCAGCGCAGAGCCGGACCTGACGAGCTTCAACCTGACGATCCAGGGCCTGTTCTTCGATCCCCTCGCGGTCTCCGCGCGCGTCGGCCGGCAGGATCTGGTGCGCCGACCCTTTATCGATACCGAAATCGGCGGCAGCCTTCTGGTCCGCAACCGGCGCGCCGGCTGGGGTGCGGACGCGACCGTGCAGGGCTTCAGCAACGATCCCGCCCCAACCTCATTCTCGCTCACCGCTGGACGCGTGCGGGCGGCTGGGCGCGAATCGCTAGACAACGACAGCGCGTCGAACGCCTCCCTGTTCGTCGGGATGGCGCCGGATGCGGTCAACCGTTTCCTGATCTTCGGCTCAGCCAGCAATGAGCAGCCGGGGCTTGCCGCCATCAACACGCCGACGCGCTATTTCACCGGCACATCCGACAACACCGCCATGCAGGCCGGCGCCGGTTGGAGCCATTCCTTCGCCGACCGCAACGTGCTCACCGGTGCCGTCTACGCCAATCGCGGATTTGAGCGCCGCTTCGTCAACAGCGCGAATCTCGATCTCGATCTGCTGACCGCCGCCGAGTTCTGGCAACGCAACCGCACCGACGGTGTGGTGGCCGCCCTGAACCACAGCATCGGCATCAACGACCTGACGTTCCGCTACGGGATCGAGGGTCAGGTCGGAAGCACGTTCAACCGGAATTTCGGCCAGCAACTCGTCGTCAACCGGTTCACCGGCGAGAGCCAGCTTTTCGATCTGACGAGCCAGCAGGATGCGGATTTCCGCGCCAACCGAATCTACGCCGATGCTTTCTGGCGACCATCCGACAGGTTCGAGGCGCAGGTCGGGATCCAGCGCACGTCGCTCAGCGTCACCGGCCAGCCCGACGAGACGACTGTGTCGCCGCGGATCGGCATCGGCGTTTCCCCGCTGGAAGGGCACTGGCTCCGGGCCGCCTACCGGCAGGATGGGGAATTGCCGCTGAGCTTCACGCTGGCGCCCGTCACGACCCTCGGACTGGTTCCCAACAGCATTCCGGTGGCTCTTGGCGGGCGCACCGACACCCTGGCCCTGCGCTGGGACGCCGAATGGTCGCCGCATTTCTTTACGGCGGTCGATTACCAGCATCAGGATGTGCGCTTCATCGATCTGCCGGTCGCCAACACGTTCGACACGATCGCGATCGGCAAGGCGAGCGTGGACCGGCTCGCCGCCACCGCCAATCTCTGGCTGGGCGGCGGGATCGGCGTGTTCGGGACTGTCGGCACGAATTCCAGCGAGATCCGCTCCGAGGAGGCCCCCGGACGGGATGTGCCGCTTGTCGCGGATCGGTTCGCCCGCGCCGGCGTGACCTTCGTCCACCCCAGTCGCCTCAAGCTGACGATTGCCGGCACTTACGTGGGCGATCGCGCGCGCAACCTCGTCGGCGGCGTGCTTGACGATTACTGGACGGCCGACGCGGCCATCACCTGGGAAACGCCAGACCGCCGTCTGATGATGGGCGTGACGGTGCTCAATATCCTCAACACGGATTACGAGATGACGCCCGGCATTCCCGGTCCGACCCGGGCGGTGGCCGCGACCCTCAAAGCGCGGTTCTGACCGTGAGTCCTGCCGCCCCGACGGCCCGGTCGCGGCGGGATGGGCTCTGGCAGCACCTGGCGATGGCAGGCCTCGTGGCAGGCCTCCTGCTGCCGCTCTCCCTGGTCCCGGCCTTCCAGCTTGTCGATGCCCGCGTCTACGACCTTCTCTCGACGATCATGCCCGCCCGCCCTGCAGAGCCGGGGGCCGTCATCGTTGCGATCGACGAGCCCTCGTTCTCGGAAATCGGACAGCGATGGCCCTGGTCGCGCGCCCTGCATGCCCGGGTGCTCGACGAATTGCGTGCGGCCGGCGCGAAGGTGGTGGGGTTCGACATCATCTTCGCGGAACCCTCCGACCCTCAGGCCGATCAGGCTCTGGCCAAAGCCCTCGGCCCGGATGTGGTTCTGGCCGCCGACGATGTCACCACCGGGTTGGAGCAGGGCACCCAGGTCACCCGCGTTCAGCCACTGGATCTGTTCCTTGATGCGGGCGCTGCAGCGGGTCTGACCTCGGTTTCGCTCCATGGCGACGCCGCGCTCCGCGACGTGCCGCGCGCGCCCGACAGTTTCGCCGCCGAGATGCTGCGCAAGGCCGGCATGGCGGCGGCGATCCCGCCGCTCGGGGCCCTGATCCAGTATTTCGGCCCGCCCCGCTCCTACCCGACCGTGTCCTATTATCAGGCGCTGGATCCCGGTACCTTCTTGCCTCCGGGCACCTTCAAGGACCGGATCGTGCTGGTGGGCCTGAGCCTGAAAGCATCGGCGGCGGCCGATAGCGGTGCGCCCGATTCCTTTCCCACCCCCTACACCCTGAGCACGGGCAGCCTCACGGCGGGCGTGGAGGCGCAGGCGACCATTCTCGACAACCTGCTTCATGGGCTTTACGTCGTGCCGGTCTCCCGGCTCACGGCCCTCGGCCTCGTGCTCGCCGCCAGTCTTCTCGGCGCGTTCCTGTGCCGCGAGGGGGTCAACTGGCGAAGCGGGTCCTCGACCCTGCTGCTGCTGGCCTTCTGGATCATCGGCAGCTGGGCCCTCCTGCGCTTCGGCCGGGTCTGGGCCGCGCCGGTGCTTCCGGTCTCGGCGACTCTCCTCGTGGTGGCGACCCGGTTCGGGGTCGATTATGCCCGCGAACGGCGGATGCGGCGGGCCATCTCCACCGCGTTCTCGCGCTATCTCTCGCCGGACCTGGTGGCCCAGCTCGCCGCCGATCCGTCGGCGCTCAAACTGGGCGGAGAACGGCGCAATCTGACGATCCTGTTCTGCGACGTACGGGGATTCACCAGCCTGTCCGAGCGCCTCAAGGATCAACCGGAGCGCCTGACAAGCCTGATCAACCGCCTCCTCGACCCCCTGTCCGAGGCTGTGCTGGCCGAGGGCGGGACGATCGACAAATACATGGGCGACTGCATCATGGCGTTCTGGAACGCCCCCCTGCCGCGCCCCGACCATGCGGCCCGCGCCGTGGCGGCGGCGGCACGGATGATGACGGCCGTCACGGTGCTCAACCGCACCCTGAAGGACGAGGAGGGCGACAGCGCGCCCGTCTTTGCCGTCGGCATCGGGATCAACAGCGGGGATTGCGTCGTCGGCAATGTGGGCTCGCGCTGGCGCTACGATTATTCCGTGCTCGGCGACACCGTGAATCTCGCGTCCCGGCTCGAAGGCCTGTCCAAGGAATACGGCGTCTCGGTCATTCTGGGGCCGGACACCGCCGAGGCGGTTCAGGCCGGTCATGCTCTCATCGAGCTCGATCGGATCGCGGTGCGCGGCCGGGCATCCGAATCCGCCATCTACACCGTTCTCCATCCCGGACCCGGGGAGGCGGACGCCTTCGCTGATCTGGCCCGCCAGCACGCGCTTCTGATGACGGCCCTTCGTGCAGGCGACCGCGCCGAGGCCTTGCGGCTTCTCGCGCTCTGCGCCCCTGTCACGCCGGTGCTCGCCCGCTATTACGACCGGCTGCGGGCGCGCATCCCGTCCGACGGCGACGAACAGGCGGTGGCAGCGGGCGGTTCGGCTTAACCGGCAAGGAGCCGCTTTTGCAAGCCGTTTGCAAGTAGAAACAATGACTTGCACCAGAATGACCGGGCTTTATAAGGTCCGTCCGAACCGGCAATCCAGACTCCTTTGATGGTGTGAAGCGATGGACAAGATCCAAAGACTTGCCATTGGCAGTATCGTCATCGGGACAATCGTCCTCGTCCTGAAGTATGTCTCCTACCGTCTCACCGGCAGCGTTGCGCTCTATTCAGACGCGCTGGAGAGCATCATCAATGTCGTCACCGCAGTGGCGGCCCTGATGGCGGTTCGCCTCAGCGCGGAGCCGGCCGACAAAAATCACCCCTACGGCCACCAGAAGGTGGAATATTTCTCGGCCGTCCTCGAGGGCGTCCTCATTCTCGTGGCCGCGATGGTGATCCTGCGCGAAGCCTATGCGGGGTTTTTCGACCCGCGGCCGCTGGAAGCACCCCTCGTCGGTCTGGCCGTGAACGGTCTGGCAACGCTCATCAACGCCGGATGGTCGTGGCTGCTCATTCGCGAGGGCCGCCGCCTGCGCTCCCCTGCCCTTGTCGCGGACGGACGTCACCTGCTGACGGACGTGATGACCTCCGGCGGCGTGATCGCGGGCCTGCTGCTGGTGCCGTTCACCGGCTGGTACTGGCTCGATTCGGTTCTGGCCGCACTTGTCGCCGTCAACATCATCTGGTCGGGCTGGGCGCTGATCAAGGAGAGCATCGGCGGCCTGATGGACGAGGCGCTTCCCGAATCGATCCTCACCCGCGTGCGCGAGATCATCGCCATCAATGCCGAAGGCGCGATCGAGGCGCACGACCTGCGCACCCGCCATGCCGGCCGCCTCACCTTCATCGATTTCCACCTCGTGGTGGAGGGCGGGATGAGCGTCACGGAGGCGCACGACATCTGCGACCGGCTCGAGCGCGCGCTCAAAGCTGATATCGGCGATGCCCAGGTGACGATTCACGTGGAGCCCGAGAACAAGGCCAAGCACGCCGGGATCGTCGTCCTTTAACGATAAAGGCCGCGTGTCGCCTCAGGCCTCCGTCGGCAGGAGCCCGCCCTCGCGCAGAATCCGCTCGAGGTCATGGGCACCGACCGGGGGCGCAAACAGAAAGCCTTGCACCTCCTCACACCCGATGGCCCGCAGCCAGGCAAGCTGTGCCTCGGTCTCGACCCCTTCGGCGACGATTCCCTTTCCCAGCGCCTTGCCGAGCGCCACGATGGCCGCAACGATCGCGCCGCCCTGCGGAGAGGCAATGTCGCGCGTGAACGAGCGGTCGATCTTGAGCGTGTCGATGGGCAGGCGATTGAGGTAGGACAGGCTCGAATAGCCGGTGCCGAAATCGTCGAGAGAGACGGTAAAGCCCGCCTTCTGCAGGCTGGTCAGGCCATCGGTGATGCGCGGTTTCGGCTCGACCAGCGTAGTCTCGGTAATCTCGAGTTCGATCTGCCGGGCAGCAATGCCGTATTTCTCGGTCGCGGCAATGAGCGAGGCATAGAAATCGTCCCGGCGCGCCTGCATCGGCGACACGTTGATGGAGACGCGCAGGTCCCGCAAGGCCGTGCCGCCCCAGGCCTTCAACTGCCCGCAGACCGCCTCGATCACCCAATGGCCCACGAGCGTGATGAGGCCGGTCTCCTCCGCGATCCGGATGAAACGGGTGGGCTGAATCAGTTCGCCGTCATGACGCAGGCGCACCAGCGCCTCGACACTGGTCGCGCGTCCCGACGTGAGATTGATTCGGGGCTGGAATTCGAGCTCGAGGGCGTCGTTGCGCAGCGCCTGTCGCAGGATGGCTTCCATGCTGACGCGCTCGCGCGCGCCCTCGTTCATCGCCTCGGCGAAAAACTGGTAGCTGCCACGTCCGTTGCGCTTCACATCATAGAGAGCCACGTCGGCTGCCTGCATAAGAGCGTCACTGCTGCGCGCATCGAGCGGGTAGAGCGAGATGCCGACCGAGATGCCGATTTCCACCGGGTCCAGCAGACCCTCGAGGTGAAACGGCGCGCTGACGGCGGCGACCACCTGCTCGGCCAGAACGCTGACGGAGCGCGCAGACACATGCGTCTGCGGCAGCAGGATTCCAAACTCGTCCCCGGCCCAGCGGCTTAAGGTATCGCCGCTGCCGATGCATTGCCTCAGGCGGCTTGCAGCCTCCACGAGAACCCGGTCCCCCACCGCGTGGCCGAGGGTGTCATTCACGTGCTTGAACCGATCGAGGTCGCAGAACAGGACCGCCACGCATCCGCCGGTGCGGTGCGCGTGACTGACAGCCTGCTCGAGCCGGTCGCGGAACAGCGTCCGGTTCGGCAGATCCGTCAGCGCGTCGTGATGGGCCATATGCTCCATCTGTCCGGCCAGCGCCCGCTGCTGCGTGACATCGTGGAAGACAAGAACGCCGCCCACGACGGCGCCGGAGCGGTCGCGGATGGGAGCCGCGGAATCTTCGACCGGGATCTCTCGGCCGTCCCGTTGCTGCAGGATGGTGCCGGTGCCGAGCCAGATGACCCGCTCCTCGCTCACCGCAAGCGTGAGAGGGTTGAGGATCGCCGCCCCGCGTTCATAGGAGATCGCCCGGTAGACCTCGTCCACGTGGTGTCCATGGGCCTCCTCGAGGCGCCAGCCGGTCAGGGTTTCGGCGACGGGATTGAGGTAGGTGATGCGGCCCGCAACATCGGTGGTGACGACCGCGTCGCCAATCGACCGGAGGGTGACCTGGGACAGTTCGTGTTCTCGAAAGAGCCGCTCCTCGGCGACCTTCCGATCCGTGATGTCCTGGACCTGGGAGACGAAGTAGAGTGGCACGCCGGCCCCGTCGCGGACAAGCGACACACTGAGGATGGCATGCACGTCAGCGCCGGTCTTGTGACGGTAGCGCTTCTCCATGGCGTAGGAGTGCTGGCGGCTTTCCAAAAGCGCAATCGTCGCGGCGACATCGGACGCCAGATCGTCGGGGTGAGTGATCTCCTGAAACAACAAGTCGTTGAATTCATCCGCCGAATAGCCAAGCATCTGGCACATCGCGGCGTTCACCTGCAGATAGCGCCCCTCCGGGCTGACGATGGCCATGCCGATGGCAGCGGATTGGAATGCGCCGGAGAAGCGCGCCTCGCTCTCGATCAGCCGCACCTCCAGGGCACGCCTTTCGCTGATGTCAGACACCAGGATGAAGAAGCCTCGCACCGCCCCGTCCGGCCCAACGTCGGGGGAATAACTCCCATGCACGTATCGCGGACGCCCAACCGTCAACAGTTCCTGCTCGTACTGCACCGCCTCGCCCGCGAGCACCCGGGTGATGAACGGCTCCAGCCGGCGGTAATTGGTTTCGCCCAAGACCTCGCGCATGGTCTTGCCCAGCGCCGCCTGTGGATCGATGCCGTACCAGTCGCGATAGGCATTGTTATTGAAGAGATAACGTTCGTGACGATCGGCGTAGGCCATCAATGCCGGAACATTGTTGAGCACCGAAAGGCCGATTTGGGTTGGCACTGACGAAATGTCTCCCTCTCGGAACCGTGCGGGCGGGCAGTAGAAGCTGAGCTGAGCCTACCCTAAGCCAAGTATCGGAACATGCGAGGACTTTCGCGTCCCGTCTGATTCGGCCGCGGGAATTCAGCCGACTCGGCAGTTTGATGGGCCACGGCCCTTCAACAGGCCAGCGTCACGGACCTTGACCTTACACGGGGCAATTACGCGCAACGAGCGCGGTGGATTTCCTCGCCGAGTTTCGGTAGAGACCGTCGACGGATGGCAAAGGTGCCGTCCCGCAACGACCGGGCCGCGTGCCGGATTGTTCGCGATCTGCCGTGTGCCCGGAGGGCGAAACGCATTGTCGAACCCGCATCCTCTGCCTCACGCCGACCGGACGCCTCGGACCATCCTTGTCGTCGAGGATGAGATCCTCATCAGGATGCTGATCAGTGATGAATTGCGCGACGCGGGTTTCGAGGTCATCGAGGCGGCCAGCGCGGATGACGCCCTCGGCGTTCTCGCGTCGGGACATCCCATCGATCTGGTCTTCACGGACGTGCGCATGCCCGGCTCCATCGATGGCGCCGAACTGGCGAGCCGGATCAAAAAGAACCATGCCGAGATGCAGGTCATCCTGACCTCGGGCCATCTGCCGGCGCACGAAGCGCTGTCGATCGCGCCGTTCATCGCCAAGCCCTATTCCATCGCCAAGGCGATTGCACTGATCGACGCGACCCTCGGTTCCATCTCAGATCTGGGCCTATCCGCATGACGTCTTCGAAATCCTGCATTCTTGTCGTCGATGCGGACATTCTGGTGCGACACGCCCTCGCCGAGTATCTGCGAGATTGCGGCTATCGGGTCATCGAGGCCGTCAACGCGGATGAGGCCATGGCTGTGCTGATGGAGCCCACGGTCACGCCGCATGTGGTTCTGGCCGACGTCACCGATCCGGAGATCTTCGACGGCTTCGGCCTCGCGCGCTGGATCCGCGCCAATCGCACGGGCGTGGAGGTCATTCTCGTCGGGTCGATCAGGAAGGCAGCCGCGGAGGCTGCCGAACTCTGTGAAGAAGGTCCTCATCTCTCCAAGCCCTATGAACCGGCCGTCGTGGTCGATCGCATCAAGAAGTTGCTGGCGGCGGCGGCGCGAGCCCAATGAGGTTGTGCGGTTTGGGCCGCACGGCATCAAGGCTGGCGATCGATGGCCTATCCGGCCCTCCGCTCGTGCCGGATACGCTTTCGTAGCCGCCGTTAGACGATGTGGTTGCCTGTCGCACCTGGCAATTTCGAGTCGGACCGTCTCAAAAGGAACGGCCGGGTTAGGCTTTGTTGCCGGAACCCCGGTCTGGCGTCCGGGTTAAGCTCTTCGATGACGTAAAACTGGGAGATGACGTGGTGGACGACATGAACGAGTTCCGCCTTGCTGTTTCTGACGCGTCCCCAGCAAATGACCTTACGGCACACGTCCTGCGCTGGGTCGGCCTCATCGGGGGCGTTGGCCTCTGTGTCGTGGGCATCGCCGTGGCCCTTGTGTGACCACGTCGCGCCTCTCGCGCGACCGCCGATAGAAACAGCCCTTCTTCGAATTTAATGGCGCGACAGCACGTCCCTGACAGCGGATGTCAGCTGCGTCGCGCGGTAGGGCTTGTGCAGGAACTTGCCGTGATCGGGCACCTGGTCGTCCCGCAGGGTCGTGCCGCCCGAGGTGACAAGCGGCCAGATATGCGGCCAGCGTTCATGCACAATTCGAGCAAGCGCGAGCCCGTCGAGGGCACCCGGCATGTTGATGTCAGTGAACAGAACAGCGACATCGTCGCAGCACTCGGCCAGCAGTGTCAGAGCCTCGTCGGCGCTACTGGCCTCGAGCACGGCAAATCCCTCATCCTCGAGCATATCCACTGCGTTGATACGGAGGAGCAACTCGTCTTCCACGACGAGGACCATGTGCGGCGCTGACTGAACCATGTGAACAAACCCCCTCTAACCACCAATCGTTCCGGATTGAGCCTGCGACCTAGGCCAGAACCACGACCTTCGTGCCCTCCGGGGCCCGCTGGTAGAGATGAATGACGTCCTGATTGACCATGCGGACGCACCCGGACGAGACATTCGTGCCGATAGTCTCGGGCTCGGTCGTGCCGTGAATGCGATAACCGGTGTCGCCATCGGCAAAGAGGTACATGGCGCGTGCCCCGAGTGGGCTTTTCGAACCGCCGGGAACGCCCAATCCGCGGGACGTCGAGACCAGTTGCGCACGGATCGCCGGGTCGCGCGCGACCATCTCCTTGGGCGGCACCCAGTCGGGCCATGTGCGGCGCATGTTGATTTGCGCTGGGCCTGACCAGCCGAACCCTTCCCGGCCGACGCCGACTCCATAGCGGGTGGCCCGGTCGCGCGCCTCGATGAAATAGAGCTGGCGGGCACCGGGATCGACGACGATCGAGCCCGGGTCCTCCGATCCGAGATACTCGACCTCCTGGCGCAGGAAAGCCTGGTCCACCTGAGCGTAATCGAAGGCGCGGACTGGAAAAGGCTCCGTCGTATCGCGCGCATAGACGACCGCGTAGTTCGGTTTCGAGAGCGTCTTGCCGCTCAGCCCCCGACCGGGCCCGCTGGTACCGAAAAGGCCCCCGAAGGCGGGCATCGTGGCGCTCGTGCTCGAACAGCCAGCAAGGCTGGTGGCAAGGCCCGCGGAGAGAAACAGACGTCGTGACATCGTGGACATGGGATCGATCCGTTCTTGACAGCTATTGTTCGGTGAAGAACGTGAGGACGACCTTGCTGTCATCGCTGAGCAGGCACAGGAACCGGTTGGGCTTGTCGGTCTTGTCGCGCTGCAGATACGCGTCGCCCATGATGACCATCTTGATGGGCGTCTCTCCCACCTTCGTGTCGGCCTTCGAGATGCCGAGCGAATCCATGTCGAACGTGATCTGATCCAGCGACGGCGAGCGTTTCTGCAGCGCGGCAAGACCCGAAAGACGACAGGCTTCGACTTCCGGCGGCACCTGGGCGAGGGCCGACGACGACACGACGAGAGACGCCGCAAAAGCTGCGAATGCGAACCGCATGGGAGAACCTCGGTTGGGAAAACGTGCCGGCGATCGGCGCTGCTTGATGAGACAAGTCCAACCGCCACGCCCGGTTCCTCGATTTGCGGCGCATCGGTGTCATCGGTGGTTGGTTTTCGTCAACGTGGTGAGCAGTTGGTTAATAGCGTTAATTCCTCAGGGAGCGGCATCGGCAGGTCGCCGACCTCACGGCCGGGCTGCTTCCGGCAGAGCCTGACAATTGGTCGTGGCGGACTCGCCCTCGAGGCGGGCACGGATCCAAGCCGCCGCCTCGCCGCCGCCCTGCTGCACGACGGATTCGTGGTCGGCGGAGGGAAACACGCGGTAAGTCAGGGCATTGCCACGCTTGCACAGGTCCCGCGCCACCGCGTCGGTGGTGCGAGGAAGCACGGTGACATCCTGCGCGCCCTGCATGATCAAGGTGGGGGCGGCAATCTTGAGATGTCCGGGATCGTTGTCCGCCGCCAGCTTCAGCACCATCGACAAATCCGCGCCGGGCAGGAACTGATCCTTCGGGATCGCGGTCGACCAATATCCCCGCGTCAGCGTGGCCGACACGCATTCGGACTGCATCTGCGGCAGATGCGCGAGCGCCGTCGGTGTGAGGATCGTGCGCAGATCAATCTCAGGGTGGTTCGAGGCCGCCGATTGCAGGAAATACATGGCATAGACAAGCGCCACGGACGGCTCACCGGCTTGTGTCATCTCCTTGATCCGCTCGCCCAGATGGGAGCCTGGCGCGAAGGCGACGCTTCCGAGCAGCGTGAACTCGGGCGCGTAGGAAGGGCCGAAATGCGCCGTGAACAGATCGGCCTGCCCCCCTTGGGAATGCCCCATCGCCACGTATCGCGTGCCGATGCTGGGCGCGATCTCGCGGGCGGCCCGCATGATATCGAGCGCCCCGCGCGCCTCGACTTCGCCCTGCAAAAACGGATGCAGGCCGGGCGAGCCGCCCAGGCCCTGGAAATCGCTGAACACAACCGCGTAGCCCTGTCGGACATAGGCGTCGAGCCGGGCCCGCGCAGGACCCAGCGAGTAATGCTCCGATCCATCAGGCCGGTCCCTGGAGGGCGCACAGGCTGCCACCAATCCTGTCGTCCCGTGCGTCCAGGTGATCAGCGGCCACCCCCCTTCAGGCGGCGGGCCTGGCGGCACGGACACCGTACCGGTCACGGCGATGTCGCGGCCATCCAGGGCGGTGGAGTGGTACATGACGAGGAGATCCGTGCCGGCGCTCGGGAGCGCGACGGTGGCGGTCGGGCGGCCGGTCCAGATCACCGCTCCCGGTCGACCGGTCGGCAGGGGAGACGGCGCGGCATAGAATGCGTCGCCCACGGGGCCTTCGGGCACGGCCTGAGCGGTGGCGGGCAAGGCGCCTGCAAGGCCGGATGCCAGGATCGCCAGGACGAGGGGGAATGGATCGAAGGTCACGGGCATCACTCTTCCAATGGGCAGTTGAGACAGGCAGGAGCGTGATGATCATGCTGTCGGCCGCGGGATCGGGTAGCACCACCATCGCGGCCAACCGTTAAGATGATCCTTGCGGCGGCGATGAAGCGACGGCAGCCTCGGAAGGCGATCGCACGATCACGAACGTCAAAGCGCCCAGACCGTAGATTTTGCTCGCTTTGAACACGTGACAAACGGGATTTCAAAAGCCGTCCCCGGTGGCGAAACTTGCCAACCGGCATGCGCCTCAGCGCTTCCCGCTCGCCGCTGTCTCCGACCCCTTTCAGGAATCCTGACCGAATGCCCCTAGAACCTATTCATCGCGACGCGCTCAAGCTGATCTCGACCGCCACCCTGACGACCGTTCTGTTGAAGAAGGGACTCCGGAATGTGTGGATGCGCGGCGCGAGGCCGTTGCGCGACGGCGAGACGCGGATCGTCGGACCGGCCTTTACGATGCGCTTTGTGCCCGCCCGTGAGGATCTGGCGACGCCGGCATCCTGGGGGTCGCCCATTTCGACACGCGCGGCCATCGAGGCCATGCCCGAGGGCTGCATTGCGGTGGTCGATGCCATGGGCGTGACGGATGCGGGCGTCTTCGGCGACATCCTGTGCGCCCGCATGGTCAAGCGCGGCGTGGCCGCGATGGTCACGGACGGCGTCGTGCGCGACAAGGTCGGCGTGTTGGGGACCAGCCTTCCAGTCTGGTGCGACGGCGCCGCCGCGCCGCCTTCCGTTGCTGGCCTCACCTTCGTCGGCTGGCAGGAGCCCATCGGCTGCGGCGGCGTCGCGGTCTTTCCGGACGACGTGGTGGTGGTCGACGGCGACGGTGCGGTGGTCATTCCGGCGGCCTTCGTCGAGGGCATCGTGGCCGAAGTGCTCGAGCAGGAGCAGATGGAAGCCTGGATCATGGATGAGGTCGCCCGCGGCGTGCCGCTGCCCGGTCTCTACCCGATGAACGAGGACACCAAACTCCGTTATGCCGCCTATAAGGGCAAGCCATAACGGCTCGATTGTCATACACTTTTGAGCGGGCGATTTCTGTCGCCCGCTCATTCCCACCACCACCCCGCAACGCGCCGGTGCGGGCTGCAAATTCAGGCGCTTCTGGAGTGCGAGCGACATCATGAAAGTGACGATCATTGGCGCAGGCGCCATCGGTGGACTGGCCGGTTCCTTTATGGCCCGCGACGGCTACGACGTGACCCTCGTCGACAAGTGGAAGGAGCATGTGGACGCCATCAACCAGAATGGCATGACCATCGACGGCGTGCGTGGCGACATGCGCATTCCGGTCAAGGCCATCACGCCTGATCAGCTGGAAGGGCCGCTGGAGGCGATCCTGATCGCCACCAAGGCGCATCACACAGCTGATGCGGTGCGCGACGTCATTCCGCATATGGGTCCGGACAGCTTCATCGTTCACTACCAGAACGGGCTCAACATTCCGGTCATTGTGGACCTGCTCAAGGAAGCGGGCCTGGGCGGTGAGGAGCGGGTGATCGGCGGCATCCCGAATTACGGCGGCGCCCTTGTCGATCCGGGCCATCTGGAATTCGTCCACGAGGGCAAGATCGAGCTCGGCGAACTGGACGGATCGGAGAGCGAGCGCCTGCTGACGCTCACGAAAATGCTCGAGAGCCTGACCAAGGTCACGGTCTCGAAGGATATCTGGGCACAGATCTGGTCGAAGGAAGTCTATTCGAACCAGGTCGTGTTCTCTGCACTGGTGGATGCCCGTATCCACGAGACGCTCGGCGTGGAGCGCTACGCGCGGATTGCCGGCGCCATCGTGCGCGAGGGCGTCGAGATCGCGGATGCGTCGGGGATCGTCCTCGAAAAATTCGACTTCTTCGATCCGGCCAATTACCGCCCGCAGACCCCTGCGGACACGAAGCGTCTGATCGACAACATCAACACGGCGATCCACCTGCTCAAAAAGGACCAGGATCCCAACAAGCACCAGTTCAAGAAGAAGGGCTCGGGAATTTGGTGGGACATCGTCTACCGGAAGCGCAAGTCGGAGGTCGAAACCCACAAGAGCAAGCTCATTGCCTATGGAAAGCAGGCCGGCGCCGATACGCGCCTGACCGAGAAGCTGCAAACCATGATCATGGAGGTCGAGGAGGGCAAGCGGGCACTCGGGTTCCAGAACTATGACGAGTTCGAGGCCTATATCGAAGAGATCGGGAGGGCGCTGCCGTGAGCCCCGACCGCAAGCTGGGGGTCGGCGTGATCGGCGCGCTCGCCTGGGCCGACAAGGCGCATCTTCCTGGTTACGCCCACTACGACCGCTGCCGGCGCGTGGCCATCTGCGACATCCTCCCGGAGCGCGCCCGCCATCTGGCCGACAAGTTCGGCTTCGAGCGGATCTACGACAATGTCGAAGCCATGCTGGCCGATCCCGACATCGACATGGTGGATATCTGCACGCCAACGGACACGCATCTCGCCCTCAGCCGGCAGGTGCTGGCTGCCGGCAAACATGTGCTGTGCGAAAAGCCGATTGCGCTAAACGCCGCCGACGCCTTCGGGCTTGCCCGCGAGGCGAACGAGAAGGCGCTGCGGACGAAGGTCGGATTCACCTTTCGCTACAGCCCTGCGCTGAAGCAGATGAAGCAGTGGATCGTCGACGGGACGATGGGCGAGATCTACCACGTGCAGGGGTTTCAGCAGAACTCGCAATGGCTCGACCCGATGTTTCCCTTGCGCCAGTATTCGGAGATCCCACCCGGCGAGAAGCTGCTGCCTGCCTCCATCGTCGGGTACGGATCGCACCTGGTCGATCTCCTGCGGTGGCTCGCCGGGGATTTCAAAGCCGTCTCCAGCCTGATGCGCAATTTCGTGCCAGAGCGGATCGTGCGCGGGCAGGAGGGCTTGAAGCGCCTGCCCATCGATGACGGCACGGTGGCGATCATCGATTATGAATCGGGCGCGCAGGGGACCCTGCAGACCTCGTTCGTCGCCATCGGCAATTATCCCGGCATCGAGATCCGCATCTATGGATCGAAGGGTGCTGCCATCGGCCGACTGGTGGTCGAGAACGGCATCGCCGAGACGCTGCACTTCGCAACCCCCGATCAGGTCGAGTTCCGCGAAGTCGAACTGCCGCCCGAAAGTTTCCCACCCGGCGCCACCATCAACACGCCGTGGCCCGAATTGTACTACCGGCAGTTGGTGCGGGACTGGACGGACGAAATCCTCGACGATTTGCCGGCCGACAACACCTTCATCGACGGAGCAAAAAGCCAGGATATCGTCGACGCCATCGTGCTGTCGCAGAAGGAACGCCGCTGGGTCTCCCTGCCGCTCCACAAGGAACCGTAACGATGGCGAAGAGCCCGGATCAACAGGTCGACGCGCTCGTCGACGACTTTCTGGCGCATCATTTCCGGTTCCGTCCGGTCGATGCCACGTTCATGGGCTTGAAGGGCCATGACGACCGACTGCCACCCTCGGACCCCGAGGCGCCGGCGCGCGAGGCGCAGGAACTGGCAGGACTGGTTGCCCGTCTGACCGACCTCCCGCCGCCTCAGGGTGTCGGCGCGATCCTCGATCATTCCATCCTGTCGTCCCAGCTCAAGCACCGCACGCGCGAACTGGCGGAACGTTCGCAGTACAGGGATCCCAGCTGGTATGCGGGCGAGGCGGCCTTCGGGCTGATCAGCCTGCTGTTGCCTTCGGCACATGCCGCAACCTCTGACGAATTGCACGCCCGCCTCGCGGCAATCGCGCCCTACCTGGAAGGCGGCCTCGTCCACCTCAAGGGCGCGGCGGTTCACCCGGACTGGGTGGAGCGCGCGCGCAAGGAAGCCCGGGCCGTCATCCGCCTGCTTGGACGCGGTATCAGGCTACATCCGCTCTGGCGGAACGGCATGGACGCGGATGCGCGGCGCGCCGCCGCCAGCCTCGCGGCCTTCGATGTCGCGCTGGCTGCCATTACCCCCGCCGATCCGGCCTGCGGGGCGGACTACATGGCGTTCATGTTCAAGGACGTCCACCAGCTCGATATCTCCATGGAGGAGGCCGAGGCCCGCGCGCTTGAGCGCTTCGCCAAACTCGGCGAAGAGATCGTCGCATCGGCGCGGGCGATCGACCCGGAGCGGTCCTGGCGCGATCTTCTGGTCTCGCTCGATCGCGAGCGTCCCAGCGCGTCGCTGATGGGGGAAACTTATGAACACTGGCATCACAAGGTCATGGACGGGGCGGGCCACCTGCTGACACCGGCTACCGACTACGATCTCGCCTTCAAGCGCATGCCCGACTGGGCCCAGGAGGTGTTTGCCGACACGTATTTCCTGGCCTACCGCTCGCCGCCCGCCGCCCATGCGGGGACGGGCAGCATCTATTGGGTGAACGGCGACGGGCAGAACCTGTCGACCGTCAAGCAGACCCATGCGATCCACCATGCCAGCATCGGGCACCACACCCACAACGCCCGCGCCCGGACCTCGCCATCGCGGCTCGCGCGGCTCGCGGAGACAGGCGTCGCGCGGGGCGTCGCATTTCTGTCGGCGGGGACAACCGGGGAAGGCTGGGCCTGCCACGTGCAGCACCTCGCGGCGGAAATTCCCGGCATCCTCAATCGCGTCGAGACCGACATCATGTTGAAGGACATGGAACGGCGCAACGCCGGCGCAGTCGTTGCGGACATCCGTCTGCACACCGGCCGCTGGACCCTGGCCGAGATGCGCCGCTTCTATGCGGAGGAAGGCGGGTTCGGCGCCGGGCGGGTCTGGGGCGAGACCGTGCGCAACTCGATTTTCCCGGGAACGCGCATCATGTACTGGCTCGGACAGGAGATGATCCGGGAGGCGCGCGCCTCGTGGAAGGGACATACCCGCGATTTCCACGACCGGCTGATCGCGCTCGGGCACCCGACGCTCAGCGCGTCGCTCGCCATCATGGGGAAGGATGCCGCCTGAAAGCGGCGTCCGTCAGTTCCTGAAGTCGAGCGCGTCGCGAAGGCCGTCGCCAATGAAATTGACGGCCAGCATGGTGGCAAAGATCATCGCGCCGGGCGGAATGGCAAGCCACGGCGCGCTGTCGAGCCACTGACGGGCCTCGTTCAGCAGGTTGCCCCAGCTGGGCGTGGGCGGATGCACCCCGAAGCCCAGAAACGACAATGCCGATTCGACGAGGATCGAATGGCCGACCGCCAGCGTCGTGGCGACAATCAGCGGCGCGATGGCGTTCGGCAGGATATGCAGCCAGATCAGACGGCCGTTGGTGCTGCCGATGGCCCGGGCCGATTGCACGAATTCGCGCTCGCGCAGTGACAGAAACTCGCTGCGGATGATGCGGGCGGTCGACATCCAGCCAAGCGCGCCGATGATGAGAATCAGCGTCGGAACCGACGGCCGCACCAAGCCCGACAGCAGGAGGATCAGCGGCAGCGGCGGAATCGACAGGAGAATGTCGGTGACGCGCATCAACACCACGTCCACCCACCCCCGGTAGAAACCGGCAATTGCCCCCACGGTCGCGCCAATGGCCGACGCCACGAGCGCCGCCGCGAGGCCAACCGAAAAGGAAATCTGGCCGCCGTAGAGAAGCCGCGTGAAATTATCGCGTCCGAGCTGATCGGTGCCGAGCCAATGCGTGGCGTTGGGGGCCGTGGGCGTGCCCAACAACTCGATATCCTGCGCATCGAACGCGAAGGGCGAAATCAACGGCGCAAAGAGCGACAGCAGTGCCAGGACGATGAGCACGACGAGGCCCACCACCGACGCGCGGTGGCGCTTGAAGCGCCGCCACACCTCGGCGCTCCAGCCGCGCGGTTCCTCGGATTTTCGTAAGGCGGGACTGACCACGAGCTGGTTCATGCGAGACGCACCCTCGGATCGATGACCGCATACAGCATATCGGCCGCAAAATTGGCCGCCACCATGGTGAAAGAGCTGATCATCATCAGGCCCATGAGAACCGGATAGTCGCGCCCGTCCATGGATTCCACGAACAGCCGACCGATCCCCGGCCAGGAGAAAATCGTTTCGGTGATCACCGCGCCCGAGACGATCTGCACGATATCCAGCGCCACCACCGTCACGATGGGCAACAACGCGTTGCGAACCGCGTGCCGCCAGATCACCTTGCGGGGCGTCTGGCCCTTGGCGCGCGCGGTGCGGATATAATCCTGCCCGATCACATCGATGAGGCTCGCGCGAACGTAGCGGCTCCACCCGGCAATTGTCGCGAAGGACAAAATGCAGACGGGCATGACCATGTGGGTCAACACATCCATGAACGAGCCATTGCCGACGGTCTGGAAGCCGCCCGCCGGCAGCCAGCCGAGCCAGATGGCAAACACGAGCTGCGCCATGAGCCCGACCCAGAAGACCGGAATCGAGATGCCCGAGAAGCTTACGAACGTGAAGAAGGTGTCGAGTTTCGAGTAGCGCCTTGTGGCGGCCAGCACGCCGATGGGAATGGCGATGGCGAGCGACAGCAGGAAGGCTGATCCGCTCAGGATCAGGGTCGCGGGCAGCCGCTCGAGGATAACCTCGAGCACCGGCTGTCCGGTGCGGAAGGAGATGCCCCAATTGCCGTTCAGAAAAGCCCAGAGCCAACGCACGTATTGCTCCGGCACCGGCTTGTCGAGGCCGAACGCAACCCGCATCTGCTCAAGGGCTTCGCGGGTCACGTTCGGGTTATCGGCGTAGAAATCCAGCGGCGAGCCAGGCGCCAGGTGAATGATGGAAAACAGGACCACCGAGATGCCCAGGATGAGCGGTATCGTCCCGAGCAATCGGCGAATAAAGCTTCCGAATGACATTCAGCCGACTCAGCCTTCCAGATACCAGGCGGCTGTGTTGTTGAAGATCGTGCGGTTGGTCGGATTGGGCACGAAGTTCTTCAGCTTGGCGGATTTGGCGATCAGCGACACGTTGCTGGTCGTCGGAATGGTCACCACTTCGTCGGCGAGGAAAGCCTGGATCTCCTTGAAGATCTCTTTCAGCTTGGCCCGATCGATCGTGTGCTCCGCCGTATCGAGCAACGCATCGAGCTTGGGGCTCGAGAAGCCCGTGCCATTGTTGGACCCTTCGGTGCCGTAGAACTTGCTGTATTGCGGATCGGCCGACGTGATCCAGCGGCTGTAGAGAAGATCGTAGAGGCCCTTGTAGCGTGCTTCGCGGAACGCCACGCCGGTCTTGTTGTCGGGCGACAACGCGATGCCGACGGCCTTGAGATTGGCCATCACCACCTGCTGGGCAGTCTCGTCCGCGCTGTTGCCGGCTTGCACCGTGATCCGATAGGCCATCTTGTCGGCGCCCTTGGCCCGCACGCCGTCGCTGCCGACCACGTAGCCAGCCTCGTCCAGAAGCGCCTTTGCCTTGGCCGGATCGAACGCATAGGTGCGCACGTTCGGATCGTGGTAATCGAACTGCTTCGAGACCGGCGAATTGACGACGAACGGAAAGCCGCTCAGGGCCTTGGCGATCGCGTCCTTGTTGATGGCGTGCGCAAAGGCCTGGCGCACCTTCAGGTCGCGGAAGGCCGCCGGCCCCTTGAAGTTGAAGTCGAGCCGCTGCCACGACAGGATCGGGTTCTTGATGATCTCCATCGAGGACGACAGCGCCTGCGCCTGTCCGTAAGGGATGTTGTAGGCAAGCAGGATTTCGCCAGCGCGAATCCGCGTCACCATGGCCGATGCATCAGGCACCAGGTTGAACACCATGCGGTCGAGATAGGGCAGCTGGGTGCCGTCCTTATCCTTGCGCCAGTAGCGCGGATTGCGGTCGGCCACCACGTATTGTCCACGCTTGAACTCGGTAATGACGAACGGGCCGGTCCCCAGCGGCTTGGTGTTGTAGCCGTCGGTGTTGAGATCCTTGCCTTCGAGCGCGTGCTTGGGAAGGATACCGCGGGAGAAGAAGCCCGAGGGCCAGATCGGCGTTACCGTATTGAAGCGGATCACTGCCGTCAGCGGATCGGGCGTCTCGATCGCATCGATTTCCGTGACGCCTTCCTTGGATTCCGCGATGAACTTGGGATCCTTCAGGGCCATCCAGGTGAACTTCACGTCCTCGGACGTGAAAGGCGCGCCGTCCGACCACGTCACGTTGGGACGCAGCTTGAAGGTGATGTCCATGCGCTTGCCGTCGGCAGACAGCTTCACGCCGCCATTCTCGACCGTCGGCACTTCGGTGGCCAGAACAGGAAAATACTTGGCGTCCTCGTCCGGCGCGATCAGACCCTCGACGACCACCGACTGGATGTCGGCGAGGAAGCCCGTCGAGAACGTGTTGAGCGTGTCGACCTCGTAGGGCACGGCGATGGTGAGCGTGCCGCCCCGTTTGCCGATCGCCTGCGCGAAAACGGCCTGCGGACCGATGAAGCCGGCGGCAAAGGCGGCCGCTCCAATGCCCTGGAGGAATTGGCGGCGAAGGAGAAGAGTGCGATCTCGTAGCATTTGAGTTCCCAAAGGTTCCATGGCCGGTTTATCGGGCGTGTTCTGCGGCGGCATGCTTATCGTTGCGGCATATTGGTTCGGCAGTAAATAATGAGCAAGGTGACTTTTTGTGCTGTCTTTGCTTCCAGAGTGAGCTGAAACGTGAAGATCAGGGCAGGTCGCGTGACATCGTGCTTCTCGATCCAAAAATCTCAAAGCTGACGTAACTGATTGAATCGTAATCGGTTTGATTTTGTGCGTAAACGTGACTTATCCTCGGCTCGGAAAGGAGAAAATGTTATTGGACACACGTTTTCTTGATACCCTGACGGTCGTTGTCGCCTGCGGGTCGATCGCGGGCGCCGCGCGCCGGCAGAACCTCACGCCGGCCGCCGTTGCCCAGCGGATCCACGCGCTCGAACAGGAATTCGGGACGAAACTTCTCGTCCGGTCCGGCAAGACGGTGAAGCCGACGGAGAACGGTCTTGCGATCGCGCAGGAGGGCCTGATCCTGCTCAAGCATGCCAGCTCGCTCCGGGCGCTGGCCAACAAGGACAAGCTGCATGGGGAGCTGCGGATCGGATCGATCTCGACGGCGCTCCTCGGACTTCTTCCGGATGCGGTGGCCGAGATCGCGCGCAAATATGCGGGCGTCAGTTTCTATTTCGTGCCGGGCCTGTCGACCGAGCTCTACCGGCAGGTCGAGGAGGAACTCGTCGACGTCGCGATCATCGTGGAGCCACGTTTCGTTCTGGGCAAGAGCTTGAAGTGGCGCACGGTCCGCGAGGAGCCTCTCGTTCTCATCGTCCATGAGGAGCTGCCGGAGATGGATGCGCACGACATCCTGCGCAGCCAGCGCTTCATCCGCTATGATCGCATGCAATGGGGTGGCCGCCAGGTCGACAACTATCTCAAGGAGGCTGGCATCCGGCCGGAAGAATGGATGGAGATGGACGCGCTCGACGCCATCGCGGCGCTGGTCAGCCGCGGCCTTGGCGTCGCACTCGTGCCCGATTGGTCGCCACCCTGGCAGGCCGGGCTGAAGATCCGCAAGATCCCGCTGCCGCCCAACCCGTTCGTCCGCAAGATCGGCATCGTCTGGAAAAGCACCTCGACCCGCGCCGAACTGATCCGCGTCTTTGCCGAGGAGGTGGTAAAGCAATCGGCGGCGAGCAGCGCTCCATCATAAAATCCGCCGATTGTCGCAGCAAAATGAGATGTCTCGCGCCGCCTTTCCCTCGGCCTGGGGCGAAGGCGCGCCTGCCAGGTGGCCGCAACACCGCCTTTTGCGGTTTCTTTCATCTTGGCACCCGGTGGACGGCCCCCTACCCTTTCGTTGCGTCAATGCGAAAGTGAGTTGCCATGCTGTACCGGACGATCAAGGGCCTATCGATCCCCGCCCTCGGGCTGGGCACCTTCGGGCTCAAAGGCGACGATGGTGTGAGGGCTGTGCGTGACGCGCTTGAGATCGGCTACCGTCACATCGACACGGCACAGTTCTACGCCAACGAGGACGCGGTCGGCGAGGCGCTTTCGGGATCGGGCCTTGCGCGCGAAACCCTCTTCGTCACCACGAAGGTCTGGCCCACGAACCTTGCCGACGACAAGGCCCCGGCCCTGGTGGAAGAGAGCCTGCGCAAGCTAAAGACCGAGTATGTGGACCTGCTGCTCATCCACTGGCCCAACCCCGACATCCCGGTCGGACAGACGCTCGCCTTGTTCAAGGGGATGAAAGAGCGGGGGCTCGCCCGCAATATCGGCGTCAGCAATTTTCCCATCGCGCTCCTGCGCGAGGCACTCGAGACGCACGGGGCGGATCTCCTGGTCAATCAGGTCGAGTATCATCCCTTCCTGAACCAGCAGCCGATGATCGACACCCTGGCGCAGCATGACATGCTGCTCACCGCCTACATGCCGCTGGCGAAAGGGCGCGCGGCGGCCGACCCGACCATCCAGGCCATCGCGCACACGCACGGGAAGTCCCCCCAGCAGGTGACCTTGCGATGGCTCGTCCAGCAGGATCAGGTCGTCCCCATCCCGCGCTCGAGCCGGGTGGAAAACCTCAAGGCCAATTTCGACATTTTCGACTTCGCCCTGTCGAGCGAGGAGATGAGCCGCATCAGCGCTTTGCGTGGCGGCGGACGCCTGGCGAACCCCGCCTGGGCGCCGGCCTGGGACGCCGCCTGATGGCACGTCAGACAGGCGTCTACGACTACATCATCGTCGGAGCGGGATCGGCCGGCTGCGTGATCGCCAACCGCCTGTCGGCAGACCCGGACACCCGCGTCCTCGTGGTGGAGGCCGGCCGCAGCGACCGCGACATGATGCTTCACGTGCCGGGCGCGACCATCCGCAACTCCACCACGCCCCTCTTCAACTGGAGCTACCTGACCGAACCGGAAGCCGAGTTGCAGGGCCGGGAGTTGTTCTGGGCGCAGGGCAAGACGATTGGCGGATCGAGCGCCATCAACGGCATGATCTACGCCCGCGGAAACCCGAAGGAATACGACGCGTGGCGCGATGCCGGCTGCGCGGGCTGGGGTTTCGACGATGTGTTGCCCTATTTCCGGAAATCGGAAGGCAGCGATCGCGGCGCCAGCCACTGGCACGGGGCTGACGGGCCCCTCAAGGTCAGCCGGGGCCGCCCGTCGCTTGCCATCTGCGAGCGCTTTCTCGACGCCGCCGTCGAGGATGATTTCAGCATCCTGTCGGATTTCAACGAGGGCGAGCAGGAGGGCTTCGGCCATTATGATTGCACCATCGATCGTGGCCGCAGGTGCAGCAGCGCGACAGCCTTTCTTCACCCGGCCCTGAAGCGCCCCAATCTCGACGTGATGATGCTGACGCTCGCCACCCGCATCCGCTTCGAGGGCGATCGCGCGACCGGGCTCGACATTCTCCACGACGGCCGCGTGACGACCCTGCGAGCCGAGCGCGAAATCATTCTGTCAGGCGGGGCGGTCAACTCCCCTCACCTTCTGATGCTGTCTGGACTGGGCCCCGCCGATCACCTGGAGCAGATGGGCGTCGGCGTGGTGGCCGACATTCCGGAAGTCGGCGAGAACCTGCAGAACCATGTGTCCTATCGCATGCAATTCGCCTGTTCGGAGCCGATCACGGCATTCAAATACGTCAATCCGCTCGGCGCCGCCCGTGCCGGCCTCGATTATCTCCTGTTCCGGCGCGGCGTCCTGGCCGACAGCGTGGTGCCGACCGGCGGATTCTTCCGCACGGATTCCAACGCGGACGTGACTGACGTTCAGGTGCAGCTCGGGGTCGGGCTCATCGGGCGCGTGGGCAAGAGCGTGCTCCAGCGCCTGCCGAAGGAGCACGGCTTTTCGCTCGGCGTGAATCAGGGCCGGCCTTACAGCCGCGGCAAGGTGCGGCTGCGCAGCAGCGTGGCGACGGAGCATCCCTCGATCGAGCCGCGCTATTTCAGCGACCGGCGCGATCTCGACATTCTGGTGCGCGGCGTCGAGCGCATGATGTCGGTGGCGGCCCGCCCCAGTCTCGCGCGCACCATCACCCACCCGATCCAGCCGCCACGCGACCGGAGCGCCGCCGCGATCGCTGAGTCGATCCGGGAGCGAGCCGGCACGGCCTTCCATCCCGTCGGCACCTGCCGCATGGGGTCGGACGCACGCGCCGTGGTCGATCCGACCCTGAGGGTGCGGGGTGTGCGCGGCCTGCGCGTGGCCGACGCATCCATCATGCCCCTGCTCATGAACGCCAATACGAACGCCGCCGCCATCATGGTGGGCGAGAAGGCGGCAGCACTCATTCTGGCAGGCTGACGGTCAGCCTTTGGCTGCCATGTCCTCGATGACGCCGTAGAGCGCGCGGATCGCCTGGGCGTCGCCGCCTTCCGGACGCCCCGGACGAGAGCCGAAGTTCCAGCCCGACATGTCGAGATGCGCCCAGCGCGTCTCGTCCGAGACGAACTCGGCAAGGAACAGCCCGGCGATGATCGCGCCCGCAAAGGCCGAATCGCTCACGTTGTTCATGTGCGCGACCTTGCTGTCGAGTTGCTTGCGGTAATGCGGCCAGAGGGGCATCCGCCAGAGCGGATCGGCGCGCTCGACCGAATGGCGCGCGATCTCGGCCGCGAGATCGTCGTGCCGGGTGAAGAGCGTCGGCAGTTCCGGTCCGAACGCCACCCGGGCATTGCCCGTCAGCGTCGCCATGTTGATGAGCAGGGCGGGCTTTTCCGAATCCGCCTCCGTCAATGCATCCGCGAGAATCAGGCGGCCTTCCGCGTCGGTGTTGCCGATCTCGATGGTCATCCCGTTGCGCGAGGGCAGCACGTCGAGGGGCCGGAAAGCCTCGTGCGAGATCGCGTTCTCGACGATGGGCAGCAGAACGCGCAGGCGAACCGGCAGCTTGGCGGCCATCACCATGTGGGCGAGCGCCGTGATGGCGGCTGCACCGCCCATATCCTTCTTCATGATCTTCATGGAGGCCGGCGGCTTGAGGTCGAGACCGCCGGTGTCGAAGATCACGCCCTTGCCGACCAGTGTCACGCGCGGATGGGATTCCTCACCCCAGCGGATATCCACCAGGCGCGGCTCTTCCACGGCTGCGCGACCCACATGGTAGACGAGCGGATAGTTCTGCTCGAGCAGGGCGTTGCCGACCGTCACCGTGACGTTTGCGCCGTGCTGCTCGGCCATGGCTTTCGCCTTTTCGGCCAAGGCCACCGGGCCGAGGAGATTGGCCGGCGTGTTGATGAGATCGCGCGCCAGCGTCAGCGCTTCCGCCTCACGGACGACGCGGCCACGATCCGCATGCTCAGGCCAGACGAGGCTTGCGTTCCGGCGCGCCTGCTTCTTGAAGGTCTCGAACGCGTAGGTGCCGAGCGCCCAGCCCAGGGCCAGCAAGGTGGCGGTGTCCGCGGAGGGCTCGTCTGCCAGGCGATAGACGCCCTGCGGCAGGGCGGTGGGAAGGCTGGCGATCGCCCAGAGATCGTGCTCGGCCTGCGAGAGGATCGAGGCGCCGATGCCGGCCACGACCGCACTCACCGCGCCGTCCTCCCCGTGCATCAGGCGAACGCTGCCGGCAGCAGCGTCAAAGCCTGACGCCTGGAGGATGGCCCGCTCCCGCGCCGGCAGGCTCGCCAGCACGGCTTCCAGCTGGGCTTTCCCAACGAGGCGAAGAGGAATCGCCTTCGGGGCGTCGGCAGGATCGACAAGATTGAACGTCATTGGATTACCCATCTGTGGAAACCGAACTCAGCCGAGCGACCGGGGATCGCACGTCTTGAAATGATCGACGAAAGCGGCCGAGAAATCGACGATGGTATCGGCGATTTTCGCGCCGATCTCCGCCGACGACCGGGCGCCGTTGCCGGACAGGTTCCCGTTCTCCGACATCTGGGCCATGTCCAACGGCATTTGCACGGCCACGCCCTTGAAGTCGAGGGACGAAATGCTTCGGGTCGGCAGACCCATGGCCTGCTTGAAGGGCTTGGGCGCGGCCAGCAGATCCATCCGGGCAAGGTCCGGAAAGAGGTGCAGGAACATGGAGGTGATCGGATCGCCCCCATGGCCCTGACTTCCCGGCAGCCCATCGCCATAAATTGCCTGCATCTGGGCCGGGGTGAGGATACGCCAGATATTCAGGCACGGAATGTAGACACCGCGCTCCCGGCGCAGGACACGCACGGCCTGGTCGATCAGCGGTGCGTTGCTGGTCTGGCCGTTGAAGATGACGAGCCGGTCGAGACCGTGGTCCAGAAGGTTCTCGCAAATGTCACCGACCACCGACACGAAGGTCGACGGACGCAGACTGATGCAGCCTGGCAGCGACCGGTAGAACTCGGAATCGCCGAAGGGGAGCGTGGGCGCCACCACGCAATCCGCCCGCTCCGCCACCCGGGTTGCCAGCGCGTCGGCCAGGACGAAATCCCCCATGGGAATATGCGGCCCCTGGGTCTCCTGCGCACCGAACGGGATCAGCACGACGGGCTTGTCCTTCGCCCGTTCGGCGAATTCCGCCGAGGTCATGTCTTGCAGTCGTATCTTGCGGCTCATGGGAAACTCCGGACGGCGGTGACTGGGCGGCAGGGCGAGGATGCAGGACGGCCCGGTCCGCGAAGAGCGGCACCCGATGGCGACCGCGCGAGAGGTTTCAGGCGCGAGCGCGCGGGGCGGGGCAAGATCATCATCGTAAGGGCCAATCCGCGGGGAGACATCGTCCTGCCTTCGGCGGGACATTGATGGGGCAGCGATAGTGGGCGAAGACCCGCTCTTCCGGAACCTGCCTACGGATGTCTTCCGATGCCGAAAAAACTACGCTTTCGTCGTCGCGTCGGACCGGGGCCGACCGGGTAGCCGCCGCAAGGGAGGGTCGTCGCCCTGCCCGTGACTGATCCCTCGGTTTTCCACAGAACTCTGCGAATCGTTCCGCTGGGGAACGGAACTTTAACTATGTCGGGGCATTCTCTGCCGGTCGGACGCGTTGCGTATCTGTCCGAACCGGTATGCCCTCCAAAGGCACGGCGCCCTGGCTTCGACGACTGAAGCCGGGGCGCTTTTCGTTTGAGCGACGCGCAAGATCGCGGCGGGCTGTCCGAGCGCGCCTATTTATCGATCAGTACGACGTTGCTGCCGACAGTGGCCGGAAGAGTGTCGAACACGATGAGGCGAACCGGATCGCTGCCCGTGTTACGCCCCAGATGACGCTGCCCGATCACCTCCACGACCACATCCCCGGGCTTGTAGAGAAAGACCTGGCCGGTATCCCGATCGGTCACCTCCAGGGTGCCCTGCAGCATATAGGCGACGCGGGGATAGGGATGTTCGTGGAGCGGCAGGGCTGCGGCCGGCGGGATCGTGTATTCGCTCACAACGGCGCGGCCATCCCCGGAGGGGAAGACGATCGGCTGCCCTGAAGCGGTTTGCGTCGCGGACGCGAGCGCCTTGACCGTGATGGGACCGGGGGCCGTCGTCGAGGCACTTTCGGCCGCGACTCCGGTAGCCGCGAAAAGTGCGGCAAGAAGCGCTGCGCCGCGCAAGAATGTCATGACGTGTATCTCCCAGGCTTGATGAGTGAAGGCGCGAGTGGCCGGCTTGCAAATCGGACGACGTCCGTCTGCGCGGACCGCCCCGGACGTCCTTTGATCTGCGCCGGCGCCAGTGGCAGGCGATATGGGCCCGTTCACACGTGGCTGTCGACGTGCAGCCCTAAAAGCGGACGGAACGGATGTCAGACGTGCGAACCAGCGGACAGCGAAGACGATAACAGGCCGAGGAAAAAATGGTGCCGCAAGAGAATATGGTGCCGCAAGTGGGATTCATTCACCTACCCGCCCCCATGCAAATGCTACGGCTTTGGTTTCCTGGCGATTTCTGCCGCTTCCTCTCCGAGCCGTTCCCTTCGTTATCAGAGACTTACATGTGTTTCGGGGGCAGGACCACAACGATCGGTGCCGGGACTCAAATCCGCCGCCTGCAAGAGAGCCCGAGCTGCATCGATTCAACTTGTCAAAGCTCGCTTTGACATTGGGCGTGCACGGATCAACTCCAGGGATCTGGCCATCTCGTTCGTCACGATCATGAGGCCCTCATCTCCGCCCAGCCCTGGCTTGGTGAGCATGAAGTCGGCTCCGCAGGCCAACCCAATATGCGCCGTGATGCGTGCGGATTGATCAGTCTCGTTGGCTGTGCCGCCGAGGCATGCGCCGACGCCACGCTGCCGGCAATGCAAGAGAGCTTCGATCGTATTGGTGATGCCGCCGAGATCAGGGGTCTTGATCTGGAGATAATCCGCCGCACCGGCTTCAGCGAAAGCCCTGACGTCTTCCAGCCCGTTGCACCATTCGTCGGCGATCAGTTCGACTGCGACCGACGCCTTGGAAAGGGCTGTCCGGAGTGTCTTGAGCGTGGCAATCTGCTCCTCGCGGGACCCGGCGATAACGGGTGATTCCACGATCAGTTCGTAGGGGCGCGCCGCTTGGCGGAGCGTTCCGAGATAGGCTACCAAATCCTCCGGATTCGGAAACACCTCGCCCAATGTGCCGTAGACGTCAACATGGATGCGAGGATGATATCCCGGCGCGCCTATGGCCGCGATGCGCTTGCTGACCTGCGATACAAAATCCAGGAGTTTCCCGCCATCAAGGCCGACATGTTGATCGGCGATGGTGAAACTGGCGTGCGGCAGCAGGTCGACCTGCTTCAGGATCATCCGGTCGAGTTGGCGCTGATCGTCGCGCTCGCAAGACGCCAACAGCTTGAGAGGCGTTGTCGAAAGGGTCGATCCGTATTGGTCGGCGATGACCTCCGCCATCGTACAGCGTCCTGACAAACTCGCCGCGTGAAGCAGGGCCTGACTGGCGCCGTAGCGGATCGCGGTATGCGATCGGACCCCGTGAAATGTCAGGCGATCGATTTCCTCTGCATTGATGCGAAACTCTCTGGCGTCACGCCCGATCAGCCATGGCCTGATGTCGTCGGTCAGCAATGCCAGGTGATCGTCACCATGAAAAGCGGGGTCCCTGCCTCCGATTCCAGCGAGGATCACGTCGGCGCAGTCGCCAAAGGCGACCTGCCCATCCTCGAGCACGAGCATGATCGAGACGGTGCGGCACGCCTCGACGATGCTGCGAAAGCCTGGAGACACCGGCTTGCCTGCAAACAACATGCCATCGGCGACCGCCCCGCCCTTTATCGCCGCGAGGTCGCGATGGACATAGCCGGACAGGCCGAGCGAAAACAGAGCGTCTGCGATCCGCATTCTTCTATCTCTCAGGCCATCGCGCATGGGCGAGCGCGTCCACGACCTCATCGCTCGTCGAGACCCAGCCATATCCGGCCGCGATCCTTTCCAGCATTGCCGCCTGACGATCCGGTCTGCGGCTGGCAACCGCGTCCGACACGACGGTGGTCCGGTAATGAAACTGGAACGCCTGTCGAACTGTGTCCTCGACGCAGATTTCGGCGACGACGCCGGTGACGATCAGAGACTGAACGCCAAGCGCTTGCAGACGCTCATGTAACTCCGTGCCAAGGAAGCCACCATATCCGCGTTTGTCGATCTGCAGATCACCGTCGCAAGGCGCGAGTTCGTCGATCACCGCCGCAGCATCGGACTCCGCGCCCAGTTCGCTGTAGTAACGCATTCGCCCCGGCCGGCAGGCCGCGATGTTCTCGTCGAGATTTCCCACCCAACTGAAATGCGGCAACAATTGCAGATAAGGATCCTGCGGGACGGATATCCATCGCAAATAGACCACCGGCAGAGCGCGCCGGCGAAAAGCGTCGATGAGGCGGCGGTGCTGCTCCAGCGTGTCGCGCGTTGCCGGCACTTCGAGCGGGGCGCCGACACGCACGAAGTCATTCTGCATATCGACGATGACAAGGGCGGGTGCGAGGAAGCGGTCAAGGATAGACATCGAGACTCCATCGACGCAGCAAATTGGATATTTGTTTGTAAGCTAACGATCTCGCGATCGCCGTCAATGCTGTTTTGCTGCCGGCAAAGGATCGCCGACATTTGCTTTTATCGCCCGCCGAAGCTCATCCCGGCCTCGGAACCGTGACCGTGACCGCCAAGTTCGCTGCATGCGAACATCACAGGGCAAGGAGCGCCTTCTCGGCTGCGGAGAATGCACCTTGACAGGGTCGATACGCGACGGCACTATCGTTCGTATACAAATGAAATAGTGCTAAGGCAGGCAGCCTGTCCATGTCCATCGCAACGACGGCCTCCGTTCAGGATGACAAGATTCGGTGCGATGCGTGCCCGGTGATGTGCTTCATCAAGCCGGGAGCGGTTGGCGCCTGTGATCGCTACGGCAACGTCGAGGGCGAACTGGTCCGGATGGCGCCACATATTGTCCTCGAGCGAACGCTTGATCAGGGCGGCGAGGTCGTCCCCTTCGTCGCAACAGGTGAGTGGAACGGAGAGATTGTCCGTCCGAGGGAAGCCTTTGTGACCGCGATCGGCGCCGGTACGACGTATCCTGATTACAAGCCAGCGCCCTTTATCGTCGCCTCCGAAATTGACGGCGTCGACATGGTTACCGTCGTGACCGAGGGCATCTTCAGCTATTGCGGCGTCAAAGTGAAAATCGACACCGATCGGTTCTTGGGGCCGGAGACGGCGATCGTCCGTTTCGATGGCGAAGCTGTTGGTCATGTCACCACCGGGGAATACGGCTCGCAGATGCTGTCCCTCGGTGGAGTGCATCATCTCACCGGCGGCTCCAAGAAGGAAGGCCGCGTCACTTGCGATGCGTTGCTGTCACTCAGCAATGGCAAAGCGGTCGAACTCGCGATCGACGGCGGCGAAACCGTGGTTGTACAGGCCGGCCACCCGCCGATCGTCAACGGCGTCACCGAAAAACGCATGCGTGTCGGCTGCGGATCCGCCACCATTGGCATCTTCGCCAAGCAATGGCATGGCAAGGTCGACGAGGTGGTCGTGGTGGACGACCACATCACCGGCGTTCTTTCGGAACATCAGGCCGGCAAACTGCTCGACATTCCGCCAACGGGCATCAAGCTCAAGGGTCGGCGTTCGACACCGGGCCGTTACTTCCAGGTTGCGCAGCCCGGCACCGGCTGGGGCGGCACGAATATCAGCGATCCCCTCGAAATTCTGGGGCCGTTCGATCCCAAGGTTGCGCGCCCCGGCCTGCGCCTTCTCATGGTTTCGACCACGGGGGAGCATGCGGCCTATTACGAACTCGGCCAAGACCTTCGCCCCATCCAGATGGATATCCCCGTTGCCCTCGTCGAGCCGGTCAATCGCATCGCTGAAAACTGCGAGCCGGCACTGTCGACGGTGCTCTTTATCGGTGGAGCGGGCGGATCGCTGCGTGCCGGCGTCACCGAAAATCCGGTGCGGCTGACCCAGTCCGTCAAGGCGGCGCTCACCTATGTCACCTGTGGCGGCGCCCCGGTCTATATCTGGCCAGGCGGCGGCATCACCTTCATGGTAGACGTGACCCGCCTGCCCGAGAACGCCTTCGGCTATGTCCCGACACCCGCCTTGGTGGCTCCGCTCGAATTCACTCTGACGCTCGCGGACTACGAGAAGCTTGGCGGGCATATGGATCATGTCGTCCGGCTCGAGAGCCTCAGGGCGGCAGGCCAGCTCCGGATGCCGCAGCGCATCGACAATCGATGGCCTCTCGCGCCCGGCGCGCGGCTTTTGGACTAATAGCGCCATGGCTCATTCGCCTTCTGCGCGGGATAGGTGGCTTGCTCGACGGCCTATCGCCGTTGCTGCCGATTCGTTGCTAGGGGGAGAGCTTGCGCAGGAGGTAGTCCAGCGCGAGCCGCTCTGCCGGATTGAGGTCCTCCACTGTCGCTTGGGTGACCCCGTGGGCTTCGGGAATCGTCGCCTCCAGCAGCTGCGAGCCTGTCGTCGTCAGCGAGATCACGATCTTCCGGGCATCGGCGCCGTCACGCTTCAGGGCGATCAGGCCCCGCCTCTTCAGGCGATCGACGACGCCGCGGATGGTGGCCTGGTCGACCGCAGTCGCCCGGACCAGATCGACCTGGGACGAAGCGCCTTGATCCCGCAGGATGCACAGCGTCACAAACTGCGCAGAGGTCAGTTGATAGTGTGCGAGCCTGTCGTGGAAGATCGCGAGATGGCGCTGATAAGCCTTCCGCAGCAGATGGCCGATCTGCTGGGTGACATCATAGCCGCCCGCCTCGGCCGTCGAAGGCTCTTCCATCGTCATTCCCCCTGGTCCCGCAGGGCTGGCTGCGCGTGTTGTGCGGCGAATGGAACGCGACAGACCGCCCTCGCCGTTCAAGTGTCTACCTTCTATTTTGTTCGTCAACAAATTCTAAAATCTCACCCGATTGCTCAATCCTTCAACAGATTTGCCGAAAGATAAGCAGCTTTGAATCGAAGCAACTACAAGGCAGCTTGTCAAAAAGAGCGTAGACGCTATGCTCTGGAGATGTTGGGGCAGGCGTTACTTCAGCCAGAGGGAGAACGAGCGTGACGACACGCCGCCAGATGCGCCTCGTAGCCTATTCGAAGACCGGTCCCACCGCGCGCCATATGGG
Organism: Microvirga antarctica; assembly: GCF_017921815.1. GTDB lineage: Bacteria > Pseudomonadota > Alphaproteobacteria > Rhizobiales > Beijerinckiaceae > Microvirga > Microvirga antarctica. The sequence continues at coordinate 35,131 of NZ_JAGEMM010000003.1, read as the reverse complement.
TGGCTGGAGGCACCCAGAGTCGACGCTGGACGACTTCCTGACCCCGGCGCGTTATGCGCAATATGCGCGAACGCTCGAGGATGCGAAATTTGACGGTTGTTTCTTCGCTGATCTCATCGGCATCTACGACATTTACGGCGGCAGCTTCGAGACTTACGTCCGCAATGGCGGCCAGATCAGCTACCTCGACCCAATGGTGGTCCTGCCTGTGATGGCCGCGGCCACCACCCATCTCGGACTCGGCATCACGCTTTCCTCGACATTCCACAATCCATACCATCTGGCGCGCTGGCTCCTGTCTCTCGACGTGTTGAGCGGAGGGCGCGCTGCCTGGAACGTCGTGACCTCGGCCGCCGACCTCGAGGCGAAGAATGTTGGCGGGACCCTGCCTCCGCGCGAAGAGCGGTACGATCGGGCCGACGAAGTTCTGGAGGCGTGTTTCGCGCTTTGGGACAGCTGGGACGCGGATGCCTTCGTGTTCGACAAGGAGAACGGTGTCTTCGCCGATCCCGACAAGGTTCACTACGTTGATTACGAAGGGCGTTGGGTCAAGACCCGCGGGCCGCTGCCGACGCCGCGCAGTCCGCAAGGCCGACCCGTGATCATGCAGGCGGGCAGCTCAGACCGCGGACGCGACTTTGCGGGTCGCTGGGCCGAGGCGATCTTCACCGACCAGCGCAATCTCGGCGCGATGCAGGAATTCTACACCGACATCAAGACCCGCATGAGCACTTTTGGCCGCAGCCCCGATGATTGCGTCATCTTGCAGGCCAGCACCTTCGTGCTTGGCGAGACGGAATCCATCGCGCGGGAACGGGCCGCCTATCTCAAGAGCTTGGTCAAGCCGGAAACCTGGGCTGCACGCATCTCGGGCAGCATCGGCGCCGATGTCAACAAGCTCACGGACACCAAGAGCATGGCTGAACTCCAGGGAAACCAGGGCATTCGCGGCGCCGAGGACCGGCTGACCCAGGCCGTGGCCGAAAAGGGCATCACGCTCGCGCAGGCGGTGACCGCCGACAAGGACGACGAGATCGTCGGCACACCCGCCCAGGTGGCCGACCATCTCCAGCATATCTTCGAGAGCGGGGGCTGCGATGGCTTCATCGTCGCACCGACCTATTTCCCGGGCATGATCGAGCAGTTCTGCCGCTCGGTCGTGCCGGAACTGCAGCGGCGCGGGCTGTTTCGAAAGGAATACACCGGCAGGACGCTGCGAGAGAATCTGCTTGGCAAGGCGATGAACTGACGCCAGCCAGCGGGGGACGGCTGCTTGACGCTCAAGCGGAATCAAAAAACCAGAGACTGGGAACGGACAATACAATGATCATGATAAAGACAGTGAAGAGATTGGCCCTCGGCAGCATGCTGGCCCTTGGGATCCTGCCGCCCGCCGCACTGGCGCAGACCCCGGCCGTGGTCGAGGCGGCGCGCGCCGCTCTGCCGGAAAACGTCCGTCAGAGCGGTGTCCTGAAAGTCGCAACCTCGCTGCAATGGGCGCCCTTCGCCTACATGTCAGAGAAGAACGAGCCCGTCGGCTTCGACCTCAGCCTGATGCGGCTCATCTCCGCCAAACTCGGGCTGAAGTTCGAGCTTGAGGACATGAAGTTTCCGACCATCGTCCCCGGTGTCGCGTCAGGCCGCTATCAGGCCGGCGTGAACCAGCTCTCGCTCACGCCCGAGCGTCTCGGCGCCGCCGACATGATCCCGTATTTCGATACGACAAGCGTGATCATCGTCCAGAAGGGCAAAACCGTGAAGGATATCGCCAATCTCTGCGGCATGACCTTTGTCGTCACGCAGGGCAGCGTGCAGGTGCGGCAACTCAACGAGCTCTCCGAAGCCTGCGTCGCCAAGAAGGCAAGCCCGATCACCCAACAGCTGTATCCAAGCAGCGCCGAGACCCTGCTGGCCGTGGCCAACGGTCGCGGCGATGCCTTCCTCACAGCTGCGCCACAGGCCGTGTACATTGCGCGCGTCAATCCACGCATAGACCTGATCCCGGGCGACGTTCCGAACGTCACGCGCGCGCCGGCCGGCATCGTCGTGGAGAAGGGCAACACGGCTATCCGCAAAGCCATTGCTCTCGCGCTGCTGAGTGCAATCGAGGATGGTTCCTATAAGGCGCTGCTTGACGAGTACGGTGTGTCGAGCTCGGGCGTACCTGCCGACCTTGTGCGCAAATACACCGAGTGACACGACACCAGGGCGAGCTGCTGGACGGCTCGCCCTGGTTTCTCAAGACGTGCAATCCGACCCAGCGGACCTAGGCCGCGCGAGCGTGCCGGCAACGCAAGAGAGGGAGCAAGATGAACACCAGCGCCATCGCGCCGACACAGGAATGGCCGGGTCCGGATTCCCAGGCGGACCAGATTGTTGATCCGCCCCGATACGGGAGATGGTTCGCTGTCCTTGCGGTCGCTACCGCACTTGCCTGGGTTGCCTTTCAACTGCTCACCAACCCTGGTTTCCAATGGGAGATCGTGTTCCGCTACATGCTGAGTCCTTCCGTGCTGACGGGGATCGCGATGACGATCCAGCTGACCCTTCTGGTCATGCTCATGGGCGTCGTCATTGGGGTCGTGGTGGCGTTGATGCGCATGTCGCGCGACCCGCTCCTGAACATGTGCGCGCACGGGTTCGTCTGGTTCTTCCGTGGAACCCCGGTCCTGGTTCAGCTCGTTTTCTGGTACAATCTGGCCGCACTGTTTCCGGAAATCGGCCTCGGCATTCCATTCGGTGGTCCGAAATTTATCGAGATCCCCGCAACTGTGGCGATCTCGTCCTTTACTGCCGCGATGCTCGGGCTCGGCTTGAACGAGGGCGCCTATATGGCGGAGATTATCCGCGCAGGCCTTCTGTCTGTCGACAATGGTCAGACCGAGGCGTCGAAAGCGCTTGGCCACAAACCGTTTCAGACATTCCGCGTCGTCGTGTTGCCACAGGCTATGAAGGCAATTGTGCCGCCGACCGGCAATCAGTTCATCGGGATGTTGAAATTTACCTCGATCGCCAGCGTGGTCGCGCTGCACGAGCTGATGCACTCGGTCGAGACGATCTATAACCGCACATTCGAGACAATGCCGCTGCTGATCGTTGCCGCCCTCTGGTATCTTATCATGGTCAGCATCCTCTCGGTCGCGCAATATTTCATTGAACGGCACTATCTCAAGGGCTGGCAGGCCGAGGTCGTCCAACCGCAGTTGCAGCCATGACCAAACCTGTCTCAATCACGCCGGACATCGCTGCAATTATCGCGCCACGCGTCGAGAGCACCCCGCTTGTCCAGATATCGAATGTCTGGAAGAAGCGCGGCAACAATGTCGTGCTCAAGGGCGTGGACATGGACGTGCATCACGGCAAAGTCGTTTGCCTTTTGGGTCCCTCAGGGGCGGGGAAAAGCACGCTCCTGCGTTGCATCAACGCGATTGAATTGCCTGATCGCGGGATCATTTACATCGACGGCGAGGCCATTGGCGCCCGGCGGGAGGGCGCGCGTTTCATCCGGCTGCCCGAGCGCGAGATCAGCCGCCAACGAGCCGATATCGGCATGGTCTTTCAGAACTTCAATCTTTTCCCGCACCTGTCGGTGCTCGAGAACATCATCGACGCACCGATCCGCGTCCGCGGCGAAAGCAAGGCGACCGCCACCGAGCGGGCGTATGAACTTCTTGAACGGGTTGGCCTCGCCAACAAGGCGAAGTCCTACCCCCGTCACCTCTCGGGTGGGCAGCAGCAGCGGATCGCCATAGCGCGCGCGCTCGCCATGCGGCCCAAGCTGATGCTCTTCGACGAGCCCACCTCTGCGCTCGACCCTCATCTGACCGATGAGGTGCTGGACGTGATGAAGGGTCTCGCCGCGGCGGGCATGACGATGATCGTGGTCACTCATGAGATCCATTTCGCCCGACAAGTTGCGGACATTGCAGCCGTGATGGCCGATGGCGTGATCATCGAGATGGGACCGTCGAAAGACGTCCTGACGCGGCCGTCGGATCCCCGCACCCGCAAGTTCCTTGCCCGGTCGCTTCAGGAAGATCATTGACGAGCTGCCTCAAGGCAACCCGGCCGCCGCAATCGCGGGTCGAACCTCTGGAGATAGGTAAATGCAGAAGATGATGCATCTGGGATCGCTGTCCCACGGTGTTGGCGGCCATGTTGCTGGCTGGCGCATGCCCGGCGCACTCTCCGATAAGGAGAAGTTCGCGGGAATTGCCGATGCGGTGATGACGGCCGAGCGTGGCAAGTTCGACTTCGTCTTCTTCGCCGATGCGGTTAATACCGGGGCCGACGCAGCGCCCACTTTTGTCGTCCGATTCGAACCCCTGACCCTCTTGGGTGCCCTTTCTGTGGTCACCGACCGCATCGGCCTCGTGGCGACCGTCTCGACCACCTATTCCGAACCCTACAATGTCGCGCGCGCGCTCGCCTCGCTCGACCATCTGAGCGAGGGGCGTATCGGCTGGAACGTGGTAACCGGCTCGAGCCCCGATGCTGCCGCCAATTTCTCGAGGGACAAGCACCCGCCGCATGCCGAGCGCTATGCGATGGCAGACGAATATCTGGCGGTGGTGAAGGGGCTGTGGGACAGCTGGGAGGATGACGCGGTCGTTGCCGACAAGGCGACCGGCATGTTCATCGATCCCAAGAAGATGCATGTGCTCGACCATGTCGGCGCGTATTTTCAGGTCAAGGGTCCCCTCAACGCCAGCCGGCCGCCGCAGGGGTATCCGGTGATCTTCCAGGCTGGCGCGTCCGATCGCGGACTGGAGCTCGCAGGCTCGACGGCCGAAGTCGTCTTCGCCTCGCAGTCCTTCGTCGAGGATTCTGTCGCGTTCTCGAGCAAGCTGCGCGATTATGCGGAGAAGGCGGGCCGTGCCCGTGATGCCGTCAAGGTCATGCTCGGCGTGTCCCCCATCATCGGCGATACGGAGGAGGAGGCTCACGACATCGTCGCGCAACTTGGCGCCATGGTCGATCCCGTGTCCTCGATGCGTGTTCTGTCCGACCGGCTGGGGGCGGATATGACTCAATACGATCTCGATGGTCCCGTGCCCGAATTGCCTCCGTCCACAATGATGCAGGGCCACGCCCGTGTGCTTCAGTCCATCGCGAAACGACACAATCTGACCCTTCGTCAGCTGCGCGACTTCGCCGCCGTCGGCGCCGGCCATCGTGTCCTCGTCGGGACGCCGACCCAGGTGGCTGACGATCTCGAAATGTGGTTCCGGGCCGGCGCTTGCGACGGCTTTGCGATCATGGCGCCGTATTCACCAAAACCCTTCGAGACCTTCGTGGACAAGGTCGTACCGATCCTCCAGGAGCGTGGGCTCTTCCGCCGGGAATACAGCGGCAAGACCCTGCGCGATCATCTCGGCCTCGCTCGACCGGCACATCCGGCCGCGCTGGCGGTAAAGCTTTGACGGCGTTCGCCCTGCTGTGCGGCGTCAAAAGACTTTGAGATGCGTGCTGTTCTGCTCACCAGCCATGGCGGATTCGACCAGGAGCTTGTTGCTTCCGGAACTCGCCGCGGCCCAGGCGGCCTTGATTGAAAAGGTGCGGGTCGGCAAGTTCGTCGCCGACATCGCGAACGGCATCGCAACCGCGCTGCGCCCGAACCAGCTCTGACCCTCGGGCGGAATAGCAACGACAAAGAAGGAAGCGCTCATGTCAGCCCAGCCAATTCCATCCGTAGCGTCTTCGACGCCTGTCATCGATCCCAAGGTCTTTCGCGCGGCCGCCGGCAATTTCGTCACCGGCGTCACGATCGCGACGACGATGGGCACGGACGGCCAGCCACGCGGCGTCACGGTCAACTCCTTCACGACCGTCTCCCTGGACCCGCCATTGGTCTTGGTCTGCGTGGGGCGCAGCAGCCGCAGCTTCGCCGCCTTCGACGGTGCGGAAGCATTCGCGATCAACGTCCTGGCATCCGATCAGCGCCAGCTATCCGCTACCTTCGCGTCGAAGGCCGAGGACAAATTCGCTGACGCGAATTGGGAGAAGGGGCGGAGCGGAAGTCCGGTGTTTCCGGATTCGCTGGCGAGCTTCGAGTGTGTTTTGCATGAGAAGGTCGATGCCGGAGACCATATCGTGCTGATCGGACGGGTGATTGACATCCATCGTGCGTCTGGCACGCCGCTCGGCTATTTCAGCGGCAATTACATCGACTTCGCGATGCAACGAGAGACGGTCGACACGCCCGGTCACTGTTTCGGTGGCCTTTTCCATTGCGGCGAAGAGCTGTTATTCATCGATCAGGATGGCAAGCTAGCGCTGCCTTTTGCCACCAGCCTCGGTGAGGAGCAACGCGAGAGCGACAGTCTGCTCGGAAAGCTCGAAGCGCTGGGTCTCAGTGCCCGTCTCAGCTTCGTCTACTCGGTCTTCACGGAAGAGGGGCGCGATGGGTTATCGGCGATCTATCTCGGAGAGATCGAGCCGACGGCGCAGCCGCGCCATCCCAGCGTGCGGCTGCTGAAGCCGGAGGACATTCCCTTTGAACAGCTGAGCCGCTTCTCGGGCCTGATCCGCCGCTACATTCGCGAGCGCGACACCGATCAGTTCGGGCTGTATGTCGGCACAGCCATCAAGGGCACGATCCATCGCGCGCGCTGACGACCGACCGTCAACCAGCGTCGCTGGAGTTTGGCGGATCGCCGCACTATAAGGCATTCGGATCAGTCAGGCGAAGCGGCGCTGCCACGAGGCGACGTTGCGCCATCTGGCGCGTGGCCGCCGATGGTTGTCGCGGCGGCGAAAGGGCTTTCGAGGTGGGGCAGCAATCGAATGAGCAGTCGGAACAGGACGCCGTCGGTCTCGGCGACTACGACCTGTCCGAACAGATTGGGTTCATCCTCCGCCAAGCGAACCAGCGCCACGTGGCGATCTTCTCGGAGGTGATGGGAGCCGATCTGACGCCGACCCAATGGGCGGTGCTGTCCAGGCTCTACGTTGATGGCGGGTGCTCCCAGAACGAACTTGGGCGTCAGGCGGCGATGGACGTCGCTACCGTGAAGGGTGTCGTCGACCGGTTGATTGGGCGTGATCTCATCGTGTCCCGTCCACATCCGGATGATGGCCGCCGCATCATCCTCGAACTCACGGATGCCGGGCGAAGCTTCACCGCGGAGAAACTTGAGCGGGCCCAGTCCGTCAGCAAAATCACGCTGCAGCCGCTGACGGTACGCCAGCGAGCCACATTGTTGGAATTGCTCAAGCGTTTGCGCTGAAGCCCAATCGACTCATTAGTGTACGAACGGTATTTACAGGATCGCGCCGCGGTGCCATCGTGTCGCGATCGGGCGGGGATTCTGGAACCGCCATCGCGGATCGGAGCATGTTCGAACGACCTTCCGCCCGTCTCTTGGCTGATGGACAGCGCCTGCTTCTGCAGCAGGGGCCGATCGATCTCGTGATCTCAGCGATGGGGCATGCGACGGCCGTACAGGCTGCCTATCATGCTGCGACGCGCCGTTTCGACGGGCTTCTGGCTGAGCTCTGCGACGAGCTGACTCTGCTCCGCGCCCCTGTGACGGATGGAGGCTCACTGCCGACTGGGGTCGTGGCGCGGCGCATGCACGCCGCCGTCGCGCCCTTCGCCGCAGCGACCTTCATCACCCCCATGGCGGCGGTGGCAGGCTCGGTGGCTGAAGAGATTCTCGATGCAATGGTGGCGGTCGCCCCCCTACAGCGCGCATTCGTCAACAATGGCGGCGATATCGCCCTGCATCTCGCCGAGAACGAGCGGTTCCGGATCGGCCTCGTCGACCGGCCGGACTCGCCGGGCCTGTTCGGGACAGCCGTGATCGCGGCTGCTGATGCGGTTCGGGGTATCGCGACCAGCGGCTATCCCGGGCGCAGCTTCTCGCGTGGCATCGCCGAAGCCGTGACGGTGCTGGCACCGACGGCCGCCATGGCCGATGCGGCGGCCACGGTGATCGCCAACGCCGTCGACCTGCCCGACCATCCGGCGATCATTCGCAAGCCGGCGAGCACGATCCAATCCGACTGCGATCTCGGCGGCATTGCCGTCACATGCCAGGTCGGCCAACTCTCCAAGGCCGAGATCGAGCAGGCGATTGCATCTGGCCTGACGGTCGCAGCGGGTCTGCAGCACCGTGGGCTGATAACGAGTTGCGCCATTCATCTTCAGGGACAGAGTCGAACTCTTGCCCTCGATGCTTTCAACACCATCACCGCGAGGGAATCACCCCATGCCTGACGTCGCGATCCGCAAGCTCTCGGTCGTTGTCGAGACGATCTATCACGAGGGCGGCCCACCCGCCTCGACGCCGCTCAAGCGCGGCGCGGCCATTGCCGTGATCACCAATCCTTTTGCCGGCCGCTATGTCGCCGATATCGAGGGCTTCATGGACGATCTGAAGCCTCTCGGCCTGTCGCTCGCGCGGCAACTGCTCGATGCGCTCGGCGGCGATCCGAAGGCGATCGAGGGCTACGGCAAGGGCGCTATCGTTGGCGCCGCCGGCGAACTGGAACATGGAGCCCTGTGGCATGCGCCCGGCGGTTACGCGATGCGTGAGATCCTGGGCGACGCCAAGGCAATCGTGGCCTCGACCAAAAAAGTCGGCGGCCCTGGCACGCGACTCGACGTCCCGATTACCCACATCAATGCATCCTATGTTCGCAGTCATTTCGACGCGTTTGAGGTCGGCGTGACCGACGCCCCGAAGGCCGACGAGCTGCTTCTCACGCTGGTGATGACGACCGGCTCGCGCATTCACGCCCGCGTCGGCGGATTGAAGGCGTCGGAGATCAAGGGCGAGGACGGCCTGCGATGAGCGCGAACATCCGCAAGATCGTCACCATCGTCGACGAGACCCGCTCCGAAATGGGCCGCTCCATCGAGCCGGCCATTCGTCGCGCCGCCGCCATTGCGGTCATCGCCAACCCTTTCGCCGGACGATACGAGGAGGATCTCGAGCCACTCATCGCGATCGGCGAGGAGCTCGGCGACCTGCTCGGCCGCCACGCGCTTGCGGCGCTCGGGATCCCCGGCGAGCAGGTCGAAGGCTATGGCAAGGCCGCCGCGGTCGGCGAGAATGGCGAGCTGGAGCACGCCGCAGCCATCCTGCACCCCAAGCTGGGAGCGCCTTTGCGCAAGCTGCTCGGCAAGGCCCCTGCCCTCATTCCCTCGTCGAAGAAGCGCGGCTCGCTCGGCGTCGTGCTCGACGTGCCGCTCGGTCACAAGGCGGCGGCCTATGTGCGCAGCCATTTCGACGGCATGGAGGTGCGCGTGCCCGACGCGCCGCGCGGCGGCGAGATCATGGTGGCTGTGGTGCTGACCAGTGCAGGCCGCCCGCTGCCACGTATCGGCGGCCTGACGACCGACGAGGTCAAGGGCGAGGATGGTCTGCGCTGAGCCTCCCCAGTGTCACGGAAAGAACGGGTCGCCCTTCAGCGAATGGCGGCCCGGGCGTTTTCGACGATCCTCGCGACGCCATTCCACGCCGGCTGTCCCGGAGCGAACCGGCCACGCACATAAGCGGCGAGGTCTGCGATCTGGCGATCGTCGAGTGCGTTGCGGAAGGCCGGCATCTGTCCTGAGCCATGACCTCCCCCCTGCATCAGCATGTTGACGAGGTTGGTCGGCGTTTCCGCGTGCACCTTTGCGCTCAGGCCAAGCGCCGGGCCCTGATTGGCCAGCGGCACGACGCGCCCGGTCTCATGACAGGCCGCGCAGGCGCCCCCATACAGCCGAGCCGCCGGTGACAGGCCTGGATTGGCGGCAGAAGCCGTCGCCTTCAGGATCGCATCGCTTCGAGCCGCGGCTTCGGCTTCCGGCAAAGGCGTGGTCAGCGACGCGAGATAGACCGACATGGCCCGAATATCGGCGTCCGGAAGCTGCTTAAACTCCTCGACCACGGGCGCCATCGGCCCCGAAGCGGTGCCGTGCCGCGCGGAATGGCCGGTGCGCAGATAGGCGTAGAAATCCGCCTCGCCCCAGGGGATCGGCGCGCGCGAGGCGGCTGTCAGGGCAGGCGCCTCCCAGCCCTCCGCCACTCCGCCGGTGAGGTAGGCCGGCCCGGCCTTCACGGCGCCGAGGGCGTTGCGCGGCGAGTGGCAGGCGCTGCAGTGGCCAAGGCCGTCGACGAGATAGCGCCCGCGGTTCCAATCCGCCGAGCGTGCGGGCTCCGGCTTTGCTTCCGTATCGCGGTTGTAAAGGAGGTTCCAGAGCGCCATCAGAGGGCGCAGATTGAACGGAAAGGTCAGCTGGCTCGGCTCGTTCTGACGAGAGACCGCCGGCTGCGACATCAGGAATGCGTAGAGCGCCTGCATGTCCGCCTCGGTCGTCTTCGCGAAGTGAGTGTAGGGAAACACCGGGTAGAGTTGGCTGCCTTCGCGGTGGATGCCCGCACGCATGGCCCGCTCAAAAGCCGCATAGGACCAGTTGCCGATACCGGTTCCGGCATCGGGCGTGATGTTGGTCGTCATCACGGTGCCGAAGGGCGTCTCGAGCGCGAGGCCGCCGGCATAGAGGACGCCATCCTTGCCTGTATGGCAGACCGCGCAGGCGCCGAGCGCTGCAAGCTGGCGTCCCCGCTCGATGGTGGCGGCTGACCAGGTCGACGGGTCCGGCCGGGCAATCGGCGCGATCTTCGGTGCCAGCGGAAACGACACCGCCGCGAGAGTCACGGCAGCCGCCGCCGCGCCGCCGAGCTTGCTCCAGAACCCGAGGCCGCGCTTGCGCTTCGCCTGGGGCGGCTTCGGCAAGACGGGACGACCGTTCAGCCCCGCCAGCACACGCTCGGGAGTCAGCGGCAATTCGCGAAAGCGCACGCCCGTGGCGTCGAATACCGCGTTGGCGATTGCGGCAGCGCTCGGAACGGAAGCGGACTCGCCGGCGCCCAGCGGCGGCTCATGCTGGCGCTCCATCAGCATCACGTCGATCGCAGGCAGTTGCGGGAAGGTCAGGACCGGATAGGCGCCCCATTCGCGGGCGGCCACTGCTGTCGTGTCGGAGAACGTCACCTCCTCGCGCAACACGCGGCTGGTCGATTGCACGACATTGCCGTGGATCTGGTGCTGCACTCCGGCGGGGTTGATCATCATGCCGGTATCCTGGCCGACCGTGACGCGACTGACCGTGACCTCACCGGTCGTACGGTTGACGGCGACGTCGGCGACCCAGGCAGCCCAAGCGGCGCCGACGCCCGGCCAGTTGCCGTGGACATAGCGCGCCTGCGCAAAGCCGCGCCCGCGCAGGATGTCGCCATCCGAATCCATGCGCGGGCCAACATGGGGCTGCCAGCCGGCGCGCTTGGCTGTCGCACGCGTCAGTTCGGCAGCGCGCTCGTCGGTCATGTGGCGCAGCCGGAACGCGACCGGGTCGACGCCCGCTTCATGGGCGAGCTCGTCGATATAGCTCTCATGCGCGAAGACATTCGGCAGGGCGGAAACGCCGCGAAGCCAGGATGCCCGCACGATCGGGGCCATGTCATAGGCCGTGACCCGCATGTTCTCATAAGCGTAGGGCGGCAGCGCCGTCCGATCTCCCATCTTGAGCGTCGCGGGCTGATTCGGGATCCGGCCGGTCAGCAGCAGCGCGAGCGTCGGCGCGGCGTTTGACGGGTAGCGCGTGTGGAAGTCGTAGGCCGCAAGCGACCCTCCAGGACCGAGACCGCCGGCGATGTCCATGAGCTGGCCCGCGCCCTTGGGCTCCCAGAGATGCTCCTGCTCGCGGGTCAGCTGGACGCGCACAGGAGCGCCGACCGCGCGAGACAGCAGCACGGCGTCGGCCGCGACGTCATCGGCGCAGTTGCGGCCGTAGCAGCCGGCCGCCTCGTGCCGGATCACCGCGATTCGCTCGGCCGGCACGCCGGTGAGCAGCGCCAGATCGGCGCGCAGCGGATAGGGATTCTGGCTGCCGGTCCAAACCGTGATGCCGTCCTGGCGAACGTCGGCCACAGCGCAGGACGGTCCGATCGACCCGTGCATATGATAGGGCCAGACATAGGTCCGATCGAGCCGCGTCTCGAGTTTCGCGAGCGCGGCATCCACGTCGCCCTCGTCGACCAACCTGCGGGCGGTGGCGGGATGCTTGCGCAAGGCGTTCTCGACATCGCGCAAGTCGGCCGGCGCCGGAAAATCCTTCCAGTGTGTCACCAACGCCTCTGCGGCGCGCGCCGCCTGCTCCTCCCGCTCGGCAACCACGCCAACGAAGTCGCCCTCGACGACGACGGCGCGAATGCCCGGAATGTGAGCGATCGAGTCGCGCTCCACCGTCAGGAGGCAATGCCCGACAAAATCGCCACTATCGAGCCCCGCATAGGGCGGACGCACGACCCGGCCGTGCAGCATGTTCGGCACGCGGACATCATGCACATAGGTTAACTGCCCGGTAATTTTGGCCGGAATATCGACGCGCTCGATGGGCCGCCCGACGATGCCATGACGCTCGACCGGCTTGAAATCGGCCTTCTCCGCCAGCGGCAGCAAGAGGCGCTGATTGCCGAGCAGCGTCTTGAGGCAAAGCGGCAGTCCGGCCTTGTCACGCCGGCTGACGACACCGCCGAGGATGTCGATCTCCTCGTCAGGACAATCCAGCGCCGCTGCAGCGAGCGCGACCAGTTCCCGGCGGATCTGCGTGGCGGCGATCCGCAGGGGGATCGCCGTGACCTGAATCGTCTCGCTGGCGATCGTTGGACCCTGGTCTGGCGTCTGCTCGGTGTCGCCGAGCACCATCTCCACGGCAGCGAAAGGGAAATCCAGCTCCTCGGCGACGATCTGGGCCAAAGCCGTTCGCACGCCGGTGCCGAGATCGACATGGCCGCAGAAGGCGATGACCCGTTCGTCCGCGGTCAGGCAGAGATGGATATCGAGCCCTTCCTCCGGCAAAGCGTCGGCCGGCGCGTGCTTGCGCGGTGAGACGACGATGATGAGCCCGCCCTGAGTGAGCAGGTCACGTCGTGTGAGAGGCCGACCGCCTTGCGTCACAATTCAGCTTCCTTCCCGGCGCCGACCGCGCGCAGCCGCGAGCATCACCGCCTGGACGATCTCGACATGGGTCCCGCAGCGGCAGAGATTGTAGCGCAGTGCCTCGCGCACCTCGATCTCGCTCGGTTGCGGCTTCACGTCGAGGAAAGCCTTGGCGGTCATGATCATACCGTTGATGCAATAACCGCATTGCGCCGCCTGCGCATCGATGAAGGCCTGCTGGATGGGATGGGGCGCCTCGGTCGTGCCCAGCCCCTCCAGAGTCACGATGTCGCGGCCCTCTGCCAGACGAACCGGATAGGCGCAGGCGCGCGCCGTTGCCCCGTCGAGCAGCACGGTACACGCGCCGCATTCGCCAAGGCCGCAGCCAAATTTTGGGCTGTTCAGAGCAAGGTCATTCCGCAGGAAGAAGAGCAGCGGCGTGTCCGGCTCGCCCTCGACGCGATGCTCAACGCCATTGACGCGCAGGGCAAAGCTTCGCGCGGGCCGCGTCATGCGAACTCACATATCCGTGAAGTATGAACCCTCGCCGACACCGCGCGCTCCCGGATCATTCGTAGGCAACGGAGATCATAGCGATTCCAAGACAGCCGCAATCGCGTTCCCTTTCTTGACCACCTAGTGCGAAACGACGAAAGGCACCTTCTCCGCCGGCGGCGTATTGCGACTGACGCCGGAGCGGACGATGCCATCTATCACGATCATGCCCACGCCCGGCAGGTCGCCCAACTGGATACTGTGCAGGAAGTTCGTGCCGGCCGAATGTTGGGCCTTGTCCATGAAAACGAAATCTGCGGAGCGACCGACCTCGATCAGCCCGCAATCGAGATTGCGCATCCGCGCGGTGTTGCCCGTGGCGAAGCAGAAGGCGATCTCGGCTGGGACATCGCCGAGCGAGGACAGCATCGAGACCATCCGCGCGATGCCCAGCGGCTGCACTCCCGAGCCTGCCGGCCCGTCCGTGCCAAGAATGACGCGCTGAAGCTCGCCCATTTCGCGGGCAACGCGCAGCGTGTACAACGCCGCGCGCTCGTTGCCGTTATGGACGAGTTCCAAGCCGCGTTTGCAGCCTTCGCAGATGCAGCGGATCTCGCGGTCCGGCAACGCGGTGTGCCCGCCATTGATGTGGCCGACGACATCGGTGTCGGCCTCAAGAACGACGTCGGCGCCAATGAGGCCCGAACCCGGAATCGACGGGCCACCGGTATGGATGGTGGACTGGATGCCGTACTTTCTCGCCCAAGCCACCATCGTCTTTGCCTGCGCGCCGTCCTTGACGCCGCCGAGCCCGACCTCACCCAGAAGCTTCACGCCGGCCTCGGCCAGGTCCTTGAAGTCCTGCTCCACCATACCGGGCTCGATCACCGGTGCACCGGCATGAATTTTCACGCCGCCGGGGCGGAAATTGGTGAAGGCGCGCTGCGCATAAATCGCCATCGCCTTCAGCCCAACGATGTCCTTGGGACGGCCCGGCGTATGAACTTCGCCGGCGGAGATCATGGTGGTGACGCCGCCATGCATCGTCGAATCGATCCAGCCGATCTGGTTCTGGCGTGGTGTCCAGTCGCCTGCCACAGGGTGGACATGGCTGTCGATCATGCCCGGCAGCAGGACGGTGCCATTCGCATCGATGATGCTGTCGGCCATGTCGGTGTCGAGATCCTTGAAGCGACCGAAGGCCGCGATCCTGCCGCCGACGGCGACGAGCGTATCGGCCTCGAGGATGGGGTTGGTGATGTCGCCGCTCAACAGCAGGCCGATATTCCTGATGACCAGCTTGTGGTCGGCCTTGATTGTCGCTGTCTGCTGTTCCGCCATCGTGTCCTCCGCCGTCGAACCGCGCTTGCTCTTCCGATGATTGACAAGCGCCAAACTTGCAATCATATCGTTTGCACACGAACGATTTTGAGCAGGCATTTCCCGGCCTGTCAAGCTCGGAGGATGGGCATGTCTTTCGCAGTGACCGACGCCTGCATACGCTGCAAATACACCGATTGCGTCTCAGTCTGTCCGGTCGATTGCTTCTATGAGGGCGAGTCGATGCTCGTCATCCACCCGGACGAATGCATCGATTGTGGAGTCTGTGAGCCCGAATGCCCGGCCGAGGCGATCGTTCCCGATACCGCCGACGATGCGCAGCGCTGGATCGAACTGAACGCCCGGCTCGCCGTCCTGTGGCCGAACATCACCGATCGCCGTGACCCGCCGGCCGATGCCGACGCGTGGAAGGGCGTTCCCGACAAGTTGAAATTTGTGCCCGAGGCGGCTGCGTGACGTCTTCGCCGTTTGCATCAAGTATCGTGAGGCTGACCTGATGAGCAATTATTTCGAGGAACGGGTGCTGAGCGTCCATCACTGGACCGATACGCTTTTCAGTTTCACCACGACACGCGACACGTCGTTCCGCTTCAAGAACGGCCAGTTCACCATGATCGGGCTCAGGGTGAACGAAAAGCCGCTGCTGCGGGCCTATAGCGTGGTCAGCACGAACTACGACGAGAGCCTCGAGTTCTTCTCGATCAAGGTGCCCGACGGCCCGCTCACCTCCCGCTTGCAGAACCTCAGCGTCGGCGATCCGATCATCGTCGGGAAGAAGGCGACCGGCACCCTCATCGTCGACAACCTCACGAGCGGAAAGCACCTCTATCTGCTCGGCACGGGGACGGGGCTTGCCCCGTTCATGGCGCTGATCCGCGACCCCGAGACCTATGAGCGATTCGAGAAGGTCGTGCTCGTCCATGGCTGCCGCCAGATTGCCGAGCTTGCCTATGGGGAGCGGATTACCGCTGAACTGCCCAAGGACGAATTCCTCGGCGAGATGATCCGCAACCAGCTGATCTATTACCCGACGGTGACCCGGGAGCCCTTCCGCAATCGCGGCCGCGTCACCGAACTGCTGACCTCGGGCAGACTGGCGGAGGATACCGGGTTGCCCGCGATCAACACGGAGACCGATCGGTTCATGATGTGCGGAAGCCCTCAGATGATGAATGACCTGAAGGGGATCTTCACCCAGGCGGGCTTCAAGGAAGGCAATCACGGCGAAGCCGGCGAGTTCGTGCTCGAAAGAGCGTTTGCTGAACGCTAGCCTGCACGGCCGCTCATCGTGCCGCCGACGCAACAACCACACCATTCGTGAGCCTGCTCGAAGAGGCTCGCCCGGCTGCGGGCTTTCGCCCATCTTCACGCGACACCGCTCACGGCGTGCGCGGCATCGCGAGAACCACGAGCTTCTACCGGGCAACACATCCAGCGGACGGTGTGTTCCATCACTTGACGAACGGCACCTAGCGACACTGATGGTCTTCAAGCTCACCGATTGCTTTGAGCCCCGAATGTGCTCGGTGGTCACTAACGTAACCCCTCGATGTATCGAGTCGTCGATGTTTTCCGGGCATCGTCGTTGGCACCCATCGGCGAGGGACGGCACGTTTTGACTTCGAATGTGACGCAGCACTCACCCTCTCCGCTAATTTCCGGCTTAGTGCCATATTCAGCGAGAATATCTTCGACAATCCCAAGCCCGAGCCCGCTCGAGGTGGTGTCTGATCGGCCCGTCATTCCGCGCTCGGGCAGTCCCTTGTTGGAACCGTCTGAAAAGCCCGGTCCATCGTCCTGTATGCTCAGGCGCGCCTTATCGCCGACAAGGTCCACCTGAATCATCACGCGGCTGGCGGCCCACTTTCTCGCGTTATCGAGAAGGTTCCCCATCACCTCACCGAAATCGTGAGGATCCATATCGACACCGAGGTCCGGCGGGATCCTGGTTTGCCAGTTCAGTCGATCGCCTCTGGGCATGCGGTACATCAACCTCAGAAGGCGGGTCACTGTCTCGTTGACGGCCGTGTAGGCGCCGCCTCCGACCGAAGCACCGCTCATGCGTGCGCGCGCGACCTCTCGGTCAACGTGATCTCCAATCGAGAGCAATTGCTCCTTTATCCGCTCGCCCTCGTCTGACAGACCTTTCATCTCAAGACGCCGCACCTCCCCTGTGAGAATGGTCAGGGGCGTCTTGAGTCCATGGGCCAGCGCGCCGGCTCTGTCGCGCGCCTTGCGGATCAGATTTTCCTGCCGATCCAGGAGCTTGTTGATGCTCTCGACCAGAGGAGCGATCTCGCGGGGGAAATGCTCCGGCATGCGGCGGATTTTGCCACTCTGAACGGCGTTGAGCTCCTGTCCGACCGTCCGCAAAGGCCTTAGTCCCAACCAGATCTGCAGCCACGCGAACAGCATGAGGACCGCGGCGATGGGAACGAGGACGCGCGTCACGTCCCAACCAAAGGCCTCTCGCAGCACCACCACCTGATTGTGATCCACGGCGACCGCAAGTTCGAAGACGCGTGTCCCGGAGAGCCCATCAAGAGTAACCTCCCGAACCACCACATACACTTCAGAGCCGTCCGGACCCTCGGCCTCGTAAGCGGCCTGCGGCTGCGCGCCGTCTTGTGACTCGGCGCGCGGGAGCTCCTTGTCAAACAATGAGCGGGATCTGAGAACCGGTCTGCCGTTTTCCGAAATCTGCCAATAAGCGCCGCCATACGGTTGCTGATAGCGCGGATCGGTCATCCTCTGGATCAGGGAGGGATCCCCGTCGGTGCCGATTTCAAAGGCGGCGGCAAGTTCGGTCCAATGGAGGTTCAAGTTCTGCTCGACGTAACGAAGCACTTGCCGTTCGAATGAAAACACCAAGGCGCCGCCGGCCACGGCGATTGTCACGACAATGCTGGCAACCGCCACCGCGAGCACCCGCAGTCGGATGGAATCCCTTTTCATTCCGCCGCGCTTTCCATGATGTAGCCATGACCGCGACGCGTCTGAATGGAGTCAGGCCCGATCTTGCGCCGCAGCCGTGTCAGCAGCGCCTCGACCGCATTGGTTTCCGGCTCGTCCAGTCCATAGACATGCTCCACGAGTTCACTCTGCGACACGACCCGGTCGCGATTGTGGGCAAGGTATCTCAGCAGCCGAAACTCCAGCGGCGAAAGATCAATCGATCGGCCGTCAAGCATGACGCGCAATCTGCGGGTGTCGATCCGGAGCGATCCGATCTCGATCAACGGCGTGACATGTCTGCCGACGCGACGCAGCAATGCGGCCAGACGAGCCAAAAGCTCCTCCATCTCAAAGGGTTTGGTCAAGTAATCGTCAGCGCCGGCATCGATTCCCTCGACCCGCTGCAGCCACGCGCCGCGCGCCGTGAGAACGAGGATCGGAACGATGCTCGCCTCCTCGCGCAGTTGTCGAACGACAGACAGGCCGTCGAGTTTGGGAAGACCGAGATCAAGGACGAGAGCGTCGTAATCTTCCGTCGACGCGCGAAACCAGCCCTCCTCACCGTCCCTGGCAATGTCGGCTACATACCCTGCGTCGGCGAGCGCCCGTTGAATATCGCTGGCGATGGCTGGCTCGTCCTCGATGATCAGAACTCTCATCAACGCCTCTTAATCTCTAAGATCTGGTTGCGCCTGGCATCGACGATCACTTCCCGATATCGGCGATCGGTCGTGAGTATGAGGACTTCGTAACGCCACTCGCCGGTCCACGTCTGGCGCAGGTCAACCTGCAGGACGCGGCCCGGAACCGCTTTAGACACCGTGGGTAGCACGGTCCGCAATGAGAGCGCCCATCCGTTCGAGACGGCGTTCCTCGCCTCGTCCTGGGATGTGCTGCCCCAACCGCCGTTTCGGGGCGGGTGAGCGGCCGCACGGCCTTCCTCCCTGCCACCGCCATCACGGGGGCCCACACTTGCGCCTCGCCCGCTCCCGTCATCGCCGCCCCCGCGTCCACTTCTGTCGTCGCCGCCGCCCCGGCCGCTATTGCCGCCACCGCGGCTGTCGTCCCCGCCACCGCGCCCGCTGTTATCACCCCCACGGCCCCCATCTTCTCCGCCACCGCCGCTCCCGCTGTTGCCGCCTCCGCCGCCGTCGCCATCCTTGGCAGTCGCGATTGTCGGAAGGGCGATCCCTGAGCTTAGGATGACGAAGACCAGCCAACCGACAGAGAAAAAGTGACGCCGTTTCATGGGGCCTTCCAAAGAAGCTCAGCATAACACACCAGGCTGATTTTTCGCTGACACGCCGCGTCAGGTTCATGTCTCCCTTCGCCGTCTACATCTCGATCGAGGACGCGGATCCCCCGCTCCAGATGATCGGAGAATGACAATGTCGATGCGAACAAAGAACGGCCCGAGCGCCCTGGTTCTGAGTGCGATCCTTCTGTCGGCGGCGGCCGCCGCCGTCCCGGCGTTCGTCGGGAGCGCGATCCTGTCGCCCGCCACCGCGAAGGGAGGCGATAACGGGGGCTCCGGCAGCGGGTCCGGCGGCAGCAATGACGGCGGGGGACGGGGTGGAAGCGAGAGCAGCGGAGGACGGGGCGGCAGTGAGAATGGTGGCGGTCGTGGAGGAGATGACGGCGGCGGCAGGAGCGGTCGTGGAGGCGACGACGGTGGCAGCCATGGTGGCGCCGACAGCGGCGGACGAGGCGGTCGTGGAGGAGATGACGGTGGCAGCCGCAACGGTCAGGGGGGAAGCGACCGCAACGAGAGCGGCAACCGCAGTGACCGAGGCGGGGACGACCGTGGTGGCCGCGGCCGTGGGGAAGCCGATGGGCGCTCGGGCGGGGGCGAAAATCGAGGCCGGGTTGGTAACGGTGAAGACCATGCGGGAAGGCAAACGCGCGAGCGTGATGGGACGCGGACCCAAACCCGTACGCGCAGCGCCGATGACATCGTCGAGGTCAGGAGGGGTCGTGCGCGTGGGGCAGATGATCCAATTTCAATCACGGACGATCGCGGCGGCCGGGCAAGACGCGAAAACCGCTTCGAAGTGGGGGATGATCGTCGGATGACTCGTCCGTAGAGGTCAAGCTGCCAGATAGCGGAGGCTCCGCTGGGGCCTCCGCATCACCGAGACGAGCCTTTAGACCCCGGTGATTGCAGTTCAATTACTTCCTGCCCTTCATATGATCGGAAAGTACGCGCTTCAGCAGACGAGTGAACTGGAGCAGACGAGAGAACTGGCAAAGTCCGTCCTCAAAAATGGAATGATAAAAGGCCAAGATCCTAACAGGGTCGCGTATGCAATTGAGGTTCTTTCGTCTCGGGATCGCTATCGTTCCCCATGGTGCAATTATCGACGACAAAAAAGCATCGGCACTTGGCTTAACTGTTGATTTTCTTCCGCCAGAGAGCGATCTCTGGCGACAAATCTGGATATTTTATTTGTAAAATTCGACGCTCCGCAAAGCAAATACGTCAAGGGATTTGAAGGCCGCAAAAGCAGCACCGCCATCCCGTCAGCTGCCTGCCGAGCTCGTGCCTTCCCGGTGCCGCCCAAAGCTGGGATAGCGACAGCTCGGCAAGAAATGCCTGTTCAAGTCGCTGCGATTCACAAGAAAAATGGTGCCGCAAGAGGGATTCGAACCCCCGACCCCCTCATTACGAATGAGAAGGCGGGAGTTTCCTGTTGGATCCGGAGGTTTCCTTATCTGCCTCTATTCCGTTCGAGTACAAAGGCTTATATGGTCCCTGATGTCTTGGCGTTTCCGTCAACTTCCCTAAACGGTGGTCACCCGGTGGTCACCGAGATTTTGGTGCCCACCGATGTCGAACGAACGCGCCTCTATCAAAATCAACAAGCGGACTGTCGACGCTGCCCTTCCCACTGCGGCTCGTTATGTGCTCTGGGACGTCGACCTCAAAGGTTTTGGCCTTCGAGTTGAGCCATCAGGGGTTAAGTCTTTCATTGCGCGATACCGTCCCGGCGCCGGTGGCCGGACCGCTCCCAAGCGATTTGTCAGCCTCGGTCGCTATGGTGCTTTAACCCCGGATGATGCTAGGCGCCTCGCTCGGGAAATCCTTGGTGCTGCGGCGAATGGCCAGGATCCAGCGGACGCGATAGTCAAAGAGCGGGCTGCGGCCTCGGTTACCGAATTGGCTAATGCATTTGTCGCGGAACACGTCAAGAAAAAGAGAAAATCTAAAACGATAGAAAGTTACGAGCACGTCATTAATGCATACCTCGTGCCGGCGTTTGGAACGCGGAAAGCCAACGCGCTGCCCCGTGCCGATCTTTCTCGTCTCCATGGAAAACTTTCGGACAAGCCTGCCATTGCGAACCGGCTGGTTGCAGTCGCCAGTTCAATGTTTTCTTGGGGGTCGCAGCACGGGTACGTGCCCGAGGGGTTCAACCCGGCCGCCCGGATCGAGAAGTACAAGGAAATTCAGCGTGAGCGATTTCTTTCCACCGACGAGCTGGAGCGCATGGGTGAGGCGCTGAGAGAAGCGGAGACCATTGGTCTGCCTTGGGAGCCTGACCAGAGCAAGGCCAAGGCAAAACATGCCCCGAAAGCTGAAAACCGTCGAGTGAAAATATCCGGCGAAGTCGTTGCAGCGATCAGGTTGCTACTGCTGACGGGAGCGCGCCTTCGGGAAATTCTCCATCTGCGGTGGACATACGTTGACCTTGAGCGTGGCCTATTGCTTTTGCCTGAATCGAAGACCGGTCGGAAAACGATTATCCTGAACGCCCCAGCCCTCCTGATCATCGAGGGCCTGAACCGGACGTCGCCGTTCGTCATCCCGGGCGACGACCCTGAGAAGCCTCGCTCCGATTTGAAACGCCCTTGGGCTGCCGTGTCCGCGCGAGCGGGCCTGACAGGGGTGAGGTTGCACGACCTTCGGCACACCCATGCCAGCTTTGGCGCTGGATCAGGAATGGGTTTGCCGATTATAGGCAAGCTTCTTGGACACTCGCAGGCTGCGACGACTGCTCGCTATGCTCATCTTGACGCCGATCCGCTCCGACGCGCGTCCAACAAGATTGGCGGGGCACTTTCCGCCGCGCTAGAAGGTAAACTGAAAGCTGAGGTCTTACCGATAAAGAAGATACGGCCATGAACTAACCACCATTCGGGTGGTTCTCTCCTGTCCGTAAGTGTTTTGATACAATTGATCGCTTCCAGCCCCGCCCACCGCCGCGCCTGCGTGGATCATGTGATTGCAGAACTGGACCTGTCCGAGAGACGGGTCTGCCGGGTTCTCGGACAGCATCGTTCCACGCAGCGAAAGATCCCAACGACACCCGACGACGAGGCGGCGTTGACCGCCGACATCATCGCGCTTGCCCTTCAGTACGGCCGTTACGGCTATCGGCGCATTGCCGCTCTGCTGCGGTATTCCGGCTGGATGGTGAACATCAAACGGGTCGAACGGATCTGGCGACGGGAGGGGCTGAAAGTGCCGCAAAAGCAGCCGAAGAAGGGGCGGCTCTGGCTTAACGACGGATCGTGCATCCGTCTGCGACCCGAGTATCCCAATCATGTCTGGTCCTACGACTTTGTCGAGGATCGCACGCACAATGGACGCAGGTTCCGCATGCTCAACGTCATCGACGAGTTCACCCGCGAATGCGTCGCGATCCGGGTCAGCCGAAAGCTGAAGTCTGTTGATGTTATCGATGTGCTCTCGGACCTGTTCATCCTGCGTGGTGTCCCAGGCCATATTCGGTCAGACAACGGCCCGGAGTTCATCGCCAAAGCGGCTCGCGACTGGATCAACGCGGTGGGGGCAAAGACAGCCTACATCGAGCCCGGCAGCCCTTGGGAGAACGGTTACTGCGAAAGCTTCAATTCGAAACTCCGCGACGAACTGCTTAATGGCGAGATCTTCTACACCCTCAAGGAAGCGCAGACGGTGATCGAGAGTTGGCGACGGCATTACAATACCGTGCGTCCGCACTCATCTCTCGGCTACAAGCCACCCGCCCCAGAGGCAGTGCTGTGGCCGGCTGCGCAACCCGGACCAGCTCCGCCGGCCACCCCGACGATAGCGCCAAGACTCATCATGCACTAACAATCAAACCGGACCACCTCCTGGGGGCCGGCCAGTAGGATGACACGTCACTTTCCAAGCTAACGGTTCCGGCTAGGTCTGTTATCATTCCGCATCGGGGCAGGTTCCATTGGCCCCTGGAGGGTGAGTCCGATGGCTGATCGTGAGGATAAAAACCGACCAATCACCTTCAAGGACCCCTCGCGGGATTCCGGCAACAATTTGCTCCCGATGTTGATTGGCGGACTTGTCCTGGTAGTCGTCGGTGGTTTGGTAGTGGTGGCGTTTGTTTTCTAACGCTCAAGCCTGACGCCTTGCCTTGACTGGACCGGACCTACCCCCCGCGCTTTATACAGCGTGGCCCTGCAAGTATTAGGCCCCTAGTCCCTATGATTGCTGGGCCTGCGGGTGGCCCGTCATCCGATATGCAACGGTACGAGGGTTAAGCCGGCTGGCCGGCGCAGAGCCTCATGCATAGGAGACGGGCCACCCGCAGGCCCAGCAATCATAGGGACTAGTGGATTGATCGGAACAAAGGAGTCCGAATTGGGATTCCCAGTCTCTTGATAGCGTGCGAGTCTGGGGGATGCGTGATGGCATCACTTTCAGCGTATCGGCCGCCGAGCGTCAGCGATTGCGCGACATCGCGGCCGACCCCAAGAGCCCGCAGAAGCACGTCTGGCGGGCGCGCATTGTCCTGCTGAGCGCCGACGGCCTCGGCACCTTGGCGATCATGGCGGGGACGAGCAAGTCCAAGACCTGTGTGTGGCGCTGGCAGGAGCGTTTCATGCAGGCAGGCGTCGACGGTCTGCTTCGCGATCGATCCCGTCCGCCCGGCAAGGCGCCGTTCCCGCCTGACCACGTTGCGGAGATCGTGCGCCGGACGCTTGAGCCGCCCCCGCATGAGGCGACACACTGGACGCTGCGCGCCATGGCGAAGATCGCCTGCGTAGCCGCATCGACGGTGCAGGCGATCTGGAAGGCCCACGGCCTCAGCCCGCACCGCTGGCGGAGCTTCAAGCTCTCCAACGACCCGGCCTTCGCCGAGAAGCTTACCGAGATCGTCGGCCTGTATGTCGATCCGCCGGCCCATGCGGTGGTGCTGTCGGTCGACGAGAAGTCGCAGATCCAGGCGCTCGACCGCACCCAGCCCGGCCTGCCGATGAAGAAGGGGCGGCTCGGAACCATGACCCATGACTATAAACGGCACGGCACGACCACGCTGTTTGCCGCGCTCAACGTGATCGACGGGACGGTCATCGGACAGAACATGCAACGCCACCGCCATCAGGAGTTCATCCGCTTCCTCAACCGCATTGAGCGCGAGGTGCCGGCCGACAAGGCCATCCATGTGATCCTCGATAACTACGCGGCGCATAAGAAGGACAAGGTCCGAGCATGGCTCGACCGCCATCCGCGCTGGACCTTCCACTTCACCCCGACATCGTGCTCGTGGCTCAACGCCGTCGAGGGCTTCTTCGCCAAACTCTCGCGGCGCAGGCTCAAGCACGGCGTCTTCCATTCCGTCGTCGACCTTCAAGCCGCCATCAACAGCTTCATCCGGGAATACAACGCCGACGACCCCAGGCCCTTCATCTGGAAAGCCGATCCCGATGACATCATCGACGCCCGAAACCGAGGGTTCCAAACGTTGGAATCAATCCACTAGTCGTTTGTGGAAACCCGCGCGTAGCCGAACTTCGTCATCTCCGCCCTCGATGTCTCAATAGGTTCTAGACCTTTTCTCAATGCCGTATCAAAATTTGAATATCAACTCTATTGAGACACCTTATGCGTCTCAGCGCACCGTCTCGCTGCCGTATACCCATGCGAGCCGAGGGCGGGTGGGGGAACCGAGCCCGCCGCCCGCGTCGAACCGGATGCGGAGGGACCATCCCCGCGTGGGCGGGGGACCCTCACCCTTGGCCAATCGGCGAAATTGGCCCGCATTGGTAAGACGACCCTAAGACGGGCGATCAAGGCAGGGCGGATTTCGGCTCACAGGCGCGAGGATGGCAGCTACCAGATCGATGCCTCGGAACTCGCACGAGTCTACGAACTCGCCCCTGTGACCCCCGAGACGGGTCTTATGACGGGTCCTATGGTGAGCGCCGAGACCCCCATTCGTGACACCGAGACTGTCTTGAGACAGGCGGCGTTGGATGCCCAAATTGAGGGTTTGAAGGAGATCGTTCGACGCCTCGACGACCAAGCTCGTGACCTGCGAACAGATCGAGACCAATGGCGTGCCCAAGCCGAGCGCCTCGCTATGACAGCACCGCGTTCGTGCTGGCGGCGGATGGTCGGGTAGTTTCTTCTGGTTTTTTTATCACTCGCGAGGGGTTTGGCATCGCAATGTCCGCGACAATCGCGTGACGATGGGATCGTAAAAGGCACGCTTGGGCACTGGATATTCGATGTGAACTTCGTGACCTGCGCCGCAGCCCTCTATCACCTTGGTGTAGACGACGGTTGACCCGTCAATTCCGGAAAGAACCAGCCAGCCCTTCCCTTCGGCCTTGTAGGTCGCCCGTTCCGGTTTGGTCTCTTTGGCCAGCCAAACCTTGTAGGCTGCGAATGTGTCCGTCACCACATACGGCCCGTAACTTGCCGACACCCAAAGCCGTGCGCCGTCGTCCGCGTTGAATGCTCTCCCATCGCCATTCTCGGGCGGTAGATCAACCGACTTGAAGAGGGCGGGTATCTCCGCAATGGTCCCGAAACGTGAATTATTATAGCGGCTCCAACCCTGGCCAAGTGGTTGCCATGTGTCCGCGTCCCCTAACTGTCGTGGAACGGGTCGCATCTCCATATCGTCGTTGCCGTCCCATTGGACAGCGCCGGTCTTGAGATCGATGTTGAGGGAGAACATTTGCGGGGCGGTTTCCGGAGCGCCTCCGCACTTTTTGTTGTGCTTCTCCCGTACGTCCACGGTAGCGACCTTGCCGTCGTTATCGTCAATCATGAGGAAGACGCAATCGAGCTGCTTGGTGGTCAAAAGTCGGCTTTGGCGGATGGTTTTGAACGCCAGATCGTACGCTTTGGCATCAGACGCTTCAGACGCCATTGCATGAGGGGCGATCAGTGAGAAAAAGATGGAAGCGAGCCATGGCGTGCTGGGCTTCATCCGATGTGTTCCCCTATTTACCCGTATTTTAGGAGTGCCCCCCGCGCCATCACGAGGGTGCAAGGCTTTGCTGTCCTCTGCGTATCGGGTCGGCGTTGCCCCCGCCCAGCAACATGCTGAGACCCAGCACCCCACTTGTGCAACATTATTTACACCCTTCGACCCCAAGCGTAGCAGATTCAGGTTCAGGCGCAAACACCGAGGCCCCTTTTTTCCAGATCGGCTGGACCGGCGGCTGGCGGAGTAAGGGGAACACTGCTACGCTTGATCATGATTGTCCGTCGTCAGAACATTTGGCGCAATTCGCGGAGTAAATTAGCGGAGTGTCAGCCTCGTCTGGGGGGTGATGTAATGACGGCTAGCAATTTGTGTAAATCTTGAATTATGCACCGGTGCAAGCAGCTGTTGCGGCGGCTAGTTAGTGCCGCCGCGACTGCCGGCAATAGAGCTAGGGACGTCAGGGATCGGCTTACCGAGTCCTTGGCGCCATACCGCAACCGCGAGGCGGCATTCGCCCTAGCGGTCTTTCTCGGCCGATTGGTCCATGCCGGGGAGGGTGGGCCGGATCGTTCCCGATCGACCGACGAGCCTTGGCCGGCCATGACGGCCACGAACTCACGGAAGCCCGGGTCAGCGGCGCAATCAAGGCCCTTGAGGAGGTTGGCTACCTGGACCGCGCGATCGCCGCTGGTTCGGCCTACAAACCCAGGGAGAACGGATCCTATCACTCCGTGCCGGGATGGTGGCAAGATGCAGCAGTCGAGGATGGACGCGGATGAAGCTTGTTGTTGGACTAGCCGGAATGGTGTGCGTAGGTGGCTTCAGCTCTCCCACGACCGCCCAGAACTACTCCGGGTGTGAGTATTCCAGTATCCTGTCCACCAGTTGTAAACAGCCGGTTGCTGAGCCCTTCTCATGGACCGCCTTGTTGGGAAACAGCACGGACAGCTATCTTCGCACCGTCCGTCGTTTCGCGAAGTGCTGGGGGCCGTTCCCCGTGCATACGCGTCAAGTAAGCCAGATTGAAGTATTTATGAAAAGCCTCGATGGCATCGAGGAGGTAAACTATGCGTCCCAACGAATTTCCACCGTTGGTTGCTACCCGGATCCTGACATCGAATCGCTCCGAGACCCTGCCATAACAGCATCTTTCCTTGATGGTCGCTTATACAATATCCACAGAACATACCACGGATGTTCGGGCTTTACCGCTGGCTGCCGGATCGGCTCGATGGAATACGATGCTCGAATTTTGGCAACCGTCCGCCAACCTTTCGCATACGACCCGGCACGCGGGAAAACTGACAAGGCAGCAAAAGAAGTATACGCAAGCCGGTATGCCAAGGAGCTAGCCGATCCCGCCCTCGCGGCGAAGCTCGCGCAGGCCGGTAATTGTAACACGGTCAGCGTCGACGCCAGTGCGCCAAAATATTCCCTCGCGTATTTCTGGCCGTCCTACCGGTGCATCGTGGATGTAGACGTTACCGAGAATATTTGGCGATCGCGATCGCTGATCGACGTTACCCGCAAGAACGACATCGCTGATGTTGGGATATACGCCACCGAGCAGCAGTTCTCACTCCTCGAAATGGAAAAGCTGGCGCGACAAGCCTTGGCAGACGAAGATTTGAGGATTGAAGCCGATGCTGCGGCGCAGCATGAGACATTGAAAAGTCAAAAGAAAGCGCCGATGTGGAGCACAAAATAAGACGCTCAGCTTCATGATCAACCAACGTGTTACTCGCGAAGAGATCGAGCAGAAGCGTGTTTTTGTAACTATATTTTATGACTTTTGCCGGCTGTCTCGATAAAACTTGAAGCGTCTCGAAGTGGGACGTCAAGACGCTAGGGATCACGTGTGATAAAATAGCTCTCTAGTGGCGGCCCTTCGCTTGATGTCACATACACGGCGTCCTGCAATGATCTTCCTTCGATCTTAACCTCGACGGGTCATCTCGTTCTACGACCGTGCTTCGGTGCGAGAAAACTTCCTAGGTGATCAGTCCCGGCATCTGGTGGATCGGGTTTAGGATGAATCGATCCGGCTCTAATGTCCAGATTTTGCAGATGTATTCGTTGGGTGTGAGGCCGTTCAGCGTCTTGAGCCTGCGGGCGAAGTTGTAGGCTGCTGGGAAGTCCGCGAGGTTGGTTCGCAGTTGGTCGTGGCTTTCGTAGTGGAAGCGTTTGACGGTCGCCTCCTTTATCGTGCGGTTCATCCGCTCGACCTGGCCGTTAGTCCAGGGGTGGTTGGGCTTGGTCAACCGGTGCTCAATCCCGTTCGCCTCGCAGATCATGTCAAAGCGCATCGGCCGGGAATAGATGGTGTTGCGGTTCCGGGGTTGCTCGGCGAACTGGATACCATTGTCGGTCAAGATGGTGTGGACCTGATACGGCACGGCCTCGAGCATGTGCTGCAGGAACTCCCAGGCAGTCTTTCTGTCAGCCGTTGCAACGAGTTGCGCGACAGCAAACTTGGCGGTCCGGTCAATGCCTACAAAGAGATAGAGCTTGCCTTCGCCGGTTTGCACTTCGGCGATATCAATGTGGAAGAACCCGATGGGGTAGCGCTTGAACTTCTGGCGCTTCGGCTTGTCGCCCTCGACATCAGGCAGGCGCGAGATGCCGTGCCGCTGCAGGCAGCGATGCAGCGCTGACCGCCTCAGGTGCGGGATAGACGACTGAAGCGCATAGAGGCAGTCGTCCAGTGGCAGCAGTGTGTGGCGCCGGAACGCGACGACCATCGCCTCCTCGGCCTCCGTCAGCACGGTGGACCGTGGTTCCGTCGGCCCGGTCTTCATATGCTCGACTGTCGCTCGCTTCCGCCACTTTGCCACCGTCTTGGGATTGATGCCCAACTCCCGGCTCAGCTGCGCGAGCGAAGCTTGCGATCGCTGTATTGCTGCTCGGACGACGTGCGTGGTCGTGGCGCTCCCGTGACGAACTTGTCCCATAGTGCTTCCTTCCATTTTCGAGAAAGGATCGCACCATCAAACCGTGGGATCAAACACCTAGTCGATCTGCCCGTCAGTCGACCTTCACGCCGCTAGTCTAGTCTTCATGTGAGTTCCCTACGAAATGCGCCCTCGCAAGCAATCTCCTGAGGACCGGCTCATAGTGCGGATCTCGCCTGAGAAAGCCAGACCCGAGTTAACCGTTCGGGAGGTGGTGGTCCCATGTCCAACGGCAGGTCATAGCCCCTTCCTTGCGAATGCAGCTAACGCTCCACTTGTCGATTTTGGCGGTTCTCTCGATGTAGTAAATGCCCGCTTCTCGGTCTTCGCCGCAGCCCTTGAGATAGGGACTGCCCTTGGGTCGGTTCAGAGAGGAGCGCATCAGCGTCAGGGTGGCGCAGGTGACCGCGCTGTCGATTTGCACCGCCTTCTCTTCGGCTAGTGCCGGTGTCATGGCGGCGGCGAGGGCGGTAGCTAGGATCAGACGCTTCAATGCCGTTCCTCCGGTTGGTTAGTTCTGCTTGGCTCACTTTCGGCCGGGTTGATTGTGAGACGGCAGAGCATACGTTCAATGACGTTACTTTGATAGTAGATGGCGCGGTCGAGTGCTGTCGAGGAACAGATAATCCGGCGCATAAATGAAGATCTCTGTCCGGCATGGTAGTCGTGCTTATTGATTGGGTGGCGGCGCGCCGATACCCCCCGGTGCCATGGAGCCGTGTGGGCTCGGGACTGTGAGAATGGGTTGCGCGAGGGCGTGTCTCTGTCGCCTGAACTCCGCAGAAGCTCTGTCATCGCAACACCTCAGCGCGATCCGCCGCCGGGGCCATCTTCCCGATGCATAGCCGTAAGTTTACCCACGGCCTAGGTAAGGGCCATTTTAATGATTGCTCGGAGAATCGCCTGCTCGCCTCATATCTTACTGCTGCCGAGAAAAATTGCATAAATCAAGAATTTTGCAGGTGGCATTTTGGTCGGTAGTTCTGCCAATGGATACCGTTCCGCCGGAATGCCTCGCCTGGGCGAGTCAAACCTTCCGGATGTCCGCCTGTGCCGTCATCGGACTGCCGTAAGGCCAGAACGGCCAGGGTTGTTAGAAGCTTCGGCGCCCGTTCTCCTCTGTAGATGGGGCTATCGCCGCTTTGGCTTACAGGCGGACCATTCGCGTCTGAATTGGGGCGGATGTCCTCGTCTGCCGCACGCTAAAGTTGCGCGGAGCGCAGGCGCAGCGCATTGACGATCACCGAAACCGAGCTGAGCGACATGGCGAGCGCGGCGATGATCGGGCTGAGCAGGAGGCCGAACGCGGGGTAGAGAACCCCGGCCGCGACCGGGATGCCGATCACGTTGTAGGCGAAGGCAAAGACCAGGTTCTGGCGGATGTTGCGCATCGTCATCCGGCTGAGCGCGCGGGCACGGGCGATGCCCATGAGATCGCCTTTGACCAGGGTGATGCCGGCGCTCTGAATGGCGACGTCCGTGCCGGTGCCCATCGCGATGCCGACATCAGCCTCCGCGAGGGCGGGGGCGTCGTTTACCCCGTCGCCGGCCATAGCGACGGTGCGACCCTCGGTTTTCAGTTGCCGGACGATGCGGTGCTTGTCCTCGGGCAGCACGTCGCCTTGAACCTCCTTGATGCCGAGCGTCCGGCCGACCGCTTCAGCGGTCCGCGCGTTGTCGCCCGTCAGCATGACGATGCGAATGCCATCCGAGTGCAACTTTTCGAGCGCCGCCGGCGTGCTGGCCTTGATAGGATCGGCGATGCCGATGACAGCGCCGGGCTTGCCATCGACCGCCATGAACAGGGCTGTTGCCCCCTTGCTGCGCAAATCGTCGGCTTGCCCGTTCAGGTCGGCAAACGGAATGCCGAGACCATCCATCAGGGCTTTGTTGCCGAGCGCCACGAGGCGTCCCCCGACCTTACCGCTAACGCCTTTGCCCGTGACGGAAGTGAAGTCCGTGGGGTCTTCGATCGCAAGGCCGCGCTCGCGCGAAGCTGCCACGATAGCGGCCGCAAGGGGATGCTCGCTCGACCGCTCCAGGCTCGCGGCCATGGTCAGAAGGCCGCTCTCGGCAAATCCGCCTGCCGCCACCACGGTCGTTACCTTTGGCCTGCCCTCGGTCAGGGTTCCGGTCTTGTCGACCACCAGTGTGTCCACCTTTTCCATGCGCTCTAGCGCCTCGGCAGATTTGATCAGGACACCCACGCCAGCCCCTTTGCCGACGCCAACTCCGATGCTCATGGGAGTAGCCAATCCAAGCGCGCAGGGACAGGCGATGATGAGGACCGAAACGGCGGCGATCAAAGCGTAGGACAGCGCCGGAGCCGGACCCCACACGGCCCAGGCAATGAAAGACAGCACCGCGATGACCAGGACGGCGGGGACAAAATAGCTGGCGACAAGATCGGCCATGCGCTGGATGGGTGCGCGGCTGCGCTGCGCCTCGGCAACCATCTGGACGATGCGAGCCAGCATCGTATCGGAGCCGACTTTGTCGGCCCGCATGATCAGGGAGCCGGTGCCGTTGACCGTACCACCGATCAGCTTGGCCCCGGCCTGTTTCGCGGCCGGCATGGACTCACCCGTCACCATGGATTCATCGACGGCGCTTTTGCCGTCGATCACGATACCATCGACCGGCACGCCGCTTCCAGGTCGCACCCTCAGCATATCGCCGAGTTGCACCTGATCGAGCGCGACTTCCTGA
This sequence comes from Microvirga antarctica, assembly GCF_017921815.1. GTDB lineage: Bacteria > Pseudomonadota > Alphaproteobacteria > Rhizobiales > Beijerinckiaceae > Microvirga > Microvirga antarctica. The sequence goes on along the minus strand of NZ_JAGEMM010000003.1, from coordinate 3,561 downwards.
TCGTCGCTGCCGGCTTTCAGTCGCAGCGCGGTTTTTGGTGCGAGATTCAGCAGGGCGCGAATCGCACCGCCGGTCTGGTCACGGGCGCGCAGCTCCAGCACTTGACCGAGCAGCACGAGCACGACGATGACAGCAGCGGGCTCGAAATAGACCGGGACCATGCCGCCCATTTCATGGAAGCCGGCAGGGAAGACGCCCGGCGCGAACGCGGCGACAAGGCTGTAGAAATAAGCCGCTCCCGTCCCGAGCGCGATCAGGCTGAACATGTTCAGGCTGCGGTTGACGATCGAGGCCCAGCCACGCGCGAAAAAGGGCCAGCCGGCCCATAGAACGACGGGCGTGGACAAAGCGAACTGCACCCAGGTCGAGAGTTGGGGCGAAACTACATTGTGCAAGCCCAAAGCCGGGATGTGGCTGCCCATTTCCAGCACGAAAACCGGCAGTGTCAGCGCAAGCCCGATCCAGAAGCGGCGGGACATGTCCGCCAGCTCGTGGTGGGGCGGCGCATCGGCTGTGACCGTGGCCGGCTCCAGGGCCATTCCGCAGATAGGACAGCTTCCCGGCCCGACCTGCCGGATTTGCGGATGCATCGGGCAGGTGTAGATCGCACCGACAAGCGCAGGCCTCGCCTCGCGTGGACCCAGGTTCAGGTATTTTGCCGGACCGGCCATAAAGTTGCTGCGGCAGCCGGCCGAGCAGAAGAAATAAGCCTGCCCGTCATGCTCGGCCGTGTGAGCCGTCTTGAGCGGCTCGACCATCATCCCGCAGACCGGGTCTTCAACTCGCTGCGCCAGTGAATCGGCAGGTTTGGGCGTGCCTTGACCACAGCCGCAACAGCTCCGCCCCCCGGAAGGGGTGTCGAGAGTATGATTTTTCATGTTTCTTTGACCTCTTCCCCAGTTGTGAGCCTTCCCATGGTGGTAAGGTCAAGCACAATCTGAAAAGGAGTTTTATGCAGGTTGGACAAGCAGCTTAGGCGTCTGGGTGACGGCGAGGATGATCCGTCACCACGAGATGATCGACCTCATTCCTTCAGGAGCGACCGAAATCGATGCAGTTCCGGGTAAAGGCCATTGCGCTCCCGCACGTTGCCAACTGGAAACGAAGATCCAGCGCATGCGTGAAATGGCAGGCATGCTGCATGGCCTTGCCAATGCCTGTGAAGGTGGCGACAGGCCGGAATGTCCCATCATGAAAGGCCTTGGCGGGCAGTCATGCTAAGGCGGGCGGAATTTGTTCAAATATCAAAAGTTTCGCGCAGAAGTCTGACCCGCCTCACGCATGCGTGAGGCAAGGAAAACAGTTAATGACTTTGCGCTAACGGTTTTTATGGAATGGCTGGCGCGAAAATTGATGCTCATTTCAGATACCCTCCTGTTTTTTTTGAAGGCTATCCTCTGGTCGAACCCAATCCCGCGTCACCATGGCTGCATCAACGACCCGGGGGAAGAGAGCGATGAAAGTGGTGCCGTCTTTTTCGGAGGAGGTAACCCTAATCGTTCCGCCGTGAGCCGAGACAATTTCCTTCGTAATGTAAAGCCCTAAACCAAGATTTGTCGAGCCGTTGCCTTCAGCTCCTCCACGAACCATGGCCTCGAAAATTCCGCCTATGGCGTCCTTCGGAATCGGAAGGCCTTCGTTATGGACGGAAAGTGAAACCGACTTCGTGTCGCCGATGATCGTCACGTCGATGGGGAGGTCTTTGAAACCATACTGGACAGCGTTGCCAAGCAGATTTGAAAACACCTGCCCTATGCGAGGCCTGTCCCAAACGCCTGCGGTGTCTCCCGAACTTTTGATTGTGAAGGTCCGGCTCGGATGCAGGCTTCGCATCTCCTCAACCAGTTGTCGGCATACGAATGCCATGTCCATTTCCTCTCGAAGGACATGCAGTCCCGATCCAAGTCGAGCCCGAGTAAGATCGAGAAGCTGATCCATCATTTCGAGCGATCGGTCGCCACTTATGACAACCTGCGCGATCAGCATTTCCTGGCGCGCATTCAGCGACCCGATACTTTCAATCAATCTGGCCGCCATTATCATCGCGCCGATAGGATTGCGAAGATCATGGCCTAGAACGCCTAGAAAGAGATCACGCGAATGATCGACCGTTTTTGAATAGTAGCTGATCGATTCCGTATTTGCTTGATCGATGGCTTCATTGAACCGGACCAAATCGGCCACGCTCTGGCGAGTTGGTTCTAAATCCTGAGCAGCCCATAACTTGGTCACGCTGGCGCGCAAGGCGCGATACTCAGATACCATTTGGTCGAGGTTAAAACCACCGGCTTGGCGCAGGGCTGCATGAATTTCTGCAACACTATCCGTCGCGGACTTGGGCTGCTTGCCGCGCGATTTGTTTGTCTGCTCAGAGTCCGTCTGGACGGTGTCAATGTCGTCGGCAATGAATACAAGGATGTAGCTAATATGGTTGCGCAGGGAAAGCGGGCTCATGCCGCTGGCGGCCGGGACCAAGGAGCGCGCAAAATTTTCCCACTCAACGATGATCTCTTCGGAGTTTTCACGAATGAAAGCAGACAGGCGCATTTTATTCCTTGGCTTTTGTGTCCTACCCATAAGTGAAGGCCGTTCCGACTCGTTGAGTGTGATGGCCCGACGATCAATCGTATCGCTTCGGAAAAATACTCACCGTGTCGGCATCGGATCATAACAGCCTGAGCGCGTGTGCGATATCCTACTTGGACGGCCGAAATGTGGTGGCAGGATACTCCGCCTCCAGGCATGTGCGAAAATCAAGAATTTTGCACAAAGATCTCGACCTAGTGCGATCAAGCACTTACGCTGTGCATAAATCACGTGCAAAACTGGAGCGCTTCTATGGCCCTGATTGCCTATGCCCGCGTCTCAACCGACGGCCAGACTCTCGACGCTCAGATTTCCCAGCTCAAGGCTGCCGGCGCCGACAAAATCTTCAAGGAAAAGGTCAGCGGTGCTCGAGCCGATCGCCCGCAGCTCAGAAAAGCTCTCGCCACCCTCATGTCGGACGATGTTCTCGTCGTGATTCGCCTGGACCGACTGGCGCGTTCGACACGTGACCTTCTCAATATCCTCGACGAGGTCGCAAGCAAGGGTGCCCACTTCCGGTCTCTGAGCGACACCTGGGCCGATACGACAACTCCGCATGGTCGCCTGATGCTGACGGTGCTCGGTGGACTTGCCGAGTTCGAACGCGAGCTCATCCGGGCCAGGACGGGCGAAGGCCGTGAACGCGCCAAGGCCAATGGGGTGCAGATGGGGCGGAAACCGAAACTGACGCCGCACCAGAGGAAAGAAGCCCTTCGCCGGAGGGACGCTGGCGAGGCCCTAACGGCGATCGCTCGAACGTACGATGTCAGCCATTCGACGATTTCACGGTTGCAGGCCTGATGACGGTCATCCACGGAGTTGCCGGCCAGGCTAAATCCCAAAGTTGACTAGGGTCAGGACCCATTGATTTAAGATGCTCGATCTGATTCAGGTTCCGCAAGGAGACTGAGCATGAGCGACCTTTACTGGCTGACGGACGAGCAGATGGCACGGCTTCAGCCGTATTTCCCCAAG
>NZ_JAGEMM010000039.1 GCF_017921815.1 Microvirga antarctica | reverse complement strand
CGGTTCCCCGGCGGGCAATGCCTGGCCAATGCTCGCAAACGACCCTGGCGGCAAAATCCGCTCGGCGGGCTGTCCGGCAACATAGCGCATCGCATAGGTGTTTTTTCGCACTTTTGACTTTCAAACCTCTGTAACGTCAACCAGTCCTCAACCGGACTGGTTCTTCTGTTATAGGGATTTTAGCACTCACTTTCAACGAACAATTGCAGTTTGTTTTGTAAGTAGGCGCTTACATCAATAATTTACTCCAGAGCAATGCGTACAGGTTTATCAAGACGTCCGCTGACACCCATCAGCAGGAAAGCCACC
>NZ_JAGEMM010000038.1 GCF_017921815.1 Microvirga antarctica | reverse complement strand
GATACGGTCGCGCTCCTGCTTGACTTCCCACAGTTCTCCATGCCCCATAATGACAGTATCAAGTACGGTGAATGTTTCAAAAGCGAACTGGTCCTGACGCAGCTTACCGATGCGCTCATTCGGATCGAGGGAAACATTGCCCAGCGTCGGCTCCAGGTCGCCGCCGAGGATTTTCATAAAAGTGGACTTTCCGCTACCGTTGGCGCCGATCAGGCCGTAACGGTTGCCGCCGCCAAATTTGACGGAAATGTTTTCGAACAGCGGCTTACTGCCGAACTGCATGGTAACGTTGCTGGAAACTAACACAGGCTTAT
>NZ_JAGEMM010000037.1 GCF_017921815.1 Microvirga antarctica | reverse complement strand
CGTCTACCGCCACGATGCGGAAATGACAGACCCGACTGTCGAGAGAGTGACGGACCGCCGCTCGCGCGTGCGGGTCAACGGCCATATCACCAACTGGAATTTCATCAACGCGGACGCGAGCAATCCGACGCAGGGGCATCTCGGCCTCGACACGATCAAGAACCTGTTCGTCCTCGCCCAGTTGCCCGCGCGCAGCCTTGGCGATGCCATCGGCGCGCTCGATGCCGACGAGGACGATCTCTATCGGTTCCGCTGGTTCTGCCGCTATTTCGTGATGCGCAATTCCGCCCTGCTGCACGCGGCTCGGCTGATCG
>NZ_JAGEMM010000036.1 GCF_017921815.1 Microvirga antarctica | reverse complement strand
AGGGCACCTGGCCCAACGGCGAGCGTAATCTGCTGGAACCGCATGGCGTCGAATTTCAGGTGATGGCAACGGGATTTACCTGGGAGACGCAAAATCGCGAGGCAGACACTGCAGCATGTATGGCCGTTTGGCAGCATGGGAAACGGATGCTGGCCGATCCGCTGCTTGATATGGTGGTACTGGATGAGCTGACCTATATGGTGGCGTATGACTATTTGCCGCTGGAAGAGGTCATAAGCGCGCTAAACGCGCGCCCTGGTCACCAGACGGTGATTATTACAGGTCGCGGCTGTCACCGGGATATTCTTGATCTTGCGGAT
>NZ_JAGEMM010000035.1 GCF_017921815.1 Microvirga antarctica | reverse complement strand
CTTAGTCGGCACCATAACATTAAGTATGAACAACTTTTTCCCAGGAATTTTCGTAAAAATAACGGTACTTACCCTCCCCGCTTCGGCAGCGGAAAATTCACTGCTTCGACATTCACGGTTTGGTGATTAATCCTGTCGATATCCACGGAACTCTGCCCGTTTTCATTGATGGCATGAACATTAGCGAGGGAAAGCAGCGTGTCCTGGCGGGCCATAAATTGACCACGGACATCTTTACACAAATCGAAATGCATTTTTAACGCCGGGCCAATCGCTGAAGTTTGCATCACGTTGATATTGCGCAGAAAGAGGTGCTGCGGT
>NZ_JAGEMM010000034.1 GCF_017921815.1 Microvirga antarctica | reverse complement strand
AGTTCGGAATCTGCGATGAACCGTCATGTCGGCGGCGTTGCGAAATACCGCGCGGCAGAAGGTAAAACGGTTAAATTGCCGCTGCGTGGGCCGGTGGGCAATACTGCCCGCGATATCCTGGGCGGTCTACGCTCAGCCTGCACTTATGTCGGCGCGTCTCGCCTGAAAGAGTTGACCAAACGCACCACCTTTATTCGGGTGCAGGAACAAGAAAACCGCATTTTCAATAGCCTCTAATATTCTGGCTGGCGTAAATGTGCGCCAGCCTTATCCCATCCCGCTCATCGCGTCTCCCAGATGAAAAATCGGCAAATACATCGCCA
>NZ_JAGEMM010000033.1 GCF_017921815.1 Microvirga antarctica | reverse complement strand
GCAAGGATTTCCGGCGCGGCGGCGTTAAAGCTTTTACGGGTGAAATAGAACAGCGCGTAACCCAACCAAATGGTGATCAGGATATGCCGCCGCCAGTAGCGATAGCGGGCGTCAACCTCGTGCTTATCGGTGATGAGCGGCGCGTTGGCCGGGGCTTTTAAAAACGAAAGCATTATCCTTCCTTAAACGTAACGCTGGGGCAACGAGACGCTCACCCGCGTACCGTGGGTACAAGAGATGGTTAGCGTCCCGCCGAGCGCCGACACGCGTTCGCGCATTCCGGTCAGGCCGAAGCCCTGCTGGTGAGAGCCCGGCGGCAGGCCGCTGC
>NZ_JAGEMM010000032.1 GCF_017921815.1 Microvirga antarctica | reverse complement strand
TGTTTGCCTACGACCTGGTCGCTGGCTTTGAAGCGCTGCCACACCTTGAGGCTGGCAATAACTGCCCGGACTACTGCTTTTATTTAGCGGAAACGCTGATGGTGATAGACCATCAGAAAAAAAGCACCCGTATTCAGGCCAGTCTGTTCACCGCCAGCGACCGGGAAAAACAGCGCCTGAACGCCCGCCTGGCGTACCTTAGCCAACAGTTAACCCAGCCTGCGCCGCCGTTGCCGGTCACGCCGGTGCCGGACATGCGCTGCGAATGCAATCAGAGCGATGACGCGTTCGGCGCGGTGGTACGCCAGTTGCAAAAAGCCATCCGCGCGG
>NZ_JAGEMM010000031.1 GCF_017921815.1 Microvirga antarctica | reverse complement strand
TAGACCGTCTGCTGGAGGTGCTGCATGGCGCAGGTGAATAAGCAGGCTATTGCGGCGGCGTTTGGCCGGGCCGCATCGCAATATGAACAGCACGCCTCTTTGCAGCAACACAGCGCGGATGCGCTGCTGACGCTGTTGACAGGCCGCCAGTTTGCCAGTGTGTTGGACGCAGGCTGCGGCCCCGGACGTATGAGTCGTTACTGGCGAGAGCGGGGGAGCGAAGTGACCGCCCTGGATCTTTCGCTGCCGATGCTGCAACAGGCGCGCGATCGTCAGGCGGCGCATCACTATTTGCTGGCGGATATCGAAGCGATTCCCCATGACGTCGAAGTT
>NZ_JAGEMM010000030.1 GCF_017921815.1 Microvirga antarctica | reverse complement strand
GCGTGTGATGGCTGTCTGAACGGTGAATTTGCCGCGCTGATCACAGGCCCCGTGCACAAAGGCGTTATTAACGACGCAGGCATTCCGTTTACCGGTCATACCGAGTTTTTCGAAGAGCGTTCGCAGGCGAAAAAAGTCGTGATGATGCTGGCAACCGAAGAACTTCGCGTGGCGCTGGCGACCACGCATCTGCCGCTACGGGCGATTGCAGACGCCATCACCCCTGCGCTTTTGCACGAAGTGATTGCTATTTTGCATCACGATTTGCGGACCAAATTTGGTATTGCCGAACCGCGCATTCTTGTCTGTGGCCTGAATCCGCACGCGGGCGAAGGCG